>NZ_CBDCRS010000001.1:0-82015 GCF_965221235.1 Ruegeria sp.
TAAGTGAAAAATTAGGACATTGTATGAAATTCACGCTGAAACAGCTTCGCTATTTTGACGCGGCGCTGCGCTTTGGTTCGATCGCCAAGGCCGCAAATGAAATGAATATTTCCCAGTCCTCGGTCACGGCAGCCATAGACTTGATAGAACAGTCTGTTGATGCCGATCTGTTCCGACGGGTACCGGCCAAGGGGATCGTCGCCACCGATACCGGCAAGCAGGTCGGCAAACGTGTTGCCCGCTTCCTTGAACAGGCCCGAGTGTTCGAAGCTGATCTGTTGTCCATCGCCGGTGATCCGGCGGGCATTCTGCGTCTTGGCTGTTACCAACCTTCAGCCCCATATGTTCTGCCACTTCTTTTGTCGCGCTTGTCGGAAGAATACCCCGGAATTCGGATTGATCTTGTCGAAGGGGATATCGACAAGATGAATGAATTGCTGATGTCGGGCAGCGTCGACCTTGCGCTGACCTATGGTGGTGATCCGGAAAGCAACACATCCTTTGACCTGCTCTTTCAGGCACACCCTTGGGCGCTTTTGCCCGTCAACTCTCCGTTGGCGCAGCGGCCCGAGGTCAGCCTGCGCGATCTGGCAGAGCTGCCGATGGTCATGCTGGAGCTGGCAACCACGCGGACCTATTTCTTTTCGCTTTTTGAGAAGCTCGGGCTTCAGCCGAACGTGGCGCATTCGACCAAATCCAGCTCGGTCCTCAGGGGGTTGGTGGCCAATGAGTTCGGCTATTCGATCCTGAACATTTGCGGCCCCCACGACAGGGACGGGCGAAATGGGTATTGCGCGGTACCGATTACCGATGCTTATGAAGCTCCGTCTTTCGGGGTCTCGTATATCGGGGCGCTTGAAGGGGCGGCCGTTGTCCAGGCCGTTCGCAAGATTGCCAGCGAACTTGTGGCTGAAGATGCGTTCAATCATCTGTTGCTGGTATCTGACGAATAACCACCCCACGGTACACGACGCTTCTTGAAACGAGGGGCGAAAAGGATTCGAATTGAAGATTCTTCACTACAAGGATCTTCAGGATGTTCGGATTTCTCCTCACCCCTCTGATGACAACGCTAAGCCCACATTTTGATCTGAGCAAGACGCGATTGGAGACCCTGGCCATAATGCTGATTGGTCTGGCAAACGGTCGAACTGTGAACCTTGGTCATCTGGCGAGTCAGTTCCCCGGCAGCGCTCTTCATGCATCGAGTTATCGCCGCCTTCAGCGCTTCTTCCAGCATGTTCGATTGGATGGAGATGTGGTTGCGCGGTTGATTATCTGCCTGCTTGATCTGAAGGGTCCAAAGCTCCTTGCGCTGGACCGGACCAACTGGAAGTTGGGCAAGACCGATATCAACTTTCTGGTTCTGGCGATCGTGACACGCCGCTTCAAGGTGCCTCTGATGTGGTCGCTTCTGGGTAACAGCGGTAATAGCTCAACGCGGCAACGCAAGAAGTTGATCCGACGATATCTTCGAGTGTTCGGGGCATCTTCCATTGAGGCTCTGCTGGCAGACCGGGAGTTCATTGGGGATAAGTGGTTGGATTTTCTCGCTGAAAACAACGTTCCATTCGTCGTCCGCTTACGCGAAAACATGCACATCCACACCGAAGACGGACGCCGGTTCCAGTTGCGTTCGCTGCTGCGCAAACGCCGCAAGGGCCAATGGAAAGGCTGGCTGGGCGGCATGGCGCACACGCCCAAGAACCTATTTCGCTTTCAGGGGAAACGGATCAAAGGTGGCGAGTTGATTTGGGTCGCAACAAACATCGACGCCCCAAAAAACCCACTCAAACTCTATCGCAAAAGGTGGGGCATTGAATGCCTCTTCGCAGATGCCAAAACTCGTGGCTTCAATATCGAAGACACTCACATCACCGACCCGCACAAGCTTGCGACACTCCTTACGATCGTTGCGCTGGCCATGACCTGGGCATACCGATGCGCAAGTCAGGCGATGGGCCGACAGGGGATCCCGAAAAAAGCCCACAAGCGGCGGGCAACGTCATGGTTCAGGGTCGGGTTCGACGCGCTCCGACGTTGGATCTTATATAACCCGGAAAAGGCTCTTCAGGCCTGGCGACGAACCTGCCCAAAGCGGTCGCTTTCAAGCCCCAAAATGGAGCGCGTTTGGCCATGAGTCGTGTACCATGTAACCACCCTAAAAAATGCAGTTAAGAAGAACAGAAAACGCTGTTTTCTGGGACTAAAGGCTTCGCTAGCCTCGTTACACAAAGGTCACAGAGCCATGTGGGAGGATTGAATAATGAACTGGACAACACGACTGTTGGGCGCGGCAAGCGTCGCTGCCCTTTCTCTGACGGCAGTCCCGGCATTTGCAGAAGGCGGTTCGCTTGTTGTCGCAGCATCGCAATCTCCGCGGCATCTGAATGGGGCTGTGCAGTCGGGAGTTGCGACCGCCGTTCCATCGACCCAGATTTTCGCCTCTCCGCTGCGCTATGATGAGAATTGGGAGCCGCAGCCATACCTCGCCGAAAGCTGGTCAGTCGCGGATGACGGCATGAGCGTGACACTGAACCTAGTTCAGAACGCGACCTTCCATGATGGCGAACCTGTCACATCAGAAGATGTGGCGTTTTCGATCATGACGATCAAGGAAAACCACCCGTTCAAGTCGATGTTTGAACCCGTTGAGTCCATCGACACGCCGGATGAGCACACCGCCGTCATCAACCTCAGCAGGCCGCATCCCGCGTTGCTGCTGGCGCTGTCTCCGGCCTTGGCGCCGATCATGCCCAAACATGTCTTTGGCGACGGTCAGGACCCGAAATCCCATCCCGCCAACGCCGCCCCGGTTGGATCCGGCCCCTTCATGCTTGAGGCTTTCACACCCGGTGAATCCGTTGTCTTGAAGAAGAACCCGAACTTCTTCATCGAAGGACGACCGAAACTGGATGAGATTATCATCCGCATCATTTCGGACCCGTCCGCTCTGGTGATCTCGATGGAGAATGGGGACGCAAATATCTATCCGTTCATGGGTACGAGCACCGAGATCAAACGCTTGGGTGATGCCGAAAACCTGGAGCTCACCACCGAAGGATATGCAGCTGTTGGCCCGCTGAACTGGCTGGCATTCAACACGGCGTCGGACAAGCTGAAAGACCCGCGGGTGCGTCAGGCGATTGCCTATGCCATTGACCGGGACTTTATCACCAAGGCTCTCCATCGCGGCGTGTCGACCCCGCAGCGCGGCCCGATCATCGAAAGCTCGCCTTTCTTCAACGAAGCAATCGCGACCTATGATGTCGATCTGGACAAGGCCAACGCGTTGATGGCCGAAGCCGGGTTTGGCGACGGGATGGAGCTGACCGTGGATTACATCCCCGGCCCGCCGGAACAGCAGAAAAACGTGGCAGAGTATCTGAAGTCGCAGCTGAAGAAGATCGGCATCGACGTCACCGTCCGCGCTGCACCCGATTTCCCGACATGGGCCGGACGCGTTGGCGGTCATGATTTTGAGCTGACCATGGACGTCGTATTCAACTGGGGCGATCCGGTGATTGGCGTCCACAGAACTTACCTGTGCTCGAACATCAACAAGGGCGTCATCTGGTCTAACACGCAGCAATACTGCAACGAGCGGGTCGATGAAGTTCTGAATGCGGCCGCCGTGGAAGGCGACCCGGACCAGCGCAAGGCTCTATACGATGAGTTCCAGCAGATCGTAGGGGAAGACCTGCCGATTTACTGGATCAACGCGCTGCCTTTCCACACCGCCTACGATAAGAAGCTGGTGAATGTACCAACCGGCATCTGGGGCGCAATGCATCCGATGGACATGGTTGAATGGTCCGAGTGATCGCCTGACGAAGCACACATGAGCAGAGCCATTAGGCTCTGTTCGCCCACTCTGAGGTAGCATGGACGCGACTTACATCCTCCGACGACTGTTCTATGGCCTGCTGCTGATGCTGGGCGTGGTCATCCTGAACTTCCTGCTGATCCGCCTTGCGCCCGGCGACCCTGCAATTGTCATCGCGGGCGAAATGGGGGGCGCGACCGAAGAGATGCTGGAAAGCATCCGCGAAGAATACGGATTGAACAAGCCACTGCTGACACAGCTGGGCATTTACATCGCCGGAGTCGCGCGCCTTGATCTGGGGGAAAGCTTTTTCTTCAATCAGCCGGTCTCGACCCTGATCGCCCATCGCATTGGCCCGACCATTCTGCTGGTGCTGACCGCGCAGTTCCTGTCGATTATCCTAGGCGTGGTCATGGGCGTGGTCGCCGCGCGCAAGCCCAACGGGTTCATGAGCGGTTTTGTCTCGATCTTTTCAACCATCGGCTACGCAGTCCCGGTGTTCTGGACCGGGATCATGCTGATCATCCTGTTCGCCTCGATCATCCCGATCTTTCCGGCGGAAGGGATGCAATACATCCAGCTGCGCGATGCGAATATCTTTGTCCGCGCTTTGGACGTCGCACATCATCTCGTCCTGCCCGCCTTTACGCTGGCCATCATCTACCTTGCCCAATACGCGCGCCTGTCGCGTGCCTCGATGCTCGAGGTGCTGGGCTCGGATTACATCAGAACCGCGCGGGCAAAGGGATCGTCCGAGCGTTCGGTGCTGTTCAAACACGCGCTGCGCAATGCCGCGCTGCCGATCCTGACGGTGGCGGGACTGCAATTCGGCAATCTGATCTCGGGCGCGCTGCTGGTTGAAACCGTGTTCAACTGGCCCGGCATGGGGCGGCTGGCTTTCGACAGTATCCTGCGGCGCGATTATCCAACCATCATGGGCGTCCTGTTCTTTGCCAGCTTCATGGTGGTGATTGCCAACATCCTGACCGATCTCAGCTATCGGCTGGCTGATCCAAGGCTGAGGGGGCGCTGATGTCCGACCAGACCACAACAGAGTTTCAGGCCGAAAGCCCCGCCCGCGAAGCCTGGCGCATGTTCCGCCGCAACATCCCGGCACTGGTCGGCGTGGCGCTGCTGACCCTCATTGTCGGCGCAACGCTCTATGGCGCGCTGTTCTACACCGGCGACGCGTTCGAGATTGTCTGGGCCCCGCACGAACCGCCCGGTGTCACTCCCGAGTTTCCGCTGGGGACCGACTATCTGGGCCGCAACATCGTGGCCGGATTGCTGACCGGTGGCGGCCCGACCTTGGCCGTCGGGCTGGCGGCGGCGGCAATCACCATGGTCATCGGCGTCACCTTCGGCGCGCTGGCTGGGTATTACGGTGGCTGGGTCGATAACCTGCTTATGCGGATAACGGAATTCTTTCAGGTCCTGCCTGCCCTGCTGTTTGCAATGGTGCTGGTCACCCTGTTCTCACCCTCGCTACTGACAATTGCCATGGCGATCGGAGTGGTCAGCTGGCCACAAACCGCGCGCCTGACCCGGGCTGAGTTCCTGAAGATCAAAGAACTGGAATACGTCACCGCCGCCCGTGCCATCGGCGCACGCAACAAACGCATCATCTGGAAAGTGATCCTGCCCAACGCGGCCCCGCCCTTGATCGTATCGGCCACGCTGACCATCGGCGTCGCCATCCTGTTCGAGGCCGGCCTGTCCTTTCTTGGATTGGGCGATCCCAATGTCATGAGTTGGGGCCTTATGATCGGCGCCAACCGCGAATACATTCTGGACGCCTGGTGGCCCGTCACCTTCCCCGGCCTTGCAATTTTTTTCACCGTCTTCGCCGTGTCCCTAATCGGCGACGGCCTGAACGACGCCTTCAATCCGAAGCTGAGGGAAAGATGAGCGCGCTGCTGGAAATCAACGACCTTCGCGTCAACTTCAACACGCGCTATGGCGAGGTCACCGCGCTGGACTCGGTGTCGTTCCACCTGAACGAAGGGGAAACGCTAGGCGTGGTTGGTGAGTCCGGTTGCGGCAAGTCGATCACCGCGCTGTCGGTGATGGGGCTAATTCCGCAGCCGCCCGGCCGGATCGCGAGCGGTTCGATCCGCCTGAACGGAGAGGAACTGATTGGCGCCAGCCCTGCGCGGATGCGATCCTTACGCGGCGGCGATGTGGCGATGATCTTTCAGGAACCGATGACCTCGCTGAACCCGGTTTTTACCGTGGGCGATCAGATCACCGAAGCCATCATGCTGCACCAGAAGGTCGACAAGGCGCAGGCGTTCAAGGACGCCGTGGCTCTGCTGGACCGGGTTGGCATTCCCAGCCCCGACGCCCGTGCGCGGGACTATCCCCACCAACTGTCTGGCGGCATGCGGCAACGGGTTATGATCGCAATGGCCGTGTCCTGTCGCCCCAAAGTGCTTATCGCCGACGAACCGACCACAGCACTGGACGTGACTGTGCAGGCACAGATTTTCGATCTTTTGAACGAGATCCAACGCGACTTTGGCGCGGCAATCATCCTGATTACCCACGACATGGGCGCGATCAGCGAAATGGCTGACCGTGTGGCCGTGATGTATGCGGGTCGCGTAATCGAAGAAGCAACAGCGGATGATGTGCTCGACTACCCTCAGCACCCTTATGCGCGCGGTCTGATCGACTGCATCCCCGCGCTCGGTCGCGACGATCATCGGCTGGCCGAAATACCGGGTGTCGTTCCACCGCTGCACATGCTCGGCAATGGCTGCGCGTTTGCCGACCGCTGCGCCTATCGCCAGGACCGCTGCACGCAGGAAAAACCGTTGCTGGCCGATCACGGGCGGCATCCGGTGGCCTGTCACGGGGTCGAGGAGAACCGGATATGAGCCTGTTGATGGATGTCCGCGACCTGACCGTTCGCTTTGCGCTGCCCAAGCCGTCGATCTTTGCAAATCGTCCGATGCTGGATGCTGTCCGTCAGGTCTCATTCCAGTTAGAGGCCGGTAAGGCGCTGGGAATTGTCGGTGAAAGCGGGTCGGGCAAGACGACAACGGCCATGGCGGCAATCCGATTGACCAAGGCCGCAGGCGGTCAGGTGTTGTTCGAAGGCGAAGACCTGTTGAGCCTGAGCGACGAGCAAATGCGTCAGAAACGCCGCGATGTTCAGCTAATCTTTCAGGACCCGTATTCGTCGCTCAACCCGCGTGCCCGTGTTGTGGATATCGTGCGCGAACCGATGGACCTGATGGAAATCGGCACGCCAGAAGAACGTCTGGATCGGGTCAAGGAGTTGTTTGCGCTGGTCGGCTTGCGGCCGGACCAGTTGAACCTGTTCCCGCACCAGTTCTCGGGCGGTCAGCGGCAGCGTATTTCCATCGCGCGGGCCTTAACGACCAATCCCAAGCTGCTGGTTTGTGACGAGCCTGTTTCGGCCCTCGACGTTGCAATACAGGCGCAAATATTAAACCTGCTGGCCGACCTAAAGGAAAAGCTGGGACTCTCTTACCTGTTCATTTCCCACGATCTGGGTGTGGTTCGTCACGTCTGTGACGAGGTTGCGGTAATGTATCTGGGCAAGATCGTCGAAAGCGGGCCGACACAGGCCTTGTTCGAAGACCCGCAGCATCCGTATACGCAGGCGCTGCTCTCGGCGGCTCCATCACTGGCGCGGCGCAAATCCAAGGGATATGTGCGCCCGCTGAAAGTGTCCGGCGACCCGCCAAGCCCGATCAACCCGCCCAAAGGCTGTGCCTTTGCCGAACGCTGCCCGCGCGCCGCAGAGGTTTGCCGGAACACACCGCCTGATCTGAAAGCAATCGGTCTACACGCAACCGCCTGCCATTTTCCCGGTCCTGCTGTTTCATCCTGAATCGCGTATTTCGCGACATTTTTTACCACCCCACTCACGAACCAAAAAAGGCTCCCGGAATGATTCCCCGGGAGCCTTATTTACCTAAAGCCGCGTCCGTTATGGGCCAGAGAAGATACCGCCCGCACCGTTCCGCTGCGACGCATCCTGACGCGCGTTGGACGCCTTGAAGCTTTGCACCTCCGCGCGGGCGACGGTATGGTGATGGACCTCATCCGGGCCATCTGCAAAACGCAGAACCCGTTGCGTTGCATACATCCCCGACAAAGGCGACCATTGCGACACACCGGTCGCGCCGTGTACCTGCATTGCATCATCAATGATCTTGGCAGCCTTCTCGGGTACCATCGCCTTGATCATGCTGACCCAGATCCGCGCCTCTTTGTTGCCCAGAACGTCCATCGCCTTGGCCGCTTTCAGAACCATCAGGCGCATCGCCTCAACCTCGATCCGGGACCGGCTGAGCGTTTCCATGTTCTTGCCCAGATCAATGATCTGCTTGTTGAATGCCGTTCGGCTAAGCCCGCGTGAGATCATAAGGTCAATCGCCCGCTCAGCCGCGCCAATCGAGCGCATGCAATGGTGAATGCGCCCCGGCCCAAGGCGCAACTGGCTGATCTCAAAACCACGGCCTTCACCCAGCAGCATGTTGGATTCCGGCACGCGGACATCTGTAAAGCGGATATGCATGTGGCCATGCGGGGCCTCATCATGGCCGAACACGGTCATCGGCCCCACGATCTCGACCCCGGGTGTGTCTATCGGGACCAGAATCTGGCTTTGTTGGCGGTACGTTTCCGCATCCGGGGAGGTCTTGACCATGACGATCATGATCTTGCAGCGCGGATCACCGGCGCCGGAGATATAGTATTTCTCGCCGTTGATCACCCACTCGCCATTCTCCAGAACCGCCCGGGTCGAGATGTTGCGCGCATCCGATGAGGCCACATTGGGTTCGGTCATGGCAAAGGCGGAACGGATTTCGCCCGCCAGCAGGGGTTTCAGCCACTGCTCTTTCTGCTCGGGCGTGCCGACCCGTTCCAGCACCTCCATATTGCCGGTGTCGGGGGCCGAACAGTTCAGCGTTTCCGGGGCCAGCGGACTTTTGCCAAGCTCAGCCGCGATATAGGCATAATCCAGATTTGACAGCCCCTCGCCGGTTTCCGCATTCGGCAGGAAGAAGTTCCAAAGCCCGGCCTCTTTGGCCTTGTTTTTAGCCTCTTCCAACAGTTCCAACTGCCCCGGCGCGTAAGACCAACGGTCTGCCCGACCCTCACCCAAACGATAGAATTCCTCGGTGATGGGGTCCACGTTGTCGCGGATATGCGCCACCACCCGGTCGTAAAGTGGACGCGCCTTGTCGGACATTTCCAGATTGTTCAATGCCCAAGTCTCAACAGATTGTTCCATGGTCTCCTCACCTAATCTATGCGCGTATCCATTCGCCCCAATGCTTCCGCCGGGGCCGTGTTCCTACAAAACCTCAAACAGCCCTGCGGCCCCCATGCCTCCGCCGACACACATCGTCGAGACGATGTATTTCGCGCCCCGGCGTTTGCCTTCGATCAGCGCATGACCGACCATCCGCGCGCCGGACATGCCATAGGGATGCCCGATCGAGATCGCGCCGCCGTTCACGTTCAGCAACTCGTCCGGAATGCCCAGCTTGTCGCGGCAATAGAGAACCTGGCAGGCGAAGGCCTCGTTCAGTTCCCACAACCCGATATCGTCCATCTTCAACCCATGGATTTCCAACAGTTTCGGGACTGCAAAGACCGGTCCGATACCCATCTCATCCGGTTCGCACCCGGCGGCGACAACGCCGACATAGCGGCCAAGCGGTTGCAAGCCGCGCTTTTCAGCGACTTTCGCCTCCATCACCACCGAGGCCGAGCTTCCATCGGACAACTGGCTGGCATTGCCTGCCGTGACGAAATTGCCCTGCGCGATATGAATCCCATCCTTGAACACCGGGTTCAGACCCGACAGGGAGACAAACGTCGTCGAAGGCCGGTTGCCTTCGTCCTTGGACAGGGTGACCTCCTGATCCGAAATCTCACCGGTTTCCTTGTTCTGTACCTTCATGACGGTGGAAAGAGGCACAATCTCGTCGTCCAGCTTGCCCGCCTCTTGTGCCGCGGCGGTACGCGCCTGAGATTGCACCGCATAACGGTCCTGATCCTCGCGGCTGACGCCATAGCGCGCGGCCACCGTCTCGGCGGTTTCCAGCATAGACATGTAGGTTTCCGGCTTTTGCGCTTTTAGCCAAGGATCGGCAGACATCCGCATCTCGGGTGTTTGCACCAGTGATATGCTTTCCACGCCGCCGCCCACGACCACATCCATCCCGTCGTGAAGAACCTGCTTGGCCGCCGCCGCAATCGCCATCATCCCCGAGGCGCATTGGCGGTCTAGCGACATGCCTGCGACCGTGACCGGAAGCCCGGCCCTTAACGCCGCCTGACGGGCAATATTGCCGCCCTGATACCCCTGTTGCAGCGCGCTGCCGACGATGCAGTCCTCAATCTCAGCGCCTTCAAGCCCGGCTCGCGCGACGGCGTGTTCGATGGCATGGGCGGCCAGCTGTTGTGGCCTGGTTGCGTTAAACGCACCTCGGTAGGCGCGGCCAATGGGGGTTCTTGCTGTGGATACGATAACGGCGTCGCGCATGGTGGTTACTCCTTGCCCCAGCTCAGAGTCAGGCCCCGAGCTTTTGCTGCGTTTTCGGCGAATTTCGATGTCTGGCTGAAGGCGTTGGGCATGGGTTGCTGGTTGTCTGGGGATTGGATGTCGGCAAACGCTGCGGCAACGGCTTCCGGCGTATTCTCGTCGTCGAGCAGAACGATGCCGGGTGTCTCGTAAATCCGGGTTTGCGCATAGCATCCGGCACCGGCCCCCAAGATGAACTGCGTGGGCGCGTCTTTACTGACCAGATACAGAACTCCCGGGGAAATCGATTCAGGAGCCAGCAAAGCCAGCGCCTCATCCGGCAGCAGTTCTTCGGTCATCCGCGTCGCGGCAGTGGGGGCAAGCGTGTTAACTCGGATATCATCCCGCGCGCCCTCTTGCGCCAGAACGTTCATCAGACCGACCATGGCGGCCTTGGCCGCGCCGTAGTTGGACTGCCCAAAATTGCCATAGAGGCCCGACGAAGAAGAGGTCAGCAGAACCCGGCCATATTTCTGGCCGCGCATGATTGGCCAGCAGGCATGGGTGACATTGGCCGAGCCGATCAGGTGTACATCGACGACCTTGCGAAAGTCATCCATCGACATTTTGGCAAAGGTCTTGTCGCGCAGGATGCCCGCATTGTTAATGACAATGTCGATCCGGCCCCATTTCTCCGTGGCCTGACCGACCATGTCAGCAACATCCTCGATCGAAGACACATCCGCCCGATGCGCAATCGCTTCGCCGCCATTGCCGATGATTTCTTCCACGACGCTGTTGGCGACAGTGACCTGACCGGCCGCACCGTCCGTTGCAACACCGGGATCGTTGACCACAACCTTTGCGCCCCGTGCTGCCAGTTGCAGCGCATGGCTGCGGCCCAGGCCAACGCCCGCCCCTGTTACGATGGCCACCTGCCCGTCAAAACGAATGGTTTCTGTCACTTTCTGCCTCCCTTATGCGCGGCGCACTCAGAACCCTTTGGCCCGCGCGATCACCTGAGCGTGGTATCCATAGTCGCCCAGCCACTCGGCTGAGACCCCGGCCCGTTTCATATACAGGCCCATGTCGTATTCGTCGGTCATGCCGATGCCACCGTGCATCTGGACGCCTTCCTGCACGGCCAGAACCGCCGTATCCGTCGCCCGCGCCTTAGCCAGCGATACGGCAACTTCGGCGGCATCGGGGTTTGCATCCAACATCCGTCCGGCATTCAGAACCGCCGAGCTGGTGACTTCAATCTCACACCACAGCTTGGCGGCGCGGTGTTGCAGGGCCTGAAAGCTGCCGATCAGCATACCGAACTGCTTTCGCTCTCTCAGATATCCGACGGTCATGTCGACCGCGCCTGTCGCCAGCCCCAATTGTTCAGCCGCCAAAGCCGCCTGCCCGGCGCGCAAGGCCGGGATCAAAATGTCCAGCCCCTGCCCCGCAGCGCCGACGACTTCGTCGCCCGAGAGCACCACGTCGTCGAACTCGACCCGCGCTGCGTCCCGTGAATCCACCATCGCTTGCGCAGTACGGGTGATGCCATCACGATCCGCCGGGATGTCGAACACCGTTAGGCCTTGGCCGGCTTGCGCCAGAACCAGCAACCGGTCCGACAAGGCACCATCCACGACAAAGGTCTTGCCGCCGTTCAATCGAAAGCCGTTGCCATCGCCTGTGGCAGGCATTTTGACTGTTTCGGGGTCGAATTTCCGACCTTCCTGCACGGCGATGCCGTATGTCAGCGCGCCTTGTGCAATCCGTTCCAAAGCGTCATTGGCTCGATCATCCGCCGCCTGCCGCAGGGCCGTTGCGGCAATCACGGCTGTACTCAGGAATGGGCTGGCCGCAAGCGTCTTACCCATCTCGCAGGCCAGCACTCCGGCCGCGGCGTGGCCCATATCGACCCCGCCTTGCGCTTCGGGAACCAGAATACCAGCCCAACCCATATCGGCCATTTCTGCCCAGAGCTCAGGGTCATGAGTCCGCCCCGCGTCGCGCATCGCGCGCAGGTGCTGCACCGGAGCCTTGGCGTCCAGAAACCCGCGTGCAGCTTCGGCCAGCATGGTTTCGTCTTCGGTTTTGACCAGTTTTTGCATGGTTTACCCCGGCAACCCAAGAATACGGCGAGAGATGATGCCCAACATGACCTCTGAGGTTCCCCCTTCGATGGAATTGCCTTTGGATCGCAGCCAATCCGCAGCGCGATTGCCCAGGTCACTGTCCCATTCCAGCGCCGCACTGCCGCCCGCCCGCATCAGGATTTCCTGCTGGCGCTTGTTGAACTCGGTGCCGACATATTTCAGCATGGCCGAGGCATCCCCGGCCCCCTGACCCGCCTCGGCCTGATCGCGATACCGCTCCAGCGTCAGTTTGATAGCCATCGAGTCGATCTCGGCCCGCATCACATCGGCGCGCAAAACGGGATCGGTGATCTCGCCAAGTTCTTCTTTTAGCATCTGACCCAAAGATCCTTCGCCACCGGCAAAAAGCTCGGAGATGTTCTCACGCTCATGAGTCAGCAGGTATTTCGCAACGTCCCAGCCCCGGTTTTCTTCACCGATGATCTGAGCCTTCGGTACAACAGCATTGTCAAAGAACGTTTCGCAAAACGGTGACTGGCCCGAGATCAACCGGATCGGGCGCGTCGTAACGCCTGCCTGCTCCATATCGATCAGAACAAATGAAATCCCTTTGTGCTTGGGCACGTCGCCATCCGTTCGCACCAGCGCAAATATCCAGTCCGCCTGATCCGCATAAGACGTCCAGATCTTTTGCCCGTTCACCAGCCAATGATCGCCATGGTCTTCGGCCTTGGTTTGCACATTGGCCAGATCAGATCCGGCACCCGGTTCGGAATAGCCCTGACACCAGCGAATCTCACCCCGCGCAATCGGCGGCAGCAAAGATTGCTTTTGGTCTTCCGTCCCAAAATGCAGGACAGCCGGGCCGAGCATCCAGATGCCGAAACTCTGCAACGGTAGACGGGCGTTGATGCGGTTCATCTCCTCGCGGAACACTTTTTCCCGCGCCCGGTCCAAACCGGCCCCGCCATAGGCTTTGGGCCATGTCGGAACGGTCAGGCCTTTGGCAGCGCAACGTTCCAGCCAGACGCGCTGACTGTCGGATTGGAATTGCCAGCGTTTACCGCCCCAGCAGGTTTTGTCATCGCCATGATTACCGTCCCGCATGTCGGCGGGGCAGTTTTCATCCAGCCAGCTTCTGATCTGCTGTCGAAACTCCTGAATGTTGGTGTCTTCGGGCATGCGACCTCCACTGCGCAGCAATTCCACTTATCGAAACTACATTTCGCACAGCGATTGACAAGAAAAAATTTTGCGCCAATTCTGTTGGGACAGTTTGATTGCACTCAAGCGCGACGGGAGGCAGCGCATGAAAGCACAGATCAGCACCGAACCGGGTGGCCCTGAGACCTTGCGACTGGTCGAAATGGATGATCCACACCCTAAAGATAATCAGGTTCTTTTGCGTATCCACGCCACGGGCGTAAATTATCCAGACGCCCTGATTATCCGAGACCTTTATCAGGCCAAGCCGCCCCGGCCTTTCGCGCCGGGTAGCGAAATGGCGGGTGAGATCGTTGCGGTTGGAAAGAGCGTTTCCGGCTTCGCCATCGGTGATCGCGTGATCGGCATGTCCGACAATGGCGGCTTTGCCACGCATGCCTGCTTGCGCCCGGATCAACTGATCAAGATACCCGCAGATATGCCCTTTGATGAGGCCGCGTGTTTTATCCTGACCTATGGCACATCCTACCACGCGCTGAAGGACCGCGCCTGTCTGTCAGAGGGGGAAACCATTCTGATCCTCGGCGCAGCTGGCGGCGTGGGCGTTGCCGCCATTGAGCTGGCCAAAAGTATGGGTGCCCGGGTTATTGCTGCGGTCTCATCTGAAGAAAAGGCGCAGTTCTGTACCGAAATCGGGGCTGACCTGACCCTGATTTACAAGCGAAACATGGACCGTGAGGATCAAAAGGCGTTCTCGAAACAAATCAAAGAGCTTGCCGGGCCGGACGGCGTTGATGTGGTTTATGACGCTGTCGGCGGAAACTACTCGGAACCGGCCTTTCGTAGCCTCTCGTGGAACGGACGTTTTTTGGTCGTGGGCTTTCCTTCCGGCATTCCAAAGATGCCTCTGAACCTGCCGTTGCTCAAAAGTGCTCAGATCCTCGGCGTTTTCTGGGGGGCGTGGACGTATCACGATCCGAAAGGCCACGCACAGAACACGCAAGACCTGTTCGAACTTTACAGCGCCGGAAAGTTGAAACCCCGTATCACGGCGTCCTTTCCGTTGGAAAAAGCGGCCGAGGCGCTGGTGCTTCTGGAAAGCCGCAAGGCGCTTGGGAAAATCGTTGTGACGATGGGTTAAGAAAGTGGGATATCACCTATGACACGCACCGATGAAGCCCTAGAGCAGCTTGAGAGAACAATCGGGCAAGAGATTGGTACCTCTGACTGGATCGAAATCACTCAGGAGGTGATCGACTCCTTTGCCGATGTAACCCATGACCACCAGTGGATTCATCTCGATCCCGAGAAAGCCGCGAAAGAGACGCCTTATGGCGGCACAATTGCCCACGGGTTTCTGACGTTGTCGCTGTGCAGCCGGTTCGCCCGTGATGTAATCGCGCCGATGGATGGTGAGGCAATGGCGATCAACTATGGTTTCAACAAGCTGCGGTTCCTGTCGCCGGTCCCCAGCGGGTCCCGCATACGTGGACGCTTCCATCTTCAGAACGTGACGCGAAAAGGTGACACCAGCATCCTGAGGACAATGGACCTAAGCGTGGAAATCGAAGGCGGTGACACGCCCGCATTGGTCGCTGAATGGCTGGGAATGATCGTCTTTGAGTGATGCCAGCCCCAAACCCTAACCGCAAAGCAAAGAGTTGCATCCATGACCGCAGTTGACCGCCTGAACCTCGACAGCCTCTCGGCCTACTTGCGCCAACACCTGCCCGATCTGACAGGCGAGATTACCGCCGAGAAATTCTCGGGCGGCCAATCGAACCCGACTTTTCTGATCTCTGCGGGCGCGCGGAAACTGGTCCTGCGGCGCAAGCCACCGGGCAAATTGCTGAAATCGGCCCATGCCGTGGACCGAGAGTTTCGCGTCATCAGCGCATTGTCACAAACCGACGTCCCGGTCGCCAAACCGGTGCTGCTGTGTGAAGACGACGACGTGATCGGCTCGATGTTTTTCATCATGAGCTATGAGGATGGCGACATTTTCTGGGACCCTGCCCTGCCCGAAGTCACCAAACCGGTCCGGTCCGAGATGTATTCGGCCATGACCCGAACTTTGGCCGCCCTGCACTCGGTCGATGTAGCCGAAGTTGGGATGCAGGACTTTGGCAAACCGGGGAACTACTACCAACGCCAGTTCTCGCTGTGGGAGAAACAGTATCGCGCGGCCGAAACAGACACCAATGACCATGTCGAGCAGCTGATCCAGTGGCTGGGCTCGAACCTGCCAGAAGACGATGGGCAGACCAGTCTGATCCACGGGGATTATCGTCTGGACAATCTGATCTTCTACCGAGGCCAGCCCAAGGTCCGCGCGGTTCTGGATTGGGAGTTGTCGACGCTGGGCCATCCGATCGCGGATTTTGCCTATTACTGCATGAGTATGCGCCTGCCCCATGGCGCGGTTGTTGGTGGTTTGCGCGGTGTTGATCTGGACGCGCGTGGTATCCCGTCAGAGCAACAGATCATCGACGAATATTGCGCCATCAGGGGCCTTAGCGGTGTCGGCAACTGGGACTTTGCGATCAGCCTGTCGTTTTTCCGCTTGGCCTCAATCGCGCAGGGTGTCTATGCGCGCGCGCTGGCGGGCAATGCGTCGAACAAGAATGCGATGAAGCTGGGCGCGCATGTCGATCCGGTGGCCAAGCTGGCGCTGGACGGCCTGTCGGCGGCCGAACTTTAGATCGTTGGCCACCAGCCCCAAAAACGGAATTTGCAGGACATAAGGCAGACATGAGCGATCCCCGCCCTCTTCCCGCGAATTTCCAGCCCCTACCGGCGCTGGAGCAGCCTGAGCGGACGATAGACGCCAATCTGGAACTGTCCGCGCGGCTTTATGGGGATCGGGATGCCATCATCTTCAACGATGCCCATATCCAGTACGGCCAGCTGTGGGCCATGGTCGAGGCACTGACCGGATATCTGCAAAAAAAGATCGGGTTGAAAAAGGGGGAACGCGCGCTGCTGTATATGCAGAACAGCCCGCAATTCCTGATCTCTTTCTACGCTATTCTCCGGGCGGGCGGTGTGGTCATTCCCGCCAACCCGATGAACAAACCCGAGGAGCTGAAGTTTCTGGCCGAGGCC
Source organism: Ruegeria sp. (assembly GCF_965221235.1). Taxonomy (GTDB): domain Bacteria; phylum Pseudomonadota; class Alphaproteobacteria; order Rhodobacterales; family Rhodobacteraceae; genus Ruegeria. The sequence continues at coordinate 16,700 of NZ_CBDCRS010000001.1, forward strand.
ACCGGGGCAAAGCTTGTCTTGTCCGGGGCCGAGCTGATCGAAAATCTGACGCCCCTGCAAAGGGGCGGAGAAATTCGGGACATCATCGCTGCCGATTACCGCGATATGGCCGATCCGAACTGCCCCTACCCTCTGCCTGAACCGGCACAGGGGGATTGCCCGGACGTCCATGAGTTTCAACAAGCTCTGGCCGCTGGCTTGATACCGGTGCCGCGAGAAACGTCTCCGGATGACCTGGCGGTGATTCCGTTCAGCTCGGGCACAACTGGTCAGCCAAAAGGGTGTATGCACACACACCGGACGACTATGGCGACGATCCTGTCAAACGGCGGCTGGTTGGAACTGCCCGAGCACTGCACCCACCTGGCCACCATGCCGTTCTTTCACGTGACAGGGCTACAGAACTCGATGAACGTGCCGGTGTTCTACGGCCATACCATTGTCATCCTCAGCCGCTGGAACGCGGAAATTGCCGCCGATCTGATCGAACATCACAAGATCGGCTGCTGGATTTCGATTTCAACCATGCTGATCGATCTGCTGAATGACGAACGCGCGCTGAACCACGATCTGTCCTGCCTGCACACGCTCAGCGGTGGCGGTGCCGCGATGCCAAAGGCCGTGGCGCAAAAGCTGAAACAGCGGATCGGTCGCCCTTATATCGAAGGCTATGGGTTAAGCGAGACCATCGCGGGCACCCATGTCAATCCGCTGGACGCGCCAAAAGAGCAATGTCTTGGCGTTCCAATCCACGGCGTCGATGCACGGATACTTGCCCCTGAGAGTTCAGAACCTGTCCCTATTGGCGAGGTCGGCGAGATTGTGGTGAATGCACCTCAGGTCTTCAAAGGGTATTGGAACGACGCAGAGGCCACACAGGCCGCGTTCCTTGACCTCGGCGGCAAGCCCTTCTTCCGTACCGGCGACTTGGCCTATCGGGACGCCGAGGGGTACTTCTTCATCGTCGACCGCCTGAAACGGATGATCAACGTATCGGGCTTCAAGGTCTGGCCAACCGAGGTTGAAAGCGTGTTGTTCGGTCACCCCCAGATCAAAGAGGTCTGCATTATTGGGGTCGAGGATGACCGTCGCGGGCAGCACGTCAAAGCACATGTTGTTCCGGTCGATGGCGCCGACCTGACAGCGCAAGGCCTCATTGATTGGTGCCATGAAAAAATGTCCGCCTACAAATGCCCCAAAGAGGTCGAGTTTACGACCGCCCTGCCCCGTTCGGGGACAGGCAAGGTGCTGTGGCGCGAATTGAGTTAGGACCGCGGCGCATGTTTCTCTGCCGCCAGACCGAGGAATTGATATGGAACTGAAAGACAAAATTGTTGTGGTGACAGGGGCCGCTGGCGGTATCGGCCGTGCTTTGGCGCAGGCGTGCGCTCAGGAAGGGGCGGCCAAAGTGGTCTGCACCGACATCAACCTTGAAAAGACCGAAGAAACTGCCGCCCTGATCGGTGGGCGGGCAATTCTGGCTGACGTTTCATCAGAAGATGGGATCAAAACGCTGATCGACACTGTCGAGGCTGAGGTCGGCCCGATTGACCTGTTCTGTTCGAATGCCGGAATTGCTGTATCCGGCGGCCCCGAAGTTTCGGATGAAGCGTGGCAGAGCAGCTGGAATATCAACGTGATGTCGCATGTCTGGGCAGCCCGGCATTTGATCCCCCTTATGACTGAACGCGGCGGTGGGTATCTTTTGAACACGGCCTCGGCCGCCGGCCTGCTCAATCAAATCGGGGCGGCCACTTATGGCGTTACCAAACATGCCGCCGTGGGGCTGGCCGAGTGGCTGGCGATCACATACGGCGATCAGGGTATCCGCGTCTCGGTGCTGTGCCCACAGGCCGTTCGCACCGATATGATCAAGGGCAGCGAAGAGCACGTCGCCTCGATCGACGGCGTGATGGAGCCGGAAGACGTGGCCCAAGTCTGCATCGATGCAATCCGCGATGAGCAGTTCCTGATTTTACCGCACCAGCAGGTGCGCGGCTATATGCAGGCGAAAGCCGAAAACTACGAGAAATGGATTGGCGGCATGAGGAAGCTGAACCGCAGCTTTGGGATGCTCTAGCAAACAGGGTGGCGTTGACGTAGGGCAAGCTGCGGCACAGGGCCAAAGACAGGGGAACGCTATGGATTTTATTGACGACACTGGCGATGAAAAAGACCGCAACTTCGTCACCGCCCTTGCACGAGGGCTGGATCTGTTGCGCGCCTTCGACCCTGGCGATCCTGAGCTGTCGAATACGGATTTCGCCGAACGCACCGGCCTGCCGAAACCCACCGTTTCCCGGATGACGCATACGCTGGTAAAGCTGGATTATCTCAATCTGGATGAACGTACGGGCCTCTATCGGCTGGGGCCGGGCGTACTGAAGCTGGGCCTGAACGTTCTTGCCTCGTCAGAAATGGCCGACCGCGCCCGCGCGCCGATGAAAACCGTCCTTGAAGGCCCCAACCCATTTGTATCGGTGTCGCTGGGGCACAGGCACCGCGATGAAGCGATCTACATCGCGGTGGAACGGTCCCGCGAGGTTGCCGCGCTGAGCCTTGGCGTCGGTGCTTCAGTGCCTTTATTCCTTTCGGCGACGGGGCGCGTGATCCTGATCGGCCTGCCAGAAGATGTGCGCGAGGCGACGTTCGAACAGGCCGACAGGAAAGACCCCTCTCGGGCGCAAGAGCGACGCAAAGCCTATCTGGACGCGCAAAGCGAATACGAACACCAAGGCTATGTGACCGGCTTCGGAAGTTGGCGCAAAGATGTGATGGGCATTGCCGTGCCGGTCTTCTCATTGGACCCGGCCCGCGCCTATGGGTTGAATGTCGGCGGCCACGCGTTTCACGTCAGCGCCGACGAGTTGAAACACCACTATGCCGAAAACCTGATTGCTGCTGGCGAAAAGCTGAGCATAAAAATCTGACCCCCCCAAAGGAGCTTCAAGTCATGGCACATCCTCTGTTCAATCTGGACGGCAAAATCGCATTGGTCACGGGCGCAAGCCGGGGGATCGGAGAAGCCATTGCCACCCTGCTGGCAGAGCATGGCGCGACTGTCATCGTGTCCAGCCGCAAGGTCGATGGGTGTCAGGCCGTTGCAGATCAGATTACCCAAGCGGGATACAAAGCGGGCGTCATCCCCTGCAACATCGGCAATATGGACGACATTCATGCGATGATGTCCCAAATTCGCGAAAAATACGGGCGTCTGGACATTCTGGTGAACAACGCTGCTGCAAACCCGTATTTCGGCCATGTGTTGGATACGGATCTGGGGGCGTTCCAGAAAACCTTAGATGTGAACATCCGCGGCTATTTCTTCACGTCCATCGAGGCAGGCAAACTGATGCGTGAAAACGGGGGTGGCAGCATCATCAACACAGCCTCCATCAACGGTCTGACACCCGGCGATATGCAGGGCATCTACTCGATCACCAAAGCCGCCGTGGTCAACATGACCAAGGTTTTCGCCAAGGAATGCGCGCAATTTGGCATCCGCTGCAACGCTTTACTGCCGGGCCTGACCCGCACCAAATTCGCCGGTGCCTTATTCGAGACCGAAGGTTTTTATGACGAAGTCGTCGCAGACATCCCGATGAAACGTCACGCCGAACCTTCTGAAATGGCGGGCGCCGTATTGTTCCTCGCCTCTGATGCAAGCAGTTACATGACAGGCCAGAACGTCGTCGTCGACGGCGGCTTAACCGCCTGACCGCGCGTATCTAAGTGGACATTGGAACAAAGCGTGTGCGGCATCCAAGCCCTCCGCCGAAAAATTCAGTCCTGCTTAATCTGCACTGTAGGATCGAGGCCGGTCTCGTTTTCGCTTGCACCTTGTTCAACAGGCCGAACCCTGTCGAATAGAAAAACAAGGCAAAACGCTTCATTTCATGCTTTCGGAATGTCGCAACAAACCGGCGGCCACAAAGCTCTTCGCTGAAATGCTATAGGTCAACGGCCTTCCAAGAAAGATTGTCATCGGCGAAAGCGGCGCAAATATTGCGGGTATCAAAGCAATCAACAGAAACCTCAAAGGCTTTGGTTGCCCGATACCGATAGAGATGGTCAATCGGAAGTACCTGAACAATATCATCGAACAGGACCACCGTTTCATCAAAAGGCGAATATGACCGATGCTTGGGTTTAAGGCCTTCGCTTCAGGCGGCAACGCTGGACTGGATTGAGGAAGCTCATGACGCGCAAGAAACAACTCACGTCCGGACTCTGTTCTTTTAAACAATTCGCCTATTTAGCTGCCTAATTTCGTTGCGAACGCCAAGACGCCTCGGCGCGTTCAGAACTTTGCGACAAAGCCGAGACGATGCCCGTTAAGTGCATGCACCTTCAGAAATAAGTGATCCCAGAGGAAAAACAGAAACAGCGCTTCAACGCAAGTTTACAGGCTCATCCTCCACATATCTGCGCAACGCGTCGATATCCGAGATCTCAGCGTGGTTGCGATCAATCTTCACGCCAACCGCTTTGAGCCTGGAGAACGCCCGGCTAAGGCTCTCGGGCTTCATCCCCAAACGGCCAGCGATGAGCATTTTGTCATAGGGCAGCGATACATCACAGCGACCACCTTCGTCGTCGCAAAGGTTCAACAGAAATTCTGCAACCCGCTGTGCGCCTGTCTGCGCCTTAAGCTGCTCCAATTGCGCTACCAACGAATGCAGATGAGTGAACGTCGACGCCAGAATCGAGATTCCGATTTCGGGGTCCTCTTTCATCAACGAGATCAGGATCGGGCTGGGGATGTGCATTACATCACAGGCCGACACGGCCTCGGCTGATACGGGGTACGGTACGTTGCGAAGGGCGACGGCTTCGCCAAAGCTGTCACCGCGTTTGAACACACTCACGACCGCCTCGGCGCCTGTTGGCGTCATGCGAAAAAGCTTGACCCATCCCGCCAGCACGACGTGAACGGCCTTTGCAGTTTCTTCCTGCAAAAATATTGTTTCGCCACGATCATACTGTCGCCAGATCGCGTGGCTCAGCAGTGTCTCGACATGCTGATCAGGCAAGCTGCGCAGCAGAAGCGACTGACGCGCGATCGCCTTTTGGGCTTCATGAGGCACGAAAACTCCCCCGTGTCTTTTCCGCAGCCGAGAAACCACGGCCCGTCCATCCTGTCTTTAAGCTATGTCAAACCCGGCGCGACCGCATCAAACTTTTGATGCCGTGTTAACTTGACAATAGTCATGTGGTGACGCGCATGCCTGACCTATCCTTAGTCCAAAGCCAGTAATCCGGGGAGCCCGCAAGATGGACTACGAGCGATTCTTTACTCAGAGCCTTGATGACCTTCGGGATGAAGGAAACTATCGGGTGTTCATAGATCTGCAACGCCGCTGTGGGTCTTTCCCGAATGCGCGGCAAACAGACGGGGCGGTGCAAAGGGATGTGCGCATCTGGTGCTCGAACGATTATCTTGGCATGGGTCAGCACCCAGCGGTGATTTCGGCGATGCATGATGCGCTGGATCGTTGCGGTGCAGGCGCGGGTGGGACGCGGAACATTTCCGGCACCACCCATGATCATGTGCTGCTTGAGGCCGAACTTGCCGATCTGCACAGAAAAGAAGCCGCGCTTCTTTTTACCTCGGGCTATGTGTCAAACTGGGCGGCGCTTGGGACGCTGGCGGCGAAAATTCCCGGACTTATCGTGTTTTCGGATGCATTGAACCATGCATCGATGATCGAAGGCATTCGACATTCGCGGGCGCAGAAGGTGATCTGGAAACATAATGATCTGGATGATCTCGAGGCGAAACTGGCCGCCGCCGACCCGGATGCGCCCAAGATGATTGCCTTTGAATCGGTCTATTCCATGGATGGCGACATCGCCCCGATTAAAGAGATTTGCGATCTGGCCGAAAAATACGGCGCGATGACTTACCTGGACGAGGTGCATGCGGTTGGTCTTTACGGCCCACGCGGCGGCGGCATTGCCGAACGCGAAGGTCTGATGGATCGCCTGACCGTGATCGAAGGGACGCTGGGTAAAGCGTTCGGCGTGGTCGGCGGATACATCGCAGCGTCAGCCGCCCTGTGCGATTTCGTGCGCAGCTTCGCCAGCGGGTTTATCTTCACCACCGCCCTGCCCCCCTCGATTGCCGCCGGGGCTGCGGCCTCGATCCGGCACCTGAAACAATCGAATTCCGAGCGTGATCTGCAAAAGGCCCGCGTGGCGCAGGTGCGCGAACGGCTGGATGCCGAGGGTATTCCTCATCTGCCCAACCCCAGCCATATCATCCCGGTGATGGTGGGCGATCCGGTGAAGTGCAAGTTCATCTCGGACACCCTGCTTGAGGAGTTCGGTATTTACATCCAGCCGATCAACTATCCCACCGTCCCGAAAGGCACCGAGCGTCTGCGGATTACACCGTCGCCTGTCCATACGGATCAAGATATCGACCATCTGGTTGGTGCGTTGTCGGTCCTCTGGCAACGCTGTCAGATCGCGCGGATGCCGATGGCCGCCCAATAAACAAAGCCTCCCTTTGCTTTGCAGACTGCCGTCCCTGTCGGGGCGGCTTTTTTCAGATCAGGTAAAGACCGAAAATCAACACCGAGAAGATGGTGAGAACCATAGTGAACCCGCGCAGCCACCTAGGGCTGTGCGCCAGATCAAGGTATTGCACCAGGATCAAACGCGCTTTGACCAGGGCGAGGGCCAGCACACCGGCAGCCGCTATCCGGGGGGAATCTAGGAGCGTTAACAGCGCTGACGTCAGGCTGAGCGCCAGAAGGCCAAGCCAAGCGCGGGTCAACGGGTCAGGACGCCTCCGACGGGAGTATTTGGGAAAAGATGAAGGTTCGGGCATCGCGATCATCCCAGCAGGTAGATCACAGGGAACAGCATGATCCAGACCAGATCGACCATGTGCCAGAACTGTGCGCCGGCCTCGATGTTGTTTGGATCATCTCGCCAGGTCACCAGCAGCAAAATCGCGACCCCCGCCAGAACATGGGCGGCGTGAAAGCCGGTCAGCAGGTAGTAGAACAGGAAGAACGGGTGGGTTTCATAGGTGATACCCTGCGCGGCCTTGCCGGTGTATTCCACGCCTTTGATGATCAGGAACACGATCCCCAGCGCCGCGGCCCCGGTCAGGGCAAGCCGGGATTTGATGCGGCGTTCGACGCGGCGCCAGCGCAGCGCTTGCGCGGCCAGATAGCCCGATGTGACCAGAACCGCCGTGTTGAAGGCTGCGCCGGTGCGATAAAGATGCGATTGCGCCTCGGCAAAGCCTGCGGGGTCGGTCAGGCGCACGCCCATGAAGGCGATAAGGCCCGCGCCAAAGACCAGCAGCTCTGAGATGATCAGCACCCACATCAGCAACTCGCCCGGAAGCTCGTCGATCAAGGAGGTGTCGCTCATGCCCCGACCAGCTGGCGGTAGATCTGCGGCAGCGCCATCGTCAGGCGGTGCGGGTCGGGGATGACGGCGAAACCGCCTTGTCCAAACATGCGTGGGAACCAGCTTTTGCCGGTTTTGTCGATGGTGACGCCAAAGACCGATTGCCCGGCTCGGCGTGCCTCGCGGATGGCCTGCCTTGTGTCTTCGATGCCATGGCGGCCTTCGTAATGGTCCAGATCGTTGGGCTTGCCATCGGTGATCACCAGCATTAGGCGTCGTTTGCGCGATTGATCTGCCAGATCGGCCGAACAATGGCGGATCGCGGCCCCTAGCCTAGTGTAGTGGCCCGGTCGCAATGAGGCGATACGCTGTTCGACTTTCGCACCCATCGGCTCATCGAAGCGCTTGCAGCGCTGCACATAGACGCGCTGGCGTTTCAGTGAGCTGAAGGTGTGGATCGCAAAATCGTCGCCGCAGGCATTCAGGCCCCAGGCAAGCGCGGCCAGTGCTTCGCGTTCGATGTCGATCACGGCGCGGCCCGTGACGGCGCTTTCGGTTGAGCGACTGACATCCAGCAGGATCGACACCGCCAGATCACGGGCTTCGGGGCGCGATTGCATCCAGATGCGTTCGGTGCCTTCGCCATTGGCGCAACGGTCGACCTGTGCCCGCACGGCGGCTTCGATATCCAGTTGGTCGCCGTCCAAATGGCCACGTGTCATCACGCGACCGGGGCGCAGTGCCTCGAACTGGCGTTTGACAGCGCGGATGCGCCGGGCGGTGGCGGGGTCTTTACCGAACTCGGCCGCGTCCTCGCGGATATCGGCATCCGAGAGCAGAACGTTGACGTGATCTGGCAGGTATTGACCGGTTCGTACGTCCCATTCGGGATAGAGGATGCGGCCCGACAGGCGTTCGCGGTTCACATCCTCAGGTGCCAAATCCAGATGTAGTTTCAACTTGGTTGGCGGCGCTTTGGAGATTTGGCCCAGCCCGATCTCTTCCTGATCGTCGGCGGCCTTTTTGGCGTTGTCGGGATCGTCGTCGTCGATGCGCCGGTTGATGTTCAGGAATTCGGCCCAACTGAGGATCGCCTCGAACTTGTGCAGGATGAAGCTGTCACTGCGGCTCGCCTGGTCCGATTTGCGGCGGCGGGCGCGGTGGGTTTTTTCGCCGGAGTCTTCGGGCGGCCCGTCGGTATCGGGGTTTTCGACCTCGTTATGTTCGGAAAAGCCAACGGCGCGCAGTTCGGGCCAAAGAGGAACGGGGCGGAAATGCTGATAGCCACGCGGTGCGGTCAGATCATCGTCCATCGCCAGTACCTGTTTGGCGTTCGGTGTCAGCGGTGTGGGATCGCCCAGCATGTGGCGGACCAGTTCTTCAACTGCTGCTTCAACGGGAGGCAGGCCTGGAATGTCACGATGATGCAGAACGCCTTTGCACAGCTCGGTGTAAAGCGGGCGCATCCCGGGGGCGTTGTCCAAGGTGGCCTCGACCATTTCTCGCGCGGCAATCAGCGCGCGCAGGTCAGCCCGCAGGGGGTCTTCTTCGTCAATGCGGGTTCCGGCATGGGCTGCCGCAGCGGCCAACCAGACATACAGCGCGCCGTTGGCCTCGCGCGCGGGGAAAACCGCTAGCCGGTCCGGCAGGCGCAGAACTTCGCCGTCGAAGGACGCGCGCGGCATCAGTTCGGCTTCGGTTCCCAGACGACGGCGCCAGCCCAACCGGTGGCGCGAAACCTCGGGTGAGACCGGGCGCAATTCCACGCCCGGACTACCCCCAAGCCCTCGAAAAAGGACGGCCAGCCGCCCCGCGACCTCTGAGAGGTCGACCGCGGCTCCATCATGCACCTGGGGTGCATCAAGGCGGCTGGCAAGGGTGTGCCACAGTTTCCCGATCGTTTCTTCGGGTTCCCATGGCTCGAAGTCGATCTTGACCATCGGCCGGCCTCACCCAAAGACAGCCGTGACAAGATCGAGGAGCCCGCGTTTGATATCCTCGTCATCGGTCAGAGGTTCGATCATCGCGGCAAGGATCGCGCGGTCAGTTGACATGCCCTGTGCGATCAGCGTCGCGGCATAGACGACCAGACGGGTGGAAACGCCTTCCTCAAGGTCCTGCCCCTTGAGCCCACGCAGCTTGTTCGCCAGACGGATCAGCGGCTTGCAGCGCTCCAGCGGCAAGCCACTTTCCTGCGCGACGACTTCGGCCTCCATCTGAGGCGACGGGAAGTCGAACTCCAGCGAGATGAACCGCTGCCGGGTCGAGGGTTTCAGGGTTTTCAGGATATTCTGATATCCGGGGTTGTAGGATGCGACCAACATGAAGCCGGGCGCCGCCTCAAGCTCCTCACCCGTACGGTCGATCGGCAGGATGCGCCGGTCGTCGGTCAGCGGGTGCAGGACGACGGTGACGTCTTTGCGCGCCTCGACAACCTCGTCGAGATAGCAGATCGCGCCTTCGCGCACCGCCCGGGTCAGGGGGCCATCGACCCAGACGGTCTCGCCGCCTTTCAGAAGGTAGCGTCCGATCAGGTCGGCAGCTGCCAGATCGTCGTGGCAAGCCACAGTGTAAAGTGGGCGGCCAAGACGGGCAGCCATATGGGCCACAAATCGGGTCTTGCCGCAGCCTGTCGGCCCTTTCAGCAGAACCGGCAGATCGTTGTTATACGCAGCGGTGAACACATCGCATTCATCGCCTTGGGCCAGGTAGAAGGGGGCGTTTGCCGCCCCCTCAGTCAGTTTCATGGATCCATCCATATCCATCACTCCGCAGGGGTTTCGGCTGCGCCGGGTTCAATGACCTCTTTCCGGGGAACCCAGATCGAGTAGATGAACAGCAGAGCGCCAAGAACCACGACCACACCAGAGCCAAGACGCATCCAGTAGAAGATCGCGATCTGGTCTTGGACGTCCATGAAGTAGTCACCGACCACACGTTGCATGTGTGTTTGCACGGTACCACCGAAAGTCAGCACGAAAGTCATGAAGACCATGCCGCTGGTCATCAGCCAGAAGGACCCCATGTTCAGCACCTGATTATACGGATCACGGTTCTTCAGGATCGGCATCGCGTAGGTGAAGATCGCCAGGTTGAGGCAGACATAGGCACCGTAGAAGGCCAGGTGACCATGCGCTGCGGTGATCTGCGTGCCGTGGGTGTAGTAGTTCACCCCATGCAGCGTGTGCAAGAAGCCCCAGACACCGGCCCCAAAGAAGGCCAATGTGGCACAGCCCAGAGACCACAGCAGCGCAGCCTTGTTGGGGTGGTCACGACGGCCCTTCCAGACCATGACGAAGGCAAAGGCCATCATCGCGAAGAACGGGATAACCTCAAGGCTTGAGAAGATAGAACCGATCCACTGCCAATACCCCGGCGTGCCAATCCAGTAGTAGTGGTGGCCTGTCCCGAGGATGCCCGAGAACAACGCGGCAGCGACGATGACATAAAGCCATTTTTCGACGACCTCACGGTCCACGCCGGTCAGCTTCAGCATCAGGTAGGCGAGGATCGAGGCCATGATCAGCTCCCACACGCCTTCGACCCACAGGTGGACGACGTACCACCAGTATTGCTTGTCGAGCGACAAGTTGCCGGGGTTGTAGAAGGCAAACAGGAACAGCAGCGCCAGACCCCACAGACCCAACAGAAGGATGTTGGTAATGGCGGTCTTCTTGCCCTTCAGTACGGTCATCGACACGTTGTAAAGGAACATCAACGCGGCCACGACGATGCCTGCCTTGACCCATTTGGGTTGCTCAAGAAACTCGCGGCCTTCTTTGCCCAGCAGCCAGTTGCCTTCGAACAGGTTGAAGACATAGGTAAGCACCACGCCCAGCGTACCGACCACCAGAATGATCAGCTGAAGGTAGGCCAATGTGGGCGAATGAATCTCACGCTCGGATTCTTCGGGGATCAGGAAATAGGCCGCGCCGAAGAAGCCCAACAGCAGCCAGACGATCAGAGAGTTGGTGTGCAGCATCCGCACGATGTTGAACGGCAGAAGCTCACTCAGGAAGTTCGGGAAAACATAGATCAGACCGGCCAGCAGTCCGCCGATCACCTGTATCGCAAACAACGCCATAGCTACCGCGAAGTAAGCATAGGCGATTTTTTGGGTTTCGTATTTCATTGCTCCGTTCCCTTTCTCAGCCAGCCTCATTGGGCGGCCAGCCCTGAGCGTCGATATTGTCCGTCCAGATCAGAAAGTTGGTCAGGTCACGGATCTCTTCGTCGCTGAGGTTGAAGTTGGGCATCTGCCGACGACCGGGAATTCCGGTCGGTTGCGCTTCCATCCAGCCCTTGAGGGCTTCAAAGGCTGATTCCGGGTCGTCCAGCACGCCCCAACGGGTCATCACATTTGCGACTTCGGGCGCAAAGTAGGCACCCTCGCCCATGATCGTGTGACAGTTTATACAGGCGTGCTTTTCCCAGACATGTTTGCCACGGATCACACTTTCATCGAGTTTCGCCGAGTTCTCGGAGTTCACGATATAAAGGTGCGAATGGGCCGACAGGGCCAGAAAGATGAGAATAAAGAACAGTGACCCGCCATAGAATATGTTGCGCGCCATGCTCTTGGTCATGACTTCTCGCATTGCGCTCTCCTTTGCGCAGATTAGCTAGTGTGCTCAGCATGGCGGCTGGGGTCCGGTGGCTCCTTAACGAAAGTCAAGACCATGGAAATGAAGTCAGATCAGCCCGATTTCGCAGTCTTTGGGCCGGTCAACGCGGGCCACATGGAAATCAGGTACAGCGCAAAGGCCGCGACCCATAGGCCGTCCGACAACAGCATGGCGACGAGATAACCGGCGTTCAGCTCAGCCCCGATCCAGCGAGACAACGCAGCCGCAGCCATCAACCCGTAGGCCACGACCATCGACCCAGGCGCGATCAGCGCGCGGCCACTGTGTCCAAGCGCCGCGCGGCTCATGACGGCAAGGGTCATTCCGCCAACGCAGCCGATACCCAGAACGTGAAGGGCAGCAACTTCGTTCCCAATGCCCAGCACGGCCAATCCCCAAAGGATCAAACCAAGCGCCAGCATGGCCAAGCCCAGATGCAACGCCAGCAGAATCGGTTGCCGGGCAGCCCAAACCGTGCGCCAGCGCGCCATGCGCAGGAATTGCACAACCCCCAAGGCCAGCGCCAAACTTCCGGAAACCGACCCGATGCCCAGACCCAACGCACCCAGCGGCAACAGCAAAGCCAGACCCATGCCTACCTTGTCGAGAATCGGCGACGAGACCGGCCAGCGCGCCTCGGGCACTTCAGCGCGTTTCATCGCATTGCGGGTGAAGGCAGGAGTGATGCGTCCGCCCAATATGGCGATCATCGCGCACAGAGTCAGAAGCCCTGCCCTCAGCCCGGTTTGCAATGTGTCATTGCTGACCCCCATCCAGTCCAGATGCGTCATCAGGTTGGCAATCCAGATGAAGCTCAGCAAAGCCAGAAAGACCATGTTCTGCGGCTTCGGGCGTTTGATCAGCTGCGTCAGTATCTTGGCCGCTAGAATTGGGACAAAAGCCAGATCGACCACGGCGACTATCGCCGGAGGAAGAGTGCCTGAAAACCACATCGCCATCCGACCAGCCAGCCAAAGTCCGGCAACGATGGTAATGAACTTCGCACGGGCCTCTGGCGCACCGGTCCAGTTGGGTACGGCGGTCAGGAAGAAACCACCCAGCGCAGCCGTGGCATAGCCAAAGATCATCTCATGCGCGTGCCACATCGGCGGGGTCATGCCGTAATCCGGTGCCAGATAAGGCACCGTCAGCCACAAGCCCCAGACCAGCCCGACAAACATGCCGTAGAGGCCCGCAGACAGAAAGAAAACACGAAACCCCTCACCAAGAACGCGGGTGATGATTGCGGGCATGGCTGCTCTCCTAGACCGTTTTCCCAGCCCTAGCATTCAGCCCTCACGTGAGACTTAACCAAAATCAAAACCGCAAAAACATGTGCCCAAAACCCAAATTTTCCTGAGGTTTTTTGGCTCTTTTTTCCAATCCGCCAACAGATTTGCACCCGCAGCGTTGACTTTCGTCAAGGAGTATCCACGCGCGATGTCTCACCCTTGGACCTGCCTCACCAGCAAATGGAGAGTGATCATGTCACTTGGAATCAGCTACAACAAAACTGGCCGCGCCTTCGGGGTCGGTTTGGCGATGCTGCTGGGCAGCGTCGCTGCGCCAGCTTTCGCCGAAGAGCCAACCCTGAGCAAGGAAGCCTTTGAATCCTCGAAACAACTGTACTTTGAACGCTGCGCCGGTTGCCACGGCGTGTTGCGCAAAGGGGCGACGGGTAAAAGCCTTGAGCCTTTGGTGGAAACAAAGAATGCCGATGGCACCGTGACCGAGTCCGGCACACTGAAACTGGGTCAGGACCGGCTTGAGAAGATTATCGCCTGGGGGACCGAAGGCGGGATGAACAACTTCTCGGACGTGATGTCCGAGGACGAAATCCGCGATATGGCGACTTACATCCAGATGGAGCCGCCCAAGCCGCCGGAAATGTCGCTTGAACAGATGTTGGCGACCCGCAAGGTCTATGTCGAACCCGAAGACTACCCGACCGAGCCGCTGCACGGCCGTAACTGGGAAAACTTCTTCGTGGTCATTGAACGTGACGTGGGCAAGGTGGCCGTGATCGACGGCGACACCAAAGAGGTGCTTGCGCACATTCCGACCGGTTATGCAGTGCATGTTCTGAAAGCGTCGGAGCACCACAAACTGGAAGAGCCGGAAAACCCGGGCCGCTTCTGGTACACCATGGGCCGCGACGGCAAGATGACCAAGATCGACCTGTGGCAAAATCCTGAAAACATGCTCGTCGCCGAGGTTACCATTGGCTATGACGCCCGCGACGTGGCCGTGTCGGGTGACGGTAAATACGTGATCGGTGGGGCCTATTGGCCGCCGCATTTTGCAATCGTTGATGCCCACACGATGGAGCCGAAAAAGGTCGTCTCGACCCGGGGCTACAACGTGGACGGGGATTATGTGGAAGAGGCCCGGGTGGCCGCAATCTACACCACCCCGAACGAGCCGACATGGATCGTGGCGGTCAAGGAACTCGGACAGTTGTGGCAGGTCGACTATACCGATCTGGACAACCTGCGGATCGACAAGATCGACAGCGCCAAGTTCCTGCATGACGGCTTCTTCGATCCGACCGGCCGCTTCTTCCAGATCGCCGCAAACGCGTCGAACAAGATGGTTGTGGTTGATACCGAGACCCACAAGCTGGAAGCGTTGATCGACACCGCGCCGCTGCCACACCCTGGCCCGGGCGCCAACTGGGACGACCCGAATTGCGGTCCTGTTGCCGGTACAACCCACCTGGGTGAAGGCACCGTGACTGTTTGGGGCAACGATCCCGAAGGTCGCCCGGACGATGCCTGGAAGGTCTGCTATGAGGTCGAAACCGACGGGCCCGGTCTGTTTATTCGAACACACCCGACCTCGGACTACATCTGGGCTGACCAGACCAAGCACCCCGAGCCTGAGATCCAGCAATCGGTGCAGGTCATCGACAAGGCAACCGGTGAGATCGTGAAAACGATCCAGATCACCGAAGAGGAAGGCAACGTCGCCGTCCACTTCGAGTTCAACCAGGATGGTTCCGAGGTCTGGGTTTCCAAGTGGAACCGCTCGACCTCGAAAGAGCCGAACGGTGAGATCGTAATCTTTGACGCCAAGACGCTGGAAGAGATCGGCCGCGTGAAGGGCCTGTTTGCCCCAACCGGCAAGTTCAACGTCTACAACCGGTCGAACCACGTCACCTGACGGGTTTGTAGGAACCAACGGAAAGGGCGGGCCCCTCGCCCGCCCTTTCCTCGTTTTCCCCTCAGCCAAACGCGCCGGTCTGACACGCCGGGCCAGTCAAGACAGCCATAACGGAGCCCGGATATGACCTCCGAACCGGATAAAAAACCACCGATCTGGCGCCGGTATTTCCTGTGGGGAATGCCCGTAGCCGGGATCGCCGCGGCCTTTGCCGCCGGCATCATCTTTTGGGGCGGGTTCAACACCGCCATGGAAGCCACAAACACCAAAGAATTCTGCGTCTCGTGCCACGAAATGCGCGATTTCGTCTATGAGGAATACACCGGCACGATTCACGACGTGAACCGATCCGGCGTCGGCGCGGTCTGTTCCGACTGCCACGTGCCCAAGGACTGGACCCACAAGATCATCCGCAAGATCAAGGCGTCCAAAGAGCTGTATGGCAAGATGGTCGGCAGCATCAACACACGCGAGAAGTTTGAAGCCAAGCGCGTGCATCTGGCGATGAATGAATGGGAGAGGATGAAGGCCACCGACTCGCGCGAGTGTCGTAACTGTCACGATTTCGAATCGATGATGCCCGAGTTCCAAAAACCCCGCGCCCGTCAGCAGCACCTGAACGCCATGACCGTTGGCCAAACCTGCATCGACTGCCACAAAGGGATCGCACATTCGGACGCCCGCGACCGGGCCGACGAAGACTATCTGGAACAGCTGGAAGCCCCGAACCCCGCGTTCATCCGCGAAATCCCGGCCGAATACCTAGCCAGCCTGGAGCGGATCGAAGCCAAGGAAGCCGCCGAAGCCGAGGCCGAAAAAGCCGCGCGTGTGGCTCAGCAGGAAGCTGTGCAGGCTCAGATCGCAGCAGCGGTTGACGCGGCGGTTGCGGAAGAACGGGCCAAAGCTTCGGGCAAAGAAGCGGCTGCACCGGCCGGTGGCGGTAGCGATGTCGGCACGAATGTCGATTGGGCTGCGGTACCAACTACGGATATGAAGCTGTTCTATCCCGGTCAGGCCTCGTTCGAATGGGTCCAGAACGGCAGATCCCACGGCGGCGCGCGGCCTCTGACCAAAGGTGGGGACAAATGCACAACCTGTCACGCCGCCGAACTGGATGCGATTGGAAGCAAGATCGTTGCTGGTGGTGAACTTGAGCCTACCCCAATCCCCGGCAAACGTGGCGTGATCGACGCAAGCGTTCAGGCGGCGCATGACGATGCGAACCTCTACATCCGCCTGCAATGGCCGGATGCAGGTCACAACCCGGCGCCGTTTGTCGACGGTGGCAAGATGGACCCCGACAACCAGATCAAGGTCGCCATGATGATCACCGGCACCGGGATTGAGTTGGGCGATCAGGTGGGTTGCTGGGCCTCATGCCACGCGGACAACAGCTATATGCCGTTTGATCCGGGCGCAGATGCGATTGCTGCAAATGGCGATGTATCCGGTCGTCTGACCAATCAGGATACAGTGACCAAATACATCAGCGAAAGCCGGACCGAGGTCGAAGTCAAAGGCCGTCGCGGCAAGGCGCTGGGTGGTTGGGACAAGCTGCAAGCGGCTGAGCAGATCGAGCAATATCTGGCCGACGGCACCTATCTGGACCTGATGCGGGTTTATGCGGACGGCAGCGCCAGCAATGGCTATCTGCTGGCACAGCGCGTGGTCAATGACGGCGAGATTGCCGCCTCGGCGAGCCTCGACGCTGGCGTATGGACCGTGGTCTTCACCCGTCCGCTGAACTCGGGCGCGCCGGGGGATGTCCCGCTTGAAACTGGCCAGACCTATACGGTCGGCTTTGCAATCCACGATGACTTTGCCGCCGCACGGTTCCACCACGTAACGCTGGATACCAGCCTGGCACTGGACGACGACAGCGCCTTTATCAACGTGGTCAAACAATAATGGACGGGGGCCGGGCAATCCGGCCCCTTTCGCCTAGAAGAGGAGATTTGGACGATGAAACCCCATCACCTTCTTCCTGCCCTGCTGCTTCTGGCCGCGCCCACATGGGCAGATGAAACCGCCGAACTATGCGCAGAGGCCGAAGACCGCTATGTCGAGCTGTTCGGTCAGCCCTCATCTGCCGTTGAGGATGCCGAGGTGGTTCTGATGTACAAATACACGTTCTGCCCGGTCGAGCTGACCGTGAAGGCAGGCACAACTGTGCGCTGGATCAATGTGGACAAACGCACCAGCCATTCGGTCCTGCTGAAAGATGGCAGCGAACCCGAAAGTGACCGGTTGTTCCCCGAGGAGTCGGTCGATCTGACCTTCCTTACCCCCGGACCGCAAGAATACCTCTGCGGCCCGCATTGGGAGACGCAGAACATGATCGGCATGATTACCATCGAACCCTGATACCGGGCAAATGCAGGCAAGACCAAAGGAGTGCGGGGCCAAATCCCGCGCTCCTTAACTTTAGTCAAGGAGGTTCAAATTCGGTTGCGGCAGTCTTGGCGCATGACACGCCCGGCTCACCCAGCAACGTCACCAGATCGCGCAGGACTTCCGGGATCCGAAGACATTCAGACCAAGCGAGTTTGCACATGAGCGGTAAGGTTTTTCTGATTGGCGCAGGCCCCGGCGACCCCGAGCTGATGACCCTGCGCGCGCTGCGGATGCTGCAAGGGGCGGATGTAGTGGTTTATGACCGTCTGGTCTCCGCCGATATTCTAAATCTGCACGCTGATGGCGCGCGTCTGATCCCGGTCGGCAAAGCGCCCAAGTGCCATACGGTGCCGCAAGATCGCATCAATGAAATTCTCGTCGAAGAAGCCCGCGCGGGTCACACTGTAGCCCGGCTGAAAGGCGGCGATCCGATGATATTTGGTCGTGGTTCGGAAGAGGCCGCGTTTCTGATGGCAAACGGTATTCCGGTCGAATACGCGCCGGGGATCACCGCTGCTCAAGGCGCGTCCTGTTCCACCGGTGTGCCTTTAACTCATCGCGGCCTTGCGACCTCAGTGCAATATGTCACCGGGCATCGGCAGGCTGACAAGGTTCTGGATCTGGATTGGAAACGTCTCGCCGACCCGGACTCGACGCTGGTTGTCTATATGGGCGTCGCCAATATCGGTCAGATCGCCATGGGGTTGATGACCGAGAACCTGCCCGGCGCGACCCCCGTTCTGGCGGTTGGCAAGGCCACAACCCCAGATGAACGTCGCATGGTGTCCCGGCTGGATCGGCTGGCCGCGGATGTGCGCGAGACCGGGCTGAAAGCGCCCACGCTTTTCATCATCGGCAAAGTGGTTTCACTATATGCGGAGCGACCTATCGCCGAAGTGTTGGAGCAGGCTCATGGCTAAGCTTGGCCCCAAAAGACCTGCGCAGCGGCAAGCTGCAGTAGGACGCAAGGGTTGGACCGCGCGAGCTGTTCTCACTTCTGTAGTCCTGTTGGCGACCACAGCTTTTGCCGCCGACACGCTCGACCCCAACGCCCTGAAACGCCTCGTTCACCAGGATTGTGGCTCGTGCCATGGACTGTCGCTGAAAGGCGGCCTTGGCCCCGATCTGCGATCCGAAACGCTTGAACATTATGACGCCGAGATTCTAACCGGCGTGATCCTTGATGGCATCCCCGACACTGCGATGCCCCCGTGGCGGCCGCTGATCAGCGAAGAAGAAGCCGAATGGATCGCCCGTTACCTGCTGGAACAGGAGGAATAATGAGACACATACTTCTCACCCTCGCCGCCACACTGTTGATGACAACCGCATATGCTGAACCCACCGCGACCGGCGATCTTGGGCTGGTGATCGAACGCGCCAAAGGCTCGGTCCTTCTGGTGGATCAGTCCGACCGGGCCGCGCTGGCTCGGATCGAAGGGCTGGGCGACTTGTCCCATGCCTCGCTCGTCTATTCACCCGATGAACGCTTTGCTTACGTGTTCGGCCGCGACGGTGGCCTGACCAAGGTCGATATCGTCACCCGCCAGATCGTTGACCGCGTCGTGCAGGCTGGTAACGCAATTGGCGGCGCAATCTCGGATGACGGCAAACTGGTCGCCGTGTCAAACTATGAACCCGGCGGCGTGCGCGTGTTCGATGCCGAGACGCTTGAGATGGTCGCCGACATTCCCACAGGAAGCAAGACAATCGGTCTGGTCGATGCGCCAGGCCGTCGGTTCGTGTTCACCATGTGGGACACGGGCGAAACCTGGATTGCCAATTTCGCGGAAGATGCGCCAGAGATCACCAAAATCCCCGATATGGGCAAAAACCCCTATGACGCGCTGATCACCGCTAATGGCCGCACCTATATCACCGGCCTGTTCGGTGAGGACGGTCTGACCGCGCTGGACCTTTGGGACGAGACGCCCAAACCCATCCGCGTGCTGCCTGACTATGGGCGCGGACAAGAGGAAATGCCGGTCTACAAGATGCCTCATCTGGAAGGCTGGGCGCTGACGGGGCGCGAGTTCGTTCTGCCTGCTGTAGGCCATCACGAGGTTCTGTGGATCGACGCCGACACGCTGTCCGAGACCGGGCGCACTAAGACACACGGCCAACCGGTCTTTGCCATGGCCCGGCCCGACGGACGTCAGGTCTGGGTGAACTTCGCCCACCCCCTGAATGACACAATCCAAGTGATCGACAGCGTCAGCAAAAAGATCATCCAAGAATTCGAACCCGGCCCCGCCGTGCTGCACATGGAGTTCACGCCTCGTGGGCATGAGGTTTGGATCAGCGTTCGAGACGCCAACAAGGTCATGGTCTACGACACCCACAGCTTTGAAAAGCTGCGGGAAATCGAGGCAGACAGCCCTTCTGGCATCTTCTTTACCGCGCGCGCACACAGAACGGGACTGTGACAGATGGAGCATATCACCGACCCGATTGACCGACGCCTGCTGGACGACTTCCAGCGCGACTTTCCTGTAACCGAGCGTCCGTTTCAGATTCTGGCCGATGCGCTGGGGCTGGACGAAGCTGAGGTACTGGACCGCCTGACCCGAATGCGCGCCACCGGGCGGATCACACGTGTGGGCGCTACGATCGCGCCGGGCGCTGTATCCGCCAGCACTCTGGCCGCTGTCGCCGCCCCTGATGAGCGACTAGAAGAAATCGCGGCCCTGATCGACGCGGAACCCGGCGTGAACCACAATTATCAGCGCGAGGACGACTGGAATCTGTGGTTCGTCGCCACCGGTCCGGACCGCGCGCATGTGAACGACACACTGGCCCGTATCTCAAACCGCTCTGGTCTGCGCGTACTGGACCTTCGGCTTGTTCGCCCCTTCAACGTCGATCTGGGGTTCCGCATGTCAGGCAAATCCAGCAACGTCCCCGGCCCGCGTCGGGTGGATCGGGATGCCATGCAGGATGGCGACCGCTCGTTGTTGCAGGCACTTAGCTCGGGTCTACCGCTGGTCATTGATCCTTATGCTGCACTGGCCCGGTCATTGGATCGCGATGCAGAGCACGTGATGACTCGCATCGAAGCCTTGCATACTGCTGGTATCATCTCACGCCTGGGGGTGATCGTACGGCACCGCGCGCTGGGGTGGTCGGCAAATGCTATGGTCGTATGGGATTTGCCTGTCGAACAAATTTGCGCTGCTGGCAAAGCCCTGGCCGCCTATCCGGGTGTGACGCTGTGCTACGAACGCAACCCGGTCGAGGGGGTTTGGCCTTACCGTCTGTATTCGATGATCCACGCCCGTTCGCGCAAAGAAGCTCGGCAGACTCTGGCCGGTGCCGCCGCCCTGCCGGAACTGTTTGGAGCCAAGCACAAAGTATTGTTCTCGACCCGCTGTTTCAAACAGACCGGTGCTCTGATCCAACCGAAGGAGGCCGCCGCATGACGCTGGACGAGACCGACCGCGCAATCCTGAACCGGATGCAAGATGATCTGCCTTTGGTATCGCATCCCTACGCCGCGATTGCCGAGGAACTTGGCATCCCGGAAAATGAGCTGCTGAGCCGTCTTTCACGTATGAAGGATGAGCGTATCATCACCCGGTTCGGCCCGTTTTTCGACGCTGCTGCAATGGGCGGCGCGTTCTGTCTGTGTGCGATGGCCGTCCCGCCCGAAGATTTCGAAACCGTCCTGACCAAAGTCAATGCGCACCCCGAAGTTGCCCATAATTATGAACGCACGCACCGGCTGAACATGTGGTTCGTGCTGGCCACCGAAACGCCCGAGGGGATCGAGGCCACCGCCGATGTGATCGAACGGGAAACGGGGATACAGGTTCTCCGTTTCCCCAAACTACAGGAATTTTTCATCGGCTTCCGGGTGGCAGCATGATCGACGCGAAAGACAGAGAGATTATCGAGGCGTTGCAATGCGGCCTGCCGCTGATGGCAGCGCCCTATGCACAAGTCGCGGCTGATCTTGGAATTGACGAGGACGCCTTGTTGTTCCGTCTGGCCGACATGAAATCGCGCGGAGTGATCCGCCGCATCGCTGCCGCTCCGAACCACTACAAACTGGGCATGACATCTAATGGCATGACCGTTTGGGATGTTGAGGACGGGTGCGTCGCCGAACTGGGCGCACGTATCGGCGCGCTGCCCTTTGTCACCCATTGCTATGAACGCCCGCGCGCCCTGCCCGACTGGCCCTATAATCTTTTCGCCATGGTTCACGGCGCCGACCGGGACGAGGTCGAGGAAAAGCGCACACAGATCGCCGCCATTCTGGGCGATGCCTGCCGGGCCAAAGATATCCTCTATTCCACGCGCATTCTGAAAAAGACCGGGCTGCGCCTGAAAAAGAAAGGCTGAGATATGTTCCGCCTGACCGAATACATGCATCAACTCGTCACCCCGACCCCAGTGCGCAAACGCCGCCCCGGACCGGTGAAACCGGTGGTGATCTGGAACCTGACGCGGCGCTGCAATCTGAAATGTCGCCATTGCTACACCGTCTCGGCGGATGTTGCGTTCCCGGGTGAGCTCGGCCACGAGCAAGCCATGGTAACCCTTGAGGATCTGGGCCAGTTTCGCGTCCCGGCCCTGATCCTCTCGGGTGGGGAACCGCTGGACCGGTTCGATTTCTTCGACATTGCCAAACGCGCCCGCGATCTGGTGCCAATGCTGGCGCTGTCGACCAACGGCACGCGGATTTTCGACGAAACTGCTGACATGATCGCTGATGTGGGGTTCAACTATGTGGGCATCTCGCTGGACGGGATCGGAGCCACCAATGACTGGTTCCGAGGCGTCGAAGGCGCCTTTGCCGACGCCCTGCGTGGTGTTCGGGAATGCAAGAAACGCGGCATCAAAGTTGGTCTGCGGTTCTGCCTGACCGAAGGCACCCAGCATCACCTGCCCGACCTGCTGCAGCTGTGCGATGACGAGGGGGTGGACAAATTCTACCTGTCTCATCTGGTCTATGCCGGTCGCGGCGACAAGAACCGGGGCGAGGATGCCGAGCATCTGCGCACCCGCAAGGGGCTGGATCTGTTGCTGGAGCGCGCGTGGGAGGCGGCCTCGGGCGGACGTCCGCTGGATATCGTGACCGGCAACAATGATGCCGACGCCGGGTATTTCCTGAATTGGGTCCGAGCACATTTTGACGATGCCAAAGCCGCCCATGTGCGCGAACATCTCGCCGCCTGGGGAGGGAACTCCAGCGGGCTAGGCGTTGCCAATATCGACAATCTGGGGCGGGTGCATCCCGATACCTATTGGTCCGACTACACCGTCGGCAACGTGAAGACGCGGTCGTTTTCCGATCTTTGGACCAGCGACGATCCGATGCTGGCCATGTTGCGCACCCGACCACGGCCTTTGAAAGGCCGCTGCGGAGCGTGCCAGTTGAAGGATGTCTGCGGCGGCAACACCCGTATCCGGGCCTTACAACTGACCGGCGATCCATGGGCCGAAGACCCGGCCTGCTATCTGTCAAATCAAGAAATCGGCGTCGAAGATGCGGGTGAGCGCCTACAGGTCACGCCGTTCCGGGGGAAAAGCCATGATCCGGCGCATCAGTTCTTTTGATACTCTGAAAATCGGAACCTTTTGCGCGCTGTTGGCCGGGACCGCGTGGGCTGACGCACCGTCGGACTATGCCGAACACTGCGCCTCATGCCACGGCGAGAACCGCTTGGGCGGGGTTGGTCCTGCACTGATCCCCGAAACGCTGAAGCGGATGCGCGGGCCACGAGTGGCGGCGGTGATTGCCGAAGGGCGCACCGCGACGCAAATGCCTGCGTTCTCGCATGAGTTGGACGCGTTGCAGATCGAGGAACTGGCGGGCTGGCTGAAATCTCCGCTGGAGACCGACCCGGAATGGGGCGAGGCCGATATCATGGCCAGCCGCATTCTAGACGAGGACTACTCCCCGGTAGATGCGCCCGTCTGGGACAGCGACCCGATGAACATCACGCTGGCGGTTGAGACCGGCGACCACCATGTCAGCGTTCTGGATGGTGACACGTTCGAGGTACTGGACCGGTTCGAGACCCCGTTTGCCGTCCATGGCGGGCCGAAGTTCAGCCCCGATGGCCGCTATGTTTTTATCATGTCGCGCGATGGCTGGGTGCAGAAATACGACATCTGGGCGCTTAAACAGGTAGGCCGTGTGCGCGCGGGCCTGAACAGCCGCAATATCGCCATGTCGGCGGATGGAAAGTGGGTGGCCGTGGCGAATTATCTGCCGAACTCATTGACGCTGCTTTCGACCGACGACCTGTCCGTTGCCAAAGTCATCGAGGTCAAAAGCAAGAAAGGCGTGCCCAGCCGGGTTTCCGCCGTCTATCAGGCTCCGCCGCGCGAAAGCTTTGTTCTGGCGCTGAAAGACGTGCCCGAGATTTGGGAGGTTTTCTACGGGTCCAACCCGCCGCAATTCGGGCTGGGGCATGACTTCCGCATTGAAGGCCAATTCAAGAACCCCGATCCCTTCCCGGTGCGCAAGATCACCACGCCCGACTACCTGGACGATTTCTTTTTCGACCAGAGCTATGAATACGTCATGGGCGCCTCTCGCGATGGCAAAGGCGGGCAGGTTATCGATCTGGTGATTGGCCACAAGGTCGCCGATCTGGACCTGCCGGGTATGCCGCATCTGGGTTCTGGCATTACGTGGAAGCATGGCGATACGACTGTAATGGCCACGCCGCATCTGACCGACGGCACCGTATCGGTGATCGACATGGAGACATGGGAAACCGTCAAGCGGATCAAGACCGAAGGACCCGGTTTCTTCATGCGCAGCCATGAGAATTCTCCTTATGTCTGGGCCGATGTGTTCTTTGGCCCGAACAAGGACGCGATGCATGTGATCGACAAGCAAAGCCTCGAAATCGTTAGAACTCTGCGCCCAGCACCCGGCAAAACCGTGGCGCATGTGGAATTCACCAAGGATGGCCGTCATGCGCTGGTTTCGATCTGGGAGGATGACGGCGCGGTGATCGTCTACGACGCGCAGACGCTGGAAGAGGTCCGCCGCCTGCCGATGCGCAAACCGTCTGGGAAGTACAATGTCTGGAACAAAATCACCTTCTCGGAAGGCACCAGCCACTGACGGCAGATGGCCGGTTTGGAAACTGGCTATTCTGCTTTATCCGGCGACGGCTTTGGCCGTTGCCATCAACCTGTTTCTGGCCGGACTGATCGCTCATGGCTTGGGGTTCGGCGTGATCGAACCCGTAACAGCACTGATCTGGTCAATCCCTCTGGGTGTCCCGGCAACCTGGCTGGCAGGGCGATGGTTGCGCGGGTTGATGGATGAGGCAGACAGTTGATTTTGCGGGAAAACTCAGAATTTTGCTGCACCTAACCTAAGTCAAGTAACGACTCGGTCGTTTCCCATAACACCAAGGCATAGCTTTCCGAGTCGGAGACTCCATGCCTGCCTTGATCCCTTTGCACAATCTCCCTGCCCGCGCCGTTCGCGCGGTGGCTGGGTTGGCGGGCATATTCCTTCTGTTGTTGCAGACCTTTGGACCGGCGCTGGCGAGTCCCGGTGAAAGTGTCTGGGTGGAGATCTGCTCGGAAGGCGGCGCGGTCTGGGTCGAGGTTGATCTTGAGGAGGATACCGACGACCCGACCGCGACCTGCCCGAAATGTGCCGATTGCGCGCTTTGCGCCATTACCAGCGCAGCCCCCGTGCCCGAGCTGGCGCGGATAGCGCAAATCGGAAACGTGCATATCGCGCAGGTTCAGAAAGTTAAGTCTTGCGCGGTGCACGGCTCTGATCAGTTGTGGCCCGAAACCCGAGGCCCCCCGCGAAGAACGCAAAAAGCAATTGAACGCGCCTTGCGCGCGCCCATGGCATCCACCTTAAATTTCGGAGGTGCGCCGTGGTCGTAAATCACGCATTCCAATTTCTGCTGGCCTTAGCCCTGTCCTGCCTGATGGCGATCAGTGCCCATGCCGACAGCCTTGCCAGCTTCCTACCCGAGATTGAACCCAACGATCTGGCCCCCGGTGCCGATGCCTTTGGCCCGGTCCGCGATGACGTGCCGGTTGCACCGGTCCTCAAGGGCGGTGAGACTGTTGCCTGGGCATTCCTGACTTCCGATTTTGTGGGCACCACCGGTTATTCCGGCAAACCCATCCACGTGGTCGCCGGCATCGATCATGATGCGGTGCTGACCGGTGTGAAGCTCGTCAAGCACTCAGAACCTATCGTTCTGATTGGTATCCCAAACGCGCGCATGGTCGAGCTGACCGAAGGCTACGCAGGTTTGGACCTGAAGGTAGAGGCCGAAACCGGTGGTGAGGGGCATGACCTCGACATCATCTCGGGTGCGACGGTCACGATCATGGTGATCGACGACAGCCTCGTGCGGGGCGGGATCAAAGTGGCCCGCGCGCTGGGGCTGGGCGGTTTGTCTCCGCTACAGGCTGACGGGCCAAAGCGCGAAGTCGATCTGGCACAGGACGCGGTCTATGACTGGACCACGCTGTCCGGCGACGGCTCGGTCCGGCGGCTGACGCTGGATATCGGACAGGTCAATGCCGCGTTCGAGGCCACGGGCGATCAGCGTGCGATCAAGCGGCCTGAGCCGGGCGAACCCGACGAGACGTTCATCGACATGCACATGGCGCTAGTCTCGGTGCCCTCAATCGGAAAGTCTCTGCTGGGTGAGGCCGAGTATCGGAACCTCGTGGATTGGCTGGACGAAGGCGAACAGGCCATTCTGGTGCTGGGTCGCGGAGCCTACAGCTTTAAGGGATCGGGCTATGTCCGAGGTGGTATTTTTGACCGGATTCAGCTGATCCAGGGTGACAGTTCGGTACGGTTCTTTGACAAGCAACAGCGCCGTCTGGGCGAGGTTGCCGCCCCGGATGCGCCCAGCTTCACCGAGCTGGATATCTTCAAAATCCCCGCCGATGCCGAGTTTGACCCGGCCGAGCCCTTCCGCCTGCAACTGCTGGTGCAACGCGCCGTGGGTGCGGTTGAAAAAACCTTTCTGACCTTCGATCTGGGTTACAAACTGCCAGAACACTACCTGCTGCCGGTCGCCACCCCTGTCGTGGTCGATGACGCCACCGGCGAGGCTGCCGCCAAAGCCGCCCTGTGGCAACGTATCTGGAATGACCGCGTGGTCGAGATCGTAGTCCTCGGCATCATGCTGCTGGTGCTGACCGCCACGTTCTTCTTCCAATTCCACGCCACGATGAACGCGCGTGTCTTCTACTGGTTCCGCATCGGCTTCCTGACCATGACGCTGTTCTTCATCGGCTGGTACGCCAATGCGCAGCTGAGCGTGGTGAACCTGATGGCGCTGGCGGGCAGTCTGCGCACCGGGTTCAGCTGGGACGCCTTCCTGCTCGATCCGCTGGTCTTTATCCAATGGTTCGCCGTCGCCGCCGCGCTGCTGTTCTGGGGACGCGGAGCCTATTGCGGCTGGCTGTGCCCGTTCGGTGCCTTGCAGGAACTGACCAACAAGATCGCGCGCGCGCTGAAAGTCCCGCAATGGACCCTGCCCTGGGGCCTGAACGAACGCCTCTGGCCTGCGAAATACATGATCTTCCTCGTGCTCTTCGGCATCAGCTTTGTCTCGATCCCGCTGGCCGAGAAATATGCCGAGATCGAGCCGTTCAAGACCGCGATCATCCTGAAATTCATGCGCGACTGGCCGTTTGTGGTCTTTGCGCTGACCCTGCTGGGGATCGGGCTGTTCATCGAACGGTTCTACTGCCGCTACCTCTGCCCGCTGGGCGGAGCGCTGGCGATCCCCGCCCGTATCCGCATGTTCGACTGGCTGCGCCGCTACAAGGATTGCGGCACCCCCTGTCAGACCTGCGCCAACGAATGCCCCGTTCAGGCGATCCACCCTACCGGTGAGATCAATCCGAACGAGTGCGTCACCTGCCTGCATTGTCAGGTGCTCTACCAGTCCGAGGACAAATGTCCTGTCGTTATCCGCCAGCTGAAACGGCGGGCCAAGACAGGGTCGGTCCAGATGAAGACCCCTCTCGGACAACCACCGGCGAACCATCCAAACGCCAAACCGCAATCCGTTTCCTAAAAAGGAGGAACGATCATGTCGGACAATGAAAACAAACTGAACATCACACGCCGCGGGATGCTGGGCGCAACCGCCACCGGCGCGGTGATTGCCGGGACCGGTCTGGGCTCGACCCTGATGACCGCGCGCGAAGCTAGTGCTGCTGCGAATGCGCATCTGGAACCGGGTGAACTGGACGAATATTACGGCTTCTGGTCCTCGGGCCAGACCGGTGAGCTGCGTATTCTCGGTGTGCCGTCCATGCGCGAACTGATGCGCGTTCCGGTGTTCAACCGCTGCTCGGCCACCGGTTGGGGCCAGACCAATGAATCGCTGAAAATCCTGACCGAGGGCCTGCTGCCCGAAACCAAGGAATATCTGGCCGCAAACGGCAAGGTCACTTACGACAACGGCGACCTGCACCACCCGCATATGTCCTTCACCGATGGCACCTATGATGGCCGCTATCTGTTCATGAACGACAAGGCCAACACCCGCGTGGCCCGCGTGCGCTGCGACGTGATGAAATGCGACAAGATCATCGAGATCCCGAACGCGCATGACATCCACGGTCTGCGCCCGCAGAAATACCCGCGCACCGGTTACATCTTCGCCAATGGCGAACACGAGGCACCGCTGGTCAATGACGGCCAGATCCTCGACGATCCGTCGCAATATGTGAACATCTTCACCGCCATTGACGGTGATACGATGGAAATCGCGTGGCAGGTGATGGTCTCGGGCAACCTCGACAACACGGATTGCGACTATCAGGGCAAATACGCCTTTTCGACCTCGTATAACTCGGAAATGGGCATGAACCTGGCCGAGATGACCGAGAACGAGCTGGACCATGTGGTCGTGTTCAACCTCAAAGGCATCGAAGAGGCTGTGGCCGCCGGGAACTATCAGGAACTGAACGGCGTCAAAGTTGTGGACGGCCGCAAAGAGGCCGGCGGCAACCTGACCCGCTATATCCCGATCCCGAACTCGCCGCACGGTGTGAACGCCGCGCCCGACAAGAAACACATCATGATCAACGGGAAACTATCGCCAACCGTTTCAGTGATCGATGTGGAAAAAGTCGATGCGCTGTTTGCCGACAACGCCGATCCGCGCTCGACCATCGTTGCTGAACCGCAGCTGGGCCTTGGTCCGCTTCACACCGCGTTTGACGGCAAGGGCAATGCCTTCACCACGCTGTTCTTGGACAGCCAGGTTGTGAAGTGGGACATCGCCAAAGCCATCGAAGCCTATGGCGGTGCGGACGTTGATCCGATCCTTGACAAGGTGGATGTGCAATATCAGCCGGGCCACAACTCGACCTCGATGGGTGAGACCGCTGAGGCCGATGGCAAGTGGCTGATTTCGATGAACAAGTTCTCGAAAGACCGCTTCCTGAATGTGGGTCCGCTGAAGCCTGAAAACGAGCAGCTGATCGACATCTCGGGTGACAAGATGAAGGTGGTCCATGACGGCCCGACCTTTGCCGAGCCGCACGACTCGATCCTTGTTCACCGGTCCAAGGTGAACCCGGTCAACGTGTGGGATCGCAACGACCCGATGTGGGAAGACGCGCGCAAACAGGCCGAGGCTGACGGTGTCGATCTGGATTACGGTGCCGAAGAGCCGATCCGGGATGGCAACAAGGTTCGCGTCTACATGACTTCGGTCGCGCCTGTGTTCAGCATGGAGAAATTCACCGTCAAACAGGGTGACGAGGTGACCATCTATGTCACCAACCTCGATGACGTGGATGACGTGACCCACGGGCTGTGCCTGTCGAACTTTGGCATCGCGATGGAGATCGGGCCGCAGGCGACCGCCTCGGTCACGTTCATTGCCGACCGTCCGGGCGTGCACTGGTACTATTGCCAGTGGTTCTGCCACGCGCTGCACATGGAAATGCGCGGCCGGATGTTTGTTGAACCGCGGAGCGCATAAGCCATGCGTTGGTCCTTGCTCATACCGCTCCTGCTCGGCTCGCCCCTTTGGGCGGCGGATTGGGATGTGCCCAACCGGGCGGGGGCCATCAACGAGATACTGGCACAGGCGGCGGATGGAGACACCCTCCGCCTGAGCCCCGGTGTTTACGCCGAAACGCTGGTATTGGACCGGCCCATCACAATTGATGGGCTGGGACAGGCCACGATTGACGGACAAGGCGAGGGCAGCGTCATCACCGTGACCGGGCCGGGCGTGACCGTGCGCAGGCTGACAGTGATCGGCTCGGGCTCGGACCATGACGGGATCGACAGTGGCATCCAACTGACCAAGACGGCCCACGCGCCGGTGGTCGAGGACAACGTGCTTCTTGGCAATCTCTATGGCATCGACATTCACGGTGCCAAAGACAGCATCGTGCGGCGCAATCGGATCGAAGGGCGGCAGGACCGCCACATGAACGCGCGCGGCAATGGTGTCTATGTCTGGAACGCGCCGGGTGCGCGGGTCGAATCGAATGATATTCGGTATGGGCGCGACGGGATCTTTGTGAACTCGTCCAAGAAGAACACATTCACCGGCAACCTGTTCCGCGATCTGCGTTTTGCCGTGCATTACATGTATGCCGACAACTCGGTCGTCAGTGACAATGTCTCGATCGGTAACGATCTGGGCTATGCGGTGATGTTTACGACCAATGTGACCGTGGCCAACAATGTCTCGATCGGTGATCGCGAACATGGCGTGATGCTGAACTATGCCAACAAGAGCGTCATCACCGGCAATGTTGTAAAAGGCGCGAAAGAGAAATGCACCTTCCTCTATAACTCGAACAAGAACGAGTTCACCGACAACTGGTTCCAGGGATGCGGTATCGGTATCCACTTTACCGCTGGGTCCGAGCGCAACCGGATCGTCGGCAATTCCTTTGTCGGCAACCGGACCCAAGTGAAATACGTCTCGACCAAATGGGTCGAGTGGTCCGAGGATGGCCGCGGAAACTATTGGTCCGATTTCGCCGCCTTTGATGTGGATGGTAACGGCATCGCCGACGCCCCCTATCGCCCCAATGACTCGATGGACCATGTGCTGTGGACCCAACCCGCAGCCAAATTGCTGCTCGGCTCTCCCGCCGTGCAGCTGGTGCGCTGGTCGCAATCGGCTTTCCCGGCCCTGCTGCCGGGCGGCGTGATGGACAGCAACCCATTGATGCAAGCCCCTGAACCCCCAGCTATGAAAAAGGTGCCTCATGACGGATAAGGCCCTGACGATAAACAACGTCTGCAAGAACCGAGGGAAAACCCGCGTTCTTGACGACATCACCCTATCTCTTGCCCCCGGACAGCGCGTCGCGCTGCTGGGCCACAACGGCGCAGGCAAGTCGACATTGATTAAATCCATCCTCGGCCTGACGCCGATTCGTGGCGGAGCCATTCGGATCGGAAATGCCACCCCCGGCAGCGCGCAGGCGCGGCGCGAGACGGCCTATCTGCCCGAAGCAGTGTCGTTTCACCCGGCCCTGACCGGGCGCGAGCAGTTGATGCTGTTTGCGAAATTGTCTGGCACGAAAGCCGACGTGCCGGGCTTGTTGGAACGCGTTGGCCTGAGCGATGCTTTGGACCGCCGGATCGGAGCCTATTCCAAGGGGATGCGCCAACGACTGGGTCTAGCTCAAGTGTTGCTGGGTCAGCCAACAGTGGCGCTGTTGGACGAGCCGACCAGCGGGTTAGACCCGATTTCCCGGCAGGATCTATATGCCATCATCGACGAACTGGCCGCGCAAGGCACCGCCGTTCTGATTGCCTCCCACGCCCTGACCGAAGTTGAGGCCCGTACCGACCGCATTGCCATCATGCGCAAGGGTCAGATGGTGGCCGACGACACGCTGACGAACCTGTCAGAACTGGCCGGTCTGCCGATCCGCCTGAAGGTCCGCGCCAGCGCCAATCCCGAGGCCTTGGCCGCCGAACTGGGCGGCAACCGGATCAACGGCGCATCGGTAGAACTGCTCTGCACCCCTGATGACAAGATGGAGGCCCTGCGCCGGATCGCAGGTATGGGCGACGCGGTGGCGGATGTCGAGATGACGCCACCGAAACTGGAAGACCTTTATCGCCACTACGCACAAGAGGAGATGCAATGACCCGCTTCCTCGCCATCACCCGCACAGAAATGCTGATCCTACGCCGCAATCGCTGGCTGCTGGTCGCCACACTGATCATGGTGCTGTTTGCACTGGCGCTGACATTCGCGGGCAGCGCCCCAACGGGCACGCTGGGCGTCGACATGCTGACCATCTCGGTCACCTCGATGACCACATTGTCGGTCTATCTGGCACCCTTGCTGGCGCTAATGATTTCCTTCGACGCCATCGCCGGAGACGTGGACCGAGGCAGCCTGTCGCTGCTGCTGTCCTACCCGGCCGGACGCGGAGAAATCCTGCTGGGCAAGTTCACCGCCCATCTGGCCGCTTTGGCCTTTGCCATGACGGTTGGGTTCGGGACCGCAGGCGCGGTGGCCGCCTTCTTTGGCGGTGCGGGGCCGGACAGCCTGATGGCGTTGGCCCGCCTCATCCTCACATCCATCCTGCTGGGCGCCGTCTTTCTGGCGCTGGGTTACCTGCTGTCCGCCCTGGCAAGGAGCGCCACGGCGGCCGCAGGTCTGTCGGCCGGGCTCTGGCTGGTTTTTGTCGTCCTCTATGATCTGGGCCTGTTGGGGGCCGTCGTCATGGATAAGGGTGGCAGCTTCACCCAATCCGTCTTTCCCTGGGTGATGGTCGCCAACCCGGCCGACGCATTCCGTCTGTGGAACATCGTCGCAACCGAAGGCGTCGCCATGGCATCCGGCATGACCGGGGCCGCGCAAGCCTTGCCCGTCTGGGCCGCGCCTGCCTCGCTGTTGATCTGGCCGGTGATCGCCTTCGCCCTCGCCCGCCTCGCCTTCCGGAGGGTTGAGCCATGAAACACCTTGCCCTGATCGCTCTGGTCGCGCTGGCGGCTTGCAAAGAAGAAGTGGCCGAGGCCCCCGATCCGGTCGACCTGACCCCGGACGCGCTGAGCTTCTTCTGTCAGATGAATATCGCCGAACACGGAGGACCAAAGGGACAAATCCATCTGGAGGGTTATCCCACTCCCCTGTTCTTTGCCCAGGTACGCGACATGGTGGCCTATCTCAAAAGCCCCGAACGTGATGCCAAGATCACCGCCGTTTACGTCAGTGACATGAGCGTCGCCCCCAGTTGGCTGCAACCGGGGATTTCCAACTGGATCGACGCGAACGATGCCAGCTTTGTGGTCGGTGCGAATGTTGCCGGTGGCATGGGCGCGCGCGAAGTGGTGCCCTTTGGCGATTCCGCTGCGGCCGAGGCGTTTATCGCCGATTATGGCGGCACGGCTCTGCCTCTGTCCGACATCCCCGATACCGAAGTTCTGGGCCCCGTCGATCTGGATCTGCAACTGGAGACCCCCGCATGATCGCCCTGACCCGCCGCCGTTTCCTGACCATCTCGGCTGCCTGCGCCGCGATTCCCGCTATCGCTGGGCCTGTCGCACATTGGCGCGGGATTGCATTGGGAGCTCCAGCCAGTTTGCGGCTTGAAGGTGTAACCGACACCGAAGCCGCCCCGATCTTTGCTTCGGTTGAAGCCGAGTTGGATCGGCTAGAGGCGATCTTCAGCCTGTATCGACCCGAGTCCGAATTGAGCCGCCTGAACGCTTCCGGACTGTTGAAACACCCTTCGCCCGAGCTGTTGAGCCTGCTCAGCCTCTGCGACGTTCTGCACGACGTATCGGAAGGCGCGTTTGATCCGACAATTCAGCCTTTGTGGAGCGCGCTCGTTAATGGAACTGGTGAATTGGGCCTGCAAACAGCCCAAGAAGCGGTTGGTTGGCAGAAGGTGTCAGTGACACGTGACGAAATCCGATTGCCTATTCCGGGTGTCGCCGCAGTAACTCTGAATGGCATCGCACAAGGAGAAATAACGGATCGCATCGCCAACCTGTTACGGTCGTTCGGTTTGCAGAATGTGTTGGTGAACATGGGCGAAATTGCCGGACTGGGCAACCGCACCGACGGCGCTGCTTGGCAGGTCGGACTGGCCGGCCCAAATGACGTTATGCTGAGCAGAATAGAATTGCACAACCGCGCTGTTGCCACTTCGGTACCCGGTGCGATGCTCCTGATGAACGGGTCAGGACATATCTTTGATCCAAGGTCCCGCTTGGTTTTTCACGACGCTATTTCAGTCTCTGCCCCAACTGCTGCGATGGCAGATGGGCTTTCCACTTCATTGTGCGTGACTCCATCCGAACGGGTCGACTTGGTGCTGTCCCAATTCCCGGACGCGAGTCTTGAACTGTTGGTCTGATTAGATGTGACAGCTGATCCCAAAAAGCGTCGCTTTCCCAACCGGCCAAGTTAAGTAACCCGAATTCCGGATAAGGTCATGTCACGTTGGGAATGCTTCGAATGACGTCTGGGACGACAACTTTCCCCATTTTGACCTTCGGCTGCGCCAGAACGTAGGCCACAACGCAGGAGAGCACGTGAACGAAGGCATTGGTTGGTGATCGGTGCCGCGTGTGTTCCAATCCCATGCCAGACTTGAGCTTGTCGAACAGGGTTTCGATGATGAACCTTTTGCGCAGCAGGATCTTGTCCAAGAGCGGCAGCAGGTAGTTTTTCATGTTGCGGCGAATGCCGGTGATCAGATGCAGGCCGCGCTGCCACAAACGCCGAAAAAGCGCTTTTGATATGTAGCCTTTGTCGGCGAACATCTTGCCGTCCAGTTCGGCAACCATAGCCTCAAACGGCTTGCGATCATCGGTGTTTCCGGCTGTGATCTTCACAGCCATAACTTGGCCCTTGCTATTGATGACCATGTGCAGCTTGAAGCCGAAGAACCAGCCCATGGTGCTACGCCCGCGTTTGGCCAGTCCTTTGAACACCTTGTTGCGGCTGATCCGGGCGTTATGGCAAACCGCCAGCTTGGTGCTGTCGGCAAAATAGAGTCCGGTCTCTTCTCCACGGAAACAATGCAGCAGCACGCAAAATGGCACGAGCAGGCGTGGCATCAGTGTGACGAACCGGCCATAGCTTGGCAAATCGCCAAAGCAGTCCCGGTATTCGATCTCCACCCCATAAAGCCAGAAATGCTTGAAATCCTTGTAAGCTGAGCCGTGAAACAGAACCATGATGAACAACATCTCGCTGAGCGAGAGTTTCCCGGACCGCAGCCGCTGGCGGCCTGTGTCGATCAGGCGATGCTTTTCCCAATCTTCGAAGGTTTTTGCAAAATCATCGATACAGCAAAACAAAGCAGTGATAGAGGTGTTCACGAGGGGCATTCCTATCCGTTGGTTTCGGTTACGGATAATGAATCAGGCCACGCCAGATTTGGGAATCCCCTCACCCTCGCTTAAGCAGAATCGGGGTTAAGTACGAAGCTTCCAGATGTTGACCGCTACTGGCAGTGTTGCAACGCAGTCTTCCTAAAAAGCAAATATGATCCTATTGCATTTACTTTCGCAGTTCGCAGGCGCTGCAAGCTGTTAGCGGGTCACGGACACATCTCTTTTCCGTTGCGCATCTCTTACCAAAGCCGCGAGCCTGAAAAAGCCGTGGGCCATTTTTGTGTAGGGCGTCAGCAGGAAAAATGTCAGGACCGATCCAAGATGGATGGCAAGCAACGCAGGCATCAAGGCCGATGAACCTAGAGCGTAGAGAACAAGCCCGCTTAACCCCACAAACCCCAATATCAAGACAAATCCGATGTCGCCGCCCCAGGCAGAAACGTCGCCGAGGTTGCGGTCAGATCTCTTTTTCAGCAGGACCATCGCGCAGCAACCAAAGGTAAGCAAAACGCCCCCTGATACGCCAAACAGCTTTGGCAGTGACCAGAATCCGTAAGGCGCGTGCAATCCGAAACCGTAGTGCATGATCGTAGCTGCTGAGGTTGATGCGAAACACAACAAAAAGCCGTACATGATCGTATGATGCACATGACGGCGGGCCTGACTAAACCGATCTTCATCCTCAAAATTGCAACCTTCTCCGTGGCCGGCAGCCAAGTCCTGCATCCTTGCTGACCGGCTGAGAGCGTATTTCAAGTCGCCGGGTTGGATCGGTTTGCCTCCAACCGCGTGCCAGTAGCGCCGCAAGCTGATGCCGACGCTTAAGAGTGGAAGAAGGAACGCCGGGGCAAAGATCGCGACCATAGCGTTGTGAGAAAGGACTGCGTAGAAACCTTCGCCGCCAGCCGAACCGATCATGCGAATGGCCCAAAACAAAAGCGCGAAGCCGACCACCAGAGCCAGAGCGATGGCTCCGCCATGCGTGTGGAACCGGCGTGCGAGGGGTTGCGGCCAGGCAAAGCTTTCCCAACTGTCCCGCCGGACCTCTGCCAGCGCCTTGGGCAGGTTCAGATCAAACTCGTGTGGGGCTGTGTATTGGCAGGCGTAGTAGCACCCTCGGCAGTTGTGGCAGAGGTTGGCCAATTGCGTTATATCGCCATCCGAGAATGCGCGCTCGGCATGCAGCGACGGAAAAACCGAGCAATAGCCTTCGCAATACCGGCAGGCGTTGCAGATCTCGGCTTGACGGCGAGCTTCCTGAATCAGTTCAGTTTGCATATGCGGCGGCCTCACGTCCTGCGATGCGTCCAAAGACAGTTCCAATCGTCATGCCGAACCCGGCCAGATACCCCTGCCCCAAAATCGATCCGGCCATTGTTTCACCTGCTGCCCAAAGGTTCTTGATCTTGCCGTTTGGCGTCGAACACTGTGCTGCGCTGTCAACCTTCAGCCCCAAATAGGTAAAGGTCACGCCAGTGCGCAGCGAATAGCCGTAGAAGGGTGGCTCGGTGATTGGGCGGGCCCAGTTGGTCTTGGGTGGCGTCAAGCCAGAGGTCGCGACCCCATCCAATTCGGTCGGATGAAAACCACTTGTGTTGCCGCAAGCCGCGTTGAACCCGGCCACTGTTGCGTTCAGCTTTTCCGCGGGCAGGCCCATCATCTCAGCCAATTCCTCTAGCGTGTCTGCTTTCAGCGGAGGGAATACCGATGGCATGAACAGGTTCAGCGATTTTGCATCGATGATCACATACCCCACCTGATCCGGCTGGGCCGCGACCAGACGCCCCCAGATCGCGTAGCGTTTGGGCCAGACATCCTCGCCCTCGTCATAAAAACGCTCCGCGTCTTTGTTCACGACGATGGAAAACGGCACGCAATCTAAACGCGTGACGATGCCGCCATCGAATTTCGGCGCACGCCCATCAATGGCCACGGCATGGCACTGGGTCGGGTCACCAACGCTTTCTACTCCTTGGTCCAGTAGATCAGCCAGAACCACGCCCCGATTGTAGGGTGTGCCGCGGATCAGAAAGTTCTTTGCAGGTTCTCCCCACGCACGCGTCAACCAATCCGTGTCAGCCTGAAATCCGCCCGAGGCGACAATGATGGCTTTGGGGATGATGCGATGGGATTGGCCTTCATGGGTATAGTCCACCCATTCAATCCGATCGCCGTTCAATTCCAGATGCGTAACAGCAGCTTCGTAAAGAACCTCGACTCCCAACCCAGTCGCCGTCCGGTAATAAGCATTTACCAGAGATTTACCGCCGCCCATAAAGAACGCATTGGTTCGCGCCAGCGACAATGTCCCTGACAATGAGGGTTGGAATCGGACACCGTGGTCCTCCATCCAGGGCAGACATTCCTCAGACGTTCTGATTGCGAGCCGCGCCAGATCTTTATCGGTTTTCCCTCCGGTGACCTTCAGCAGGTCTGACAGGTATTCGTCTTCGCTGTATTCTTCGATCAGCGGACCCAACGGGCCCCTATGCATACAGCGGAAATTGCGTGTATGGCGGGAGTTTCCGCCACGATAGGGTTTAGGCGCTGTTTCAAGGATGAGAACGCGCGCGCCGGCCTCAGCGGCAGTCATCGCGGCGCAAAGAGCAGCGTTTCCTCCGCCAATCACAGCGATATCGTAAGCTTCCGAATGGGGGGCCATGTCGTTTCTGCCTATTGAGTTTGATCGGTCGTGCGGTCGCGTTCCTGCAACGCGCGAATGCGCATACGTTGTGCCGCGTGGATGTGAGCACGCATTTCAGTCTCAGCCAGCGCACCATCACGGGATTTTAGGGCCGCCATGACACGGCGGTGTTCAGCCACCGCTACCTCGGCCCGTTCCGCATCCAGCAATTGCGAAGGACCCAGGATCAACAGCGCCTTCTGCAAGGACAACATGGATTTTGTTAGAAACCGGTTCTTCGCTGCATCCAGAAGGGTCGCGTGGAAAATTCTGTTGATCCGCGCAGCATCCGGGCCGGTCCCTGCCTCGGCCAGACGGTCATTCAGTACGTCCAGTTCATCCAGTTCAACATCCGAAGCCGCCCGCGCCGCCAGACGCGCGGCCGTACCCTCCAGCACCGCGCGCATTTCATACAGCTCCATGACTTCGGCGTAATCCAGACTGCGCACTGTCGCGCCCTGCCGCGGAACATGCGTGACCAGACCGTCGGCTTCCAGTTGCCGGATCGCCTCGCGTACCGGAGTGCGACTGACACCCAGCCTCTCGGACAGTTCAATCTCGCGCAGGCGATCGCCCGGTAGAAGGCGGCCGTCCCGAATCTCATCCAGCAGGCGCTGATAGGCGGAATTGCCTTGCGGGCCAGGCTGTAACGGGTCGTCTTGGATCGTCATCGAGCGCTCACTTGTCTTCTTGCGTCCACTTGTATACATCTGGATACATATCAAGTCAACCATATCTAAACAGGCCCTTTGTCCACTCGGATCAACGCAGCCCCCCTTTGGAAAAAGCGGGGCTAACCTTCAGTCTTGCGATGCTGAGTACCGGAGCCATATGAGCGTCGAACTTGCCGCCGCCTTTCTTGTTCGACTCGATGAGCGCCTGCCTGATTGCAGCACTTGCTCGCGCACCGATGGAGGGGTTTGGACAGGCCTAAGTGGCGGTCCAAACCACTACGGGCATGGCGGTGGGAGCATCAATCTCCGCGGCCAAGCTGCGCCTACGTGGTTGTCCTGGCCGTACTGGCAGCGGCTTTTACTGCTGTTGTCACCGCCTTGGGTCTTGGACAGCCGATTGAGGCGTTTCTGGCCTTCGCGCCCGGCGGGCAGGCCGAGATGACGGTTATGGCCATCGTTCCGGGGGCAGATTTGGGCTTTGTGATCACCCGCCATCTGACAAGGATCGTGCTGGTGATCATCGGCGCGCCCTTCGCCGCAAATCTTATTCTGCGGTGGTCCAGACCTCGGGGTTGATCATATGAACCGGAGCGCCCTCGGCAAAGGCATTCACCTGATCGAAAATATCCGCAAATTGCAGGTCGAACTCATCCTCGGTTACAAAGCCGATATGCGGGGTCGCGATCAGGTTGGGATGCGACAACAACGGATCGGTCGGATCTGTCAGTGGCTCAGTATCGAACACATCAATCGCCGCTTTACCGGGGCGACCGGCGTTCAGTGCCGAAAGCAAAGCGCCCGGAGCGATCAACCCGGCCCTTGAGGTGTTTACAAACATCGCCGCAGGCTGCATCTGCGCAAGATCCGATGCGGTGATGATCCCGCGCGTGTCCGGTTTCAGACGCACATGGACTGAGACGACATCGCTGTCGGCAAAGAACGCTTCACGGTTGGGCGCGACCTGCACGCCATCCGCTTGCGCCCGCGCCCGGCCTTCTTCGGACGACCACCAGACCACGTTCATTCCAAACGCCTCGGCATAACCAGCAACGGCCCGCGCAATCCGGCCATAGCCATAGAGCCCGAGCTGACGACCGCGTAGCGTCTTGCCCACTCCGGCCTGCCAGCGCCCTTCCTTGATTGAGGCCATTTGCGCGGGCAAGTCGCGCATCCCCGCCATAACTAGCGCCCATGTAAGTTCCGCAGCGGCATAAGACGGCGTGCCGCCGTGCATGTTCGAACACAACAACACGCCGTGATCTGTGCAGGCCTCAACATCGACATGAGGATAAACGCTGCGCTGGCTGATCAGTTTCAGGTTCGGTAATTTCTCCAGCAAGGCGCGAGTGACTTTGGTGCGTTCGCGGAACAGGACAAGCACCTCCGCGTCCTGCAACCGCTCGGCCAGAACGTCAGTGTCTTCGACATGATCTGTCCACACTGTCACTTCATGGTGGGTGAGTTTCTCAAAACACGACAGGCCCCGCAGCGTGTCAAACCAGTCATCCAGAATGTGTACGTTCATCGGCTTTCAATACCCTGCCCGGTGTTCAGCTTTCTTGGGGTCGGCACAAAATGCGGTGCATCGAGGGCGGCCAGGGCGTTTCGGACCCGTTCGCTTTGATCCAGCAGATGGTTGAACTGCTCATCGCACCCGGCGATCGGCGTTGGGTATTCTGCCATATCCCGCCGCAAGGCCGCTTGCGCCAGCTTAAGCTCCTGACGCGCGATACCGAGGCATTCCGAATAGTCGTCCATCGTGACCTCCTTCTATGTATACCATAGTATACTGTATAGCTGCCACCTGATCAACTCCCGTTCCAAACAGATTGCGGCACATAAACATGCCCGTCCGCCAACTTGCGCGCAGTTCGAACTAAGAGCCTGAATCTAAAGTTTTACGTTGCATAGCAGTGCCTTGCCAGTCTGCGTGTCAGGAGGCGGATATTGGCAACGAGCGCCCAGGCTGTTGAGCTTTCGATTGTGCGTTCCCAGTCTTTGGCCAACCGTCGACACCTTCCCAGCCATGCAAAAGTGCGCTCAACGACCCATCGCTTGGGCAGAAGAACGAAGCCTTTTGCCTTGTTAGGTCGCTTGACTATTTCCAGTGTCCACTCATCACCCATGGCTTGTCGGAGCTTATCCCCCGCATACCCACCATCGGCGAAAATATGGCGCAAACAAGGGAATTTTTTGCCGACCGCTTTGAGCAGATCGGGAGCGCCGTCACGGTCCTGGATGTTGGCGGCATGAACGATGATAATCAGCAGAAGCCCAAGGACGTCCGTCACAATATGACGCTTGCGCCCCTTGGTCTTTTTGCCGGCGTCATATCCGCAAATGCCTCCACTTTCTGTAGTTTTCACACTTTGGCTATCAATCACACCCGCCGTAGGCTCGGCAGCGCGGCCCTCCAATTCACGAGCGGCAGCAACCAGCAAATCACTCATTGCCGCCAGCAAGCCCGCGTTCCGCCAATTATAGAAATATCCCTGTACAGTCGTCATGGGAGGAAAGTCTGTCGGCAAAGCGCGCCACTGGCAGCCTGTCGATCCGATGTAGAAAATCGCATTCATCACTTCCCGCATATCCGTCGTTCGAGGACGACCGCCAGACCGTGCCGGTGGAATCATTGGCTCGACCAGCGACCATTCATCGTCTGACATGTCACTTGGATAGCGGTCCGTTTTGCGTGTATGTTGAGCGCGAGCGATATCATTCCAGGGCATCTGATCCTCCGTTTGCCAGCAAAATTCAGAGAATCATAACCCGATGATATCCTTCAACTACTTTTCGGTCAGGCTCTAAGCCCGCCGCGTTCACGGTGAACCCGTCGTCGGTAGAGAAATCGACCAGCACGTCGATTTTGCCCGAGGCGTGTTCCAGTATGACTTCAGCCGGGCTGTTAGTGGGGCGATCCAGCAAACCGTCCGCAACAGTCCCGGGCGTCAAAGCGCAGGACGCCATGCACTGCGCCCCGGTGACAGCCATGGTCGGGTGGGTCTTCCACGGCATGAAATACCGCACCGCGAGCGTTCCGCCATCTCTGGCAGGCGCGACAAGACCGAATTTGGGGGTCACCGATTTGGACACGTCTCCCATACCCATCCGTTCCCCGGCCTCAATCCGCACAGCCTCCATCCGGTCGAAAAAGACGCGGTTGGCGTCCAGCTCCTCGGCACTTTCATAGCCTGTCAATCCGAAGTCGACGGCGCGGGCGATGGCCATTGGCATGGCAACATCCATGCAAGTCAATTCGATGCCCTGAACGGTATCGCGCAGGTTGCCTGTGGGCAGGAAAGCTCCGGTTGCCGAGCCTGCGACGCCCATGAAACTCAGCTGCACCGGCGCTGAATGACCGGGGACACCGGCGATTTCCGCATCGCCCTCATAGGTCAATTCGCCCCCGGGTGTATTCACCTTGGCAACGACCCGAGCCCCGGTATTGACGGCTCTGATGCGGACTTCAGTCTCATCGCACTGCGGTTGGAACAACCCCATCTCAATCGCAGCGGGGGCAACGCCGGACAGGATATTGCCGCAGGTGGGTTTGAAATCGACCAGCTTTTCCTCGACCGAGACCTGCGCGAAGAAATAGTCGATATCGGCCCAGTCATCCTCACTGACCGACAGCATCGCGACCTTCGTGGTCACCGCCGCGCCACCGCCGATGCCATCGATGTTCAGCGACTGCCCGGACCCAAGGGCGGCGATCAGCACCTCGGCCAAAGTGTCCAAATCTTCGGGCAAATCCGAGCGACGGAAATATGGGCCTTTCGACGTGCCACCACGCATGAAAATGTAAGGGATTGCGGTTTGAGTCATCTTGGATCCCTCACTTCAACGGCCAGGGCAAGCTGACTATGTCTTGCAACAAGCCCGGCGGGAAATCGCGGTTCAGAGCGCCAGCCATCAGGCACATGAAACCGATGCCGCAGGCGGTCAGGATCAGCGTCATCTGCCAGCTGGCCCCGGCCCGGATACGGAAGAACGCGATCAGGAAACCCAGCAACGCGAGGATGAAACCCACCACCCAGGTCGCGGCGATCAGGCTGGCGAACCATGCCAGCGTGGACCACAGACCATGGGGCGCACTGGCGTCCTCACCGGCGATTTCCTTGTCGGCAAAGATCGCGTCACCCTCGGGCCGCCGCATCATCTGGATCAGAAGGATCACGCAGCAGAACAGCGAGACGCTGCCGATCACCAGCGGGATGATCTTGTCGGTCATGTTGTAGTCGGGGATCATGTTGGCGTTGACCAAAGCGACAATCAGATAGGCCATGATCACCAGCAGGAAGATCAGCGGCGCGCGCTTTGTACCTGCCTGAACATCACCTTCGGCCATGATCATCTTGGCCTGCCGGATGCCCAGAATGACCGAGACGACTGTGACCACAATCAGGACGATGACGATGGGGCTGAAGACGTACTCCATCCCTTCGCCAAAGCTTTTGCGGAACCGGAATGAGGCGATCTGGAACGCCTGATTGGTGAACTTCTCAACCGGGTTCGACAGAACGAAACCGATCAGGAAGGCTGGGCGCGACCAGTCGAAACGGCGCAGGAAGATGCCGATGAGGCCGATCACGAACAAGGCCAACAGGTCTTCGAAGTTTTGCCCCGATTGGAAGGCTGCAAAGCTGATCAGCATGAACAGGAACGGGGCCAGATAGGTAAAGCGGATCGTGGTCAGCTTGGCGATCCCGCCCGAGGCCGCGATGCACAGAATGGTGCCCACGACGTTGGCCAGCGCCAGCAGCCAAACGATGGAATAGGTGATGTCGAGGTTGTCTTTCAGCATGCTCGGCCCGACCTCGATATCACCGGACCCCAGCAGGGCCACC
The DNA here is from genome assembly GCF_965221235.1 of Ruegeria sp. Classification (GTDB taxonomy): domain Bacteria; phylum Pseudomonadota; class Alphaproteobacteria; order Rhodobacterales; family Rhodobacteraceae; genus Ruegeria. The sequence goes on from NZ_CBDCRS010000001.1 coordinate 59,770, forward strand.
GCGCCGATGAAGATCGCCATCGAGCCGGAACCGGGAATGCCAAACAGCAGGGTCGGCACCAGCCCCCCACCCTCTTTGGCGTTGTTCGAGCTTTCAGGGCCGATGACTCCGCGCACTTCGCCTTTGCCGAAATTGCTCTTGTCTTTGGTGGATTGAACCGAGTGCCCGTAAGCGATCCAGTCAACGACTGAGCCTCCGAGGCCGGGAATGACGCCGACAACCACGCCGATGATCGAACAGCGGACCGACAGCCAGATATTGGCGAACCAGTCTTTGACACCGTCCAGCCAACCGGCGCCCAGCGAGGCGCCTTTGGCAATCGACCGATCCTGTCGCAAGAGAGAGACGATTTCGGGCACGGCAAAGATGCCCAGACCAACGATGACCAGCTTCAGGCCATCCGTCAGATAGGGAATGTCATAGGTCGCCATGCGTAGCGATCCGCCGGCATCGGCCTCACCAATAGTGCCTACCATCAGTCCCAAACCGGCAGCGGCGACTCCTTTCAGCGGGATACGCCCTGCCAGAATCGCGACCATCGACAGCCCAAGAATTGTGATCATCAGCATCTCGGGCAGACCGAAGGCCAGAACGATGGGCCGCGCGATCAGGATGAACATGGTCAGGAAGGTCGCGCCGACCAACCCACCGAACAGGGACGAGGAAAAGGCCGCCGACAGCGCCCGCGCGGCCTCGCCCTTTTTGGCCATGGGGAAGCCGTCCAGCACCGTCGCTTGCGAGGCGGAACTGCCGGGAATGCCCATCAGGACGGACGCGAACGTGTCCGACGTTGGCACCACCGCGACCATCCCAATCATCAAAGCCAGACCCAAGATCGGGTCCATACCGAACATGAAAGGAAGCAGCAGCGACAGGCCGGCGATGCCTCCGAGCCCCGGGAAAACGCCCACGGCCAAGCCCATGACCACTCCGAGCACAAGATAGCCCAGAACGATGGGTTGCAGGATCAGAGCCCACGCATCACCAAGCGCAGGAAGAGCTGTGGCGAAAACCTCCATAGCGGCCGCCTTTCATAAATTGTCGTGTATGTGGAAAAGCGCGCGCCCTTCGTCGGGCGCGCGACGACGTGTCGGCTTAGTTCAGCTCGACGCCATAGGCCTCTTTCAGCCAGTTCAGGACATACTGCTTGGCATTGTCGTCCACATTGGTCGCTGTTTGCAGCGCAGCTTTCGAGCCGTCGCCGACGAACACCGGATACTTGCCTACACGTTTGGACGAAATGTCTGCAAAGTCACCACGCTCTGTTACGGCTTGGAACGCTGCAGTGTAGGCATCAACGACCTCGGGCGGCGTGTCACCGGGCAGGAAGGCCAGTTTCTGAACCGGGAAGCCCGCTACGAAGAAGGCTTTCCATGCGTCCCATGCTTCACCGCTGGTTTCGCACCCATCGGTGGCCTCGCAGACCTCTTTAAAGGTCGGAATGTCCGGGAAGGTCGGGTCACGAACGATATTGCCATCGGCGTCCAGAGCACCCCAGGTCATCATCGGAACGGCCTGACCAGCCTCGACCAGCGGGGCCGAGCCGCCCAAATAGCCCGAGGACGTCTGGTAATCGATATTGGCTTCGCCACGTTCGAACATCAGGCGACCGTCTCCACGGCCTTTGATGCCAAAGACCGGTTCCACATTCATGCCCAGCATCTGCCAGGCCAGCAGAGGTACAAGGTCCAAACGGGTTGCGCCCTGCGAGCCGTAGATGAAATTGGTGTCCTTCAACGCATTGGCAGAGCCGTCGAACTTGGCTCCGTCCTCTGCGTTCAGATAAGCAACACCACCGGTGCCCGATGCCATGACCGGAATCCAGTCGTTGTATTCATAGCGCACGCGCGGGTCACTCAGAAGATAGGGGAACTGAGTCGACCCAGAGGTGCCAAACAGCAGTGTGCCATCATCATGGCTCTGCTCCTGAAACCAATTCGCACCTTTGGTTGATCCGGCACCCGGCATGAATTTGACCACCACGGTCGGCTGACCCGGCAGCGCTTCGGACAGAAGCGGCGCAAAGAAGTTGGCCCATTTGGCCGACCCGCCCGTTTCCGAGAACGGAATGACCCATTCGATGGTCTTGCCCGAGAAATCGACCTCAGCAGCGGCAGGTGCCACGAGTCCGGCGGCGGCGATCAGCCCCACGACGGCGCGACGGGTGAAGTTGGAAATGGCCATTGGTTCCTCCCTGTTGACCAGACAACCACGTCAGCGCCCTCCGCACCACCGTGATTGCAAATAGAACTGCGGGGTTGATTCCCCCTCCCATCTGGCAATCATGGAGCGCCAACCTTGCGCGAAACTTGCAGGAGCCCGAATGCGGATCGTCATCGTCGAGGATAACGAAACACTCGCCAACGCCATTGCCTATCGCCTGCGGGACAGGGGCCATGCCGCTGATGTGCTGACAGATGGCGATGCCGCCGATCTGTATCTGGAACAGGAAGGCGCTGACCTGATCGTTCTGGACATCAACTTGCCCGGTCGGTCAGGGCTTGAGATCTTGAAGTCCCTTCGCAACCGGGGCGACAGTGCGCCTGTCATCCTGCTGACTGCGCGCTCCGAGACCAGCGACCGCGTTTCGGGTCTGGATATGGGCGCCGACGACTACCTGGTGAAACCCTTCGAGATGGATGAGCTTGAGGCCCGCATCCGCGCCCTGTCGCGTCGCAAACAACTGGATTATGGCGCGCGCGAAACCATCGGAGATCTTGAGTTCGACCGCACAGCCCGGCAGGTCAGCGCAAAGGGCCAAGTGCTTGACGTACCGCGCCGGGAAATGGCCGTGCTTGAATGCCTGCTGGAACGGCGGGGCAGGATCGTACCTAAAAGTCAGTTGACCGATTACGTCTACGGCGTGGGCGCTGATGTCGACGATTCAGCCGTCGAGCCGCATGTGTCACGACTGCGCAAACGCCTTCAGAACCTTGGCATCCGGATCAAGACCGCCCGTGGCCTTGGATATTTGCTTGAGGTGCAGAAGTGATCCGGCACGGCTCACTCAGGCTCAGGCTTTTCATTCTGATCCTGACGCCATTGGTGCTGCTCGCTATCCTGCTTGGATACTGGCGCTACACCGTGGCCCAGCAAACGGCGCAGGAGTTGTTTGACGACAGCCTGTTGTCCGCTGGTCTGGCCATTTCGCGCGATGTGGCCGTGTCAGAGGGCGATGCCTTGTCGCCCACAACGCGCAGCTTGATCCGCGACGCGTCAGGCGGAGAGATTTTTTATCACGTGACCGGACCCGGCGGCATCTACGTAACCGGGTATGCATACCCTCCGGCCGCAGCAAACCCGTCCGAGCAAGACGCGTACCAGCCCCGGTTTTTCGAGGCGATCTATCGGGATGAGCCGGTGCGCGTGCTAAAAATGACCGAGCGGGTCACGCTGGACAATCTGGTGGGTGATGCGACAGTCACGGCCTGGCAACGCATCGCGGATCGCAACGCCTTTGCCAATGAGTTGTCGATCCGTGCGGCGATCCTGATGGGTATCCTGCTGGCAACCCTTGCGTTCGTTGTCTGGTTCGGCGTTGCCCGCGGTCTGCGGCCCTTGCTGGATTTACAGGACGCGATTGACCTACGCTCACCTGACGACCTGAGCGAAATCAAACGCCCGGTCCCGGTCGAGGTTCATGGAATTGTTCAGACCCTGAACCGGCTGTTTGGACAGGTCGAACACAGTATTAACGCCCATCAGGTTTTTATCTCAGAAGCCGCGCATCAATTGCGAAATCCGGCAGCCGCAGTCCAGTCGATGGCTGAGGCATTGCGCGATGCAAAAACGGATGAGGACAAGGACAAACGGATTATCGAACTGGTGGCAGCGGCAAAGAATTCGGCCACGGTAGCGGAGCAGCTATTGTCGCTTGAACGACTGCGGCAGCCGACGCATCAGGATCAGATGGAAAGGATTGATTTCCGCTTGGTCGTGGAAGAAGCCTGTGCGGAAATGGGCGTTGCAATCCTCGCAAAAGGGATTGATTTTGAGGTCACGATGCCGGACTCGGCAATCAGGGTCTCAGGGGATCAGGTCTTTTTGACGGAGGCCATCAAAAACTTGCTGGACAACGCAATTAAGCACGGTGGCGCTAAGTTGAGCCGAATTTCGGTCGTGCTGCGCTGTCACGGCGGAAACGTCAAGTTGACTGTGGCCGACGACGGAGCGGATCTTTCGCCTGAACAAAGCGAAGCAGTGTTCAGTCGGTTTTCGCAGCTGGAGTATTCCGAAGGTAGCGGCCTGGGGTTGTCAATTGTCTCAGCGGTGGCAAAGCGCCATGGAGGACTTGTCGAAATCAACCAAGTCGAAAAAGGAGCCAGCCTTACGCTTGAGCTTCCTATCGCGCTGTAATTCGGTTCTAAATCTACTCCGAACACGAAATCCGTCACCCGGTGTCGTCGCAAATGTCAGCCCCGAATGTCCCAAGACCAGACAATGGCTATCGTACAAGATGAGCCAAAAACCGCTTCTCGGCCTGATTGAAAATCCGGTCTACGATGAAAACGATAATCAGGTAGAGCACAGCCGCCGTAATCAGTCCTTCATAGGCAAGATAGTACATCCCGTTCAGCGTTCGGCCTGCGCCAAGAATGTCCGTAATGGTAATTGTAGAGGCGATCACACTGGCGTGCAGCATGAAAATCACTTCGTTGGAATAGGCAGGCAGAGCCTTACGCAGCGCACTTGGGATGATGATCCGCCGGGTGAGTTTGAAGGGGGACATACCGATGGCTTCTGCGGCCTCGATCTCGCCTTTCGGGATGGCAAGAATTGCGCCTCGGATCATTTCGCAGACATAGGCCGCGCTGTTCATGGAAAAGGCGATGACGGCGCAAATCTCGGGTCGTTTGAGCAAAGGCCAGAATATCGAGTCTCGGACGGCTTCGAATTGGGCAAGCCCGTAATACAGCAGGTATAGCTGCACCAGCAAAGGCGTGCCGCGATAAGCATAGCTGTAGGCAGCCGCAGCCCTGCCCAGATACGGAACCTTATACGCTTGCGCCAAGGCCAGAGGGATCGCCACGATGCCGCCGATAAACAGGGATGTTGCGATCAGCCAGATGGTCGTCCAAACGCCTTCAAGGAAAAGATCGCGATGTTCCCAGATCAGATCGTATTCCATCAGATCCCGCCCCTTATCGCAGCGCGTAACGTTTGCCGAGGGCGCGCAAGCCGACGTCGGAAATCTTGGTCAGGCCAAGGTAGATAAAGAAGGCCATCAACAGGAACAGGAACGGCTCTTGCGATGTGCGGCCGGCCTGATGGGCGTTATACATGATGTCGTGCAATCCCAGGATCGACGCCAGCGCCGTGGTCTTGAGCAGCACAAGCCAGTTGTTCGTGAAACTCGGCAAGGCCAGCGGTACGATCTGCGGCCAGACAATGCGGATCATGCATTGGCGCGAGGTCATCCCGATGGCCTTGGCGGCCTCGATCTGCCCGACCGGAATCGACAGGAATGCGCCGCGAAACGTTTCGGTCATGTATGCGCCAAAGATAAAGCCGATGGTGATGGAACCGGCCATGAACGGGCTGATCTCAAGATACGACCACCAACCGGTGGCGGCACCCAGATTGTTCAGCAACATCTGACCGCCAAAGAAAACCAGCAGCATCAGAACCAGATCGGGGATCCCTCGGATCAATGTTGTATAGGTGCGTCCGATCATGCGCAGAACCGGGTTTCGTGACAAACGCAGCGTTGCCCCCATGATCCCGAACACAATCGCCAGGCACACAGCGGCCAGCGACAAGGCAACAGTCAGCCCCAATCCGGACAGGACCATAGGGCCGTATTCTATCAGTAATTCAAGCAAGTGTGCCCCTTTGCCGATGGGTCCTCACCCGCCTTTCGCGGGTGAGGGGCATTGTATCCAGTTTATTCCCCGTAGATGTCAAAGTCGAAATACTTGGCGTTGATTTCGGCGTATTTTCCATTTTCGCGCAGGGCAAGAATAGCGCCACTGATCGCATCGCGCAGTTCAGGGTCGGATTTGCGCGTCCCGATGGCTGAGCCATAGCCGAAATATTTTGGGTCGGTGTAATCCTCACCAAACAGGGCAAAGCCTTCACCCTGATCCGTGTTCAGGAAGCCTTCGACGATCTGAAGTTTGACGCCCATTGCCGCATCCAGTCGGCCGGAAACCAGATCCAGCCAGATTTCATCCTGGGTCGGATAGGTTTTGACATCCACATCCTTACGTTCGCTGCGCAGGTAGTCTTCCATGATGGTCGAACGCTGCACGCCCACAGTTTTTCCGGCCAGACCTTCGCCATCATCCAGCCCCGCATCGGCGCGACCAACAAAGGTTGCCGGGATTTGGTAGTATTTGCCGGTGAAGTCGATTGCTCGGCGGCGCTTGTCCGTGTCTGTCATTGAGGCCAGCAGCGCATCAAACTTGTTGGCATTCAGCGCCGCGATCAGCGCATCAAACTCATGCTCCGACCAGGTGCAGGTAGCGTTCAGCTCCTCGCAGATCGCATTGCCGATTTCGATATCAAAACCGGTCAGTTCCCCGTCCGCTGTCTTGAACGCAAAAGGTTTGTACCCTGCTTCAGTACCCCAGCGGATAACCAAATCGTCGGCGCTGGCCGCCGTGGCACCAATGGCCAGAGCCAAAGTCACGGCGACGGGTTTGAATATGCTTTTCATTGTTTCCTCTCCTGTGGAAATGCCAGTTTCTGGCAGATTAGTCCCGGGCTTTTGAGACGAAATCACTCCATCTCTCTGATGCCTCTTTCGGGTTGTTGAACAACTCTTGCGGCGTGCCCTGCGCCTCGACCAAACCTTTGTGCAGGAACATGACCTTGTTGCTGACGTCGCGGGCAAAGCCCATCTCATGCGTGACCACCAGCATGGTGCGGCCTTCCTCGGCCAATCCGCGCATGACCTTGAGGACCTCGCCCACCAATTCGGGGTCCAGCGCCGAGGTCGGCTCATCGAACAGCAGCGCGCGCGGCTCCATTGCCAATGCACGTGCAATGGCACAGCGTTGTTGCTGGCCGCCGGAAATCTGCGACGGGTAGAAATCTTTGCGCTCGTAGACGCCAACTTTCTCAAGACAATCCTGTGCCCTGTCGCGCGCCTCGGCTTTGGACAGGCCCAACACGTGAACCGGCCCTTCCATCACGTTTTCAAGAACCGTCATGTGCGACCACAGATTGAAGCTTTGGAACACCATGCCCAGATTGGCGCGCAGCCGAACCGCCTGTTTGGCGTTCGCAGAGGTGATCTGTCCGTTGTTCGAGCGCTCAAATTCGATCTCTTCACCTTCGACGAAAATACGCCCGGAGGTCGGCGTCTCAAGAAGGTTGATACAGCGCAGAAAGGTGCTTTTGCCCGATCCGGACGATCCCAAAATCGAGATCACGTCGTGATTATGCGCATCCAGCGAAATCCCGTGCAACACCTCGAGGTTGCCGAAGCTTTTCTTCAGGCCCTCCACGCGGATCGTGGGATCTGTATCACTGGAATTCACTTGGCTCATCAGCGCCTCCGGAGCAAATCACTCCCAAAACCTGACGGCAAAAATGTCATCTTAAAAGAGCGTGATCCCGAACGAATGTTTCATAACGTTGAAACACCATGCTTAAAATTTAATCCGCCCGTGTGCCACTTGCCTTCGCTCGCATCAGTCTTAAAAATTCTGACGCATGTGGGCTCAAGACTTTGGTGCGGTGAAAGGCCATATGCACGGTGCTCTTGTAGCTGAATGTACTGGGCAAGATTTTAAAAAAATCAGGCTCGCGCCCGTCGAAATAGTGATCCGGCAAATAACCCAGATAAACCCCGGCCTTGACCAGAGCGGCAACGGCCTCGGTTTCACGCACGACAGGGCCACGTTTGAACCGGCTCTTTAGCCCGGTTTGCAGGCTGCTTTCACGATACTCCCGCGATATAAGCTGATAGGTCTGAGCCTCTTTGGCTGTGATCTTTCCGGATTGGCGCAATTGCTGCGCCAGCGGATGCGTTTCGCCTGCATAGACGCTGGAAACCTCGCCATAGATCGGCTCATAGGTCAGCTCGTCGAACGACGTATATCGGTGCAATATTCCTATATGTGCTGATCGTTCAATAAGCCGCCGCTCAATCTCGCGCGGCGATCCCACCATGAGGTTGATGGTTACGTTCGGCGCCAGTTGGTTGAAGGTGCGCATGACCTCTGTCAGTGGGTTTCCCTCGTCGGTATAGGTGAAATCCGTCATGCAGATATCCAGTTTACCAACAAGATTTTCGTTGATGGTCGCAATCCCTTCGACGAACTGATCCGCCGCCGCCAGCATTTGTTCGATATAGACCATGGCCTTTTGGCCATGCTGTGTCAGCTGAAACCCGCGCCGACCCCGTTCGCGGTGCAACAGCCGCATGCCAAGACGGGTTTCGATGTCCGTGATCTGCCGCGAAATCGTTGATCGACCAACGCCCAATTCGGTCTCGGCTGCAGACAGGCTTCCGCATTCGACCACCTTGGTCAAAACACGCATCAGGCGCAGGTCAACATCGCTTACCGCACCGAAGAAGATCTTTTTTCGCATACCCGACCGATCCCAAAGACTGTTGCAGCTAAATGAAACAATGATTGGATGTCCAGCGATATCTTGGGGCGTTTTGGGTGGGTACGGTAATCCGGCGCAAATACCCAAAAAGCAGGAGCTGAAAACCGTATGGCTTGGAACGACGAAAAGCTTGAACTGTTGCGGGAACGCTTTGATGGCCCGAACAGTCACGTGGTCTATGACGAGCACGCCAAGCATATCTCCTCTTTGCTGTTTGATCCCGGCGGAACACGTCGCACCGCGCCCTATGCCGGGGCGATGACATTTCTGGATGCCCCCAGCGCTGACCTGACTGACGAAGGCTTGGATGGTCTGGACGTCGCCATCATCGGGATGCCCATGGACCTGGCTGTCACCAACCGCCCCGGATCGCGCTTTGGCCCGCGCGCCCTGCGCGCAATTGAACGGATCGGTCCTTATAACGAAGGGCTGCGCTGTGCCCCCGTGCAAGAGATGAAGGTGGCCGATGTCGGGGACGTGCCCTTCCGCAGCCGGTTCAGCCTAGAGCAGAGCCACGAAGACATCACCGATGCGGTCGCCAGGGTTGTCGCGGCGGGGGCCTTGCCGCTGTCGGTCGGCGGCGATCACTCGATCAGCCTGCCGATCCTGCGCGCCTTGGCCAAGGACGGGCCGGTCGGAATGCTGCATATCGACGCCCACGCCGATACCGGGGGGCCGTTCGATGGCGAACGCTTCCATCACGGCGGCCCCTTCCGCAATACCGTGCTCGAAGGGCTTTTGGACCCTGAACGCACGGTGCAGATCGGCATTCGCGGTCAGTCGGGCTATCTGTGGGAGTTCTCCCATGCCTCGGGCATGACGGTTATCGAGGCGCAGACATTGGCGCATCAAGGTCTGGACGCGGTTATTGCCCAGGCGCGTGAAGTCGTAGGCAATGGTCCGACTTATGTATCCTTCGATGTGGACTCGCTGGACCCGGCCTTCGCCCCCGGTACCGGCACGCCCGAAGTAGGTGGATTGACCCCGCGCGAGGTCATTGCCTTGCTGCGCGGGATGAAAGGTATGAACATCGTTGGGGGCGACGTGGTTGAAGTGGCCCCTTCGTTCGATGCAACATCGAACACGGCGCATAACGCGGCAACGGTGCTGTTTGAAATTCTGAGCCTGATGAAATTTCGCAATCAGAACACAGAAACATGAAGGGATTTTAGTCTGGAGACTTACCTTGCCGGGGTGTGGACCAGAACATACCGTTTCGCAGCCCACGCGGCATAGCAACCTGCCTGAACCGACCGTTCAAAGGAGCCATCATGACGATCCTGTCCAATTCGCCCGAGGGGCGAGACATCGCTCATCATTTTCACGGATATACCAACGCCCGTGCCCATCAGGACGTCGGCCCGATGGTCATCGACCGCGGCGAGGGTTGCTATGTCATCGACAACACCGGCAAGCGCTATTTCGAAGCCATGTCCGGATTGTGGAGCGTCGGGCTGGGCTTTTCCGAACAACGTCTGATCGACGCGGCGACGCGACAGTTGGAGCGGCTGCCCTTCTACCACAACTTCTCGCACAAATCGCACGATCCGGCGATTGATCTGGCAGAGAAGCTGGTGTCGCTGGCGCCCGTCCCGATGAGCAAGGTTTTCTATACAAACTCTGGGTCCGAGGCGAATGACACCGTGCTCAAGATGGTCTGGTACCGCTCGAACGCGTTGGGTCAACCGCAGCGCAAAAAGGTGATCAGCCGGTTGCGCGGATATCACGGCGTGACCATTGCCTCGGCCAGCCTGACCGGCCTGCCGAACAACCACCGCTCTTTCGATCTGCCGATCGCCAACGTGCTGCACACCGCCAGCCCGCATCACTACCGGGACGCGCATCCCGGCGAAGACGAAGAGGCGTTCTCCTCCCGTCTGGCGCAGGAGTTGGAGGAGCTGATCCTGACCGAAGGTCCCGATACGATCGCCGCCTTCTGGGGTGAACCGATCATGGGCGCGGGCGGCGTTGTCGTCCCACCCAAGGGCTATTGGGCCAAGATTCAGGCGGTGCTAAAGAAATACGACATTCTGCTGGTCGCCGATGAGGTGATCTGCGGCTTTGGCCGTCTGGGCACCATGTTCGGATCGCAGGCGATGGAGATGCAGCCGGATATCATGATGATGTCCAAACAGATCACCTCGAGCTATCTGCCCTTCTCGGCCATCATGGTGACTGATCGCGTGTTCGAACCGATAGCCGATGAAAGCAATACGATTGGAGTCTTCGGGCACGGCTTTACCGGCGGGGGGCATCCGGTTGGCGCAGCCGTAGCGCTGGAAACGATCACCATCATCGAGGAACGTGATCTGGTGGCACGTGCGGCTGAAACAGGTGCCTATATGCAGCGCCGCCTGAAGGAGATGGCGGATCACCCGATGGTGGGCGAGGTGCGTGGATACGGAATGCTGGGCGCGGTTGAGCTGGTCCACGACAAAGAGACAAAAGCGCCATACGAGGCGCCAGGCAAGCTGGGCGCATTGGTCAACGCCAATCTGACCGAACGCGGCGTGATCTCACGTCCGATGATCGACGCGATGGCGCTCTGCCCGCCGCTGATTTCGACCACGCAGGACATTGATCTGATGGTCGATAGCCTTGCCGCCTCGATCGAAGTTGTTCACGGGACTATACACGGTTGAGGCACTCGGGGCTTTGGGCAGAAGACAAGCTTTAGCACCGGCGCGCCCTTGGCCGCAACGGTCATCCCGGCATAGCGTCTTGTCAGTGCTTTCCCCGAACCAGCTTTCCCAGCCGACCACGCCATTCCTGCTTTGAAACATCAGCCGTTCTGGTCAAGGAACTCCATCCCCAGGATCAGGGTGCTTTTGCCCGAAGTCTGGGTCTGACCGATGGCCTCGATCACCTCTTGTTCCGAGCTGACGCGCACGACAGTCCACCCATAGGCAGCACCAATGGCTGCGAAATCTGGTGAGGACAGATCTACCGCGATGGGCGGAACGTTGATGTTCTTCATGTGATTGCTGATCTCCAGATAGCAGGCGTTGTCCCACAGGATCAGCGAGATCGGCAGATCGGCCTCGGCGGCCATTGCCATTTCCGTCAGGGTGAACTGAACCCCGCCATCCCCGGCCACCGCGACGACCGGACGATCCTTGGCAGCCGCCTTTGCGCCGATTGCGGCGGGCAGCGCATAGCCCAATGTGCCGAACCCGGTGGCAGAATTGAACCAGCGTCCGTCGGCCGGGATCGGCAGCAGATCGTTGCCCGCATAAACCGGCTGGGTCGAATCCCCGACAAAGACCGCATCGGGATGCGCCTGCCAAATCGCTCCTAGGCTGCGCGCGATGCCTGCATATAGCGGCGAAAGACCCTGCGCGACGGCAGCGCGGATCTCGGCCACCTGCCCGGCCAGTGGGTTGGATTTCGCGCTCTGCGGCAGGCGCGCCACCACATCTGCAAGCGCAGAACGGGCATCAGACAGGATTTCCAGATCCGCTGACAAGTTCCGTTTCAACTGCTGGGCATCAATGTCGATCCGCACCAGTTTGCCACCGGCCTGAAACGGGCCTGCACTATAGACATTGTAATCGGTCTGGCCCAGCTCGGTCCCGACTGCGATGGTCAGGTCGGCTTGCCCGATCAATCCACGCACCGCCGCCATCGACGGCGACGCGTTCAGGGCGAGCGGATGTTCGTCGCCCAATATCCCCCGCGCGTTGGTTGTGGTGACGACCGGCGCGTTCAGGGCCTCGGCCAGTTGGGTCAGCTCGGCCTGGGCCTGCAACGCTCCGCCACCTGCCAGTATGATCGGGCGCTCGGAAGCGTGGCACAAGTCTGCAAATGCAGCGCCAAGATCGGGATGGATACACGGGGGCTTCATCGGGGTGCTGCGTCGCGCGGGCAGTTCAAGATGGCTTGCATCCGCGCCCATCAGGTCCAGCGGGATTTCGATGTGGACAGGACGCGGGCGGCCCCCTTCGAACACCGCATAGGCGCGCTCCAGCACCGGCAGAATATCGTCTGCATGAGTCAATGTGTGCGAGAACGCCGTCACTTGCGACATCAGCGCGCTTTGGTTGGGCAGTTCGTGCAGGCGACCATTGCCATGACCAAGCTCGCGCGTGGGGTTCACCCCCGACAGGATCAGCATCGGGATGGAATCCGCATAGGCCTGTGCAATCCCGGTCAAAGCATTGGTCAGCCCCGGCCCGGTGATCAGCAGACACACACCGGGCTTGCCGCTCATTCGGGCATAACCGTCGGCGGCAAAGCTGGCACCCTGTTCGTGGCGGGGTGTCACATGTCTGATCGGGCTGTTTGTCAGGCCTCGATACAGCTCGGCGGTGTGAACGCCCGGAATGCCGAACACATGGTCGACATCGTACCGCTCCAGCAGTTTGACCAGATATTCACCAAGAGTAAGTGCCACAATGCCCGTCCTTTTTGAAGTAGCCGTCAGGCTTTCTATATATCAACGCCGCCCCCCCGCTGCTGCGCCCAAAGCGTGGAACAATAGTTGTTATTTCATGAAAAAGTTCGCGCCCGCACGCAGACCACAGGGTTCACTCTGCGCAGTGCCCAAACCGAAACATCAGCGCGTCTGCAATCAATGTTTCGTATAAATGCAATGCGTGAAACCTTGCGGGTCACGTAGCATCGCCACGGGCTTTGTCAGAGGAAACGGGTGTGGCCGCGACTAAAGATATCTTTTCTGCCATTGTCGGGGCAGAGCATGTGTTGACAGCCGAACGGCTTGCAACGCGCAATCCGGGCTATTGTGCGGATGCGATGGGTGCTGCGGTACTGGTGCGCCCCGCCAACAGCGCGGAACTGTCCAGCGTCTGTAAAACCGCAGATGCCTTGGGTATTGGCCTCGTCCCGCACGGAGGTCTGACCGGTCTGGTCGACGGCACCAGGTCACATCCGGGCGAAGTCATCGTCTCATTCGAGCGCATGTCCAGAATTTTGGACATCGACCCCCTGCAAGGCGTCGCGGTGGTGGAACCCGGAGTGACGCTCGAAACCCTGCAATCAGAGTTGGAGCCTCTGGGCCTGATGACCGGCGTCGATATCCCCTCACGCGGGTCCTGCACGATCGGCGGTATGGTCAGCACCAATGCCGGGGGCATCCAGGTTCTGAAATACGGCATGATGCGCGAAAACGTGCTGGGTCTTGAGGTGGTTCTGGCCGATGGGCGCATACTGGACCTGACCAACACATTGGTTAAAAACAACGCAGGATATGATCTGAAACAGATATTCATCGGCAGCGAAGGTACGCTTGGGTTGGTGACAAAGATCGTGCTCAAGCTCTGGCCGATTCCGGCGTCGGCATGTTGCGCAATGCTTGCTTGCGACGACCCTGAGGTTCTGCCCGCGCTGTTCGACAAATCGCGCAGAAACTTCGGTGCCGATCTAATGTCGTTCGAAGCGATGTGGCCCGAATATTACGACGTGACCACATCTCAACCCGGCTTTGGCCGCCCACCACTGCCCAGCGGGCACGGCATCTATGTGATCATCGAGCTATGCGGCCAGTCCGATGCCGAAACCGAAGCGCGTCTTGTTGCGTTTCTTGAACCTCTGCTTGACGACAGAACCATCGCAGACGCGGTGGTCGCGCAATCCGGATCAGAGAGAAACGCGATCTGGCGGTCACGAGAGGACAGTGACGCAGTCGACAGTGTTTTGGGTGCCAGCCTCTCTTATGATGTGGGGTTGAAACTGGCTGATCTGACCAACTACGCAGTTAGGTTACGCAAACGCTGCACCGTAAAGTCTACTGATATCGTGCCCTATATCTTCGGTCATGTCGGAGACGGAAACCTGCATGTGATGTTTGCAATCCATGACGGCGATTTAGGTCGGCGCGAGATATTTGACGGTCTCGTCTACGACACGCTGGCTGAATTCTCGGGAAGCACGATTTCTGCCGAACATGGGATCGGTTTGGAAAAACGTGCCGTTCTGACCAGATCGTTGGCATCGAACACATTAGCAACGCTGGTAGAACTTAAGAAAGCACTTGACCCGTGCAACACGCTTAACCCTGGCAAAGTCATAGCAGCCGATGAGTGACACGCTTGTCTATCCTCACAGTTTTATCGCTTCAGATCTAGGGTCTGTTGACATTTGGGATTCACAATTTGTCTGAACTCTGATTCAAGTTTCCAAAATGGAGGTTTGAATGGACGAAAACCGTTTTGTGATTTCGGATGATCTTTGGGAGAAGATGGCGCTGCTCCTGCCCGGCAAGGCCGGTGACCCGGGGGCGACGGGTCAGGATAATCGACGGTTCATGGAAGCGGTACTTTGGCGCGTACGAACAGGCGCGCCATGGCGTGACCTACCCAAGGATTTCGGTAACTGGAATTCGGTTTTCAAACGCTTTCGTCGATGGGCCAAAGCCGGTGTGTTTGAGAGTCTTTTCAATGCTATAAGCAGAGAGCCCGACCTCGAATACGCTCTGATCGACGGAACAATTGTGCAAGTCCATCAGAAGGCGTCGGGCGCAAAAGGGGGACTCAGCATCAAGCCATCGGACGCTCTCGCGGCGGGCTGACGACCAAGATTGTGGCCCTGGTCGATGCGCTCGGCAACTTGTTCCGTTTTCTGCTTCTACCGGGGCAAGCACACGACATGAAAGGAGTTGCTCCCCTGATCCAGGATGTCTCCTTCGGAGCTTTGCTGGCCGACAAAGCCTTCGATTCTGATTGGCTTCTGAAAGACCTTGATGAGCGCGGCGCTACTGCTGTTATCCCGCCAAAATCGAACCGAAAAATGCTGAGAGACTACGATACCCACATGTACAAGTGGCGTCATCTGATTGAAAATTACTTCGCAAAGATCAAGGAATTCAGAGGTATAGCAACGCGATACGACAAGACCGACATCAGTTACGCTGCTAACTGGCACCTCTGCGCTATGCTCGTCGCCGCACGCTGATTGTCAACAGACCCTAGCCAGTTGGGACAAATGCAGTCGCAAGCGGTCACCGGCGAAACGCCACCGGACGCGGATGCACCAAGCCTCATAAGTGTTGAACCAGAGGCTATTTGCAAGCCGCGCACCGGAAAATGGAACATGGCGGCGTCAATGACAAATCTATGATGAGCGATGAAAGCAATTCTCTGGTCGCCACTCGTTACGCCATCACTTGATCCAGAAGAAAGACCGTGAAAGTGCCGTTTGGATATACCGAATTATTTGGCCATGATACGCGGCTTTTTACGGTGCAAAATAGTTCCGACGCCCCTTAGAGTGTTCCTTTGGTCCACGATCTAAAGCAGTGATGTGCAGCCTAACTGACATAAAAAACAATCGCTTAACAATTTAGTGTATTACCAACAGACACCATCAAGCCGCGAACGCAGTGAACTTCCACTTTCCGCCATTCGTGCCCAAATGAAGACAGCTTGGTCGCTGACGCGAGGCAGCTACATACGAAGGAAGCAGGTGCTGACGCATCAGCCCCCTACCCTACCCGGTCCAGCTTTAGCCAATAGCGTGTGTACCGGAGTTCACCTGTCCGGGTCAGGGCGCCTTTCTCTACCAAATCCTGCAAATCCCGCGTCGCAGTGGCGCGCGACGTTCCTGTAATCGAGATATAGTTCTCGGCGCTCAACCCACCTTTGAACCCATCCGGTCCAGCCTTGAACAAACGCGCGATTGCCTTGCTTTGGCGTGGATTGAATTGATCACGATGCCGGTCGTAGAAATGCGTCTTGGCGATAAAGAAGCCGACCCTTTCAAGCGTCACCTGCTGTGCTGTTAGGACGGTCTCGGCAAACCAAACGAGCCAAGGTGTGACATCCAGCGTCTTTTGATGGCGTTCGAGTTGATCGTAGTACGCCTTCCGCTCTCGCTCGATCGTGAAAGAAAGGGCAATCAGGCTTGGCTGACCAATACTCTGCGCCAGGGACTTTTCGGCCAGCGCCCTGCCCAACCGGCCATTACCGTCTTCAAAGGGGTGAATGCTCTCGAAATACAGATGGCTCAATCCGGCCCGGATCATTGCGCGCAATGGTTCGGGACCATCCGGCGCAGTCTGGTTGAACCAGGTTACGAACTGGTCCATTTCTGCCGAAATCTGATGTGATGGTGGCGCTTCGAAATGCACCGTTGGGCGGTCGAGCCTGCCTGAGACGATTTGCATCGCATCCTCATGGCTCCGGTAAGATCCAATCGTCTCCAGATGCCTGTCATGGGACAGAAGCATGTCATGCCAGCGAAACAGAGTGCCTTGTGATAGCGGTTCCGAATAGGTGGAGTAAACGTCCACCATCATTTCAGAAACACCCTGCTCGCGCGGTTTGGATGGATAGCTGTCGGGAGCCAGTCCAAGATGGCGACGCAAGGAGGACTGCACGCTGAGACGATCCAGCATTTCGCCTTCGATTGCGCTGGTTTTCATTGCCTCTTCGCTCAGCAGATCAATACGCAATTGATCTCGATCCGATGTGTTCACATGATGAACCGCTCCAAAAACTTCCCCTGAGGACAACAGGAACCGTTGCTCGTACGGTTCGAGTCTTGCGGCATCATAACGAAATGACGGCCAGTCGGGGTTCTGCCAATTCCACATCGTGAGGTATAAGGTTCTCGTCTATAGCTCATTATTTATGATTATTTGATCTATAGAGGTCAATCCTATTGCTCATCTTTTCGAACCCTTCAATCCGATCATCAATTGGAAGGGTAATTAAAAGTTGGCAAATCTCTTCCTGTTTCCCAAATTTACGTAGTATTGGAGGTTCGCGAGAGCATTGCTTTTGGAGACAACTCACCCTTCTCTATCTTAGCCAACAATGATTTCAGGTAAGCCCCTGGAGATTGTATGTTTTCAGCACGTTGAAGGATGTAACCGAGAACGATGAAGCGAACAGCTGGGCCGAAGGTTGATTTCATTGCATACCAGGTTTGGCCAAGCCGTAGATATTCGGCGATATCATCCATAAGCCGATCACAGTGGTGCTGATCTTTTGCAAAGCGTAGTTCTGAGCATAGCTGTGGAAAACTGCGCTCCATTTGGTCTGGAGAAACCTGAATCTGAGAAAGTTTTTCTTTCTTAACTTCCGGATTCAAAGAGTCCTCTTTGTGCCCCTCAATTTCACTGTCACTGGCCCTCAAATTTTCTGTATCTGTCTGTGTTATCTCGGAGATTTCCACAGAGATTTCTGCCAGAAGCGTGCTGAGTACACTTGCATCTGGCTTGCGACGCAGAGCATTGCGTACGGTGTTTATCAAATCAGAGATCGCGGTGTCATTTGCTACGAGTTCCCTAAGGCGCGCCAGAGCGGCGGAAACCTTGTCACGGAGCACAGTGAACTCCAGAACTCGGTCAGCATGCCTTTGGGCTTCCTGGATGAACTCAGGGTGCCGTTCATTCAAGGGCATCAAGGAGAGCCCAGTTGCGGTGACCACTCTGCCCTGTCGATCCCGGCGCGCCCATCGCTTGCCGTTCGCGCTCATGACGCGGCGGACAAGGCCAAGCGCAACCAGCGTCGAGATATGACGCTCAACGGTCTGCACGCTGACATGCGTTCGTTTGGCGATCGCCGCGTTGGACGCGAAGCAGATGTGATGATCATCTTGGTCCGCAGCAATCTGATCAACGCCCACAAAAGAAATCATCGCTCTCAGGACATTGAGAGTTGTGGATTTTAACCCAAGAGGTTCTCTGGCTTCTTCAACGGCGCGAAGAAGTATCCATTTTTTGGGCGTACTGCTCCCCTGCCCTGCCGTTGCCGACAAGGTTGCTCCATTTGGAGCCAATGCTGTTAGTGCTTTCATAAGATTTTGTCAGCAGACAAAGAAAACCTGTTCACCCAGAGGCGTTTTTTATTGTGTAGTGATTCGCGGGCTGTTAGGGTTTAGGTGTCTAATCTATAACCACTAGTTGGTTTTCAGCCCTCGGAGCCTCAGGTTTCGGGGGTTTCTTTTTGCTTTTCTCCTTTTTGCTCGTTGCCTCATGTAGAGTTAACAGATGTTAACTCACTTACTCCTCGGCGCTTTCTTTGAAGCGCTCGTAGGAATCTTGAATGATTTGTCCAAGGTTGTCCGAAAGCCAACTTGTGTAGGCTTCATTTTTTCCTGCCCTTTTGATCGTCATGTTCACCGCCGAATTGCTGGTCTTGATAACAACGTCGGGCGCCGGTCGGACTTCTTGTGCTTCTTTCTTGGTAGTCAAACTGCCTAGGAGCCCGTTTAACCGATCGTCTGAATTAGCAACGTTGAGAGCCTCCAAGAGCTTTTTAGCCTTGTCCGTTGTTATCATCCCTTTTCGCAACGCATCGGCGAGTGCCGTCCATTTGGGTCGCCCAGATTTCGGTGCTGGACCAATCATATCCCCGAGATCGTCCGGAATATCGTTTGTGACTCGCTCCAACTGTGACAGCGTGTTCTTGGAAATCGCTAGCGCTGTGATCGCTTCTGAGCGATCATACCCTTGGTTTAGAATTTCGCGTGCGAACCGGGCTCTCTCGTAATAGCTGAGATCAACCCGGGAAGAGTTCTCCAGACCCTTTGCTTGAAGCGCTTCCTTATCATCAAGTGTCCTTACCAGCGCGCGAACTGGCTGGTTTAGATGCTGACAAGCTAAGATGCGACGGCGACCGTAAATGACCTCGAAGTGACCGTCGACTTCTTCGGAAGGACGCAACAGGACGGGAACCTGTTGGCCTCCTGCGTCCTTGATGCTTTCAGCAAGTTCCAGAACAGCTGAATCGACGTACGCCTCGGCGTCAGAGTTAACAGGTGTTAACTCAATTCCAAGCCTGTCCTTCGGGCCCCAGGGCAAAATGAGTGAGGTATCGATGTCTTGGATGCCACCGGCTCCAACGCGGACCGATGCAATCGTACCGCGTGGAAGTGCAGCATTGGCGCGTTCCGTTTTTGTAGGTGGAATTGGCGGGTTTCCTGCTGCCGCTGCAATCGCTGCAGCCATGCTGGTTTTGTTTTGTTTAAGTGCCATTTCAACGGCCCCACGCGGTTTGAATCATATTTGAAACTTCGTGCCCAACGGCATCCATGCTTGATCGGGCGCGGTCATAAGTCGACCGCGTCATTTCTGATCGAACGACTTCGTACATTGTCATTTTCAGCATCGCGGCATCAGCAATCGCAGTGCTTCGTAGCGCAGTTGCACCGATCACCCGATCCTGAAACAACGCCCGCATCAGGCTGACAATTTGCTGAGACGGGGTATCTGAGGGGTCGTCCCGTGTTATGAGAAACTGGAAATTGTCATGGACGATCGGAATCCCGGAGTTTTCAAACTCTTCAAGGTAAGCCGAAGTCATTTCAAGAAACTGCTGCGTAGAGGCCACGTCCAACATGCTCGGTGTCAGCGGCACGATGACAGACGTTGCCGCGAATAACCCCGCCAGCGTCAAGAAACCCAAAGAAGGTGGGCTATCGATAATTATCACATCATAGTCTGTCTCAACCGTCTCGATTGCGTTAGCGAGCCGATTATAAAAGGGGACACCTTTTCGGGCGTAGACAGCGGTTTCTGTTTCAAACTCTGATAAGATCAGCTGGGCGGGGGAAAGGTCCAAACCCGGGAAGTAAGTGGCCCGAATGCAATCGGACATCGGGATCGGATCCTCGTAGCGTAAAGCATCGTAGATCGAGTTGCCCTCAAATTCAATCTCGGGCTGAATGCCGCAGAATCCGGTCAAGCTGCCTTGTGGGTCAAGGTCGACCGCCAGAACGCGATAACCTTGAAGCGCAAGATAGTGACATAGGTGAATGGCCGAAGTGGACTTCGCGCTACCGCCTTTGAAGTTCATAAGTTGAATGACCTGAAGCCGGTCGCCATCGCGACGACCGGGCAGGTATTTTCCAGGCTTTCTGGAGCTGCCTTCAAGGATCTGGCGCATCACTGAGATCTCAACTCCGGAGTAAAAGCGCCGACCATTCTTGTTGACTTCCGGCTCTGGAAGAGAGCCCTCGGCATGGCCTTTTCTAAGGAACTGCCCAGTTGTGCCAAACAGGTCGGCTACTTCTGTCGCACTGAAGAGACGGAGGGTTTTTGACAACTCGGGAGAATACGCTTGAGTCAAGTGGGTCGTCAGTGCAACTTGTAGACGATCAGAGATTTCGCGTGTAACGTGAGACTGCGTATTCGCAGCAATGGGGGTGGTTTGTAACATAGTTGCAGTTTTCCTGCTCATTGTTGTATGGTTGCGCAACTTGAGTACATTTAGGCACTCGTATTCCGATTCATGTCAAGAGAAAAATCAATAACTTGTGGACCGTTTTGCAACCAACACAAGCGCTCTGGAGTTAACAGCTGTTAACTCCAGGGCGCTTGTAGCACTCCAAAGGCGATTAGTGATAGCAGGTCGCCAGTCCGAATTCGATCTCAGAGCTCGCATTTAGGGCAATCAGGCACCAAGTGCGTTGTCTCATTTTGACCAAGCGACGATCTACGACTCGTATAATAAAGCAGCCACCACTTGCGTAAATTACGGGTGGGAACCTCAATTAGGCGCAAAGCCGTAAGGCGTTTTGGGACCGGATAGGTGGGTGCTCTTGGCAGGTTTCGACGGATTGTTCGGCGTGTTAGGGCGGGCGTTCACTTTGACTGCAGAGTCGCTCAGCTGACGAACTGTCCCTGTCGTTACATCTTTTCAGGTTCTGACCTATGGGGAGATGAAAGTGTTGATCAAACAAAAGATGGGGCGGCGGATCAATTGAACCGTAGCTGACCTCATCCCAACAAATCCGCTGCCGGGTTTTCGGCGATATCGATGTCGTCACAATATTTTTGCGCCTGCGCGAGAGAGCGATGCAGCGACAGGCGCATGGCGGCCTGAATGGGCGCACCGTCCGGTGCGGCCTGGGTCAGAAACCCCGAGCGCAGCCCCTGCGGTGAGGCAAAGCCTTCGGGTAATCCAGCCAGCTTCAGCCGGTGCCGGACAATCTGGGAAATCGCATCCGGTGACAGGCGGCGGGTCAGCACCCGGTCCGCCTTGGAGATCGGCCGGAACAGCGGCCCGTCTTCGATTTGCCCGACCGCAATCCAATGCGCCAGCGCCTGCGCGGCACGAGTCTTCAGCACCAGTCGCGGCGTTTCCCCCTTGGTTTGATGAGCGACAACCAAGTTGACCGGCACCGACAGCCAAGTTGGCCGGTGGCTTGAACCGGAATGAGGGCGGAGCCCGATTGGAGGTTTGAGCCACCGGATCGGCCCTTTTGGGAGGGGTACGGGGTAGGTGCTGGCCGCTGTGGCCCGGTAGGTTGGAGACCTCTGAACGTGAATACGGAGGTTCCGAATGCCGGGGAAACCCGTCACCGACCAGCAAATGAGATTGTACATGTCCGACCGACCCTTTCATAACCAACGTGTTGCCGCAGCCCGTGCCGGTTTCAGCGAACGCACCGGGCGCAGGATTGAAGCAAACCCGGTACTGCCTTCGCAGCGCAAACCAGTCCGTGGTCGCACCGTCCCTGATCCTTTGGAGGCTGTGTGGCAGCCTATCCTGATCCCGCTCCTCGAACGGGATTCTTCCGTGCAAGCTGTGACGTTGCTCCGTCATTTGCAGATGCTGGATCCTGACGGCTTCCCCGATGATCGGGTCCGGCGGACGCTGGAACGACGGGTTCGGGAGTGGCGCGCCCTGCATGGCCCCGAGCGCGACGTGATCTTTCGCCAGTCCCCGGAGCCAGGGCGTATGGGACTGTCGGACTTCACCGATGCGACTGAACTCGGCGT
>NZ_CBDCRS010000002.1:0-13061 GCF_965221235.1 Ruegeria sp.
CGCTTGCGCCCCTTGGTCTTTTTGCCGGCGTCATATCCGCAAATGCCTCCACTTTCTGTAGTTTTCACACTTTGGCTATCAATCACACCCGCCGTAGGCTCGGCAGCGCGGCCCTCCAATTCACGAGCGGCAGCAACCAGCAAATCACTCATTGCCGCCAGCAAGCCCGCGTTCCGCCAATTATAGAAATATCCCTGTACAGTCGTCATGGGAGGAAAGTCTGTCGGCAAAGCGCGCCACTGGCAGCCTGTCGATCCGATGTAGAAAATCGCATTCATCACTTCCCGCATATCCGTCGTTCGAGGACGACCGCCAGACCGTGCCGGTGGAATCATTGGCTCGACCAGCGACCATTCATCGTCTGACATGTCACTTGGATAGCGGTCCGTTTTGCGTGTATGTTGAGCGCGAGCGATATCATTCCAGGGCATCTGATCCTCCGTTTGCCAGCAAAATTCAGAGAATCATAACCCGATGATATCCTTCAACTACTTTTCGGTCAGGCTCTCAGAGAAAGGCGGTTACGTTTTGATCTGATAGGAAGCGGATTGTTTTTTGTCGGTTTTCCTGTGCGATTTCGATTGCACGCGTGGGCGATTGTGCGATGCGTTTGAGAAAGGTTCGGGCTGCGCTGGTCAAGGTGAAAATATTCCGAGGGGCGTTGCCGGATCGGTTTGTGTAGCTGTCTTCACCGAGCATGACGTCTTTGTCCCTGTGCATGATTTCAATTTTCCAGTGGTCCCGATTGAACTGTAAAACTTGCTGGGGATCAGGGTCCTTCAGGCTGGAAATCAGGTAGATGGTTTCTGCTTCGGACTTGACGCTTTGCCCTTGGCGAACATGTTCTCGATGACGAGTGATGCGGGCAATTGTGGAAACGGTCGGCCAGTTGGTGCGCATGTGGTCCGAGAGAGCATTGGCCGGAATGACGGCGATGCTGCGACTATCAATCCGACCATGTCCGACGCGCGGCGGATCCTGCCAAACCGTGAGGGGGGAAAACCGGCTCCCGAAAGGCCGTTTCGATTTCCTCGCGAAGGTCTTTCTGATTACCCTTCACCGGTAACAAGAAGTCGCCGCCCTTCTCCACAATCCGCGAAGTGATTGCTCTTTGGCAGAAAATCGCATCGCCAGTTACGACGGCCCCCTCAAGGTCGATCGAATCCAACAACTTGAGCGCATCCGGGATCTCTCGCCCCTTGCCCCGGGATGAGGTGTGGCCAATGGATTGTTCGAGCGTCGCGCAAAACGCCGATAGGACATGCTCAGCTCGTGCTTCGCCATCTTTGCTTCCTCGCAGCGTCTTGCCGTCGATCGCTATCTGGCGGGGAGCATCCGTTTTCACATCTTCTCGCTCTTCAGCGGTGAAGCAACTGAACGCACGGGACAGTGCATCTGGATCAATCCCGCGCAAAGTCTCCGTCAGCGTAGCGTGGCATGGCGACTGGCGGTCCCGTCGAAACCCAAGACGATTAAGCTGCTTAAGGGACAAGCTGCGCCCAAGCCGGAAGGCTGCCATCATTCCTCTGCGTCCAGTCAACATCGAAAGAAGGATCAAACCGAGAAGCGCTTCAAGGCTATGCAAACGACCCTTCTTCCCCCGTGAATCTGGGACTTCCCGCAAAACTGAACGTACCGATAACATCTTCGCCCATCCCTCCCATGTCGTCATCGACAGAGATTCACACAACGAAATCATTTTCAATACTTTTTTGCTCTATGTTGAATAGCCCTGGGGACATCTTGCAGACCTTGAAAACCACGCCCGATCAGCTCAACCTCAGACCAGCCTGATCGCCCATCGTTAAAATACCTCAGGCTGGGGTAGCTGGGCAGTTACGAATTGCAGTTGCAAGGTTATGCTGCGTCATGAATCGCTGAACGCTTCTAAAGCTGTTTCAATCACCTGTTGGACGCGCGCAGGCTCATCGACGAGTTTGACATTCAGCACGAAGCCGTCATGGCTCATGAAGATCAGGCGCACCAGATCGTCGCGCGCGCCCTTTCGCAGATTTGGCAGGCAACTTTCCAGTACTTTTCCGATCCGGGCTTCGGAACGGTTCAGAAGGTCGCGTGAATAGACATCTTCTTCGCGTTTGGTTGCCAGTGCCTGGGCGATATTGCGCGCGAAATTCATATCGGCTTGCGGAATGTTGACCCACATAAATTGCAGCAAGCACCGCAACCGTTTTTTAGGATCCGGGATCGCGTCGCAGGCCGTTTCCAACGCGCCGAGTTGCACCTCCATCCAAGGTTCCAGAACGTCGAAAAACAGCTCGAATTTAGAGGGGTAGTAGCGATAGATGTTACCCGCTGTGATCCCGGCCTCTTTCGCAATCGCGGGCATGGAGGCGGCATGATAACCTTTCAGGGAAACCTGTTGAAACGCTGCTTGGCGAATCGCGGCTTGCACGCTTGGTTTTTTGATCTGGACCATACCGCGATGCTAATCATCCCACTCGGACAATCAATGCAGCACCTGTATCGCCCGCCGCGCAACCTGTCATCAATCCGCAGCCACCGCCGCGCGCGCCCAGTTCTTCGATCATCTCGATGATCAGGCGCAACCCGGTCGGGCCTTGCGGGTGGCCGAAGATCAACGAAGAGCCGAAATTGTTCATGACCTTTGCATCAAAGCCGGTTTCATGCGCGAAATAGAGGTCATTCACCACAAATGGGTTGTGGGTCTTCACGGCGGCCATATCGTCAAGTGACAGATCAGCGGCCCGCAAAGCGGCCCGCGCGGCAGGAACCGGGGCCATGCCCATATGCGCCTTTTCAGCGCGGGCCTCGCCATAGGCAATGATTTCCACTTCGAAAGGCGCATCAGGAGCAAGCTCTTGCGCGGCCTCCCTGGCCATAACAAACGCCCCGGCGTGACCGTCTGCGGGGTGGGTCTGGCCCGCGAATGTAACTGTCCCACCTTCAAGCACCGGATTGAGTCGTTTCAATGCGTCGGGGTTGGTATCTGCCACGCCTTCATCTGCGTCGACTCTGCCACGCTGCAAAGCAACAGGACGCATATAGGTTTTCTGAAACTGGCGATCCTGTGCAAGGGCGTCCTGATATTGTGCAAATCGATGCAGGGTCAGTTCATCCTGTGCCTGGCGCGAGAATCCGAACCGCGCGGCAATGTTTTCCGCCGTCTGCACCATGGCCACTTTGGCATATGGATCGTTGTTGAAATTGTCCCAGACCCAGTTTTCCGAAACGCCCATACCGCCCGGTCCTTTGGGGTCGGGGTAGTAAAGATAGGGGCCATTGCTGATCCTGTCCGCGGCCAGAGCCAGAACCCGGTGACATTGCCCCAGTGATACTGCACTTGCCGCCGAAGCGATCAGACGTGCGGAGGTGGCGCAAGCCTGCGACACGGTCGGGCCTGTCACATGTGGCGCGTCCAGCATGGCGGCGATCCAGGGCGCGCCCCAAAAGCTCTGGTGTTGCGGGACTGTCGTGCCGAAATGCAGCCCGTCGAGGGAACTCGGCGCAACAGCAAGGTCCTCCAAAACCTCGCGTGCGCAGGTGGCGGCCAGCTTCAGAGGATGTTCCCGGCTGAGCGCGCCCTGCCACTTGCAAAAAGGCGTGCTCCAATAGCTGCGGTAAGGAATAAAGCTGTTTTGAAATCGCATCTTAGTACCTGTGTTCGATCAGGGCGGCTTTCATCTCGGTCCGGGGCAGGCTGCGCGGCCCAACCAGATCCACCCGAGCCGTAAAGATCAGCTTGGCGCGCAACGCGGCCTCAATCTGCGTGGCCAGATCAGCAGGCGGCGTCCCATTAGCACTTTCAACTTGAATATGCACCGGCGGCGCGGCCATCGGACCCGGCGCAGTCAGCACGATGCGCATTTCTCCTGTGACTGCAGGCTTGAACCCAAGGATCACGTCACGGATGGCCGAAGGCCAGACATTAACGCCGCGTACAATCAACAGGTCATCCGAGCGCCCGATACAGCGCAGCCGCAGGCTGGTGCGGCCACAGGCGCAAGGCCGCGTGTCCACCGTGACGCGATCACGCGTACGAAACCGCAGGACCGGGCAGCATTGCCGATCCAGATGGGTAAATACCATCTCGCCTTCCACATGTGGCGCGTCCAGCGACAGAACTTCTCCAGTGTCCGGGTCGATGATTTCCATCAGTAAATAGTCGCCTACCATGAAATGGCAGCCATCCTGCGCCTCGCATTCGGCGCTATGGATTGTGATGACATCCGCGTTGCCAATACTTTCGGTGCAAATCGCGTTCCAATTCTCTTCGATCTGGGCACGCACCGCCGGAATGCCGCCCCCTGGCTCGGCCCCGACCAGCACGCGTTTGACGCCAAGCGACGCTGGATCGATGCCCATCTGGTCACGCGTGATTTCCGCAAGATAGTTCGCATAGGATGGCGTGGTGGCCAGAACCGTGGCCTGCATTTTCTGGATCGAGGAAATCAGGCGGTCGGAGGCACCCGTGCCAATGGGTAAAAGGGTTGCCCCGATATGTTCGACCACGTTTGAAATCGGCAGACCGCCTACAAAGAATCCAATGCTCATCCCCATGGCGAATACATCATCGCGCCGCAAACCCTGCGCCCAATAGGAGCGGCTGATACACTCGATCCAGCGCTGTTTGTCATAGGCGGTCAGCCCGACATAAGACGGCGTGCCCGTTGTCCCTGACGAGGCATGTACCCGCACCACATCCGCCATATCCGCCGCCGCGTGCCGTCCCAGTGGCGGGGCCAGTTCCTGGCTTTTGCGCAGGTCGGATTTTTCTGTGAAAGGCAGGCCAGAGAGATCACTCAGCGTTTTGATATCCCCCGGCTCCATCCCCGCCGCCTTGAACACATCCCGATGGAAAGGAGAGCTTTCGTTCAGATAGGCCAGTTGTTTTTGCAGCTTTTCCATTTGCAGTGCGACGAGGGAGTCGGCGGAAATCGTCTCTATATCCGGGGTGTAGTATTTTGCGTCAGTCATGATCGGCCTCTGAAATTACGGCGCTGTTTGTCAAATAGGCGTGCCTCAGCCCGACATACTCCTTTGCCGCCCAGGCCAGCCCGGCCTGCGGTCCATCGAACTGGCGTTTCACCTTGGCCGGGGTTCCTGCGACCAGCGCATAGGCAGGCACGTTCTGTCCTTCCATAACAACCGCGCCCGCTGCAACAACCGCCCCCGCGCCGATCCGGGCACCGGGCAGGACGACGGCGTTCATTCCGATCAGGCAGCCGTCGCCGATTTCGCAGCCTTCGACAACGGCTCCATGTCCGATTACACAATCCGACCCGATCACAGTTGGAAAAATGCGACCGTCCGGGGTGTGGTTGACGTGAATGACAGCATTGTCCTGTACGCTACAGCGTTCCCCCACCCGGATCGGCCCATAGTCGCCGCGCAGGCAGGCACCAAACCAGACGCTGCTTTGTGCGCCGATCTCCACATCCCCGATGATTGCCGCCGTTGGGGCAACATAGATGTCTTCCGCGACATGGGGTGTCTTTTCTTTAAACCGAATGATCATCTTGCTCTCTGCTGGAACCGGGCCACAGGAACGGGCCGGAATTCTGCGTCTTGACCACTATTAATAAATAATATTTACTTTTGAGCAAGGGGGAGATCGACCGTGACCACCAGGCCCATGCATCAATGGACAGCAAGACAGGTCGTGTCTGAGTTGGCAAAAAAGCGTGTCTCGGCGGTGGAATACGCGACGTTTCTTTTGGAGCGCGCGCAAGCCTGGTCGAACCTGAATGCTTTCGTCACGCTTGATCACGATCATGCGCTGTCAGAAGCGCGAAACGCAGATTCAGGCTGCTCTAAAGGTCCGTTTGCCGGACTGCCGATTGCGTTCAAAGATGCGATTGGAACGCGTCAACTGACCACGACAGCAGCGACCCTGGCTCTTCGCAATCATCGCCCAAGCATGGATGCTCAGGTGGTCACGGATCTCCGGTCGGCAGGGGCATTTGTCTATGGCAAGCTGAACATGCACGAGTTGTCCTATGGCATCACGTCGAACAATCAGGCCCACGGGCCTGTGCGCAATCCCTACAATCCGGACCACATCCCCGGTGGAAGCAGCGGCGGGGCAGGAGCCGCCGTCGCAGCGGGTCTTGCACCGGTCGCGATAGGCACGGATACGGGTGGATCCGTGCGCATCCCAGCCGCGTTGTGCGGTGTGGTCGGGTTCCGCCCCAGCATTGGGCGCTATTCGCAGGTAGGCATTATCCCCGTCTCGCACACCCGAGACACAGCCGGGCCTTTGGCGCGTTCGGTGGATGATGTGGCGATGGTTGATGCGGCGATCACAGGTATACCGGATCAATTGGAGACACCAAAACCGTCCACCATTCGCCTGGGTTTGCCCAACAATCACTATCTGGACAATCTGCACCCAGACACGCGCAACCTCTTTGAAACGCGTCTTGCTGAGCTGCGACACGCTGGATTTGACATTGTCGGCGTCGATGTGGGGGGCGTAGAGCCGCCGCTCGAAAGCTGCGGGTTTCCGATCGCCATGTGGGAGACAAAGACCGATCTGACAGCGTACCTGAAGGCGCATCCAGAGGCAGGTGTTTCGTTAGAGGGCCTTATTGAGGCCGCCACAAGCGCAGATGTGAAGGTTGTTCTCTCGGGCCTGCTCGCTCCAGAGTTTGAGGACATGGAACCCGCCTATCATGACGCGATCAAAATGCGGCGGCCCGCACTGCAAAGCGGGCTTGCGGACTGTTTTGCGGATCACCGCATTGATGCGCTGATCTTTCCGACGACGATCCTGCCCGCCGCGCGGATTGGTGAGGATGAGACAGTCTCGCTTAACGGGGCCGCCCTGCCCACCTTCCCGACATTTATTCACAACACCGATCCGGGCAGCATCGCAGGACTGCCGGGGATATCGCTACCTGCGGGGCTCAGCCCCGGCGGCTTGCCCATTGGCATCGAGCTGGATGGGCCTGCCGGAACTGACCGACATCTGTTGGCCGTGGCACAGGCGGTCGAACGCCATCTGCCCCCGATCACACATCCATAACAATCGTCAGGGAGATTTCAAATCATGACACATCCTATCGGAAGACGCAGCGTACTGGCCGGTATGGCGAGCACAGCGGCGATGCTGGCCAGCCCTTCGCTTCTGAGCGCGCAAAGCGGGTCGCTCAAAATGGGCACCTTCTTTTCACTGACAGGCCCGGCGTCGCTGTTCGGACCAACGCAAACCGCGTGCACCAAACTGGCGGTTGATCAAATCAACGCGGCAGGCGGCATTCTGGGTCGTCAGGTTGAGGTTGTGGTGGGCGATGGCGGCCTGTCCCCGGCTGAGGCCGCACAGGCGGCGTTGCGTATGGTGTTGCAGGACAAGGTCGATTTCATCGTCGGCTCCCATAACAGCGCGGTTCGCCAATCCATTATCGCCACGATCAAGTGGCAAGTACCCTATGTCTACACGCCGCTCTACGAAGGCGGCGAATGCGCGCCGAACACCTATGTCACCGCCGACACACCGCCCCAACAGGTTAAACCATCGCTCAACGCGCTGCATGAGATGCATGGGATCAAAAAGGTCTATCTGATCGGCAACGATTACGTCTGGCCGCAAAAGCTGAACGAACGCGCCAAAGAATATGTCGCGGCATTTGGTGGCGAGATTGTGGGCGAGGAATATGCGCCGCTTGGCCCGGGCAACAAGTTCGACGACGCGGTGACGCGGATCAAGGCGGCCGCGCCCGATTTGGTCTTCATTACGCTTGTGGGCGGCGACAACGTGAATTTCAACCGCGCCTTTGCGGGTTTTGGTCTGGACGCAAATATCAAGCGCCTGTCAGTCCTGCTGGAAGAGCTGACACTGCAAGGGATCGGGACCGAAAACAGCAATGGGCTTTACTCCAGCATGTCCTATTTCACAGCCGTGGACAGCCCGGAAAACGCGGCCTTCAAGGCCGATTATGCCGCCAGCGTAGGCGCGGATGGCCCGCCGCTTTCGATGCTGGGCGCAGATGCCTATTCCGGTGTCTATTGCGCGGCGGCATTGCTGGAAGCTGCAGGCAGCAATGATGCAGCAGCAATGATGGCAGCCTCTGAAGGGCTAAGCTACAAAACCGCAACTGGCACCGGAACGATGACCAACCGGCATGTCAACAAAGACATCTATCTGGCAGAATGTCAGGGCACGGACTTTAACATCGTGCAGACATTCGCGGCAGTTGCCCATGGTGAGACCTGTTCGGTCTGACGCTCGGAAAGCGATAGTCAATGGACGCTGTTCTTGTCGCCCACGGTCTCAACATTTCGTTTGAGATTGTGGTGCTGGCCCTTGTCAGTTTGGGGCTGGCAATCACGCTGGGGCTGTTGGGAGTGCTAAACCTCGCCCATGGCGAATTTGTCATGATCGGCGCGTTTTCTGCGTTCTTTGTACAAACACAAGGGTGGCCGTTCCTGACGGCCATCCCTGTGGCCATGCTGGCCTGCGCCATGATCGGCTGGCCGGTCGAGCGATATCTGATCCGCCCGCTTTATGCGCGCCCGTTTGATGCCATTCTGGCAACGTGGGGGCTAAGCTTGCTGTTGCGTGAAGTGGTCGAGTTCTTCTTTGGCCGCGGGTTCAACAGCGTCGCGCAACCGGTCACAGGGACAGTTTCGATACTGGGCGCAGACTATCCGGCTTATCAGCTTGTCGTCATGGGCGTGGCGGTTGTTCTGATCGGCGCGATTGTTCTGTGGTTTCTGCGCAGCCTGACCGGGCGGCGCATCCGCGCCATGGTGGACAACCCGGATTTGGCACGTTCGGTCGGCATCCCTACGGACAAACTGGCCAGCCGAACCTTTGTTTCCGGTCTGTGCCTTGCGGGTCTGTCCGGGGCTTTGCTGGCCCCGATCGTAGCGGTGCACCCAGGCATGGGGATCGACTATGTGCTCAAATCCTTCTTCGTGCTCGTCGTCGGAGGTTTAGGGAATATTTTGGGGCTTGTCGTCGGCTCTGGCGTCATCGGTGGGGCCGAGGCCGCCGTGTCTGCCTATTTGGATCGCACCGCCGGGTATTCCTTTGTTCTAGTCCTGTCTCTGCTCTTCCTGTGGAGGCGACCCAATGGTCTGGTTGCGCGCTAACGCCCTGTTTGCCGGGGCAGCGCTACTTGTCCTGCCCTATGTCATCGACAGCTTTTTGGCCTACACGCTGGCGCTATACATGCTCTATGCGGTGGCCTGCCTTGGAGTAGGCTTGTCCTGGGGACAAGCCGGGCTTTTGTCGCTGGGTCAGGGGCTGTTCGTTGGGCTGGGCGGTTACCTATCTGGCCTCAGTCTGATCGCCCTTGACCAAAGCTGGTTCGTTTATCTGCTCCTGCTGCTGTGCGCGTTGATCCCGGGTGCCTTGGGAGTTGGCATAGGGCTGTTGATCTTCCGGGTCCGCACCTTGAACGGCGCGTTCTTTGCCCTGATCACGCTGGGACTTGTGTTGCTCGCCTCCCTGATCGCGACTTCCTGGAATTCCGTCACCGGCGGGTTCAACGGGCTTCTGGGCGTGCCGGGATTGCCGGGGCTAAGCGGGTTTGAATACGCCTATCCAATTGCGGCAACAGCGCTCTTTTTCGCCATTCTGCTGGTGGCCTGGCTCATGGCAACACCGCTTGGCGTGCTGTGGCGCGCCGTGGCGTTGGATGAACGGCGGCTCAGCTATCTGGGCTTCGATCCGAACCTGCTGAAAACGGCGGCCCTTGGAATCAGCGGTTTTCTGGGCGGAGTTGCTGGTGTGCTTTACGCACCGATCAACAACCTTGTAACGCCCGATCTGTTTGGCTTTGCACTATCCACCAATTTTGTGATTTGGGTCGCCATCGGTGGGCGCATGACGCTTTATGGTCCGGTGCTGGGGGCCATTGGCATTGGGCTGTTGACCGCCACTTTACGGGACAGGATCGACTATTGGGAGGTCGTTCTGGCGGTGATCTTCATGGCCACCGTGCTCTATTTTAAATGGGGTTTGCTGGGGCATTTCGAACCGCGCATCAAATCATGGCTCGACCATCGCCGTGCCTCGCCCAGCCCCGCACCCGCGCGTGCGCCCACGTACAATGGAACCCTGCGGTTTGACCTGATCGCATTGCAGGCGGGGCAGGTCCAAATCCTGAATGATCTGTCTTTTTCCATCGACGCGCCCGGCATCTATTGCATTATCGGGCCGAACGGAGCGGGGAAAACCACGACCTTCAACGCCCTGACCGGAGAATTGCCGGTTCAGGCTGGTGAGATGCGTGCGCTGGACAGCGATAGCGCGACACCCGACGCAAAAGCCCTTGTCGGGCGCGGTCTGGCCCGCAAGTTTCAAATCCCCAGCGTCTTCGACACGCTCAGCATCGGCGAAAACCTGAGCCTTGCCCTTTGGGCCGCGCGTCTTGATCGCCGCGACGCATTCGGCTTTGCCGCGCTCAACTGGACCTCACCCATGTTGCAGGCCTTGGAGCAGCGTTTTGCGTTTCTCAAAGAGCGAGACCGCGCCGTGCGCGACCTGTCGCATGGGCAGCGCCAAATGCTGGACTTGGCCATGGTTCTTTGCTCTGAACCCACGTTGATCCTGCTCGATGAACCCTGCGCGGGCCTGTCAAAAGCAGAAACCCATGAGGTCACGGAAACAATCCGCTGGGCTTGCAAGGAACTCGGCGCGACAGGTGTGATTATAGAACATGACATGGCGTTGGTGCAGGCTTTGGCGGATCGCGTGTTCGTTCTGCACAGTGGGACGCTTCTGGCCGAAGGCAGCGTGAGCGAAATTCAGGAAAACGCCGATGTTAAAGCTGTCTACGAAGGACGATCAAAATGACAGCGGTTGTGTTGGAATATTCCGGCGTGACCGGTGGATACGGGAAAATCCCGATCATACGCGACACCAGCGGATCAATTGCGGCGGGGCAATGCCTGTGCGTTCTGGGACGAAACGGCGTTGGTAAATCCACTTTGGTCAAACTGCTCTCGGGCCATCTGCCTGTCATGGCGGGCAGTATCCGTTTCGATGGTGCGGATATCGCTTCTAAGCCTCCGGAAATCCGCTGGACATTGGGGATCAGCACTGGATTGCAGGAGAGGCCGGTATTTGATGGGCTGTCAGTGGGCGACAACCTGACCTTGATGGAACAGGGTCAGTCACTGGAACCGTTTGAGCCTTATTTTGAAGCCTTTCCCGTGCTTAAAGCCCGGCTGACCCAAATGGCCGGAACTTTAAGCGGCGGCGAACGGAAAATTCTCTCTTTCGTGCGCGCCATGAAAGATCACGCCCCACTCACAATACTCGATGAGCCGTCCGAGGGGGTTCAGCCCGAAAACATCGACCATATGACGCGCCTGATCCTGGCGGCAAAAGACAAAGGTCGCGCGTTCCTTGTGGTCGAGCAACACATGCACATGGCCGAAGAAATCGCCGACAATTACCAGGTTTTGGAAAACGGTCTCGTTGTTTTGGAGGGCGCAAAGTCAAGCCTTTCGCGCGAAGCGTTGGTGGCACAAATCTCGGTTTAGGAGAACCAAAAAGCAAATCCAATTCAATGACCAACACCGGAGGAACCAAACATGAAAATCAAGACAATACTCACTACTCTAGCAACTATGGCGCTAACAGCAGCACCTGTCGTCGCACAGGACGTCACATTGAGATTTCAGCATTTCATTTCGCCAAAAGGCGCTGTCCCCGCGGGATTCATGCAACCCTGGGCCGAAAAGGTGATGGAGGAGTCCGGTGGCCGACTGAAGATCGAGCTTTATCCGGGTATGCAACTTGGTGGAAAACCGCCTGCGCTCTATGATCAAATCCGGGACGGAGTCATCGATGGCGGATGGGCTTTGCCCGCCTACACACCCGGACGTTTCCCTGAAACGGAGGTTTTCGAACTTCCGTTCGTTACGTCAAAATCTGCCGAGCAATCGTCGCGCGGCTTGGGAATACGCCGAAACCTATCTTGCCGAGCGTATGGGCGACGTTCACCTGATTGCGGTCCATGTACACGGATCAGGTATCGTCCACACCAAAGGCGACCCGATTAAAAATGCCGCCGATTTTGCGGGAAGAAAACTGCGCGGACCATCAAGAGCGGCCAATAACCTTTTGACGGCAATGGGCGCAACGCCCGTTGGAATGCCCGTACCTGCCTTTCCGGAGGCGCTTTCCAAAGGTGTCGTTGAAGGTGGTGTCATCCCTTGGGAGATCGTATTGCGGCTTAAGGTTCATGAGCTGACCGATAGCCACAGTGAGGTGGCCGGGGATCGGTCGATGTACAATACGTTCGTAAGCGGGACGAGGAGCCCATGGGATTTTCATCTTGACGGCTGAAAGTGCCATGGCAGGAGTTCGTCGATCCGGCTTTTTGGGTGGCCTGCTGCTATTTTTTCAAGCGTCGCCACCAGATATGCGTGGGGTTCCACATCATTCATTTTCGCGGTCTGTATCAGAGATGCTACGAGGCCCCAACTTGCACCACCCTCATCATGACCAGCAAATAGTGAATTCTTCCGCCCAAGAGCCATTTCCCGTTCATTCTGCCCATGTCGGGCAAATTTGCCGTGTGCATTACAGATGGCATGCCTATTTCGGATCAGATGTCCGGGTGTTTAGGGTTTATCAAAGCGGAGATGAGCAATACGCAGCTTTGGAGCGCGATCCTGGTGTGGTGGTCATGGCGCCTGCATGGGTTCTCAACGCGGCGGTGTGTTCTACACTGAGTTTGGGAATGCCGCTGGTTTCCATTGCTGCGCTGAATGATCTCCATGGGCATTGCCAAGTTGTTTGCCAACGGTTGCAAAGAGCAGTGGGTGGTGTGGTCAGGCGGTCATCTCAAGGGCATAGCCATTCCAAAGATCGTGGGCATCCGATCGGGCGTGGCGGTAGTGGTTGGCGGTCATTTGATATCGGCGGGGGCGGAAGATTGTGTTGATTTGGTCGTGAGCGGAAAGGAACCTCTGGGCTTGCCTTGGTGACTTGAAGCGGCCCATGATCTTCTCTCGTTTTCGGGTCGGTCGATGCGATCCTTCTGCCCGGTTGTTCAGCCCTTTGTGTGCCCTGTGATCCGCATTTGGAGCCAGACTCTTTATCGGCTTGATGTAGCTGCGCA
>NZ_CBDCRS010000003.1:0-592086 GCF_965221235.1 Ruegeria sp.
CACGGGGATCACCAAACACCTCAATCAAACGTTGCAGAAACCGCCGCGCTGCCTTCGCATTGCGGTGTTTCTGGACCAGAATGTCCAGCGTATCCCCGTTTGCATCGACCGCGCGCCACAGCCAATATTTCTGGCCATTGATTGGAATTACGACCTCATCCAGATGCCATTTGTCCTCCGGGCCAGGCCTGTCACGTCTTATACAGTCAACCCCGATTCTGCTTAAGCGAGGGTGAGGGGATTCCCAAATCTGGCGTGGCCTGATTCATTATCCGTAACCGAAACCAACGGATAGGAATGCCCCTCGTGAACACCTCTATCACTGCTTTGTTTTGCTGTATCGATGATTTTGCAAAAACCTTCGAAGATTGGGAAAAGCATCGCCTGATCGACACAGGCCGCCAGCGGCTGCGGTCCGGGAAACTCTCGCTCAGCGAGA
The DNA here is from genome assembly GCF_965221235.1 of Ruegeria sp. Taxonomy (GTDB): domain Bacteria; phylum Pseudomonadota; class Alphaproteobacteria; order Rhodobacterales; family Rhodobacteraceae; genus Ruegeria. Next base: position 440 of record NZ_CBDCRS010000003.1, read on the forward strand.
TGTTGTTCATCATGGTTCTGTTTCACGGCTCAGCTTACAAGGATTTCAAGCATTTCTGGCTTTATGGGGTGGAGATCGAATACCGGGACTGCTTTGGCGATTTGCCAAGCTATGGCCGGTTCGTCACACTGATGCCACGCCTGCTCGTGCCATTTTGCGTGCTGCTGCATTGTTTCCGTGGAGAAGAGACCGGACTCTATTTTGCCGACAGCACCAAGCTGGCGGTTTGCCATAACGCCCGGATCAGCCGCAACAAGGTGTTCAAAGGACTGGCCAAACGCGGGCGTAGCACCATGGGCTGGTTCTTCGGCTTCAAGCTGCACATGGTCATCAATAGCAAGGGCCAAGTTATGGCTGTGAAGATCACAGCCGGAAACACCGATGATCGCAAGCCGTTTGAGGCTATGGTTGCCGAACTGGACGGCAAGATGTTCGCCGACAAAGGCTACATATCAAAAGCGCTTTTTCGGCGTTTGTGGCAGCGCGGCCTGCATCTGATCACCGGCATTCGCCGCAACATGAAAAACTACCTGCTGCCGCTCTTGGACAAGATCCTGCTGCGCAAAAGGTTCATCATCGAAACCCTGTTCGACAAGCTCAAGTCTGGCATGGGATTGGAACACACGCGGCACCGATCACCAACCAATGCCTTCGTTCACGTGCTCTCCTGCGTTGTGGCCTACGTTCTGGCGCAGCCGAAGGTCAAAATGGGGAAAGTTGTCGTCCCAGACGTCATTCGAAGCATTCCCAACGTGACATGACCTTATCCGGAATTCGGGTCAAGTTATGCGCTGGCCGTTGGATCCCGAAACAGGATGGCCCGAAGGGCCAAGCGCGGTGTTTCTGGACCTGCGCGCAGATGATCTGAACCCCGATGGCGCCGTGGTCGATGCCGAAGGCAACGTCTGGATTGCGCAATGGGGCGCAAACCGTGTGGCGACTTATTCCCCGGCAGGAGAATTCCTGACGGCGATACCGTTTGCAGCCGCACATACGTCCTGCCCTGCATTCGGTGGCGATGATCTGACCACACTTTTCTGCACCTCGGCCCGCCAAGGGCTGAGCGCGGAAACACTGTCCGCACAGCCTAGCAATGGCATGACCTTCGCCGCGCCCGCGGCAGGCAAGGGGCAGGCCGAACACAGAGTCCATCTATGACCCCCGAACTTGGCGTTTGCTACTACCCAGAACACTGGCCCGAAGAGATGTGGGCCAAAGACGCCGCCCGCATGGCGGAAACCGGTCTGACATGGGTGCGGATCGGAGAATTTGCCTGGAGCCGGATGGAGCCCGCCCCCGGCGATCTGCGCTTTGATTGGTTGGATCGCGCGATTGAGGTACTGGGGGCTGCGGGGTTGAAGGTCGTGCTTGGCACGCCCACAGCGACGCCGCCGCGTTGGATGCTTGAGAAGCACCCGGATATGTTGGCCGTGGACATGCAGGGGCAGCCGCGAAAGTTTGGTTCGCGCAGGCATTATTGCTTTAGTCATCAGGGGTATATCGAGGAATGCGTTCGCATCGCCCGGATCATGGGCGAACGCTACGGCCGCAATCCGCATGTAGCGGCGTGGCAGATCGACAATGAATACGGATGTCACGATACCACGGTCAGCTACAGCCAACCGGCGTTGGAGGCTTTCCGGCACTGGCTGGCCGATCAGTACGGTACGGTCGACGCGCTGAACGCTGCGTGGGGCAATGTGTTCTGGTCGATGGAGTACGATAGCTTTGATCAGATCGACCTGCCCAACCTGACCGTAACCGAGCCGAACCCCGCGCATGTTCTGGCATTTCGCCGGTTCAGCTCGGATCAGGTGGTGGCCTTCAACACGGCACAGGTCGATGCGCTACGGCCCCTGACCGATGCGCCGTTGCTGCACAATTACATGGGCCGCGTTCTGGATTTCGACCATTTCAAGGTCGGAGAGGATTTGGATATCGCCACATGGGACAGCTATCCGATCGGATTCTTGTCTGACCGGCTTGAAGCTGATGAGGCTCACAAATCCGCGTTTCTGCAACAGGGCGACCCGGACATGCAGGCCTTTCACCACGATCTTTACCGCGCCGTGGGCCGGGGTCGTTGGTGGGTGATGGAACAACAGCCCGGCCCGGTGAACTGGGCGCCCTACAACCCGGCCCCCCTGCCCGGAATGGTGCGTCTGTGGTCGCTTGAGGCGGTGGCACATGGGGCCGAAGTGGTCAGCTATTTCCGCTGGCGGCAAGCTCCGTTTGCGCAGGAACAGATGCACGCCGGGTTACTGACACCTAATGACCGGCCAGCCCCTGCGCTGGCCGAGGCGCGGCAGACCGCGGATGAACTGGCCAGTTTGGGCACCGTCACGCAGACACAGGCTGATGTCGCCATTCTGTTCGACTATGCCTCGGACTGGGCCTGGGCAACACAGCCGCAAGGCGCAGGATTCGACTACTTCCGGCTGGTTTTCTCGGCCTATCGCGCGTTGCGGCGGGCCGGCTTGTCGGTGGATTTCATTTCACCAACCGATGCGGCGGAGGCTGGCTATCAGCTGATCCTCGCTCCGGGACTTTCGACGCTGGATAACGGGATGGAACAACGCCTGACCGAGGGCAGCGAGTTGGCCATACTCGGCCCCCGCAGTGGCGCGATTACGCATGACTTCCAGATTCCCGAAACGGGACGTCCGGGTCTGTCCGGGTTGGACTGCGAGGTCGATCTGGTCGAAACCCTTCCTCCGAACGTCCAACGTGACGTGGTCGGAGGCGGAGCGGCGCTGCACTGGATTGACCGGCTCTCCGGCACGGCTTCGGACCTGCTGACCTACGCAGACGGAACGGCCGCGCTGAAGGGGCAGGATCGTCTGTGGTATCTGTCGGGTTTCCCGGATGACGCTCTCTGGGATCGCGTTGTCGCCATGGCCGCACAGCGGGTCGATCTGAACGTGCATCCGATGCCAGCCGGGCTGCGCCGGCGAGAAACAGATCAGCACGTGTTTCTAATCAACTACAACGCCAAGCCGATTGTTTGGAACGGACACGAGATCGGCGCATGCGACGTCGCCATTCTGGATAGAAACGCGCCCGAAGAGGGGTAACCTCTCTGGGCGCGCCTAAGTTTGCCTTATTGATCGTTTTGCAGGCTGTTGGGATCGAAGGCCCCTCCGAACCCACCGTTGCTGGCCGGTGGTGTTTCGGTGTCCGAGCTTTCCTCTTCCCCGTCACCACCCAGCGTGTTCGGCGCGAAGACGTTGCCAAAGCCGCTGTTGTTTGACGGTTTCGGCGCGGATTGCGCGTCGCCTTGCTCGGCCTCTTCGGCTTCGCGTTGCTTGCGGCGTTCCTCGCGCTGCTTGCGCAGCTCCTGAATGCGCTGTTCGGCCTCCAGTTGCTTTTGCTCGCGCACGTCAGCGATACATTGCGCCGGGTTGTAGGCAGTTGCAGTGCCGACCACGGTGATCGTGGCCACGGCAAAGACAACCAGCAAAACCGCTGCCATGTTGCCCGCAAAGAAGCTGGGCAGTTTGATCTTGCCTGCCAGTTCTTCGACCGTCGCCTTCTTACGTGCCGCTGCGACCAGCTCCTGCCGCTTCAGCTTGGCTTCGTTCAGCAGGGCGAAAAACACGGTCAGCGCCACAATGATGAAGGCCAAAGCCGAAATCGAAGGCGTGATGCCATAACGGACCTTTTGGGCCAGCTCGATTGTCAGCGTCGGGTACTCGCCGAAAGTAAAGGTGGTGGTGTTGTAGTTCTCGAACGAGGCGAGGAACGCCAGCACCGCCGCCGACGCAATCGCCGGGCGCATGAAAGGCAGCAGGATTTTGCGGAACGCCTGTGCATGGGTTGCACCAAGGTCCAACGCCGCCTCGGTCAGCGCCACGTCGTAGCGCTGAAGCCGCGCGACCAGAACCAGCATGCAGTAGCTGGCGATAAAGGTCGACTGGCCGATCACCGTCAGGAAAATCCCGTTCGACAGGAAGCTGTCGGCACCCAGCCCCAGCATCCGGTTGATCCGGTCCCAGAACACCAGCGTCGAGATACCCAGAACCACGCCCGGGATCAGGATCGGCGCGATGATGATCGTGTAGTAAGTCGCGCGCAGCTTGGGCCAGATCTGCGTCAGCATCAACGCGCCCGCCAGACCCATCGCCACCGACAGAACAACCGTCCCGGCCCCGATGATCAGCGAATTCTTGATGCCGTTCAGAATGCGCTGATCCTGAAACAACTCTCCGAACCACTGGAAGGTCAGGCATTCCCACGGGGTCATCCTGGGGAAGGCCGAAGAGTTGAAGGCGGTCACCGACATGATCACCAGTGGACCCAGCAGGTACAGGAAGAAGATGACCAGATAGACCCAGATGCTTATGCGGAGGAAGGAATTATTCATTTCCCGATATCCCCCATGTTCACTTTGAACAGGCGCATCATGGCCAGCACGAACAGGATACAGGTCACCAGCAGCACGATGGCGTAGGCGGCCCCCTGCGGCCAGTCATTGTTGTCGTTGAACTGCTGATAGATCAGCTGCGTAAACCATAGCGACGAAGGTCCGCCCAGAATTTGCGGGGCAGCCAGCGCTCCGGCACTTAGCATGAACACCATCGTACAGCCCGAGCTGATGCCCGGCTTGGCATAGGGAATAACCACCCGCCAGTGAATCCGCCACCACGGCGCACCCAGATCCCGCGCGGCCTCGATCTGGTTTTTGTCCAGACTTTCGATCACGTTATACATCGGGAAGATCATCAGCAGGATGTAGGCATAGCCCAGACCGGCATAGAGCGCGATGTCATTGCGGATGAAATCGAACGGCGTGTCCCAGATGCCCAGACCCACGAACAGAGTGTTCAGAACGCCGGTCTCGCCAAAGATAATCCGCAGGGCAAAAGCGCGCAGGATCTCGTTGATCCAGTAGGGGATGATCAGCATGATCGCGAAAATGCGGATGTGATTGCCCTTGGACTGACCCAGATAATAGGCAATCGGATAGCACAGGATCAGGTTGAAGATCGTCACGCAGACCGCTGCCAGCAACGTCCGGAAAAAGACGCGCAGATCGACCGCGTTATACGCCTGACTGCCGCCCTCGGGGCCGTAGATCAGGTATTTGTAGTTCTCCAGCGTGTAGACGTCCTTAGGTCCGCCGATCTCAGGCGGCGGCAGGTTCGGACGGAATGAGAAGTCCAGCATCGACAGCTGGGGCAGGATGATCAGGCCGATGGTCCAGAACAGGACCAGACCCAGGATCGCCAGCCCCATTCCGGTGCCGTTGCGGTTGAAGAAGTCCTTCAGAAATTGGGGCATCTGCTTAACCCCTTACTCTGCCGCCAACTCACCCGCAGGAACCAGAACCGCGTTGCGGGTCTCGTATTCCAGCGTGATGGTCTGGCCGGTGTGGTCTTCGAAGGATTGGCCCAGGTTCGGCAAGGAAACCTTGATCTCTTTCCCGCCGTCACCTTCGGTGAAGATGTTGAAGACATTGCCCTCGAACTCTTCGTGGTTCACGCGGGCGGTGACAAAATGATCGCCGGTCGCGCCGTCCGCGGCGATGGCAAAAGCTTCGGGGCGGACGAACATCATGGCGTCGTCGCCCTCTTTCATCTTGCCCTGATTGGCCGTCGATATCCGCGCCACAAGATCGCCCGAGCGATTGGTCGCGATCAAAGCCTCGTTGCCCATGACCTGCTTGATCTTGCCACGGAACACGTTGTTTTCACCCACGAATGACGCCGCAAAGGCCGTGTTCGGATCGTTGTAAATGGTCTTGCCATCGGCGATTTGGTCAATCACCCCGGCGCGCATGACGGCGATGTTGTCCGACATGGTCAGCGCCTCACCCTGATCGTGGGTGATGTAGATAAAGGTAATGCCAACGCGCTGTTGAATTTCACGCAATTCGGTCCGCATGTGCTGGCGCAATTTCAGGTCCAGCGCCGACAGAGGCTCGTCCAGCAACAACACATCCGGCTCGGCACACAGCGCACGCGCAATGGCGACCCGCTGACGCTGACCGCCCGAAAGTTCGCTGGGCAACTTGTCGCCCTGTCCCGGCAGCGCGATCATGTCCAGCAGCTCATCCGCGCGTTTGCGGCGTTCGGCGGCGCTGGCGCCTTTGATTTCCATCGAGAAGGTGATGTTCTCCCACACCTTCATCAACGGAAACAGCGCGAGGTTCTGAAAGATCAGCGCCGTGGGGCGTTTGTTCGGCCCGATCCCGCGCATATCGTTGCCGCCGATCAGAACCCGGCCCTCGCTTGGGTCCAGAAACCCGGACACTGCCCGCAGGATCGTCGTCTTGCCACAGCCCGAGGGGCCCAGGAACGAAAAGAAATCGCCCCCGTTGATGTTCACATTCGCGTCCCGCACGGCGACAAAGTCGCCGAAACGGATCCACAGGTTCTCAAGATCTACACCGACCCCTGCACTCATTTTAGGTATCTCCGACAGGTGCGGATGTTGCCCGCACCATAATAGGGACCGTCACGCCAAGACGGCGTACGGGTGGATGGCCCCCCGCGCATAGGCGGAGGGCTGTGCTTCAAAGCGATCAGGCGCTTTTGAATTTGTTGACGAACTCGGTCCGGGTTTCCGCATACCACGGTGCTTCGGCAGGCCACGGGTTGAGGTTGGCCAGCGAGTCGCCCGGATAGGCCTCGGCAAAGTTCTTTTTGTAGGTGTCGCCGGAATACTGGTCGGCACCCAGAACAGGCGAGTTGTAGCCGTGGCTGTCAATCGCAACGCCGGCTGGTTTGGCCTGATAGGCAAAGTCGATGAAGGCGTAGACCTGTTCGGTATTAGCCGCACCCGTGGGCATTGCCATACCGTCAACCCATGCCATCGCACCTTCGACCGGGGCCTGATAGTGCACCGGCTCACCCGCCGATTTCAGGGCCAGCGGCGGGCCGTCCCATGTCTGGCCAACGACCACACCTTCGTTCAGCAGGCCGTTTTTCTGAGTATCCGCATCGTTCCAGATCAGCTTGATCCGGTTCTTACGCTCGATGCACCAATCGGTGATCTGACCCCAGACCTTACGCATGGTCTCTTCATCGCCATATGCGGCCCAGACCGAGCCCGGCTCCATCTCACCGGCACGTTCCATGTACAGACCGGCACCCAGCATCATCGAATGCGCGCGGCCCATAGTCTTGCCTGCGTTTTCCTCGGACCAGACATCGCCGTAAGACGGTGCGTCGCCCTCGGGCAGCCACAGGTCGGTGCGATAAGCGATACCTTCGGTACCCCAGATATGCGGCAGCCAATGCACGCCGCTGTCGCCAAAGTTCCACGCATCAGTGCCAATCGCTGCCATCGCCGGGTTCACCAGATCGATCGGAACCTTGTTCATGTCGAACGGTTGCAGCAGTTCCAGCGGCTCCCACTGAAGCGAGCGGTTGTTGGTGGGCGAGACGATGTCAAAGCCCTGACCTTTGGTCGCCTTCATCTTGTTGATGATTTCTTCGTTCGAACCGATGCCGGTATAGTTCACTTTGATTCCGGTCAGGGTCTCGAACTCTTGCAGGAATGCAGGCGGCAGATAGTCCGACCACATCAGAATGTTGATCTCACCCGAGGATGCCAGCGCGCTTTTACTATAAAGCGGCGCGGCCAGTGCAGCCGCCCCCGCGCCTTTCAGCACCGTGCGCCTGGACAGGTTTTTCCGTTCAGCCATGTTCTTTTCTCCCGTTGTTGAACTGTGCTCGTTTTTTTTGTTTTTTGACGCCAGACTTTTGCGTTCCGACGACTAGCCCAAAAGTGACAGTTTTCAGTTTTCATAGGTCCAGTTTGAATCGGCGCAGATTTTGGTGCCACGCACGTTACGAATCAAACCAGACACACACACCATAGGGCGGCACAATCGGCCCACCAATAAGATACTTCAATGGCTTATCGGTTGGCAGAGGTTTTTCGGCCGCTCCAAAGTTGAACGCAAACGCCAAATCCCCGCGACGTGTAACCCGCAAATCGGCATCACTTTCAACGGTCGGCAGCCCCGCCCATGATAGCGTTTCAACCAGAACGGCGTGTAACAAACCCGCACGTGGCAGCATTGCAAGATATGTCGCTTTGTCGGTTCTGGCGATTGCGGGGCTGGCATCCCGATACATGCTGGAAAAGCGGCCGATTATGTCGCCAGTGGTCTCGATAACCTCGCGCCATCCGGTGAAACCATACTCGGACCCGTCCGGCATCCGCACCGTTTCCTGCGCCAGTTCGGGCAGGGATTCGACCCGCAGAACTTTGACACCTGCAAGATCCGCCAGCTCTCCGGGTGCCAGGTTTGGCGGAGTGTGCAGGTCGCTGGTCTTACTGCCCGCGCGCGCGCCGATCAGCAATTTGGCCGGACTGTCCCTCAGTCGCGCGGCCAATTCGGGCGAGACGATCATGCTTTGCGGCAGAGCGATCAAAACGTAACCGTCCAGATCATCTTCCGGCCCGACGAAATCCAGATCGACACCCAGCGCACGCAGCCCGGCATACCATTCGCGGACGATCTGCGCGTTTGGAAACGCGTCGTCATGCGGCAGGATATCCGCGGCCCAGAGGGATTCGTAGTCCAACAACATGGCCACTTTCGCCCGCGTCCGCGTCGCCTGAGGCAGAGCCGCGCGTTCGGATGCGACCTGCGCCAGCTCGAGCCCGGCCTGATCTACGCTTCCGTCTGACCGCAGCAACGCTGTGTGGTACTGCTCTTGCGCGAATTTGGCTTGCCGCCAGCGGAAGAACATCACCGCCTGAGCGCCGTGGGCATAGGCAGCCCAGGTCCAAAGACGCACCATCCCGTCCGCCGGTGAGGGGTTTTTCTCGGCCCAGTCCACAGGACCCGGTTGCTGTTCCAGCACCCACATGCGGCCACGGCCCTGAGATCGGTAGAGATCACAGTGAAAGCCCTGATAGTCCGGCGCGCCGGTCCGCAGGTAGCGGTGCTTTTCCGGCTCAGACAGGGTCGAGCCCAACAGGTTGCCCAGCGGGTAACTGTCGAACCCGACAATATCCAGATCGGCGGCCACGGCGTGGTGATCGAACTCGAAACTCCCCGCCATGAAGTTGTGGGTGATGTCCCGACCCGGCGAGAATTCACGCAGCACATCCACCTGCGCGCGGTTGAACAGACGCACCCGATCCGAGGAATAGCGCGCAAAATCCAGCGCATGGGTCGGGTTCGGGCTTGCCACCAGACCGTTGGGCAATTCGATCTGGTCAAAGCTGGAATAGAGCGAGCCCCAGAACACCGCACCCCAGGTTTTGTTCAGGGTTTCAATCGACTCATACCGTTCCGCCAGCCAGCGCCGGAACCCGTCCCGTGCGGCGTCAGAATAGCTGAGCACAGTATCGTGGTCGTTATATTCATTGTCGATCTGCCAGGCGTGAACATATGGGTTCTGGCCGTATCGGCGCGCATATTCGGTGGCGATCCGATGGGCCTCGGCCAGATAGATCTCACTGGAAAAACAGTAGTGTCTGCGGGACCCAAAGCCCCGCACGCGACCGTCCGGGCCGACCGGCAGGATCTCGGGGTGTTCATCAATCAACCATTTCGGCGGCGCGGCCGAGGGTGTGGACATCATCACCCGCAAACCGGCCTCGCCCAAAATGTCGATTATTTCATCCAGCCAGTCCCAGTGAAAAACCCCGCGCTCCGGCTCAATCAGCCCCCAGGTGAATTCGGCGATGCGCACCCAATCCAGCCCCATCTCAACCATGCGCCGCGCGTCTTCACGCCAGAGCGACCGGTCCCATTGTTCGGGGTAGTAGCAGACCCCCAGCTCCAGTTTGCTCATCGGTCTTCCCGTGCCGTGCGGCGTTCGATCCATTTCAGGAAGCTGGCGCAGCCCAGCGTGATCACGACATAAAGGATCGCAGCCGTGTTGAATGGCGCGAAAGGCAGGAAGCTGGCCGCCTGAAATTCGCGCATCCGCTGGGTCATGTCGCGAACCGACAGGATCGACAGCAGTGAGGTGTCCTTGATCATTGCGATGAACTCGTTGCCCAAGGGCGGCGTCACGATCCGCAGTGCCTGCGGAAGGATGATCAGCCGGGCAGTTTGCCAACGCGACAGACCCAGTGAGCCTCCGGCCTCAATCTGGCCCCTCGGAATGGCTTCGATCCCGGACCGGAAAATTTCGGCCATATAGGCAGAGTATCCGACGGAAATAGCAATGATCCCGCGCGTCATATTGGTCATGTCGATGCCGCCGCCGGTGGCATCCTTTACCGCACCCGCCAAAGGAAGGCCGATATAGAGGATGATCACCAGCATCGGAATGCCGCGGATCGTATCCACAAAGAACTCTGCCCCTACAGCCAGCGGGTGCAGTTTGTGTTGCGCGCCGCCCACTGTGAGGGTCAACAGCAAAAAGCCGAACACGGCAAAGGCCAAAGCCGGGTTGCGATATTTGTCGGGCAGAAACTGCGTCTGCCAGATCACCGGATAGCCCTTGGTATTGGTGCCAACCGGAACAAATGCACCCGACACGCTATCCACCGTTTCAATCTGCTCAACTGCGCTGGCTGCGTCGGGGGCGCTGCGGATGCGGTATTGCTGGTCTTCCCCGTCTTGGAACTCGCCAAACCGGATCACATCCGCCTGTGCCTGCGGCGTCCCGCGCACAATGGCGATGCGCGCGTCTAGCGTTCCGATGAGCTCATATTTTACCTGCGGCTGCATGAAAAAGAATGCTGATACAGCCAGCAAAGCAAGGCTGATACAGCCGTAAACAACCGTCGTCCGCGCTTTGGGTTTAAACGATTGCAGCCCGACCCAGATCAGACCCAGAATAGCGGCGAAGATATAGGCGAAGATCGCCGCGCGGAAGGTGATTGCCACACCGGTGGCGAACTGCCAATGCGCCATGAACATAAGATAGAACAGGGCTGCTCCGGTCAGGATCTCGAACCCAAGTTGGGCATATCCGCGCGCCCGGATCGGCAGCCGCGCTGACAGCAGGATGCCCGCAATGACCAGCGCATAGACAAGCAGCAGCACCTGAAGGCCGGTTTGCACCTGCCCGACCACCTCCGGGAACAGCACCCATGTTTGCGAAGACCGGTCGATCAGGGTTGAGGTGTTCTCGCTGAGCGCGTGAAAGAAGACCGACTCGGCGAAGGGCATAAGCACCTGAGGTGCAACAAAACCCAGAACCGCCAGCCCCAAAGCCGCCGGCAACGCGGCCAGCGCCGAGAGACGCACCCACGCGGGCGCTGTCGGAAACCGCGCGTTGCGGGCGCAGAGATAGCCCAGAATGGCCGCCACCAGAACCAGCAGAAATCCGACAAATATCGGACCTGCATTATTCCCGATCCCCAAAATCGCAATCAGCGAGCGCAGGTATTTCGAAGATGTCGCAAACAGGTAGATGATGAATGGGGCCGCAGCGAGCAAAACAAGATTGCTCGGGCGGATCGAGCTGAGACGCGTCATGGGACCTCACAACGTTCGGATGGCCCGGCACCGTCAGGCACCGGACCGGACTGGGTTATTCAGTGCCCCAATATTTGGCGACAAGCTTGTCCAACGTGCCGTCGGCCTTGATCGCCGCCAGCCCTTCGTTGATTGCGTCAACCGTGGCGTCGCCTTCCTGAAACACGATGCCCAGCGGGTCGGATTGCAGGCCGGTGATGCCAACCGTCAGCTCTCCGGCAAATTCCTGTTCGTAAGCAGCAGCCGAGGTGCCGTCGATAATAACGCCCTGCACATCTGCGTTCTGAAGCGCCAGAATGGCGGCCGAGAAATTATCATACAGGCTGACATTCTCGCGCCCGACCAGTTCTTCGGCCAGTTGTGCATTGGTGGTGCCGGTCTGCGCCGCCAGTTTCTGACCGCCTGCCTTGAAATCTTCCAGCGTCATGCTGGCATTGTCGACCTGCAACAGGATGGCCTGACTGACCACGATGTAGGGTTCCGAAAAATCCATCGTTTCTTCCCGTTCCGGCGTGATGGAAACGCCCGAAATCACCAGATCGAACTCACCCTGCTGAAGCGCGGCAAAGATACCATCCCATGCGGTGTTGACGAAATTCGGGACGCAATTGACCTGATCGCAGATCGCATTCATCACGTCCACGTCGAAGCCCACGATCTCACCCGTGGCCTCATCGACGGTTTCCATCGGCGGATACGTGGCGTCAGTTCCGATTTTCAGAACGCGCCCGTCCAGATCGGCAGCAAACGCGGCCGGCGCGGCCAATGCGGCAAGGGCCGCTGCGGCAAATAAGTTCTTGAACATCTCCGGTTACTCCTCTGTTGGTTCAGGTTGTGGGCGCCGTTTGCGGCGCAGGGGTGTCAGGTTGCCGCTCGATAAGTGTGGCCCTGATCTTTTTCTGGGTCTCGGACGGGTCGGCCCCGTCCAAAGCTTTCAACATGTATTCGCCCAGCAGACGGCTGGTGTCCTCAATCGGCACGTAATAGGTGCTGGGCGGCGGCACGAAATAGCGGCTGAGTTGCAGATCGTCGGTCGAGATCACCACCAATTCCCTGCCGATCTGAACACCCGATTTGTGGGCGGCAGACAGAACACCCAGCGTCATCGCCTCGTTTGCGCAGATGACGGCTGTGGGGCGACCGCGCAATTTCATCAGCGCCTCCAGGCAATTCTGACCGGTGCGCGCAGTGGTGGGGCCATTGAAGATCAAAGCCGGGTCTGGCTTCAGCCCAGCCTCGGTCAACGCCTGCGTATACCCCTGTTCACGCTGAGTTGCGTAAATCAACTGGGCCGGAGGGTTCACGAGCGCGATGCGCCGATGCCCCAACTGCACCAGCCGCGCTGTCGCGTCGAAAGCCGCCGCCTGACTGTCGATATCTACGTAAGCATGGGGCGTTTTGCTGTTGCTCATCCCCATGGTCACAAATGGAAACCCATGTTGCTGTAAGAACGCGATGCGCGGGTCATCGTGCAACGTGCCAGAAAAGATCGCTCCGTCGGCCAACCCGTCTTGTACGATCCGGGCCAGTGTCGTCATAGCATCGGACAGATCAGCCACGTTGAACACGCTCATCTCATAGCGCGAGTCATGCAGGGCGGCGGATATCCCGGCCAGAATGCGGGTGAATTCTACCCCCTCCCATTCCTCAGACGCCTCGGTCGAGACGCTGACCAAAACAGCAATGCGATAAGATTTGTTAGTGCGCAGCTTCAGCCCGTCCATGTTGACGCGATAACCAAGTCTGGCTGCGGCGGCCTGAATCTCTTGCCGGGTTTCTTCCCGCACGGATGCGGCCCCGCGCAGCGCGTTTGAGACGGTGCCGACCGAATAGCCGGTTTCGCGGGCAACCGATTTGATCGTTGCGCGCGCCATCATGGGACCTCGACCGACAGGTGTTGCGTCAGGAACGCCCGTCCAACCCGTAGGGTTTCGGCATGGTCAAACGTTTCGTCATGCTCCACGAACAGGTCCGAACAAGGGCTTTCGCTCAGAACCCCCAACACGCTGGGCCAGTCCACCACACCCTGGCCCAGATTGCGCCAGCGCGCGTCGCCCTGTTGGCTTGGGTCCGCGTCCTTGGCATGGACCGAGACGATCCGATCCGCATAGCGCCGCAGCAACGCCGCCGGGTCCGGCACGGAAACCGCCAGCCAGCCGATATCCGGCTGCCAGTGCAAATCTTGGTGCGACAGGATAACGTCCAGCGCGGTCATTCTACCCAGATCCACCAGATCAAAATCGTGGTTGTGGAAGGCCAGTCGGATGCCCTGCGCCGCCAGTTGATCGGCCCATTCGGCCAACTGTTCCGCAATCGCGCGCCATCCATTGATCGTATCGGGGCGCTTATCAGGGGATAGCCACGGCATCACGGTGACTTCGCAGCTGAGCCGACGCAACAGGCGCGGGATTTCATCGAACCGGGCCTCAAACTCTTCCCAGTCGAAATGCGCAGACCGCACTGTCAGGCCAGAGTCCGCGATCTGCCGCGCCATTTCCTGCGGGGGCAGATCATGGAATCCAATCGTCTCAATATCGCTGAAGCCGCAGGCTCGAGCCAGATCAAGCTGGGCTGTCAAATCTCCCACCTGCCGCACGGTATATAGCTGTGCCGATATCCTCATTTCCGGGCGCCGTCACCTATTGAAACGTTTCAATATGGTGAAACAGTGGCCCCCGACTTGTCAAGCGCCCGTCCCGGACGGGCTATTTTCGCATAGAAATCCCTTGGTGAAACAGGTGTACCTTGGCGGGGTCGGCCGTCACAGCAACCGTCTGTCCGCGCATATTTCGGTGTACGCCAGGCAGTTTGGCAACAACGGAGTCGGCACCCTGCGCCGCCGCGAAGTAAAGCAATGTGACCTCACCCAAGGCTTCGGTGAAATCCACAACCCCTTCCAGAATCGGGTCGCTGTCGGCGGGTTGGAAATCCTCGGGACGAACGCCAATATTCACTTGTTTGCCCTCATCCGCCGCATCTGTTGCAATGCCGGACACGGCTGTGCCGCCGCCATCCAGCTTTACCACCGTCTGCGCGCCGGTTTGCGTGATGATCCCGGGCAACAGGTTCATCGCGGGCGAGCCGATGAACTGCGCGACAAACTCGTTGTCAGGTGTCTCGTACAGCTCAAGCGGCGTACCGACTTGCGCGATGCCCTTGTTGGCCAGAACCACGATCCGGCTGGCCAGCGTCATTGCCTCGACCTGATCATGGGTGACGTAGATCATCGTGCTGTCGGGCATCGCCTCTTTCAGGCGCGCAATCTCGATCCGTGTGGCTACGCGCAACGCCGCGTCGAGGTTTGAGAGCGGCTCGTCAAACAGATAAACCTTTGGGTCGCGCACGATGGCGCGGCCAATGGCAACCCGCTGACGTTGCCCACCAGACAGGGCCTTGGGCAAACGGTCCAGATACGGTTCCAATTGCAGAATTTTGGCGGCGCGATCGACCGCAGCATCAACCTCGGCAGCAGGCAGTTTGGCGATCTTCAGCGCAAAGGCCATGTTCTCACGCACGGTCATATGGGGATAGAGCGCATAGCTCTGAAACACCATTGCGATCCCCCGCTGCGCCGGTGGCACGTCATTCATGACCTGCCCTTCGATCTCAAGCGTACCGCCCGAGATTTTCTCAAGCCCCGCAATCATGCGCAGCAAGGTGGACTTACCGCAGCCCGACGGCCCGACAAAGACGATCAGCTCGCCTCGTTCAATGTCCAAATTGATGTTCTTGAGAACATCTACGTTGCCATAGGTTTTGGCTACGTCAGTGAGGTTGAGTTCCGACATGACCTACCCCTTGTCCTGCGCCAACAAACAGAATTGAGCAGCGCCGAGGGTCATTTTCCCCGCCCCGTCGACGCTGCCCAACTCCTCCCCGATAACCTGCCAGTTACCGTCCGGAATGGTGATTTCGGCCGCCTCTGACCCAAGATTGAAGGCGCAGAACACTTGTTCAGCCGCGTCTTCGCGCAGGAAGGACAGGATCGGCCCCGATTGCGCCATATCCGTTTGCGCCCCAGACATCAGAGCAGGATGTGCGCGGCGCAAGGCGATAGCGCGGCGATAGTGATGCAGCATCGAGGCTTCGTCCTGCTCCAACCGATCCACAGCACGTTCGGATTGTGCGGCGCTGACCGGCAACCACGGACGTCCGGTGCTAAAGCCCGATTGCTCATCCTGCGCCGCCCAGACCATCGGCGTGCGGCAACCATCGCGGCCTTTGAACTCGGGCCAGAATTCGATGCCGTAAGGGTCCTGCAAGTCCTCATAGGCCACGTCTGCTTCGGGCAGGCCCAATTCCTCGCCCTGATACAGGCAGGCCGAGCCGCGCAGGCACATCATCAGCACCGCGTGCTGACGGGTGGCCGCATCGCTCAGACCCCAGCGCGACGCGTGGCGTGGGACGTCATGGTTGGAAAACGCCCAGCACGGCCACGCATCGCCCGCCTTGGCCTCAAGTTGGTCGAAGACGTGCTTGGTGTAAGATGCCGTCAGCGCCCGCTTTTCGAGGAACTCGAACGCATAACACATGTGCATGCGCTTATCACCGGTGGTGTATTCGCCCATGATTTCAAGTCCACGCTGCGCATCGCCGACCTCGCCCAGACAGGCGCGGCCTTCGTATTCGTCGGTCAGGGCGCGCAGCCGTTCGAGGAAGGCGATATTCTCGGGCTGGCTTTTCGAGAACAGGTGATCCTGATGGTTATACGGGTTCACCTGGGGCGCGATGGAGGCATTGCGCTGATCCAGCGGCAGCGCCGGGTTGTCGCGCAGCTGCTTGTCGTGAAAATAGAAGTTGATCGTGTCCAGACGGAACCCATCGACCCCCAAATCCAGCCAGAACCGCGCCACATCCAGCAGCGCGTCCTGCACGTCTGGGCAATGGAAGTTCAGGTCTGGCTGAGACGTCAGGAAGTTGTGCAGGTAATATTGCTGGCGCCGCGAATCCCATTGCCAGGCCGAGCCACCAAAGATCGACAGCCAGTTATTCGGCGGCGTACCGTCCGGCTTGGCATCGGACCAAACATACCAGTCGGATTTCGCATTTTCCCGGCTTGCACGGCTTTCGCTGAACCACGGATGCTGATCCGAGGTATGCGACAGAACGAGGTCGATCATAACCCTCAGACCCAGCGCATGGGCCTGATCCAGCATCGCCTTGAAATCCTCCATCGTGCCGAACATCGGATCGACATCGCAATAATCGCTGACGTCATAGCCGAAATCCTTCATCGGAGACTTGAAGAACGGCGAAATCCAGATCGCATCCACCCCCAGCGAGGCGATATAGCCTAGCCGTTGCGTGATGCCCTTCAGATCTCCGATCCCGTCGCCATTGCTGTCCTGAAAGCTGCGCGGATAGATCTGATAGATCACCCCGCCCCGCCACCAGTCGGCGGCTGCTTTGGTTGCTTTTGTAAGTTCTACGGTGTTCTGCACGTTCATCAAACGCCTCTATTTGACAGATCCGGCCAACAGGCCCCGGACCAGGTATTTTTGCATTGCGAAGAAAACCACGAGCGGCACGAAGATCGACACAAAGGCCGCAGTGGCGAGAATTTCCCAGTTGCCACCGCGTGTCCCCAACAACTCGACGATGCGGTTGGTCATCACGGTGGTCTGGCCGGTGGCGTCGATCAGGAACACCTTGGCCACGAGCAGATCGTTCCATGTCCACAGGAACTGGAAGATCGCAAAGGACGCTAGTGCTGGAAAGCTGAGCGGCAGGATCAGCTTGGTGAAAATCTGGAACTCGGTCGCGCCGTCGACTCGGGCGTTCTCGATCAGGTCACGCGGCAGCCCGGCCATGTAATTGCGCAGCAGATAGATCGCCAGAGGCATCCCGAACCCGGTATGGGCCAGCCAGACCCCTAGATAGCCTTTGCCAATGCCAATATTCAGGTGAAACTTCAGCAACGGGATCAGCGCCAGTTGCAGCGGCACAACCAGCAGGCCCACCACCGCGGCGATTAGTAAGGCGCGGCCCGGAAACTCCATCCAAGCCAGCGCATAGGCCGCGAAGGCCGCAACGAGGATCGGAATGATCGTCGCCGGGATCGTCACCGTCAGCGTGTTAAAAAACGCCTTAGCCATGCTGTCCGTACTGCTTTGGTCCAGCAGCACTTTCTGGTAGTTCTCAAACGTGAATTCGGGTGGCAATTCGGCGGTGACAAAGATGCGCGGACCGCGATTGCCGGTGAATTCCTCCGAATTCTCCATCCGGTAATTGCCGTCCGCGTCCACGGTGACCGTGCCGCCCCGTCGCAGCTCAGCCGTATCACCGGGGGTAAAGGCGTCCACATCACGTGCGCTAATACCCCAGCTCGAAATCTTCGCCTGTTCGTCTGCGCCAAAAAGCTGTCCTTCGATCACGTAAACCCCGTTCTCAAGCACCTGCGTGTCCGGCGCGGCGGCACGCAGGGTCAGGGTCTGTTCCGAAGGGAATATCGACCGCCACCACCCGCTGGATGAGATCTGATCCGCCGTGCGGAAGGATGAAATCAGCAAGCCCAGCGTCGGGATCACCCAAAGCGCTACAAGGAAGATGACCGACAGGTGCACAACCCATCTGAGCGCCGGTTTGGTTCCTGCAATATCGCTCATGGCCTACTCCATTTCCTTGCGCGCATTGCGCACGTTCCAGATCAGGATCGGCGTCACCAGCAGCATGATCACCATGGCCGAGGCCGACCCCACCCCCCAGTCATTGGCGCGGAACAGTTTGTCGTACATGTAGTTGGCCAGAACCTGCGTCTCCCACTGGCCATTGGTCATGGCAAAGACGATGTCGAACACCTTGAGCACGGTGATGGTGATCGTGGTCCAGACCACCAGAATGGTCGTCTTGATCTGCGGGACCTTGATCTTAAAGAAAATCTGGAACGGATTTGCGCCGTCCAGAATGGCGGCCTCGATGGTTTCCTCGGGGATGCCGCGCAGGGCTGCGGACAGGATCACCATGGCAAAGCCGGTTTGAATCCAGACCAGCACGATCATCAGAAAGAACGAATTCCAGAACGGCACGGTCAGCCAAGTCTGCGGCTCGGCCCCGCCGAAAAAGATATAGAGCGCGTTCAGAATGCCGATCTGATCCTGTTCCGCCGGGCGCGCATCATAGACCAGCTTCCAGATCACCGAGGCGCCGACGAAGGAGATCGCCATCGGCATAAAGATCAGCGATTTGGCGAAATTGCCCCAGCGGATGCGGTCAGTCAGCTGCGCCACGAGCAGGCCGAACCCGGTGGACATCGCGGGCACCACGATCAGCCAGAACATGTTGTTGCGCATGGCTTCCCAGAATTTCGGCTCGGCCGCCATTTGAGTGTAATTGTCCAGCCCAACCCATTTATACCCGCCGCCGGGCATGCGCTCCGTGAGTGACAGGCGCAAGGTCTCAATAACCGGATAGGCCAGGTACAGCCCCAACGCAGCCAGCGCGGGGAACAGGAACAGCCAAGGGCGGATGATATTCGCCCGATTGATATTGCGCCCTGCGTTCGGCCCACGCGGCGGGAACAGGACTTTGTCCAGAAACTGGTTGGAAAGGTAGAAGTAGCCCACACAACCCGACACACCGATGACGATGGTCAGCAGGCCCTGAAGTGCCGGTGTCATGACGCCCTCTTTCGCTGAGCAACAGGGGCGGCGCAGTGGCCGCCCCGTGCCTTAGTTACTTCGCAGCATCCCACGAGGACTGGATCTCACCAGCCACGGTCGCGGCATCTTTGGCACCCGACGAATAGTCGACCATGCCGGTCCAGAAGGTGCCTGCGCCCACCGCGCCCGGCATCAGGTCGGACCCGTCAAAGCGGAAGGTGGTGGCGTTGGTCAGAATCTCGCCCTGACCGCGCTGCGTGTCATTGGCGTAGTTCTCGGCATTGGCCCCCAGATGCGGGGTCAGAAAGCCGTCCTGCGACATCATGATCTCATGCGCGAATGGGGTTTTCAGGAACTCCATGAATGCCTCAGCCGCCGGGTTGGGATTGGTGACGGTGAACAAAGTGCCTGCACCCAAAACCGGGGTTCCCAGATCCTTCTCGGAGTAAGCCGGGAAGTAGAAGAAATCGGCATCCACACCCAGCTCGGTCCCTTCAGGGAAATAGGCCGGGATGAACGAGGCCTGACGGTGCATCATGCAGGCCGGCGGGCTGTCGAACAGACCCTTTGGGCTGTCGCGGAAGTCAATCGCGGCGGTGTCATCCGCGTCGCCAACGACGTAATCATCATTGCGGGTAAAGCTGCCATATTCCTCGATCGCAGCGATGACACGCGGATCATCGAACTTCATCTCGTTCGATACCCACTGGTCGTAGACCTCTGGCGGCTGTGTGCGCAGCATCAGGTCTTCGACCCAGTCGGTCGCTGGCCAGCCGGTGGCCCCACCGGATGCCAGACCCACGCACAGAGGCGTTTCGCCGTCCTCGACCATCTGGTCCATCAGCGCCTTGAAATCTTCCATGGTGGTCGGGACTTCATAGCCGAAATCCTCGAAATTCTCGGGGATGTACCAGACCAGAGACTTGACGTTCACATTGAAGAAGAAGCCGTAGAACTCCTTGGCCCCTTCGGCATTTTCAAACGTCCCCAGATCAACCCAGGACTGACCGGCGGCGAAATTGTCCTTGATCCAGTCCGCCGACCCATCGGCCAAAGGCGTCAGATACCCGTTCTTCGCCATATTCGCGGCCAGGCCCGGCTGCGGGAACACAGTCAGGTTCGGGGCCGACCCGGCTGCGGCGTCGATCAGGATTTGCTGTTCCAGTGAATCCGATCCGACATAGCTGGAATTCGCGCCGGTGGCCTCGTCAAAATAGGCCACCAGATTTTCAAAGGATTTACCCTCACCCGCCAGCCACGGTCCGAAAATGGTCAGGCTTTCACCGCTCAGGTCATGCGCTTCCGAGAACGCCTGAAACCCGTCCCAGTCAAAGCTGCCCTCACCAACGGAATGCAGCAGATCGCCCTCGGCCTGAACCGACCCGGCCAGCAGAGCGAACGCAGCCGCACCTGCATATAGCGAGTGTTTCATGAATAATCCTCCCAACAGTATCTTGCGACTTTGAAGTTCAATTTTCAAAGCGCTTTGGATGGATGGTTTTATCCGTCAACATTTAGATTCTGTCAAGAATTGGATTACAGATGCCCACATTATTAATATTCCCTGCAAGTTTGGGAAATTCTGTTGACGCACGGGAAAAATCTTCACAAAACAGAACATGTCAAAATCTTTGAAGGCGCTTTGAATACATATGAACCTGAAGCAACTCTCAGAAATCCTCGGGCTTTCGCAGACGACGGTCAGCCGTGCGCTGAACGGGTATCCCGAGGTGAACGAGGATACGCGCACCCGGGTTCAGGCCGCCGCCGCCAAGCACGGGTATCGCCCGAACAGTCGCGCCAAGGGGCTGGCGACAGGGCGCTCGATGGTCATCGGGCATGTCATTCCCAGCTCGTCACAGCATGAGATGGTAAACCCGATCTTTGGCGATTTTGTCGCCGGTGCTGCGCGGACATATGGCGCGCATGGGTACGACATGATGTTCACCAACGCCGAGGACATCTCGATCGAAAAGGCCTATCGCAGCCTGTTTCAACGCGGCGCGGTAGACGGTGTGGTCTTGCAGGGCCCAAAGGTCAACGAACCCCGGATCGAAGTGCTGACCCGAATGGATGTGCCATTCATCGTTCATGGCCGTTCGACCGGGGCCGAGGGGCCTTATGACTGGATCGACGTGAACAACAAAAGCTCGTTCCTGCGCGCCACGCGGTTTTTGCTCGACTTGGGACATAGGCGTATCGCGCTGATCAACGGGCTAGAGGATATGGACTTTGCCCAGCGACGGCGCGCCGGGTATCTTGAGGCATTGCACGAGGCCGGCCTGACCCCAGACCCCAATCTGATGCGCAGCGCCGAGATGACCGAGGTCTATGGCCATCATGAAGCGCGCGACATGTTGCAGCTGGACGATCCGCCGACGGCCATTTTGGTCTCGTCGATGATCTCAGCCATCGGTGTCCGTCGGGCTTTGAATGAGGCGGGTTTGAAGATGGGCAAGGACGTGTCCGTTATCGCCCATGATGACGACCTGTCTTACCTGAAAAACGGACAAGATGTGCCGATCTTCACCGCCACCCGGTCCTCAGTCCGTCAGGCGGGAGAATTGGCCGCGGAAATGCTGATCGAGCGCATCAAATCGCCGGAAGACCCGGTAAAAACTAGATTGCTGGAGGCCGAACTGGTAGTTGGCGGCTCAACCGGCCCCGGCCCCAACAGGTTCTGACTATGAAATATACGCGCTCTGATTTTCCCAAAGATTTCCTCTTTGGTGTTGCAACCTCTGCCTATCAGATCGAAGGACATGCACAGGGCGGCGCGGGTCAGACGCATTGGGATACATTCGCCCAAACCCCCGGAAACGTGGTCAGAAATGAGAATGGCGATCTGGCCTGTGATCACCTGAACCGGTTCGAACAGGACTTCGATCTGGTGCGCGAGGCCGGGTTCGATTGCTATCGGTTTTCGACCAGCTGGGCGCGGGTTCTGCCCGAAGGCCGCGGTGCGGTGAATCAGGCCGGGCTGGACT
Source organism: Ruegeria sp. (assembly GCF_965221235.1). Classification (GTDB taxonomy): domain Bacteria; phylum Pseudomonadota; class Alphaproteobacteria; order Rhodobacterales; family Rhodobacteraceae; genus Ruegeria. Next base: position 22,423 of record NZ_CBDCRS010000003.1, read on the forward strand.
ATTACGACCGTCTGGCCGATGCGCTTTTGGAACGCGGCATCCGCCCCTGCGCGACGCTGTATCACTGGGAATTGCCCTCGGCGCTGGCTGATCTGGGCGGCTGGCGTAACCGGGACATCGCTGGCTGGTTCGCCGATTTTTCTGAGGTCATCATGGGCCGGATCGGCGACCGGATGTACTCGGTCGCGCCGATCAACGAACCGTGGTGCGTCAGTTGGCTGAGTCATTTTGAAGGCCACCACGCCCCCGGCCTGCGCGACATCCGCGCGGCGGCGCGCGCTATGCACCATGTTCTGCTGGCCCACGGTCGCGCGATTGAGGCGATGCGCGGTCTGGGCATGTCCAATCTGGGCGCGGTGTTCAATCTGGAATGGGCCGAGCCTGCGGACGACACCCCCGAAGCGCGCCAAGCGGCTGACCTCTATGATGGTATCTACAATCGGTTCTTCCTTGGTGGCGTGTTCAACAAAGCCTATCCCGAGAACGTGCTGGAGGGGCTGGAGCCTCACCTGCCCACCGGCTGGCAGGACGATTTCAACACGATTGGGGCACCGGTCGACTGGTGCGGCCTGAACTACTACACCCGCAAACTGATCGCGCCCGCGGATACCGCTTGGCCCAGCTTGCGAGAGGTTCCCGGCCCGCTGCCAAAGACTCAGATGGGGTGGGAGATCGAACCCGCCGCCCTGACCCGCTTCCTGACCCGCACGCAGCAAGACTACACCGGCGACCTGCCGATTTTCGTCACCGAAAACGGTATGGCCAGCGCGGAACGGCAGCAGGATGGGGACCGGATCGACTATCTCAACCAGCACTTGGCGGCGGTACAGGATGCGATGGAACGGGGCGTTCCGGTCAGCGGCTATTTCATCTGGTCGCTGCTGGACAATTACGAATGGGCGTTTGGGTATGAGAAACGCTTTGGACTGGTCGATGTGGATTTCGACACGCTGGAGCGCACCCCTAAAGCGTCGTTCCAGGCGGTAAAATCCGCTCTGTCGGATGGTCAGGTCTCGCTACCACTGGCGCAACCCGCTGGCGCGATGCACGAACACTGGAATCTGGTGGCCGATATCGGCGGGACCAATACAAGACTGGGCGTGATCTCGGACGGAAAGCTGACCGATCTGCGCAAATATCCCACCGGTTCACTGCCCGAATTGCTGGATGCCTTTCACACCCTGCGCGATGAGATCGGCACCGACCCACGCGCCGTGGTGGCCGCCGGAGCCGGGCCGGTTAAGGACGGGACGATCCGGCTGACAAACGCGCAGCTTGATCTGTCCGAGGCTGATATCGGCAAAGCCACAGGTGCGCAGCACACCTTTGTGATCAATGACTTCACCGCCGCCGCGTGGTCGGTGGCTGAGATCACAGGAGATGACGTAGAGGTCCTGCAAGGTGCCGCCACCCCGCCCACTGGCACGCGGCTTGTGGTTGGCCCGGGGACGGGTCTTGGCGTCGGTTCTCTGCTCTATTCGGAAGGCCGCTATCACACAGCATCCGGCGAAGGTGGCCATATCGGTCTGTCTCCGCGCCATGTGGACGAAGTTGAAATTTTCCGCGCCGCGCGCCATGTGGCCCCGGATTGCTTCTTTGACGACACGCTGGTGCTTGAGGCCGAGATGTTCCTCAGCGGCACCGGCCTTCCGATCCTTTACCGCGCCGCCGGATTGGCTGCGGGTCAAGCAGACACGCCCGTACGCAGCGCAAAGGATATCCTAGAAGACGCCCGCGCGCAGTCCGATCCAATCGCCGAAAAGGCTGCGCATATGTTCACCACTCATCTGGGTGCGGTGATGGGCGATCTGGCCGTTGTCCTCATGCCTATGGGCGGCGTGTTCCTTGTGGGCGGCGTGGCCGAGAAGAACCGCTGGCTGTTCAAGGATGCCTTCCGCGATGCGTTTAACGCGGGCGGGCGATTCAGCGAATTGCGGCGGTCTATGAACCTGTATGTGTCCGAACAGGATGAATTTGGCATTGTTGGCGCTAACAATTTCTGTAAAAGTGCGCTCGCGCGGTAAACTGGCCGCCTGATCCCTTGCTACAGAAAGGACCCCGGCATGATCCTGTGCTGCGGTGAAGCCCTGATCGACATGATCGCCACCCCGACCGTTTCAGGGGGCGACGGCTTTGTCCCGCATTCCGGCGGGGCCATCTTTAACACCGCGATTGCGCTCGGGCGGCTCGGGACTCCGGTCGGGCTGCTGACGGGTCTATCCTCGGACATGTTCGGCCAACAATTGTCCGACGCGTTGCAGGCCAGCCACGTGGATGCCAGCCACGTAATCCATTCAGACCGCCCCACAACGCTGGCCTTCGTGCAGCTTACAGACGGGCACGCCACCTACAGTTTCATGGACGAAAACTCAGCCGGTCGGATGCTGACGCCCGAGGATATGCCGGGGCAACTGCTCGCGGTGTCGGCGCTGTATTTTGGCGGCATCAGCCTGGCCTGCGAACCCTGCGCCGATGCCTATGCCGCGCTGTTGGACGCACATGGGGCAGAGCGTGCCGTGATGATCGACCCGAACATCCGCCCGGATTTCATCAAGGACCAAGCCCGCTATCGCACCCGCCTGAACCGGATGATCGCACAGGCCGATATCGTCAAGGTCTCGGACGAGGATCTGGACTGGATCATCCCCGGACCGGAACCCATCGCTGACAAAGTTCCCCTGCTACTGCAAGCCGGACCAGCCGTGGTCATCGTAACCAGAGGTGGTGATGGGGCCTCGGGCTATCTGGCGGACGGGTCAGAAGTCTCGGTCCCGGTTCAAAGGGTCGAGGTGGTCGACACCGTTGGCGCGGGCGACACGTTCAACGCCGGAGTGCTGGCAGAGCTGGATCGCAGCGGCCATCTGACCAAACCCGCCTTGCGCACCCTAAGCGCCAGCGCCCTGCATGCAGCCCTTGCCAAAGGGGCCGAAGTTGCCGCCATCACCGTATCACGTGCCGGGGCCAACCCGCCCTGGGCGCACGAGCTTTGACCCATAGAGAAAACCATGAAACGTTCCGACATCAACGCAATCAAAACCGAGGCCGAGGCCTTTATCCGATCCTTCGGTGCCGTCCTGCCGCCCTTTGCCAACTGGACCCCGGACCAGATGCGCAGCGAGCAGGCCGCCGGTATTCGCGAACGCGGGTTGGGTTGGGATATCACCGACTATGGGCAGGGGCGGTTCGACGAACTGGGTTTGTTCCTGTTCACTCTGCGCAACGGTGATGTACGTGATCTAAACAATGGTCGCGGGATGCTTTATGCCGAAAAGCTGCTGGTCTCGCGCGAAAAACAGCTGTCTCCAATGCACCGCCATATCGTCAAGGCCGAGGATATCATCAACCGCGGCGGCGGTGATTTGGTGATGGAGATTTTCGCCTCGGACACCGAAGGCGGCATCGACCGCGATACCCCTGTTGTCGTGCCAAGCGACGGCTGCCCTGTCACGATCACGCCCGGTGAACTGCTGCGCCTGAAGCCGGGGGAAAGCGTCACCCTGATGCCCGGCATCTGGCACGCATTCTGGGCGGAAAAGGGCGATTGCCTGATCGGCGAAGTTTCAACGGTGAATGACGACCGCACCGACAACGTGTTCGAAGACCCGATCCCGCGTTTCGCCACGATCGAGGAAGATGCAGCGCCTGACTTCCTTCTGGTTGCGGATTACTACGCCTGACGCGATAAGTTCCTTTTCCAAAACCGGAAAAGCGCATTAACATGGTCCTCGAAGCCGGGGTTGAGAGAAATGTCTCAACCCCAATTCGCCACTTGTAAGAGGACCGGCCCCATGGTCACGAAAGCCGAGCTTGAAGCACAGGTCGCCCATCTGCGCCGCCAACTGGCCGAGCAATCCGCGGCCAGTGAACAACCGCAAAGCTCAGAGCCCCACGACACAGTTGCCGACAGGATCGCCGAGAATTTCGACGCGTGGTCCGGTCAGATAGACGAAGCACTGACCGAGCTGGAGGACCTTCCCCATAAACGGCCAATCCTGTTTGCGCTTGGCATTTTCACGCTTGGCTATCTGCTGGGCCGGTCGCGGTAGGAGCCTGACGATGAGCCGCATTTCCCGCAATATCTCGATCATTCTGCGCGCCGAGCGACTGATTGCACAACGCCATGTCGCCGTTGCCGCGCGGCGCACAGGCTTTTACGCCGCAGCGGGCTTGGCCGTCGGGCTGGCAGTTATCATGCTGAACGTGGCCGGGTTTTTCTGGCTGTCTGCGTCCTTGTCCAAACCGCTGGCGGCGCTGATCATGGCCGGGGCCAACCTGTTGCTGGCGGTGATACTGGCTCTGCTGGCCAATACCCAGAACGCGCAGGCCGACACGACGGCAGCGGTCGAGCTGCGGGATATGGCGCTTCAGGATATTGAAACCGAGATCAAAGATACCCTATCCGACGCGCGTAACACCGTAACCGGCATTCGGCGCGACCCACTGGCCGCGCTGAGCCCGGACATCATCAGCGCCATTCTGGGATTGGTGCTGAAATACGCCAAACGACGCAAAGTTAAGCCCGAAGAATAACGGCTATTGCACCAATCTCGCCGCCGCGCGAGCGATCACCATCTCTTCGTGTGTGGGGATTGCCAGAATACGGACGCGGCTAAAATCAGTCGACAGAACCGTGCCATTATCCGCGTTTCTGTTTGGGTCCATCTCAATCCCGATCCAGCGCATCCCTTCGCAAACCCGTTGACGGATCAGCGCCGCGTTCTCACCGATCCCGCCGGTAAAGACCACGGCATCCAACCCTTCCAGCGAGGCCGAGAGCGCTCCGAGCTCACGCCGAATGCGGAACACATAATAGTCAATCGCCCTGCGGGCTTCGGGCGTTTCGGCGGCCAACAGGGTACGCATATCCGACGAGATCCCTGACAGTCCAAGCAGGCCGGATTTGCAATAAAGCATGTCGGCAATTTCTTCCGCGCTCATCCCTTCCTGCTGCATCATGTACAGCACGACACCCGGATCCAGTTGGCCGCTGCGGGTGCCCATTGGCAGGCCGTCCAGCGCGGAAAACCCCATGGTCGAGGCCACGGCCCGCCCGCCTGAAACGGCACACATAGACGCGCCATTTCCGAGATGCGCGATGACCACGCGGCCGTCATAAAGGCTTGGCGCGATCTCTTTCAGCTTTTGCGTGATGTAGTCGTAGCTGAGGCCATGAAAGCCATACCGGCGCACGCCCTTGTCGTAGTAGCTCTGCGGCAGCGCGAAAGTATCGTTGACCCACGGATGGGCACGGTGGAATGCGGTATCGAAACAGGCCACCTGTACAGTGTCTGGAAAAGCCGCGCTGGCGGCGCGAATTCCGGCAAGGCTGAACGGTTGATGCAGCGGAGCAAAAGGAATGAACCCGGTCAGAGTATCCACAACCTTATCGTCGATCTGCACGGGTTCCGAATAGACGGTGCCCCCATGAACGACCCGGTGGCCGATGGCTCGGATGCGAATATCCGGCAAGTTTTTGCGGGCCATATCCAGAAAGGCTTGAATCGCCTCGTCATGACTACGTGTATCAGTCAGCGGCTGGTTGATCGCCCGACCCCCGGCAGATTCCGCAACAAGGCGTGGTGCATCCCCCAAGCGTTCGATCTGGCCATGCCAGCGCATGCTGGGACGGTTGTTTTCGACCAGCTCATACAGCCCGAATTTCAACGAAGACGATCCGGCATTCAGCGCCAGAACATGGTCGGCCATGACTTTTCCCTTTTTCCGCTTGCGATGGTTACAACATCAATCGTTCGGCGCGGGCAAGGCCTGCGGCGGCTTCAACTGCCGGGCGAATTGCCAAAAAAGCAAACAAAGTGCTCAAATAATGATCTAAATCAAAATTCATCACATTCAAAATTGCTATTGGGATAACCTAGTAAGGGAATCAAGCGCGCACAGTCCAGCCATATGAGCCAGATGACAAGCCGACGGGCGTTTCTAAGCGCCAAAGCATTTCGGGAGGACAGAAGCATTGTCCGCCCTCCGGGGTCGAGTGCGTCGGATTTTCTGGAACACTGTACCAAATGTGGCGACTGCATAGACGCTTGCCAGGAAACGGTGATTGTCACCGGTCACGACGGTTTCCCGGTGTTTCAGCCCAGCGAAAACCCCTGCTCATTTTGCGGCGATTGTGCCGCGGCCTGCCCGACAGATGCCCTGCAAATCGAACGCCTGACGGATTGGCCATGGCGCGCGGCGATCAAAAGCGCCTCATGCCTGTCAATGAATGGCGTTAGCTGCCGGGTCTGTCAGGACAATTGCGAACAAGGCGCCATCCGCTTCAGGTTGCAACTGGGCGGCCGGGCCGAGCCTTTATTGGATGCCAACGCCTGCAACGGGTGTGGTGCCTGCGTCGCTCCCTGCCCGGTCGATGCGATCGCGCTTGATCGTCAGTCCACATCTCATACGGAAGCGAGACAATGAATATCTGCGGTTGCCTTGTTCATATTGCCCCGGATCAGGCCGAGGCCGCGGCGCGGACGATGCGCAATACACCCGGCGTCGAAATTCACGCGCAGGCCGAAGATGGCCGCTTTGTCATTGTTGTCGAAGACACCCAATCCCGCCTTGCGTCCGAGATCATCATGGACCTGCACCAGATCCCCGGAGTGATCTCGCTGACGCTGACTTATCACCATTTCGAGGATCCTGCGGAGGATACTCCGCATCCCGATGCCCAAAGCCAAACCACCAGCCGGAGGCTCACGCTATGACGACTTCAGAATCTCGCCGGACTTTCCTCAAGGCCTCAGCGGCCGCTGCCACAGCGTCCGCCGCAGGTATTCCGCTGGCCACCGGTCAGGCAAATGCTCAGATCGGTATCCCTAATATCCGCTGGGATAAGGCCGCGTGCCGGTTCTGCGGGACCGGCTGTTCAGTGCTGGTCGGTACCAAGAACGGTCGCGTCGTCGCCACACAGGGTGACCCGGACGCGCCAGTGAACCGCGGCCTGAACTGCATCAAGGGCTATTTCCTGTCCAAGATCATGTACGGCAAGGATCGACTGACAACCCCGCTGTTGCGCAAGACCGATGGCGTCTATGACAAAAATGGTGAGTTCGAGCCGGTCAGCTGGGACGAAGCCTTCGACGTCATGGCAGAGAAGTGGAAAGAGGCTCTGGCCAAGAAAGGCCCGACCAGCGTCGGCATGTTCGGCTCGGGTCAGTGGACGGTTTGGGAAGGCTATGCTGCATCCAAGTTGATGAAGGCCGGATTCCGGTCGAACAACATCGACCCTAACGCGCGGCATTGCATGGCCTCGGCCGTTGTGGGCTTTATGCGTACCTTTGGCATTGATGAGCCGATGGGTTGCTATGACGACCTCGAGGCGGCGGACACCTTCGTCCTCTGGGGCTCGAACATGGCCGAGATGCACCCGATCCTTTGGTCGCGCCTGACCGACACCCGCCTGACCAAGCCGGGATGCGAGGTGCATGTGTTGTCGACTTTCGAACACCGCTCATTCGAGCTGGCCGACAATGACATCGTGTTCGCGCCGCAAACCGATCTGGCGATCCTGAATTACATCGCCAACTACATCATCCAGAACGGCGCGGTAAACGAAGAGTTCGTCAAGAACCATGTCAACATCACCAAAACCGCAACCGATATCGGTTATGGCCTGCGCGACAACAACGCGTTGCAGCAAGAGGCTGCGAACCCGAATTCGGGCAAGTTGGAGCCGATCAGCTTTGAAGAGTACGCCGAAGCGGTCACACCCTACACGTTGGAATACACAGCTGAACTCTCAGGTGTTCCTGCTGAGAAACTTGAGAAGCTCGCCCAGCAATACGCCGACCCGAACCGCAAGGTGATGAGCCTTTGGACAATGGGCTTCAACCAGCACACCCGTGGGTCCTGGGTGAACTCGCTGATGTACAACGTGCACCTGCTGGTCGGTAAGATTTCCGAACCGGGCAACTCTCCGTTTTCGCTGACCGGTCAGCCGTCGGCCTGTGGCACGGCGCGCGAGGTCGGGACCTTTGCCCACCGTCTGCCTGCCGACATGGTAGTGGCCAACGACGAGCATCGCGAAATCTGTGAAACCGCCTGGAAAATCCCGCCGGGCACCATTCCGCCCAAGCCCGGTTTCCATGCCGTTCTGCAACACCGTAAGCTTAAGGACGGTGAACTGAATGCCTATTGGGTGCAATGCAACAACAACATGCAGGCCGCGCCAAATATCAACGAGGAAGGCTATCCCGGTTATCGCAACCCGGAAAACTTTATCACCGTGTCGGACCCCTATCCCACAGTCACCGCCGTGTCCGCCGACCTGATCCTACCCACCGCGATGTGGGTCGAGAAAGAAGGCGCTTATGGCAACGCCGAACGCCGCACCCAATTCTGGCGGCAACAGGTGAAGGCACCGGGCGAGGCGAAGTCGGACCTGTGGCAGCTGATGGAATTCTCGAAACGCTTCACTGTCGGAGAGGTCTGGGGCGAAGAATTGCTTGAGAAAATGCCGGAACATCGCGGCAAGACCATGTTCGACGTGCTTTATGCAAACGGTCAGGTCGACAAATTCCCGCTGTCCGAGACCGCCGAAGGGTTCGACAATGACGATGCCGAACATTTTGGCTTCTACGTCCAGAAAGGTCTGTTCGAGGAATATGCCGACTTTGGACGCGGCCACGCCCACGACCTTGCCCCGTTCGAAATGTATCACGAGGCGCGCGGCATGCGCTGGCCGGTCGTAGACGGCAAGGAAACGCTCTATCGCTTCCGCGAAGGCTATGATCCTTACGTCTCCGAAGGGGCGGGCGTCGAGTTCTATGGCCACAAGGATGGCAAGGCCAAGATCATCTTCGCGCCCTATGAACCTGCCGCTGAGGAACCGGATGAAGAATACGATCTGTGGCTGTCCACTGGCCGTGTGCTGGAACACTGGCACTCGGGCTCGATGACCCGCCGCGTGCCGGAATTGCACCGCTCCTTCCCGCACGCCGTGGTCTACATGCACCCGCAGGACGCCGAGGATCGCGGTCTGCGCCGCGGGCAAGAGATCGTTCTGTCCACCCGTCGTGGCGAAGTCACCAGCCGGGTTGAGACCCGCGGTCGCAACAAGGTTCCGCGCGGCCTGGTTTTCATGCCGTGGTTTGACGAGCACCAGCTGACTAACAAGCTGACGCTGGACGCAACCTGCCCGCTGTCGAAAGAGACCGACTACAAGAAGTGCGCCTGCAAGGTCGAGCGCGCGTAACGGAACCGAAGCGTAGAGGTAATTCTCATGCCCATGACCGGTTCCCTCCTATTTCCACGGCGGCGTTTTCCACTGGAAACGGCGCACGTAGCCAGACCCATTTAAGGGAGTGCCAAGATGAAAAACTCAATCGTGACAGGCGGAGTTGCGCTGATCCCCGTTTTGCTCCTTAGCGGCTTTGCCCTTGCCCAGTCCGCACAGGTGGACACCCTGCGCGGGGCCGATGTGGATGAAGCCATTCCCCTGCATGAGGTCCACAAGAATGTAGAGGGCCGGATCGTCCGCAACTATCGCCAGCAACCGCCGCTGATCCCCCATTCGATCGAGCAGTACCAGATCGACACACGGACCAATCAGTGTCTGTCCTGCCACGACTGGACCAAGGCTGGTGATCGCAATGCACCGACGCTGTCGATGACTCATTATCTGGACCGCGAAGGCCGCGAGCTGGATCACATCGCAGGCACTCGGTATTTCTGCAACCAGTGTCACGTGCCTCAGGCAGATGTTCCGGCGTTGGTCGACAACGTGTTTGAACCCTCGCACAGCAACTAATCCAACGCTTGTCTGAAAAGGAGCACCGAGATGGCAGACTCCCCCGAAAAACGCGGTTGGATTGGCCGCATCTGGAACGCGATCTGGACCCCGACGGTCCTGTTCAGCTCTGGCTTTCTGGTTCTGGCCGGGTTTCTGACCGGTATTCTGTTCTGGGGCGGGTTCCACTGGACGCTGGAGCTGACCAATACCGAGGAATTCTGTACCTCGTGCCACACGATGGAGGTCAATCTGGGCGAGTATCGCGAGACCATCCACTACAACAACCATTCCGGCGTGCGTGCTATCTGTTCCGACTGTCACGTGCCGCATGAATGGAACCACAAGATCAAGGCCAAGATCATGGCGGTGAAGGACGTCTATCACGAGCTGGCCGGCACCATCAGCACCCCTGAGAAATACGAGGCGCATCGTCTGAGCATGGCCTCGGCCGTCTGGAAAAAGATGAAGGCCTCGGACAGCCGCGAATGCCGCAACTGTCACAACTTTGACTATATGGACTTTACCCTTCAGGAAAACCGCGCCGCGTCTGAACACCAGCGCGCGATTGACGAAGGCATGACCTGCATCGACTGCCATCAGGGCATCGCGCACAGCCTGCCACCGGATTACCTTGAGACCTATCAGAAGATCACCGATGAACTGGCTGGTGAGCCTTCGGGGACACTGCATCAGCAGGTGGCAGATGGCAGCGACGAAATCCGGTCATTCCTGACCAAAAGCGCAGAATAAAAGGGGCTGAGGCTATGCTGGAACTTCTGGGGACAATCGGAGCCAACATCATCAGCCTACCAGGTATTCTGGGCCTTGCGCTGGGAATGATGACGCGTCGCATCTGGCTGGGCGCGGCAATGGGCGGCGTGGTCGGAGTGCTGGAAACAGTGATCTTCGCCCATTGGAACTTTGCCAATGTTCACACGATTGAACTGCTGATCGCCGTGATCATCGGGGTTTGCGCGGGTACCCTCGGTTCGTTAATCCGCATCAAAGGAGCCACAGTCTAACCGTCACGGCGTAAGCTCAGCTTTGTTCTTTTGTCGGCGCAATCTGGTCGAATATGGCCGTGCAGATTTGCTTCATCTCAAGGGCAAAGAAATTCCGCGCGGCTTTCTGATTGGGATGGTAGGGGTCTTTGACCATGCCATCCTTGTTCAGCCGGAAATAGGCTTTGTTCCCTTGATTGGCCGCCACGGTTTCCGGGGTCGCACCCGGCACAAAGGAACAGCGCAAACCGGTCGTTTTGAACGCATTCATCAGGTTCTCTTGCGCGCGCAAACGCAGGTCCACGATCTTCTTTTTGTATGCTGGGGCCGTGGTCATGAAGATGCAGGGCATATCAGGCGGCAGCTGAGTCATCAGACGTTCCACATCCCGTACCGCCGCAGTCGGGTCGTTCGCCCAGCGTTTGGCGGAATTGCCCAGGAAAGACATCAGGATCAGCTTGGGATCATAGTACCCCTCGCGCAGCATCTCTTCTAACGGGGATTTCTGCGGCGCGCAGAATTGGTATTCAGGCCCTTGGCCGATCTGAACGTATTTGTTGCCGGTTTTGTTGACGAACCCATAGGTTCCGGCGTTTACCTTCCATTTGGGGTCAACCTCGCAGATCGTATCCTTGGCGTGACCCGAGCGTGCCGTCCACGAGTCGATGGAGCTGGATCGCACGCCGATCACGCCAACCCGCATTTCGCCCAATCGTTTTAGGTCTTTCTTCTGTTTTGCGTTGGGCTTGCAGTGACTTTTGATGTCGCTGAAGAACTCAAGAAAGGCCGGGCCGGATCCAAACGAAATCTGGCTGTCACCGATGATCAGAATCTCGGGCGAGTCGAATTCTTCGGCGCTGACCGATAGCCCGGTCAGCATAATCGCGCACAGCGCACGTAACGTGTTTTTCAAAACCTGCATCATCCCCTCATGCGGTTTTCTATTTCAGGGCGGAAAACACCGCATCGCACAACGCGGCGGTATTGATTTCCAGAAACTGCCGGATCGCGGCCGGGCTTGGGTGGTGCGGGTCCTTGACCTGGCCCGCGTCGTTACGGCGGAAGTATTTCGGCTTACCTTCGATCGCCGCGCGGGTTTTGGTGTTGAACCCCTCGACCACCTGACATTGCGTCCCGGCCCTTTCAAAGGCGCGGGCGATTTCGGTCTGGGCGGTCATGCGCAGATCATTGGTTTTTTCCAGATAGACCGGAGCGCTTGAGATGAACACGCAAGGCATACCCTTTGGCAATTGCGCTACGGTACGCTGCGCGTCCTGATCCGCCGCATCGGTTGACCCGGCCCAGCGGTCCGCCGAGTTGCCCAAAAAGGTCAGAACCAGCAATTCCGGCTTGTAATAGTCATCTTCAAACATCGCCTCGAACGCAGTCTGCTTGGGTTTGCAAAACTGATAAGCTGGCCCCTTACCGATCTGAACAAAGACCCGGTCGGGGTTGCCTTCTATCCCATAAGCCCCGGCGTTGACGCCATACTTCTTGTCCACATCACAAATCGCACCCTTGGCCGCGCCCTTCTTAACCGTCCAGGATTGCAACGAGGTCGACCGCACACCAATCGCCGCCGTGTCGCGTTGGCCGAGCTTGTCCAACGCCTTTTGCCGCTGCGGGGTGATCTCGCATTTCTCGGGCAAATCGGCGAAGAACTTCATGTATTCCTTGCCGGCCCCAAAGGAAATCTGACTGTCGCCCAAGATCAGAATATCCGGCTGTGAAAAGGCGGGCGCGGATATCCCCAAAAGTGCTGCGGCCATCCCAAACCGTACAGCGGAAACAAGTTTGTTCGTCACGTGATCACCATCGTTCGGCGCAGATTAAAAGCCGCAAAGCACGCTTGTCCAGATCATCATGGTCGATACTGAACGGAAAGGCGAAACAAGTCCTCGTTAGTAACTCTGTGAGGATCAAACGTCCGCAAGCTCAATCGCTTTTCTGAGTTTCAGACAAGCGCGCAGGTCATTGCGCCTTTCGAAACGCCGATGGAGATTGCCCGAATTCCGCCTTGAACGCCCGCGTCATCGCGCTGGCGTTTTCATATCCGCATCGGCTGGCAATTTCCGCGATGGATTGTTCGGTCTCTTCCGCCAACCGCCGTGCCAAGTTCAGGCGCAGGCGGCGATACAGGGCTTGCGGCGTCGTACGCAGCTCGGCCTGCACCCGCATCTCCAGCCGTTTTTGCGAACACCCAATCTTGCGCGCAACCTCTTTGATCGGCAGCGGGGTCTCAAGATTGCTTTGCATGACGGCCAACGCGCGATTGACCAATGTGTCCTCGGACTTCAACGGCAAAGCATACTGATCCGCCGCGCCCCGGCTCATCAGCAGATGAGCGACTTCCATCGACAGAAGCGGACCGTGGTCCCGACGAATAAGGGCCGAGGCCAGATCGAAAGCCGCCATTGCACCCGAACAGGTCAGTCGGTTGCGGTCGATGACAAAGCGTTCCTGCACCGCGTCGACATTGGGAAAGGCTTCCTCAAACCGTGACAGTTCATCCCAGTGGATCGTCGCGCGGTGATCGTCCAGCAACCCGGCCCGTGCCAAAAGCCAACTGCCGGTGTCCAATCCGGCAAGTTGCGAATGCCTCTGCGCTGCCGCCAACAGGGTTCGAATGGTCACCCTCGTATCCAATTCCAGATATCCGTATGACGGCATGACCACCAAGACATCACCGTGCAGTGCCTGCGTCGCGTCATCCGGCGTGACTACAAGACCGCTGGAGCTTTGCACCGGGTTTCCGTCCAAAGAACTGAAGCGCCACTCATACAAGGTTTGTCGCGCCAGTGTATTGGCCGCGCGCAAAGGCTCGACCATGTTGGCCAAGCAGTGGTTTGAGAACCCGTCAAACAGAAGGATGTTATATCGGCGCGGCAAAATTATTCCAGCACTGCATGATTTCTGACTAACTTCGCATGACTTGAGCCTGACCAATGGCGTTTCATGCGTCAACCACCATTCAGGGAATGCAAGCCATGCAATTTGGTCTGTCCGAAGAACAGGAAATGATCGTCTCGACCGTCCGCAGCTTTGTGGAGAACGAAATCTACCCGCACGAAGCTGAAGTTGAACGCAGCGGTACTGTGCCGGTCGAGCTTGGCGAAGAGATCAAACAGAAATGCATCGACCTTGGCTTTTATGCCTGCAACTTCCCCGAAGAGGTCGGCGGCGCAGGGCTGTCCCATCTCGATTTCACTCTGGTCGAGCGCGAGCTGGGTCGCGGATCCATGGCCCTGACACATTTCTTTGGCCGCCCTCAGAATATCCTGATGGCCTGTAATGATGAGCAGCGCGAACGTTATCTGCTGCCCGCAGTGCGCGGTGAAAAGATGGATGCGCTGGCGATGACCGAGCCTGATGCCGGATCGGATGTGCGCGGCATGAAATGTCAGGCTGTGCGGGATGGCGGCGACTGGGTCGTGAACGGCTCAAAACACTTCATCTCGGGCGCAGAGCACGCGGATTTCTTCATCGTCTTTATCGCGACCGGCGTGGATGAAACCCCGAAAGGGCCGAAAAAGCGGATCACCACTTTCCTCGTGGACCGAGGCACGCCGGGTTTTGAGGTACGCGAAGGGTACAATTCGGTCAGCCACAAGGGCTACAAGAACTACATCCTCTATTTCGACAATTGCCGCCTGCCCGACGCACAGGTTCTGGGCGAGGTCGACGGCGGCTTTGCTGTGATGAACGAATGGCTTTACGCCACGCGCCTGACGGTTGCCGCCTTCTCGGTCGGGCGGGCGCGGCGCTGCTTTGACTATGCGCTGAATTATGCGGCCGAGCGCAAACAGTTCGGCCAGCCCATTGGCAAGTTTCAGGGCGTCGGCTTTCAGATCGCCGACATGATCACCGAGATCGACGCCGCCGACTGGCTGACCCTGTCCGCCGCATGGCGCCTGGATCAGAGCCTGCCGTCGAACCGTGAGATTGCGTCGGCCAAGCTTTATGCGTCCGAGATGTTGGCGCGCGTCACCGATACCACGCTACAGATATTCGGCGGCATGGGGTTGATGGATGATTTCCCGATCGAACGTTTCTGGCGCGATGCACGGGTCGAGCGCATCTGGGACGGCACCAGCGAAATTCAGCGTCACATCATCAGCCGCGACTTGCTGCGTCCGTTGGGCGCGTGACAATGGGCAAAGACCTCACCCGCCTGCTGCGCCCGAAATCCGTTGCCGTGATTGGCGGCGGGGCATGGTGTCAGCAAGTCATCCTGCAATCAAAGCGCATGGGATATGCAGGCCACATCTGGCCGGTCCATCCCAAAGCAACCAACATCGCAGGATACGCGGCGTTTCCACACCTCGAAGACCTGCCCGAGGCACCAGATGCCGTGTTCATCGGTATCAACCGCCACGCCACGATTGAGGCGGTCCGGACGCTCGCAGCCAATGGGGCCGGAGGTGCGGTGTGTTTCGCCTCGGGCTTCTCCGAAGCTGTTGCCGAGGATGGCAGCGGCAGCGGCTTGCAAGGCCAACTGATAACCGCCGCAGGCGAGATGCCCATTCTGGGACCCAACTGCTATGGCTTTATCAATGCGCTGGACGGCGCGCTGTTGTGGCCGGATCAACACGGCGCGACCCCTGTCGACAAGGGCGTGGCGATCCTCACGCAAAGTTCGAACATTTCGATCAACCTGACCATGCAGAAACGCGCCCTGCCGATTGCATATATGGTCGCGTGCGGGAACATGGCACAGACCAGTCAGGCCGAGATAGCATCCGCCCTGATCGACGATCCGCGTGTTACGGCGGTGGGTCTGCATATCGAAGGTTTCAAGGATATCCGGCAGTGGGAAGCACTGGCTGCCAAGGCATACGGCAAGGGCGTGCCGCTTGTCGCCCTCAAAGTTGGCGCGTCCGAACAGGCGCAGGCGGCGACTGTCTCTCATACCGCGTCTTTGGCGGGCAGCGACGCCGGGGCGCAGGCGCTGCTGGACAGACTGGGCATCCCGCGCCTGTCCGCCCTGCCCGACTTTCTGGAAACGCTAAAACTACTTCATTGCTACGGCCCGCTGCCGGGCGGACGCGTGTCCTCAATCAGTTGTTCCGGGGGCGAGGCCAGTTTGATCGCCGATATGGCCATCGGGACCGGTTTGACCTTTCCGCCTTTGATCGATGACCAGAAAACCAGGCTTCGGGATGCATTGGGTTCGATGGTGGCATTGAATAACCCATTGGACTACCACACTTATATCTGGCGCGACGAAGACGCGATGGCGCAGGCTTGGTCCGGGATGACCGGCGGTGACAGCGACCTGACCCTGTCCATCGTCGACTACCCCACCACAGACCCAACCGACTGGACCTGCGCCACCCGCGCGGCACTGAAAGTACGCGACGAGACCGGCGCGCGATTTGCCGTTGCCGCGACCCTGCCCGAGCTGCTACCCGAAGACACCGCGCAGGAATTGATGGCGGGCGGCGTTGTGCCTCTGATGGGGCTCAGAGAGGCCCTGTCTGCGATCCGCGCAGCGGCGGACGTTGCGCCTCCGGCCAGTGATCCAGTGTGCCTACCCGGCAGCGCGGACATGACACACACTCTGACCGAGGGCGAAGCGAAACAGGCCCTGGCTGCCTTTGGCCTGCGCGTGCCGCAAAGCCGGACAGTTCACGGGACAGATGCGGCTCTGGCCGCGCAAGACATGACCGCTCCGTTCGCCGTCAAGGGCGTTGGGTTGGCGCATAAATCCGAACACGGCGCGGTTCGCCTGAACGTTCGGGCCGAGGATTTGGCCACAGCGGCCGCGGAGATTGGCACCGAACAGGTTCTGATCGAAGAGATGGTCTCTGGCGCGGTGGCCGAGGTACTGGTCGGCGTCATCCGCGACCTGGCGCATGGCTTTGTCCTGACCCTCGGTGCAGGGGGTGTGTTGACAGAGGTACTGCGCGATACGGTATCGCTGCTGATACCCAGCTCCCCCGACGATATACGCATGGCCCTTGGCGCATTGAAGATCGCGCCCCTGCTGACTGGCTATCGCGGTCAGCCCGCGGCTGATATGGATGCGATTGTCGCGGCGGTTCAGGCCGTTCAGGCCTACGTCATGCAACATGCCGACACGCTGGGCGAGGTCGAGATTAACCCGCTTCTCTGCACTCCCGACACGGCGGTTGCAGTAGACGCATTGATAAGAAAGGCCTGAGATATGGACCCGATCAAAACCAGACGCGACGGCGCGATCCTTGAGGTGACGCTGGACCGACCCAAGGCTAATGCAATTGATCTGGCCACCAGCCGAGTCATGGGCAATGTTTTTGCCGAATTCCGTGATGACCCGGACCTGCGCGTGGCAATCCTGACCGGCGCGGGCGAAAAATTCTTCTGCCCCGGCTGGGACCTGAAAGCCGCCGCAGACGGCGACGCAGTTGACGGCGATTACGGCGTCGGCGGGTTCGGCGGCCTGCAAGAGCTGCGCGATCTGAACAAGCCGGTCATCGCCGCCGTGAACGGCATCGCCTGCGGCGGTGGATTGGAACTGGCGCTGTCGGCAGACATGATCCTTGCCGCGGAACACGCCACCTTCGCCCTGCCCGAAATCCGATCAGGCACTGTTGCGGATGCCGCAAGCGTCAAGCTGCCCAAGCGCATCCCATATCATATCGCGATGGAGTTGCTGCTGACGGGCCGCTGGTTCGACGCCGAAGAGGCAAAAGGGTGGGGGCTGGTGAACGAGATCACCCCGCCCGATCAGCTGATGGACCGCGCCTGGGAACTGGCTCGACTGCTGGCCTCTGGCCCGCCGCTGGTTTACGCCGCCATCAAGGAAATCGTTCGCGAGGCCGAGGATGCCAAGTTTCAGGACACCATGAATCGCATAACAAAACGGCAGCTACGCAGCGTGGATGTTCTTTATTCCAGCGAAGATCAGTTGGAAGGTGCGCGCGCCTTTGCCGAGAAACGCGATCCGGTCTGGAAAGGTAAATAGGTGGTCAGCGCGCCCTAGGCTGCGGAAAAGACCTGTGCGGTGATCGTCGCCTCAAGCGCGGGCGTGATCGCAAGTACACGGCTGCCGTGTTCCAGCATTTCTGAAATGGAACTGGTCTGCACCTGCCCCCCGGCCTCTTGAATGATCAGAACTCCGGCGATCGCATCCCACGAGTTGAGATGCGCCTCATAATACCCCTCGGCCCGGCCCTGCGCGACGGTCATCAGGCTGACCGCGGCCGAGCCGTTGCGACGGTACTCCATCTGCGCGCCAATGGTGCGTTCGATGACCGTCAGATAATCCGCCAACGGATTTCGCGATGAGCGGCCCAGCAAAATCAACGCCTGATCGGGACGGCTGCATTCTGAAACGTGCAGCGGCTGGTCATTACAGAACGCGCCCTGACCCCTGCTGGCCCAGCACAGCTCATCCCGGTCAGGCGCATAGATTACGCCCAGCTCAATTTCATCATTTTCGCAATAACCGACCGAGACTGCCCAATCAGGCAAACCGCGCATGTAATTCGCGGTGCCGTCGATGGGATCAATCACCCATACTGCGTCGCTGTTGCCGGTCCGGCCTTCTTCCTCACCCAGAACAGCGTCACCGGGATAGTGCCTTGAGATCAGCGTGCGGATCGCCTTTTCCACCTGCCGGTCCGCAAGCGTGACGAAATCCTGCAAACCCTTGACCGAAACAAACTCATGATCCCTGTCCTGATATAGGCTTTGCGCCAGTTTACCGGCCTCAGCGGTCAGGTATTTTGCGAAATCCAGTTTGGTTTCAAATGCTTTGGTCATAGCTGCTCTGAGTTGTTTTTCTGAAAATCGGCGTCAGGATCTGATTGAAATGCTGAATGTCCATCTCGGGGTTTTCGATACGCTCCAGCATCTGCCGGACAGCGGCCATGACTTGCTGTTCTGCATCCTGACGCATGGTCGTTAGCTGATAGGAACCCCAACTGGCCTGTTCGATATCGTCACAGCCGACAATCTGGACGTCCTCTGGGAACCGCGCGTTCCAGTCGGCGCGCAAACGGTCCATCACGCCAAGCGCCAAAAGATCGGTTGAACAGAACACTCCGTCGAAACGGTCCAATCCCAGACCGACGCTGCCCGCGATGTCATACCCTGCGGCGTAGCTTTGGCTGGCTGAGAGAAATTCTTCGATCTCCACTCCTTCGGCCTGACACTTTTCGACGAAGGCCTGCGCGCGCCCGGTCACGGAATACGAAGGCGTCCGCGGATGCACCACGGCCAACCGCTTAACCGGTGCGCGGGTGAGCATGGTGAAGGCCAATTCGCCCGCCTGCTGGACGTCGATCTGAACCGTGTCAGCGATGTCCTGGTTCTGACCGCGGTTGATCAGCACCAGCGGCATATGCAGGCGATGACATTCCTGAATGATCTTGGGTGACGGCGTGGCCGATGTGACGATCACTCCGGCCACGTTGTAGTTCAGCATAACCGACAGCCATTGCTCGATATCGTCATCCGGTTCGACTGTCAGAAGAATAGGCCGATACCCGTGGCTGATGATTTCCTGCGCGGCGATCCGAACCTGTTTCGAACGGAACGGTGTGTCCAGAGATGAGGCGACGATTCCCACCAGATTGGATTGACGGGTCTGCAAGCCGCGCGCCAGGAAATTGACGCGATAGCCCAGCTCTTCAGCCGCCTTCAGCACCTTTTCCCGCGATTTGGCCGAGATATTGCCGCCTTCGGTAAAAGCCCGGGACACCATCGACCGTGACACCCCGGCGCGGCGCGCCACATCAAAGGACGTGACGGGTTTTCTGGAGTCTTCGCTCATTCGGCCACTCCTTTCTCGCGACAGAGTTCCGCAAACAGGAACGGCTGGTCCAGATTGACCATATCGGCACCGGCCCCGATGATCCGCGACAGAACCTCTCGATCATCGCCGTTATAGGCGATCATTGCCGGGATACCGCGGCGGCGCAGTTCCGGGAAATCCGACCAGTCATCACTGACGGTATATTCAACAAGCGACGGGCTGAGGCTTGCAAGCACCTCTTCCAGCGTGTCGAAATCCTGACGACGCATCATCAGATGCGCCTTGTCCGAGATGGCCCGCATGTCGTGCAGCGATTGGGTCACAAAGGACCAGAAGAACACCCGGTCCTGCATGCGATGCGCCACCACCCGGTCCCAGACCAGATTGGCGGGGGCCGATTTCAACTCGATATACAGACGACCCCTGTAGCTTTTGGCCAGTTCCAGCATCTCATCCAGAGTCGGGATCGGTTCATTTGTATAAAACGGCGCGAACCATTGACCCGCGTTCAGCGCCTGCACCTGGGCAAACGTATGATCGCAGACCGGCCCCGTGCCATTGGTTGTACGATCCAGCGTCGGGTCATGCAGCACGACCAGCTGATCGTCGGCGGTGACATGCACGTCAATCTCGACATGGCTGAACCCGGCCGCAAAGCACGCATGGGCGGCGGACAAGGTGTTTTCCGGCGCAATCTTGTTGGCCCCGCGATGACATACCACCTGCAAGTCACCCAGGAACCGCACCGGGTTCACCAATTCCGGCCGGTCCGAACAAATGCCCAGCACCGGTTTGTCCCGCAATTCGGCCATGCGGGCCGGGTCTTCTTCGTGCCACAGGACGACGTGCTGGCCGGTTTCGGTGCAACGGGCAAAGAACATCTCATCCAGCAGGTCTTGCGGGCGGTCCAGATTTTCCCAACACAAGTGGATGATATCCGCCCCTTCGGAGGCGGCGAACGGGTCAACCCCGACCGGGATCAGAGCCGCCAGCGGATAGGGGCTGTTGACATCCCGCAAGGCCCGAACCGCAACGGGGTCAAAGGCTCCCAGAATGGCACGCTCGACCCCCGCCATTTGCAGCATTCGCGATACGGTAACCGAGGCGTCGGGGGCCTTGATATCCGCGTAGATCCCGCAATCGCGCGCCTGCGCCAAGGCAATGATCTCGGACAGCAGCGGCGCTTCATCGTCAGCCACCACCAACCGGAGTTCGGAATAGCTCAGCGTGCTGACTGCCCGCCCATCGGCCACCGTAAAATCGTGGAACGCGATGATCTGATTGTCGGCGGTCTGGTGCAGGTCGACCTCCCACATATCAGCGCCAAGATCGGCGGCCAGCGCGAAAGCGGCCAGAGTATTCTCGGGCGCATAGGCGCTGGCCCCGCGATGGGCAATCGACAGGGGCCGCGAGGGGATCAGCCAGTCCAACATCAGATGCGCGCGCCTTCTGGTGTGAAGGCAAGCGCATGATCGGATGCAATGCCCCAGTTCACGCTCTCACCCAGTTTCAGGCGTCGGCCTGCGGGCTGGATCGAGCGCAAGACGGCCCCGTTGGGCAGGGTCACGTTATACAAGTCCTCGCGCCCCTGCGTTTCGACAAAGCTGATCTTGCCTTGCAGTCCAGAGCCGAATTGCGGCCCGAAGTACTCGGGACGGATGCCCAGTTTCACCTGCCCGTTGACCTTGGGACGCAAGTCTTCCGAAATCGCAATTCCGCTGTCACCAACACGGAACTGACCATCCGCAACGGTTGCATCAAGGAACGAGATCGGCGGGTTGCCGAGGAACCCGGCCACAAATGTATCCACGGGATCGTTATACATTTGGTCCGGTTCGCTGAGCTGAACGATCTTGCCATCCTTCATCAATGCAATGCGATCGCACATCGACATCGCCTCGACCTGATCATGGGTCACGAGGATGGCAGTGATGCCGGTTTCCAGCTGGATGCGGCGGATCTCCGAGCGCATCTCAAGCCGCAGTTTTGCATCAAGGTTCGCCAGCGGTTCGTCCAGCAACAGCACATCCGGCTGCCGCACCAGCGCGCGGGCCAGTGCCACACGTTGTTGCTGACCACCTGAAAGTTGCGCCGGGCGGCGGTCGAGCAGTTCGGGGATGTGGACCAGTTCCGCGATCTCGCCGACCTTACGGGTGATGGTCGCGTTGTCGAGCTTCTGAACTCGCAGCGGGAAGGCGATGTTCTCGCGGATGCTCATGTGCGGATAAAGCGCATAGTTCTGGAACACCACGCCTACATTGCGCTTTTGCGACGGCAGATCGGACACATCCCGGTCCCCAAAATGCAGCGTCCCGCCGTTCATCCGGTGAATGCCGCAGATGGTGAACAGCGTGGTCGACTTGCCGCAGCCTGACGGACCAAGCAGCGCCATCATCTCACCGCTTTCGACCGTTAGGTTCAGCTTGTCTATGACAGTCAGGCCGTCGAAGGTTTTGGTGAAGTTAGTGAGCCTAAGTTGCATCAGCCTTTCGAGCCCCCGCCATAGATATTCATGAGTTTCTTCTGGAAGATCAAATAGATCAGGATCACCGGCAGCGCATAGAACAGGCCCACCGATTTGAAGAGGTTGAAGTCGACCTCGAGGCTGTCATCCAGCAGGAAATAGGCCAGATAGGTCGACAGAACCTGCGCATCACTGCCCGGGGCCAGCACCAGCGGCAGGATGAATTCACTCCACCCCGACAGGAAGGAAAAGATCAGCAGCGCCGAGAGGCCCGGCTGCACCTGCGGCAACACCAGCTTGCGCCAGACCATGAAGCGGCTGGCCCCATCTTGAACACCGGCCATCTCAATCTCCCATGGCACTGTGTCGTAAAAGCCCTTCATGACCCAGATGCCAAAGGGCAGTTCCAGCGCGGCCTTGACCATGATGACGCCGATCAGCGTGTCGAACAGGCCGAGGAATTGCAGGATCAGGAAGATCGCGATGATTAGCGTGATGGTCGGAAAAGCATGCAGGATGATGACGCCCGCCAGAAAGAACCGCCGCGCCGGGAAGTTCAGCCGCGACAGAGCATAAGCCGAGGTCAGCGATGTGGCGCAGACAATCGCCGCCGTCGATCCGGCAAAGATGAACGTATTGATCGTCGCCACCCAGACCGAGCCGCGTCCGGTGGTGTCATCCCACAGGAAACGCCAGTGATGCAGCGTGAATTCAGACGGGATCAGGCTACCCGGTTCGGCATCGGTTACCGAGTCCACGATGGTGAAGGCGTACATGATCACCAGCGGCAGCGACAGGATCGTCAGCAGCGCAATGATCGGAAGGGCGCGGAAATTCGATGTCATCGTGGGGCCCCTATTGCTCGATCCGTGGTTTCGCCACGAGGTCTTTGAAGTTGAAGAACCGCAGATACAGCGCGCTGGTCACAATGCCGATCACCACCAACACCAGTGCATAAGCCGCGCCCAGACCGTATTGCAGGTTGCCACCATAGTTGTTCAGCGCGGTGTGATAGGCGGCCAAAGCCCAGACCTCGGTCGCGCCACCCGGCCCACCATCGGTGGCCAGTAAGATGTATTCAAACGAGGTCAGCAGCGAGAGCGTCTGGTAGGACGACGTAAAAAGGATCGGCCAGCGCAGTTGCGGCAGGATGATATAACGGATTTGCTGCCAGCGGTTCGCGCCGTCCACTTCGGATGCGTAAAGCATCGAAGCCGGGATGGTGCGGATCGCCGAGGAGAACAAGATCATCCCCAGCGACGCGCCGACAAATCCGTTTATCAGGATGACCACGATCCAGGCGTTTGTTGCCGTATCCAGCATCCAGTTACGCGGGGCAACGCCGAACCAGCCCATGAACGAGGAAATGATCCCCGTATCCCAGGTCAGCCAGTACCACATCAGCACATAGAGAACCGGCGGCAGAATGCGTGGCAGGAACCAGATGGTGCGGAAGGTGTTGGCAATGCCTGAGGGCAGGTAAAAAGTCGAGATCGCCAGAAACAGGCCGAAACCGACGTTGAAGGTCAAAGTAAACACCACATAGAACAGCGTGTTCATCGCATAGCGCCAGGAACTGTCCAGCGAGAACAGCAGCTTCATGTTCTCGGTCGTCCAGACCCAGCCGGTATAGGCGACCTTGACCAGCTTGGCCTGATCCGCTTTGGGGATACCCGCTGCTGTCAAAGCAGCTCGGAATTCATCCTCGGTCTGGAACCGTTCATCCATGACGCTGGAGGTGAAAAGCTCGGCCAAGGTCTTCCGGTCGCGCGTCGACCGGATGCGATTGTCGCGCAGGTCCTTCAGCGCCCGCTCCATATCGCGACGCGATGAAAACGATGCCCCGGCGTGCAGTTCGGCCAACTCATCCGCCGTTGCCTGATCGCGCGCCTCGGCCAGACGGGCCAGACCGGCCTCATCCACCACGTAACCAGCGTTCTCAAGTTTGTCGAAGGTCTCATCCGAAACACCGCTGGCCTGCACATCCCGCAGGTCGGATTTGGTCAACAGGTACTCGCCCCCCGTGATGCCCGTGGATGTGGACATGTTGGTGAAGGCGAAGAACACCGTCAGGATGACGGGGGCCAGAAAGAACAGCGTCACCACGATCATCGCAGGCGCAAGAAATCCGAACCCGAGCGCGTTGAAGCGGGGCATGGTTGTCTCCGAGGAAAGGTGGCCGGGGCAGACTTGATTGCCCCAGCCGGGAGGAAAAGTTACTGAACGATCAGGTTGTCGCCCAGTTTGGCGCGCAGTTCAGCCTCAAGTTCAGCCACAGCCTCAGCCGGGGTTTTCACACCGGTCCACGCCGCTTCGAGCCCTTTGAACATCGCCTCAGAGTACGCCCCATAGTCCAGATTGTTGGGCTGGGCATTGGCACTGATCAGCAGACGCTCGGTTGCTTCGGTGGCCCAGCGGTCATTGGCATAGAGTTCGATGTTCGACTGCTGCTTGCCGATACCCAGATGCGCCGACTTGATCGCGTGCAGTGAGTTCAGGCGCGGTTCCGAGGCGATCTTGACCAGCTGTGCTGCGATTTCCTCGTGATCGTCATTTTCCTGATCGGTGATCAGGTAAACCAGCGGATGGGTGATGGTGTTCGGGCGGCCACCCTCATCCCCGGCAGGGATCAAAGAGAATTCGATGGTGCCGAAGAAATCTTCGTTGCCTTCCTTGCCGGTGTAACGCGCATAGTGCCAGGTGCCGCCATGCCATGTTGCGGCCTTGCCGTTGGCAACTTCTGTGTACCACTGGCCCCAATCGGTGCCGAGGTGGTTCTTGCGAGTGATGCCTGCATCAACCGCGTCAGCGAAGAACTGGTAGAACCCTTCCATCGCGGCCTTGTCCAGCAGCAGTTTGCCGGTATCCGGATCCTGCAATACGCCACCGAAAGACTGATAGAACTGACCCCAGTCCGGGCCGTTCGACGGGCGGGGATAGAAGCCATAGCCTTCTTCCACCAGACCTGCGTCCACCGCTTTTTTGGCGTCCTCCAGCACGTTTTGCAGGGTGTATTCGCCCGAGGCGACCTTGTCGGGCAGTGCGGCGATATCATCATCCGAATACCCGATGCCGCGCATCGTATCCTTCCAGAAGAAGAACGGACGGCTTTCCGCGTCCTGCGGCAGGCCCCATTGAATGTCGTTATAGGCGGCGATTTCCAGCAGGTTCGGATACAGGTCGTTCAGCGGCCAAGCGTCGAAATCCAGATAGTCCTCGGCCGGAACGATGTAACCCGCCTGGCTCCAGGGCGCGATGTCCAGATGGCTGGTGACGACGATATTCGGCGCGGTGCCCGCTTCGGCGGCCAGAGTCACGCCTTGCTTGAACTCTTCCCAGCCGCCGAAATCGCGCTTGCCTTCGACGGTGATGTTCAGCTCGCGGCCTTCGATCTCGGCTTCACGCTCCAGCATGTCGGCGGCGATTTCGATGGCGTGGATTCGGTACGCATCCGCGTCGTTCGAGCCACCGGCCCAAACGGTGATGGTGACGTCTTCGGCCAAAGCCGGAGCCGCCATCGCGCCCAAAAGCAGCGCGGCTGTGGTGCGTTTCAGCAGTGATGTGGTCATGGATGATCCCCTTCTAATCGGCATGTGTATTTGAACACGTGTGCAATACGCCTGTTATCCTCGATTCATGTAACCAGTGTGACAAAAGCCGATTTGCGCCAACTTTTTTTCAGCCAGAAGCTTTTAAGCGTGAATCGCGCGATCCACACGCAGTTGACCATCAAACGGCCGTCCTCCCTTCGTGGCAATAAGATTGAACACGTGTGCATTTTCTGTCAACAAATTTTTCTACATGAAGCTTAGCCGCCGGTTTTTCGGCATCCACAGGCGGCCCGTGGACACGCCTCTGTTGCTCTTGCCTTGGCTTGGCGATAAGCGTCAGGTCACGCGCCTGATCGACGGAGGACCGGTGCCCCAAAAGCAAATCAAAAAGTCGGAAGACATTGCGCACAGATTGTCGGCGCAGATTGTCCGGGGCGCGTTCAAACCGGGTGAGAAGCTGCGGCAGGATCTGATCGCGCGCGATTTCGGGGTCAGTCAGGTGACTGTGCGCGAGGCACTGCTGCATCTCGCCTCGCAGGGGCTGGTGATCGGCCTGCCCCGCCGCGGAATGTGCGTGGCTCCGATGGATCACAACGCCATCCAGGAACTGCGCGTTATGCGCCGCGCGTTAGAACCGGTGGCGCTTTTGCATTCCGTGCCGAACCTCAGCGCTGGTCAGATTGCCGAGATCGAACGGGTTCACGCCGAATGCGACGGGGCCGATACCGCCGAGGATTGGGAGGATGCAAACCAACGGTTTCACATGGCCGTTATTGCCGCCTGCAACATGCCTCGGATGATTGCCGAGATCCGGAACTTGCAACTGCTCTACACTTGGCATTTCAACAATCTGCACACTTCAAAATGGCGACGGCGCGCTGATCCGGATCACGCGGCGATTCTGGCCGCCATCAAGGATCGCGACGCGGCCAAGGCCCATTCGGTGATGCAGCGCCACCTGACCCGCTTGCCCTGACCGGCGTCAGCCCGGTTTGCGGGCGATGATCCATGTCGGGTGATAGGTCAGCGAAACCCCCGCGTCGCTGCCGAACTGCCGGACGTACTCACGCGTAAACGTGCTCAGGGTGGATTTCGTCCAAGTCCTCTGCGCCCTACCATTCACGCCGGTTCTGCGCAGGTGTTCCAGCACCTGTCTGGGGCTGGGAAAGTGCATCTGCTGTTCGGTCTCGCCAACCGACACGACATCCAGAACATCCGACACCGCCGCCGCCATAGCGTCGGGCCCGCACAAGCCCGGCGCCGCCGCGGCTGATCCGACCTGCACCAGTTCGTGATACTGTCGGGGTCCAAATCCCGAAACCGCCAGCCAACCGCCGGGCGCCAGCGCATGGGCGGACCGGCGTAAGAACGCAGCCGGGTCGGGCAGCCATTGGATCATCGACGCCGACGCGATCAGGTTGGGCTGCGCGGGCCACGGAACCGTCTCGGCGTCACCGCACAGAAAATCTGCACCGAACGCGACCGCCGTCTCACCGGCTTCGGGTGAGAGATCGTTGATAGTCAGTGCATCGAACGCGAACCGCGCACATAGCTGCTGCGTCAGGTGGCCAGTGCCGCAGCCGAACTCAAGCGCTGAGCGGAAATGGTCTGGCGCTCCGGTCTTGTGCAGGTCACACGCCAGTCGCTCGGCGATTTGCGCCTGTTGGCCGGCTGAATCGTGGTAGGACCGAAAACTGCGGCTGAAACTGCGTTGAACACGGCTGGTCAGTGGGGCGTTCATGCGATCCACTCCTGCCAGCTTTGCCCGGCGGCAAAGGGGACATGCGCGCCCGGAACGGCGCGGACCACATTCGCCTGCGCGCCCCAAGCGGCCTCTTGCGCGTGCGTGGGAATAACCCGGTCACGCTGCGGGATCCAAACCCGGTCGAAAGGATGAGCTGGCGCAGGACCACGTTCAATAACGGCGTGCAGTTCGGCCCTTGCGGCGTCAATGTTGATCTCAGGCGCGGCACCGCCCAATCCCGCACGCCGGCAGAATTTGGCGAAACTAGCGGTGGTCAACTGATCTGCCGTGGCGCGGATCATATTCGGAGCAATGCCGTATTCAGCATCCGCCGGAGACAGCGTACCGCTGACGGCAATCAGGCGATCCGGCTGTACCCCCTCCTGCGCCAGCCAATGCGCTGCCGAGGCCACGCCGAAGGAAAACGCAATCAGCGTGACTCCGTCGTAATCAGCAAGCGCGCTCAGCGGGTCATCCAACAGGGTGTAGTCCTCAACGAACAGGACATCCGCGTTGCCTGACAGCCCCTCGAACGGAGCAGAGCCAAGCGCCCAGCCGCCGAAAACCAAGAGCACCTCATCCGTGCCCGAGCGCGACAGCCAGCGCTGTTTCATGACTTCCCCCTGACCAGAGAGACCATGGCCGAGGTTACTTGGCTCAGCTCATCAGGGGTGATGATGTAAGGCGGCATGCAATAGATGTTGCGCGCGAAGGGCCGCAACCAGACGCCGGTTTCCAACGCCAAACCATGCGCCACGGACGGGTCGACCCAATCGTCCATTTCGATCACGCCAATGGCCCCCAGGACGCGCACGTCGGCAACACCAGGCAACCCGCGCGCCGGAGCAAGCTCCTGCTCCATCTGCAAGGCAATGCCGGACACTTCAGCGCGCCAATCGCGGACCGACAGTTGCTCCAGACTGGCGCAGGCAGCAGCGCAGGCCAGCGGGTTGGCCATATAGGTCGGGCCGTGCATCATCACACCGGCTTCGCTCTCGCCGATCCGCCGCGCGACGGTCTCGGTCGTGATGGTGGCGGCCAGCGTGATATGCCCGCCGGTCAGACCTTTGCCCAGACACAGGATGTCCGGCACGACACCGGCATGATGCAAGGCAAACAGCTCTCCGGTGCGGCCAAAGCCGGTAGCGATTTCGTCGAAGATGACCAGAACGTCGTGCGCCTTGCACAGGTCATAGGCCCGTTGCAGCCACTTGGGGTGGTAGAAATACATCCCCCCTGCGCCCTGCACGACGGGCTCAAGGACCAGCCCCGCGATCTGGTCGGCCTTGGTTTCCAGCAGCTCTTTCAGCGCGTTCAACCCGTTCAGGTCGCCATCCTCGGACCATTCCTGACCAAAAGCGATCTGCGGGCGTGGCAGAAAATGCTGAACCGACAAGGCACCTGCGAACAGCCCGTGCATCCCGGTGACCGGGTCGCAAACACTCATCGCTTTCCAGGTGTCGCCGTGATAGCCGCCGCGAATGGTGGCGAATTCTGTGCGTCCCTTTCGGCCCTGCGCCATCTGGTACTGCACCGCCATTTTCAGCGCGACCTCGATCGCGACCGAGCCGCTGTCGCTGTAGAAAATGCGGTCCAGCCCGTCGGGCAGAAGGTCGATCAGTTTTCGGCCGAGCTCAATGGCGGGCGAATGAGTCAGACCACCGAACATCACATGCGGCATCTGATCCAGCTGCGCCTGCATTGCTGCGACGATGGCCGGATGTCGATGCCCATGCGCAGCGCACCACCAGGACGACATCGCGTCGATCATCCGCGTCCCGTCCTCGGAAGTCAGCCAGACGCCCTCGGCCCCGGTGATCAGGTGCATCGGTCCGGGTTGCAGCACGTTGGTATAGGGATGCCACAGGTGACGGGCGTCAAACTCAAGCGGGGTCATAGGGCACCCCGGATGGCATCGACGTCAATTGCAGTGAAGGCGTCTGTCAACGTCTCGCGTGACAGAGTTTCGATGAAGGGCAACCGCCCCAGATGGCGGATGTCACCCATCTGAGCGATGGTTTCTTCGACATCCGGCTGGGCGTCACCGACAAAAGCCACTCCGACTACATTGCACCCTGCTTTGCGCAGCGCCATCAGGGACAAGGTCGTGTGGTTGATCGTTCCAAGTGCAGTCCGCGCCACCAGCACAACAGGGGCTTGCCACTGTGCAATCACATCGAGGAAAAACACCTGACGGTTCAGCGGCACCATCAGCCCACCTGCCCCTTCGACGACCAGCGGGCCGGACACCTGTGGTAGGGCCAATCGGGCCGGGTCAATCTCGACCCCCATATCCTCGGCCGACAGATGCGGTGAGGCGGGCATATTCAGGCGGTACGCCTCAGGCAGTATCTCGGCACCAGTCAGCGCGGCCACGGTTTCCGAGTCGGTCGCCTCTTCCAGACCGGATTGCACGGGCTTCCAATAGCGCGCGCCAAGGGCGGCGGTTAAACCTGCGGCAAAGATGGTTTTACCGATCCCGGTGTCGGTTCCGGTAACAATAACAGTGCTCATGCGGCCTCACTTTGGTGCTGTGACACCGCGTCGAACAGGGCCGAGATATCGGCGTCGGAAACATTGCCCGTTATCGAAACCCGCAGCCGCGATGTGCCGCGCGGTACGGTGGGCGGGCGAATGCCGCGAATGTCAAAGCCCTGCGCTTGTAGGGTTGCCGCCATCTGCATCGTGCGGGCCTCATCCCCCAGAATGACCGGAATGATCTGGCTGTTGAGCAGGTCCTCCGGCACTCCGGCCTGTCGCGCGACATTATGTGCATGGGCGATGCGCGCAGCAGCGGCCTCGATCCGGCTCGTGTCTGTGTTAAGATGTTCAATCACGGCGCGCACAAGGGCTGCGTTAAACGGCGACGGTGCGGTCGCAAAGATAAACGGGCGCGCGCGGTTGATCAGGGCGTCGATCATCACCTGCGCGCCACAGATCAGCCCGCCCGAAACGCCCAGACCTTTGCCGCAGGTGTGCAGCGTGAGAACCTCGGCCTTCAGCCCGTGGGCCAGACCTTTGCCATTCGAGCCAAAAACGCCGGTGGCATGAGCTTCGTCCACGACCAGCACAGCGTCATATTTAACCGCCAGATCGGAAAGCGCCGTCAGGGGTGCAATATCGCCCTCCATGGAATAGACGCTTTCCACCGCGATCCAGACCTGCCCCGCACCGCCAGCGGCCTGCCAGTCGGCGAGAGCGCGCCGCGCGTCGGCCACATCGTTGTGAGCAAATGAACGCGTATCAGCGCGGCTTGTCCGCATCCCCTCATGCGCGCTGGCATGAACCAGATCGTCATACAGGATCAGATCACCCGCCGCGGGGAGTGTAGAAAAAATCGCCTGATTGGCCTGAAACCCTCCGCCCATGAACAGCGCAGCTTCGGACCCGAAGAACGCGGCGGCTTCAGCCTCCAGAGCTTCGTGCTCCGGGTGATTGCCCCGCAACAGACGCGATCCGCCGGACCCCAGCGGCACGCCACGGTCCAGCGCTTGCTGCGCGGCCTTGCGCAGCACTGCAGACTCGGCCAGACCCAGATAGTCGTTCGAGGCAAAGTCCAGCCCACGTCTTGGGGCAAGCACCCGGCGGCGATGCCGGGCGCCCAAGGTTTCAAGCATCGCGTTCAGGCGATCCAGTGCTTTCATTCAGCCGCTTCCGCACAGCTTTGCCCGGCCACGGTCTCCGCCTCCAGCCCCAGCTTGGCGAACAGCACCATGTCGGTGTCTTCCTCGGGGTTCTCTGCCGTCAGCAGCGTCTCCCCTACAAAGATCGAGTTTGCACCAGCAAAGAAACACATAGCCTGCATTTCTTCGGTCATGTCGCTGCGACCAGCCGACAGGCGGACATAGGATTGCGGCATCATGATACGAGCGGTGGCGATCACGCGCACAAACTCGATCGGGTCGATCGGCTTGGCGTCGGCCAGCGGCGTGTCTTCCTGTGGCATCAGCATATTGATCGGTACCGATTCCGGCGCCGGCCCCATATTGGACAGCGTCACCAGCATATCGACGCGGTCGCCGATCTCTTCGCCCATGCCCAGAATACCGCCCGAACACACCTTGATCCCTGCATCCTGTACCCGGTTCATCGTGTCGATCCGGTCGGCAAAGGTGCGGGTGGTGATCACCTCGGGGTAATACCGTTCCGAGGTGTCGATGTTGTGGTTGTAGTAGTCCAAGCCGGCGTCGCGCAGGCGGATGACCTGATTGTCGTCCAGCATGCCCAGGGTCATGCAGGTCTCCATACCCATTTCGCGGACACCTTCGACCATAGCCACCAGCGCATCCATGTCCCGGTCCTTGGGTTCACGCCACGCGGCCCCCATGCAGAACCGGGTTGCACCACCGTCCTTGGCCTTTTGGGCTTCGTTCAGCACACGCTGTACTTCGATCAATTTCGATGCCGAAAGCTTTGAGCCGTTGCGCGCCGATTGCGAGCAATAGGAACAATCCTCGGCGCAGCCGCCGGTCTTGATCGACAGCAGCCTTGATGTCTGGATTTTGTTGGGGTCGAAATTCTCGCGATGTACGGTCTGCGCGCGAAACAGCAGGTCCATCAGAGGAAGATCATATACGGCCTGCGCCGCCTCGCGGGTCCATGTGGAAGAGGTGTTTTCCATTTTATCGATAATTTACCCATAACTCCATGCCTAGCCTCACCAGTATCGATAAATGACGAAATTACAACCTCAGAGTCATCCGGCAGCGCAATATAGCGCGCCTTTGCCACATGATTTGCCCAATGTCAGAGGTCAGCGTGCAATGCCGGAAAAATCTGGATGGCCACCGCGATGAAGAACAGCACGCTTCCGGCAAGAACAAAGATGTGCCAGATGGTGTTGTGAAAGGGTAGCCACTCCAGCAGGTAGAAGACCACGCCAGCCGTATAGACCAGCCCGCCCGCGATCATGAATATCACCACGATCCGGGGCAGCTCGGCCAGCAAGGGCTGGCCGGCCCAGACAATGGCCCAGCCCATCATCAGATAAAGCCCAAGGCCGAACCAACGGAAGCGCGCCGGGTCAATCATCTTGAGCACAGAGCCAAGCGTGGCAGAGGACCATAACCCGATCAGCAACCCCGGCCCCTGCATCCCGGACAACAACAGGAACGGCGTATAGGTTCCGGCGATTTTGACGTATATGCCCGAGTGATCGAGGCGGCGCAGCAGGTCGGACCATTCCGCGCTGTCGATCATGTTGTAAAGCGCCGAGAAGGTCAGCATCAGGATCAGCGTGACGCCATATATCGACGCCCCCAGAACTGCAACAGGTTCAGACTGGTACAGAATAGCCGCAGTAATCAGAACCGGCACTGCAATCAGGGCAGAGGACACGCCCACGACATGCACAACCCCGTCACTGATACGCTCGGCCCGGCTGTAAGCCGGACGGATATCGGCAAATGACCGCATATCTAAGAACTTAGGTGCCAAGTCCCACCCGGGCAAGCCAGCGTGGTTACTCAGGGGATCACAGCCCTGTGCAACGGCACGCTCAGGTCGGATCGTCCTCTGGTTTTGGGTCTTTGTATCGGTTCAGATCGAACAGGCCCGCCTGCACAGGGTCCTGCTGTAGGAATATCTGGTTGATACGGTCGCTCAGGGTCCAGAACCGGGGGCTGGTGCGGCGAATACCGAATTGTGACACCACCTCCAGAAACTCCTGCTGTGAGCGCACGTCCTTCATCGCGGCGACAAAGCTGTTCAGTTGCGCGTCGCGGATGCTGAAGAAGAAATTCGGATAGCTGCCGATCAGCCCCGGTATGATGGTCAGAGTGTCGGCCGCTAGATCCCGCCGCGCCTCCTCCCGGAACAGGAAGGCGACATTGTAATGCGCCTTGTCATGGACAAGCGTGAACAGCTCGACATTGCCGCTTTCGCCCTCGACGGTCAGAACGGACAGGTCGGGCATATACTTCACCCAGTCCCCGCGCTGGTTCGCCAGATCACGCAGGGCGGCTCCTGCCGGGTCCGAGGCACATGTGCCTTCGGCGCATCTGTTGATTGGGTCTTTGGTAGGCCACAGCCCCTCGCCCCGATCCAGCAATGCCAGCAGGAACTCCTGCTTGGGCGTGTCGGTGTCGAATTCGATACCCGTGGGAAAGCTGTCATCGACACGGCGCCGGTGCCAATAAGTGTGAACCTCGGCCAAAGTTCCCTGATACCATGAGGCGTGCATGGGTTTGCGGACATCCGTCGGCATGAAGGCGAGAAATGTATCCTCACTCTCCATTCTCAGTTCGTCCATATAGAGCCGCGTGGCCAGCTGATGCTCGACCCGACCGAACACGTCGTAACCGGCCACGAGGTCATAGTAGATGCGCTCAAAGATCGGAAAGTCGATGACCCAGGCGGTTTCCGGGATACCTCCGTGAAAGCCGGTCATGGCCGAGGCATTGTCGAAATGGCGAAAGACAGTGATCAGCGCGTTGGGATTGGTGCCGTCCCCGTCCCAGATCGCGTCATAGTCAAAGCCTGTCTCATAAAGCGCGCTGTCGCGATAGCGGGCATCGCGAAACGTCAGGTATCTGGCCTGATTTTCGTGCGAAAACCCATGCAGGTCACCTAAAACTCCGGTATCGACCTGTGACACCGGCAATTCCAGAAATGTCGCCCCATCCCGCAGATAGCTTGGGTCCGTCACTGACAGATCCGCGTCCGGGTCAAGGAAGCTGACCCAGAAACGATCCTCGATCACGTCAACGGCGGTCTCGCCGTGACAGACGGGGCCACGGATGAAACTGCGGACAAAGAACAGCGCGTCATCGAGCAGAAACTGATAGCGACTGCGCGCCGGGATATTCATATAAGTGCTGAATGGATTACCACCCTCAGCGTCGCCATAGGGCGGCAACTCGGACAGGGTCCAGTCTGTATCTAGAAACAGGTTCTGATACCGCACCATCCTGTCTGCACTCAGCCCGTAAACCAGATGTTCTTTGTGAACGATCGTTTTCTCTATGGGCTGCAAACGGTAATAGAACGGCGCGGCCCCCGGATCGTCAAAAGAACGGCGGGTCGCAATGATGTCTATCGCCTCGCCGGGCGGTGTGGCCGAGCGCACGAGCTGAAAAAAACGGCGCGGCGTGTCGCCCTCTAGGTGCAGGCGGGCCAGAAACAGATGCTCGTACAGGTAGCGGCTCATTAACTGGCTGCGCAGATCGGCACTGTTCAGGAACCCTTCCCATTCGGCGATCCGGCGCTGAATGTCAGCCGGGATGTCCGCCTGCGCATCAGGCAGCGGCGCGCCATCGCGCAGCCATGCCATCAGGGTCTGGTAGTCTCCTTCGGCCAGCGGCGCAGCGGCATAGGGCATCCCGGCAAGCGGGTGATCGCGGCTGAACCCATCGAACTCATCCGGTGTCGGGCAAACCAGGGGGCGGTCAATCGCCAAACCCAATGTCGCGGGAGCAGGTCCGCTGTCTGGCAGCGGGTGGCGGCGACCCAGTTCCAGATATCGCTGCATCAGGTCCGTATTGTCGGCCGGACGATCCGGACCCCCCAGAACCGAATGAAACCCCAGCGCACGCCATTGCGGCACCGTTTGCGCGTCGATACCCAGCCGTGTGGGTGGCGCATCGTGCAGTCGTTCGGTGTGGTAGACGGCCTCTTTGCTACCGCCCCGCAGCACCCCGGCGGGCGAGGTCAGTTTCAACTGGCACGGCGCGTCATAGCAGCTGTGGCAGACGACGCAGCGACGATCCAGAATGGATTTCACATCGCGCCATTCCCCGGCGCTTTCCTCGGCGGATGTAACTGTGTTTTGCGCCCGGGCGGCAAAAGGCTGGGCGCTGATCAGTGCTATTGCCAAGGCGATCACGCCCGACCGAACCCATCGAACCCTTCGCATCCCGCGTCCCCTCTCTGAAGCGCCATTTTATGCGGCATGCTGGTATCATTGCCGCGAAGGGTGTCACCGGGCAAGGTCAAAGGATCAGAGGTCCAGCACCACTTTATCGGACCCCTCAGCCGGAACAGCGCAACAGATCAGAACCTCATCCTCGGAATGCTCCGCGCCGGGTGGGGTGCGATAGGTGATCTGGCCCGCAATCTTGCGCGTCCGGCAACTGCCGCACGACCCGGACCGGCACGAGAAAGGCGGGCTCAGGCCCTGCGCCTCGGCAGCTTCCAACAGTGTTGGGCCGCCCTTGAACCACTCGACCTGTTTGCCGCCGCGCCCGAAACTGACCGTCGCCGCCTCGGCCTCTGGTTGCGCCTTTGTGCTGCCACCCTCGGCACGCCGACGTAACGCGGCAGGCCCAAAGCTCTCGGCAAAGATCCGGCTGTCCTGCACGCCGAGTTCACCCAGCATGTCATAAACTGCCTGCATAAAGGGTGGCGGGCCACAGAGGTAGAAATCATAGTCGTCCAGTGGCAGAACCTTGCGGATCAGATCGACCGTAATATGCCCGCCCGCGTCATAATCCTGTCCGGCGCGCAAATTTTCCTCGGGCTGGCTGATCACCGAGACATATTGAACAGCGCCATCGGTCACATGCTCTGCCTGCCGCAAGTCATCATGGAAAGCCCGCTGGCCCACTGTTTGGGCAGCATGGAACACAGTCAAAGGGCGCGTGTATCCGCTGCGCCCCTGCTCACTCAGCACATGACGCACCATCGAGATCATTGGCGTGATCCCGACCCCACCGGCAAACAGAACGGCTGGACGAGTCTGGGTCGGGTCCAGAAAGAACTGCCCCTTTGGCGGTTTGACCTCGACCAGATCACCGACCGAAAGCCTGTCGTGCAGATGGGTTGATACCGCGCCAGCGGCCTCGCGCTTGACCGAAATCCGGTATCCGGCTTCGTTGGGCGCGGATGAGACAGTATAGGTCCGGGTCAGCGGTTGATCATCTTCGGGCCGCACCCGAAGTGTCAGGAATTGACCCGCCTCGAATGACGGCAGCGGTGCGTCTTCGACTGGCTGAAAGGTAAAGGACCGAATGGTCTCGCTTTCATCCTGCACCGCGCCGACGCGCATGTAACGCCATTGATTGCGCGCAGCCTCAGCCTGCTGACGCGCCTGAACAGATGGCCAATCATCGGTTGCCAGACTGTTGGGCGAGTATTCCTGAAACTCTGCGCGGAAGGGCAAAGCGTCGTAGATGCGAAGACCCCGATGCAGCCGGAATCGCCACGCACGCAGGGCACCGTGAAAGCCTGTGATTTCGGGCGGAGCTTCGTCCAGAACCTCGACCGAGCCGGTC
This sequence comes from Ruegeria sp., assembly GCF_965221235.1. Lineage (GTDB taxonomy): Bacteria > Pseudomonadota > Alphaproteobacteria > Rhodobacterales > Rhodobacteraceae > Ruegeria. Next base: position 58,871 of record NZ_CBDCRS010000003.1, read on the forward strand.
AGCATCAGAACATCGCCCGTCTGGTAGTCGGGGAACAGCAACCCTGCGCGCGGGTTCACAAGGAAATTGCCCAGCGTATTGAAAAAGTTATTGCCCGCGAAATCGGGGATCAACAGACTGTTGCCTTCGACCCGGACAAACCCCGCGCGCCCTCCGCGATGCGAAACATCGACACTGTTTTGCTCGGCGGAATTGGCGTGGCTGGCAACAAAGAACGAATGCGCCTTGGCGATTACTTCTTGCGCCTGCGGATCCAGATCAGAGAACCGGTCAGAGCGCGGGCGTTCGACGGCGGTCTCGGGGTCGCGGATGAAATGGACATCATGGGTCTGAATATATTGCGGGCAATTTCCGAAAGACTGCACAACATCCAGTGAAAACCCACCATCCTCAACGCTTCCAATCATTGCATTCATGCGGTTGCGGCGACGGGTTGGCAGCTCGACCCCAACAACACCAATCGGCGCCCCAACTTTCAGCGCTGCGCCCAGCGGATCATCCGCCTGCAAACGCGCACGAACATCCAGCCGCGTATTGTGTGGCGTGCTCAGAAACCCAGGCTGACCCGATATCATCGACGCCCAGGGCCATCCATCGGGTCCAACGCTGCCTAGAACGAGAAAGGGCAGCTTACCGAAAAACTCACGATGCTGATCGGGCATAAAAGACCGGATATAAGCGCGCCCGATTTTCTCAATCTCTTCCCTTTTCCCCGCGCGCGACTGCATATCGCGTTCACCAGCGTGAAAGGGCGACATCTCGGTTTTGACTGGACGGTTCATGGCACACCACAGGGAAAATAACGGCCAGCCACGATGCTGCGGCTGGCCCTGTTGTAAGGTCGATCAGGCGGCGTAAAGACCCGCCTCTGTGCGAGGCATCGGGACGAAACCGTCCAGACCTTCGATATTAGACAACAGACGGCGCACGTTTGCATAAGGCTCAAGCGAGACGCCGCCTTCGGGCGCATGAGCGGTATAGCTATAGATGGCAACATCCGCGATGGTCGGCGCGTCGCCCACCAGCCACTCACGCCCTTCCAAATGCGCGTCGAGTTTCCCCAGAACGACGCCTGCGATCCGGTGGGTAAACTCGGTTTCGAACGGTGCGTTGAACACGGTGATCAATCGGGCGGCTGCCGGACCAAAGGCGATCTCTCCGGCGGCGAGGGTCAGAAATTTCTGCACCTCGGCCTCACGAACCGGATCGGAGGGCAGGTAGGACGGCGCGAATTTGCGGGCCAGATAGACCAGAATGGCGTTGCTATCGCTGACGACCACGTCTCCATCCTCAATCACCGGAACCTGACCAAAGGGGTTCATTGCCAGAAACGCTTCGGACTTGTGCGCGCCGCCTGCAAGATCAACGTCGATCACCTCATGCTCGATACCCGCAAGGCTGGCGAACAGGACAGCGCGGTGGGCGTGACCCGACAGGGGAAAACTGTGAATGCGAACGGAATTTGACATCTGGTGCCTCTCTTTGATTAGGGGAGTTCATCTTCTGCGCACCAGACTTAGATTGATTTGCTATTGGCGATAATATATCCATTTGTTGAATTACTATGAACATGGCATAGATAATGGACACCATTCAGGGCATGCGGGCTTTTGTGGCGGTGGCAACGCATTCGTCGTTCACCGAAGGGGCACGGCAGATCGGCATCAGCACCAAATTGGCCAGCAAATATGTCGGCCAGCTTGAGGACCGCCTGAACGCCCAGCTGTTCAACCGCACCACCCGCAGCGTCACGCTGACGGATACTGGTCGGTCCTACTACGAACGTTGCCTGCCGCTGCTGGAACAGTTCGATGAGCTGGAAGGGCTGGTACAACAACGCCAATCCGAACTGGCCGGGCGCATCCGGATCACCGCGCCGACCGGTTATGGGTCTGCCGAGCTGATCCACCTGCTGAAGCCGTTTCAAGCCGAACACCCCAAGGTCTCAATTGAACTGCACCTCTCGGACCATCACGTCTCGATGGTCGAGGAAGGTTATGATCTGGCCATTCGATTTGGGGCGCTAAAGGACTCGAACCTCGTGGCGCGGAAACTGACGGATATGCGGATCATATGCTGTGTCTCGGACGCGTATCTGGCAGAGTTCGGGACTCCAAAAGATCCGGCTGATTTGTCGAACCATAATTGTCTTTTGCAAACGACGGGCAGCAACATTGATCACTGGGCCTTCAATGGACCGAATGGTGTTCACACGGTCGCTGTCTCTGGAAACTTTCGGGCCAACTCACCCCGCGCCGTGGCCCATATGGCGGCTGACGGTCTGGGGATCGGACGCATTCCGCTTTATACCGCCCGGCCATTTCTAGAGACCGGCCAGCTGCGCCTATTGTTTGAGGCGCAGGAGGCGGTTTCGCTGGGCCTCTACGCGGCTTATCCTCAAAACCGCCATCTGACCGCGCGGATACGAGCATTGATCGACCATTTGGCCACCCAATTGCGCGGCAGTTGAAACGACAAATGCTCACAACACGGTGAGAGCGGAAATCTTTGTGGCTTCGCATGTTGAAATCTTGCCTACCTATTAGTAGGTAAATTCCATTACACTTGCCTGACCCTCGTCGAAAGGACCTCTTCCCATGGAACTCAACTCGGATTTCTCCGCCCGCGTCGTTGTCCACGCTGATCAGCTTGAGTGGCAGGCCTCGCCCATGAAAGGCGTAGACCGGCGGATGTTGGACCGGATCGGCGGAGAAGTCGCGCGCGCCACCACGATCGTGCGCTATGCGCCGGGCAGCAGTTTCTCGGCCCATACCCATACGGGCGGAGAGGAGTTCATCGTGCTGGACGGCGTCTTTCAGGATGAACACGGCGATTTTCCCGCCGGAACCTATGTGCGCAACCCTCCTACCTCGGCGCACACTCCGGGTTCCGAGCCCGGCTGCACCATCTTTGTGAAGCTCTGGCAGTTCGACATGCAGGACCGCACCCAGTTCCGCAAAACCATGGCCGACGAACTGGCTGCCCCAGTTAGCGGTGTGGCCACAGCCACCCTGCATGAAGATGACCGAGAAATTGTGACCTACAGCCACCTCGACGCCGGGGCGAGCCTGACCTCGGATGCCGCGGGCGGCATCGAACTGCTGGTCATCGACGGCTCGGTCACAACGGGTGAGGACACGCTGACCAAAAACAGCTGGTTGCGCATGCCCGAAGGGGAACCCCTGTCCGCTATCGCCGGTTCCGAAGGGGCAAAAATCTGGATGAAGACCGGACACCTGCCCTTTGCGCAGGCCCCTCAGGTCTAAGCGGGTTCCATGGTGCGAACCGAAACCCTGATCATCGGCGCGGGCCTGTCCGGGCTTTATCTGGCAACGCAGTTGGCCGCACAGGGGCGCGACTTCCTGCTGGTCGAGGCTCGGGACCGTACAGGCGGGCGCATTCTGACGGAGCGACAGGGCGACGGGTATTTCGACCTCGGCCCGGCCTGGTTCTGGCCGGGACAACCGCGCATCGCCGCATTGATCGACCAACTTGGATTGGATTGGTTCGAGCAATACTCGGAGGGCGCACTGAGTTTTGAAGATCAGACGGGCCGCGTCGAACGCGGGCGTGGATTCGCGTCTATGCAGGGCTCTTACCGATTGAAAGGTGGTTTGGGTGCGTTAACGGAAGCGTTGGCGGCAAGCCTGCCGAAGGGCCGTTTGTACCTGTGCACCCCGATCGAAACCTTGAAACGTACCGCCGACGGGATCATCGCGAGCACCCGGTCAGGACAGACCTTTCACGCCAAACAGAGCGTGCTCGCCCTGCCCCCACGTGTCGCCAGTCGGATAGCCTTTAGCCCAGACCTGCCGCAGGAAACCCGCAACGCAATGACAGGGATCGCGACATGGATGGCCGGTCACGCCAAGGCCATCGCCACCTATGACACCCCATTCTGGCGTGACGCCGGACTATCCGGCGACGCGATGAGCCGTCGCGGACCAATGGTGGAAATTCACGACGCGTCACCCCAACAAGGCGGGCCTTATGCGCTGTTCGGCTTTATCGGCGTACCGCCGCAGGCGCGGCAGGACGAACAGCTCTTGCGACAGGCCGTACTGGACCAGCTTACCCGCCTCTTTGGACCGCGGGCCGCTGAGCCGAAGTCACTGTTCATCAAAGACTGGGCCTTTGATCCGTACACCTCAACCGAGGCGGATCAGCAGCCGCTGTTTTCGCACCCGGCTTATGGCCTGCCGCACTCGATGGCACATATCTGGGACGGCCAGCTGATCTTTGCCGGCACCGAAGTCGCCAGCGAGTTCGGAGGTTACGTCGAAGGCGCACTGGAGGCGGCAGAGACCGCCCTGCCCCGGATCGCAAAGGAAAAGGTATAACCGCGCATGAGCACCGAGACCAAAACCGCCCTTTTGGATGTCGCCGAACACGCCGCCCGAGCACGCGGGTTTGACGGATTCAGCTATGCCGATCTGGCCGATGCGGTCGGTATTCGCAAAGCCTCGATCCACTATCACTTCCCCACCAAGGCGGCGCTGTCCGAGGCCCTGATGGATCGCTATCACGCAACGCTTGAGACCGAATGTGAAAAGATCGAAGCTGAATACGACACCGGGTCCGCACGTCTGCTGGCCCTGATATCGCTCTACCGCGAAGCTCTGAATGACGGCAAAACCCTGTGCCTTTGCGTATCGCTGATCAGCAGCCGCGAGAGCCTGTCCAATGCGGTCCTCGAAAAGATCGACGCGTTCCATGCGATGATGCTTGGCCGGATACAGGCGATTTTTGACCTGGGTCAGGAAGATAAGACAATCGCGGGTGTCACCAATCCAACGGCCGAGGCCCGCGCGACGCTCGCGCTGTTGGAAGGGGCGCATCTCACCGCCCGCGCCGCGGAAAGTATCCAGACCTTCGACGCCGCCTTCGAGATGCTGACCAGCCGCTGCTAAAACACGAACTTTTACGCAGCGCTGTCTTCGCTGTAATTCTTGGCCTTGGGCATTTTTCCGATTCCCGGATTGAACGAGTTGGTCGGATCGCAGGACATATAATGCGCCGCCAGAGCGGGCTTGGCCTGATATAGGTGACCGACATTGTGCTCGGCCGGGTACTCCGCGCCGCGCTCATCCAGAATCTTTAGCATTGCCTCTTTGATCGCCTTGGGATCACACCCCTTTTTCACGATGTAATCCTGATGCATCACGTGACACATCAGATGGCCGTAGTAGACCTTACCCACCAGCTGATCGGTGATTTCGGCAGGCAAAGTTTCGAACCAGTCGCGGTCATTGCGGCGCAGCGCGATATCCAGCGCCAAAATCTCTTCGACGTCATTCGCATGCACGTGGCCATAGCGCACGGCGGCACCGGCAGCCGCAAACCGATGCAGCCCGGCAATCTTGGCTTCACGCGGTGTGCATGTGACAAATTCCGCGCCGCGCCCTTCGAAGAACTCGGGCAGGAACGCCGCAGCCTCTTCGATGCCACCGTCATGCATCTTCAGGATCAGGTGGTGTTCGTACTTGTTGCGAAAGTCATAGAGGAACTTCGGCAAATGCTCGGGCCAGAGCTTTGAGACGACCTGCATGAACTTGTCGGTAAAGCCCCGGGTCAGAGAGAACTTGTTCAGGCGTGAGTCCACCGCGCCTTTCAGAGCAAAGAACATCGGCAGCCTGTCTGTCCCCAGTTTGTCGATCATCACCAGCGTGTCCTTGCCGTATTTCGCGGCGATGTCGAAACATTCGCGATGCACGTATTCGGCTGAGACAGGCAGGGTCTCGAAATCCTTCAGGATGTGACGCCGCAGCTCGGTCAGATCAGCAGGGTCATTTGTCCCGATATAAAAGACCTGTTCGCGGTCGTAGGTCGGAAAGGTGTCAAGTCGCACCGCAAACACCGCCAGCTTGCCTGCGCAGCCAGAAACTTCGTACAGCAGCCGGTCATCGTTGTTGTAGCGCGACGGCGTATCCGCATCCACATCGCGCAGGATCGTTGTGTAATCCGGGTCCGAGGCGTTGCGGCCTTCGGGCGTTGTGGCGTTTCTGTCAAAATCTCCGGCTTCAAGCCGCGTGAGGATCTCTTCCGGAGTTTCGCCCAGATCAAGACCCAGGTGGTTCACCAGTTTCAACTCGCCATCCGCATTGATCTGAGCAAACAGCGCCAATTCAGTATAGCTTGGGCCGCGCTCGCACAGCGAACCGCCTGAATTGTTGCAGACCCCGCCAAGAATAGACGCGCCGATGCTGGAGGAGCCGATCACCGAATGGGGCGTGCGCCCCAAGGGGCGCAGCTGCTTTTCAAGTTCAAACAGCGACGCACCCGGAAAGCTGAGCACCTGCCGCCCGTCCTGCAAAAGATGCAGAGCGTTCATGCGGCTGACATTGATCAGCACGACGTCGCGGTCATAGCCGCCCTTGGGTGTGGACCCCTCGGTCAGGCCCGTGTTTGAGGCCTGCATGATAACGATTTTGTCTGCTTCGACACAGGCTTGCAGCACCTTCCACTGCTCCAGAAGGCTGCCGGGCTGAACGACGCACAACGCCTGCCCCTCGCCCGAGCGGAAGCCGCGCCGGAACCGTTCTGTCGCGCGCTCGCCGGTCAGGACGTGACGCGATCCGACAATGGAACGAAAATGTGTGATCAGCTCGTCATTGGTCATATTGGTCCCCATTTCGGGTTCAGGCGTTGCGGAAACGGATGTTCTCGCGGCTCAGTTGGTCGACGCTGGTGACGCCCATCAGTTTCATGTCGCGCTCGATCTCGGCCCGCATCAGGCCGAGGGCACGTTCCACACCCGCCTGCCCGGCTGCGGCCAGCGGGTACAGGTAATGCCGACCGACGCCGACCGCCTTGGCGCCAATCGACAGCGCTTTGAGCACATGCGTGCCGCGCTGGATACCGCTGTCCATCATCACGTCGAGCTTGTCGCCGACGGCGTCGACGATCTCGGCCAGTTGGTCAAAAGGCGTGCGCGAACCGTCCAACTGTCGGCCACCGTGGTTCGACAGGATGATGCCGGTACAGCCGATCTCAGCCGCGCGTTTGGCATCTTCGACGGTCATGATGCCCTTCAGGCAAAACTGACCGTCCCAGTCCCGCACCATTTGCGCCACGTCATCCCAGTTCATCGACGGGTCGAGCATGTCGGTAAAATAGCCACCGATCGAGCTGGCGCCCCCACCCATATCCACGTGTTCTTCCAGTTGTGGCAGTCGGAACTTCTCGTGAGTGACGTAGTTGATCCCCCACATCGGCTTGATCGCAAACTGGATCATGCCGCCCAGGGTCAAACGAAACGGGATCGAGAAGCCGGTGCGCAGGTCTCGTTCCCGGTTGCCGCCGGTGATGCTGTCGACGGTCAGCATCATGACCCCGACGCCCGCCTCTTTGGCGCGCTGCATCATGGCGGAATTCAAGCCGCGATCCTTATGAAAATAGAACTGATAGACCTGCGGGTTTTGATGCTTTTGCCGCAGCTCTTCCAGCGACACGGTCCCCAGCGAGGATACCCCGAACATCGTCCCGTATTTCTCGGCCGCCGCCGCAACCGCGCGTTCCCCCTGATGGTGGAACAAGCGCTGCAAGGCGGTGGGTGAGCAATAAACCGGCATGTCCAGCTTTTGCCCCATCACGGTGACCGACATGTCCACATCCGACACCCCACGCAGGACCGAGGGCAGCAGGTCGCAGCGGTCAAACGCGTTGGTGTTTTCCCGATACGTCACCTCATCATCCGCGCCGCCGTCGATGTAGTTGAAGATCGGCCCCGGCAGCCGCTGTTTGGCCAGCCGCCGGAAATCGTGGAAGTTATGACATTGGCTCAGACGCATCGGATGTGCTCCTTAGTAGGCGACCGAGGGCAGCCAAGTCGCAAGGGTCGGCCACAGGAAGACCAGCGCCAGTCCGGTCAGCTGCAGCAGCACAAAGGGGATGATGCCTTTGTAGATGTGCGTCAGCTTGATCTCGGGCGGGCAAACGCCTTTCAGGTAGAACAGGGCGAAGCCGACCGGTGGGGTCAGGAAGCTGGTTTGCAGCGTCACCGCGACCAGGATCACGAACCACACCAGCGCCGGTTCATCCAGAACGCCAAAGCCCGGGATGTCGATGCCGAGGCCATTCACGATGGGACGCATCAGGGGCAGCACGATCAGCGTGATCTCGATCCAGTCCAGCACAAAGCCCAGCAGGAAGACGATGAACAGGATGAACAGTATCGTGCCGTTGGCGCCAAAGCCGGTGGACTGCACCACATGCTCGATCAGCTCGTCTCCGCCCAGTTCGCGCAGGACATACGAGAACACGGTCGCACCAAGGAAGATCGCGAAGATATAGGCGGTGGTGTTGAAGGTCGAAACCAGCACATTCCACAGCTTGGCAAAGGTCAGTTTGCGGTATCCCAAAGCCAGCAGTGTCGCACCCAGTGCGCCGATGCCCGAGGCTTCGGTCGGCGTGGTCAGACCCGCGAAGATCGAGCCCAGCACGGCAAGGATCAGCATCAGTGTCGGGATCACGGCGATCAGCACGTCTTTAACAGCGGCCCAATCGGGGGCCTTTGCGCCTTCGGGCACCGGGGCTGCATCGCGTTTCACCAAAGCAAGGATGAAGATGTAGGTCAGGTACAGGCCACCGATGATGACACCGGGGAAGACGGCGGCCATGAACAGGTCACCAACCGACAGGGCCATTTGGTCGGCCATGATCACCAGCATGATTGAGGGCGGGATCAGAATACCCAGAGTACCAGAGGCCGAGACGACACCCGCCGCAAGCGTCGGTTGGTATTTCTGCTGCATCATCGACGGCAGCGACAGAACGCCCAGCAGAACCACAGACGCACCGATGATACCCGTCGAGGCCGCGAGGATGATCCCGATCAGGGTCACGGTGATCGCCAGACCTCCGCGCACGGTGCCGAACAGGCGCTGCATCGAGGACATCAGACGCTCGGCCACACCGGATTCGTCCAGCATCAGGCCCATGAAGATGAACATCGGCAGGGCAACCAGAACCGCGTTGGACATGGTCGCATAGACCCGGTTCACCACCGCCCCGAGGGTCAGGTAGTCGAGCCCGGTAAAGGTGCTTTCAAGCCCTGTCCACAGCATCAGATCGTTGTCGAACAGGTAAGCCAGACCGCAGTAAGCAACACCAACACCGGCCAGCACCCATGCCACCGGATAGCCAGTGAACAGCAGCGCGATGAAGGTCAGGAACATCGCGATGACCAGTTTTTCCTCAGTCGTCTCGACCAGGAAAGTCAGGCCCACGCAAACGGCTGCGAACACGGCCAGCACCAGCAGGATGCGGCGCAGCGGTGCGCCTTCGCGCTCCGAGGCCGGTCCGTACAACAGAGCGTGTCCGTCATGGATCAGCCGCGCAAGCGCGGCCAGCGCCAAAAGGATGAAGCTGATCGGAATGACCGCCTTGAAGGCCCAGCGTGCGGGTAGGCCCGTGGGGCTGTCCGAGCGCTCATTCACGCGGAAGCTTTCGTAGAAATAGTCATACCCCTGATCGACCATCAGATAGATGAATGGGGTTAGCAGGGTCAGGATGCCGATCACCTCGATGATCCGCTGCGCGCGGCGGGAAAGCTGCATATGCAGCACGTCCACACGCACGTGGCTGTCCGTGATCAAAGCATAAGAAATACCGATCATCGTGACGATGCCGTAGAAATGCCACTGGATTTCGTCCAGTTTGGGATAGTTCTGGCTGAACAGGTAACGCAGCGAGACCTGAGAAAAGATCGCCGCCATCAGCAGGACGTTCGCCCACATGACCACATGGCCGACGGCTTTGACGCTTGTGTCAATCGCAACGGCGATTTTCTGGCGGTCTGTCTCGGGGTGTTCCAGGATGCCCTCATAGGCTTCGACCGGATCGTTGAGGTTCTTTTGCGTAGCCATGGTCATTCCTCGCTCAGCAGCCCGAGGCACGGGCAGTGAAAGGTTAGAAAGTCCGAAATTCAGGAAAGAAGGCCCGGAGCGGCGGATGCCGCCGCCCCGGACGCGTCAGTCAGAGTGATTACTGACGCGGGAGGAACGCGTTGGTCTTCCAGAGGTCATAGCCGTCACGGAATTCGTTCATGTCGGCCAGAACTTTGGCGAAGAAGGCGTCGTTTGCAGCTTCTTCAGCAGCAACCTCTTCCCAGGTCGTGCGGAAGGTATCCAGCATCTCGGGCGACCACTGCTTGATGGTGACACCGTTGTTTTCGACATTGTCGATCAGCGCTGCGTGCTGGATCGCTTCACCTTCGGCAAAGCTGTCCGCCATCGAGGCCTTACAGGCGGTTTCGATGATCGCCTTGTGCTGATCGTTGGTTTCGTTCCAGACGTCCTTATTGATCATCAGCTCGAACACGGTCGCCTGCTGATGCCAGCCGGGGAAATAGTTGAACTTGACCAGTTTGTGGAAGCCCAGACGCGCGTCGATGGCAGGCATAGAGAATTCGGTCGCGTCGATGGCACCTTTTTCCAGCGCAGGGAAAATCTCACCACCCGGCAGCAGCGACGTGGCAACGCCCAGCTTCTGCATGACTTTGCCGCCCAGACCGAAGAAGCGCATCTTCAGGCCGTTCAGGTCTTCGGGCGAATTGATCTCGGTGGCGAACCAGCCCGAGGTTTCCGGGGCAATCACCGCGCAGGGGATGACGTGGACGTTGTAGCCCGCCTGATCATACATCTCCTGATACAGGCTCATGCCGTTGCCGTAGTACAGCCATGCCATATATTCGCCCGCCTCGGGACCGAACGGCACAGCCGAGAACAGCGGCGCGGCGGGGATTTTACCTGCCCAATACCCGGCAGTGGTGTAGCCCGAGTTGATCTTGCCGGTGGATACGGCGTCCAGAATTTCGAACGGCGGAACCAGTTTACCCGGCTCATACACCTTCATCTTCAGCGTGCCGCCCGACATCAGGTCCAGCTGCTCGGCAACGCGCGGGATCGGCGAACCAAGGCCCGGCAGTTCAGTCGAGAATGCAATAGGGGTTTTCAACAGCAGCTTGTCAGCGGCAACCGCAGGTGCGGCCATCAGGCTGGCGGCCACGGCGAGGCTCGTCAGGGTCTTTTTCATGAAATCTCCTCCAGGGTCGTTCGGGATGGGTATCCCAATCAGCGGCGCAGGCTCTTCCAGCGCCCCTCCGGTGGTAAACTAACTTTACCAGTATAATCCAGTCAACAACTTTGTTTACCACTGGCTCAATGCTCAAATTCCTAACCACAGATAACCGGAACAGTTTCTGGGACCTGAACAAATGCCGCGCATAAGCGCGTTTTGGGCTTTTATTGTTTTTTGACAGATATTTAATCAAACTCATCCCAGCAGTGAGTGTCGCTTGAAATTTTCAGCAATATGGTTATATTTATTTACCACTACGCCCCGACATCTCCCAAAACAGAGGGATTGTGCTATGAGCCCCACAGCGATTTTTGAACCGGTCGGACACGAATCGCTGGCCGAGGCCGTCGTGGCGCAAATCGAGGATTTGATCGCCTCGGGGATATTAAAGCAGGGGCGCAAACTGCCATCTGAGCGGGATCTGGCCGAAATGCTGCGCGTTTCGCGCCCCAAACTGCGCGAGGCGCTGGCGGTTTTGGAAGAACGCGGTCTGGTCACGACCCAGCACGGCGAGGGTACATTTGTTGCCGCCCTGACCGGACAGGCGATGATGCCCGCGCTTCTGGCCCTGTACGAACGGCACGAACCCGCCTTTTTTGATTATCTGGAATATCGCCGCGAACAGGAAAGTTTTGCCGCCCGTCTGGCCGCGCGGCGCGCCACCAATGCAGACAAAGAGCGGATCGCCGAGATACTGGCCGAAAACGAACGCGCCTGGCGTGAGAATGACACCAAAGCATCGCAAGAGGCCGATTTTGCGCTGCATTCTGCAATTGTCGATGCCAGTCAGAATGCCACACTAATCCATATTATGGCCTCAATCTACGAACTCACCCGTCGGGGTGTGTTCTACAACCGCGACTTCCTGAAAACGATTGACGGGACCGGCAGGCAATTGCTGGCCCAGCATCTGGAACTTGGTCAATCGGTGATCGACGGCGATGAAGAGCGCGCGGCACAGGCCGCGACCGATCATATCGACTTTGTCGAACAATCCTTCAGGTTGGGGATCGAACGCAGCCGCCGAGAGGCTATGGCCGAAAAGCGCAGGATGCTGTCGGATCAGTAAGCCCCGAACGACAATTCCGGTTGTCTTTTGATCCATTCCCCCCTAGTCACGTCCTCACCTCGGGGTGCGTGGCCTGCCGCGCTGAGATGCCATGGGCAAACCCGTTGAACCTGAACCGGCTAGAACCGGCGGAGGGAAAGGTAACGGATCCATCCACCCTTGCCCTCTCGCCGCAATGGAGGATGACATGAAACATCTACTGATTGCTGCGGGAATTCTGAGTGCAACTTCGGCCATCGCTGCCGACAAACCTCAGCTGACCGTTTATACCTATGACAGCTTCGTCTCGGACTGGGGCCCCGGCCCGCAGGTGAAAGAGGCGTTTGAGGCCGTCTGCGACTGCGAATTGAACCTTGTCGGCGTTGAGGACGGCGCGGCCCTGCTGTCGCGCATCCGGCTTGAGGGTGAGAATTCTGACGCCGATGTGGTGCTTGGTCTGGATACCAACCTGATCACCGCCGCCAAGGAAACCGGCCTGTTCGCGCCCAGTTCGGTCAGCGCCGAATACACCCTGCCAATCGAATGGACCGATGAGGTTTTCGCCCCTTACGATTGGGGCTACTTTGCCTTTGTCCACAATGCCAACGCTTCCGCTCCGGGTAACTTCCGTGAACTGGCAGACAGCGAGACCAAGATCATCATTCAGGATCCGCGCTCGTCGACTCCGGGTCTGGGGTTGCTGCTGTGGGTCAAAGCCGCCTATGGCGATGAAGCGCCTGAGATTTGGGCTGGGCTGTCCGACAATATCGTAACCGTGACCAAAGGCTGGTCCGAGGCCTATGGTCTGTTTCTGGATGGCGAGGCCGACATGGTTCTCAGCTATACGACATCGCCAGCCTATCATCTGATCGCCGAAGAAGATGCCAGCAAGGCCGCCGCCGCCTTTGATGAAGGCCATTACATGCAGGTCGAGGTCGCAGCGAAACTGGCCGGAACCGACCAGCCCGAATTGGCCGATCAGTTCCTGAACTTCATGGTCTCGGACGCATTCCAGCAGATCATTCCGACCACCAACTGGATGTACCCGGCGGTGACTCCGGCCGCGGGCCTGCCCGAAGGGTTTGACACGCTGACGGTTCCCGAAAAATCCCTGCTCTTCGGAGCCGAAGAAGCCGCCGCTGTGCGGGATCAGGCATTGGCGGAATGGCTGGGCGCGCTCAGCCAGTAAGCCCCATCGCAGGCATTGGCGCGGCGGCACTGGTTGCCGCGCTGATACTGGGTACGCTGGCGGCCGTTGGCCTGCGGGCGGAAACGAGCTCTGGGCTTGGCCCTTCGGACTGGGCTGCGTTGCGGTTCACGCTGACACAGGCGGTGCTGTCTGCACTGTTTAGCGCTGCCTTGGCAGTTCCGGTTGCCCGCGCTCTGGCCCGCAGACGTTTTGCCGGGCGCAGCGCGTTGATTGCCTTGTTGGGCGCCCCCTTCATCCTGCCTGTTATCGTGGCCATCCTTGGCCTGATACAGGTCTTTGGACGCGCCGGATGGATTTCCGATATTCTGGGTTATGTCGGCCTGCCGCCCTTGCGCATCTACGGGTTGCACGGAGTCGTTCTGGCGCATGTGTTCTTTAACCTGCCCCTGGCCACGCGACTGATCCTGCAAGCCTGGCAGGAAGTCCCCGCCGAACGGTTTCGACTGGCCGCGCAACTGGGTTGTGATGGGTGGGCCATGTTCCGCCTCATCGAATGGCCCATGCTGAAACGCACCCTGCCCGGTGTTCTGGCCGTGATCTTCGCCATCTGCCTCACTAGTTTCGCCGTGGCCCTAACCCTGGGCGGAGGTCCGCGCGCCACGACTCTGGAACTGGCGATCTTTCAGGCCTTCACCTATGATTTTGACCTCGGTCGCGCTGCGTTACTGTCCACATTGCAACTGGCGCTGACGGCTGCGGCAGCGCTTGCGGCACTCAAGTTCTCGGGCAAGGACGGGTTCGGAACCGGGCTGGACCGGGCAATCCGCCGCTGGGATGGTGGCGCGCCCGTAACCGATGTCTTCTGGATCATGGTCGCTGCAACCTTTCTGCTGCTGCCACTGGCGTCGGTGGTTTTGTCCGGCGTCGCCGGGGTCATGGATATGCCCGCACAGGTGTATCGCGCCGCCGTTACATCCATACTGGTCGCCGCGGCCAGTACCGCCCTGCTGCTGATGCTTGCGCTGCCGATGGCGACAGCGGTTGCCGCCGGGCGATTTGGATTGGTCGAGCTGAGCGGCATTCTGGGTCTGGCGGCGTCTCCGCTGGTAATCGGCACGGGCCTGTTCATTCTGATCCGCCCGATGGCCAATCCGGCCACGCTGGCTCTGCCGATTACGGCGCTGGTCAATGCCGTTATGGCCCTGCCGTTTGCGCTGCGCATTCTGGTGCCTGCCGCGCGGGATACAGTCTCGCGGCACGGGCGGCTTGCGGCGTCCCTGAACATGAGCAGGACGACTTTCTTCACCCGCATTCTTCTGCCCCGCCTGCGGCCCCAGATCGGATTTGCCGCCGGGCTGTCTGCCGCCTTGTCGATGGGGGATCTCGGCGTGATCGCCCTGTTCGCCGACCCGCAGATTGCAACCCTACCCTTGCAGATATACCGCCTGATGGGCGCTTATCAGATGCAGGCCGCCGCCGGGGCCGCCCTGCTGTTGTTGATTTTGTCGATGGGCGCGTTCTGGCTATTGGACCGAGGAGGCCGCTGGCATGCTGAAACTTGATCGCTGCGTCATACGAAACGGCAATTTCGACCTGCGCGCCGATATCAGTATCGCGGCTGGTTCTTCGACCGCCATTATCGGCCCGTCCGGCGCGGGTAAATCCACACTGCTGGAAGCGGTCGCCGGGTTCCGCGATCTCGATCGGGGTCAGGTTTTCTGGCAAGGAAAAACCATCTCGGATCTGCACCCCGGGAAACGCCCGATTGCGATGCTGTTTCAGGACGGCAACCTGTTCCCGCATCTGACGGCGGAACAGAATGTAGCGCTGGGGCTGAGGGCGAACGGGCGGCTTTCGCCCAGCGAACACGCGCAAGTCCAGTCCGCTCTGGACCGTGTCGCTCTGCCTGATTTAGGGGGCCGGAAACCGGCTGAGCTGTCGGGCGGACAGCAAAGCCGCGTGGCTTTGGCACGAGTTCTTGTGCAGCGTCGTCAGCTGCTGTTGCTGGACGAACCCTTTGCGGCCCTCGGTCCTGCGCTGAAGGCCGAGATGCTGGATCTGGTCGCCGAACTGGTGGCCGAAACCGGGACGACATTGCTGATGGTCAGCCATGACCCACAGGATGCACGCCGCATTGCCAGCCACACTGTGCTTGTGGCCGACAATCAGGCCCACGCACCTGCACCGACCGCGCAGCTTTTGGATAACCCGCCGCCTCAATTAAGGGCCTATCTGGGCTAGCGCTTTCGATACGCCACCCAGCGAATTCACCGGACAGCCGACAAACATCGCGCATCACGCCAGCGTGAGCGGGACCCTGCGTCGTTGACAACTAAAAGTGAATCATGCAACCTTTCTGATATTGGTTGCTTTAAAGGTTGCATACCGTGCGACACCCCGACCCCAAAGAAAACGCTCCGATCCTCAGACTGGACGCCTTCAGCTTGTCCTTCCGGGGTCATGCGAACTGTGCCGTTGAGGACCTGAGCCTTCAGGTCGCGGCCGGCGAAACGCTGTGTATCGTCGGCGAATCCGGTTGCGGAAAATCGGTTACGGCCATGGCGCTGATGGGGCTGTTGCCACGGGACGTTATCACCATCCCCAACGGCACGCTGGAGTTCGAAGGCCGCAGCTATGATCTGCGCAGCCAATCGCTGGATGCTGAGACGCGCGGCAACCGCATGGCAATGATCTTTCAAGAGCCGATGACATCTCTCAACCCCGCTTTCCGGATCGGCGATCAAATTGCCGAAGCCTTGTTGCGCCATAAGACCTGCACGCGGGCCGAGGCGACGGACAGCGCCTTGCAGATGCTGCGCCGCGTAGGGATTCCGGCGCCGGAGCAACGCTTGCGCGAATATCCGCATCAGCTGTCCGGCGGAATGCGGCAGCGGGTGATGATCGCGATGGCGCTGATCAACAACCCCTCGCTGCTGATCGCGGATGAGCCGACAACGGCGCTGGATGTCACCATTCAGGCGCAGATTCTGGACCTGATCCGCGAGTTGCAGGCGGAAACCGGGATGGGAACGCTGTTGATCACCCATGATCTGGGCGTGGTCGCCGAAGTCGCGACCAATGTGGCCGTCATGTATGGCGGTCAGATCGTGGAAAGCGGCCCGGTCGAGGCAGTGTTCGACGACCCCCAGCATCCCTACACCATCGGGCTGATGAGCTCGGTGCCGCGTATGTCAGGCGCGCGCGATCGCCTGATCACGGTGCCGGGGACGGTGCCGTCAATTGCCGACATGCCCGAAGGCTGCCGGTTCCGTACCCGCTGTCCTTTCGCCACCGCCGACTGCGCTACGCGCCCGGCGCTGGCGGACATCGCAGGCGGTCATGCGGTGGCCTGCCACTATGCGCCTCTTGAGGCTGTCAGGGGGGTCAGATGCGCGACGTAATCCTTGAGGCCCGCAACCTGTCCCGCCACTTCACGTTGGGCGGAGGGTTGTTCGAACGCAAAACCAAGGTGCGCGCCGTGGACGGTGTATCCTTGCAAGTCCTTCGCGGAGAAACCTTTGCCATTGTTGGAGAATCCGGCTGCGGCAAGTCCACTTTGGCACGGTTGCTGATGCGGCTGGACCGTCCGACCTCGGGTCAGGTTCTGTTCGATGGACAAGAGGTTCAGGACCTTGCCCGCCGCGATATGGCGCCGTTGCGGCGCGACATGCAATTTGTGTTTCAGGATCCGTTCTCGTCGCTGAACCCACGCATGACCGTGGGCAAGCTAGTCGGCGAAGCGCTTGAGGTCCACGCACCAGAACTGGACGCCGACGACCGACGCGTCAGGGTGGCCGAGCTGCTGGCGCAAGTCGGACTGCTGGCCGATCACGCCAACCGCTATCCGCATGAATTTTCGGGCGGGCAGCGGCAACGGATCGGCATTGCCCGGGCGCTGGCCTCGGGGCCGCGCCTGCTGATTGGGGATGAACCGGTTTCGGCGTTGGATGTGTCGGTTCAGGCGCAGGTGGTCAATCTGCTGAACGATCTGAAACAGGATCTGGACCTGACGCTGGTGATCATCGCCCATGATCTGGCCGTGATCCGTCATATGAGCGACAGGGTCGCGGTGATGTATCTGGGACAAGTAGTCGAAACCGGCCCGGCCGAGCAGGTCTTCAACGCACCCAAACATCCCTATACCCACGCGCTGCTGTCGGCGATTCCAGAGCCGGAGCCGGGCAGAGACCGCAACCAGATGGCGCTGACGGGCGAAACGCCCAGCCCTTCGGCCCCGCCCGCCGGCTGCCGCTTTCACACCCGCTGCCCCTATGCGCAGCAGGATTGCAGGGCCAGCGCACCCGCACTGGACACCGCAGACGCCGACCATCAGGTCGCCTGCCACCATTGGAGCATCATACCAGAGGCCGGAAAACCGGCCCCGCCCCGACGCCGCAGCGCCGGAGCAGAAGAGCGGTTCGCGCTGTATCGCGCCGCCGTCCAAACAGACCCGAATTCTGTCACACACAGAGAGGAAACATCATGAATGCCTTCAAAACCGGCCTTCTTGCCGGACTTCTGAGCGCAACAGCCCTGTCCGCACAAGCAGCTGACCTGCGCATCGCCCTACAATCGGATGCCGATGTTCTGGACCCCGATCAGTCGCGTACTTTCGTAGGGCGCATCGTCTATGCGTCGCTCTGCGACAAGTTGGTGGATATCACGCCTGATCTGGAGCTGATCCCACAGTTGGCCACCGGATGGGAATGGAGTGAGGACGGCAAAGCGCTGACCATGACCCTGCGCGAAGGCGTGGTGTTCCATGACGGCACCCCGTTCAACGCGCAGGCCGTAGCGGACAACATCGACCGCTCGCAAAACCTTGAGGAATCGCGCCGCAAATCGGAATTGAAATCAGTCACGGGCGTTGATGTGGTCGACGACTACACCGTGCGCTTTAACATGGCCGCCCCGGACGCGACGCTGCTGGCGCAGTTCGCGGATCGGTCGGGAATGATGGTCTCGCCCACCGCGGCAAAGGCGGCAGGTGCGGATTTCGGGCTGAATCCGGTCTGTTCCGGCCCGTTCAGTTTCAAAGAGCGCGTGGCGCAGGACCGGATCGCGCTTGAGCGGTTTCCGGATTACTGGAACGCCGATGAGATCCATTTTGACAGCGTGACCTTCCTGCCCATTCCGGACACCACCGTACGTCTGGCCAATCTGCAATCGGGCGATATCGACATGCTGGAACGCCTCGCTGCCACCGATCTGGGGCAGGCCGAAAGTGACGGCGACATCAATGTCCAAAGCGCAGTTTCGCTGGGTTATCAAGGCATTACAATCAACGTCAACAATGGCGAAAAAGGCGACAACCCCTGGGGCAATGACAAACGTCTGCGTCAGGCGCTGAGCTATGCGCTGGACCGCGACGCGATCAACCAGGTGGTGTTCGAAGGCGCCTTTGCGCCCGGCAACCAGCCCTTCCCGCCGACCTCGCCCTGGTATGATGCCGATCATCCGGTGCCCGCACGCGACGTAGAAAAGGCCAAGGCGCTGCTGGCCGAGGCGGGCTTTCCCGATGGGATCGACCTTGAGGTCCAGGTGCCCAACACCACCGTCCCGCTGCAACTGATGCAGGTTGTGCAGGCGATGGCGGCTGAGGCCGGGATCAAGATCGAGATCACGTCCAAGGAATTCGCCACCCTGCTGGCCGATCAAAGCGCCGGTGACTATCAAGCCAGCCAGATCGGCTGGTCGGGCCGGGTCGATCCTGATGGCAACATCCACCAGTTCATGACCACCGGCGGCGGCATCAATGACAGCCACTACTCGGACCCGAAAGTAGATGAAATGCTGAACAACGCCCGCGCCTCGACCGATTTCGATGTGCGCAAGGCGGACTACGACGCCGCGCGAGACATTCTGACCGAGGATATGCCCATCGTATATCTCTATCACCAGACATGGATCTGGGCGCTGGATGATGGCCTCAAAGGTTTCACCCCTTACCCGGACGGGATGATCCGTCTGGAAGGTGTGACGCTGGAGAAATAAGCCACTCACGGCCCGCCCGGACCTCCAGCCGGGCGGGTTGCCTTGACCGAAAGCCCTGAACCCATGTTGTCCTTCATCCTGCGCCGTATTCTGATTGCAATCCCGACGATCCTGCTGATCTCGGTCTTTGTATTCAGCCTGCAAAAGCTGCTGCCCGGCGATCCGGTGCTGGCCATGGCCGGTGAGGAGCGCGACCCGGAAGTCCTGGAATATCTGCGCGAGAAATACCGGCTGAACGATCCGATCCCGGTGCAGTATGTGACATGGGTTGGCAATGCGCTTAGGGGTGATTTGGGGATCTCGCTGCGCACCAATCAGCCGGTGACTGAACTGATTGCCGAGAAGCTGCCGGTGACGATCCAATTGGCGGTGATGGCCATTCTGTTTGCGCTGGTGATCGGCATTCCGGCGGGCATTCTGTCTGCGGTGAAAAAAGGCACCGTGACCGACTACATCGCCAACATCGTGGCGCTGTCGGGGCTGTCGATCCCGAACTTCTGGCTGGGGATCATGCTGATCCTGCTGGTGTCGGTGCGGCTCGATCTATTGCCCGCCTCGGGCTATGTTCCGCTGTCCGAGGACCCGGTAAAATCCATCACCACAATGTTAATGCCCGCCTTTGTGCTGGGCACCGCGTTGGCCGCGACACTGATGCGGCACACGCGATCGGCAATGCTGGGTGTTCTGAAATCCGACTATGTGCGCACCGCACGGGCCAAAGGGCTTCATGAACGGCGGGTGGTGCTGAAACACGCTTTCCGCAATGCACTGACACCCATCGTCACCCTGACGGCCCTGCTGTTCGGTGAACTGATCGCAGGCGCTGTACTGACCGAGCAAATCTTCACCATCCCCGGCTTTGGCAAGCTGGTGGTCGATGCGGTGTTCAACCGTGATTACGCCGTGGTGCAGGGCATCGTTTTGGTGACCGCCGTAGGCTTCATAGTTATGAACCTGCTGGCCGATGTGGCCTATGTGCTGCTCAACCCGCGCCTGAGGACTGCCTGAGATGACTGTCGCTGACCCCATCTTGACGCGCCGCCCGGAAAGCCGGGTTTGGAAGAAGTTCCGCACCCACAAAAGCGCCATGCTAGGGGGCGTGCTGGTGGCCTTCTTTGTACTGATCGCCTTGCTGGCCCCGATCCTGCCGATCCCGGACCCTGCTGCGACGGATTGGGGCGCGGTGCGCAAACCGCCGACCGGGGCGCATCCGTTTGGCACTGATGAGATTGGCCGCGATGTGCTGTCGCGGATGATCTGGGGGGCGCAGGCGTCGCTGCTGGCCGGGGTAGTCTCGGTGGGTATAGCCGTGGTTATGGGCGTACCGCTTGGCATCGTCGCGGGGTATTTCGGCGGCTGGACCGACGCGGTGATCTCGCGCTGTACCGAGGCGCTGCTGGCCGCGCCGTTCCTGATCCTCGCCATCGCTCTGGCGGCGTTTCTTGGGCCGTCGCTGACAAACGCAATGATCGCCATCGGCATCTCGGCCACGCCGATCTTTATCCGCCTCACCCGTGGGCAAGTCTTGTCGGTAAAAGCCGAGGATTATGTGACCTCGGCCCGCGCCATCGGGTTGCCGACGCCGAAAATCCTGACCCGTTACATCTTTCCCAACGTGCTACCGCCGGTGCTGGTGCAGGCGACGCTGACCATCGCCACCGCCATCATCGCCGAGGCATCGCTGTCCTTCCTTGGCCTCGGCCAGCAACCGCCCGCGCCTAGTTGGGGGTCAATGCTGAACACCGCCAAGAACTTCCTCAATCAAGCCCCGTGGATGGCCATGTGGCCGGGCATCGCGATCTTCCTGGTGGTGCTGGGGTTCAACCTTCTGGGCGACGGGCTGCGCGATGCGCTGGACCCGCGCGAACACTGAATTTCGGAGACTCATATGTCAGACTTCACCACCCGACCCGAGATACGAGGCACCTTTGGCGTCGTCACCTCGACCCACTGGATTGCCTCGGCCGTGGGGTTCGGCATTCTGGAAAAAGGCGGCAACGCCTTTGACGCGGCGGTTGCAACGGCAATGACCCTGCAAGTGGTCGAGCCGCATCTGAACGGCCCCGCCGGTGACATGCCCGCAATTTTCCATTCGGCCAAAACCGGCAAGACCGAAGTGCTGTGCGCACAGGGGCCAGCCCCCGCTGCGGCCACGATTGAGCATTATACCGGACTGGGGCTGAACCTGATCCCCGGCTCGGGCCTGCTGGCCACAGTCATACCGGGCGCGTTTGACGGCTGGATGCTGATGCTGCGGGATCACGGGTCCCTGCCCTTGCGCGACGTGATGGCCCCCGCCATTGCCTATGCGCGGGACGGACACCCGGTGCTGCCGCGCGTCGCGAACACCATTGCGGGGCTGTCGGAGTTCTTTGAGGACGAATGGCCCAGTTCCGCCGAGACATGGATGCCCGATGGCAAAGCCCCTGAGCCGCATTCCAATTTCGCCAACCCCGCCCTTGCGGCCACTTATGAACGTCTGGTCACCGACGCCGAAGAGGCCCACGACGACCGCGTCAAACAGATCGACGCCGCGCGCCATGCGTGGCGGCAAGGTTCCGTCGCGGATCGCATTTTCAACTATCTGGCCGGTGCGGTGGTGATGGACGTCTCGGGCCTGCGCAACAAGGCGGTTCTGACACGCGAGGATATGGCGGAATGGCGGGCGCAGTACGAAGAACCGCTCAGCTACGACTATCACGGCTGGACCGTCCACAAGACGCAGGCCTGGAGTCAGGGGCCAGTTCTGTTGCAGGCGCTGGCGATCCTCAAAGGCATTGATCTGGGCGCAATGGACCCGAACGGGGCCGAGTTTGTCCACACCGTAATCGAGGCGATGAAGCTCGCCTATGCGGATCGTGAGGCCTACTACGGCGATCCCGACCACTCAGACATTCCGATGGAGTACCTGCTGAGCGACGAATACGCAGCAGAACGCCGGGCGCTGATTGGCGAAGATGCCTCGCATGACCAACGCCCGGGCCGGGTGCCGGGATATGAGCATCTGGCCGACGCCTATATCGCCCGTGCCGCGCGGGACTTTCAGGCCAATACCGGGGCCAGCGCCGGTGAGCCCACGATGTCTCATCTGACCGAAAAGCGCGGCGATACCGTGCATCTGGACGTGATCGACCGTTGGGGCAACATGGTGGCCGCAACGCCGTCGGGCGGTTGGCTGCAAAGCTCTCCGGTCATACCGGGGTTGGGGTTTCCGCTCAACAGCCGGGCGCAGATGTTCTGGCTTGAGCCGGATCTGCCGACCTCACTGGCACCGGGGCGCAGGCCGCGTACGACGCTGACGCCGACCCTTGCCGAGAAAGATGGAACGCAGCTTGTCTTCGGCACACCGGGCGGTGATCAGCAGGACCAATGGCAGCTGATCTGGTTCCTGCGCTTTGTTCATTTCGGGCTGGGTTTGCAGGAATGCATGGACGCGCCGCTGTTCCATTCGATGCATTTCCAAGGCTCGTTCTATCCCCGCGCCGCGCAGCCCGGCGCAATGATGATCGAGGCCACATTCGGTGAAACAGTCATCGAAGATTTGCGCGCGCGCGGTCACACAGTCACGGTGGCCGAACCATGGACGGTCGGACGTCTGACCGCAGCGCTGCGCGAAACAGACGGAACCCTGCGCGCGGCGGCAACGCCGCGACTGATGCAGGCCTATGCAGTGGGGCGTTAACATGACCTATTCTCTGATTGCAAAAGACCCCGAGACCGGAGCCATCGGCTTGATCGTGGCCAGCCGGTTCTTTGCCTGCGGCGCACGGGTACCTTGTGTCGGCGCACGCAGCGCCGTTGCCTCGCAGGCGTTTTCGAACCCTGTCTGGGGAACCGAGGGGCTTCGACGGCTTGAGGCGGGCGAATCTGCTCAGGATGTTCTCGATGATCTTGTGCGCCGCGACGAGGGGCGCGCTGCGCGTCAGGCGCATCTGATGGATGCCTCGGGCGGGTTCGCCGCTTATACTGGTGCAGATTGCGTTGACTGGGCCGGGCATCGGATTGGTCAGTCGCACTCGGTCGCGGGCAACATGCTGACCGGGCCGGATGTGGTCGATGCCACGTTTGAGACCTACGACGCCGAAACCGCCCTGCCCTTCCCCGAACGTTTGATGGCGGCGATGGAGGCGGGTGAGCGCGCAGGCGGCGACAAGCGCGGCAAACAGGCTGCCGGTATCGTCATCCATCAGGGCCAATCCCACGCCTGGCTGGACATGCGTGTCGACGATCATGCCGACCCGCTGGCCGAGCTGCGGCGGCTTTATGATGTTGCGTCCGAGCGGTATTTGCATTTCGCGCAAGCCATGCCGAGCGAGCAGAACTTCTCGGGCAATCCCGACCGTACTGCTTTGGAGGCCGCCATCGCGCGAGCCGAAGCTCAACGACAAGCCGAGGGCCGCGAAAGCCGGTCCTTCGCCAGCGATCCGGCCTGATCCAATGAGCGGGGTCGACTTCTCCACCCTTGCGACTCTGGTTG
Organism: Ruegeria sp.; assembly: GCF_965221235.1. Lineage (GTDB taxonomy): Bacteria > Pseudomonadota > Alphaproteobacteria > Rhodobacterales > Rhodobacteraceae > Ruegeria. Next base: position 82,619 of record NZ_CBDCRS010000003.1, read on the forward strand.
CCATTGCGGGCGCAGCAGGCGTCGTCGGTGGCATCCTTGCCGGATTGCTGGGTGTGGGTGGCGGCATCGTCATCGTTCCGGCGCTTTACTTTGCGCTGTCTCTGACCGGCAGCGACCCGGCCCTGACGATACAGGTCGCAGTAGGGACGTCGCTGGCTACCATTGTGTTTACGTCACTCTCCTCCAGCTGGGGTCACTATAAACGCGGCGCGCTGGATATGGCGCTGTTGAAACGCTGGGCTCCGGCCATTCTGGTGGGGGTGATCGTCGGGGCGCTGCTGGGTGGGCTCGTCAGTGGCTATATCCTTGTCGCCGTGTTTGCCACCGTCGCAGGACTGGTGGCGCTGGACATGATTTTCCGCAAACCTGGCAGCGACTCGGTCGTTCGCAGTTTCTCAAAACGAGTTTGGGCGATGACCGGCGTTTTTGCGGGCGCGGTCTCGGCCATGATGGGGATCGGAGGCGGCACGGTCTGCGTGCCGGTACTGAACTTCCTCGGCTATGACATCCGCAAGGCGGTGGGAACCGCGGCGGCCATCGGGTTCGTCATCGGCCTGCCCGGCGCGCTGATCTACATGGCGACCGGCTTTGGGCAAACCGGGTTGCCGCCCTTCTCAGTCGGCTATGTCAATCTGGTCGCCGCCGGGTTGATCATTCCGCTGACAACCAGCTTTGCCCATGTCGGCGTGCGCATCGCCCATTCCATATCGCAACGCGCATTGCGGCTTGCTTTTGGGGGTTTCCTGATGCTTACGTCGATACGCATGTTTAACGATTTGATCGGAGCCTGGTAGTTTTGGAAAACGCCCCTTCGGATACAGAACTGACGGCCGCCCTCAGAAGCGGGATCGAAACAGGGGATTTCCTGAAGAACGGCAAGTTGTTGCCAGAACGGGCGCTGGCCGAGGTTCTCGAGGTCACGCGGACGCGCATGCGCCGCATTCTCGATCTGCTGGAAGAAGACGGCACGGTGTTTCGCCGCCATGGTCAGGGGACGTTTGTCTCGCCCCCGCCTGCTGTCGGGGCCAGCCCCTTTCGCGCGGTTGCAGCCAAGGTCATGCCGCGTGACGTTATGGAGGTTCGGTTAGAGATCGAACCAGCGCTGGCCGCGCTGGCTGCCCAACGGGCTACGAGCAAGGAACTGAAAACGCTTGAACAATTGACGCAGGCCACGCTTGAAGCCTCGGATACGCAGGCCTATGGCGTTGCGGACGACATCTTTCACTACAAAATCGCGGAACTGGCACATAACCCGCTGTTTCTGACAGTTTACGATTCAATCCGCGCTGTCCGGCGTCAAGCCGAATGGACGCAGCGGCGCGAGACGCGCTATTCGGCCTCGACCCTGACCCGGCTGGGTGAACAGCACGAACAGCTGTTCAGCAGTATTTCGGCCCGCAACAGCCACGCCGCCGCCGAAATAATGGAGACCCATCTTCTGTCGGTTTCAAACGCTATGCTCCGAGACCGCACTTACAGCCGCGAAGGCTGAGAGTTCAGAATCCTTCGAAAATTCCACATTCTTTAATATGAAAAGACTACTTGCGTTATGTTATGTCATAACATACCAACTCCAAGATCTGTAATAGCACGAGACTTAGATTCCGTATTGACGCATCCCATGATCTGATGCACTCAATCACCAGATGGTTCCCCTAGGTACGCCGAAGGGATGAAAAGGGAATACGGTGAGGATTGCCAATCGGCGCCAAGTCCGTGACTGCCCCCGCAACTGTAAGCGGTGAGCAAAGCCAAACACCCACTGGCCCTTGGGGCCGGGAAGGATGGCCGAGCATTGACCCGCAAGTCAGGAGACCTGCCATCAGATTTTAACCAACCCGGGGCGGGGCGTCCTGGAAGGAGGCTTTGATGGCACGTTCAGCGCGTGTTTACATGACTGGCACCTTCTGTCCGCGCTTGGCAACAAGTGGAGCGGACAATGCCGAAACGACCTGATCACGTCCTGCTGATTTGCTCGACCTGCAAAGGCGAGGATAACGCCGACGCCCTTCGGGATGAGTTAACAGGCCAATTGCCCGACGGTTTCGCCATTCGGACCATCGCCTGTATGGCCGGTTGCAACAGGCCGACCACGGTCGGGTTTCAGGCGCGCGGCAAAGCGCAATATCTGTTTGGCGATATTCAGAGCGCACAGGACACGCAGGCCCTTGCCGACTTTGCCCGCCAATATGCAAACAGCACCGATGGTTGGACCAGCGCTTCGGATCGGCCAGTGGCATTATTCACCAAAACCCTGTCACGTATGCCGCGCATAGGGGGTGAGGACGCATCATGACCAGACCTCAATTCCTGATCGCGCGCGACCTCGAATACTATGCGCTGAATGGCGATATCCTGCTGCAAAGCGCCTCTTTTTCGCTGGATGAGGGCGCCATTCTGGCGATTGCCGGGCCGAACGGGGCTGGTAAAACAACGTTGTTGAATCTGCTCTGCGGCGCGGCTGAGCTTGTGTTGGGGGATGTCCTGGTTGGTGGACGCAGCCTGAAACAGATGTCGGCCGTCGAACGCGCCCGCAAAATCGCCGTTGTCAGCCAGCAGGAAATGCCCGACGGGCGGCTTGTTCTGCGGGACTATGTGGCCCTCGGCCAAATCCCGATCCGCAATGACCGCTCTGCCGAAAACCACAGCAAAGAGCTGACCCGGATTCTGTCCCTGACCGGGCTTGAGGCATTGGCGAACAAGAAGATGTTTCAGCTATCCGGGGGCGAGCGTCAGCGCGCTCATATCGCTCGGGCTTTAGCGCAGAATCCGTCGTTGCTGTTTCTGGACGAACCGACCAACCATCTGGACCCGGACGCCAAAGGCCGGATGCTGTCCCTTGTGGCTGAACTCGGCATCACCGTCGTCATGATTGTGCATGATCTGGTCATGATCCCCGAATTCGCAACCCATGTGGCGCTGATGAAATCCACACGTCTCACCGATTTCGGCCCTGTGGCCGAGGTGCTGACCGCAGACCGGGTCCGCGACACCTTTGGCGTCGATTTCCTGAGCTTTCACCACGAAGGCCGCATGATCCCGGCGCTGGATATCCGAAAAACAACCGTATCAACATAAAACCAAGGAGCACCCTTTAATGAAACAAATCTGGTCCGTGGCTTTGATCACAGCCATGGCGGGCGGCGCGTCCGCGCATGAAGTCACCGTTGACAATTGCGGCGAACCGCTGGTGTTTGAAACCCAACCCGAACGTCTTGTCGTGCACGACATGAACATGACCGACATGGCCTTTGCATTGGGCCTTCAGGACAAGATCGTCGGCCTGACTGGCATCACCGGTTGGTATAAGACAAGCCCGGAATTCGACACTCTGCGTGGCGATATCCCCGAGCTTGCGCCGAAATACCCAACGGTTGAAAACCTCGTCGCCGTCGAACCCGACCTGTTCTTTGCAGGCTGGTACTATGGCATGAAGCCCGGCGGCGACGTAACACCGGATACGCTTGAGCCATTCGGCATCAAGACCATGATCCTGACCGAGAGCTGCGTGCATCTGGACAAAGAACGCCCCGAGGCGTCGATGGATCTGCTGTTCGACGACGTCCTGCGTCTGGGCAAGGTCATGCATGTCGAAGACAAGGCCGGGGAACTGGTTTCCGGGTGGAAAAACGAACTGGCCGCTATTGAGGCACAGACCGCTGATCTGCCCAAGCCCCGTGTCTTCCTTCTGGACGGCCCGGCCGATGCGCCGTTCACCGCAGGCAAATTTGCCATCCCCGACGCGATGATCAACGCCGCTGGTGGTGAAAACGTCACCCATGACATGGACACCAGCTGGGGTCGCACCTCGTGGGAGGCCGTCGCAGCCTCAAACCCCGAATTCCTTGTTCTGCTGGACTATCAAACCGGGAACGGAGCAGCCGATACTTTCAAGTTCCTGCAAGAGCACCCGGTGATGTCTCAGACCGATGCGGTCAAGAACGAACGCTGGATCGGTTTGCGCTACGAAGAACTGACCCCCGGACCGGCAAACATCGAGGCAATCTCGAAAATGGTGCAGGCGATGCATCCGGGTATCAATTGATATGGGCCGACTGGGCCTGTTGCTTTTGTTGGGGGCGGTCGTTCTGGCCGCCCTCTTGCTGATTTCCACGATCTACGGCACCACCTCGATCCCCGCGTCCGACGCATTTCAGGCGATTTTGCTCGGAACAGGGCTGACGGACGGAGATATGTCTCCGCTGCATCGCATCGTATTCGACCTGCGCCTGCCCCGCGCTTTATTCGCAGCTGTGATCGGGGCCGGATTGGGCATTGTCGGCGTGGTGCTGCAAACCACAACGCGCAACGATCTGGCTGACCCGTTCCTGTTTGGCCTGTCTTCCGGGGCAGCCGCCGGGGCCGTATTCGTCATCACAGTGACCGGAGATATCCTCGGCTTCTGGACCCTGCCGCTGGCCGCGTTTTGCGGAGGCCTTGTAGCCTCAGGCATCGTGCTGGCGCTGGTCCACGGGCTGCGCACCAGCGCGCCGGAAAAGCTGATCCTCGCCGGGCTAGCGGTTTCTTTCCTGTTTTCTGCCATCACAAATTATCTGATTTTCGCAGGCGACAGTCGCGCCGCGCATTCGGTCATCTTCTGGATGCTGGGCGGCCTGGGTCTGGCCCGGTGGGAGACGTTCCCACTGGTTTGCGCCGGTCTGTTGCTGATCCTATCCTATGCACTCTATCGCAGTCGCTGGCTCGATGCCCTGCTGACCGGGGACCTCACGGCCTCAACCCTTGGTGTTCCTGTGCAAAGCCTGAGGTTCAGCATGTTTTTTGTGGCCGCTCTGGCAACAGCGGTTTTTGTCTCGGTCGCGGGCGTCATCGGTTTCGTTGGGTTAATGGTCCCACATATCGCACGCGGGCTTGTCGGCCCTTTGCACGGCCAGCTCTTACCGGTCGCCGCCATAGTTGGCGCGGCTTTGCTGACTGGGTCTGACATCCTCAGCCGATTGCTGCTGGCGCCACAAGAGTTACCAGTCGGGATCGTGACCACCTCAATCGGGTCGGTTTTCGTTTTCCTGCTTTTGTTCAGAACCGCAAAAGCGCAGCGCTAGCACTGTAGGCGCTGTCCAGACAATCTGGTCAGCGCTTTCAAGGTTCAAACCTCACTTCTGAAACCCCGCCGCCTGCAATCGAAGATACGTTCCCCGAAACGAAGAAATGTATGAAGCCCGGCAATCCTGTCTGAACACCTGATGTCTTTCTGCAATTATGCGCGCCGGAAACCCAACTTTTCACGTTTCGCCTTTTGGTTGGGTCTGTTGTTCACTCGCGTCCATTTACTTCTTTGACTGAATTCTGATTTGCACGCGAGTGAGATGCCTAATGCGCATTAGTTGTGCTTTTTGCACATCACATAGAGGCTGCGAATCCACCCGTTTTCTGTGACTTAGCCCTCCCCCATTGTTTCATAATCATCGTCCGCCCTTTTCCGAGCGTCATACAAATGCGTCTGGCTCCAGTTCCTCCCAAAAGTCAAAGATAGCACTGGCATTCAAACCTGACCGCCAGCCATGCGCTCGGAAGTGTTCCCGGTCCAGATCATTATCCAGCCCGGACAGAAACAACCGTTTGTCCGCATCTCTCTGCGTTGGGTTTCGCCGCGAAACCAGCTCCTCGACAATGGACAGCTTCCGCGAGCGCTCAGCCCGCTCAGCGGCGCGCGCGTTGTAAGCCTGATCTTCCTGCGCTCTTTCTGCCTGTCGAAGCCGAGCAGCTTCTACTGCCTCAGCGCTCGGCGGCACGACCTCTTTCTCGGCCAATTGATAGTCATCGCGCAGAGCGGCAGACAAATAGCCGACGGTAGATTTCACATCCCCCTGCCCGCTCACATAGTCGAGTTTCTGCTGCACATAATCTTCGCCATGTTCGGCAATCCACTGACGCGCTAGCCTGTCGGAGACGCCTTGCTTTCGTAATGTCTTATAGATCGGCAGGTTTCGAACGCCATCGCTGTCATCAATTTCAAACATCGCCTTTTGCGGGTTGCCCTTGATCAAAAAGCGGATGTCAGTGACTGATCTGCCTTTCTTCCGGAACTCAGGCTCAATAAGTATATCCGAGCTCTTGTTAACCTCCGCAACCGCGGGTTTGATAATCTTGGCATTGAGGTGCTTGAAGCTGCCGTAATAGTCGCTGCCATCCACGCCCATCAATTTACGGAACACATCCAGAGCCCACCACCCGGTGGATCCGGTTCGTACAAAGCGATAGCAGTTCTCGTACAAGGCCAGTCCGTGCCCAGAACTGAAGTTCCTTTGAATCTGCACATTGATCAGCGCATAAATTTTAGGGTCGTACAGTTTCTGCGCCAAAGCCGGGGAATACGCGTATTCGCAAATTCCGTTTTTTAGCTTGGCAAAACTCAGCAACGAAGACACGCCCCATTCCTGGCGCCCCTGCTCGTCAAGCATGTCCCATTCGGCCACGGTCTCGGCCAGAGCCCGCAAGCTGGCACGCAAAGTGTCAAAATCGTTGGAGTTGTAGCCGACCATCATCGCAAGCGTCCGAGCGTCGATCGTGTGGGTTGGCGCAGAGGTTAGCGCGTCGTACGCGTTAAGCAGCAATACATTCGAGAGCTTGCGCTGCAACAACGTAAGCTTGCCGCTAATGTGAATTGCGGCGACGTTTTTTTTGACCGTTTCCCGACGCAGGGCACCGGAAAGTTGATCCATGTCCAATTGTGTATCCGGCATGATTCTGCCTGGCTGCTCGTTTTGATATTTGTTGCATGAAAAGTACCTGTGGATCAATTTAATTTGGGTACCCAAATACAGGTTGGCCGGAATCCCGTAGACAGGTACCTATAGTGGTCTCACGTGAAGTTATCCCCAGACGTAGACTCCATAGGGGCGTGTATCGCTCGATCAAATGCGACTCGGGTATCAATATGGGGTAGAATTAGGGTCTAAACACCCATTGTTTTCAACGTCCTGCGAATCGGGCCTGTTCCTCCCGGAAACCGGTCCACATGAACCCGTAGACAGGTACCTTTAACACCGTAAATGGATACCTTTGGTCCCGAGCTTGGGTGCCGAAGGTAGCTTTAGTATTTGATTTTATTACACTTTAATATCGTAAAGAATCTAAACTATCTAAATAAAATAAACTCTTTGTTGCCCAGTGTGTCTTTCTTTTTAACGGTTTCGTGGCGAAACCCAGCAGCAACTGTCATTTTTGTGGAAAACTTTCATTCTCAGGATAGCCTGCGAAAGAAATGTTCGCTATGTTTGGCAATATACGCTGATAAGGCGAACATTATCTGAGGCATCGACAGTGAACAAATCCAACCAACCTCCTTTGCCGCCCTATTTGAATCTGGACCCTAAGGCAGCAGCCGAGAAGTTGCCTGACCCTATCGGAACCTCTCGATTCGCAAAAGCTGCCGCGTTCTGTGCGAAAGGACGTGAGGACCTTGCCCGCAGAGGTTATGCCCCTGATGGGGAGAAACGTCTGAGAAGATTCTCTATCTGGGAAATCACTAAATACCTCATCCCCGTCGCGCCGGCACATTTGCGCCGCGTTCTGAAAGCGAATCCTGATCTTCCGCAAGGCGAAGGTGAAGCCGGATCGAAATGGTTCACCCTGGATGAAGTTCTGTCTCTGCGCCAGCACTTTGCTGCCGAAGGAGTCAGCACAAAAGAATATCTGCCCTATCGGCCAGAAGGTCTGCCTGCCAAGGTGGTAGCTGTTGCGAATTTCAAAGGCGGTGTTGGTAAAACTTCAACGGCCGCTCATTTGGCTATGTCTGCGGCCTTGGACGGCTATAAAGTTCTGGTCATTGATCTGGATAGCCAGGGGTCGATGACCTCGATCCTTGGTGGCAATGTTGCTGACGAATGGCAGACCGTGTTTCCGTTGATCGCCAAGGACTATGCGCGCGCGGTACAGGAAGAAAACCGGATACGGACAGCTGCCGGGCAGCCCGAAATTCCCCTGGATGAAACGTTGCAAGAAGCTCTGAACACCCTGCCCCGCGATGTGATTCAGAAAACCCATTGGCCAAATATTGACCTGATCGGCGCGCAACTGAACCTCTATTGGGCCGAATTTCAGATTCCGGTCTGGCGCATGGGGCTGCGCAGCTGGCCGTTGTGGGACGGTTTGACCAACTTCCTCGAAGACGAAGGCGTGCTGAACGATTATGACATCGTTTTCCTCGATACGCCTCCTGCACTTGGGTACCTAACGATCAATGCTCTGGCGGCGGCGGACATTTTGTTGGTCCCTCTGGGCGCATCATTTCTGGAGTTTGATTCGACCGGACGCTTTTTCGACATGCTGTACACCACCTTCGCCAGCATTGAAGATGGCGAAAACGCCGCGCAACGGGCGGCGGGGTTGCCTGAGCTTAAGTTCGAATGGGATGTGGTGCGGGCGATCATCACCCGGTTCGATGCAAGTCAGCAGACAGATATGGCGAATGTGATTCAGGCATATTTCGGCGATTTCATGAATGCCTATCGTCAGGATTATACCGCGCTGGTGGGGCAGGCAGGTGAACAGGTCAACGGCATTTATGAGGCCGACTACAGAGATTTCAACCGTGACACCTATGTGCGAGGCCGGGAGACATTCGACCGTACTTACGCCGAGTTCAAACAGGTTCTCATTGGCTGCTGGTGGCGCGACGCTCAGATGGGAGGAGAAGCAGATGGCTAAACGCAGAAGACTGATCGCTCCGGACACGTCGGAACTGGAGCAACTTGAGGCAGGTTTCGCCGCGAAACCCTCGGCCAATCCGTTTGATACCAAATCCGCGACGCCTCCGATTGCGCAGGTCGCGGCCGAAGCGGCAACGCTGAACGGGATGGCCGCCGTGACCGACAGGCTGGCTTTGGCGCAGGATCAGGGGGATGCAGCGCGGTGGCGCGATGCACAGGACGCCGGATTGGTGGCAGAGAAGCTGCCGCTGGATCAGATTGATGCCGATTATATCCGGCGCGACCGGATGGTCGAAGACGAAGAAGCGATGGCTGAGTTGCTGGAGTCTTTGCGTGTCCACGGCTTGCGCACCCCAATCGAGGTGACGCGCGATGGTGACGGATATGGCCTGATCTCGGGTTTCCGGCGTTTGGACGCCTTCCGGCGACTGGCGCAAACCGACCCGTCCTTTAACGAGATCCCGGCCTTTGTCCGGCAGGCTGGGGCTGGTCAGGACGCCTATGTCTCGATGGTCGAAGAGAACGAGCTTCGGGCCAACCTCACCCCGTATGAGCGGGGGCGCATCGCGGTTCTGGCTGCGGGGCAGGGGGTCTTTAATTCGACCGAGGCTGCCGTCGACGTGTTGTTCGCGGCGGCGTCCAAGGCCAAGCGGTCCAAAGTGCGCAGCTTTGCCGTTGTTCACGAGGCGCTGGGGGATCTGTTGCAGCACCCGGTTGCGCTGTCGGAAAAGGCGGGTCTTAAACTGGCCTCTGCGGTGCGGGACGGAGCACAGAAGAAACTGCGTGAGGCGTTGGCCGGGGCAGGGGAGATGGATCCCAAGGCGGAATGGGCATTGTTGGAAGACACCCTCAAAGACGCACCGGCCGCGACCAAGGCAAAGGGAGGACGCCCGCAACAGGTGCAGCGCCTGGAGCCGGTTGTCGCCGCTGGTGGCGGGTCCATACTGGCTGAAGTCGCTGCAGGAGAGTTGCGCATTCGCATCCGAGGCAGGGAATTTTCGGCCCAGAACGCTCAGGAGATTGTTGAACAGCTGGCGAAACACTTGAGTTAGATCTAGCTTGTGAATTCTCCGAGTTTTAGGTGGTGCGCAAAAGGTTTGAATAAAGCGCACTAAACAACCCTTCAGCTTCATTTGCGAAAGCTTTTGTTGCAGCAATCGGACACAGGGAAGAGCGCGATCCGGCGCTTTTCATCAGGGGACGTAATTTTGGTAGGCGTCAACATTGGCCGCTGAGCTATGCGCCTAGCCAAAGGAGGGTCACGATGGGCACGCCAACATCAAGTATTTTCCAAGGCGAACAGACGTTGCGCAATGGCTGTTGTGTCGCTGAGATGACGGTCGATGGCGGCGCGGGCGGCGGCAGGGTCTCCGGATGTGATCGCCTCGCATATATCTTCCATATAGCTTAGGCCGGGTCGGTCCCGGTCGGTCGATGACAGGGTCATCATCCGCAACCGGCTGATCCGGCCGTTGAGGCGCTGCACCACGTCCCAGGCGATATAGTGGCCCGCGCCATCAAAAATCTCGGAATAGAAATCCGATGTTGCGCGAAACAACGCGCCCGGCGTTTGGTCGGAAAACGCGCGCCTGAGGGTTTCCAACGCTTTTTGCAGATCGCGGGCCCGTTCTGGAGTGATGTTTCGGGCGCAGTTTTCTGCCGCTGCGGTTTCCAGCATCCGGCGGATATCGTAGATCTGGCGTGCGTCGTCCCAGCTCATGACTGCAACGATCGGGCCGCGACCGGGCAGGATTTCGACAAGCCCTTCGGCCTCAAGATACCGGATCGTCTCGCGGATGACGGTTCGGCTGACGCCCAGTTGATCACAGAGTGGCCGTTCCACAAGCCGCTGGCCCGGTTGAAAAAGTCCTTCGATGATCGCTTCCCGCATGCGGTCCTGGACCATGTCACGCAGAGTGGCCGGCGGGTGATCTATCTTTGTCAGTTTCGGTGTTGTCATGGGGGGCAAGGTATCGAGTAGGGCAGGGGACGACAAGGTATGATTGACGGATGGTACGATGGTATACCATATTCCTGTCAACAGAATCGCAAGGGAACTGCCATGCCTGCCGAAATCCGCAAAACGTTGCTGCATGTCGAAAACACTTTGATCGAAGGGGGCAAGCCCGCCGAGACGCCACTGAAGATGATTGCCGCTGTCGCTGTAATCCGAAACCCGTGGGCGGGGCAGGGCTTTGTCGAAGACCTGAAACCCGAGATCCATGAGTGCGCTCCGGGTCTGGGCAAGCTGCTGACCGACATGGTGCTCGAGGCCGCCGGCGGAGGCGACAAGGTTGAGGGCTATGGCAAAGCGGCGATCGTCGGAGTGAATGGTGAGGTTGAGCATGGCTCGGCATTGATCCACACGCTGCGTTTCGGCAATTTCTATCGTGAGGCGGTGGGGGCTAAATCTTATCTGGCCTTCACCAACACCCGTGGTCCGGCAAACGCGGCGATGCAAATTCCGCTGATGGACAAGAATGACGGTGGGCGTCGCAGCCACTACCTGACCATCCAGTTGCAAGTCGCCGATGCGCCCGCCCCGGATGAGATCATGATTGCGCTGGGTGCATCCATCGGCGGCCGCCCGCATCATCGTATTGGCGACCGGTATCAGGACCTGAAGGAACTGGGGCATGACCTCGACAATCCAGCAGCTGTCTGACCCATTCGGTCAGGTCGCGTTTCGCGACGCGGGGGTGCCTCGGGGCGCACCTGATGAGCCAGTGGTTCTGCTCCACGGTGTCGGGATGCAATCCGCCGCCTGGGCACCGCAGATTGATGCATTGTCGCGCGCGTTTCATGTGATCGCACTGGATTTGCCGGGGCATGGGGGCAGCGACCAACTGCCCTCGGGGTCAGACCTTGAGATGTTTCTGGACTGGTTCTTGGCGGCTCTGGATGCCTTGGGGATCAGGCGGGCCAATCTGGTCGGACATTCGATGGGGGCATTGATTGCCGGAGGGTTCGCCATCCGCCACCCGGACCGTGTCGCGCGGGTTGCCTTGTTGAACGGAGTGTTTCGCCGCGACGATGCGGCCAGACAATCCGTCATCGAAAGGGCCGCGCTGATTGGCACCGGGTCATTTGACGTGCAAACGCCGCTGCGCCGCTGGTTTTCAGATACACCAAGCGACCGGGCCGCGCGCGCTGATGTGGGCGGATGGTTGTCGGAAGTAGACGTTGAAGGGTACGCCACGGCTTACACCGCATTCGCTCATGGCGACGCGCTTTTTTCCGACAGTTATGACAAGATCAGATGCCCGCTGCTGGCGCTGACCGGAGGGGACGACCCGAACTCGACCCCGGCGATGTCGTGGGCCATGGCAAAGGCGGCGCTGCATGGGCGCGCTATTATCATCGAACACCACCGGCATATGGTAAACCTGACTGCGCCCGAAGCAGTCAATGCCGCGCTGGTGGACTGGTTGAACTGGCCTTGTGAACAGGGGGAGGGGATATGATTGAATTTGACCCAAGCGGATTGAGCAATCCGCGCGCGCTGCGCAACGCCTTTGGCAGCTTCATGACCGGCGTGACGGTTGTGACAGCCCATGACGCGGCGGGTGAACCACTGGGCTTTACCGCGAATTCGTTCACCTCGGTCTCGCTCGATCCGCCTTTGGTTCTGGTTTGCCTGGCCAACACGTCGAGCAATTTTGAAACCTTTGCGAACACCTCCAAATTTGCCGTCAACATCCTGTCCGAAGCGCAGATCGAAGTTTCAAATACCTTTGCCCGCCCGGTCGAGGATCGGTTTGCTGCGGTTGACTGGCAGGCGGGTCCGCACGGCTCGCCCATTCTTGAGGGCGTGTCCGCATGGTTCGACTGCGCCACGCATAAGACCGTCGAAGCGGGCGACCATCTGATCCTGATCGGTGAGGTCAAGGCCTTCCACCAGAACATCGCGCCCGGATTGGGCTATGCGCGCGGTGCCTATGTCACCCCAGCGGCCGAGGCCGAGGCGCTCAGCAAACGGTCGGATACGGTGGTCTCGGCCCTGATCGCGCGGGACGACACGATCCTGTTGCAGGATGACGGCCACGGTCACCTGACCATCCCGAACACCGACAACTTGTCCAAAGGTGTGAATGTCGCGCTAGAGCAGTTGATCCGCGACAGTGGCGTCAATGCCGAGCCGGGGTTCATCTATTCCGTGTTTCAGGACGAGGCACGCAAGCAGCATCACATCTCATTCCTGTGTCAGGCCGACAAAGGTACGCCAGAGAACGGGGTGTTCACCCAGATCACGCCGTCGACCCTGATGGATGTCGCCGACCCGGCCATTTGCACGATGCTGGAACGGTTCGCGGCTGAAAGCCGGATGGGGAATTTCGGCGTGTATTACGGCAATGAGGTCCATGGCCATGTCAAACCGCTCATCGTGGGGAGTTAGGCGGATATGAAATTTTCACTCTTTGCGCATATGGAACGGATCTCGGCAGATCAGGACCAGAAGCAACTGTATGATGAGTTCATCCAGCTGTGCAAAATCGCCGATGAGGGCGGGATGCACGCGATCTGGACCGGCGAACATCACGGGATGAATTTCACCATCGCGCCGAACCCGTTTCTGAACCTGATCGACGTGGCGCGTCACACCAAGAACGTGCGTCTGGGTACCGGCACAGTGGTCGCCCCGTTCTGGCATCCGATCCGTTTGGCCGGTGAGGCGGCGATGACCGATCTGATCACCGACGGCCGTCTGGATTTGGGCATCGCTCGGGGGGCATATAGCTTTGAATACGAACGTCTGATGCCCGGCATGGACGCCTGGGAGGCCGGTCAGCGGATGAGAGAGCTGATCCCGGCCGTGCAAAAGCTGTGGGCGGGCGACTATGCGCATGAGGGTGAGTTTTTCTCTTTTCCCAAAACCACCTCGGCCCCGCAGCCCCTGCAAAAAGACGGACCGCCCATCTGGGTCGCGGCCCGCGATCCCAATAGCCATGAATTTGCGATCTCGAACGGGTGCAACGTTCAGGTGACACCGCTGTGGAATGGCGATGACGAAGTTCACAGCCTGATGACCAAGTTCAAGGACGCCTGCGCCAAATTCCCGGACGTAGCGCGGCCCAAGATCATGCTGTTGATGCACACCTATGTGGCCTCGGACGACGCAGATGTGAAACAGGCCGCGGTCGAGTTGAACCGGTTCTATAATTATTTCGGTGCCTGGTTCATGAACAAGCGCGATATCTCGCAGGGTTTGATTGATCCGCTGAGTGATGACGATATTGCCGCCCATCCGTTCTATACGCCCGAAAATATGGAACGCGATCTGGTGATCGGCACCGTAGACACCGTAATCGACCGCCTGCGCAGTTATGCGGCGCTTGGCTATGATGAATACTCGTTCTGGATCGACTCGAGCATGCCGTTTGAACGCAAGAAAGCCTCGCTTGAGCGGTTTATCAAAGACGTCATGCCGGCGTTTCAGTAAAAGGTTGAGATAAAATGCAGCAGTTTCAACAGTATATTGGTGGCGCTTTTTCGGACGGCTCGGCACAGTTTGACAGTCTGGACCCGGCCACGGGCGCCGTTTGGGCCAAGATGCCCGAGGCCAGCGAGGACGACGTCAATCAGGCTGTTGAGGGCGCAGAACGCGCGTTTTTCTCGCCGGACTGGGCGGGGATGACGGCCACAGCGCGGGGCAAGCTGCTGTCCCGTCTGGCCGATCTGATTGCAGAAAACGCCCCGCGTCTGGCTGAGCTGGAGACCCGTGATACGGGCAAGATTATTCGCGAAACCTCGGCCCAGATTGCCTATGTCGCCGACTACTATCGCTACTATGCCGGTCTGGCCGACAAGATCGAGGGAGCACATCTGCCCATCGACAAACCGGATATGGAGGTCTGGCTGCGGCGCGAGCCGATCGGTGTTGTGGCCGCCGTAGTGCCGTGGAACTCGCAGCTGTTCCTCTCGGCCGTTAAAATTGGCCCGGCACTGGCGGCGGGTTGTACCGTCGTGCTGAAAGCCTCGGAAGAAGGTCCGGCTCCGATGCTGGAATTCGCCCGTATCTTTGATCAGGCGGGCTTTCCGCCCGGTGTGCTGAACGTGATTACCGGCGGGCCGGGGGCAGGGGCTGTTCTGACCAGCCATCCGAAAGTGGCCCATGTCGCCTTTACCGGCGGACCAGAGACCGCGCGTCATATCGTGCGCAACTCGGCGGAAAATCTGGCGTCGACCTCGTTGGAACTTGGCGGCAAATCTCCGTTCATCGTGTTCGAAGATGCCGATCTCGACAGCGCCGTGAACGCGCAGGTGTCGGGGATTTTTGCGGCCACGGGGCAAAGCTGCGTGGCCGGCTCGCGGCTTGTTGTTCAGGCCTCGATCAAGGACGAATTCCTTGCGCGTCTCAAGCAGAAAGCCGAGGCGGTTGTGATCGGCGCCCCGGATGACATGGCGACCGAGGTTGGCCCGCTATGTACGCTGCGCCAGCGGGACACGGCAATGGACCTGATCCGACGGTCGGTCGAGCAGGGGGCAAGGGTGGTGACGGGCGGCCATCCGATAGACCGCGCCGGATTCTATTTTCCACCTACCATTCTGGATTGCAGTGACGCGCCGGATGCCGACAGCCTGACCCATGAATTTTTTGGCCCTGTCCTGTCTGTCGTGTCGTTCGAGACCGAAGCCGAGGCCATCGCCATCGCCAACAACACCCGGTTCGGTCTGGCCTCGGGTCTGTTCACCCAGAACCTGACGCGGGCGCATCGCATGATCCGCGCCATCCGCGCCGGGATCGTCTGGGTAAATACCTATCGCGCCGTCAGCCCTATCGCCCCGTTCGGCGGCCATGGCCTGTCTGGCCACGGGCGCGAGGGCGGGTTGCAAGCGGCACTGGATTACACACGGGTCAAGTCGGTTTGGCTTCGCACCAGCGACGATCCGATCCCCGATCCGTTTGTCATGCGGTGAACACCTCGCCTGATCAGCCCGAAATGCCCTGACCCGCTGTCATCGACGGGCCTGTCTACCGTCCTAACGGGAATTCTCGTGAAAAACGAACTTGTGCATTGCGTCTTGGAATAGGCGCGTCTAAGGGTCCGCGCGCCGGTCGCAGCCTACCCGGTTATCAAAACAAGGACTGACATCATGAAAACTACTTTGGTCTGCTCTGGCGGACTGGATTCCGTGTCTCTGGCGCATGTATTGGCAGAGCAGGGCGCGCTGTCGCGTCTGGTCTCTTTCGACTATGGCCAGCGCCATACGAAAGAGCTGGACTTTGCCGCCGCCTGCGCCGTGCGGCTGGGCGTGCCGCATCACGTGATCGACCTGCGCTCGGTTGGGGCGACGCTGACCGGATCGGCGCTGACCGACGATCTGGATGTGCCGGACGGGCATTACGAAGAAGAGACAATGAAGGTCACGGTGGTCCCCAACCGAAATGCCATCATGTTGACCATCGCCTATGGCATCGCCGCGGCGCAGGGCGATGATACGGTGGCAACTGCGGTGCATGGCGGTGATCACTTCATCTATCCCGACTGTCGCCCGGGCTTCACCGATGCGTTCGACACGATGCAGCGCGCAGCGTTAGAAGGATATGCTGATGTCGCGCTGCATGTACCGTTCGTTCACCGCTCCAAGGCCGATATCGTGGCCGAGGGCGCACGGGTGAACACGCCGTTTGATCAGACGTGGTCCTGCTACAAGGGCGGCGATCTGCATTGCGGGCGCTGCGGCACCTGCGTGGAACGGCGCGAGGCATTTGATCTGGCCGGAGTCTCCGACCCAACCCTCTATGCCGACCCTGATTTCTGGCGGCAGGCGGTGGAAAGGAAACGCGCCTGATGTACCGGATCACCAAGGAATTCCACTTCTCGGCCTCGCATCAACTGACCCATCTGCCCGACGACCACCAATGCGCGCGGATGCACGGGCATAATTATGTTGTGGTGGTCGAGCTGGCCTCGGCCAACCTCAACTGCGACGGGTTCGTGCGGGATTATCACGAGCTGAAGCCGCTCAAGGCCTATATCGACGACACGTTCGATCATCGCCATCTGAACGACGTGCTGAATTGCGTGACCACTGCCGAGAACATGGCGCGTCATTTCTATGACTGGTGCGCGGCGCGCTGGCCGGAAACGGCAGCGGTGAAGGTGTCCGAGACGCCCAAGACCTGGGCCGAGTACCGGCCATGACCCTGCGCATTGCCGAAATCTTTGGCCCAACCGTTCAGGGCGAGGGCGCGTTGATTGGCCAGCCCACCGTTTTCGTCCGCTCGGGCGGTTGTGATTTCCGCTGTTCGTGGTGCGACAGCCTGCACGCGGTGGACAGCGCCTTTCGCCACGACTGGGCCGCGATGAGCACTGATGATGTCTGGGCCAAGGTTCAGCACCTCTCCGGCGGGCGGGCTCTGACTGTATCGCTGTCGGGTGGTAATCCCGCGATTCAGGATTTTGGCCCGTTGATCCGGCGCGGGTTAGACGCGGGGTATTCCTTTGCCTGCGAAACACAGGGATCAGTTGCAAAGCCTTGGTTTGCCGATCTGGCCATGTTGGTTCTCAGCCCCAAACCGCCCAGCAGCGGCGAGCAGATGAACTGGACCGCTTTCGACGCCTGTCTGGCCGTTCGGCCCACCAATACGGTGTTGAAGATCGTGATCTT
Organism: Ruegeria sp.; assembly: GCF_965221235.1. Lineage (GTDB taxonomy): Bacteria > Pseudomonadota > Alphaproteobacteria > Rhodobacterales > Rhodobacteraceae > Ruegeria. The sequence continues at coordinate 99,901 of NZ_CBDCRS010000003.1, forward strand.
TGATGAGGCGGATTTTCGTTGGGCAAAGGATGTGGCCGGGCGCTATCCGGATCTTCCTTTGTACCTGCAACCCGGAAACCTGGAAACCAACCCCGACCTGCCGGTCGATCTGGAACAGGCCACCGGACGGCTGGAATGGCTGATCGACAAAACCCTTAGCATCGGATGGTTTACCCCGCGCATCCTGCCCCAGCTGCACGTGTTGGTCTGGGGCAACAAACGCGGCGTTTAAACGAACTGGAGACGGATATGAGCGATATCTACAGCAACCTTACCCAACTGGGCGGCGACACTGTCCTGCCGACCAATCCCGAAGACGCCGTTCTGGAACGGGTGCAGAACCCGCAGGCCGATGTGGACTACAACGTGCGGTTCACCGCGCCCGAGTTCACCTCGCTCTGCCCGATGACGGGGCAGCCGGACTTTGCCCATCTGGTAATCGACTATGTGCCGGGTGAGTGGCTTGTCGAAAGCAAATCGTTGAAACTGTTCCTTGGGTCATTCCGCAATCACGGCGCGTTCCACGAAGATTGCACCATCTCGATCGCTCGCCGTTTGCAAGAGTTTCTGGAACCTCGCTGGTTGCGCATCGGTGGTTATTGGTATCCGCGGCGGCATCCCCATCGACGTGTTCTGGCAGACCGGCGCAATGCCCGAAAACGTCTGGATTCCCGATCAGGGTGTGCCGCCATATCGGGGCCGCGGCTAGGCGGCGGATTACCGGCGCCGGCGCGTTTGCCTGCTGATCCAATCAGCAAATTTCTGAACCGCTTCGTTTCTCTGACCGGTCGGGGTTGCAATGTAATAGGCGCTGTCCGAGGCATCCTCGATCTGGTCGATTTCCGTCAACTGCCCCAATGCCAGTTCTTCTTCGATCAGGTATGAGGGCAGGATTGCCGCGCCCAGACCCGCCACGGCGGCTGAGATCAGCATCGAAAACTGGTCAAACCGCATTCCCGGAAAGGCGGCGTTTGCCCCATACCCCAGCTGCGTGTGATAGTCCGACCACAGATCAGGCCGCGACGTCAGATGCAGTAAGGGCATATCGAAGACCGATACGTCCGAGCGTTGCAGCAGCGCAGGGGCGGCGGTGACAACAAGGTGTTCCGGGAACAGTTTGCGCAATTGTGCGCCGGGCCAGTCCTCTTGTCCGATATGAATGGCCATATCTATGCGCCTTTGTTCAAGGCTGAACGGCGAGGTGTAGGAATGCAGGTCCAGTTCGATGCCCGGATGCTGCGCCTTGAATTCCGGCAGTCGCGGCACAAGCCATCGCGTCGCAAAGGTGGGCAGAACCGCAACGCTGAGCAACGAGGTCGCGTTACCCGCGGCGACTGCCCGATTTATCGTGCCGCTCAACCGCTCGAGATCGCCCGCAAGTTCATGGCGCAGTGCGTGTCCGGCCTTGGACAGGCGCACCGCGCGCCCGACCCTGCGGAACAGAGTGACACCAAGGACGGACTCTAGTTCGCGCACCTGACGGCTGATCGCGCTTTGGGTCACGCCAAGCTCTTCGGCGGCCATGGTATAGCTTTCATGCCGGGCGGCGGCCTCGAAACTGCGCATCAGAGCAAGTGAAGGAAGTGAGCGGAACTTAGGCATTTAGATTCATGACTTCTAGTCACTGATAAGATACGTATTACCACCTTACTCTCAAGTCTCAATGCAAGTAAAAACGCGGGCAGACGGTTCGAAAAGGGGCAAGTGATGCGTCACCGCGCCGCCCAAAAGACAACCGCTTTTGAAAGGAATCTTGCATGACACCTCAGTCAGCCCCGCATCTTGGTCCGTTCACGTGGGACGATCCGTTTCTGTTGGAAGATCAGTTGGCCGAAGACGAGCGTATGGTGCGCGATGCGGCCTTTGCCTATGCGCAGGACAAGTTGTTGTCGCGCGTGACCGCGGCGTTTGCGAATGAGGAAACCGACCCCGAGATTTTCCGCGAGATGGGTGAGATGGGTCTGCTGGGCACCACCATCCCCGAGGAATATGGCGGTATCGGCTCCAGCTATGTGACCTATGGTCTGGTCGCGCGCGAGGTTGAGCGGGTGGACAGCGGCTATCGCTCGATGATGTCGGTGCAGTCCAGCCTGGTGATGTATCCGATCTATGCCTACGGCACCGAAGAGCAGCGCCAGAAATACCTGCCGAAACTGGCCAGCGGTGAATTCATCGGCTGTTTCGGGCTGACCGAACCCGACGCGGGCTCGGACCCGGCCGGGATGAAGACGGTGGCAAAGAAGACCGATGGGGGATACGTGCTGAACGGGTCCAAGATGTGGATCTCGAACTCGCCGATCGCCGATGTATTTGTGGTCTGGGCCAAGTCCGAAGCTCATGATGGCAAGATCAAAGGCTTTGTGCTGGACAAAGGGACACCGGGTCTGTCGGCCCCCAAGATCGAAGGCAAACTGTCCCTGCGCGCCTCGATCACCGGTGAGATCGTGATGAACAATGTCGAGGTAGGCGACGATGCTCTGCTGCCCGGGGTTGCGGGGTTGAAAGGTCCGTTTGGCTGCCTGAACCGGGCACGTTACGGCATTGCCTGGGGCTCGATGGGGGCCGCCGAGGCGTGCTGGCACGCGGCGCGGCAATACGGGCTGGATCGCAAACAGTTCGGCCGCCCGCTGGCGCAGACCCAATTGTTTCAGCTGAAGCTTGCGAATATGCAGACCGAGATCACGCTGGGCCTGCAAGCTGCGCTGCGGGTTGGCCGCCTGATGGACGAGGCCCGCGCCGCGCCCGAGATGGTCAGCCTGATCAAGCGCAACAACTGCGGCAAGGCGCTTGAGATCGCGCGCCACGCCCGTGACATGCATGGTGGCAACGGGATCAGTCAGGATTTCCACGTGATCCGCCACATGGTGAACCTTGAGACCGTCAACACATATGAAGGCACCCATGACGTGCATGCCCTGATCCTGGGCCGCGCTCAGACCGGCCTGCAAGCCTTTGCCTGATCCCGCCTGAACGGCATCGTCCGTTCAACCGTCAAACAATCTACCGTCGGACCCAAAGGGCGTCCGGCGGTTTTTTTTGACGTCCTGTGGCTGGGCGGGTCAAATGGTGCGGGTGCAAATGTCTGCGCTAATCGGGCTATATGTGATCTGGTTCATTTTCCCGGCCTCGCAGGACTGGTAGGGTTCGCCCAGTCGACGAAGATGTTTGCAGCGAAACCCTGCATGGCCGTTCGGAAAAATTGACGCTGACCAACGACCATCCGAGCGCGCCGCTGCGCAAGCGCCGGACCCGCCAAATCCGTTCCGGCGCGCCTTTCGAAGGGGGATGTCGAATGTATTGCACGATCGCAATCTGGTATCTGAAGCCGGACCTTCAGTCAGAAGGTATCGCCGCGCTGAAGCAACTGGCCAAAGATGTCGAGGAACACGAACCGGACACCTGGGGATATCTGATCCATTCCGGCGCTGCGGGTTCGGCCCCGCCCTGGCCGGACGGAACCATAGTGTTCGTGGAGATGTACAAGGACAAAGAGGCGTTTCTGTATCATTTGAACGGCCCAGTCTTTTCGACTTTTGTGAAAGAGCAAGGGCACCTGTTTCAGCCAACGCCGGGCTCGGACGCCCCGTTTGTGCTGGTTCAGAATGTCGACCGTATTCAGGGGTTCCTGCGGCAACAGGCAGGAGAAGCAACGGGCTGATGCCCTGTGCAATCCGTCCACCGGACAATCCAGCCGAAACAACGGGTTGAAGGCTCTAAATTGCGGTTTTGGAATTGCTGGGCGACGAATTGTCCAAAATGTGATACGAAAGGTCCCAATTTATGTATTTTGTTTCCTTTTTGTCGCGGATTTTTAACCTTCAGAGGCGGCCATTTTGGTAAGTCGGGAAATCAATTGCAGGGAATGCGGAACGGCCTGCCCGGCTGGATCAAATTTCTGCCACAGCTGCGGAACCGCACTGACTCTTGCCTGCGGCGAATGCGGCGCGGTCGCAGTCGCCAATGCGCGGTTCTGTACGGCTTGCGGTGCGGCATTGTCCGGTCCGGTGAAAGAACCGGACAAACCCGCCAAACCGCCTCCGTCGGAGCCTAAACAAACAGCTGAAAATGTTGCGGAACGCCGCCAGTTGACCGTTATGTTCTGCGATCTGGTCGGGTCCACGGCTCTGTCGGAAAGCCTCGACCCCGAAGACTATCGAGAGCTGATCACCCGATATCGCGATCTGGTCGGGCGGACCGTTGCAAAATTTGGCGGCGAAGTGGCGAACTATGCAGGCGACGGTGTGGTCGCCATTTTTGGTTATCCGACCGCGCAGGAACTCAGCCACTATTCGGCCGCCCTCTGCGCGTTGGATTTGGCCAGTACGGCGCGGGACATGGAGGTCGGCTTTGCCCGCCAGTCCGTTTCGACCAATGTGCGCATCGGAATTCACACCGGGCCGGTTGTGGTCGGTACGGCGACCAGCTCCTCCATGGATGAAAAAGTGTGGCTGTTTGGGGATACGCCGAACGTAGCAGCACGGATTCAGTCCGCCGCTGATGTGGGTGAGGTGGTGGTGTCCGAGGTGACGCGCCGCCTGATTGGCGAGCGTCTGGATTTTGTCTCGATCGGCAGCCCGCCCTTGGCCGGGGTTAGCACACCGATGCAGCTGTTCCGGGTGCGGCGCAAAGTGTCCGGTTTTGAATCGTCACGTCTGGACTTTTCGCACGACACTACGCCGACGATTGGCCGGACGGCGGAAATTGCGCTGGTCCGGTCGCGCTGGGAAGGCGCGCTGGATGGGGAGGGGCAGGTGCTGCTGCTGACCGGAGATGCCGGGGTTGGAAAGTCCCGCATTGCCTTTGGTCTTCGGGATGAGCTGGCCAATGAGGCCTCGACCCATTTCGTTTTGTTCGGCTCGCCCTTGCATCAAAGCAGTGCTTTTTTCCCGGTTAAGAACGCTCTGACCACGCTGACCGGGATGTCGCCCAATGCCGCGCCCGAGGAAAGCCGGGCGAAGATAACCGATTTTCTGACCGAACTGGGCTTGGATGCCCAGACCTGTGCTGCGCCCATTCTGCGGTTGATGGGGCTGGAGGACAGCACGTCTCTGGTTGAGCCGATGGCGCCCGAGCGTGAAAAAGGCGCGCTGATCGAGGCACTGCTTCAGTTGTGCGCGGGGTTAGAGCAAAGCCATCCGCTGCTCTTGTTGTTGGATGATGTGCATTGGTTCGATGCCTCGACACTTGAATTCGTCAACGGCTGGGTCGAACAATTGTCAAACCGGCGCTGCCTGATCCTGATGACCGCGCGGACCGAATTTCAGTCGCCCTGGCGCAACCAATCCCACGTTACCAGTCTTGAGCTGAACCGTTTGGTCCGGCGTGACATTTACAAACTGGTGGAAAGTATTTCTGGCGTACGCCCCTCCGAAGAGGTGCTGAGCCAGTTGGCGGAACGAACCGACGGGGTTCCTTTGTTTGTTGAGGAACTGACCAAGATGGCAATGGAATCCGGTCTGCTGGTCAGCCGCGGGCAGAGCCAGGCCGAACTTTCCATGGCGATACCCGAGTCTCTACAGGACTCGCTGATGGCCCGCCTTGACCGGCTGTCCGCCAGCCGTGAGATCGTGCAGGTTGCCGCAGCAATTGGCCGAAATTTTGAACGCAAACTGCTGTCCGAAGTGTTGGATTGGGATGATGACGACATCTCAAACGCGTTAGAGCAACTGCTTGAGACCGAGCTGATCGTCCCAGCAGGGCAGCCGGGTACAGTGGATGCCTATCGGTTCCGCCATGCGTTGGTTCAGGATGCGGCCTATCAATCCATGTTGCGGTCGACCGCGTCCCGGTGGCACGGTCAAATCGCCGACGTGCTTGAGAGCCTGAATCTAAAGTTTTACGTTGCATAGCAGTGCCTTGCCAGTCTGCGTGTCAGGAGGCGGATATTGGCAACGAGCGCCCAGGCTGTTGAGCTTTCGATTGTGCGTTCCCAGTCTTTGGCCAACCGTCGACACCTTCCCAGCCATGCAAAAGTGCGCTCAACGACCCATCGCTTGGGCAGAAGAACGAAGCCTTTTGCCTTGTTAGGTCGCTTGACTATTTCCAGTGTCCACTCATCACCCATGGCTTGTCGGAGCTTATCCCCCGCATACCCACCATCGGCGAAAATATGGCGCAAACAAGGGAATTTTTTGCCGACCGCTTTGAGCAGATCGGGAGCGCCGTCACGGTCCTGGATGTTGGCGGCATGAACGATGATAATCAGCAGAAGCCCAAGGACGTCCGTCACAATATGACGCTTGCGCCCCTTGGTCTTTTTGCCGGCGTCATATCCGCAAATGCCTCCACTTTCTGTAGTTTTCACACTTTGGCTATCAATCACACCCGCCGTAGGCTCGGCAGCGCGGCCCTCCAATTCACGAGCGGCAGCAACCAGCAAATCACTCATTGCCGCCAGCAAGCCCGCGTTCCGCCAATTATAGAAATATCCCTGTACAGTCGTCATGGGAGGAAAGTCTGTCGGCAAAGCGCGCCACTGGCAGCCTGTCGATCCGATGTAGAAAATCGCATTCATCACTTCCCGCATATCCGTCGTTCGAGGACGACCGCCAGACCGTGCCGGTGGAATCATTGGCTCGACCAGCGACCATTCATCGTCTGACATGTCACTTGGATAGCGGTCCGTTTTGCGTGTATGTTGAGCGCGAGCGATATCATTCCAGGGCATCTGATCCTCCGTTTGCCAGCAAAATTCAGAGAATCATAACCCGATGATATCCTTCAACTACTTTTCGGTCAGGCTCTGAGGCGAAATACAAGGAAACTGTCGCGCGCGAGCCGGAGATCCTGGGCCATCATTATTGGCGAGCGGGAAACTACAACGCCGCCGAGGGTAAGCTGATGACCGCGGCGCGTCAGGCGCTGGACCATTCCGCCAATGTCGAGGCGATCACTCATCTGAAACACGCGCTGGAATGTTTGCAGGAATTGCCACCCTCGCAAGAGAGGGACCGGCGCGAGATCGACTTGCAGATCATGATCGCCGTGCCGCTGGCATTCGTGCGGGGTTATGCGCACAAATCCGTACTGTCGGCCTATTCGCGAGCGCAGGCCCTGTGTCGCGAATACGGGGAAACGGAACGTCTGTTCAAAGTCGTCTATGGCCAGTTCCGCTCGACCATGCTGGGTGGTGAGTATGAGATTTCGAAACAGAATGCGGACCGGTTGGTGTCGTTGTGCGAAGATCTGGACAGCCCGCTGGTTCTGGTCTCTGCCGAACGTTCGCACGGGGCGCTGAATACTTATCTGGGTCATCCGCTTGAGGCGCTGAAGCATCTCGACGCGGGTATCGCCGTGAACCTGTCGATCGAGCATCGTTTCGTTGGGTTAGATTATGACGTGGTCGATCTGGCGGTTGCACTTCAGGGCTATCGGGCCTTGTCGGCTTGGCTGTCGGGGGACGAGGCCACGGCGATTGAAGCGATCAAGGCCGCACTGGTTCATGCTGAAGAAACCTCGCACCCGTTCAGCCAATCCTTTGCGCACGCGTTTCTGGGGTGGATCTCGCAATTCCGTGGTGATGAGCGGTCGGTGCAGGACAGCTCGGCCACTTTGATTGCGCTGTCCGAGGAGTATTCGTTCCAGTTCTGGCGGGGTTGGGCACGGGTGATGAACGGCTGGGCGCGGCGAAATTCGGACGGTGAGAAGTCGCTTGAGGATATCGAGCTGGGTCTGCGGGAATGGCGCGACACCGGCTGTCGTCTGGGGCTGAGCTTTTTCCTGTGCCTTTACGCCGATGCGGCCATTTTGCACGGGCGGCTGGAGCTGGCAGAAGAATTGCTGACCGAGGCCGAGCAGTTCGCGCAGGACAGTTGCGAAAACTTCTGGATCGTAGGCTTGACCTGTCTGCGGGGTAGGTTGGCGCAAGCACATGGCGACGACCGCGCCGGGCTCGAACATTTCAAACAGGCTGCCCTGCTGGCGGTTGAACTTGGGCATTACGGACCGCTGTTGCACGTGGTTCGGGAAATCGCCGCGCAGGAGGTCCTGACGGATGATCTGACCGAGGTCGCCCGGGCCGTGAGCACGGCGACACGCGCGTCCAAGGCGCACGCGCTGGCGGCGGCGGATACCATTTTGAAAACAGTCACAACAGCCATGCCGGAGGCATCATCGGACAAGAATTGAAGACATAAAATTGTCAAAGCCAGTGGGGAGGACACAGCGATTATGACCAAGCACAAAGCCAAAGGCGACCGATGCCATCAGACGGATGTCACCGGTGTCATGCCGAAACTGCCAAAGCAGTTTGATACCTTCCCCTTCTACTACGCCTCGCTGCAATGCCAGTGGATGTACTGGTACACTTCGGTCGAGGTAGCGAAAGCTTTTGTCAAAGGCACCGGTCTGTGTGTGGCCGAGTTTCCCGATGAGCATGGCAAGAACAGGGCCGTTATCCTGCTGAACTTTCAACGCTACACGGCGCATTACGACAACTCGCTGGGCTTTGTGAACGAGGTTGAATTCAACCTCCTGGCCTACCCTAAGAACCGGGTACCGGGCGTGCCGAAAATGATCCTGACCGAGTACCTGTACGGGCGCGATCAGACCAAGACCATTGGCCATCTGCGCGTCCATGTCGCTGCTGACAATGCAATGGCGGTCAAGGCCGGACGGCAGGCCTTTGGTGAGCCCAAGTTTCTGGGTCAATTCAACTACAAGGTGCCGTCGCTGAACGCGAAGATGAAAGGCCATCCGCCGATTTCACCCAAGAAATGGTGGATACAGCTGGTCAATCCGGATGACCCGCAGACCATTGTCTATGACCTGACCGCTGATCTGGGCAAGTTGAAGGGTGAACACTGGACTGAAACGAACTGTACCCCGATCCCCGAGTTCGCCACCGGCCTTGGCCGAACCGTCTGGACCCGGTGGACGATCTCGGGGCTGTTTCAGACGGCGATGCTGGACACCAAACACACGAAACCTATTGCCAAAAAGTTCCATTTGAAACTGGGCAACAATGATTTCCCGATGACGCGGGACATGCACACACTGTTCACGGACATGACGCCTGTGGCCGTGCAGGTCTTTGAAAGCCCGCCGGCCTGTTTCGAGCCGCGCGGGTTTTATGTGGATGCAATTGATGGGGACCGCCATGACAACGCATGATGAAACCCCCGAGTATCAGGCCTTTATAACCGTCAGTGCCGCGCTGACCGGATATGACAGCGCCCAATTGCAGGGGACCGGGTGTGCCGGGGAATACTGGCATCAGGTCCGGCAGGTTTTGCCCAAAGATATCCTGAAGACGTTTCTGTCTCATGCGCCAAAACTGGGCAAGAAGGATGATGACCGGATTATCCGGGAGGAGTATCTGTCGGACCGATGTCTTGGCCCGATTTCGCGTTCGGTGATCCAGCTTTGGTACATCGGTCAGTGGGTGCCGCTGCCGCAGGAATGGCGTGAAAGCTATGGGGCCTCGCGGTTTGACGTGGTCAAAATCATCTCGACCCGGTCCTACAAAGAGGGGCTGGTTTGGGACGCCATTGGCGCGCACCCGCAAGGGGCCAAGCAACAAGGATTCGGGGCATGGGGTCTCGAACCCCCCAAACAGCGGGGGGCAGGAAAATGAGCGCGATCACCGATGACGACCGCACCTATGATGTTGTGATCGTAGGGGCCGGATTTGCCGGGGGTATTCTTGCGAAAGAGCTTGTTTCCAAAGGCTATTCCGTTCTGATCCTCGAAGCCGGGCAAGATCACGGCAAGACTTGGGAGACCTATCGGTCCTATCTGGACCTGTACTATCTGTCTCTGGAAAAAACGCCGAACTCGCCCTATCCCAACCTGCCAACGCTGCCGTCGCCTTCGGTGCTGGATATTACCGCGGTTAGGGGCACACAGCCCGACACGAACGGCTATTTTGTACAGCGTGGCCCACTGCCTTTTGGTAGCAATTACCTGATGGCCTTTGGCGGCACATCGTTGCACTGGCTGGGTACCAGCCTGCGGATGATGCCCGCTGATTTCGAAATGCAGAGCCGGTTTGGTCTGGGGGTCGACTGGCCCTTTAAATACGAAGACCTGCAAGCCGATTATGAACGCGCTGAGTGGGAGATCGGAGTCTCCGCCGATGCGGATGAACAGACCCCCAAGGCACTGGGGATCAAGACCTCGGGGCCGCATGACAACAAGGGGTATTTTGCAAAGGGATATGATTACCCGATGCACTCGATCCCGTCCTCTTATGTGGACGGCTTTTTTGCCCGCGCCGATGGCATGCCGATCGAGATTGGCGAGGACGCCAGCGACACTGTTGAACTGAAAGTCTCGCGCACGCCGCAGGGTCGCAACTCGACTCCGCGCCGGTTCAAAAACGGCAGGAAAATCGTGGTTGGCGGTGAGCCGCAAAAGCATCCGTTCCGTCCGCGCGGTTCAACCGGGCCGTTTGCCTATATGGGCCAGCGATGCGAGGGCAACTCCAGCTGTATTCCGATCTGTCCGATTCAGGCGAAATATAACGCGATGAAAACGCTGGAGGACGCCCGGCACACGGGCAAGGACCTGATGGAGACGATCACCCAAGCCATCGCCTCAAAGGTCGAACTGCACGAAAGCGGGCGCGTCTCTGGCATAGTTTACAAGAAATATCCGTTTCCCGGAGTGCCGCAATACGATCTGCGCCGGGCCAAGGGCAAGCATTATGTGCTGGCCGGCGGGGCGGTTGAAAACGTCACGCTTGCGTTGGCTTCGGGCATCTGCGGCACCAGTGATGAGCTGGGGCGCAACCTTATGGATCATCCCTACATGATGACCTGGGGCGCGGCCCCCGAACCCGTCGGGCCGTTTCGCGGGCCGGGGTCGACGTCAAGTTACGCCAATTTCCGCGACGGTTCCTTCCGCGACAAAACGGCGGCCTTCCGGCTTGAGATCGGCAATTGGGGCTGGAACTTTGCCGCCGGCGCGCCGAATTCGGATGTGGCGCGGCTGGTCGAGCAGGATAACCTCTATGGCACGGCGCTGCGCGACAAGCTGTATCACGATGTGCAGCGGCAGGTTCGGGTCGGCACGCTTGTGGAACAGCTGCCAAAATCCACCAACCGGGTCACCATTGACCCGGCCTATCGCACTCCGATGGGCGAGTACCGCCCGGTGATCAGCTATGATCTGGACGATTACTCGCGCGCCGGGCTGGCGGCGGCCTATGACACCTGCGCGCAAATCTTTCAGCGGTTGGGGATCAGGAACCATACCTCCTACAAACCGTCAGATGCTGGGTATTTCACCTATGACGGCCGGGGCTACACATTCTTTGGGGCTGGCCATCTTGTCGGCACCCACCGCATTGGCACCAACAGGCACAATTCGGTGACGAACAAAGACATGCGGGCCTGGGATCATGACAACCTGTGGCTGGTCGGTGCGGGCTCAATGCCGACGATTGCCACGTCTAACCCAACGCTGACGCTGTCGGCCATGGCTTACAGGGCGTCCCGCGCGATCATGAAGGCCGTTGGGAAAGGGGGTGCGAAATGACTTCGAAAGACACGCTGGAAAAAACCCGCGAAAAGCTGTGCGGCCTGCTGCAACAGGCGCTGATGTTAGAGCTGTCCACAATTCCACCCTATGCAACCGCCTGTTATTCCATTTTGGAACAGGGGCAATATGACCGGTCCGAGCCGACCATCGTGAACGCTGAACCGATTGAGGTGATCCGTCAGGTCATGGTCGAAGAGATGCTGCACATGGTGCTGGTGGCGAACGTCCTCAACAGCATCGGCGGCACGCCAAGGCTGAACGACCCCAAACAGCTGCCGACCTATCCGTCCAAGCTGCTGGGCGGGCGCGGGCCCGAAGTGCGTCTGCGCCGGTTCACCCCCGCGCAGGTGAAAAGCTTTCGCCTGATCGAGACCGCGCCAAAAGATACTGGCCCGGCCAAAAAGGGCGACTACCACACGATCGGAGGGTTCTATACCTTCCTTAAGCAAGAGCTTGAGAAAGCCTGCGACAAGTTCGGAAACGAGGCGATATTTATCGGCGATACCAAGCGCCAGATCTCGAACGACGACTATTTCGGGGCCGGGGGCGAGGTGATCGAAGTGACGGGTTCCCCAGCTCAGCGGCGTAAGGCGGCCCTGACTGCGATCAAAGAGATCATGGAGGAAGGCGAAGGCGCTGAAATGGGCCACCGGGCAGGGGACAATGATATCATCCCCGGACCTGAAGGCCGCGAAGACATCGCGCATTTCTTCAAGTTCAACGAAATCCTGCACAGCCGCTATTACCACCCCGACGACAAGGTGAATGAGCCGCCCTCGGGCGGTGATCTGATCGTCGACTGGAGCGCGGTGTCCCCGATGCGGGACGACCCCTGCGAAGCCAACTACAAGCGCGCGCCCGAAATTGCCGCGATCTCGGCCGAGTTCAATGAAGCCTGGAGCGGTTTGCTGGACGGATTGCAGGTGGCGTTCACCAAGGACAAGAGCGCGTTGCGCGATTTGGTTCCATCCATGTACAGCATCAAGTCCCTGGCGCAAAAACTGATGCGTATTCCTTTGCCGGGCCGGTCAGGGGAAACCGCCGGGCCAACCTGGACATATGTGCCAAAGACGTAAGGGGTCAGCACTGTTGCCTGTGTCGCGGATTTGTGAGAGGACCTGAGGTGGATATCTGCTAGGTTGAGGGCTCGTACACAGGTTTGAGCACCACAAAATTCTTGCATAGACACTTCGAAATCCTCTGGCGCAGCACTGCGCGTTGTTTGAACGGGACACGGCACCGGGTATGGCGCGTGTTCCGATCTGTAGAGGCCTGAATGCGGGTCAGTGTTGGAATCGCAGTCTCAATGCTTGTCGCGCTGTCGATTGGCGTGTCTACATTCCTTGTGCATTCCCTGTGGTGGACGACGGCGCGGGAAAACAGCCGTATGCTGGCGGCGGAGATCAACAGCCAGATTGCCAATACCGTTCGTATCGAGGTCGGGCTGACCCTTCGCTCTGCCGAGGCGGCCTGGGCGGCGGTTCGAACCATCTTTATTCAGGATGTCATTCAGACACGGCAGGCCGACAAGCGGGAATTTGTCTTTCTGTCCCAGTTGCAGGCGCAGCCTAATATCTCGTGGATCACCTTCGGCTGGCCAAACGGCGATTTCTTTGCGGCCCATCGTCTGGGCGACAGCGGCCTTGAGATGATCGAGATCAGCGACGAAATCAGAAACCGCATGCTGCGTCGGGACCGTTATATCTTTATTCCCGGCGATATTCAGTTTGAGGAACGCTCGTTTACGGACACCGAATACGATCCGCGCGAACACGCCTGGTACAGCAACTTCATTGGCCGCAACACACCCGACTGGATCGAGGCGCATGATCTGCCGACCAGTGACAAAACCATTTACGCCTTTGCCGGACCCATAGACGTGCGGCGTCAGCGTCAGGGCGTACTGACGGTGGCAATCGACACCGACCGGCTGTCACGTTTTCTGGGGTCACTGCGCCCCGGAGAGTTCGGCGCGGCCTTTATCCTGAACGCGGATGGCAAGGTGATTGCCGTACCGGACCCGGACGCGGATGAGGTCACTCCGGCACGGATGGGTGAGGGCGAATTGTACGAGGTTGCCAAAATTTCGGGTGAGCGGTTGCTGGGCGATCCGGGCGGAAATGTCCCCGGCACGTTGACGACCCGCGCGGTGTTTGACGACGTGCCCTATGCAGTGGCGCTGACCCCACTTGGGTTTTATGGCTGGCGCGTCGCCACGGTGATCCCTGAATCCGCCTTCCTGTCGGGCATCGACAAGAACCTTGTCAATCTGGTCTACATTCTGATGGGTGTTGTGGTTGCTGCAACCGGGCTGGCAATCTGGCTGATGCGGCGGGTCGTTGCTAACCCGCTGTCTCGCGTGGCCGAGGACCTGAGCCGCATTCAGAGGTTTGACGTCGAGCAGGTGTCCCGCCGCCCCTCGCGTCTGAAAGAGTTGAACAACTTGTCCGCGGCAACGGCAAACATGGCAGCGGGCCTGTCGGCGTTTCGCAAATACGTGCCGACAGATCTGGTCCGGATGCTGGTCGCCGCCGGGATCAAAACCCAACCCGGCGGGGAGATTAAACCCATCTCGGTGCTGTTCTGCGATGTGTCGGGCTTTACCGGTCTGGCCGAGAAACACGGGCCAAGGATTGTGGAACTGATGGAGCCGTTCTTCAGCGCGGCATCCTCGACCATCGAACGTCACGACGGAACAATCGACAAGTTCATCGGCGATGCGGTGATGGCATTCTGGGGCGCACCGCGCGAAAATCCCAACCATGCAGAAAGTGCCTGCCGTGCGGCGCTTGAACTGGTCGAAGTGGTCGAAACGTCGGACCTTCAGCATGAAAGCGACGACGCCCTGCATGTCAGGATCGGATTGAACAGCGGTGAGGCTCTGGTCGGTAATATCGGGTCCGAACAGCGGCTCAATTACACCGCGATCGGGGATGTGGTGAATGTCGCCAGTCGGCTGGAAGTGGTCAACAAGATCTATGGCAGCTCGATCCTGATCGGCCCCGAGACGCGGCGCGAAGCGGGGGATGCGATCATTGCGCGAGAACTGGATACGCTGGTCATCGCCGGGCGATCCGAAGAGCTGGTTGTTTTTGAGCTGATCGGCATGGCCGATGACATCGGTGCGACACCGGACTGGATTGGGGCCTATGATACTGGCCTGACCCATTATCGGGCCGGTCAGTTTGCCGAGGCCGTCGCTGCGTTCGCAGAGGCAGACCAGATGCGTGGGGGTGATCCCGTGGCAAAAGCAATGAAGGCAAAGGCCGAGGACCTGATCGCGAACCCACCATCAGGCGCGTGGCGCGGCGTCGCCATTGTGGACGAGAAGTAAGCCCATTTTTTTAAATCACGCCGGCTTGGCATGAGTCGTCTCTTCGTCGCGGGGTCGTATGCTTAGACTGAGGCACCAGCGACGTTTACATATGTCGAGAACACCCGGTCTGTTGCTGTAATAAATAGCATGTTGTGCCGCGCCCCTCCGAAAGTCAGGTTTGAAACGGTATCGGGGACGCGGATTTTACCCAGCAGGTCTCCGGCTGGAGAAAAGACATGCACCCCGTCGGCTGCGGAACACCAAATGTTGTCGTGCTGATCCACGCGCAACCCGTCCGGCAGGCCCGTGTCGATCTCGGCCAGAGTTCGCGGGTTGTGCAGGTCCCTGTCCGGTCCCACGTCGAAACACCGCAGAATCGAGGGGACGGCGGGGTCGTGGCTGCTGCCGGATTCGGCCACGATCAGCCGCGATTCATCTGCGGAAAACGCCAGCCCGTTCGGTTGCACAAAGTCCCGCGTGACCGGTTGTATCTCAAGGCTTTGCGGGTTGATGCGATAGACGAAACTGCCGTCCTGCTCGGGGGTGGCTCTGTACCCTTCGAGATCGGACAGAATCCCGTAAGTCGGATCGGAAAACCAGACCGTCCCGTCCGAGCGCACGACCACATCATTGGGCGAGTTCAGCCGACGACCATCATGGCGGTCGGCCAGAGTGGTCCGACTGCCGTCATGTTCCGTCCGCACCAGCGACCGGGTCCCGTGCTGACAGCTGAGCAACCGCCCCTCGCGGTCGCGGGTATTGCCGTTGGTGTAGTCGGAATTCTGGCGATACAGGCTGACGCCTCCGTTCGGAGTCCAGCTGTAGATATGGGCGCGCGGGATATCTGAGAACAGCAGCATTTCATGTGCTGGAAACCAGACCGGGCCTTCGGTCCAGACATGGCCGGATGAGATTTGCGTAAGTCCGATATTTGTATGGATCAGGTCGCGGAACTCGGGTCGGATGATCTCATAAATGCTCATGCGCCATATCCTTTCCGGTTGGCCAGGGTGACGACGCCCACGATCACAAGGCCCGTCAGGATCAGGCGTATCCCCGCACCCAATCCGTAAGAGTTCAGCATCGACACGATCAGGAACATGAACAAAGCCGCGCCCCAGATACCCGGCACGTTGGAATTGCCACCACCGATTGACGAACCTCCTATCACCACCACTGCGATGGACATCAGCATGTACTCGGTCCCCATGTTCAGGTTGGCCCCGCCCGAAAAGCTGGCCAGCAGGAACCCGGTCAGGGCCGCGCAGACGGCTGAGTTTACATAGATGCCGAACCGGACGGCATTGACCGGCACACCGCTAAGCCGTGCGGCGCGCAGGTTCTGGCCGATGGCGGAAATCCAGCGCCCGGCGATGGCACGCTCGAGCAGCAACCAGGCGCAGACCGCCAGTACGATGCCGACAACGGCAACGTTTGGGATGCCTAAAAGGCCTCCGGTGGCGAACTCGGCCAGCGGTTCGGGGGGCTTAATACGCAGGCCCCGGTTCGACCAGATCGCCAGCGATTGATAGAGGAATGAGGCCGAGAGTGTCGCGATGATCGGCGGGATGCGCAGCAGCAGGATCAGGATGAAGTTGACCACGCCACAGCCGATGCCGACCCCTATGGCGACCAGAAGCCCGGGCAGGATCAGTGCGGTTTGCGTATCCATAAATTTCAACGCCAGCGTTGCCGCCAGTGTCATCGTGGCTGGGATCGACAGGTCGATATTGCCGGGGCCGAGCGTGATCACCAGCATTTGCCCGATGCCGACGATGGCCGAGAAAGACGCAAAGGTCAGCGCCGCGTAGAACAGCGATCCCGCGCCCGATCCGGCCAGAAGGCTTGTCGCGGCAAAGGTCAGCGCGGCCGCGAGATAGGCCCAGAGCCACGGTTTTTGTAGCAACGCGCGTGCCGGGTTGGGACGGGCTTCGGTCATTGCGGTCTTGTCGCTCATGCCGTGACCTCCTTGCGGACAAACAGGAGGCGTACCGCCAGCACCAGGATCAGGATCGCGCCTTGTGCGCCGATTTGCCAATCCGGCGACAGGCGCAGGAAGGACAGGAAACTGGCTGCCAAAGTCAGGGTCAGCGCACCAATCACCGCGCCGAAGGGTGAGATGCGACCGCCGACAAATTCACCGCCGCCAAGGATCACTCCTGCAATCGACAATAGCGTATAGCGTAGGGCGATGTTGGCATCCGCCGCGGTGGTAAGGCCGACCAGACACATGCCCGCCAGAACTCCGAACAAGCCGGCCAAACCGTAAGCAGTGGCGCGCAAGCGGACGACGGACCAGCCTGCGCGTTCCATGGCGCGTTCGTTGCCGCCGACGCCTTGCAGGATCACTCCGATCCACGAGCGTTTGATCAGCAGGTGGACGGCGAAGGCGATCACCAGCGGGGCGATGACCGCAATTGGAACCAGCGGTGTCTTGAGGCTCATGAGCGTTTTCAGCCATTCCGGTGACGCGCCACCCGGTGAGGGTAGGATCAGCACCGCCAGCCCGCCCCAGACAAAGGACATCCCCAGCGTGACAACGATGGCAGGCAGCCCGCGAAGCTGGATCAGCGCCCCAAGCGCAGCATAGGCGAGGATGGCTGCGGCCAGAATGGCATAGCCCAGCAGCGGTGTGTCATGCACAAACGTGGCCGTTACACAGGCGCAGAAACTGACGAATGTGCCGACGGACAGGTCGATGTCGTTGACCATGATGATCATCATCTGGGCAATGGTCGCCAGCGCCACCGGGATCGCCAGATTGAACAGCAGGTTCAGGCCGAAATAACTCATCGCGCGGGGTTGCAGGTAAAATACTGCGCCCAACAGAACGGCCAGAGACAGGACGGGCAGCAACAGACGCATACGGTCGGCGGTCATTCGGCGGCCTCCTGCATCTCAAAAGACGCGTGCAGGATGTTTTCCTCGGTGATCTCGTCGCCGGTCAACTCGGCGGCGATTTCCCCTGCGCGGAACACAAAGACCCGGTCACATTCGAGGATTTCGTCGGTCTCGGTCGAGTACCACAGGAAACTGCGGCCCTTGGCGGCCTCGTCTCGGATCATCTGATAGACTTCTTTCTTGGTGCCGACATCGACGCCGCGCATCGGGTCGTCCATCACCACAATCGGGGCCGACGAGGCCAACGCGCGGGCAAACAGAACTTTCTGCTGGTTGCCGCCGGATAGCGACAGAATGGGGTTCAGCAGGTTGTCGGTGCGGATGCCGATCCGCTCTTTCCAGTTTTTCACCAGATCACCTTCGCGCCTGCGATCCACCATCACCTTGCGGCTGAACTCGGGCAGAGTGGTCAACGACAGGTTCCGCAGGATCGACCAGAGCGGCATGACCCCGTCGCGCGCGCGGTCTCCAGCGACGAACACCACTTCGGGATCACGTGCGGATTTCCATTTTGGAGCATGGTCGAAATAGAGCTGCGCCAACGCCTCGGCCTGGCCGTGACCGGCCAGACCGGCAAGCCCCACAATCTCTCCTTCGCGCGCGTTCAGACCGTTTGGGGCGCGTACAACCTTGTCCCCCAGCGCGCGCGTAGCCCGTTGGTTATCTGCCGTTTCGTCGGGGGCCACATGCCCCATCGCATCGACAATCGAGGCACGGGTGAAGGCCTTTGCAGGCTGGTCATCGACGATCTGGCCGTCTTTCATGATGACGATCCGGGTCGAGACCTCGAAGATTTCACCCATCATGTGCGAGATGAACAGAACCGCGCCGCCTGCTGCGCAAAAGCGTTTGATATGATCCAGCAATTGCTGCGCGATGGCGGCGTCGAGGGATGAGGTCGGCTCATCCAGAATAACAAGGCTGGGCTCCCGGTCGCGGTCGGCGAAGGCAATGGCAATCTCGACCATCTGGCGTTCGGCGATGGTCAGGTTCCCCACCGTTGCGCGTGGCCGGATGCCGTGACCGGGGAAGACCAGATCGAGCGCGTCGATCATCTTTTGTTGCGCTGCCCGCCGCCAGCCTTTGCGCGGCATGGTTCGGTACGGGATGCGCAGGTTTTCCAGAACCGTCAGGTTCGGACAGAGCGACAGTTCCTGAAACACACTGCGCACGCCCGCGTTTTGCGCGTTTTGGCTGTTGCGTAAGGCGGTATCGCCATCGCGATATTGCACTGTGCCTTGAGTCTGCGTCAGCCGCCCGTTGATCACGTTGGCCAGCGTCGATTTCCCGGCCCCGTTATGGCCGACCAGCCCGACGCATTCACCGGCGCGGATGGTCAGGGACGCGGCGCGCAGGGCATGAACAGGCCCAAAAGACATATTGGCCTGTTCCAGAGATACAACCGGCGCAGAACCTGCGCCGGGTCTCGTATCGTCTTCCGTCATCACTGCGGTTACTTGGCCGAAGAGATTACGTCTTTGGCCTGATCCTGCGTATATTCCACATTCGCGACCGAGCCTTTGGGCGTGGTTTTCAGCGTGTCCACCAGATCGGCCTGATCGACCTTGAGGAACGGCACGGTCAGATCCTTGGGCGCCTCTTGGCCGTCCAAAATCTGCTGAGCAACCCAGAATGCCAGCGTGCTGACGCCGGGAGCAATCGACAGAGAGGTCGTCTCATACCCGTTTGCGGCCTGTTCATCAGCCCACCATTGCAACTCGTCTTGGCGGTTGCCCATGACGATGGTCGGCATGGCACGATCTGTGGCCCCGATGGCTTGCGCCGCGCCATAGCCGTCACCGCCTTGCGTCACCACGCCGACGATCTCTGGCAAGCTGGGCAGAATGCCGGCCACGGCCTTTTGCGCCACGTCTTGCGCCCAGTCCCCATGGACTGAGCCGACAATTTCGAAATTGGTGTTCTTCACCTCGTCATGGATACCGGCGCTGATCTCGTCATCGACGAAGACGCCCGCGAGACCACGGATTTCCAGCAGGTTGCCGCCATCGGGGTAACGCTCGGCCAGGTACTTCACCTGCTCGCGGCCCATCTGTTGGAAATCCACCGCGATGCGCCAGGCGCAGGGTTCCTGCACGATACCGTCAAAGGACACCACCGTGATGCCCGCGTCACAGGCCGCTTTGACCGCGCCGTTGATCGCCGTGGGTGAGGCCGCGTTGATGACGATGGCGTCATAGCCTTGCAGGATCATGTTCTGAATTTGCGCTGCCTGCTCGGTGGCCTGATTTTCCGAAGTCGTGAATGCGTCCGCTGCCGCGACAACGCCGTCCGACACCGCCTGATCTCCGTTTTTCTGCCAGCTCTCCAGCATCGCCTGACGCCAGGAATTGCCCGCGTAGTTGTTCGACAGGGCGATGCGCTTGTCTGATGTATCCGCTTCGGCAACGGGGGCTGTCAGGGTGATGATCCCGGCCGCCGCGCCGAGCAATATGGCCTTCAGTGTCATTTTATCCTCCCAGCGCGGCTCAACCGCCGCACGTATGTTGTGTCTGCCCATCAGGGCCAACGCGGTAAGGATTCACCGACTATCGCGATCAGGTAAGAGTAAGACACGCGCATTGATTGCGGGGACCCGCATATACACTGCGGAAACCCGCATGACATGGCGAGGTGGCGTTCCTATACTTAGTCCTGCCGGTCGCTACGGACCGGACTGTTGAAAGTGTCCCCATGGCCGATCTTGCCTATTACCTGCGGATATCGAACCATCTGGCTGGCAATCTGGATATCAAATCCGCGTTGCGTTCGGTCAAATCCGAGATCGACCGCATCCTTGAGGTCGACCATCTGGACGTCTGCCTGATCGACGACAAGGGCTATTGGAACACCAGCTACGAGGTCGGTCTGCGCACCAGCTGGAGCAGCACTCGCGCGCCGGTCGAGGTATCGCCGGTCCGCGATATCCTGCGCGGCGACAGTGACTATTTGCTGACCGGAAACGCGCCGGAGGACCCGCGCTATGTGTTCGAAGGGTCGGACAGTGAGCCGATCCTCAGATACAATATGCGCAGCCGGGTGAATGTGGCGATGAAGGTGCTGGGCCGCACAATCGGGTCCCTGAACTGTTCGTCGCAGAAACGTGATTTTTATGATCAGAACGCGGTCGAACAGGTGCGCAACATAGCAGATATTCTGGCACCCTACTTTTACGCTTTGCGCGCCAATGAGCAGGCCCGGCGTGAGGCGATCATGCGGGCCGAATTGCAGGCGCGGGAAGAGGGGCTGCGCCTGGGCGCGCTCAGCCTGACCGACGCTTTGGAGCTGGAACGCCAGCGGATCGGCATGGACCTGCATGACCAGACCTTGGCCGACATGACGCGGATCAGCCGCGATCTTGAGGGCTGCAAGACCCGCGAAGACATAGAAAACCTGCGTGGCAGTGTGCAGAACTGCATTCAGGGCCTGCGCGAGATCATTGATACCTCGATCCCCTCGCTGCTGGAATTGTTCGGGTTTCAGCACGCGGTGCGCACCCATCTTGAACGGGCCATCGGGGCCGATCAGCAGATTGACATAGACGTGCGGGATCTGTCCCACGGCTTGATCGACCAACTGCCGCAGGCCAAGCGCATCGCCCTGTTCCGCATCGCGCAAGAGGCGATAAACAACGCGGTCCGGCATGCGCAGGCCAGCCGGATCGACGTTGAGATCGAATGCCGCAATGGCCTGCACCTGCATGTGCGTGACGACGGGCGCAGCAAGGCAGCGGTTGAATCCGAACAGGCCTCGGGCGGGTTGACCCATATGCGCACACGAGCGCGGCTGATCGCGGCGCAGTTTGACATCCGCTATGACGGCGGCACGCAGATTTGTGTCTGCCTGCCGGTCTCGGAATGCCCGCAAAGTGAGGTGGTGGCATGAAGGTCCTGTTGGTTGAAGATGATGCGATGCACGCCAATTATCTGCGGGAACTGGTGCAGGAGGCGTTGCCCGAAGCAACCGATGTGTCACTGGCCACCAACGGCCGCGAAGGTGAGGAACAAGCCCGGCAGGACTCGGTCGAGGCCATCGTCATGGACCTGCGCATGAAAGAGCGCAACGGGATTGAGGCCGCTCGCACCATCTGGTCGGAACGGCCCGACACTCGCATCCTGTTCTGGTCCAACTATTCGGACGAGGCCTATCTGCGCGGCATCGCCCGGATTGTCCCGAAAGAGGCTGCCTATGGCTATGTCCTGAAAACCGCCAGCCCGTCGCGCATGCACCTTGCCTTACGTGCGGTGCTGGTTGAGGCGCAGATCATGGTCGATCGTGAAATCCACCAGATTCAGCGCGATCAGAGCCGTTCAGGAGAAGCGCTGACTGAGGTTGAACTGGCCATCCTGACGGATTTGGCCTTGGGGTTGCCGGACAAGACCATCGCGCTGCGCCGCAAGTTGGCGCTACGTACGGTCCAGAACCGGCTGTTGTCGATCTATGAAAAGCTGGATGTTGGCGACCTGCCGCTGAACGATATCGACATTGCCATCAACAAACGCGTGCGGGCGGTATCCAAGGCGATGACCTCTCAGATACTGAACCGCGAGAGCATCGTTTCGGCGGAAAAAGAGCTTGGTCTGTGGTGGCAGCGCAAGAACCCGCTGAGTGATATGTGAGCTGCCGGGCGGACCGTGGGTCAGCCCGGCGCTTAAGCTTATTCGGGGACGTATCGCGGATAGGTGGACTTGCTGGCTGCGGCAAAGCCCAGATCAATCTCGACCGTTGCAAACGGGTTGTCGGGATCGGTTTTTGCCAGCACGTTGCCCTCGGGGTCGATCACCCAGCTAAGGCCGCCCGCGTCCGGTGCCGCGCCTTTCGGCGCCCACAGGTTGGATGACAGGCAATATGCGCCGGAACAAACGGCGGCTGCCTGTCCCCCGGCCAGCCATTTATCGACCGAACCATGTGGCGTTGCGCGCGGGACGCATAGCAGATCCACCCGCGAGGCCGCATAGTGCCGCGCCCATTCAAAGAACCACATCTCGGTGCAGATCTGAACGCCAATGCGCATCCCCAGAACGCGGGCCACGTCAAACGCCTTGGGGCCACGGTCATACCAGGTGTGTTCGTAATACCCCGGCTCGTCCGGCAGGTAGTATTTTTCATGCGCCGGGGTGGCGCTGTTGGTATCCGCTGACCAGACATAGGCTTCGTTACGGCGGCTGCCTGCGGCATTCACAATCGGACGGGTTCCCATCGCACCACCAACCCCGAGGTCAGACAGTTGCGCAATCCGGCCCTCATGCGCTGCGACCGCATCTGCCCACCGCGCGGCGTCGGGTGTTGCATCATTGGCCAGCCAGTCGAAAAAGCACATCTCGGGCAACAGCAGAAAGTCCGTGCCTTCGGATGTGACGTGGTCTTTCAGAGCGTTCAGATACTGGTCCAGTTCCGCCGGACGCGGGTCAATCTGACAGACGGTGACTTTCATGGGATGCTCCTAAATAGTGCAGGTGTTTTGAGGGGCAGAATGGCGAGGGCCGGATTGGCAGAACAGTCATCACGTGCTAGCAATCCGTGAGTTTTCTGACGAAATGCAAGACAGTGCGATCAGATCGAAAGGATTGTCGTGGACACTACGGATCGAGAATTACTGCGCCTCCTCAGCCTAGATGCCCGCCGGTCTGCTGCCGAACTGGCCCGCGAGCTGAATGTATCCAGAGTCACCGTTCAGAACAGGATCGACAGGCTGAAGGCCAATGGCACGATCCGGCGCTTTACGGTTGAACTGGGTGTCAGCCGTGAGAATGTTTTGGTCGAGGCGCTCGTGCTCTTGAAACTGGCCCCGGGGGACAGCCGAAAGACCATTACGCAGCTCAAACGAATTCCCGAACTGCAATCGCTTGGCTCGATCAACGGGACGTTCGATCTGGTGCTGGAGCTGCGCACATCCTCGCATCAGCGTCTGGATACGGTGCTGCGGGACATTCGTCGCATGCCGATGGTGGCTGAGACAAACAGCAGCATCCGCCTCAATCATTTTTATTGAGCGGCCCGGTCAAAGGACTTGTTCGCCGGACTCCTCAAGAAGGGCGCTCAGCGCATTGGTGGCTGCGTCAAGATCGCTGCACACAACGACGCCGATTTCGGTCAGTGCGTCTGAGACGTCCACCGGCAGGCTGGTATTGCTGGCTTCGGGGATTTCATTCAAACGGCCGCCGATCAGGATTGGCACCTCCAACCCGGCCTCTTTCATCTTGCGCAGCAGGGTTTTCGCATAGCGTAATGCCACGCCGTTATAGGTGCTGAGCGCGATGGCATCGACAGGGTTCTGCCGGATAAGGGCGACGATGTGCTCTGGGTCGCTTGAAACACCGCCATCCTCGACGGCAAACCCGGCCTTGCCGAAGACGAGATCCAACAGCATCTTTCCATGTTCGTGGACATCCGTGGTCGCGGTCAGAATCCGGGCCGGGGTCTTTGCCAGCGCGGTCAGAGCCTGCCCCGAGTCTGATGCCATAAATGCCTCAGCCTCGGCCTCCAGCTCTTGATAGGTGGTTGCGCCGACGATGGGGGTTCTGCGCCTCGGCGCGTCCGGGCGCAGGGCTCCGGCACCGTAGGTTTCCTCCAACGTGCGTCCGCCCAGCCGGCGTAAGGCCAAAAGCAGCTGGAACGGGTCGGTGGTGTCGATGCCACCTGCCGACAAACCGGCCAGAACCCGATCTGCAAAACCCTGCCCCTCGCGCAGTAGAGTGCCGCTGACGGCTTCGATCCCGGTCGTATCAAATAGTGGCACATAGCCATCGGCAAGCTCGACCAGCCTGTTCAGATGGCATTGCGCGTCACAGATTTCCGCAACATCCGGGATACGCTCATTCTCGCTGACCGGAACCGGGTTCAGCGCATGTCCGGTCGGCAGCAGTTTCTGCGCGACAATGTCCGACAGCAGATACGAGGACAGCCCGGCATAGTTTTCGGGATGCGTCCCCTTGTACAGAACGGTTGCGCCGTAAATCTGCGATCCGGGGATACCGTCGCTGATCCGGGCCAAGGCCCGCTGAAACGCGATCCGCGTCAGGGGTTCGGTGAAGTGGTGGCCGTAACACACCGCATAAGGCGCGCCGATCAGATCGGTGACGATGTATTTTTCCAGCAAAGCCTGACCCAGCGCCGATGTCAGGTCTTCAAACACCGCTGCAAATCCGTCATCCAGATTGGAATGCACCAGAACCGGAATGGGCTGTGCCGCAATCAGGCCGAGGGCCTGAACGGTGGATTGCGTGGTTTCAACGTCGTCGTCATGCCCCGGCAGGCGAAAGGTGAAATACTGGCCCAGATTTCCAATCGCCGTCGCCCCTGCGGCCAATGCGGCACAGGTGTTTTCCAGCGCCGCCGGAAAGCCCAACATGAAATCGCCAAAGTGCATTGCGGCGGGGCTGGCCTGAGTCAGTTGCGCGAACGCCTCGAC
Organism: Ruegeria sp.; assembly: GCF_965221235.1. Classification (GTDB taxonomy): domain Bacteria; phylum Pseudomonadota; class Alphaproteobacteria; order Rhodobacterales; family Rhodobacteraceae; genus Ruegeria. The sequence goes on from NZ_CBDCRS010000003.1 coordinate 125,007, forward strand.
GTCGTTCAGCAAAATACCTGTGCCACGCGCCTGTTCGGTCCTTAGGTTCCTTGGAAAGCCCATCGACCAATCCAGACACATGCCGAACCGGTCGACCTGTGCGCCCCGTTGCGCGCAGCGGTAATAGACCTGCCGGATTGCGTCGACCGAATGCGACAGATCGCGAAACCCCAGATGTGCGTGTTGCATCACACGACCGGACCGCATCTGCGCGCGCTTGTAATCAACCTCGTTTCGGAAGCCCGTGCTGCGGTGGAACAGACTGTCGCCAACGCTCCAGTCGCGGGCCATTTTCCGGCCCGTGTTCAGCAGGTCTGCGCCGCTGGGCAAATCCTGTTCCGGCAGCAGGGCGGCTGTAAGAGGTTTGGTGGCGATGTCAGTCATGGTGTCAAAGTGGCCTATCCGAGTGAATTGGCAAGATGGTATTGCGGGGTCAGCTTTGGTGCCGAGGCATATGTGCCTTGATAGTCAAAACGCGGCAAGGTTGGAAAGGCGCGTCGCCCGTTCAAGACCGATCCGAAAAGCAGTGCGTGGGCAGAGCCCCAAAACTTTTGTTTGATCCTTTTCGCGACCTCACGCAGGCTGCCCTGACAGAGTCGCGCCGGGTTTTAACCTGCATTCAGAGGCAGCTAAGGAAACCGGATATGACGTCTGACAGTTTAGCCAGACACAGTTAGGGACCCGGAACATGAAGGACGATCCGCTTCTCAGGCCGTTTCAGCTCAAGCATCTTGAGATCAGAAACCGTGTACTCTCGACCGCGCATGAACCCGCCTATACCGAGGATGGCATGCCGAAAGACCGGTATCGCCTGTATCATGCCGAAAAGGCCAAGGGTGGCATTGGGATGACAATGATCGGCGGGTCCTCGGTTGTGGCCCCGGACAGCCCGCCCGCCTTTGGCAACATCACGCTTTATAAGGACGAAGTGGTTAAATGGCTGTCCGAGCTGGCAGATGACGTACACAGTCATGGCGCTGCGGTGATGATCCAGATCACTCATCTGGGGCGGCGCAACAACTGGAATAAAAAAGACTGGCTACCGCCGATTGCGCCGTCGCATATCAAGGAAGCCACCCATCGCGCATATCCCAAGGTGATGGAGGACTGGGACATGGACCGCGTGGTTGCCGCCTATGCTGACGCGGCCGAGCGGGTCCAGGCGGCGGGTCTCGATGGGTTGGAGTTTGAATGCTACGGCCACCTGATTGACCAGTTCTGGTCCCCGGCCACCAATAAGCGCGACGATGAATATGGCGGGTCGCTGGAAAACCGGATGCGGTTTGGCATGCGCGTGTTCGAGGCGGTGCGCGAACGGGTCGGCCCGGAGTTTCTGTTGGGCGCGCGGCTAAGCTGTGATGAGACATTCGAGGGTGGGTTCGACGCGGAAGAGGGTCATCGGATCGCGATGACGCTGACCGATAGCGGGCTGTTCGACTTTCTGAACGTCGTGCGCGGTCATGTGGATACGCATGAAGGTGTCTCGCACGTGATCCCGACCATGGGGCACAAATCCGCGCCGCATCTGGACCAGGTCGCCAAAATACGCGAGGCCACGGGGATGCCGACCTTTCATGCGGCCCGGATTCAGGACGTGGCGACCGCGCGTTATGCCATCGAAAGTGGCAAGCTGGATATGGTCGGCATGACCCGGCCCCACATGGCCGATCCGCATATCGTCAACAAGCTGGCGACGGGGCGAGAAGATCAGATCCGTCCCTGTGTGGGTATGGGGTACTGCATCGACGCAATCTATGCCGGGCAGGCCGTCTGCATCCACAACGCAGCCACGGGGCGCGAAAAGCACATCCCTCACGTTCTGAAACCGGCTGTAGCAAAGAAGAAGGTGGTTGTCATCGGAGCCGGTCCGGGCGGGCTTGAGGCCGCGCGGGTCGCTGGCGAACGCGGGCATCAGGTCGTGGTGATGGAAGCCGCTGCACAGGCGGGCGGACAAGTTCTGCTGACCGCAGCCCTGCAACGCCGCAAAGAAATTTTGGGCGTCGTCGACTGGCGGCTGGAGGAATGCGAGCGCCAAGGCGTCGAATTCCGCTACAACTGTTTTGCCGAGGTCGACGATGTTCTGGCCGAAAACCCGGATATCGTCATCGTGGCAACCGGCGGTGTGCCATCGACCGATTTCCTGAAATCCGGCGCGCATCTGGCGACGACCTCATGGGATATTCTTTCGGGTGCAACGCATATGGGAAAAGACATCCTGCTCTATGACGATGGTGGGTCGCATGAGGGCATGACAACGGCCGAATTCGTGGCCTCAAACGGGGCGAACCTGCACTACGTCACCCCTGAACGCATTCTGGCGCCCGAGGTTGGGGGTACCAACTATCCGGCCTACCTCAAGGCGTTCAGTGATTATGATGTGCGGACAACTCTGAACCTGAAACTGGAGAGCATCGCGCAATCGGGCAACCGCCTGACCGCCACGTTCTATGACGAATATGGCCGCACACGTAAAACCTTTGAGGCCGATCAGGTCATCGTCGAAACTGGGGCGATGCCGTTTGATGATCTGTATTTCGAGCTGAAACCCCTGTCGGTCAATCGGGGCGAAACGGACCAGCAGGCGTTGCTGCGGTACGCTGCGCAGACCCTGACGACGAATCCTGAGGGCAAATTTCAGCTGTTCCGTATTGGCGACGCCGTGGCCAGCCGGAACATCCACGCGGCGATCATGGATGCCAAGCGGCTGCTGATGCACGCCTGATCCGGGCGGGGACCGTCACCGCAAATTTTGAGAGATACGGTCTATGCACTCCAGCAACGGGGTGACATAGGCCGCTTTGTCCGCCTTCAGCCGGAACAGGGGGACGGACACACTGATCGCGCCGACGGGATGAGAGTGGCCGTCCAGCAGGGCTGCGCCAAAACAGGCGATACCTTCTTCGTTCTCCTGATTGTCGAAAATATAACCCTGCGCACGGCATTGCGTGATGTGCTTGCGCAAGGCGTCGGGATCTGTGGTGGTAAAGCGCGTGATCGCCCGCAGGTCAGAGGTCTCAAGCCACTTGGTCAGTTCCGCATTTGGCAAGGCGGACAGGTAAGCCTTTCCAACTCCGCTGGAATGCAGCGGCACAAAGGTGCCGATGGTTGAGCTCATGCGAACTGTTTCAAGGCTTTCGATCTTGTCTATGTAGACCAGCCCCTCGCCACTTGGGACGGCCAGATGCACGGTCTCGCCAGTTGCGTCCCTCAGCGTTTCAAGCGCGTCTCGCGACATCTCGCGCAGATCGGATTTGGCCAGCGCGGTGCGCGCCAAATTGATCAGCCGTGGCCCCGGTTTGTATTGGCGCAAGGCGGTTTGGGTGATCAGGCCCTCGGCCTCTAACCCCTGCAACAGCCGATAGAGCGTGGGGCGCGTAAAGGCGCATTCGCTCAGCAAATCTTGCAACGTGGGCGGGTTGGGCCGGTCGCAGATATGTTGCAGCAGACCGATGCTGCGAGAAAAGCTCTGCGTACCCTGAACCTGTTTCGTCATTCCGATGCCTGCGTGATTGACCGGTGAAGGGGATTGGCGTATTTGTCCAGATAATGACTATGCTGTCCATAATATGAACAAACCGTGGAAAGTGCAATGGGAAATCCGCAAAAGTCAGCTCTGATCACCGGCGGGACAAGTGGGATTGGAAAGGCCATTGCCGAAGGGTTCCATCAGGCCGGGTACCGGGTGGTGGCCGCTGGGCTTGGACCGTTGCCCGAAGACGCCCCCGGGCTTGAGTATCGCGCGCTGGACGTGACGGATGGTGTGGCGGCGCAGGCACTGGTCGCGGACCTGCCCGACCTCAATGTGGTCGTAAACGCCGCAGGGGTCATCCGCCGCGATGAGGAACACGACCCAGAGGTGTTCGCGCAGGTCGTCGACATCAATCTGAATGGCACGATGCGTATCTGCGCCGCCGCGCGTCCTGCTTTGGCGCGAACCGGTGGGTCGATCATCAACATCGCCTCGATGCTCAGCTATTTCGGAGGCGGGCTGGTGCCGGGCTATGCGGCCTCGAAAGGTGGTATTGCGCAGCTGACCAAGTCGCTGGCGATTGCCTATGCCACCGATGGCATCCGCGTGAACGCTCTGGCACCGGGCTGGATCGCCACGCCGCTGACGCAGAACTTGCAGGACAATGAGGCCCGCAGCGAGGCCATTCTGTCGCGCACCCCTCTGGCGCGTTGGGGCAAGCCCCAAGATCTGATCGGACCGGCGCTGTTTTTGGCCTCGGATCAGGCCGGGTTCATCACCGGAACAATTCTGAATGTTGACGGCGGCTACGCTGCTGTCTGAACGGAAAAGGAAGCGAAATGCCACTGACCGAAACCGACGAGAACCCGCGCGTTCCCTACAAGCACCCGATGCCGCAGGACGCGCTGCCCGAGATCGTCATCCCCGATGCGCTGGCCGAAAACGACCCGCGCATGTGGGTGCAGCAGGCCGAACATGTGTTCTTTCGCCCGCTCTGCCTGAATGTCAGTCAGGGCTATTGGATGAACCTGCTGAAGGTGACCAAATCCGGTGTCCTGTCGCGCCATCGCCACCCCAACGCGGTGCACGGTTTTGTCCTGAAAGGCCGCTGGCATTATCTGGAACATGACTGGGAAGCGCGCGAAGGCGGCTATGTGTTTGAACCTCCGGGTGAGACACACACTCTGGTCGTGCCGGATGACGTGGATGAGATGATCACCTATTTTCAGGTCAACGGCGTGATGTACTATGTCGATCCTGATGGGAACCATCTGGGATACGAAGATGTGTTCACCAAGATCGACATGTGCCGCGCACATTTCGAAAAGGTCGGCCTGGGCGCGGACTACGTGAAAACCTTTATCCGGTAGGATCGATGAGCAACGTAACCTATGATTTTTCCGGTCGCACAGCGGTTGTAACCGGTGGTGCGGCCGGTATCGGGGCCGAGATTGCGCGCCATTATGCCTCCGCCGGAGCCAATGTGGCCATCTGGGATCTGTCCGCGCCCGAGGATACCCCCGACGGGGCAATTGCCTGCAAGGTGGATATCTGCCGGCCGGGCCAGATCGCGGCGGCGGTGGCGGACACCAAGGCGGCCTTTGGCGGCATCGACTTTCTGTCGTACAACGCGGGTTTTGCCGGCCCGACCCAGCCAGTGGTCGACAGCGACCCGGCCACTTGGGCGCGGGTGGTCGACGTGAACCTGACCGGCACCTTCTACCTTGCCCATGCGGTGGTTCCGGTGATGCAGGAACGCGGTTTTGGCCGCATCGTCAACATGGCCTCGCTGGCCGGTAAGGAGGGGACGCCCAACGCCTCGGCCTATTCGGCGTCCAAGGCAGGCGTGATCGGCTTTACCAAATCGCTGGCCAAGGAATTGGCGCAAACTGATATCCGTGTGAACTGCATCGCGCCTGCGGCGATCAAGACCGCAATACTGGATCAAATGACCCCAGAATTCGTACAGATCATGATCGACAAATCTCCGATGAAACGTCTTGGCTGGGTCGAAGAGGCTGCTCGTATGGTCATGTGGCTGTCGTCTGAGGATTGCACCTTTAACAGCGGTGCGGTCTTTGATCTGTCCGGTGGAAGGGCGACATATTGATGACGCACATTCGCAACTTTACCCCCGGTCCGGTCGAGGTCTCGTCCGAGGTGCTGGCCGCGCAAGACGGCCCACAGCGACTGCATGTGGGACCCGAGTTCGCACAGGCCTATATGCGTGCGACCGAAAACCTGCAAAAGGTCTTTGGCACCAGCGGCCATGTCGCCATCGTTCCGGGCTGCGGGACATTGGCGAACGAGATGGCAATCCGGGCGATGCTGGACGTTGGACAAACCGCGCTGATTTTGGATGCAGGCTATTTCAGCACCATTCTCAAATGGGCGGTCGAGGGGTGCGGCGCCAAGGCTGTTATGATGCCGGTCCCCGAAGGCAAACCCGCCGACCCCGAAGCGGTACGCGCAGCACTGGCCGAGCAAAAGATCGACCTGCTGTGTTTCACCCATGTCGAGACCTCCACGACCTTGCTGCAACCGATCGAGGCCCTTGCCAAAGTCGCACAAGAGGCTGGCGTTCCGGTGATGGTGGATTCGGTCAGCGCCTTGGGGACATGCCTGTCGCGCGTGGATGACTGGGGTATCGCGGTGATGACCTCGTGTTCGCAGAAAGGGTTGGAATCCATCCCCGGTCTGGGATTGGTGGCGGTCGCGGAAAACGCGTGGCCCCGGATTGAGGCCAAGACATCCCCGCGCGGCGGTGTCACCGACCTTCTGCGCTGGCGCAATCAGGTCGAGGTTGCACGCGACTGGCATCCCAGCGTTACGACAATGCCGGTGGCGGCTGTTCACGCGCTCGATATCGCGGTGGGCAAAGCCCTCTCTGAGGGTCTGGACGCGCGCTATGACCGGCATAGCACGGCGCGCGATTTCCTGTGTGACGCGATGGAAGGGCTGGGCTTTGACCTTCTGATCGACGCGGGATCACGGGCCGCGGGTGTCACTGGGGTCAAAACTGGCGGGCGGTTCAATTCGTCCGAACTGGTGGCTTATCTGGTTGAGAACCACGGCCTGCGCATCGCGGGCGGGTTTGGTACCAACAGGGAAGAGGTCTTTCGGGTCGCGCATATGGGCGATCACGCCAGCATATCCGCCCTGCGGCCCGTCTTGGCCGGGCTTGAGAGCTTTCTGGCGACGCAAAGCTGACAACACAGTTGGCCCGCGTCTCTTTGCGGCGCGGATACACTCGGCGCCCCGTTAGCGCCAAGTCAGGCGCGCCCGGCCCAAAGACACGTTGTGTTCGACGCACCAGATGTAAACCTCGTTGAACTCACTCGCGTTCAGTTTCGGGCCGATTGGATAGGTTTGGTCGCCTTTGAACTCGACCAGTTCGCCAATGATGGCGTCACGGCGGAACCCGTTTTGACCCAGAGCGACCCAGGGATCGGGTGAGCCTTCGTGGTCGAAATCCGTTTCCAGATAAACCGCCCAGTGGTCCCCATCCTGATACAGCGAAACCCCGCCCGATGTGCTGCCGGTCGTGAACTGACCCGAAGCCCGTTTTTGGCCCGCCGGAGGCTGCGCCTGTGCGTATACAAACTCCGGGGCCATGCAGACTGCCGCCAATCCAAAAAGAATTTTTCGACGATTCATGAGGCTTTCCGGGTTGCTGTGCAGATTGCGGGCAGTGTCATCCACAATCCACTTCGGCAGTTGCGTGGGATGCGTACCGATCACGGGCAGCCCTTGCTGGTTGGCCTTATGTGGAATGCAGGTGTGATCGAGAAGACGTGATGTGATAGGCACAGAATGTGCATATCTGCGCCCGACCCAAAGGCCGGACGCAGACGTTTTAGGTCAGCTTGGTTCAGGATTCAGGAAGCTCCTGAGGGTGTGTGATGCCGACCGTATCGTAATAGTCCGCATGCCGCGGGAACTTGACCGTGCCGTTGCGGATGCCATCCAGAACGGTTGGCCAGTTATCCTCGGCGCGGACCTGCTTGGCGGTGACTTCGGACAGGAAGTTATGCTTGGTGCCTTCCGCCCAGAACAGATGCAGACCGCCGTTGATTACGGCCCAGCCGTTCACGAAATCAACATCCGCTGAATAGCCCTTGGACACGGCGTTCGAGCACCAGCCGTTGTATTTCGGCTCAAACGACGCCGGATCGGCGGCGAACTTGTCGCGGTTTTCCTCGGTGGAAAACAGCCATGTCGCGCCGCGATAGTCGACACTGTACTCCGGGACGCCTTTGGCCGGTTTATGGGCGTCGAAATAAGAAATGACATCGAAACCGTCCATCGCGATACCGTCAGCGGTCACGTTCAGTTCCTCTGCGGCCTGTGCTGGGGCACTAAAGGCCGCAAAAGCGGTTACCGTTACAGCCAGAGCCAGACCCTGCGCAAAACGCTGGAAGAGTTTGGTCGGGAGTTTCATGGTGCATTTCCTCTCTGTTCATTCGTGTTTTATTGGAGCGGATCGTTCAGATCGCCCTCCAGCGGGGCGAAACGCCTGCTGGAATACCGGGAACATTAGGAAGTCGCGGATTTTGAGAACAATATAATTTGAGCCTTCAGTCATAGACAAAAGGTATCGCTCGGCGCAGCATGCCCTCATTGCCACTTTGACCGGAGGAGCGATCATGCAGCTGTATCAGGTTCGATATTTTCTCAAGGTCTGTGAGATCGGGAATTTCACCCGCGCCGCACGCAGCTGCAATGTATCCCAGCCATCGCTAAGCCGCGCGATCACCAAGCTTGAGCAGGAACTGGGCGGTCCCCTGTTCGAAAGATCGGCCGACGGGGTCAGGCTGACCGCTTTCGGCAATGAGATCAGGCCATACCTTCAGGACATGGTCGATGTCGAGGCCGAAGCGGTCGAGTTGGCGAAAAATCGAATGGAAGACCGCAAGTCGGCACTGAATATCGGGATAATGTGTACGCTGGGCACGACGATCATGCAGCCGTTTCTGAAAGAGCTGACCGGGCTTGCGCCGGAGGTGACATTGAACTTCACCGACGGCACCAGCGAAGAGCTGTCGGAGAAGCTTGAAATGGGCTTGCTGGATATGTGCATCACTACCGGCGACCGATTTCCCAAAGGGTTCGAGGTCCACCCGCTCTATGAGGAACGCTACGTGGTTTCATTCTACAAAGGCCACCGCTTTGAGGATATGCAGGCCGTTCCCTTCGATGAGTTGGAGGGTGAGCCCTATGTTCTGCGCAGATATTGTGAACTGTCTCTGTCTTTCGAAGACCTGCTGCCGGATCAAAGGCGACCGCAGGTAAAAGTCGTGTTTGAAAGCTCGCACGAGCATTGGGTTCAATCCATGATCCAGGCCAGGTTGGGCTGTACGGTACACCCTGAGACATTCCCGGTGATGGATGGCATTCTTCAGCGGCCGATTGTGGACACAGATGTCAGGCGCAGGGTTAATCTGGTGGTGAATCCCAAAAGCCCGAGCCAAAGACACTTGAACCGCGTGCTGCGTTTGGCTCGTGATTTCCCGGCGTGATAGCGTTTTGATCCATAGATAAGGAAGGCTGAATTAGCATTCATTTTGGATAAGAAAAATTGACTTAATCGGGCGCTTCGATTACCCAGCCAGACATGGAACAGACGACTCAAAAATTTGGCAGTACGCTCTATCGCAACCTTGGAACCGAGGGTGTCGAACGCGCAATGTTCGGCGACAAATCGTTCCTGAATGTCTCGTCCGATGCTGTGCGCCATCTCACCACAACGGCGTTTGCAGATGTCTCGCATCTGCTGCGACCCGACCATCTGCAACAGCTTAGGGATATTCTGGACGATGCGGATGCGTCGGAAAATGACCGCTATGTGGCGCTGGAGCTGTTGAAGAACGCGGTGATCTCGGCCGAGCGGAATTTCCCCAGCTGTCAGGATACCGGTACGGCCATCATCCACGGCAAAAAGGGGCAATACGCTCTGGTCGATGGCGATATGCACGAGGCCGTGCGCGATGGCGTTCGGCACACGTGGCAGACCAGCAACCTGCGCTTTTCGCAGATGGCGCCGCTGACTATGTTCGAGGAAAAGAACACTGGCACCAATCTGCCTGCTCAGATTGATATCGAGGCCTGCAACGGCGACACCATCGACTTTCTGTTCATGGCCAAGGGTGGTGGATCGGCAAATAAGACCTTTCTGTTTCAGGAGACCCGCCGGTTGCTGGAACCCGAGCGCCTTCTGGCGTTTTTCGACGAAAAGATCAGGACGCTGGGGACGACCGCGTGCCCGCCGTATCATCTGGCAATCGTCATTGGCGGGCTGTCGGCTGAGCAGTGTCTGAAAACTGTCAAACAGGCCTCGGCCAAGGAATTGGATCACCTGCCGACCATCGGCAACGCCGAGGGGCGTGCTTTCAGGGATCTTGAGCTTGAGGCGCAGATTCTGGAGCTGACGCGCAACATGTCCCTGGGCGCGCAATTCGGGGGTAAGTATTTCTGCCACGACGTACGCGTGATCCGCCTGCCGCGTCACGGCGGCAGCTTGCCGGTTGGCATGGGGGTCAGCTGCTCGGCGGATCGTCAGGTCAAGGGGCGCATCGACGGCGATGGGATCTGGCTGGAACAGCTGGAACGTGACCCCAGCCGCTTTCTGCCTGACGAGGACTACGACGCGCAGGCCGCGACGCGGATCAATCTGGATCAGCCGATGGATGATATCTGCGCAGCCTTGTCCAGGCTTACGGTCTCCAGCCCGGTTCTGATGTCAGGCACCATGATCGTCGCGCGCGATCTGGTCCATGCTGAGCTTGCAAAGATGGTGCGCGATGGCCGGGACCTGCCGAATTACATCAAGGACCACCCGATCTACTATGCCGGTCCCGCCAAAACGCCCGAAGGCCACGCCTCGGGTTCGTTTGGGCCGACCACAGCGGCGCGGATGGACCCTTACGTGCCCGAGTTGCAGGCGCTTGGTGCCTCGCGCGTCATGATCGCCAAGGGCAACCGGGCGGCCTCGGTGGTGCAAAGCTGCAAACAGCATGGCGGGTTCTTTCTGGGCTCGGTCGGCGGCGCGGCGGCAGTGCTGGGCAAGGACGTTATCAAATCTATCGAAGTTCTGGACTTCCCCGAATTCGGCATGGAGGCGGTGTTCCGCATTAAAGTCGTGGATTTCCCGGCATTTGTGATTATTGACGACAAAGGCGGCGACTTCTTTACCCGCAAGCCCTCATTCTGACCACAGGAGCCGCAATGACGCTGTCATCAGACAAAATCACCCTGCGCCAGTTGCAGATTTTTCTGGTGGCAATCGAAACGCGCAGCTTTGTGCGCGCGGCCGAGCGGCTGGAGCTGACGCCGCCTGCGGTCTCGATGCAGATGAGCCGGCTCAGCGAAGCCTTCGGCGCGCCGCTTTTTGAGAAATCCGGGCGGTCCGTGATCCCAAGCCAGGTGGCGACCGCCTTGGTGCCATATGCCGAGCGTATGACGGAAACCCTGTCCGAAGCGGTGGATGTTGTGCAGATCATGCAGGGCAAACTGGATCACCGCGTGCGCGTGGCGATGGTGTCCACGGCGCGCAATTTCGGGCCGCATCTGCTGGCCCGGTTTCAGCAGGAAAACCCTGAATTCGACCTGCAATTCGAGATCGCCAACCGCCGCGCCGTGATCGAGATGCTGGAGACGGACCAGATTGATCTGGCGCTGATGGGGCGTCCTCCGCGGCGGCTTGAAACGATCTCGCACCAATTTGCCAAGCATCCTTATGTTCTGATCGGCCACCCGGATCACCCGCTTGTCCGTACCAAGCGCATTCGGCGGTCAGACCTGCCCAATCACCGGTTTCTGGTGCGAGAGCCGGGATCGGGCACGCGCATGGTGCACGAGCATTTCTTCTCGGAATCCGAACTGCCGTTGCCCAAGGCGCAAGAGATGGACAGCAACGCCAATATTAAACAGGCGGTCATGGCAAATATGGGGCTGGCCTTTATCTCGGGCCATACGATCGCGCTTGAGACGATGGCGGGCAAGTTGAAGATATTGAATGTCGAGGGGATGCCCGAATTCCGCGACTGGTTCGTCCTGCACAAGCGGGACAAACCCCTGCGCCCCGGCGCGCTGGCGTTTCGGGACTACGTGGATCAGGCCGGTCCGGCCTTCATGCATGAGTTCTTCAACGATGCAGGGATTGCAACATAGCTTGGGCGCGGGCCACGATGGGCGGGTCGATCATCTTGCCGTCCAGCATGATGGCCCCTAGCCCCTGCGCCACGGCGGCATCAAAGGTATCGACGACGCGAGTTGCGTGTTCGATCTCGGCCGCGCTGGGGGTAAAGACCTGATTGACCACGCCGACCTGACGCGGGTGAATGCACATGACGCCGTCAAATCCGATGGCCCGGCCCAGCGTGGTACAGTCCCGATAGGCGTCCATGTCGTTGATTTCCGCAATGCTGCTCGGTAGCCCGATGGCCTGAAGACCTGCCGCCTTGGCGGCTTGGATCAATGCTTGCGCCGGACCTTTCAGCGCCGCCACCGACGGCGCGTGGCCGCAATCGGTCGAGAAATCCTCGGTCCCGAAGGCCAGCGCCATCAGGCGGGGGGACGCTTTGGCGATGGCGGCGGCGTTCAGCAGCGCCTCGGCGGTTTCGATTAGGGCGATCAGGCGGATTTGGCCGTCGGGCAGTTTGGCCTGACGTTCCAACGTTGACAGGTAGTCATTGACCAGACGGAGGTGATCGGCCCCCATGACCTTGGGCAGCATAATCGCGTGTACGTCGTTCAGCGCAGCAGTCTCAAGATCGCGGATGCAATTGCCCAGATCGGCGTTGACCCGAACGATAACCGGCATCCCGTTCTTCGCCAGCGTTGCGACCGCCTCCGGCAACAGGTCGCGCGCGGCCTGTTTCTGATCACGCGGCACGCTGTCTTCCAGATCCAGCAGAACCGCGTCGGCCCCACGCTCATGCGCGCGGGCAATCAGCGACTCGCGATGCGCCGGGGTAAAGAGGTAGGACCGCATCATGCCGCAACGGTTGCCGCGAACTCTGCGCGGATGATGTCTGTGTGCTCTCCCAGCGCGGGGACCCTTCCAAAGCGCGGCGTCTCGGGGTCAAAGCTGTGGCGGACGGGGGCGGCGACCAGATGAGCCTCGTCCCCGTTTTCCAGCGTGACCGGCGTGCGGCGCAGCTGCGGGTGTTCAGCAAAGGTGCCGACCGAGTTCACGGCCCCATAGGCGATGGCCGCGTCGAACAGCTTGGTTTCCAGCACGGCCCGGGTCTGGGCGGCAAAGAACGCGGCGACGATGCTGTCCAGCGCGGCCCGGTTGGCAACCCGCTGCGCGGCATCGCAAAAGCGCGGGTCGGTGGCCAGTTCGGGCTGACCGATCACATCAGCGCAAAGTCGTTTCCACTCGCGTTCGTTTTGGATTGAGATCGCCAGAACCTCATCATCCGCCGTGGCAAACCCGCCATAGGGCGCGATCGAGGGGTGATGCAGGCCAACCGGTTGCGGAGCCTTACCGGCATAGACCGTGTGCATCAGCGGCACGGTCATCCAGTCGGCGGCGGTGTCGAACAGCGACAGTTTCACCGCGCTTCCCTTGCCGCTGATACCACGCGCGATCAGAGCCTTTTGGATGCCGATAATGGCGTTCATGCTGGCCCCGATATCGCAGACCGAAACGCCGATGCGTCCGGGATGACCCGGCGCGCCGTTCACGGCCACCAGACCGCTTTCGCATTGCACCAAAAAGTCATAGGCCTTCATGTCGCTGTAATGCCCGTTCTCACCATAGCCGCTGATATCGCAGGTGATCAGGCGCGGGTTGCGCTTGCGTAGAACTTCCTCGCCAAACCCCGCGCGGGCAATGGCACCGGGGGCGAGGTTCTGGATAAACACGTCCGCCTCGTCCAGAATTCGGTGCAGAAGTTCGGCATCGTCCGGGTTCTTGATGTCCAGACACAGGCTTTCTTTGCCGTGGTTCGCCCAAACGAAATACGAGGCTGACCCTTTGACCGCACCGTCATACTTCCGCGCAAAATCGCCGGTATCGCGTTCGATCTTGATCACCCGCGCGCCGCCCTGGGCAAAGTGGCACGAGGCCAAAGGCGCGGCGACCGCCTGTTCCAGAGAAACGACCAGAAGGCCGTCATACGGTTTCAGCGAAGTATCGGTCATGCGGCTGCTCGTGTTTGCAAAAGGGCAAGGGTGCGGTGCATTTCATTGGCGACGATGGTCATGCCTTCGTCGAACCCCATGCCGGGTTTGACCAGCACGCGATCAGGGCGGGTGGCCATGGCGGCATGCAGGCAGGCGCGGGCCGAGATATCGGTCTCGTTACAGGTGCCGCCCTGATAGGCGGCCACGCCATTGGCCTTGCAGTAAAGAACCGCGTCGATCGTGTTGTGCAGCGAGCCAAGATCGGGGGTTTTGATCTGAACCATGTCGCAGCAGCCGGTATCGACGAACCGAACCACATCCTCGACCGTGTTGCACCATTCGTCCGCAACGATTTTGACGGTGCTGCCCATCGCCTTCAACTTGGTGCGGATCTCGCCCAGCAGGGCAATCTGCGCCTCTTGCTCACCAGCATCGGCGGGGCCTTCGATATACAGATCAAACGGCGCAGCGCGGCTTTCAAGTGAGGCCAGATACTCGGCAATCCGGCCCGCGTCATTGTCGAAGATCATCCCGACAGTACCGTAGACGTCGATATGCAGGGCAGGGTGATAGCTTGGATCGGTGCGCAAATCCTGAATGCGGCGGGACAGCCAGGTGACGTATTCCGCCAGCTTGCCGCCGGTTGCGCCCAGTTTCTGCGGGATGTTGTTGATCAGGCCGTGGGGGAGGGCGTCGACCTGTTTCAGTACCATCTTGTCGACGGCCTCATAGCGGTTATCGCCGCTTTGACCAAACAGGCTGAGCGGTGCGTGGACCGTTTCCAGACCCCATTCGTCGCAGATCACTTCGAACTTCATCTGGCCTTTGGCGATGGCCGCGGCAGACAGCAGCGCCTGTGACAGGCCATAGCGCACAGCGGTGTGCAGCGGTTTGCCATTGACCTCAAACGCATCAAAGAATGTTGCGCTTTCGCGGAAGCTGCGGATGTCGTGGCCGATCAGGTGCGGGGTCAGGTTCTGTTGCAGGAACGGAATGACCGATGAGGCCAGAAACAGCGGATCACGCCCGGCGGCTCCGGAGTATTGCACGGCGGCGCAATCACCCTCGGCGATCTGACCGTTTTCCAGCTCCAGCAGGATCGAAACGCTTTCGCCGTATTGACGGACCTGCGCAAACCCTTCGGTTTTGGCCGCGCCGCAGTACACAAACCCGTCCTGTTTAGCGCCCTGTTTGATGGCCGCCTGATCATCGAAATAATACGAGGCAAGCCCCGGGGCGAAGACGACATTCTTGATTTTCATAACAGCCTCAAAAGCGTTAGGCAGCGGCCGACGGGCGACCGATCAGTTTGCTGGCGGAAATGGCGCGCACGTCGTCGACCACCATGTCGAACGAGACGTCGCGCCCCTCGGATCGCGCGCGTTCGGCGATGCGGTCGCGGTGGAATGCCATGACATCCTTGGGCAGTGGCACGTTGCCGGTTTCAAAGATGCGCAGAGCGCCGTGATTGTCGCGCACGGGCGTCAGTTTGCCCGCATTGCCGACGGCCGGGGCAAACGGGATATCCATGACGCCGGTTTCAAAGGCCAGAACCGCACCGCGCGCGATGTCGCCTTTTCCCAGTTTCAGAACCGCACGCATGACGGCGTGAACCTCGGCCTCGATCACTTCGACCTCGGTCAGGATTTCATTGCCGTCGTTGCGGTTCTGATCCGCGATCATGTTCACCATCTGACGGGTGGCTTTCAGCCCGGCCTGGTTGGCCTCGAGCGAGGGGATGCCGCTGGCCTCATGCGGGGTTTTCACGATGATCTTGGTCGCGCGGGCCTGTTTGGCCGCCAGAGCGCCCAGACAGATCACCGCCGTTGCCTTGGCCTCATCCTCGGGGAAGCCGCCCATCCACTGGTGAAACACTGTGGTCAGTTGATAATCGTCATAGCCCGCGTTCTGGAAATAGTGATGACCCAGACGCCGCAAGGACCGCAGCGCGGCGACGTCCTGCACCAGATTGCCCGCCTGCCCATAGCCCAGCGTGATACAGCGCACGCCCTGTTCCAGCGCCAGCAGACCTTCGATGATGGCCACGACATGCGAGATAAACGGCGGCACCAGCGTACCGGTCAGAGGGCCAAACGGCTCGCGATTGATGCGCACGCCATGTTCTTCGAAACGGCCCACAAGCCGGTCGCAATATTGCCAGTGGCGGATCGACTGCTCTAGCGGGATATTCTTGGCATAGGGGATGTTGTACGAAATCCCTCCGCCCTCGTAAGACGAAAACCCGGCGCTGAGTGTGACCTCGGCCAGCAGGCGCGCGTCAGGCGTGCCGTGGCGCACCTGGATCGGTTTCTCAACGGAATCCACCAGCTGTTTGCAGCCGTCGACGCCGTGGTTCACAGCCGGAAAGCCGTTCAGCAGAGAGGTCCCTGCCTTGCGCGACCGGTCGATGCCGTCCTGTGCCTCGTCATAGCGGTTGTGCCGGGTATAGGCGTCAATCGTGGTGGGCAGCACATCGCAATAAGGGCTCAACCCCTGCATCAGCGCGGTATGTTCGCGCAGCAGCGCCACACCGGCGCGCGGTTGCAGCAGGGTTTTCCCGTTTTCATCTGCTTTTGCCAGCGCCTTGGAGAAACGCTTCTCTTCGGGCAGCTCCAACTGACGGGCCACGCCCGCGTCGAAATCCACATCGGAGCCGGTATGCCACGATTGCAGGATGGTCTCACGCTCAGCGTCGAAAACTGAATCTGACAGCTGAGTATTGGTGATCTCTGGCGCGCCGCTCATGTCGTCACTCGATCCCTGAACTAGATGGCTGCCCAGTCGGCAAAACCGACGGCAGCGGCCCCAGAGTTGTGGCCGAGGTTCGGCACGCGGCTCAGCTCGATGTCGCCTTTCAGCAATGTAACCACGTCATCAATGTTGGCCGAGGCCGGGAACACGCGGTCGTATCCCATGTCTTCAAAGCGGGATTTGACGGTTTCAAAATCCTGCTTGCCGATCACCAGATTGCCGCCAACATACAGAAGGATATTGCCGATACCGGCGGCCTCACAGCGTTCGCGCAGGCCCTGACAGTCAATCTCGCCATGCCCGTAGATCGAAGAGACCAGAATGGCATCGGCGTTCTCGGCAAGCGCTGCGGTCACGAATTCCGCCTGGCTGACCATGACGCCCAGATTGACAACTTCGATACCGGCCCGGTTCAGCAAGCTGGTGAGAATCTTGTTTCCTACCGCGTGGCAGTCGGCTCCGATCACACCCAGAACCACTTTGTATGTTGCGTTGGCGTCAAACATTTTGACCTCTCCTCTGTCGCGCTGTTTGCCGTCGTAACAATTGTGATTCTTACCGTAAAGAAAAATGACGAAAGAATTTACAATGATAAGAAAAAATTACTAATAAGGTGACCGAGTGTGCCAAGGCCCGAAGAATTTGTTGTTCAAAAGAAGAATTTCTTGCGCACTTTGAATTTCGCGATACCGCATAATCCGCAGGAAATTCTCTGCACCTGGAGCTGGATATGACCAAGTTAAATCTCATCGGGGGCGAATGGGTCGCTGCCCAGACCGAGATCGAAAATCGCAGTCCTGCAAACCCTGATGACCTGATCGGACAATTCACCCGTGGCGATGCGGAAACCGTCAATCAGGCTGTTGCCGCTGCGGCTGCGGCGTTCCCTGCATGGGCGAATGCGTCGCCCCAGCTCCGCGCCGACATTCTGGATCGTGCAGGCAACGCCATTCTGGCCCGCAGTGCCGAGATTGGTCGCATTCTGGCCCGCGAAGAGGGCAAGACGCTGGCCGAAGCCACGGGCGAGACCGTGCGCGCCGGGCAATTGTTCAAGTTCTTCGGCGGTGAGGCCGTGCGTCTGGCGGGTGATGCGATTGCCTCGATCCGCGATGGTGTGGATGTCGAAGTGACACGGGAACCTCTGGGCGTTGTGGGTCTGATCACGCCGTGGAACTTCCCCATTGCGATCCCCGCATGGAAAGCTGCGCCCGCTTTAGCCTTCGGCAACACGGTTGTGATGAAACCAGCCGAGCAGACCCCGGCGTCGGCCCATATTCTGGCCGAGATTCTGCAAGAGGCGGGCTGCCCCGCAGGCGTCTTCAACCTTGCCATGGGTCCGGGTTCGGTCATCGGCAACGCTCTGGTCGAACATCCGCAGGTCGCAGCGATCTCGTTCACCGGGTCCGAAGGTGTTGGTCAGCGTATCGCCGAGGGCTGCGCGCGTCACCGCAAGAAATTGCAGATGGAGATGGGTGGCAAGAACCCGATGGTCGTCATGGCCGATGCCAATCTGGACGTGGCCGTGGGTGCCTGCCTGAACGGCGCGTTCTTCTCGACCGGTCAGCGCTGCACCGCTTCGTCGCGCCTGATTGTCGAAGAAGGCATCCACGACGCCTTTGTCGAGCGTATGGAAACCGCAATGAACAAGCTGGTTCTGGGTGATCCGCTTGAGACCGAGACTCAGATTGGTCCGGTGGCGTCCGAAAGTCAGCTGCGCGGCAACCTTGGCTATGTCGATCTGGCCCGAGAAGAAGGGGCCGAAGTGATCGGTGGCGCACATCTGGATCGCCCCGGCTTTTTCCAGGCACCGGCACTGTTCGTGAATGCCACCAATGACATGCGGTCCAGCCGAGAAGAGATCTTTGGCCCCTGCGCAAGTGTCATCAAAGCCAGCGATTTCGACCATGCGGTTGCGCTGGCCAATGACACCGAGTTCGGTCTCAGCTCGGGTATCTGCACCACCTCGCTGCGCCATTCGCGCGAATTCAAGCGCCGGTCCGAAGCCGGGATGGTGATGGTCAACCTGCCGACGGCGGGCGTGGACTACCACGTGCCGTTCGGCGGTCGCAAAGGCTCGTCCTTCGGTTCGCGCGAACAGGGACGCTATGCGGTCGAGTTCTACACAACGGTCAAGACAGCCTACACATTCGCGGGTTAAACCATGGCGCTGGAACAGGATCTTGCTGCTCTACTTGGCCCCAAAGGCTGGTTGACGGACGATGTCGAGGCTTATCAGACCGATTGGCTGAACATGCAGTCGCACACGCCTTTGGGCGTCGCGCGTCCGGCCAACACGACCGAAGTGGCCGAGGTGATGCGTCTGGCCCATGCGGCGGGTGTTCCGGTCACGCCGCAAGGGGGTAATACCAGCCTTTGCGCCGGGGCTGTTCCCGGCGCGGCGGGGCATATCATCCTGTCACTGTCGCGCATGAACAAGATCGGCGACGTCGACCCGCTAGCCTTTACGGTCACGGTCACGGTCGAGGCCGGGGCCGTTCTGGCCTCGGTTCATCAGGCTGTTGAAGAGCACGACCTGATCTTCCCCATGCATCTGGGCGCGGAAGGCAGCGCGCAGATCGGCGGTTTGATCGCCACCAATGCGGGCGGCAGCCATGCGGTGCGCTATGGCATGATGCAGGACCTTGTTCTGGGGCTTGAAGTGGTGACGCCCGATGGGCGGATCTGGAACGGATTGCGACCTTTGCTCAAGGACAATGCGGGCTATCAGCTGCGGCGTCTGTTCTGCGGGTCCGAAGGCACGCTGGGCGTGGTAACACGCGCCGCGCTGCGTCTGTACCCTGCGCCAATTTCGCGCGCGACGGCGCTGCTGGCGGTCGACGATTTCGACACCATGGTGCGGCTGGGTGCCGTGCTACGGCGTGATCTGGGTGAGTTCATCTCGGCGCTCGAATTCTTCTGTGAAACCGGGCTTGAGATGTTGCTGCGCAATGTCTCGGGTCTTGATTATCCGCTGAGCGAACGCACGCAGGCCTATGTGCTGGTTGAGCTGTCGACTTCGGCCAAGGGAATTGACCTGTCGGCGATGATGGAGGAAGCGCTGGGAGAAGCGTTTGAAGCGGGCCTGATCACCGATGGCGCGGTCGCTGCCAATGATGCGCAACGCGGTGCAATGTGGCATCTGCGCGAGGAAATGCCCGAAGGCCAGCGACTGGAATCGGCGCAGATCAAGCACGATATTTCAGTGCCGGTTGCGGTGCTGGGATCGTTCGTTGATGCCGCTGTACCCAAGTTGGATGCGATTCTGCCCGGAGTGCGACTCAACCCGTTTGGGCATTTGGGTGACGGCAATATTCACTTCAACCTGTCACCGCCTGTTGGGCAGGACGATTTTGGCGATAGCAAAGCCGCCCTTTCGATTTGCCTTTACCAGTCGGCTGAGGAGGCAGGAGGCAGTTTTGCGGCCGAACATGGTTTGGGACGGTCAAAAATAACCTTTGCAGATCAATTGCGTAGTCACGAAGAACGCGATCTGATGGCCGCCATCAAGCGCGCTTTCGATCCCGACAACACCCTCAACCCCGGGGTGATCCTACAG
The DNA here is from genome assembly GCF_965221235.1 of Ruegeria sp. Lineage (GTDB taxonomy): Bacteria > Pseudomonadota > Alphaproteobacteria > Rhodobacterales > Rhodobacteraceae > Ruegeria. Next base: position 144,914 of record NZ_CBDCRS010000003.1, read on the forward strand.
GAAGATAACACGCAAGAATAACTTGTCGGTTTACCGAAATTCTTGATTTTGGACAGGGGTTTGCTGGGCCACAGTCTTTGCATTCCGAGTATGTGCACCCGTGCATGCCGGGTTCCGAGACCAACGGGAGGAAACCCATGTCCTTTATGTCCAAAATGAAAACTTTTGCCGCGGTGGCCACTCTCTCCGCAGCAGCTCTGGCGCAAGGCGCCGTTGCGCAAGAGCGTGAAAACCTGTGGGCCGACGTGCAAGAGCGCGGCACCCTGCGTGTCGGCGTTGCCGAAGCCCCGCCACTTCTGGTGCGTGACCCCAAAACCGGCGAATGGTCGGGCTACTTTCTGGACGTGATGGACGGTTTTGCCGAGTCGATCGACGTCAAGGTCGAGCCGGTTGAAACCACCTGGGGCAACATGGTCGCAGGCCTGCAAGCTGGCAAGTGGGACATCTCCTCGGCTCTGAACCGCAAGCCGCAGCGTGCGCTGGCTGTGAACTACTCGATCCCGATCTGGAGCTATGAGATCGGCCTGCTGTATGACACGCGTAACCCCAAAATCACCGAAGACATGACCTCGCTGGCGGACTTCGACAAAGAGGGCATCACCATCGCGGTCATTCAGGGCGCTGCCGGTGACCTGTCGATCACGCCTCAGGTTGAGAACGCCAAGATCATCCGTCTGGATGGCGCAAACGAAGGCCGTCTGGCCATCATCGCCAAGCGCGCTGACGTGTTCGCAACCGACAGCGACATCCACCGCATCACCATCCTGCAAAACCCGGATTGGGCCGCACAAACCCTGCCCGAGCCTGCGATTGCCAAACAGGGCATCGCATTCGGTCTGCGCAAGTCCGTGCCGCTGGAGGACATCCAGGTTCTGGACATCTATCTGGAAGAGCAGGTTGCGACCGGCAACGTACAGCGTCTGTACGAAGCCGCGGTTGACCAAATTTCCGGCGAATAATTCCCGGTTTTTTGTGCTGCCCCGGATCACCGGGGCGGCATTTTCAAGCTGGGACAAAAAGATGGGAGGGCGTCATGGCCTTTGTTGAGATTGACGGACTGGTCAAGCGATATGGGTCGCTTTCGATCTTTGAAGGTTTTGATCTGAAGATGGGCAGCACGGACCGTTTGGTTCTGATTGGCCCGTCGGGTTGCGGCAAATCCACCTTGTTGCGCTGCATGATGGGGCTTGAGGATATCGCGGGCGGCACCATCCGTCTGGGCAACGATCAATATATCGACGGCGCGCCCAACGGGAAAATGAAGCTGAACCGTCAGGTTCAGAAAGAGGTGGGGATGGTGTTCCAGCACTATACACTGTTTCCGCATCTCAGCGTCCTTGGGAACCTTTGCCTTGCCCCGACACGTTCACGCGGCGTGAAAAAATCCGAGGCGCGCGACAAGGCGATGGGCCTGCTGGAACGTTTCGGTCTGGCCGAGCGCGCCAATTTCTACCCCAGCCAGCTGTCCGGTGGTCAGAAACAGCGTGTGGCCATCGCCCGGGCGCTGATGCTGGACCCCAAGCTGATGCTGTTTGATGAGGTGACCTCGGCGCTGGACCCGGAACTCGTGGTCGAGGTGGAAAACACCATGATGGAACTGGCCGAGGCCGGAATGCCGATGATGATCGTGACCCACGACATGCATTTCGCCCGCAACATCGCCACTCAGGTCGTGTTCCAGGAACGCGGCAAGGTGATCGAAGCCGCGCCGCCAAAAGAGCTGTTCGGCAACCCTCAGCAAGACCGCACACGTGACTTTTTGCGCAACGTGCTGCATATCGAGGGGTGAGCCGATGAATTACGAGTTCAACTGGTTCTATGTCGAAAAAGCGATACCCGACCTGATGCGAGGTCTGTGGGTGACGCTGGAACTGACGATGTGGGCAAACATCATCGGTCTGGTGCTGGGGTTCATCGTCGCCATCGGCATGATGTCGAAGATCAAGCTGATCGTCTGGCCGCTGACCGCCTATATCGAGTTCTTCCGCTGTACTCCGGCCTTGATTCAGCTGGTGTGGTTCTTCTTCTGCGTCCCGATCCTGTTCAATGTGTGGTGGAGCGCGGAATTCATGGGCATTCTCGCCCTAGGTCTGAACCTCGCGGCCTTCAACGCCGAAGCCTATCGCGCCGCGATTCAGGCCATTCCACATGCACATAACGATGCCAGCACCGCGCTGGGTTTGAATGCCTTTCAGCGGATCATCTACGTGATCCTGCCGCAGGCGCTGATCCTTGCGCTGCCGGTTCTGATCACCAACGGTATCGGCATCTTCCAGCAATCCGCTCTGGTCGCGCTGATCTCGGTTCAGGATCTGATGTATGAGGGCCGCTACATCGCAACGCAGACCTTCCGCCCGATTGAGACCCTGACAACTGTCGCGCTGATCTACTTTGCGGTGTCGTTCCCGGTGTCTCAGGCGGTAACCCTTGTCGAAAAGCGCACCAAGCGCTTGCTCGCTTCCTAAGGAGGAACCCATGGAACTCGATTTCTCATTCCTCCTTGAATACTCGGGTGTTTTGTGGCGCGGGTTGCTGACCACGCTGCAATTTGTTGGGCTGGCGGTGATCCTTGGCCTGATCTGGGGCTTCATTCTCAGCATGGCGCGGACTTCGACCAACCCTTTCCTGTACTGGACCAGCACGATCTATGTGGAGTTCTTTCGCGGTACCCCGGTTCTGGTGCAGCTGTTCTGGATCTTCTTCTGCTTGCCTCTGTTTCTGGGGCTCGAGCTGAGCGGCTTTGCTTCGGCTGTGATCGCGCTGTCGCTGTATAGCGGCGCGATCACCTCGGAAAGCTTTCGTGCGGCGCTGAAATCCATCGAAAACAGTCAGTTCGACGCCTGTACCGCGTTGGGTTTGCCCAGCGGTGTGCGCACGATCTATGTGATCCTGCCGCAGGCGGTGTTGCGTGCGATCCCGAACCTGCTGTCAAACGTTGTGTCGCTGTTCAAAGAAAGTGCATTAGTTTCGGCTGTGGGTATGGCGGATCTGATGTATGTCGGGCAAAACATCGCCAATAATGTGGCGCGTCCGATCGAGATTCTGACCGCCGTCGCGATCATTTACTTCTGCATCGGCTTCCCGTTGACCCGTGCCGTCAGCATGGTTGAAGGGCGGCTTCTAAAAGTTGTCAAAGCATGAACAAAGAAAAACAAACTGCTCTGGTCACGGGTGCCACCAGTGGCATTGGCAAGGCGATCACTTTTGCTCTGGCGGGCGCGGGCTATCAGGTCATCGCACTGGGCCGCAGCGCCGCAACGCTTGAGCAGATGCAGGCCACCGAGGGCGTGCGCCCGCTGGCACTGGATCTGACCGACCGCGAGGCGCTGGCAACGGCGTTGGAGGGTGAGCAGATCGACGTGCTGGTCAATAACGCCGGGGTAATCCCCCCTGTGACCCGTTTTGATGAGATGGATCAGTCGGATATCGACACCACGTTCGAGGTGAACCTTAGCGCGGCTGTGGCGACCACACGTCTGATTCTGCCGGGCATGGTGGCGCGTGAGCAGGGTCATGTGTTTTTTACCGGCTCGACTGCGGGTCAGGGACCGTTCCCGAACATGGCGGTTTATGGTGCGTCCAAAGCGGCGATTTCCAGCTTTGCGGCGGCTCTGCGTTGCGACATATCCGGCTCGGGCGTGCGGGTGACCGAGATCGTCGCGGGTCGGGTTGAAACCAACCTTTACAAAGAAGTACTGACCGACCGCGCGCGGGCCGATATGTATTCCGCCTTTGATGCGGTGCAGCCGGATGAAGTGGCCCAGATGCTGTTGTCAGTGCTGCAAATGCCGGCGCATGTGGATGTGACACGGTTTGATATTCTGCCTACCGCCCAGTTTGTTGGTGGCGGGGGCTTTGCTCAAAAGGAAGACTAAAATGGACGGATTGTCTGTTGTTGTAGTAGGCGGAGGCGCAGGTCTGGGCCTACTACTGGCGGATATGGCTGTGGAAAACGGCGCTGCAGGCATTGGCATCATTGATGTCAATGGGGAGGCTGCCGAAGCGGCGCTGGCTACGGCCCGTGCGGCGGGCCTGAAAACCGCCTCGGCGGCGTGTGATATCCGCACCGCTGATGCGGCGCATGCGGCGTTTGCGCAGATCGCGGAACAGCTGGGTCGCGTGGACACGGTGATCAACTCGGCCGCGATCTATCCGCGCAAGCCGATGCTGGAAATCAACGATGCGGATTGGGACGCGTCGAACGCGGTCAACATCAAAGGCACGTTCCACATGTGCGTTGCCGCGATCAAGCAGTTCCGGGCGCAAGAGACGGACGGAGTAGTCAAAGGCCGGATCGTCAACATCACCTCGGTCGATGCGTTCAAAGCGCATCCGCAAAACGCCCACTATGCAGCAACCAAAGCCGCCGTGGTCAGCCTGACCAAAAGCTTTGCGCATGAGGTTGCCCCGGACAACATCCTGGTGAACTCGGTCGCTCCTGCTGGCATGGCCACTGAAAAGGCACGCGAGGCTGGATTCCTGGGCGAACTGGCCGCAGCCAGCCCTCTGGGTCGCGGTGGCGAACCGCGCGAGATGGCGGAATGGGTGATGATGGCCGGTGGTCCAAAAAACACTTACATGACCGGCGAGAACATCATCGTCTCGGGCGGTTACATTTACGCGTAAAGGGCAGGGCGATGATCTACAAAACCCGCCGGAAAAGTCAGAACTGGGCCGGTGAGACCATCGGGATCATCGTTCTGGACTGTGAATATCCGTATATCCCCGGCAATGTGGCAAATGCCACGACCTATGATTTCCCCGTCCGCTACGCCGTAGCGGAGGGGGCCGATAACCACCGTCTGATCTATGACCGGGACCCGGCCCTGTTGGAGCCGTTCATTCAGGCGGCCCAAAAACTGGAGGCCGAAGGCGTCCGTGCCATCACCGGCGCTTGTGGATTTATGGCGCTGTTTCAGCAAGAGATCGCGGCCAGCGTCAGCATCCCGGTTTTCATGTCGAGCCTGCTTCAGGTGCCGTTCATTCACCAGATCACCGGCAAGCGAGTCGGGGTGATTTCGGCGGACAAGTCCAACCTGACGCAGGAACATCTGACCAAATCGGGTATTGCTGAAAACACCCCTCTGGCGTTTGGCGGTATGGAGCAGAACAAAGCCTTCACTCAGGCGATTTTCTATCCGGACGGCACGCTGGATGACGACGCGATTCGCGAAGGTGTAATCGAGGTCGCGCAGCAGCTTCAGGCCGATCACGAAGACCTTGGCGCGATCCTTCTGGAATGCTCGGATTTGCCGCCATATGCCCATGCGGTGCAGGCCGCGACCGGGCTGCCGGTCTTCGATTTTATCACCATGATCAACTACGTACACGAGACGCTGGCGCGTAAACCCTATACCGGGGTGATGTGAAATGGATCGGTGTAGAATTTCTTTTCTGTTTCAAGAATTTCTGCACCGACGACTTTGTGCCGGTGACACTAGAATGCGTCCAGAACCCTTAGACTAACAGGTCCGAAATGACTCAGAGAAATGGCGGAAAAGTAATCGTCGAATGCTTGCAGGCGCTTGGGGCGCGGCACAGTTTTGGCGTTCCCGGCGAAAGCTATCTGGCGGTGCTGGACGCGCTGCATGACACGCAGGGCGCATTGGACTTTACCCTGTGCCGGAACGAAGGTGGCGCAGCCTTTATGGCCTCGGCCTACGGTAAGCTGACCGGCACACCCGGCATCTGCTTTGTGACCCGCGGCCCCGGCGCGACCAATGCCTCGATTGGTGTGCATACCGCGATGCAGGACAGCTCGCCCATGCTGCTGTTCGTGGGTCAGGTCGGCACTGACATGAAAGGCCGCGAGGCGTTTCAAGAGATCGACTATCGCGCTTATTTCGGCACTGTCGCCAAATGGGCGACCGAGATTGATGACGCCGACCGCATCCCCGAGATCATCGCGCGTGCGTGGGCAACCGCGACCACGGGTCGACCGGGCCCGGTCGTTGTGGCGCTGCCCGAAGATATGCTGACTGACATGACGGCCGTTCCCGCTCTCACTGGCCCGATGTCTGTCGAAGAGGCCGCCCCCTCGCAATCCGCCATGGGGGCGGTCCTTTCGGCCCTGTCCGAGGCCAAACGCCCGCTGATCCTGATGGGTGGAAGTGGCTGGTCTGACGAGGGCAGCGCGGCACTGCAAAAATTTGCCGAAAACTCGGACCTGCCGGTGTTGGCGGCGTTCCGGTTCCAGGATTTCTACGACAACCACTCACCGAGCTATGTTGGTGACGCTGGCGTAGGAATGACGCCGGTCACCAAAAAGCTGGTGCAGGACGCGGATCTGATTCTGGCCATTGGTGTGCGCTTTGGCGAGATGACCACAGACGGGTATACCCTGTTGAACGTGCCGAAACCTGCGCAAAAGCTGATCCACGTTCACGTCTCTGACCGTGAGATTGGCAAAGTGTATGTGCCGGATCTGGGTATTCAGGCGGGCTCGAACGCCTTTGCTGCGGCTCTGGCAGATCAAAAGGTCAGCGGTGACTGGGCCGACTGGCGCGCCAATGCCCGTGCGGGTTTCGAAGCGGCCTTCGACCTGCCCGACTTGCCCAGCCCCGTCGACATGGGCAAAGTCACCGCCTTCCTGCGGGACCGTCTGCCCGAAGATGCCGTTCTGACCAACGGTGCGGGCAACTTCACCGTCTGGCCCAACAAGTTCTTCAAGTTCGGCCCCGGCCAGCGTCTGCTGGCGCCGCAATCGGGCGCGATGGGCTACGGTGTGCCTGCCGCGGTTGCCGCCAAGGTTGCCAATCCTGAACGCACCGTTGTCTGCTTTGCCGGGGACGGCGATTTCCAGATGAATTGTCAGGAATTGGGCACCGCCATGCAGGCGGGTGCGCAGCCGATCGTTCTGATCCTGAACAACGGCATCTACGGCACCATTCGGATGCACCAGGAAAGGACATACCCCGAGCGGATTTCCGGCACCATGCTGGAGAACCCCGATTTCGTGACGCTCGCCCAGGCCTATGGCTATCACGCCGAGCGTGTTGAAAAGACCGAGGATTTCGAGGCCGCGTTTGAACGTGCGATGGCTTCGGATACCGGCGCGGTGTTGGAGCTCAATATCTCCCCAGAGGCGCTGACACCGCGCCAGACCCTCAGCCAGATGCGCGACGCAGCAAAAGGAGCTCAGGCATGACGACCCAAGATATCCGTCTGGGTGCCGACATCGGCGGTACTTTTACCGATATTGCGTTGGATGTGCGTGGCGAAATCCACTCGACCAAGGTTCTGACCAACTACACCGCGCCGGAACAGGCGATCCTGGACGGGATCGCCATCGTGACCGAGCAGGCCGGGATTGGTTTTAGCGATCTGGACATCATCATCCATGGCACCACGCTGGCCACCAACGCGCTGATTGAGCGTCGCGGGGCAAAGACCGCGCTGGTAACGACCGAAGGGTTCCGTGATGTCATCGAGATGCGGACCGAGAACCGGTTCGAGCAATATGACCTGAACCTGAAACTGCCTGCCCCGCTGATCCCGCGTCAGGACCGGTTCCCGGTCGCAGGTCGGATTGATGCGCAAGGCAACGAACTGCAGCCGCTGGACGAAGCCCGCCTTGAGGCGCTGGCCGACGAAATCCGAGATGGCGGCTTTGGGGCTGTGGCGATTGGCTTTATCCACTCGTACCAGAACCCGGCGCATGAAGAACGTGCGCGCGAAATTCTGGCTGCGAAACTGCCGGGCATGCCGATCTCGATCTCGGCTGAGGTCAGCCCTCAGATGCGCGAGTTCGAGCGTTTCAACACCGTTTGCGCCAATGCCTACGTGCGCCCGCAGATGGAAGACTACCTGACCCGCCTGCAATCGCGTCTGCAAGCGCAAGGTGCAGATTGCCCGGTCTTCATGATCCATTCGGGCGGCGGTCTGATCTCGGTCGAAACTGCGATTGAGTTTCCGGTGCGTCTAGTTGAATCCGGCCCGGCGGGTGGTGCGATCTTTGCCGCAGATGTTGCGGCCAAATTCGGTATCGAAAAAGTCGTCAGCTATGACATGGGCGGCACCACCGCCAAGATCTGCCTGATCGAAGATTTTGAGCCGCAGACGGCCCGCACCTTCGAGGTGGCGCGGACCTATCGCTTCTGCAAAGGTTCGGGCATGCCGATCTCGATCCCGGTGATCGAGATGATCGAAATCGGGGCCGGTGGTGGCTCGATTGCGTGGGTCGACTCGATGGGTCGCATCCAGACCGGCCCGGAAAGTGCCGCGTCAGAACCCGGCCCGGCCTGTTACCAGCGCGGTGGCGACCGCCCCGCGATTACCGATGCCGACCTTATGCTGGGCAAGATCGACCCCGACAACTTTGCCGGTGGTGCCATCCCGCTGTCCAAGGATGCGTCGAGCAAAGCGATTGCCAAGGATGTTGGCGACAAGCTGTCTCTGGAACCGCTTGAGGCTGCTTTCGGCATTGTCGAAGTGGTTGACGAAAACATGGCCAACGCCGCCCGTGTTCATGCGGTCGAGAACGGCAAGAACATCAGCGACAACGTGATGATCGCCTTTGGCGGTGCGGCCCCGCTGCACGCGGCGCGTCTGTGCGAAAAGCTGGGTGTTGACCAGTGCCTGATCCCGCCGGGTGCGGGTGTTGGTTCGGCCATCGGCTTTTTGAAAGCACCGTTTGGGTACGAGGCGCTGGCCTCGCGTCTGGTGCGCCTGTCCGAGTTCGATGTCGACGCCGTAAACTCCATGCTGACCGACCTGCGCGAAACCGCCGAAGGGTTTGTGCGCGCCGGTACAGATGGTGAGATCAAGCGCGAAGTCGTGGGCTTCATGCGCTATCAGGGGCAGGGCTGGGAAATCCCGGTTGCGATCCCGGATCGAGTCCTGACCGCTGATGACGTTGACCTGATCCGCGACCGTTTCCGCGAGAACTATGCCCGTTTCTTTGGCCGCGCCATTGACGGCCTGAACGGCCTGGAGATCGAGATCGTCACATGGTCGATGAAGGCCAGCGACATCCGTCCGGCTCCGGCACGGGTCGAGCTTGTGACCGAGGGCTCGGTCGCGGACGCGCCGAACACCCGTCCGGTATTCGATCCCAGCAGCGATGGTCTGCAAGACAGCCGCATCGTCGAACGCGATACGCTGTCGGCGGGTGATCGCGTCACCGGTCCTGCGGTGATCGTCGAGCGTGAAACCTCGACCGTCGTGACCTCGCCCTTTGACGCCGTGCTTCAAGGTGACGGCACCATTCTACTTATTCGGAAGGAGGCTTAAGCCATGGCCGGACTTTCAGAAATCCGTATGCAGGTGATGTGGAACCGCCTGATCTCGGTGGTCGAGGAACAAGCGCTGACCCTTCTGCGCACCGCGTTTTCGACCTCGGTTCGCGAAGCAGGCGACCTGTCCGCTGGTGTCTTTACCCCCGAAGGTCTGATGCTGGCGCAGGCCGTGACCGGCACGCCGGGCCACGTGAACACCATGGCCGAAGCCGTGTTGCATTTTCTGGCGGAAATTCCCCGCGAAGAGATGTTCGAAGGCGACTGCTATGTGACCAACGACCCGTGGAAGGGCACCGGGCACCTGCATGACATCACCATGGTTGCGCCGTCCTTCAAGGATGGCAAGCTGGTGGCCTTTTTTGCCTGTACCGCGCACGTGGTTGACGTCGGTGGCCGTGGCTTTGGTGCCGATGGCAAATCGGTCTACGAAGAAGGCATCCTGATCCCGATCATGAAGTTTGCCGAAAAAGGCAAAGTGAACCGCGATCTGATCAACATTCTGCGCAACAACGTGCGTGAATCCAATCAGGTTGTGGGCGATTTCTACTCGCTGGCGGCCTGTAACGAAGTGGGCCACCGTCGCCTGATCGACATGATGTCGGAAACCGGCATGGACAGTCTGGACGATCTGGGTGAGTTCATCTTCAGCCGGTCGCGCGCCGCCACGCTGGAACGCATCGCTGCACTGCCCAAGGGCAGCTGGGGCAATGAGATGACCGTGGATGGCTATGACGTGCCGGTTCAGCTGGCGACCACTCTGTCGGTCAAGGATGGTGAAGTGAATGTTGATTTCGCTGGCACCGACGGTCAGAGCAAATGGGGCATCAACTGCCCGATGATCTATTCCAAAGCCTATGCCTGCTACGCTGTGAAATGCGTGGTGGCCCCCGATATTCCGAACAACTCTGCGTCTCTGGAGCCGTTTACGGTTTCTTCTCCTCCCAATATCCTGAACGCAGAGCGGCCAGCGCCCGTATCTCTCCGCCATGTCATGGGCCATATGGTCCCTGACCTGGTTCTTGGGGCGCTGGCCAAAGCCTTGCCTGGTCAGATCATGGCCGAAGGCGCAGCTGCCCTGTGGAACATTCACATTTCGGCGCGCCCCGAGGCGGGCGGTCAAGGTCGTCGTTCCGAAGTGCTGATGTTCAACTCGGGCGGTACCGGCGCGCGGCCTGGTCTGGATGGGCTGGCGGCAACGGCGTTCCCGTCCGGTGTGCACACGATGCCGATCGAGGCGACCGAACACACCGGGCCGATCGTTGTCTGGCGCAAGGAATTGCGCCCCGACAGCGGTGGCGCAGGCAAGCTGCGTGGTGGTCTGGGTCAGATCATCGAGATCGCTCCGGCCGAAGGGCATGAGTTCGACTTTTCCGCCATGTTCGACCGGGTCAACCACCCTGCCCGCGGACGCGATGGCGGCGAAGATGGTGCCCCCGGCGTTGTCGAGCTGTGCGATGGGACCAAGCTGCGTCCCAAGGGTTGGCAGCATGTCCCCGCAGGCAAACGTCTGATCCTCAAAGCCCCCGGTGGGGGCGGGTTCGGCCCGGCGTCTGAACGCGATGCCGAGGCGCACGCTGATGATCACCTGAAGGGCTATGTGTCCGGAGACCAGTCATGACCAAAATCGCCTCACGCCTGTCGGTCGTGAAACCTTCGGCCTCGATGGCCGTCAGTCAGGCCGCCAAAGATTTGGCGGCCACGGGTGTCGACGTGTGCAATCTGGGGCTGGGCGAGCCAGACTTTTCCGCCCCGGCGCATGTGACCAACGCCGCGTTCGAAGCCGCAAGCCGCGAGCGGATGCTGTATACGGCGGCATTGGGTACACCGGATTGCCGCCGCTCGGTCGCGGCGAAGTTCAAACGCGAAAACGGGCTGGACTATGAGATTGATGAGATCGCCGTGGCCAACGGGGCCAAGCAGATCATCTTCAACGCTCTGATGGCGACGGTCGAAGAAGGCGATGAGCTGATCCTGCCCGCGCCATACTTTGTCTCGTATCCCGAGATGGCAAAGCTGTTCGGTGGCGTGCCTGTTACACCGGCCTGTCCCGCTGAGACCGGTTTCCGACTGACACCCGAGGTTCTGGAAGACGCGATTACCGACAAGACCCGCTGGCTGTTTCTGAACATGCCGGGCAATCCGTCTGGCGCAGTCTATACTCGCGAGCAGCTGGTGGCCCTTGGCGAAGTTCTGGAGCGTCACCCGCAGGTCATGATCCTGTCGGATGAAATCTATGAACATATCGTCTTTGACGGGCACGAGTTCGTGTCTTTCGGCGCGGCTTGTCCGCAACTGCGCGACCGCAGTCTGATTGTGAACGGGGTGTCAAAAGCCTATGCCATGACCGGCTGGCGGGTTGGCTATGCAGCCGGACCGCGCGGCCTGATCAAGGCGATGTCCACGGTGCAAAGCCAATCCTGCACCTCGGTCTGCACCCCAGCGCAGATCGCCACGCAAGCGGCCCTTGATGGACCGCAGGACGAAGTGGCCCGGTTCCGCGAGGCATTTGAGCGCCGCCGTGATCTGGTTGTGGAAGGCATTGCGGGGATCGAGGGTCTGACACTCGACCCGCCGGAAGGTGCGTTTTATGCCTATATCGGATGCGCGGCGCTGATTGGGGCAAAGACGCCCGCCGGGAATGTGCTGTCGGACGATATCGCGGTGACGCAATACCTGTTGGACGAAGGCCATGTCGCGGCGGTTCCGGGAACGGCTTACGGGCTGTCGCCATTCTTCCGCATCTCGACTGCAACATCTGACGAAGAACTAAACAAAGCCATTAGCCGCATCGCGGATGCCGTCGGCAAACTGGAACGCTGAGGACTATCATGACAAAACCTTACAAGAAGATTCTGATCACCGGCGCTGCCGGTCGCCTTGGCACGGAACTGCGCAAGGGCCTGGCCCCGCTGGCAGACACGATCCGTCTGGCGGCACGCAAACCGATTGACGATTTGGCCGAGAACGAAGAACAGGTGATCTTCGACCTCTCGGATATGGACGCCACCATTGCTGCGACCGAAGGCTGCGACGCCATCGTGCATTATGGCGGCGCGCCTCTGGAAAGCCCTTGGCAGACCATTCTCGACAGCAATATCCGCGGCTCGTACCACATCTACGAAGGTGCGCGGAAACATGGGGCCAAGCGGGTGATCTATGCCTCGTCCGTTCACGCCATCGGCTACCACAAGATGGAAGACCATATCGGCGTCGACGCGCCTGTACGCCCGGACAGCCTGTACGGGGTTTCTAAGAACTTTGTCGAAAGCCTCAGCCGTCTGTATTGGGACAAGTTCGGCATTGAGTCGGCCTGTCTGCGGATTTTCTCGTCCTTCCCGGAACCGGCGGATCGCCGGATGCTGTGGTCCTACCTGTCATTTGACGACTGTGTACGCCTGACGGCCGCCGCCCTGACCGCCCCACGCATCGGCCACACGCTGACCTTCGGTCTGTCTGACAACAAGGTCAAAGTGGTGGACAACTCGGGCGCCAATCATCTGGGCTATATCCCACAGGACAGCTCGGAACCCTATCGTGAGGCGGTGGAGGCGCGGACTGAGGTCGCTGACCCCAACGCTCTGTCCGTTCAATATCTTGGTGGTTGGTTCTGTGAACTGGGCCACCCGGATGATGAGGAAAAGTGATGAAAGACAGCTATGACGTCGTCATCGTCGGCGGGGCCGTTATCGGTTCTGCCGTAGCCTATTTCCTGACTGCCAACCCGGATTTCAACGGCTCGGTCCTGATGATCGAGCGTGATCCGACTTTTGCGCAGGCCTCGACCTCGCTGAGTTCATCGGCGATCCGCAATCAGTTCTCGAACCCGGTCAACGTGCAGATCGGTCAGTTCGGCACCAAGTTCATCCGTGAATTTGCCGACACGATGGAAGTGGACGGCGAGAAACCGGATTTGGGTTTCCACGAGGGCGGGTATTTGTTCCTGGCCTCGACCGACGAACAGGCGCAGATTCTGCGGGAAAACCACGAGGTCCAGAAATCTCTGGGCGCGGATGTGGTGCTGTGGAACCCGGAGCAGATCAAGGAAGCTTTCCCGCATATCCGCGTGGATGACTTGCAACTGGCCAGCTATGGGCAGTCGGGTGAGGGTTGGTTCTCGAACACCGGCCTGATGAACGGCTTCCGCAAAAAGGCGCGGGCGCAGGGTGCGGAATACCTGATTGACGAGGTCGTGGACATCAACCGCGACGGTGACCGGGTCACCGGCGTTGTGCTGAAAAGCGGCAAGACAATCGGCTGCGGCACGCTGGTCAACGCCTCGGGTCCACGTGCGGCACAAACCGCAGCGATGGCCGATCTGACCATTCCGGTCGAGCCACGCAAACGCTCACTGTTTGTGTTCGATTGCGCCAAGTCACCGGAAGGTACTGCGAATGTGAACCAAGGCCGCTTGCCACTGATGATCGACCCGACAGGTTCGTTCTGCCGCCCGGAAGGCAAGTATTTCCTGGCAGGCACTGTACCGTCCGAAGACCCCGCCGTGGATTGGGACGATTTCGAGCCCCGCCATGAGGAGTTCGAACGGCTGTGGATCGACCTCGCCGAACGGTCTGAATCCTTCGAAGCGATCAAGCTGGTCAACTTCTGGGCCGGTCATTACGCCTTCAACACGCTGGACCACAACGTGATAGCCGGGCCGCATAATGAGGTGAAGAACTTCATCTTCGCCAACGGGTTCTCGGGCCACGGATTGCAGCAGTCACCTGCCGTCGGGCGCGGCGTGTCCGAGTGGATCACTTACGGCGCGTACCGTACCCTTGACCTGACTGAGATCGGCTATGATAGGGTTGTCCGTAACGAACCGTTCCTGGAAAAAGCGGTAATCTGACCCTTGGGCAGCGCATTGGAAAACCATGAGCTTAAATCTCCTCAGACTACCGCCTCTGAACGCGCTCAAGGCTTTTCACGCTGCGGTACGCCACGGGTCGATCCGCAGCGCGGCTGACGAATTACTGGTCACACCGCAAGCGGTGAGCCAGCAGATCAAGCTGTTGGAAGATACATTGCAGGTCGTGCTGTTTGAACGGCGCGGCCGCACCATTGAACCGACCGAAACCGCCGTTTTGTTGGCGCGCTATGTTGATGCGGGGTTTGAAGAACTGGCCGAGGGCGTGCGCAGGGTCACGACCAAAAAGTATCAGGATCGGATCACCCTGAACGTATCCCCTTATTTTGCGACCCGTTACCTTATGCTCCAGTTGGAAGGGTTTCGCGAGTCGGTGCCGAATTCCGATCTGCGGATGACCACCATGGTCGACACGCCTGATTTCAAACGAGATGACATCGACGTGGCGGTGCAATGGGGTTTCGGCGACTGGCCCGATCTTGAGGTGAACCTGCTGATCAAGGATCACAAGGTCATCTGCTGCACGCCGGAATTGGCTGAACAGGTTAAATCTCCGGAAGATCTGGCGCAGCATCGTCTGTTGCATCCGGTTCTGCAAAACTCCCTTTGGTCGGATATCTTCGACTTTCTCCAGGTTGGGTCGGCGGACTCGACCTCGGAACTGGCGTTTCACGATGCGGCAACCATGCGGCGGGCCACAATGGCGGGGTTGGGCATTGGGCTGATCTCGCGTGTGGACGCGGAACGGGACATCCGGTCCGGCGATCTTGTGGCCCCGCTGGGGGTAGATATTCTGTATGACATGCCCGCGGATCAGGTTCCCGGGTTTTATCTGGTGTTGCCCAAAGCCCATCGCCGTGTCTCGGGCGTGGCGAATTTCTGCAATTGGGTAACGTCGCAAGATTGGGAAAAGACCCTCGAATGACTGAAGATTTCTCTGCAATTGTAACAGGTGCCGCAAGCGGTGTAGGGGCTTCGGTGGCGCTGAAGCTGGCCCAGCCCGGAGTGCGGCTGTCCTTGCACACTCGCCGTTCGATCGACCGTCTGGAAGGCGTTGCCGAACAGGCAAGGGCCAAAGGTGCCGAGGTTGAACTGATCACCGGCGATCTTGCCGAGCCGGGGCAGGGCAAAAAGATCATCGCCGCGCATGAGGCGCGTTTCGGCAGCCTGGATGCTCTGGTCGCGAATGCAGGCTTTCCGTTGCTTTTGTCACTGGCGGATATGGAGCTGGACGACATCGCCTATGCCTTCCGTGGCAATACCCAGAGCCTGTTTGAACTGGTACAGGCCAGCCACAGCCTGCTGCGCGCGTCTTCGAATGCCCGAATTGTTGCGGTCAGCAGTTTCACCGCACATGTCTTCCGAACCGATATGCCGCAATTCCCGGCCTCGGCGGCCTCGAAAGGCGCGGTGGAAACTGCCGTGCGCAGCCTGTCTCTGGCGCTGGCCAAAGATGGTATAACGGTCAATTCCGTCGTGCCGGGCTACATTCAGAAGGACGAAGGCACAGGGGATGGGCTGGACGACGATACCCTGAATGAAATCAGGCAGCGCATCCCGCTGCAACGGTTAGGGATGCCGCAGGACGTGGCCAATTGCATATGCTTTCTGCTTAGCGAGCAAGCGTCATATGTGACGGGGCAAGTGATCCATGTGAACGGTGGATTGATTTAAAAAAACCCGAGAATCGCGCAGTACAATTTGGATGAATCGACGCCGGACCCTCTGTTACGAGGGTCCGTTTTTGCCCTTGGAAAGCGAGAATTTCAGGTGTGTTTCTAGCGCCTTATGCGATTATGTGACCGATGGTCTTTAAATAAGTGACCGACGGTCTTATAATATGGGAAACGATTTAAACCTGCGATCTATGAGGTTCATTATGAAACGGCCCACAGGAAATCTCTGGCTAGAGACATTCTTTGCCCGCAAGACGACGGAAATGGTTCCCAACAGGGACCTGACCGGAAAAACGATCATTTTCACTGGTGGTACGGACGGGATGGGTCGCGTAGCAGTCGAACGCTTTGCTGAAATGGGGGCCGATATCTGCCTGTTCGGGCGCAATCTCGAAAAGACGCAGCGGGTGGTGGATGAACTGATTGCTGCCGGGCACAAGGGCCAGTTCTCGGTTGTGCAATGCGATCTTGGCCTGCTCGATCAGGTGCGCCGTGCGGCCGCCGAAGTGTTGGAACGGTTTGAGCGAATTGATTATCTTATCAATTGCGCAGGCATCAACATGTCCGAGCGTAAACTGACCCCGGACGGGTTTGAGGTGAACTTTGCGGTCAACTATCTGGGGCCGTATCTGCTGACCGAACTGTTGCTGGAGCGGATCAAAGCGACCCCCGGCGGGCGGATCATACAACTGGTTTCAGGGACGCAACAGGTTGCCAAACTGAATTTCGAAGATCTTCAGCTGGAAAACAAATGGAGCTTGCTGGCCTCTTATGCGCAGGCAAAACTCTGCCTGATTATGCACGGCCGTGATGTGGCCAAGCGGCTGGTCGACAGCGATACCACGATCAATTGCCTGAACCCCGGCTATATCAAATCTAATTTGGGACGTGACAGCAAAGGGCTCTCGCGCGTGTTCGGAGCGCTGTTTGGAAAGTTGGCGGCTCCGACTTGGGTTGGGGGTGAACGTATCGTTGCCGCTGCGTTGGACGAAAAGTACCAACAGGCGTCGGGCGAGTTCATCTACGAAGACATACTTCTGGCCCCGAACCCACTGGCGTTGGACGATGCAAATGTCGCCCGTATGAAAGAGATCACGCTTCAAATGACCGGACTGGCCCCGGCACAGGCGGCAGAGTAACGGAGGGCGCCATGCAGTTTCTGGACCATACGCTGGCTTGGGCCAGGGGCGAGGCCTTTGAGATGTCGCTGCTGGCAACCGCCGGAGTAGTGGTTCTGGTGGTCGCCGGGCTTATGTGGCGATTTGCGCCGACACCTGTTGGGCAAGCCTTGCCGATACCTCTGGTGGTCGTTGCCCTGATCTTTCTGGCCGGTGGTTTGGGTGGCTCCATCGGAAGCCAGGACAGGCTGGCGGATTATGCAGCCGCGTTCAATCAGGACCCGGTTGCGTTTGTTCATGCCGAAAAGGCGCGGGTCGAGGCGTTTGAGGCTCTCTATACCTACACGCTGATCGGGGCCGCTGTGGCATTTGCCGCTGCCTTGGCGCTGTTTGTATTTTCGGAACATGCCACACTGCGTGCGATAGCGGTGGCACTTGTCTTTCTTGGGTTGTCCGCCTTGATTGTCGATATGTTCTCGAAAGAACGCGCTGTAACCTATGCAAATGCAATCGAGGCAGAGATCGAACAGACGACATCATCCACAGCGGAGTCAGAATGAGTTTTCAGCGCGCCCGACGGGACGAACAGAAGGCCGAGCGCCGGGCGGGCATTCTGTTCCGCGCGCGGGACCTGTGCGCAGAGGCCGGAGTGATGGGCTGGTCTCTGAACGAATTGGGCCGCCGGGCAGATATCACGAAATCCAATCTTTACCGTTATTTTGGCAGCCGGGAAGAGATCCTGCTGATCCTGCTGCACGAGGAAACCCACAGGTTCGCCACCCGGCTTGAGGCCGAAACTGCGGGCGGCCCTATGACGATTTCTCAGCTTTGCGGCGTCATCGCCCAACTATACGATCAGCAGCCGTTGTTGTGCGATCTGCTCAGCGTTTCAGCCTCGGTGCTTGAGCAGAACATCGCGCTGGAAACAATCCGAGACATCAAAACGGACGGGCAGGCAGATTCACAGCGGGTGGCACAAGCCATTGCGCGAGTTCTGGACGGCGTGGATGCGGGGTTGGCGGCGCGGATTTCCTTTGCTTCTGGGATCATCGTTGCAGGGCTTTGGCCGATGGCCAGCCCTGACGCGCCGATCCGGCAGCTTGCTGTCTATGACGGGTTGCAGCACCTTGATCTGGACTTTCGCGCGGAATTGCAGCGCATGCTTGAGGCACAGATCGCCGGGATGGCTTGCGCGCCTGGTGGCCAGTCCTAACGACTGCCCGGATCAAATCGGCTGGCAGCACAGGGATAGCAATCGGCTGAACTCATCCCGGTTCAGACTGTCAAAGTGCAGCGCCAGCTCGGCGATCTGCCCGGCCCGTTCAGCGCCCAGAACCGGGTCTGCCAGCGCGTGATACTTGCAGAGGATTTCGGCATTGCTGAGCGGCAGATCGGCGTCACCGCGCGGGGTACGCGGGTCATCTTCGATCTGGCGTCCATCTTTCAGAACCAGTGTGACTTGCGCCCAGCGTTTGTCGGTACTGATCCGCGTCATCTCGGGGTCGTCAATCAACTGGACCGCGCGGCTGACGCGCAGGATTTCGGGGTCTCGCAAGGCCTCGGGGCTCAACTCGTCAACACCGACCTGACCGCGCACGATCATGGCCGCCACAGGAAAGGCGATAGCGTAAGAGAACTCGTCCTGATT
Source organism: Ruegeria sp. (assembly GCF_965221235.1). Classification (GTDB taxonomy): domain Bacteria; phylum Pseudomonadota; class Alphaproteobacteria; order Rhodobacterales; family Rhodobacteraceae; genus Ruegeria. The sequence continues at coordinate 163,456 of NZ_CBDCRS010000003.1, forward strand.
GGCGGGTTCGTGGCCGGCAAGGCGGGTTGCATAGTGGAAGGTGCGAATGTCGACGCGCTCGATCTGCTCATGGCTCAGGTTGTGCGCCTGCATCATGTCCCTGACGGAATCCAATGAGGGATGCGCCCAGCGACAACAGGGGTAGGCTTTGTAATGTGTGTGGTCAATCAGCCGCCAGCCTGTTCCCAGATCCTGCCAAAAGGCGTCTCCGTCCTCGCCCTCGCAGGTCAGGGCAGGGGCGCCGGTGAACCCTTCGCGGGCCAGATAGGCGGCGGTGACGCCCGAGGGCGCGCCCCATCCCACCCCGTCCCGCACCATGGTCGGGTGGTCGATGCAGCGCATCATCTGACTGCGTGGGCCGTGATACTCGCCGATCCCCGCCGCGTGCCTGATCTGTTCGGCGCTGCCCCCCAGCAGCTTGGCCCCGGCGGCTGCCACGCCTACGGCCGTCCATGCGCCCGACGTGTGATAGTCGGCGCAGGTTGCGTGCTGCACCAGCCCGGCGCGATAGGACAATTCATACGCAGTGGCGAGGATTTCAGCGAAGCCTTTGCCGTCGATGTCTGGGGCGCTGGCCTGAGCCATTGCGATCATGGCCGGGAAGATCGCCGATCCCGCGTGCCCCTTGCAGGGCGTGGTCCCGTCATGCGCGTCGATACTGTCTACGGTAAACGCCCCCGCCATCGCAGCGCCGACCGGGCTGACGGGCTGCCCGTCCATCAGCAATCGCGCCTGTCCGGCAGTACCTGCACCAAAAATCATCGGAGCAACGCGGCGGGCGATCCCGGACAATTCGGTCGTCGCGCCGATGGCGGCAACGCCCATCGTATCAAGAAAAGACCGGCGCAAGGTCCACAGCGCCTGTTCGGGCAGGTCTTCGTACCGCAGCCCGGCTGCAAATTCGTCAAATCTCACCACCATAAGATACCTGCCCTGTCATGTGCTCTAACCTAAACCTACCGACCCGTAGGCGGAGCGAATTGCACAAAACCGACATGTCATGACGTTGATATGGAGGTATATATCTGGCGGACGAGTATAACGGGCAGCGGTCTTCTTTGGCTGCTGGCACATATGATCCGTCGCAAGTCGCGAATTGATCGCATGCGCGGCGTCCGGTGGCCGGGAAATGGAGCCAACATTGGCAGACAGGGCAAAACAGGGTGATCTGAAAGACGGCATCAGCCTGCCGTCGCCGATGACGATCCAGTTCATCGCGATTGACGGGTTTTCCATGATGGCGCTGTCTTCTGCCATCGAGCCATTGCGGGCCGCCAATCGACTACTGGGCGAAACACTGTTTTCCTGGAGCCTGTTCAGCGACACCGCAGGTCATGTGACCTCCAGCAGCGGTATGGAGATCCCAGCCGAGCAGGATTTGGAAAACGCGGCCCTGCCGGACCTGACGATCATTGTCGCCAGTTTCTTCCCCTCAGACTACCGCAACACCATGCTGTTCTCGCGCCTCAGACGCCTGCGTGCCACGGGCCGGATGATTGGCGCGATCAGCAGTGGCACGTATTTGTTGGCCCGTGCCGGTGTGCTGGGGGACCAGCGGGTGACGATCCACTGGGAAACGGCTCGCGAGCTTGAGATGACGTTCCCCGATGTGAAACTGTCGCCCGACATCTATTGCTGGGATCGCAACGTGCTGACCTCGGCCGGCGGTGCGGCGGCGATGGACCTCATGCTGGCGCTGATTGCCCGGCTTAAGGGGGATGCGCTGGCCAATGACGTGGCCGAGCAATTCCTGCACGGTCAGATCCGCCCTTCCTCGCACGAGCAGCGCCAGGATGTGCGCTGGCGGTTCCGGGTCAATGATCCGCGGTTGCTGCGGGCGATTGAAATCATGCAATCCCATCTGTCGCAGCCCAAACCGATCCCGCATATCGCGGCGCGTGTCGGGGTCTCGGACCGTCAGTTGTCCCGTCTGTTTCAGGCGGGAACAAAGATGCAGCCGTCCAAATTCTATCTCGACCTCAGGCTCAGGGCGGCGCGGGGCATGATCCTTGGTTCGACGGAATCGCTCGAGTCGATTGCGGAACTCTGCGGTTTTTCCAGCCTTGGTCATTTCAGCCGCAGCTACAAATCTCATTTCAATGAAAGCCCCTCGGAAACGCGACGTCAGAGCGTGCGCAGGGTTGGCTGAAATGTGCAAGAAATAGTCCGAAAAGTGCAACGTACTGCGGTATACTGAAAGTAAGTTGAGGGGCCAGAAGTGCGTTCAGAATTCCGGCCCAAAAAGGTGATTTGAGCGTTTCTCAGCAGTTTCGGAGATCGGGTCATGAACACCGCCAGCAAAGCAACAGAAAGACGCAGCGGAGGCCGCCGCAATCGGGCGTCGCGAGGGAGGGCTCCGATTCAGCAGATGCCCTGGCATAGTGTACAGAACGCTTATGCGCCGATGGAGCTTGCGCGGCCCGAGCAGATCGAGGCAATCCACGACACCTCGCTGCGTATCCTGTCGGAACTTGGCATCCGCGTCATCAGCACGCGCGTGATGGACATCTTTGAGGCCGCCGGGGCCAAGGTTGACCGCGACGAAGGCACGATCCGCATTGATCAGGAACTGGTGGATGAGGCGCTGCGCACGGTGCCGGAAACCTTTACCCTGACCGGACGCAACCCGTCGAAAAAGCTGACCATTGGCGGGCGTGGCGTGACCTTCGGTCTGGTGGCAGGGCCGCCCAACGTTCATGACTGCATCAACGGACGCCGGCCGGGCAACCTGACAGACTATGAGAACTTTATCCGTCTGGCGCATCATTTCAACGCGATCAATATCATCGGCAATCAGGTCACCGCGCCGATGGAACTGCCCGCCAACAATCGCCATCTGGACACCTATCACGCCAACCTGCGCCTGAGCGATCTGTCCTTCCACTGCACCGCGATCGGGCAGGGCCGTGCGATGGACGGGATCAACATGATGGCTATCGCGCGTGGCATCTCGGTCGCGGAAATGGCCGAGGATCCGGGTTTGATCACCATCATCTCGGTCAACTCGCCCCGCCTGCTGGACGGTGAAATGGCTGACGGCCTGATTGCCATGGCCGAAAACGGTCAGCCCGTATCGGTGACGCCGTTCACGCTGATGGGTGCGATGACCCCGGTCAGCCTGCCCGCCGCCATGGCACAACAGAATGCTGAGGCATTGTTTGGTGTGGTCCTGACCCAGTTGGTCAAACCCGGCGCGCCGGTGATGTATGGCGCGTTCACCTCGAACGTGGATATGAAATCCGGCGCTCCTGCGTTTGGCACGCCCGAAAACACCAAGGCGAACCTGATCGCGGGTCAACTGGCCCGCCGCTACAAGATTCCATACCGCACATCGAACGCAAACGCCTCGAACGCCGTGGACCTTCAGGCCGCATATGAGACCTCGATGGCCACATGGGGCGCCGTGATGGGCGGGGCCAACATGGTCTATCACGCCGCAGGTTGGCTTGAGGGCGGTCTGACGGCTTCGTATGAGAAACTGATCCTCGATGTCGAGATCATCCAGAACATGATGGAGATGCTGCGGCCCATCGACTTTTCGGCAGATGAGCTGGGTTTTGATGCCATTGCCGACGTACCGACCGGAGGCCATTTCTTTGGCAGCTCGCATACGCTGGAACGGTACGAGACGGCGTTCTATTCGCCTATCCTGTCGGACTGGACCAACCACGGCGCGTGGGAGGCCGCAGGGGCCAAGGACGCGCTGACCCGTGCCACCGAATTGTGGCAGCGGGCGCTGAATGAATATCAGGAACCAACACTGGACCCGGCCATTGCCGAGGAACTGACCACCTATATCGCACACCGCAAGGAAGAGATCGGGGCAGGCGAGCCATAAACCGCCTTTGTCTCGCGTTTATCTGAAAGGAAACACCATGCGCACCCATGCTCAGGCCGTCGTGATCGGCGGTGGCGTCATCGGATGCTCGATCCTCTATCATCTGGCCAAGCTGGGCTGGACCGATGTGGTCCTGCTGGAGCGGGATGAGCTGACAAGCGGCTCGACCTGGCACGCAGCGGCGAATATTCACGGGCTGCATGACAGCACCAATATATCGCGCCTCCAGCACTATACCATGACGCTGTATAACGAGCTTGAGGCTGAAACCGGTCAAAGCTGCGGCGTGTTCCAGCCCGGTTCGTTGTATCTGGCCCAGACCGAAGCGCGCGAGCATCAGCTGCGCCTGCAAGAGGCCAAAGCCCGCCGCTATGGCATGAACTTCCACGAAGTGTCCCGCGAAGAGGCCGAGCGCCTGCACCCGCTGGTCGACTACGACGGCATCCGCTGCATCATGTTTGAACCCGATGGCGGCAATGTTGACCCGTCGGGCGTGACCAACGCCTATGCGGTTGGTGCGCGCCAGCGCGGTGCCGAGATCATGCGCTTTACCCCGGTAATCGGGACCGAGCCGCAACCGGATGGCAGCTGGATCGTGCGCACCGAAAAGGGTGACATCCGTACCCCGTGGGTGATCAACGCCGCGGGTCTCTGGGCGCGCGAAGTTGCCGCGATGGCAGGGGTTGAACTGCCGCTGATGCCAACCGAACATCAGTACTTCGTGACCGAGGCGATCTCGGAAATCGAAGGCTTGGATCGACGTCTGCCATCCGTCGCGGACCGCGACGGTGAATACTACCTGCGTCAGGAAGGCAACGGGCTGCTGGTTGGCGCGTATGAGAAAGACATGCGTTTCTGGGCCGAAGACGGCACGCCGCTGGGCTTTGGGCATGAGCTGTTCGCCGACGATCTGGAACGGATCGAAGAGAACATGTTGCGCGCCATTGACCGGGTGCCGGTCGTTGGCACTGCCGGGATCAAGCGGGTCATTAACGGCCCGATGATCTGGTCGCCGGACAGTTCGGTTCTGATGGGGCCGGTTCCGGAACTCAAAGGTTACTTCTGTTGCTGCGGGATCATTCCGGGCTTTAGCCAGTCGGGCGGCATGGGTCAGCACGTTGCCGAATGGCTGGTCGAGGGCGAGCCCAAGCTGGACATGTTCGGCTGGGACATGGCGCGCTATGGCCACTGGGCGGGCAAGGACTTCACCAAGGCGCGGGTCGAAGACCAATATGCCAACCGCTTCAAGATCCACTTCCCCGGCGAAGAGCGTGAGGCCGGCCGCGCGGTCCGCACCCGCCCGATCTATGAGATGCAAAAGGATATGGGCGCGAAATTCGGCCTGAACTATGGCTGGGAGCATCCGCTGTACTTTGACGCCGACACGCCCGACAGCGCCGGGTTCACCCGTCAGCCGTGGTGGGACAGTGTTGGCCGCGAGGTACGGATGCTGCGCGACGTAGCCGGGATTATCGACATCTCGAACTTTGCCAAATACAAAGTCAAAGGCGACGGTGCCGAGGATTGGCTGAACGCCATTTTCGCCAACAACATGCCGAAATCCGTTGGTCGCTCCTGCCTGACGCCGCTGATCGGCAAGCGCGGTGGTCCGGCCGGTGACTTCACCGTGACCCGTCTGGCCGAGGATGAGTTTCTGATCATCGGCTCGGGAATGGCGGAACGTTATCACAGCCGCTTCTTCGCCGATGCTCCGCTGCCCGAAGGCACAACATTTGAAAGCCGGACTGAGGCGATGTGCGGCTTCAACGTGGCCGGGCCGCAATCGCGGGTCCTTTTGCAGGGTCTGACCGATACCTCGCTGGAAACCGCGGACTTCCCCTTTATGCGTTCCAAGCGCATCACCATCGCCGGGGTCGAAGCCGTCGCGCTGCGCGTCTCTTTCACCGGCGATCTGGGGTGGGAGCTGCACTGTGCCACCGAAGATCAGGCTACGCTCTATGCTGCATTGATCGAGGCGGGCAAGGCCATCGGGGCCGGGCCGGTTGGTGGTCGCGCACTGATGAGCCTGCGGGTCGAGAAAGGCTATGGCTCGTGGGGCCGTGACTACAGCCCGGAATACTGGCCGCAGGAACAGGGTCTGGCCGGTCTGGTGAAGATGGACAAGGACTTCCTCAACAAAGACGCCTATGCCGCCATTGCTGACAGCGCACCGCGTGAGAACATGCTGCTGATGGAGGTTCACAGCGACGGCAATGACGCGCTGGGTGGCGAGCCGATCTTCCTGCCCGACGGCACACCGGCCGGTCAGGTGACCAGTGGTGCCTATGGCTATAGCGTCGAAAAATCGCTGGCCATCGGTTATGTGAAGGCGGGTCTGGCGCAGCCGGGTGATACGGTTCATGTGGCCATTCTGGGCGGCGCGGTTCCGGCCACGATCCTGTCCGAGCCGCCCTTTGATCCCGAAGGTAAGCGCTTGCGGGCCTGATCATCTCGCCTTAAGAAAATTAACCCCTGGGGCTGAACGCCCTAGGGGTTTACGTCAGAAGATCCAGCGCGGTTTTCATACGGCGCACACCTTCGCGGATGTTGGATTCCGATGTTGCGATCGACATGCGGAAGAACGGATCGCAGGAAAAACCCGGTCCGGGCACCACGACGACTCCGTTCTCTAAAAGATACGAGGCAAGGTTGATTGACGTCTCGATGATCTGACCGTCCGATTTGACCCGGCCCAAAAATTCTCCGCAATCGGGCATCAAGTAGAACGCGCCTTGTGGGGTTTGCGTCTTCAGTCCGTCGATCTCTGCCAGTCCGGACAGGGCAATATCGCGGCGGGCCTGATAGATCTTGCTCCAGTCCTTCAGGAACGCCTGCGGACCAGTCAGGGCGGCAGCCGCTGCGGCCTGACTGATCGAGCACGGCCCGCCATTGGTCTGACTGAACAGGCTGCGGATACCATCCGCCCACCAGACCGGGCCGCCAGAAAAACCGATGCGCCAGCCGGTCATGGCAAAGGCTTTGGACACGCCATTGATGGTCAGCACCCGGTCTTGCAGGTCCGGAGCCACAGCGGCCAGAGTTGCGAACTGCACGCCATCAAAAACGATATGTTCATACAGGTCGTCCGAGATCACGTTGACCTGAGGGTACGCGCGCAGAACCTCGGCCAATGCTTCAAGTTCCGGGGCCGAATAAACCGCACCGGTTGGGTTCGACGGCGAGCAGATCATCAATAGCTGCGTATTAGGTGTGATTGCGGCCTCAAGCGCCTTTGGTGTCAGCTTGAACGCGTGATCTGCTGTGTCGATAAGGATCGGATGGCCACCTACGGCCTGTACCATACCCAGATGCGACGCCCACAACGGCGTGGGCAGGATCATCTCATCCCCGGGGTTCAGCACGGACTGGATTGCAGCAGCCAACAGCGGCTTGGCCCCGGAACAGGCGATGATCTGATCCGGGGAGTAGGGCAGCCCGTTGTCGCGCTGAAACTTCTGGGCAATCGCGGCCTTGAGGGTCATGTTCCCGTCTACCGGAGTATACCGAGTGTCGCCGTCGCGGATTGCGGCGATACCGGCCTCGCAGATATGGTCGGGAGTGTCGAAATCGGGTTCACCCACTGAAAAGTCGATCAGATCGACCCCGGATTGGCGCAAGGTATAGGCCTTGTTGAACACCTCAATGATCGGCGATGAGGGCAGGGCCTGAACAAGTTTGGACAGCATGGAAGGGCCTCTTTCATTCCGATCTTTATACCGCGGATTACCCGGATGATTTCAAACGAATGGCCAAATTCCTAGCCTGAACATAGTTTCAGAGCATCTAGCGGCGCCATTAGTATTGCCCTGCCAACACGGCTTGATCTGCCCTTACGGCGGGTGTGGCAGCTCAGCTTCTATAGCTGAGCCTGTTGATCATGTCAGAAAGGTCTCCGTCATTCGGAAGACCTTCGATGCTGGCCAGAAGCGCCCGCGCCTTGTCTTCACCCATGACCGGTTCCGTCAGGCGCAGGAACTTCTCGCGGATGATCTCGTGGCTCACCCGGTCTTCAGGATCGCCTTGTGCTTCGGTGACCTCGGACGTCAGCGTGCGCCCATCTGCCAGTACGATATGGGCTTGTGCAAAGCGGCGCGCGGGGAAGGCGTCGTTGAAGGCGTCGGTTTCCTCAATCTCGACCATGCGGGCCAGACGCAGGATATCGGGGTTGCTGAGACCCGGTTCCATCACCTCGTCAACGCCAATGGTTCCGGCGACCAGTGCTGCACCCACTGAGAAGGGCAGCGAATACTGTGCCTGTTCTGTTGTCGTCGGGATCGCATTCAGGCGTTTGGCTTCGTGGAAACTTTCGACCCGGATTGCGGTGATGTCGTCTGCGCTGAACTGATGCGCGCGGTGCAGGGCCATGACGGCCTCGGCGGCGGGCTGAGCCCAGCGGCAGACCGGGTAAAGCTTGATATACTGGTCCTGAATGTACCAACGCTGCCCGATATCGCCCCAGATATCCGCCAAATCGGCAGCATCCATCGAAATCGCCGGTGCGCCTGTAAACCCATCTCGGGCCAGATAGGCCGCAGAGACTCCGGTCATCGCCCCCCAGCCCGAGCCATCCTTGACCATGGTTGGGGCATCAATCGCCCGCATCATTTGACTGCGGGGGCCGTGGTACTCGGCGATCCCCAGCGCCTCGCGCGTGCGGGTTTCATCCAGCCCCAGAATGCGCGCGCCCATGGCCGCCGCGGCCAGAGCGACCCACGCGCCCGAAGTGTGGTAGTCACAGGCGCTGCGGTGCAGGGCGATGCCAGCGCGGGTGCCGATTTCATAGCCGATGGTCACAAGCGTCAGGAATTCCCGTGCGTCCGTAACGCCTTCGGCCTGCGCCATCGCGATGACCGAGGGGATGACGCCGCAGCCCACATGCCCCTTGGTCAGCTTGTGACCATCATGGGCATCCAGCGCGTCGATTGTCATGCCATTGGCCAGCGCCGCCCCGGCTGCGCTGGCGGTCTTGCCCTCGGGCCAGATCTGCGCTGCCTGTCCGCCAAACATGATCTGCGCATGGGATTGGATGATCCGGGACAGGTCGGTCTGGACCGCGCTCATGCCAACGCCCAGTGTATCGACAAGGGCGCGAACCGCATCCTGTGCGACCGGCTGGGGCAGGTCGTCATACCGGGTGTTCAGAATGAAAGAGATGGGGTCGCTCATGATGACTCTCGGTTTGTGACTCTGGATCGGTCTGACGTGGGCCTAAGAAGAATGGCCCACGCTCTGGGTTTTGAAAAGAGCGAGGGCCAAGTTGGGGATTAGGTACTGGGCGGGAAGCTTTGGAACGCCCGGATGGCGGCGTCCAGTGCGTCGTCATCCACATCGCGGTGCAGGACCAGGCGGATGGCGGGGGATTGCCCGCCGATCTTGACCCCGGCCTGCGCCATATGGCTGGTCAGGCGGGCGTGATCCTCGGGTGTGGGGGTCAGAAAGATCATGTTGGTCTGGCACTGGACCTCGCCGATTCCGGTCGAGCGCAGCGCATCCGCCAGCCGCGCCGCACGGGCGTGATCCTCGGCCAGTTGCGGCACGTGATGTTCCAGAGCGTACAGACCCGCCGCCGCCAGAACGCCGGACTGACGCATCGCGCCGCCCAGAATTTTGCGGTTGCGCCGGATTTGACCCATCATGCTGTTCGGTCCCACCAGAACCGAGCCGGCCGGCGTGCCAAGCCCTTTGGACAGACAGACCGAAACCGTATCGAACGGAGCCGCAAAGGTCGCCGCGTCACAGCCCAGAGCTGTGATCGCATTGAAGAACCGTGCGCCGTCCAGATGCACGGCCAGCCCCGCCTTGCGCGCGACTTTGACACCGGCGGCGATCCGGTCCAGCGGCACTACCCGGCCACCGACGCTGTTTTCGAGGCTCAGCAGTCGGCTGCGGGCGTAATGCGGGTCGTCGACCTTGATCGCAGCGGTGATCCGGTCTGGGTCCAGACCACCGTCATCCGAGACCGGCACCGGGTTCATCGAAACCCCGGCCAGCACAGACACGCCGGCCGCCTCGTCACAGAACAGATGGTAACGGTCGCCCACGATCATCTCATCACCGCGTCCGCAATGGGCCATTACGGCCGCCAGATTGCTTTGCGTACCAGTCGGGAAAAAGACTGCGGCGTCCTTGCCAAGACGTGCGGCCAGCTCCTGTTCCAGACGGGCAACCGTGGGGTCCTCGCCATAAACGTCATCGCCCAGCGGCGCGGCGATCATAGCCTCACGCATACCGGCGCTGGGTTTGGTCATCGTGTCGCTGCGCAGATCGCAGATGCAGTTGGTCCCTGCATCTGCGGCAATATACCCGTACAGGCTCATTCCGTGACCTGATCGTAGGCCAGCGCGGCAACGATATGCACACGGTTCTTCTCACCACCGTTCAGGGCGGTGTGATAGGCGCGCGTGTCGGTGAAATAGACCGAGCCATCAGCGGGCAGGTGGGTCACATGGTGGTTCACGATGAACAGCGAGCCGGGGTTTGAGATCAGCGGGATGTGCAGGCGTGGCTCGGGGTCACGGTGCCACGAGTTGCAGTTGTACAGACCCTTGGACAGGATGCGGGTCCGTCCGATGGGGAAACGCTTGTTCAGTTCTTGATGCACGTGCTCGAAATACGTGCCTTTGAACTTGGGGTTGAATTCAGAGAAATCGACCTCGGGCACCAGATCTTCGCGGGGCTCTTCGACATAGCGATCATCGGCGCGCAGCCAATAGCGGCCAGACAGATCGTTCGACGTCCACTCAGTCTGGCCGGGGCGCTGGGTCAGTGGCAGGGCGGCAAAGCCCTGATCCTGCATGCCGCCCATGAATTCTTCGCGTTTCAGGCACTCATCCAAAGCTTCTTGCAGCTTTTCGATGTCAAACTTCAGGTCCAGCCGGGCGATACCGGGGCCGGGCACGAAATCCGCAACCGATTTGTAATCGGGCATGGACGACATGGCGTTTTCAATCAGGTCGACGTCGCCGTCCTTGATCTGTGGCATGAAGGTCATTGAGGAATCTCCCAATCGAGCTGTGTTTGTCGCAGGGATATTCGCATTCTCGGTTTGTGAATATTGGGTTTCTCTCATGAGGTCATGAGAAAAACGCATCAAGTTGTAGAAAGTGGTCTGTATCAGGCGACGTGGTCGCCAGCCTGCATCTGATCCAGAAGCCAACTTCGCATTCGTTCGACCCGGGCAACGCCAACTTTGGTCTCGGGTGTCAAAAGGTAATAGGCGCTGCTGGTGCGGGCCTCGAAAGTGTGGACCTTAACCAGACTGCCCTGTTGCAATTCCTTGCGGATCAGAATCTCGGGAATGATGGCAATTCCGTAGCCGTTCTTGGTGGCGTCGATAAGCATGTCAAATTGGCTGAACATGGGGCCGATGATCTTGCGGGGCAGTTTCAATCCCTGCGCCTGAAACCATATTTGCCAGGATAGAGGCCGCGTGGAGTGTTGTAGAATTCTGTTTTCCAATAAGCATTCGGGATCATGGACGCCTTTGGGAAATTGTTCGGCGGCGCCGACAACAATCAGCGTTTCCGACATCAGGCGATCAATGCGATAGCCAGGCCAGCGGCCATCACCTTGCGCAACCGCCAGATCCACAAGGCTGGGATCAATTTCCGAGTTTTTCAGATAAGTCACAAGGTTGAGCATGTGCCGAATCTTCTCGGCTTCGGGGCTCATGATAATCGGCATCAGCCATCGACTGCCCAATGTGGGATATACCCCGATGTTCAGACTTCCCTCGGCGCTGTCATGGGACCGGGTTTTCAATATCGTGAGTTCCAGTTCTTCCAGCAGCGGCGACAGTTCGACCAAAAGCGCCCTTCCGGCAGCCGTCAATTTCACGCGCTGCTTTGTGCGGGTGAACAGAGATTGCCCGACATAGGATTCGAGTATCTGGATTTGTCGGCTGACCGCGCTTTGACTGACGTTCATTTCTTCGGCCGCGCGCGCAAAGCCTTCGGTCTTGGCGGCGGCTTCAAAGCACAGCATCGCGGTTATAGAAGGAATTCGGCGGCGCATGAAACGGATCTCTGAGTGTTCTCGAAGGGCGCAACGTAATGCAGAAAACTCATCATGTCATGGTGTGCGCGTGGTTTTTTTTAATCCGATTGGATGAAGAAAGGGCAAGGCTATTTACCGAGGCAACCCACCGCCGAGCGCCAGATGGCGCCTGCCCGAAAAGACCGAATGCAGTCCACGCCGGTCACGCCCCTTAGTGAACCGGTTCGCCGTCCGGCAAAAGAATGCTCCGTTGGCCATCTGCAAAATCATCAAATGAGAAATCCCATCTGAGCCCCGGCCATTGCAATTGCAATTGTTTGCGGGACGGCCTGTAGATCGCTGTGTAAAGCGTGCCGAAGCCAGATTTGAAGGCTGTGGAATAAAGCGGTGGGCGCAGGAACGCCTCGATGAAACGTTTTTCGCTTTCGGGGTTTTGATTCAGGCGATTAAGCAGAAACCGCTCGCGTTCCACGGTGGCCGTAAAGCGCGCGTGTTTGGACCATTCCACATGGCCCTGATGGTTTGTGGCCACCGGCGCGTCCGAGATTTGCGGGTGCCGGTCCGGTGCAAGATAGACCGTGTTGTAGTTATACTTCGCGTCCAGAATGGTGACGTTATAGCTCATGTGGCAGGGGATGCGGCACAGGCAGTCGACCGCTTCGGCTGTGGTTTCGCAGGTTTGCAGGACATAGCGCAGGATCAGCGGAACGCCAAAGCCGTCACTGACCTCGCGCCGTCCACCAAAAGTCAGTGATACGGTCAGACCGGCATCGTTGATCCCATCGAGCAGGCCAAGGATGCCATCGCTCATCCCGATCACGCCGCGCCCGCCCCAGTTGGTCTTCAGCAGGGCTGCGTCAAAGGTTTTGGGGTGGTAATCGTAGTTACGCACCAGAAACGGAGATTTCCCCTGCCAGATCGCCTGACTGCATCCTGACAGGTATTTGGGCGGGCAGTAGAAGCTGAGAAAGCGGGCCTGACTGTCGCTGCCGCCGACAAGCTCGACCACCTCGTCATAAAGCGGCAAGAATTCCGGCATGTGCCGCTCCAGCGCGCGCAGACATTCGCGATAGGTGGGGCGGGCCGAATACCCCTCTTGCGCCCACCATTTCTGGTAGGCCGGCCAGTACTCGGCAAACAGCCCGGCCAGCTTTGGACCGGGCTGCGCCTCGTCGATAGAACGAAAAACGAGCGCCATGGGGCTTTCTACATGATCTTGAATGCGGGGTCTTCCATCGGCTGAGCAGCGGGTAGCGGTTCTGCCGTATAGGCCGAGGTGATGCCGTGGATCCACTTCATCGACTTCTCGGTCAGCTTGAAGCCCTTGGTCATGGACCGCCCGCGCGTCACCAGAATGCCCAGATCGGCCCCTTCATAGCGATAATCGCCGACATTCGAGATACGCAGGAAGAACGCCTCGTTCTCGCCCACGGCGCGCCGGTGATAGTCGAACCGGTCGAACACCACACGGCCATCTTCGAGCATCTTGTAGATCCCCGATTGCGGCGCCTGCGTGATACGGTCGACGCTGTCATCGGTGTGTTTGATCACCATCTGCGACCAGCTATCGATCATGTCCGGGTCGGCCCAGCGGGCGTTGAGTTCTTCAACGTCCAGATTGAAAGGCTTCTTCGAGAATTCCAGCAGGTGGAACAGGAACAGCGGCGCATCGGCATGGGCAAAGGCCGCGTGGTTGGTCATGGAGCTTGCGCCGGTGATGCGCGGGTTCAGTTCGCCCAGCCACAGCTCGCCGGTTTTCTTGTCGATCAGAAAGTCGAGTTCAAAATACCCGCGATAACCGGATTTGCGTAGCTCCTCGCCAAATTGGAAGGTCAGTTGCCGCGCCTGTTCCCGTGCTTTGGGTGGAAAGGCGGTCGCGAAGATTTCATTGCCACACCAGCCGCCGCGATAGGGGGTGAGTTCTTTGAAGCCCACAAGCTCGGTCATCAGCGGGCCGACGATGGTGCCTTCCGAGGTCGCACAGGCCTCGATCGCTGCCCCGCGGCAGTCGATCCGTTTCATGATCTTGATTTCGCCTTCGCCGACGATCTCATGTTCGTGCTTTTTGAAATCGGCTTCGGACTTGATGAAGAACGTTGTGTGACCACTGTCGCCAAAGGCGGATTGCAGCACCAGATCATGGCCCAGTCCGGCCTTGTCGCAAATCTTGCGCAGGTGGTCATAGCTTTTGACCACGCTCAGCGTGTTGGGCACTGACGGCACGCCGGCCTTGTTGCCGATGCGGACGGTTTCGATCTTGTTGTCGCATTTGGTGCGCAGCTTGGCCTTGGGGAACCACAACTCACCACCCAGTTCCTTGACCAGTTTCTCGGTGGTTTCGTCGAACATCAGGAACACGAATTTCGGCTTTCCACCGCGCCGCTTGACCAGGTCGATGACCTCTTTGTGCTGAAGCAGATAGTTGTTGATATCTTCGATTGACTGGAACTCGTCATGCGGCATCTCAGATGGGACGAACACGTTTGGATGCCGTCCGTCAAAGCAATCCATGTAGCAGATATAGGTGAAGTTCATCACCCATTCATCCAGCCCCAACAGGTTGAAATTTGTTGCCGATACGAAATAGATCGGGTCCTTGTTGGTGTGGAAATACCGGCGGATTTCCGAGATGTTCTTCAGCACCTTCTTTGGCATGTGTTCCTCCCAGTCCTTTATGATTTCTTGACCGATTTCAAAGCGTCTTCGGTAAATATGCGCAGGCCCAGATCGGCTCGGAATCCGTGGATTTCCGAGACGTCCAGTTCCTGCATGAATTTCAGAATTTCGGGGCTGATCACCTGACCCGGCACCAGAATGGGGAAGCCGGGCGGGTAGGGGATCACAAATGTGGCTGAGACCAGCTCTTCGCCCGCTTCAAGGCGGTCGAGCATATCTTTGTCCGGCTCGACATAGTCGCAATTGTCCTCGTCATATGACAGGAAGAACGCGGTGCGGATATCACCCGCCTCGGTTCCGACCTCGCAGCGGAAGGCTTCGTGGAAGCGGCTGAAATCGGGTAGGGGAGGGACGTGCTCGTTCAGGTTCCGGACCCGTTTTTCAAAGGCCCGCTTCTCCATTTTCGAGGCGTCCTCCATCAGGTCGTCCAGTTCCTTGGCAATCTCGACCAGCACTTCGATCAGATAGGCGACAGAGCTGCGCGTGGTGCCGATATTGGTCATGAACAGCACGGTATTGCGCGAGGTCTTGTTGATCTGGATGCCGTATTTGTCCATCAGGATCTTGGTCTTGAACGTATCGCCGTCCCAGCCCGTCGCGCCCACATGCAAGGTGATGCGGGTGGCATCCAGAACAAATTCGTCCTTGGCCCAGCAATCCCAGACATCGGCCCAGCCCTGATCGGGGTCGAAGTAACTGGTCATGCCGCTTTCGCGATATTCTTCGGGGATCATGTCGCCCGCCGTGACCAGTTTGAAATACTTCTTCAGCAGCGGATGGGTCGTGATCGCGCGGCGAATGGCCATGGCGCTTTCGACCTGACGCTGGACGAATTCATACCCTTCAATCTCGACCTGCCTGCGCCCCACATCCAATGAGGCGATGATCTGATAATTGGGCGAGGTCGAGGTGTGGGTCATGTAAGCCTCGTGAAAGGCCTCCTCCACCGCACCTTTGAACTGCTGGTCATTGACGTGGATCATCGAGCCCTGCCGCAGCGCGGTCAGCGTCTTGTGGGTCGATTGCGTGGCATAGACCCGTACGCGCGCATCCGGCGGCGCGATCAGGCGGGTATTCAGCAGGGTTTCATCATCCGCGCCTTCCAGTTCGGCCTGCTGGGCGGCATAGGCTTCGGCATGTTTTGCCGTGCGGAACTGCTCGCGCAGCAGATTGGCCGAGCGCATAGCGGTGCGGACGCGCGTATTGGGGGCGAAACGGGCATAGCCGAACCAGGCCTCATCCCACAGGAACACAAGGTCTTTCTTGATCGCCAGACATTCCTGCATCACCCGCTGCACGTTATAGACGATGCCGTCGAAGGTGCAGTTCGTCAGCAGAACCATCCGGACCTTGTCCAGCTTGCCTTCGGCCTTCAGGGTCAGCAGCTTGTGCTTGATCTCGCGGATCGGCACCGCACCGTACATCGAATAGTCATGCAGCGGATAGCTGTCCATGTAGACCACGCTCGCGCCCGCCAACACCATGCCGTAGTGATGCGATTTGTGGCAGTCGCGGTCGATCAGCACGATATCCCCGGGTCGTACCAGTGCCTGAACCACGATCTTGTTGCAGGTCGAGGTGCCATTGGTGGCGAAAAAGGTCTGTTTGGATCCGAACGCGCGGGCGGCGGCCTCTTGCGCCTCTTTGATCGGGCCGCGCGGTTCCAGCAGGGAATCCAGCCCGCCCGAGGTGGCCGAGGTTTCCGCCATGAAGATGTTCGACCCGTAGAACGCCCCCATATCCTGAATCCAGTGGCTGCGGCTGATGGATTTGCCCCGACTGATCGGCATTGCGTGGAACACGCCGGTCGGTTGTTTGGAATACTCTTTGAGCGCTGTGAAGAACGGCGTTTTAAAGCGCCGCTGCACCCCGCGCAGGATATTCAGGTGCAGTTCCAGAAAATCTTCCTGATTGTAGAACACCCGCCGACACAGACCCAGATCAAGCCCCGCGATATCCTCGGCTGAACGGTCAGTGATCAGGTAGGCATCCAGCTCCGGGCGCAGCATTCCGATCCGGCGGCAGGTCTCGGGGCCGTATTCCGAAGGCGACAGAGCATCAAGATCAGCGCCCTCGCCATAGAGGCTGATATAGCGACCCAACACATTGGTTTCGTTCTTTGACTTCAGGCTTAGCCCCGGGCGAACGATGACCGCCTGCACATTCTGGTTGAACAATACCCCGATCAGCGCGTCTTCGACACTGGGGACGACGACAGTTTCATAAATGAACTGGTCCTCGCTGCGCCGCATCCTTTGCAAACTGGATTGCAGGAACCGTTCCTGATGCTCGTTGACATTGTCGACGATCATCACCTCGAAATAAGGCCGCCCAAGCGCGCGGGCTTCGTGGCTTTGTGTTGACTCGTCCTCGAACTCGTCGCCATCGGTTTCATCCGCAATCAGCTGGATCGTCCGACGGCGATAGGCCCCAGAGGTCAGCGCCCGCGACACCCGGCGCACGGCGGTGGAAAAGTCGGTGAAGTTACCATGTTCAAGCAACCGGCGCAGGTAATCGAAGGCCGAGCCGCCCGGAAAGGCGAAATACATCTCAATCGGTGCCAGCGCCTGAAGCAGCAGGCGGGCACGGTCGCGATCCTTGTCGCTGCCGCTCTGGTCAAGGGACTCTGCCGTTTCCCGCAGCGCGCTCCATCGGTCTGCCCTCAGTTGCGAGGCGCTGTAGTAATCCGAAATAGAGGGGAGCTTTTCGCTGTCGGAAATGCCGTGCATGAAATCAATGTCCTTTCTGCCGATACCGAAAAGCTGCCCCGATATCAGTCTGTGCCTGAGCGCCCTTTGTAGAGATAGAGGTTGTCGGGCTTGGTCGCGGCGTCTTCACTATATCCCAGCGCCGTTCTGGGGTCTGATGCGGCAACCCCGGCAGAGTCACCTTTTTGTGGAATGCGCAGCGGGCCAAGCGTGTGCAGATAGGCATCTGCGCCGCTGTTGCGGTCATAAACTGGGAAATCTGCTTCGCGGTCGCGGAAGCTTTTGAGAACCTGACCCAGACCTTTCAGCCCGATCTCGCGCTGGCGGCGGACCTGATCGAGGTCGATCTCGATGGGGAAAATGTCTTCCTGTCCCGCCGACTGGTGCAAAACGGTGGCCGATGGATCAACCACCAGCGAACGTCCAACGCCGCCCGCAGCCAGCCCGTTCACGTCGAACACATAGCACTGGAACTGCGCAGCGGTTGCCTTGGCAATCGACAGTTCAGCCTCGCGGTCGGTTGTGCCAGTCAGAACCGGGTGCAAAAGAACCTCGACCCCCTGGCTGGTCAGGTGGCGTGTGGTTTCAGGGAACCAGATGTCATAGCAGATCGACAGGCCAAAGCGGCCCACATCCGGCACATCAAAAATACAGAAATCCGTACCCGAGGCGATGTTCTGTTCGTAGGGTTTGAACGGGAACATCTTGGAGTATTTCGAGACGACCTCGCCATCGGGGTTGATCACCACCGCGGTGTTGAAAATCCGTCCGTCTTCGCGCTTTTCAAACATCGAGCCCGGGATCAGCCAAATGCCATAACGGCGCGCCGCATCCTGAAAACGCGACAGGTCGTCGTTGGGAAAGGGCTGCGCAAACCGGTCGAGCGGACCATAGGGCGCCAACTCGCTGAACAGGGCCATCTGGGTCCAGGGAAACCGGGCCATCATCACGTCGATCCGGTGCAGCATCGCATCGACATTCGAATGCAGTGCGCCGACATGCATTTGAATTCCGGTTATCGCAAAGGGGGTCATCTTTTATAATCTTCTCTTTTTTGTGCCACTTGCGATCGTCAGGTCCGACTGGCGTTCTTCATCCGAGCATGAAACCGCAGGTGAGCGCAAGCCGACTATCCGCAGGCAGTTGATATTTTTGGGCCAGGCTGCTTACCCGACCTCTTCCTCGGCTATGTCCTCGCCGGGTGTTTCTACAAAGTCGATGTCATTGCGGACCCAGAAAAACCTGAACCCGCAACTGCGCAGCCACTTCTCCAAGCGGTCCAGACTGGACCATTCGCGCCGCAGCCCACGTGTGGATTCGACCAGCGCCCACTGGCCGTCGACCAGAAAGTAGACGGTCCAGGTGTTGGGATGTGCCGACTGGTTGGCAAAGCCGCCGCTGACCACCTCACGGGCCGTGCGCACCGCAACCGGGTAGTCGCCAATGCGGTTCGCGGCGGCCAGAACAGCCAGATCGTTCTGACGGATCGTGTAGGTGGGAAGAGGGGTGTCGATCATGAAATACCTTACTTGTTACCCAAGAGGTACTTCATGGTCCGCACAGTCTTCAAGGGGCGCCGGTTCACGCGGCGCCTGCCTCTTCGATTGTTTCCGTGCCTTGAATCTGAGATGCGCGCAGCAACTCTTGGCGGCGTTCGCTGATTTCGTCGGATTTCAGGTTTTCGACACGTGTGGCAACCGTCCAGATGTGGCCAAAGGGGTCGGCAACCGTCGCACAGCGTTCGCCCCAATATGTGTCGGTCGGCTCTGAGATCAGGCTGCCGCCATGGTCCAGTGCGTTTGCCAGCACCGCGTCCATATCCTCGACATACATGTGGTGGCCAACGGGAATAACCGCCCCCGGAGCCGTTGGTGCATGCACGCCCCAGCCGGCAGTTACAAACAGCATCGAGTTGCCGATCTTGACGGTCGCAAAACCGGGCTCTTCCTCGGCGTCGTGGGACTGAACCTTTGCATCAAAGGCGTTTTCATAAAATTTCAGCGCGGCCGGGACGTCTGCAACCGCAAGCGACGCGGTGCAAGTGCGGTATCCGCGGGGTAAAACAGCAGGCTTCTTTTTCATATCCGAAATCTCCGAATAGGGCGGGGGTCACCCGGTGAGATAAGCGAGGCAATCCCCGCACTATGCACCATACTGTGGATGAACTTCCCCAGCTTTGCAACACTATGGTTCATAGTGCTGAAATTTCGGGCTTGCGGTGGGTCACTTCGTTGCCGGAACCGCGGCCGCAACACAAACAGCGGCGCAAGGATAAGCAGACCTTCAAAACCGAACTTTGCGGTCTAATGCTTCTTCGCTAGACGACAACATTGACGGTTGCTTCAAGCCCAGTCGCACCCTGAACAAATTCCATAGAGACAGCGTTGGCCTCAGCCCGGGACATGCGTTTGAACAATGCATCGCGGGCGTTGTTCGGATGGCCTTTGATGTAGAACTGTGTCGTCAACAACTCTCGGCTGCCATCATGCACCTTCACGTGGATATGGGGTGTGCGACCGGGGTAGATTGTCGGCTTAATTGTGCGGAAAACGTAGTTGCCGCCATTATCCGTAACGTCATGGCCAAAACCCTGGAAAGCCTGGTCAAAATTGACGCTACGGCGGTCACGCGGGTGCATATAGTTGCCGTCAACATCGCATTGCCAAATTTCAATGCGATGCTTGGCAAGTGGTTGTCCGTCAGTGCCGGTAAGAACCCCACGCAATGTGAAGATTTCGCCTCCGGCTTCTTCAACTCGATCCTGGATCTTGACCAGATCGTTGTCAGTATCCGGAGTCCGCATGGCTGGTGTTGGATAATACGGTCCTTCTGGAGCGTCCGGTGTCAGCACAGCCGCGGTGGCTTTTGCACCCAACGAACTGGCGCCCATAAATCCTGCCATGCCGCCCAGAAGATTGCGGCGAGACTTTTCAATTGGTTTCAAATCCTGTCCCTCCCAGCGTCTATAATGAGCGAACCAAGCGATGCCGCCTGGCAGCCCAAGCCGAACATACACACGCGAATTTTGCAATTCCCGAGAAGCTGACAAAGCAACCATAACCTCGCGGCCTGCCCAAAGTCTCCCTTGAAAAATAACGTCATGGGGGCATCCCTGAGGCTTCCATCGCTGCATGCCAACGATCAAGAACGCCCTGAGTTGTCCACAAACCAGTGTTTACTTCGCGCTCTCGCGTTGCGGTCCAGCCCGGGTTGTAGGCGACATAGACTTCCATTGCTTTTGCCGTCTTTTCCAAATTCCCAAGGCAATGATGAATGGCGGCAAGCATAGTGTTGGCAGCTATCGGCAAAGAAGGTGCCGACCGAAAGGTCTCGAGTGCCTGATCGCAATCCCCAGACTGCCATTGAATTCAGGCTTTTTCCGAATGGATGTCATGGCGGTAAAAGGGATCAACGAGTTCTGCCCTGCCATTTGTCGCCGGGCGTCCATAAGGTTTAATGATCTTGCTTTGCAGGGGCGCCGCCCGCTTTGGTTGTTTGATTGTCGCTTCATAGCGTTGCCATACTCGAGTCGTTCTTCGAAGTGACTTCAGAAAATGCCTGACCGGCCGAACAGTCCGACGACGCGCTATTTTGGAGATGTTGAGAGAACTTGTTCCGCAATCCAGTCAAAAACAAGCCGGGGACCCCGGCCCGAGTTGTTCGGGCTAAGTGACATTACATAGCCTGCGTCGCTAGCGACCAAATCGTCCGTAACGGTCACCAGAGAACCCTTGCTGAGCAGATCATCAATCAATCCAATCCACCCCAAAGCGACGCCTTCGCCAGACAAGGCGGCTTGGGTCACCATGTCATAGTTATTGAAACTAATGTAATTTCGCTTTCGTTCACCTGTTACGCCTAAACTATCAAACCATCCTTGCCAGGTTTGCCAAGCGGCGGTTGCTGGCTTTGACAGACTCAGAAGTTGAACATCCAATAAGTCCGCGGGTGATTGGATTGGCCTAATCTCTTCTAATAGCTGCGGGCTGCAAACGGCTGCGACGACCTCTTCCAACAGCAGTATTTCATCGGTTTGAATTTGGCTTTTTGGTGCGACGTGGATTTGAATGTCGCAATCATTGTCCTCTAATCCAGGCGGCACTGTTGAGGCCAATATCTGGATTTCGATTTCATTGCCGATTTGCTCTCGCAGATACCCCAGACGCGGTAGCAACCAAAACGTTGAGAACGCAAAATCCGCGGAAATCCGGACCCTGGGTTTCGATTTGCGCTCAAGCAAAGCGCTTACCGCATAGTTCATCTGCGTCATTGCGGGTCTGACCACATTCAAAAGCCTCAGCCCTTCGTATGTGAGAGAAACACCACGGTGTTCTCTTTTAAAGAGGACTACGCCCAGATCCACTTCCAGCCCTTTTATCCGCTGCGAGATCGAGGACTGGGTCAGCCCAAGAGCGTCTCCGGCGCTTGTAAAATTACCGTGTTTCGCAACCATTTCGAACGCATATAGCGCCACAAGGTTTCGACTTAAGTTGGTATTAGCTCTGTTAATGTCATCCATAATCACTCAACTACTGCAAAAGAGGGAAAATATATACGAGAAATTGTGGCAAAGGGCGCGAAAGCAGCTCTGCAAAGACAACACGGGAGCTTATGATGATCGAACAAAACCGCCGCCAGACCATTCACCCGGCAATCGAAATGCATGCCGGTGAAGTGGCCGAGGGAAAACTTAGCCGTCGTGAGTTTCTGACGCGCGCGACTGCACTTGGGTTATCTGCATCTGCTGCTTATTCGATGATCGGCATGCCCCAACCAGCGCAGGCCGCGACGGATATCAAACCCGGCGGAACAATTCGTATTCAGCAGGTGGTTCGGGCGCAGCTTGATCCGCCGCTTTACAACTGGCCGCAACTTGGAAACGTGGTTCGTGGCTATCTGGAGTATCTGGTTCAATACAACGCGGACGGCACGTTCGAACCCCGGCTGCTTGAAAGTTGGGAGGTGAACGATGACGCGACTGAATACCTGTTGCGTATACGCCCCGGAGTGAACTGGAATGACGGGCGCGGAACGCTTACGGCCGCCGATGTTGCGTATAACTTTGGTCGATGGTGTGACGGCAGCTGGGAAGGCAACTCGATGGCTGCGCGTATGGGCTCCTTGCAAAACGACGCCGGAGATGGCCCTGCCGAAGGGGCGCTGGAAGTGGTCGACGATCTGACGTTGAAGCTGAAGCTGACGCGACCCGACATCACCATCATTCCTGCGGTCACGGAATACCCGGCAGCGATTGTGCCCGATGGCTGGTCTGGCGATCCGGCGAATGACCCGGTCGGAACGGGGCCATACAAACTGGTTGAGTACGTCGTCGGCGAGAAGGTCGTTTTAGAGAAGAACACGGATCACGAATGGTGGGGCGAGGGCGCCTATCTGGATCGGATCGAGTTTATCGACTACGGCACCGATGGCGCAGCGCATTTGGCGGCGGCAGAAGCTGAAGAAATCGACATGACCTATGAAACAGTGGGGGAGTTTGTCGACATCTACGAAAGCATCGGTTGGAACCAGAGCGAGTCCGTTTCGGCCAACACTATGGTTTTGCGGACGAACCGTGATGCCGAAGTTGACGGGGTGAAGCCTTACGAAGACGCACGTGTTCGCCGGGCTTTGGCGATGGCCTGCGACAATGCGGTTTTGTTGGAATTGGGATATGCCAATCGTGGGACATTGGGCGAAAATCACCACGTTTGCCCCATCCATCCGGAATATGCCGACATTGGCGCTCCGGAAAAGGATGTCGAGGGCGCACGCGCATTGCTCGAAGAAGTCGGCATGCTCGACTACGAACACGAGATTTTCTCAATTGACGATGACTGGCGTCGAAACACGACTGACGCTCTCGCGGCTCAACTTCGCGATGCCGGGTTGAACGTCAAGCGCACGGTTCTGCCGGGCAACACGTTCTGGAACGATTGGAACAAATACCCGTTCAGCTCGACAGACTGGGGGCATCGCCCGCTCGGCGTACAGGTGCTGACGCTGGCGTATAAATCGGGCGTGGCCTGGAACGAAACCGGTCTGGCCAGCGCCGAGTTTGATGCGATGCTGGAAGAGGCCTCAGCAATCGCTGACGCAGAAACGCGCCGCGGACACATGGAAAAGATCGAGCAGTTCATGCGGGATGACGGAACGATCATTCAACCGTATTGGCGCTCTCTGTACCGCCATTCCCGTCCCGGCGTCATTGGTGCGGAAAGCCACCCGATCAACGAAATTCACGTGCATAAGCTGGCTTTGGAAAGCTGAGAATTCCGGCAAATCTAAACTCCCCGGACCCAATGAGATTGGCGAGGCAGATTATCTGCGTCGTTGGTCTCATTGGTGTCTTGGGGTTCCGGGCCGGCGGGCCCGAACAGGCATATTGATCCGCTTGAAAAACGAAAACAGGGAGAAGTTGATTATGGCGATAAAGCCACCTCTATCGGAACTTCCGATCAAGACCGCTGACAACGGTTTTTATCGGGGGTTCAGCGTCAACGTGACGGTGATCAGTAAGATCATCATCAGTTTGCTGGTTGTTTGGTGCATCGTTTGGCCAACCCAGGCCGGCAGGATTCTGGGCGATTGGAACGCGGCCATTCTGGCTCAGTTTGCCGCTTGGTACATCTGGGTTGTCACCGGGTTTGTTATTGTCTGTATCGGTTTGGCCATCTGGCCAGCGGCCGGACGCCTGAACTTGGGTGTCGAAGGCGAAAAGCCAGAGTTTTCGAACTTCTCATGGTTTTCGATGATGTTTGGCGCAGGTATCGGTGTTGGGATGCTGACATGGGCCGTTGCGGAACCCGTCGCGCATTTCAAGAACAACCCATCGGTTATTCAGGGAGTAACGACAGCTCTTGATGCGGACAATGTGCGCACAGCCTATGTCTGGTCCTACCTGCATTGGGGGCTGGGAGCCTGGGCGTGCTATGCGATTGCCGGTCTGGCGCTGGCGTTCTTTAGCTATCGCCGCGGGCTTCCGCTAACCATCCGCTCATCCCTGACGCCGCTCTTTGGCAAGGCGCTGTCTGGCAACCTAGGGCATTTGATTGATATCGTCGCCGTTGTTGCGACGATCCTTGGTGTGGCGCAGACCCTTGGTTTTGGTGTTGAGCAATTCGTGGCAGGTCTGACGCGAATCGGCATTGGTGGATTGGCGAACACTGACGGTTCAGCCACGACGCTGGGCATCATTGTCGCCTTGCTGGTTATCATGGGGGCCTCGACCCTGTCGGCATTGTCCGGTGTGGGTAAGGGCATCAAATGGCTTTCGAATATCAACATGGCGTTGTCGATCTTCCTGCTGGGCTTCTTCATCCTGTTCGGGGCGACGTTCTTTGGCGCCAAGGCATTCTTTGTTGGCATCTGGGACTATTTGGTCGCTCTGCCGTGGCTCAGCTTCAATGTTTACGCATCAGATGGTGTCGAAGGGTCCGAGTCCTTCCTTCTGGCGCAATGGCAGGGCTGGTGGCCCGTGTTCTACTGGGCATGGTGGATCGCGTTTGCACCCTTTGTCGGATTGTTCCTGGCGCGTATCTCGCGCGGTCGTTCCATCCGCGAATTTGTTCTGGGCGCGATGATCGTACCCTCGCTGATGTGCTTTGTCTGGTTCGCATGGGCAGGAGGCACCGCTATTGACCTAGAGCTTAACGGAGACGCGAACGGTGCGATCCTTGATGCGGCAAATGGTGACAAGATCTTTGCCATGACCACCTACATGCTCGCGCCCATTGCGGAATTCCTGGCCTGGGCTATGGCGGTTGTGATCGTGATATTGCTGATGACCTTCCTTGTCACTTCGGCGGACTCAGCGGTGCTAATCGTGAATACAATCAACGCAGCTGGTGACGAAGGACCCAAGGCTCGTCCGCATATCATGTTCTGGGGCGCAGCGCTGGCATTGGTGGTCGGAGGTCTGCTGATCTCCGGCGGAACCGGGGCCATTCAGACCGCGATGGTGATCGGAGCATTGCCGTTCTCTATCGTCATGGCGCTGATGTGCATCGCGTTGATCAAGGCGATCTGGAACGACGGGCGTCGCGAAGCCGCCGGTGTCGCATCAACTGTTGATCCGGCAACATCAACGGCGCCAGCGGAATAGTAATCGCGCAAACAACTGTGATCCCGGGGCAGAACTGGGGTCACAGATAAGCCGAAGACTTATGCAGAGTTTTCCGAAATCGCGTGATAGGGGGCTGGATAGTGAGTGCTCGAACACAGTAGCAAATAAACCCTGATCCGCTATGATATTCGTGTAAGCAAGATTATGTTAAAAGACGTGAGCTCGGCAGGCCAACCCGTATCGTTGGCGACCCCTCTAATAGACTTACAATCACGGTCGCAGGACGCTTTGGCCCCACGACCGCAAGTTTTGGGTTTTCAATGATCACGCAGCGGCGATCTGGCCCGCTTTTTCAACCAACACTTCGGCCTGACGGATCGAGGCATAGTCGATCAGGCGACCATCCAGCGAAACGGCCCCTTTGCCTGCTGACTCAGCCTCGGCCATGGCAACGAGAATGCTCTGCGCTTTGGTGACTTCGGCGTCTGACGGGGACATCACTTCATTGGCCAGTGCGATCTGGCTGGGGTGAATGGCCCATTTGCCTTCGCAGCCCAGAACCGCTGCGCGTTTGGCGGCGGCGCGATAGCCGTCCGGGTCCTGAAAATCGCCGAAAGGTCCGTCAATGGGCCGCAACCCATTGGCCCGGGCTGCGACCACCATACGAGCCAGTGCATAGTGCCACATGTCGCCCCAATGGGTCAGGCGCGCGCCTTCGGTATCCGCGTCGGTCAGAACCGAATAATCCGGGTTCACACCGCCAATGATTGTTGTGCGTGCGCGGGTTGAGGCGGCATAGTCGGCCACTCCGAAATGCAGGCTTTCGTTGCGCTTCGAGGCGGCAGCGATCTCGCTGACATTCTGCATGCCAAGCGCTGTTTCAATGATGTGTTCAAAGCCAATACGCTTTTTGTAGCCCTTGGCGTCTTCGATCTGTGTGACCAGCATGTCGACCGCATAGACATCGGCGGCAGTTCCGACTTTGGGGATCATGATCAGGTCAAGACGCTCACCCGCTTGTTCGACCACGTCCACCACGTCGCGATACATATAGTGCGTGTCCAGACCGTTGATCCGAACGGACATGGTCTTATTGCCCCAGTCGATGTCGTTCAGCGCCTCGATGATGTTTTTACGAGCCTGTTCCTTTTCGTCCGGGGCAACGGCGTCTTCGAGATCGAGAAAGATCACATCTACCGCGGATTTGGCGGCTTTTTCAAACATGCTGGGCTGACTGCCGGGAACGGCCAGTTCACTGCGGTTCAGCCGGGCTGGTGCTTGTTCTATGGCGTGGAAACTCATGTGTTTGGTCCTTTGTCTTGCAGGTTCGGTCGGCTTCAGATCACACGATCTCGCGGTTCGCGGCCGTCAAAAAAATCGCTCAGATTGTCGAGTACGCGAAAGCCCATTGCCTCGCGCGCCTCGCGTGTGGCGCTGCCCAGATGTGGCAGCATCACGAGGTTGTCGCATTGAAGGAGGTCCGGGTTGATGCGCGGTTCGCCGTCGAACACATCCAGCGCCGCGCCCCCGATCATGTCGAAGCTCAGCGACTGGATCAGCGCCCGTTCGTCGATCACCTCGCCACGGGCGGTGTTGATCAGGAAGGCATCGGGTTTCATCAGGTCCAGCCTGCGTGCGTTGATCATGTGCCGGTTCGCGGCGCCACCGGGGCAATGGAGCGAAACGAAATCACACCGCGGAAGCAGCGCTTCAAGTGACTCAACCTGAACCGCATTGCACTGCGCCAGCACGTCCGGGGCCACAGGGCTGCGATTATAGACCAGCACATCCATCCCAAAGCCGTGATGCGCACGGCGGGCCATTTCCTGCCCGATCCGGCCGTATCCAACAATGCCCAGCGTCTTACCGCTGACCTTGGTGCCAATCAGATGTGTGGGTCGCCAGCCGGTCCAGTTGCCCGCGCGCAGCTCGCGTTCGCCCTCGCCTGCCCTGCGTGCCACCATCAGCAGCAGGGTCATCGCGATGTCGGCGGTGCATTCGGACAGCACATCGGGGGTGTTGGTGACGGTCATGCCCAGCCCGCGCGCCGATGGCTCGCAGATATGACTGTAGCCGACCCCATAATTGGCGAGGATCTTTGTTTGCGCACCGGGTACATCCAGCGCCTCGGCGCTGAGCGTGTCGGTGACGGTCGGCAAAACCGCGTCATAGGATTTCAGCGCCTGCCGAATTTCGCCCGGGGACATGGGCTTGTCCCCGGTATTCAGCACGGCGTTGTAGTTCTCTGCCAGCTGCGCCTCGACGGCGGCGGGCCAGCGGCGGGTGACAAGAACCGAAGGTTTGACCATCACGCTGCCTCCATCACACGGGCAATTGTCTCGCCAATCACGGCAGGGTTTTCAGCCACGGTCACACCGGCAGCCGACAGGATTTCGACCTTTTCGCTGGCGCTTTCGCCAAAGGCCGAGATGATCGCGCCTGCGTGGCCCATGGTCCGGCCTTTGGGCGCTGTCAGGCCTGCAACATAGGCGACCACGGGTTTGGTAATGTGATTGCGGATATACTCTGCGGCCTCGGCTTCCTGAGGGCCGCCAATCTCGCCAATCATGGCGATGATGTGGGTGTCCTCATCCTCTTCAAACCGTTGCAGAATGTCCCTGAACGACGAGCCATTGATCGGATCCCCACCGATGCCAACGCTGGTCGACACGCCAATCCCACGCTCTTTCAGTTGCGCGGCGGCTTCATATCCCAGCGTACCCGAGCGACCGATGATCCCAACGTTGCCCGGCAGGTAGATATGCCCCGGCATGATCCCCAACAGTGCTTTACCGGGCGAGATCGTGCCCGCGCAGTTCGGTCCGGTCAGAACCATGCGTTTGTCTTTGGGATAGCGGTACATGTACCGTTTCACCCGGATCATGTCCTGCGCCGGGATACCGTCGGTAATGCAGACGCAGTAGCGGATACCGGCATCCGCGGCCTCCATGATCGAGTCGGCGGCAAAGGGCGGCGGCACGAAGACAAGGCTGGCATCTGCACCCGTCGCCTCAACAGCTTGTTTGACGGTATCGAAGACCGGCACGCCTTCGACGGTTTCGCCGCCCTTGCCGGGTACCACGCCGCCCACGACATTGGTGCCGTAGCTCAACATGTCCTTCGTGTGGAACCGGGCCATACGGCCGGTGATGCCCTGCACGATAACGCGCGTATCACGATCGAGAAGAATGCTCATTACACAGCCCTCATCTTGGTGCCTTGGGTCAGGTCGTTTTTCCATGCGCCAACGGCGCGTTCAGCGGCTTCCATCAGGGTGGTGGCGCGGATGATCGGCAGGCCTGACTTGGCGAGGATTTTCTGGCCCTCTTCCACATTCGTTCCGGCCAGACGCACCACGACGGGCAGGTCCAGATCCAGTTCCTTCAACGCCTGAACCACGCCTTCGGCCACCCAGTCACAGCGGTTGATGCCGGCAAAGATGTTCACCAGAATGGCTTGCACATTGTCATCCGACAGAACCAGTCGGAACGCTTTGGCGACACGCTCGGGCGAGGCCCCACCCCCGATATCGAGGAAGTTCGCGGGTTCGCCCCCAGCCAGTTTGATCGTGTCCATAGTGGCCATGGCCAGACCGGCGCCGTTCACGATACAGCCGATATTG
Source organism: Ruegeria sp. (assembly GCF_965221235.1). GTDB lineage: Bacteria > Pseudomonadota > Alphaproteobacteria > Rhodobacterales > Rhodobacteraceae > Ruegeria. The sequence goes on from NZ_CBDCRS010000003.1 coordinate 192,357, forward strand.
CCGTCCAGCCCCACATAAGACAGGCCACGATCAGCGGCCCGGCTTTCGCGCGGGTCTTCCTGACTTTTGTCGCGCAGTTCTGCGATTTGTGGATGTCGGAACAGGGCGTTGTCGTCAAAGCTCATCTTGGCGTCCAGCGCCAAAACCCGGTCGTCGCCGGTGATCACCAGCGGGTTGATCTCGACCATGGTGGCGTCCAGATCGCTGAAAGCGGCATAGCAGCCTTGCAACGTGCGGACCATTTGCTGCACCAGCTTGGGTTCCATGCCCAGATTGAACGCGATTTCGCGGGCCTGGAACTCTTGCAAGCCGACGGCAGGTTCAACGATCGACCGAACGATACTGTCGGGACGCTCGGCCGAGATATCCTCGATCTCCATTCCGCCTTCGGACGAGGCAACGATCATCACCCGCTGGCTCGAGCGGTCGAGCACGAAGCCCAGATAAATCTCGCGGTCAATCGGCACAGCGGACTCGACATAGACCCGGTAGATGCCCTTGCCTTCGGGGCCGGTCTGATGCGTGACCAACTTGCGACCGAACAGCTCGTCGCAGGCCTTGTAGATTTCGTTTTCTGTGTTGCACAGTTTGACGCCGCCCGCTTTACCGCGCCCACCTGCGTGGACCTGCGCCTTGACGATCCACTTGTCACCGCCCAGCTCGCGCGCCCGATAGGCGGCTTGCTCGGGGCTGTAGGCCAGCGCGCCAGACGGCACTTCTACGCCAAAGTTCGAAAGAAGCTCTTTGGCCTGATACTCATGAATATCCATCTGCATTCCTCCCGTTCATGCAGTGCGGTTATGCGGCGATCGAGGTGCCATAGCGGCTTTCCAATAACGCCTCGATTGCGTCGGCATCGACCTGCCCGCCCAGTTCGCGGATGGCGTCGGCGAACAGGCGCACGATCCGGCTCACGGCCTCGCGGTTTAGTTGATTGAGGATGCCAATGCGAACCTGAACCGGCGCACTGAGCGTAGGCCAGATACCAAAGCCACGAGCGCGGCAGTTCTGCACCAGCTCCATCTCGCGCCCCGCCAGTTCGGGCGGCAGGTTGAGAACGATCAGACTGGGCATGTCCGAGGTCACGTGACAGCCCATCTCGATCACGGCGTCGCGCAGGACCTTTTCGTGGGTCCGATAGGCTGCTGCCCGCTTGGCGAGCCCCTCCTGAAGGGTCAGCCGCAGGGCCTCGTGAAACGCTGCGACGGCGTAACCGGAATGCGTCCGGTGATAGGTGCCTTTCTCTGCATCCTGCCCGTCAACAATGCCCCAGTGGCGGGCCTCGAAAAACGGATTGTGGACGTAGCTATAAGCGCCGGATGCCTTGAGGCTGTCGATATACGCGTCAGAGAAGCTGACCGGTGCATAGGTTAGCGGCAAGCAGCACAACCCCTTTTGCGGACAAGACGCCCATCCCGCAATGCCCGGGAAATCGTCAATCGAAAAGTCATCCGCACCCAGCGACGACACCGCATCGATCAGCCCCATGACGCCATGACGTTCACAGGCATCCGAGAATCCGCGCAGGTCGTTTATGCGGCCCGATCCGGTTTCCCAATGCGCCATGAAGGCCCATTTCGGTTTGTGTTCAGCCAGCGCGGCCTCGACCAGATCACCCGTTACCGGCTGGCCGTGCGGAACCTCAATCACCGTGACGCTCGCGGCCTGAGGGTCCAGTGAGTTGGCTGCGTGTTCTTCGGGTGTCGCTGCCTTGATCCGCAAGGTCAGCGCGTCGATCCCAGAAAAGGTGCCATTGGCAAAAGCCACCACCTTATCACCCGGCATCACCGCCGAGAACATGGTGTCCAGTGCGCTCCAACCCGTTCCGGCAACCGCAAACGTATAGGTGTTTTGTGTGCCCCAGATCTTTCGCAGCATGTGCTTGCATTCGATCATGCCGCGCAGGACATCACCTTGCATATGATCCGCGACGCCTGCTTGGGCAAAAGCGCGCAGAACACGTGCATCGGTATTGCCCGGCCCCGGACCCGCTGCGAGGGTCTCGGGGATTTCGAGCGGAGGGAAAATCTGAAAAGTCATCGTCTGACATCCTCGGCTGTTGGCTGGGCGCACCGGCCCTTTCTGTTTCGTTACGAGACAGAAAACCCACAGTTGCTTTGCCGCACAACGTAACTTACTACTGCTTTAGGATGGCTATTTAGGTGGGCTATAACCTACCCATTCTGGTAAATATACCAGCGTATACCAAAAAACTCCCCACCCATAAGGGTAGGTTTTGGGGAAATGAGGGAGAAATCAGATGGTTGGCACTGTCACCACGCCGATAGAAGTCATGCTGGCGGACAGCAATCCTCTGGTCCTGTCGGCCATGTCTGAAATCTTTGAGCGCGACCCGCGATTCTCATTGGTTGCCACCTCGGCCACGGCCGAGGGGTTTCTGGGAACGGTGATGCGGGTTCCGGTTCAGGTCGGTGTGCTGGACTGGAACCTTCCGGTGCTGGGCGCCGCCAAACTGATTGAGGTGCTGCGCGAACAGGCCAACGCACCGCGCTTTGTGGTTTATGGCGAGGCAGCCGGTGATGTCCCGCGTTTGGCGATGCAAGCCGGGGCTGCCGGGTTCGCTGCCCGGTCCGGCGAGGTCGAGGGGCTTCTGAAAGCCTGTGTCGACGTAGCCAATGGCAAAATGGTTTTTCCCTTCATCGACGTTCGGAAAATGCAGCAGGACCCGATCCAGAGCCTGTCCCGCAAGGAACGCGCAATCCTCGAAGCATTGGCGCGCGGCATGTCAAATCGCGAGCTATCACGGGAACTTCAGATCTCGACCAACACGGTCAAGTTTCATTTGTCCAATATTTATGAGAAACTGTCGGTGAAGAACAGAACTCAGGCCATCGCCTATTTCTATTCGTCCCAGCAATCGGGGGGGTAAGAGGTCCGCATGCAGACGCCGGAACGTTTCGAAAAGTTCTATTTCGCCAAGGTCGGCATGGGCGAGGCCTGCGGCTGCGCCGAGCGGATCATTGACGTCTTTGAATTCAACCGCAAGGGCGGCGTCCCGTCGAAACAGGCGCTGAAGCAGGACAGGCGCAAGCGCCGTTCATTCCGGGCATGGGCCGTCAAGTACGGTCTGCTCAGCCGCAAGCGCGGCGGTTGAGGGCAGCTTAGCCGCCTTGCTCGGACACCGCATCCCAATCCAGTCCGAATTTCTGTAAATATTTCCGCAGCCGGTCTGCGTCATTCTGAGTTTTGCGCTTTTGCCGCGAAACGGCGAATAATGTGCGTCCCGCCGCACTAATACTACAGTTGCGCATTGACTTGATCTCTGATTCATTACTGGTGATCTGGTAATTGGGAGGTTTTGGAGATGGCGGTTTCGGTCTGGAGGGAAACGCTTGTTGACTGGCGCAAGTCTCTGGAAGAATTGAAGTCTTTTGTTGCCCCGGCCTTCCGGCGTATTGAACAGCGCCGGACAGCGGGTGCCTTCATAGACGGCTTGCTGTCGGGGGCTGAACGCAAGACGGGCTGGATGCTTTCGGAAGAAGCCGGTTTTGACAAGCCGTATCGGATACAGTCGCTGCTGGGGCGCTCTTCCTGGTCCGCCGATGCGCTGTGTGACCTTGTTCGCAAATATGCCGTTGACATTCTTGGCGATCCTGAAGGTGTTCTTGTTGTGGACGAGACCGGTTTTTTGAAGAAGGGCGAGCATTCGGTTGGGGTTGCCCGACAGTATTCGGGTACAGCGGGGCGGGTAGAGAACTGTCAGATCGGGGTATTTGCCGCTTATGCGAGCCGCTGGGGTCATGCGCTGATCGATCGGCAACTCTATCTGCCGAAGGCGTGGGCGGAGGATCCGGATCGCCGTGCCAAAGCTCATGTCCCGCAGGAGGTGGGATTTGCCACCAAGCCGCAGATGGCTCGCGCGATGGTTTCCCGTCTCCTTGATGAAGGTGTCCCCTGCGCCTTTGTGCTGGCCGATGCTGTTTACGGGTCCGACAGCGGGTTCCGGCGCATGCTGGAGCAGCGCGGGCAGTCCTATGTATTGGCGGTGAAGTCCACGCATACACTGCGTCTTGTCGAAGACGATCACCTCATCCAGACCGATCCCGCCACCCTGACCGGAGAACTGGGCCCCGAAGCCTGGCGACCTCTTGCCGCCGGAGAGGGCGCGAAAGGACCGCGCCTTTACGAGTGGGCGCGTCTGCCCATCGGTAAACAGACCAAAGACGGGTTTATCAAATGGGTTCTGGCGCGCAGGAGCCGTCATGATCGCGCTTCCATAGCCTATTACTTCGCTTATGCGCCCGCCAATACCACCTTGGCGGAACTGGCCGCTGCGGCCGGGCTGCGCTGGACTATTGAAGAGTGTTTTCTCAGGGCAAAGGATGATCTGGGCCTGGACCATTGCGAGGCCCGGTCCTGGCATGGCTGGCACCGGCATATGAGCCTTGTGATGGCCACCGCCGCATTTCTGGCAAAGCTCAGCGCGGACCAGCGCCGCAATGCATTCGGGAAAGTGAACAAAACGAGTCCGGCAACGGGCCGCAGCGCATAGGCTTTCTGCGAACCGAGATATATACTACGCCAAGCTTTCTTTCGACCGTTGAAATCCTCAGATTGATCGCGCGCCTCATTCTCCCAACGCCCCCTTCTGACGCCTTCATTCTCGGATGGTCCCTCTGGCGAAGAACACATCAGGCCGCTGCTGCCAGAGCCCATCGAAAGTCCCGCCTCAATGCGCAACTGTAGTACTAAAGCCTTTCGAGATTAGTTTGCAACATATCCTGCGGCCTTGAAGTAGTTCCAGCACTCTGTTGGATCGTAGAGATCGCAGATTGATCCGATAGCCTCGAAGACTTCGGTGAAGGTTCTCGCCCCGATCCGTCTCAAATGGGCTTTCAGTTTTGAGAAAGCTAGTTCGATGGGGTTCAGGTCGGGCGAGTATGGTGGCAGGTAGAGAAACCAACATCCATGGTCACGCAGGGCCTGTGCTGCCTCTTTGTTCCGGTGCGTGGCTAGGTTGTCGAGGATGACGACAGTGCCGGGCGCTATTTCCTTGACGAGGACTTCTCGGATGTAGGCGGCGAATGCCGGGCCATCCATTGCGCCCTTGATGACCCACGGCGCGATCAACGCGTCCTGAGTCAGCCCCGCGATCAGCGTCTGTGTACCCCAACTGCCAAACGGCGCGTCCATGGTCAGCCGTTCTCCTTGAGGTGCCCAGCCACGGAGCCGGGTGAGGTTCGTCTTTACCGCCGTTTCGTCGATGAACACCACGCGGTCCGGCATTCGGGCGATGGCTGGCGAACGATAAGCAGACCAATCGTCGCGCTGTCGTCTTACCTTGGCGCGACGGCGTTCGGTGGCCACCAGCGACTTTTTTTGTGAGTGAAGCCAAGGCGCTTCAACAATCCGGCAATGGCCGAATGATGAACAGTGATCCCCACAGCATCGGCAAGCGCATCGCGCAACTCGAAAAGGGTAATGTCGGGGTCTTGAGCTAACAACTCGCGGAAGAACCCGACATGGGGTGCCAACTTTCCGCTGCCCGGTGGACGCCCCATCGGGGCAATTTGGGCCGCGCCAGACGCGTGTATCTGGCGTCTCCAACGCGCACCGGTCGCGGCGGACACCTGAAGACGGCGCGACGCCTCCCTCCCTGACAGCCCTTCTTCGATCAAGCGCGCAAAACGATCTCGTAGTTCCTTTGGCAACGGTGCTGGCATATTCCTGATCCTCCCAAAAAGGGTGAATCACAAATCAAACCTCAGGGGAACCCTGCCGATTCAAACTTTGCTCGAAAAGCTTTAAGGCTGGGACTGTTGCGGCAGGTCTCAATGACTCGGGCCAGTTGCACAAGATCAAAGGGGTCAACTTCGGACGCGGCCTCTCCCATCACCTGCTGAACAACTGTGAATTCGGAATCCGATTTGGCCGCGTTCCAGCCCGATTGCAGGTCTGCAATTTCGTCCTCGACCATGGCCCGGGTGATCCGGCCGCGTGGTGCGAGCGTACACAGGCGTTTGACCGAGCCGCTGAAATCCCGAAAGTTTCCCGGCCATTGGGTGGCGGGATTTCCGGCAAATTTCAGATAGACCTCATGCGCATCTGCGTTGAACCCGACCTGAGTGCCCAGGGCACGCTCGGACCGGGCGAGTTCAAAGATCAGATTGGCCTCGATATCCTCACGCCGTTCACGCAGGGCGGGCAGCCGGAACCGCCAGGTATTCAGCCGCGCCAAAAGATCCGGGCGGAACTGCCCGGCGGCCGCCAGCGCGTGCAGATCGCGGTTGGCCCCGGCGATGACCTGAAACCGACTGGTGATCTCATGGTCAGACCCCAGCGGATAGAACCGCCCGGTTTCAATGGTGTGCAACAGGATCGACTGCTCATTCCAGCCGAGCTGATCAATCTCGTCCAGAAACAGCAGCCCGCCGTCGGCCTCGCGCAGCAATCCGCTGCGTTCGCTGCCCGCCTGCCCCAGATAGCTACGCCGTTGCCCGAACAGAGTCGCCATCGCATCCGGGCCGTTCAGCGTGGCACAGTTCAGATGTACCAAACGGCCCTTCACCCGCCGCCGGTCCAGCTTGAGGTTGTAGATCCGCTCGGCCAGCTCGGTTTTGCCGGTGCCGGTTTCGCCCAGCAATAGGATCGGCTCGTCCGAGTTGCTGGCGATCAGCTCAATGCGGTCGATCAGGGCGTTATAATGGGCATTGCGCGTCTCGATCCCGCCTTTCAGCTGGTCGCTATATTCGCGGGACAGCTGATCGAACCGCTGTTGCAGCGCGTTATAGCGGCTGAGGTCCAGGTCGATGACATCGAGTTTCGGGGTCTTCTCATTCGGACCGGGTGGGCCAGTCTGGATCAGGCGCGCGGGGATATGGCGGCTTTCGGTCAGCAGGAACCAACAGATCTGGGCCACATGGGTGCCGGTGGTCAGGTGGACATGATACTGCTCGCGATCCTCGTCAAACCCATAATCCCGCGCGAAATCGAACAGTTTGCCGTAAACCTCCTGAAAGTCCCACGGGTCGTCCAGATCCATGCGGTGCAACAGCACTTCGGTCGCTGGCGACAGCTCCTCGATCTCGCGTTTGACCTGGTGGGCGAGGCGATTGAACTTGTGATCGTGCAGCAGTTCCAGCCGGTCGACTTCGAAGTGGTCATGAATGGTCAGGCTCGGTGTCGGCTTCCAGCGCCGTTTCTTGCCCATATCCAGCTGGGTGCCAAGAAAACCGATGATCACGTTCTTCATGTGTATATGCTCGTATAAATAATGATAAAAATGTATCGTAAAATCAATTGTTGATTTTATCAAGTGCGGATTAAATGGTTTAAAAACAGAGTATTACGCTGTTGCGCAATTTTTCTCGGTCCGCTGAACAAGCCATGCGAAAACGTTCTCACAAACAAACGAGGACAAAGAAATGGCGAACAAATCCGTGTTTGCATCGTTGAAAGGCCGGTTGCTGCCGAAGACAACTGCAAAGAACGCCCATGGCGCTCCGGCCTATGCGTATTCCGATGCGCATGCTCTGGCTCAGGTCGCCGTGACCGGGACTTTCGGGGGCATGTTCTATCAGTCTCCGCAAGAGGAACTGGAATATGTTCTGGACGTGGCCGAGGCCGTCGAGCCGAAGTTTCTGGCGCAGGCTGCGATCTATGCCCGTCAGTCGGGTTACATGAAGGATATGCCTGCGGTGTTGCTGGCTGTCTTGGCCCGGCGCGACCCGGTATTGTTTCGGGCGGCCTTTGGCCGAGTGGTCGATAACGGCAAGATGCTGCGCACATTCGTGCAGGTCATCCGGTCAGGTCAGACGGGGCGCAAGTCACTTGGGTCTGCGCCGAAAGCGATGGTGCAAAACTGGCTGAACACCGCGTCTGACCGGGCGCTGCTGAACGCCAATATCGGGAATGACCCGTCGCTGGCGGACGTGGTCAAGATGGTGCACCCGAAACCGGCCTCGGCCGAGCGGGAGGCGCTGTTTGCCTGGATCGTCGGGCGGCCGTGCAATCTGGCACGGCTGCCACGGGCCTTGCAGGACTGGATCGCGTTTCGTGAGACGGGCAAGGGTCCGGTGCCGGATGTGCCGTTCCAGATGCTGACGCAGCTGGAGCTGTCGCCACAGCATTGGGCGCGGATCGCGCGTAAGGGTTCGTGGCAGATGGTGCGGCAGAACCTGAACACGTTTCAACGTCACGGCGTTTTTGACGTGGCCAAGAATGTGGATCAAGTGGCTGCACTGCTGCGAGACCCGCAGGCCATCGCCAAGGCGCGCGCGTTTCCATACCAGCTGATGGTGGCGGCGCAGAACGTGACCGGCGATATGCCGCCGCAGATCGTGGACGCTCTGCATGACGCGATGGAGATCGCTGCGCAGAACGTGCCGCAGGTCTCGGGTCAGGTTGTTGTGTGCCCGGATGTATCCGGGTCGATGACTTGGGCTGTGACAGGGTATCGTCCGGGGGCGACCTCGGCCGTGCGGCACGTGGATGTGGCGGCGCTGGTTGCAGCGTCGTTCCAGCGCGTGAACCGCGGATGTCAGGTGTTGCCGTTCGATTTTGACGTGCGTGACGTACGTTTGCAGCCGCGCGACACGATCCTGACCAATGCCGAGCGGTTGGCTGCCTTGGCTGGTGGTGGGACGAACTGTTCCGCGCCGCTGGCCTGGTTGAATAAGCGCGGTCGCGCGCCGGATCTGGTGGTGTTCGTGTCCGATAACCAATCCTGGGTGGATGCCCGGAATGGTGGGCAGGGCACGGCGATGTTGAAAGAATGGGAGGTGATCAAGCGTCGCAACCCGAAGGCCAAACTGGTCTGCATCGACATCGCCCCATACGGGACCACACAGGCGCAGACGCGTGCCGATGTGTTGAATGTCGGCGGGTTCTCGGATGCGGTCTTTGACCAGATCGCGGCCTTTGCCGCCGGTCAGACCGGCCCGGATCATTGGGTCGGTGAGATCGAGAAGATCGACGTATGAACAAGGCTCAGGCGGTGCGCCGCCCCGGCCAACCAGATGACATCAGGCAGAATGCCGGTGGGACTACATCGCTGAACCCGATCCGCGCCCGAAGAGGGCGCCGTCTCACTATCCCTTGTTTGCCTGACCCGAATTGAAAGGAATATGTCTCGGCGAATGCCGGTGGAACTACAGATTGTTAATCTCCGTGTCGCGGGTTCGAATCCCGCTCGCCCGAGCCCCCTGGGGGACGGGCGGTAGCTCAGTCGGGTAGAGCAGGCGTTTCACCAAACCCTTGTCGCCGAGACCTGGAGCGAAAGGAATACCCCGGCGAATGCCGAAGGAACTACATGGCACCAACCAGGGACAGGTCGAGCGGGTTCAACTCCCCTCCGTGTCGGCGCCCAGACGGCAAACGCATCTGCCCATTCAGATGCGGGGCGGGCCTCCCGAACTGTTTCTTCCCCCTTGTCGCCGGGGCCTGAATTTGAATGAGTGGATACAATGACTGAAGAAAACACATTTGACCCTGTGACCGGGGAACATCTGAAAGACTGGGGACACCGCCCCGGCAAGCAATTCCCGACCCTACTGGGTCGCGCGAATGAGATGCGGGCCGAGGGGTTTGGTCTGGTGCGTATCCGGCAGGAGCTGGAGGGCGAAATCCCTCCGATCCCGCCAACGCTGGACCTGCGCGCACCCGGAGAAGTGGCTTTTCACGAAAACATCGACGCTGCGCATCCGGATGAAGAGGACAATGTCCTGAAAGTGCGTGAGACGATGACCGCGCTGATGCGGACCCCGACCATCGAAGCCGGGGCGATTATGCCCGATGCCTGTCCGGCGGGTCCGATCGGCACGATCCCGGTTGGCGGCGTCGCGGCTGCGCGGAATGCGATCCATCCGGGGATGCACTCGGCGGATATCTGTTGCTCGGTCATGATCACTGATCTGGGCGATGCGGACCCCAAGGCGGTGCTGGATGCGGCGCAATCGGTGACGCATTTCGGGCCGGGAGGGCGCCCGCAGGGCAAGCGGTTCACCACGTCGCTGAAACTGCTGGATGCGTTCCGGGAAAACCCGTTTCTGGACAACCCAAAGTCACTGCGCATGGCGCAGGAGCATATGGGGACGCAGGGCGATGGGAACCATTTCCTGTTCGTCGGTCGTTCGCGCAAGACCGGCCGCACGGCGATTGTGACCCATCATGGTTCGCGTGGTCCGGGGGCAGTTCTGTATAAGAACGGAATGGTCGTGGCCGAGCGGTTCCGCAAGCAACTGTCCCCGCGCACACCGAAGCAGAACGCTTGGATTCCTGCGGACACACAGGAAGGGCGAGACTACTGGGAGGCGCTGCAACTGATCCGGAAATGGACCAAGGCCAACCACAACGCGATCCATCAGGCGACGGTCGAGGTCGCGCGCGTGGGCGATGTGGGTGAGCGGTTCTGGAACGAGCACAACTTTGTCTTCAAGCGCGAAGACATGTTCTATCACGGCAAGGGGGCGACACCGGCATGGGGGGATTATGCGGCGGACGCAACTGGCCTGACGCTGATCCCTCTGAACATGTCCGAGCCGGTGCTGATCGTGCGCGGCAAGGATGCAGACCATGGTCTGGGCTTCAGCCCACACGGGGCTGGGCGGAACTTTTCCCGTTCGGAACATAAGCGTCGGATGGGGTCGGTCACGCCCGAACAAATGCTGAAGGCCGAGACCGAAGGGCTGGACATCCGGTTCCATGCCGGAGGCGTCGATGCGTCCGAATTGCCGTCGAGCTACAAAAAGGCTGACAGTGTGGTGGCGCAGATCAAGTCTTATGATTTGGCCGAGATCGAGGATTACATCGACCCATATGGCTGCATCATGGCGGGGGATGTGCCTCCGTTCTGGAAGAACCGGAAAAAGGGGCGGCGTTAGGTCCGCCCTGAGTTTCAAAACTGCCATGGCAGCTCAGCTGAAACTTGTCCGCCGTTGGTGGTGGAAACACTGATGGAATGAACAGGTGCAAAGATTTTGAGTCGACGATCGCATAGCCCATCTGATCGGGCTGTGCGGCAAACAACCGCGCCCAGATCGTATAGCGCTTGCACCGGGTGCGAATTGGCGCGGCCGCCGTCACCTTCAGCAGGTCCGAGAGGTATACGTCCTCGGTATAGTCCTCGGCCAACGGTCCCAGAGGCCCCTGTGCATGCAGCGGAAATTGCGGGTATGGAGGGAATTGCCTGCCCCTGCGTTGGGGTTTTGATGCCGCATCACAGGCCTGCGTGCGGTTCCCCTGCCTTGCCCGCCTATGGGGATTGCTCGATTGTGCGGTCGCGTTCTTGCAAGGCGCGGATGCGCATGCGTTGGGCCGCGTGAATATGCGCGCGCATTTCGGTTTCGGCTGCCGCCCCATCGCGGGACTTCAAGGCAACCATGATGCGCCGGTGTTCGGTCACCGCGGCCTCGGCCCGGTCGCTGTCCAGCATTTGCGATGGCCCGAGGATCAACAGCGCCTTTTGCAAAGACAGCATGGATTTTGCCAGAAACCGGTTCTTGGCCGCATCCAGCAGCGTGGCGTGAAAAATCCGGTTGATGCGGGTCACCTCGGGGCCGGTTCCGGCTTCGGCCAGACGGTCATTCAGCACGTCCAGCTCATCCAGTTCAACATCCGATGCTGCCCGTGCCGCCAGACGCGCGGCGGTGCCTTCCAGCACGGCGCGCATCTCATACAGCTCCATCACCTCGGCATAATCCAGACTGCGTACCGTTGCCCCCTGTCGCGGAACGTGCGTGACAAGCCCGTCCGCCTCAAGCTGACGGATGGCCTCACGTATCGGGGTGCGGCTGACACCCAAACGGTCCGACAGCTCAATCTCGCGCAGACGCTCGCCGGGCAAAAGGGTACCATCGCGTATGTCATCAAGCAGACGCTGATAGGCGGAATTCCCTTGCGGGCCGGGCTGCAATGGGTCGTCTTGAAGGGTCATGAGGTGTTCGCTTGTCAAATTGTGTCCAAATGGATACAAGCGCATCCAGAACTAGTCAACACTACTGGACCCTGCCTCTTGCCCACCCGGATTGCCCCGCAAACTCTTCTTGCGAAACGCGCCCTGACCTTTGGTCTGGCGGCGCTTGGTACGGCTGTGTTCTGGGTGCTTGGGCTGCCTTTGCCCTTTCTGTTCGGTCCGATGGCCGCCTGCCTGATTGCGGCCTTCGCCCATGCGCCGATCAAAGGATTTGGGCAGCTTTCGGTTGCCGCACGTACCATTCTGGGCGTGGCGGTGGGTGCATCCATCACTCCGGCCTTGTTCGCCGAGTTGCCCAAGATGGCGGCGTCGATTGCGCTTATCCCACTTTTCATCCTGCTGATTGCGTTGATCGGTGTACCGTTCTTTCGCAAGGTCTGGGGCTTCGACAGCACCACGGCCTTCTACGCAGCGATGCCCGGCGGGCTGCAAGACATGATCATCTTCGGCACCGAGGCCGGGGCCAACCCACGTATCCTGTCCCTGATCCACGGCACGCGGGTTCTGATTATCGTGACACTGGCCCCTTTGGTCCTGACAGTGTTCTACGATGCCCAGCTGACCAACCCGATCGGAGAGCCCGCGCGGGATCTACCGGTGCAGGAACTGGCGCTGATGGTGCTGGCGGCCATTGTCGGCTGGAAAGGAGGAGAACGCCTGGGCCTGTTCGGTGCCTCAATCCTTGGGCCGATGATCTTAACGGCGGCACTGTCGCTTGGCGATTTCATTCACACCCGCCCCCCGCGTGAGGCGATATTGGCGGCGCAGTTCTTTATTGGCTGCGCAATCGGGGTCAAATTCGTCGGGGTCACGTGGGTTGAGCTGCGCAAGGTCGTAGCTGCGGGAATGGCCTATGTGATCGTGCTGGCGGTTCTGGCAGCTGTCTTTACCGCCATTGTTGCGACACTGGGACTGGGTCAGCCGGTCGAGGCGTTTCTGGCCTTCGCTCCGGGTGGGCAAGCCGAGATGACGGTTCTGGCCATCGTCTCGGGGGCCGATCTGGGATTTGTGATCACCCACCATCTGATGCGCATCGTGCTGGTGATCATTGGTGCGCCGATTGCGGCCAATCTTATCCTGCGCTGGTCGGGGTCGCGGGACTGAGATCTGGGCTCAGTGCGCCGCCGAATATCTCTGGCTCGGCCCCTTTGGCCCATGGCGGGTATTTGGCCATGATCCCGGCAAAGCTGTCGCTGGCCAGAAACCGGTTCAGCCACCCGATCAGATCGGGCCAGTCCTGTGCGTCGAACCAAGCGCGGTCAATATGCGCGAACTGACGGACAAAAGGCAGCAGGGCCAGATCGGTCAAAGTTGGTCGATCTCCGAAAAGCCAGCGCTGACCGTGTAGCCTTTGGTCCAGCGCCATGAGATGTGCCGCTGCCTTTGTACGTTCGGCCTCTGTGTCCAGTTCCGGATAGCGGGTTGCATATTTGGTGTGGTCCAGCGCGGCCTTGAACGGGCCGTCATTTGCGGCGATCAGGTCCCACCCCTCAGACGGCATTTCCAGCAGGCGCTGCGGATCTCGCTGCTCAAGCGCCCAGATCATGATATCCAGACTCTCATCCAGCACCCGATCCGCCAGTCGCAGGGCAGGTACCGTGCCCGAGGCAGATGTTTTCAGAAATGCGTCGGGTTTGTCGCGCAACACGATCTCGCGCAGTTCCACTGTCAGCCCTGCGCTGGCAACGGCAAGCCGGGCGCGCATGGCATAGGGGCATCGGCGGAAGGTCCAAAGGATCGGCAGCTGAGTCATGGTTTCTCTATCCGATACCCTGGCGTCTTGGTCAAACTTCTGTTTCGAATAGGCTGAAAACGATTCACGAAATGATGTAAGTTATGGAATTGAGCTAAAATAACCCCTTTCCTAAAGTGGGTCAGAGCTTACCCCAGTAAAGGCGCACGCATGCGGCGGACAAGATCGAAACGCGGGGACAGACCCGCCGCATCGCAAGGGACACCACCGCCATTCGGTGGCCGGTTCGCGCCATTGGATGACGGCAAACTAACCGAAATCACCTCTGCCGCCTTCGACATTCTGGAGCGTATCGGCCTGTCAGGCGCGCCTGAAGATATCCGCGCGCTGGCGTTGGAAAACGGAGCATCAGAACGCGCAGACGGGCGTCTTCTCTTCCCGTGCAGCCTCGTTGAAGACACGATCTCTAAGGCGTGCAAGCGAGTTGAGTTGCCGGGGTTTGACCGCAATCGTGGGATCGAAGTTGGCGGCGGCCGCGTTCACATAGGAACCGGCGGCGCGGCGGTGCAGGTTCTGGATGCCGCGACTGGCAGCTTTCGCGACAGCAGCTTGCAGGACCTGTATGACCTGATGCGGATCGTCGATGCTTGTGACAGCATTCACTATGCGCTGCGCCCGGTGGTGGCGCGCGATATGCCGGATCCGCTGAGCTTGGACCTCAACACAGCGTTTGCCGGGTTGAAAGCGACGTCAAAACCCATCGGCACCAGCTTTTTTGAGCCTGCCAATGTCGCACCGGTGATCGAGATGTTCGAGACAGCGTTGGGCGGCACAGGACAATTCCGCGCGCAGCCGTTCTGCTTTGCATCAGTCTGCCATGTGGTGCCGCCGCTGACATGGGCGGAAGAGGCCTGCGGCGTTATGTGGGAATGCGTGCGACACGGCATGCCGCTGCAAATCTGTTCGGCGGCGCAGGCGGGGGCAACCAGCCCCGCCGCGCTGGCGGGTGCTCTGGCGCAGGGGCTTGCGGAATCGCTGGCTGGGTTGGTTCTGGTCAACATGATGCAGCCGGGTTTCCCCTGTATCCTTGCCTTTTTGCCTTTCATCTCGGACCTGCGGACCGGAGCGATGACCGGCGGTTCTGGCGAGGCCGCAGTGGCCAATGCCGCCGCCGCGCAACTGCTGCTGCATCTCGGCCTGCCCTCGACCGTCTCGGCGGGGATGACAGACGCCAAGACGGTCGATGCGCAATCCGGCTATGAAAAGGGCTATACCATCGCGCTGGCCGCGCAAGGCGGGGCCGACATGATCAATCTGTCGGTGGGTATGCTCGGCTCGATCATGGCTGCCAGCAAAGAGGCGCTGGTGATCGACAACGACATGTGCGGGGCCATCCTGCGCACGGTGCGGGGGGTCGAGATGTGTGAAGGCGGCATTGATCTGGACATGATCGAACAGGTGGTGACGGGCGAAGGGCATTTCCTCGGCACCGCTCAGACGCTGGAACTGATGACCCGGGAATACGTCTACCCGTCATTGGGTGATCGCCAGAGCGTCAACGACTGGCTGGAAAATGGCGCGCAAACCGTGTGGGACCGCGCCATTGCCCGCGTCGCCGAGATCGAGGCGCAGCCGGCGCCCTCTCATCTTCCGGCCGATGCCGAAGCCGCCATTCGCGCCCGTTTGCCCATTCATCTGAAAGTCTGATCTCATGAAAAACCAGGCCAAAGTCGTGATCATCGGGGGTGGTGCGGTTGGCGTCTCGACCCTTTTTCAACTGGCCAAAGCAGGCGTGACCGATACGCTGCTGATCGAAAAGAACGAGTTGACCAGCGGCTCGACCTGGCACGCGGCGGGGAACATTCCGACCTATGCCAACAGTTGGGGCGGGATGCGCGCGGGCAACTATGCCTGGCGGTTGTATAAGGATCTGGCCGAAGAGGTCGATTACCCGATCACGTATCGTCACACGGGCGCGTTCTGGCCCGCCCATACGTCGGAACGTATGGACCTGTTCCGCCACCTTGTCGGCGTATCTAAGGGGCTGGGGTATGACATGGCGATGCTCACCCCGTCCGAGATGGACGAGATGCACCCCTATTTCAGTTCGGGCGACAGCATCATCGGTGGGATTTATGATCCTTATGAGGGTGACGTAGATCCCTCGCAACTGACGCAGGCGCTGGCCAAAGGCGCGCGGGATCAGGGCGCGGTGATCGCGCGGTTTACCACGGTCACCGGCATCAGACGCCGCGCGTCCGTCGAGTGGGAGGTGCAGACCGACAAGGGTAATGTGGTCTGTGACATTGTGATCAACGCCGGTGGCTATTACGGTCGCGTCGTCGGTGAGATGGTGGGCCAGAAACTGCCCGTCGTCACGTTGGAGCACCAGTATCTGGTCACCGAAAGCCTGCCCGAGCTTGAGGCCAACCCCGAGAACTTCCCGCTCATCCGCGACCCGGACATCATGTATTACCTGAGGCGCGAGCGGAACGGGTTGCTGTTGGGCTCTTACGGTCACGAGGGCCGCCCCGCTTGGCTGGATGGCATGCCCGACTGCTTTGCCAACCAGCTTTACCCGGACAGCGTCGATGACATCGCCGAAATCCTAGAAGCCGCGCTGGAACATGTGCCGCTTCTGGGCGAGGCCGGTGTCAGCCGTTTCGTGAACGGCCCGATCCCGTACAGCCCGGATGGCGCGCCACTCTGCGGCCCCGCCTTTGGTCTGCCGAATTTCTACCACGCCTGTTGCTTTCCGGTCGGTATCACCCACTCGGCGGCGGCGGCAAAAACCCTGACTGAGTGGATAACAGAGGGCGAGACCGAATGGGACATGTCCATGTGGGACCCCCGTCGCTTTGGCGAGGAATGGGCCACGTTCGATTACACCGTCAAACGCGCCAGCGAGCTGTATGAACACCAATACGCGATCCCCTACCCGCACCGCCTGTGGAAAGCGGGACGTCCGGTGCAGACCTCTCCGCTTTATGACGTGCTCAAAGCCAAGGGCGCGGTCTTCGGGCAAGTCGCCGGGTGGGAGCGCGCCTTTTGGTTCCAGACCGATGACATCAAAGACAATGGCCAGCTCAGTTTCCATCACGAAGCATGGCATGACGCGGTCAAAGCCGAGTGCGAGGGCGTGCGCGACAATGTCGGCGTGATGGACCACGGCGGCTTCACCCGGTATGGGGTCGAAGGGCCGAAGGCCACCGAGTTTCTCAATCAGGTGTTCTGCGGCACGATGCCAGCGGTGGGTCGGGTCAAGCTGTCTTACATGCTGACGCCCAAGGGCAAAATCTGGTCCGAAGCCACGATTTCGCGGCTGGATGAGAACAAATACCTGCTCTGCGGCCCCACTCTGGCCGATCAGCGCGATCATGACTGGATGTCGAAATTCCTGCCCGATGAGGGTGTGACCCTGACCCGAGGTTCTGAGTTTGACGCAGCCCTGATGGTCATGGGGCCGAAATCCCGCGAGGTGCTGCAACCGTTGACGCAGGATGATCTGTCCAAGGAAAGCGCCCCGTGGATGTCGGTGCGTAAGATCACCATCGCAGGCGCGCCGGTGATTGCCTTGCGGGTATCCTATGTCGGAGAGCTGGGCTGGGAACTGCATATGCGCAACGCCGATCTGGTCCGCGTCTACACCGCCATCATTGAACAGGGCGCAGACAAAGGGATTGTTGAATTCGGCTCTTACGGGCTGAACGCGATGCGGCTGGAAAAGGGCTATCACGGCTGGGGCGCGGATTTCGGCATCGAATACACCGCGTTCGACGCGGGGCTGGATCACTTTGTCAGCAAGAAAAAGGACAGCTTTGTCGGGCGCGAGGCGTTTCTGGCGCGGGCCGATCAGCCGAAGGATTATCACTTCACTGCGTTCGAGCTGGACGGCCACGGGGCTGACGCGCTGTCGTCGGACCCGATCTGCCGGGATGGCAAGCCGGTGGGTTATGTCAGCTCGGGCGGAACTGGGTTCCGCATCGGCAAAAGGATTGCTTTGGGCTATCTGACCGAAGCCGCGCAGCCCGGTGACGTCTATCAGATCGAAGTATTGGGCGTTCCGGTGAATGCGACTGTATCTACTGTGCCGTTTTACGACCCCGAAAACGACCGCTTGCGGGGATAAGAACCATGGCAAAACCTCTGCCCTCAGACGTGCAGGTCGCTATCATCGGCGGAGGCATTGTCGGCTGCGCGACCGCGTATCATCTCGCCAAAGCAGGCTGGTCGGTCGCCCTGTTCGAGCGTAAGAAACTGACCTCAGGCACGACGTGGCACGCCGCCGGTCTGGTTAGTGAAACGCAGGGCGTGCCGATCATGTCGGCGCTGGCGAAATACGGTCTCGACCTGATGGAAAGCCTTGAGGATGAGACCGGCCAGAACACCGGGTTCAAACGCAACGGTTCGATGACCGTGGCGCTGACCGAGGCCCGCATGGAAGAACTGCGCCGCAAGGTCGATTACGCCCATGGCTGCGGGATACGCGCCGAAGAAATCAGCCTGACCGAGGCGCAGGATCGTTGGCCATTGTTGTCGACTTATGGCGCGAAGGGCGCATTCTGGTTCCCCGGCGACGGCTACACCAACCCGATCGACACGACGATGGCGCTGGCCAAAGGCGCGCGAAGCAACGGCGCGCAGATGTTCGAAGACACCAAGGTCAGCCGCGTCATCATCGAAGGCGGACGCGCAGTTGGTGTAGAGACCGAGCAGGGCTTGATCCGCGCCGAACACGTGGTCAACGCAACCGGCATGTGGGCGCGTGAGTTCGGCCTGACCCATGGCGTTCAGATCCCGCTGCACTACACCAACCACTATTATGTTGTGACCGACCCGATTGAGGGCGTAACCGGCGACCTGCCCGTCCTGCGGGTGATGGATGAATATGCCTATTATAAAGAAGACGCGGGCAAGCTGCTGATCGGCTGTTCCGAGCCCAACGCGACGCCATGGCTGCCCAAGGACGGCTTGCCCGAAGCTTTCGAATTTGACGAACTGCCCTGTGACGAAGAACACCTGTATCCCATTCTGGAGGCAGCGACCCAGCGGGTTCCGGCGCTGGCGACCTCGGGCATTCGCAAGTTCTTCAACGGACCGGAGTGCTTTACCCCAGACGCCAAACCCTATCTGGGTCCGGTGCCGGATATGGCGGGCTATTGGGTTGCAGCCGGATTCAACTCGACCGGAATTCAGAACGGCCCCGGTGCGGGCAAGGCGCTGGCCGAGTGGATCATGGCGGGTCACATGACCATGGACCTGACTGATATGGACAGCCGCCGGATCGTGCCGGGTCTGAACGCACGCAGCTATACCGCGGCCAAGGCCGCTGAAACGCTGAGTCATGCCTATGCGATGCACTGGCCCTACCTGCGCAAAACCGAAGCGCGTGGCCTGCGCCGTACCCCCTATTACACCCATCTGCGCGACGCGGGCGCGCAGTTTGGCAGTGCCAACGGGTGGGAACGGCCCCTGTACTACGGTCGCGAGATGACCGATGGGTTCGGGCGCGAGCCTTGGTTCGGCGATTGGAGGGCCGAGCATGAGGCTATGCGCACCGATCTGGGATGCATCGACCTGACTTTTGGTCGCTATATGGTCGATGGACCGGAGGCCGAGGCCCGGATGCAGCAGCTCTGTGGTGCCGATATGGCTGTCGCATCGGGCGCTTTGGTCTATACGCAGATGTTCAACCCGCAAGGCGGAATCGAGGCCGACGTGACCATCGCGCGCCTGACCGCGACGCGCTACATGGTCATGGCTTCGGCCGGGGCCGAGCCGCAAACGGAATACTGGCTGAGAACGCAACTGGCAGGCACCGGGGTTTCGGTGATTAACGTGACCTCATCCGAGGCCACGCTGGCCCTGATGGGTCCACGCGCGCGGAACTTTTTGGCGGGGTTGACGGATGGTGACCTGTCGGATGATGCCTTTCCGTTCGGCACGTGGCAGTCGCTGCACGTGGGTCATGCTCCGGTTCGGGCGCAGCGGATTACATATGTCGGTGAATTGGGGTGGGAATTGCACATCCCTGCCGAGTTTGCCCAGCAGGTGTTTGAGACCATCATGGCCACGCCGGACGCGCCGCGCCTGTGTGGCAGCATGGCGGTCGACTCGTGCCGGATCGAGAAAGGATTCCGCCATTGGGGTCATGATATTGGGCCATTTGACAGCCCGGTGGAAAGCGGCCTGACCTTTGCCTGTGACTTCACCACCGATTTCATCGGCAAGGCGGCGATTGAGGCCCGAAAGTCGGCAGGCCCGGCCAGTCGTTTGCTGTCCTTCCGGCTAGAGGATCCGAACGCGCTGGTCTTTGGTAAAGAACCAATTCTCCACGATGGCCAGATCGTGGGACGCCTGACATCGGCCAGCTATGGCTGGACCGTCGGTAGTGCCGTTGGGATGGGATATGTGGCCAAGCCCGATGACATCACTGTTAAAGACCTTGCTGAACGCAGCTATCAGGTGATGGTCGCCGGGAAGGCGCTTTCGGCTCGGGCCAGCCTGCGCCCCCTCTATGATCCGCTGAACGCCCGGATGCGCGGTTAGAGCCCGCGCACCCATGATCAGTATCGCGGTGGCGTTAGCTTTCCGGCCCCAGCTCTTTGATCGCGGCCAGAAGGCGGGCGACTTCCTGTTCGGTGTTGTAATGGCAGAACGAGATGCGAATGCAGTCCGGCAGCCCGAGCGGTGTCAGAACGTTGCCGGAATAATGATCGGCTTTGCGCGTATGAGTGCGAATGCCCTGCTGGTTCAGAACCTCCACCACGTCTTCCGAGGCCCGCCCGTCGACAACAATCGACACCAGACCTTCGCGAGCTGGATTGTCCACGCCCGCCAGAATGGTGACGTGATCCATGTCACGCAGACCCGGCAGGTTGCCGGTTCCGTTGATTGCGGTATTGGTCAGGTGGGTCTCGTAGGCGTGGATTGCACGGCCTGCGGCCTCGATCCGGGCGCGGGGCTCGGTCTCATCCGAAACTTCTCCGCCCAGCCAGTCGAAATACGCGACCACATCTGACACCGTGGCGTATGAGCCTGCGTCGCGGGTGCCAAATTCCCACCCGGTGGCGGGCGCGTCGATCAGCATGTCATGAGGGAGGGCGCTCAGCTTGTCCGAGATCCAGGCGATGCCATAGCCATGTCGCGAGAACACTTTGTAGGGCGAGATCGCATAGCCGTCGACATTATACGCATCCAGATCCATTTGACCGTGCGCCGCGTGCTGAATACCGTCCACGATGATCAGACAGTCTGGTGAAACCGCCCGGATGGTCGCCGAGATTTCTGCCACGTCCATGCCCATGCCGGTGACCGGCGAGGCGTGCAGGATCGTCGCCACTGCCACGTCAGGGGTCATCTGCGCAGCATAATCGGCGGCAGTGACAAGACCGATTTCGTCATTATGCGCCACGTTGACATAGTCCAGCCCCGCGATCCCGGCCCAGCGGCGTGCCGCGCTGCGTGTGGCAGGGTGTTCGATGGACGACCCAATGACCTTGGCCCCTTTCGGAGCCACCAGGCAAGCGGTGCGGATCATGCGGAACAGCAGCTCGGTGCCGCTCTCACCGGTAAAGAACTGCCCGGAGGAGGCATTCATAAACACGGCCAGATCGCCTTTGGCCTTGTTGATCACATTCTGCGTCCCCTGCCCCGCCGGGTTGATGCGGCCAGGATTGTCCGGGATCGCAGCATAGAAGGCCGAAGTTTCAGCGACCGATTTTAGTGTCAGTGCCCCTCCGGCGTTTTCAAAAAAGATGCGGTCACCCTGAAAGGGGCAGTTGTCGACATGGGCAAACCGGTCGCGGATCGCGTCGATAAGGGCGGGAGTGTCTTGGATCATAGGTCAGTCCTGTGCGTTGTCAGAGCGCGCGGCTTACAATCGTGCGGCATAGCTCGGCTATTGCGATATGGCTTTGGCGTGGAAAGCCGTCAACATTGTCGTCGACGACCCCGTGTGTTGAATTGATCAGGCCGTTGGCCACCATCGTGTCCAACAGCAGGGCTTCACGCTCGGGTGTGTGCAGCAATCCGGCGTGCCCGGCCCGCGCGGCCATGGCGGCGGCAATGGCGGTGCAGCCCCAGTTGGAACAAGCCGCCGTAACCAGCACGTCACAGCCCGTCACCGCGCCGATCCCGCCGCCACAGCCGCATTGGCAGGTGTCCCCATAGGGCACATGCGCCTTGACATGGTCGGCGACCTTGCCCATGCCAATCTCATTGCCGCCATCACCGACGGCTACGACGGGAATGCCACGCTCCAGCGCCAGATCGAACAGCATATCGACCCGCGCCCTGCCCATGCCATAGTCGATGCCACGCATAGAATGATAAACACCGTATTCATTGCGCCCAACACGCTCGGTCGAAAACAAAAGTTCCGGTTTCAGATCGGCCAGCAGCGCCTCAGCCTGTGCCTGCCCGCCCGCATCGTCGGTGGTATAGGGAACCTTCACAATCGTGGCGAGGCTTTGGTCTGCCTTCGCAATCGCAGCCTGTTCCAGCGTGACGGGAAATAGCCCGGCAGCCTGGCATGTATTGCGGATGGCGGGTAGCAAAGTCTCTTCGCATAGCATCACGCAGGTCACATTGCGCGCCAGCACCAGCGCCCGCGCGATAGCCGCCGCGCCCGAGGGGCCGTCATTTTCCCCAAGCTGTGGTGTGATCCAAGCGCGCGAGACCGATCCGGTTGTTAAGACCACGGTTCCACCCTGAGGCACTGCCATCAGCGCATCGGCAGCCACGCCGATCAGCGAACCGCCCTGCAATTCGCGCGCAGCCTCGAACAAAGGTTCGATGCCGCGTTCGCCCATGTCAATATTCACAAGCTGGTCCAGCCGATTGTCCAGCCGTGTGATCAATGCCGCGTCGGCCATTCACGTTTCTCCAAACAAGGTCGCTTCGATCCAAGCTGTGTCATGCAGACGCTCAGCCGTCTGACGCATTGCCGACACGAGACAGTCGGCCACCGCCGTTGCTCCTCCGGCGCGAGCCATAGCACCCGTTGTCGGCTTGAGGCGGATCGAAACCCGCCCGCCAGGCTGCCCATGGGTATTGACCGTGACAATCCCCTTGGCGCGCAACATCAACATGCCGATTGTGGCCGTGACTTCGGCGGGTACCAGATTGGCGTGGTCTGCCCCGGCAATCTCAAGCACGATCTGCATGACGTCCTGCTCGTCGATTTTCGGCCCCAGAGCCGAACGTGTCACCCGTTCCGCCCCAAGCCTGGCGCCCAACGCATCGGCCAATGCTGCCCCGTCCTGCGCTTCTTGCAGCAGCAAATCCGGGGTGAAACCCTGCAAACTGCGCATCGCACCTACTGCGACGGGCGCTCGGGCCTCCATCCCCAGCTCGCTGGCTTTGGCCTGTACCGGGATCAGCGCTGCCGGATCGCCACACAGGACCCCGGCGCGAGGACCGGATAGACCTGCCTTGTCGGCATTGGTAATCACCAGATCGGCCCCAAACGACAACGAGGCCCCGCCGCCATGCAGAACCGGACGAAACCGCGCGCCATAGGCGTCATCCAGGAAGGTGACACACCCAGCCTTGCGTCCGGCCGTCACCGCATCCCGAATCAGATCATCGCTCAGCAGGGAGAGTTCGGACGTAACTGGGGTAATGACGAACAGCGCCGGTTTGTCCGCAGCCAGCGCCTGTTGAACAGCCTCCAGATCATGCACCTCGCGCACCGAAACACCGGCCAGTCGCGCCCCGCGCAAAACCGATGCATGGCTGCGATCCCCTTCGGCCACCAGAGACAGCACCGGTTTATCGTGCGCATGGGCCAGCACAGTCGCTACGATGCCGGCGCTGGTGCGGTTGAGCACGGCCGCTGCCTCATGCCCCTGCCCGCCCAGATGCGCGATGGCGGCCTGACGCAGGTCCTCATGGAACAGGCCCGGCCCGATCCATTCCTCGCACAAGGTACCGAGATCGTCAGGCATTGCCGGATAGAACCGCAAGTTGCCGGTGCAGATGGCAATCCGGTCGATGCCCCTGCGCGCCACGAACTCCGCCGCCACGCGGCCTGCCTGAGCTAGCCTTCGTACTTCATCCGCCGAGCTGCTCAGTAACGCGCCACGAGCGTAGCCAACAGCTGGATCAATCGGATTGCCAAATCGGTCCGTGCTCACGCACCGCCCTCGATGTTGATCGTTACGCATTTGCGATAGGTATAGGCCTCAAGTGCGCCCTCAATCGAGTATTCACTGCCGGTGCCGGATTGCTTGGTGCCGCCATAAGACATGCCCGGGATTTGCCCCCCACCCTGATTGACTTGAATCCAACCCGCGTCGATGGCGCGGGTCAGACGGGTGATGCGGCTGATATCATGGGTGAACAGAAAGGCCGCCAGCCCGTAATGCGTGTCATTGGCCATAGCAATGACCTCTTCTTCGGTGTCAAAGGGCATGGCTACCATGACGGGGCCGAACACCTCTTCTCGGGCGATGCGCCATGTGTTGTCGACACCGGTAATGATAGTCGGGTTGGGGCAGAACCCTTTAGGGTCAGAATCGGGGGTTTCACCGATCAAAAAGGTGGCACCCTGCGCCTCGGCCTCGGCCACATAGGCGCGAATTTCACCATATCGTTCGGCATTGACTACCGCGCCCATGTCAACCTCCGGGTCCAGCGCATCGCCAACTTTCAACGCGGCGGATTTCTCGGCCACTTTTGGCATCAACACGTCCCAGATGGACCTATGCACAAACAAACGAGATCCGGCGGTGCAGCTTTGTCCCTGACGGGCAAAGCGCATCGCATTGGCGACCTGTTGGGCAGTGCTGTCCAAACGGCCTTCGGCAATGGCATCGGGAAAGACGATGGTGGGCGACTTGCCGCCAAGCTCAAGCGTCAGTTTGGCAATGCGGTCGGCAGTTGCCTTGCCGATCAGCTTGCCCACCTCGCTGGACCCGGTGAACGAGACCTTGTCGATGCCGGGATGCGCAGCCAGCGCGGCTCCGGCCTCTTCGCCCAGCCCGGTGACGACATTGAACACGCCCGGCGGGAACAGCCCCTCAGCCAATTCAACCAGCTTCAGAATCGCAAGCGGCGCGTCCTCGGCAGGTTTCAACACCAGACAATTCCCGGTCGACAGTGCCATCGAAATCTTAACCGCGCCCAGTTGCAAAGGCGAGTTCCACGGGATGATCGAGCCCACGACCCCATGCGGTTCGCGCGTGGAATAGCTGAATAGGCCAGGCCCCAGCGGCAGGGTTTCACCCTTCTGCTCAACGGCCACACCGCCATAATATTTCAGCACACCGGCCGCGCCCATCGCCTCGCCCCGTGATTGGGTTTTGATGGCGTTTCCGGTTTCGGCAGCCAGCACGCGGGCGACCTCTTCCGCATTTTCTTCCAGACGACGCCCGAGTTCGGTAAGCAGCTTGCCACGCTCGGCCGCTGCCAAGGCGCGCCACATTGGCAGCGCGGCACGGGCGGCGGCGACTGCCAGATCGACTTCCGTTGACGTGCCGCGACCGACCTCGCAGATAGGAACCCGGCGCGAGGGGTTCTCGACCGTCAGTGTCTCTCCACTGGCCGGCCAGTGCCATGCCCCGTTGATATAACTGCCCGCCAGCCCGGCATCCGGCAGTTTCGGTACAAGCAGCGTTGTCATTGCGATATCTCCTGGCCGGGGTTGCGGCATCCGCCTGAGCTTGGATTGCCGCACAAGGCAGTTTCACCTGCATATTGACTGAATTTCAATTTCGAAGTTTTTTCTATTTGTTGAATTTTGTTCAGGCTAAAACCCATGAAACCACTGCTCGACCTGCGCCATCTGCAATTGATTCAAGCGATTACCGAAACGGGACGGATCACCGATGCGGCCAAAAAGCTGGGTGTTACACCCTCGGCCCTATCCCACCGCCTGCGCGAGGCTGAACGCAGGCTGGATGTTCCCCTGTTCACACGCATGCACAAGAAATTGCGCCGCACCCCGGCGGCGGACTACATGGCCGTGGTGGCCGAACGTATTCTCACTGATCTCAGCCGCGCTGAAGAGGACGTGCGCCGAATGAATGCCAATGTGCAGCATGTGGTGCGTCTGTCGGTCGAGGCCTACAGCAATTACCGGTGGCTGCCTTCTTTCATCAAATTCCTGAAGCTGCGCACAGACGGGATCGACATTCAGATCATGGCGGGCGTTCGCGGCGATCCGGTCAGCGGATTGCTCAACCGACATCTGGATATTGCGATCATGTCTGGAAACGTCTCACAGGCCGGGATCAGCAGTCTGCCGCTGTTCGAAGACCCGTTGCTGTATATCATGCCGCCGACCCATCGGCTGGCGGGCCGCGATTATGTCGAAGGTTCGGACATCGTTGGTGAGCCGTT
Source organism: Ruegeria sp. (assembly GCF_965221235.1). Classification (GTDB taxonomy): domain Bacteria; phylum Pseudomonadota; class Alphaproteobacteria; order Rhodobacterales; family Rhodobacteraceae; genus Ruegeria. The sequence goes on from NZ_CBDCRS010000003.1 coordinate 218,327, forward strand.
CATCACCTACACTAAAATCCCCGAACCGGACCGCGAATTCGCGCTGCTGTTTCGCCCTACCGACAGCTATCCGAAATGGGCCGCGACGGTGGAACTGCCCGAAGCGATTGTCGAGCTTGTAGCCTCAGATCTGGGGACCAGCGTTTTGTCGAATTGGGCGGTTCAGTCCGCGCTGAAAGAAGGGCGCATTGTGGGCGCGAGGGTCACACAGGACGGAATTACCGTTCCGTGGCGCGCGGTGCTGCGGACCGAGGATATCGAAGGCGATGATCCCATCCATCAGGTCGCGCGGCTTTTGTCGGAATGGTGCAGGCAGCCCGGTTGCGGCTTTCACATCACCTAAACCGGGCTTGGCGAACCTGCTGTTCGCGGGCCGGTCCGCCTGACCTGTGGCGAACCGGCCCAACGGGTCTTAGAAATGCGCCGATCTGGTGTTTTCCGGCGTTGCAGGTGGCGCGAATTTGGTCAGGTCAATGCCTTCAACCGCCGCTTTGTACTCTTCGATCTTCGGCGTACGGCCGAGGATTGCAGACAGCACAACTACCGGGGTCGACGCCAGCAGGCTTTCACCCTTCTTGTCCGGCGCATCTGCAACGACACGGCCCTGGAACAGGCGGGTCGATGTGGCCAGAACCGTGTCACCCTTGGCGGCTTTCTCTTGGTTGCCCATGCAGAGGTTACAGCCGGGGCGTTCGAGGTACAGGATGTTCTCGTACTCGGTACGTGCCTTTTCTTTCGGGAACAGGTCGTCGAATTCAAAGCCCGAGTATTTCTCGAGCACTTCCCAGTCGCCCTCTTCCTTCAGCTCGTCGATGATGTTGTAGGTCGGAGCCGCAACCACCAGCGGGGCCTTGAATTCGACCTTGCCGGTTTCCTTTTCAAGGTTTTTCAGCATCTGGGCGACAATCTTGATGTCCCCTTTGTGCACCATGCACGAGCCGACAAAGCCCAGATCCACATGCTTTTCGGCATTGTAGTACGAGATCGGGCGGATCGTGTCGTGGGTGTACCGCTTGGACACATCCGCATTGTTGACGTCAGGGTCGGCGATCATCGGCTCGACGATCTGATCCAGATCGACAACAACCTCGGCGAAGTATTTCGCGTTGTCATCGGGTTGCAGAGCGGGCTTTTCACCCGATTTGATCTGAGCAATGCGGGCATCGGCGATGTTGACCAGCTTTTGCAGCATGCCGTTTTCATGCTCCATGCCTTTGTCGATCATGATCTGGATGCGCGACTTGGCCAATTCCAGCGAACCGATCAGGGTCTCGTCATTCGAGATACAGACCGAGGCTTTGGCCTTCATCTCGGCGGTCCAGTCGGTGAAGGTAAAGGCTTGGTCCGCCAGCAGCGTGCCAATATGCACTTCGATCACGCGGCCCTGGAACACGTTGTCGCCGTGCTGTTCCAGCATCTGCGCCTGGGTGGCGTGGACCACGTCGCGGAAGTCCATATGCTCGGCCATCTGGCCTTTGAACGTCACCTTGACCGATTCCGGGATCGGCATCGAAGCCTCACCGGTGGCCAGTGCCAGAGCCACGGTGCCAGAGTCCGCGCCAAACGCCACGCCTTTGGACATACGCGTATGGCTGTCGCCGCCAATGATGACCGACCAGTCATCCACAGTGATGTCGTTCAGCACCTTGTGGATCACGTCGGTCATCGAGTGATAGACGCCTTTCGGGTCGCGGCCGGTGACGAGGCCGAAATCATTCATGAATTTCATCAGACGCGGCGTGTTCGCCTGTGCCTTGGCATCCCAAACCGACGCGGTGTGACAGCCCGACTGATAAGCCCCATCAACGGTTGGGGACACGACGGTGGCGGCCATCGCTTCAAGTTCCTGCATGGTCATCAGGCCGGTGGTGTCTTGCGAACCAACGATGTTGACCTTTACGCGCACGTCGGAACCTGCATGCAGGGTTTTGCCCGGCGTGGAACCAACGGCGTTTTTGTTGAAGATCTTCTCAACTGCGGTCAGACCCTGACCTTCGTGACTGACCTCTTTCGACGGGGCAAACACCAAAGGTGCTTCGACGCCCAGCGTTTCCGCCGCGAGTGTCTGAAGCTTTTTGCCGAAGACGATGGCGTAGGACCCACCCGCCTTCATGAACTCCATTTTCTGCGGGGTGAAGGACGAAGCCAGGTCGACCAGTTCATCACCATCTTCGCTCAGCAGCGCGTGTTTTTTCGTGTCGATCTTCAGAACCGTACCGGTTGCGACCGAGTACTTCTCTTCAAGGATCGGGTTGCCATCGTTGTTCAGGATGGCGTTGCCATCTTCGTCCACCTTCTTGACCCAGTTTTTCAGGTCCAGACCGATGCCGCCGGTCACGCCCACGGTGGTCAGAAAGATCGGCGAGATACCGTTTGTCCCTGCCACGATCGGAGCGAAGTTGACGAAAGGCACATAGGGGCTGGCCTGCTTGCCGGTCCACAGTGCCACGTTGTTCACGCCCGACATCCGGGACGATCCAACACCCATGGTGCCTTTTTCAGCGATTAGCATCACGCGTTTGCCCGGGTGCTGGAGTTTCAGCGCTTCGACTTCCTGCTGTGCCTTTTCAGAGATAAAGCACTTAGAGCCTGAATCTAAAGTTTTACGTTGCATAGCAGTGCCTTGCCAGTCTGCGTGTCAGGAGGCGGATATTGGCAACGAGCGCCCAGGCTGTTGAGCTTTCGATTGTGCGTTCCCAGTCTTTGGCCAACCGTCGACACCTTCCCAGCCATGCAAAAGTGCGCTCAACGACCCATCGCTTGGGCAGAAGAACGAAGCCTTTTGCCTTGTTAGGTCGCTTGACTATTTCCAGTGTCCACTCATCACCCATGGCTTGTCGGAGCTTATCCCCCGCATACCCACCATCGGCGAAAATATGGCGCAAACAAGGGAATTTTTTGCCGACCGCTTTGAGCAGATCGGGAGCGCCGTCACGGTCCTGGATGTTGGCGGCATGAACGATGATAATCAGCAGAAGCCCAAGGACGTCCGTCACAATATGACGCTTGCGCCCCTTGGTCTTTTTGCCGGCGTCATATCCGCAAATGCCTCCACTTTCTGTAGTTTTCACACTTTGGCTATCAATCACACCCGCCGTAGGCTCGGCAGCGCGGCCCTCCAATTCACGAGCGGCAGCAACCAGCAAATCACTCATTGCCGCCAGCAAGCCCGCGTTCCGCCAATTATAGAAATATCCCTGTACAGTCGTCATGGGAGGAAAGTCTGTCGGCAAAGCGCGCCACTGGCAGCCTGTCGATCCGATGTAGAAAATCGCATTCATCACTTCCCGCATATCCGTCGTTCGAGGACGACCGCCAGACCGTGCCGGTGGAATCATTGGCTCGACCAGCGACCATTCATCGTCTGACATGTCACTTGGATAGCGGTCCGTTTTGCGTGTATGTTGAGCGCGAGCGATATCATTCCAGGGCATCTGATCCTCCGTTTGCCAGCAAAATTCAGAGAATCATAACCCGATGATATCCTTCAACTACTTTTCGGTCAGGCTCTTACCGTGCAGTTCCCGGTCAGCGCGCGAATGCGCCTGATTGCCCGGCGACAGAAGATCGGTCGAGATATCGCCCTCGGCCGCGACATAAGTCACGACCTCGATCTCTTCGTCGATCTCGGGCAGCTTGGTGAAGAATTCTGCCTTGGCGTAGCTTTCCAGAACATCCTTCGCCACCGCGTTGCCGGCCTCATAGGCGGCTTTCAGACGATCAGTGTCGGCGTCATACAGGAACACCTGCGACTTCAGAACGTCGGCGGCCTGCCCGGCAATCGCCGCATCATCACCCAACGCCAGATCCAGCAGAACCTCAACCGAAGGGCCGCCTTTCATATGTGACAGCAGTTCGAACGCGAAAGGAACCGAGATTTCCTCGACCACGGCCTCGCCCAGAACGATCTCTCTCAGAAACTTCGCCTTTTCACCTGCGGCGCTGGTTGTGCCGGGCAGCGTGTTGTAGATGAAAAAGTTCAGCGACTCCGCCCGGTGTTCATGGCCTGCATCCTTGATCTGGGCGACGATCTCTTTGACAAGGGCTCCGTCGTCGATCGGCTTGGGGTTCAGGCCCTGTTCTTTACGGGTCTCGATCTCGGCTAGGTAGTCTGTATAAAGGCTCATGGCTATCCCGGGTGTTGGCGTTTCAGAGGGGTTTGCACCGGGCTGACGGGCTCGGGCATCCATTTGTATGCGGCGGTATACTAATTTGCCCGAGGATACAATAGAACATATGCGCGCTGCCCCGTGCCAAGGCAGGATATGGGCGAAAAACGGGTCACGAGGGCAATGGCAGTGCAAAGGATAGTCATCTCGAACGGAATACTAACGGCGACGCTTTCGCCTTTAGGGGCCTCGTTGTGCGACCTGCGCCTTGATGGCGTCGACCATTCTTTGGTGCTGGGGTGGAGCGAGCCGCAGGATTACCTGCAAAACGATGACTATCTGGGCCCGATCGTCGGACGATGTGCGAACCGCATCGCCGGAGGTTGCTATCGCCTTGGCGGTCAGGAATACCAGTTAGACCAAAACTTCCGTGACCGGCATTGCCTGCACGGCGGTGAGGATGGCGCAGCGAAGCAGGATTGGGACCTCAGGCAGCAAAGCGCGACGCATGTAACCTTTGGTCTACATCTGCCGGACGGTCATATGGGATTTGGCGGAGAGCTGTTTGTCGAGGCGCGCTTTACGATTGAAGACCCTGCTGCGCTGGTGCTTGAGATCGAAGCCCGCTCAAAAGGTGCGTCGATCTGCAATTTCGCGCCGCACTGGTATTTCAATCTTAGCGGTGCTGGAGACATCACAGATCACATCCTGACCATCGTTGCCGACCGTTACTTGCCGGTGGATGATGACCTTATTCCGCTGGGTGATCCGGCCGAAGTTTCGGGTACGGTATTTGATTTCCGTACACCCCGAGAGGTCGGAAACTACCCCTTCGATCACAACTTCTGTCTTTCGGATCAACAAAGGCCAGAGAAACTGGCTGCGACGCTGGAATCCCTCCGGTCGGGTGTTCGGATGGACCTGTCCACGACGGAACCGGGGTTGCAGGTTTATTCCGGCACCTATCTGAACCATCCGGGCCGAAAGACGCTGTCGGGCGCGCCCTACATGGCCTGGTCCGGTCTGGCGCTGGAACCGCAGGGCTGGCCGGATGCCGTGAACAACCCCGCTTACCCGAGCGTTATTTTGGAACACGGTCAGCTCTACCGTAACGTTTCACGCTTTGCCTTTAGCCGCATTGACGGTCAGTGCGGTTGACCGAACGGCGTTGATCCATCATCCTGAGCCGTAACAGACTGGCCCGGCGCAGTTATTTTCGCATCGAGGTCATTGCTCGAATTTAAGGCAAGGCCCGCAACATGCCCGAGTCATCGCAAAAGCAATATGTGCTGGACACGCACCGGCTGCGCGACCCCGAGCAGACGCTGGCCATTGTCAAACCGTTCCTCAGGGAAATGGGCATCACCCGCATCGCCAATCTGACCGGGCTGGACCGGATCGGATTGCCCACTGTTATGGTCGCGCGCCCAAACTCCCGCTCGGTGGCGGTGTCGTTGGGCAAGGGCCTGTCCCTGCCCGCGGCTGAGGCGTCAGGCGTGATGGAAGCGATCGAGTCCTGGCACGCCGAGCGTGTGCTGTTGCCGCAGCGGTTGGCGCGCTATGCCGAGCTTGCCCGGGATGTGGCCGTCGTCGATGTGGAGAGGCTGCCGCGTGTCAACAGCGGGCGCTTTGATCCGCATGAGAACATGCTGTGGGTCGAAGGCCGCGATCTAATGGCCGATGATGCGTGCTGGGTGCCGCTTGAGATGGTCGATACGGATTACACCACGGCCCCGGTCGGCGGTCAGGCGGCCTTTCCCCGGTCGACCAACGGGTTAGCGTCAGGTAACAACCTGGCTGAGGCCAGTTGCCATGCCATCTGCGAATTGATTGAGAGGGATGCCACCACCCTGTGGGACCAGCAGCACCTCCCCGCTCGGCTTGATCCTGACAGTGTTGACGACCCGCGCTGCCAGCAGGCCGTGCAAATGATGTTGTCTGCGGGGCTGGATGTTGGTTTGTGGAACACCACCTCGGATATCGGGATCGCCAGTTTCCGCTGTGTGATCTGCGAGGGCAGCGGCCAACCCGGCCATATCGGCATCGGCGACGGCTGCCATCCAGACCGCGCCATTGCCCTGCTGCGCGCTTTGACCGAGGCAGCGCAGACACGTCTGACCTATATCTCGGGTGCGCGGGATGATCTGGACCCTGCGGAATTCACCGATCAGGCCAAATCCGAGCGTGGCCGATATGTGCGCGATCTGATTGACGGTTGCGCTGCGGATCAGCGCTTTGCCGATTGCCCGTCCAATGCAACCGGCTCGTTCGATGATGATCTGGCCCTGTTGCGGCATCAGCTTGCGCAGGCCGGGATCTCGCAGGTGGTCACGGTCGACCTGTCGCGCCCCGACTATGACATCGCAGTGGTCCGGGCAGTCATTCCCGGGTTGGAAGCGCCCCATGATGACTCTGACTACCTGCCCGGCCCGCGGGCGCAGCGCGTGATGGATGGGTTGGAATGACGGTGGTTGTTTTCGTAGGCCCGACCCTGTCGCAAAAGGAGGTGCGCGCCTGCCTGGACGCCACGATCTTGCCTCCGGTCCGGCAGGGTGATGTCTACCGCGTGGCACGGGACAAGCCGGATGCCATCGGCATAATCGACGGTTTCTTTGAAGGCGTCCCTTCGGTCTGGCACAAGGAAATCCTCTGGGCGATGGAGCAGGGAATTCCGGTGTTCGGCAGTGCCAGCATGGGGGCCTTGCGCGCGGCCGAACTGGCCGATTTTGGAATGATCGGGGTTGGGCGTATCTACGAGGATTACTATTCCGGCACCTTGCAGGACGATGATGAGGTCGCTGTTCTGCACAGCCCCGCCGAGCTGGGGTTCCAGCCGCTCAGCGCGCCGATGGTTTCGATCCGGGCAACGGTTGCGCGGGCGCAGTCCGAAGGGGTTCTACCGCCGGAAACGGCTGCCGCGATGCTTCGGGCCTCCAAAAACCTGCACTACCAACAACGTTTGTGGCCCGAAATTACGGCGCAGATGAACGGCCATCCCGGCGTTGCGGACTTTACCAGTTGGCTGCCTGAGGGAGCTATCGACGCCAAGGCCGACGATGCCCGTGCCATGTTGCACGCCATGGCAGAGCATTTGGCCGGTGACCCCCCGCCCATGTCCGATGCGGAACGCACCGAACCGACGCTGATGTGGAAAGCGTTGCGGCGGCGGGTGGATGGCGGCGATCCAGACGCGGATCAGGCCGTTGTGGATGAACTGCGCTTGAACCCGGATCTCTATGCGCGGCTGCGGGATCGTGCCGTTTTGGCCTTGCTGTCGCGCGAGGATGCATCGCGACGCAACCGCGACCCCGAGCGTGCCGATCTGGTCAGGCAAATGGCAGATCACCGCGCCCGCGCCGGCTTGGTCCGGCGTGCCGATCTGATGGGCTGGTTGCAGGACAATGACCTCAGCCCCGAGGATTACGAGATGTTGTTGGCCGATGCCGCCCGTATCGAAGGCGCTGTGACCGCGCGTGCTGACGATCTGGATGCGCAGCTGCTGTCCGAGCTGCGCCGCTCGGGCCACTATGCCAAATTGCGGGATCGCGCCGCCAGCAAAGCCAACGGCGGCACATCGGAACGGCGAACAGGGGCGGACAGACTGCGCTTCGTAATATGGTACTTTGAAACACGACTTGACCAGGAGGTGCCGGATGATCTTGAATCCCATGCAATCTCGCTGGGTCTGGCCGGGCGGGACGCGTTTTATGATTTGATAGAAGCTGAGTTTTTATATTGCCACAGAGATGGCGGCCCGAACGACGCCCCCGCCTAGGGGGGTGCGGATATTGATCGGGCAAACGCGCGGGAGGGCGTTTGATGGACTTACCCGAACAGCACGAAGCCGAGGAACCCGGCACGCGGTTTCTTCTCTACCCGCAATCGCCCTTTCTGGAACCGGATGCGCCGCTGGAACTGGTCGAGGTTTCGGCCCCGCAAGGCAGCATCGGTCCCGGCCCGTCCGGTCCGCGCATGTACACGGTCAACCCGGTGGGCAAGACCACACCTTATGGTGCGATCGTGCCCGGCCCAAACGGCCCCGGCATGTATCTACCGCCCTGGGACGGGTTCTTTCAACCCCCCGCCATGCCAGACGAGTCCGGCAACTTCATCCATATCGACCCAAGCGATCCGGCGTTTGAAGCGGCGCATCTGTTCGGCTCGGCCCATTTCACCATGGATGTCTGGGAGGGGTATTTTGACCGTCCGATCCCCTGGCATTTCAGGCGCGATTTTGACCGACTGGAGCTGTCGCTGCTGCCCAGCCTTGACAACGCACATATCGGCTGGGGTTTTCTGGAAACTGGCGGCACGCATGAACACGGCGATGAATACCGCCCCTACAGCCTGAATTTCGACGTAGTCGCGCATGAAATCGGCCATGCCATCATCTACAGCGTGATCGGGATGCCCTCGGACGGGGATGCCTCGGGCGAGTATTACGGGTTTCATGAATCGGCAGCCGATCTGGTGGCGTTGTTGGCCTCGCTGCATTTCGGTTCGGTGGTCGATGATTTGCTCGAAAACACGCGCGGCAATCTCTATACGTTCAACCGCCTGAGCCGGTTTGCCGAACTGTCCGAGAATGCACAAATCCGGCTTGCGGCCAACGACCGGTCACTTTCCGAGTTTGCCGCCGGATGGTCCAGCGAGCATGCTTTGTCCGAACCCCTGACCGGCGCGATGTTCGATGTTTTCGTGGACATTTACCACGAACGCCTGTTGGTTCACGAGCTGATCACACCCGAGGAAGAGAACCTGTCGGATCAGCTGGAAGGTACGCCCGAATACAGCGAGGTGATGCAGGGGATTTTCGACAAACGATACGCTGAAAACCCCGAAGATTTCCGCATTGCTCTGCTGGAGGCGCGCGATTTTCTGGGAACCTATCTGGCCGATACGTGGGAGCGGCTGGATGCGGATATGCTCAGCTATTTTGGGGTGGAAAAGGCCTTGCTGGCTGTCGATCAGGAAATCACCGGGGGCGCGTTTCACCGCATCATCGAAGGCAATTTCCGAATGCGCGATATCGGCGAGGCGACGGTAGGCCCGCGCCTGCCCGACCCCGACGAGGACAGCCACTCTAATTCGGTCCGCACTCAAGTGCCGGGGTGAGACCCAAAACCCTTTATTTTGAAGCGGTTTTGTGGCATCTATGCGTGGGGTGATTAATTTGGATTAATTTAAGCCTGAACCCGTTCAGGCCGTATTGAGGGGGAGATGAGGTCTCGGACTCCGTCGCTCCCGTAATTGGGAGAGAGTGATATGTCTGAGTCATTGCTCAGTTTTTCAGAAGTGTTGTTATTTGGAAGAGTACTTGGCGACATAAAGATCGAAACGCAAACCAAGGTAAAAGCTGCCACGACTGCCAACCTGCCCCTCCCTTTAAAGGGGAATACCGTCGATGGAGTTAACCTGAAACCTGGCGACCGCGTTCTGGTAAAGGATCAAGCCGAGCCAACACAAAACGGCGTTTATACTGTTGCGGACGACCCTGATCATTCTTGGTTTAATAAAACCCAATTCAAACATGGAACGCTAATAAAAGTGCGTCAGGGGACTCAGACCGACCCACAAAAGCCATTTTGGGAACAAGTCGGCAGATTCGATCTTGGGCAACAGTTGTTTGAACAGGTTAGCAGACGTAAAAAGCGACGCGGAAACAACAACCATTTGGCGGAACAGTTGGACGATGACGCTCAGTTCGCCAGAATTTACGGTTTTTCTTACGAGGGAACCTATTACGAGTTGCCTGAGCCAACTGTGTTTCTGGTACATGGAGAAGGTGATACCGCCACAGAAGGCAATGCCCCTGCTGGCAATGGTGCTCGGGCTCCGGTGAACCCAGCTCTTTCTGGTGTGGCGTCTGCGGACTATCAAATCGCCGACGACATTCGTGTATGGGATTATGACAAAGCCGACTACACCGTTCGCATGGATGTGATGACCGGCCAGTTCGAACAAGTCCTTCTCGACATCTATTTTGGCTTCGACAGCCCGGCGGTCAGTGGCGCTCGGGTAAGTGGTGCGCGTGTCAGCGGTGCGCGTGTCAGTGGGGCCCGGGTAAGTGGCGCACGTGTCAGCGGTGCCAGAGTCAGCGGCGCGCGGGCTCGGGGTTCCGAGGACTGACGCCGGACGGACCTTGTGGTTCCGATCTGGAAAACTGCACAACAGGCCCCTGTCAAACGGGGCCTGTTTTATTAGAACCCAGCCTTTTTTAGGCCCTCAACGAAATGCTGCGTGTCCTCTTCCAATTTGTCCGGCTGAACAGTCGCCCAACGCGACAGTGAAAAATTCGGATGCGCCGAGCGATGTTTGTCCGCAATCTGACGGGCCAGGTCGGTTTGACCAAGCTGTGCATAGCTTGCGGCCAGCAAACGTTGCCCCTCGGTTGGATTGTTCATCTTATTGATGGTTTCAATCGAGTCTTCGTAGCGCCGAAGGTTGTAATACGCGCCCCCCAGGTGCCACAGATACTGATCCGGGAAATAGGGGTTCAGGCGCATAGCCTGCCGCAGATGCGTGATCGCCGTTTCGTTGTCACCATAATGCGCCAGAGCGTCAGCATAGTCCGAGTGCATGTCGGCATCATTGGGGTTAAGCGCCAGCGCCCTTTGATAGGACTGGATCGCGGCATCATGCTCTTTGCGGTAGAGATGCACATACCCCAACTCTCCGAACCCTCGTGCGTCCGTCGGGTCCAGCTCGATTGCGCGTTGCGCAAATCCCAGCGCCTGATCAAGTGCGCCAGAGGGGTCCTCGGTCCAGGAATAGCGCCAGTTGATATTCAGCGTTCGCGACAGCGCAGCCGCAGCGCGGGCGTAGCCTTCGTCCCGATCCAGGGCATTTTCGTAGAAGCTCTGTGCTTTCCGGTTGTCGTTTCGGGTGTATTTGAAGATGTGGTACTGACCCTGAAGCACAGACCCATACGCCTCAAGATCGGACGGAATCGCCTGAATCATACGTTGCTTCTCATGCGACTCGATCATCACAGCCGTGGCGGCCACGATGCATTCCGTCACCTCGTCCAGAATGTCAAAGATGTCGTCGATCTTGCGGTCGAACCGTTCTGCCCAGATGGTGCGTTCGGTCGTGGCATCCACCAGTTCGGCAGTGATCCGGATTCGGCTGGCCGAACGGCGCACGCTGCCGCGAGCAACATAGCGCACGTTCAAACGCCGCGCCGCTTCTTTCGGGGGCATCGTCTGCGTTTTGAAAAAGAATGACGAGTTCCGGGCAATCACGAAAAGATTACGGAACTTGGACAGATTCATGATGATATCGTCGGTCAGACCATCCGCGATCCAGCTGTCCGACTCGTCGCCGCCTTGACTACTGAATGGAAGGATCGCAACCGACGGTGTATCGGGCCGTTCCAGCACGTCTCCGGGCAGGTCGGGGCGCATTGTCCCGGCCATGGTGGCCCCGGCCACCTCGCTGCGCACGCAATAGGTTGAAACGGGCGACAGGATGTTCTTCAGGTTCTTTGGCCCAAGAAACTCGTAACCATAGCGCAGTCTGTTGCAGACCTGATCATAGACGGCCGAACTGACGTAAACCCGCTCGGGCTCAGCGATTTCCTGAAGTCGGGCCGCGATGTTGACGTTGTCGCCGTGGATACCACGGTCGTCGATCAGGATTTCGCCTAGGTGGACGCCAGCGCGAAATTTGATTCGCTGACTATCGCCGCGGTCCTGATTGTGCTGGGCGGCGATACGGTGCAGTTCCACCCCGAATTCCACCGCGCTGGTGGCTGTTTCGAACAGCGCCAGAACGCCGTCACCCCGCACTTCAACCACGCGCCCGTGGAACCGGGCACAGGTTTCTTCAAGCAGGGACATCAATGATTTCAACGCATTATAGGTGTCCATCTCATTCTCGCTCATCAGGCGGGAATAGCCGACAACATCGGCAAACAGCACAGCGCCGAGCTTTTGCGTAATCGAAGGACCCGAACTTACATTGTTCACATTCATTACTCGTCTGAGGGGTTCAGTTCGAACCCGATGTTCAACTTATAGCAAAAAAGTGCTTTTGCATTGCGGTCGCAATCCAGGGCGCTTCAATCGCACGTGTCGATCAGCGGCGGCCACGACCAGTTCGATGAAAGGTCTGATCCGAAAGTAACAACCGTTTCCTGACGCAAGTCTTTGGCCAGTTCTGATCGCCGCTCCTGCCAATCCTGTTTGAGAACCCCCACAACAACCATATCGTGAAACGTGCAATCTGCAAACCAGGCCTGTCGCATGGTTCCTTCGACCTTGAATCCCAGTCTGGCGACAAGGTCTCGGCTGATGTGATTGTCCGCGCGATAATACGAGGTGAGCCGGTTCAGACCCATCTGCCGGAATGCGAAGTCGAGGATCAGTGCTGTCGCCCGCGCAGCAAGACCTAAACGACGGGCGGATTTCTCAACGAATACCGCGACTACTGCGTCGCGATTGATCGGTGAAATTGCCTCGAGCCCGGTCAGCCCCAGAACCTGCCCGCTTTCGGCTTCGATGACGAACCAACATTTGCAGCTATTGGGCGTGGCGCCGAATGCGTCGCTCCAGTTTTCTTCGGTTTGGGTCAGGTTGAGAGGTATGCGCGAGGCACGTTCAAATCGGGCGAGGTCGTCGATATCCTGAAACCAGGGGGCGATCACCTCAAAATCCGCCTTTTCCAGCGGTCGCAGCCTGAATACGCTGTTGGGCTTGTCCGGCAATGGAGTAACTACCTTTAATTTAAGTCTGAAATAATACCTGGCCGACACTAGCACATAAAGACCGGAAACACGAAATGAGAATGCCGGGGCCGTATGGCGGATTTCCTCCTATGAAAATAGAACGCCCGACCCACCCGTATGGGGCGAGCCGGGCGTCCACGGTTCAGAGTTGTATCAATCGTACAGAACGGCCGAGATTTTCGGGTCATCCATGTTCGATGCGTCATAGTAGTAGAAGCCGGTGTCGATCAGCGTCGGGACTTCTTCGCCATTCATGGCAGCCACGGCGGCCTTGACGGTTTCATAGCCGATACCAACCGGGTTCTGCGTGATCGCCCCAGCCATTAGCCCGCTTTTAATCGCGTCCTTCTGGGCCTTGCCGCTGTCATAGCCGATGATCACCAAACCCTCGGTTCCCAGCTCCTGCACACCATTCACCACACCGATGGCCGAGCCTTCGTTGGTGCCGAAAATACCCGCCAGATCGGGATTGGCGGTCAGGATGGCCTTGGTCACCTCGGTTGATTTCAGATGGTCGCCCTGCCCGTATTGCACGGTCACAACCTCGATATCGGGGTATTTCTCGGCCATGCGGTTTACAAACCCATCGCGGCGGTCGATGCCGGTGCGGCTGGTCTGGTCATGCGCCACCACAGCAACCTTGCCCTTGCCACCGATCTTCTCAGCCATCTTGTCGGCGGCCAAACCTGCCGCGGCCAGATTGTCCGTCGTCGCAGTCGAGACCGGGATGTCACTGTCGACACCGCTGTCGAAGGCGATGATTGGGATGCCCTTGTCATTGGCCTGTTTCAGCAGTGGAATGGCGGCCTGACTGTCCAATGCAGCAAAGCCGATGGCCTTGGGATTGTTGGCCAAGGCAGCAGCCAGCATGTCGATCTGGCGGTCCACCATCGTTTCATTGTCAGGGCCCTCAAAGGTGATTGTAACCCCGTATTCATCCGCTGCCTGCTCAGCCCCGGACTTCACCGCCTGCCAGAACTGATGCTGGAAGCCTTTGGATACCAGCGGGATATAGACATCCTCGGCTGTAGCCATCGAGGCCGGTACAGCAAGGGTCGCCGCACTCAGCGCCCCTATCAGGAAACGACGTGTAAACATGATTCTCTCCTCCAGTTGGTCGTTTTTGTCGTTGGTTTGAAATGCGTCTCAGCCAGTCTTTTTGCGCCGCGCCATGTCGGCATAGACGGCCAGAATGATGATCGCGCCGGTCACCACGGTCTGCCATTCCTGCGCCACCGACAGCACGCGCAGCCCATTGGTCAGAACCGCCATGATCAGCGCGCCGATCAGCGTGCCCAGAATGGTGCCGCGTCCGCCGGACAAGGATGTGCCGCCGATCACCACGGCTGCGATGGCTTCAAGCTCGTAGCCAAGCCCTAGCGCCGGTTGCGCAGAGTTTAGACGTGACGCGATGAGGATACCGGCAATGCCACAGATCGCCCCGGCCAGCGCGTAAATACGCATCTTCCACATATCGGTGTTCACACCGGACAGGCGCACAGCTTCTTCGTTCGATCCCAGCGCAAAAGTGTAGCGCCCCAGCACTGTTCGGCTCAGGATGTACGACGCCGCGATGGCGACTAGGAACAGGATCAGCACGCCGTTGGGGATGGGCAGAGCCGGAAAAACCTCTCCGATCAGCGACCCGCGCGAGATCTGGTCGAAGCCCGGCGTGTCGTTGAAATAGATCGGTCGCGTTCCCGAGATCACCAACGACAGGCCCTTGAGGATCAGCATCATGCCCAGCGTGGCAATGAAGGGTGGGATTTTCATCTTGGCCACAAAGGTGCCCGAGCACAGGCCGCAAAACGCGCCCGCTGCGATGGCCGCCGCGACGCCCAGCAGCAAAGGCATCCCCAGATATGTCAGAACCACGCCCGCAATCACCGCGCAGAAGGTCATCATCGTGCCCAAAGACAGGTCGATGCCGCCGGTGATGATGATCAGGGTCGCGGCCACGGCCAGCACTCCGTTAACGGATGTGGCCTGCAAGATCGCAATCATGTTCGAGGTCTGCATGAAATTTGGAGACGCGATCGAGAACCCAATCAGCAGCGCGATTAAACTGGCGAAAGCCAGCAGCTTTTGATACGCGCCGCTTTCCGACAGACCCGCCAGGGGCTTCTTCTTGTCGATATCCGTTGCTGTGGTCATTGCACTGTCCCTGTTACCTGCATCGCCGCCGTGCGTTGGGTGGCCAGATGCATGATGTCTTCCTGAGTGGTGTCTTTGCCGCCGGGCAGAATGCCGGTCAGTCGGCCCTCGCACATCACTGCGATGCGGTGGCTGAGGCGCATGATCTCGGGCAGTTCCGATGAGATCACGATGATCGTCTTGCCCTGCGCGGCGAGGTCTTCGAGCAGTTTGTAAATCTCGGATTTCGCGCCCACGTCGATGCCGCGGGTGGGTTCGTCGAAGATCAGAATATCGCAGTCGCGCAGCAGCCATTTGGCGATGACAACCTTCTGCTGATTGCCCCCCGACAGGAGCCGAACCTCCTGCACGTCCGAGGGGGTGCGGATGCCCAATTGATTGATAAAGCTTTTGGCCGTGGTGCTGATGTCGCCATCATTCAGCACGCCACCCGCCCCGGTGAACAGGTCCATTGAGGCCAGTGCGATATTGTCCCGAACGTTCATTCCCGTCGCCAGGCCGAAGTGTTTCCGGTCTTCGGACAAATAGCCGATGCCGGCTCGCACCGCGTCTTTCGGAGATTTGATCGTGATAGGCTGACCATGCACACGGATCTCACCACCATCTTTCGGATCGGCCCCGAAAATCGCCCGCGCCACTTCGGTCCGCCCGGCCCCCATCAGCCCGGCAAAGCCCAGAATTTCACCCTTTTGGACCGAGAAGCTGACATCGTGAAGCTCATTGTCCCTGCTGAGGTTCGATACCTGCAAAGCGACTTCCGCACCGCCCAAATCCGGCACATCCAGAGGCTCTTCGCTGACCTCGCGCCCCACCATCATCGCGATAATCTGGCTGATCGGCGTCTCGGCCGCGTCTACCGTGCCGACATATTCGCCATCGCGCATCACCGTGACCCGGTCGGCGATCTGCTTCAGCTCATCCATCTTGTGACTGATATAAACGATGCCCACGCCCTCGGCCCGAAGGCGGCGGATGATCACAAACAGCTCGGCAATCTCGGCGTCGTTCAGGGCCGCCGTGGGTTCATCCATGATCAGAACTTTGGACCGGTAAGACAGCGCCTTGGCGATCTCGACCATTTGTTGTTTCGCAATGGTCAGACTGCCGACCAGCGTCTTGGGGTCGAGCGTCAGGTTCATTGAGGCGAAAATCTCGGCCGTCTGCGCGTTCAGCGCAGCTTCATCCAACCGACCAAAACGCTTGCGCGGCTCGCGCCCAATAAAAATGTTCTGGGCCACCGTCAGATCGTTCATCAGGCTCAGCTCCTGATGGATGATGCCGATGCCCAAATCCTGTGCCTCTCGCGGGGTGGTCGGGCTGGCGGGGCGGCCATCAATCGCGAGATCACCGCCGTCACGCTGATAGATCCCTGACAGGATCTTCATCAGCGTACTTTTCCCAGCCCCGTTCTCGCCCATCAACGCGTGAACCTCGCCCGGGAACAGATCGAACTGCACAGATTTCAGCGCGTGCACACCGGGGAAATTTTTGTCGATCCCCGTCATGTCGACCAGTTTTGTCATCTCTCCTCCCAAATGCCCTTCTCCCGTTGGGCCACGCGCGGGTTACATCACCGCGCCGATTTGCCAGGGGACGAACTCAACACCCCCAAAGCCAAGCTCCTCACTTTTGGTTTTCTCGCCCGAGGCGATGCGGATGAGGATTTCGAACAGTTCCTCGCCCTTGGCCTCGATACTGACCCCGTCGGTGACAATGTCGCCGCAATTCAGGTCCATATCCTCGGCCATGCGCGCATACATTTCCGAGTTTGTCGCCAGCTTCACACAAGGTGTCGGCTGATAGCCCGAGACCGAACCGCGCCCAGTGGTGAACACAATCAGGTTCGCGCCAGAGGCCACCTGCCCCGTCACCGAGCAAGGATCGAAGCCGGGGCTGTCCATGAAGACAAACCCGTGTTTGTCCACCTTCTCGCCGAATTTATAGACATCCCGCAGCGGCGCCGTGCCGCCCTTGGCCACGGCCCCCAACGATTTCTCCAGAATGGTCGTCAACCCGCCGCGCTTGTTGCCGGGGCTTGGGTTGTTGTCCATCTCACCGCCATTGCGGGCAGTGTAGTCCTCCCACCAATGAATACGGTCGATCAGCTTTTGGCCGACCTCAGAGGTCTCTGCGCGTCGGGTCAGCAGATGCTCGGCCCCGTAGATTTCAGAGGTTTCGGACAGGATCGTTGTCCCACCGTGCCGCACCAGAAGGTCAGAAGCATAGCCAAGCGCCGGATTGGCGGTGATCCCCGAATATCCGTCCGAACCTCCGCACTGCATCCCAACCGTGATCGCGCTGACCGGCGCGGGTTGCCGTGTGGCTTGATTTGCCAGCTCGGCAATGCCGCGAAGTTCTTCAAGCCCGCGTTCGATGGTCCGGCGCGTGCCGCCCTCGTTCTGGATGGTCATGTAGCGCAACGCGCCGTCGGAGCGGATCGGTTGCCCACCGACCAGATCGGCGACCTGCATGACCTCGCAGCCCAGTCCGATCAGCAAGATGCCTCCAAAGTTCGGATGCTGCGCATACCCGGCCAGAGTGCGGAACAGGGTCGCATAGCCTTCGTCTTTGCCTGACATGCCGCAGCCGGTGCCATGCACGATCGGGACCACACCATCAACATTTGGAAACTCGTCCAGCAGGCCGGATTTCTCGGCCGCCTCGGCAATGAAGCGCGCCACCGATCCCGAGCAATTCACCGTTGTCAGAATGCCGATATAGTTGCGCGTCCCGACCTTGCCGTCCTTGCGGTGATAGCCTTGGAACGTGCGGCTCTCGTGAATCGCAGACAAAGGCGTGTTGGCGCTGGCATGGGCGTAATCCTGTTGATGCGCTCCCATGCCAAGGTTCTGGACATGCACATGTTCCCCCGGTGCAATATCAGCCTTGGCCTGCCCGATGATCTGGCCATAACGAATGACATTCTCACCCGCTGCGATAGTTGCCACGGCGATTTTGTGGCCGCGCGGGATCGGAGCGGCCAGCGGTGTCGGAACGTCCAGCGGCTGTTCTTTGGCTGCTAAATCCCGCAACGCGATCACGACATTATCATCAGGGTTCAGCCTGACAGTGTCGCGACTCGCTGCCCGAGGGGCCTTATTTTCCTGGCTATTCTGCATCCTCTCCCCGCTTGCTT
The DNA here is from genome assembly GCF_965221235.1 of Ruegeria sp. Lineage (GTDB taxonomy): Bacteria > Pseudomonadota > Alphaproteobacteria > Rhodobacterales > Rhodobacteraceae > Ruegeria. The sequence continues at coordinate 236,454 of NZ_CBDCRS010000003.1, forward strand.
GCTACGAAGTGCTAAGGTGCAATCACGCTATTGTCAACTAACATGTTAGTATGATAGGTCGTACTTATGACCAAACCACAAGACATCGACGCGCAGATTTTGCGCGATATTGCATCGGGGGACGGCTCGCTGGCGCAGCGGGTCTATCAGGCGATTAAGCAGGCCATTCTGTCGCTGGATTTCCCGCCGGGCGCGACGCTCAGAAAGGCTCCGATCTGCGAAAAACTCGGCGTGTCGCGCGCGCCTGTGACCGAGGCGATAGCCCGGCTTGCCACCGATGGTTTGGTGGATGTGGTGCCGCAGTCCGGTACGCGGGTGTCTTATTTCTCGATGTCGGAAATCCGCGAGGGGATGTTTCTGCGCGAGGCGCTGGAACTGGCGACTGTGGCAAAGGTTGCCCGTGATCTGACCGAGGATCAGGCGAAAAAGCTGAACAGAAATATGCGGTTGCAGGAACTGCTGATCGGGGATGAGGATATTCCCGGGTTTTATCAGGCGGATGAAGAATTCCATGCGCTGTTGATGGAGTTCACCGGCTTTAATCGGCTGGGCGACGTGGCGCAGACTGTCTCGCTTCAGGTCAGCCGCGCAAGGATGTTGTTGTTGCCGACGCCCGGGCGCATCGCTGAAACGCTGGCGGAACACAAGGCCATTCACGCCGCCATTCTGGACCGCGACGAGCAGGCCGCACAGGCCGCCATGCGGCGCCATTTGGGCCAGTTGCTGCCGCGGATCGAGGTATTGACGCAGGAGCAGCCGCATTTGTTCAACATCACCCCTCAGCCAGCACGAGAGGCAGGATGACCGTTTCCCAGACAGATCTTCTGAACCATCGCACGGCGCGGCCGGTGCCATTGACCCGCATGGGCTTTGGTGGCGCGCCCTTGGGCAATCTCTATCGCAAAGTGTCTGATCAGGACGCGCAGGCGGCGTTGCAGGCAGCCTTTGACGCGGGCATCCGGTTCTTTGACACCGCGCCACAATATGGTCTGGGCCGCTCGGAATACCGGTTCGGCGAAGCAATGCGGCGCTTCGGTCGCGAGAATGTCAGCTGTCCACCAAAATCGGGCGGTTACTGTTGGATTGCGAGCCTCACGAAGTGACGCCCGAGGCGTTTGTCGACGTGCCGCAGAAACGGATCGTGTTCGACTACACCTATGACGGGGTGATGCGATCCTATGAGGCCAGCCGCGAGCGGATCGGAGTTGCCAATTCCGACATCCTGTTGGTGCATGACGTCTGTGTCTTCAGCCAGGGCAGTCAGGAAGTATCCGACGCCAAAGTGCGCGAGCTGTTCGATGGCGGCGGCTATAAAGCACTAACCGAGTTGCGCGCCGCTGGTGAGATCGCGGCAATCGGCGCAGGTGTGAATGAATGGCAGGTTTGTGAGAAACTGCTGGGGCTAGGCGATTTTGACGGCTTCCTGTTGGCCGGGCGATATACGCTATTAGAGCAGGAGGCGCTGGAAAGTTTCCTGCCGCTATGTGAACAGCGCGATGTTGGGATCATTCTGGGCGGGCCGTATAACTCAGGCATTCTGGCGACCGGCGCGGTGCCGGGGGCCAAGTACAACTATGCTGATGCGCCGCCAGAAATTCTGGAGCGTGTACGCAAGATCGAAGCGGTATGTGCGGCGCACAATACCCCGTTGATCGCCGCCGCATTGCAATTCGTACTGGGCCACCCGAGCGTCAAAACCGTTGTCCCCGGTGCTGTGAGTGCCGCCGAAGTTCAGGCCAATGTCGCCTTGCTGCACCGGAATATTCCATCGGGCCTGTGGTCTGATCTGCGCGGCGAAGGGTTGATCCGCCCGGACGCGCCGCTGCCGTCCGAGGCCGCCGATGCTGCGTAACCTCGACCCGATCCTGTCACCCGAATTGCTGTATGCCCTGCGCGCCATGGGGCACGGTGATGAGATCGTGATTGCCGATGCGAACTTTCCCGGTTCAAGCCTCGGCCCGGACTGCATTCGCGCCGATGGCTCTTCTGCCAGTGAAGTTCTGCGCGCGGTACTTTCTGTGATGCCGCTGGACACATTTGTGCCTGATCCGGCCCTGACCATGCAGGTGGTTGAAGACCCCGATGCCATACCCGAAGCCGTGGCCGAGTTTCAGGCCATCATCGACGCCACTGCTGACTCCCCCGCTCGTATTCAGGGGGTAGAGCGGTTCGCGTTCTACGATCGTGCCGCCAACGCATTTTCCGTCGTGCAGACAGGAGAGCGTCGGCTTTACGGCAACATCATCCTCAAGAAAGGTGTGATTGGGTGAAGATCGACGCGCATCACCATTTCTGGGCTTTGGCACGGGGAGACTATGGCTGGCTGACACCCGATCTGGCCCCGATCTACCGAGATTTCACCCCCGATGATATGGCACCGTTGCTGGAGGCAGCAGGGATCGGCGGAACCGTTCTGGTTCAGGCCGCACCGACCGTGGCCGAGACGGAATACATGCTGTCACTGGCCGACCAGACACCGTTTGTGAAGGGCGTGGTCGGCTGGGTCGATTTTGAGGCCGCGGATGCATCCCGGCAAATCGGAGCATTGGCGGCCCACCCGGCGCTGGTCGGATTGCGTCCGATGATACAGGATATCGCCGACCCCAACTGGATGCTGGGCACGACGCTCACGCCTGCTTTTGACGCGCTGCAACAGCACGGTCTGACCTTTGACGCGCTGACTCTGCCGCACCATCTGGGGGCATTGCAGCAGCTTTTGACCCTTCACCCACAGATGCGGGTCGTCATCGACCATGGCTCCAAGCCGCTGATCCATGCGGGCGAGATCGCCGGATGGGCCGACGATATGGCTGCGCTGGCCCGGGATACGGGCGCTTGGTGCAAGCTGTCCGGGCTGGTCACAGAGGCCGCGCAAGATTGGACAATCGCCGACCTGCGCCCTTATGTCGATCACTTGCTGGAAACCTTCGGCCCATGGCGCCTGATCTGGGGCAGTGACTGGCCGGTTTGCACCCTGGCCAGCTCCTATCAGCGCTGGCTCGACACCACAGACACGCTGCTGAGCGCGCTTTCCGACGCTGAACGTAACGCGGTTCTTGGGGGCAATGCCGCCCGGGCCTATAACCTCAGAGGCTGAGATGACTTTTCCCCAACTGGATACTGCCGGGCTGTGGCTGGGGCGTGTGGAACGACCCGGCATTGGTCCCTGTGTTGTGACACTGCGCGACGGACGGCTCTTTGATATCACGTCGAAGCAGGCCCCAACTGTGCGGGATATCCTCGAACGCGAGGATGCGGCGGAGTATGTGCGCACGGCTAAGGGCGAGGCTTTGGGTCCATACGATGCAGATCATAACTGGCTGGCCCCCTGCGATCTTCAGGCTATCAAGGCCTGCGGTGTCACCTTTGCAGGTTCGATGATCGAACGCGTGATCGAGGAGCAGGCTGCGGGCGACCCCGCCAAGGCCGATGCGGTCCGGTCCCGGATCGGCGCGCGCATTGGCGACAGCCTGAGCAACATCGTCCCGGGCTCGGACGCGGCGGCAAAGGTCAAAGAAGCCCTGATCGAAGAGGGTTTGTGGAGCCAGTATCTGGAGGTCGGTATCGGCCCCGATGCCGAGGTATTTTCTAAGGCGCAGGTGCTGTCCTCAGTCGGTTACGGCGCGGATGTGGGGCTGCACCCGATCTCGACATGGAACAATCCCGAACCCGAGGTGGTTCTGGCCGTCACCTCGCGAGGCGAGGTCAAGGGAGCCACGCTGGGCAATGACGTCAACTTGCGCGATGTCGAAGGACGCTCGGCACTGTTGCTGAGCAAGGCCAAGGACAACAACGCCTCTTGCGCCATTGGGCCGATGATCCGGCTGTTCGACGATCGCTTTACGCTGGATGATGTGCGCAAGGCCGAGCTGACCCTGACGGTCAAAGGCTTGGACGGGTTCGTTCTGAACGGCCATTCCTCGATGTCGCAGATCAGCCGCGATCCAGCCGATCTGGTGGCTCAGACCATCGGGCGGCACCATCAATACCCGGACGGGTTCATGCTGTTTCTGGGAACTCTCTTCGCGCCGACGCAGGATCGCGATACGCCCGGTGGTGGATTTACTCACAAGCTGGGCGACACGGTCACAATTGCCAACGACGAACTGGGCGCGCTGACCAACACGGTGCGCCTGTCGACGGACTGTCCGGAATGGACGTTCGGGGCGTCTCATCTGATGCGAAACCTCGCCGCGCGGGGATTGATTTGAGAAAGACTGGAAGATGTTGAACAAAAAACACCTGATATCCGTTCCAGAGCGCAGAGCCGGGCTGACATCAGAATATCCCCGTTGAACCGTTGCCCGAAAAACCGTGAGGAGCACCATGACCACATTCACCCCACCCGGCCGGCTGTCCGGCAAAACCGCTCTGATCACCGCCGCCGGTCAGGGGATTGGGAGGGCTACGGCGGAATTGTTCGCAGCTGAGGGCGCGCAGGTCATCGCCAGTGACATCAATGAGGCGTCTTTGGCCGAGCTGGCAAATCTGCCCGGCATCCGTGCTATTTATCTGGATGTGACCGACGCGGCAGCCGTGCAGGCGGCCACTGCGGATTTGCCGTCGCTGGACGTGTTGTTTAACTGCGCCGGGTTTGTGGCGGGTGGAACCATTCTGGAGTGTGACGAGCAGCAATGGGACTTCAGCTTTGATCTGAACGTCAAGGCGATGTACCGGCTGATCCGGCTGACCCTGCCTGCGATGCTGGCGCAGGGCGGAGGGTCGATCATCAACATGTCCTCGGTCGCGTCCTCGCTTAAGGGAGTGCCAAACCGGTTCGTCTATTGCGCCTCAAAGGCGGCGGTGATCGGGATGACAAAATCGGTGGCTGCCGACTTTGTCACGCAAGGCATTCGCTGTAATGCAATCTGCCCCGGCACAGTCGATAGCCCCAGCCTGCATGACCGGCTGCGCGCCACCGGGGATTACGAACAGGCCATGACCGGCTTCATCGCCCGCCAGCCGATGGGCCGGATCGGAACGGCCGAAGAAGTTGCCGAGCTTGCGCTTTATCTTGCAAGCGATGCTAGCAAGTATACCACCGGACAGCCCTTTGCCATCGACGGCGGCTGGACCATCTGAGTTGAAAAGGAACTGAAAATGAAGCTGTTGCGCTATGGGCCGGTTGGCTCGGAAAAGCCCGGAATACTGGACGAAACAGGCACCATTCGCGACCTGTCGAGCGTCGTCAACGATATCGCTGGGGACGTGCTGAGCGATGAAGGTCTGGCGCAATTGCGGGGGCTGGACCTGGCGTCGTTGCCCGCCGTTGACGGCGACACCCGGATTGGGGCGTGTGTCGGCGGCGTAGGCAAATTCATCTGCATCGGCCTGAACTATGCCGATCACGCTGCCGAAAGCGGTATGGAACTGCCCGCCGAACCTGTGATCTTTTTCAAGGCCACCTCGGCCATCACCGGCCCCAACGACACGGTCGAAATCCCGCGCGGATCGGTCAAAACCGATTGGGAAGTCGAGCTGGGCGTCGTTATCGGCAAGCACGCCAAATATGTGTCCGAAGCCGACGCGCTGGACCACGTGGCCGGATATTGCGTGGTCAATGATTTGTCCGAGCGCGACTTTCAGCTTCACCGTTCGGGCCAGTGGGTCAAAGGAAAATCAGCGGATACGTTCGGCCCGATCGGTCCCTGGCTGGTGACGCGGGATGAGGTCCCGGACCCGCAGAACCTACCGATGTATCTTGAGGTCAACGGGCATCGCTATCAGGACGGCTCAACCAAGACCATGCATTTCAGAGTGGCGACCGTAATCTCGCATCTGTCGCAGTTCATGTCGTTGCATCCGGGCGATGTTATCTCAACCGGGACGCCTCCGGGCGTTGGAATGGGGCAGACCCCGCAGACCTACCTGAAGCCCGGAGACAAGATGGAGCTGGGCATCGAGGGGCTGGGCGTGCAACGGCAGGACGTTGCGCAAGGGTAACGCTCGCACAGTTGGCCCCGGCTTATGCGGGCCGGGGTTTGCCTATCCCGGCCACGGCAGGGAATAGGTTTTGACGTTGGTGAAGAATTTCATCGCCTCAATGACCCCCTCCTTCACGCCATTGCCGCTGTCCTTGATGCCACCAAAAGGGGACATCTCGATCCGATAACCGGGTTGTTCCCAGATGTTGCAAGTGCCGACATCCAAGCCGTTGATATAGGCAATCGCGCGGTTCAGATCGTTGGTGCATACGCCCGAGGACAGGCCGAATTCTGTGCTGTTCGAGATTTCCATGACCTTGGCGTCGTCATCCGGCACGCGGATGATTGGAACGACGGGTCCAAAGGTCTCTTCTTTCACCAATTCGCTGTCGTGAGGCACCTTGTCGACCACGATGGGCGGCAGCAACGCGCCCTGTCGGCCTGGGTGATAGAGAATTTCCGCGCCTTGCTCTGCGGCCATAAAGACGCGTTTTTCGAACAGCTTAGCGGCTTCGGCGTGGATCACGCAGCCCAGTTGCGTCTCGGGGTCTTGAGGGTCTCCGAACTTTAGGGCTTTGGCCTTTTCCAAAACCAGCGGAACGAATTTATCGGCTACGCCTTCCTGCACCAGAATGCGCTTGATTGCCGTGCAACGCTGCCCGGAATTCCCGGTGGCCCCGGCCACGGCGATGGTGGCGGCCCGGTCAAGGTCAGCATCACTGAGGTCGTTCAAAACGATCAGAGGATCATTTCCGCCAAGCTCCAACGCCTGACGTTTGTAGCCTGCTTTCGAGGCGATCATCTTGCCCACCGTAACGCCACCGGTGAAGGTAATGATGTCAATGTTGTCATTGGTGATCATCTCGTCGCCAATGTCCTGCGGCCAGCCCGTGACCACCTGAAACATCTCGGGCGGCAGCCCCGCCTCGTACAGAATGTCGGCCAGGCTCAGCGCTGTAAGTGGCGTCAGCTCGGTCGGTTTGCAAACCATGCAGTTGTTGGTTGCGATCGACGGCGCAATCTTGTGGCTGACCATGTTCAGCGGGTGGTTGAATGGCGTAATCGCACTGATCGCTTTGACCGGTTCGCGCTTGGTGAAAATCTTCCTTTCCTTGCCGTTATGGGTCAAATCACACGAGAATACCTCGGCGTCATCCCTCAGGGCTTCGGCAGCGGCAAATTGAAAAACATCCTGCGCGCGTTTGGTCTCGTAGATCGAATGCTGTTGGCAAATGCCCAGCTCCAGTGTTAGCCACTTCACCAGATAATCGCGTTTCTCACCAATCAGTTCGCCCGCGCGCTTCAGGATCTGGCTTCTTTCATACCGGCTCAGCCGCGGAGTGTAGTTGGCAGCGATGTCAAACGCCTTGCGCGCATGGATGGCCGTACCAGCCGGAACCGTACCAATCACCCCATTGGTATAGGGGTAATGCACCGGGATCGTGGCATCTGTGAAAACGGCCTTGCCCCCGATGCGCATGCCCTCGTTTCGGATGTCAGATGTGTTCATGCTGCCGCCTCGGTGCTGGAAGGGACAAAAGTATAGGAGTCCGTATCAAGGTCGTGCCTGGGTTGGTACACAAAAATGCCGATACTATTGGAACAGGCGTCCCGTGCGTCAAAGGCCAGCTTGCACGGTACACGACGCTTCTTGAAACGAGGGGCGAAAAGGATTCGAATTGAAGATTCTTCACTACAAGGATCTTCAGGATGTTCGGATTTCTCCTCACCCCTCTGATGACAACGCTAAGCCCACATTTTGATCTGAGCAAGACGCGATTGGAGACCCTGGCCATAATGCTGATTGGTCTGGCAAACGGTCGAACTGTGAACCTTGGTCATCTGGCGAGTCAGTTCCCCGGCAGCGCTCTTCATGCATCGAGTTATCGCCGCCTTCAGCGCTTCTTCCAGCATGTTCGATTGGATGGAGATGTGGTTGCGCGGTTGATTATCTGCCTGCTTGATCTGAAGGGTCCAAAGCTCCTTGCGCTGGACCGGACCAACTGGAAGTTGGGCAAGACCGATATCAACTTTCTGGTTCTGGCGATCGTGACACGCCGCTTCAAGGTGCCTCTGATGTGGTCGCTTCTGGGTAACAGCGGTAATAGCTCAACGCGGCAACGCAAGAAGTTGATCCGACGATATCTTCGAGTGTTCGGGGCATCTTCCATTGAGGCTCTGCTGGCAGACCGGGAGTTCATTGGGGATAAGTGGTTGGATTTTCTCGCTGAAAACAACGTTCCATTCGTCGTCCGCTTACGCGAAAACATGCACATCCACACCGAAGACGGACGCCGGTTCCAGTTGCGTTCGCTGCTGCGCAAACGCCGCAAGGGCCAATGGAAAGGCTGGCTGGGCGGCATGGCGCACACGCCCAAGAACCTATTTCGCTTTCAGGGGAAACGGATCAAAGGTGGCGAGTTGATTTGGGTCGCAACAAACATCGACGCCCCAAAAAACCCACTCAAACTCTATCGCAAAAGGTGGGGCATTGAATGCCTCTTCGCAGATGCCAAAACTCGTGGCTTCAATATCGAAGACACTCACATCACCGACCCGCACAAGCTTGCGACACTCCTTACGATCGTTGCGCTGGCCATGACCTGGGCATACCGATGCGCAAGTCAGGCGATGGGCCGACAGGGGATCCCGAAAAAAGCCCACAAGCGGCGGGCAACGTCATGGTTCAGGGTCGGGTTCGACGCGCTCCGACGTTGGATCTTATATAACCCGGAAAAGGCTCTTCAGGCCTGGCGACGAACCTGCCCAAAGCGGTCGCTTTCAAGCCCCAAAATGGAGCGCGTTTGGCCATGAGTCGTGTACCATGGCCAGCTTGGTTGATTTGGGCAGAACAGCATAACGTTTATTCAATAAATTCGCCTTGTTTGGTGGAAAACGCTCTCCGTGCATTTCTGCAATCCTTTTTTTGGCTCGGGTCAATGCGCAGGCTTGCCGAGGCGTTTTGGAACAATATGTACCAATTATCCATCACTCCACGTAATACACTTGGAAATCGCCCTATCATTTTGTATTTTGGATACAAAGCTCAAAGACCCGAGACCACTCGAATGCCCAGAACCCGCGCGATCCCCCGGCAAAGCCTGCCTGATGTCATCACCAATGACCTGCGTGAGCGGATTCTGAGCGGTGAAATGGCAGAAGGTGAAACCATTCGCCAAGAAGCGCTGGCCGAGGATTACGACGTCTCGCGCATGCCAATCCGCGAGGCGCTGAAACGGCTGGATGCCGAAGGGCTGGTACAGCTGACCAATAACCGAGGCGCATCGGTCACGTCGCATTCCTTGTCAGAGATCGGTGAGATTTTCGATCTGCGCATCCTGCTTGAGGTTGATCTTTTCCAACGCGCCATTCCGCGGATGTCCCCGGCGCATTTCGGCGAATGTGAGCGGCTTCTGACCGAGATGGAAAAGTCCTACGATGCCTATGACGTGGGCCGCTGGGGCAGTTTGAACAATGCTTATCACATGGCGCTGTATGCAGCGGCGGGACGCGGGCTGAGCAATGAGATTCTGCAACGGGTCAATGTACAGTCCGACCGCTATGTCCGCATGCACCTGAGCGTCATGAAGCAGCGCGAACCGGCCAAAAAGGACCATCGCGAATTGTTGTCGCTTGCCCGCGACGGCAGGGTTGAGGACGCCTGCGCCCTACTGACCCGCCACATCCGGCGCACCAAGGAACAGTTGCTGGATATGATTACGTCCACGCGCAAAGACGACTAGGCGACTAGTCCAGTGGGTGCAGGCAGGCGACCTTGTGGGTGTCGCCGTCAAGGGCGGGTGGTGCCGCCCGGCATTCCTCGGTCGCCAACCAACAGCGCTGAGCAAAGGCGCAGCCCATGGGGATATTCATCGGCGAGGGCAACTCACCTTCCAGTTTGATCCGGTCTTTGCGCGCCTCGGGATCAGCGCGCGGCGTGGTCGACAGCAGCGCCTTGGAATAAGGGTGGCGCGGGGCTGCGAACAGCTGCTCTTTCGGAGCTTTTTCCACGGCACGGCCCAGGTACATGACGATCACGTCATCCGCGAAGTGCTTTACCACCGACAGGTCGTGCGAAATGAACAGATAGGCGAGGTTGAGACGTTCTTGTAACTCGACCAGCAGATTCAGAATCTGCGACTGGATCGAAACGTCCAACGCCGAGACCGGTTCGTCCAGCACAAGCAGCTTGGGGTTCAGCATCAGCGCACGGGCAATGGCGATCCGCTGACGCTGTCCACCTGAGAACATATGCGGGTAGCGGTCGTAATGTTCCGGGCGCAGGCCCACAAGGTCGATCATCTCGCGCGCGCGGGCTTCGCGATCAGCGGCGGACATGTCGGGGCGATTGATGATCAGAGGCTCTTGCAGAATCTGCCCGATCCGCTGGCGTGGATTGAGCGAACCGTAGGGGTCCTGAAACACGATCTGTACCGTCTCGCGCATCTGCGCCCATTTCGCCGGAGTGATGTCGACGCCGTCGATGGTGAGGCTGCCCGAGGTCGGCTCTTCGATCATCGTCACCACGCGCGCCAAGGTCGACTTTCCGCAGCCGGATTCACCGACGATAGCCAGTGTCTTGCCGGGTTGCAGGTCGAAATCCACGCCTGAGAGGGCTTTGACCGTTGCCGGTTTCGACAGTAGTCCGCCTTTGACGGTGTAGAACCTGGCCAATGCACTGGCCTGAACGATGGGGGCGGTCATGCCAGCTCTCCGGCGATAATCTTTTCTACATGGTGGCAACGAGCCTTGCCGAATTCGGCGCTGTGCGGCGTTGGCGGCAACGACCGGCATATGTCATCGGCATACTGGCATCGGGGGCTGAACAGGCACCCTTTGGGTCGGTCGAACTGGCCCGGCACAACGCCCGGAATGGTGGGCAGCATCTTGGAGGTTGCCCTTTCCGGCAGCGCGCTGAGCAGAGCCGAAGTATATGGATGACGCGGGGCGCGGAACAGGTCTTTGACAGGCTGTTCTTCAACCTTTTGGCCTGCATATTGTACCTGCACCCGCTCAGCCGTTTCGGCGACGACGCCCATGTCATGGGTGATCAGCACCAGACCCATCCCCTGTTCGTCGCGCAGCCGGATCAGCAGGTCGAGAATTTGCGCCTGAATAGTGACGTCCAGCGCGGTTGTCGGCTCATCTGCGATCAGCAGTTTGGGATTGCACGCAATGGCCATGGCGATCATGACGCGCTGGTTCATCCCGCCGGACATTTGGTGCGGAAAGGTGTTCAGGCGGCTTTCAGGTGCAGGAATACCGACCTGATCGAACAATTCAATCGCGCGCTGGTGACGGTCCTTTCGGTTCAGGCCCAGATGGATGCGCAGCGCCTCTTTGATCTGAAAGCCGACGGTGAAACAGGGGTTCAGCGACGACATCGGCTCCTGAAAGATCATGGCGATGTCCTTACCGATGATCTTGCGCCGGTCGCGGGCCGAGATTTTCGTCAGGTCGATGCCCTCGAAACTCAGCTGATCGGCAGTGATCGTGGCGGTCCAGGGCAGCAGGCCCATCAGCGCCAGCATCGAAACCGATTTGCCCGAGCCGCTTTCACCAACGATGGCCATCAGCTCACCCTTGTCGACCGAAAGATCAACGCCGTCCACGGCGCGGAACTTACCCGAGGCGGTGGCAAATTCGACGGTGAGATTTCGGATATCCAAAAGGCTCATATCGTCAGCTCCGCTTTAGTTTCGGGTCAAGCGCATCGCGCAGCCCGTCGCCCATCAGGTTGATGGCAAGCACCGTGACCAGAATGGCCAGACCGGGGAATGTCACCACCCACCATGCACGCAGAATGAACTCGCGCGCCTCGGCCAGCATGGTGCCCCATTCTGGTGTGGGCGGCTGTGCGCCCATGCCCAGAAAGCCAAGCGCGGCGGCGTCCAGAATGGCGGTCGAGAAGGACAGCGCGGCCTGCACGATGATCGGCGCGAGACAATTGGGCAGCACGGTCTTGAACATCAGCCTTGCCTTGCTGGCACCGGCCACGCGCGCTGAGGTGACATAGTCTTTCTGACGCTCGGCCAGCACCGAGGCACGCGTCAGGCGCACATAGTGCGGCTGGAACACGATCGCGATGGCAATCATCGCATTGGTCAGCGACGGCCCGAGGATGGCGACCAGCACCAAAGCCAGCAACAGCGACGGGAAGGACAGGATGATATCCATCACGCGCATGATCAGCGTATCGACCCATTTGGGCGCGAAGCCGGACAGCAGCCCGATGATCACACCGCCCGTCACGGCCACACAGACCACGACGATGCCGACAAAGAAAGAATAGCGCGAGCCCATAATCAGCCGCGACAGCATATCCCGACCCAAAGGATCGGTGCCCAGCGGGAAGGCCCAGCTGCCGCCTTCCTGCCACGCCGGGGGTTGCAGGATGTGATCCCGGAACTGCTCGGTCGGATCATAGGGGGCAAGCAGAGGAGCGAAGGCCGCGCAAATGACGAAGGCTGTAAAAACCCACAGGCCCATCACGGCACCGCGGTTTTCGCTGAAATAGTACCAGAACTCACGCAGGGCGCTGGGGCGGTCCTCGGTCTTAGGGGTGTTTGCGGAAAGTTCAGCCATCACCGCCTCCGGATTTTGGGGTTGATGATGCCGTAAAGGACATCGACCAGCAGGTTCACCAGCATCACAATGACCGCGATCATCAGCAGCCCGCCCTGCACCACCGGGTAGTCGCGGCGGAAGATGCTGTCGACCATCCACTTGCCGATGCCGGGCCAGCTAAAGATCGTCTCGGTTAAGATTGCACCCGCCAGCAACGTGCCAACCGACAGGCCGATCACGGTAATTACCGGGATCAGAGCATTGCGCAGCGCGTGCAGCCCGTTGATCCGGGCGGGTGCAAGGCCCTTGGCGCGGGCGGTGCGGATGTAATCCTCGCCCAGCACCTCCAGCATGGCCGAACGTGTTTGGCGCGCGATGACCGCCAGAGGGATGGTTCCCAGAACAATTGTCGGCAGGATCAGGTGCCGCACCGCAGATCCGAACGCCCCGGCTTGCCCGGACAATAAACTGTCGATCAGCATGAAGCCGGTGACGCTTGGGAAGTAGTACAGCAGGTCGATCCGGCCCGAGACCGGCGTCCATCCAAGATTGCCCGAGAATACGATGATCAGCAGCAGCGCCCACCAGAAGATCGGCATTGAATACCCAACCAAAGCCGAGGACATCAGCGCGCGGTCAAAGAATTTGCCCCTATTCACCGCCGCGATGACGCCGGCAGGCAGACCCAAAGCGACCGCAAAGATCATAGCGCAGATCGACAGTTCAAGCGTCGCCGGAAACAGCGCAAAGAACTCATCCCAGACCGGCTTTTTGGTGACAAAGCTCTCACCCAGATCGCCATGCAATACGCCGACGAGGTAATCCCAGTATTGTTGCAGAACCGGTTTGTCGAAGCCCAGCTTTTCGACCATTTCCTGATAGCGTTCCTCGGTCATGCCGCGTTCACCGGCCATGACGATGATCGGATCACCCGGCAACACCCGAATGAACATAAAGGAAATCAGCGTCACGCCCAGAAAGGTCGGGATGAACATGCCCAGGCGGGTGAGTAAGTAGCCAAACATCAGCGACCTATGATTGTGAGATCTTTGGGAAAGCTGGTCAGAGACCGGCAGCCGTTTTCAGTCACCAGAACATCATCTTCGATGCGAACGCCGAAATTGTCCAGTTCGTAGAGGCCCGGCTCGTTGGTCCAGACCATGCCCACGCGGATGACCTGATCGTTGCCACGCATGATATAGGGGGCCTCATGCACGTCGCGACCCAGCCCGTGGCCTGTCTTGGTGCGGATACGGTCAACATAGGGCGAGGCTTCAAGCACGCTGATGACCGCGTCGTCGATATCATGGGCGGTAACGCCGGGGCGGCAAGCCTCGAACCCGGCCAGATTGGCGCGCAGGACAGTGTCATAGACATCCCTGCCCTCATCCGAAACGTCCTGCACAAAGAAGGTGCGGGTAATGTCCGCAGCAAAGCCATGTTTACGAGCGCCAAAGTCGAACAGAAGCGCGTCGCCTGTCTTGATCCGGTAATCCGCACGCGCTTTGCCATGCGGCCGCGCCGAATTGTCCCCCGCTGCGACGATTGGATTGAATGCAAGCGACTCGGCCCCTTCAGCAAACAGGGCCTGAATCAGAGCTTGCTCAATCTGCTTCTCGGTCTGACCGACACGTACATCTTCGATAACCCGCTCCAACGCGCGTTCAGAGATATCAATCGCCGCTTGCAGCGCGGCGATATCGTCGTCGGTCTTGACAATGCGCAGGCCCGAGATCTCGCGCTCGCCATCTACGATCTGCAAATTGGGCATCGCGCCGGTCAGCGCCTTTGAAACAAAGACTCGCATCACTTGCCCTTCAACAGCCAGCGAGCGCAGCGGCATATGGTCCGCCAAAGCCGCGAAAGCACCGTCATAGCCGGTCTGATCGAACCAGTCGAAAACCGCGCCGTCAAACCCGACCAGTTCCCATGATCCCAACTCAAGATTTGGCACAATAGCCGCCGGTTTTCCTGTGGCCGGGATTACGACCACAAAGGGCCGCTCGTGGCTCATGAACGGTTTTCCCAAAGCGCGGGTGAAATTCGGGCCGGGCACCAATGCCACGGCATCTACTGACATGTCCTTTGCCAGCTGACGGTATTCGGACAAATCCGGCATTCAGGCCGACCTCCCATACAGAAAGCCGGAGCCGCCCTAAGGCGGCTCCGGTCAGTGAGTGGTGGTTTACTCGACGCTCACACCATAGAAGATGTGGCCGCCCAGCGGGTGGACCTTGTAGCCCTGCACCTCATTGCGCATCGGCATGTAGACAACCGAGTGTGCGATGGTGGCCCAGGGTGCCTGATCCTTGAAGATCACCTGAGCGTCTTCGTACAGTTTGGTCCGCTCGGCCTGATCTGTGGTTTGTTTGGCCTGAAGGATCAGGTCTTCGAACGGCTGGTGACACCACTGTGCGCGGTTCGACGCCTCGCGGCCGTCACAGCCCAGCAGAACCGCCAGGAAGTTGTCCGGATCGCCGTTGTCACCGGTCCAACCCAGCAGAACGGCACCATCACGGTTCAGTTCCTTCGAACGCGACAGGTACTCGCCCCACTCATAAGACACGATCTCAACATCCACACCAACCTTGGCGAAATCTGCCTGGATCAGTTCAGCCATACGGCGGGCGTTGGGGTTGTATGGACGCTGTACCGGCATCGCCCAGACCTTCATCGACAGATCGCTGACGCCTTCGGCCTCAAGCATCGCCTTGGCCGCTTCGGGATCATAGGCGTCGTCGGTAATCGCGTCGTTATACCCCCACATGGTCGGCGGGATCGGGTTCTTGGCCACTTGGCCTGAGCCCTGGAACACCACGTCGATGATCGCGTTTTTGTCGATCGCCATGTTCAGCGCCTTGCGGACGTTCGGATTGTCGAACGGCTCCATGGTGGTGTTATAGGCCAGATAGCCGACGTTCAGGCCCTCTTGCTCCATCATGTTGATGTCGCCGTCATCCTTCATCGCCTGAATGTCGGCAGGGTTCGGATAAGGCATGATGTGGCATTCGCCCGCCTTCAGCTTTTGATAGCGCACCGACGCATCAGGCGTGATCGCGAAGATCAGGTTTTCAACATCCGCAGGCGCCTTCCAATAGTCGGCATTCTGCGCATAGCGGATCACCGCGTCTTTCTGATACGCCACGAAAGAGAACGGACCGGTGCCAATCGGCGCAGTGTTCAGCTTTTCAGGTGTGCCCGCTTCCATCATCGCATCGGCATATTCGGCGGATAATATCGAGGCGAAATCCATCGCCATGTTGGCCACAAACGGGGCCTCGGGCTTGGACAGTGTGAATTTCACCGTATAGTCGTCAACCTTCTCGATGGACTCGACCAGATCTGGCATGCCCATACCCTGGAAATATTCCCAGGTGCCACCCGAGACCTGATTATAGGGGTGGCCTTCATCCTTCTGACGCATGAACGAAAAGATCACGTCATCCGCATTGAAATCGCGGGTCGGGGTGAATTCGTCGTTGGAATGGAACTTGACGCCCTGACGCAGCTTGAACGTGTATTCCAGACCATCATCGCTGGCCTCAACACTTTCGGCCAGACCGGGGATCACATTGGTGGTGCCGGTCTCAAATTCCAGCAGGCGGTTGTAAATCGGGTGCGAGGAGGCGTCAAATGTGGTCCCTGCCGTGAACAGCGCCGGGTCAAAGCCCTCGGGCGAGCCTTCCGAGCAATACACCAGCGTATTTGCATGTGCCACGCCAGCCGATAAGGCTATTGCAGCGGTTGCTGCCATCATTTTCAGTTTCATGTGGGTCTCCCAAAATATTTTTTATTTTCAGATATTCGCGTCTCTCATTTTCGCCTGAGTTTAGATGACGACTTGTCTCATCGCGATATCTCAAATCAATGTATCCAAAATACAAAATCCGTTGTCAACTGACTTGCGCTTACGACGGCATACGTGTCCGGCGAACCGACCTATCGGATGCTGCGCTGCATTTGTCCGGATGCAAAGCCGAAGGAAAGGAAGCCCTGACGCAGCGTTCTGCCGGGCCGTTCCGGTCCGCTTTGGGTTACGCCTGAAACGTGGGCGTCACACCCGTCGGAGGGTTTTCGTTGATATAGGCCCCGATACGATCCAACAGTGGTCGACGGGGGCAGTTTGGCCGCGTCGCCGCCCCCAGATCGCGCAGATGGCCGGGGGCCTCGAACGGCACAAAGCACAGAGGCCAGTTGTCGCGTTTGAACTGCTCGGCGGCCAGCGCCGAGACGATGGTGCAGTCATCCGAATGGCAGATATGGCGGCAGATCGTTTCAAACCGCAGCGCGCTCAGGTCGAACCGTTTGCTGACGCGGTGCGCAGGATCGGCTTTGGGCAGACGGTCTTCGAGATCATAGCCAAAGCTATGCGGCAGCCGAATGAAGTCATGCGCTGGTACGTCCTCGGGTGCGATTGAAGGCAAGTGACACAGAGGGTGCCCCTCACGAACCGCCAGAAACAGGGGCTCGGACCAGATTGAGGTGAAATCCAGCGCCGCGCTGGTGTTGATCTTTGCCACCAGAGCTAGATCCAGCGTGTGATCCTCGACCATCCTCAGCATGTTCTGCGGCAGGTCCTCGACCATCGTGACCCGCATGGCCGGAAACAACGCGCTGAACAGGTCCGAGAAATACTGCGTCAGGTACGGGGCCAGCGTTGGTGTCATGCCCACATGGAATGGCACCGCCTCGGGGTCGCGGAATTGGGTGGCAGTGTCGCGGATGTTCTGGGCGTCGCTCAGGATGCGTTCGGCAATTGAGAGTATGCGTTCACCGCACAGGGTCGGACGCACCTCATTGGGCAGTCGCAGAAACAGCTCAGAGCCTAGTTCCTGTTCCAGTTTCTTGACCTGATTGGACAATGCGGGTTGCGAGACATTGCAGGCCACGGCTGCCTGACTGAACTGGCCATGTTTGGCAATGGCGAGCACATATTCCAGATCTCGGAAATTCATAATGGTTATAGACGCGTGTTTTCAGGCCGTTGGAATACCCCAGATTTAGCCCTTCAGCGCCGTGTCAGCAAAAAAACATGTTCACTTTCACTGACAAAACCGTCAATCCGCGCAAGTGAATAGGATCGGATCGCGGCGCGTATTTTCGTAACATGTTGATTTATAGCGATCTTGAAATGCGATTTATCACGCGAGCTGTGACTATTTGCATTGGTTATACCCCCAATTCGAAGGATGAATTTTAGCTGACAGGCGGTGGTGGCTACCCCTTTGCTACGTGGAATGCCCAGACCAGCGGGCGCTCTGCATAACGCAAACCCATGATGGAGTTCCCCATGCTGTCCCAATTTATGGAAAGCTTACGCGCCCGTCTTTTGAGCACGTCAACTTTGGCGCAAGAGACCAGCCGCGATGGCCAAACCCTTTTTAATAACTTCTTCCAGAGCACCGTGGTCGACGACACCCCGGCTTTTGTTCTGGCCAATGATTTCTCGCGCCTGCTGAACTTTGGCGAGATCATCACCAACAACGCTGTCGCCGCCGTTCAGGCGCAGGGACAGGATGTGGATGTCTTCAACTTCCGCTCGGGCCGGATCGAGGCCAACAACGGCCCCGATGCGCTGGCCACTGGTGTTCAGGTCACAGGCAGTGCCGCAGTCCGCAACTTTGGTGAGATCGTGGGTGAGTTTAACGGCGTGCAATTTGCAGGCGCGGACAGCTCGGGGTCTTTGGACAATTTCCGGGGTGGCGTAATCAGCTCTGACAGCCGCGCAGTGGATATTCAGGGTCAGGGCATTGATGTCCGCAACTTTGGCGACATCGTCGGCACAGGCGACCAGCGCAACGGCACGATCTACACCAACAGCACTGCCGAAGACATCTCGATCTCGAACTTCTCGGGCGGGACCGTAGATGCCGGTGAAGGCAACCAGGGTGCCGGTGTTTCGCTGCAGATCGGTGATGAGATCGGCGACCGTGTGGAAACCGACGTCTTCAACGGCTTCGGCGCGACCATTCAGGGCCGTGGTCAGGCGGCGTCGAACACCGCGCTGGCGGGTGACGGTATCCGCATCGACAATGGCGCTGAAGGCACCATTCTGGAAACCGAGATCATCAACAGTGGCCTTATTTCTTCGGAAAGCACCCAAGGCACCGCTGCTGGTATCCGTATTGCTGACGGTGCAAACACCGAAGGCGAGATTCTGAACACCTCGACCGGTGTGATCGAAGGCGCTGCAAACGGCCTGTATATCGGTCTGGGCGAGCATGATCTGGACGTTCTGAACTTTGGTACGATCCAATCAGACAGCCGTGCGGTGAACATCGATGGCACAGGCGTAAACCTGGTCAACGGCGGCGACATCCTCGGCACCGACGATCAGCGCAACGGCACCGTCTATGCCGATGGCACAGCCGACGACTTCTCGGTCAACAACCTGGCCACCGGGACCATCGACGCAGGCGAGCACAATCAGGGCTCGGGCTTTGGTGTTGAAATCGGTGGAGCCGGTGACGGCGCGAACTCGTTCACGCTGGACAACGCCGGTACAATCCAGGGTCGTGGCAACGCCGCAGCAGGTACAAATGCTGCCGGTGACGGCGTCAGGATCGGCAATGTTGGCAATGTTGGCACCACCGACGCGATCATCAACAACACCGGCACCATCGACTCGGAAGGTGCAAACGGAACTGTTGCGGGTGTGCGTTTTGTAAACGGTGTTTCGTTCCAGGGTGAGTTCAACAACTCGGGCGATATCTCCGGTGTCCAAAACGGTGTCTATTTCGGCAACCCGGTCAAAGGCGAAGGCGGGGATCACACCGGCGGTGTGTTCAACAACCTGGAAGGCGGAACCATTTCGTCGGACAGCCGCGCGTTCAACATCGATGGCATTGGCCTTGAAGTGAACAACGCCGGTGACATCGTTGGCACCGACAGCCAGCGCAACGGCACCGTCTATGCCGACGGCACCGCGCAAGACTTCACCTTCAACAACCTGGAAACCGGTGTTGTTGATGCAGGCGAAGGTAACGAAGGCTCGGGCTTTGGCGCTGAGATTGCAGGCGAGAAATCGTTCGAGCTGAACAACGACGGCACCATCCAGGGTCGTGGCAACGCTGCTGCAGGCACCAACGCAGCCGGTGACGGTATCCGCATTGGAAATGTCGGCAACGCCGGGACGTTCTCGGGCACCATCACCAACTCGGGCGTGGTCGCCTCGGAAGGGGCCAACGGTACCGTCGGCGCATTCCGTGCGGTGAACAACGTCAACTTCCAAGGTCAGTTGATCAACGAAGAAGGCGGTCTTTTCGAAGGTGGCCAGAACGGCGTGTACTTTGGCACCGGTGA
Source organism: Ruegeria sp. (assembly GCF_965221235.1). Taxonomy (GTDB): domain Bacteria; phylum Pseudomonadota; class Alphaproteobacteria; order Rhodobacterales; family Rhodobacteraceae; genus Ruegeria. Next base: position 256,247 of record NZ_CBDCRS010000003.1, read on the forward strand.
CCACACGGGCGGTTCGTTTGTGAACCGTGGGATTGTCACCTCGGACAGCCGTGCGCTGAACATTGATGGTGAAGGGCTGGAGGTTGTCAACGAAGGCGAAATCCTCGGCACCGGCAACCAGCGCAACGGGACTGTCTATGCTGATGGCACCGCTGACAACTACACCTTTGAAAACCTCGGCGTCGTGGACGCGGGCGAAGGCAACAACGGTTCGGCGGTTTCGCTGCAAACCGGTGATGTTTCGGGCGATGTGGTTTCGGCTGCGATCCTGAACGAAGGCACGCTGCAAGGTCGTGGCGACGCCATCGAGGGCAACCAAGTAGGCGACGGTCTGCGCCTGTTCACCAGCCAGGATGATGCTTCTTTCGCAGGTGTTGTTGTCAACGAAGGCCTGATCGCAGGGTCTGAGGACTCGGACGCGGCAGCCGGTATTCGTATCGACGGCGGCCTGAACCTGTTGGGTGCGATCCTGAACGAAGGTGAGATTCGCGGCACGGTCAACGCTATCGACGCCTCGGACGCAGCCAGCGTAACCATCGTCAACGACGACGAAGGTGTGATAAACGGCAACGTTCTGCTGAGCGATGGCGATGACATCTTTGTCGATCTGGGCACCACCAACGGTGATATTGTTGGCGGCGCAGGTGACGACGTTCTGATCGCAGGCGATGCGGACAATGTTCTGACCGGTGGTCTGGGCAATGACTTCATCGACGGTGGCGACGGCATCGACACAGCCGATTTCTCGGATCTGGATGTTGCGGTCGAGGTTTCTCTGGACGCCAACGGCAACGGCACCGCCACGCGCGATACGGGCTTCAATATTTCGGTCGTCGATGCGGTTGTCGCAGCACCGGATCAGTTCGGGTCGGCAATCGAAGATGGCGCTCAGTTCGTGGAGCAAGCGGCTCAGGGCAACCTGTACTACAACATCCACACCTCTGAGTTCCCGGGCGGTGAAATCCGCGGGCAACTGCTGGTCGACAGTGACGTGACCGAGAACGGCATCCGCACCGTATCGCTAAGCGGCGGTCTGGACGCGGCGCAAGAGCCTGGGCCGACCTCGGACAGCGAAGCCACCGGTGGCGCAACCGTCGTCATCACTCAGAACCTGCACACGGGCGAAGTCACATATTCCAGCGAACTCAGCGTTGTTGGTCTGAACGAAGCCGACCTGAACACGCCGATCCCGGGTGTTGTCTCGGCCATCCATCTGCACAATGCACCTGCGGGCATCAATGGCCCGGTCGTGCAGGACACGCTGGTGGATGCAGGCGCCACGTTGGATGTCAATGCCACAGGCGGCATCGGTGTCATTGGTCAGGACGTGATCGAGAACCAGATCGAAACCGACGTACTTCAGTCGATCGAGCGGGTTGTCGGTTCGGACGATGCGGACACCATCAACCTGTCCGGCTTCGACGGTGTCACCATTGACCTGGATCTGAGCACCCCTGCTCCGAACCCGGCTGGCAATGGTGACGAAGGTCCGCAGGACGGTGCCATCATTGTGGACGGTCAGATCGCAATCGAAGTCGACGATTTCGAAAACGTGGTCGGCTCCAGCGGTGATGACCTGATCCTGGGCAACAACGAGTTCAACATCCTCGACGGCGGTGCTGGCAACGATGCCATCCACTCGTTCGGTGGTGCGGATATCATTATCGGTGGTGAAGGTACCGATACCGCATTGTTCTCCGCAGGGCCGGGTGTTGTTCTGGACCTCGACGAAGAGGGCAACGGAGTCGCGCAGGTCAATGCACCTGACGGTGCCGTGCTGGATCAGGTGTTCGGGTTTGAGAACATCAACGGCTCAAACAACGTGGGTAGCCCGAATGGCGGCAACGATGTGCTGTCGGGTAACTCAGGTTCGAACACGCTGAATGGTCAGGCCGGTGACGACATACTCAACGGTGAGGGTGGGGATGACATTCTTATCGGTGGCGCAGGCCGTGACACCTTTGTCTTCGAAGGCAACTTTGGCAACGACGTGGTTCAGGACTTCGAAGTTGGCCTCGACCAGCTCCAATTCGGTGACTTCGGTCCTGACTTCGGCGGCGCGGTGAGTGTCGCGCAGGATGGCGACGACGCGGTCATCTCGTTCGGCAGCGAAGGCTCGGTTCGTCTGGCCGGTGTCAACAGCGCCGACCTGAACGAAGACGACTTCGTCGCATAAGCGATCAACAGCGGGGCGGCCTTTGGGTCGCCCCGTTTGCCAAACCGGAAAGGGCAATTCGATGTTTCAGAAATCCAATCCCGTCAAATCCGCCTGGGGATCGCTGCGCAAAGGCTTTGTTGCGGTTGCGGTTTTCAGCCTGTTCCTGAACCTGCTTATGCTGGCCGGGCCGCTTTACATGCTGCAAGTTTATGACCGCGTGCTGACCAGCCAGAATATTGAGACCCTGATCGCCCTGTCCGTTCTGCTGGCCGGGGTGTTTGTCGTTATTGCCTGTCTCGATCTGATGCGGATGCGCATCCTTGGCCGTCTGGCTGCCCGGTTCGAGCTGACCGTCGGCGCGCCGGTCCTTGGGGCTGCCATGCGTCGCAGGGTGCAGGGCAGCGGCACCAACGGCGAAAATCTGGTCGAGGATGTGAACGGGTTCCGCGAGTTCATCTCGGGCACCACTCTGACCGCCTTTTTCGACGCGCCATGGATCCCGATCTATCTGTTTGTTCTGTATGTCCTTCACCCCTATCTCGGGCTGCTGGGTCTGGCCGGAGCGCTGACCCTGACTATCATGGCCCTGATCAACAACGCCCGCGCCCGCGCACCGATGCGGAATGCCGCCGAGGCCCGTGGCCGTTCGGATGCGCTGTTCAACACCGGCGACCGGAATGCGGAACTGGTTCATGCGCTTGGAATGAAAACTGATCTGGTGCGGCGCTGGACGGCCTTGCAGGCTGACGCGCACCAGCACAAGACCCGCGCCGCTGACCGCGTCGCCGGCTTCTCGGTCCTGTCCAAAACCCTTCGGATGGGACTGCAATCGGCGGTTCTGGGTCTGGGTGCGGCTTTGGCCGTGATCGGAGAATCCTCGGCCGGGGTCATGATCGCGGCCACCATCGTGCTGGCCCGGGCGCTTGCCCCGATTGACCAGCTGATCGGCCAATGGCGCAGCTTTCTGGCAGCGCGCGGGTCTTACAGCAAGATCAGGCAACTGACTGATGAGTTTGCCGAGCCGCCCGCAAACCTGAACCTGCCGCGTGCTTTCAAAACACTGGACGTCCGCATCGCTCAGGCGGCCCCGCCACTGGCAATGAACGCCACCCTGCGCGGGATCGACTTCAGTTTGAACGCAGGGGACGTTCTGGCCGTGATCGGCCAGAGCGGGTCAGGCAAATCCACGCTGGGCCGGATGCTGGCCGGTATCTGGCACCCGCAACGGGGTGAGGTGTTGCTGGATGGCAGCCCGATGTCGAAATGGAACCCCGAGGATCTGGGCAAGCAGATTGGATATCTGCCGCAGGATGTTGAAATGTTCGATGGCACGATCCGCGAGAATATCGGGCGGTTCTCTGTCGCCATCGACGACGCCGAGGTCCTGCGCGCCGCCCGTGAGGCCGGACTGCATGAGATGATCAGCGCCCTGCCCGACGGGTATGAAACCCGGATCGGGAACGGTTTTTTCCTGTCCGGCGGTCAGCGACAGCGCCTTGCCCTAGCGCGTGCGCTCTATGGGGACCCGTTTGTGCTGGTTCTGGACGAGCCGAACTCGGACCTCGATGCCGAGGGCGAACAGGCCCTGCGCGATGCACTGATGGCGGTGCAGGAAAGGGGCGGGATCGCCATTGTCATGACCCACCGTCCGGCCACGTTGCAGGCCGCAACCAAGGTCATGGTGCTGCGTGACGGCAGCCAGTCCCGGTTCGGTGACAAACAGGAAGTGCTGAAGATGAACCGCGCCAATGTGCTGGACAAACCCGCTGACCCAGCCCCGCGCCGGGCAAACGAAACTCAGATCGCAGGAGCGGCCCAATGACGAACCTTGTCAAATATTCCCCCACCGGTACCGCAGTCGGATTTCACGAGATCAAGGCGGCAGAGGTTTCGGGTTCCACACCGGGGATCGCTCGCTATGTCTTGTTTGGCCTTTTTACCTTGGCTGCTTTTGTCGGCGGCAGTGTCTATTGGGCGTTTGCCTCGAAACTGGACGGAGCGGTCGTTGCCCCCGCATCGTTCGTGGTCGAAGGTCAGCGTAAAACGGTCGAGCATCTGGATGGTGGCATTATCCGCTCAATCCTTGTGGCTGATGGCCAGTTTGTGACGGCGGGTCAACCGCTGGTGCAACTCGACAGTACTGAAATTGACGTCGATCTCAGCGTACAGGGTAGCCAGCTGGCTGAACTGTCGGTCCGCCGCGCGCGCTTGCTGGCGCAGATGAGCGGAAAGAAGCAGTTTGACGAAGCGACCGCGCTGGCCGGGTTCCGCGAAGGAATGGACCGATTGCACTGGGTCTCACCCTATCTGACCCAGAAACAACTGTTCGCCGCCGAAGCGCGCGCCCGCCGGGCCGAGGCGCAGATCAACGCGCAGCGCATATCGGGCCTGCGCAACCAGATTGCAGGACTGAACGAACAGCGTCGTTCTAACCAGAACCAGATCGAGATCACCAAGGTCGAATTGGCCAATCTGGAAACTCTGCTGAACAAGGGGCTGGTCGCGGTGACTCGGGTCAGCGCGCGTCAGATCGAGCTTGAGCGTCTGGGTGGTGTCGATGCCTCGCTGCGCACTCAGATCAGGCAGTCCGAAGATCAGATGCAGGAATTGGAACTGTCCCTGCTCAGCCAGCAGAAATTGCGTGATGAGGTCATCGCCGGGGAACTGGCGGTGGTCGAGGCGCAACTTGATCTGGTGCGCCCGCAATTCGCCGGAACGCTGGCGCGCTTGCAGCGGACACAGGTGCTGGCCCCAACCAGCGGGCGCGTGGTGAATCTGGGCGTGTCGACCACCGGCGGCGTAATCCGCCCGGGCGAACCGATCCTCGATATCGTTCCGGCCGATCAGGCGCTGATCGTCGAGGCCCGGGTTCAGATCGGTGACATCGACAAGCTGCGGATCGGTCAAAGCACACGCATCCGCTTGTCCGCGTTTGCGCAGGCGGATGTGCCGGAAGCCAGCGGTCGGATCTTCGACATCTCGGCCGACGCGTTGGAAGATGACCGAACCGGCGAGCCCTACTACAAGGCGCGGGTCAAGCTGGACGCGGATCAGCCGCAGGCCGTTGCCGCGCTGGATCTGGTGCCGGGCATGCCAGCGGATCTGTTCGTCAATACTGGAGAGCGCGCCGTCATCAGCTATCTTGCGCAGCCGATCAGTGACCGGCTGGCAAAAACATTTATCGAGTGAGCCTGAACGCCAGCGTTGAACTCATCAACGCGGGCATAGTGGATTGAGTAACGAGTGGGGCGCGGTTCTAAGCCGCGCCCATGTTTTTGGCTGGCGGGATCAGACCCCGTAGCGCGCCATGAACATATCGACGGCTTGCAGCGCGATCTCGTCAATCTCAGCCTGGGAAAAAGTGTTCTGAATGCCCAATGCCGCCTTGGCCCAGATGCGCACCTTGCACAGTTCCGAGAATTGTTCGGCTGCGATCTGAAGGTCCTCAATGGCCAATTCGCCCTTTTTGACGGCTTTTTCCAGGTACTCGACAAGATGACGCCGACCGTTCTGAGGCCCCGATTCATAAAAGGCCACGCCCAGTTCCGGGAACCTGTCCCGTTCCGCCACACAGATACGAAAGACCTGTTGCGCGAAATCGGACACCAGAAACGCTGTCAGCTGCGTCGCGGTAAAGGTCAGAACCTCGCGCGCGGGTTTGGTGTCATCAACTCGGGACACGACGTTTTCGGCCAGACGTTTGCATTCGGTCTGGGCCACTTCCATGAACAGAAGCCGCTTGTCCGGGAAGTAGCTGTAGAGCGTTGCCTTGGACACGCCTGCCGCCCGCGCGATGTCATCCACGCTGGCGCCTTCGAAGCCGTCCGCCATGAACACTTCTCTCGCCCCTCGCAAAACCTGATCGAATTTGCGGCCGGTGCGAAGGATGGCGGCTGTCTGAGTCATGTGCGTTCCCTGGATGGCTGATCCTTCCAAACTATAAACCGATCAGTTCAGATACAACGATTCGCATAGGTGCAGGGTCCGTCACCACGTAAACTGTGGTCATTTTCGCGTCAGTGACGGGCGAAGCGCTGCTTGGGTCCGGGATGACTTGTCGCGCCGTCAAACCGTGCTAACACTCTGGGCCATGGTCGATGTTTTTCTGCGCACACTGCCCTTCTTTGCGATCATCGGCCTGGGGTACTGGGCCGGCCGCAGCCGGTTTTTCACCCAAGAGGCCACGGCCTATCTGACCAAATTCGTGTTTTATTTTGCGCTGTCGGCAATGTTGTTCCGCTTTGCCGCCACCCTGCCCTTTGCCGAGATATTCAACGCTCGGCTGGTTCTGGGTTATCTGCTGGGAACCGCGGCCGTCTATGTTCTGGCGACATTGGTGGCGCGGATACGCGGGCTCGATATCCCCACAGCAGCGGTCGAGGCGCAATGTGCGGCCATCGGCAATGTCGGCTTTCTGGGCCTGCCGATGCTGGCCTTGCTTTTGTCCGAGGCCGCCATTGGACCGGTGATGCTGGTGCTGACTGTCGATCTTGTGGTGTTTTCTTCGCTGATCGTGATCCTGATAAATGGCGGGCGTGATGGCAGACTGACCGCCGCAACCTTGCGCCTGATCGGGTTGGGGTTGGTGAAAAACCCGATGTTCGTTTCAATCTCGGCGGGGATGTTGTGGTCAGCCTTTCAGGTTCCGGTCCCGACGGTCCTGAACGATTTTCTGACCATTCTGGGCGGTGCGGCCACGCCGGGTGCGTTGTTCGCAATCGGAGCTTCACTGGCCACCAAGTCCGCTGAACGGGTGCAGATCGCGGCATGGCTGGGCTTTTGCAAACTGATCATGCACCCGCTCTGCGTCGGGATTGTTTTGATCTGGCTGATCCCGGTCGAGGCGTTCCCGGCCTCGGTCGCAATTGCCGCCGCGGCGCTGCCAGTGGCTGGAAACGTCTATATGCTGGCAGCACATTACGGCGTGGCCCCGCATCGCGCGTCAGCTGCGATCCTGTTGTCGACGGCGGCCAGTATTCTGACCGTGCCGTTTGTGATTGCGTGGGTTTCGACCCTCTGATTGTGGTCTTAAAAAAACCGTGCGCAGAACAGGCGCGGTCTTTACGCCGGGTCTTTGGGCCGTTAGCCATAACGCGACCCAAAATAAAGGACTGTGCCAGATGGAAACCCTTTCGGAAAACGCCTGTTTCGGTGGCGTGCAGGGCGTTTATCGCCACGCGTCCAAAGCCTGCCAATGCGACATGACCTTTGGTCTGTTCCTGCCCGCCGAGGCTAAGGACGGTCCGGTTCCGATCCTTTGGTATCTATCGGGTCTCACCTGCACCCACGAAAACGCGATGACCAAGGCCGGTGCACAGGCCTGGGCGGCTGAACAAGGGATTGCAGTCGTGTTTCCCGATACCTCACCCCGCGGCGAAGGCGTGGCGGATCATGACGACTACGATCTGGGTCAAGGGGCCGGTTTCTATGTAAACGCCACCCAAAGCCCGTGGGCACCGCATTTCAACATGTGGGACTATGTGGCCGAGGAGTTGCCCGCGTTTCTTGCCGAGAATTTCGCCGTCGACATGGACCGTCAGGCAATCACCGGCCATTCGATGGGCGGCCATGGCGCGTTGACGCTGGCGATGAACCTGCCGGGCCGGTATCGCTCGGTTTCGGCCTTTGCGCCGATCTCGAACCCCACTGGCGCGGAATGGGGTCGCAAACAACTCAGCGCTTATCTGGGCGATGACGAGGCTGCATGGGGCAAGCACGACGCCTCGGTGATGATGAAAGAGGTGGGTTTTGACGGACCTATTCTGATCGACACTGGCGCCAGCGATCAGTTCATCGACCTGTTGCGCCCGGAAGCATTGGCACAGGCAATTGCTGAGCGTCGCCAACAGGCAACCTATCGCCTGCAACCGGGCTATGACCATTCCTATTTCTTTGTGTCGACCTTCATGGAAGACCACATCACTTTCCACGCCGAGGCGCTGTACGGAGACTGAGGCATGAGCGACTACGATTATGACCTGATCATCGTCGGGTCCGGGCCTTCGGGGCGGTCCGCCGCGATTCAGGCAGGAAAGCTGAAGCGGCGGGTGTTGGTGATCGACCGTAAGGATCGGTTCGGCGGCGTTTCTGTTCATACCGGCACGATCCCGTCCAAAACCCTGCGCGAAACCGTGCTGAACCTCTCCGGCTGGCGCGAGCGCAGCTTTTACGGGCGGTCGTACCGGGTCAAAGACCAGATCCGCGCCGAAGACCTCAAGGCGCGTCTGCACATGACGCTGGATCATGAGGTTGACGTGCTGGAACACCAGTTCAACCGCAATCATGTAGAGACCTTGAACGGGTTGGCTTCGTTCGTTGGCCCGCATGAGATTGAGGTCGCCACGGATGCCGGCGAAAAGACCCGCCTGACCGCCGCAAAGTTCCTGATCGCAACCGGAACCAAAACGTATCGTCCCGACTACGTGCCATTCAACGGCAAAACGGTTGTGGATGGAGACGATTTCCTTGAGATGGCCGAGATTCCGCGCTCACTTGTAGTGATCGGGGCCGGGGTGATCGGAGTGGAATACGCCACCATGTTCTCGGCGCTGGACGTGCGGGTGACGTTGATTGAGCCGCGTGAGACCTTCCTCGATTTCATCGACAGTCGGTTGATCCACGACTTTACCCATCAAATCCGCGAGAATGGCGTTGATCTTCGACTGGGCTCTGCCGTCGAAAAGATCGAAGATGCCGGAGAACACGTCGAAGTCACGCTGGAAAATGGACGCCATGTCCGGGCCGAGATGCTGTTGTTCGCCGCGGGTCGCATGGGCGCAACTTCGGCACTGAATCTGGATGCGGTTGGGTTGGAGACAGATCACCGCAATCGCATCAAGGTGGATCGAAAATCCTATCAGACATCGGTGCCGCATATCTATGCGACCGGTGATGTGATCGGACATCCTTCGTTGGCCTCGACCTCGCTGCAACAGGGCCGTGTGGCGGCCTGCCATGCGCTGGACACCCCCACCCTGCCCGAAAGCCCGTGGTATCCCTATGGTATCTACTCGGTGCCCGAGATTTCCACCTGCGGCATGTCCGAGGAAGAGTTGCAAGAGCGCGGCATTCCCTATGAAGTCGGCATGGCGCGGTTCCGCGAAACCTCACGCGGTCATATCATGGGGTTGGAGCATGGCATGCTGAAGATGCTTTTCTCGCTGAAAACCCGCCGGGTTTTGGGCGTACAGATTGTCGGTGAAGGCGCCACCGAGCTGATCCACATCGCGCAGGCTGTGCTGAACCTGAAAGGCACGGTGGACTATTTCGTGCAGAACACATTCAACTATCCGACGCTGGCCGAGGCTTACAAGATCGCCGGTCTGGACGCATTCAACAGGATGCCGATCCCGGATGAATTCAAGGTGCGCAAGAAACCCTCTGAACCCGCCAAGAAAGAGGCGAAGAAGGCGTGACAACGCTCTATGTCGACGGTGATGCGTGCCCGGTGAAAGCCGAGGCCGAACGGGTCGCAACCCGGCACAAGGTTCCGATGGCACTGGTTTCCAACGGAGGCTTGCGGCCGTCGGCAAACCCTCTGGTGCAGGTTGTCATTGTCTCGGAGGGAGCCGATGAGGCGGACAAGTGGATCGCCGAGCGCTGTGGGACGGGTGATGTTGTCGTCACATCCGACATTCCTCTGGCCGCAAAATGTGTCGAAGCTGGCGCGCGCGTTTTGCGCCCCAATGGTGAGGTATTCACCGCTGCCAACATTGGCCAGCAACTGGCGATGCGTGATCTGATGGCTGACCTGCGTGCCGCCAATCCGCTGGGGGCTGGCGGTGGTGGCAAACCATTCAGCAAGGCGGATCGGTCGCGTTTTCTGGATGCGCTGGAACGCGAGTTACGAGCGGCAAAACGCGGGTAGCCCTCCCGCCCGTCGGAAGCGCATCATAGATGCGCCGCCTCCGATTGGGCCGGGCAGCGCTGCGCGCTGCGGTTTCGCGTGAAGCCAAAGGGGGTTAAGCAGGCACTGCTGCGGGCCAGTTTTCGCGGATGGGCAGGTGGACGATGGCGCTGAACGCTCCGATAGCGACGCCGATCCACCAGACCATCGTGTAGTCTCCGTACTGGTCATACATGCGCCCGCCCAGCCAGACACCCAGAAAGCTGCCGACCTGATGGCTCAAGAAGATGATGCCGTAGAGCGTACCCATATAACGCAGCCCATAGAGATGCGCGACCAGGCCCGAGGTCAGCGGCACCGTGGCCAGCCAAAGCGAGCCCATCACCAACGAGAAGACGATGACGGTCAACGGAGTGATCGGGAACAGGATGAAGGCTGCGGCGGCCAAAGTTCGAGCGGTGTAAACAGCCGCCAGAAGGTATTTCTTGGGGAAGTGATTCCCAGCCCAACCTGCCAACAGCGTGCCGCCGATATTGGCCAGTCCGATCAGGGAAATGGAGATCGCCCCAAGCGCCGAGGTCGATTGGATGCCGATTGAATGCAGCACGCCTCCGGGTTGGATCGGGCCGCACATCTCGGTCACAAAGGCAGGGAAATGGGCGGTAATAAAGCCGAGCTGATAGCCACAGCTGAAGAAACCTAAAAAGATCAGAGCGTAAGACGGGTCGCGGATGGCGCGGCCCAGAATTTTGCTCATGCTTTCTTCCAGCTCGGTTTTGCTGGCGGGCAGTGGTGCGCGCATGAAAGGCAGTGTCAGTACCAATGCCAGGATCGCGATGGCAAAGACGATGAAGACTTGCTGCCATGGCAAGAAGGTCAGCATCCATTCGGCGGTTGGCGCGCCAAGAACCTGCCCGAAACTGCCCGCTGCTGTGACAATAGCCAGTGACATGGATCGGTTCGCATCCGACGATGCCCGGCCTACGACCGCCAGAACGACGCCGAACCCGGTTCCGGCGATTCCGAAGCCCACAAGCCACGCGTACATCTGATGCTCGAACGGAGTAACGGACCAAGCAGACAGAACCATGCCGGCGGCATAGGTCAGCGCACCTATGATGATGGCCTTTCGGTCGCCGATTTTCTCGGCAATCGCCCCAAAGATGGGCTGGCCGATGCCCCATGCGAGGTTCTGGATCGCGATGGCCATCGAGAAATCAGTGCGCAACCAGCCGAATTCATCCGCAATCGGGATCTGGAACACACCGAACGAGGCGCGGACAGCAAAGCTGACCGTGATGATGATGCAGCCGACGATCAGGATCGGGTTCAATAGACGAGCGGATTGGGGCATCGAGACCTCAGAGATGGGGAACCGCGACGTTATCGAAAATCGTACACGGGTCAATTCAGGAGTTTTGCGGTAACGGATAAGGAAAGGCTCAGTTCGTAAATCGTATGCAAGCTTCACGTTTCTGATATGATCTTGGGAAAATCGAGGAGGTATTGACAGTGGATCACAAGCAGTTTCAGGAGTGGTTATCCCGCATAGACGGTCTCAGTCTGGCGCAGAGGCAGCAAGCACAGGCTGTGTTGCTGGGGGAAACTGAGCCATCCGCTTCGCTGGCAGCGATCGAAGCGCGCGTCGCCGAGGACCGTGAGTGCCCGCATTGTGGCACGCCTGGCGCGGTTTCGCGGGGCAAAGCCCGAGGGCTACAGCGGTATCAATGCAAGGCCTGCAACAAGACTTTCAACGCGGCAACGGGCACGGCTTTACAGGGCCTGCACAAGAAGGACAGATGGCTCGCCTTTGGGGGCTGCCTTGCGGATGGGCTGACCGTTCGCGCGTCTGCAAAGCGCTGTAATTTTGCCGTCTCTACGGCGTTTCGTTGGCGGCACCGATTTTTAGGCACGAAGGACCAGGACCCTCCAAAACTCAAGGGCATTGTCGAAGCCGACGAGACCTATGTTCTCAAGAGCCGCAAGGGCGATCGCAAACTTGATCGCAAGGCGCGCCGCAGGGGCGGCAAGGCCAGCAAGCGCGGTCTGTCAGACGAACAGGTTCCGATATTGGTTGCCGTGGACCGAGGCGGCACAACGGCGTGTTCCGTCCTTCCATCTGTCACAGCTGACAGCATACACAGCGTTCTGGAACCCCGGATTGATGATGACATCCTTCTGGTCACTGATGGAAACGACGTTTACCCGCCCTGCGCCAAGTCACTTGGGGTCAGACACGAAGCATTGAACCAGTCCGCCGGTGAACGGGTGCGTGGGGTGGCTCACATACAAACAGCCAACAATCGGCACAGTGGGTTGAAGGACTTCCTGCGCCGCTATCGCGGCGTTTCGAGCAAATACCTCGAAAACTACCTGCGATGGTTCGAACGGTGTGACCTGCTGAAATCATCGGCCAGATCCTGTCTCGCGACCGCGATTGGGACCTCATGCACACAATTTGCGAACTGAGCCTAAGGAAATTTGATGCGTCGCGGAAAAGGCTGCTTTTCAATGGGCAAGCCGGGCGCTATGCCTCGGGTTATGACGGGTTTGATTTCGCTTTACGACACGCAGGTCGCCGAGGGCATCCTGACCAGAGACGACGCGCAAGAGGCCGTTCTTCCCCACTTTGAACGTATCCGGGCCGCGCTGGCCGAACCGGTCAAGCGCAGTTTCTTCCGAAAAGCGCCGCCACCGCCGAAGGGCCTGTACCTGTGGGGCGGCGTTGGTCGCGGCAAGTCCATGCTGATGGATATGTTTGTCGATGCGTTGGGGGACATCCCGGCGCGGCGGGTGCATTTCCACGCCTTCATGCAGGAAATCCATGCGGGCATGCACAAAGCGCGAAAGGACGGTGTCGAGGATGCGCTGGCCCCGGTCGCGGCCTCGGTGGTGAAATCGGTGCGTGTGCTGGCCTTTGATGAGATGCAGATCACTGATATCACCGACGCGATGATTGTTGGTCGCCTGTTCGATCTGCTGCACGAAGGAGGCGTGGTGGTCGTCACAACCTCGAACCGGCACCCGGATGATCTGTATAAGGATGGCTTGAACCGTCAGCTGTTCTTGCCGTTCATTGCCCATATCAAAGAACAGTTGCAAGTGTGGGAGCTGGTCTCACCCACCGATTACAGGCAGAACCGGTTGGAGGGCGCTCAGGTCTATTTTACTTCGATTGGACCCGAGGCGCGTGAGAATATCCGCGCGGTCTGGCGTGATCTTTCAGGCGGGGCCGCGGAGCCTTTGGTTTTGCAGGTTAACGGGCGCGCGGTTGAGCTGCCCGCCTTTCGCAACGGGGTGGCGCGTGCCAGTTTCTACGATTTGTGCGGGCGAATGCTGGGGCCAGCTGACTTTCTGGCCATTGCCGAGGTAGTCAAGGTTCTGGTTTTGGAAGACATCCCGCGCTTGTCGCGGAACAATTTCAACGAAGCCAAGAGGTTCGTGACTTTGATCGACGCATTGTATGAGGCGAAGGTTCGTTTGATCTGCTCGGCGGCAGCCGAGCCCGAGATGCTGTATGTCGAAGGTGAAGGATTATTCGAGTTTGAGCGGACCGCATCGCGTCTTCGTGAAATGCAGGCTCAGGATTGGGGGCAATAAGGGGCGCTGCCCCCGTCGCGCTTTGCGCGCCTCCCCCGAAGTATTTTTAGCCAGATGAAGCCCTGCGGGCGGGTCAACCGTTTTCCCGCAGGATGTTGCCCGCTAGATAGAGCGAGCCACAGATCAGGATGCGCGCCTGTGGGTCTTGCGCGATGAGCGCGTTCAGGGCGTCCGTAACGTTGTCAGCTGTTGTGGCAGGCAGGCCGGTTTTGGCCGCCGCGGCTGCGGTGTCTTCGGCGCTGAGCGTTGCGGCCTCACCGGGGATGGAAACAGCAGTAAGGCTCTGGGCCTGTTGCGCAAGCGGGGCCAGATACCCGGTGACGTCCTTGGTGTTGAGCATTCCGCAGATCATGTGCGTCGGTCGCTTAGGGAGTTTCGCCAGAACATCGGCCAGCGCAATACCAGCCGCGGCGTTGTGGCCCCCGTCGAGCCAGAGTTCAGCCTGAGGTGCGGCTTCGACCAACGGGCCAGTTTTCAGACGCTGCATACGGGCGGGCCATTCGGCCTTGCTCACCGCAGCCTCGTAGGCATCGTCTCCAAGGTTCAGGTGTCGCAATACGGCTAGTGCGGCACCGGCATTCTGGATCTGATGTGCGCCCAGCAGGTTGGGCAACGGCAGGTCGCGCAGGCCGGTTTCGTCCTGATAGATCAGGCGTCCGTTTTCCTCATGCACATGCCAGTGCTGGCCGTGAATCAACAGCGGAGCGCCAAGGCGCGCGGCAGTGTATTCGATGACCTCAAGCGCCTCGTCCTGTTGCGGGCCGACGATGCAGGGAACGCCCGGCTTGATGATGCCCGCCTTTTCGGCAGCGATCTTGCCCAGCGTGTTGCCCAGAAACTGTTCGTGGTCGATCGAGACTGGTGTGATCACTGTAACCGCAGGTTCATGAATGACATTGGTGGCATCCAGTCGGCCACCCAGCCCAACCTCAAGCAGGGAATAATCCGCATTTGCGCGGGCAAAGGCCAGCAAGGCGGCGCAGGTTGTGATCTCGAAATAGGTGATGTTCTCGCCCCCATTGGCGGCGTAGCATTCATCCAGAACGGCGGTCAGGGCCGGTTCTGAGATCAGCTCTCCGGCCAGACGGATGCGTTCGTGGAACCGGGCCAGATGCGGCGAAGTATAGGCGTGGGCCGACAGCCCTGCCCCCTCGATCCCAGCGCGGATCATTGCCTGGGTCGAGCCTTTGCCATTGGTTCCGGCAATGTGGATCACCGGGGGCAGTTTTAGCTGAGGGTTGTCCAGTGCTGCCAGCAAACGCCACACACGATCCAAGGTCAGGTCAATGATCTTAGGATGCAGCGCCATCATCCGGTCGAGGATGACGTCCGATGTCTGGGCGGTCATTTCTCGCCTTCGGCTTCAGCCGGTGTTTCGGGCTTGGCCTCATCGGGTTCGGGCGCGGGCAAATCGCCTTTGACCGCCGGGGGCTGGTTCATCAGCATCCGGGTGATGATGATCAGTTCCTCACGCATCTCGGTGCGTTTTGTCACGCGGTCCAGCATCCCGTGATCCAGCAAGTATTCGGCGCGCTGGAACCCTTCGGGCAGTTTTTCGCGGATGGTCTGTTCGATCACGCGCGGACCCGCGAAGCAGATCAGCGCGTTAGGTTCCGAGATATGGACGTCGCCCAACATCGCATAAGACGCGGTCACGCCTCCGGTCGTCGGGTGTGTCAGCACGACGATGTAAGGCAGGTTCGCCTCTTTCAGCATTTCCACCGCCACTGTGGTACGCGGCATCTGCATCAGGCTAAGGATGCCTTCCTGCATCCGCGCGCCGCCTGCGGCCGAGAACAGGATCAGCGGGCGTTTCAGCTTCACCGCCTCTTGCGCGGCGGCGATTATGGCGTTGCCGACATACATACCCATCGACCCGCCCATGAACGAGAAGTCTTGCGCGGCGGCCACGATCGGGGTGCGGCCAATCTCGCCGGTGGCGACAAGCATCGCCTCTTTCTCGCCGGTTTTTTTCTGCGCCGCTTTCATGCGGTCGGGGTATTTCTTTTGATCGCGGAATTGCAGCGGGTCGTCCTTGGGGGCGGGAACCTCGACCTCGGTGAAAATGCCGCCGTCGAACAGGTGGCCAAAGCGGTCGCGCGGGGTGATCGCCATGTGGTGACCGCACTGGGTGCAGACGTTCTGGTTCTCTGCCAGTTCGCGATGGAACAGCATCGTGCCGCATTCGCCGCACTTGTGCCAAAGGTTTTCAGGCACTTCCCGGCGCGAGAAGATCGAGTTGATCCGGGGGCGGACGTAGTTTGTGATCCAGTTCATGTCGGAACCTTATTATGCGGCGTTGACGTCAAATAAGACGCTACGGAAGGAAATGCAATCAACGCCTGAGCGCAAGGCGCGCGGTCAGCCAGCAGATCATCATGACAGCGAAATCGACGAACAGCCAATCGCGCAGAGCTTGGGTGTCGGCCATGTCATAGGGCAGCAGGTACAGCGACAACCCGCTGAGTGTGTCCGGGAGGGAGATAAACAGAAGTGCCGAGGAATTGTTGAAGAAATGCAAAGCGATAGCTGGCCCCAGCGTTCCCGAACGCGCCGTCAGATCCGCGGCCAATACACCGAAGACAAAGGCCCAGATCGCGACCATGGGTGCATTCTCTCCGGTGATAACGGGCGCGTAATGCCCGGCGGCAAACAGGATTGACGGCACACCTATCCAGATGAGCGGGGACCGGAATCTGGCGGCCAGAGACTGCTGGAGGTAGCCGCGAAACAGGATTTCCTCGGCGCTGGTCTGAATCAGTACCGCAAACAACGATATGGGCAACAGCAGCAGCCATGTGGTCAGGGCCAGATTCTGAGTCAGTGGCGCGCCAAAGCCATAGGGTGGCAACACCGTCATTGCTGCACCCAATAGGATCAGACCGATCAGGACTTGCCGGAACTGGCGCAGGCACGGGCTGCGAGCGCCGAACAAGCTGCGCAGCCGCCGGTGCTGCATTTGGTGCACTGCGATGGCAACGCCCAGCGTCATGAACACAAAGCTGAATAGCAGAACTAGCGTCGCAAGGGCAGACGTGCCACGCAGGAAGCCTTCGGCCTGTTCGGGTGAAGCCAGAGCGCCAATCACGGCAAAGAGAACGGAATTCAGCAGCAGGTAGATGGCCCCAACGATGACCAATCCCACCAACAGACGCCAAAACTCGGGCCGGGCGCGCGCTGTGCGCAAGAGGTCTTCGTGAGGGGCATAGGCGGCAGGATCAGGCATTGGTGTCCAAATCTTCACCTGCAACGGGTCGCGGCACTTCTGGGAATACGTCCGACGCATTCCCGACCGCGTTGATGCGGGTGGAGAGTATCGACAGGTATCCGGCCACGGTTTGCAGCAGCTGGACCGCCACTGAGGCGTCGCTTTCGATCACCGCCCGCAGCTCTTCGGCGCCGATGCGCAGGAAGGTGCATTTGGTGAGCGCGGTCAAATCCAGTTGCCGGGCTTCGCCGGTGATGATCGACAAATCGCCGATCAAGCGGCCCGGTTCGATGATCGAAATGGTGCGCTTGGTGCCGTCGTCATCGGACCATTCCAGATTGGCCTGCCCGTCGATGCACAGATAGGCCGCATCCGGGGCCTGTCCGCGCGAAAAGATTGGCTGCCCCGCCGCGACTTCGTACCATTGGGCCGAGAAGGCCAACAGGCGCTGGTTGCGGGCGTCGATGCGCGAAAACAGCTCGGTCGAGGAGATGATCTGTAGTTTCCGGCTCAGATCGGCGGATGCGGTTTCCTCATGGATCGTCTGGGTGCGCGATACACCGTCGATGCGGCCATCCTTGATCTCGATGAACAGGTCATAGGCTTCGGGGTGGGCAAAGTGATCTTCCATGAAGATCATGATCGAGTCAGGCAGCAGCTCGCGCAGGCGCAGGCGGGTGCGCAGACGGCTTTCGGAATCGTGGCTGGCCAGTGCCTTGTCAAGGATCAGGATGTCCGGGCGTTTGATCCCGGCGCGGGAAAACGCGGCGCGTTCCTGAAATACCGTCGGCAGGTTGTTTCCGCCCAGCCCGGTTTGCAGATCGAACAACGTTGCCGCCGCCCTGCGGCGCAGGCCTTCTTCGTTCATGATGTGCGCCACCAGATCCTCAATCTCTTCGGCATGGGCACCGGCCGTGATCGAGACCCGCCCATAGAGGGCATTCTCCATCACCGTGAGGCGCGGAAAATAGCTGTCGGGGGACAGGGGAATGAACATGCCGTTCAGCGCGCCTTGCAGACGTTCAGACTGTTCTTTGCGGATGGACAGGATCTTGTCCTTGTATTCCTGCGGGAAGTCCGGTCCGATCTGTTCCGCCGTCAGAAGGAACGGAACTGTCAGCAGTAGTGAGCGTTCGGCCTCGCTGAGGTCGTTGTCACCCTTGGTCTTGCGTCGGTCCTTGATGTCCAGCAGACGGTGGAACATGTCCTTGGACATACCCAATCGAAGAAACAGGGGGTGATTAGTCCCGCCGCGCCCAAAGGCCTGATCCAGTGTCTCGACCACGTCACTGGCCATGTTCATGGCATCCTCGGCCAGATCATGAGCGCTCAGCATGTTCTTGAACCGACGGTCATCGGCCAGGGATTCCGGCGTGATATCCCGTGATGGGGTCGCGTAGAGCAGATTGCCCCCAAGCGGCACGGTCGGATTAAAACGTTCTGGATCAAAGCGATAGACGTGACGATCCAGTCCGTTTTCCCTCAGGCGTTCGGCAACCGTTTCGCGCAGTTTGACAACATCGCGCGCAAGATCGGGGTGTAGTGCGGGATCAAACTGCGTGCGCAGGGTGCGGCGCAGCAATATTTCATCTGTCCCCATGGCCTCGACCAGCTGGAACCACCAGGCGCGAATGTCGTCCGCGTTGTCCAGCCCGGCCAGTTTGGGGTCGATCCATTCATCGCTAAGGGAGTCCGTCGGGTTGCCGGAGCGCGCGGCCTCGATCTGCCAGCGGCTGGGGGTTTTTTCGGCATCTGCCTGATGTTGCGGATGAGGCCGTAGCGGCATCATCAGATTGTCGCCCAACGTGCCATTGAACAGATAAGGTCGCGAATAGGCATAGCCGATCCGGGCAGCGATGACGGATTGGTGCAGCTCTTTCAGGTTGTGACCGGCCATAAGCACTTCGCCCTGAACCGGCAGCACTTCGCGGGTCAGAACTTGCGCCAACGCATTGCGTTCCGCAGCGCTGTTGGATTGGATCGCCACCCGCGCGCCTTTGGGAATGGTCAGGTCGATATCTTCAAGAATGGTCTTGCCGTCATCGTCCCGCACAGTCACGTTGCGCAGCTCGATCTCACCGGTCAGATGCGGGATGACCTCGGGCTCGCCCACGAACAATTTTTCAGGGATCATGTTTGAGGGCGCGAAACGTTCTGTCACCACTTCCCAGCGCAAGGACATGTCCTGCACCTGATTGTAATAGGTCAGCAAGTCCTTCCAGGGGCCGCTCAGATCCTTATAGGCGCCAAGCGCCGCAACCAGCGCGCCCACCGTCACCTCACCCGTGATCGCAAGATAGCCGCCGACCGAGTAGAACAGGAACGGGGTCATTTGCGTGATCAGGTTGTTCAAGAACTTCATAAAGAACTTCTTGTTGTAGATTTTGAACCGGATCTCGAACAACAGGCCCAACCGATGGCTGAACTGCGCCTGACGATAGCGCCAGCCGCCATTGGTGCGCAGATCGCTGATACCCGCCGCGCTTTCGCCGATTTCCGAGCTGAGGCTGCGGACCTCCTGAATGCGTTCTTTGTTCAGCAGGTTGATCTGACGTTGCAGCTTGGGGATCAGCCAGGCCTGCAACGGGATCAGTGCGATACTGGCCAGTCCGAACCAGACGCTCTGCATGAACAGAAAGGTGACAATGGTCATCATCTGACCGAACTGGAACACCGGTTGCGCGATGGCGTCACCCATCAGACCGCCCATCGGTTCGGCCTCGGACGTGATCATCGACACCAGCTCACCCTGGCTGGTGGTGGCAAAGTAGGATTTCGGAAACCGCATCGAGCGGTGAATCAGCGTGAATCGCAATCGTCGAAGCATACGTTCAGCCAGAACGCCCTTCATCGTGTTGATGCGCATTTTCATCAACCCGCTGGCAATGACTGTGGCCAGAAACGCCACGCACAGGATCAGCAGATACTGTACCTGCGTCACCGTAAAGCCAAACAGCGTCACCGTATCGCTGGGCGCGCCAATCGCGTCGTTGATGATCTGCTTGGGCAGTTCAAGCGAGGCATAAAGGAACGGAAATGACAGAACCGTCAGAGCCAACAGCACAAGCTGTTGTTTCTTTGAATATTTCCAGATGAATGAAAAAAGAGTGGGTTCCATGCCCCGGGCGTGCCTCAAAACAATAGGATTTGGTTTTTGGGTGTCCCCTGCGATCAGCTGTCAGACGGTACGCACTGACCTCAGCGATTGCAAGAATTGCCGTAGCTAGCATCTTCGGATCGGAATGCCCATCCATGCCGGCGTTCACAAATTCGGGAGATTTTGTCCCTATTGTAGGCAATTCACCTTTAACCCCTGCCCCCTCTTTGACTAAAGAAGAGCAGGTTTGATTGATGGAGCCATGGGCAAACTTCTGGATCGCTATATTCACCGCAAGGTTGTTGAGCGCTGGCGGCGTGCCGTTCAGAACTTGCCCACAGCCACGGTGCCGCAACTACGTCAGCAACGCGATGATGCGCGCAAGCTGCGGTATAAGCTGGAGTCGGTGATAAACGAAGCGGATGCCCGGCTGGCGAAACCGTTGATTGGCTCGAACCAGTTTGCCAAGCCTTTGGGGACCGATTGGTGCAACAGGCCTGATCTGTGGCGCATGCCTTTGTCCCGCCCCGGTGTCGCCTCGGCCCCGCGCCGTGCGCCGCTGGACCCGCAGGTTACGCTGTTTCATGACTGCCCTTTGGCCGAAATCGGCATGCGTCAGACCCGGAACAAACGTGACAACGATCTGGCCGCATTTGGGCTGGCGGTCGAGGTGTTCGGCTTTGCTGGTTCGTTTCTGTCCTTGTCGGTCGCCCTTCCCTCTGAAGCCAGTCAGGGCTTGACCAAACAGCATCTGATGCGCGTGGATTCGGTGATCATGCCCGATCATCCGCTAGAAGTTTTCGCCCGCCTCAACATCCAGCACGGGCCGAACATTGAACAGGTACTGCGCAAGCTGGACATGGCCAGTACGTCTCATTCCGTGGATTTCGATCTGGCACACCTGCCCCTGAACGAACGGCGGGTTGAGAAAATCTGGCTGGACCTGATCTTTGAAGACCCGCGTATGAACCGCGTGATGATCCGTGACCTGACCTTCTGCCGCCATCATCGCGCCGATTTGTAAGAGCTGTACCCATGACGCATCCGATCCTGACCCCTACCCGTTTTGAAAACGGCCTCTGGCATGGGCATTTACAGGCCGAGGCAGAGCCGCAGGTTGAAGTCTCATATTTGGGAGAAGCTTTGCCGGATGTGACCCTGGCACCCGTTGCTGGCGGGTGGGAGCTGACTGTCCCCGTACCGGCCGCGGCCCTGTCAGACGGGGTCCACTGCTTTGTCATTCTTGATGCGACGACATCGACCAAGCTGGGCGATTTCACTGTCATCGCCGGGTCTCCGATCGCCGATGATTTGCGCGCCGATGTCGAGTTGCTGCGCGCCGAACTAGACATGCTGAAACGGGCGTTTCGGCGCTCGCAAATCGCAGGCGACTGATCCTGCGGCGCAAGTCCCTATCATTTCAACAGAATTCCGTGCATCTTTGAGCAAGCTGCAGCAATCTGGGCAAGCTCATGGATCGCGCCAGTATTATCAAAGTCATCGCATTGATGGTGACGGGATTCGGGATCGGCATCGACTTTACCGGAGCATTGATTCTGGTCCCCGCCATCGAAAACAGTTTCGACGCAGACATCACCAGCACCCAGTGGGTGCTGAACATTTACGCCCTGTTCTTCGCAATGACCATGGTCGCCGGAGGACGTATGGGCGATATGTTTGGACACCGCAAGATGATGCTGATCGGGCTTTCGATCTTTCTGTTCTCATCAGTCATGTGTTTCGTGTCACCCAGCCTGGACTTTCTGATCATCGCCCGCGCGCTGCAAGGGATCGGCGCGGGGTGTGTCTGGCCTTGTACGCTGGCCTTTGGCGCGACCAAGGTCTCGCGGCCGGAACATCGGGCATTGATCATGGGGCTGATTCTTGCAGGCGTCACCTGCGGCAATGTCCTTGGACCTTTGATTAGCGGCTCGGTGGTCAGCCTTGGCGACTGGCGTTTGTTCTTTCTGGCAAATGTCGTGTTCTCGACGATTTCGATGGTGACGGCGATTGTGCTGATGGAGCGGGAAACCCAGCACAAACAGGGGGAACATATCGACTTTGCCGGTATGGGCGTGCTGTCCCTCGCCGTTCTGCTGCTGCTTTACGGGCTGGATGTGGGGGCGGACTGGGGCTGGACCTCGGCGCCTTTGCTGCTGTTGTTCCTTGTCAGTGCGGCCCTGTTTGTTGCATTTCCTAAAGTTGAAAAACGTGTGAAGGAACCGCTGCTTCTGCCACAGATGATAGCGAACCGAGAGTTTCGGATCACGCTTGGGCTTAACATGTTCAACGTTTCAGCGGTGTTTGTCGGGTTGATGTATTTTCCTCAATACATGCAAAAGGTGTTGGGCTGGTCGACTCTGCAATCCGCATTTGGGCTGGCCCCGTTGACGGTGCTGCTGGCGGTGGGGTCGATTGTCTCGGGCCGGCTGTACAACGATTTCGGTCCCAAACGGCTGATGTTCTGGGGCTATCTTTGCGCGACGGTCGGCGCGGCCAGCATTGTCGTGATGCCTTCCGGGCTGGGATATTTCCAGATCCTGCCCGGCATGGCGATGATCGGGCTGGGGGCCACATTGACAGTTGGTCCATCTGGAACCGCCGCCGTCTGTGCGGTGAAACCGGAACGGGCCGGGCTGGTTGGCGGGCTCAGCTTTATGGTCCACCTTGTCTATGGCGCCATATCGGTCGCCTGTGCGACGGCGATTATGTACCTGTCCAGTTTGCGTAGTCTGGGCCAGCGCCTGTCAGCTGCCGGTGTTGATCTGTCCGAGGCCGATCAACGGGCTATCAATGGCGGCACGTTGACCACGCAATCCGCTCGCGAGGTCATGAGTAAACTCAGCGGGCCAGAGGCTGAAAAAGTCAAAGCCGCCATTGCGGCAGCTTTTGACAGCGGCATGAACATGGCCTTCATCTTTGCGACCTTGTCTGTGTCGGTCGGTATACTTCTGGCCATTCTGCTGGACGAAGAAAAACTGCACAAAGTCGAAAGCTGATCTGCCCAAAGAAAAAGGGCCGCCCAATGTGGCGGCCCGTTTCCTTTTTACTGAGATGGCCCGTTCGGGTTAAAGGCCGACAGGCCCTTGAGGATGTCGATGGCATAAGCCAGCTGATAGTCCTCTTCCCGCAGTTCGGCCGTGGCTTCGGCCTTGGCGCGGTCTTCTTCGATCTGACGAATCTCATCTTCGCTGAGGCTGTCATTGTTCAGGCTGCCGCGCAGGTCGGCCTCGGACCGCCCGGGACGATCCGACTCCTCTTCCTCGGCATCCGGCACCGGCCGGGGCTGTTCAACAATGATATCAGGGCTGACGCCAAGCGCCTGGATCGAACGCCCTGACGGTGTGTAATAGCGCGACGTGGTCAGGCGCATCGCACCGTCCCCGCGCAGTGGCATCACCGTCTGGACCGAGCCTTTACCGAAGCTCTTGGTGCCCACAACAATGGCGCGCCGGTGGTCCTGCAAGGCACCGGCCACGATCTCAGAAGCCGAGGCCGAACCGCCGTTGATCAAAACCACAATCGGCTTGCCCTCGGCCAGGTCGCCGGGGGTGGCGTTGAACCGCTCACCCTCGCTGGGATCGCGGCCACGGGTCGACACGATCTCACCTTCGTTCAGGAACGCATCCGACACTTTGATCGCCTGCGTCAGCAGACCGCCGGGGTTGTTACGCAGGTCCAGGACGACACCGTTGACCTTTTCGATGCCACCGGCTTCTTCTATCTGTTCAGCCAGTCCTTCCATCAGGTTGGGGAAGGTTTGGTCGTTAAACGTGGTCACGCGAAGTACGACGCTGGTGCCTTCGGTGCGGGCGCGCACGGCGGTCAGCTTGATGGTGTCGCGAATGATGGTGACGTCAAACGGCTCTTGCTCGCCTTCACGCACGACGGTGATCACGATCTCGGACCCTACCGGGCCGCGCATCAGGTCAACTGCCTTATCCAGCGTCAGGCCCAGAATGCTCTCGCCGTCGACATGGGTGATGAAATCGCCCGCCTCGATACCGGCAGCATCCGCAGGGGTATCGTCGATCGGAGAAACAACTTTGACAAAGCCTTCTTCCTGCGTGACCTCGATCCCCAGCCCGCCGAATTCACCACGTGTCTGCACGCGCATCTGCTCGGCATCATCGGGCGACAGATAGCTGGAATGCGGGTCAAGCGAGGTCAACATGCCGTCAATGGCCGCCTCGATCAGCTCTTCGGGTTCGACCTCTTCGACATATTGCGCGCGGATGCGCTCAAAAATATCGCCGAACAGGTCCAGCTGTTCATAGACGCTGGCCTTGCTGTCGGCCTCTTGCGCCAGCAGAGGACCAGCGATCTGAGTGGTTGCGATTATACCTGCCACGGTTCCGGCCAGACCGGCCATCACAAATTTCTTCATATGTGTTCATCCATCCTTGCTGGTCCGAAACCACGATTCCGGGTCCACGGGGCTGTTATCCTGTCTTACCTCTATATAGAGCGTTTCTGACCGGTCAGTTCCAGTGCCATCACCGCTTGTTGACAAAATAGCGCCGATTTCGGGCGTTTCACCTGGCATCAGACCGACCGGAGTACCCTCAGGGATCACCTGTCCGGTGTTCCCGTAAACCTCTTGCAGGCCCGAAAACACGAATAAAAGACCGGGTTGAGGCTCGAGTATCACCAGATTTCCCAGATCCAGCAGCGGACCGCGATAGCGAATGGTGGCCGCCGTTGGCGATGTAACAATCGCCCGCGGACGCGTGGCCAGAATCACGCCGGGGCGTTTCACCCCAGCTGCATCGGTCTCGCCTGATCGGTGCAGCAGGACACCTTGGGCGGGCAATGACAGCAGGCCCTTGCGGCCCGAGATATTGGCGCTGGTGTCGGCAATCTCGCCTTCCGAGATTTCGGACAGGCCATTGGCAAACCCCTCCAACGTTTCGGTCGAGGAGATCAGGATCGCAGTGCGGATAGGGTCTTCGACAAAGCGTTGCGGCAGGTCCGTGCGGTCAGCGATGGCTGCGCTCAACTGGGTGCGCGCGGTTTGCACGCCGGTCAGCCCGTCGGTCAGGGTATCAACCGCGCTTTGTTGCAATTGCCGAAGGGTCTGTACTTCTTCAAGGTCGCGCGCCAGCGCCTGAGCGCGGGCGTTCAGGCCCGGCATGACCTCTGACAACATCATCCCTGCCCGCGCCGAACCCAACGGGCCAGAAGGATGCAGCATCAGAACCGGAGGCGCAGTGGTTTCGATGGTCTGCAAGACGCCAAGTAGTTGAGCGATCTCTTTTTCTCGCGCTCGCAGTTCTGCGGTTAGCTGAGCCTCGCGCGTGGCGGCGCGGCGCAGCCCGTCGCGCATCGCGGTCAATCCGGCCTCATACGCCTGAATGGTCCCGGTCAGGGCGCGCACTCGGTCCCGCGCGCCGTCGGCTTCGGTCAGCGCGACAGAAGCATCCTCGAGCATCTGCGCCGCCTTCAGCGCGGCTGTTGACGGATCGGTCTGGGCGTGGACCGGCCCCGCGAACACCACAGCAAGAAGAAGCGCGCGCAGGATCATGACAGCAAGCTCTGACCGGTCATCTCGGGCGGTTGCTCCAGACCCATCAACTGCAAAAGGGTCGGCGCCAGATCGGACAGACGGCCATTGCGCAGCGTCGCGCCCTCTGGCCCACCCACCAAGGCGACGGGAACCGGGTTGATGGTATGTGCGGTGTGCGGCCCGCCGGTTGCCGGGTCGACCATCATTTCGCAATTGCCGTGATCGGCAGTCACGATCATCGCGCCTCCGGCCTTTTCCAAAGCGGCAACCACTTGTGCCAGCCCCTGATCCACGGCCTCGCACGCCTTGATTGCCGCTTGCAGGTCGCCGGTATGCCCGACCATGTCCGGGTTCGCGTAATTGGTGACGATCAGGTCATAGCCCGCCTCGATCGCCTCGACGAATTTCTCCGTCACCTCGATCGAGGACATCTCGGGCTGGAGATCATAGGTCGCCACTTTGGGCGATTTGGGCATGTAACGGTCCTCGCCGACCTCGGGCGTTTCCTTGCCGCCATTGAGGAAGAAGGTCACATGCGGGTATTTCTCGGTCTCGGCCAGACGGAACTGGCGCAGGCCCTGTTTGGCGACCCATTCGCCTAGAGTGTTCACGATATCCCGTTTGGGGAACACGGTGGTCATGTATGCATTGTGGCCGTCCGAATATTCGACCATCCCCAGCAATGCCGCCAGTTTCGGACGGGGGCCGGTGTCGAAATCAGAAAAACCGGGTTCGCCAATGGCCCGCAAAATCTCGCGCGCGCGGTCGGCGCGGAAGTTGAGACAAAAGAACCCGTCGCCGTCTTTGACGCCATCAAAGCCGTTCAGAACGGTTGGCACGATGAACTCATCCGTTTCCGACTGGTTATAGGCGTGATCAATTGCGCCGTGGGCCGTAGCCGCCTTGCGACCTTGCCCTTTGATCATCGCTTCAAACGCTTCGCCAACGCGTTCCCAGCGGTTGTCGCGGTCCATCGCGAAATAGCGACCGCAGACGGTGACAACGCGCGCGCCATCGGGCAGGCGATCTTCCAACTCGGCGATGTAGGTGAAGGCCGATTTCGGGGCCACGTCGCGGCCATCCGTGATGGCATGCAGCGCCACAGGAACCCCGGCATCGGTAACAGCCTTGGCCGCAGCAATTATGTGGTTCAGATGGCCATGCACTCCGCCATCCGACACCAGCCCCATCAGATGTGCGGTGCCACCGGTGGCCTTCACCTTAGCAATGAAATCCTGCAACGCGCCGTTGTCGAAGAACGAGCCATCCTCAATCGCCAGATCAATCTGCCCCAGATCCATCGCCACGACACGACCCGCGCCAATATTGGTGTGGCCAACCTCGGAATTGCCCATCTGACCGCTTGGCAGGCCAACATCCGGTCCGTGAGTGATCAGGGTCGCATGCGGTCCCTTGGCCATGATCGCATCGAAGGTGGGCGTGTTGGCCAGATATGGTGCGTTGGCGGTTGTGTCCTCAGACAGGCCCCAACCATCAAGAATGCACAGGACAACAGGTTTGGGGGCGGTCATTTCGGCTCTCCGGGATATCTGCTCTTGCGCCGTGTTGTATCGCCTGACCTGCGACGGGTGAACCGTCTTTTGCCCTGACCGCGCAGAATTAATGCGAGGGCGGTTTGGCTTTGGCTAAATACTCGGTAAAGGGCCGCGCCTTGCGGTCCCGATACTTGACCGTCAGATCCAGCGGCGCATCGTTCACGTCATACACCCCCAAGATCACGCCCCTGCCCCGGCTTTTGGTCCGCATCTCAATCAATTGCTGTTCCGACCGCGTTGTGCGTTGTGAGGTTCGGCGGGCCCACTTAAAGAGATGGTCGTACATGTCCGCGATGACCTCGCCGTGGTCGGCACTGCTGCCCAGATCAGTCAGTTCATCGGGGTCATTTTCCAGATCAAACAGAATGGGCCGATGGCCGCCTTCGCAGTGGATCAGCTTCCATTTCTTGTTGGCCACCATGAACATTACCGCATCCCGGACCGACGCGTTCAAAACATCAGCAATTGGTGAGGCGGAATAGTCGTATTCGCAGATCACCACGTCTCGCGGCACCTCAGTTGCCTGTCCGTGCAGGATCGGCAGCAGAGAATGCCCTTCGAGGATGTGCGAGGCGACCTCTCCTCCTGCCACATCCGCAAAAGTCGGGGCGAGGTCGATGGATTCGACCAGAGCGTCGCTGACAGTGCCACGCGAGGTGTCAGCCTCGGGCGAAGGGTCGTAGATAATCAGCGGAACCTTGGTCGATGCGTTATGAAAAAACGTCTTTTCCCCCATCCAGTGATCGCCCAGAAAATCGCCGTGGTCAGAGGTCAGCACGATCATCGTGTCTTCCATCCGACCGGTGTCTTCCATCCATTTGAACAGCCGACCCATCTGATCGTCGGCCTGTTTGATCAGGCCCATATAGGCCGGGATAACCGCCTCGCGCACGTCCTGGCGTGAGAAGGTCTGGCCGATTTTGGTGTCCATGAAGGCCTTCAAAACGGGGTGTGCGTTTTGCCTTTCGGCCTCGGACCGAACGACCGGCAGGACGTGTTCAGGCCCGTACATCGAAGCGTAAGGTTCAGGCACGATGTAGGGCCAATGGGGTTTGATAAAGCTCAGGTGGCAGCACCACGGACCTGCATGGTTTTCCATGAATTCCATGCCGCGCCCGGTCAGATAAGGCGTTTCGCTGTCCTCTTCGGCGATATTTGCCGCCTCGGGTGAGTTCTTCAGGAACCAGCCGGACAACACTTTGCCGTCCGCGTCCAGCCCGGAATTGGCAAAGTCGTGCCACGGGTTGTCGCTGTCATAGCCCTTTTCGGTCAGGTATTTGTTGTATTCCTTCGCGCCGTCGGGGTCATAGAACCCATCCGGCCCTTCGGGACGCATACCATCATCGCGTTCGAATACGTCAAAGCCACACTCGGCCACACGTGCGCCTATCAGGCTATCAGGCTCCAGCCCCAGCCGTGCCATCCCTTCAGCATCCGCCCGCATATGGGTTTTACCAACCAGCCAGCACTCCATCCCAGCCTTGCGCAGATGGTCGCCCATCGTCATTTCGCCGACCTTCAGCGGGATACCGTTCCAAGACGCCCCATGCGAATGCACATAGCGGCCGGTATAGGTGGACATGCGCGAACTGCCACAGATCGGGGATTGGATATAGGCCCGGTCGAACCGCACGCCCCGCGCGGCCAAACGGTCAATGTTCGGAGTATGCAGGTGCGGATGCCCGTAGCAACTCAGATAATCCCAGCGCAGCTGGTCGAACATGATGAACAGGATGTTTTTGGCTTTGGCCAAGGCGATGTCCCCCAAGTTTCAGGGACCTGATTAGCCAATTCTCTGCCCGCAGCGAAGCGTAAACTACGCTTCGGCCTGACGCTCCATCTGTTCCAGCATCTTCTTGGCGCGCTTGCACTGCAACTGATCGCGCAAGGGCGAATCCGGGTCGACGTCTTTCTGGCAAACCACGCATTTATCTGCGCCCGAGATCGCGTTCAGGCCGCCGCAGCTGCCCTTGATGGTCTTGCCCATCAGCATCACGCCCAGCGACATGCCCACCATCACGAGGGCCAATAGAATGAATGCCAGAATAAAAGTGCTCATCTCACGTCCACCGGTCAGTTGTCGCCTAGGGCGTCTTTGAACGCCGTGCTGTGCATCGTAATATAGGCATCTTCGCCGCCTGTCACATCCCGCGAGATGAAATACACGGCAAGTTTATGCTTTTCAGCCAGCTCCAGACCTTTTTCCTGTCCCAGCGCCAGCATCGCGGTTGCCCAGGCATCCGCCAGCATCGCGTTTTCCGCCAGAACCGTCACTGATGTCGTGTGATGGGTGATCGGACGGCCCGTGGTCGGGTCGATGATGTGCGAATAGCGCACGCCGTCCTGCTCAAAGAAATTCTTGTAGTCGCCCGAACCCGCCATGCCCAGATCGCTGACCGAGACGATCAGCTGCGGGGATTGTGTACCGGCCTGCGGCTTTTCAATAGCGATCCGCCAGTCCTCACCTTTGTCGTTCTGGCCTTTGGTGACCAGATCGCCGCCGATTTCGACCAGATAATCCTCGATCCCTGCCTCGCGCAGCGTTTCAGCAACAGCATCAATGCCATAGCCCTTGGCAATGGCCGAAAGGTTGATGCCGACACCCGCATCGGATTTCGCCAGTGTCCCCTCTTTCTGGTCAAGTTTCAGCAGACGCGCTTGTCCAACGCTGTCGAGAGCGGTTTGGATTTCCTCATCCGACGGTACCGGGTCTTCGGGTTTGCGCGGCCCAAAACCCCACAATTCGATCAGCGGCCCGAGAGTGACATCGAATGTCCCGCCGGTTTTCTCATGCACGTCATTGGCCGCGGCAAGAACGGTGGCAAATTCCGGGGATACCTGCACAGGGTCCGTGCTGTCAGATGCCGAAAAAGTCGAGACCTCAGAGTTCGGGTCCCAGTTGGACATCTTTGCGTTGACCTCGGCCAGCGTCTCTTCGACCGCAGCGGCCAGCGCATTTTCGTCCAAATCCGTGCCAATGGCGGTGATGTTAAAGGTGGTTCCCATCGTCTCTCCCGACAGGCGCACCACTTCGGGTTCCTCGTCAAACAGGCAGCCTGAAACAAGTGTCACAAGGGCCAGAACTGGCAAAAGGCGCATGGGGAACCTCCTCAGGTATCGCGTGACCGGCGTATGCCAGCGCCCCCAACCAGAGTCAAACCGAGGTCAGAGTTTTAGCGGCATAAACCCTAACATCAGCAGGCCAATTCCGGCAGGAACGCCAAACAGCCACGCCTTTTTCTTCCAACCTTCAGCCTGCTGTTTCCAGGCCATTCGAAAATTGTGGCCACAGACGACCACAAAGAAAAAGATCAGCACAGCGATAGGTGGGGTCAGATAAAGGTCAGACAACAGGCCGAACATCCTTGGTTTGCAGCAGTTTTCCGCGATCGGGCCATTTCACCCTATACAGGTCATTTAGCTGCGCTAAGGTGAAAGGGAAAGACTTTGCAATAACCATGAAGGAGATTGCCCATGGCCCCAACCTCTTACCAGTCGCCGTCGCGCGGCGACAAAGCTGACAAGACCACATACAGCCAATCAGCGGAATCCAACCTGTCGCACTCGCAAACGACCGTGGCCAAACTGCTTGAGGGTAAAGGGGACTCGGTGTTTTCGGTGCGCCCGAACGAGACCATTCATTCCGTGGTCAATACGCTGAAAGAAAAGCGGATCGGCGCGGTTCTGGTGACAGATCAGAATGGCACCCTGCAGGGCATTCTGTCCGAACGCGACATCGTACGGCGCATGGCTGAAACGCCCGGCCAGACCCTTCCGCAATCGGTCGAAGACCTGATGACCAAAGAGGTCAAGTCCTGTTCTCCCGATGATCTTCTGAATGATGTGTTGAAAACAATGACCGAAGGCCGTTTCCGCCACATGCCAGTGCTGCGCGACGGCAATCTTTGCGGCGTCATAACCATCGGCGACGTTGTCCATTTCCGGCTGAAAGAGTTGGAATACGAGGCGCTGCGGATGAAGCAGATGATCGTCGGCTGACTGTAACTTGCGAAAATCCCCTTGACCTTGCCCCGGCAACGGTATCCCTGATGCTTTGAAGTCTGCGTCAAGGTCGAGGGTTATATGAAACGGGTTCTGGTTACGGGGACAGCGGGATTCATTGGGTTCCACCTGGCGAAACTGCTGCTGTCCGAGGGGTTCCGTGTTCACGGCTATGATGGGATGACGGATTACTACGACGTCAGTCTGAAACGCCGCCGTCACCAGATGCTGTTGCAGACACCGGGGTTCTCGGCCACCGAGGACTTGCTGGAAAACCATGACCGGCTGATGCAAGTCGCTGAGGAGTTCCAACCCGAGGTGATCATCCACCTCGCCGCGCAGGCCGGGGTGCGCTACAGCCTCGAAGACCCGCGCAGCTATGTGCAGTCGAATGTCGTGGGCACGTTCAACATTATGGAACTGGCGCGCACGCATGAGGTTGAGCATCTTTTGATGGCTTCGACATCCTCGATCTATGGCGCGAATGAGGACATGCCCTTTGCCGAAACGGACAAGGCCGACAACCAGCTGACCATCTACGCGGCCACGAAAAAGGCCAATGAGGCGATGGCCCATTCCTACGCTCATTTGTGGAACCTGCCCACCACGATGTTTCGGTTTTTCACCGTCTACGGAACCTGGGGGCGGCCCGATCTGGCCTATTTCAAGTTCACCGACGCCATCCTGAACGACCGTCCCATCGACATATACAACAACGGCGACATGTATCGCGACTTCACCTATGTCGACGATCTGGTGCAGGGGATACGGCTACTGATTGATGCCGCCCCTGCCCGTCCGGCCAGCAAGGATGACATCGCCGAAGGCGACAGCCTGTCACCCATTGCGCCCTATCGGATCGTCAATATCGGCAACTCGGACAAGGTTCGTCTGATGGACTTTATTGAGGCCATCGAAGATGCGCTCGGCAAGAAAGCGGTGCGGAATTACATGCCGATGCAGAAGGGTGATGTCCCCGCGACCTGGGCAGATACCAGCCTGTTGCAGAGCCTGACCGGCTACAAGCCGAAAACGGATATCGCGTCAGGCATGAGGGAATTCGTCGCCTGGTATCGGGGCTATTACCAAAAGCCCGAATGAAAAAAACCGGCACCCGAGAGCGCCGGTTTTTTCGTTTCTTACCCGCCGAAATCGTCGAGCATGATGTCTTCGCGGTCCACACCCAGATCCAGCAGCATGTTGATTACCGACTGGTTCATGATCGGAGGACCACACATGTAGAACTCGCAGTCTTCGGGCGCGGGGTGGTTCTTGAGGTATTCTTCGAACAGAACGTTGTGGATAAAGCCAGTGTAGCCTTTCCAGTCATCCTCGGGCTGCGCGTCCGACAGGGCGACGTGCCATTCGAAATTGTCGAACTCTTTGGCCAGATTGTCGAAATCTTCGACAAAGAACATCTCTTTCTTCGACCGCGCCCCATACCAAAAGGTGATCTTGCGGTTGCGGTTCTCAAGACGCTTGAGCTGGTCGAAGATATGGCTGCGCATCGGGGCCATACCGGCCCCACCGCCGATGAAGACCATCTCTTTTTCCGTCTCGCGCGCGAAGAATTCGCCGAACGGACCCGAGATGGTGACCTTGTCACCCGGTTTCAGATTGAAGATGTAAGACGACATTTGACCCGCCGGGATACCCTCGGAGCCCGGAGGCGGTGAGGCCACGCGGACGTTCAGCATGATCATGCCCTTTTCGTCCGGGTAGTTGGCCATCGAATAGGCGCGTTCAATCGGCTCGTTCACAACAGATTCGTACTGCCACAGATTGAAGCGATCCCAGTCCTCGCGATACTCTTCTTCCACGTCGAAATCGGTGTATTTCAACTGGTGCGCAGGGGCCTCGATCTGAATGTAACCACCGGCGCGGAAGTTCACGTCCTCGCCTTCGGGCAAGTCCAGAGTCAGCGCTTTGATGAAGGTCGCGACGTTCTCGTTAGACCGAACGGTGCATTCCCATTTCTT
The DNA here is from genome assembly GCF_965221235.1 of Ruegeria sp. GTDB lineage: Bacteria > Pseudomonadota > Alphaproteobacteria > Rhodobacterales > Rhodobacteraceae > Ruegeria. Next base: position 289,199 of record NZ_CBDCRS010000003.1, read on the forward strand.
GACGCCAAAGACCTCTTCGGGGACTTCGATCTCCATGTCCTGCTTGACCGCAACCTGACAGGACAGACGGTCACCACAGGACGCCTCACGCTTGGTGATGTGGCTTTCTTCGGTCGGCAGGATCGACCCGCCCCCCGAATGGACCCGCACCCGGCACTGCGCGCAGGTGCCGCCACCGCCGCAGGCGGAGGGAACGAAGAGTTTCTCGGCCGCCAGCGTTTGCAGGAGCTTGCCGCCCGCCGGGACTGAGACGGTTTTCTCACCGTTGATGGTGATGTTGACATTGCCGGTCGACACAAGACGCGACCGTGCGGCCATGATGACGGCCACCAGACCCAAAACGATGACGGTGAAAAGGGCTACACCTAAGCCAAAGGTTTCCATTCCGCCCTCCTTACAGTTTCACGCCCGAGAAGGACATGAAGGCCATCGCCATCAGTCCCGCGGTGATGAAAGTAATGCCCAGACCCTGCAAGCCGTCGGGGATATCCGAGTATTTCAGCTTTTCGCGTACACCCGCCATCGCAGTGATCGCCAGCGCCCAACCAAAGCCCGAAGAAAGACCGTAGGTCGCCGCTTCGGCAAAGTTGTAGTCGCGTTCCACCATGAACAGCGAACCACCCAGGATGGCGCAGTTCACCGTGATCAGCGGCAGAAAGATTCCCAGCGCGTTGTAGAGCGGCGGGAAGTACTTATCGAGCACCATCTCAAGGATCTGAACCATCGCCGCGATCACGCCGATATACGAAATCAGACCAAGGAAAGTCAGGTCCACATCCGGGAACCCGGCCCATGCCAGCGCGCCCGGCTTGAGCAGGTAGTTCAGCAGCAGGTTGTTGGCAGGAACGGTGATGGCCTGCACAACCATGACCGAAATACCCAGACCCAGCGCGGTCGAAATCTTCTTGGACACGGCGATGAAGGTACACATGCCGAGGAAGAAACTAAGCGCAAGGTTTTCGACAAAGATGGCCTTTACGGCCAGTGAGATCAGACCTTCCATCAGTGGGCCTCTACCTGCTGAATTTTGTATTCACGCTCTTCCACCTGGTTCGGCTTCCATGTGCGGAAAGCCCAGATGATCAGACCGATGATGAAGAACGCCGACGGGGGCAGCAGCAGCATACCGTTGGGCACGTACCAGCCGCCGTTGTTGACAGTCTCCAGAATGGTGACGCCGAACAGCGACCCGGCGCCGAACAGCTCACGAATGAAGCCGACCAGCAGCAGGATCAGGCCATAGCCCATGCCGTTGCCCATGCCGTCGATAAAGGACGCGACCGGAGGGTTTTTCATCGCAAACGCCTCGGCACGGCCCATCACGATACAGTTCGTGATGATCAAGCCGACGAAAACCGACAGGGTTTTCGAGATCTCGAAAGCATAGGCTTTCAGGATCTGGTCCACCAGGATCACCAGCGAGGCGATGATCACCATCTGCACGATGATACGGATCGATCCGGGGATCTGGTTTCGCAGGCACGAGATAAAGAAGGACGAGAACGAGGTCACAAAGATCACCGCCAGCGCCATAACCATCGACACTTGCAGCGACGAGGTCACCGCCAGCGCCGAACAGATGCCCAGCACCTGCAAGGTGATCGGGTTGTTGTCGACAAGCGGGTCGACCAGCATCTCTTTCTTGGTCTGAGACATTAGAACTCTCCTGCTTGCAGTTTGCCCAGGAACGGAGCGTAGCCCGCGTCGCCCATCCAGAATTTCACCAGGTTATCGACACCAACCGATGTCAGGGTCGCCCCTGCCAGCGCGTCGATATAGAAGTCGGGTCCGGCGGCAGGCTGGGATTTCGACACAGTGATTTGCAGATCACCATTGTCATCCCGCAGCCTCTTGCCATTCCACAGGGCCTTCCAGCGCGGGTTGTCCACCTCGGCCCCAAGGCCCGGTGTTTCACCATGCTGATAGAATTGCAGGCCGTAGATATCGTTGCCGTTATTTTCCAGCGCGATAAAGCCATAAAGCGTGGACCACAAGCCATAGCCGTGCAGCGGCAGGATCACCTTGTCCAGATCGCCTGCATCGTCGCGCAGCAGATAGATAACGCGGTATTTTGACTTGCGGCCAATGCCAGCCGGGTCATCGTCCAGCGCGACGCTCAGCTCAGGATCGCTGGCGGCGGCGATGTCGTCGAAGGTGGCCGGGTCGAACCGATCATCAACAAATTCACCGGTCGCCAGTTCCAGCACATGTGGCTCGAACGCAGCGAACGCTTCGGTTACGTCGACGCCAGGCTCATAGACGCCAGCAACCTGCAAAACGTTGACCTGTTTGTCCTTCAGCGCATTGGCTTCCTGCACCGGGCGCAGGCTGACGGCAGCAGCGGACACAACCATCGAGGCGACGAGGCAGACGGCGACCGCAATGAAGATCGTCTTGCCGACCGAGTCCGGCGAGGCCGCCAGAAACTTGGCCAGCGCGCCTTTAGGTGCCTCGTTGTTATCTGGGGATTGCGTATCAGACATGGCGACGCGCCCTCCGTTTGATGTTGGCTTGCACGACGAAATAGTCGATCAGCGGTGCAAAGACGTTGCCGAACAAGATGGCCAGCATCATGCCTTCGGGGAAAGCCGGGTTGATGACACGGATCATCACAACCATGACACCGATCAGCGCGCCATAGATATAGCGACCCAGATTGGTGTGGCTTGCGGAAACAGGCTCGGTCACCATGAAGGCCAGACCAAAGGCGTATCCGCCGATGACAATGTGCCAGTACCACGGCATCGCGAACATCGGGTTGGTGTCCGATCCGATCAGGTTCAACAGCAAGGTAAAGCCGATGGTGCCTGCCAAACAGCCCACGATCAGACGGTAGTTGGCGATCTTGGTCGTCAGCAGGAAGGCCAGACCGATCATGATAGCCAATGTCGATGTCTCGCCAAAACTGCCCTGCATGAAGCCCAGGAAGGCGTTCCACCAGGTCAGGCCCTCAGCGGCCAACGCCTGGTAGCCTTCCGAGGCCGAAACGGATAGCGCCGTTGCGCCCGAAAAGCCGTCAACTGGCGTCCAGACCGTGTCACCCGACATGTTCGCCGGATAGGCGAAATACAGGAATGCGCGGCCCACAAGTGCGGGGTTGAGGAAGTTCTTGCCGGTACCGCCGAACACCTCTTTGCCGATGACCACACCAAAGATAATGCCAAGCGCCACCTGCCACAACGGTGCAGAAGCGGGCATGATCAGTGTGTAAAGCATTGAGGTAACGAGGAAACCTTCGTTGACCTCATGGCCGCGTACGGTGGCGAAGATGACCTCGAAGATACCGCCCGCGACCAACGTGACAATGTAAATGGGCAGGAAATACATCAACCCATGCATCACATTGGCAAAGATACTGGCCGGGTTCAGCGAAATTCCAAACATCTGGAGGATCGCGATCCGCCAGCCAGTGGCCGAGTCCGGCCCCAAAGCGGCAATGGCCGAGTTTGCCTGATAGCCGGTATTGTACATCCCCCACAGGATGCAGGGGATCGTGGCGATCACGACATAGGTCATGATCCGCTTCATATCCACATAAGACCGCGCGTGAGGCGCGACGGTGGTTACGGTTTTCGGAGTGTAGATGAAGCTTTCGACCATCTCGTAGATGGGGAAATACTTCTCGTACTTGCCGCCGTTGGTAAAGTTCGGCTCAATCCGATCAAAGAAGCTGCGCAAACCCATTTGGATCAGCCCTCCTTTTCAATCTTGGTCAGGCAGTCGCGCAGCGCCAGCCCGTATTCATATTTTGCCGGACAGGCAAAGCCCACTAGGCCCAGATCCTCTTCGTCCAGCTCCAGCGCGCCCAATGCCTGCGCAGTGTCCGTGTCCATCACCAACAAGGCACGCAGCAATTGCGTCGGCAGGTAATCCTGCGGCATCAATTCCTCGAACACGCCGGTCGGCACCATCGCACGGCGTCCACCGTTCAGGTTCGAGGTGAAGGCGTAGAGTTTCTTGGCGAAGGCCGAGCCCAGAACCGGCTGCACCGAGTATTTCGACGGCATCGGACGAATCCAGCCCATCGGAATCTGATCGTGATCCTCACGGATGATGGTGATCTGCCGCGCGAACCGGCCCAGATAGGCGGTTGGACCTTCGGCATGAGTGCCCGACAGGATCGAACCCGAAATGACGCGCGGTGTACCGTCCACAGTGATCTCATCGCGGGTCAGATCATCGGTCGACGCGCCCATGACGGTGCGGATCAGACGCGGCTGACGCGCGCCCGGACCGCTCAGCGCGATCACGATGTTCGGGTCCAAATGCCCAGTCTGCATCAGGCGACCAATGGCGATCACGTCCTGATAGCCGATGGTCCAGACCTGTTTGTCACCAGCCAGCGGTTCAAGGAAATGGATGTGGGTTCCGGCCAGACCGGCAGGATGCGGGCCATCGAAAGAAGCCGCCTCTACCCCCGAAACATCCGCGCCGGGAACAGAGTCGCCGTCCTTCTGGCACAGATATGTCTTGCCCTCGGTCAACTTTGTGATCGCGGCCAGACCGGCGGCAAAGGCCTCGCCCGCGTCGGCAATGATCAGGGCGGCGTCAGCGGCCAGCGGTTCACTGTCGATCGCCGTAACAAAAATCGCCGCTGGTTTGGTGCCGGGTTCGGGCATCTTCGAATAGGGCCGTGTGCGAAATGCGGTCCACAGACCGGCAGCGCAAAGCTTTTCAGTCACGCCTTCGGAGCTGTCCGCATTGCCAACACCCGAGAAATCCAGCCCGGTATCGTTGGGATCTGAAACCTCGATCACGACGCTTTGTAGAACGCGGCGTGCGCCTCGATTGATGGCCACAACCTTACCGCTGAGCGGGGCGACCATCATCGCCTCGGGCGCATCCTTGTGACAGAACAAAGGCGTGCCGCGCTGAACTGCGTCGCCTTCCTGCACCAGCATGCGCGGCTTCAGGCCCAGGTAATCCCCGCCCAAAACCCCAACGGTCTTAAATTCCGGTCCCGGCTGGATGGTTTGATCCGGCGCGCCTTGCACCGGAAGCTCCAGCCCCTTTTTCAGTTTGAAAGTTTGCATGTCGCTACGGTCTTCCAAGCCTCTTTCCCTGCGCCCAATTCATGAAGAACCCATGTCTGAGTCCGACAATAACGCGGGAATTCCAAACAGTCGTCGCAAAAGCGTCGGAATGCGTTGGAAATCCGCGGGCGAAATTCTGATTTGGCACCGTTTACGCGGGGATGCCTTCAAACGCAAACACGTTGCGCCCCAATTCCGCGGCGGATTGTCACTTTTCTTTGAAGAATCCGGAAAGGTTGCAGTCAAAATTGCCGGTCGCGCCCGGAATGCTTCCGGTGTAAGCACGGCCAATGGAACAGAAGCGTGAACTTGAGATATTTCTTGTCGCAACCCCGGGGCTTGAGGCGCCATTACATGCCGAAGCGGTCGAGAAGGGATTCGCAGGTGCGAAGATCGGGCCGGGCGGCATAACCTGCAAAGGGGATTGGCCTGAGGTCTGGCGCGCGAATCTGTGCTTGCGTGGGGCCAACAAGGTTCTGGTCCGACTGGGAAGCTTTCCTGCCGTGCATTTGGCACAGCTGGACAAGCGCGCACGCAAATTCCCATGGTCCGACTTCCTGCGCCCGGACATCCCGGTCAAGGTCGAGGCGACCAGCCGAAAATCCCGCATCTATCATGCTGGCGCGGCCCGGCAGAGAATTGAGACGGCCATCACCGAAACACTAGGTGCGCCAATCTCATCTGACGCAGGGCTGCGCATCTTGTTACGGATCGAAAAAGACATCTGCACCTTCTCCGTCGATACCTCAGGCGAGCCCCTGCACAAGCGCGGCCATAAACCCTCAGTCGCCAAAGCGCCCATGCGGGAAACCATGGCGGCAATGTTCCTGCGCGAATGCGGCTTTGACGGGTCCGAGCCGGTTCTGGACCCGATGTGTGGCTCCGGCACCTTTGTCATCGAAGCTGCCGAAATCGCGCTGGGGCTAAACCCCGGGCGGTCCCGCGACTTTGCCTTCCAAAGCCTACGCGGGTTCGACCCCAACAAATGGGCCGAAATGCGTAATGCGGATGCTCAGGCCGAAGTCGATGTGATCTTTATCGGATCAGACCGCAATGCGGGCGCTGTTGAGGCGTCCGTTACCAATGCTGAACGCGCTGGTGTTGCCGCGCTCACCCGGTTTCATCACCGCTCCGTCAGTGACATCAAACCACCGCCCGGCCCTGTTGGGCTGGTGATCGTCAACCCGCCTTACGGTGCCAGAATCGGGGATGAGAAGCGCCTGCGCTCTTTGTACGGCAGTCTGGGCAAGGTCCTGTCCTCCCGTTTTAGCGGCTGGAGGGTGGGTATAGTGACCAGCAATCCATCCCTTGCCCGCGCCACCCGCCTGCCTTTGCTGCCTGCAGGGCCGGTTGTCGATCACGGAGGCACAAAAATCCGCCTTTACCGGACCGATCCCCTGCCCTGACCCATCGCGTCGCTTGATCATTTCCCCGGATCGAAGCCCGCTAGGAATTCCGGTCAAACGGTCCAAAAACCCTCTTGCACATCCAATTCGCCGGGTATAGATCACCCGCCATGGTCGGAGTGTAGCTCAGCCTGGTAGAGCACTGTCTTCGGGAGGCAGGGGTCGGAGGTTCGAATCCTCTCACTCCGACCAATAAAATCAATGCCTTACATGCAGTTCACGAAATGCACCATGAGCGCAGGAAGCACATGGTAAGCACGTCATTTGTGACCTTAGGTTTGGAATTGTCGCTGCAAATCCTCATGTATTATTATTTGTTTTCAATATCTTAATTCCAAAAACGACCTTCAATGCCTCTTCTGGGGTAACAAAGGGGAACCTTACCAAGACGGATTCCCAAAATTGATCGCCCGTTTGCTTCCACAAAAAAGATATACAGAGCTATAGGTAAGATAGCTTGTTTTCCTCGGAGCCGCCTTCGCGCGCTTCATATGTTCAGCGGAGGTGGCTCTGAGGAGAACAAGCGGGTTTTCCTTGGTGAGCAAGAGCATTCATTTAGCTCTGCTCTTTCCTCTCTCCCCTACAATAAATTCTGATTTCACCGTTGTTTAAATCTCGCCAATGACCAAAAGCCTTTGCAGCTCGGCCATATTTCGGGCTACAGCTTGAAACGGAGCCATCACGCGTGGCTCTGGGGCGTAGAACACCCCTGCACTAAGCGGTAGGTGCTGACCGATTTCAGCGCCACTCTCCTTGACCCCTGCGGTCGGGGAGCCTGTGGCGTATGTCCAGGACCCCGGTCTAAAGGCCACAGGGACCGGCTTAGTGCGGTTGTTCTAACTCCCCGATCACCAGGATCAGGATCGAGACCACCTTGGGGGGGCGTACCGCAGGGAACGGTCTTTGGGAGACCTATCCGTGCTTGCGAAAGACACACCAACCGCCGCCTCGATTTTTGATGGGACGGATAGGATAATTCACGCCGCTCTTGGCCTCCAAAACGGCCAATCTCTCAAACAAATTTCCACCTGCCAAAATCTTTGCCGTGGTTCGCTGCCTGCTTCGTTGAAACCTGATATTGTCTCGCTACTTTTCGCACAAATTATAAAAAACTGGACTGGTCGTGTCCCTTCCGCCGAAAATTGGCGACAGGAACGGCGGACTGCGATTTCAGATAACAATCGTAGCCTAGAAGTAGTGCTGGAACGGGCGATTGTGACCCTCGCGGACTTGGGTGAACTCACGGGATGGTACAATCAGACACCTGTTGCTTCCGGGCTGGTGAATGCTCGCTCTGATAAAAGAGCGGCGTTAGATTTGATCCGAATTGACGGTGAATTCGCAGAGCTAGTCGAGTTGAAATGGGCCAGCGACACGCCACTTTTTGCTTTATTTGAAGTGCTTAGATATGGGCTCGCGCTTGTTTTTAGTAGGCAAAACGCGCAAGAGTTTCGGTATTCCGGGCGTCCTTTGATCGAAGTCTCTAACATGAAGCTCGTCGTGTTGGCACCAGCTCAGTACTACTCAGGCTACGACCTAGGTGCATTTGAAGAGATCGTAAATCACGGGCTTGAACAACTGTCCCTCACATGCCCAGATTACCCTGAAATGGGCTTCCAGTTTTTGAAATTCCCTGAGAGTTTTGAACTGCCTATTGCATCCGGCGCAGAATTGAACGCGATGAAAAATGGCAACAAAACCGCTGCACGGTTGCGGATTAGAAAAGCAGTAAATTCACTTCAGCCAGTAGTAGAACCAACTTTATGAAAATATGCATTCATCGCGGGAGCAATGAGATTGGTGGAAACTGCGTCGAATTGCACGCCGAAGGGGCATCAATCCTGTTGGACCTCGGCGAGCCGCTTATGGGCAGCGAGTTCGGGGAAGAGGCGTTGCCGGAGGTTGAAGGCCTCACAGACGGAACAAATCCGAACCTGTTAGGCATAGTCATTTCTCACCCCCACATGGATCACTACGGTCTGGTCAAATTAGCATCACCAGAACTTCCTAAATTTATTGGGCGCGAGGCTGACAAGCTTTTGAGAGCGGCCAGCGCGTTTACTCCTTTAGGAATGAACTTTGAAAATGTGCATCACTATCAGGACAAACAGCCATTCCAGATCGGTCCATTTCGCATCACCCCTTATATCGCAGATCATTCTGCTTATGATTCCTATTCGTTTCTTGTCGAGGCTGCGGGCAAGACTTTGTTCTATTCGGGAGACCTGCGAAGTCACGGTTGGAAGGACTGGGCTTTCAAGCGATTGCTGAACAATCCACCTAAACACGTAGATGCAATGCTTTTGGAAGGAACAACGCTGAGTCGGGAAAGCGACGGCTCAACTGTGACAGAAGCTGATTTGGTCGATAAGATCGCAGCAAAAATCTGGGATACTAAAGGTATCGTTCTTGCGGGCCTTTCTGGTCAGAACATCGATAGGCTGGTCACATTCTACAAGGCTACCTTGAAAACTGGTCGTAGCTTTGTAGCAGATGCTTACATTGCGCATCTGCTTCATTCCATCGGGCGACCATCGCTACCAGACCCTACTTCAGGCGCGATGCGCGTTTTCCTACCTAATCGAATGAAGCGCCAAATTGTTCGGAGCCAGTGTTTCGATGTTGTCGAGCCATTCCGTAGGTCTCGTATCTACCCGGAGGAGATGCTTACCAACAATACCAAGTTGGTCGTATCATTTCGAGCATCTATGGCGGACGACTTTGAAAATGTGAACCTCACACGCGGTGGGCGACTGATCTATTCGATGTGGCCCGGTTATTTAGAAAATGGCTCATCCAATCTGCGTGACTGGTGCGCAGAAAAAGGCGTTGCTTTCGACATTTTGCATTCCTCGGGACACGCTACCTTCGATGATCTTTTCCGTCTTGTGCGCGCGTTTCAGCCGCGGTCTGTGATACCAATTCATACCCTTGCTCCAGAGCGTTTCGAGAGCCTAGGTGCACCTATTAAACATATTCCAGACAATCGGTGGCATCCAATTTAACTACGACCTAGAACGTCAGAGATGATCACCCTGAAGCTCAGCCTCCGTAGAAAAATGGCGACAACGCTTGGGGTAACCATAGGGAACCCATCCATGACAGCCGCAATATTTTCAACACTCCGCGAGGCAGTTTAACCGTACGCCTCGGAAAAGCCCAAAGGCTATGCTCGTCCGTTGCAGGGGATTCGACTGTTTCTGCGTTTCGGGCAGAACCTCAATTTCTCGAATACTTGTTACGCATGTGTCTATTGCCAATACTGATTGCGATCATCCATTCCCGGTTCTTCTTAGGTTGCTTAGTTGAGATGTTCCTATGAGAGACTTCCATTGACCGTTGGTTGTTTTGATTATTCTTCATTTCAGTTGGTGAATTGTTCCAAGTGTGAGTTTGTTTTCCAGAGTCCAGATATTTGATATTCGTACGAGCATTTTTTTTGCTGTCATCCAAGCACGGTCATGCAGTCCGGGCCGCACCTCGTGAGGGCCGCCACATGTGTAAGCTTATCTCACGACGAGGATTGGGTGCGTCATACAACAACGACAGATGTCGCTCCTCAACTTCAAATACCGTTTCCATTTGAGTGCACCAAATTCCTCTGAGCAGCCTCAGAAATCATGGTCACCGTTTTTAGGGTCTGTTGACAATCAGCGTGCGGCGACGAGCATAGCGCAGAGGTGCCAGTTAGCAGCGTAACTGATGTCGGTCTTGTCGTATCGCGTTGCTATACCTCTGAATTCCTTGATCTTTGCGAAGTAATTTTCAATCAGATGACGCCACTTGTACATGTGGGTATCGTAGTCTCTCAGCATTTTTCGGTTCGATTTTGGCGGGATAACAGCAGTAGCGCCGCGCTCATCAAGGTCTTTCAGAAGCCAATCAGAATCGAAGGCTTTGTCGGCCAGCAAAGCTCCGAAGGAGACATCCTGGATCAGGGGAGCAACTCCTTTCATGTCGTGTGCTTGCCCCGGTAGAAGCAGAAAACGGAACAAGTTGCCGAGCGCATCGACCAGGGCCACAATCTTGGTCGTCAGCCCGCCGCGAGAGCGTCCGATGGCTTGATGCTGAGTCCCCCTTTTGCGCCCGACGCCTTCTGATGGACTTGCACAATTGTTCCGTCGATCAGAGCGTATTCGAGGTCGGGCTCTCTGCTTATAGCATTGAAAAGACTCTCAAACACACCGGCTTTGGCCCATCGACGAAAGCGTTTGAAAACCGAATTCCAGTTACCGAAATCCTTGGGTAGGTCACGCCATGGCGCGCCTGTTCGTACGCGCCAAAGTACCGCTTCCATGAACCGTCGATTATCCTGACCCGTCGCCCCCGGGTCACCGGCCTTGCCGGGCAGGAGCAGCGCCATCTTCTCCCAAAGATCATCCGAAATCACAAAACGGTTTTCGTCCATTCAAACCTCCATTTTGGAAACTTGAATCAGAGTTCAGACAAATTGTGAATCCCAAATGTCAACAGACCCTAGTTCAATTTCTCGATTTTCGATGAAGCTTAGCGATGCGAAAAGGGAATTTCAGCCTTGTGGCATTGTCAGCAATCCACCTTTTTTGCTCCGCACTTAGCTTGTCAGATGATGACTTAACTTCAATCATCAATACTTCATCACCCTTCCAGAGAAGCAAATCTGGCCAACCCACAAAACGTCCCCAGTAATCCTCAATGAGATAGCGGAGGATAATAAGAATACTTTCAGGCGAGAGGCGTTCGATTAGTTGGCGTGCTTTATCAACATCGGGATCACGATGTGCCCAGAGATATTCACGTAGATCTCGGCTATGCCCCCGCCAATAGTCAAACAGTTCAAGAAGGTATTCTCGATCTGGTTTGTTGTCTGACATGAGCAAAGCGAAGTGTTCGTCAATTTCTTTCTTACGTCGAGCTCCGTAGGTCCGTGTCCCAAAGTCCTGCGAAAGAAAGGTTCTAATGGGGAATGTCGGCTTACCTGTATCAAGAGCTGTTCTGGAACCAAATTCCACCAATTGCGCCTCGTCGTCCGTGCTGAGTAGCTGCCACATCATAACACCGAAGAGTGCGTGTAATGGAGTGCTCTCCAACTCCATCGATGACCAGCCATCCGACGCGAATTCACGCGCCACGAACGACTCAGGTGATATGGCCTCACCTTCCAACAATACCACGGCACCCTTTTGCGGTTTTTCAACGTAGTCTGGATAAAATGGTTGGACCTTTACATTATAGCGGGCGATGATCTCCGCCTGAGAACTTTCGCGCATGTCATATTTGGGTGCCGTTGCATGCAATTCTTTCAACTCCGCAAGCACCTCTTTTTCAACGCTATTTCTCTTCTCTTGAATCTCCGTCTCGGCAGCATCCGGGTTTTCAAGAACCCATTTTTCCGCCCTTTCTGTCACCATAAAGAACAACTCGCGCCAATAGAAACGCTTGATCTTGGAAGTTCGACCGGGAATGGCAGCGGTTGGAGCAGCTACTAGAGGCAGCCCACGGCATTCGTTACATACATTGGGCCGAAATCCGATTGTAACTTTAATGCGCGCCTGAGTTTCGAGTTCCACCCCCTGTTCGAGTTGATGTGAAAGAAAGCGGTTTCCGAACTCTTCGTTGCACGCACACATCATCACTTCGCCACAGTCATTGCAGCGGTACTTACGGATGAGTTCGTACTCGTTCAGACATTCAACCGTGAGATGGCGGCAAGCATTGGGCATTGGATACAACAAGGTTAGAACTAACTAATGCGAGGAGCTATTTTTGTGCATTCCCACCACATTTACATTTCCGGTAGAGATAATCCACGCCCAGAGAAATGGGAAACTGGCGAGCACAAGGTTTCACCAAAACACTGTCATATTTCGTTTCTAAATTGTTAGAGAGCTATTTGAAGGAATGCTGGGATAATTATGTTTGTTTCTCTGACGTGTTCCCGTCACATCGAAAAACACACCTGAGTTCCGTCAGTAGCTTTCATCCTCGCGGTCCAACATTTCTTGGACACCGGGGTAACGAGGGGGAACCGGCCCAAGACGGAGCTCCCGCCTGTATTGCTTCAGCAATTCTCCGTTCTTATGCAATGGTCGAGGGTCGCATCCGCACGCCGCAATTATTCTGACTTCTCTTGCAAGCCATCGCGCAGTTTCAAGCGGTATCTCTTCAGGCTTACCAAGTGTGATCTTTCCTTGACTTGAACGACCCTTGATGCGGAACATTACGATGTAAGAACGCACACCTGAAGAACGCACACGCAATCCAAAACCTGATGGCCGGTCAGACCAGATCGTATATTCGATATCTCGAGGCGCTGCTGTGGTGACTACTTCCTCGTTCAAGTCAGGGCGAACGAGAACTGACAGTTTAACGCACTCTGTCGGAACAGACAGCGGCTCAACGAGAATATCATCAGGATCGACGTCTCTTAGATAATCGTCGTCGCTTGTGTCGGCCTGTATTCGGGTTGTGTAAAATCCGGGCGCTAAATCTCGAAATGCCCGCTTCGCGTAAGCGTCCGAGAACCCTTGGTGACGCAATGCCCAATAAGCATCGTTTTTGACACGAGGGTCTTTGCTATCGATTGGCCCGCGTTGCTCTCTGCGGAGGCGTTGCTCATTCGTAGGATTATTGCGGGGCTTCATAACAAAACCCCGCAAAAATTGGCACGTTCAGGTAACCTGCGCTTTGTGTACGCCGTCAACCATTTTGTCCGGTAGCGACAACCTCGTTGTCCGGTTTTAGCCGCAGTTCATGACGTGTTTATGGTCTGGTTTGCTTCTCCTTCAGGTTTTGGCTTTTCCGGTGGATTTTTGTTTTGGCCGACGTTGATTTTCAGCTGAGCGTCGCCTGTAGCTTTCGAAGTTCATCTCGAGGATCGTGGCGTGATGAACCAACCTGTCGATGGCTGCGACGGTAACAGCTTGGTCGGGGAAGATTTTGCCCCATGCACTGAATGGCTGGTTGGCAGCGATCGCAAGGCTTCGGTTTTCATAGCGCCGTGCGATAAGTTCGAAGAGAACAGAGCTTTCGGCGTGGTCTTTCTGGGCATATGTGATGTCGTCCAGAATGACGAGATCGAATTTGTCGAGTTTGGCCAGTGCAGTTTCCAACACGAGATCTCGCCGGGCAGCCTGAAGTTTCTGTACCAGATCGGTTGTTCGCGTGTAGAGGACGCGATTCCCGGCTTCGATCAGAGCATGTCCTATGGCGCAAAGAATATGCGTCTTGCCCGCGCCGGAGTTTCCGATGGCGATCAGATTGGCGCCGGTTTCAACCCAGTCGCCTGCTGCGAGCGCCTCGATCCGGGCTTGTGACAGCTCAGGTACGGCTTTGAACTCGAATGTGGCCAGGGTTTTTCCGCCGGGCAGGCCCGATTGGCCCAGGTGGCGTCGAATGCGGCGTTCCTCGCGCTCAGCCAATTCGATCTCGGCTAGAGTGGCCAGCAACCTGGCTGCAGGCCAGTTCTCGGTATCGGCCTGTTGCGCGAAGCGCTCCCAGTGGTGCTGGAAGCTGGGCAGACGCAAAGCGGTGAACAGGGCGGGCAAGGCGTGCACATCGACAGTTTGTGGTTTGGACACCTGTGTCATGTGCGCACCTCCAGCAAGCGATCGAAGCTGGACAGATCCGTCAGTCTGACCTTTCGGTCTTCCGGCAATTCCGTGCGTGACCCAAGGAGTTGTTTCCGCAGGGTTTTGGCATCTGGCAATGCGCCATTTGCAAAGTCCCCGGCGATCAGCGCGGCCAGGTCTGCCTCGCAGTTCTCGCTATGGGCCAGCCAGAGCAGATCGACCATGCGTTTGCAAGCCTCTTTGCGGGGCAAAACCTCGGAGAGGCGGTTCCAGGCCTCAGCGTATTCGGACCTGGGGAAGAGATTGTCGCGATAGACGGAATTTGCCAAAGCCTGAGGCTTGCGACGCAGGGCATGGATGACATGCCGGTAATTGATGCTATGGATACGTTTACCGTCCTTGCGCCCGCGCATGCGGGGATGGGAGACCACATGCGTGGCCCCGAGATAGGCTTCGATCCGGTCGTCATAGACGTGAACGCGCAAGCGCTGGCCGATGAACTGCGAGGGCACGGAATAGAACACGCTGTGGACCAGGAAACCTCCGGTCCTGACAACACGCACGACAAGTTCGGTGAAGTCGGTGGTGCGCTGCGTGGGCAGCGGCTTGAGGTGTTGCAACTCGACTTTTATCTTGTCCTCACGGCGGCGGTTGCGGCGGGCGACAACTTCGTCGACAAACCGGCGCCAGGCATCGATGTCGGGAAAGTCCCGCGATCCCCGCAGGATCAGAGCCTGATCCAAAGCCACCTTGAGATGATTGTTGTGTGCTTCGATCGCGCCATTCTCATGGGCTTCGCCGGGATTATTGCGGCTCGCGACCATCCCATAGTGCCGACAGAACGCCTCATAACGTTCGGTGACATCCCTGGTCGCATCCTTGTCGAGATTGCGATACGCGGCCGACAGGCTGTCGGTTCTGCTCTCCTGCGGCACGCCCCCAAGTGTCCAGAGCGCATTCTGAAGGTTTTCAGCCAGTGCCGTGAAACTCTCCCCGCCCAGAACCGGCGCGGCATGCTCCCAGCCGCTGTAGGCGAGAACAAAGTGGAAAAGCCGATGAAGCAGCAAATGACCGGCGATTGTCACGCCGAGTTCAGTCGCATCGGTGAAGTCCGACAGTCCCATACGCCCTGGCTCCGGGGACTGGCGAAAGATCACGTCGCGCTCGGGGCCATGCAGGGCGCGCCACTCCCGAACCCGTCGTTCCAGCGTCCGCCGGACCCGATCATCGGGGAAGCCGTCAGGATCCAGCATCTGCAAATGACGGAGCAACGTCACAGCTTGCACGGAAGAATCCCGTTCGAGGAGCGGGATCAGGATAGGCTGCCACACAGCCTCCAAAGGATCAGGGACGGTGCGACCACGGACTGGTTTGCGCTGCGAAGGCAGTACCGGGTTTGCTTCAATCCTGCGCCCGGTGCGTTCGCTGAAACCGGCACGGGCTGCGGCAACACGTTGGTTATGAAAGGGTCGGTCGGACATGTACAATCTCATTTGCTGGTCGGTGACGGGTTTCCCCGGCATTCGGAACCTCCGTATTCACGTTCAGAGGTCTCCAACCTACCGGGCCACAGCGGCCAGCACCTACCCCGTACCCCTCCCAAAAGGGCCGATCCGGTGGCTCAAACCTCCAATCGGGCTCCGCCCTCATTCCGGTTCAAGCCACCGGCCAACTTGGCTGTCGGTGCCGGTCAACTTGGTTGTCGCTCATCACTTTGTGCGCTCCAAGATATTCAGCAAGCTGAGGTATGGTGGCTGTCGTGTAGACAGAAGGACCACATGCCAGATAGACAATAGCGCCGTCTGCACCGTTAGCTCGACCGCCTGCGATTTGACTGCGCCGTAGTAGTGCGCCGCCGCCGCTTTTAGCCGGAATAAGGATGAATTGATCATTGTGTTCTTCCATGACGAGAGCCTTTCCAATGGTTTGTGTCATGGTGAAAGCATACGTAGCCTTCACCTATAATAACAAACCAGACCCTCCGTTGGTGTCAACTTTTTTGAGCCTCAAGCCATTGTATTATCGACACTTTTCCTGCCTTCAATGACTCCAAAGGTGGACGCGCTGCCAGAAGATTTTAACAGTTTCCAAACAGCGCGCCGGGTCACTAGGGTCTGTTGACATTTGGGATTCACAATTTGTCTGAACTCTGATTCAAGTTTCCAAAATGGAGGTTTGAATGGACGAAAACCGTTTTGTGATTTCGGATGATCTTTGGGAGAAGATGGCGCTGCTCCTGCCCGGCAAGGCCGGTGACCCGGGGGCGACGGGTCAGGATAATCGACGGTTCATGGAAGCGGTACTTTGGCGCGTACGAACAGGCGCGCCATGGCGTGACCTACCCAAGGATTTCGGTAACTGGAATTCGGTTTTCAAACGCTTTCGTCGATGGGCCAAAGCCGGTGTGTTTGAGAGTCTTTTCAATGCTATAAGCAGAGAGCCCGACCTCGAATACGCTCTGATCGACGGAACAATTGTGCAAGTCCATCAGAAGGCGTCGGGCGCAAAAGGGGGACTCAGCATCAAGCCATCGGACGCTCTCGCGGCGGGCTGACGACCAAGATTGTGGCCCTGGTCGATGCGCTCGGCAACTTGTTCCGTTTTCTGCTTCTACCGGGGCAAGCACACGACATGAAAGGAGTTGCTCCCCTGATCCAGGATGTCTCCTTCGGAGCTTTGCTGGCCGACAAAGCCTTCGATTCTGATTGGCTTCTGAAAGACCTTGATGAGCGCGGCGCTACTGCTGTTATCCCGCCAAAATCGAACCGAAAAATGCTGAGAGACTACGATACCCACATGTACAAGTGGCGTCATCTGATTGAAAATTACTTCGCAAAGATCAAGGAATTCAGAGGTATAGCAACGCGATACGACAAGACCGACATCAGTTACGCTGCTAACTGGCACCTCTGCGCTATGCTCGTCGCCGCACGCTGATTGTCAACAGACCCTAGAGTGGGCGCAAGGCTTGGGTGGGGCCACTATCCGAAGTAGTTCTGCGCATGTTACAGCGCGACAGGACCCATTCGTCTAAATGTTCGGACAAATAGTAAACCCGACTTCCAATCTTGGCGTATTTTGGCCCGCCACCGGTACTACGGAGCTTAGCCAAATATTTTTCGCTGTAGTCGAGGTTAAAATCGACGTAGAGGTAGCATATAGCCTCCCGTGTCGAGTAGAATCTTTGTGCCATAGTGCACTCCTATATTTATGTCGAGTGCGGCCCTTGGTACCGCTACAGTATATACAGTCAGAGCTAAAAAAAACGCAGCGCTCTACGGTAACAAATTGTTACAAGCTAATATTATCTAATTTTTTCAATATGTTACAATGATTTCGGTCACATCAATCAAATGGCATGTTGTCTGACATCTGGTTAAGTGCACGCCTTAGCGGATCTTCAGTTAGGTGCGCATATCGAGCAGTTGTCTCGGGGGACTTGTGCCCTAGAAGCTTGCCAATAACCTGCAGGCTTACACCTTGAGCCGCTGCGACAGAAGCAAATGTATGCCTCAAATCGTGAATACGCACGTCAGCCATTCCAGCGTACTCGGAAATTCGTTTCCAAGGCCGTTTGAGGTCGGCGCGGGGTTTTTGCGGGTTGTCTCCCGCGACAACGTAGGTTCCAACACGCGGCAACCTCTTAAGGACATCAATTGCAGCGTTGGACAAATAGACAGTTTTTCGGCCTGTCTTACTATCCGGGAGGTTTAGGAGCCCTCGCTCAAGGTCTACTTCAGACCACCGCAAATGCAGAATTTCTCGAAGGCGGCACCCTGTCAGCAATAGCAGACGGATTGCACCTGTTACATGCGGCGAAACCTTCTCTGTCTGACGTCAGCGCCAATGGGACAGTTTAGGTTGATTTGATAAGAGAGGGTTTCTGGCTCATCGTAACCGCCAAGGAGTGGAGATGAGAAAGAAACCCGGAACTAAGCAGAGCCACGGTGAGAAGGTCGTAAAGGACATTCGCCGTGCGACCCGCAAACAGTATTCCGCAGAAGAAAAGATTAGGATCGTTCTGGACGGCCTCAAGGGCGAGGACAGCATTGCGGAGCTCTGCCGCCGTGAAGGCATTGCACAGAGCCTCTACTACAGCTGGTCCAAAGAGTTCCTGGAAGCCGGCAAGAAACGTCTGGCCGGCGACACGGCACGTGCCGCGACATCGACCGAGGTCAAAGACCTGCGCCGTGAAGCCCGCGATCTGAAAGAAGTTGTGGCAGAACAGGCCCTGGAACTGCGGCTTCTCAAAAAAAGCATGATCGCGGATGGGGACGACGAGGAATGAGATATCCTGCATCCGAAAAACTGGAAATCATCCGCTTGGTTGAGCAATCGCATCTGCCGACCAAACGCACTTTGGAAAAGCTGGGCATTCCGAAGACCACCTTCTATCGCTGGTACGACCGATATCTTGTCGGTGGCCCCGAGGCGCTTGAAGATCGTAGACCCACGCCGTCACGGGTCTGGAACCGCATTCCCACACCAGTGCGCGAGAAGATCAAGGATCTGGCCCTGAAGGAAAGCGAGCTGTCTCCGCGTGAGTTGGCTGTCCGCTTCACCGACACGGAAAAGTATTTTGTGTCAGAGGCTTCCGTCTATCGCATCCTCAAATCGTACGACCTGATCACCAGCCCGGCTTATGTGGTTTTGTCCGCAGCGGATGAGTTTCAAGACAAAACGACACGACCGAACCAGCTTTGGCAGACCGACTTTACCTATCTGAAAGTGATCGGCTGGGGGTGGTTCTATCTCAGTACGATCCTGGATGACTTCAGCCGTTACGTCATCGCCTGGAAGCTTTGCACGACGATGAAGACCGAGGATGTGACCGACACTCTGGACCTCGCCTTGCAAAGCTCAGGCTGTGATCAGGCAACCGTGTTGCATAAGCCGCGTCTGCTCAGCGACAACGGGTCCAGCTACATTTCCGGAGAGTTGGTTGATTGGCTGGAAGATCAGCAAATGGATCACGTGCGTGGGGCGCCATATCATCCGCAAACCCAAGGCAAGATCGAGCGCTGGCATCAGACCCTCAAGAACCGCATCTTGTTGGAAAACTACTATCTGCCTGGCGATCTCACGCAGCAGATTGACGCCTTCGTCGAGCATTACAATCATCGTCGCTACCACGAAAGCCTGCAAAACCTCACGCCCGCTGACGTCTACTTCGGACGAGACCAGACCATTCTGAGACAACGAGAAAGGATCAAACGAAAGACAATCGAAACGCGTCGCTTGCTTCACCGCAAATCCGCCGCATAATCACGCGAACCGGATGAGTCAGATTCTCTCTTAGCTCAGACTGCCAACTGGCCCAAAACTCCTGACGACGGACACCCAGATCAAAGCCTTCGCCGCTAGCCTTGGTAAACGCCCCAAGACCGATCGGCTCGAAGCTGAGAAACACATCGGCAAGGGCGTGATCTTTATTTTCTGTCAGTTCATCCATGGCCGACCGGTGAATTGGTTCTTCCGCGGTACGGTCTCCGAATTTTGGTGATCAAGCCATTTGAAGTTAATCTTTGAACATTGTGAGTTTGTATTTCATTTAGGGAGGAAGATTCGATGCCTAGATCAATCACCTTGATAGCCTTGGCGTGCCTAGCGATCTACATCGCACCAATAAGCGCGGCGGCCCAGCCATGGCAATGTTGGGAAGGGAAGCGAGACTTATTGACCGGAATCTGCCTCCCCGTTCCCAATTCAGCAGTTCCTTCGAGAGAGCTCAGGGGTGCGCTTTACATACGGTGTGAGTACTACAAGGGCGGAAGGGACGAATATGTTGGAAGGTCTTGTTGTGAGCACTTGACTGATGGTGATGCCGCAGCGTTCAAAGTTTGCGCTCACCGTGGAAGAACGCCGCAGGGGCTAGAAGCATTGATGAAGTACGGGCAGTTTGTCTCCGGAGTTGGAATCGCGTGCGAATACATCGATTGCGAGGAACTGTTGAGAATATACTATCAGTGAGATTGATCCGGCCGAGGACATTGGCCAAAGCCCTTAGCTTTATCGGCCTGGTGTTGGTTCATCCTGATCGCGTGACTGGCTTTCATCAATCCTTGGCCGACGCTCTTTGATGACCAGCTGGCCGCAAAGGGCCGACGGGCCAGAAGTTTTCGGCGATTTGTTCAGACTTGAGATAGTCGAAAAGATCGGTTTTCTGTTCCTATAAAACGTTATTATCTCTGTCTCTATCTTCATCCGATCCAAGCCATGCTTTCAACGGCTTCGCAGCAATGTCTGTTTAGGCGGCGAAGGATGAGTTTTCTTCCGATGGATCACAGGCCGATGATGCACTAACAATCAAACTGGACCAGTCGGATGAGGCTGCTCAGCGGACATCGAAAAAAACGAACGACGACCGCTTTTGTCCGCATTACAGCCAATTAGTTCCCCAAAATTGAACGGCTGCATTGTAGTTGGCTTGTCGAGAATGGCGGATATTTATCCTGAGTTGGGCCACGAAAGGCAACTTATCTTGGCGGCAATGGTAAGTTAGCAGAAGCAACTAAAAGAATTTCCTATATCTACAATAGGTTATTCTTTCCGGAAAGGCAGAATATCTCTGCATTTCACAAAGTTGTCAAATGCAGAGATATTTTGCCTTTTGACCATTTAACTTACCTTTTCGCCAATTAAAGTTACCTCTGGTTGCCTGAAGTGTTGCCAGTTCAAGTCTCAATTTTTGAACAAGCGGCCCATTGCCGACATTGGACATGGTCTCGGAATGCTGCGGCTGCGGCCACATAGTTGCCGTTCGCTGCTAGTGCAGCACCTATCGTCGTTGATGACAACTATGCTGGACCCTTCCGACATTCGTTTCATATCTTCGCTAATGCATCATTAGTATGCAGGTGCTGCACCCCCCTACTGTCACAGCGAAAACTATGTCACTGAAGCGGCCGTTGACGAGTTTTCATCAGACCAGAACCGAGACCGTACTTTTGCTGCAATCTAGCCAGACCATCGAGACGCGTGAAAACTCGGATTTTCACCCACTCATGCATAGGGACCGAAATCGAAAATAGGCGAACTTCCGCGTTAAAAACGAAGACCACCCGAGACGTCGACGCAGACATGTCGCGGATGAAAGGTAAGCCCAACCTTGCGATCCATCTCCGCTCAGAGATCAGGGCCAATATCATTGAAGCTTGAACGGATGCTTGGAACCAATGCTTTCACCAAGTCCCTCATATCGAGTTGCCCAATTGCGTCGCCATTTTCCACCACGCGGTAAATGTGGTTTGTATCGCCGCCCGATTTGGCGATCAGGCTTTCGAGGTTGCTATCTGCGTCGATGTCTCCATCGAACTTCTCTGAAGTCAGCTGTGAAGTAATGGATTTTACCCGCAATACGCGGGCACGGTTGATGTCACTTACGAAGTCTTCGATGTAGGGATCAGAGGGGTTGAGCAGAATATCTTGTGGATCGCCTTGTTGAACAACAGCGCCATCCTTGAGAATAACCAGGTGATCGGCAAGTTTCAGAGCTTCATCGAGATCGTGTGTGATAAAAACGATGGTCTTGTGGAGTTCGCGCTGCAATTCAAGCAGCAAGTCCTGCATGTCTGTTCGGATAAGAGGGTCTAGGGCTGAAAATGCTTCGTCCATCAACATGATGTCTGTGTTGGCGGTCAGCGCCCTTGCGATACCGACGCGCTGCTGCATCCCGCCAGACAGTTGTGATGGGTATCTGTCGCCATAACCACCAAGCCCAACGCGGTCGAGCCATTTTTCGGCCTCTCGAGATTGAACATCCTCTGCTTCTCCCTGTACGGACAGTGGCATTGCGGCGTTCTGTGACACTGTCCGGTGAGGCAATAGCGCAAACTTCTGAAAAACCATCGACATGGTTTTCTGACGCAAGCTCCTAAGTGCCGCGGGACCCAGTCCAAGCACGTCCTGTCCATCCACCAAAACTTCGCCAGCACTGGGTTCGATCAGTCGGTTAAGGTGCCTGATCAAGGTCGACTTGCCCGACCCCGAAAGCCCCATGATGACGGTGATTTCGCCCGCCTGCATGTCCACATTGATGTCGCTGAGGCCCAGAACATGCGCATGTTGCTCAAGTAAGTCTGGCTTGCTGAGCCCCGCCTTGACTTTGGCGACCAGTTCGCGGTCGCGTGCCCCAAAGATCTTGTAGAGGTTCTTAATTGAAATCTTAGGTTGATCCATCGGTCAGTGCGCCTTGCTTTGCTTGTCGACGCGGCCAAGTGCGGCCTTGGAGACACGATCCAGAATGACGGCGAGAAGTACGATCCCAAGGCCCGCCACGATTCCAACGCCCAATTCGAGATTGCGAATGCCGCGCAGGACCAGAACTCCGAGCCCTGGTGCAGAGACGAGCGAAGCGATCACAACCATTGCGAGGCTCATCATGATGGTCTGGTTTATGCCCGCCATTATATTCGGCAGCGCCAGCGGAAGTTGGACGCGCCAGAGCTTCTGGCGTTTGGTCATTCCGAATGCATCGGCTGCTTCGATGACGTCACGGTCGACAAGCCGGATGCCCAAATCGGTGAGGCGGATCACGGGCACGATGGCGTATAGAATGATTGCGATCCCGTAGAGCTTTGACTCAGTGACCGAAAACAGAAAGATCAACGGTATGAGATAGACGAAGGTCGGCAGGGTCTGAAGAAGATCAAGAACAGGCACGATCAGACGCTGCGTCAAATCCGATCGAGACATGCCAATCCCGACAGGCACTCCGATTGCTACCGAGAGGCTCGTACAGACAAATACGATCGCGAGCGTTTGCATCGCAACGTCGTAGTGATCGATAAATGCAAAAAAGAGCAGAACAAATGCCACAAACGCCGTCACGCCGCGGGACCGGCTCGCAAACCAGGTCCCGATGAGCAGCACCGGGATCATGACCCACCAAGGAGTCCACTGAAACAGCGCAAGCGCGCCATCAAGCATCCAGCTCAACGGTTGCGTAAGTGGATCCAAAACGAACTTGAGCTCGTCTCGCATCGCGAGAAAACCGGTTTCCAACGCAGCGGTCAAATCACGGGTCTGCCCGATAGCTGGGCAGGCGTCATGGAGCACGTCGAGTGAAGGAAAGGGAAGTCCGCCACCTTCGGCATCGTCGACGTCACCACCTTGTGCCTGAACCAGAAGTTGTGCCATCGACATCGGCGCATTGGCGGCGTCCGCGTCGCACCAATCACGCAGACCCAACGCATTGAAAAATCCTTCATAGGTTGCCATCGGATCCCCCGCTCATGGCGAAAAGGCACGCCTAAGTTAAACCCGGCGCGCCTGTTATCATTTGTTCTGTTATTGCAGCAGGGCAGCGAGTTTTCCGCGCGCATCGTCATTGAGCCAGTTGCCCCAGACGTCGCCGTAGTTCTGCAGGAAATAGACGGCTGCTTCTTCGTAGGATGCTCCGTTTGCGTCCTGCCAGGCCAGCACTTCGCCCATCTGCGCGTTCGTGAAGGACATGTTTGTCAGGAAGTCGACTATTTCTGGTTCGCGTTCGAGCAGGCCCGGAGCAACGGCAGTCACGACCTTTGCGGTCGGATAAGCAGATGCCTGGGGATTGGTGCATTCAGGGTCACCGTTACAGGTATGGGCTTCCTGATCGAATCCAGCGACTTCAACTTGAACCATGGGGTACTGGCCCAAAACCGATGTCGGAGCCCAATAATAGCCAAACCATGGTGCTTTGCTTTCATAGGCTGCCGCAATTGCTGCTGCGAGCGTCTCGCCTGAACCATGTTGGAACCGCTCCAAGCCATTCCCAGCGGCGTCGAGGGCGCGGAGATTGTTGTTGTTTACGACATCACATGCCCAACCAGCAGGGCAGTCATGGAATTGGCCACCGACAAGTTCCGGATTGGCCAAAATTCCATCGATTGTGGTCAGTTCCGGATATTCTTCGGCCAAGTAAGCGGGGATCCACCACGCCTCGACACCGCCGTCGGAAAGGACATGGGTCAGTTCGACCAACTTGTTCTCTGCGACGAGGTCTTCGTAGACCGGCGAGGAATTTGTCCAAAGCTCGGTCAGAATGTCTGGCTCACCAGTTTCAGCAATGGACGCCATCGCCGGGGTTGTAGAGGATGGCACAAGTTGCACGGTGCACCCGTAGCCATTGGTCATGAGGAAATTCGCGACGTGCGTCACCACGGCGGACGATGCCCAATCCATTTCAGTGATCGAGACTTCACCGCAGTCCGCATGCGCCGCGCTGGCGGTTCCAAGTGCAGCCGCAAAAGCGACAGCGGTCAGCTTGTTTTTCATCGATCTTCTCCCTGTCGAGTTTGATTGACGATCAGGCTAGGCAGGATTCTTGATCCTGATATGGATGATTTTGGCCGATAATTTTACTTGGTTGGACGAATTTTCTGCCGTAGCAACTGAGCAGGAGGAACTGGCAGATGCTCGAGCAAGGGGGAAAGGACAAGGCGAGCGAATTGAGAATCGCTGTAACACCGTTTTTCAATTTGGCGGCCACGATGACATTTCTCGACCCGTTTCGCGCCGCCAATTACCTAGAAGGCATGACATTGTTCCGCTGGAAAATCGTGTCCGAGACGGGTGGCATGGTGTTGGCCAGCAATGGTGTTGAGGTCAACTCCACCAAGTTCTCAGATGCTGGGATGAGTGAGGCAGATATGCTCGTGGTTTCCTCAAGTTGGGAACCCGAGCGACACGTGTCGACAGCAATTCGTGCGGAACTCAGAAATGCTGCAAAACGTCAGGCGATCCTGGGGGGCATAGACACTGGGGCCTTTATTCTCGCCCACGCCGGATTGCTAGAGAACTATACGGCAACAGTCCATTATGAACATATTGATGCGTTCCAGGAGCTATTTCCGAACACGGGCATCAGTGAGGCACTTTGGGTCATCGACCGCCGTCGCGTGACCTGCTGTGGAGGGGCAGCGTCGCTTGATATGGCCTTGCACCTGATCCAGCAGTCCCACGGCAGCGCCCTGGCCAATGCTGCTGCACGCTATGTGTTTGCTCCTCCTGTCCGAGATCACGGGGCATTGCAATACCCCGAAGATGCGGAACCATTAGGCAATTCTGTCCCGGCGCGTGTACGCGCCGCCATCCAGGTCATGGAGGCGAACTTAGAAACACCGTTGTCTATTGCCGAGGTCTGCCGGCATGTCGGGTTGTCACATCGCCAACTTGATAGGCTCTTTGCTCAATGTGTGCGGAAAACACCGGCCCTTTACTACCGTGACATCCGCCTCGACCGTGCTCGTGGCCTTGTAACGCAAACAGACCTGAGCATGTCCGAAATCTCCTTTGCGAGCGGGTTTTCGAGTCAGGTCCACTTTAGCAGAGCCTACAAAGAGCGTTTTGGCCTCCCGCCAAGCAAAGACCGAGTGCAGGGACGAATTCCATTCGAGTTCCGAGCATGGCCAATGCACCGCGCACCGTGAAGGTGGCGAACAAAGTGAAATCAGTGGCTATTTGTGATAAGCGTGCCGCTTTGATCTGAGAAATGCTGTGTCAATAGAGCCCGATTCCAGCCGCGAGGACAGCCATGACCCGTTTTCCAGACCAGAGCGCGTTTGAAGCAATCAAAGCTGGCTTCGACCCCGATCCCAATCGAGCGCTCTCATTGCGCAAAGAGGCTTATGTGGACGCGGATTGGTACGAGGTGGACCGCGCCGGAATCCTTGCCAAGTCCTGGCAATGGGTGTGTCATGTTGAAAAGCTGCGCACGCCCGGCTCCTACGTGGCGACGCGCATCGCGGGTCACCCGATCGCCGTGGTCAGGGATCGCGAAGGGGTTTTGCGGGCGTTCTACAACGTCTGCAAACACCGAGCGCATGAGTTGTTGAGCGGCGAGGGAGAAACGACCCGCATCATGTGCCCTTACCATGCATGGGTGTATAAGCTTGATGGGCAACTTGTCCGCGCGCCTGAAACCGATCATCTGGAAGATTTCTCGCCACGCGACATTTGTTTGGATTCCGTTCAGGTTGAGGAATTTGCAGGCTTCGTTTTTGTCAATCTCGACCCGCAGGCCGCCTCGCTTACGGATCAATCCGGCAAACTTGAGACAGAGATCCGCCATTGGGCACCCGATATCGACAAGCTCACCTTTGGCAAGCGGCTGACCTACGACATCAAGTCCAACTGGAAGAATGTCGTCGACAACTTCCTTGAATGCTACCACTGTCCGACCGCCCACAAGGATTTTTGCGATCTTGTGGACATGGACACGTACCAAGTCACGACCTATGACATCTATTCCAGCCACATGGCTGACGCCGGGCAATACGCCAATTCCGCCTATGACGTCTCAAACGCGACCGTGAAAACCCATGCGGTCTGGTGGCTTTGGCCCACGACTTGTCTGATGCGATATCCGGGGCGGTCCAGCATGATTGTGCTTAATATCATCCCCGTCGGGCCGGATCGCACGCTGGAAACCTATGATTTCTTTCTCGAGACGCCAGAGCCGGACCCGATGGAACTCGACGCGATGCGCTATCTGGACGAGGTATTGCAGGTTGAGGATATCGGCCTTGTCGAAAGCGTGCAGCGCGGGATGGAAACGCCGGCCTTCACGCAAGGTCGTATCGTTTCTGATCCGTCCGGATCAGGCAAATCCGAACACGCGGTACATCATTTCCACGGTCTGGTCCTCGATGCCTATGCAAAGGCTGCCCCATGACGCGGCCGAATATTGTTGTAGTGATGGCCGATCAGTTGGCCCCGCACTTTATCGGCGCCTACGGACATAAGTTTGCAAAAACTCCGCACATGGATGCGCTGGCCGCGCGGGGCATGCGCTTTGATGCCGCCTATTGCAATTCGCCGCTCTGTGCGCCGTCGCGGTTCGCGTTCATGTCTGGACAACTTGTCAGCCGGATCGCTGCGTACGACAACGCATCGGAGTTTCGCGCAAGTGTGCCGACATTTGCGCACTACCTCAAGGCATTGGGTTATCGGACCTGCCTTTCGGGCAAGATGCATTTTGTCGGACCTGACCAGATGCATGGGTTTCAGGATCGCATCACAACCGACATCTATCCGTCAGATTTCGCGTGGACTCCGGACTGGGAGGCCCATGATGAGCGGATCGACAAGTGGTACCACAACATGCAAACGGTCAAGGAAAGTGGTGTGGCGGTTGCCACCTTCCAAACCGACTATGATGACGAGGTGGAATTCGCGGCGCGACGTTGGTTGATCGACCGTGGCAGAGATCGGGCCGCAGGCGATGACGCGCCGTTTTGCCTGGTGGCAAGCTTTATCCACCCGCATGACCCCTACATTGCCAAGCCGGAATACTGGGATCTTTACAGCGATGACGAGATCGACATGCCCGAAGGCTTGCCCCTCGATCAGCACGATCCGTTTTCGAAGCGTGTCATGGACGGGATCGAGGCCTCGACCGTGCCACTGACCGAGGAAGAAGTACGCCGTGCTCGGCGCGCATATCTGGCGAATGTCAGCTATTTCGACAGCAAAGTCGGCGCCATTGTGAAAACGCTGGAAGACACTGGCGAGATCGACAACACCCTGATCATCGTGACAGCCGACCATGGAGACATGCTCGGTGAGCGGGGTCTTTGGTACAAGATGACCTTCTTTGAACAATCCGCACGTGTTCCGATGATTTTCGCAGGTCCCGGTGTGTCCAAGGGTGCGGTGTCAAACGCCTGTTCTCTGGTCGATCTTTTGCCAACCTTCCTCGATATCGCAGGCGGAGGGCGAGACATGCTGGGTGAGCCGATTGACGGGCGATCCTTGATGTCCCTTGCACGTGGTGAGGATGCCTCTGAAGACATCGCAATTGGCGAATATTGCGCCGAGATGACGCCATGGCCTGTCTTCATGATCCGGCGCGGCAGCTTGAAGTATATCCATTGCGATGTCGATCCGCCGCAGCTCTACGATGTAGCCAGCGACCCCGATGAGCGCTCAAATCTTGTGGGCGACCCTGCTTACGCCGAAGCGGCAGCCGCCTTCGCCGCGGAGGTCGCAGAACGCTGGGACAGCAAAGGCCTTCGGGCAGATGTCCTGCGCACGCAGAAGTCGCGACGTGCGCTACATGCGGCAATGGAATGCGGAGCCGGCGAGGCATGGGACTACAATCCGCCGCGCGACGCCAGTCAGGAGTACGTGCGCAATCACATGGATTGGACGGTGGCAGCCGCGCGTTACCGCTTTCCACCAACTGGGGAGAACACCTAATGGGTACGCAAGACGGAAAAGTCGCGTTGGTGACCGGTGGTCGCGGCGGTATTGGCCGCGCGATCGTGGATCGCTTCTCGCGGGAAGGCGCCATCGTATACGCGGCCGACCTGAACGAAAGCGGTTCTTTAACGGAAGCTGTCAAGGCTCGCAGCCGCTTCGTTCGGCTGGATGTGACCTCCGAACCAGAGGCTATCGCCGCGATGGAGAAGGTCCGCGAAGAACACGGCAAACTAGATATTCTGGTGAACGCCGCCGGTATCGAGATCGAAAAAACGATCGAGGAAACTAGCCTTGATGAATGGAACCGTTCTTTTGCGGTGAACGTGACGGGCACGTTTCTGACCTCCAAACACGCGTTGCCACTGATGCGCGCGGCGACAAAGGACGGCTCGTCCGCCTCTCTTATCAATTTCGGATCCTATGACGGGTTCATCGCCGATCCGGGGCTTGCCGCCTATTGCGCCACGAAGGGCGCGGTTCACGCGCTGACCCGGGCCATGGCCTGTGATCACGGCCCCGAAGGCATCCGCGTTAATGCGATTTGCCCCGGTTATATCGACACGCCAATGCTCCAGAGTTTCTTTACCGGCGACGGCTCGGGCGGTGGCGGCAAGACCATTGATCAATTGCAGCAAGCGGTGCGCGATGTGCATCCGATGCGCACCTATGGCACACCCGAAGACATTGCGAACCTCGTCAACTGGCTGGCCAGTGACGAGGCACGATATGCCAGCGGGCAACTCTGGGTGTTGGACGGAGGGCTGAGCGCTCAGGTTCAGCAAATGCGCCTATGACCCTCATTATTCAGCCCAGAACGATGGAAGAGGCAGAGACGCCTGCGTGCTGTCCTACGTTCGGAGAAACGCCCGGCACGCATCTGATCTACCGACCCCAAAATCCACGGCAGCACCTGCGACTCGTTGCGTCACCGGAGGTTGAGACATGCCAAAATCCGTAATCATCACTTGCGCCCCAACCGGGGGCATCCACACCCCTACAATGAGCCCGCATCTGCCCATCACACCGGCCGAGATCGCGACCGCCAGCATTGAAGCCGCCGAGGCCGGAGCGTCAATCATCCACCTGCACGCGCGCCATCCCGAAACAGGTAAGCCTGATCCAAGGCCGGAGCTGTTCCAGCAATTCATGCCGGTCATCAAACAATCGACCGATGCTGTGATCAACGTTTCAACCGGCGGGGGCCTCGGCATGTCAATGGACGACCGGATGCTTGCGGCGACAAAAACAAGTCCGGAAATGGCATCGCTGAACGTGGGCTCGTTGAACTTTGGCATTTTTCCGATGCTGCAGAAATACACCGAGTTCCAGCACGATTGGGAACGCCCTTTCCTCGAGATGACCGAGGACTTTATCTTTCCCAACACGTTCAAGACAATCCGGTATGCCATCGAAAAACTCGGCGGAGAGCATGGCACGCGGTTCGAGTTTGAATGCTACGATCTTGGTCACCTCTATAATGTGAAATGGTTTGTGGATCAGGGGCTCATCAAGCCGCCGTTCTTCATTCAGATGGTGTTTGGCATACTGGGGGGCGTGGGGGCCGATCTTGACAACCTGATGCACATGCACACGATCGCGGATCGGCTTTTTGGTTCTGAAAACTACGAGTGGTCGGTGCTGGCAGCCGGGCGTCATCAGATGCCTTTTGCCACGCAGGCCGCGCTCTTAGGTGGCAACCTTCGGGTTGGACTGGAGGACAGCCTGTTCATTGGCAAAGGCGAACTTGCCACGTCAAACGCTCAGCAAGTCCGAAAAATACGGGAAATCGTTGAGAACCTCGGACTAACCGTCGCAACACCCGCCGAGGCGCGGGAGCGATTGGCGCTCAAGGGCGCGGACCGGGTAAACTTCTGATCGGGGAGGTGGAAAACATGCAGACGAAAATGCTGATTGGCGGGGAATTGGTCGATGGGGCCGGAGCCGCAATCGACGTACTGAACCCTGCGACCGGAGAGACCATAGGTCAGATTGCGCAAGCCAGCGCCGACCAGGTCGACGCGGCTGTTCAGACATCCGAGGAAGCGTTTGAGACTTTCCGACACACTCCCCCTGCTGAACGCGCCGCCCTGCTGTTGCAGATCGCGGATATCATCGAGGCCAACCAGGATGAATTGGCAGAGCTCGAAAGCCTTGATGTCGGCAAGCCTTGGCCCTCGGCTCGTGATGACGAGTTTCCTCTGACGATTGATACTTTTCGTTTCTTTGCCGGTGCCGCGCGCACTATGACAGGATCTGCCGCAGGAGAGTACGTAGCGGACCACACGTCAATGATCCGCCGTGACGCGGTTGGTCCAGTGGCGGCGATTGCGCCTTGGAACTATCCGCTGATGATGGCGGCTTGGAAAATTGCAGCGCCGATCGCAGCTGGCTGCACAGTGGTTCTAAAACCATCAGAGATTACGCCGTTGTCAACTTTGCGGCTTGCGGACCTTCTGCAAGACGTCCTGCCAAAAGGGGTGTTGAATATAATCCACGGCCCCGGTCCAACGATCGGCGACCAACTGATCAACAGTCCCCAAATGGAAGCGATCACCGTCACAGGGTCCCCGGCGACAGGCATGGCAGCAATGCGGGCCGCGAGCCTGCAAATCCGCCATGTGCATCTCGAACTTGGCGGCAAGGCTCCGGTCATTGTTTTCGAGGATGCCGATCTGGAGGCCGTGGCCGAAACGATCCGCTACGGCAGCTTCTTCAATGCCGGGCAGGATTGCGCACAGCCTTGCCGGGTGCTGGTGCAGGACAGCGTCTACGAAAAGCTCGTCGCAGCGGTTGAAGCACAGGTCAAACAGATCAAGGTGGGTGCTCCGAAAGACGAAGGTACGGAGATGGGACCCATTGTGTCAGCCACGCAACGTGAGCGCGTTGCAGCCTTTGTCGATCGTGCGCGCTTGGGATCTGAGATCGTCACAGGCGGTGCGAGCGAAGACGGTTCCGGCTTCTTCTATCAACCGACGGTCGTTGCAAACGTTGATAATGCCGCCGAGATTGCAACAGATGAAGTTTTTGGCCCGGTTGTCACGCTCTCGCGGTTCTCCGATGCTGATGAGGCGATCAAGGTGGCCAACGCGGGTCGATATGGCCTCTCGTCCTCTGTCTGGACGGCCAATGTGGGGCGGGCCATGTCGATGACATCGCGTCTGCGCTATGGCTTCACGTGGGTCAACACGCATGGTGTGGGAACGCCCGAAATGCCGTGGGCGGCCATGAAAGGATCTGGCACCGGGTGTGACATGAGCGTCTATGCACTCGATGCCTACACCTCAATCCGCCATGTGATGGTCGCGCACTGATGCGGTTGGCTGGAAAACGTGCATTCGTTACAGGCGGACGCCAGGGGATCGGACGCGCAATTGTCGAAGCCTTCCTCGCCGAGGGCGCATCGGTCATCGCGTGCGGGCGTGGCGAAGCCCCGGACGCCTTACCCGGCGACTGGCGCAGTCTTGATGTGAGCGACCCCAAAGCCGTAGAACAAGCCGCCTCGGCAGTCGGTGCGATAGACATTCTTGTCAACAACGCTGGCGTTCAGGTTGAAAAGACTGTGACGGAAAGCAGCGACGCGGATTGGGACCTCGTGATTGGCGCCAATTGCAGAGGTGTGTTCAACTGTTGTCGTGCCTTCATTCCGAACATTCGAGCGGGCGGCAGTATTATCAATATCGGCTCGATCTCTGGCAAGGTCGCGGATCCATCCATGGCGCTTTACAATGCATCAAAATCCTTTGTGCATGGGCTCACACGGTCGATTGCGGTGGATCATGGCCCCAATGTTCGATGCAATGCGATTTGTCCGGGGTGGATCAATACTGGTATGTTGGAGGCCGGGTTCGATCTTGCGAGCGATCCGGTCGCAGCAAAAAAAGATGCGCTGGCGCGCCACCCTGTTCGTCGGTTCGGCGAGCCAAAGGACATTGCCCGCATGGCGGTCTGGCTCGCCTCTGATGAGGCTGGTTTTGCAACGGGCCAGCTCTTTACCATCGATGGCGGCATGACAGCCGCGTCGCCTCTCAACCCCGGAGTATTCTGATGTCAAATATCTCCCATACGGCGATACTTGGTGCTGGTGTTATCGGATCAAGCTGGGCTGCGCTTTTTCTTGCGGCTGGGCGATCGGTCACAGTCTATGACCCGGCTTCGGAGACGGAAAGGCAAACCCGCGAGGCTGTGGAGACTGCGTGGCCGACGCTCGAAGAGTTGGGATTGACCGAAAGGGCGACCACAGACGCTTTGACATTTGCTGCAACAGCCTCCCATGCGGTTGAAGGTGCCGATTTTGTGCAAGAGAACGTCCCCGAAAGAGAGGCGATCAAGCACGCTTTGTACTCGGAAATTGAACCGGTGCTCAGTGAAGGTGCGATTGTCTCAAGCTCGACTTCGGGGATGACGCTAGAGGCATTGCAAAGGGGTTGGAAAGAGCCCGCGCCTCTCATCCTTGGACATCCATTTAATCCGCCGCACCTGATCCCCTTAGTCGAGCTTACGGCGAACGCGCAAACAGGACCGGGCGTGCTTGAGCGAACCGAAGCGTTTTACCACGACATCGGTAAAGTCACGATCCGCATCAAGAAGGGCATGCCGGGTCATGTAGCCAACCGCTTGCAGGCCGCGGTCTGGCGCGAAGCGGTGTATATGGCTGTAGAAGGCGTGGCATCGGTGGAAGACATAGACAAGGCCATGTGGGCTGGACCTGGTTTGAGATGGGCTGCAATGGGTCCGACGATGCTCTTTAACCTTGGGGCGGGTGATGGCGGATTGCGTGCCTTTTGTGAACACTTCCGGGACACGTTCAACGGTTGGTGGGACGGGTTGGGTCAACCGCATCTCGACGACGACGTAATCGAAGCGCTCGTTCAAGGCATCAACGACGAGGCAAACGGGCGATCTCCCCGGAGTCTCGCCGCAGAGCGAGACGCTCTCATCGTCGCCATGCAAAAGTCTCTCAAGGACATCAGAACGCAGTCGAAGCCGTGAGCTCTCCATGGCCTTGGTCCTGTCGACTTGGTTCATTCGCCAATACCAAACTCCGATGCTGGAACGGGACTGCATCAGGGAGAGCCGGAGCATGAAACTGCCTCTCACATGACGTCGTTTACGGCGAGCACAAACCGACAGCTGATATTATGGAAACGGAATGGGTCGAAATGTCCCATGTCTTGATCCATGAAACTTGGACCTTTCCCGCGCGGACGACAAATGGCTGGTTTCGTGGCAGCCCTGCAGCGCTCAAGACTATGCAAATGCAGAGGCTTGCCTGCTACGAGCGCACGCAGCGAGGAGCCCGAATAGACACCCTTGGCTCAAAGCGAACACTCGCAGTTCACAATAAGGAGCAGAGTGAAATCTGCTCTGCGAACAAAAGCGGCTGCCGTTTGTGGGACGCGGTCACTCTTGACTGTCCACCATGCAAAGTCATTCAATACCTATTGACCAAATGCGTGAAACGGGATGGTGAAGATGCCGCGTGATACCAATTTAATCCTATGCCCGCTCAATCTTCGTCATGTCAGGTTGGACTACAGCGCCTACGAGGAAGCAATCGCAATGGCTAGACGCAGAGAAGCGCGGCTTCTCGTGGTGACAGTTGCGCCAGAAATGGAGCGGAATTTGAATATTCGCGACTCTGTTGGGTATTGGAACGAGCAATTGGAAAAGTTTGTGAAAGATCACCCGGCGGAAGGTGTCGAGTTAGAAACTGTTGTTCGAACCGGTGCTGTGCATCGCCAAATCGTAAAGCTCGCCGATGAACGCAACGTGGATATGATCGTGATGGAGGCGGCCAACCCAAAGATTCAGGATTACCTGCTGGGAACGACCGCCAGCCACGTAGTAACACACGCCAGTTGCTCGGTTTTCGTTGTTCGAAACTAGTCGATTCAAAAACCTCGGTAAAACGATGTGATGGCTCCCTTTTTCTTAAGGAAGCCATCGTTTCTTTAGTCCGCTTGTTACAGCTTTTTGTATTCGGATCGTAAAGCCAACCACAGACAGTAGCACATAAGGAGGATCACCAGCGTAAATGGAATCCCCATAGATACGGCAGCCCCTTGGAGGGCGTTCAATCCACCGCCCAGCAAAAGGGCAATGGCTACCAGACCTTCCAAAGTGCACCACCAAACACGCTGAACAACGGGCGCATCCAGTTTGCCTCCTGCGGTGATCGTATCGATAACCAACGACCCTGAATCAGATGACGTGACAAAGAAGATCACGATCAAAATTAGCGAGATCGGGGCGACGATGTTGTACAGAGGCAACTCCTTGAGGAAACCGAACAAGGCGCCCTCTGGCGCATAACTGTCGATGACGGTTGCTTTGACACCTTCAGCGCTACCTGCATTCAGCATGTCAATCGCGGCCCCGCCAAAAGTGGACATCCACAATGCGCAGACCGCTGTAGGAGCGATAAGTGCACAAAGCACAAACTCACGCACAGTACGACCCCGAGAAATCCGGGCAATGAACATTCCCACGAAAGGAGACCACGCAATCCACCATGCCCAGTAGAATGTAGTCCAGCCATGGAAAAAGCTGGTATCCTCTCTGCCAAAGGGATTGGAGAGCGCAGGTAGCAGCGTGACATAGTCAACCATGACTGAAACGTAGCGAGCAATCGCCGCCGCAACTCCGGTCACCGCGATCACAAAAATAAACAGACACACAGCCATTATCATGTTGATCTCAGACAGCCGTTTCACACCTGCATCCATTCCCATCAAAACAGAACCAAGCGCTATGAGCGTGATCGCGACAATGATGATGACGGTCAATGTCGGTGAAGGCGTGATGCCAAACACTTCATTCAAACCTGCGGCAACCTGTTGCGCACCGAGACCCAATGAGGTGGTCAGTCCGAAGAGTGTCGCAAACACGGCCAGCGTGTCGATGACATGCCCCCAGAAGCCCCAGACACGTTCACCAAGCAGCGGAAAGAACGCCGACCTAAGCGTCAGTGGCAGGTTCAAGTTGTACGCAAAAATCGCCAGTGCCAGACCCACGGCAGCGTACACAGCCCAGCCTTCGAGACCCCAGTGATGGATCGTACCAACAACACCGATATATTCATTGCCGGGCTCGCTGATGTCGATGTTCAAGGGGCGCGCATTACCATCTTCCGAGAAGTTGTAGTACACTGGCTCCAAAACACCAAAGAACAGAAGACCGATCCCGATCCCTGCAGCGAACATCATTGCGATCCAACCCGCATACGAGTAGTCCGGTTTTGCGTCTTTTCCGCCAATTCTGACTTTTCCGACCGGCAAGACAATGAGCGCCAGGCAGAACAAGGTGATCGCATTTACCGACAACACAAGAAACCAATCAAAGGTGCTGGTCAGCCACGGCCGAAGCCAACCAAAAAATGCTGCGGCAGCTTCCTGATTGGCCAATGCCACGATCACGAAGCCTAGGATCAGCAAACCAGAGACGATGAAGACAGGGTTATGGATATCCAACCCGAGAGGTCTGATATTGTCCTGTCCGAGTTCATACTCAGTCTCGAAATCCCAGACGCGAGGGTCTGGGTCGAGCATCTTTTTTTGACTTGTATCTGACATTTTACCTCCCATAGCGCTGTGTTATGCGCATTAGCGTTGCACAACCTGCGGCGTTTTGTCCAACACTCAGTCGGACGCAGTTGCCACAACAGACTGTGTGACGTCAGCACCCATCGGACAGAATTAGGGGTTTGAGCAGCCCTTCGCGGGAACTGTTCGGATGGCCGTTAAAACAAAACTGCGTCGTCAACAGTTCGCGATTTCCATCAAGCTCATTTACATGAATATGTGGAGTACGCCCTGGGTAGATCGTAGGTTAAATTGTGCAAAACACGTGGTTCCTGCCGTTGTCAGTTGCATCACGGCCAAAGCCCTGGAAAGCCTGATCTAAGTTAACACTGCGGCGGTCGCGCGGGTGCATATAGTTGCCGTCCATGTCGCATTGCCAGAATTCGATGCGATGTCTGGCAAGGGGGTGTCCATTTGCAGCTGTAATCGTTCCACGCGGTGTAAAGACTTCGCCGCCAGCTTCTTCAAAACGTCCTTTGAATTTAACGAGGTCGTTGTCTATGTTGGGTCTCTGCATGGCTGGCTGTTGGATAATACGGCCCTTCTGCGGCGTCTGGAGTGAGTACAGCCGCAGCGGTTCTTGCCACCAGCGAACTAACGCCCATTAGTCCTACAATGCCGCCTGGAAGGTTACCGCAGGACTTATTATTCTGTTTAATAGCGTGTGCTTTCCCGTGCGGTATAGCCCCTTTTACCCGTCAAAATTACACACCTTGCGGCGCTCCTCACGTCGAGGTCCATCTTTGGCAACAAAGCTGCCGCTATTCACATGGATCAAGAAACGCGACTTTTGGGTGGGCATTCAATTGTCTCTTGATTGAATCAATGTCACCCAAAACCCAGAGGCTCCCGATTTTTTGTTCCCGCATGGTGAAGAATGCCGCCCCGGACCATTCGATCTGTTGCTGCGTTCCGTCTACCCCGAAGAATTTACCATGGTGCGTGCCGGCGAAGGACATTCGTGCAGCTGCTTTTTCTCCTGCATCCACGATTTCAACGATATTGCATTGAAAATCCGGAAGGGCCGCTCGAACTTCTTCCATGTAACGAATGAACTCATCCGGCCCCGAGCGTTTCGGCCCAAGGCTCCCACGAAAATCGAACTCCGGGTGTAGGATTTCTCGAGCGCAGTCGATGTCCACCGCGTTCCATACTTCGTGGTAAAATCGCGTAACAAGATCAGATAGCGTCATGAAGTTGTCCCGGCATTTATGATAGGCTCAACATATCACGGCGCTAATTCGGGTGTTAAGGGCTCAGAGTGATCCCTCGTTGCCACTGAAACAAACAGTAGAGGTTTTTCCAGACATCCAGGCCGCTGCCTTCGGAGATGCGCAACGCTGTGCTATGATTTCTGTGATCTAGCGACAGAGGTACACTTATGATGCGACCGGAAACGCGCAATCGCATTTTGACGCTCGGTTTTGCCATTATTCTTACTGCTGCGAAGCCGAACACTGCCCTCACCTCTGACGGAGAGTGTGGCGTGCCAGATGCGCCTTGCACACTGGAAGGCGGGGAGTACTACGTGGCCCTGCCAGAGACTCCGGATCAACCGCCTGCCGTCATCTGGCTGCACGGTTATGGACGGTCTGGCAAGGCGATGATCCAGAATGCCGCCTATGTCGACCCTTTCATCCGGCGCGGTTACGCTGTGATTATGCCGAGCGGGCAGCCCAGTATTAATGACAAAGACCTCGATTGGGGTGTGGCTGACGGATATGATCTGGCGCGCGATGATGTCGCCTTTATCGACGCCGTGCGCGCCGACGCGGTGGAGCGCTTCGGAATTGACCCGTCGCGAATACTGATCGCAGGCTTCTCCCGCGGTGGCTCAATGGTCTGGGACCTCGCGTGCCATGCGCCAGAGTTGGCGAGCGGTTTTGCTGCGGCGGCTGGGGCATTTTGGGAGCCCATGACCACTGATTGCGATGCGCCGGTTCACCTGTTTCACGTACATGGCTTTAAAGACCGAATGGTGCCGTTCGAAGGCCGACAGCTGACATGGGAGGGTGTCGATTTTCACCAGGGTAACGTCATGAAGGGCTTGGATGTCTGGCGCCGACAGAACGCCTGTTTGGGAAGCGCGGAAAACAGCTTTGACGACGATGACTCGATGCAGAAGGATTGGGTGGACTGTGACGCAGGCTCCATCCGGTTGAAAGTCACCAAAGGCGGGCACGGTGTGCCAGAGGGCTGGCGGGACGCGGTGCTCGACTGGTTCGAAGCGCTACCTTAAGCACTCGATTGCCCCGCATACTCTTCGGCTCCTTTGGTCGGATATGTATTCAGCAGCACCCGACTTATTTGATGAAAGGGTGAGAAAATGAAAGAACAAGTGTCCAATCACTATGGCCGCGGCCGTAGCCTGATCGACCAGATAGCTGATAGCCTGAGGGCCGCGGGCATTGACCCGAAGAAACTGTGCGCCGCTGACTTGGAACCAATCGATGAGTTCCATTTCCGAGGCAGACAGGCGACTTTACAGCTATTGGAGAAACTGGAGTTAACGCCAGGCGCGAATGTACTTGATATTGGTAGTGGACTGGGCGGGGTCACCAGAACAATTGCGGAAGAATCCAGCGCTAAGGTTACAGGCATAGATCTGACGCAAGAGTTTTGCGACGCAGCCAAGGCCATTTCTGATTGGGTCGGTCTGAGTGAACAAACCACGTTTATTCATGGAGATGCAACAAAGCTACCATTTTCGGACAGCAGTTTTGACGGCGCAGTAACTGTCCATGTCGCGATGAACATCCCGGACAAGCTTTCGGTGTACAAAGAGGCCCGTCGCGTCCTGAAGCCGGGAGCACGATTTGGAATTTATGACATTTTACAGGGCGAAGGTGGTGACGTTGTTTATCCG
This sequence comes from Ruegeria sp., assembly GCF_965221235.1. Taxonomy (GTDB): domain Bacteria; phylum Pseudomonadota; class Alphaproteobacteria; order Rhodobacterales; family Rhodobacteraceae; genus Ruegeria. Next base: position 327,815 of record NZ_CBDCRS010000003.1, read on the forward strand.
ACGCCTTGGGCTATGGACGCCTCGATCAGTTATCTCGCAACCCCGAAAGAAATGGCTAGTTTTCTGCAAGACGCAGGTTTTAGGATTTTGGAAGAAGAAGACTCGACGGCTGAAAGCTATGACTGGCTAAAGGCGCGAATTTCGAAGCCCAAGTCTGATCGCACCATGCCGGTTACGACACAGATTCTCTTTGGGAACGTCGCCAGTGATATGGTTCAAAACCAACTTCTGGCGCTGGATGAACGTCGTTTGTTGACTTACCGTTTCATTTGCGCGGCCTGACGCGATTGTTGCATCGACGCTCGAAATAGTCATTCTCTGCGGTATGCTTGAATGACTGACGGCAGCCTCTAGCAGACATTTAGTTTATTGACCTGTTCCACGTTGAAGCACGTCAAAAGCGGACATTCGCGTGAAAATGTGTCATGTGACCGGCCTCTATTTTTGTCGCCGGGAACGTAATTTCCACCTCAAATCGCTGCGCTAAGAAAATCACAGCCGCCGACGGCTGCGAATTCTGGTTTGATTGTTCGACAATTGCCCACTGTGCGCATCAAAATCCGGAAACCCACTGCGCGCGCCAGTGAACCTCATCTAGGGTCTGTTGACAATCAGCGTGCGGCGACGAGCATAGCGCAGAGGTGCCAGTTAGCAGCGTAACTGATGTCGGTCTTGTCGTATCGCGTTGCTATACCTCTGAATTCCTTGATCTTTGCGAAGTAATTTTCAATCAGATGACGCCACTTGTACATGTGGGTATCGTAGTCTCTCAGCATTTTTCGGTTCGATTTTGGCGGGATAACAGCAGTAGCGCCGCGCTCATCAAGGTCTTTCAGAAGCCAATCAGAATCGAAGGCTTTGTCGGCCAGCAAAGCTCCGAAGGAGACATCCTGGATCAGGGGAGCAACTCCTTTCATGTCGTGTGCTTGCCCCGGTAGAAGCAGAAAACGGAACAAGTTGCCGAGCGCATCGACCAGGGCCACAATCTTGGTCGTCAGCCCGCCGCGAGAGCGTCCGATGGCTTGATGCTGAGTCCCCCTTTTGCGCCCGACGCCTTCTGATGGACTTGCACAATTGTTCCGTCGATCAGAGCGTATTCGAGGTCGGGCTCTCTGCTTATAGCATTGAAAAGACTCTCAAACACACCGGCTTTGGCCCATCGACGAAAGCGTTTGAAAACCGAATTCCAGTTACCGAAATCCTTGGGTAGGTCACGCCATGGCGCGCCTGTTCGTACGCGCCAAAGTACCGCTTCCATGAACCGTCGATTATCCTGACCCGTCGCCCCCGGGTCACCGGCCTTGCCGGGCAGGAGCAGCGCCATCTTCTCCCAAAGATCATCCGAAATCACAAAACGGTTTTCGTCCATTCAAACCTCCATTTTGGAAACTTGAATCAGAGTTCAGACAAATTGTGAATCCCAAATGTCAACAGACCCTAATTTTCTTGAGTAAAATCTCGAAAAGTGCGCTTTTCAAATCAGGATTTCTCGCAGCAAATTTTGAACAATAAGTGCATATAATATAATGGATGCCGGCGGTCGTCAGAACTCTCTATCAAGATCTGGCCGTGACATGTGTCTCGAGTAATAAACGCAGACCGGGCCCGATCTGTTTGCAACTGTTGCAGCTAGACGTGAAAGGCGCAAAATAGACTGAGCCATTTCCATTTAAGACGGCCCGGATATCGACACCAGAATTCTGTCAAGTTCGCTGTGGACCGGCTCCCATCCCGTGGCATGTTTAAGAGCGCTGATGTCGGCACAGATCTTTGCGATGTCACCCCGACGCCTAGGCGCGTAAACTGGAGTGATCAACGGAGCATGCGTGTCGCGAAAACGATGTACAATTTGCTTCACTGAACGACTTGTACCACTGCCACAGTTGACGACGAGGTTTTTGCCGGTTTCAGAGATGTACTGAAGGCTGCGCCAGAATGCCTCGGTCACGTCGTCAATGTGGACAAGATCGCGTTCGCAAGTGCCATCTTCCGTGTCATAGTCGTCACCGAGAATCTGGAATTCGATCTTGCCTGTATTGCGTGCCTGCAACCGACAAGCGGCCAAAGCGTCCAGAAGGCTGGGTTCACTTCCGACGTTGTCTTCATTTGACATGAACGTGCCGCGGCCTGCCACATTGAACAGGCGCAGAATGGCGCAGGCCATTCCATAATGTTCGACCGAAGACAGAAGCACGTCTTCGAACATCTTCTTGGATAAGCCATAGGGGGATTTGGGCAGAGGCATGGCGTCCTCGGTCACTACCCCTCCGGGAACGTCGCCATATACGGCAGCTGAAGATGCAAACAGGAACTGCCGAATATCTGCCGCCGCACAGGCTTCCAAAAGAGAAACACTGTGGGACAGGTTGTTTTGATAGTGAACCAGCGGATCGCGCACTGATTCCGCGACAGATTTCGACGCTGCCAGATGCACCACTGTGCGGCAGTGATGTCTGTTAAGAATCTGCGTTATCTCATCTACTCGGCTGATGCATGTTTCATAGAACGGCACGGTGTCAGGCAGGCGTGCCCGCAGACCGTTGGAGAGATCATCCACCACGACGACGTCGCAGTTGCGAGACTGAAGATGCCGGACCAGATGGGCCCCAATAAAGCCCGCCCCTCCGGTCACCAGGATCGGTGAGAGTGCATCTTGCATAAGTTCTGATCAGACCTTTTTGAAAATTAGGGACGTGTTGATTCCGCCAAAGGCAAAGTTGTTGGACATCACAAATTGGGGTTGGATGTCACGCGCCGCGCCGATCAGGAAGTCGGGCGTCGCAGCGCGGACAGCCAGGCATCTTGGATCAGGGTCTGAGAGGTTTGCCGTTGCCGGGAACCAGCCGTCATTCATCATCTCAATCGCCAGCCAGGCTTCGATGGCTCCACAGGCCCCAAGCGAGTGTCCGAAATGCCCCTTAAGCGAGTGCATGGGGACGGCACGGTCAAAAACGGCTGAGGTTGCATGAACTTCTGCAATGTCACCAGCATCCGTTGCGGTTCCGTGGCCGCTGACGAAACCAATGCTTTCAGGTTCCAGTCCGGCGTCTTGCAATGCCAGTCGCAGAGCAGTCTGCATCGTTTCGGATTGCGGTCGCGTCGCATGACTGCCGTCCGAATTCGTGCCAAAACCAACAATCTCAGCGAAAATGGGTGCTCCGCGTGAGGTGGCCTGTTCCAACTCTTCAAGGATCAGAGTCCCTGCGCCCTCACCGATCACAAGACCGTCTCGGGCGCTGTCGTAAGGCCGCGGCGTCTGATCCGGGTGATCGTTCAGAGCGCTGGTGGAAAACAGCGTGTCGAAAACGGCACTCATACCGACGCTCATTTCCTCGGCCCCGCCAGCCAGCATGATGTCCTGATGCCCATCCCGGATCGCCTCATAGGCAAATCCGATACCCATACTGCCTGAGGTGCACGCCGATGACGTCGGCAGTACCCGCCCGGTCAGCCCCAGATGGATACCGATATTGACAGCAGAGGTATGGCTCATCATGCGCACATAGCTTGCCGCATTCAGATTGCGTGCTGTGCGATCCGTCAGCAGCCGGGCAAAATCGATGATCGGATCAACGTTGCCGAAGGACGAGCCGTAAGCAACTCCGGCACGCCCTGTCTGAAGCCGCTCGGTGTCGTCCTTCAAACCTGCCACATCCAGCGCTTTCTCAGAGGCATACATCGACAGTGCGGCCACCCGCCCGGCGGTTCTGAGAGCCTTGCGGTTATAGTGATCACGCGGCTCGAATGTGTCGATCGGCCCCCCCAGCCGAGTGTTCAGATCTTGGCAGTCATCCCACTCGTGCATGTATCGGATGCCGGTCTGCCCCTTCTCCATCCGTTGCCGAATAACGCCCCAACTCTCGCCCAAAGACGTGACGCCGGACATGCCTGTTACGACGACCCTGCGCGTCATTGCAGCCCTCCGTCCACGGCGATCACTTGCCGGGTGATGTAAGAGGCACCGTCAGAGCACAGGAAGGACACCAGATTTGCGACCTCTTCTGGCAGACCTGCGCGCTGCATCGGAATCAGAGTTTTGACCATATCGCCGGGCATTTCCGAGGTCATGGCGGTCTCGATGATGCCCGGCGCCACGCAGTTCACTGTGATTTTGCGCTTGGCAAGTTCAATGGCCAGAGACTTGGATGCCCCGATCAATCCGGCCTTTGACGCCGCATAGTTGGTCTGCCCCCTATTGCCGATAATCCCCGAGACCGACGTCATCGTGACGATCCGCCCAGGTTTGCGACGTTGGATCATTGGCATCAAAAGCGGATGCAACACGTTGTAAAACCCGTTCAGGTTGGTATCGACCACGCCATCCCAATCCTCGCCAGTGAGGGCAGGAAAGGCGCCGTCGCGCGTCACACCAGCATTCAGAACAGCACCGAAATAGGCCCCGTTTTGCGCGATATCCTCTTCGATAATGTCCCGGCACTGGTCACGATTGGAGACATCGAAAGACAGCAAGCTGCACGCGGCTCCCTGGTTTCGGATCGCCTCAGCCTGAGCTTCTGCACCATCGCGGTCGCGCCCGTAGTGCAACGCAATCTCAAACCCGTCACCCGCCAGCTTCTGAGCTATCGCAGCCCCCAACCCTTTGCTCGCACCAGTGACCAGAATACGTTCAGGCATCTTCGGCCTCCTTCGTCACTTCGGCCCCATCCGGGCAATACACGTTCAACGTGGCAGAGGCGACGGTCTCGGCTCCACTGTCCACTCTTCCGTCGAAGGATGCCATGTTTCCGTCATTGAACCGCTCTTCGACGGTCACGGTCAGCACTTCTCCGACGTCAAAAAAGGGCCTGGACAAGGGCATCGCGCGGGTTCCCAGCAAAAAGCCGATAGACGGTTCGCGGCCGCGTTGCACCTTCCAAAAGCCATCCAATGCCGCAACCGCTTGCGCCATGTATTCAAGTGATAGATAGCTCGGTACGCCTTCGCCCGGGCGGTTGAACATTGAATCCGGCCCAATCCTAACCTCGGCCGTAAGACGCCCATTTTGCGTCTCGACCAGCCGATCTAACAGCGCCATGGGCCGGTCATGCGGCATGAACTGAACGATATCCTCGGATCTGGCCTGGGTCGCGTTTGTCATGGCTGTTCGCTCCTGCCCAAAACAAGGCTGCAATTGTTGCCTCCGAAAGCGAATGAGTTGCTGATCATCGCCGAGCCCCGTCGTTTCGTGCGGCCAGTTTCACCCTGCTTGACAAAATTCAATGGTTCGCAATCCATTCCCAATTGCCCATCCCACAGATGCGGCGGCAGCTCTGTATCCGACAGAGCACGGGACAGCAACAACCACAGAAAGCCAGCCTCAATGGCGCCAGCGGCCCCAAGCGTGTGGCCGGTCATGGGTTTGGTCGAACTGACTGGGACGTCATGCCCGAGCACCTGAGCGACCGCCAGAGATTCCATCGCGTCGTTGGCCCGCGTTCCGGTTCCGTGCAGATTGGCATAGGCAATGTCAGCCGCTTCGCACCCGGCCATAGACATCGCCTTTTGCATTGCGTCTATCGCCCCCTGACCTGACGGGTCCGGCGCGTTCATGTGATACCCGTCCGAGGTTTCGCCCCACCCTAAAAGCGCCACGTCAGAGTGCTGGCGCGTCATCAAAAATACAGCTGCACCTTCTCCGATATTGATGCCGCTGCGATTGGCCGAGAACGGATTGGATAGCCTCGGCGCAATCGACGAAAGCGCATCAAACCCGTTCAAAGTCAAACTGGTTAACGCATCAACGCCGCCAACGATAACTGCGTCACACTGCCCGGTCGCCAATAAGCGCGCACCGCCGGCCAGCGCGTTGGCCCCTGATGAGCAGGCGTTTGAGATCGTAAATGATGGCCCCTGAAGCTGATAAAGCGAGGAAACGAAGTCCGATGGATTGCCCAGTTCCTGCATTTCCAATCGAAAATCGGACCCAAACGCACCATCAGCATGGGCTCTTGCCAGCGCCAACCGACCTTCTTCAATGCCGCTTGTTGTTGCACCAATCACAACGCCCATACGCTCTGGACCATAGAAGTCCACCGCACGGGCTATCGAACCCTCGATCTGCATTAGCGCGCTATACAGGATGCGGTTGCTGCGTGTTAAGAACTGTTTCGAACGCGGCAATGGGGGCAAATTTTCATTCAGGCCCGGCACAATGCCGACAACCGTCTCACCGCGTTGCAAGTACCCTGGATCAGGTTGAATCCCGGATTGATCCCCGGCCAAAAGCGCCGCCCGCACAACCTGTCTCCCCTGCCCCAATGCGCAGGAAATCCCCAGATCGTTCAGGAAGTATGGGCGTGCGGTCATGACAATTCTACGGATGAGATTTTCAGCGTATAGCCGTGTTGTTGGTCGTTGATCGTCAGCTGGGTCACGTCGGACGGTTTGCTATAGGTGACTATGACCAGAGGCTGCAACCCTTCACTGACCTTGCGGACATGACTGTCCACCGCCAATTCCAGATCGTACCGCATCAACGTGGGCAGGATTTCTTGCGGCCAAAAAGCCAAAACAATGTCATCCAGAATATGGCGGTCCGATATCGGGGCGGGCAAGATCTCTGCGCTGTTCGGCTCGACCTGACCGTTCACCCATTTTAACGATCCTATCGGCAAGCCAAGTGGATCAAATAATTGCATCTCGATCACGTCGCCTGAAAGGCTTAGAAACGCCATCACTTGCCGTGTCTGCCCATCGAACTCCAGCGACAGCTTTTGCTGAAGCTTCAGTGGTGGTTTTGGCCAAACCAACCCGGTCGCGTTGATTACCGGTGGGCTCGCAGGTTGGGTACCTTCGGACACAACAGAAGGGTTTTCCAGTTGAACGGATGGCAAAGTGTGCGGCGGCAGCACTTGGTCCGAGCCTGCGCAGGCGGCCAGAACCAATGCTAAATGAAACGCCAAAAACCGGCGCATCAGGCGACCATCTTTCTGATTGCAGCCAGACCGCTAGCTGGTTTCTTGACCAGAGGATTGTCCCGATTCCAAGCGTATCCAGCCAGAATGGACGTAACCATCCGGGTAACGTTGTTGATCTCGGCTGGGTGATTAAAGATCACCTCTTGCAGGCTTTGATCGTACCAACCGGTCACAAAGGTTCGGAAGACATCCACACCGGATCGCAAGGGGGCCTCGAACTCCTGAGTCCAATCCACATCAACGCCTTCGAGCTGTCGCAGCAGAACATCGCAGGCCAAGTCGGCCGAATGCAATGCAATCGTCACGCCGCTGGAAAACACTGGGTCCAGAAACTCGGCTGCGTTGCCCAGCAAGGCAAAGCGTGGGCCGTGCAAGGCTTTGACATTTTTGGAGTACCCTCGAATACAGCCCGTCGGTCGAATTGCGCGTGCATTCTTTAGCAAACGTCCCAAATCGGTTTCGTGGATCCATTGCCACAACAGGCGCGTATGGTCCTCGACCGCGTTGCCCAAGTCGTGCTCTTTCCCCAGAACAACACCGACCGAGCTGGTCCCGTCTGAGAAACAGATCAGCCAGAACCAGACCTCGGGGTGTTCCGGATGAACGGTGATCACAATCTTGCCCCGGTCGAAATCCGGGTCGGAGATGCCATCTTCGATATGGGTGAACAAGGCGCCCCGAAATGGCAGGTTTGACGGGGCCTCAAGCCCCAACAGCCGGGGTAAAACCCGACCGAACCCGCTGCCGTCCAGCACAAAATCGGCATTGAGGCGGGTGGCTTGACCACTTTCATCGCGTAGTGTCAGCGTCGCGTTCTGAGCTGAGATATCAGCGCCCACAACCTGCGTATCATAGAACATCTCCGCGCCTGCACGCTCGGCCGCATCTGCCAGGATCTGGTCAAACCGAGCGCGCTGTACCTGAAAGGTGGTTCCCCAACCGGGTTCGTATTTCTGACGGAAATCAATGTCTGTCGTCTGCTCGCCCCGTACGAACCGCGCCCCGGTCTTGATCTGAAATCCGGCCTCTTCAATCTCGGGCAGCAACCCTGCACGTTCTAGCGGGAACATCGAAAAAGGCAGAAGACTCTCACCAATCGAAAACCGCGGGTGACGTGCGGATTCGACCACCGTTACCCGGTGCCCGGCATCAACCAACCGCTTGGCCGCCAGCGCGCCCGCAGGCCCCGCTCCGATGATCGCAACGCCGGTGGTTGTCGAATTCTGCGTCATTTATCTGTTCCTATGACTTGTGTTGAAAATGGTGAAAGAAGCCACGCTACGGTCAGGCCCGCGCACAAAACGGTCCCAATCTGGTGGATGGCAGGAAGGCTGCTGCTCCCGAGAATCGCGAACGCACCCACTGAACTCAGCGCGGATAGGGTTACGGCTCGATAGGTCTCGGGGTGCGGTCCAAGGTCCGGATCGCCAAGGAAAATCGCATAATCCGCACCGATCGCCAGCACCAGAAACAGAGACATCACGGTCAGCAGGTTCAACGGCACCCCGACCAGCGCGGCCAGGATCGGGGCCGCCACAACCGCCGCAGCAGGCACCAGCGCCAACCTGGTACCGCGTGCCACCCCGTTTCGCATACAGAACAGTGCCCAGAGCAAAGCCAGCGCCGCCAGCAAAGCGAATTGAGCGCCCCTGCGGGACTGTTCAAAGGCCCGGTTCGCATCATCGACCGGATCCATTAAATACACATCTTCAAAGTGCTGTGCCAATTCAGCAACCGCTGCAGCTGTACCGCCGACAATAGGGATTGCGGCCCAAACACGCCCGTCATGCGAATGGTGCACGACCTGCAGGGCGCGATGCTGCGGCGCGACCGCCTGAACGCTTTCAATCGTGAGCGGTTCTGGCTTCGTTACAACAAACGGCAAACCAGTTACCTCTGCCCAACGTGACGCCAATCCATTCTGCACCAACGCAGCGGTCTCAGACTGCTGAGTCAGGCTGGGGATCAGGTCCGAGATCAGAAAAGCCGAAGTAATCTGCCTTTGCTGCTGAAGATCGCGCAGGATTGGTGCAATTTTTTCAAGCCGTTCAAGCAATCTTTGGCTGTCCTCAGCGTTCACCACAAGAAAGCGACTGATCTGAGCTGAGGGAAACAGTTCGGCTCCGAGTTCGGCATCCTGCAGCAACGCCTCAGGTACATGGCCTAACGTTCGAACATCATCGGAAGGCGGCTCAAGAACCAGAAAAGCACTGGCCAGCAGCGTCAAACCGACGATCGGGTGCGCCAGAAAACCGGCCAACCGGAGATGCTGACGCCGTATCTTCGCGCTGAACAAAGCCTGTTGCTGACTTGTCGGGATCGGCAGCAAACCAATTTCGGGAAACAGGATCAGGATCGTCGTCAGGGACGCAGCGATGCCGGCACAGGCAATCACGGCAATCTGCGCCAACAGATCGAACGAGGTGAAAAACAAACTGGCAAACCCCACAACAGAACTGAGGGCTCCGAACAATAAGGCTCTGCGCGTGGCGCAGGCCACACGTTTGTTGCCATCTTGTCGCGACAGAAAATAGTGAAAGACGTAATCTGCCACCACGCCCAGCAACCCCCCGGCGAAGCCGAGCGCGACAGTATTCACACTGCCCCACATCAGCGCGGCGGCGGCCCCGCCCCACAGTAATCCGATGCTAAGGACCAAGGCTGTCGCAATCAGCGTACGAACGGACCGCATGGATATGACAACCACGGCCAGAACCCACAAAGCGGATAGCAATGTCAGGCGCTCGGCCTCTGCTCGCGAAGCTTTAGCGATTTCAGCAGAAAAGAAAGCGCCGCCCAGAAAGTGGGCCTGAACCTGTGGTCTGTCCTGCACTGTCTCAGCTACGGCCAGACGAACTGTTTCTGCCAGATCGCTCTGCCCTTGCAAATCGTTGACACCTGTTGCCTGAAATGGGACCCGCACGTGATACACGCCGCCAGCCGATCGAAACACCGGCACGCCGCCGATCAATTGATTGGGGGTCGTTGGATCGAGGGCCGAGATCAACGCCTGCCCGGTCAGGTTGAACGGGTCGCGCGCAGGATCGGCAAAAGACAAGGCCATGCCTGGAATTGTCAAACCGGCCAGCGCACGGGCCAGAATTCCCTGACCTTCCGAGTGCTCAAGATCATGACGATCCTTGTGGCTTACAACTCCGGGAAAAGCCTGCAACAAGAGTTCGGAAAATTGCTGATCCTCAGGGCTCTGTTTCGTCAACGCAGCCGAGGAAAGACCGGGCTGAGCCGTCAAGGCAGCCTGAAGCGCAATCGCTGCATCCACAGCGCGACCCGGGTCATGGTGCGATAGCAAAACACTGCCATGCCCGGCCTGTCGGGCACTCAGCTCTGTCCACACCGCGTTAAGTTCAGCATTTTCTCGGTTTATGCGATCAAAGGCCGAGATATCGCCCCTGATTTGAAAGCGCCCGTCGACAACGCCCGCCAACAAGACAACGGCACACACCGCCTGCGCGAGCATCCATAGCAGAACCCGACGACTCAGAACCACTGTCAGTGCGTCTCCTGAAACTGCTGCCACAGGTTTAACAACTCGACCTGATTGAAATTCTCCACGTTCAGATGCACTGCGCTGGCCTCATAAGTCTGGCCTTGTGCGTCTTGCGCCCAGAACACGATTTCCCGAAGCACAGGATCTGCTCCACCCGAAACACGCAGTGTTACTGGTTCGGATTGGCCGGCAGGCGTTTTCATGACACCGTGTATTTGCGTATCACCGTCAGGCATCTGCGTTTCATCGCTAATCGTAAAGATACCCGTTTTGACCAGCGCCTGCGGATCACCCGAGAGCATCCGGTCGAGTATGGTAAGCTCCAGCGCTCCGCGCCCTTCATTAAGCGCAGAAAAACCACCGGCAGGGTTCAACTGATATAGCCCGTCCTGCGCCACGATCAGCGTCGACTCAAAAGGCGTTTGGGTCGCCCAGATCAGCCCCTCACCGGGCAAAAGGGCAAACGAACCCGTTGTTTCAAGCATAACATCGTGTTCGGGCAAGTAGCGCGACTGATTGAACGTGCCGCCCAAAGGTGCGGCCGCCGCCAGACTGGTAACCAGATGCGCCAATAAGACCAGAGCAACACGCACGATCATGCGGCCTGATCGCTTTGTTCTTCGACTTTGCAGCGGAAGGTGGCCGGTGTTTCGAATTGCATGACACCTGTATCTGCTGCGACGCAAACCATCGTCGTCTGACCTTTAGTCAGGCGCGCTTTGGTCGCGATATCAACAACCTGATAATCAATGACCATGCGGTTGAGATATTCCCGCAGGGTCGCCGTCACCCGAATACGCATCCCGAACCGTGCGGGTGCAACGTATTTCACTCGCAGATCAACCACTGGCCAGCCGAACCCATCCTCACGCATCTGCGGATAGTTATATTCCAGCTTGTCCAGCAGGGCGCAGCGTGCCTCTTCGAACAGTTTTACATAGTTGCCGTGCCACATGATCTCCATCGGATCGAGATCGTAAAACTGCACGCGGGTCTCAATGCTGGCCGAGATCATCGTCAAATCTCCCACACGCGGTTGTGGATGTCGGCGGTCAGCTTGCGCAAAACCGCGTCCAAGGGGCGGTCCTCGTCGATCCGAGGGATCGTTTCCCCCAATTGCTCCAAGAACGTTTGGGTGTCCGGTGTTAGCTGATTGCTCTGCAATTCGCCGCGTTCCAAACGCAACAAGATGGCCTGATGGACGGAAATCAGTAGCGCTGCCGCTACTTGTTCGGTCAGTGTGCAAACCCGCAGTGCATCCCGTGAGGCAATGGTTCCCATGCTGACCTTGTCCTGATTGTGACACTCGGTCGAACGCGAAAACACGCTGGCGGGCATAGTGTTCTTCAACGCCTCAGCCGTCCAGGCCGAGGCTCCGATCTGCAAGGCTTTCAGCCCGTGGTTGATCGGCGCACGCTCGGGTGCAGCACCGGACAGGTTCGAGGGCAGGCCGTGATTAAATTTGGTGTCCACAAGCAACGCCATCTGGCGGTCCATCAGGTCGGCCAGATTGGCCACGAGGTTCTTAAGCGAGTCGGCCACAAACGCCATGTGACCGCCATAGAAGTGTCCCCCGTGCAGGATGCGGTGGTCATCTGGATCGATCAGCGGATTATCGTTGGCGCTGTTGATCTCGGTCTCTACCATCTGCGTAAATTGCGGCAGCATGTCGAACAGCACACCGATCACATGAGGTGCGCAGCGGATCGAGTACCGGTCCTGCAGGCGCGCGGGTTCGTAATCGGCACCCAGATCGGCCAGATCCGCGCGTATACGTGCCGCTGCTTCGGCCTGACCGGGATGGGGTTTTGCCTCGAACAAGCGGGCATCGAAATGGGCAGGGTTGCCGGTCAACGCGATAGCGGCCAGCGACGTGATGCGGGTTGCCAAACGGCCCAGATAGACGGCCCGTTCCATCGCCAGCGCAGTCAGCGCGGTCATCACCGCAGTCCCGTTCATAATCGCCAATGCTTCTTTAGGGCGCAGGGTGATCGGGCGCAGGCCCGCCTTGTCCAAAGCCTGTGCCGCAGGCATCACTTCGCCCTGATAGGTGACGTCTCGCTCGCCGATCAAGGCCGCCGCGACGTAGGACAAGGGTGTCAGGTCACCGCTGGCCCCTACTGATCCTTCAGAGGGGATACAGGGCAGAATATCGTGATTAAGCAGGGCCGCCAGCAAATCCACCAACTCTTCGCTGACGCCTGAAAATCCGTGCGTCAATGAGCTGAGCCGGACAGCAAGCACGGCGCGGGTCTGTTCGGGTGTCAACATCTCACCCAGACCGCAGCCATGGAACCGGCTCAGATGCAGGGGCAGTTCGGGGACCAAGGCAAGCGGAACGGCCCGGATAACACTGTCTCCGTACCCGGTTGTTACACCATAAATTTCTCCATCTTCTTCCAGCAAGCGATCCAGATAGGCCGTGCTGTCCCGCATCTTGCTGCGATAGGTTGGGCAGGTGTTGACCACCGCGGTCACCGCAGGCTGGCGCGCAATGCGAACGATGTCTGAACAAGAGATGTTCCGGCCGCCGAAAGTGATGCTCGCTATTGGAAAATTCATCGTGTTTTTTGCTCCGGAGCCCAGAAGTTGAAAAAGTTGAACCACTGATAGGGTGCTTTGCGGATCTGTGCCTCAAGGAAAGCTGCGTAGCCGCCCGCATAGTCGCTAAGACCCTGTGCCCGGTTCGCCCGTGGCAAATGTACCCTGTCGGCCAACTTTTCCCAGCTGACCTCGAACCGTCCATTACGCCGGTAGCACCCCATCATGTAGACCGGGCATTCCAGCAGATGCGATATCAGGAACGGACCCATTGGAAAGGCGGCCTCGTCACCCAGAAACGGAATGCGAACCACATTGTCGCGTGCCTCGACGGGCGTTCTGTCTGCCGCGATGACCAGCCATTCTCCCCGCTGTACACGGTCATAGAGTTCACCGGCGATCACCGGGTTCAGCGCTGTAACCTCGATCAACTGGGCCTGCGAACCGGGGTCCAGCTTTCTGAGGACGCTGTTGAAGTTCTCGGCATGTTTGGTGTGGGCAAAGATATTGACCACAAAAGCTTTCTGTTTCGACGCCACCGCCCGAAGGACCTCGGGGTTGCCCTGATGCGACACCAGAACGACAATGCCCTGCCCTGCCCCGACTTGGTCGCGCAACGAAGCAACGCCGTCGCCCAACCACACGTCCTCGGCCCCGATATCTCCATTCCAGGCGCTGGCCTTATCCAAAGCCGCGCGGCCGAAATTCAGAAACTGCCAAAAACTGTGATACCATGCGGTGCCGCAACGAACCCCCGCCTGCCGTGCCCGGGACAAATATTGGCCTGACGCCCGGCGCGCGTCGCCCGAACAAAGGAAGGCCACTGCCACAACGGGGGCGATCAGCACCATAGCCGCCCGTGCGCCCAGCAAACGATAAATTGTGGCCACGCAGCGAATGCCCCAATAGGTTCCGCGTTCTCTCTGATCTGCCCAGTGTGCCGATCTGACAGGGCGCACCCAACCGAACAACCGCCGATAGAGCATCGAAAACACAAGTCGTGTGTGCATCTTCGAGATCGCGATGTTGTCCCGCAGCGCATCGAAATTCGAATGGTTCTCAACCGGATAGTTCACTTTCACCGGGATTTGGCGCACCGGCGTTCCATTCCAGAACATGCGCACCATCACTTCGATGTCGAAATCCATCCGGCGGCCCTGGACCTCATTCTCGCAAACCTCAAGCGTGCGCCCCACCGGGTAGACCCGCAGACCACACATCGTATCCTTGATCTGAAAGGACAACGTTTCCACCCAGACCCAGAAATGCGTGACATACCGCCCGATGCGGCGTCCCCATGGGGCGTCACTTTCATAGATCGGGCGCCCGCTCCACAACGTGTCGGGCGCGCCGCGGGCATTGGACAGCAACTCTTCGACTGCATCGAGATCATGTTGTCCGTCAGCATCCACTTGCACCGCGTGTGTGAACCCGAGGGCCTGTGCCTCTTGCAAGCCACGAACGACCGCAGCCCCCTTACCACCGTTTTGCGGGCAGCGAAAAACGCGGACCGAACCGTCGGGCCGAGCCACTTGCGCAATCGCCGAGGCCGCTGGTTCCGCCGACCCGTCATCCACAACAATCACCGGCAGGCCAAGTTGTGTCAAACGCTCCACTATCGATGGCAGCCCTTTGTAGTGATTGAAGCTGGGGACCAGCGCGCAAGGTTTGAACTTGGAAATAGCGCCGGTCATGCTGGCACCAGTTCGACAATACCGCTGGCATGTTCACCAAACGCCGAAGCAATTGTAAATTTCACGCGGCCCCGCTCAGGCTGGTATTCCAGTGTCAGCTCAAGAAGCGTCTGCGGTTCAACGACTTTTTTGAATTTCAGGTTCCGCGTGCCTGCCACCGCGCGACCACAACCAAAAGCCTGATCGGCCAACTGAACCGCCCAATCAAGCAAAGCAATGCCCGGAACGATAGGCTTGTCTGGGAAATGACCCCTCAGGCATGTCAGCTCTGGGACCACGTCCAGCGACATTACGGCATGCGAACCTTCGGAGGCAACAATCTTGAACGGCGGCAAATCAGTCGCGCGAGGGTCCTGCACACACACCGCCGGATCATACGTCTCTTTGTGGTCGAACACAGCCATACTCACCCCGAAAAAAGCGCAGCTAAGGCTGCTGCTTGTATTTTGCCCCGTTCATTGGTCGGAATCTCTTGAACAAACCGCCACAGTTTGGGCGCAGAAGCCGCGTTTTCAGATGTTCTTATCGCGGTTGAAAGGTCGCGTTCGAGCCTGAATTTGCCCTTGCTCTTTAGCAATTGCTCGCCCTCGGGCGTGAGGGTTGCAACCATTGCCAGTTTTTGGCCCTTATCGGTGTCCAGACCAAGTGCTGCGGCGTCCAGAACACAAGAGTTTGCCTGCGCAAGCGCCTCGATCCGAGGCAGCGAGACGCGGACACCTTCAATCTTGAGCACACGATCATTTCGTCCGCTCAGCTGAAAACTGCGCCCATCTGGCGACATTACGCACAAATCCGACGTCTCGAACCAATCACCACCAGGCGTCACTGCCGAGCGAACGGCCAGACACCTAGAAGCCGTTTGCCTAATTTCGACGCCGGGAAACACCGTCCATTGTGTCCCTGAAACAGACTGGGTTCGAAAGCCGATGCCGCCGGTCTCGGTGCTGCCATAGACTTCAACCGGAAAGGAACCGGCAATCTGGGCCATGGCATTGGCGCTGTCGGCCATCAGCGGCGCGCCGGAGGAGAACACCATCACCGGTGCCCGTTCTGATACCTTTCTTGACGCAAGGCGCACCATGTGCGCAGGGCAAGAGACGATTACGGTTGGGCATTCCGCGGAATGGTCCAGCGCCGCGTCCACGGATATCTGCCGCGGTACAAACAGCGCGCGCCTGGTACCCAACGGCCAAACGAGGCTAAACAGAATGCCATAGATATGGTGGTGTGGGACTGTAGCCACGACCCGAGCGCCAGCGATCTCCGACCCGAATTGCTGGTGCAAGGTTTCAGCCTCGGCCTCAATCTGTCGCCAGGTTTTCGGCACCGGCTGCGGCACGGCTGTCGAACCGCTTGTGAAGAAAATCAGCTTGCACTCGCCCGCCTCTGGCAGGTGCAGTGCCTGATCTGAAGCCCGCGCGGCAGGTGTTATGCGTGCAATCTCGGCATCTGTAATCAGATGATCGAACTCATCGGCCCGATCTTTAAGCCCTTCGGTTGAGGTAACCCCGGGCAGGATCGCAATGCCCCGGCACGCGAAACACGCCAGTAGCGCCGCTAGAAAAGCTGATGGATCTTCGCAGGCAATCGCAATCCTGTTTCCATCCCTTTGGTGCCTGCGCTCGGCGAAATCCTCCGCTAGTGCGCGCGCCAACGCCAGGACTTCACCTACGGTTGTGGCAACAGCGCAACCTTGAAACAGCGCCTCGTTTGCCGGCCAGTTCGGCAAATCGCACAGTGATCGAAATGAGTTCAAAGTATTCCTGCTCGTTCAATATAGACAGGCGGCCGTTTCTTTGGCGTCTGTGCCCCAAAAATGAATTCAGATACTCTGTACCGACAAACCAGGCTGAGGGGCTGTCTCGCCCGTCTCAAACCGGTCGCTGCACTACAGCAAGCGCGGTTTGAGCGTCAATACAAAAGGCATATCTGAGCCCGCCCGCAAACCCTTCTACCCAGTCGGATGTGGCGGTTTGAACACAATGATCTGCTGTTTTATCTGCTATTTCGGCAAACTGATTTTGGGCACCACATTTCACACACGCCTCCCACAGGGTCCAGAGCAGGTAAAACCGTGTCTGATCCTTGGGCGGGGCTCTGCCGGGCCAGGCCACCTGAGCAAGCTCGACCCAGTTCGGACGATCCTGCAGAATTTCCAGATCCACGCCAACCTGTCCTGCCTCAGACAATGCAACGCCAACAAACCCACCGCGATGCGTTATCGACGCCCAAAGCCACATGTTTTCAGCTACATAGGTTAACGGGCCGTCCCGTGGATCGCTCAGCGTTGCATGGCGCATTTCGTCACGATCCTGAACCGCTTCGGCCAACAAGGCGCGTGCGGTCTGCGATTGGATGGCCCGGCGCTGTGACCGGTTCCGGGGCTCTTTCTCCAGCTTCGCAGTCAGGACAACACAACTTTGCCCAAGCAAAAGCTGCGGTTTCAAGGGACAAAAATGCGCCATACCCGGTGCAGCTACGTCTTCCGCACGGAAACGTCATTGCGACTAAACGTCATCCTTGAATATTCCGGGCCGCCCTGACATTGCTGCGCCAATTCGAGCATTTTTCCGAAACTAACATCATTGGTCCAAAAGACGCATGGCAGCCAACATACGACTTTCAGCCGCCTTTTTCCTGACGCTTGCGATTGCGGGCTGCACAAGTGACGTGCAAAGCCTTGACGCCAACCAGACAACATCTTCTGGCCAGTCATACACGCCACCGCTGATCGAACGTGTCACGCCAGTCTTCACGCCGGTCATCAATGTTCCGCAAGGTCCAAAGCACCTGTCATCATCGGATGTGGAACAGGCTATCCTGCGCGGAGCGGGCGCCCGCGATCAGTGGTTTGTGACCAACAAGCAACCCGGCCAGGTGGACCTGACCGTCGTTGTGCGGTCGCATCAGGCGCGGGTCAGGGTTCTCTACAACACCAATACGGTCAGCATTAATCTGGTCGACAGCACAAACCTGATGCAATCCGGGAACAAGATTCACCGGAACTACAACAAATGGGTCATCCTGCTGCAACGCGAAATCGAAACTGAGTTGCTGAAAAAGGCCGGGGGGAGCAACAGCTGACCCGCACTGACCAGACTTTTTTTGCGGGACCCTGCCGGTATTGGGATGAACAGGGCGAAGGTATCCCGGGCTTCGTGGACGCGCCGCAAAAGAATGTACCCCCGAAAATTCGCCGGCGTCTGAGCGATTATGCCCGGACAGCCTTAGGCACCTATCTGGCGGCCGAGGACCCTGCGGACTCGGATTTGATCTTTGCGTCCAGATACTCGGACATGCAGGAAACGCTCAAGCTGCTGACTGAACTCAACCAGCAAGAGCTTCTGTCGCCGACTGCCTTTTCGACTTCGGTGCACAATGCGGTCCCCGGATTTGCAACCCTGATCCGAACTTTGCGGTCGCCCCACTCCGGCATTTCCGCCGGAGTCGACAGTTTCATCATGGGCCTAACCGAGGCCCTGACCCGCGCCGCCTTTGATCCGACGCGCCCGGTCACATACCTGTTTCACGAGTCCGCCCTGCCCGACGAATACCGCGCATACGCCCCCGAAGGTTCGGATTGCCTTACCCTTTGTGTGTCGCTTTCGGCCCGTCCGACTGCCGTTCACGATCGTGCATTTGTTCTGTCTCATGCGGAACTAAAAAAGACGAACGAACAACCCAACGATCTGAATAATGCCCGCGCGTTTGTACGGTTGCTGGGTGATGAAACGACCGAAGCCCAACTGCACGCAACCCGGCGCGATCTTTTAATGAGACGCGTCGATGCGTAAGCTAAACTATTATTGGCGTGTTCTGGCCACGGGCATTTCTTTTTCGATCTTCGGACTCGGCAGCCTTGTTCTGGGCGCCATCTGGTTTCGCCTGCTGGCTCGTATAGAATCCGATCCGGCCGAGCTCGAGCGGCGCAGCCAACGCGGTGTCAGCCTGACCTTCAACGTTTTCTTGCAGGTGATGACCGTGTTGGGAGTGGCCCGGTTCCACTATCGCGACATGCAAAACCTGGTGACGGCACCCGCGGCGGATGGCAAGGGACGGCTGATCATTGCAAATCATCCGACGCTGATTGACGTCATCGCCTTGATTTCCCGCATGCCAAACGTGCAATGCATCGTGAAACATGAACTGTTTTCAAATTTTTTCATTTCACCCGCGGTTACGGGCGCAAATTATATTCGGAACGATGAAGACCCGGAAAAGCTGGCTCAGGATTGCATCGACGCAATCAATTCGGGCAAATCCATTGTCGTCTTTCCGGAAGGCACGCGAACACCCGCCAGCAATGTAATGAAGTTTCACCGTGGGTTCGCCGCCGTGGCCTGCGCAACGCAATGCGAGATCGTCCCGATCACCATAACCGTCAACCACAGAACGCTGATGAAAGGTGTGCCATGGTATCGGGTTCCCCCCGAGCGCCTTTCGTTGACACTGACTGCCTTGCCCATTGTATCAACCAGAGATCTGTGTGATACGACCTTGCCCATGCCTGCGCGCAAACGGCACCTTTCAAGAAATGCACAGAAGATTTTGGAGGTATCCCTTGGATATCCAAACGCTTGAACAACGACTTAAGACACTGATTATTGAGGCGCTTGCCCTTGAAGATGTGTCTGAATCAGACATTTCCTCGTCAGAGCCGCTGTTTGACGGTGGTCTTGAACTGGATTCGATCGACGCGCTGGAGGTGGGTGTTGCCGTTCAAAAGACCTACGGTGTCAAACTTGATGCGAACTCGGATGAGGTGAAGCAGGCGTTTTATTCGGTTGCTACTCTGGCGCAGAAAATCTTTTCCGAGCGCGGAGGCGCTAATGTCTAAACCAGCCAATTTTGATGAGGTTTTAGACCTCCTGAAGCAGTATCTGGAGGAAGACTTCGAGGTGTCACCTCAAGACGTGCTACCTGACGCCCGCCTATATGAGGATCTGGACCTCGACAGCATTGACGCGGTCGATCTGATTGTCCGCTTTCAGCGGGATATCGGAAGACGCTTCTCAGCAGAAGAGTTCAAATCGGCGCGAACCGTTAAGGACGTCGTCGACGTAGTAGTGGCGAACCTCTGAGGTCGCCCGCAGCACGTAAGTTGATGACCATCTTTCGCGCCTCACTTTCTTTTGTTCTGGCTGCTTGCCTGATCGCTTTTCCGTTCGCGGCTTTCTGGTTCTCGTCCTTTGCCCATCCGTATTGGCTGTTTGCCGTTGCGGTCACGCTGAGCATTCTTCGGTTTGCCATGACAGGAAGAACAGCCACCGATCTTCTTGTACCGCAACTGATCTTCTATCTTGTTGTGATGGCCTTAGCTCTTTTAGCGTTTAAGGATCAGGCCTATCTGCTACACCCTTTTGCTATGAGTGGTTCCTTTGCTTTGGTGTTTGGAATTAGCCTCACGAAAAAACAATCCCTAATCGAAATGCTCGCGCGTTTACGAGAACCCAATCTGCCGGCGTCCGGGGTTGCCTATACTTGGAACTTGACGCGCATCTGGTTCGTATTTCTGGTCCTGAACGCGCTAGTCGCTGCACTGACCGCGCTGTTTGCACCAATCGAAGTCTGGGCCTTTTACAACGGCTTTCTGTTTTATTGTTTGTCTGGGATGCTGCTGGTCGCGGACATTTTGTATCGCCGCTTCTTCGTAGCTCACGCTTAACAACTAATTTCCGATCGGCCCAAGGCGCACTAGCAATCAAGAGCGAAGTCTGTGGCGAGTGGGTGCGGGACCCCGACAATCATCGCAGCAGGTATCAGAACGAAGGAAGCACCTTATGGGCGGAAAGCAATTGGCTTAACGAAGCATTGGCGTCCTGCAAATGCAGTATCGCGTTCAAAATTGATTTCACGAAGTACAAATCTACCAAAAGCTACGATGAGTCTTCTGGTGTGAAAGCGATATATATCGGATTAAAACGTAGCGGGCAGGCCCCACGCTTTTGGTTTGCCAAAAAAGCTTCGCAAACCATGTACTAGGCGGCAAATCTGATTTGCTGTCTTCACCATTGAGGCCGTCCAGCACGATCCTGACCTTCTGTTCCGCAGAGTAAAGTTTGCGCGTCGCGCGACGAATGTCTTTACGACTTTCTCGCCGTGGCTCTGCTTGGTTCCGGGTTTCTGTCTCATCTCCACTTCTTGGTGGCCACGATGTACCAGCAGCGCTATCGCCATTCATCAACTCCGCTAGACAGGAGAAAGGCCCCGGAAGAATTCCGTGGCCGTTTTCTTATATCACCAGGCAAAATGACCTATTGAAACGTTTAGGTCATGTCGCGTGAAACGCCACACCTGTGGGGGTCTCAGATCAACCACATTTGGAATGACCGCAGCTACGGCAGGTCATGCATCCTTCGATCATCACCATGTCGAACTGGCCGCAAGATGGGCAGGCCTTCCCACGAGGTGCGTCCATATTGACCACCTTCGCCTGAGGGTCGGATTTCAGGCCCATGCCCTCACCTTCCAGAAAACCAATATTGACCAAGTGCTGCTCGATAACACCACCGATGGCGGCCAGAATCGAAGGGATATACTTGCCCTGCACCCAGGCTCCACCGCGCGGGTCGAAAACTGCCTTTAGTTCTTCGACGACAAAGGACACATCCCCGCCCCGGCGGAACACAGCCGAGATCATCCGGGTCAGCGCCAGTGTCCAGGCGTAGTGCTCCATATTCTTCGAGTTGATGAAGACCTCGAACGGACGGCGGCGGCCACCGATCACGATATCGTTGATCGTCAGGTAGATCGCGTGCTCGCTATCCGGCCATTTCAACTTGTATGTCGATCCTTCCAGCGTTTGTGGCCGGTCCAGCGGCTCGGACATATAGACCACTTCGCCATGGTCGGCCTCATGCGGTGCGTCTGCACTTTCGCCCGGCACCTTGTCGTCGCTTTCGGAGACGGTCAGCACCGAACCTGTCACATCGTTCGGGCGATAGGTCGTACACCCCTTACAGCCCTGATCCCAGGCCTGCATGTAGACATCCTTAAAGGCGTCAAAGCTGATGTCCTCAGGGCAGTTGATCGTTTTTGAGATTGAGCTGTCGATCCATTTCTGCGCCGCCGCCTGCATCTTCACGTGGTCGGATGGGGACAGCGTCTGCGCGTTGACAAAGAAATCCGGCAGCTCTTTGTCGCCAAATTTATCCCGCCACATCTGTACGGCATAGTCGACGACCTCTTCCTCGGTGCGTGAGCCATCTTTCTGCAAAACTTTGCGCGTGTATGCGTAGGCAAAGACCGGCTCGATCCCCGAAGACACGTTGCCCGCGTACAGAGAGATCGTCCCCGTCGGCGCAATCGAGGTCAGCAGAGCATTGCGGATGCCATGTTCGCGGATCGCGGCGCGCACGTCCTCATCCATCTGCAGCATTGTGCCGCTGGCCAGATATTTCTCGGCATCAAATAAGGGGAACGCGCCCTTCTCCTTCGCCAAATCGACCGACGCAAGATACGCGGCGCGGGCGATCGCGTGCAACCAGCGCTCGGTCTGACGCGCCGCCTCGTCAGAGCCATAGCGCAGACCCAGCATCAGCAGCGCATCCGCCAACCCGGTCACGCCCAACCCGATGCGGCGCTTGTCCTGCGCTTCGGCCTCTTGTTCGGCCAGCGGGAATTTCGACGCGTCCACCACGTTGTCCATCATACGGACGGCGGTGGCGACCAGTTCTTGCAGTGCTTCTTCGTCCAGATGCGCCGCATCCTCGAACGGCTCAGCCACCAAGCGTGCCAGGTTGATCGAGCCCAACAGGCATGCACCGTAAGGCGGCAGAGGTTGTTCACCGCAGGGGTTCGTCGCTGCGATGGTTTCGACATAGCTCAGGTTGTTGGCCTGATTGATCCGGTCGATAAAGATCACGCCCGGCTCGGCATAGTCATAGGTGGCCTGCATGATCTTGTTCCACAGATCACGCGCCTGAACGGTGTGATAAACTTTTCCATCGAACACCAGTTCCCAAGGGCCGTCGGCCTTGACCGCCTCCATGAACGGGTCAGTCACCAGCACCGACATGTTGAACATGCGCAGGCGGGCCGGGTCGGATTTGGCGGTGATGAACTGTTCAATATCCGGGTGATCGCAGCGCATGGTCGCCATCATCGCCCCGCGGCGTGAACCTGCGGACATGATCGTGCGGCACATCGCATCCCAGACATCCATAAAGCTCAGCGGGCCAGAGGCATCCGCCGCCACCCCTTTCACATCCGCGCCGCGCGGACGAATGGTCGAGAAATCATAGCCGATGCCCCCACCCTGCTGCATGGTCAGCGCGGCCTCTTTCAGCATATCGAAAATGCCGCCCATGCTGTCGGGCACGGTACCCATGACGAAACAATTGAACAGGGTCACTTGCCGGGCGGTTCCAGCACCTGCGGTGATGCGGCCAGCGGGCAGGTATTTGAAATCTTCCAGCGCCTCAAAGAACTTCTCTTCCCAATGGGCAGGGTCTTTCTCAACCCTTGCCAGATCACGGGCAATACGCCGCCAACTGTCCTCGACCGTCTGGTCGATGGGCGTGCCATCCGCTTGTTTAAAGCGGTATTTCATGTCCCAGATCTGCTCGGCGATGGGGGCGGCAAAGCGGCTCATTGGTGATTCCCTGTACTGAAAGAGGTATCCAGACTACCCCAAATCACACCCACACCACAACACCTTGATGACGACGCGCAGCGAGCTACAATATAAAGATGACCTCGGGACGACTCTGTGGGAAAGCTGTGGATAAGTACGTAAACCTCATAAAACTTTCGGTTGGATCGGAAAGCGTCGACACGCTGATGGCGTGGCAAGACAGCCGAAAACCGCTCTATGAGGACGGCTGCCCGCGACATGTCACCCGCATGTGGCCCAAGCGTGAGGCAGAGATTCTGAACGGCGGATCAATCTATTGGGTGATCAAAGGCGTCATTCTGTGCCGCCAGCGTATACTGCGGCTGGACGAGGTACGCGGCGAAGACGGCATCCGCCGCTGCGCCATCGTGCTGGACCCCGAGGTGCATCGAACTCAAAACGCCCTCAAACGCCCGTTCCAGGGCTGGCGCTATCTGAAACCCGAGGATACGCCTGCTGATCTGCCAAAAAATCGCGAGCAGGACGATGCCCTGCCCGATGATCTGAATCGTGCTTTGGCCGAAATCGGCGTGCTTTAGCGCAACCGATCCAGTACTTCGTTCAGAACCGCTTTGGTCTCCGGGTCACATTTCGCAACCCGACTGCGCCACAGCGTCGCCTGCGATTGCAGGATCAATCCGTCCGACAGAATTTTCAGGTGATTGGCCCGCAAGGTCTCTCCGGTCGATGTGATATCGGCAATCGCCTCAGCTGTTTCGTTCATAACCGTGCCTTCCGTCGCACCCTGACTATCAACCAGAGTATAATCGGCCACGCCCGCATCGGTCAGGAACTCGCGCACCAACCGGTGGTACTTGGTGGCGATCCGCAGCCGGTGGCCGTGTGTCTTGCGGAAAGCCGCCGCAGCAGCGTCCAGATCGTCCAGTGTGTCCACATCGACCCAACAGGCCGGGGTAGCGATGATCAGATCAGCCTTGCCGAAGCCAAGCTGTGAGACTTCTTCGACCTGCTGCTCCCAGCGCGGCAGCTTCTCTTGCACCAGATCAATCCCGGTGACACCCAGATTGATCCGTCCCGCCGCCAGCTCGCGCGGGATTTCCCCTGCCGACAGCAGGATCAGCGAGACACCGTCAATGCCTTCGACCTTGCCCGCATATTCCCGGTCTGATCCGCTGCGCGACAGGGTGATGCCGCGCTTTTCGAACCAACCGAATGTCTTCTCCATCAACCGGCCCTTCGAGGGCACGCCCAATTTCAGGCTCATTGCGCGTCCTCCTCAACCATCAGCATCAGGTCCGGGCGCAAGACGCCTCCTACAGCGGGGATTTCCGCGCCATTGCCCAACTGCCGGGTCAGCGCGTCATAGCGCCCGCCCGTAGCAATGGGGGGCAGATCGGGTCGGCCTTCGGCATAAAAACCGAAAACGAACCCGTCGTAATATTCCATCGAGGTCCGGCCATAGGCGGCCTCGAAATCCAACCGCTCCACGTCAACGCCGCGCGCCTGCAGGGAAGCAACCCGCGCCTCTAGCCGATCCAGCGCCGGGGTGATCTGCGGCAGATCGACGGCCACGTCGCGCAACTGTTCCAGCGCAAAGGGCATGGTCTCGCGCACGTTCAGCAGCGTTTCCAGCCCGACCAGTTCGCTGTCCGAGATCGGCGGCGTGTCGCGGTCTTCGCGCAGGGCTTCGATGCGGGCTTCGATCTCCGAGGCGCGGCGTTTGCCGATCATCGGCGCGTCCACGTTCAGCGGGTCTTTGGCATCCAGCAACTCATCGCGCCCTTCAGGACCCGGTTTGCGTCCGGCAAACCGTTCTAGCAAAATACGGAACCGGCGTGGACGCCACAGGTGCCGCATCAGCGCAGCCTTGCGGCGGTCGGTGGTTTTCAGACCTTGAACGGCAGCGGTGAGGATGCCAATATCCCCTGTCGCTGCGCGCAACGGCAGCCCGCGCAGTTGCAACGCAAACAGAGAGAACACGTCGGCATCGGCCCCCGCCGGATCTTCGCGGTCAAAGACCTCATAACCGACCTGAATGTATTCGTTGGGGCGGTCTGGATCCTGTTCTTGACGCCGGAACACCTCGCCCGAATAAGTGTAACGCGCGGGCTCTGCCCCTTCGGACATGTGCATCTGCACAACTGGCATGGTGAAATCCGGACGCAGCATCTGCTCGCCGCGCAAGGCGTCCGAGGTCACGTAAGCGCGGGCGCGAATGTCTTCGCCATAGAGGTCCAGCAATGTGTCCGCTGGTTGCAGCAGCGGAGGGTCCACGACCTGCGCGCCTGCGGCCTCGAACCGGACGCGCATCATTGCGGCGCGGGCCTGTATCTGGGAACGGTTCGGCATGGCTCAGTCCTGACTGTCCAGAATTTCGCGCACCTTGGCGACCAGATCACCACGCGAAACTTCGAACTGGCTGGGACGTTCTTTCCACTCTTCCAGAGTGGCGCTTTCGGCGATCTTCGCACCAAGGATCAGGTCCTTAATCTGCACGATGCCATTGGCCTTTTCGTCGCCCCCCTCGATCACCGCAATCGGCGAGTTCCGCTTGTCCGCGTACTTCAACTGATTGCCAAAGTTCTTCGGGTTGCCCAGATAAACCTCGGCCCGGATACCGGCATTGCGAAGCTCGGCAACCATTGCCTGATAATCGGCCATGCGATCCCGATCCATCACGGTAACGACCACGGGACCAGTCGCCTGCGCGCTCAGACGACCCTTTTCGCGCAGGGCTGCCAACAGACGGTCAACTCCAATCGACACGCCGGTCGCAGG
Source organism: Ruegeria sp. (assembly GCF_965221235.1). Lineage (GTDB taxonomy): Bacteria > Pseudomonadota > Alphaproteobacteria > Rhodobacterales > Rhodobacteraceae > Ruegeria. Next base: position 353,828 of record NZ_CBDCRS010000003.1, read on the forward strand.
CACTTCCTGTCCGGTGAATCGCTTAACCAGATCGTCATAACGCCCACCGCCCGAGACCGACCCGAACTGCCGCTTGCGGCCCTTCTCGTCTAAAATCTCGAATGTCAGTTCGGCTTCGTAGACCGGGCCGGTGTAGTAACCGAGACCGCGTACAACGGACGGATCAATCTCGATCCGGTCCGAACCATAGCCACCCGCATCCAGCAGGGCGCCAATCTGTTCCAACTCGGCTATACCGTCCGCACCGATCTTGCTGTCGCCCACAGCGGCGCGCAGGTTTGCCAGCGTTCCCGCGGTATCAGCAGCCTTGGAGGTCAGGAAGGCAATCACCGGCTCGGCCTGATCGTCGCTCAGCCCCACACCGTCGATAAACGCGCCCGAGGCATCCAGACGGCCCTTGGTCAGCAGCTCGCGCACACCGGCCTCGCCCACCTTGTCGAACTTGTCGATGGTGCGCAGGACGTTGTCACGGGCGGAGGCGTCTTCGCCAAGACCCATCGCCTCTAGCACGCCGTTCAGAACCTTGCGATTGTTGACCCGCACCAAATAGTCGCCGCGCGGAATGCCAACGGTCTCCAGCGTGTCCGACAGCATCGCGCAAATCTCGGCATCCGCGGCCATCGAGGCCGTGCCCACCGTATCCGCATCACATTGATAAAACTGACGATACCGCCCTGGCCCCGGCTTTTCATTGCGCCAAACCGGACCCATCGCATAGCGACGATAGGGCGTGGGCAGGTCGTTGCGGTGCTGCGCGTAAACGCGGGCCAGGGGCGCGGTCAGATCATAGCGCAGGGCCATCCAATCGCCATTGCCGCCTTCGTCAAACTCCTGCCACGCGAAGACGCCCTCGTTCGGGCGATCCACGTCGGGCAGGAACTTGCCCAGCGCTTCGACAGTCTCGACCGCGCTGCTCTCCAAAGCATCAAACCCGTAGCGATGATACACGCCTGCAATCGTCCGCAGCATCTCGGTGCGCTGCGTGACTTCCTCGCCGAAATAGTCACGGAACCCTTTCGGTGTTACGGCCTTAGGGCGGGGCTGTTTCTTGGGCTTGGCCATCGGTGGCGTCCTTCACGGGTATTGTTCCGCGCGCGGTCTATCCCATGGTCCGCATCGGGGCAAGGCGCGCTTTCGCTGGCCTTGCGCACTTGGTGCCGCTATGACCGGCCTCGAAGGAGACCCCAATGCAGCATCTGGAAGAACAGATCGCCCATCTGACCCGCACGATCGAAGAGCTGAATACCGTTGTCACACGCCAGCAGTCCGAGATCGACCGCCTGACCCGCCGGGTCGAAATGCTGTTACAGCGCGAGGCCGAACGGGCGCAGGAAGGGTCAGGCGGCGTCGTATTCGGAGACGAACGTCCGCCGCATTATTGATGGCGAATTCACGGCTGCAACTTCCATTGCTCAATTTGACCCCGCAATCGCAGGCAATCCCAGATTTACCCAACGCGACCTTGTTGGTAAAAGCGACCTCGCTTGCGATATCTCATAGCCAGGAGGCAATTAATGGCCAACAAGCTTGCCCTTGTCACGGGTGCCGCGCGCGGTATCGGTCTGGCTACCACAAAACTGTTTCTGGAAAGCGGTTGGAACGTCGCGATGATTGATCGCGATTCTGAGACGCTGGTCGAGGTGGCAAGCGGTCTTGACGGCACGATGCCGATTGTCGCGGACATATCCGACCCCATTCAAGTCGATGACATGGTCAGGACCGTTGACGCAGAATTCGGGCGCATTGACGCGGTGGTGAACAACGCCGGAGTCGCGGACTTCGGGCGAATTGAAGACCATGACTTTGCAGTATGGCGCCGGGTCATGGAGACCAATCTTGATGGAGTATTTCTTGTGTCGCAGGCAACTATACCAGCTCTGCGCGAAAGCCGCGGCTCCATCGTCAACATCGCCTCAATTTCGGGGCTACGGGCCAGTACACTTCGCGCAGCATACGGAACTTCAAAAGCCGGGGTCATCCACCTGACCAAACAACAAGCCGCTGAACTTGGGGAATTTGGCATCCGTGCCAATTGCGTCTGCCCGGGCCCGGTCCGGACCAAACTTGCGATGGCCGTCCACTCGCCCGAAATCATAGCTGCCTATCACGACGCAATCCCGCTGAACCGTTACGGTTCTGAAGACGAGATAGCACAGGTTATCTTTTTCCTTTGCTCGGACAAAGCCAGTTACATCACAGGCCAGGTGATCGCGTCCGATGGCGGGTTCGAAAGCACCGGCGTGGGCTTGCCCGCACTACGATCAAGTGAGTGAAATTAGACTACGATCTAGCGACCCCCGTCAGCAAAACAAACGACTGAGGATCACAGCCCCAGTGTCGTTTTCACTGCATTGTCGACCACTCCGCCCAACAGGGCATCCTTATCCGCTGCGCAACCCTCTGACAGAGCCGCTATGAATGCGTCACGCAGCTGTGCCTTTTCCTCGTCTGTGGTCGCATGATCTTCGATATTGATCTGACGATTGTAGAGCGACAGGGCCGTCATCTTTCCAACAACCTCGACAACAAAGGCTTCGTTACCGTCGGCTTCTTCAGCAATCGAAGCGCAGGTGTAGTGCATCACCGGAAGCGCGTCCTGGACCATCTGTTCTGCCGCGTCATCAGCCAAAGCCACGCCCGGAAGTGACACGCAAAGACCTGTAATAGCGGTTTTGATTAGGGTCATACGCATCGCATTCACTTCCAGTTATGTCCGATAATCGCACCGGCCACACCGCCGATCGCTGCCCCTTTGCCGTCGCCGATCAACGCACCGACGCCCGCGCCGATCAATGCACCTTCAATCGTTTGCTTTTTCTTCTTGTCGTCCTTGTCGTCCGCCAGACCGCCCGTGGCCAACGCCACCGACGCAATCGCCGCAAGTGCGACAGAACCAAAAGTTTTTCGAGCAATCGCCATATGAGAACCCTCCCATGACTGAAAAATCTGTTCTGACAGCAGCCTAGACGGGCACTGACTGTCTGGCAACAAACGGTTGAGTGCTCAAATTTCTTCGACCGACAACACGCCTTCCAGCGATTTGATCGCGCCTTTGATTTGCGGGTTGATCGGGAAGCTCTGTCCAAGGTCCATCTCGACCTCACCGGGCAGACCGGGCGCCATAAGCAAAAGCTGAATCGGTCCGCGAGACGCGTTTTTGGCCGCATCGGCGGCGTCCTCCAAAACTTTGGCCACCGTCGGCACGGCCTGCGCCTCGTCCACAAAAATGCGCAAGCCAGTCGCGCCCGCTTCGGCTACTACGGAATCAACCGGTCCGACGGATCGACCCAGAAGCTTCAGCTGATCGGCCTCCATCGTGGCCTCGGCGGTCAGGACAACCTGCGCGCCGGTTTCAAGAAATTCCCGGCATTTCTCCAACGTGTCCGAGAACAACGTGACCTCGTAGGCGCCCGACGGGTCCGACAGCTGCGCGAAGGCGAACCGGTTGCCGCGTGCTGATTTTCGTTCCTGCCGCCCAGCCACAACACCGGCCATTTTGGCGATCAACGGGCCGGAACGGGCTTTTTCCGTCACTTCGTCCAAAGTCAGCACTTGCTTGCGTTTCAGCGCAGGCATGTAGTCGTCCAAGGGGTGGCCGGACAAGTAGAAGCCAATAGCCTTGAATTCCTCGCTGAGCCGTTCGGCAGGCAACCAATCGGGCGTGGGCGAGAGGCGCGGTTCGGGCAGGTCATCGCCAGCCTCGCCAAACAACGAGACCTGGTTCGAATTCTTCTGTTCATGGATCGCCGCCGAATACTGCACCAGCGGATCAAGGCTTTCGAACACACGGCGTCGGTTTTTGTCCAGCTCATCAAACGCCCCGGCCCGCGCCAGCATCTCAAGCGGTCGCTTGCCGACCTTTTTCAAATCAACCCGGCGGGCGAAGTCGAACAGATTGACGAAGGGTTTTTCGCCACGTCCTTCGACCACAAGATTCATCGCCTCAACGCCAACATTCTTCAACGCGCCCAGCGCATAGACCAAATGCTGATCCACAACATCAAACGTGGACTGAGACCGGTTCACGCAGGGCGGCACGTAAGGCAGTTCCAGCCCCTTTCGGACTTCTTCGAAGTATACGGCCAGCTTGTCAGTCAGATGGATATCGCAGTTCATGACACCCGCCATGAACTCGACCGGGTGGTTCGCCTTCAGCCAGCCGGTCTGATAGCTGACCACCGCATAGGCCGCGGCGTGGGATTTGTTGAAGCCGTAGTTGGCAAATTTCTCCAGAAGGTCGAACACCTCGGAGGCTTTCTTGGCATCCACGCCATTCTCGCCCGCGCCCTTTTCGAACTTGGGGCGCTCGGCATCCATCGCCTCTTTGATCTTTTTACCCATCGCGCGGCGCAACAGGTCAGCTCCGCCAAGCGAATACCCGGCCATCACCTGGGCGATCTGCATCACCTGTTCCTGATAAACGATGATGCCTTGGGTTTCCTCAAGGATATGATCGATCAACGGGTGCACCGACGTGATCTCGCGCAGGCCGTTCTTGACCTCGCAATAGGTCGGGATGTTCTCCATCGGACCGGGACGATAGAGCGCCACGAGGGCCACGATATCCTCGATACAGGTGGGTTTCATCCGCTTGAGCGCATCCATCATGCCCGAGGATTCCACCTGGAACACCGCAACAGTCTTGGCCGCCGAATAGAGCTTATACGTCGCCTCGTCATCCAGCGGGATCGCGTTGATCTGGTTCTCGGCCCCTTCGGCGGGTTCATAAAGTTCCGTGCCGTCGGCGGCGATATGTAAAGGACGCCCGGATTTGAAGATCAGATCCATCGCATTCTGAATCACGGTCAGGGTTTTCAGACCCAGAAAGTCGAACTTTACCAGCCCGGCCTGCTCCACCCATTTCATGTTGAACTGGGTCGCAGGCATGTCGGACCGCGGGTCCTGATACAGAGGCACCAGCGCGTCCAGAGGCCGATCCCCGATCACCACGCCAGCCGCGTGGGTCGAAGCATTCCGCAAAAGCCCTTCAACCTGTTGGCCGTAAGTTAGAAGGCGGTCCACAACCTCTTCGTTCCGAGCCTCCTCCCGCAAGCGCGGCTCATCTTTCAGCGCCTTTTCGATGGAAACCGGTTTGACGCCCTCGACCGGGATCATCTTGGACAAGCGGTCGACCTGCCCGTATGGCATTTGCAGCACCCGCCCGATGTCGCGCACTGCGGCCTTCGACAGCAACGCACCGAAGGTGATGATCTGCCCCACCTTGTCGCGCCCGTATTTCTGCTGAACGTAGCGGATCACCTCTTCGCGGCGATCCATGCAGAAGTCGATGTCGAAGTCCGGCATGGAAACCCGTTCCGGATTCAGGAACCGTTCGAACAGCAGTGAATAGCGCAGTGGGTCAAGGTCGGTGATCGTCAGCGCATACGCCACTAGCGAGCCCGCGCCCGAGCCCCGCCCCGGCCCGACCGGGATATCCTCGTCCTTGGCCCATTGGATAAAGTCGGCAACGATCAGGAAATAGCCGGGGAAGCCCATGCCTTCGATGATGTCCAGCTCGAAATCTAGCCGTTCCTGATATTCTTCCGCGCTCACCGCATGCGGGATCACAGCCAGACGTTTCTGCAAGCCTTCATTGGCGATGCGGCGTAGTTCAGCCACCTCGTCATCCGCGAATTTCGGCAGGATCGGATCGCGACGATAAGCCATGAAGGCGCAACGACGCGCGATTTCAACTGTGTTTTCGATCGCCTCGGGCAGATCGGCGAACAGCGTCACCATCTCTTGCTGCGATTTGAAGTAGTGTTGCGCGGTCAGACGGCGGCGACCTTCCTGCTGATCGACATAAGCTCCTTCGGCGATACAGATCAGCGCATCGTGCGCCTCATACATATCAGAGGTCGGGAAGTAGACGTCGTTGGTGGCAACCAGAGGCAGGTTCTTGGCGTAAGCCATCTCGACATGGCCACGCTCGGTCAGGCGCTCGGCCTCTGGCTGTCCGTCTTCGCCCGGATGGCGCTGAAGTTCGATATACAAACGATCCGGGAACATCCCGGCTAACCGATCAACCAAAGCCTCAGCCGCTGGGCGCTGGCCCTGCTGCAGCAGCATCCCAACAGGACCATCTGGTCCACCCGTCAGGCATATCAAACCGTCCGATCGTTCCGCTAGTTCCTCCAACGTGACCTGCGGCAGCTGCCCACCCTTGTCCACGTAAAGGCAAGAGCTGAGCTTCATCAGGTTCTCATACCCCACCTCGGACTGCGCCAGCAGCACCAGCGGCGCGGGTGCTTTGGGTTTCTCACCCGGCTGCGCTTGCACATAGGTCAGATCGACCTGACAGCCCATGATCGGCTGCACCCCCGCCCCGCTGGCAGTGACGGAGAATTCCAGCGCCGAGAACATCGAATTGGTGTCCGTTACCGCAACGGCGGGCATCTCCATCTTCTCACAGAGACCGGGCAGCTTCTTCAGCCGCACGGCGCCTTCCAGCAGAGAATATTCGGTGTGAACGCGGAGGTGAATGAATCGAGGAGTACTGCTCATACCCGCTACGCTATCGCAGCCAACAGCGCGACAAAAGCGCGAACCGACGCTTTGGGATGCCTAAAAAATCAGCGCTGATTATTCGGATTTTTCAGAAGGTGCTTCGGGGGCGACGGTGAGCCCATGACAGAAAAGGCTTTAATTTCAATTGACTGAACATTACTGAAAACCCGCATAATCGCGCCGAACGGGGGTAATGGTACATCATATAGGCAGTTTTTCTTGCCAGATAAGCCGCCCTGTTTCTAACATCTGACGGCAAGCTATCCGCCCGCCACTCTTTCTACGTCGCATCGAAGGAGGGCACCCAAGGGCGCAACCGGGTAAGGCGACGGGTTTCTCGAATGAATATCACGTTTCTTCTGAACGGAGAGACAGTGGAGCTGGCGGATGTTGATCCGACAGCGACCCTGCTGGACTGGCTGCGCGAGGATCGCGGCCTGACCGGCACCAAGGAAGGCTGCAACGAGGGCGATTGCGGGGCCTGCACCGTCATGGTCACGGATGAAAGCGGCCACAAGGCGCTGAACTCCTGCATCCTGTTCCTGCCGCAGCTGCATGGCAAAGCGGTTCGCACCGTCGAAGGGGCCAGCGGCCCGAATGGCGAGGCGCACCCGGTGCAGCAAGCGATGGTTGACCTGCACGGCTCGCAATGCGGCTTCTGCACGCCCGGTTTCGTCATGTCGATGGTGGCCAGCCATGCCAATGGTGCCACCGATCATGACACCCAGCTTGCCGGGAATCTCTGCCGCTGCACGGGTTACGCGCCGATCATCCGAGCCGCGAAGGCCGCCGAGGAAATCCCCGTTCCGGTTTGGGTCAAGGACCAACCGGTTGCGGCGCAGGCCGAACCATTTCTGCCTGCCTCGTCAGACGAGCTGGCCGCTGTTTACGCCGAAAACCCGGATGCCACGCTAATCGCGGGTGCAACTGATGTGGGCCTGTGGGTCACAAAGCAACTGCGCGATCTGGACCCAGTCATTTTTTTGAACCGCTGCGAAGACCTCAAAGCGATCACAATTACCGAAGACGAAATCCGCTTTGGCGCAATGGTCGACATGAACCGGATGGGCGAGGCGCTGGCCGATCTTCATCCCTCCTACGCCGAAATGATCCGTCGCTACGCCAGCGTTCAGGTCCGCCATGCCGCAACCGTCGGCGGCAACATCGCCAATGGCTCGCCCATCGGGGACAACCCGCCCGCCCTGATCGCTTTGGATGCCACTTTGCATCTGCGCAAAGGCGATACGTGCCGGTCGATCCAACTGGAAGAGTTCTTTATCGATTACGGCAAGCAAGACCGCGCTCCCGGCGAGTTTGTCGAGGCCGTCAGTTTCCCGCGTCAGCCGGATCGGTTGAAGACTTACAAGCTCAGCAAACGGTTCGATCAGGATATCTCGGCTGTTTGCGGGTGCTTCAATATCACCGTCTCGGACGGCACTGTTACTCAAGCGCGGATAGCGTTTGGCGGCATGGCCGGCATTCCGAAACGGGCAACCCATGTCGAGGCCGCGTTGATCGGCAAACCCTGGACGCGCGACACCATTCATGGCGCGCTGCCAGCTTTTGCCGACGATTTCACACCACTCACGGACATGCGCGCCTCGGCCACCTATCGTCTGGAAACGGCCAAAGCGATGCTGGAACGTTACTTCCTGGAAGATCAGGGCGAAGTGACCAACGTGCTGGAGGTGTCGGCATGAGCGTGACCAAACCCCTCCCGCACGACGCCGCGCCTTTGCACGTTTCAGGTTCGGCACGCTACGTCGACGACATACCGACACCCAAGGGCTCCTTGTATCTAGCGTTTGGCCTCAGCCCGATTGCTAAGGGCAAGATCACTGGAATGGACCTGTCAGCCGTGAAAGCTGCGGATGGAGTCGTGATGGTGATGACAGCGGATGATCTGCCTTTTGCCAACGACGTCTCGCCCTCGATCCACGACGAGCCGCTGCTCTCGGACGGCACCGTTCACTACATCGGTCAGCCTGTGTTTCTGGTCGTCGCCACCAGCCATCTGGCCGCCAGAAAAGCCGCACGACTGGGTAAGATCGACTATGCTGAGGAAACGCCGATCCTGACCGTCGAAGAGGCTCTGGCCGCTGACAGTCGGTTTGAGGACGGACCACGCATCTATGCCAAAGGCGACGCGGATGCGGCGATTGCGGGTGCAGCTCATGTCATTGAAGGCTCCTTTGAACTCGGTGGGCAGGAGCATTTCTACCTAGAAGGTCAAGCCGCTTTGGCGGTGCCAAATGAAGGTGCGGATATGCTGGTTCACAGCTCGACCCAGCACCCGACCGAAATCCAGCACAAAGTGGCGGACGCATTAGGTGTTCCAATGCACGCAGTGCGCGTCGAAACCCGCCGGATGGGTGGAGGCTTTGGCGGCAAGGAAAGTCAGGGCAATGCTCTGGCCGTTGCCTGCGCCGTGGCAGCGCGTGCGACCGGTAAGGCCTGCAAGATGCGCTATGACCGCGACGATGACATGATCATCACCGGCAAGCGCCACGCGTTTCGGATTTCCTACAGGGCTGGATTCGATGAGAACGGCCATATACAAGGCGTGTCGTTCCTTCACCACGCGATCTGCGGCTGGGCGCAGGACCTGTCCTTGCCCGTAGCCGACCGCGCAATGCTGCATTCCGACAACGCCTATCTGCTGCCAAACGCCCGGATCGAGAGTCACCGGCTAAAGACCAACACCCAATCCGCCACTGCCTATCGCGGGTTCGGCGGCCCTCAGGGCATGGTTGGGATCGAACGGGTCATGGACCACGCGGCCCATGAACTCGGGTTGGATCCGGTCGAACTGCGTCGTCGGAACTATTATGAACCCGCGCACAAAGTTGCAGATGTTGATCCAACAGAGAAACCACTTGGCCATCCCGACCCGCATGAAGACCTGACCAGCCGCGGCGCGGTTGAGATGGGGGATGCCCCAGTCCGCTCCCTGCCCGCGGGCGGCAACACCACACCCTACGGCATGGAGGTCAGTGATTTCGAGCTGCACGGCATGACCGAGGCTTTGCTGAAATCCAGCGACTATGCGGCGCGCAAGGCCGCCATCGAAAAGTGGAACGCCGAAAACAGCGTGATCAAGAAGGGCATCGCGTTTTCTCCGGTCAAGTTCGGGATTTCCTTCACCTTGACTCACCTCAATCAGGCCGGCGCGCTGGTGCATGTGTATCAGGACGGCTCGGTCCACCTGAACCATGGCGGCACCGAGATGGGACAGGGCCTGTTCCAGAAGGTCGCGCAGGTCGCCGCGTCGCGCTTTGGCATTCCGCTGGAGATGGTGAAGATCACCGCCACAGATACCGCCAAAGTGCCGAACACCTCGGCAACGGCGGCGTCGTCAGGTAGTGACCTGAACGGGATGGCCGTGAAAGCCGCCTGCGACACGATCCGGGATCGGATGGCCAACTATCTGGCAGAGCGTCATCAGGCTGATCCTTCAACGGTTACCTTCTCAGACGGTCACGTGTCGGTTGGCGAAGAACGCTACACCTTCTCTGAGGCTGCCGCGCTGGCTTATCAGGGTCGCATCAGCCTGTCGGCGACCGGGTTTTACAAAACGCCCAAGATCGAATGGGACCGGATCGCCGGTCGAGGCCGCCCATTCTTTTACTTTGCCTATGGCGCTTCGGTCACCGAGGTCGCCGTGGACACCCTGACGGGCGAGAACCGCATTCTGCGCACGGATATCCTGCATGACGCAGGCGCATCGCTGAACCCGGCGCTGGATATCGGTCAGGTCGAAGGCGGCTATGTGCAGGGCGCGGGCTGGCTGACAACCGAGGAACTGGTCTGGGATGGCAAGGGCAACCTGCGCACACACGCGCCCTCGACCTACAAGATTCCCGCCTGCTCGGACCGGCCGGACATTTTCAACGTCGCGCTTTGGGATGGCGAGAACCGCGAGGATACGATTTATCGCTCTAAGGCGGTGGGCGAACCGCCGTTCATGCTGGGCATATCGGCGTGGCTCGCCTTGTCGAACGCGGTTGCGGCCTGTGGCGACATCTACCCCGCGCTGAATGCTCCGGCCACGGCCGAGGAAGTCTGGCACGGCGTCCAAAGGATGAAGGGAGGCATCTGATGGGATTTGACTTGGAGGCTTTGAGGGAGGCGGTCAAAACCCACGGGAAAGTCACCCGGGTTGTCGTCGCTGCGATCAAGGGGTCATCCCCGCGCGAAGTTGGCGCCGCAATGCTGGTTTGGGAGGACGGGCAAAGCGGCACAATAGGTGGCGGCACTCTGGAATTTCAGGCGGCAGAGGCCGCGCGGAAGCAAACCGCCCAATCCCGCCTGACTCACCACGCGCTTGGACCTGATATGGGCCAATGTTGCGGAGGTGCGGTTTCGCTGTTCAGCGAGGTCTTTGACCTTAACGCAGTTGAAGAGCTCGACGACACGATCATCGCACGATCTGCCTCAGAAGGCGAAATGCCTCTGTCGGTCAAACGCCTGCTGGCGGCGGCGCGCGGTCAGGGCCAAGCACCCGAACCACAACTGATCGACGGCTGGATGGTCGAGCCAGTGCATAAACCCACCCGGAACCTTTGGATCTGGGGCGCGGGCCATGTCGGACGGGCACTGGTGGACGTTCTGTCCCCCCTGCCCGACATCGCGATCACATGGGTCGACACCGGGCCCGAGCGCTTCCCGGCCTCGGTTCCAGCAAGTGTCACCACAGTTCCAGCCGCCAAGCTGGCCGAGCTGGTGCGCCATGCTCCGCCCAATGCCGAGCACCTTGTGCTGACTTATTCGCACAATCTGGACCTAGAACTGTGCAACCGGCTGCTTTCGCACGATTTCGGCTTTGCTGGCCTGATCGGCTCGGCTACGAAATGGGCGCGATTCCGGTCGCGGCTGGCGGCCCTTGGGCATTCGCCCGAGCGGATCAGCCGGATTACCTGTCCCATCGGTGATCCCGGCTTGGGCAAACACCCGCAGATGATCGCCGTTGGCGTCGCCGCGCAGCTACTGCGCCCGGCCGCCCGGAAGAATGAGTTGAAGAAGGACCTGAGCGCGTGACCACTCCACTTTTAAGCTTGCAAGGGCTGACCAAAGCCTATCCCGGCGTCGTGGCCAATGATCAGGTGTCCTTTGACATCGGTGAAGGCGAAGTTCACGCCCTGCTGGGCGAAAACGGCGCGGGTAAATCCACGCTGGTGAAGATGATCTATGGGCTGGTGAAGCCTGACAGCGGCACCATGCTGCTGCGCGGCCAGTCCTTTGCGCCGCCCGAGCCGCGTGCCGCACGCGCTGATGGTATTGCGATGGTGTTCCAGCACTTCTCGCTGTTTGACGCGCTAAACGTGGCCGAGAACATCGCGCTAGGGATGGAGAACCCGCCCCCGATGGGCGATCTGGCCTCGCGTATTCGGGAAGTGTCCGAAACCTATGGCTTGCCTCTGGACCCGTACCGGACCGTTGGCGATCTGTCTGCCGGTGAGCGCCAGCGGGTCGAGATCATCCGTTGTTTGCTGCAAGACCCCAAGCTTTTGATCATGGACGAGCCGACCTCGGTTCTGACTCCGCAAGAGGTGGAAATCCTGTTCGAGACGCTGAACAAATTGCGCTCCGAGGGCACCTCGATCCTCTATATCTCACACAAGCTGGAAGAAATCCGCACGCTGTGTGACCACGCCACGATCCTGCGTCTGGGCAAGAACGTGGGCGAGTGTGTACCTGCCGAGACCTCGGCTCGTGACATGGCGGAGATGATGGTGGGCTCGACCCTGCAGACACCGGAACGGTCGGGCCGTGAGTTCGGCGAGGTCGCGCTGGATGTCAGCGGGTTGTCGGTACCTTCGCCATCTGAATTCGGGACGGCGCTGAAGAATGTTCATATGACGGTCCGCAAAGGCGAGGTTCTGGGGATCGGTGGCGTCGCCGGGAATGGGCAAGACGAGCTGCTTGGCGTTCTGTCCGGTGAAATCACGACCACTGCCGATGCGATCAAATTCAACGGCCAGCCAATTGGCAAACTCGGCCCAACAGCGCGCCGCAAATTGGGTGTTTTGACTGCTCCAGAGGAGCGTCTGGGTCATGCGGCGGCGCCAGATATGAGCCTGACCGAGAACGCATTGCTGACCGGGTCAGTTCGGGAAGGGCTTGAGAACAAAGGCTTCCTGAAATGGTCCGAGACTAAAAGTTTCGCTGAAAAGATCATCAGCGCATTCGACGTTCGTACCCCGGGGCCGGAGAATGCCGCGCGGTCGCTGTCGGGTGGCAACCTACAGAAATTCGTGATCGGTCGAGAAGTATTGCAGAACCCGGATGTGCTGGTGGTGAACCAACCGACCTGGGGTGTGGACGCTGCGGCAGCAGCGTCGATCCGACAGGCCATTCTGGATTTGGCCGCAAAAGGAACGGCGGTCATCTGCATCAGCCAGGACCTGGACGAGTTGATGGAAATCTCGGACAGCTTCGCAGCCCTGAACGAAGGACGGCTGAGCGCACCACGCACGACCACGGGCCTTACGGTCGATGAGATCGGCCTGATGATGGGCGGTGCCCATGGCATGGAGGTGGCGCATGTGTGATCAGTGGAACCGCCTCCGGCGGCCGTATTTTCAACGAGAAGAAGAACTTGGGGGTGTGAGCAGATGATTGTGTTGGAGAAACGGCCTCAGCCGTCCAAAGCGTGGTCCTACGCGACGCCTCTGGTCGCAGTGCTGGCGACAATGGTGTTTGGCGGGATTTTGTTCGCCATTCTGGGCAAGAACCCGGTCGAGGCCATTGGCACCATCTTTTGGGAGCCATTGTTCGGTGAGTTCGCGTTCTATTATCGCCCGCAACTGCTGGTGAAGGGCGCGCCTTTGGTGTTGATCGCAATCGGCCTTTCGCTGGGCTTTCGAGCCGGTATCTGGAACATCGGGGCCGAGGGGCAGTACATCATGGGCGCCATCTTTGGTGCGGGTGCTGGTCTGGCCTTCTACCCGCTGGACGCGTTCTATATCTTTCCAATCATGGTGATTGCGGGCGCGTTTGGCGGCTGGCTCTGGGCGATGATCCCGGCCTTTCTGAAAGTGCGTTTTGGCACCAACGAAATCCTCGTGTCGCTGATGCTGGTCTATGTGGCCGAGCAGATGCTGGCCTCGGTGTCGCTGGGGCTGCTGAAGAACCCCGAAGGGTTCGGCTTTCCCGGCTCGCGTAACCTGCAATCCTATGACAGCGCGCATAACGCCGAGCTGATCGCCGGATCGGGGATGCACTGGGGTGTCGTGACCGCCCTGATCGCAGTGATCTTTGCCTATGTCCTGCTGAACCGGCACATGCTGGGCTTTCACATCCGCCTGACGGGCGAGGCCCCCCGTGCGGCCAAGTTCGCCGGTGTGAATCCGGCCCGATTGATCTTGTTCTGTCTGGGTATGTCCGGTGCGCTGGCGGGGCTCGCGGGGATGTTCGAGGTTTCCGGACCTTCGGGTGTGGTTAGCATCGACTTTAACGTCGGCTATGGCTTTACCGCGATCATTGTGGCCTTTCTGGGTCGCCTGCATCCAGTGGGTATCCTGCTAGCCGGTGGGCTGATGGCGCTGACTTATATTGGTGGTGAGATCGCGCAGTCTCAACTGGGTCTGCCTGCCGCTGCCATTCAGGTGTTCCAGGGGATGCTTCTGTTCTTCCTGCTGGCTTTCGATCTTCTGACCAATTACCGCATCCGTGCGGCCCGTAGCGAGGTGGCGTGATGCATCCTGCACTCAGAAAACTGGCGCTATCGGCTGTAGTTGCGTTTGTAGTTCTAACAGTTCTGTCTGTCACACCTCTGGCCGCCATTCCAACACTGCTAAATCCAGCAACGTTTGGATGGGCAGGTTTGGCACTTTTTCTCTTGATTATCGGCGCACCGTTCGGAGGGCTGGCTTTCATCCTGATCTTTAGCCCATCCGAAAAGCGAGCCGGCGCCGTGGCCGGGCTTTGCGGTGCATGGATCGGTGCAATCGTGGGATCAATTTTTGGCATCCAGGTTTTGGGGAGCGTGTAATGGACCTTGGTGAAATCAACCCCGTACTTCTGGTCGCCTCGCTGATGGTGGCCGCAACCCCCCTGCTTTTGGCCGCGATCGGAGAGCTGGTCGTCGAGAAAGCAGGCGTTCTGAACCTCGGCGTCGAGGGCATGATGATCGTCGGCGCAATCAGCGGCTTTGCCATCTCGGTCGAGACCGGCTCACCCTGGTTGGGTTTTGTCGCAGCTGCAATTGGGGGCGCGGTGCTGTCCTTGCTGTTCGTGCTGCTGACACAGGTGGCGCTGGCCAATCAAGTTGCCAGCGGATTGGCACTAACCCTGTTTGGCCTCGGTTTCAGCGCGCTGATGGGGCAAAGCTATGTGGGTGTGAAACCACCCGATATGGCCGACATCCACATCCCGGTGATCAGCGATATTCCGGTGATCGGCCCGATCCTGTTCCAGCATGATCCGATCCTCTATGTCGGGATTGCATTGACTGCCGCAGTCTGGGCCACACTGAGATACACCCGCGTCGGTCTGATCCTGCGCGCGGTTGGGGAAAACCACGATGCCGCGCACGCACTTGGCTACAAGGTCATCAAAATCCGCATCATGGCGATCCTGTTCGGTGGTGCCTGTGCGGGCTTGGGTGGAGCCTACATCAGCCTGATCCGCGTCCCGCAGTGGACCGAAGGCATGACCGCCGGTGTCGGCTGGATCGCTCTGGCCTTGGTGGTGTTTGCCAGCTGGAAGCCGTGGCGGGCCTTACTGGGTGCCTATTTGTTCGGCGGCATCACCGTGTTGCAGCTTAATTTGCAGGCAGCGGGCGTTGCCATCCCTGTCGAGTATCTGGCAATGTCGCCCTACATCATCACGATCCTTGTGCTTGTGATCCTTTCGGCCGACAAGAGCAGCGCACCTGCCTCACTGGGCCGGACCTTCCATGCCTCGCACTAGGGGCCAACTGAACCAACTTGGGGAGTAACACATGAAATTCACTACACTTCTGGCAAGCGCCGCCATGGCGCTGGGTCTGGCCTCGGGAGCCATGGCCGAAGACAAGACCAAGGTCGGTTTCGTCTATGTCGGCCCGGTGGGCGACGGAGGCTGGACTTACGAGCACAACAAGGGCCGTCTGGCGGTCGAAGAGCACTTTGGTGACAAGGTCGAAACCGTGTTCGTTGAATCGGTTCCCGAAGGCCCGGACGCCGAGCGCGTGATGACTCAGATGGCGCTGGAAGGGGCCGATCTGATCTTTACCACCTCGTTCGGCTACATGGACCCGACCATCAACGTCGCCAAGAAATTCCCGGATGTGAAGTTCGAGCACGCGACCGGCTATAAGACCGCCGACAACGTCTCGGTCTATTCGGCCCGTTTCTACGAAGGTCGCGCCGTCCAGGGCCATATCGCGGGCAACATGACCAAATCGAACATCATCGGCTATATCGGGTCCTACCCGATCCCCGAAGTGATCCGGGGCATCAACTCGGCCTATGTCCACGCCAAGAAAGTGAACCCGGATGTCGAATTTAAGATCGTCTGGGCCTACACGTGGTTCGATCCGGCGAAAGAGGCTGACGCCGCCACCGTTCTGATCGAACAGGGCGCGGACGTGATCCTGCAACACACCGACTCGACCGCCCCACAGGCAGCCGCACAAGAGGCAGGCAATGTTGTGACTTTTGGCCAAGCTTCGGACATGAGCGAGTACGCTCCGTTCCCGCGCGTATCGTCGATCATCGATGACTGGGCGCCCTACTACATCGCGCGCACGCAGGCCGTTATGGACGGAACATGGGAATCCGCGAACACCTGGGATGGTATCCGCGAAGGCATGGTTGCAATTGGCGAGATTTCAGATGCAGTCCCTGCGGACGTCAAGGAAGAGGCTCTGGCCCTGAAGGCCGCCATGGCTGCGGGTGAATACCACCCCTTCACCGGACCTCTGAAAAAGCAGGATGGCAGCGACTGGCTGGCCGACGGTGAAACCGCTGATGACGGCACGCTGGCTGGCATGAACTTCTATGTCGAAGGGCTGGAAGGCGACATTCCGCAGTAAGCTGTCTCTAGTGCAAGATACAGAAAGGCCCGCGATGATCGCGGGCCTTTTTTGTTGCGTTCCTGCGCACCAACGAAGGTGCTAGACGTCCTTGAACGCGCGACGCAGCAGCCGATTGCAGCGCGGCGACAAATGCTGCGCGACGGTATCAGGCCCAAGACCACGTCGGCTGAGAAAAACGGCCAAAGCAAAAGCACGAGAGGGCTGGGTCATGTAACCCGACCACCCGACATCATCGGCACCTTGCAACTGAAACACGCCGAAGCCTGCAATGATGCAGCCAAGATCGGTCGCAAGCTCGTGCGCCTCATAACCGCCGGGAACTTCATGCTCCAACCCGGCAAGCCGCGCGTGCATCAGCTCATGCGCGATTAAACTGATGAACTCTACGGGTCGGTTCACCTTTTCAGGATCGTAGCGAATGAGGGACACACCATCTATAATCTGATGGGTCCCCGCCACTGTATCCAGCGCCTGATAGCTATGGCGATGCTCGGCCGGGATCACATCCAGTGGAACAATCTCGACGGGATAATCAAACGCCAGATGACGTTTGACATCCTCAAGTACGGCCTTGGCGGTTTCTTCGCCCGTACCGCCGGGCGCGGAAAAGAACGCACGCGTTGGAAGGATTGGGTGTTCTGGCGGTTCGAAAACCTCATCGAACCAGTCAAAACACTCCAAAATCCATCCACGCAAATCGTCAGAGACGACAGGACGAGACCAAAACATCTAGCAGTCGCCATTCATTTGCGTGCCAATCCCATCAATGCCCGGTCAACACCAGCGTATTTACCGGCATCAGGATCAGACGCAGACGCAGACCCGCGGCATGGACGACCCCAATCGTGTCGATCACGTGCAACGCGGTGCTGTGCCAAAAACCCAGATCCTCATGTTCCAGCCGCTCGTGGTTGTCGGTGTAGACATTGGCCAGACAGTTGCTGCCCGGAGGGATGTCGTCCGCCATGTTTTTATACAGAGGCTCCATGTAGACCAGAATTGAACCCGGCACCTTGTTGGCCTGCACATCCCGCAGCTCGTCCGAGGGACGGATCTGGCCGGATGGGATGACATCCTGCACCTCGACCACGACCATCGGGATCACGGTAAACGGCTTGGTCATGCAACCCAGCTCTCCGATCATGCCGGGTTTGATGACCTGCGCCGACATCTGGTTGAACGCGGCCTGGAACCGGTTGTGACCCGAGCTTGAAGGCACCAGAATGCCAGCCGGACGCAGCAGAGGGCTGACATAGTCGCCGACCTGCAAGCCGAATTGTTCAACACGGCCCGTGACACCGGCACTAATGACGGTCTTGTCCAGCTCGGTCAGCGCGGCGTCCAGTTGTGCATTCGCGCTGGCCAGTTGGGCGGGGATCAGCTCCTCGATCTGCTGCACAACGGCGGCACGCTGGGACTCGGCGGCGCGCAGTTGCGCCTCACGTTCGGCGACGAGGTTTTCCAGCCGATCAATCTCGGCCAGACGCACGGCGCTGGAGCCTTCGTCGCGCAGAGTAGTGTTGCGCTCAAGGTCCTCCAGCGATTGATCCAGCGCAGCCTTCGCGCCTGCGATGCCAGCCTCGGCCTCGGCCAGATCGGTTTGGGCCACCCGCAACGACGCCTGAACCTGCGCGATCTCGGCATGCGCTGCTTCGACCATGGCGGTCTGGGTAAAGTCCTCAATCCGGAAGATCGGCTGCCCTGCTGTCACCAATTCGTTGTTGCGGACATAAATCTCGGACACGCGCCCACCCAGTTGCGGCAGGATAGTCACGGTGCGGAAATACGAGGCCGCAGTTTTGCTGGCCGGATGAAAGTAGAACAGCGTGGTGATCACGGTAAGTGCCAGAATGGCACAGGTGGTCAGGCCCCAGCGCAGTTCGTACCACATGGTGAACAGCGTGATCTCATGCCCGATCCGTTTGCCTTGAACGTAACGGCGAAACAGATAGTCCGGCAGCACGGTCACCAGCGCGCACATCAAAGTCTCAAGCATCTATTACTGCTCCTGCTGCGCGGTGGGCTCGGTGGGCGGGGTCGGGGCGGGAGCATCCTGCGCAGAGTTTCCCAAAGATCGGATGGCATCGGCAATCGCCCTAAGGGGCGCTGCCACATCCGGGAACTGGAACCCGGCGACCAGAATGGCGGCAATCCAGAACAAACCGTTATGAGTAAACAGCGCCAGCAGGGCCAGAATACCGACCAACTGGAACTGAGGATGGTTGGATTCATGCGCGATTTTTTCGGGGATCGAATGCAGAGTGAAATACCCGACACCGATCAGAATGATCACCAGAACGGTAAAAACAAACATAAATGTCAAAAGAAAGTCACTGCCATCCGCCTGTGTCACGTAATGCGGAATATGCCCCGTGGCCATCGGGTGTAGATCTGCTGTACTCACCCTGCCCTCCTGTAATTGTCTACCTCTTGTTTGGATGGGTTGATGCGTAAATTCAAGCCTGCTTAAAGTTGCGAACAAAGTTCGGGCATCTGTGCCACAAGGGCGTTCACTGACCTGTGCACAGAGCCTCAAGGAGTACAAATGATTGATTTCCTTGTCATTGGCGGTGGCATCGCAGGGCTAAGCGCCGCAGCGCGTCTGTCGGCTCACGGGCATGTGACCGTGCTCGAGGCCGAGGATGGGCTGGGTTATCACGCCTCCGGCCGATCCGCCGCGTTGTTCGAGGAAAGCTATGGCCCACCATCGGTTGTCGCGTTGAACAAGGCCAGCGCGTCGTTTCTGCAAAACCAGTATGGGGGCTATCTGACACCCCGCTCATTGCTGTTGATCGGACACAAAAACCGACCGCAGGACTTTGAAGAAGATGCCCGTGATCTGAACATGCAGATCCTCCCTCCGGCCGAGGCGATGACCCGTGTGCCGATCCTGAACCCGGACACAGTTGGGTTTACAGCGGTCAGCAACGCCGCTTTCGACATCGACACGGACCGCTTGATGCAGGATTTCGCCGCATTGTTCGCGGCAATGGCGGCGCGGTTCTGACCAAATCCCGTGTCACTGCCATTCGAAAGGACAAGCATTGGATCGTCGAAGCAGGCGAGACCTATGAGGCTCGCGCGCTGATCAACGCCGCCGGTCCATGGGTTGATGAGGTTGCAGTTCTGGCCGGAATGGCTCCAATCGGGATCACCCCAAAACGCCGGTCAATGGCGCGCTTGCCCGCCCCCGACGGGCATGACGTGACCGGCTGGCCCATGATGCTGGGGGCAGGCGACAGTTGGTACGCCAAACCCGATGCTGGCAAGCTGCTGGTTTCGCCGTCCGAAGCTGACCCTGTCCCCCCGCAGGACGCCTTTGCCGATGACATGGTGCTGGCCGAAGGTCTGGCCCGATACGAAGAGATGGTCACCGAACCCGTCACACGGGTCGAGGCCAACTGGGCCGGGTTGCGCAGCTTTGCACCTGACGGCACGCTGGTTCTGGGGCCCGACCCCGCCGATCCATCCTTCATCTGGTCCGCCGGTCAAGGCGGGTACGGTTTCCAGACCTCTCCCGCGGCATCGCAACTTGTTGCGGATCTGACCATTGGCGCGACATCTGAACTGGACTCAGAAACCATAGCCGCCCTCAGCCCTGAAAGGTTGCGCAGATGAGCAAACGAACTCTCCCGTCGAACGCCAGCGTTGCCACTAAAGGTCAGGACGGACGGCTTGTCGCCCCCGCCGCGTCCCGCAACGCCGAAGTTTTGTGTGATTTGCTTGCACGCTGGGCCCCGAGTTCAGGCAAGGCACTGGAGATCGCCAGCGGCACCGGCCAACATGTGTGTGCTTTTGCCCAATCTCTGCCCGACCTTCACTGGCAACCGACCGAGATCGAAGCCGAGCGGCGCGCAAGTATCAACGCCTATGCCGCCGATCTGCACAACGTGGCTGAAGCCGATCCGTTGGATGCGACGGTGCGGGACTGGCACAAGGACTACCTCGGTCAGAACATGATTATCCTGATCAACCTGATCCACCTGATCAGCTGGCCGGAAACTCAGATCATAATATCTGAAGTCGCACAGGCGCTTGCACCCGGAGGACGTTTTGTTCTGTACGGCCCATTCAAAAGATCCGGGACACTGACAAGTGACGGGGATCAGAAGTTCCACGACGCGCTCGTACAGCAGGACCCTGAGATCGGATATAAGAACGACGATGACATCGCTGCATTGATGCGCGCCCAAAACTTAACCGTCGTCGAGATTGTCGAGATGCCCGCAAACAATCTGGCCTTTATCGCGGAAAAGCCAGCCAAATAGTAAAACAGGCGGCACCAGCGCACCGCCTGCTCTTTGGATCAGCCGTCCTTTCGGATGGTCTCGTTCTTCGGATCGTATGGGCTGTCGCAGGTGACTACCGCATCCCACAGCTTGTCCTGAATTTTGACCTTCAGCTTGGTGCCTTCGACCGCCATTTCAGGCTTCACATAGCCCATCCCGATGGATTTCTCGAAGGCCACCGAGTACCCGCCCGAGGTCAGACGACCCACGCGCTCACCTTCTGGCGTGTACAGCGCCTCGCGGCCCCACGGATCGGCATCGTCCGGCCCGTCGATCAACAGGGTGCAACACTTCACGCGCACGCCTGTTTCTTCCAGCTTGGCCTTACCGTGGAAGCCCTTCGACAGGTCGACAAAGCGCGGCAGATCAGCTTCCAGCGGGGTCGCATCGCGACCTAATTCAGTGCCGAAGGCGCGATAGGATTTCTCTTGCCGCAGCCAGTTCTGAGCGCGGGCACCGACCAGCTTCATACCGTGCTTCTCACCCGCCTTTTCCAGCAAGTCGAACAGGTAGTTCTGCATTTCGATCGGGTGGTGCAGTTCCCAGCCCAGCTCACCGGTATAGGCCACACGGATCGCGTTCACAGGGCACATGCCCAGTTCGATCTGACGGGCCGACAGCCACGGGAAGCGCTTGTTGGACAGCGCTGTTTCCGGATCGGCGTCCTTGATGACCTCTTTCAGAACGTCACGCGACTTTGGCCCGGCGATGGCAAAGACGCCCCACTGAGTGGTCACGTCCTGGATTTCGATGTAACCGAACTCCTCCATCTTGTCCTCAGCCGCCTTGCGCAGATAGTCGGCGTCATACTCAGTCCATGCACCGGCAGAGACGATGTAGTAGTTGTTCTCACCGTTGCGGACGATGGTGTATTCGGTGCGGGTGGTGCCGTGCGAGGTCAGCGCGTAGGTCAGGTTGATACGACCAACCTTGGGCAGCTTGTTGCAGGTGAACCAATCCAGGAACTGGGTCGCACCGGGGCCTTTGACGACATGCTTGGTGAAGGCCGACGCGTCGATCAGACCAACGCCCTCGCGGATTGCTTTGGCTTCTTCGACGGCGTACTGCCACCAGCCGCCACGGCGGAACGAACGGCTTTCCTTGTCGAAATTGTCCGGTGCATCCAGCGGGCCGAAATAGTTCGGACGTTCCCAGCCGTTGACCCAGCCGAACTGAGCACCGCGCGCTTTCTGGCGATCATAGGCCGGAACAGTACGCAGCGGACGGCAGGCTTCACGCTCTTCATCCGGGTGGTGCAGGATGTAGACGTGCTCATAGCACTCTTCATTCTTGCGGGCCGCGAACTCGGTGGTCATCCAGTTGGACGAATAACGCTTGGGGTCCAGCGAGGCCATGTCGATCTCGGCCTCGCCATCGACCATCATCTGCGCCAGATAATAGCCGGTGCCACCTGCGGCGGTGATGCCGAACGAAAACCCTTCGGCCAGCCACATGTTGCGCAGGCCGGGAGCCGGGCCGACCAGCGGGTTACCATCGGGCGTGTAGCAGATCGGACCGTTGAAATCGTCTTTCAGGCCGGACTCGGCACAGGACGGCACGCGTTCGGCCATCGCCATGTATTGATCCGCAATCCGGTCCAGATCCAGCGGGAACAGGTCGGCGCGGAAGCTGTTCGGAACGCCATGCTCAAAGCGAGCAGGCGCGCCGTGTTCATAAATACCCAAAATCCAGCCGCCACGCTCTTCGCGCGCATAGGATTCGTTGTCCGCGTCGCGCACAACGGGGTGCTCGGGGTTACCCGCCTCACGCCATTTGACCAGCTCGGGGTCTTTGTCCATGACGATGAAGGTGTGCTCGACCGGGATGGCAGGCATCTTGATGCCCAGCATCTTGGCGGTGCGCTGTGCATGGTTACCAGACGCGGTCACGACATGCTCGGCGGTGATCACCACTTGCTCGTCGCTCTCAACAAGGTTGCCGCCTTTTTCCACCATCTTGGTGCAGGTCACTTCCCAGTGGGTACCGTTCCAGTGGAAGGAGTCGGCCTGCATCTTGCGGACGATCTCAACACCGCGCTGACGGGCACCCTTGGCCATCGCCTGAGTCACATCGGCAGGGTTAATGTAACCATCCTCGGTGTGGTAGATCGCGCCCTTCAGGTCCGAAGTTTCGATCAGCGGCCAGCGTTCCTTGATCTGCTCGGGCGTAAGCCATTCGTAGGCGACGTCGCAGGTTTCAGCGGTGGACGCATACAGCATGTATTCGTCCATACGCTCTTGTGTCTGCGCCATACGCAAGTTGCCGACCACAGCGAAGCCCGCGTTCAGGCCGGTCTCTTCCTCTAGCGTCTTGTAGAAATCGACCGAGTATTTGTGGATGTGAGTTGTCGCATAGGACATGTTGAACAGCGGCAGCAGGCCCGCCGCGTGCCAGGTCGAGCCCGACGTCAGCTCATCCCGCTCGATCAGCATTACGTCGTCCCAGCCCGCCTTAGCCAGGTGATAGGCGATCGAGGTTCCAACGGCGCCGCCGCCAACAACCAGTGCTTTGACTTGGGTTTTCATAACCGGGCGTCTCCCCTTGAATTCAGTTGCAACCATATGGCGCAATTGAAGCCCCCAACGCGACATTCATCCGACCTGTGAGACATAAAAAACGACCCCCGGTCTTGCCGGAGGTCGCATTTCGTTAAAAGCTCTGAGCGGATTAGCCGCCAGACAGCGTACATTTTTTGAACGCATCCCGCGTGGCGCATTTACTGGTCACACCTGCGCCGCCTTTGTTAACGCGCACAGGCTCTGACGAAGACGCCGTTTCACGACCGCTGAACATGGATTTCAGGCCGCCCAGAAAACCTCCGGCGCTTTGGTCGTCGGTCTGAGGGGCATCGTCGCCTCCTTTAAACGAGCCGAAGAGACGCCCGAACATCCCCTCGCCCTCGACTTCCGCCTTTTGAGTCTGGCCTTCGATCAGGTCCGACAGCCCCTTGCGATAACCGACTTGAACCAGATCATCCGCCGATCTGATTTTATTCGCGGTCAGATCAAACGTGTCGGCAGGCAAGCCGTACTGACCGGCAAGAGTATTGGCGACCAGAGCCAACCCATCCATATTTTCGATCCGCAACCGCGCCAGTTCGCCGCGAAGTTTAACAAACTCCGTCCGCAACGCGGCCATATTCGCGGCCAGCTCAGCCTCACCTTCAGGATTGGCGGCCGTGCCATTGGCTACGCCGGGCACTGGCTTACGCAGAACCGCATTCATCCCGTCATAGTCCAACTGGGCGAGGAAGGCGTGAACCTCTTCTGCGGGGGCGTCCGAATACAGCTGCATTCGGATTTCTTCACCCAGCCCGAGCGTTCCTTTGTAGATGTCGAAGCCGGGTTCGGTTGTGTAATCCGAAACGGTGGCCGTGACGATTGCCCAAAAGGCGCGATCATCCACCGTGATCACGCTGTATTGGTTTTGCTTGAACTGGAAATATGCCACCCCACCGATCACGCCAAAAGGTGCGAAATCGCTGTTGTTCAGCCCCAAACCCGCGATGGATTGGGCAATGTTACCGGCGAGCGTGTTGGAACTGGCATTTTCCCGGAACGACACCTGCAGCCACAGGGTATAGTCGCCCTTTTCATAAACCCAGCTTGTGCGTTCCAGCTTTGAGACTAATTGCTTGGCTTCCTGCACAGCGACGTTTCGGGCCAGAGGCCGGGCGGCCTCGCTTATATTTGCCAGACCGGGACCTTCGCGGGCATCCAGAGTGAACTCGACGTCAGACAATGACCGACGCACCCAGCCATCGCCCGACTCTGGCATGTAAGGTTTACCACCAGCGCGCCAACGCTGTTTCCGCTCGCGTTCGACCTGTTCCGCGTCCAGTTCTTCGTGATAGAGCGCGAAGCGCTGCTTTAGCGTATCAACGTAACCATTGGCGGACAGGGTCCCCTCGTGCTTTTTGTCCTGCTGGTAATAGTCAACCCCGGCAATGGCCAATATGACGACCAGCGCGAAACCAAGAAACCGCAAAGCGTCCATTTAAAACCCCAAAAAATCAATTGCTGCTCTTTTGTGGTGTGGCTAACAGCAAAATGGGGCGGGCTTGTGGCTGAAATGCAGAAATTCTTATTCTTGTTCAATCTGGTGCGACGGAAGAATTTTGCCCGGATTCATGATGTTATCAGGGTCTAAGGCCTGTTTAATCGCACTCATATAGTCTACTGCCGGTCCCAGCTCTTTGACCAGATAGGGGCGCTTGCCCTGCCCGATTCCATGCTCACCCGTGCAGGTCCCACCCATCGAGATGGCCAGGTCGTTCAGCCAGCCGACAAACCCGTCGGCCCGGGCAACCTCGTCGCTATTGTCCATGTCGATCAGCAACAGCGTGTGGAAATTCCCGTCACCGACATGACCGACAATCGGGGCCATCAGCCCCAGTTCCTCGGCCTTGGCACGCGTGGTGGTTACGCATTCCGCCAACCGTGAGATCGGTACGCAGACATCGGTAGAAATCCCCTGTGCACCCGGGCGCAATTGCAGACTGGCCCAGTACATGTCGTGCCGTGCCTGCCACAGCTTGTTGCGCTCTTCCGTCGTTCCGGTCGTTGCGAAATCGGTGCCGCCGAATTCTTCGGCGATCTGGCCAAAGGTTTCGGCCTGCTCGACCGCACCGGCATCCGAGCCGTGGAACTCCAGCAACAGTAACGGCGTTTCCGGCAGGCTGAGCCCGGAATACGCGTTGGCCGCCTTGACGGACAGTTCGTCCAACAGCTCGATCCGGGCGACGGGAACTCCGTACAGGATCGTCATCATTACCGCCTGACAGGCGGCATCTACCGTCGGAAAAGAACAGCGTGCCGAGGTGATCGCCTCGGGGATGCCGTGCAGGCGGAGGGTCAGCTCGGTGATGATACCCAGCGTCCCTTCGGCCCCGATCATCAGTCGGGTCAGGTCATAACCTGCCGAAGATTTTCGTGCCCGATGCCCGGTGCGGATGATCTGCCCGTCCGGCATCACCGCCTCAAGGCTGAGGATATTGTCCTTCATTGTGCCATACCGCACCGCGTTGGTGCCCGAGGCACGCGTTGCCGCCATCCCGCCCAGCGAGGCATTTGCGCCGGGATCAATTGGAAAGAACAGGCCCTGATCGCGCAGATGGGTGTTCAGGTCTTCACGCGTCACGCCCGGTTGCACCACACAATCCAGATCACCGGCGTGAACGGCCAGAACCTTGTCCATCAGTGTCAGGTCGACCGACACCCCACCAGCAGGCGCATTCACATGACCTTCAAGCGACGTTCCGGTGCCGAAGGCAATCACCGGCACCTTATATCGGGCGCAGGTTTTGACGATCTCCGAGACCTCGTCGGTTGAGTGCGGATACACCACCGCATCCGGGGCCTGGTTGTTGATCCATGTGGTGGTGTGACCATGCTGTTCCCGGATCGCCTGACTGGTTTGCAGGCGATCACCAAAGGTCTGTTTCAGGATGCCGACAGCCGTTTCAATCCCGGCCTCGTTTCGCGGTAACGCAGCTGCCTGCACCATATGGTTTCCCTCTTATTCGCCCAGCGCGATGCCTTCGCGGCGCGGGTCGGCACCACCGATCAGACTGTCTCCGATCTCGATCGCGTGCAGACCCGAAGTCAGATCGCGCGCGTTGACCTCATAGCCCAGTTCGATCAGTGCGTCCGAGAACCCCTCGGCCGCTGTCCCCTGTTCGACATCATAGGTGCCAAACCGGTTGACCAGATGTGGCAACGCCAACGCCTGCTGCACGTCCATGTCCCAATCGGCCCAAGCAATGATCGACTTGGCCACGTATCCGATGATGCGGCTGCCACCCGGAGAGCCAATGGCCAGGACCGGCGCGCCATCCAGCATCACAATCGTAGGGCTCATCGACGAGCGCGGACGCTTACCCGGCTCCAGGCGGTTGGCAATCGGAACGCCGTCCGAGTGAGTTTTGAACGAGAAATCAGTCAACTCGTTATTCAGCAGAAACCCGTTGGTCATCAGCCGAGAACCAAAGCCATTTTCGATTGTCGTGGTCATCGACAAGACGTTGCCATACTGATCCACAATCGAGATATGCGAGGTCGAAGGAAGCTCTAGCGAGATATCATCCGCCCAGTTCGATGCATGGTCGAATTCAGGATTGCCCGGTGCAACCTCGGACAGCGCGCCCTCACTACTCAGCAACTGCCCGCGTTCGGACAGATAGTCAGGATCGACCAGACCCAGTGTCGGCATCGGAACAAAGTCGTGGTCGGCCATATAGCGACCGCGATCCGCAAAGGCCAAGCGCGAGGCATCGCCAATCAGGCGCCACGCATTGGCGTTTTCTGGTCCCATCGCGGCCAGATCATAGCCGTCCAGCATTCCTAGAATCTGCCCAACCGTAAGCGCGCCGGACGAAGGTGGTCCCATTCCACAAACTTCATAGGCGCGATAGGAGGCGCAGACCGGCTCGCGTTCGATCACTTGGTAGAGCGCCAGATCGACGCCGGACAGAACACCCGGATTTCCCGGCGCGCTGCGAACCGTGCTGACGATTCCGGCTGCAATCTCGCCACCATAGAACCCGGCAGACCCTTCGCTGGCCAGAACCCGCAGCGTTTCAGCATAGTCCGGGTTCATCAGGCGCTGACCCTGTTGCAATGGCTCGCCGCCCGGCAGGAAGTACTCAGCCGTCATTGGGAACCGCGACAGCCGTTCTGCATCTGCCGCGACCAAGGTAGCCAGACGTGGGGAAACAAGAAAACCCTCATCGGCAAGGGTTATACCGTCCTGAAACAGGCTGGGCCACGGGCTGCGACCCCAGCGGCGGTGCGCCTCTTCCAGCAAGGCGGGCGTGCCGGGTGTGCCAACGGACAGACCGCCAACAACCGCATCGTAGAATTTCAAAGGCTCGCCATTGTCATCCTGAAACAACCGGTGGCTTGCTTCGAAAGGCGCAGTCTCGCGCCCGTCCAGCGTGGTCAGCTTGCCAGTTGCGGCGTCATACCAGACCAGAAACGCCCCACCGCCCAGGCCCGAGGACTGCGGCTCGACCAATCCAAGCACAACCTGCACCGCGACCATGGCATCGGCGGCTGATCCCCCGGCCCTCAGCACTTTGGCACCGGCCTCAACTGCCAAAGGGTTCGCGGCAGCAACCATCCAGTTTTCTGAGGTGACGGGCTCTCCGGCCATCTTGGCCTCAAGCGCTGCAATAACCTCTTCCGTCAGGGCCTGAACCTGCCCTTCCGAGGCACCTTCTGGCGCGACCGCGTCAGCGGTTTCCTGTGCAAAGGCTGGCCCGGAAAAGGCCACAGCCGTCAAAAACAATCCTGAAATCAGATGTCGTCTCATCGTGTCCTCCTGAAAACTGTTCCTGCGGCGCGTATGCGTCACAGCATGGATGGAACAACTTGGTCCGGCGGGCGATGCCCGTCTTCAAAGGTCTTGATATTGATAATGACTTTCTCGCCCATCTCGATCCGGCCTTCCAACGTGGCCGAACCCATGTGAGGCAACAGCACCACATTCGGTAGTTGCCGCAATCGCGGGTTCACCTGTGTGCCGTGTTCATACACGTCCAGCCCGGCGCCGGCGATATCACCGGAACGGATCAGACGGGTCAGAGCGTTTTCGTCGATCACCTCCCCCCGAGACGTGTTGATTACAACCGCCGAGGGTTTCAGTAGCTTCAGCCGCCGCGCATTCATCAAATGAAAGGTCGACGGGGTCGACGGGCAATGGATGGACACAACATCCATTCTGGCGACCATCTGATCGAGGCTTTCCCAATAGGTGGCCTCAAGCTCTTGTTCGACTTCAGGGCGCAACCGACGGCGATTGTGGTAATGCACCTGCATCCCAAAGGCCTGGGCGCGGCGCGCGACCGCCTGACCGATCCGGCCCATTCCCAGAATGCCAAGGCGACGACCACCGATCCGCCCGCCCAGCAGCGCTGTCGGAGCCCAGCCCGTCCAGTCGCCCCGCTGCATAACACCAACCCCTTCGGGGAATCGCCGCGTAACGGCCAGAATCAAAGCCATTGTCATATCCGCGGTGTCGTCCGTCAGCACTCCGGGCGTGTTCGACACCAGAATGCCGCGCTGCCGGGCCGTAGCAACGTCGATATTGTCTACCCCGGCCCCGTAATTGGCAATCAGGCGCAGCTTTTCACCGGCCTGCCCCAACACCCCACCATCAATCGTGTCAGTAACCGTCGGAACCAACACATCCGCGCTTTTGACCGCCGCGACCAGCTCGTCACGCGACATTGGGGTGTCGTCGTCGCGCAGCTGCACGTCAAACAACTCGCTCAGTCTGGTTTCCACGGCTTCGGGCAACCGTCGCGTAACGACAACACTCAGACGTTCTCTTGGCACCTGCGTCCTCCCATCGCTTTGCAAACCTTCGCGCACCATGGCATCGTGGCGCAGGATAAGGCGGGGTACAAGAACCCGCGACGCATTAAGACGACCTTTTTTCGAAACCCGATCAACAGGCACAAGAGCAGGCAGTCAGTGAGTGGTTTTCTAACGGTAAAACGCCGCCTTCTGGTGGTTTCGTCCGCATTTCTGATCGCTCTGGGCAGCCTGTCCGCCAGCGCGCAGGACAAGCGCGGCCCGGTCACCAACCTGCCACTGCCGCGATATGTCTCGATGAAAGCCGCCGAAGGCAACGTGCGCCGGGGCCCGTCGCTGACCCATCGAATCGACTGGGTGTTCAAGCGGCGCGGTATGCCGCTACAGATCACGGCTGAATACGGCAACTGGCGAAAGGTGCAGGATCGCGACGGAGCCGGAGGCTGGGTCCATTACGCCTTGCTCTCTGGCGTGCGTACAGTGCTGATAGAGGCCGAACTGCTGCCGGTTTATACAAGCCCCGATGCCAATACACAGGTCAGCGCGCAATTCGAATCCGGCGTCGTGGCCCGCCTCGGCAGTTGCACGCTGGACTGGTGCCACATCTCGGCCGGAGGCTACCGCGGCTGGGCGCTGAAATCGAACCTTTGGGGTGTCGACCCGTCCGAGTTGCGGGAATAGGCCGGTTTCCCAACCCTCAACCCGTGCGGGTGATGAAATCGCAGGTCAGCCTGACCAGCTCCGACCCGACATCCTCTTGCAGAAAATGGCCCGCCTTCGGCAAAATGACATGCGGCTGCCCCTCTGCGCCCGGACAATTCTTTTGAAAAACGGCTTCGACCCCCTTCATGACCATGTCATCCGCGCCAAAGGCCGTCAGGACCGGAGTGTTCAGTCCCCCGATCACCTTCCAAGCCTGCCGATTCGGCTCAGATGCCGGATCATCCGGCGTTGATGGGACAAGCATCGGAAACTTGCGTGCGCCGGCCTTGTAGCTTTCGTCTGGAAAAGGCGCATCATAGGCTGCGATGACCTCATCCGACAGCGATGAGACTGTCCCGCCTTTCAAAATCCCTCCGGCTGGGAAGACCGGCACCTCTTGGCTGAACTTGCGCCAGTTTTCAAAGGCCGCACCTAGCGGCTGATCCCCTGTCGGCAAGGCTGTGTTGGACACCACGATACGGGCGAACCGATCCGGCATCTCCGCCCACAGCCGCAACCCAATCAACCCACCCCAATCCTGACAAAACAAGGTGATGTTGCGCAGATCCACAGCCTTCAGCCATGCGCCCATCCAGGCCACGTGGCGTTCATATGTATAGTCGCTGCGTTCAATCGGCTTGTCAGACCGCCCAAAGCCGACAAGATCAGGCGCCACCGCCCGATGCCCTTTGGCAACAAATCCTGCGATCATATGACGATAAAGGTAAGACCAGCTGGGCTCTCCGTGCATCATCAATACGGGATCGGCGTCCTTTGGCCCCTCATCCACGTAGTGCACGCGCAACTTGCCGCCCTCGGTATCGTCGATTTGCACATAGTGGGGATCGAACGCAAAGTCGGCCAGCCCCTGAAACCGTTCATCCGGCGTACGCAGCACTTTCATGTCTCACCTCATTTCTAAACCTAAGCAGAGGATGCTTTGTGTCATCAGGGGGCACCAAATCACATATCGCAAAAAGTCGCGAAAATTTTGACACGTTTGTGGAGAATGCCAGAGGAACAGCGCCGAACAGAGAACCCATTCTGCGCGGTGTGAAGGTCGGGTATCTGGCGGCAAGTACCTGCAATGACGCCGCTTCCAAAAATATTTTTACGGCACGTTCATTTTTTGCCGGAAAGGCCTTGAACCCTCCAAACAACAATCGTAGATAGCGCCTCACCGTTGGGGTGTAGCCAAGTGGTAAGGCAGCGGTTTTTGGTACCGTGTATCGTAGGTTCGAATCCTACCACCCCAGCCACAACTCATAAGATATTGATACCAATGTATAATTTCGGAAATTCGTCCGAGATTTTCGGCTGACTTTAGGATTCTCAGACACCCCAGACTGCACTATCGCCGGAACTCCGGGGGTTTCCGCCAAAAGTCTGGAATCGGCATTCCCGCGGTAGCAGTTTGGCCGGGGATGATGGCAGGTGCATCTCCAATGATGCGGCACTGATGCACGGAGCCTGGATAACCCGGTCGAGAGTTAGCCGGTTCAACTTTATATTATTGAAAACGTGAAATAATTAGCCTGCGGGCAGTTGCTCAAAGGGTAGCAAACTGTTCGCGCTGCTCTGACCAGATCGGCGAGAAGGCTTGCCGTTTCAACCATTCGGAAGTCAGGCCAACCGGCTGCCTGCCCTCATGGATCGCACGGATGATATCAGGCGCCAGAAACGCCAGCTCGATCAGATGCTGAATACGGCGTTTTGAGACGCCTTCGGCCTCAGAAATCTCGCCGAAGGTTTTCCCGGAACGCACAAGGTCGAAATACCGGTGAGCCCGGGCAATGTTGCGAAGCAGGGTTTCGTCTGTTTTCGCTACCTCGTTACCGATGATGAGTTTTGTCTCGACCCCACGTTTGCGATGCTGGAACGGGGATGAGAAACTCAGGAGGTCTTCGGCGATGCGGTTCGCATCGGCGCCGATATGCTCTGCAAGATGTTCTGCTGACATTGAAATCCGGATCTCACCTGGAGAGATGTCGATGCGCTCAACCAGAACCAGTGCGGTACCGGAATTACCTTCTGCCCCTGCGTTTCCCGACTCTTGCGGAGGCGCCAGTTTGTCACCGATTGTCGCAATCTCGTCAGTCGTAGCTTCATGAAGAATACCCGCCTGAAACTCCGGGTTCGTAAAATGCTGCCCGATCAGAGCGGCAACCTTATCTTCCAGTTCGGGCGCCGGCAAACGCCAGCCGGAAGGATCGCGTGGTGCCGACCCACGCACCAGACGATGAGAAACGTAGTATCTCAGCCGAAGCCCTTTCGCTGACTTTGAATGGCTGGGGGTGAGGCGATCTCCGGTCTGATCGAAAATCCTGCCGGCAAGAAGCGAGACCGATGCCTTTGCTCCGCTCCTGTTGCGCCTGGTGAACGTTCGACCTTTCGCCGAGGCCGACCCAAGCTGACCCTGAATGCCATCCCAGACTTCCGGCTCAATAAGTGGTTCGTGCTGGCCAGGATAAGCTCTTGCATGAACGGCCAAACGTTCTTCTGGCTCTGCAATGGGTTCCATGCCCTGAAGGAGCCACCGCGAGAGGGTCCACGGGAGAGTGCAACGTCTCCCTGGCAAGATCGTGTTGTACTACAACACACATCTTGCGTAGCGCCTTATCTCTCAAAGTGTCGCAAGGATCACTTTGTTTTTGGAGTACCGAAAGCACACATATCCCACTTGAGACCAAGCGTTTGGTCGGCATCTTGGCCACTGGTTTTACGCTGTTTACACTGGTTGTTCAGGGTACAACCCTGCGCCTGGTGATCACAAAACTCGGGCTCAATAAGCTCTCTCCACTTGATACCGCTCTGTCGCGTCAGGTGGTTGCGGTCGCCTTGCAGTCGGTTCGCGAGGACGTGTCCCGCACCGCAGAAAACTACAACTTGACCCATGATATCGTCAGAAACGAAGCCAAACAGTTTAGCGAACGACTCGACGATGCTGTAAAGGCCGCCGAAGACAGCGCGGAGATTCTTGAACGTGACCGAATTACGCTTGGTCTTATTGCGCTGGCCGGTGCGGAACGAGATTCCGTATTGGCCCGGATGCGAGAACGCACCATGTCATCGGTTCTGAGTGAGAAAATCCTGTCCGACGCGGATCGGCTGATTGAAGGCGCAAGGACCGGTGGGCGGTTGGGCTATCAGCGCGCATCAAATCGGTCCGTAGTTTACGGCAAATCTTTTCGGATCGCCGTGTTTCTGCACAACCGGCTTCGAATTTCGTTCCCGCTCACCCGTATTACGACGGATCGTTTTGAACGATTGCTCATGCAACGGCTGATCTTGCAGGACCTTGATGGATTCGTCCGCGGCCGCATACGCCGGATCCACGGACGCCGGGTTGCGGAATTGCTTGATGAAGTGTTGGCGCGCCGATCTGAGGCGGTTCAGACAGCGCTGGATGGTCTGCGGCTACAATACCCCGGCTATGCCGAAAAGCTGGAGAGGCGGTTCATCCGACGCACGGCGCTGCGACTGGAAGAGCGTGAATACGCGGTTATGCGCGAGGACGGATTGGTGGGTGAAGAACTTTATTCGGTGTTGATGAATGAAGTAGCTGTGCGACGTAATATGTCTGAAGGCCGTCCGGTACTGGACATCGCCCTCAAAGGACGGGATCTGGTCAGGCAGTTTCCGCTATTTTCTGATCTCGACAAAGCTTCTCTGCGGAAACTCAGCCGAGCACTGCGCACCCGCTATGCAAACGCAGGTGAAACCATCTTATCCGAAGATGAAATTGCCCAAAGTGTATTCTTCATTGCTTCCGGAGCGGTGGAAGTGGAACTCGGCAGGCACAGCTCGCGGCTGGGTCGCGGCGAGATGTTTGGGCAATTGGCCATGCTGTTGAAACGGCCCCGTCGCGTAAACGTGCGGGCATTGGCACCTTCGACCCTGCTTATGCTGGACGAGGCAAGTTTCCGGCGCTTGCTGCGGCGAAGCAAGGCTATGCGGAATGCTGTCAAGTTGAGTGCTGACAAGCGAATGATTGACCCAGCGGTGTTGGACCTGGGAGAACCCGCAGAATCCTCTGGAACAGGGGCCAATTCTTGAGAGATCATCAATCAGAAGGGTTTCGCAAAACAACAGTGTTGTTTGACGGACGCCAGTCGGGATCGGGGCGATCAATACCTTCGGCATGTCCATGAGAAACTGAATATCAAGTCGTGCCGACTACTCGAAGCTGTGAGCATGGCCTCTTTGGGCGAATAACCGATCTTTCACAGCGCCGACAAGCGCTGCTTTGCTGTTTTCCAAATGAACAAACCAATCTGTAGAATCAAGCCTACCACCCTTCTTCAATTTGAATTTCACGCTGCAGGTTATCTCCCTGTTTTGCGAATTGCCCTTCAAGTTCAGAATCGCTGTCACGCAATTCGTCCGGGCCGAAGACCGGAGCGTCAGCATCACTGAGTAAGTCGAGAAACGCGATGCGATAGGCCGTCGGTGGATGCGTCGAGTCCACTGTCAGTTTCTCGGCATTCGCTTTGGCGATAAACGCGTCACGTTCCCGGACTGGAATTCCCGTAATAGCGTATGCAAATCGATCGACTAGCGCCAATCCGCCGGGCACCCGGTTCGCATGCATCTCCAAACGTGCTACCGCTATGCGTTCGCCAAGCATCGATTTTTGAAGGGCAGATAGCGATGCAGGTACTCCGGCGACGCATGCCCCGAGTGCGTCTGCTAAGTACTCAGACCTCTGGCTCTCAAAAAAAATTAGCCGCAACAAAAGCCTATGAAGGCCTGATACAATCAGGAACGGGAAATACATTATGATCTCGGCGAAAAGTTCATCTGCATCGGGTTCAAGAAACCAAAGCCATCCCTCTAGAGTGTGAAGCGCCTTGCCGGTTAAACCCGAACGGGCTGGATCACCGTTCACCTGATGTGCCACCTCGTGGGCCAGAATAGCCAACCTCTCCTCTGGTGTAGTCGCCCTCCATAGAACGGCACCGATTCCGATGACCCGCTTTCCTGTTGTATGCAGCATGAATGCATTGAAGTCAGGCGTAACCATAACGTGGGTAATGGGCTCAGTTCCCATTCGATCCGTGATCTGGTCTAAAAGATGGAATGTGGCAGGCAATTCGGAACGCTCCAAGAGACCTTCCAACCTGCGATGACGTATCGGCAGAAGAAAGTAACCTATTCCAACCATTACTAATCCGATGATTATTGCGAAGACGTTTGGAAAGGTAGTTGCGATTAGCAGCACGCCTAACGTTATCGAAACAAATGGGCTGGCAAGAATGGCCAGAGACAGAACAGTCGCCGCAACGGGTACAGTTCGCTTTCTGTCGAGTTTGCGTTCAATAAGGTCTTTTTGGGCATCCAAAAAGATTTTTTCGCCCAATCTGCGGTTCAGCCTCTCGCGGAACTGTGCGGTACTTTTATTCATCTATGAGAGTCAAAATCCTAAAACTAAACGAGAAATAATCTCTTTATTAAGGATTGGCTCAAGCGAATGAACTGGTCAACGGCTGTTTTTCTCTGTTAGCACCCTGATTGCCTCTTCACCAAGATGCCCTAGACCGACTGGAAGCGTGTGAAACAGCTTAATCTGTTTGCAGCATCCGATTCTATTGGCAATGACGGCTTTGGACGCCATTGCAGACTTCGGCGCTGAAGAAGCAAGCGCCTTTTAGCACGAATTAGTCATCGGCCCTTTGCTGCCATTCGTCCTTTATCTCAAACGCTGCGGTCGCAGATCACATCGCTGCCGTTCGCCGCGACTGCAAAGTAAGCTCATCTATAGAACTCTGTCGAAGCACGCTGTCCAGCCAGGACAGGAAGGCTGCCGGGTTTTTTGCTGGCCAAATGTGATCGGCTCCCGGAATCATACAACCACGCACGTTTGTGAGGCTGGCCGCCGCTTTGCTCGGAATCGTCCAGGCATCCCCTGATTTCTGGCCCCATGCCAAGTGAACCGGCATCGGTAGTGTTTCAAGTTCAGCGGCTGCAACTGAAGCGAAGCGGTGCTTAGCACTAAGTAAGGGTATCAGTGTATGGGCGTTCTCCAAACAAATCTGACGAAGGTTCGGCGGCAGCTTCCCGAGCGTGTCAGGCCCGCCAACAGCGCTGATAAAGGCTTTCAAGACTTCGACCGCATCGCCCGTGGCGGCAGTCTCTGTAACAGGCAAAAAGGTTTCCTGCATGCTCAATTGATGCGTTGCAATGCCCAGGGGAGTGCGAACAAGGCTTGTCGAGCTCGGCTCATATACCGCGACTCCACAAATCAAGTCAGGCCTGCCGACGCTCAGTCGCAAGGCGACATTTGCGCCATAGGACCAACCCACAACAAAAACTGGGCCGCATTCAAGGTTTTCGATGATGGAGGCAAGATCGTTTGCATGGGTTTGCTCATTGAACTCCAACGAGGTTGCTGGCCATTGATGAGGCCCGAACCAGCGTAGCGTCGGAGCGATACACCTGTACCGCTGCGACAGGTTCTGAATGTGAGGTTTCCAGATCCGATGGTCGCACGCCGCGCCGTGAACGAACAAGATGGGTGCTCCATTCCCGCAATCAATACCGGGAAAATGGTCGGTTTTTTCGTGTATGGTCATGAAACTGACTCCGGTTAGAGGATTAAATAGACAGATGAAGATCAGGGCCGGTTGGGCAGCGATCAGGGCGTTCGCCTGGCATTAGTGGCCTCGCGCACCCGGTTGTTTGCCATGCGATTGGAAACGGGACACCGCCCAACTTGTTAGTATCCGCATCGACTCGAAATTTCGCACGGCGTAACGCCGTGGCCGCGCGGCGGTTCAACCGGCAACCGCCAAATAGCGAGGCCCAAGGCTGCTGAACAAATCCCTGCACACGTGAAATCCATGGCGTCGGCGCGCTGACATGTTCGCAAAACAGGACCTCACCGTCTGGACGCAGCACACGCCGCACCTCGCTCAGAACCGCCGAGACATCTTGAACGGTGCAGAGCGTGTAGGTCAGCACCACGGTGTCGATGCACCTATCCGCAAGTGGGATATCCTCGCCAACGCCCTGAACAAATTCGACCGGAAATCGTGATCTATATGCCAGTTTCTGGGCCATGTTGAGGCTGCTCTGACAGGGGTCCAACCCGATAAGTTTGGTGACGCGATCCGCATCGTAAAGCGGAATATTCAACCCAGTGCCAACGCCCAATTCTAAAACGACGCCCTTGGCGTTGGGGACGATCCGCTTGCGTTGGCCTTCAAATGCGCGTCCGCCACAGCCGCAATCGACAATTCGGGGAAGGATATGTTTATTGTATAAAGACATGGTTTTACTCTCTGCTTGGTAAGGATGCAGGAACCATGTCGTGGTTTGGCGTTGTGAACTTGGCAGAGTTCTGGAGAAGCAATGAAGAAACGCTGGATTTTCAGGTCGCCTGAATGCTCTGCGCAGGTCTGACCCATAGATGTCTGAGGTTGGAAGCTCGTGATTTACAAATTTTCCGACTGCGTTCTCGATCTTGACCGTCGCACGTTGGTGCGCCATGAGATCGCACAGCATATTGAACCTCAGGTCTTTGATCTGCTGGTTCTTTTGGTTCAGGCCGAAGGGCGTACTGTCACCAAAGACGAGATCATCGCGCAAATCTGGGACGGGCGGGCGATCTCGGACGATGCGATTACCAGCCGCATCAAAAGCGCGCGAAAGGCAATCGGTGACGATGGGCGCTCCCAGCGATTCATTCGCACCTTACCGAAGATAGGGTATCGCTTTGATGGTCAGTTGGATGCGCAGCCCAGCGATCCTCATCTACGCGCGCCCATTGCTGTGCCAGAGCCCAGTGGCACACAGGTGGCCGAAACAACCGCGCCCGAGATTGGCTATATAACGGATCGAAGGGGCCGCTCAATCGGATATGCGGATCTGGGTAATGGCCCTCTGGTCATAGTCCCTCCGTTTTGGGTCACCGCGTCCGACCTGTGGCACGATCACCCGGATATTCAGGAGTTCTTTCTGACCTTGGGCAAAGAATTGCGCATAGTACGTTATGACCGACCGGGATCGGGCCTCAGCCGTGATGCGCAGCAAAACGAGACACTAGAGGATGAGGTCGCACTGCTTGAAGATATGGTCGCGGCGCTTAGTGCCGATCGGTTTTCACTTCTCGCGATCTCGGCGGCGGGACCCGTGGCCATCCGATATTCGGTCGCACACTCCGCACAGATAGATCGCATTTGTTTCTATGGTGCTTATGGCTCGGGCAAGGATCTGGCCCCCCCGGAATCGCAGTCCATGCTACTGGCGCTGATCCGACAGCATTGGGGCGTCGGTTCGCGCGCCCTTGCGGATATTTTCGTGCCCTCGGCAGACGCCGAAGACAGACGCCGTTTTGCGGCTCAACAGCGCGCCGCTGCGGACCCGGAACAGGCCGCTGCAATGCTCGAACTGAGTTGGCAGATAGACGCTAAACTTGACGCACCCAAAGTCGATGCTCCGACCCTTGTACTGCATCGTCAGGAAGATCACGCCGTTCCAGTTGAATTCGGGCAATGGTTGGCGCGTTCGATACCAGGCGCACGGTTGCAGCTCCTTCCGGGAGATGCTCATGCACCTTGGTTTGGACCGATGGATGTTGCGATACAGGCAAACTCATTTTTGCTTGGATAGCTACTCGTATTACGACGTCGGCCCAAAACGGCCATTGGTCGAGGCTTCCCATCGCTGCGGTGCCTCCGCGATCTCCAGTCAAACGTCTGCTTTGTAGTGTGCCAAGAACATCGCGACGCAATCGTCCAAAACATCTTTGGGCGTCGGGTTCTCGCCAAGGAAGAACTCTGGCCAGAAAAAGAAGTTTTTGACGAGCGCAAGAAGCTGGTTGGTCGCAAAAACCGGATCAGCTTTGCGAATCACGCCTGCATCCATGGCTTCGCTGATCAGCCTGGTTATTGGGTAATCATGTGTGGCGGTTTCAGTGAAGAATTGCCGAGACCGATCAAGGTCACGGATCAATTCTGAGATGACCATCCGGTTTAATCCGATGGCTGTCTCATCAGTGATTACACCGATGTAACGCCACAAGGCTTCCTTCAATTGTTCGACGAAGTCACGATCCGGGTCATAGGGCACCGGCTCCATGCTCCGGTTCTGCTCCAGCATGATCTGTGAGATCGCCTCGAAAAGGGCCTCCTTGCTCTCGAAATGATTGTAGAGCGTGCGACTCGATACGTTCGCTTTTTTGGCGATTGAAGTGGTCTTTGCCCCCAGAAACCCCTGCTCTTTGAACTCATCGATGGCCGCATCAATGATATCTTTTCTTTTTTTTTCAGTGCGTTTCACGGTTTCAGCCCCAAAAAGTAAAAAGATGTGTTTACAAACACTCTTACCGCATCATAAGTAAACACATCGTTTTACTTTAGCAAGACGCAAAGCTGTCTGACCCCGAAAGGACCAAGATCATGACAACTCAAAAACTCACCGCAGGCAAAAACGAAGTCACCTTCAAATCCTTTGGTGTGGAATTGGCGGGCGATCTCTACCTGCCAGAAGGCTTTGATGAGACCAATACCTACAAAGCAATCGTCGGCGCCAGCCCATTCCCGCAGGTCAAAGATCAGATCCCGGCCACTTATGGCCCGGAAATGGCCGCACGCGGCTTCATCTACCTCGGTTTCGACTACCTCGGCATGGGCTCGTCCCCTGCGCTGCCCGGGGAGCACAAGCAATCCCGCTACATGTTCCGGCTAATAGAAAACACCTGGGACGCTGTGTCTTACTTCGGTACTCTGCCGTTCGTCGACGAGATTTACGGTCTGGGCGTTTGCCAAGGCGGTTCAATCATCGCATCGGCTGCCGTGACCGATCACCGGATCAAGAAGATTGCCATGGTGTCCGGCATGATGGCGGCGGATGCCTTCCAGTGGACCGACCGTGATGCAGCGAACCAGTTGATCGCGTCTGCGAATGCGTCAACGCAAAAGATGTATGAAACTGGTGAGCCGGATTACGTTGCGCCCTTCGGACTGACCGACGAAATGTCCCGCGATGAATTTGTCGACGCGGCCGCCTATCCTGCGATGGCTGGCGAGACCTATGACTACTACGGCCGTGATGGAGCAAAAGGTCCAGTTGCGGTTGCGACCTTCACGAACATGCACATCGGCGATCAGCCCATGCAGTCGCTAATTTCAATCGGTGAGGCCTATGCAGACAAGATTGCGCAGCCCTCGCTGACGATTTACGGCACAAACGCCTCCACAGCGCCCTGCTCGACCCAGTTTGTCGAGAAGCTAACGAATGAGCACGAGGAACTGGCGTTTGATGACTTCTCCCATGTGGACTTCTACTACAAGCCCGAGGCGGTAAAGGCGTCAACCGATGCTGTCGCTGATTTCTTTAACAAGTGAAGTGAAGAGGCAGGGGTCATACAATGGTCTCTGCCTCCTTGCCGACAAGGCGGTTTGTTTGCTGATCTCCGCGCGAAGTTGGTCGTGTAAAATTTCTTGTTTTCAATATAGTTAGTCGCTGTATCTTGATTGGAACGAACCTGATTGGAGACACAGGAGATTTCATAATGGAATTGATTGCTGAGCAGCTTCGCACCTTCCCGATTATGGCGCTGTTTCTTTGTCTGGGCCTGGGGTACGGCATTGGAAAGTTTCGGATCGGCAAATTCGAACTGGGGGGCATCGCTGGAACCCTTCTGGTTGCGGTTTTTGTGGGCCAGATCGGAGGCATCAACCTAAGCACCGATGTTCAGAATGTTTTCTTTTCGCTTTTCATTTTCATGGTTGGCTACAATGGTGGCCCCCAATTCTTTGCGGCCCTAAATCGAACAGCCCTAACCAAGCTGTTGGCCGCATTTATGATGACCCTCTGGGGGCTTTTCTTTGTCGTGGTCGTCGCCCGTTTGGCTGGTCTGGACAAAGGTTTGGCCGCCGGGCTGGCTGCCGGAGGGTTAACTCAATCCGCAATCATTGGTACCGCTGGCAACGCCATCGACCTACTTGGGTTGGCCGCAGATGAAGCGGAAAAACTGAAAACCAACATCGCCGTAGGATACTCGGTGACTTATATCTTTGGCTCGATTGGCCCGATTTTGGCGGTCAGCGTCATACCAATCGTCATGCGTGTGGACCTGCGGAAAGAGGCGATCAAACTGGCCCAAAAACTCAGCGGCGGGGGCCGCAAACTGGAAGAAGGCGAATTCCTTCCAATGAACCGCTTTAACGTTCGCGCCTATCAGGTAAATTCCGACGCGTCGATCGCGGGGCAATCAGTGAAAGCCATTGAAAGCAGGTATACCGGTGATCTGATTGTCGAGAAACTATTGCATGAAGGTGCCCCGACGGACCCTGCGCCAGATATGGTTATCAACGCAGGCGATATTGTCGTTGTATCCGCGCTCGTCTCAACCCTGACCCAGTTCGAGGGCACTGCAAGTGGAGAGGTTGGCGAATACCCACCCGAATTGACTGTGGTGGAAGAGCGTCGCAACGTTGTTGTTACCAATCCGAAACTGACAGGCAAAACCATTGCCGAACTGCGCGAGGCCCTGACAGCCGATCAGCGACGCGGTGTTCATATCTCGAAAATAACCCGAATGGGTCACGAGGTGCCGGTGCTGCACAATACTGAAATCCATGCTGGCGATGAGATCAGCATCGTTGGCCACAAAGACGACTTGAACCGTGTAGCAAAAGAGGCGGGCTACACGCCGCCTCTGGCGTCGGCCACAAACTTCATCGCGCTGGGGATCGGTGTGGCAATCGGTTATTTGATCGGTGAGATCAGCTTTGTGATCGCGGGAACCAAAGTGTCGCTTGGCTCGGGTCTGGGTTGTCTCGTGACAGGGCTGATAATCGGGTATTTGCGTATTCGTCGACCCAAGATTGGCGGGATCAACCATGGGGCCGCAAACTTTCTGCAAAGCTTTGGTCTCGCGGTCTTCGTCGGGGTTGTTGGTCTGAATGCTGGCAAACCCGCTCTTGAAGCAATTCAGCAATATGGCATTACTCTGCTGTTGCTGGGTGTCGTGGTCACCCTGATGCCGATGATCGTACAATTCCCGATTAACTATTACTTCTTGCGGATCAAAAACCCGATCGAGGCCTGCGCGGTTGTGACCGGCTCACGTTCGGGCAATCCCGGCTTTGCAACGCTGTTGGAAAAAGCCGGGAATTCCACCCCCACACCGGCATTCACCATGACCTACGCGGTTGCGAATATCTTCCTGACGCTTTGGGGTCCGCTGGTCGTTGCCTTTGTGCCGTAGACAAAAAGTAGTACTACGATGCTTAGCTCCATGGAGCCGGAAGCAAAGATTGCCCTGATCGGCTCCATGGGAAGTTCCGCTGCCCGGGCTGGCAATCAGCCGTGCAGCGGCAAACCTTTTGAGGCACGGTAGGCCTGGACGTATCCCACCGCGACCGCTCTCACTGCTTTGCCGATCTGGCGATAGGCGCTGTCGTCCAGATTGGCAAAGGACACGCGTGCGGACCAGCTGGGCGCATCAAAACCCGACCCGTTCAGCAGCACGATCCCGTGGTCCTGCGCCAGTTTGAACGAGATATCGAGCGGGTGGACATTTTCCTTGATCCACTCGACCACCTCTTCGCCGACATATTTTCGCAGCCAGAACTCAAAGTCGATGATGCCATAATACTTGTCGAACAGAGGGTTGTCGGCCACTTCGATGCCCAGCCCGTCGACCAGTTCATCAAAACGATGTTTCAGGATACCCCAACAGAACTTTTGGTAGTTTTTTTCTTCGTCCATCAACTCGACAAGTGAGAAAAGGGTCATCATCACTTGCTGCGGCACCGAAAGACCCGCCGTGTGATTTAGCGCAACATCCCGGCTGTCGGCGACGATCCGGTCGATGAATTTGAACGCCGACGGATCTGGGGTCAACGACTCATATCGGGCGTTAACCACCGCTTTGGTCTCGTCCGGTGCCGCGGCAATCATCTTGTCGAAGATGTTATTCTCGGCCACCAGAATAGCGCCCAGACGCCAGCCCGTGCAGCCGAAATACTTCGAATAGGAATAAACTCCGATCGTGTTTTCGGGCAGATGACCCATCACCGACTGAAAGTTAGGAACAAAGGTGCCGTAAACATC
Source organism: Ruegeria sp. (assembly GCF_965221235.1). Classification (GTDB taxonomy): domain Bacteria; phylum Pseudomonadota; class Alphaproteobacteria; order Rhodobacterales; family Rhodobacteraceae; genus Ruegeria. The sequence goes on from NZ_CBDCRS010000003.1 coordinate 396,724, forward strand.
ATCTGTCAAAATGATCAGGTCAGGACGGCGGTTTTTCACAAAATCGACCAACCGGGTCATGACTTCGGGGCTGATCGCAACCGAGGATGGATTGCCGGGGTTAACCAGGAACAACGCTTTGACTTTGGGGTCGGCCAGCAGCTCAAAATCTTTGTCGCTCAGTTGGAAATGATCTTCTTCGGCGGAGGACACATCCACAGTGTTTAACCCGTAATCTTCAAGCACCGGCATTTCCAGATAAGGCGTGAAGATTGGCGTACCCAACGCAATAGTGTCGCCCGCATTCAGCAGCCGCTGGTTCTTGAGCGCCTTGAAGATATAGCACATCGCGGCGGTTCCGCCTTCGACCGTGTAGATATCGAATTTCACATCAGGCCGGTGCCCCGCGCACATAGCCCACATCACGTATTCGTGGACGATTGCCTCATTGTGTTCCAAACACCGGTCCGGCATCGGGTAGTGGTCACCAATGATACCGTCGGTCAATTCAAGCACGAAATCGTCGGGTTTGAACCCAAACTTCTCAATCGCGAAATCCACCACGGCGACCAGAGTATCCACTCCCGGAGGGCCGATTTTCTCAACTGCGTCAGCGCAATATACCTTTAGTCGCTCGTAACATCCCAGCCCTTGCGGCATACCGGCTAAACCGACCTGCGGCTCATCGCGATGCCGCTGCGCTTCGGTCATCGCGAACTGGCCTAAGAGGAAGAACGCCTCACGCGCCTTGGTGGCAATCCAGTTAGGGTTGCCACGCCCCGCATTCAGATATGGCAGCGCCGCCTGTCGCGCCTCTTTCTGAGCCAACTTGATAAGTTCGTCTTTGATTTGGAAAGGACTTAGGTTCTCAAATTTATGCAGGTCCAAAGTTTCTGACATGGCATCAAACCTTTGCGTTAGAACAATCGAAAGAATTCAACCGGATCGTATGCAATCAATTATGCCGATGTAAACATTGCTGTTTGAAGTGGACGGCTGATAAACACAAAATCATGCGTTTCAAATCAGACCTTTATAGACCATCCGTATCGATGTTTGCCGATTTTCAGAAGGGTGCGAGCGCGACTTTCAGGATTAAGTCCGCAGGTTGAAGTTTAAAATGCAAAGATTGCACTGCGAACGTCCGCCATCCTCCCTTGCTTTTCAAATTGTAGGGTTTCCACGCAAACGCCGAGAATGACTATAAGGGTAGCGATCTCGGGCTGAGCAGCGCTTTATAAAGCGGTGCGTCGCATCCGGTTTGGCATTTTATCAGGCACTCCAACCTGGTTTTAAGATCGTGCGCCGGTTTTGGCGGGCAACAGGCCATCCGGGCGGATCAGCAGGACTGCGATAACGGCACTGAGTACGATAGCATCCCGGTAAGGCGCTAAGTTGTCTGGCAGGAAAGCTTGGGTCAGAACCTCAAGCGCGCCCACGACGAACCCACCCAGAACCGCTCCGCCAAGGCTGCCCAGCCCTCCCAGTACGGTAGCGATGAATGCCTTGAGCACCGGAAAGAACCCCATCAGCGGATCGACCGAGCCGCGCTGCGCCGTCCAGATCACTGCGGCAATACCCGCCAACAGGCCGGAAATTGCAAAGGACATCGCCACAACCCGATTGGCATTGATGCCCAGCATGCGCAGCATCTCAAAATCCTCTGCCGCCGCTCGCATCGCCATGCCTATAGGCGTACGGCGAAGAACAAAGCTCAGCGCGCCGAGCGAAGTCAGCGTAACGAGGATGGAGATGGTCGGGGCGACACCGATAGTCATTCCGGCGATCTGATAGGTGCCGGACCACGAGGGGGGAAAGGAAATCGGCACGGGTCGGGCCGAGATGCCATTCTGAAACAGCACCTTGAGGATTTCGGATACAGCAAAGCTGGTGATCAGCAGCGAAACTACATCCGCCCCTCGCATGGCCCGAAACGCCGTACGCTCCATAGCCAATGCCATTGCCATCGCGGCTCCGATCCCGACCGTCAGCGCCGCAAGAGGCGGCAGGCCAAAGCTCATGGACAGGAAGATACCATAGCCACCAAAGGTCATGATCTCGCCATGGGCAAAGTTGATCAGACGCACGATGGAAAATACGATCGCCAACCCAAGCGCCAGCATCGCGTAAATCCCGCCAAGGCTGAGCGCGTTGATGATCTGCTGCAGAAGAAGGTCCATTGCGCCTCAGGCCGCCAGATAGGCTGATTTCAGGATGTCGTTGCCCGCCAAATCCCCCGGCGCGCCCGAGGCGGCAACCGCACCATTGGCCAGAACAACGGCATGGTCGGCGACCTCAAGCGCCAGTGCGGCGTTCTGTTCGACCAGAAGGATCGAGATACCCTCGGCCCGCAGGCCCTCAATGATCCCGAACACCGTGTCGACCATCTGCGGGGCCAGACCCAGTGAGGGTTCGTCCATCAGCAAAAGCTGCGGCTCGCTCATCAAGGCGCGAGCCACGGCCAGCATCTGTTGTTCTCCGCCAGACAGCAGCCCCGCAAGTTGTTTGCGCCGTTCGCCCAGGATCGGAAAGCGCTCCATCAGGGCCGCGCGGCGCGTGGCGGCGGTTTCGGGATTGCCCGCGGCAGAGCCTGCGAGGATCAGGTTCTCTTCGACCGTCAGCGAGGCAAAGATGCGCCGCCCTTCGGGGCAAATGGCCACGCCTGCGCGGACAATCGCATCAGGCGTGGCGTTGGTCAGGTTTCGGCCAAAGATCGCCACCGTCCCAGCCACTGGTGTGACGACCCCGGCAATGGCCATAACGGTGCTGGTCTTTCCCGCCCCATTTGCGCCGAGCAGTGCGGTGATACCCCCTTGGGGCACCACCAGATCGACGCCACGCACGGCCCGAACCGGGCCATAACGCACATCCAGTGCTGCTATGTCCAAGGCGGTTTCCATCACATCATGGGTTAGGCAGGATCGCCGGGTCGGCGGCTTCGCGCAGGATGAACTCTTTCTCGCCCGAAGCCGAAATTTGCGCCACAACCACATCGCGCAGAGGCATCCGGTCAGTGCCCGCGAAGGTGAAGTTCGACATCACCGCTGTGCCGTTCTCCAGCCCGGCCATCGCTTCGCTGACAGCCGCCGGATCGGTGGTGCCTGCCGCCGCGACGGCCTGTTCGATCATATGAGCGATGTCGCAACCATTGACGTAGTAGTTGTTGTCCGGCGTGGTGCCTGTGGCCGCTTCGAACCGGGTGATGAAATCGGCATAGGCCGAACCTTCATCGGGGAAACCACCTGACGTGTGTACAACGCCCGAGACCACATCGCCCAAGCCACGCACCGTCGGCGTATCCAGCACATCGCCGCCCATCACCTGCGTTTCCAACCCCGCGCCGCGCAGGGCACGGATGAAGGCGGGAAAGTCAGGCTCCCACGCCCAGGTGACGATCAGGTCGGGCGGAGTTTCGGCGCCCTGGATCGTTGTCACAATGGCCGAGAAATCGGGCTGGTTCAGGGAATAGTTGCTTTCCCCCACAACGTTGCCGCCAAGTGCACCAAACGCTTCGCCGAAATATTCAGGCCCGCCGAGGGTGTAGGCGCTGTCGGGCGACTTCACCAGCCACACGTTTTCAAACCCCTGATCCCGCGCATAGCCAGCCAGCACAGCGGCCTGCTGGTTGTCCGCCGGATAGCTACCGAATACATGCGGGCCGACCTGAGTCAGCACCGGCGCGGTACCCGCAAATGTCATGGTCGGAACCATGTCTGCGGCGGTGATTTGTGCGGCTGCAATCGTAGGGTCGGCATCTGCGGATGAGACGATGAACTTGGCACCTTCATCCAGCATCTCTTGCACCACCTGCACGCCAACGGCGATGTCCGAGCGGGTGTCCTTGACGATCAGCTTGACCGGCGTGTCGCCGTTCAGCCCGCCATTTGCGTTCATCTCGTCAATACAGAACTGAAACCCGGCATAGGCCGGACCGTCATAGGGGGCAAGATAGCCCGACTGGGCCGACATGACGCCGATAATATAGTCTTCTGCGACTGCGGTACTGCCAACAGCCGCAATGGCGCTGGCCATCAGGATTGCTTTGGTCTTCATGCTAAGACTCCTTCTGTTGGATCCGGACGGTCTTGTGATTGTTGTTTGGCCTGTGCGGCGCGCGCCGTCCGCCCGCGCCCGATATATGCTTCGATCACATGCGCATCGGCGCGCACCTCTTCCGGGGTGCCTTCGGCAATCTTCTGCCCCCGGTTCATCACCACGATCCGGCTGGATAGCCGGTTCACGAATTTCAGGTCATGGTCGATCAGAAGAACGCCGATGTTGCGGTCCCGTGCGATCTTATCCAACCGATCGGCCAGATCGTCTGTCTCTGCCGGGTTCATCCCAGCGGCGGGCTCATCCAGTAGCAGGATCGCCGGGTCTTGCGCCAACGCACGGGCAATTTCCAGCCGCTTACGGGCACCGTAAGGCAGGTTTTCTGCCCGCATTCCAGCGATCTCGCCCAGGTCGAACGCATCCAATTCTCTTAACGCAACAGTATCAGCGTCGCGCCGCGAATGGCCGGCAGCCAGAGCGGCGACAAGCACGTTTTCATAAGCCGTCAGGCCGCGAAACAGCCGAAGGTTCTGAAAGCTGCGCGCGACCTTGTGCCGGATCACCGCGTGACGCGGCAATCGGGTTAGCTCGGTGCCGCCGATGCGCGCCGAGCCCGTGTCTGCGTCATATTGCCGGGTCATCAGGTTGACCAGCGTCGACTTGCCCGCTCCATTAGGACCGATCAGTCCCGTGATCCGTCCCGTCGGCGCAGCGAAGCTGACGTCATCCACCGCAATTACCCCGGCGAAGTGCTTGGACAGGTCTTCGGCCACCAGCTCAGTCTCACCTACGGGCGCTGGGGCGGCAGCGGGTTGGGTCGCGCGTCTGATCCCGCGAAGCAGGCGGGCATCTGCGTCGGGTCCAAGTTCAAACGCACCAACGATGCCCTGAGGGCGCAGCCAGATCACCAGCAAGATGGCTAAACCCAAGGCGATTGTGGTCAGCCCGAAGACCTCGGGCAGTGCCATGCCCATCACCGTTGCGCCACCTTCGAGATTGCGGACCGAGTTTTGCAGCAATGTTACCGCAATGACCCCCACAACCGCCCCGCCGACTGAGGCCATGCCACCCACGATCATCATCACCACCTGCGCAAAGACGAGGCTGAGGTAGAAGGAGGCCGGAGAAAATGCTCCCAGAATATGCCCGTAAAGCGCACCCGCCATTGTGGCCATCGTGCCGGACAGGCACCACGCAATCAGCCGGGTGCGGCGCGGAGCGATACCAAGGGCGGTTGCAGCGTCCTCATCATCGCGCACCGCGCGGGCAAACAGACCCCAGCGGCTTTCCCGATAAGCGCGCGCAATCAGAATGAAAGCCACCGCCGCGCCCAGAACAAACAGCAGATCGGTGATCCGGGGCACGCCGTAAAAGGTCTGGCTGCCACGAGTGAACTCCCTCGCCCCGATTGCGATGGAATGTACGATGATCAGCAAACCAAGCGTCGAGATAGTGGCCGACGCTCCGACCAGCCGCGCGATGGCACTGCCACTCAGTAAAGCCAGCGCCAACCCTGTTGCGGCGACTATCGGCAAGGAGGCCCAAACCGTCAGCTCATGCCCCGCCAGCCAGACCGGCAGATCCGGCAAGGCCGAGCGTTGCAATGCCGCAGGCATAGTCAGGATGCCGGACAGATAAGCCCCGACAGCCATGAACGCACCATGCCCGAAACTCACGATCCCGGTGTTGCCGCAGAATACGGCCAAGGCCACTACGGCGGACACGTTCACACACATCAGGACAGCAATGCGCTCACCGGTTCGGCCAAACACCCAGGTCAGCACCGCTACCGCAAGTAGCAGTACTGCCAGTCCCGTTGCCGTACGCAGCAGATTGGCCGCCCGCAACCGTGCAGGATGGGTGCCGAGCGCGGGCATCACCTGCCCCCGTCCAGTTCTGCAATCAACTCTGCCGTGGTGACTTGCCTGCAATAGCCCTTGATGGTGCGCAGTGAATGGTCATGACGTTTTTGACTGTAGGTCAGGCAGGCGTCTGTGACCTGCGTGACTAAGTAGCCCAGATCACAGGCATCGCGAATGGCGCTTTCAACGCATTGATCGGTGATCAGCCCCGACAACACGATCTGCTTCACGCCTAAATTTCGCAGGATGTAATCGATATGGGTCGACACAAATACCGAAGACGAGGTCTTGGGCAGCACGATCTCATCCCCTTGCGGTGCGATCTGGTCGATCACCCGCCCGTCCCACGAGCCTTTGGGCACATGAAACCCGGTGATCTTGTAGTCCAGAGACCGGTCGCGCCCATCCAACGTCAAACTTTCGATGGTGGTATACATCACCTCGATCCCCGCCGCGCGGCAGGCGGATTGAATGGCCTGCATGTTTGGGATGACGCGGCTGTTCAACTGATCAAAGAACCAAGCGTATTTCTCGTTGAACTCATGGTCAGACAGATCCTTGAATTCGGCCCCGTCCCGATGTGCCGAGAAATTCTGCACATCGATGAACAGCAATGCCGCGTGTTCGGGAGTCAGAGGGACTTCGCGGGTCAAGGTCATGGCAAATTCTCCATGAAGGCATTGATGGCGTGAGACAAAAGGTCGATCCAGAGGGCGACACCTTCGGGGTGGTCGATCTGGTCGTTACGAATCTCGATCAGGCAATGCGGCAACCCCAGGACCTCGGGGTATTGCGGGATGAACCAGTCGGTCGCGTCATCGATCTGGTAGGGCTGGTTCAGGGCCAGCGTCAGATCGGGGCGTATTTCGGCAATCGCGGCCATCAGCGCCCTGGCGGTACCCTTCGATTTCCGCGTCAGAAACCCCGCGTGCCAAGGACGGTCCTGCCCATCCATACTTGGCGTATAGGAGTGAATCGAGAACGCGGCGCGGCGGTCATGCGCCTGGAACAGGCGATTAAGCTGCTGGTTCATCGGGGCAAATATCTCGCGCTCCCGCGCCGTCCGGTCGGCCTTGGTGGCCGAACTGTTGCCAGGAACCTCCTGATGATCGCTGATAACGGGCATAAATGTAGGGCTTCTGGGCGGGCGATTGCAGTCGACAACCAGCCGCGAATAGCGTTGCAGAACCAGCGGCGCCTGCAAAGCACTCGCCAGACCGCGAGCCACATCCTCGGCCCCGATATCCCAGCCGCGATGACTAAGCAGAACGGCCTGACTCACCCCAAGATCGCCTAGCGACGCCGGGATCGCACGTCCTGCATGCTCGCATAACAGCACCAGATCGGACGCACTGTCGCCATGCACCACGTCAACGGGCGCAGGATCGTCAGGGCCGATTAGGGCTTTGGCAGAAATGGGATGCATGCTTGAAGGTTAAGGAAAGCAAAACTCCAGAGTCAATAAAAATGCCATTGACTGAAAATTTTCTTTCATAAACGATGAACCAATGAACATCCGCGCACAAATCGAGGCGACTTCGGCCAAGCTGACCCAATCTGAGCGCAAACTGGCAGCTGCCTTGTTGTCAGACTACCCTTATGCCGGGCTGATCCCAATTCAGGAACTGGCCGAGCGGGCCGAGGTCTCGCCCCCGTCAATCTCGCGCTTCGTGGCCAAGATTGGCCTGTCCGGCTATGCTGAGATGCAGCGCCGCCTTCTGGCCGAACTGCGCGCTGGCGACCAATCGCCTGTGGATCTGCAGGCCAATGCCCGGCAGATCGAAGGCGGCTATCTAAGCGGGTTTCTGGCCCGCGCCGCCGAGCAGGTCCAGTCGGCAGGAGAGGCCGTTACCGAAGGGCAATTCAATCGGATCGTCGATCTAATTTCCGAACCCAAGCGCAGTGTCTTTGCTGTGGGTGGCCGGATCAGCGACACGATTGCCCGTCATCTAACCTTTCACCTGCGCCTGTCACGCGAAAGCGCCTATCACCTGCCACGGGACCCGGAAACATGGCCCGAATACCTGCTGAGGATGAAGGCGGGGGATATATTCTTTCTGGTCGATTTCCGCCGCTATCAGCGTAATCTGTGCCAGTTGGCGGAACAGGCCAGCAAACAGAAGGTGCAGGTGATATTGATGACCGACAAGGGCCTGTCCCCGGCCACCCGTCACGCGGCTGAGGTGCTGGCAGTGCCCATAGATACCGGCACCGTCTGGGACAGCTACTCGGCGGCGCTGGCTGTGACCGAGGCACTGGTTACGCGGGTGGCCGAGCAAACATGGGACAGGACGCGTGCCAGAATCGAAGCCTGGGATGCAGTGCGCGCGAAAACGTGGAAGGATGAGGAATGAGCGATCTGATCTTCGCAGCGACATGCGACCTGGCGGGCAAGGTCCGCGGCAAGGCCTTCCCTTCTGCGCAATTAGACAAACGCCAGCAAAGAGGTGTTGGCTGGACCCCGACCAATGTGCAAATCAATTGTTTCGACGCCATCGCCGACAGTCCCTTTGGCGCCCTTGGTGATCTGCTTCTGATCCCTGATCAGGCCGCAAGTGTGACCGCCGAATTTGATACACATACTGAACGGTTCATGCTGGGGGATATTGTCACCTTGGACGGAACTCCATGGGAGCTTTGCACCCGCGCGCTCCTGAAGACGGCGCTGGCGCGGTTGGAAGCTGTGGGTGGCGTGCAGCTTCTGGCCGCTTTCGAGCATGAGTTTCAGTTGAAGGGCACAAGCGCCCTTGTTGGCGAAGGTTACGGTCGTGGGGGTTTCGAAGAGCAGCGTGCGCTTTGCGAGGCCCTTATGGCGCAAGTCGAGGCGGCCGGGTTCTACCCCGACAGCATCATGAAGGAATACGGTGCCAATCAGTACGAGGTGGTGATCGGGCCTGAAAAAGGCGTCCGCGCTGCCGACGCCGCCGTCATTCTGCGTGAACTCACGCGTTCGGTCGCGCGCGCCCATGGTGAAGCGGCAACGTTCACACCGATCCGCGACCCAAACAGCGTTGGGAATGGCGTCCACATTCATATGAGCTTTCTGCACCCCGACGGAACCCCGGCCACCTATGACCCCGACGGACCTTGCGGAATGTCGAAGCTGACCGGCGCCTTTGTGGCCGGAGTTCTGAAATATCTCGATGCCATTCTGGCGCTGACCGCACCATCGGTCATATCCTATCTGCGGTTGACACCGCATCGCTGGTCGACAGCCTACAACAACCTCGGCTTCCGCGACCGAGAAGCCTCGCTTCGGGTCTGCCCGGTTACTTCGAAAGACCCCTCTGATATCGCAAGTCAGTTCAATATCGAGTACCGCGCAGCAGATGCAGCCGCCTGCCCGCATTTGGCACTGGCGGCTATCGTACACGCAGGATGCCAAGGCATCGAAGACGGCTTGTCCGCACCCGAACCCACGGAAGAGGATCTGTCGCTGCTGTCTCCGGCGGATTTGAACTCCAGGGGCTTGGTCCGCCTGCCCGAAACGTTGGAGGCCGCGTTGGACAGGTTCATGCAGAACGAAACCGCCAAAAACTGGTTTCCCGAACCCTTCGCCGAGATTTACCGCGCTCACAAAACAAGCGAAATTGTCCATGTCGCTGAGATGGACACAACGGAGCGCTGCGCTGCTTACGAAAGCACATATTAGATGTCAAAACCCTGAGGAAGGAACAGGTTCCAAGGCTTTCCAACCTCCAAAAGGTGAATATAGGCGGTCGACGCGAGGTGGGTGCAGCCCATTGATTCTCCAGTTTCAACCCAAGCCACCGAACAGGACTTAGGCCCATCGCGCCTCAAGTGACAGTGTTAACAGAACTGTTGAAATCCGGTCTTCTCGCGATGCGACGAAGACATTCTACTTCAACGCAGCAAATGACACAGTTTTTTGTCGGAACCTCAGATGTAATTTATGCGCCCGACTACCAACTACCTTGGTCGGCGAACAGTAGACTAACGACGAGTTATTCCCGGACTTTAAAAGCCTCGATTTCCTCGGACAAACCGCGGATAGAATGAGAGCCTACTGACTGCATACTATGTGTTATGTGCTCTGCGACGCTCTGTGTCACAAGTATCTTTTCGTCCAGTTTCTTACACAATTCCTGAATGCGACTGGCAACGTTCACAGCCTGACCGACAACCGTAAAATCCAAGCGACCGGGGCTGCCGATGTTGCCAAAGGTGACGCGACCGAAATCAATGCCGATGACGAATTCGATCGCCTCTTTGCCATTGTCAGCAGCTGTATCGTTGTAGTCATTCAGGTTGCTCAGTGCTTGTTGACCCGCTTGAACAGCAGAGAGGCAGGAAAGTTCCGAGCTGTCATCAATGTCAAAAACAGCAAGTATGCCGTCACCCATGAATTTGAGAACGTCACCGCCCTTTTCTTGGATAGGCGATACCACCATCTCGAAGTATTCACCCATCATGCAAAGCAAGTCGTTTTCGGACCAGGATGAGGCTTTCTCGGTAAATCCACGCAGATCCGCAAATAAGATAGCGGCAGACACTGTTTTGTGTTCTCCGCGCTTTATGTGGCCCTGGTCGATTTCTTCCGCAGGTCCGTGACCCAGATAAGTTTGAAGAAGACTCTTCTGTGAATGGCGCATCGCAATGGGTTCCAAAGCAGCGGCAAGCGCATAGCGAGTGCCTTCAATGTATCGGATGTGCTCGTCCGAGAACCCTGCTTCCGCATTCGAGGTGAAACTGGTGCCCTGAACTGATCCGTTGCCATGCTCCAGCGGGATGGCCAGAAAATCGGTGGCACCTGTTTCAGCCAACTCGGCATAGACCGGATGTTCTTCCAGAACGTCCAGATCGGTCAGGCGTTTGCGCAGTGGGCGCCGCTGCGTGACGACGTATTCAAACGGGCTGCCGTGCCACGCGCTGGTTGCCAGAACCGTGGTCGGTACGGTGTAGCGGCGAGTTTCTTCGGGTGTCCAGATGATCCCCCACGCGCTGAGCAAAGGGTTGGAGTAGTTCTGCGCGATCCGCGCGCGAGCCAAGGGTACGCCCAGGGCGGTCAATCCTTCGCAATAGCCTTTGACGATGAGTTTCTCGTCCCCCAGTAGGCGGCCTTCGGAAATCAACCAATGGTTCAGGTGATCAGTCTCGGTCATTGTGGTCTCACAATCTTGGTCCGCGCCGATAGTCTACCTGTCATTGGTTGTGAAAGAACCCGCGCCGGTTGGAAATTTCGTGATTTTCCAGCAGACGCGGGATCGGCCGACGTCAGCTTACAGCCGCCGCCAGAGAGGGGTCGTCCTCCAACTGCTTGAGCAAACGGGCCTGTCTGACCTTGGGGTCCAGTTCGGGGTCATTCAAATAGGCCAGCATATGAGGTACGTTTTCGTCAATCTGTTCCTGAGTGGCCACAGCCATGCCGTGGGCCACGAACGGTCGCAGATAAGTCATGCCCGCCAGAATTGCTGTTTGTTGGAACGGTTTCAGAAACTCAGCCATGGAAAAGTTGTTGTACCCGCCTGCGTGATAGCTGTGCTCGGGACCTCCGGTCGAGACAAGGATCAGCAACTCGCGCCCCTTCAATCGGTCACCACCCGGCCCATAAGCGAAGCCATAGTTCAGCACCTGATCCATCCAGGCTTTCATGACCGGTGGCGCTGAGTACCAATAGAATGGAAATTGAAACACGATCCGGTCATGAGCCAGCAGCATGGTCTGTTCGACTTCGATGTCAAAGCGCATCTCGGCACCGCCAACGGTGGTCAGATCGCGGGTCGTAACATTGGATGCATCAGAGAGAGCGTCGTACCATGCGCGGTTGATGCGCGATTTGCTCAGGTCCGGGTGGGCGGTGAGAACGAGGGTTTTCATGTGTCAGCCTCTTGCAGGAATTTTGCGGAATAATGCGTGATCAGCGGGCGGCCATCGGGCCGGGTTTCAAAGCGCCAGTTTTCCTGAACCCGCGCTTCGAGACACTCGCCCCCAATTGTCTTGGCGCGAAACAGAACCTCGAACCGTGCTGCGCCGGGTGTGATCGCGACATTGCTGACGTGGTGCTCGGTCGGGCGTTGCAAGGTTTCAAGCACGCCACGATACCAGGCCCGCACGCGCTCATGTCCGCTGAGCGTGGTGTCGACGTCAGGCATGTCCCAGGTTACGTCGGGATGGAGATCAGGCAGGAGCGCCTCAATCGGATCCAGCCTGTCAAAATGGACAAACCAGTCAGCGATGAACCTGCGTATTTCGGGGTAATCGGTCATTTGTTTCACCAGCCAATGGATTATTTAGCCAGTCGTTCGGGGACTGGGGCCAGCGTGTATTGAGACCAGAAAAACGTGTTGGCCGCGTCCTGATCGGCGGACAGGTTGGTTGCTTCGACGATCTTGCCGTTTTCGATCCGATAGACGAGAGCCCATGTCGTATCGACATTCGGTTTGCCTTCAGCGTTCGACCAGCCACGGTGAATATCGACCACGTGGGTCTCGTCTGCGCCGAAATAGATGGGTTCGGCCTGAAAACCGGCGGTGCCCAGTTGTTCGAAAAAGGCCAGCACCTCGTCCCTACCGGTCTTGGTTCCAGACAAGGGGTGGCGGCCCGGGATGTGCCATTTGACGTTCTCGTCCATCACGGCTGCGATACCGTCCAGATCATTGGCGCCATAGGCGGCAAAGAAATCCTGTACGACCTTGATATTGTCTTCGGGGGAAGCGGCCATGGCGGTCTCTCCTGTGATCAGAGTAGCGGTGAGGGCAGCAACTTTGGTCAGAGTGTTCATCTTGTGTCCTCCTGAATACGTGGTGACAGCCTTCCGGGCTGAGGTGGCCTAAAGTTAATAATCTCGCCGATCCGCGATAACTCCCTCTGGAAACACTTCTTTCATGTATAGTATCTAATAATCGAGCTTCTCGGGGACACAATGCGCCTGCCACTTGCCACGCTGGAAATTTTCACCGCCATCGCGCGCCACGGATCGCTACGTGCTGCGGCTGATGCGCTTGGCATCAAACCGTCGACCGTCAGCCATCAATTGAAAGCTCTGGAAGAACAACTGGGAACCGCGCTTTTCATTCGGACAACGCGCTCGATCAGCCTGACCGAGGCTGGGCGGGCCCTGATCCGCGGCGCGGGACCCGCCTTTGATCAATTGTCAGAGGCCGTCGAAAGCGCGCGCAGCACCGGTCACGCCGCGCGGGGCACGTTGAAACTGGCGATGCCCGAGTTTGCCTATCACCTGTATGTTGGTCCAATCCTCAAAAGCTTTTGCGCCGAATATCCCGAGATCGAGTTGGAGCTGTCTCTGACCGATGCGCTATCCGATATTCTGGGTGAAGAACTTCATGCTGGATTCCGCCTGGGGGATCGTGTGGCGCAGGACATGGTGGCGGTGCGACTGACACAGCCACTGCCGGTGGTCGTCGTTGCAAGCCCGGACTACCTGGCGGCACGGGGCATCCCGGAAACGCCGCGTGATTTGCTGCTGCATAACTGCATTCGCTACAGGTTTCAGTCTTCGGGCCATATTGCGCCATGGAGCTTTCAATCGAATGAGGGGGAGTACTCCGTAGATGTGCAGGGCAATCTGATCGCGAACACTCTTCCTGCTACCATCGACATGGCGAAAAGGGGGTTAGGGTTAGCCTATACCTTCAGGGCTTATGTCGCCCCGCTGATTGATAACAGAGTCTTAACGCCAGTTCTTGACGACCACTTGGGTCTGACACCTGGTTTTTTCATGTATTTCCCACGCGAGTATAAATCCATGATGCCGCTGAGGCTATTCGTCGACCATATAAAGCAACAGCAAGGCGTTTGACCCTGCACGCGCAGACCCCACATATCGAATATTTCCAGCCGGAGCCGCTCATTGCCCCTAAAATACGCCGATATCTACCCGTCAGAACCGTTGCTGAACAGTGATGCGATGCAGCGCCCTTCAGCGGCTGGTTTGATGTCAGTGCGGTATTTTCGGGCCGAACCTGATCGGATGCCCGAGGAGGTGTTTGCGGAGCATCATGTCCTTCTGAACTTACAGGAAAAGGGGCATCGCGTTCAGAATTGGCGGGATGGGACGCTGCGGGATTTCACCTTTTGCAAGGACGAGGTGATCGTGACCCCTGCGGGCATGCGGTCAGGCTGGCGGTGGTACGGACAGTCCGACGTGATTGTGATTACCCTGCATCCGGACAAGGTTCAGCACTTTGCGCAGTCCGAGCTTGGGATGCTGCTGGCTCCGGAGCAGTTTCACGACCAGCCGCAGTTTTCTGATCCCGACTTATGTACTGCTGGCGTCATTCTGCGCGACGCGCTTGCTACTGATGATATGTCTTCAGCGGTGATGTTCGAAGCCATGAGCCGGGTGTTTCTGGTCAAACTGCTTCAGAAATACGGCAAACGTCGCGCTGAAGAGATTGAGCTGTCCGCGCGCTTTACGTCTCAGCACTATCAACGGGTGCTGGCCTATGTACAGAACCGTTTGGAACAGACAATCACCGTCGACCAACTGGCCGCTGAGTCGGGCATGAGCCCCTCGCATTTTGCGCGGGTTTTCAAAGAAACGCTAGGCTCGACGCCCATGCAATATGTGATGGCCTACCGGGTCGAACAGGCAATGAAGATGATGGAGGACGCAGCGCGCCCTCTGGGCGATATCGCTTTGGCCTGCGGGTTTTCGGATCAGGCGCATTTCACGCGCAGTTTCAAGCAGGTGGTGGGCCAGACCCCGCGCGCGTTCCGCGCAGCGAATGCCGTCTGAAGCAGGATCTTTCAAAAACGCAGCAGTTCGGTGCAAGTATCATTACTGCCGACAGCGTATCTCAGATGTCATCGGGCTTGTGCCCATCCAGACAGATTTTGGGAGATACCGCTATGAATACCCTCGCTCTGAACACTGCCGCAGCGCTTATGGCATCAACAGCTGCCGTTGCGCAGGTTGAAACCCGCACCGTTACGTTCGAAAACGAAGGTGCCACGTTGTCGGGCACTCTGTACCTGCCTGAAGAGCGCGGAGCTGAACCGCTGCCCACTGTTGTTGTGACCGGTGCCTGGACCTCGGTTCAGGAGCAGATGCCCGCAAACTATGCCCGAGAAATGGCCGAGCGCGGCTTTGCTGCCTTCACCTTCGATTTCCGTGGTTGGGGCAAATCGGGCGACCTGCCGAACAACGTGCGCTTTGTTGAAAGCCCCGAAGCCAAAACATCAGACATCGAAGCCGCCATCGCGTTCGTCGCGACCCTGCCCGAAGTGGATGCAGACCACATCAACGGTCTGGGGATCTGCGCGTCGGCCGGGTACATGGTGGATGCGGTCTCCGGCAATCCACTGGTTCAGCGACTGGGCCTGGTTGCACCGTGGTTGCAGAACTCAGAGATCGTCGAGGCGGTCTATGGCGGCGCAGAAGGTGTTGCCGGGTTGATCGAGGTATCTCATGCCGCCGAAGCCGCTGGAGGACAGATCATTCCTGCCGCAGGTCCCGAGGGTGCCGAAGGGGTGCTGATGCCGATCGGCGGATATTACTATGAGGCCGACCGTGGCGCGATTCCGGAATATGATGACAAATGGAACAATGCTGGCTGGGAAGGCTGGCTAACCTATCATCCTGCCGACAATCCGCAGCGTTTGGACAAGCCGCTGGCAATCGTCCATTCGGAAAGCGCGGCGATCCCACAAGGCGTACAGACTTTCCTTGCCGGTTTCGCAGGAGAGGCGACGGCGCAATGGCTGGAAGATGTCTCGCAGTTCGACTTCTATGACAACCCCGAGGATGTGACCCGCGCGGCCGATACCGTCGCCGAACACTTCCGCGCCGGTTCGAGCGACTAAGCCCTGTTGGGACGCCGAATGATCTTTCGGCGTCCCCCCTAACTTACTCGGAGCATCCTCATGCACAGAAAACTCACTTCCACCCTTGCTGCCATTTCCATGATCAGGACCGCAGCTTTCGCCGAGCAACAGGCAGGCATCTCGACCGCAATCACCGATATCGCGGCTGGTGCCGACCGCCACGACTGGACCCGCGTGCGTAGCGCGTTTGCCGATACCGTCACGACAGACTACACCAGCCTCTGGGGCGGAGACCCGGTCACGCAACCCGCTGATGAGCTTGTCGCGGGATGGTCCGCTTTTCTGCCCGGTTTCGACTCAACGCACCATATGGTGGCCAACCATACTGTCACCTCTTTGTCCGATACTTCGGCCACAGCACAGGCAGATTTCACTGCAACCCATCGTCTTGATGACGGCTTGTGGGTGCTGGGTGGTCGCTATGATTATGAGCTCGAGAAATCAAACAACCGCTGGGTTGTCACAGCGATGACCATGACGGCACTCTGGGAAACCGGTAACCGTGGTCTTGTGGCTCTTGCTGGCCAGCGCGCTGCCGAGGCGAATTGAAGGAGAGGGCCATGACCAGTCAGCGCATCGCACTCGTGACCGGAGCCAATCGCGGTATTGGTAAAGAAGTGTCCCGGCAATTGGCCCGAGACCACGGGATGAAGGTTTTGGTGGGTGCGCGCGATCTGGCAAAAGGGCAGGCTGCTGCGGATGAGATCGGATATGGGGCGGAGGCCTTGCAACTTGATGTCTCGAATTCGGACTCTGTAGCCGCCGCCTTCTTTTTGATGATTGAATCGGTCTATGGTCGCCTCGATGTTCTGGTGAACAACGCAGGCGTTGATTACGACACCGATCAACAGGTCCACCTCGCCGATCTGGACCGGGTCCGCCGAGCGTTTGATACGAACCTCTTCGGCCCTTGGGACACCACGATTGCGGCGGTGCCACTGTTGCAACAAGGCATGGATGCCCGGATCGTCAACGTGACGTCTGGTGCAGGTTCGTTGGCCAGCATGTCCGCCGGCACACCCGGCTATGGTGTGTCCAAAGCGGCTCTCAACGCGCTCACCCTCAAGACCGCGGCCGCCTTGAAACCACATGGCATTCTCGTGAACGCTGTATGTCCCGGCTGGGTTGCGACGGATATGGGCGGCGGTGGGCGTCCGGTTTCCGAGGGCGCCAAGGGCGTTGTCTGGGCAGCGACGTTGCCGAAAGGCGGCCCGACCGGAGGGTTCTTTCGCGATGGAGTTGCGATTGATTGGTAAGTTTAGCTGGGTGTCATGAAATCAATCAGCTTCCTGACCCGCGCGGGTAAAAGGCGGCGGCTTGGATAGACGGCGAACATGTCCCGCGTCAATGGTGTGGCGTCTGTGACCTCAAGCTGTTGCAACTCAGCGTCCACCATATCCAAAGGTAGCATCGCCACACCCAGGTTTCGGCGGGCTGCCTGCGCAATGACATCAAGGTCGGTTAAACTGTGCGCGGTGTGCTTCGGATGCAATGTTTCCCCGTTCTCAAGCACCCAGGGCTGACCAGCTGTCAGGGCGGGCAACGCAAGAAAGTCCGGTCTGGATATCGGCCCGCCCAACTCCCGCTTCTGGATGAAACCCAAACCGGCGCAAAAGCAGTAAGGGACCGACCAGAGCCGTTTTGCGACAAGGCTGGAATCTGTCAGCGGGCCAACCCGAAAGGCCAGATCAATATTGTCGCGAAAGAAGTCCAGCATGACATTTGTGGTCGTCATCTCAAGCGCCACATCCGGGTTCTGTTCCGCAAAATCCAGCAGCCGTGGGCCAATGGTCGTGCGCGCCGCCAGCGGAGGCGCCGTGATGCGGATGCTCTGGCGTCTCGTGTCGTCGGTAAAGCCCGCAACACCTTGCAGCGCCTCAATCGGGTTCTGACATCGGTCCAGAAGCCGACGACCTTCTTCCGTCAGGCGAACCTGACGGGTTGTCCGCTCAAACAGTTTGGTTCCAAGATGGTCCTCTAGCTCGGCAATCCTGCGGCTGACCCGGCTGAGCGGTATCCCCAGGCGCTCCGCAGCTTTGGAAAAGCTGAGATGGTTGGCGACGATAGTAAACAGGGCAAGGTCGTTGTAGATCATTATCCTATTTTTGGGATTATATCTCCCGATATCAACTATTATCATTCAAAGACGTGACCTCTACCTTCTGCGCAACAGAAGGAGACAGTTCATGCCTTTCGCAATTGAAATCAGCCAGACCGGCAAACCGGACGTTCTACGCAAAACTAACCAAGCGACCCCGACCCCCGATGCCGGGGAAATCCTGATCCGCAACAAAACCGGGGCGGTCAACTTTATCGACACGATCATCCGTCGCGGTGAAATGCCCGAGGGGATGATGCCCGAGCTGCCTCATGTACCCGGGGTCGAAGGGGCCGGAGTGGTCGAAGCGCTGGGTGCCGGGGTCGAAGGGTTCTCTGTCGGCGACCGCGTGGCGTGGATGGGACCGATTGGTGCCAGTGGATATGGTACACATTCGGTGATCGCAGCACCCTATGTCACCCGGTTGGGCGATACCGTGGACTTCGAAACCGCCGCAGCAATCCCCGTCAACGGGATGACCGCCTATCACATGCTGGTCAATCTGGGCGGCGCTGCGGCGGGCAAATCCGTACTGGTTCACGCGGCAGCCGGGGGCGTCGGCACCATGGCCCTACAGATCGCAAAGCATCTGAGCATGACGGTGATTGCCTCGACCAGCACCGACAAAGTTGGGTATGCCAAAAATCAAGGTGCCGATCACGTCATCGACTATCGCACCGAGGACGTTACTGCGCGGGTGTTGGAACTCACCGGCGGGCGCGGCGTGGATCTGACGCTGAACCCAATCTCGGGCGAGTCCCTGAAATCAGATCTCAACATGCTGGCGCCACTGGGCACCTCGGTTCTGTTCGGGTTCCTTGCCGGTCCGCCAGCGGGCAGCTTTGCCGACGACTTGGCGAAGCATTTCCAGAAATCCGTCTCGGTCCGGGTCAGCGACATATACACATATTTCGTCAATTACCCCGATCAGTTTAGCGCGGATATGGCAACAGTGTTTGATCTGCTTGAGACGCGCGTTCTGCGCCCGCAGGTCACCGCCCTCCCCATTGCCAAAGCCGCCGAAGCACACCGTCGTCTGGAAGCCGGTGAAACCACAGGCAAGCTGGTGCTGAGCATCGACTGACAAATCAACAAAAGGAGCCCTTGCAATGAGTACGGTTTTCGAAACCGCCCTGAAAGGCAAGCACATTGTCATCGTCGGCGGCAGCAGTGGCATGGGGAAGGCAACGGCAAAGATGGCAGCCGCTCTCGGGGCAAAAATCACAATTGCCAGCCGCAGCGCTGCCAAGTTGCATGCGGCGGCAAACGAAATCGGCGGCGAGGTGCAGATTGCACCGGTCGATACAACTGATGAGGCTGGTGTGAGATCATGGGTCGGGGCCCTTGGCCCGGTGGATCACTTGGTGATCTCAGCCTCAAGTGCGGCGCATGGTGCATTCACCGAACTACCCACAGACGATCTGCGCGCCATGTTTGAGGCCAAGTTTATCGGCCCCTGTATGATTGCGCGTGAAGTGTTGCCGGTGTTGGCTAAAGGCGGCTCCATCACGTTCTTTTCCGGCGTGCTCAGCCGTCGCCCATCCATTGGGGCCACAGGCCTCGGCGCGGTGAATGCCGCGGTCGAAGCGCTGGCGAAAGGGCTGGCGTTGGAGCTGGCCGGTCGGGCGCGGGTGAATTGCATCAGCCCCGGCATGGTCGCAACCGAAGCCTATGCCGCAATGACGAAAGAGGCGCGTGAAGGCATGTATGCGAGGGTTGGTTGCAGCCTGCCCGTGGGACGGGTCGGAGAGGCCGAGGACATCGCGCAAGCCGTGATCATGGCGATGACAAACGGGTTTTTGACCGGTGCCGTTCTGGATGTGGACGGAGGCCACCTTGTGCGCGATTGATGCTTGGCTCAAGCCCAACGTCGACAACACAACTTTGGTCGAAGCTGGCAAGTCGTGTGGAGGCGGTATCCGAATTGGACTGGTGTTAGAAAGCGCACGAATAACAGGACTGCGCAAGCTGCATTTTCGCGCCCGGGCCTCTGATGTACGGCCGGATCGGCCTGTCCTCACAACGTTCAGTGTCGGCCTTGGACACGTTTGCTTACGGTCGGCGCAGGTTGCAACTTCCGGCAGGTGCGGGCTAAGGCTGCCATTTGATGAAGCCCGCCTTCTCTGCACGGGCTTAGAGCTCAACCAAACGCTCTTCAACCGGCGAGGACTGAACAATAGACGAGTTCGTCGCACCGAATGGGACGATCCGATCGATGACCGTTTCCATCTCCGCTACGTCGCGGACATGCGCCCGTGCGACAAAGCAGTCTTCGCCGGATACGCGATCGCAGGCAACGATCTGCGGCGTCTCCTGGATCGCTTTGACCATGTTCTGCATTGCGCCCGGTAGTGGTCTCGCCCGGATCAGGATTGTCAAACCGTAGCCAAGGCGGGACGGATCGATGCGCGCGCCGTACCCGGTGATAATGCCCAAGTCCTCAAGACGCCTGACGCGATCCGCCACACTTGGGGCGGATAGGCCGACACGGCGAGACAGTTCCGCCCGGGAAATGCGGGCATCGGCACAAAGCTCACGCAGAATCGTTGCGTCGATTTTGTCGATGCAGGCTTCTTCGGATCGAAGGTTGTTTCTCATATTCACCTTCTTTCTGTGACCAGTTTTCTCATATCAACTATCCACGGCGCATATCAACGCTCGCTTTCACCTTGCATCATGACCGTATGAATAATCAAGCTCCCACCGACGCTCCCAGAGCCATGTCGCGCTTGTCCGAGGCTGTTCCGCCTCATGCTTGGTTTGGTGTGTCCGCCATCTTCCACTACCTCGGCCCAGCCTTCGCCGTGCTGCTGTTTCCGGTTGTAGGCGTACTCGGCGTTGCGTGGTTCCGCATTGCTTCAGCCGCCTGTGTCTTCGCGCCGTTCACTAAACCCTGGCACACGTTCAAACGGTCAACTGTCCGCGAACGCATCCTTCTTGCCACGCTTGGCGCCTGTCTCGCAGTGATGAACAGCGCATTCTACCTGGCTTTGGACCAATTGCCGATCTCTCTGGTGGCTGCAATCGAGTTTGTTGGCACCATCGGGCTCGCGCTTTGGGGCCTGCGCACTGGGCGCAACAGTCTGGCCTTTGCCTGCGCCATCATTGGCGTAGCCCTCCTGATAGACGTGCCCTCCCTGCTGGCGGCGGACGGACCCGCGCTAAACGCTGACCTTCTGGGCCTGTTTTGGGCGGCCCTGAACGGGTTGCTGTTCGTCCTCTACATCATTCTGGGCCACAAGATCTCTGAGGCGGGTGCGTCAGGCGGTGTGGAGCGTCTCGGCGCGGCTATGATGGCGGCGTTCATCTTCGTGATGCCCATAGGGTTCCTGCAAGCTCTCGACGCCTTTGGTGCGCCATTGCTGGTGCTGGCAGGGATGGGCGTCGGCATCTGCTCATCCGTCATCCCCTATGTCTGCGATCAGCTTGCGATGGCCTGTCTTCCTCGCGCCAGCTTTGCGCTCCTGCTTTCCCTCTTGCCCGCAACGGCCACCATCATTGGATTGATCGTGCTGCGCCAGATTCCCAGCGTAATGGATATTCTGGGCGTGGCGCTGGTGATGATCGGCGTGGCCATTCACAAACCCGCGCCTATTCCGGTGCAGATGGCCACACAAGACAAGATCACCTAAGTGCCGTCATTTCCAAATAGCCCGCGACCGAGACTGGCAAACCTACTCATTGCGCATAACCGTTTCTGCCCATGCAGCCCATTTAGGTCCGCAGGATACCGCTGGTTTCCTTGAGCGCCCGGACTAGGTATGGGACGTCGGCGGTAGAAAGGCCCGCCACGTTTATTCGTGCCCCGTCCGTTCCATAGATGCTGTATTCTTGGCGCAAAAACTCCATTTGCTTTGCATTGAAGGGCAGCACCGAAAACATCCCGCTGTGATGGTGAATGTCCAGCAAACGACGCGAGACGCCAGTTTGCCGAAGGCAGTCCACAAGTTGGCCGCGCAGAGCAACGATCCGCTGCCGCATTGCTTCGAGTTCGCTTTTCCAAAGGTCGTAGCGTTGAAAGACCAGCGAGGCGACGGAAGCACCATGATCAGGCGGCATGGAATAATTCGTCCACGCCAGGTTTTCCAGAACAGCAGTAGCGTTACTCGCCTCCCGTGTGGAACTGGCAATCACCAATGCTGCCCCCGTGCGTTCACAATAAAGCCCCATATTTTTAGAACAACTCGCCGCGACGAGCACGGTTTCGAGACGCTCCACCAAAAGACGTAGCCCAATGGCGTCCTCCTCTAACCCGAGCCCAAAACCCTGATAAGCCATATCTACAAATGGGATCAGTGCTTTGCGTTCACATAAATCTGCAACCGCTGACCAAGAATTCAGGTCCATTTCCAACCCTGTAGGGTTGTGACAGCACCCGTGCAACAGCACCACATCACCGCTTTGAGCGGCTTCGAGATCTTCTAGGATCAGCGCGATATCGGCCATGCCCGCCTTTGATCGCAAACGGTATGGGCGTATGGGCAAGCCTGCGCCTTCACAGATTGGGCGATGGTTCACATAGCCCGGGTCCGAAGACCAAACCATTGTTCCCGGAGAACTTACGGCGATCATTCCCGCAAGAAGGCTTAGCGCTCCGGTTCCGCCAACCGTCTGCAATGCTGCGATCTGACGCGCGCGAGGCAATGCGTCACCCAGCAAGAGCTGCACCATGCCCGCGTTAAAACGGGTGTGCCCGGACAGCGAACGATATGATTTCGACAGCCGCTGTTCAGCCAGCTCCAGCTCGGCCTGACACACCACATCCATGACCGGCGTCTGCCCCTGTTCATCGCGATACACCCCCAGCACAAGGTCAAGCTTTTCCGGGCGCGGGTCAGCGCGAAAACGATGAGACAGAGCAAACAAAGGGTCTTTTTCAGCAACGGGAAAATCAAGCATTGCCATGATCCTTACTGTCGATTGAAGAGGATGACGCCCACGCAGATGACAACAACGGCCAATAATGTCATTGGAGGCAGAGTTTCGTGCAACACCGGAACGGCGAGAAGCGCCGTCAAAACCGGTGTCAGCGCACCAATCGTAGCGCAGGTCGTGGGGCCAATCCGCGTCACAGCAAATGCAAACGTCAGGCTGGCGACTACACCGGCGCCTAAACCTTGCGTCAGGACAAATGGCAGCGCTTCTTTAGGGCTGTAGCTGCCAAACTGCAAAGTTACGGTGCCTGATGCTAGCAATAGAACCATGACCAAGCAGGAGCTGAGCGATATCACCAGCGCACAACCCACTGGATCCAGACCTGAACGTGCAGCCGCGACAGAATAAGAGGCCCAAAATAGGCTTCCGCACAACAGCAGGCCGATACCGCGCCAATCGGAAACTTCGCTCTGGTCCATAGCCAACAGAACCGCCCCTGCGATAATCCCTGCCAATGCACTCAGCCCACGCAGCCCCGGCTTTGCGCCCGTGAGCCGCCAAAGGATAAGGGCCACAAAAACAGGCATGATGCCGGGTATCAACGCGCCAACATGCGCTGCGGATGTAAGGCTTCCACCATTTACGGCCAATGCGAAAAACGGAATTCCGGCACCGATGCCGATGGTCGCGCAGTGCGGCAGACCCGCCTTGCGGATCATGTCGATCCTTGATGGTAAAAACGGCAAGAAGACAATCATAGGTACCAGCGCGCGGATCACGCCAACATCCGCAAACCCCAGTGCAGACCCGTTGGTCGCCCGGGCGCTCAGCGCAAAGCTGGCCCAAATCAAAACCGTCACACCCATCGCAACAAAGCCGGGCAGCGCGTCTAACCTCTGCGACCGCAGCCCAAAGCCATGGGTGATAGATGATTGATACGTCATATTCGTCTCCAAGAGTTTCGCCGCGCAATATGCGCAAAACAAAATCTTGGGAATTGCGTTATCATGCTCGATTTGTGTAATTTTTAGCAGAAACTTCCAAAACTGGACCGATGGATAGCAAAGACTTTCAAATCATTCGGGCCCTGCAGCGGGATGGTCGGCTGAGCAATCAGGAATTGTCTGAAAAGGTGAGCCTGTCGCCATCGCCATGCTTGCGTCGTGTCAGGAACCTCGAGAAAGAAGGCGTGATCCGCGGCTATACCGCAATTGTGGATGAGGCCAGCCTTGGCCTCGCCGTGACGGCCTTTGTCCGCGTCACACTTGAACGCCACACAGAAGAGACCACCCGCGAGTTCGAAGAGAGCATACGCAGCATAGATGAAATCCTGGATTGCTACGTTATGACTGGAGGGTCGGACTATTTGCTGCGGGTTATGGCCCCCGATTTACAAAGCTATGAGCGTTTCGTGCGCCAACGCCTGCACAAGGTAAAGGCCATCGGGTCGATTGATACCGGCTTCGCATATGGCGTGGTGAAGCGCTCTATGCTTCTACCCTATCCGGGGTGACGGTTATTGCCTCAAAGAGCATCGGTTGCGCCAATGCCCGTTTTCACCACACCACGTTAAAGCATCAGGTTAACGAGGACTTTCATCCCGCCCCGTTTAACCAATGTCAGTGCGACGCCGAACGCGGCCAAGAGACGACGCCCCCCGGTCAGCCCATATGGCTCTACGATTGGTTAGGACCTCGACTGCCTTGTTCCCCAGCCCGGCATAAATGGTCAACACGGCCACATCGATGACGGCAAAGACAAACTGCAAGGGACAGGTATTGCAGGAACAATGGCTCGCTTGGGATAGAACACGGAAAACCTGTGCTTCAGGGGCTGGCGGGGCCGCGGGGATTTTTCGAATTTGTCTCCGCCAACAAGGGTGACGTGAGTCATACTATTGACCACCTGTACGTTTCCGACGATCAGACTCTGGCCGTAATGATCGGCTGCGCAGAGGCAAAATTGTCTTTGAAATAAAAGGTTAAGATACTCAACAAAGTATTCTGCTCCGCATGAATCAGGCTGTTTGCAATGCAATGACATGTCGCCAGGCTACATCACCGCTCCTCGGCCTTAACTCTGCCAAAAATAGAGCGACGCCCCAAAGCAGTCACTGGGTTAGAACGAAACGCCGGAGCGGCAATCTGCATTCCAGAAATTCATAACAGATGCGCAACCTTCACGTTTCAGTTGCGCTAGAAGGGACTGTTGGAACGCACGAGGAGTGGGGTGAATTCTTAACTTTTCGCGACTTCAGCTTCGTACGCTTCGATCATCTCATGACCTGTGGTGAAAAAGAGAGACTCGGGGATAAGATCAGTTACTCCGTAGCGTTTGAGTTCCGCCTTTAGCGCTGGTTCGGCGAAGAGAAACACAACCTTGGTGCCGTGGGTACTGAGAGTTTGAACAATTGATTTCAAAGCATACCCGGCCGTAAAATCAATGTCGTCGATTGCAGAAGCGTCGATGCAGAGCCAATTCGTCTTGTCCTTGGTGGCGGCGATGACGCCTGTGACCTCATTCGAAAACCGCTGCGCGTTTGCATAGTACATCCCATGCGAGAAGCGGTAGATAATCAGTCCGGGTTGAAATTGACCGGGCCTTTCCAGAGATTGCGTCAGCCATTCCCCGTCCGACGCTTTGATGATGACGGAGTTCTTTGGCCGATAACCTTTGCGCGTGTGATCGATCAGAGAAAGAGCCATGGCAACGATGATGCCTTGTTCAACTCCGATAACGACGACAATTGCGGCGGTCCCCATCGCGATCCAGAACTCGGTTGGCGCCTGAGCCAAGATAACCCGCAAGCCCTGGAGGTCGATCAGCTTTAAGCCAATCAGGAAAACGACAGCAGAAAGCACAGCGTTCGGCAAAAACGCCAGCGGCTGGGTCAAGAATAGTAGAACCAGGAGCACGACAAGCGCTGTGGTTAGTTGGGCGATCTGGCTTTGACCTCCGGCACCGGCAACCATCTCGGTCTTGGTTGGGCTGCCATTGACGACGAATGTCGCGCTCAGTGCCGCGCCGATATTGGCGATACCCAGCCCGACAAGATCAGTATTTTCGCTGAATTTATCGCCGTATCGCACCGCATAGGCGCGGGATGTGGCGGCACTCTGCGCGAGGATGACAACCAGTATCGCCAGCGCTGTTGGCAGCAATTGTTTGAACGTCGTCCAGGTCCAGCTGACATCCGGGATTGAAAGCGATGGCAAACCACTTGGTACAGGGCCAAGCAGGGCAATACCACTTCCTTCGAAGTCATAGTACCAACTGAGCCCAATTGCCCCGATCACGGCAATCAAGGGCCCCGGGATTTTTGGGGACAGACGCTTTGCCCCGATAACGATTACTAGGACTGCGGCCACAATCAGAAACGTGGCCCAACTGACCTGATCCAGATTCTGATAGGCGCTTGATAGTTTTTGGATCGTGCCATGACCACTCGTTTCAATGCCGAACAACCCGGGTAACTCACCCAGAGAGACCTGAATACCGACGCCGGTCAGGAAACCGACCAGCACTGTTCGTGACAGAAAATCCGCCAGAAATCCCAGGCCGACGATCCGGGCTGCAATCAACAGAACGCCAGCAATCAGCGCCAATAGTGACGCCAGCGCCATGTATTCGGAAGGGCCACTCACCGCCATTGCGGCCAAGGCCGATGCGGTGATGGCGGCCGTTGCCGAATCCGCCCCGACAACAAGGTGGCGCGAGGATCCGAATATCGCGAACAGGGTCATCGGAATCAGGATCGTGTAGAGCCCGGTAACAACCGGGGTTCCCGCAATTTTTGTGTACCCCATGACTTCGGGTATCGCGAGGCACGCAAACGTCACGCCAGCAAGTATTTCCATCGGAAGCTTGGTTGGAACTACCGGCAGGATACCCTGCAAGACCGGAAGGGAAAAACCGCGAATGTGAGATGTTTTGTCAGGCATTCAAATGCTGCACTTTCAAATTGGACAGGTCGCTATTCCTTGGCGGAGTCTACGTCTCGTGATCGCGCGTTTTGCGGCGGCAAATAATCTCTAACGAAATTCTGCGATAACAACGATCGGCTTGACGCGAAATTACTTGGAACAATGCATGAGGCAACCTTCCTAAGCGTTTCATGCTATCCGATGCGCCGCATTATGAGGATTCTGTAACCTGCGCATCATACCCAGCTTTGTCAGATCAAGAATAACCAGCCAGATCAGCATATAGACCCAAACCAGACCGATCACTGTCCACGGGATTTGTTCGACAAACCATCCGAAACCGCACAACGCGACGGCTATCGCCTGCGTGCCTATGATCGCAATCAGCAATGGGCGCGCGGGCCAAGGTCGAGCAAAGAAAGCCCCTCTTGATCGGACAACGAACAACAAAAGATGCCCGCCCGCTGCTAGTTGCAGAAACAAAACCGTCTGAACCTGTTCCTGTGTTAGCGAAATCCAAGCCTGTAGAGATGTGCTGTTAATCCAATGCATCCCAATCAGCAAAAGGCCAAAAGTTTGAACGATTGAAAGCAGCCCCATCAGGCTGGCACCAAGCAGAATGCGCCGCATGTCCCATCGGATGGGTTTCTTGGGCAGGTAGGTGTTGTCGTAAGCGATTGTCATGATTGGCACGTCATCAAGCAGTGCCAGCATGATGATCATGATGGGCGTCAAAGGAGAAAAGCCGAATAGTATCGTCGCCATCACAACCACAAACATGATGTCCAGCGTCATGGCGACCCGGTAGACGATATAGTTCAGAATCCTCTCAAAAATGCGCCGTGCCTCTTCGATGGCATCAATGATGGTCGACAGCCCGGGCGCGGTCAAAACCAGAGCAGCGGCGGCGCGCGCTGCGTCCGTCGCCCCGCTGACCGCCACTCCGCAATCGGCTTGCTTTAGCGCGGGGGCATCGTTCACACCATCACCCGTCATCGCCACGACATGACCACGATCTTGCAGCGCCTTTACGATGGCGTATTTGTGCTCGGGAAAGACCCGAGCGAACCCGTCCGCCCGCTCCACGTTTTGGGCGATTTGTTCCGGTAGGTGGCTCATGTCCATGTCGGATGTGAACAGGTCCGAAGCGGCCTGAAGATGCGCGCTCATACCCAGTTGGGCAGCGATCTGATCGCCGATTGCCACGTCATCGCCGGTTACCATTTTAACGGAAAGCCCGTGTTCCTTGGCGCGCTGGATCGTTTCTTTGGAGTCGTCGCGCGGCGGATCGAAAAGCGACAGAATACCCATAAAAGTCCAAGTGTTTCCATCGTCATCCGAGCGGGCGACGCCAAGAGCGCGCATCCCATTAGACGCGAGGCCTTCGACGTCATCCTGTGCTTTCCTGAGCGTTGCTGGCTCTGGCTTGCACAGGTCCAAAATGACCTGCGGCGCCCCTTTGGTATAGTCCGCAGATTTGCCGTTCGGATTTATTACCGTCGCCTGTGTCCGTTTGGAAACGGGATCGAATGGAACAAATTTGGTTTGCGAGTATTTCGACAATGCGTCCGACCCCGGCAGCCCGGCAATCACCGCCGCATCAATTGGGTCATCGCCATCGAACTGCGAAGCCAGAGAACCCGCGAGGATAAGCTCGTTCACATCATCTTCGCCAAACAAAACGGGATCACCCAAGCTCAGCTGGTTTTTCGTCAGGGTCCCGGTCTTGTCCGAGCATAACACGTCGACCCCGGCCAGTTCCTCGATAGCTTCTAATCGTGAAACGATTGCTTTCTTCTTGGACAGGTTCATCGCGCCCAAAGCGTTGGTTACTGTCATTACCGTCGGCATTGCGACAGGAATTGATGCAACAAGCAGCGCCAGAACTGTTCTGAGGATGTCCGCCGCTGAAGACCATTGCCACGAATGATCAACAACCATATCGCGATAAAGCTCGGTTCCGACCAGAAGGAAGGCCAGTGCAATTGATAGGATAATCAGGAAGTCACCAATATGCGTGACCGCGATCTGGGAATGCGATGCGCCTTTGCCGGCACCCGCCACAAGGCTTGCGGTTCGCCCGAAAAAGGTATCGGCGCCCGTGGCGATCACAACAGCTGTCATTTCGCCTTTTTTCGCGATGCTTCCGGAATACCCGACGTCGCCTATCGCCTTTGAGACCGGAAGGGATTCACCTGTCAGCGCGGCTTGATCGATACTGACATAATCGCCGGAAATGAACCGCACGTCGGCCGGTACGACATCACCCAACTTAATGCGCACCACGTCGCCGGGGACAACCCTAGCCGCATCAATTTGCGAGAATTGCCGGTCCCGTAAGACCATAGCTTTGGGGGCCATCCCCGCCTTCAACGCCGCCAGCGCGTCCGCAGCCTTACGTTCTTGCCAAAAGCCTGAAGCAGCATTGTAGGTCAGCAAAACCATGATGATGAAGAAGTCAGACCAATGTCCAATCATTGCCGAAAGGACGGCAGCAGCCTCGATCATCCAAGGGATCGGCCCCCACAGATATCCAAGCAACCGCTGTAGATCACTGACGCGTTTTTCTGCCAACTCGTTGCGACCGTACTTAGCCAGTCGATCCGAAGCCTCAGTCGAAGTAAGGCCGCCATCGGTTGTTTGGAGATCCTTAAATACGGTCTCCAGATTGGCCTTCTCAAGACCCGGGTCTTCAGTTTGCGATGGAGTGGATTGTCCAGACATCTCTTCCACCTTCAATAAGAACTATTTCCAAAACGATTTGCTTTGCAATTGGTTACATAGATTTACTGATAGCACAGATTTTCCACGAACAGTGCGCGCATGTTTCGCAATGCTTTTTTATAAGCATGCCCGTTGGAAGAAATTAGTGTCATGCAAAATCGCCCGGGCACCTCAATTGAAAACAGGATTGCCAAAAATCGGGTCAGTTTCGCGCGCGGTTCGGGACTTCAGTCAAGCATGGGCGCACCCGGCGGTGGTATGGGCGTAATGTTCTGGTTGACGCAGAACATATTGCCTGGGTCGTATTGGTGCTTGATAGCGCAGAGCCGGTCGAGGTGCTGTTGATATGCTTTGTCCGCACTCCCCGACTCGGCAATGAAGTTGACGTAAGCACCGGGCGCAGCGTGGGCAGCAATGCGACGTGAAGCATTTTTGAGCCAACCGATCATCTCAGCATCGTCCTTGGTATTGTCCCAGCGCACGCCCGGCGTAGACAAAAAGGGCACATGCCGGTGCGCAAAGGCGGTGGCGTCAGCCCCAACATCGCCCACTGCACCACCAAGCTGACAGATAAGCAACTCAGAGGCCGGCGTGGGAAGATCATATGCCAGATCGACCAGATCGGTGATCAGCGCCTCGCTCAGTGACAGGTGATTGTGGCTACGCCAGTAGTTGCGCGCGCCGAAGGCATAAGCCTCGTCAAGAAAGCTCTGCGCTTCGATGTAGGGGCGCGGCGCAAAGGCGCTGCCCAGGGGCGCGACGCCACCGTAAAGGGGCATAAGATCCTGCGCTGCCTCATCTTGTGGCGCGGCATGGAACTGCATCAAGGTCAGTACCTTTTGCCCATGCCAGCGCTCGGGCAGCGCGGGAGCAGGCGGCGCAGTCATCAGGTTGGCCCACACGCAGGCGTCTCGGGTCAGGTGTTCGGAATGCTGCGCGTACGCGGTCAGGACGTGTGCGGCGTCCTCCAGTGCAAAGAAGGTCGGGCCGAATGAGACTTGCGGCCGCATTGGATATGCACGGAACTCGAATGAGGTTACGACACCAAAATTCCCACCCCCGCCGCGCAAGGCCCAGAACAGGTCGGGATGTTGGCTCTCGGACGCGTGCAGGCAGGTGCCGTCCGCAAGAACAACTTCAGCTGAGACCAGGCTGTCTATACTCAGCCCATGCCGCCGCGCGAGCCACCCAATGCCACCGCCAAGCGTAAGCCCGCCCACGCCTGTGGAAGAGACAACTCCGCCGGGCACGACAAGCCCGTGCGCTTGCGTCGCCGCGTCAATCTCGGCAAAGGTTGCGCCTCCGCCGACGCGGACGCGGGCCGTCGCCGCTTCCACTTCTACCCGGTTCATCCCGGAAAGGTCGAGCATCACCGCGCCGTCAGCCACGGCAGTGCCCGCGATGTTGTGCCCCCCGCCCCGCACAGAGACTTTGCACCCCCGTTGCGCGGCGTGTGCAATGGCGTTTTGCACATCCTTCGAGGTCGTGCATTGACAGATGAGCGCCGGATGCCGGTCGATTGTGGCGTTCCACACAGCTCGACGTGCGTCGTATCCGTCATCTGCGGGTGATAACGCGATATCCCTCAGCGAGGTGGGCAGGGTTGTGGGAACATGCGGGGCCATGATGCTGTCTTATTTGTGTTACACTCGCCCACAGGATCGCAAATCGGCACATGAAAGATACTAAGAAATCTGGAGTGCTACAGATTCTGTAGTTGAACCAACGCATGTGCCGCCGAACCATGAGGGGATGCGACGCACATACAGATTGGATGGACCGATGCCTTACAAGGGATACGGGCAATATTGCCCCTTTGCGCTGGCCGCCGAGTTGCTGTGCGAGCGTTGGACTCTTTTGGTGATCAGCCGCGTCATCGACGGGTGTTCGCGCTTTAACGAGATCCATCGCGGCGTCCCCAAGATTTCCGCCACGTTGCTGAGCCAGCGGCTCAAGCAATTGGAGCACGCCGGGTTGATCACGCGGCAAAAGCTGCCGAACGAACGCGGCCATTCCTATGCGTTGACCGAGGCTGGGCGCGATCTGGACCCGATCATCATGAGCCTTGCGGTCTGGGGGCAGAAATGGTCGCGCGATATGGAACATGAGGACCTTGATCCGGCCTTTTTGGCCTGGAGCATGCATACGCGATTGAACATCGTCGCGATGCCGAAAAACCGAACCGTGATGGAGTTTGCATTCACCGGTTATGACAAGGGCATCTTCCGCTTTTGGCTTGTTGTGGAGCAAGGCCAAGCCGACATGTGCTTGAAATACCCGGGCTACGACTCAGACCTTGTCGTGCATGCCGACATTCGGCGGTTCATCGAAGCGTGGCGCGGGTTTCGCGACCTGAACCAAGAGATTATGTCTGGCCACATTCGTCTTGAAGGTCCGCGTGATCTTAAGAAGGCATTCCCGGAATGGCTAAAACTCAGCGCGCTATCATCGTTTGAACGAAGAGTCGGGCGCGAAGCGCTGCTGAGCGGACAAGAGAGAGAGGTTGCTTCTGGTTGATCGGACGGTCGAAAGCCCGAATTCACACGCACCGCACCCTGGCAAACCCAAGAACTTTTAGTATGGTACTGATACCTCTTTCAATGATTAGCGCGTCAAATGTGCTGGTAACCTGTGTCATACGATTGTTGTGAAAGCCCATCATAAGGCGCGTCGTCCTACACACTCGAAAGGTGTCCTATGTCCTTTTCAAGCCGTCTTAATGTGTCCCGTCGTCAGTTTCTTGCCACGACAACCGCTAGCGCCGCGATGATCACGTTGCACCCGTTCTCGGCCTCTGCGGCCAATAATCAGGCGCATCTGCGGATCATGGAAACGACGGACATCCACGTGCATGTCTTCCCGTACGACTATTATGCCGACAAACCCCGCGACACGGTTGGCCTGTCGCGCACGGCCTCGATCATCAATGAAATCCGGTCCGAGGCGACAAACTCGCTGTTGGTCGACAATGGCGACTTTCTGCAAGGCAATCCGATGGGAGACTACATCGCCTATGAGCGTGGAATGAAAGAAGGCGACAGCCATCCGATTATCACTGCCTTCAACACGGTTGGCTACGATGCCGCCACGCTGGGCAATCACGAATTCAACTACGGTCTGGAGTTCCTGGACAAGGCCTTGGCCGGGGCTGAATTCCCGGTTGTTCTGGCCAACGTGGCGAAAGAAAAAGGTGCAAACCCGCGCGACGACAAGACTCTGGTGCAGCCCTACGCAATTCTCGACCGCGAGATTGAAATGGGCGACGGCGCAAAGCATCCGATCAAGATCGGTGTGATCGGCTTTACACCGCCGCAGGTCATGAACTGGGATCGGAAGCATCTTGAGGGCAACGTCGAAGCCCGTGACATCGTCGAGACCGCGCAAGCTTACGTGCCAGAGATGAAGGAACAGGGTTGTGACCTGATCATCGCCCTGTCGCATTCCGGAATTGGCGATGCCAATCACGCGGACGGCATGGAAAACGCATCGGTCGTTCTGGCCGGTGTCGACGGTATCGATGCACTTGTCACCGGACACAACCATCTGGTCTTCCCATCATCCACCTTTGCCGACCGCCCCGGTATCGATATTGAAAAAGGCACCTTGATGGGCAAACCGGCGGTCATGGGCGGGTTCTGGGGGTCGCATCTTGGCCTGCTCGATCTGCTATTGGAACGCGACGGCAATGAATGGCGCGTGGTGACCACCACCTCCGAGGCGCGCCCGATTTCCAAGCGCAACGAAGACCGCTCGATCACTGCACTGGTCGGCGATGATCAGAGCGTTCTCGACTCGGTTGCCAAAGACCATGATGAAACGTTGGCCTATGTGCGCCGTGCCGTCGGCAAAACCTCGGCCCCGTTGCACAGCTACTTCGCACTGGTCGCGGATGACCCATCGGTGCAGATCGTCTCAATCGCCCAGAAATGGTATGTCGAAGAGATGATGAAAGGCACCGAGCACGAAGGTCTGCCCATTCTGTCTGCGGCGGCTCCATTCAAGGCCGGTGGTCGCGGTGGCCCGGATTACTACACCGATGTGCCCGTGGGCGATGTCGCCATCAAAAACGTTGCCGACCTGTATCTCTACCCGAACACGGTGCGCGCGGTGCGCGTGAACGGGGCGCAGGTGCGGGGCTGGCTGGAACGGTCCGCCGGCATGTTCAATCAGGTCGAAGCGGGCTCGACAGACGCAGTTCTTCTGAACCCGGAATTCCCGTCCTACAACTTCGATGTGATGGACGGCGTGACCTATCAGATCGACCTGTCGCAGCCGTCGCGCTTTGGACCGAAGGGAGAAGAGATCAACCCCGATGCGGCACGGATCGTGAACCTGTCTTTCAACGGCGAGCCGGTCACCGATGACATGGAGTTCATCATCGCGACCAACAACTATCGTGCCTCGGGCGGCGGATCTTTCCCCGGTGCGTTGGGAGATACGGTCGTATTCGAAGCACCAGACACCAATCGCGACGTCATCGTCCGTTATATCGTCGAACAGGGCACAATTGACCCCAAGGCAGACGCCAACTGGTCGTTCGCTCCGCTTGAGGACACAACGGTATTGTTCGAAACAGGCCCCAAGGCCCGCGACTATATGAACGATGTCACAGGTGTCTCAATCGAGGACGCCGGAGAAGGCGCGGACGGCTTCGCAGCATTCCGGATCAAGCTCTGACCGAACGCAGACGCGAAAAGCACCCGCCACCGAGTTTAGCCGGTGGCGGGCTTGCATTGATTATCTGCCCGGCTCAGAACTGCCGGTCGACAACAACGACCATTTCTACGTCGAAGCTTGTCACATAAAACATCGGAAGCAGTTGTGTACTTGGACATTTGGAAAGCTTTCGGTTTGCGGACGATGCCGCTGGTCGAAAGTCGTCAGTTACAGACTGATTGACCTGCATACATTCCAAGGCCAGCGCCGGCCGCTGTAGAGAGGGTCTTGCCTGTTCCCCCACCAAACCGGTTTCCGACTACGCCGCCAAGGGCAGCTCCGCCCAGAACACCCGCCGCACACCGTGCATCATGTTGCACCTGTGCCTGGGTCGGTGTCGTTGGTGCCCCGCATGCAGCCAAAAGCAACGAACCACCAAAGATGCTGGTCAGCACTATCTTCTTCATTTTGATTGCCTCTGAATTTGCCAAATGAGTTAGCAAATTAAGTGGTTCGTGCTTGGGCACCGTACAAGGCTTCAACCCCCTGTGTTAAACAACGTTAACCCATTCTTAATGAAGGCGGCCATGGGCCGCGCTCCAAATCCATACGGCGGAAAGATCATTCTGCTGGCGTGTACCAAATCGGTGAGGAATACGCTCGTTCCTGATGCGTGAGCACCGCGTTTTCCGGCAGCTCGGCGCCAAATCTCACTTTGTCGTACAACACCCAACGCGGGGTGGGGATTTCGAGGGCGCGTACATAGTAAAACGCCCGAGCATTCGGATCGAAATCGGGATCGGTCCAAACGGTCACCAATTCGGCGGTTCCGATTGTGTTGGTCCAACTTGCGGTTTCCAGATCAACAGTGTCTCCAACCGCAGGAACTTTGCCGCTCTGGTCAGCAACACGGTCATCTGACCACGCCACATCGTAGACCTTTTCCTTCAACGCCCCTTCGGCATCGAGCCACCCCTTAATCACCTGCACGCGGTCCAAATTTGCACCAACCGGATCGCGCAGCGCAGCGATCAGGAACGACGGTGCACCGTCTCCCTCGCGAGGACGCAAGTCTGAACCCATTGGAACACCCTTTGTGTAGCCCACATTTGCAAGGAACCGAGTTTCAACATCGGCATCGTTGAAATCCCATCCGCCAAAGAACCGCAGGCCAATCCGCGGCCCGGTGGTCGCATAGGTTTCGCGCCGCTTGAACGCATCGAAAATTGCAGAACGTGTATTCTCGGTCGCCCAAACAGCTGTGTACCCAGACGCAACCAGAAGGTCGCCGGGGATTTCGCCAAGTTCATTTGCGATGAACGGATGCTGGACCCTTGTAGCCGAAGGTTCAACACTAACGGATTTCCCAAAAAAGTTGTCCTCTTCGGCTGTCGCCAGAGACGTATGGCTGTCCGTCGCGCCGCCCATGCCGAACTTATAGGGGTTCACGCCGAATTTTTCTTCCAACATCAAACCACGCTTCAGGGCCTCACGGGCGTATTCGCCGGCCAACATATCTTCGGTTTTGAGTTCCGTAATGTCGAGATTGCCGACGTCCCAGTTTTCGTAATCCGCAAATTCATCATCTGGGCTCAGGAAGGGATGTGTTTCGCCGTCCCCCTTGATCTGAGTCACCTCATAGTGGGGCTCCCATTTCGCACGAGCTGCGACGTATTCCTCATCAACCTTTCCGCCGTGATACGTGTCTTCGGTTGGGAACATCCATCCATTTGACAGGTTACCGTTGTGAGCAAATGCAATCGCGCGCCCGCCGGTTTTTTCCTGATACGTTTCAAGCCAGGAATAAAGCGTCTTTGGATCGGTATCTCCGAACGGAGGCTGCGTGACCGGAGGCACCATTTGAAGCGCCCGGATGGGTCCGTCGCGCAGCATTACGTTCCGGTGAAGGTTGAAACCTTTCGGTACTGAGGTCCACTCAAACCCGATAAAAGCGGTAAAATTACCCGGGTCGTTGTTCCGCTCTGCCGCAAGCACAATATGCTCCCACGTAAAGGCAAATGCGTCGGCGCCCGGACTGTAAGACTCCAGAAGGATTTCCGGCAGCGTCATTTGCGAAAAGTTGGTAATAATGTCGAACGCGGTCTTACCCGCCTCTTCGCCGCCCGCTTTGTAACCCTCGTACCATTCCAAACCTTTTGGATCGCCAATAACACCCGGCTTACCCGCTTGCAGATCAGGGGCAAATCCCATCAGGTCGGTGTGGTCCGTAAGGACCATCCAATCCAAAGGCCGCGCCAGTCTGACAGGTTGGCCCGTCGAAGAAATAACCTGCTCACCCTTTGCAAAACGCCAGGCCTCATCCGGCAGCAAGGTGTTCCCAAAGGCGCCGGCGTCCAATGACAGCCCGGTATGAAGGTGAGTGTCCCCCCATAATGGTCGTTCAGGAAAGGACCGGTCGGCATAGGGAGAGTAAGGTTGCTCTGAAAACAAGCCTTCGGCAGCCTCTTTACTTGGGACAGCGTCGGCGAAGACATGGGTTGGCATCACCCCTACTGCCCAAAAGCATAACAACATACGAAACATTGTGACCTCCCAATTCAGCTTTTGCTCGGCGATTTCGATGAACTACATCACGACAAATTAATATTCATATTTCTCTATATCATAGTGAGTTTTTGTTTGGGAAAATTCTTGGCTCATGACTTTGTTGCGTAGGCGCAAAGAAAATCGGGACTTCGTGTAAACACTTGTCGCCCTTGTCCGGCGCATTGAACCCGTGCCGTTGGTGCTCGGTTTTCATCTAATGGACCTTACCCAATCACCAGCGAGCCGAGCGCACTGACAGGTGAAGATATTCAGACGTTCAGGAACGCACGCGGGCTTGTAGGCGCATTGCTGTGCAACACGGTCGTCAACATGATGCCTTTTCTCAAAATCCTGACGTGTCAGCGCAATAAATCAGGGCCGAAACTTGCCAAGTTTATTGCACACCCAGCGTTTCAAACACGCTTCACTGAAAGGAGATTTAAGATGAAAAAGGTCCTGATCGCTTCCGCCACTGTGTTCGCGCTTGTTGCAAGTGCCGGAATGTCCACAGCGCATCCTCTGGGCGGCCAAGCCCAACAAACCTCCAAACGTCTGGCTCTGGCTTTCATTTGAATCAGGAACAGTGGAGTTCGGACGATTGTGACTCATGCACAGATGCCTGGTCTTAACTGAAAGGAGCTATCAGATGAAAAAGGTCCTGATTACTTCTGCAACAGTGTTTGCAATTATTGCAGGTGCTGGAATATCCATGGCCGGCCCGTCGCGTGGTCATGGACATCGCGCGAACGCGCATGATGTTCACTCATCAATTTCGCAAGCCCGCGGCTATACCGACACAAAGTCCAAAAGCCACCAATCCTCCAAAAGATCTGGTCGAGGCTCCGGCTTGACCTCAGAAAAGGAGGTTGACGAAAATTGTACAGATGCGTGCACGGATGCATTGTCATAAACGCGCCGCAGCTTTTTCGGTGGATGCTTGAGGCGGCGGGTCAGTCGACAGGCATCCATAAACAAGTTGTGACAACTTTTTGAAATTGCCGGGCACTGGGACTGTGGTTCATGAGTTGCCAAGTTCATCTTTCACCGGGGTTAGGAGCCCTCCCCCCCTAGCAAGCTCGAACACTACCCGGAGACCGGCCAGTCCAAGTCTTGTAGGCGTTCGTAAACGCAGCCTGATCGGAATAACCCAGCGCAAACGCAATCTCGGATAGGCTCAGCTTGGGATCGTCAAGATACTGCTCTGCCAGCCTTTTTCGAGTGTCCTTTAGGAGCTGTTTGTAGGTTGTGCCTTCCTTGGCAAGTTTGCGTCCAAGGGTACTGATACTCATCCCGAGTGTCTTCGCTATTTCATCTTGCGTCGGAGCACTAAATGACAGGCGTGATGTGATTTCGCTCTGCACTAAAGAGCTTGTTTCACCAATCACCGGTGCCAAATCCTTCATCAGGCTTTGCACATGGGCTTCAAGATGCGACAGCAATCCAGGGTCGGTATCTTTGATCGGAATATCCAACACTGACATATCAAACAGGATACCCGGAACTCTTTGGCTCTGTCTCACGTTGACTGACAAAGCGCCTGAGATCCGCGCCCGCTTTTCCTCGGTCATTTCATGCGGAAAGCGTATCTCAAGGACTGGCAACCGCGTCTCGGCTGCGATTTGAAGGCTGGTTAAAAGAGCGGAAATTCGAAACTCGTTATGCGCACCGTCAGCACGCATAAGCTGGGCGATGGAGTCTATCTCCAGGAACATGCCACGTTCTTCATTGTAGAATGACAGTTTGGCAAAGCCCCGCGCCAAACGAGCATAGTTTACCGCCTTTTCAATGGCCTCCCCAACGGTTGGAGAGTTCAACACGACATAGCTGAGAAGGGTTGTCCGTCTGGGGTTGAATGTTTTTCCCGCCGAGATTGCAAACAAGGGATCATTGGTTTGTTCATGAGCAAGTTCCAGAAGGCGCAGCTCATTCCGGACGTCCACAAAATTCGGCGGGGTTTCGTGAATATCTATCGGTAGGTTGGCCGATCTGAGCAGCGCAACAACATCCAAGCCACGGTTTTGCAGAAGCTTAGCAATGTGATGCACACCAAAGCCCGGAACATTCCAGGACTGGATGTCAGACTCCACGCTTGTCTTCTTCATGCTGAGATATCGCCCGAGTTCGAAGCGCCCTGCAATCCGGGGCTTTTTGTTTTGAGCGACAATAGACAGGGTACAAAAGCTATGCAAAGCAAACGTATGAGAGCAGAGTATTGCGACGACGCCCCTTGATTGAGAGGCTGACCCTCGTTGGCCGTGAAAGGCTTGTTTTGACCGACGATGTAGCGGCATGTTCGACAACGATGGTCGGCATGATTTTGCCTCGTGTGAGACGCTCCTGACCGCCTGCTAAAA
The DNA here is from genome assembly GCF_965221235.1 of Ruegeria sp. GTDB lineage: Bacteria > Pseudomonadota > Alphaproteobacteria > Rhodobacterales > Rhodobacteraceae > Ruegeria. The sequence continues at coordinate 435,602 of NZ_CBDCRS010000003.1, forward strand.
CCTGTGCAACACACTTACCCTTAGATGTCCTGACATAGTCGCCTCTGCGCGCAGAGGCGATTTGCAAAAACGATTAGGGCGTTCGGACCGCTAGGTTGCGTTGTTCACTTTAGGCGTCGAAATTCCATATGTCGCGCTGAACCTTCCAGCCGTCATCGCCTTTGTGAAAGAATAGAATGTACTTCCCGGAAAGGTCTTGCCCACCCATTGAGCCAGTCAGAGTACCCATCGTCACTGCAAAATCTCCGCTGACATGTGCCGCGGTCGGGTTGGCCACGACATTCTCAAGACCCCCGTCAATTGCCGCCTGCCAATACTCTTGGATGGCTGTACGACCGGACATTGTCGGGGCGCCCGGCGGCATGACGGCGCCATCTTGGGCATAAGCTGCTGTTGCCATACTTGCGTCTTTTGCATTGATCCCTTCAATGATGGACGCGTCGAGTGCCTTTACAGATTCAACATCAGACATCTTTTTCTCCCCCATTTTGCCGCTGATGTCTTCAGTCTATCACAGGTGCCCGGGTTGAGGTTTTTCTTGGGCATTCAACCTTGGACAGCTCAGCTTTAATGGCTAGTCGGGCAGTCCCGCTGCGCGCAGGCCCGCGGCGAGACGCTCGAAATCCTCTGGCCGCCGCCACATAGTCCGGTAGCCACGAGCGAGGCTGGAAACGGTTTCTTCACCCAGTTGAATACCTCGGCTCATGAGCTCGTCGCGCCGTTCAGTTTTGAAATCAATCAATGCTGCCTCGGCTTCGGTCTGACGGCCAAGCTGCGCGTAAGACGCCGCCACGAAAGCCGTTGCAAGGGAATTGAGCCGGGCCTCTCCCATCAGCAAGCCCAGTGCCGCTTCAAAGTCTTCGCGGAAAAATTCTATCTGCCCCATGATCCAGTCGATGGCCGGAGGATGCAGTGGGTCCAATCGCATGGCCTCGGAGACGATACAGTGCGCTTTCTCACGCCGTCCCAGCAGAAGAAATGCATATCCGCACCAGGCCATGGACTCTGCTTCGTTTTGGATCAGAGACAAGGTTTTGGCGAACTGAGCCTCGGCTTCTTGCCAATGACCTGCGCATAGATATGCGAAACCGAGTTGGTCCTGAATGTAGACATCCTGATTGTCCAAGGCCGCGCCTTTTCGGGCAATGTGCAATACATGGCCGGCCGCTTCGGAATCTGCCAGCCCAAGCCAAAGATCAATTACATATGTATCTGAGAGGTACATGAACGATCGTGCAAGTGACGGATCGAGCGCGACCGCCCGTTCCAACAACGCCCGCGCTTTTGCCGTGTCACGCGCATTCAGGCCGTCGCGAAGGGCTTTGCCCTTTAGCATCAGCTCGTAAGCCTTCATTTCATCCTCTGGCTTTCGGGCCGAACGATCCGCTACATCATGCTGAACGCGCCCAGGAAGGACTGCCACGATGCTACGTGCCACGTCATCCTGAACCTCTAGGACATCCTCCAATTCCCGGTCGTACCGATCCGACCACAATTGTGATCCCGAACCTGCATCGGATAGCTGTACCGAGATCCTGACCCGGCTTCCCGCTTTCCGTACGCTGCCTTCAACAAGATAATCTGCACCCAAAGCCGTCGCGATTTCAGCCGGATCCACCTCTTGCCCTCTGAAGCGAAATGAGGCGTTTCTCGAGACCAGTTGCAGCGTACGAAACCGAGACAGGCCAGTGATTATGTCTTCCGCTATGCCATCAGTGAAAAAGACCTGCTCTGGATCATCGCTCAGGTTGTGAAAAGGCAATACGGCGATAGTGGGTTTTAGATTTGCCTCTGATTGGGCTCGCCGGGTATTTTCCGCTTTCGATCCGCCAAACCGCCAGGCGCGAACAGGTTCGGCGATGTTCTTAAAGGTTAGTGTTCCCGCGTCTTCCCAAGCGATTGGCAGTCGATTACCGACAATGCGATACACTGCATCGGACACAAGCACGCCGCCTGGCGCTGCAAGTTGCTCCAGCCGAGACGCCAGATTTACACCTGAGCCAAAGACGTCCCCGTCGCGCAGAATAATATCGCCAAGATTGATGCCGATGCGAAAGCGGATCGGATCAGCCCCGTCCGGCGGCAGTTTTTGCCATTCATAGGCGCAGGCAACAGCATCTGCGGCGCTTTCGAAACTGGCCAAAAGGCCATCGCCAAGCAGTTTTATGACCGTGCCCTGATTTCGTTCGACAAGCGGGATGAAAAGCTCCGCCATGATCGTAGACAGAGTTTCAAGCGTGCCGAATTCGTCCCGCTCCATTCGGGCGGTATAGCCGACCATATCGGCCACGAGTATTGCGGCCAGCTTGCGCTCCACGTTTCTCCTCCCTTCTACTGAATACCTTTCGCGGGGTGAAACGACCATGAGAAACTGAAACATGGGTACATCCGGCGACGCCTGTTTTTGGAAAGCCGGGGCTGGGTCGCGCACAGGTTGAACTCTGCGCGACCCGGCGGATTTGTTTCAGGTGACTGCGGTAGGAAGACAGAAGACCCTGAAAACGGCCGTGCCGGTAATGCGATGATGAGCCTGTTGCCGCGCTTGACCCAAAGGAATGTGGGCATCCCTGCCCTACCGGCGTTATGAAGTTAGGGTTTGTAACCGGGTCCTGCAGAGACCATGTAACGACCCTAACTTGCAATGATGTGATGATGACCAAGCCCGAGAAATTCGATGTGACAGCGGACGCTCCTGATCACGCACCAATTCTGTTCAGCCCGATACGTCTGGCCAACAAAGTGACTTCACCAAACAGATTTCTGAAATCGGCGATGAGTGAAGTCCTTGCGGTCCAAGGGGAACACCTTCCAACCGACGGCCATCTGCGGGTCTACAAACGTTGGGCCAAGGGGGGAACGGGTATCTTGGTCAGCGGGAACGTCATGATTGACCGAACCGCATTGGGTGAGCCGGGGAATGTCGTCTTAGAAGATGAGCAACATCTTGATCGCTTTATGACGTGGACCAAAGCGGTCCACGACGCAAACCCTGATACGCAGTTCTGGATGCAGATCAACCACCCCGGCAAGCAAAGCCCCAAGTTTCTGTCGCAGCATCCCGTTGCCCCGAGTGCAATCCCACTGCGCGCGGAACTTGAGAAAACCTTCGCGACACCGCGTGAACTGCGCGCAGATGAGATCACAGACCTGATTGGCCGCTTTGCCACGACCGCGCGACTGGCCAAACAGGCGGGGTTCGATGGTGTCCAGATACACGGTGCCCATGGATATCTTGTGAGTCAGTTTCTGTCGCCGCACCATAATCGCCGCAACGATAAATGGGGCGGATCACCCGAAAACCGGCGCAGGTTTGCTATGGAAGTGTACCGAGCCATCAGGAATGAAGTCGGATCGGACTTTCCCGTTTCGATCAAGATGAACAGCGCCGACTTCCAAAAGGGCGGTTTTGAAGGAGAAGATGCCTTTGAACTCATCAAGGCTCTGTCTTCAGAAGGAATTGACCTGATTGAGATATCGGGCGGCAATTACGAAAGCCCCGCAATGACCGGAGCACGGCGATCAACCGGCGAACGCGAAGCTTACTTTTTGGAGTTTGCGGCCAAGGCGCGCACGCTGACTGACGTCGCGATTGCTGTGACCGGAGGCTTCCGCTCAGTTCGGGCGATGGAGACCGCTTTGGCCACCGGGGCCACAGATTTTGTTGGCGTTGCGCGTGCTTTGACGCTGGATCCGGAATTGCCAAAACATGCAGCGGTCGATCCGGACTATGTCTGCAACGTTGGTCGACCCAGTACAGGCCTGCGAGGGATTGACCGCATGTTCATGCTTGCGATCACCTACTATGAAACTCAGATCAGGCGCATGGCCAAGGGCCGGGAACCAAAGCCGGGATTGTCAGCGTGGCACACGGTTTTTCAGAATCTGACTGCCATGGGAACAGCCGCCTTCAAAAAGCGCAGGGCGTAGCAGCTTCGTCGGCAATTCGTCCCGGCGTCGGTTTTCGAATGCCAACCCCAGTAAGCGCTTTGGGTCTAACCAGAGGCACTTACTTGGGTCAGCATTGTTCGGGCGTTCAGCGCGCCGATGACACCAGAGCCGAAGCTGTGTTCGCGACCCCGTTCTCCAAAATGTCAGAAAGACATTCTGTGACCAGCACATTCCAATCCGGGCGCTGGAACAGTGAGCCCGGCAGCAGACCATTCACACCGTTCAAGGCTGCGAGGATCTCAGGCGCACCATCTGCGCCTGCCAGTGCGTCCGAGATCGCGCCGTCCTTGGGATCCCTCAACGCATAGTCCTCACCCGCCTCGGTTCGGCCCAGCAGGTATCGCAGCCAAACAGCGGTAGCGAAGGCAAAGGTTTCCACTGGCAACCCGTGATCAAGCGCTTCTTCGGCGGGCTCGAAGATGCGTTGTGCCATTTTCTGACTGCCATCCATAGCAATCTGATACGTCGCATGTGCAATGCTGGGGTTGTCAAAACGCGCGATCAACTGATCGGCATAGGTCGCATAATCCACACCAGAAAGCGGCGTGAGTCCGGCGCTGACCTGCGTCAGATGTTGGCAAAGAACCGCGCGCAATGCTTCGGGTTTCATGCAATCGCCAATGGTCGGCAAGCCGGATACATGCCCGGCATACGCCAGCAAAGAATGCGAACCGTTCAGCATCCGCAGCTTCATCTTCTCGTAGGGCGTAACGTCGTGCACAAAAATCGCGCCCGCGTTTTCCCAAGCAGGTCGACCATGGGGGAAATTATCTTCAATCACCCATTGGTTGAATTCTTCGCACTGGACCGGGGCGGCATCGGTTAGTCCGGTCAACGTTTGCGCCTCGGCGACGTTGTCGGGCGTGGTTTGTGGGGTGATCCGGTCGACCATGGTCGATGGGAAGGTCACATTCTCATCAATCCAGTTTGCAAGACCGGCATCCACCGATTTGGCGAAATCCATAACGACTTGGCGCACCACCTGCCCGTTATTGGGCAGGTTGTCACAACTCATGATCGCCAGACCACCAATGCTGTTGTCCCGCCGATGCTTGAGGATCTGAGCAAGCAATCCCGGAACGGTTCCGGCCTGGTCCGGGGTCTTGAGATCCTGCACAACATCAGCGTTTTCGAAATCCAGCGCGCCGGTTTGTGGATCAAAGCAATAGGCTTTCTCGGTCACAGTCAGACTGATGATTTTGGTCGCTGGCGCACAGAGTTGTTGCACGATCCGGTCACGGTCCTGTTTCAGCGACAGGGCCTGCGCGACGCTGGCAATGATCCGTGCTGAAGTCCCCGATGCCCCGCGTTGCAGCAAGGTATACAGGCCATCCTGAGCCGTCAGCGCATTGGCCGTACCTGCCGAACGCATACTGACGCCCATGATACGCCAATCGCCGCCATTCTGCGCCAGCGCGTCGTCGGTGTAGACCGCCTGATGTGCGCGGTGGAATGCGCCTAGACCCAAGTGAACGATACCGATCCCGTGGGCGGAGGCATCATATCCCGGTCGGTCCACGCCAGCGTTGAGCGACTTCAGCGTTTCTGAGCAGAGAGTCTCAGGCATTTTCTGTGACATGTTGAATTCCGCTGATCAGACCGCGCAGTTCAGCCAGACCTTTCAGACGGCCAATTGCAGGGTAACCCGGTTGCGCTTTGCGGGTCAGGTCATCGAGAATATCCTGTCCGTGATCGGGACGGAACGGGATCGAATGATCGGCCCGCCCGGCCTCACGCCGCCGTTTTTCTTCCCGCAGTACAGCAGCGACCAATGCCGCCATATCGGTGTCTCCGCCCAGATGTTCAGCTTCGTGGAAAGAGCCAAAAATATCCTCATGTTCGCGGCGCACGTTTCTGAGATGCAGGAAATGCACCCTATCGCCCAGACGGTCCATCATACCGGGAAGGTCATTATCGGACCGCGCGCCCAAGGACCCGGAGCACAGGGTGATGCCATTCGCGGGCAGGTCCACGGCGTCGATCAGGCGCTGATAATCGGCCTCGGTCGACATAATCCGGGGCAAGCCCAGCAGCGGGACCGGCGGATCGTCGGGATGGCAGCATAGGCGCAGGCCCAATTCCTGAGCAAACGGTGCGACCATCTCCATGAAGTCCGCATGATTCTGGGACAGGCTCTGGTGGTCATAGGGCTCGTAGATCTTCAGGTGTTCCTTGATATCCTCAAGGCTGAAATGATCTGCTGCTCCGGGCAGGCCGCAGATGATGTTGTTGACCAACCGCGCCTTGAAACTATCGCTGGCCGATTGGAACCTCAGCTGCGCCTCGGAAACCAAAGCCGCGTCGTGCTCCTCCGCCGCACCTTTGCGTTCCAGAATGAACACATCGAACATGATGAAGTCGATCAGATCGAACCGCATACAAGTGGCGCCGGTTTCAATCTCATGGCTCAGATCGGTTCTGGTCCAATCGAGCAAGGGCATGAAATTGTAGCAGATAACCTCGATCCCGGCCTCAAACAGGTTCTTCAGGCTGATCTTGTAATTCTCGATATGCGCGCGCCAGTCTCCGGTCTGCCGCTTGATGTCCTCGGACACGGGCAGGCTTTCGACTACGCTCCACTCGATCGGAGTTGGCAGAGAGCGTGATCCGGTGCGGATTTCCTCCTGACGCTCACGAATTTCCCGCAAAGGCCAGACCGCGCCCGGCGGTTGATGATGCAGGGCGGTTACGATGCCACGGGCACCTGCTTGTACCACATCTGGGATTGAGACCTGATCCTTTGGGCCAAACCATCTCCAAGTCTCTTGCATCGCGTCTCACTCCCGGTTTTGTGGGTCAATATCTCGGCCATCGCGGGCCGCCTGTCAATAATCTTGTTGACTTGTATGGAAGAATGTAAGAGAAAACTTGTGGGAGGACAAGTATGGGACACCATATCGTCATTGATGATGCTTTTGATCGGAATGCAGCGATAACGCCGCAAATCCATCGGATATTGCGCGAGCGGATCATCAAGAACGACCTGCCCCCCGGCTCCAAACTGTCAGAACCCGAACTGGCGCGGCACTACGAGGTTAGCCGGCAGCCTGTGCGCGAGACCTTTATCAAGCTTGCGGAAGAAGGGCTGGTGAACATCCGGCCACAGCGCGCGACGCTGGTGACAAAGATCGACTTTGAGGTCGTCCTGCAATCACGCTTCGTGCGCGAAGCGGTCGAGGCGGATATTGTGGCACTGCTGGCCACTGATGGCGACACGGCTCTGATCCGCGAGCTTCGGGGTCAGTTGAAAAGTCAGACTAAGGTCGCAAAAACATCGCCTCTGGACTTCATCAATGAAGACCTGAAATTCCATCGCACCCTCGCCGAGGCCGCAGGCAAAGATGTGGCGTGGAAGTTTATCGAAAGCCTCAACAGTCAGATGGACCGGGTGCGGTTCCTGAGTCTGGGGCAGTTCCCGGCCGAAAAACTGGTCGAAGAACATACGCGGGTTGTGGATCAGATCGAAAATCAGGATGCAGCGCAGGCATCAGCCGCCATGCGCAAACATCTTCAGCGTCTGATCCGCGACCTGCCTCAAATCATACGTGAAAACGCAGAATTTTTCGATCGGTACGATCCCGAACTGATCGACAGCTAACCACCAACATGGAGGAAAAGACGGTGTTCAAGCTTAAAAATCTGGTAGTTGCAGGGGTTCTTTCCCAGCTGATCGGCGGCGTTGCGTTCGCGCAAGAGGTCACCTTGAAACTGGGCCACCTCGCCAATGAACAAAACGCCTGGCATCTGGCCTCGGTCAAATTCGCCGAAGAGCTGAACGCCCTGACCGATGGCCGCGTCGCGGTCGAGATTTTCCCCAATGAATCGCTGGGCAAGGAAATCGACCTGATCAACGGCATGCAGCTTGGCACGGTTGACATGACCATCACCGGCGAAAGCCTTCAGAACTGGGCGCCGATGGCCGCACTGCTGGCCGTTCCTTACGCCTATGCCTCGACTGAGCATATGGACGAAGTGGCCGGTGGTGAGATCGGCGACCAGATCGAAGCTCAGATCGTTGAAAAGGCTCAGATCCGCCCCATCGCATATTTCGCGCGCGGCCCTCGCAACCTGACCTCGAACCGTCCGATTGCGCATCCTGATGATCTGGACGGCCAGAAAATGCGCGTCCCGAACGTGCCGCTGTTCGTTGATGTCTGGAGCGCACTGGGCGCGAACCCGACCCCGATGGCGTTCTCTGAGGTATTCACCTCGCTGCAAAATGGCACCATCGGTTCGCAGGAAAACCCGCTGGCTCTGATCCGCTCGGCCAATTTCAACGAAGTGCAAAGCCACGTGAACCTGACCCAGCACGTGCGGTCCTGGATCTACCTGACGATTGCCGAATCGACCTGGCAGTCGCTCAGCGACGAAGACAAGGCCCACGTGATGGAAGCCGCCGCCCGCGCACAGGAATACGAACGTGGCCTGCTGGACGCCAGCCTTGCCGAAGACCGTGCCTATCTTGAAGAAAAAGGCATGACCTTCGTCGAAGTTGACGGCGCAGCCTATGCCGCCAAAGCCAAGGATGCGGTTCTTGCCAACGTCAACGACGAAATCAAACCCATCGTCGAAGACCTGTTCGCAAGCCAGAACTAAATCGCTCTGATCATCTGCCGCTGAACCCGGCGGCAGATGCCACTACAACGGGAGGACGACCGGTGCTGGTGCGCGCTCATCACTTCATGACCATAATTTGCAGAACCGGAGCCTTTATGGCCTTTGGTGTGCTGATCCTGGCCGTCCTTACGCAAGTTATCGGTCGCACAATCGGAAGCTCTCCGGTCTGGACCGAAGAACTGACACGGTTTGCGTTGATCTACCTGACAGCCTTCGGCGTCGGCGTCGCTCTGATCACCGGTGATCTGGTGAATGTGGATGCGGTCTGCGATCAGTTGCCCGGCGACCTGCCCCGCAAGCTGCGCATGGTTGCCTCGGCGGCCACGGCGATCCTGTGCATCGCGCTGATCCCCGGTGCCTCAAAATACGTGCAGATCGGCACGTTCCAGAACTCTCCGGCCATGGCGATGCCGATGGAGTTCGTCCATTTCAGCGTCATGCTGTTTCTATGCCTTTTGGCCATCTTCGCCGTGCTGCGGTTTTTTCTCGACCTGGCGCGCATCCCCTATCGCGAACCGACTACAAACGAGGCTGAGTAAATGGAAGTCGTCGTCCTTTTTGCGGTCTTCATCATCGGCCTGATCATCGGCATCCCGGTGGCGATCACGCTTGGCCTGTCGTCGATGGCCTATCTGCTGCTGTCCGATATCCCGTTGGTAGTGATGCCGCAGAAAATCTATGCGGGTATGGACGTGTTTGTCCTGCTCAGCATTCCCGGCTTCATTCTGGCCGGCAACCTGATGAACAACGGCGGGATCACCGAACGGATCATCCGCTTTGCAAACGCTCTCGTTGGCTGGATTCGTGGCGGTTTGGGCCTGACGAATATCGGAGCCTCGATGCTGTTTGGTGGGATCACCGGTACGGCGGTGGCGGATGCGGCCTCGATCGGCGGCGTCATGATCCCCGGCATGAAAAAGGCAGGCTACCCGGCGGATTTCTCGGCTGCAGTCACGGCGGCCTCTTCAACCGTTGGGCCAATCATTCCGCCCAGCGTTCCGATGATTATCGTTGGCGCGCTGTCCGGCATCTCGGTCGGGAAAATGTTCCTTGCCGGGGCCATCCCCGGCATCCTCATGGGTGTCGCCATGATGGTGACCTGCTATGTCGTCTCGGTCCGCAAGAACTTTCCCAAGCAGGAATGGCGCGGCGTCGGAGAAATCGGACGCGCTTTTGCCGGGGCGTTCTGGGCGCTGGCGATGACCGGGATCATCCTCTACGGCCTGCTCAGCGGTATTGCCACACCGACGGAAACAGCCATCGTGGCCAGCGTCTATGCCTTCATCGTCGGCGCGTTCGTCTACCGTGAACTGCCGCTGAAACTGGTGCCCAAGGTGATCACCGACAGTGCGGTCTCTGCCGCTGCAATTCTGGCTCTGGTCGGGTTCGCCAATGTGTTCGGCTGGATTCTGGTCTCTGAACGCATCCCGCAGGCCATCGCTGACGGTGTACTGACCATCACCGACAACCCCATTCTGGTGATCCTGATCATCAACATCCTGCTGCTGTTCATCGGCATGTTTATGGAGACCATCGCCGCATTGATCATCCTGTTTGTGCCACTGCTGTCACTGGCAACCGCCGTCGGGATCGAGCCGCTACATTTTGCGACCTTCGCCGTGTTGAACCTGATGATCGGACTGACGACGCCTCCGGTCGGGGTCTGTCTGTTTGTCTGCGCAGGCATTGCCAAACTGCCCCTGACACCCGTTGTCCGCGCGATCTTCCCCTTCCTGCTGAGCAACCTGATCGTGCTGCTCATGGTATCTTACATCCCGGCGCTGGCCACCTGGCTGCCGAACAAAATCCTGCCCTAGGACCAAAAACATGGACACTCGCATCTGCCGCCTGCATGCGGCCCACGACCTGAGAGTCGAAACACAACCAGTTCCCGAACTTGCCCCGGATGAGGTGCAAGTCGCCATCGGCGCAGGCGGGATTTGCGGCTCGGACCTGCACTACTACCACGACGGCGGAATCGGCCAGATCCGCGTGCGTGAACCGATCATCGTTGGCCACGAAGCGGCTGGTCGTGTCGTCAGAACCGGTGCCGAAGTCTCGGGTCTCGCCGAAGGCGATCTGGTTGCGATCAACCCCAGCCTGCCCTGCGGCAACTGCTCATTCTGCGAGCGGGGCGCGTTCAACCACTGCGTCAACATGCGGTTCATGGGCTCGGCCTACCGGATGCCGCATGAACAGGGCATGTTCCGCGATATCGTGAATATTCCCGCCATCCGCGCGCATAAATTCACCAACCCAATTCCTGTCCAGAAGGCAGCGTGCTCTGAACCCCTCGCCGTCTGCCTTCACGCGGCCTCCCACGCGACGGACATGACTGGGGCCCGCATCCTTGTCACGGGTGCGGGTCCCATCGGATCGCTGATGACTGCGGTCGCAGCCAAAGAGAACCCCGCCGAATTGGTGGTGACGGACCTGAACGACTACCCGTTGTCAGCGGCGCGAAAGATGGGTGCCAGCGAAACCGTGAACGTGGCCCAAAACCCCGAACAGCTGGACCGTTTCCGCGAAAACAAGGGCGGGTTCGATATCGTGTTCGAATGCACCGGCGCAGCCCCCGCCATTCGCGACGCGTTAGAGATGCTGCGCCCAGGTGGCACCATGGTGCTTGTGGGCGTCGCCGGAGACATTACCTTGGCGCTGAACGTCATCGTCAGCAAGGAAATCCGCATGGTCGGAACCCACCGCTTTCACCCCGAATTCGCCGAGGCCGTCCGCCTGATTGACAGCGGGGAAATCGACGTCTCGCCCGTGGTCAGCCACTCCTTCAGCGTCGACGAAGCCGTGACCGCATTTGACTTGGCAGGCGACAGGACGCAGGCGATCAAAGTACACCTGACTTTTGACGAAAGCCAAACCGCATGAGCGGTCTGCGCATTGCATGTATCGGCGAGGCCATGCTGGAGCTGCGGGTCTCATCCGTTCCCGGCCCGGCCGAGGTAGGCGTTGCCGGGGATGTTCTGAATACAGCCATCTACCTGCGCCGCATGTTGCCGCCAGAGCATGGCGTCAGTTTCGTCAGCTTGCTGGGGCAGGACCGATTGTCGGACGACATGACAAGATACATCGCCTCTCAAGGCATCGACACTGCATGTCTTGGTCAGATCGAAGACCGGCTGCCGGGTGTCTATGCGATCACGACGGACAGCGCAGGCGAACGTAGCTTCCAGTATTGGCGCCAAGCGTCGGCAGCCAGATTGCAGTTTCAGGACGGGGCCGGGCTGTCCTTCGATTCTCTCTCTGGCTTCGACGTCGTCTATATCTCGGCCATCTCTCTCGCAATTCTGCCAGCAGAAGTGCGGCACGGGTTCTTGAATTGGGTTGAGGGCTTTCGCAAGGCAGGAGGCACATTCGTTTTCGATTCCAACTACCGCCCCAAACTTTGGGAGTCCCCCGAAGCGGCACGCGAGACCATCTCGGCCTGTTGGCAGCTTTGCGATATCGCCCTGCCCTCAGTCGATGATGAATTAGCGCTGTTTGGTGAGCAATCCGATCAAGATGTTCTCGAGAGATTTCGCACCTATGAAAACTGCTCCGGCGCTTTGAAACGCGGGTTTTTAGGACCTGTCTCGATCAATCTGAGTTCCCCGGAACAGAAGTTCGACCCAGCCAAGAACGTGGTTGATACCACAGCCGCCGGTGATGGCTTTAACGGCGGTTATCTGGCTGCAATATTGACCGGCAGTACGCAATCTGAGGCGCTGGCGCGCGGCCACGAACTGGCCTGCCGGATTGTCGGCCACTCCGGGGCGATCATTCCGGCTGAATAGTACGGGCAAGCTGATTGGACAGGGGTCACAACGCAGATACGCGCGATGAGCCGAGGCATAAGACAACCCGCGTGTCGGGCTACATTGCACCACCCGGCACGAGCTGCGATCTATAGTTTCTGAGCCACGACGTTACCTGAGATCAACCGATGTCGCAGGATCGGATGAACCGGCAACATTCCTCAACCATGCGCGGAAACCTCGGCTCCTTTTTGACATACAGACAGGCACGACGTTTGTCAGGCAGCCCGGCGATGGGACGAAACGCGATGGCGTCCGGGGAAAAACTCACAACCGATTGCGGCAGAACCGTCACCCAATTCCCGGTGCGGATCATCGACAGCAGCGAATGCGTATTGTGAATGGTGACATTCACCCCGTCCGCAGCAGAGCGGAAGTGCGGCGTTTCAATCAGGTCACACAAGGCGTTCCGAATGAACTTGCCCTCAACCACCTCATCAATCGTTGGTAGGGGGTCTTGCAGATTCAGGGGGTGGTCAGCTGCACAGACAAGACCAAAGCTGTCGTCGAACAGGGTTTCGGCCTCGATCCCGTTCAGCGCATGAAGACCCGAGGCGATTCCGATCTCGGCTTTGCCCAACACCAAAGCCTCCAGCACTTGCTGACTGTCCGTGTCACGCATCTCAATTTTGAGGTCGGGGAAACGATTGGTCATATGTTCAAGGATCTGCGGAAAGATCATTGCTGCGACGGACGGAACGGACACGATGCGGATCAGGCCGTGATCGGCTTTGGCCACGTCGTCAATTGTTCGAAGGGTTTCATCGAACTGGCGCACCTGAGTGGCGGCCAGTACATAGACCTGCTCGCCCAGCGGTGACAGCTGGTTCTTCCGCTCACCCGCAAAAAGCGGTTTGCCCAGATGATCCTCTAACTGTTTGAGCGTCATGGATAACGCGGATTGCGTCCGGCCCAGCCGGTCAGCCGCCGCAGACAGGCTGCCGCTTTGGGCCACAGCGCAAAAGCTGCGCAGCATTTCGATCTTGATGGCCATACTTCAGAATTCCTGAAACGCACTTCAGTTGTTTGAGTTTGACTGATGCAATCGCCGAAGTCCATTCTCATCGCAATCTGAATTTGGCTGCGGGGCGTGTCTTGACCAAACTGAACTTCATTGCCGGTGATTGGTGTGCCGGAGAGAGCGAGATCGAAAATCGCAACCCATCGGATCTGAGCGATCTTGTCGGGACATTTGCCCAAGCCAGTGCCGATCAACTTGAGACGACGCTGGATCAGGCCCGGACCGCTCAGGCTGAATGGGCGCGGTACGGGATTGAACGCAAGCAAAGCGTCCTGATGAATATCGGCACCGAACTGATGACCCGCGCCGAAGAACTCGGCACCCTACTGAGCCGCGAAGAAGGCAAACCGCTGGCCGAGGGCAAGGGCGAAGTTTATCGTGCCGGGCAGTTCTTCACCTATTACGCCGCCGAATGCTTGCGCCAGATCGGAAAGAATGCCGACAGCGTGCGCGATGGGATCGAGGTTGACGTGCGGCGCGAACCAGTTGGCGTTGTGGCCGTGATCAGCCCGTGGAACTTCCCCACTGCGACCGCTTCGTGGAAGATCGCTCCGGCGCTTTGCTATGGCAACGCGGTGGTGTGGAAACCGGCCAATATTACTCCGGCATCAGCGGTGGCCCTGACCGAAATCATCGCCAAACAGGATATTCCGAAAGGTCTGTTCAGCCTTGTGATGGGGTCAGGCGGCTCTGTTGGTCAGCGGCTTGCCGAAAGCCCGAAGGTCAACGCGATCTCGTTCACTGGGTCGGTGCCTGTCGGCAAGAAAATCGCCACGGCAGCGATCGGCAATTTGACAAAGGTTCAAATGGAGATGGGCTCGAAAAACGCGCTGGCGGTGATGGATGACGCTGATCTCGATCTTGCCGTCACACTGGCGCTTGGTGGAGCGTTTGGCGGGTCGGGACAAAAATGCACTGCCTCCTCTCGGCTTGTGGTGCATCACGCGATCCACGATGCGTTTGTCGAAAAGCTGGTGCAGGGCGCGCAGGCGATGAAGGTCGGACACGCTTTGGATGAAGCCACACAGATGGGACCAGTGGTCAGTGCGCAGCAGCTTGCAGAGAACCTCGCCTATGTTGATCTGGGCAAGTCCGAAGGTGCTGACCTGGCTTGTGGGGGCGAACGCCTGGAGATGCCGCATGAGGGGTACTATATGTCTCCGGGTGTGTTCCTGAACACGACAAATGATATGCGGATCAACCGGGAAGAGATGTTTGCCCCACTCACCAGCGTCATCAAGGTGGGCAGCTATGACGAGGCGTTGAGCGTCGTCAACGACACGAACTTTGGCCTGACATCGGGTATCGTCACGCAATCGCTCGCCCGTGCCACCCATTTCCGACGCAATGCCCGCACCGGGGTTGTGACTGTCAACCTGCCCACCGCAGGAACCGACTATCACGTGCCGTTCGGTGGGCGAGGCGATAGCTCCTACGGGCCGCGCGAACAGGGCAAGGCGGCGGCTGAGTTCTATACCACGGTCAAAACCGCCTATATCAGCGCAGGGGTCCCTGACTGATGCGGCCCGACCCCAGAATAGACGGGCTGCAATATGCCAACTGGTCGGAAAAGATTTTTCGGCAAATGCGCGAAGGTGGCGTCGACGCGGTTCACGTCACCATCGCGTATCACGAGAATTTCCGTGAAACGGTGCTGAACTTTGAGCAATGGAACCGCTGGTTCGAGCAGTTCCCAGATCTGATCATGAAGGGTCAATGGGCCAGCGATATCGACATCGCCCGCGAAACCGGGCGCACCGCGATCTTCTTTGGCTTTCAAAACCCTTCCCCCATCGAAGATGACATTGGGCTGGTCGAGATCGTCCATACGCTCGGCGCGCGTTTCATGCAGCTGACCTATAACAACCAGTCCCTGCTGGCGACCGGATGTTACGAGGCCGAAGACACCGGCATCACACGCATGGGGCGGCAGGTCATCAAAGAGATGAACCGCGTGGGTCTGGTCGTGGACATGAGCCACTCGGCCGACAGGTCCACCATCGAAGCCGCCGAAATTTCGGAACGCCCTATCGCGATAACGCATGCCAATCCACATGAATGGGCCCCTGCCCTGCGTAACAAACGCGACGATGTGATCCGGGCGGTCACACAGAATGGCGGTATGTTCGGCTTTTCGGTCTATCCGCATCATCTGAAGGACAAATCCGACTGCACCTTGCAAAGCTTCTGCGAGATGATTGCCCGAACGGCTGAGACATTCGGGCCCGAACACCTCGGGATTGGCACCGATCTGTGTCAGGATCAGCCGGACAGCGTGGTGGAATGGATGCGCGTGGGACGGTGGAGCAAAGAGATCGACTATGGCGAGGGGTCGGCGGCAGCGCCCGGTTTCCCGCCCATGCCGGATTGGTTCCGCGATAACCGGGACTTTGGTCAGATCGAGAACGGATTGCGCGCGACAGGCCTGTCAGATGAAGAAGTCACTGGGATCATGGGCGGCAACTGGCGACGCTTTTTTGCCGATAACTTTGGGTCGGCCTCCGCATGACCGAAACCGGCGCATATATCCCCCGCCGCGATCCGGCACAGGTGATGAGGCTGAAACGGCTGGGGTCTTTGCATCAATGCCGGTTAAGCTTCATGCGGATCCTGACGCGACGTATGGCGCAGGATAGCTGGCAGTTCACACGGCCGGTTTTTGATATCAGCGAAGCTGGCGTGGGCCGCGCGGTCTATACAGCGCAAGGGCCGGATCGGGCATATTCACTGGTGGCCTTTGCCCATGACCTGCCCGATGAGCTGCGGTCAGATCGAGTAATTGCCGAAGCCTGGGACGCGACCTTTACGTTGTTTGACGGCGTCCCGACCGAAGCCGACCTCGACCGTCTTGCGCAAAACGTGCCGCTGCAAGAGGCCGGTCGGATTACCGAGCAAGAGCTGTCCCTGTCACGGGCAAATCGCTCGGTTCGCCTTTGGTCGCATGTGGTCGAGCAGCTGGCATCCGGTCGCCAACCTGACTCGGAACAGATCGGGGCCGTCGGTTACCTGATGCGGACCACTGCGGTTTATGGCTCGGGCAAATTCGGGGCGGCGGATCGGGAAACGCTGGCCGACCGACCCGAATTGCAGGTTCCGTTTCAGGTCGAGATGCTGTCGGTCTACCTCACCCGCGCCTTCGTCCGCGATCTCGTTGAACACATGGCGCGGGTCAAGGGCGGAGATCAGGCCGCGCGTCTCGACACAGCCACCTCGCGCCAACTGGGCATCGGCAATTCCACGGGTCTGGGCATGGCTCCGTTTATCATCAACCACCCGATCCTGCTGAACAACTGGATCATGGCCAGGGAAGAGGCCATCGCCCGTGTGCGTAACCACCCCGCAGCGACAGAGACACAAATTAAAGCCTTTCGCGACCTCTTCGAGCGCAGCGCGATCTCTGTTGAGCGCTGGCAGTCAGCTCATCCCATCCAGATTGAGAAACTGAAGCACCTGAAGGCAGATTTGAACGCGATCCGCGCCCACCTCGGGACCGGTGTTTTGCAACAGGACACCCCGTGGGACCATCTGTGGCACTGGTCAGAAACCGCACTCAGCGAAGAGGGTCAGGAATTGATCGCCTCACTGATGCTTGAACCCTTCCCGGAGGATGTCGACGGGCTGGCCTGCTGCATGGCCGACAGCAACGGCGATGCCTTTGTGATCGACGGCTCCATGCCGGTGCGCGACGCGTGTGCTTTGATCGAAGACAGCTTTGGCTGGGCGCTGAGCCTCGACTGGTCAGCCCCGGAAAATTGCGCGCGGGCGTGGTATGTGTCTGAGGAAAAGCTGGAACCCCGGATGGGCGAACGGTTCGAAGAACCCATCGCCGATTATGAACAACCGCTGGCCCCGGCCCGGGATGCTGCCGCTGCATACGGGGCTTTGTCGGATTTTGCGGGCGACTCGGTGGCGGAGTTCCTGCGGCACCACCCCGAACATCGACACACCATCCGTCGCGCCCAGATGTCCCGCATCGCGCCCTATGGCGAGGTGCGCGACAACACGATTAGCGCTTCAGTTCTGCCTATCGACATGTTGCGCGCCAAGCTGTCGTTCTTCGGTGCAACGCATTTCGATCCGCGCTCGGACCGTTGGGTGCGGATCTGCATGTATGCCGGTGCGCCCTACCCCGAAGAACTGACGCCGGAGAACGCGGACCTGTGGGTCTACCCGGAGCTGCCGCAATGAGTTTCTCGCTGAACGAGGTCGAAGCGACCGCCAAACGTGCTGCACGCGGCGGTGGCTATAGCTGGGGGCTGGCCGAAGAGGCTGGCAAAGCCACGCGTTGGCTTTGCATGCAAGGTCTGGACGGTGTGGCAGAACTGGCTTTGCTACTTGAGAAGGGGCTCACGACAAACGAAAGCCCGAACGGCTCCCATGATGGCCAAGGGCCGCGCTGCCCGTTGCTGGCTGGGTCGGGGTTGTCGGACAGCGCCAATCACATGACGCGACCAAGTGCCGAGATGCTGAACGTGTCACAGCCGGCACTGATCCTGCCCTTTGCCGCAATGGCCGCCCGCAGGATGAGAGCCCCCTTGCGCATCACTGCCCGCACATGGACGGCGGAGACGGATGGCCACAATCTGAACATAACCGGCAGTCCCACGGACCCGGTCAGTGATCTTCACGTTGAACCCTGCGACACCGTGGCTTCTGCTTTGCCCCACCACACACGCGCTACGCCCGATCCCGTACATTGGGAAACGCTGAATCGATTTGCCCATCGCACCTATGCCCCCGCCACAGAAGAGTCCCGCCGTTTGGGGGCGGGCAGCGGCAAAACCGACAATGACTAAGGAGACGCGGCTGTGAGCCAGACACAAACACTTTCGCTGGAGGAAATCGAGGACCTGTCCTTTCGCGCCCTCTTCGCCGTTGGCACGTCCGAGGCCAATGCCCGCCCTCTTGCCCGCGGGACCGCAGCGACCGAGGCGGATGGGGTGGCCAGCCATGGACTGGCCTATATCCCGATTTATTGCGAACATGTGCTTTGCGGTAAGGTTGACGGTCAGGCAATGCCAGCTCTGGCGACGCCCCGTCCGGGTGTTGTGACAGTGGACGCGGCCACCGGTTTTGCCCACCCCGCAATCGACATCGGATTTGATGCCCTGATCCCCGCTGCAAAGGCGCAGGGGGTTGCGGCTCTGGCCATCAGGAACAGCTATAACTGCGGTGTTCTGGGCTATCATACCCACCGTCTGGCACAGGCTGGACTGGTCGGAATGGGCTTTACCAACGCTCCAGCCTCGATCGCGCCGTCAGGCGGGTCGAAACCCGTGGTCGGCACCAATCCATTTTCGCTTGCCGTTCCCGGCACCGACGGCACACCTGCTCTGCTGATCGACCAAAGCGCCAGTACCATCGCAAAAAGCGAGGTGATGAAACACGCGCGCGAAGGCAAACCAATCCCCCAAGGATGGGCGTTGGACCCGGACGGAAACCCTACAACCGACCCCGAGGTCGGGCTGAAGGGATCAATGGCACCCTCTGGCGGGTATAAAGGCGTTGGCGTTGCCCTGTTGACCGAGGTCATGGCCGCGGCCCTGACCGGGGCAACGCTGGGCGCTTATGCCTCACCTTTTTCCGGCACTGCCGGAGGACCGCCCAGAACCGGTCAATTCTTCCTTGCCATTGACCCGAACGCAACAGCGTCGGACGGGTTCGCCTCCAATATAACCAGCCTCGTCGAGGTCATTCGTGCGCAGGAAAACGCGCACCTGCCCGGAGATGGCCGCAGCGCAAAACGTCGAGCAGCGCAGGACAACGGCGTGG
The DNA here is from genome assembly GCF_965221235.1 of Ruegeria sp. GTDB lineage: Bacteria > Pseudomonadota > Alphaproteobacteria > Rhodobacterales > Rhodobacteraceae > Ruegeria. The sequence goes on from NZ_CBDCRS010000003.1 coordinate 454,769, forward strand.
CGGTGAGCACAGCCACACTCGAAAAAATCGCGGCCATTTTGAAAGACCACTAACCTGCTTTGCAGATAAACTCTTGAAGAGCGCGGGCTTCGATGACCATATATCTGCAACCCGCATATTTCAGAGGCTGGCATGCACCAGATCTCAATACCCCTGAAAGACAACGGTCGCGCGCCGATTTCCATTGGCTTTCTTCTGCTGCCCGGGTTCCCGATGGCCTGCTTGTCCTCGGTGATCGAACCGCTGAGGGCTGCTAACGAGATCTCGGGGCGGGACATGTTCTCCTGGACACTGGTTTCAGAGAATGGCGCGCGGGTCTGCTCCAGCGCCCGAATTGAGTTCGACGTGGATGCCGCCCTGTCTGACCTGCCGCAGGTTGATTTTCTGGTTATCCTGTCGGAACCCGACGGAGTGTTGTCTGATCTCAAGGCCGCAACCGGCAAGCTACGGTACTTGTCTCGGCATGGCACCACGCTCTGCGCGGTCAGCGGCGGCGTGTTTCCTTTGGCACGATCGGGTGTTCTGGATGGTCAGACCTGCTCGGTTCACTGGCTGTATCGCACCACGTTCGAGATTGAGTTTCCACAGATTGACATCACGGATGATGTGATCGCCATTACTGACAGATGCTGTACCGCCTCGGGCGCGGCTTCGGCGTTTGATCTTGCCCTGCATATGGTCGAGGCCACCCTTGGCAGCGCCATCATGACAGAAGTCGCCTGCTGGTTTCAGCATTCCGCGATCCGCAACCCGGACATTCCGCAAAAGACGCCGACCTTCCAGACTGACGATACGGCAGATCATCTGCCAAACATCGTCTCGGGCGCAATTGCTCTGTTTTCCGAAAACCTTGCCTTCCCCCTGACAACCCGCGAGGTTGCGCGTCAGGTGGGTGTGTCGGCCCGCCACCTGGAACGCAGTTTCCGTCAGACTTTGGGCCAAAGCCCCGCCGAATACTATCGCCAGCTTCGCCTGCGTACGGCGCGGCAGCTTGTGATCCACACACAGGAAACGCTCACCTCGATTGCCTATGCGGTCGGCTATGCCAATGCAGCCGCCATGTCGCGACGTTATGCCGAGCAATTCGGGTCGACGCCGCGCAATGACCGCCAGGCCCATAACCGGTTCCGGGTCACGCGCGGCGTGGCCTGATCAGAGGAAACCACCGACAGAAACCGGCCCCTGTTCTTCGATGATCAGGAAATCGCTGATGTCCAGATCGTCAACATCAACGCCGCTGAGCAACAGGCTGGAGTCGTCTGCATATTGCAGCAATGCGCCCTCATCCGTCTGAACGAGGTCCAGCATGGGGTCATATGTTTCCCCGAAATCAACCTGAATGACCACCGTGTCAAAGTTGAAATCGAAGTCGTCGACAACGTCATGCCCAAAGCCCGAGACCCCGTCGCCGGACGTGTGCCGAATGATCCCGACCTGATCGTTTCCTTCGCCCAGGATCAACAAATCATCCCCGGCATTCCCGAAAACAAAGTCATCACCCGCACCGGCGTCGATGATGTCATTCCCGTAACTTCCGATGATCAGGTCGTTGCCGGTTCCAGCATCCAGATCGCGCACGGCACTGCCAGACAGATCCACCTGATCATCATGATCGCTCAGGACAATCTGCTCAAAATTTGAATAGGTCGAGAGCGTTGGACCAAGGTCGATTGAATATTCGATCAGTTCCTGCGAATTGAATTCGGCAAAATACAGCCCCACACCCTGACTGCTGGAAGAAAAGTCGAGCGTGTCGTAACCTGCGCCGCCATCTACCCTGTCAAAGCCCGGCCCGGCAAAGGCAATGTCGTCGCCGCCCAGCAGGTCCAAGGTGTCTCCGCCCGGGCTGCTGGTCCAAATGTCGTTTGCTTCAGTCCCGGTTGCGACACCGCCTACCAAGGTCACACCGGCACTGGCGCTGTTGTTGCTGGGATCAATGTCCGGTTCCGTATCTGACACCAGAATGACCTGATAATCTCCGGCCGGGACGTTGCCGTCGATATTGACGGCCGCTGTGAGTGTTGCGGTTCCGCCGATATGCAAGGTTGTAGACCCGCTCCAGATAGCGATGTCATCAGCCGACAGGGTTCCGTCTGTCGAGAGGTAAGCGGTGAACCCGGCGTTGAACACCGGATCGCTGCCCAGGTTGGACACCTCAACACTCAGATCAAGCTGCGCTCCGGTCGGCCCCCAGAAATCGCCATCCGGCCCCAGATCGAGATCGGATGAGTTGCCGATGCTGACCGAATTGACGGCGATGTCCACCACAGGTTCGGGCGGCGGCGTCAGAGTGATTGTTTGCACGATCGTGTTGTTGTCGGGGTGTGTATCCGCGGTGCCGTCGTGCCATTCCACAACGCTGATCAAATAGTAGTCGCCCGGCGCGTAATCCTCGGGCAGCCAATGCGTTGCGGAGGGGCTTGTTGTCATTCCGGGATCACTGCCGCCCGTGACAACCGCGATCTGCTGATCATCGGCGGAAAGGGTGGCATCGGCAGACACATAGGTTGAGACGGTATAGCCCGCGACATCCATATTTGAGGCATCATGGATGACGTAATCCATCTGAATTCTGGCACCGCCTTCCAGCTCTAAATCAGAACTGCCGTTAACAGTTGCGGACACAAGTTGCAGATCGGCCTTCGGCGCTTCGACGGTGATCTGTACCCATTCGGTTTGATTGTCCGCTTCGTTTTCTTCGTCCAGATCGTTGGCGCTGTCCACACGCGCCGCAACCCAGTAAGTCCCCGGCTCCAGCGTCCCAGGGTCAAATGAGAATGAAACTGCGCCTGTACTGCCAGTGGCGGTCGACCCCAGCATAGCAGTGTCTAAGGTACCAATAACCGCGCCGTCATCCGGGGCGGATGCGATCAAAAGATCGACCGTAGCCTCGGGCGCGTCGATCACGCCGTCCGATGTGATGTTCACATTGATCGCGGTCGTTTCTCCGGGTGACAGGATAGTGTCATCTACCATCAGGCTTTCAACGGTCAGATTGGCCAGCCGAGGCTGAATGACCTCAGCCGCAGATTGGGTCATATCGGCAAACTCAAACTGTTCCACATCCGAGATCGTGTCGGTCCCCTCGGGGCCTGAAATCTGAATGCGCCCATCGCTGAGCAAAGTAACGTCATAGGCGTCGCGGGTATACGCGAACACGGCCGTATCAAAGCCAGATCCACCCAAAATAGTATCGTCGCCGCCGCCACCGATCAGGCGGTCATCGCCGCCCTTTCCGTCCAGAACCTCGTCAGCATTGGTGCCGGTCAGAACATTGTCACGCTTGTTGCCGGAAATGTAATTGCTGTCTCCACCCTTGTTTGGCTTGGGCATGCGAAAACTCCCTCAAATCAATCAATTCAGATTTGATTGGCAAAGAAATACGGCAACAATTAGGCGTTGATGCGGGCGGAGCGTTTCTTCCTAAAGTAGAATCACTGAGTTGCGCAATAACTGCTACAAGGCGACGCTCATCCGCCCTAGGTCAAAGGCATTTAGCCCATGCTTCGCACATACGATTTCGGTCAGTACCAAGCGTCGGGCAGGCTTTCTTTGCGTTTGGCGACGAACTCCTCCAACGCTTCGCGCAGCGCTATGTCCATCGGCGGTTCTTCGTATTCGCTGAGCATTTTGTTCCAGCGCTCATACGCCCGGGTGCGCATGTCTTTGGCCCCTTCGTCTTCCCAACTTTCGACATTCTCACTGTGGCTCAGCGCGGGTTCGTAGAACGCGTCCTGATAATGGCGCATGGTGTGACCGCAGCCCAGGAAGTGACCTCCCGCGCCTACCTCGGCATAGGCATCGCGGGCCAGCGCTTCGTCCGAGGTATCCAGCCCGAGGCTCAGCACCTTCTGATAGGAACCAAGCCGATCTGCATCCATGATCAGCTTTTCAAAACCAGTGCACAGCCCGCCCTCAAGCCAGCCTGCCGAATGCAGCACGAAATTCGCGCCTGCCAGCATGGTCGAATGCATCGAGTCCGCACTTTCATAGGCGGCCTGCGCATCTTCGATCTTTGACGCCGTGAGCGAGCCGCCGCAGCGAAGGGGCAGACCCGCGCGGCGCGCCAGTTGGCCGATTGCATAGTTCGAGATCACAGGCTCGGGCATCCCAAATGTCGGTGCGCCGGACTTGAGCGACATCGACGACAGGAAATTTCCCAGAACGAATGGCGCACCGGGTCGGATAAGTTGAATATATGCACAGACCATCATCGCTTCGGCCATCGCCTGCGCCACCGAGGCCGCCGTCGACACAGGCCCCATCGCGCCAGACAGGATAAACGGCACCACGACCATGCCCTGCCCCCGGCTGCTGTAGACCCGTGCCGCCTCGGTCACGACCTTGTCCACCAGCAGCGGAGAATTGGTGTTCACATTGCCCATGATGACACAGTTTTCCGCCATCACATCGGCCCCAAACACGATCTCGGCCATGTCGACACTGTCCTGCGCCCGGCTCATCTCGGTGATGGCGCCCAGATGCGGTTTGTCACTGAGGGTCATATGGGCCAACAGCATATCCAGATGCCGCTTGCTGACCGGAATATCGCAGGGCTCGCAGGTGACAAAGCCACCGTGATGCAGATTTGGGTGCAGATAGGTCAGGCGGACAAGATCCTGAAACGCCGCGATGTCGCCGTAGCGCCGCCCGCCTTCCAGATCGCGCACAAAAGGAGCGCCGTAGATGGGCGCGAAGACCTGATTTCGCCCGCCAATCCGAACCGACCGCTCGGGGTTGCGGGCCAGCTGCGTGAATCCAGACGGAGCCTTGGCGCACAGGTTGCGAATCCAGTCCGCAGGCGCGCGCACGATGTCACCTTCGATCCGGGCACCCTCGCGCCGCCAAAGGTCCAGCGCTTCGGGATCGTCGCGAAACGCGATGCCGATATCCTGCAATATCCAGTCCACCTGCTGTTCCAGGCGAACCAGTTGCTCTTCGTCCAACAGATCATAATACGCAGCCTGACGTTGGATATAGGGGGCCGCTGTTTGCGTGTTCTGACGGTTTCTGGAATTCCGCGCGCGACGTGCCATTGCTGACCCTTTCCCCCAATGTTCCGCGCATAGTCATAATAATGATCTGGTATTCTGTGACGGTTGAAAATAGTGATGTTTTGCATAATCTGAAATTATGCTAAAACTCTGGTCTCTGCTCGCATCCCCCCGTCATCTTGTGGTCTTCGAGGCCGCCGCACGCACAGGGTCTTTCACCAAAGCTGCAGATGAGTTGAACGTTCAGCAACCGGCGGTCAGCGCCTCGATCAAACAACTGGAGACATCGCTGGGGGTAATCCTGTTCCGGCGCGATCATCGCAAGATCACCCTAACCAATGCCGGGAACCGTCTGTTTTCCGACGTCACTCGATCCTTCGAGATACTGGCCGATTCCGCGGCTTCAATCCGGCAATTCGCCAGCAATGATCACGTGACGCTCAGCGCTTCGTCGGCCTTTAACAACTATTGGCTGGTCCCGCGCATTGCGTCGTTCCAAAAGACCCACCCGGATATCGACCTACGCCTGCAATCCAGCGACCGCGAGCCTGACCTGACCGTCGAAACCATCAGTCTTGCCGTGCGTCTGGGTGATGGCAACTGGCCTGATTGCGACGCGCAGCTGATCGCGCCAGAGGTGATCTATCCCGTCGCCGCACCGCGAGTCATGGCGGCGGCTGTAACCCTAAGAAGCGTGCCAAACCTCCTCAGCCAACGGCTCATCCATCTTGAAGAACCGATCCGCGAGCGCCCGACCTGGCAGCAATGGTTTCAGGCCTTTGGCATCACCGAAGTTACCCCGCATACCGGCCTGCGCCTGAACGATTACACTCTGGTTCTTCAGGCCGCGATGGCGGGCGAAGGGTTTGCCTTTGGCTGGCATCACATTGTCGCACCGCTGGTGCAGAAGGGCATGCTGGCCGCGCATCAGGAGTGGGCCTGGTCGACGGGAAAGGGTTTCTATCTGGTCTGGTCGAAATCCCGACCCCTGACCCCGGAGGCGAAGATCGTGCGCGATTGGATTCTGTCTGCTCGCTAATCGGCTGAGGGTTAGTCCTCGGCCTTGTAATAGCCGATCACATCATTGTCCGTGGTTGCCCCCAATCCGTTCAGCAGCCGGTTCGAATAGTTGAAATACGCGCAAACCTGATTCACTTCGAGGATTTCGCCATCCGAGCAGCCCTCGATCTTTAGTGCTTCAAAGTCCGATTTGACCATTTTACCCACATCGGTCGTCAGCTTTGCAGCATAGCGCAGCAGCGCCAGCTCTTTGCCCTCAAACTCATTCTCGGGGCGCTGCGCCTTGAGCGCCACAAAGATGCGGTCGCTGCGTGGCTGGTCCTTGAGCAGGTTGCGCACATTCATGAAGTGATGAGTCAGCGAATAGGTGCAATCATTCAGGATCGAGGTGTAGCTGGCCACCACCTCCAGAAACCAGAAAGGCAGCACATTGTCCTGCGAATGCAAGACCGAACGGTACAGAGTGACATGGCCATTCATCGTCTCGGGCCGCAGCGAATGGACCCGCATCACGGTGTCGACGGTTCCATGCGGAGTGCGCGCCTTATCCAGCAGTTCTTTCAGGCGGCCCTCGGCCTTCTCGTCCGAGACCATTTCGATCCAAGCGCTCATTGCGGCGTCTCCTGTCTGTGATGACCCGACCATATGAACGCAGCAGTCAGGAGTGTCAGTAAATTTTTTCCGCGACGCGACATTTTTGTGGATCACGGGAACGTGAAGGGTGTAAAACCCATAAGTTCCTTTTTGAAAGCTGCCGAGATGAACACTCAGGACCTGCACGCGGGCGCGGAAAATCTACTGTTCAGATGTGGTGGCCTGGCCGCGGGCGACCGCCTGTTGGTGCTGCGCGAAGACCCTGCCCTTGGTTATTACGACGCCGGAATTTGTGACGCGATTCTGGAATGCGCACGGTCCCGGCAGATCGAAACCACCGTTCAGACCCTTCCGTTTGACCCGATGGGGACGGAATTGCCCGACGCTCTGATCCGCGAGATGGAGACCGCCGACCGTACTTTGTTCCTGTCCCGCACTGGGGATCAGGTCCGGTTCAACGCAGCGATGCACCACATCCATCCAATCATGTCCTATGCGCTGGATGCTGAGATGCTGGCGTCCGGCTTTGGCCGTGCAGACTATGCCGGGTTCGTCGCACTTAAGAATGCAGTCAATGGGTTGATGTCTGCGGCCGAACATATCCATGTCACCTGCCAACTGGGAACCGATTTCAGCGGCCCCGGCGCACAGTTCCCCAAGGCCAAAGCCGCTGATGTCAGTGTGGTGCGCTTTCCTATGTCGGTGTTTGCACCGGTTCCGGCTCAGGGGTTTTCCGGCACCTTGATCCAGGACGGATTTCTGGTTGGTACCGGGTCAAAGTTCTATGATCCCTACGGCTGCACGCTGCGCGAACCTCTTGCGGTTCACTTCAAGGACAACACGCTTAGCGGGTTCTCTGGCCATCCGATGGATGTGCATTGTGCTGAAATGCACTATGCAAAGGTTGGTGAGATGTTCGGTCTTGATCCGCTGACAATGCATTCGTGGCATGCGGGGATCCATCCGGGCTGCGCCTTTACCGCCCCGGCCAGCCAAAGTTTTGAACGTTGGAGCGGGTCGGCCTTTGGCAACCCCCGGCTGCTGCATTTCCACACATGCGGCGACTATGCACCGGGAGAGATCTCGTTGAACGTGCTGGACCCGACTATCCGGGTCGATGGGGTCGCCGTTTGGGACAAAGGCGTTCTACGGCCCGAGACCATCCCCGGAGGAGCGGAGGTTCTGGCGCGTTACCCCTCGGTCAAAGCTGTATTCGACGCACCGGAACAACAGGTCGGACAGGGCGCGAACGGGCGGCTTTCGGCCAGCTGAGTCAGATATCGGCTTCCTCGGCGATCCGTTTGGCAACCCGAGCCCGGAACCGCATTGCACCCGCATCCAGACCCAGATTGATATACCCGGTTTTGCGCCGCGCCATGCCGGTCTGAACATATTCCAGCACGTCTTTATCCTCGTTAAACGCCATCACGGCGCCGTCGAACATCCGCTGAGACATCGCCGCATCATCAGCGTGCATATTGCGATGCTGGAACCAGAAATAGCGCGAGGTGTCGCCATCGACCGGCGTGATGAAGTTATAAGAGATATTCACGAATGCATTCGGCGACAGAGCGCGATCGGCCCCACCTTCTCCTGTCGGGGTGTAGACCGACATATTGACCGCGGTTGAGGGCAATCGGCATTCATAGTGCTGCTTGCGGTCGCAATTGGGGCCAAAGGGCAGGATCGGCGCGTAATAGGGCGGCGCGGGCTCATCCGCGATCCATCGAGAGACGATCACGCCCTCATCCGTTTCCTCAATATCCAGCGGCCGGTTGTCGGTGCCTGCCCCCGCGAATGAGGTCAGATGCACCCATGCCACATGGCTCGGGTCCAGCAGATTGTCGATGATGTATAGGTAATGGCACGCCATCTCCATTGCGCCCTTTTGGGTTTTTCCCCAGTCCGGGTTGTCGAAATTGGGGATGTCGATGATGTCATCCGTGCTGGCCTGTGCCGGGTCACCCATCCACAGCCACAGAAAGCCCCAACGATCCTCGGCCGGATAGGCATACACGGCGGCTCGGCGCGGCGGGTTGTCCAACTGGGTTGGCGCGCTGACGCATTCGCCGCCGCAACCAAAGGTCAGCCCGTGATAGCCGCAGACCACGTGGTCGCCTTCGACCGTGCCACGCGACAAAGGCAATTTGCGATGCGGGCAGGCATCCTCCAAAGCGACCGCTTTGCCCTTTGTGTCGCGGTAAATGACGATCTCTTCATCCAGCATCCGTACCGCGCTGAGCGTACGGTCAAAATCCTCGCTGCGACCGGCAACGTACCAGCAATTGCGGATGAACCCTTTAGCTCCGGCCAGATCGGGGCGCATGTGTCTACTCCGAGAATGTGTCGAACGCCTTGAGCGCCTTGGCGCTATAGGCATAGGAAGGGCCACCGCCCATGTAAGTTGCCATAGCCAGCGCCTCGCACAGCTCTTCGCGCGTGGCCCCTAGACGCACCAGCGACCTGACATGGAACCCGATACAACTGTCGCATCGTGTCGCCACGGCGATCCCGAGGGCGATGAACTCTTTGGTCTTTTCACTCAGCACGCCATCGGCCTTAGCGGCCTTGCCCATGATGCCGAAGCCCCGGACCGTTTCCGGCACCTCTTTTGAGAAGGTCCCGATGTTGGCTTCGGTTTCCGCCATAAAGTCTTTCCAGTCCATTGAAGCCTCCTTATCCGCGCTCATCCGCGCCCATGCGGCGTTCCAGCCAGCGCACGCCCGCACTGATGATCAGAACCAGGATCAGGTATTCAAAGATCAACAGCGTGTAGATTTCCAGTGGGCGATATTCGGTCACCACCAGCTCATTCGCGCGGCGGGTCAGTTCCTGCATTCCGATGACGCTGGCAAAAGCGCTCATTTTAACGATGTAGATGAACTGGTTCGCAAGAGGCGGCAGAATGCGGCGGATCGCCTGCGGCAGGATCACATAGCGCATGGTTTGCACATAGTTCAGCCCGATGGTCTGCGCCGCTTCGCGCTGACCGCGCGCGATGGATTGAATGCCAGCGCGGTAGATTTCCGCCGTAAAGGCGCTGTCGGAAATGGCCAGCGTGATGATTGCACCCCAAAACGGGTCAATTGGGATGTTCATTCCCATCGACTGAAACACAATCGGCAAACCGTAAAATACCCAGAACAACATGGGCAGCAGCGGAATGGCGCGGATGAATTCGACATAGACGCGGTTCACCAACCGCCAAGCGCGTTTTTCCGAAAGCCCTGGCAGAGCCACCAGCAAGCCGATAACGATAGACAGAACTGCGGCGATCAGCGAGATCTGAATGGTCGCGCCCATGCCCGAGATCAGGAATTTCACATTGGTCCAGCCCGAGTCTGTCGTTGGGTCGATCACATACCAGCCCCAGGTCTGTGAGGACGAACAGCCCGTCAACAGCAGCAGAGGCACGATCATCAGAAGTTTTTTCATCGCTGCCACCTAATGCTGCAAGATCTGGCTGAGGAATTTCCGGCACCGTTCCGATTCAGGATTGGTGAAGAAATGTTCCGGCTTGCCCTGTTCGACAATCTCACCGGCATCCATGAAGATCATCTTGTCGGCCACTTTGCGGGCAAAACCCATTTCGTGGGTGACGACCACCATAGTCATGCCCTCCTGTGCCAGCTCAACCATGACATCCAGCACCTCAGAGATCATTTCGGGGTCCAACGCCGAGGTCGGTTCGTCAAACAGCAGCACCCGCGGCTCCATGCATAGGGACCGGGCAATTGCCACGCGCTGTTGCTGCCCACCGGACAGTTGGATCGGGCGCTTGTCTGCCTGGTCCGGAATGTGGACGCGTTCAAGATAGTGGCGCGCTCTTTCCTCGGCCTCTTTGCGACTAAGGCCACGGGCCTTGATCGGCCCGAGTGTCAGGTTCTCAAGCACCGTCAGATGGGGGAACAGGTTGAATTGCTGAAACACCATGCCGACCTCGGATCGGATCGTCGCCACGGATTTGGGATTATCCGTCAGCTCGACCCCATCGACGCGAATGGTGCCTTTCTGGTGTTTCTCCAACTGATTAATACAGCGCACCACGGTCGATTTTCCGGAACCGGACGGACCGCAGATTACGACCTTTTCCCCACTGTTCACCGTTAGATTGATGTTTTTAAGTACATGAAAAGTGTCGAACCACTTATTCACATCGACAAGCTCGATCACGGCGTCTGGCATCAGCTGAACTGCCCTTATTTTATTCACAGCGGAATAATCTGTTGAGGTCATCCTTACCTTTACGCTTAAATCAACTGGTACAACAGCAGCAAGGCCCAACCGCCACCAACGGGAGAAACACATGAAAACATATTGGAAAACCGCAGCCGCTGCGGTGTTCGCGCTGGCTCTGACCGGCGCCGCACATGCGCAGTCGGCCCTGAACGAGGTACTGGACTCGGGTGTCCTGAAGGTGGGTACGACGGGGGATTGGAACCCGATGTCCCTGCGCGACCCGGCCACCAACAGCTATAAAGGCTATGACATCGACATCATGAACGAGCTGGCCGCTGACCTCGGCGTCAAGGTCGAGTATGTGCCAACTGACTGGAAAACGCTGGTCAACGGCGTGGTTGCTGGCAAGTACCACCTGACCGGATCGGCCTCGATCTCTCCGCCGCGCATGAAAGTTGCCGGGTTCTCGGACAGCTACATCTCGGTCGAGCTGTTCCCCTATACCAGCAAGGACAAGGCGGACAAATTCGACGGGTACGAGTCGATCAACCAACCCGGCGTCAAAGTTGCCACAACGCTGGGCACGACTTTTGAAAAACGCGTGCGCGAATGGTTCCCGAACGCAGATATCAAAGTGGTCGAAGCGCCTGCACGCGGCTTTCAGGAAGTCATCGCAGGTCGGGCGGATGTGTTCATCACGTCGAATATCGAAGGCTCGACTCTGGAACAGAAATTCCCGGTCGTTCGTGTCAAAAACGCAGGCCCAAGATCACCCTCGCCCATCGCCATGATCCTACCGCAAGGCGATCAGATCTGGATCAACTATGTGAACAACTGGATTGAGGTCAAAAAGGCCCAGGGCTTCTTTGAACAGAACAAGGAAAAATGGGGCCTCTGATCCAGACCCCGCACAGCGCCCGGCCGAAATGGCCGGGCGTTTTCGTTTCAACAGGTGCCTGAAGAACGGCGCAGGCAACTGCCAGAGCGTATGCGACAGCTTTCCGGAATACCCTTCTCAGATGATTGCAGCTTGTCTATAAAACCTGCTCATGAAACGTGATCTGCCAAATCTGGTCGCCTTAAAAGCCTTTGAGGCCGCCGCACGACTTGGAAGCTTCAAACTGGCCAGCCACGAGTTGCACGTCACGCCCACAGCCATCAGCCACCACATTCGACGGCTCGAAGAGGACATGGGCGTACAGCTGTTCATCCGCAGCACCCGGCAAGTGACATTGACGGAGAAGGGCCAGAAGCTGATGCGGTCCTGCGCCGCCGCGTTCGACATGATCGAAGCCTCGGCGGCCGAGATTTCGCACACCAGCGACCGTCCCGTTATCACCATCGCAACGGGGCCGTCCTTTGCGGCCAGGTGGCTGACCCCGCGCCTGACACAGTTCTGGCAGGACTTCCCCAATGTGGAACTGCGCCTGAACGGGTATTCCAGCGGCGATAACCTGTTGCAGCAGAAGTCTGACCTGACGTTTATCTGGGGTGACATAGACATGCACAACAGTGCGGCGCGGTTAATCCTGCCTGTCCGTGCAGTGCCTGTTGCCAGCCCCACTCTTGTTGCGCGTCTCGGCATGCCGCGGAACCCGTCGGACATCCTTCAATACCCGCTGCTGCATTACAAAAACCGAGATGAATGGCACTTCTGGCTGCAATATGCCGGTATCGCCACTCCGACCGAGAGCAGCGGTGCAATCATGGACGATGCGAATGTGGTGTTCCGCGGTGCGATTGAGGGACAAGGCGCAGCGATTGGCTGGACGCCTGTGATTGATCCCGAAATCCACAGCCGGCGACTTGTTGCCCTGTCGACGGTTTGCCCACCGCAAAGCCGGGGGTACCACGTGGTTGTCAACAAAGCCGCCAAACACAATCCCTTGCTGGATGAGATTGTCGAATGGTTTGTCGATCAGGGGCGACATTCTTCTCAAAGCCTGCTGCAATGATGCGGTCTGGAATGGATTGGAATAGTTAAGTTACACTCATCTATTGGGTCGGTATTTCTGTGTTGTCGAACGCGTTGGTTTTCGCGTTCAGTACGGTCAAAGCGCCGGGCTTCATCGCCCTGACCTTTGCCCGACAGGAGAGCGCAAATGCCCGCACCGATGTCAGCCAATGCCGATCTGGCCGCCCGCGCCCAAGCTGCCCTGCCCGGCGGCGTCAGTCACGAGCTGCGGTACCGCCGCCCCTATCCCATTTACATCGAGCGCGCTTTTGGGGCGGAGAAATGGGATGTCGATGGCAAACGGTATATCGACTTCAAACTGGGCGCAGCCAGTCAGATACTGGGCAATTGTCACCCTGCCGTCACCGAAGCTGTCGCCCAGCAACTTGCCCGCACACCCTATACCGGTGACTGCCATTTACTTGAGCTTGAATGGGCCGAATGGATTCAACGCCTTGTCCCTTCGGCCGAGCTTGTACGCTTTACCGGGTCTGGCACCGAAAGTACCATGCTGGCCCTGCGGCTGGGACGGGCCTTTACCGGCAAGGACAAGGTCCTGCGCATTGATGGCCACTTTCACGGCTGGCATGACCTGCTGCTGACCGGGGCAAAGCCGGGACATGACGGCGCGCCGTCGCTGGGTGTGCCCAAAGCTATCTCGGATCTGACGGTGGTTGCGCCGCCCGAAATCGAAGCGATCTCGGCCCTGCTGGAAGCCGATCCCGACATTGGAACAGTTTTCGTCGAAGCCTCGGGCGCGAATTACGGGTCGGTTCCACTGCCAGATGGGTTTCTGCACAGGCTCAGAGATCTGACGACGCGCATGGGTCGGGTGCTGATTTTTGACGAGGTCATCACCGGATTCCGCTGGTCTCCCGGCGGACGTCAGGCGCGTGACAATGTGGTACCGGACCTGACCACACTGGCCAAGATCGCGACCGGAGGGTTGCCCGGCGGGATTGTCTGCGGGCGTCGCGACATCATGGATCTGCTGAACCCCGGAACATCCCGCGATGGTCTGGCCCCTCCGGTCAGCCACAAGGGCACGTTCAATGCAGCGCCTTTGGTGGCTGCGGGCGCGATTGCCGCGATGAAACTGCTGGCGACCGGCGAAGTGCAAAGCCACGCTGACGCGATGGCAAAACGCCTGCGGGATGGCCTCAACGAGTGTTTCCGGACACGCCAGATCAGAGCATTGGCTTATGGCGACAGCTCAACCTGTCACCTGTATTTCGGCGACACGTCCATCGACGGACTGAGCGCGGCGCAGATCCGCTCGGCTCCGTCTGAACTTGTTCATGGCTTGCGAAATGGGTTGCTGGACCGTGGGGTCGACTTCATGTCGTTTACCTCATGCGTGACGTCCTCGGCGCACAGCCCCGAATTGATTGATGAGGCCATTGGGATCTTCGACGACACACTGGCCAATCTGGACCAAACCGGGGTCATCCCTGCATGAGCGCCCTGCCTCATACAGCCCGCACCGTCATAATTGGCGGCGGCGTCATTGGCTGTTCCGTCGCCTATCATCTCGCCCGCGAAGGCCGCAAAGATATCGTGGTACTGGAAAGGTCCAAGCTGACTTCGGGTACAACATGGCACGCGGCAGGTCTTGTCCGGCGCCTGCGCCCCTCAGCGACGCTGACACGGCTGATCAACTATTCCATTGATCTGTATAAGGAACTGGAAACCGAAACCGGCCAGCAAACCGGCTGGCTTCAGACCGGGTCCTTGTCAATCGCAACGAACCAAGACCGTCTGACCACACTCAAACGTCAGGTCAGTCTGGGCCGAGCCTTTGGCCTCGAAGCCGAGGTGGTTGACAAACAGCGTGTCGCAGAATTGTGGCCGCTTTTGCATACGGATGATGTCATCGGCGCGGTTTATTCCCCTGCGGACGGTCGGGTGAACCCCTCGGACGTGGCGCTTGCCCTGTCTAAAGGGGCCAAGGCGCGCGGCGTTCGGTTTTTTGAAGACACGCGGGTGACGGGGCTACGGAAAGAGAACGGGCGCATCTGTGGCGTCGAGATCAATGACCATGTCATCAAAACGGATGAGGTCGTGATCGCCTGTGGCCTCTGGTCGCGCGAGGTTGCGGCCATGGCTGGCGCTCATATGCCGCTTTATGCCTGTGAACATTTCTACATCCTGACCAAACCCCTGCCCGAGATTCAGGCCCTTGGCAAAGGCGCGCATCTGCCGACGTTGAATGATCAGGATGGGTTTCTGTATGGGCGCGACGACGTCGAAGGGCTTCTGGTGGGTAGTTTTGAACCCGGTGCCAAGGGCCTGCCGTTGGACCGTCTACCGCGCGATTTCAGTTTTGATCTGCTGGATGAAGACTGGGACCACTTTATGCCCATGATGGAGAACGCGCTGTATCGGATACCTGCCTTGGAAAAGGCCGAGGTGCGCATGCTGCTGAACGGGCCTGAAAGCTTTACGCTGGACAGCCAGTTCATGATGGGGGAAAGCCCCGAAGTGCCGGGGCTGTTCCTGATGGGCGGCATGAACTCGACCGGTATTGCGCTGGCCGGGGGCGCGGGCAAGGCGATGGCCGAATGGATCATTGCGGGCGGCCCGACGATGGAGCTAAACGAGGCCGATATACGCCGCTTCGGCCCCGAAATGAACGTTCTGGGCGCACTTGAGTCCCGCATCCCCGAGGTGCTTGGACGGCACTATGACATTGCTTATCCTGGGCGCTCGATGGACAGCGCACGCGGCCAGCGCCGGTCGCCGCTGCATTTCGGGTTGCGACAGGCCAACGCGCATTTCGTTTCGCGCGCCGGATGGGAAAGGGCGGAACATTTTGGAGGCGACGAGGCGCATTTGCCGCTGACATTTGGTGTGCCCAAATGGCGGGATCAGGTGGGTATCGAAGTAGAAACCTGTCGAAACGGGGCCGCCATTCTGGACCAGTCGGCCTTTGGTAAAATCTGGATTCAGGGGCCGGATGCCTGTGATTTCCTCAACCATGTCTGTGCGGCAGAGATGGACGTGCCAAAAGGGCGGATCGTCTACAGCCAAATCCTGAATGCGCAGGGCGGTATTGAATCAGACGTTACCGTGCAACGTCACAGCGCGGATCGTTATCTGATGATTGTGGGGGCCGCAGAGGTCGTGCGCGACATGAAACACCTGCGCGACTGCAAGCGCGATTTTAGGGTCGAATTTACCGACGTAACCTCGGGCTATGCCATTGTCGGGCTGGCCGGGGCGCAAGCGGCAACGGTCCTGCAAAAAGCATCCGCTGATGTGCTGCCCAAGATCCGGCGCTTTCACTTCGCGCCTGTCGAATTCGGCTTGGCCCGCGGCTGGGCGGGGCAGCTGTCTTATACCGGAGAGGATGAGTTCGAGCTGTATGTGCCTGCCGACATGGCAATGGCTGCATATGAGGCGCTGCTCGCCGCCGGGGCCAGCCACGCGGGACTGTTTGCAAGTGCCAGCCTGCGGATCGAGAGCGGGTTTCGGGCCTGGGGGCATGAGATGACGCCCGGCATAACGCCGTTTGAGGCCGGAACCGAGGCGTTCATTGGCTGGAACAGTGACTTTGTCGGCAAAGACGCCCTGTTGGCGAAGCGCGGCGAAAAACCGGCCCGGCGCATCGTGTCGATGCTCTTTGACAGCCCCGACGCCATCCCAATCCATGACGAACCGATCTGGTATCAGGGTCAGGTCGTCGGGCAGATCACCTCGGCCGCGTGGAGCTATCGCTTTGGTCGTTCCGTCGCATTGGCGATGATCAAAGCACCTCTGGACCTGTTGGCAACCGGGCAGGTCATAAGCGGTTTCGAGGTCGAAATCGCCTGCACCCGTTTTTCTGCCCGCGCCTCACTAAAACCCGCCAAAGAGGCGTTTGCATATGACTGACACGACACGCACAACACAGGTTGCCATTATCGGTGGCGGGATCATGGGTGTTGC
This sequence comes from Ruegeria sp., assembly GCF_965221235.1. Lineage (GTDB taxonomy): Bacteria > Pseudomonadota > Alphaproteobacteria > Rhodobacterales > Rhodobacteraceae > Ruegeria. The sequence continues at coordinate 471,437 of NZ_CBDCRS010000003.1, forward strand.
CGCTCAGTACCAACTGGCCGAGAACGGCTGGACCGACACCATCCTGTTTGAAAAGGCGGAACTCACCAGCGGCTCAACCTGGCACGCAGCGGGACAGATTGCCCATGCGGTCGGCAGCCGTATCGCCGGTTGGATCAACAAGACCTCGATCGAGACCTACAAACGTGTCGAACGGGAAACCGGCCAAAGCATCGGCTGGCACGAGGTCGGAGGGTTTCGCATCGCCACCACGGATGATGAGGTGGATTGGATGAAATCCATCATGGGCGTCGGCAGACTGCTTGACCTGCCGATGGAACTGGTTGGGCCGGAAGAGGTCGCCCGGGGAAACCCGTTTTACAAAGTGGATGACGTCAAGGCCGCCGTTCAGACTTTTGAGGATGGGCATATCGACCCCTCGGGCGTGACCATGGCGCTGGCCGCCGCGGCGCGGGCGCGTGGCGCAAAGATTGAGCGACGCAATCAGGTCGTCGGGGCCAGCCGCAAGGGCGATATGTGGCTGTTGCGTACCGAAAAGGGCAACGTGCTGGCCGAACATGTGGTGATTGCTGCCGGTTCCTACGCCAATCAGGTGGGTGAATGGTTCGGGTTAAAAATCCCCTCGGTCTCGTGCCTGCACCATTATCTGGTCACGGATACGGTGCCCGAGTTTCAGGATCGGCCGGAACTGCCGGTCATGCGCGACAACGCCTTTGGCGGCTATATCCGGCAGGAACAAATGTCCGGCCTGATCGGAATCTACGAAGGTCATGTCTGCCCCACGGTCTGGACCATGCCGCAAGGCGCGCCGTGGAAAGCCGAGAACGAGCTGTTCGAGGCCGACTATGACAGCATCAGCGATTTCCTGATGGTGGCCTTCGACAAGATGCCCATTCTGGCCGATCTGGGAATCAAGCGTGTTGTTCGCGGGGCTATCACGCATACGCCCGATGGGGGCATGTTGGTCGGCCCGTCCGGTGCGCCCAATGTCTGGCTGTCCTGCGGGTCATCCATCGGGCTGGCCTGGGGCGGCGGGGCCGGAAAAGTGCTGGCCGACTGGATGGTACATGGCGAAACCGAGATCAATACACGCAGCATGGACCCTCGGCGCTACGGCGGCTTCGCGACCGACACCTATATCGTCGAGCGCACCAAAGACGAGTTCATGCGTCGCCACGACACGCCCTGCCCCGGAAAGCAGTTCGAAAGCCTGCGGCCCGTGAGACGGCATCCACTGTATGACCGCTTGGCCGCCAAGGGTGCGGTGTTCGGTGAGGTCGCGGGCTGGGAACGGCCTCGCTATTTCGGTGCCTTGGGTGAGGTCGAACAGATCGGCTGGGGCCACCAGAACTGGCACGAAAACGCGGAGCGTGAGGCCATTGCCACGCGGCAGGGTGCCGGGGTGATTGATCTTTGTGCCTTTGCCCAGTTCGAGATCACGGGCAAAGACGCGGGTGATTTGCTGGAACGTCTCTCGGCCAACAAGATACCGGCCCGCGAAGGGTCCATCGCCTTGTGCCATCTGCTGACCGATAAGGGCCGCTTCGAAACCGAGATCACGGTTTGGCGCGTCAACAAAGAGCGCTATTTCATAGGCTCAGCCATCGCGCGCGCGACGCCGGACTTCGACTGGATCCGCTCGCATATCCGGCCCGGAGAAGATGTGCAGGTGGTCAACCTCTCGAACGATTGGGGGATGCTGGCCCTGTCCGGCCCGGCCAGCCGCGACATTCTGAGCCACGCTACGGATACAGACTTGTCGAACGACCGTTTCCGTTGGTTGTCCGGGCGAGAGATCGAAGTGTTTGGCATCCCCTGCTATGCCCTGCGCGTCGCCTTCACCGGCGAATTGGGGTGGGAACTGCACCTGCCCTTGGACCGGATCGGAGAACTCTACGATAAGCTGCATGAGGTCGGTGCCGCATACGGGCTTGTCGATCTGGGCAGCTATGCGTTTAACGGCCTGCGGATGGAAAAGGCGTATCGCGCCTCTGCGGAACTGACCACCGATGTTGGGATGTTCGATGTCGGACTGGATCGTTTTTTCCGCAATGAGGGTCGGGAGTTCATCGGCAAAGAGGCCGCTCTGGCCAATCGGGACCACACCCATTGGGAACTGCTCTACGCAGAAGTCCACAGTACCGGAATAGACGTACATGGTGGCGAGCCGGTGCTGTTGAATGGTGAACCCGTGGGCCTGACCACGTCTGGCGGTTACGGCTATACCATCGGCAAAAGCCTTGCCTTCGTCTTTGTGCGCAAGGGCACCCCTCGCGCCGGTCTGAGTGTACAACTTCTGAACCGGGAATATGCGCTCACCATTCATGACAAAGCGTTGTTCGATCCCGAAAACCTGCGCCTGCGGGGCGCGGATTTGCCCGAACCCTACCCGACAGCAGCGAACGCGCCACACGCTTTGGCAGGAGAAACAGAATGACCACAATCACCGGCGGCGAAGCCGTTTATCGCGTTCTGAAAGCCAATGGCATTGATACCGTCTTTGGGTTGCTTGGGGGCTCTATGCTGGAACTTTACGACGCCATGTATAAGGGCGGTGACATTTCCTATGTCGGCGCACGGGACGAACGGGCAGCGGGGCATATGGCCGACGCTTGGGCGCGCATGACCGGCAAACCCGGCGTCGTGCTGGGTGCACAGGCCGGGCCTGGGGTCGTCAATATCGTCACCGCAGTGGCTGAGGCGCATCTGGCCTATTCGCCCCTTGTGGTGATCGCCGGAGCCATCAGCCGCTGTGACCATGCCAAAGATACGTTTCAGGAGGTCGATCAGGTCGCGCTGTTCGCGCCCATTTCCAAGCGATCCGTCATGGTCAGTGACGCCGCTCGCTTACCCGCGATGCTTGAAGATGCGATCCGGCTGGCCAACTCAGGTCGCAAAGGGCCTGTGGTTCTGCACGTCCCCCGTGATCTGTTCGCCGATTTGATTCCCGAAAGCGATCCGGAACCGGTCAAAATCGCCCGCCCCGGCCCCGCCGCGCCCGAGGATGTCTCAGCCATCGCCGCCCTGCTGGCGCAGGCGAAACGGCCCGTCATATTTGCCGGTGGTGGATTCAAATGGAGCGGCGGACGGGATGCTCTGACAGCTTTGGTCGAAACGCTTGAGATACCCGTTGTCGCGTCGACCGGACATGCGGATGTCATGCCACATGGGCATCCTTGGTTTGCCGGTCAGGGTGGTCCGCGCGGGAACCGGGTGGCCAGCCGCCTGACCAAAGAGGCCGACGTGATGGTCGTTCTGGGCGCGCGGCTTGGCTTTAACTCGACTTTTCACAGCAATGATTATGTGGGGGCCGAGACCCGCATTGCCCATGTCGATCTGGAAGGCTCGGCCGTGGGGCGGTATTTCCCTGTTGAGATCGCCGTGCAAGCTGATGCGCGCCTGACCGCAGAGGCGCTGACAGTTGCTGGCACAAGGCCAGAGGCAGACGAATGGCGGGCAGCGTTTCACAAGGATATGGACAGCCTGAGGGCCGAACGCAGCGTTGAAGCGCAGATCGACACTCTGCCCATGCACCCCCGCCGGGCCTTGGCAGAGCTGCGCAACGCTCTGCCCGAGAGCGCCGTCGTCACGCTGGACACTGGAAATACCTGCCTACAAGCCGCCGATCGGTTGGCGCATTATCAGCCGCTCTCGCTGATCACGCCGCTGGATTTCGGACTGGTTGGTTTTGGATTGGCCGCTGCCATCGGTGCCAAGGCCGCTGCCCCAGAGCGACCCGTAATTGCGGTTATGGGCGATGGTGCGGTCGGTTACACCATGATCGAAATACAGACTGCGGTGCAGCACAATCTGCCGATCATCGTCGTCGTGCTGGATAATGAGGCTTGGGGGGCCGAGAAAGCCTATCAGCAGGAATTCTACGGCGGACGACTGCTGGGCGCGGAAATCCGATCCCCCCGTTTCGACAAATTTGCCGAACTTTGTGGTGCCAAGGGGATCTGGGTCGACGGCCCCGGTGGGCTGGGTACGGCGCTGGACGAGGCTGTTACCAGCAACCAGACCACAATCATTCAGGCCAAAATCGACCCCAAGGCGCTGATGACCCTGCGCAAGGACCTGTTCAAAACAGCAAAACACTAGGCCGGCGCGACAACAGGAGGGAGGGCATCTGATGGCAAGGTCAAAAACACGCAGACGCGGCCGCGACCAGCGGCTGGAAGCCTCGCAGAACCCGGAAACCGAGGCGCCTCCGGTCTGGCCCGGCCTTAGCGGTGGGCGGTTCCGCCCTCTGACCGAAACCGAAATAGTCCAGATTGACGAGGCCGCACTGACCCTGCTGGAAACGCTTGGGATGTCTCAGGCGATCCCGTTAATGGTCGACAAGGTTCTGGCCGCAGGTGGAGCGATTTCGGATACCGGGCGGCTGTTGTTCCCGCGGGAGTTGGTGCGCGGCGCGATCCGAAACGCGCGCCGCGATGTGGTTTTGCACGGGCAAGACCCCGCGCATGATCTGGATCTGTCAGGGTCACGCGTCCACATGTCGTCAGGCGGCGGGGCACCGGGGGTTTTCGACCTTGATACAGGGGCTTATCGGGATGGGTCATTGCAGGACCTCTATGATGCCGCCCGGCTGTGCGACGCGATGGAAAATATTCACCATTTCTCGCGCTCGATCGTAGCACGCGACGTCGAAGACAACCTTTTGATGGATTTAAACACCGCCTATGCCTGCATTGCCGGGACGTCCAAACATGTGTCGATCTCGATCTCGGAACCCGCTCACGTACCGGCGGTTCGGGACCTGTGCTACATGCTTGCAGGCGGAGAGGCCGCCTTTCGCGCCCGCCCCTTCCTGACCGTGATGGTCTGCCATGTTGTGCCGCCCATGCGCTTTGCCGAAGAGGCCTGCGAAGTGCTTGAGCTTGCGATCCGCGCGGGGTTTCCAGTTCAGCTGATCTCGGCCGGACAAGCAGGTGCGACCAGCCCTGCGACGATTGCCGGGTCGCTGACCCAAGCCATCGCTGAAACGCTGGCCGGGCTGGTTTTTGCCCAACTGGTCGACCCGAATGTCGCCGCCTTATTCGGCCCCAAGCCTTTGGTCGCGGATTTGCGTACAGGGTCGATGTGCGGCGGTGGGGGTGAGCAGGCAATCCTGATGGCCGCTGCCGCGCAAATGGGGCGGCATTACGATCTGCCCACGACCTCAATCGCCGGGATCACCGACGCCAAGACTCATGACGCGCAATACGGGGCCGAGAAATGTCTGGCCGTGTCGATGGCGGCGCAGGCCGGGTCAAACCTGATCACCCAGTCCTGCGGCATGCAGGCCAGCCTTTTGGGCGTCAGCCATTCCGCATATGTGATCGACAACGACATGCTGGGAAACATCCTGCGCACCGTGCGCGGGGTCGAGGTCTCGGCCGAGAATATCGGTGCGGATGTCATCGCGAATGTCTGTTTGGGTGAAGGTCATTATCTGGGTCACATGCACACGTTTACCCGGATGAAATCCGACTATTTCTACCCTCATCTGGGCGATCGCCGCCCGCCGCGCGAATGGGAGGCTGACGGCGCGCACCCTATCGGCGACACGGCGCGGGACAAGACCCGCTGCCTGCTTGCCGAACATTTTCCACAACATATACCGCAGGGGTTGGACGATAAGATCCGTGACGTATTTGACATTCGCCTGCCCCGGTCTGCGATGGGCCAAGGATCAGACCTCTGAGCTATGTGTCAGGCCCCGGCGCCCTGCGCCGCCATTTTAGCCGATATCTCGGACACTTCCTTGTCGATGTAATACAGGGAATGCGGGCCATCTCCGATCAGTCTGATCCGGTCGATGATGCCTTGAAACGTCTTGATTTCTTCGCGTTGCTCGATGACGAACCACTGAAGAAATTCAAATGTACTGTGATCGTCGGCTGCTTGCGCTGCTTTAACCGCCGCATTGATGCCTGCGGTCACCTTTTTCTCATGATCGAGGATGATCTGAAACAGCTCCTGAACTGATTCCGTTTCCACTTTGGGTTCCGGCAAGGCGTGAAAGCGGATAGGCCATTCGCAATCCACCAGATAGTTCAGCATCTTCTTCATATGCGTCAATTCTTCGTCTGCATGTGTCAGCAAAAGCTCTGCGCAGCCATCCAGATTACGCTCAACACACCAAGCCCCTGCCTGCCAGTACAGGTGGGCCGCACGCAATTCGCCATTCATCAGATCGTTAACAATGTTTGCGGTAGAAGCGTCAGACATAAAAACCTCGGTCGGAAAATGGGTCGCGGCCGCCCTTAGACGCGCAAGGCCACGGGTTTCAGATTGTTATCTGGAAATATCAGGGGAAGCGGTTGTTATGTCAACGAAACCACGCGGTCCGTCCAATCCGAAAAGCCGGGGGCAGAATATCCTGCGCCCCGGCTTTTGTTCCGGATTATTCGGCTGCGATGGCGTGATCGGACGGGGCGCGATCAGGGATAGGTGTCCAGGACAGATCACCGTCATAGCGCCACGCGAGCTTGCCATTTTCGTCCATGGCGATCAGATGCAACCAGCCATTGTCGAACAAGGCGCGCACTTCGGGATGGCGGGACAGGATATCCGACATTGCCTCGCACGGGGCCTCAATAATCACCGACAGGCGCAACGGGTCGTGTTGCAGGCGCTCGCCATCATGGACCGACTGCCAAGGCAGGCCCGGACGCGGCGCGCCGTTGTTACCTTCGAGAACTCCGATCCCGCCGACCACATTGTGCAACAGCTTGTTTCCGCCGCCGAAAAGCCGCGGTGCGACAGTCGAACCGTAATATTGCAGGCTGATCCAGCTGACGACCACAACAGGCGCGGTCATGATCAGCTCCAGAACACCGAAACCGTCATCCTTGCGCCAGTCGTAATTGTGCAGGAACGCCTGCCCGGCAAGATCCGCACCATCCGTGCGGTTACGGGGGGCTGCGACAAAGGCGCGGCACCCGGCAAGGCCCCATTCGGGCCGGGTTTCGGCCCAGTCCTGTGCCCGCCGCTGAATGTCGGTGGCCGCGTTGGCGCGCGGCAAACGGGCTGCGCGCTCGGCCCGGGCCAGCTGTCCGGCATCCGCCAGCCACTTTTTCACCTGCTTAAGGTCATTGGCCCAGTCGCCGAGTGGCAGATCCTGCTCGAACAGGCTGACCCGGTCGGTCGTGGTATAATGCATCGCAGGCAGGAATGCGGTGTCGTCAGGTATGTTGATCCCTTCCGAACGCAGCCCAAGGCGAACCTGGGCATCGTTCAGCAGCCCCGCCAGCAACCTCGCGTTGACGTCTCCTGCGTGGCCACCGCAGGCCCCACAATGCAAGGCGCTTTCATGCGGGTTGTTGGTGACATCCGCGCCGTGACCGGCCAGCAGGACGATCCGGGCGAAATTATCGGTCAGCGACATGGCCGTCAGAACCGTTTTGGCCATGCCAATGCGGGTTTCCAGCGCAAGGTTCGGATCCAGCTGAGGGGCCGGTTCCGGTTTTCCTTTGCCCGCCAGACCTAACGCATCGCGCACCAGTTTCCCAGCATACAAAGGTCCCGTCGCCTCGACAAAGGCGAAGGACGATACCGCCGCCAATTTGAAACGACCCCACGCCCGCTTAGCCCGCGCGGTATAGCGGCGGGTCAGTTCGGCCCCGGCAGGCTCTTTGGCACAGGATGCCACGCCCGGGTTCAACAACACCGGTCCGCGTTGTTCGACAACGTCTGAACCGGCAGCCATATGTGCGCTTGCAAGGCCAAAGAACCCAGCAAAGCCGAGGGTTTCAATGCCACTATCCTGCGCCTCGAAGGCGCGACGGAACACTTCCGAACGCACGTCAATGCAGAACGCTGCCTGCACCTGCGGACGACCTTCGGTGGCGCGCGCAGGACCCGGCAGCAACTGCTCTGCCAGCTTGCGTTGCTGGGCCCGCTCAGCAGCCTCTTGCAATACCGCGTCGATGACAAAATCGGTTGTCGGTGTGACCGGAGCCTCATGTGCGGCCACAGTTTCGGCCCACCGATCTGCAATCTGGTCCTCGTACAACTCGTACAGAGCTTCATCGAAGACCATCCGCAGGGCCAGCAACTCGGTCACAGTATTGTCCTGTCCACCCTTCAGTTCGGCATCCCACAACAGGTAACGCGCGTATTGCGCCCAGCCTCCCATCGTGCTCAGCCAGCGGTGATAGGCGGTGGCGGCGGCATCACTGCTCAGCCCCAGCCGTTCCGAGGACCGGCCAATCGCGCGCCAATGCGAGCGGTTGGTTCCCGCCACAAAAGCGCCAAAGCCCTTCAAACCATGAATTTCCGGCGTTAAATCGCGCGAGGCAAACTCGCGCCACGCGCTGAATGCGCCCCCGGTCCGGGCCTGCTGCCAGAGCGCCTGACCCTGATCGAAATGACTGGCCGCCCAAATGCCGATGCGATCCTCGATCAGGCCGGGCCAGTCGGTGCCTGAGACCTCAGCCGCCAGTTCAGCGACGGTAGGCAGAGCCTGAGGTTGCTCGGCCAGCTCGCGCACGGCTGTCAGAATATCGCCAAGGCTGGGAACGTTGAACTGCCCCTCGATTGCAGACAACGCCTCAAGGATGTCGGCCTCGGTGATCTCACCAACGTCCAGCTTTTCGGCCCAGTGCCGCCGGTCAGGTGTGATCCGCGTGCCAGCGACCCGCGCCAGACGGGCCGACGTGACGGCCAGCGGCTCATTCGACTGACCAAGGAACGGGTTCACGGCAACATTCGCGTTCAAGGGGAACAGCGGCGGGATTGCTTTGGCCGCTGCTTTGGCCTCGGCCACCAGTTCCAGCAGTGGGGCGGGGTAGGATTCGAGTTTGGCAAACATGGAATTGCTCCTTCTCAGGCTGCGGACCGCTTGGACCAACCGTCCAGCAGCTTGTCGAAAATCGCGTTGGCATAGAGACCGTTAGACAGATGTACCCGCAGGCCCGCGGCGGCCGGATGCGGCGCCCAGAGCGGGAACGTTGCCTGCGCCACGGCCACCAGCCCAAAGCTGAGCAAGGCAAGCACGATCAGCGCCCATTCCAGCGGCCCCGGTGCGGGTGTTGCAGGCAGCGCACCCGCGGTCAGATGCTGCGCGATAACCTGAAGTGCGAAATAACTGACCGACGTCACCAGCGCATAGACCACCGTCCGCTGAGTCAGCTGGCGCGGGGCAGCATCGGCAAAGCCCTGTGCCAGCAAGTAGGCCACACCAAAAATCAGGATGACGCCCAAAGCGATGGCCTGCACCGACTTGCCATCAAAGCCCAGCAGCAGGCCGACCAGAGCGTAAATCACAATCGCCGTAGCGAACGCCCGCAGAACGTTACTGGCGCTTGGCACCGCAATCGGACCGGGCCGGTTGATCGCCGCTACATTGCGCACGGCCTCGCCCGAACTGAGGAACGCATGTGCCTTGTACAGCGAGTGCGCCACGATATGCAGCAGCGCCAGCGGGAACAGCGCAAGGCCGCACTGCATCACCATGAACGCCATCTGGGCAATCGTGGACCATGCCAGCGAGGTTTTGACCGCAGGCTGCGTCAACATCACCAACCCGCCGAACAGAGCGGTGAACCCGCCCAGCATCACAAGCAGGGCCATCACCCCCGGCGCGGTTAGCATCACATCGGCAAAACGGACCAGCAGGAAACCTCCGGCGTTGATCACACCCGCATGCAGCAGGGCCGAGACCGGCGTTGGGGCCTCCATTACTTCGGTCAGCCAGCCATGCACCGGGAATTGTGCAGAGGCCAGCACCGCAGCAACCGCAATCAGCAGCGCTGCCATCATCGTCATCCACCCGGCCTGAACTGTGGTCAGGATCGTGTGGATATCGGTGGTGCCGGTTGCGGCGATCATCAGGATCACAGCGGCGGCCAGTGCACATTCACTCAGCCGGGCGACCAGTGCCTTTTTGCGGGCGGCGCGTTGGGCGGTGGCGCGTTCAGGGTAGAACAGCAGCAGTTTATGCAGGGCAAGGCTTGTGGTGGTCCATGCCACCAGCAATTGGATCAGGTTTCCGGACATCACCAGTAACAGCACCGACGCCAGCGCCAACGCCATCCACTTCGTGAACAACCCCTGCCGTGTTTCGCCATCCATATAGGTGGCCGAATAGCGCAGGACGACCCAGCCGATAAAGCTGACCAGCACCAGCATTACCGCGCTGACCGCATCCAGCCGCACCGACAGGCCCACACCGAACGCTCCGATCAGGCCCGAGGTGCCAGAGCCGTTCACAATCAGCATCACCGCCGACAGGGCAGCAACCAGAAAGGCCGCGAAACCTGCGGCCTCGGCCACCTGTGGAACGCGGTCAGGGCGCAGGCCCGGATGACGCCCGGCATAGATCGCGGCGGCAATCAGGATCAGCGGGCTGAGTATCGGTAAATAGAGGTAAAGCATGGCGACATTCCCTGTGTCTCGGGTTTGGCACAGGTAGTTAGGGCAGATTATGTGTCATTAAAAATTCATTGTTCTACGGGTTACGTTCTATTATTTAGAACGATATGCCATTGAACTATCACCATCTGCGGTACTTCTGGGCCGTGGCCCATGACGGAAACCTGACCCGCACAGCGCAGCGGCTGAACCTGTCGCAATCGGCCTTGTCCGTTCAGATCAAACAGCTGGAAGAACGGCTCGGCCACGACCTGTTTGAGCGGCGCGGGCGGCAATTATACCTGACCGAAGCAGGGCGCATCGCGCTGGACCATGCCGATGCAATTTTCTCAGCCGGACAAGAGCTTGTCGCCACGCTGACCGAAACCGTTCAAACCCGCAAAGCGCTGCGGGTCGGGTCATTGGCCACCCTGTCCCGCAACTTTCAGATTGGTTTTCTGCGGCCCATTCTGTCTCGGCTGGATGTCGAGGTAATTTTGCGATCCGGCAGTCCAACCGAGTTGATGGAGGGGTTGGAGACGCTGAATCTGGACCTTGTGCTAATGAACCGCCCCCCACCCGATGACAGTCTGACACCGTTTGAAACGCATCAGATCGCCGAACAACCCGTCAGCATCGTCGGAACGCCGGATCGACTGGACCCGACCCGACCGATCAAGGACTTGCTGCGGGATCAGCCCTTTATTTTGCCCACAACCGACAGCAGCGTGCGCACCGCGTTCGATGCCATGGCCAGCCGATTGTCAGAGCGGCCTCAAATCGCCGCCGAGGTCGACGATATGGCGATGATGCGCCTGCTGGCTCGCGAAGATATCGGGCTGGCGCTGGTCGCACCTATCGTGGTGAAGGACGAGCTGACCTCGGGCCGGTTGGTCGAGGCGCATGAGCATCCGCGCATCAAGGAAAGCTTCTACGCCGTCACCCTGCGCCGCCGGTTTCCGAACCCGTTGGTGCAGGACCTGCTGTCGCATGACCCCAATCCCGCGATTTCGCAGTAAAGATGCCACAACCTTAAGGCGATGGACATCAACGCCGATCTGCTCTAACACAAAAGAAAACCGGGCCGGACCGAGCAGACAAGTACCATGCCAGACACGTCGCCTGAGCGAAAAGTAATCGTTGCCTGTCCCTGCCTGAACGAAGCACACAGGGCTGTTGCCGCGATTGAGTCTCTGCTCTGCGATGACCATGCGGACGAGTACGACATTCTTGTGCTGGATGGTGGCAGTTCAGATGGCACGCAGGACAAATTGCGCAAGGCTTTTGGTGACCGGATCGAGCTTATTCATAACAACCAAAGATTGCAGTCCCATGCCCTTAATATGGCCGCCGGGATTGCGCGAGACCGCGGGGCAGAGTTTCTGGTTCGGGCCGATCTGCACGCTCTGTATCCAAAGAACTTCGTCTCGACACTTTGCAGAACGGCGCATGCAACAAGGGCCAACAGCGTGGTTGTATCCATGCACACGCAAGGCGGGAATCGCGTACAGGATGCCGCCAGATATCTGTTCTCGATCTGGTTGGGAAACGGTGGGGCACGGCATCGCGTCCCAGGGTATCGGGGCTGGGTCGACCACGGGCATCACGCTCTGTTCCGTGTCGAAGATTATCTTCGGGTCGGCGGCTATGATCCCGAATTTTCCGCCAATGAGGATGCCGAGTTCGACCTGCGCCTGACCCACGCAGGCGGGCGGATATTCATGGAGGGCGACGCGGCAATTGACTATTTCCCGCGCCCGACCTTGCAAAGCTCGTTCCGGCAGTTCTTTCGCAACGGGCGGTATCGGGTCAGAACCGCTGCCAAACATCGTGAACGGCTGAGCAAGCGACAGCTGTTACCTATGGCAATTGTCCCCGTACTGACGCTGGCTGCTGTGTTGGGGTTGTTCACGCCTTGGGCGCTTTTGGTTCCGCTTGGGTATGTTTCATTGGTGGCCTATCTGGCCGGGCGTGACGCACGCGCCGTTCCGGCAGAAGTTTGGACTCTGGCTGCCCTTCTGGCGATTGTAAATCACGTCGGTTTTAGCGCCGGAGCGCTTCGCGGCGTTCTCGACCAATTCCAACAAAAACGACAACGGGCAAGCGGGTTGCACAGCCACAACGCCCACCCCGGAGGGGTTCAGAAATGAAGCCGAACCTTTTTCTTGTGGCCGCCCCTCGATCCGGTTCGACACAGCTTGCCGCATGGCTGTCGTCCCATCCCGATGTTGGCCTGCCCCCGATCAAAGAGCCCAATTATTTCTCACAACACGAGTTTCCGGCTGACTACGTCGCCCAGCACCATCTGAATGACGTGGATCCTGCGAGGTATGTGGCGCGGCGGTCGACCAAAGTGATGCAATTCGCCATTTTCCGAGAGCGCACGCAGTACGAATACCTGTTTCAGGGGCTGACATCTCGCTGGCGCATGGATGCCTCAACCACCTATCTGCATTGCCCAGAGGCGGCGCAGAATATCCGGGACTACGCCCCTGATGCAAAGGTTATCCTGCTGACCCGCGACCCGGTGGCCCGCGCATTGTCGCATTACCGGCTGGCTACGCGCACAGGTCGCACCACCCGGTCGCTGCGACAGGAGATTGAGGCGGAAGCCAACGGTGAGACCCCCCTGCCCGGTCGGTTTTTGCTGCGCCAAAGCCGCTACGACGCGGCAGTTGCCCAGTACCGCCGGGTCTTTGGCCCCGACAACTTTCTGGAAATCTCTTTCGAGAACATGATCGGCACTATCGACGTCACTTTGGCCCGGATCGCCGCATTTCTTGAAGTTGACCCCAACCGGTTTGACGTCTCTGCCGACGAACAAAACGCTGGGGATGCACCGCGCTTCAAAACGCTGAACGCTTTTCTGATGAGTTCCGGGGTCAAAACCCATCTGCGTCAGTTGCTGCCGGTCCGGGTGAAGCGGAAGCTAAAGGCGATCTATTTCAAACCCAACACAGAACGGGTCAGCGATGCCGACAAGGCTTTATTGAGGCATCACCTGGGGCTGGAATAGGCTATTTGGGCGGTTATATCTGCTCGTAAACCCCCAAAAGCCGATCCAGATGTCGCTGCATCGTCAGGGGAGCGGCCCAGTACCGGTCATAGGCTGCCTGCCCCAATTGCGCGGCATAATCGGCAGATGACAACCGTGTCAGGGCGTGGTCAAACCCTCCGCCCTCATCCAATGACCGAATATGCAGGCCTGTTTCTTCGTGCAAAACGGTTTCCCGCGCAGCGCACCAGTCGCCGCATATCACGGGGATGCCAAGCGCTTGCGCCTCGATCGGGACCAGCGGCTGACATTCATACCATTTGCTGGGAAACACCAAAGTGCGAGCATTGTGGAGGTGCTGTACGACCTCATCCTCTTGCTTCCACCCGAGGATGACAGCCTGCGGGTTGGCGGCCTTGATCGCACCTCTCAGCGGCCCATCACCTATAAACACCGCCGGGACTCGCGCCCTATGTGCAGCCCTTGCGAACTCCAATGCCCCTTTGGTTTCGACCAGACGTCCCACAAAACAGAAATCCGTATTGCCCGCCACGTTGACCGCTGGGCGTTTCTCGCTGACCGCGGGATTTGCGACCTGCCAAAGCGTAGTAGAAGGCGGGAAATACGGTTGCATGACTTCTTGTTGCACCGCGCTGATGTAAATCACGTTCCTGACCTTCGAGGGCAGCCCCCCGCGCGCACTCTGAACCAATTTGCGCGCCACGCGATACGCTTTGTGGGCCGGATGACGCAGATCACAATTTGTGCTCAGGCACCCAAGGCCCATGGCGGGCGTGTTGCAGATTTCATTGGTTTTGTAATTGTAGAAACCGCCATTGGGACAGGCAAAGAAGTATTCGTGCATCGTAAAGACATGGCGAATATCCGGGGCTGTCACCACCGGCCCTATGGCGCTGGACAGGCTTTTGGTCCAGCCGTGAACATGTACCACCGTGGCACTCAAATCTTCCGTGTCGCGGATTACCTCATCCAGTTTACGGGCGGCGGCATTATTCCACAGACCGTTTCGCGCAGCGCGGAGTTTCGACGGGTCGGACGCAATATCCTGTACGCCAATGCAATGCACCTGAATTCCCGCCGCCTGTAACCGGGGATCAACCGGCGCGACGCCGCAGAAAAACACAACGTCTTTGCCCGCCGCTTTGAGCGCCAGGGCGCTTTCGATGCACACTTTTTCAAGCCCGCCGCGAATGTCTCCGTAATCCATTACCAGAACGACGCGCTGGGTCCGGTTTGCCATGGCTTCAGACTTTCATTCGCAGGTGTGGATCTGGAAGGAGGAACCCCAAAAGGCTGGGATCTGTGCCAATCCGGCACCGGCACAATATCCATGCTTGGATATTCCAGGCGATGGTCGTCAGGGCCACGGCGCAGGCGCCTCCGAACGTACCATAGGCACTGACCATTGGGATCAGGGCAGCCAGACCGACGAAGTTCCAACCCAGAGACAAGCGTGCAAAGGCTTTTTCCTGCCCGGCCATCTGCATGAGGATTCCGTTCAGTCCGCTGGCGGCGCTGAAGGCAAAGCCCAGCGACATGACCAAAAGTTCGGGCTTGGCGACGGCATAGCCTGCCCCAAACATGCCGAGAACGACATCGCCGAAGGCCCAAAACACCACCAGCCCCAGCGCCGCGAATCCACCCGCCGCGCCCGAGACCAACCGGCATATGCTGCGCAGTTTTTCATGTGCGCCTTCGGCATAGGCCTTGGAGATCACTGGTGTCGCAGCGAGGTTTGCCGCCAACAGCAAAAGCGTCATCAACTGCGCGGTTTTCAGTGCTGCAAAGAATGGCGCGGTCTGTTCGGGATTCATGATCAGACCGATCACAACCACGGCAAGGTTCGGCCCCGAAACAACCACCACCGAGGCCAGCCAGAAGCTTTGCGACATGGCCCACCAGCCACGACGTTGCGCCACGCTACTCTCTTTGAAACCCTTTTGATATCGCGTGACCGGAGCGAGCGAAGCTTGCACAACAAGCCAGAAAATCAAGCTTCCTGCGCAGAGCAGAAAAGCCCAAACCGGGCTCAGCTTCGGCAGGATATTCAACAGAACCAGCCCCGCCACTGCAATCACGGTGAGACGCCACAGAATGTCCCGTGGGGCCAGCGCGCTCACAATGCGATTTTGGGTGCGCAGGACACTGGATTGAAGCTCGGCAAAGGCAATGGGCAGAACCAAAAATGCGGCGGCCACTATGGATGTGTTGCCGGCCTTTGTCAGGCCGAAGACAACAAGCACGAGGCCTGCTACGATCCCTGCGACCACAACATTGCGTGCGCCAAAGGCAATAGCCGCTGATCGTTGCACGGCAGACTCTGGGCCAGTGATCGCGGGCAATACCCGCAGGACCAACTGATTTTGCCCCATCAATGCAATCTGCCCTAGTATTAACGCGGCAGAGAACCCGAAGGCGAATGTGCCATAACCCTCAATATCCATCGCCTGCGCCAGAACCACCAGCATCAGATAGTTCAGCTGGGCGCTTGTCAGCTTGATCAGCAGGGCGAGGAATGTGGCTTTGAAAAGATCTGCTCGGATCGACATGTTTTCTGGTTAGTGGGGCCAAGGTCCACCATAACCTTGTGTTCTATCCTTGCGTGTGTTGCAATAAATTTCATAAACTTATGAGTTGCAAGGCATTGTGCCAAAGCAAACGTGGACGGACGGCAACACCCAACCGCCACCTCAACACTATGGTGTATGTTCCGTCAGCTCCTTCAATATTCGTTGCAGAGTTTCATGATCAGACTCCTGAAATTCGGACCCGATGCGATCACCATCAATCAAACTGGACAGCAACTCGATCTCTTGCTGCAAGTCGCCGGTATCGCCAGATTTTCTGAGCATTTCCAGGCGAGCAAGACGCAGGAATGAGGGATCGAGCGCCCTCCAGTTGATGAAGTAGCAATCGTCATCGACCTGCGTCAGCGCCTCAGTTAGCCCGTCGATCCGGAACCGCCACGTCAACTGTTCGTTGAGAAGCGAGATGTCAACATAATCCGCGCTCTGGATGTCCTGAACAAAGTAGTTTGCGGTTCCCCGGAAGACACCGACCGAGTCGGCGGCGGGAAGGGGAACTCCAAAATATGTGAGCTTTTCCTTACCCGGCGCATGAACGGCTATTTGAACGACCGACGGCAATACCGTGCCGGGGCCGTCGAACAGGATGTTGACGCTGGCCTCGCGTCGGATGCAACTGACCGTCAGAATAGCTGGGGATGCCCCGGACACGGCCTGCGTCGAGAAAACGACCGATGACTTATGATTGGGGTTCGGGATAAGGCTGGACCATGAACCGGCGGCGTGCGTCCTGTTTTCGTCATTCAAGATGCGCGCCGCCAGCGCATTTGGCGAGGTTTGCCGATCTTGGGCCAGACCCGGTGTGGTGCAAAAGCCCACAAGCGCCACGGCGATCATCCTGACGTCAAACCGCATCCTTGCCCCCCGATCCCGGCGCTGTGGCTGTTCGGCGCCCAAGCACACAGCCTGCGAAAATCGCGAACGTGATCATAGCCACGGTAAACACGTCTCCTGCATCGAATTTGATGATGTCAGGGGCCACCTTGCCCGGCTTGAGGAAAAACATGGATGCGAACAGAAACCACGCCAATGTATATCGCGTGATGCCATTGTCATACGTGGCCACTCCCGGCAGTTGAGACCAGCCGGGATCGGATGCCCATACCCGGGTAACCAGAGCCAGAGAACAGACCATCAGATACAGGCTCAGGAACCGGGTCCAGTCCAGAATGATCGGGAAAATCAGCACCTGCGCCACGATCGAAAAAGTGACGAGCGTGGCGGCAATGATTCCCATCACGGACCAGTTCTGAAAAACCCGCCTCATCCCGATCTTGCAGGCGAAGACCAAAAGTGGTCCCACGATCATGATCAGGGCCGCTGGCAGCTGAGACGCCCCGCCGTAGGCACGAGGCCCGACAAACCACTGCGCCTCTACAAAGTTTTGCCCGATATAAAAGAACGCCACATATTCATCCAAAGGCCTCAGAGCCCATGCCAATGGCATTTCCGAGTAAAACGCCGACATCATGGCATCGCGCTGCACGATGTCACCTGCATGGGTCACACTGTAAAGGAACACGGCCAAATCTATCAGGCCGATCAGGATACCGATCGCAAAAACCCGAATTGTAAGCGGCAGCGTTGTCAGCGCCACAAACAATACTGGCAGGAAAATCACATAGCCTTCGTGGATAAGCAAAAGGGGTGCAGTGAGCAAAAGCAGGACATAGATCGCAACCTCTCGCTTTTTACCTTGCGGCCAGGTTGCAGAAACAAAAAACAAAATACCCGCCAGACACAGCAGTAATGAATCTTTATGACCGGCAATGTTGTCGTTGAGGACGGGGGCGACAAAGCCGAAAGGTGCATAGATCAAAAACCACGCCCAGTGATTTCCGCGCAGCGGATAAAACAATCTGGCGGCAAAATATAGAAAGGCCATTGAAGTCACCACTGCCAGGCTGGTGACCATGGTCGCGAAATCCCACCCAAAGGTTCTGGACAGATAAAGCAGAATTTCACCAATAAACCCACGCCGGACAAAGCCACCGGCATAGTTTATTCCCCAATCAGTCATGTGGTAACTTGGGATCTCCGCCATGGATTGAATGATCGCCCGGGACGTCATCAAGGACAGCAGGCCAAAGTAACCGAAATAGATGACCGTCGCAGGCAGATTGATCAGACGCTGCGCCAAACCGCTCAAGGTCGATCCAATTGCTGTGTTCATGCCTTTGCGCATCTGGCGTCGTCCATTCCGTCCTAATGGGCTGGTCAAATTTGGGTTTTTTTGAAAATACCCTCGGGAATATTTCTGATCACCGACATAATGAGCTGCCAAATCGGCTTTACATAGATGACGTTTTTTCTTTTCTGCACAGCTTTGACGATGGCCTCTCCGACTTCTTCTGGCTCGGCGGTCAGTCGCGCAGGCAAATCCATACCGGCAGTCATTTGTGTATTCACGAACCCGGGCAGAACGGTGACGACATGAACACCGTCGTCGTACAGCCGGTTGCGCAGGCCTGAAAGAAAGGCCGTGAAACCTGCCTTCGCCGAGCCATAGACATAGTTTGAGGCGCGCCCGCGTACACCAGCAACCGAACTGATGCCAACCAATGTCCCCGCACCACGTTCGGCAAACGCGCTCCCGAGCAAAGCGAAGATTTGCGCTGGTCCTTCAAAGTTGCTGCGGAACACGGCCTGCGCGGCGGCTGTATCCACCTCATTCTCATCCTGATCTCCCATCAGACCAACAGCGCAGACCGCAATTTCGGGGAGGTCGGGCAGAGATGCGATGAAGGGCCCGAAACTGTCGGTATTCAGCACATCGAACTCAGCCAAAGTGACCTCGACGCCATAGCGCAACTGGATGTCCTGCTTTTCGGCCTCAAGCCCGGCGACATTCCGCGCGGCCAGTACAACCGGGTAGCCGGCGGCGGCTAATCCATGCGCGGTCGCAACTCCGATGTCCGAGCGCGCACCCAGAATTAGTGCTGAATTCCTGATCATAGACAAAGTCTTTCCGATTGTGCCGAGTGAAAGCGCTCGGACCACCCCTGTTCTCGCCTTGATGTCACAAAACTGTCCACTCGCCCGTCGGATCGGCGCAACACTTCCGCTGACATGCAGCTGTCTTTGGCCAGATAGAACCGACCTCCAAATCCGGCGGCGATGTCATATAAGGTGTCCTGAAGTTTCAGCGTTTTCTCATTCACCGGGAAATCAAGCGCCAAAGTGTACCCTTCTTGCGGGAATGAGAAACGGCTGTTCTGTGGTCCAAGCCGCTTGAGTACGGCCAGAAAGGACCCCAGCCCGTGCTTCGATATCTCGGTCAAAAGCGCGGTCAGCCCGTCCCGGGAACTGTTCAGCGGCAAAACGCATTGAAACTGCACGAAACCCTTGCGGCCATAGATTTTGTTCCAGCCCAGAATCGAATCCAGCGGATAGAAAAACCGGTCATAGTCCACAAGGCTTGTGCCCCCAGCCTTGCGTTGCCCCGCCCAATAATACAGCGCGTTGAAGGCGCGGACGCTGTACTTGTTCAGCGCAGCAGTAGGGCAATTGAAAGGAACGCTCAGCCTGCCTTTCTTTGCCATCGGATAGCGATTTGAAAGATGCCGGGGCGCCAAGTCTGATACCGTCGCGTGCGTACCGGACATGACAATAGACCGCCCCAATTTGTCACCAGCTCCCAGGCAGTCAATCCAAGCAACGGAATAGGTGGCCTGCTGCGTGTGATCGAAAACCTCTATCGCGGCTTCAAGGTTCGGGGCCACCTGGGCGGACTGGCGAATCCAGCCACTGTCCACCGGGCGCAGCCGGATCGCAGCGCGCAGGATAAAGCCGGTCAGGCCCATACCACCCAGCGAGCATTCAAAAAGCTCAACATTTTCAATGGGCGAGCACCTCTGCACTCGACCATCAGCGCCCATGATGTCGATCCAGTCGACGCAGCAGCGAAAACTGCCGTCAACATGGTGGTTCTTGCCATGAACATCCGCCGCAATCGCACCCCCGAGCGTGACGAATTTCGTTCCCGGCGTGACGATGGGAAACCAGCCGCGCGGAAGAAAGGCGTCGATGACGTCGCCCAGCAGAACTCCGGCTTCGGCGACCAATTGACCGGTGGTTTGGTCAAAGCTGATCATCTTGTTCAGGTGGCGTGTCTGGACGGTGGTTAAACTGCTGACCGCACTATCCCCGTAGGCTCGCCCATTGCCCCGGGCGATCAGGCTGGGGTGTTCCGCAATCAACTCACGCAGCGCATCCTCGGTGCGTGGTGCGAATATGTTGGTCTCTACGACCGGATACCGCCCCCATCCCGATACTTTCATCGCCGCACCTCGGGCGCGCGCCGGGAGAACACATATCGTTTGTCCAGATTGTATTTGACGACATACCCGATGCTCAACCCGATCACTGCCCCCAGCTCTCGCATGATGTCCGTTTTCCAAAGGACCCAGAACGCGGTCTCAAAACCCCAGAATATGCAGGTCGTGAAGATTCCCATGGTGGTATAGAGCGAGAACTTTTTGCCATGCTGCTTCAGGCCCGTATCGGAGTCGTAAAATATCCAGTGTTTATCCAGGATATATTTCACCACCAGACCTGCCAACGTGCCAACCGCCAGCGCAATCCCAAACTGCAAGTTGTTCTCTTGCTGCAACAATACCAATCGCTGCGCTGCTAGGTTCACGACGGTCGCAACGATGGCAAAGGCCGTGTACCGCAGAACAAGAGCGGACCGGGTCACAGCTATACCCCCAGCAGCGCGAACAAAAGGATGGCGGCAAGACACATCAGGCTTACCTTGTCTTTGGCTGCATAGATGACCGGGTCGTCGTGCATGGCTCCGCGATGTGCGACCATGAGAATCCGGGTGATCCAGAACAAAAGTACCAGACAGGCCCCCCACAACAGCTCGGGACGGCTGTAAAGTTCAGTGACTTCGGGTGAGTTCAGGTAAAGGCCCAGAACCAGCACCGAGACAAATCCGGCACTGACAGCAATCATCGAGATAATTTCCAGATCCCCCACCGTGTACCCCCGGCCGTTGACCTCGGGCTGGCCACGCTTTTCGTTGTCGATTAGTTCGGCTTGCCGCTTAACCGCCGCGAGGGACAAGAAAAAGAACATCGAAAACATCAGCAGCCAGACGGACAACGTAGTGCCCGTTGCCACGCCAAAGCTTATGAATGTGCCGTGGATGATCGACGCCTCGCCCGATGCGAATGGGAGGGCGCATTTTTTGGGTTGCGCCCGGTCTGCCGCCAAATCAAGCAGGTCGTTTGTTACATAGACACTGGAGACAACGGTGCAGAAGCACACAAATGCCACCAGCGAAACATAACGCGTTCCGGTGTCACATGCATGGCCCACCATCATGGGTACGAAGATCAAGGCGTTCTTCAGCCGCTGATGCGGCCTTAGCGCCGTGATATATGGCCCAAGCGTAGATGGCCGCGTGACAAGATGTTCAACCCAGCTGTTCGCCTGTTCCACTGCTTCGCGCACTAAGTCATCGGAATTGACCGTCACCGCATTGGCCGAATTCTTCCAAACGGCCACGTCAGCAACTGAATCGCCTACATAATTGTACCCGGTATCGCCAAACTTCTCAGTCAGAAACGCCTGCTTGTGTTCACCTTTGAGGTTCAGGGAACCGTTTGATCCATAGACCTCGTAAAAAATGCCAAGATGCGCGGCAACGTCCTGAGCGATTTTGTCGTCGCTGGCGGTGATCAGAACCGTTCTACCCCCTTTTGCTCGCCGGTCTTCGACATAGCAGATCACCTCGGGATCGTAAGGCAACGCAGCCACATCCAACGCAGCCTGATCAGACAAATAACGTTTGAGGGAGGCCCGTCCGCTGCGAAACGCTGCCACCATTCCGACCGGAGACATCCAATGTGCGGGCAAGTCGGCCCAAAATGTCTCGAACAGAATGTCGCTCCGCAACAGGGTCCCATCAAGACCTACACACAGAAATCGCGGCTTATCATCCAACAATTTTTACCGAACACCAATCTCACACCCAAATCTACACCCTTGTGTTAGCACATTTTTTGCGACCGATACACCTATGCCGTGCATCCGTATTGCGTGTCGGCGCGGCAACGCATCAACGGCTCGTTTTCGCGGAGCAATGCCGGCCCCCCGGCATGAAACTGCGCACGCCCTTAGGTTCTGCCGGCCTCGCGTTGACACCCATAAGGTTTTCGCCGATCCACCGACTCCGTCATTTTCAGCCCTGCGGTAACGCTCTAAGGTACTCTCACACCAAGTTGCCAAAGCAGCGCTGATAACAGAAACCAGAGGCTCCGTTCGTGAATACCCAAAATCGCATGATGCCCCGATATGAGCTGCGAAATGTGCGCAATCAGGGCATGACCTTTCTGGCTTTGGCCTTCCTGTTCAGTATCTTCGTCAACCTTTTGATGCTGACGGGACCACTGTTCATGTTGCAGGTCTACGACCGGGTACTGGGGTCCCGCGCGGTTGAAACGCTAACCGCCCTGTTTTTGCTTGTGGTGCTGCTCTATGGCCTGATGGCTATGCTGGATTACGCCCGAGGCCGAATCGTCGCGCGCTTCGGCGCGCGGTTCCAGTCGCAGCTGGATGAACGGGTGTTCGACGCAACCTTGCGACACTCATTGCATCCAAAGGCTCGATCCGCTCCGGCAACGGCATTGCGGGATCTGGAGTCCATTCAGAGGTTGTGCTCCTCGCCCATTTTGCTGGCGGTGATGGATATCCCTTGGACACCGGTGTTTGTGGCCGCGATCTTTCTGTTCCACCCTCTGCTGGGTTGGCTGGCTGTGGCGGGTGGCGTGCTGCTGATTGTCATTGCGTTGCTCAACCAGGGCCTGACCCATCAAAAGGTGGCCGACGCGCAGCGGGCCTCGGCCCAGGCAAATGCGTTCTCGGAACATGCCAGACAGGCGGCCGAGGTTGTCCGTTCACAAGGGATGCAGGAAGACATCACCAGACGGTGGCAAAAACAAAGGACCAACGCGCTACGTCAGACCATTGCAGCCAGTGACTGGACCGGCAGCTTTACCTCGCTGACGAAATCGCTGCGGCTATTGCTACAATCCACAATGCTGGCGCTTGGTGCGTGGCTGGTGCTGCGCAATGAATTGACGCCCGGTGCAATGATTGCGGGGTCGATTCTGTTGGGCCGGGCGCTTGCTCCGGTCGAGCAGGCGATCGGCCAGTGGGGCATGATCGAGCGCGCCCGCACCGCATGGACATCGTTGAACCAGTTTCTGGATTCCACTCCACCTGAAACGTCTCGCACTAAACTGCCCGTGCCCGAGGCAAAATTGGCGACCAAGGGCCTGACAGTCATCCCGCCCGGCGGAAAGACTCCGACCCTGCGCAACGTCACGATGCGGGTCGAGCCGGGCAAGGCGCTGGGTGTGATCGGCAAAAGCGGATCGGGCAAATCTACGCTGGCCAAGGCCTTGCTGTGCCTTTGGCAGCCTGCTGCTGGTGAGATACGTTTGGGCGGAGCCACATTGGACCAATATGACCCCAATGATCTGGGCCAACACATCGGGTATCTGCCGCAGGAGGTGACTCTGTTCAACGGAACCGTAGCCGAGAACATTGCCCGCATGTCCGAAAGCCCGGACCCCGAAGCGGTGGTTGAGGCCGCCAGAAAAGCCAAGGCACATGATCTGATCCTGAAACTGGACAAGGGCTATGACACCTTTCTGGAGGGCAATGACAGCCAGCTCTCCGGCGGGCAGAAGCAACGTATCGCTTTGGCTCGTGCGCTGTATGGCAACCCGGTGCTGCTGGTTCTGGACGAACCGAACTCGGCCCTGGACGCCGAAGGGACCGAGGCATTGAACGCCGCGGTACGGGATGCGAAATCCGCGGGTAAATCCGCAATCATCATGACGCACCGCCCGCAGGCGATCTCGGAATGTGATGAGCTGGCGGTGATGGAAAAGGGCCAGATCGTGAAATCCGGCAGCCGCGATCAGGTGCTGGGCGCAATGGTTCAGAATGCCAGCGCCATCAAACGCGGCCTCAGCCAGGTAGGAAGCTGATGCAGGACAATAAGAAAATGGACACCCGTCCGGTTTGGAACATCACGGCTCCGGCGATTGTGGGGTTTGTTGCTTTGGCCGTACTAGTCGGCGGGCTGGGAATCTGGTCAGTTCAAACCCGTCTGGCAGGGGCGATCATCTCGCAAGGCAATATCGAAGTGCAAAGCAACCGGCAGGTGGTGGAACATCCCGATGGCGGCGTTGTCGGTGAGATTTTCGTGCGCGACGGGGATGAGGTTGCCGCAGGTGATCTCATGGTTCGTCTGGATGACACGTTCCTGTCCTCCGAAAAAACGATCGTCGAAGCCCAACTGTTCGAACTGCTGACCCGCCGCGCCCGTCTGGAAGCTGAGCGTGACGGTCAGGACGCCCAGGCACTGGCCAGCATATTGGCCAACCTTCAGAAACAAGAAGGCATTCAGCCCGACTTGATTGCTGGGCAGCAAAACCTGTTCGAAGCCCGTCTGGAAACGCTGA
The DNA here is from genome assembly GCF_965221235.1 of Ruegeria sp. Classification (GTDB taxonomy): domain Bacteria; phylum Pseudomonadota; class Alphaproteobacteria; order Rhodobacterales; family Rhodobacteraceae; genus Ruegeria. Next base: position 495,841 of record NZ_CBDCRS010000003.1, read on the forward strand.
CCCAGCAGATTCAGCAACTGGGCAAGCAACGGGTTCAGATCGAAAGCGAGATTGAGGGCACCGAGGCACAGCTTGTTTCGCTGCGACGGCAGGTCGATCTGATACAGGATGAATTGAAAGACCAGCAGAGCCTGTTTGACCGCGGCCTGACCCCGGCCAGTCGGGTTTCGGCCCTGCAACGGGAAGAAGCCAGCCTGTTGGGTGAGATCGGGCGACTTGAAGCCTCGGTCGCACGTTTGGCAGGGCAGATTGCCGCCACCGAGATCGAGATTGTTGAACTCGAAGCCACACGACGCGAAGAGGCCATCACCGCGCTGCGGGACGTACAGGCCCAGATTTCGGAACTGGCCGAACGCCGTCTGTCTTTGGATGTGCGCCTGTCACGACTCGATATTCGCGCTCCTGTGGGTGGACGGGTTTACGGAAGCCAGGTTTTCGCGCTGCAATCGGTGATTCAGCCCGCGGAACCCATGATGTATGTGGTGCCGCAGGACACGCCATTGCTGGTAGCGGCGCGCGTCGAAGCAATCCACGTTGACCAGCTGCATATCGGTCAACCCGTGGCCCTGCGCTTTCCCGCCTTTAACCAGCGTGAAACACCCGAGATCGACGGCAAGGTCATCACGGTTTCGGCCGATACTTTCACCGATGAGGCCACAGGCATGACCTTTTACCGCGCCGAGGTCATCCCCGAAGAGGGTCAGGTGGATCGCCTGAACGGGCAGCCTCTGTTGCCCGGTATGCCAGTGGAAACCATGATCAAAACCGACGAAAGAACGCCTTTGTCCTACATGATCAAACCCATGGCGGATTACTTCAACCGGGCGTTCCGCGAATAGCCCGGTTGCCAACTTAAATGGGTTCCAGATTGCCCAATAGGATTGAGGTCATGTCAGTGGTCAGCACATTGTCGACCACGATGACCTCCACGCCTGTCTCATAGGTGACATTGGTACTGGTGATCCCCGACAGGTCGGCGTCATCGTCCAGAAATACCCATTCCGCCTCATGCTCTGTGGGCAGACCAACAGCGACCTGTAGGATCGCCAATGCGTCCAAAGCGTTCACCACGCCGTCCTGATTGATGTCCGCCGCTATCAGATTTTCCGGCGTCGCAGGCCCCCAGGTCGGGTCCAGCCCGACCGAAATCCTCAGAACCTGCAACGCGTCAAGCGCAGTGATATCGCCGCTGGCCGTTGAGTAGGTTTTGATGATCTCCAAAGCACCTGCATATGTGCCGGGTGGCAGTTCAAGGTCGAACTGCCCTTCATCATCCGCTCGTACAGAAACGGTGCCGCCGCCCTCGGGTGTGAACAGGATTTCAGCGTCAGTCAGCCCGGGGTTCGCCGCCTCTGAATCGACAGTAATGTCCCCCAGAACCCCGTCGGAGCTGCCGGGGTCGAGCCCGCCGAAATCTCCGAAATCGACGGGTATATGGTCAGGGCCTTCAAAACCTGGCCCGAACACCTGATCGCGGGTCAAAGGGCCGCCGGTGGATGAGGTGATGTGGATCGTTTCACCAAGAAACTCGATCCGCGCCCCCTGCGCCGTAGGGGTGAAAGTCAACTGATCCGGCGAACGCAGCAAGGGATAATCGAACATATCCAACCGATCGACACCGGCTTCAAAGCCGTCAATCGTCGTCGGGTCGCTGCCATATTGCATGACAAAGATGTCCGCACCTGCCCCGCCGATCATCGTGGTCGCGCCTACGCCTGCGATCAGGATGTCATCCCCGGCCCCACCGATCAGCGTCGTTTCAAGAATACTGCCGCTGAGCATGTCATTCTGCGCCGTCCCGGTGACTGTCCCGAAACCGCCACGCACGATCCCCAGATCTGCGGTCGAAACCGACAGTTGTGTCAGACCCGCATCCTGTTGCGAGGCAACGAGGATCTGCAACTCGTCCCCGACTTCGGCAACGCTAAGGGTCTGGACGTTTTGCAATCCGCTGGCCAGTGTGTCCTCAAAGCTGTCCTGATGCACAAGCTGCCCACCGGGGGTGAGTGTGAATAGTGTGACCCCGTCATCTCCACCTCCGGCCACGACAAAAACGTGGCCGTCCACTTCGACAACGGACAAGTCCTGCACGTTGCCAAACCGGGTGTGCAGCGAATCCAGAACGTGATCGGTCGGCGTCAGGCTGCCATCGGCCGCCAGCTCCATAACACTCAGCGAACTGCTGCCCGCGCCGGCAACAACGACCCAGGATTGCCCATAGGCCTGCACCACTTCGACCGCGGTCGGCGTACCAATTCCCAAAGTGGACAGCGCATCGCTGTTGTCTGTCTCAGTCAACGCGCCCGTTGTGCCATCGACATTGTAGGTGCTGACCGTGTTACTCGCCGCATCTGCCGCAATCACATAGTGGTCCGTACCGATTTGCAACGCCTGCATCGAATCGGCCTGCCCTGAAACCGTGGAAACGGCCGTCAGCCCTCCGCCGGGGCCGATAGTATAGGTCGCAATCTGATCGGTTCTGTCATGGGCGACGGTCAGTACGGAACCTGTCTGCACCAGGGCAGACACATCCCCGCCGCCGGGTATGGCTCCGGTCTCTTGCAAGGTGCCGATTGTGCCGTTCGGGTTCAGTTGATAGCCAACCAGACCGTTGGCGGAAAACACATCCAGAACAAGCTGTTCTTCCCCGGCCAGCGAAATCGGCGTGCCGCTGCGGCCGACCTGATAGGTGATCGTGCCGCTAAAATATTCCGTATCCTGTTGCTGCGGCAGCTGACCTTCGGACAGCCTCCAAACCGTGATGCCACCGCCGGCACCTGTCACGCTGTACAGATATGTGACCCCGTTAAACGTTTTTAAAGCCGTATCGCCGATACCTGAATCGAGCGCTGCGCTCCCCGTTGCAACCACACCTTCGAACTGAAGCATCATACCAAATCACCCCACGCCAAATCTGGCCCCGATGACAGGTTGATCTGATGCCCGGTCCAAAACCAAAGCGGGATTGTGGTGAAAACACGGAGTTCGGCTTCAGTTTAACTAAACTTTTTCTGGTCCGACCGCATGAGTCACCGACGGGAAAGACAGATGACCAAAACCTGGCCCCCTCGGGCGGACGCGGAAACCACATATGAGGGCAAGATGACCAAAAAACCCGATTTCACGATCCTTCCGGCTGATGACCAATCGGATGCCGAGCGCAAACAAAACATCCGCCAATGGATCGACGGCAAGATGCGCCGCTGGGCCGGGCGGGGTATCGCTGGCGGGCTGGGCTCGACCCTTTTGGCCTTGCCCGCGCTGGCACAGGCCACGATAGAAGAGCTTTATGCCTTTCAGTTTGCCGAGACCATCCCAGGGGTTCGGTCGGTCAAGCTGCTGGATAGCGGCGATGTGATGCTGAAACTTGCCGACGGGCGCAAGGTCATTGTCGCGGCGGACAACGTTCAGGTGTTGGACAGCGGCGCAATCATGATCGCCGAAGAGGTGGTGTCAGAGATCTCACAGTTCAGCCTGGTTGAGGCCGGAGCAGCCGCAGGTGCAGGCGGCATCAGCGGGACCGGCGCGCTTTTGGGCGGGCTGGGACTGGCTGGTGCCGCCGCAGCAGCTGGCGGAGGAGGCGGCGGTGGCGACGATGCCCCTGCCCCGGCACCAACCTATCCCTTCCTCAATCTGGCCGACGCCCAGTCCAATTTCCTGAGCAGCGCCCGGTTAAGCATGACAGCCCCCGAAGGTGCGGAATCCGTTGAGGTCTCCATTGGGTCTCTGACAGTTACCACAACGCCGGACGCGGATGGCAGTTGGAGCATTTCCTTGACCCCGGACCAGATCGCCGGCCTTCCACAGGGTGTACAGACGGTGTCAGTCCGCTCAATGGACGAAAATGGCGAGGAACTTTCAGCTGAAACCGTCACCTTCAACGTGGACACCATCCCACCGACTCTGAGCATCTCCGGGTTCTCGGATGGCGCAGTGATGAACGCCTCGGAACAGTCGACTGATCTGATCGTGACAGGCGCAACAAATGCCGAGGACGGGCGGGTCGTGACGGTCTCGATCAACGGTCAGACCTATACGGGCGCAGTATCCGGCGGACAATGGAGCGTGACCGTTCCCGCAGCCGACCTGAATGCGCTGCCAGACGGTGCAACAATCAATGTCTCCGCCGATGTTACGGATCGTGCAGGCAATGCCGGGGTGCAGGCGGATGCCAGCTTTGACACAGATTTCACAGCACCTTCTGTCACACTGGACCCAGTGGCGGGTGGTTCGATTGAATTGATCGACGTGGTCTCGGACCTGACACTGACAGGGTCAACCACAGCCACTGATGGGCAGCCGGTTTCGGTCTCTTTCAGCGGGCAGGCTTATTCGACCACAGCATCGGGCGGCAGTTGGAGCGTCACGATCCCCAGCGCTGATCTGGGCGGGTTGACCACTGGCGTCCCGGCCCAGATCAACGTGACCGTCAGCGACCCAGCCGGAAACATATCGGTCCCGGCATCGGCCTCTGTCCCGGTTGACCTGACCGGGCCGTCGATCGCAGTGTCCCCTCTTTCAGTTGGCGCAGTGCTGAACGACGTTGAAACGGGTACAGACCTTACGATTGCCGGATCGACGGCAAACGTTCAGGACGGTCAACAAATCACGGTCACGCTGGATGGTCAGACCTATTTCGGCTCGGTGTCTGGTGACAGTTGGAGTGTCACTGTCCCTGCCAGTGACCTTGCCGCCTTGGCAGACGGTGGGAGTTTTACCATCACCGCAGATGTCTCGGATACCGACGGGTTGGCAGCACCTCAGGCCAGCGTTTCGTTGGATAAGGATGTTACCGCACCAACGCTGAGCATCGACACTTTCTCGGACGGTGCCGTTATGAATGCGGCGGAGCAAAACACTGACCTGACCATCTCAGGCGCTTCTACGGCAGAAGATGGCCAAATTGTGAGCGTGTCGGTCAACGGAGCGACCTATACCGGCGCTGTTTCCGGTGGAGCGTGGTCTGTCACGGTACCCGCGGCTGACCTCGCGGCCTTGTCCGATGCGTCAACGATCACTGTTACGGCCGATGTTACGGATGCGGCAGGGAACCCGGCAGTCCAGGCCAGCAACAGCTTTGACACCGACTTCACCGCGCCATCCGTCAGCATTTCGACCCTATCCGACGGCGCTGTCATGAATGCCGCTGAACAAGGCACGGACCTGACGGTAAACGGCACGTCGGATGCGCCGGATGGAACACTGATTACGGTCGAGATCGCCCGGCCCGACGGCGCAATCGATGTCAGCGGCACCGCCACCGTCAACAGTGGCAATTGGACCTACACCGCTCCATCTTCGGACCTGACAGCCTTGCAGAGCGGCATCAGCTACAGTGTCGAAGCATCAGTTGCGGATGCGGCAGGCAACAGCTCCGACGCGACCGCAAGTTTCAACACTGATTTCGATGCACCAATGGTGTCCATCAACCCTCTGTCGGTTGGATCAGAGCTGGATGTGATTGAACAGGGAACGGATCTTACCATAGACGGCACGACCGATGCCGAAGATGGGCAAACGGTGACGGTGACGCTGAACGGTCAGACCTATACCGGCGTCGCATCGAGCGGGAGTTGGTCGGCAACAGTTCCGACCGCGGATCTCGCGGCCCTGTCAGACAGCACCAACTATCAGATATCGGCTGGCGTGACCGATCTTGCGGGCAATACGTCCAACCCGGCGACAACCTCTATCACAACAGATTTCCGACCGCTTCTGTCCATGGACTCTATCGGAGCCAATGGCGCGATTTCTCTGTCAGACGCGCAGGCATCCGGTGTCACCGTGTCGGGCAACTCAGTCGGTTTGAGCGCAGGACAGGCAGTGGATGTTACGCTTAACGGCAACCCTGTTGGAACAGCGAACGTTGCTGCCGATGGTTCATGGTCTTTGACCGTCGCAAACACCGCGTTTTCAGGGATCGATGCTGGCGATGACCTGGATTTCGCCGCCGATGCAACAGTATCGGGTGGACCGGACCCCTTGACTGCGACCGACGAAAACGAAGCTTATGAACCGGCGGCCTATGTCATAACCCAAGCGGGCGTCAGTGGTCCGACGGTGACCTTCGAAATCTACGCAGACTCTGACCGGGATATCTCCAGCGGGCTCGCGATGACAGCCGAGTTGGGTTTCGACCCATCGGTCGTGACATTCGACACTGGGTCGGACGTGGAAAACGGCGCATTCGATCTGTTCCTGTCCAACCCTGTCAGCAGCTCAGCCATCAGTTTCGCCGGAGCCGCGACCACTTTCACGGACTTGTCGCAGCCTTTGGTGACATTCACCATGACTGTTCAGGACGCAGGCCAACCGATTGAACTGACGATCACAACCCCGGATGGTGGCCCGACCCTCTACCAGATTGGGACGTCCGGAGCTGACATGCTGCTTGCGACTGGTGGCGACACCTTCGTTCAAGGTCACGAAGGGGATGACACAATCGACGTCAGCGAAGCCGGACGTGACGTGGTTATTTTTGAAGCCGATCCAACGACGAATGGCATGGACACGATAACTGGTTTCACCATTGGGCCAGCCTCAGACATAACCGATGCGCTGAGGTTCGACGGGTTGAATGTCGGATCGCTGCGGGGCGATGGAACAGGCGTCGAGACTCTGGCAGTTGGCGATACGATTGGCACCAATACAGGCGTAGTCGGCCTCACCACTGAACTGAGCGATCTCTCCGTCAACTCAATCGAAACCGCGGTTGAAAACCTGAGCGGCGCTCAGGCCGGGGATGAAATCTATGTCATGGCAACCGACGGGACAGACAGTGTGCTGGTGAAAGTGGACTTTGCTGCACCCAACACAGCGTCGGTTGAGACTGTGGCGCAATTCTCGGGATTGGACGATCTCAGCGATCTGAGCGCGGACAATATTCTGCATACCGATCCGACTGGCGCGACAGCCTGACCGACAAAGGGGCTGCCGGAGCACTTCTGGCAGCCCATTTTACTTAGGAGAGGAAAATGGCTCAGGACGCCTTGGTTCCGGTTTCCTTCGCGCGCCACGGGCAGCGGTATTGGAGGCGGTTCACCTCTTACCAGTTTGCGGCTGCCGACACCGACTGCGCGATTGTCCTGGAAGAGGTCACACAGATCGCCGCTGCTTTCCCGATCCTGTTTAAGCAGGTCAAAGACCGGATTGAACCCAGAGCCATATTTTCGTTGTCACCGGCGGCTTCCAACCCGTTTGTTTCCTGGGACGGGCAGTGGATGGCGGCCTATGTGCCGTCCGCCTTGCGCTGCCATCCGTTTTCCGCACAAAGACTCAATCAGAATGAAACTTTCGGAAAGCCCCAGCTCAGACTGGCCGTAGATGAATCGACGGGTTTCGTAACAGATGACCCACGCAACGAAGCGTTTTTCGATGAAAGCGGCGCGCTTTCACCTGCGCTGCGCAAGGTTCAGACCTTCCTGAAAACTTGTACCGCAGCCGACTCGGCCACTGCGTCGATCTGCCAGAAAATCCATTCGTTAGGGTTGTTCGAACCCGTCGAAAAGTATGACGGAATTGCTCTGCCACCCGGCAGTCTGAGGATTTCTGCCGAGCGGCTAATTCAATTGTCCCAAAATCAAAAACTCGAATTGCTAGAGGCAGGCGCTTTCTTGATGATCCATTCACATCAAGTTTCGCTGTCACATTGCGCTTGGTTGTATCGGGCTCAGCATCAAGGGAGCGGACAGGAGAAATACACGGAATATTCAGACATTTCCGGCTTTCTCACAGCCATAGCGAACGCGCAAAGCGACGTTATCCTTGGAACTGAGAGGGTGTGAAACACCTATGCCAAAGCTTGACCGGGTACTACTGATTGTACTGTTGCTGCTACATACTTTTTTATTTTCCGCCTGCACGTCGCCTCCGGACTTGACCGGGGCGCAGGCCTCGCTTTCCTCAGGCTCAATCGGTGCCGGTGCGAGCAGACCCGCACACCAACTGGCGCAAAGCGTATTTGGCAAGCGTGTGCGGGCGGCAATTGAAACAAGCCCTGAACTGGCGCAAAGCGGAACGCGGGTTGAGATTGCATCAGCCAACCAAGACGCTGCTATGGGGGCATTTCTCCCTCAGGTCTCCATCGGAGTAAACGCCAGATCAGAGCGCATAGATTCCGACATCGCAGATGTTACGCCTTATCTGCGCGTGTCTCAGCTGGTATATGATGGAGGGGCGGCCTCGGGTGATCTGACAGCGGCGCAAGCGCGGGTTTTGGAAAGTCGCGGCGACCAGTTGCAGACGGCGTCGGCGACAGCGCTTGCCGCAATCGAAGCGTATGTTGTGGTCCTGGACCGGCGGAAAATCCTGAACATTTCCAAAGCAAACCTGTCTGCTCATGAGGATTTGGTGGGGCAGATCACCGAACGATCTGCTCAGGGGGTTGGGTCGCTTGCTGATGTACTTGCGGCTCGGTCCCGCATGGCGGATGCCCGCACACGCCTCGCAGATGCGCGGACGCGACTGGATCGCGCCGAGGCGCAATTTCACGATGTTTTTGGCTCCTTACCCGGCGAATTGCCACCGCCTGTTGCAGCACCCGATCTGGTCCGAACGGATTCCCAGATCATTATGGACAGCCCTCAGGTCAGGCGGGCAGATGCGGCTTTGCTGTCGGCCAGGGCGGAACAGGCAGCAACTCTGGCGCGGCGCCAACCTGCAGTACAACTTGCTGCATTTGCAGATCGGGATGATAGCAATGACGCCAATTTCGGAGTTGATCTGTCCTTCAACTACGAATTGGACAGCACCGGCCAACGACGCGCCTCAATTACTGCTGCCGAAGCACGGGTAACAGAGGCCGAACTCGCCAGAGAATCCATCATTCGGGACATTCGCCGCGAGCTGGAGTTTATTCGGGCCGACCAGCAGGCCGGTGCAGTTCGGCTTCAGGCGGCACGTGTCGCGGCAAAAGCCAACGCTGACAGTATTGCCGCCGCCCGCGAGCAATTCACTGTCGGACGGCGCAGCCTAATAGAAATCCTTGATGCACAGAGGGACTATGTAAACGCACAGGAAAGGCTGATCCTGGCAGAGCAAAATTTCTTCCTGACCAATTATGCAGCGCTAAGTCTGACCGGTGACATCTTGGATATGCTCGACGTTTCAATTCCCGGATGGGGTGGCGATCTATGACTCAGTTGAAGATGGTTTCCAACACACCCGCCCTTTCGCCGCTGGAATCATGCCTGCTTCACATCGCTGCTCAGTTGGACCGGCCACTGACCTTGGCAGCATTGCACGCGGCACAATCCGGTACAGCAGGTGAATTGACCATTCGCGATGCGATCGGAGTCGCGCGGAAAGCTGGGTTGCAGGCCGGATACGGCAAACGAAAACTGTCCAACTTTGATGCCCACTTGTCACCTGCGCTGTTGCTTCTGGAAGAAGGCAAGGCCGTCGTCTATCACGGGCGTTCTGGCGACGGGCATCTTCTGATTTTCGACCCCGATCTCGGAGAGGGGATCGGCGAGATCACCGAAGACGCGCTCACCCGGATTTACACAGGCTATGCGATCCTGTTTCGGCGCGATCACAACGGTACGAATTCTGACGGCAATTCCGCGGCAGGTCACTGGTTCTGGTCCGCAATGGCGGCAAACAAGTGGTCCTATACACAGGTGATACTGGCCGCCGCACTGGCCAACATGCTGGGTTTGTCCACGTCGATTTTCATTATGGTCGTCTATGATCGGGTACTGCCCAATGAGGCGACGGAATCGCTTATTGCGTTGACCACCGGGGTCGGCATCGCCCTTGCCTTTGATTTTGCACTGAAATTATTACGGGCGGGATTCATTGATCGGTCCGGTCAAAAAGCCGATATGCTAATGGGGCGCAGCATCTTTGATCAGTTGCTCAACATCCGGATGAAATCGCGGACGGGATCCACCGGCGCAATGGCAAGCACCATCCGCGAATTTGAAACCCTGCGAGAGTTTTTCACTTCGGCCACGCTGGTTGCCTTGGTCGACCTACCTTTTATCGTTTTGTTTATCCTGGTCATACACCTGGTCGGGGGGCCACTTGCCCTGATCCCGGCGCTGGCAGTGCCCGTAGTTTTGCTGGCCGGGGTGGTTGTGCAACCGGTCCTTTCTCGCCTGGCAGAACAAAGTTTTTCCGACGGCCAATCCAAACAATCGGTTTTGGTTGAAACTGTATCGGGGCTTGAAACGATAAAAACCACAGCAGCGGCTCGCCTGATGCGCGCACGGTGGGAAAGTGCGATCGAAAGACAATCCACACACGGGGCACGTAGTCGCACAGTGACTCAGTTCGCCCTGAATCTCACTGGTTTCACACAGCAAGCGGCACAGGTTCTGATCGTATTCTACGGCGTCTTTCTGATCACCGATGGTCAGGCCAGCATGGGGGCGCTGGTGGCTTCGGTCATGCTGACCGGGCGCGCGTTGGCACCATTGGGACAGCTCGCGCAGACCTTGACCCGTGTTAACCAAGCCCGCAGCGCCTTTCGCAACCTTAACGCATTGATGCTGGCCGAAAGCGAGCGGCCGCACGGGCGCAACTGGATCAGCCGAAGTCATTGTGAAGGCCGTATCACGTTCAAAGATGTCCAGTTTGCCTATCAGGATAAGACCGAGGACACACTGGCAGGTGTTTCATTCACGATCGAACCCGGCGAAAAAGTTGCAATTCTCGGGCCGATCGGATCGGGGAAAAGCACCGTCGCGCGCTTGTTGCTGGGACTTTACGAACCGCGATCGGGGTCTGTGATGTTGGATGGTGCGGACATTCGCCAGATCGACCCCGGAGATCTGCGGCGTAACGTTGGATCGGTTTTGCAGGACATCTGGCTATTTTCTGGAACCGTGCGGGAAAACATCAGCAGCGGTACAATCAAACCACAGGACGAAGATCTGATTCGCGCGGGCAAACTGGCAGGGGTCGAAGATTTTGTGGCCGATACGCCCAACGGTTACGATCTCCAACTGGCAGAACGTGGCGAGGGATTATCGGGCGGTCAGCGGCAGGCGATAGCCTTGGCACGGGCGCTGATTGGGCGGCCTCCGGTGTTGCTGCTGGATGAACCCACCAGTGCAATGGATGTCAGAACCGAGGCCAACGTGATTCACCGGCTGAAACAAGCGACGCAGGACACGACAATGGTTATTGTCACCCACAGGACCAGCCTGTTGGAACTGGTGGATCGGGTGATCGTGATCGAAAAAGGGCGTGTTGTGGCAGATGGCCCAAAATCCATGCTCGCACGGCATGCGCGCAAAACCGGGAGGCACCTGAATGTCGCGACATCCTGACCTTGCTGCCTTGGCAAGGGACATACAGGGGCGCTCACCGATCCGCGGATCATTGTTGTTGGTGGCGATCGCCGCGTGCCTGATCGTCTTGGGGATATGGGCGCATCTGACCGAGCTGGACGATGTGACGCGCGTAGACGGGCGCATAGTTCCTTCGGCAAATGTGCAGATCATCGAAGCCACCGAACCTGGTGTCCTTCAAGCCTTGCACATTCGCGAGGGCGAGTTGGTGGACGAGGGGGCTCTGTTGATGGAATTCGACACGACCCAGATCGACAGCCAACTGAGCCAGGAACAACAGCGCGCCTATGGGCTGATGGCGCGCAGCCAACGGTTGCAGGCTGAGATTGATGGGACAGCTCTATCATTCACCCCGTCACTGATCGCGGGCGCACCCGAAGTTGTACGATCGGAAACCGCTTTGTTTCAGGGCAGGCAGTCCGAGTTAAGGGCGGAAATCGCAATCCTCGAAAGGCAGCGTCACCAAAAGCATCAGGAATATGAAGAAGGGCTTGTAGACCGGATCACCGCCGATGAAACGCTGCGATTGTTGGCCGAGGAACGCGCGATGATGGAACCTCTGGTGGAAAAACGGATGGAGCCTGCAACAACACTTCTGACCCTCCGCCGCAGCGAAGCGGAGTGGGAAGGGCAAAAAACGCGCGCAATTGCCGCGACCAATCGCCTGAAGACCGGGCTGGATGAAATCGACGACCGCATTCGTGCCACCCACAGCCGGTTTCGAGCAACGGCCTTGACGGATTTGGCGCTGGCAACCACGGAACTTGCAGCGTTGCGGCCAATTCTGCCCGCTCTACGAGATCGGGCGGATCGTGCGCAGCTGCGCTCTCCGGTCAGGGGTATTGTGAACCGGGTGCATCGCAGCACTATTGGCGGGTTGGCGCATAGCGGCGAAGAGCTCATCGAAATCGTGCCGCTGAACGACCGCTTGCTTGTAGAAGCATATGTGCGGCCGGAAGACATCGCGTTTTTACACGCCGGGCAGCCGGTGAAGGTCAAAATCACCGCATATGACTTTGCACGCTATGGATCACTGGACGGTCAGATAACTCGCATCGGCGCAGACACGATCACGCGATCAGAACGCAACGATGAAGAGGTCTTTGTTGTCGAGATTGAAACCAGTAGTTCCATTCTGGATGCCGACGGGATCGCGGTCGAAATCATTCCGGGCATGATAACAGAGGTCGATATTCTTTCGGGGCGAAAGACGGTCTTGGAATATCTGACACAGCCAGTGGTCAAGATCAAAGAGAGGGCCTTACGGGAATAGCGGTTTCGGCATCGCCCCACACAACTCCGTTGAAGCGCTTCTTTTCCGCGGGGTCAGGCCAATCTTTGATTACCCAGGAACCTGCGCGAGGGCAGTCGGATATGTCATAGCCATTCCACGTCACCCAAAAAAATATATCCGGCACCATAGATCGTTTTGATCAGGCGCGGGTTTTTCGGGTCTTCCCTCAGTTTCGTTCGCAAGCGCGATATGCGTACATCCATCGCCCGATCGAAACTGTCACCGGCTGCCCCCCCAAGCGTCTCTTGCATCTGAGCCCGACTGATCAGGCGTTTGGGGCTTTCCAGAAACAGGCGCAAAACCTCGCCCTCGGCATGGCTGAACGGGGTTTCGGTACCGTCTGCCTCTTGTAGCACATAGCGATCGAAATGCGCAGTCCAACCGTTGAATCCGGCCACATCCGACTGCACCGACTGAACGCGCGACGACCGCAGGCGGGCGCGGATGCGGGCCACGACCTCAGCAGGATCGAAGGGTTTGGTAATGTAGTCATCCGCACCAAGCTCTAGCCCTGTTACCCGGTCCTGCACCTGCGCCCGCCCCGAGATTATGATGACCGCCGCCCCTTGTTCCAACGCGAGGCGATGCACAAGGGCCAGCCCGTCAGTGTCGGGCAGAGACAGGTCAACAAGGCAAACATCCGGGGTCACCCGTTTTAGTGAGGCTTCAAATTCGCGGGCGCGGGCGAAACTCTGGGTGCGAAAGCCCGCTTCTTCCAGCGCGTCCGTCAGAACCTGCCGGATTTCGGGTTCATCATCGACAATTGTGACCAGCGGTTGTGTCATCATGCGGCCTCGGTTCGGATCAGGGCAGAGAGCTGCGTCTTTGTGAATGGTTTCCTCAGGACCGGTGCGACGGACAGCGCCTGACGGTGCAACGGGTCGGAAATGGGCAGGGACGTCATCAGAATACACGGGCGGCCGGGCGTGAGTTGCGCCAGAAGGTCCAGCCCGGTCCCCTGCCCCTCGAGACGGATATCAGACAGGACAAGGGCAATATCCTGAATATCGGCTGTCAGATCCAGCGCTTCGTCGACCGAGGTGGCCTCGATCACCGAGAACCCCAGCTCCATCAGCATATCGCGGAATTGCCCGCGCAGGTCGTCGTTATCCTCGACCAGCAGCACAAGCCCGTCCTGAATCGGAGGTGCAGGTCGATAAGGCAGTCGCATGGACACCGACGCCCCCGACGGCGTATTGCGCAGGCTCAGGTCGCCGCCCGCCAGTTTGACGGTGTCATAAACCATCGGCAGACCCAACCCCGACCCCTTGCTGCCCTTGGTGGTGAAAAACGGGTTCAACGCCTTTTCCAGCCCTTCGCCTGAAAACCCCGGCCCGGTGTCCGAGACTGCGATCTCAACCCAGATATCGCCGATTTTATGCGCGCTGATTGTGACCTGACCAGCCACACCGCAGGCATCGCGCGCGTTCAGAACCAAATTGAGCAGCGCGTCCTGCACCATGCCCGGATCCAGCATCAAGGCAACATCCGGCAGCGTGTTGACCACGGACAGACCCACGCCGCGCGGCAGCGAGGGCGAAGCCAGAATGCGCAAATCCTCAAGCAGACCGCGCATGTCGGTGGCTTTGGGTTGGAACGTCCGGTTGCCGGTCATATCCGCGATCCGGTTCAGCAACTGTCCGCCGCGGCGCGCGGTCTGTTGTGTTGCGGCGACGAGTTCTCGGGCGTCTTCGGGCAGGTCCATCTTGTCGAGCCGGGACTGCATCCCCAAAATGATGGTCAACAGGTTCGAAAAATCATGCGCAAGCCCGCTTGTCATCTGCGCCGCCATTGCGCGCCGCCGTGTCTGTTGCAGAGCGACGCGCGCCTGCGTTTCCTCGGTAATGTCCACCGACATCACATAGACGCCCCCCGCGCCATCCGGCGAGAAGGATACGCGAATACGGCGCGAGTCCTGATCTTCGGTGAACTCGAAGACCGAGGTTTCGCCATCGTAGGCCTTTTGCAGATGCGGTCCGACACGGGAAAAGGCCGACGTCCCCAACGCCTCAGAGATATGCCGCCCGAGAATGTCGGACGGTCGGCCCGGCATCACGGAACTCAGGCGGCGGTTGGAATAGTCATAGCGCCCGTCCGGGTCTAGATGAGCGATATGGGCGGGCATCATCTCGGTCGTCATGCGTGTGCGGGCTTCGATCTCGGTCAGCTGGCGCTTGGCCTCTTCCAGCGCGGCATTGGTCGCGGCGAGTTTGCGGTTGGCTGCCGAAAGCTCCTCGGCCCGGTTCAATAGCTGCCCTGACAATTCCTCGGACCGGGCGCGCAACAGGGTCTCGGCCTGTTTGGTGTCGGTGATATCGGTATAGACCGACACCCAGCCTCCCTTGGGCAGCGGCGATCCCTCGATCGAAATCACCCGACCGTTTGACCGCGTGCGCTCCATGTAGTGTGGTTCAAAGGTCAATGCCTGTTGCACGCGCTGGTCCACAGCCGCATCTACGTCTATGCCTTCGCCATATTCCCCCAGCGTTGCAAGATGGCGGATGGTGTCGCTGAACGAGGCGCCGGGCTGCACCAGTTCATCCGGCAGATCGAACATATCCTGAAAACGCCGATTGCTGACCACCAGCCGTAACTGACTGTCATATATCGACAAAGCCTGACCGATCAGGTTCAAGCCTGCCGAGGTCATTGTCTTTATCTGCTGTTCAGTTATGTCCAATTTCACCCTCCCCGCGATACATGCGTAACACCTGAACCGTTGCAGGTGTAGAGGGCATGGGCGCGACAGATCGGGTCAGTACCGCGGTTGAGTTTTTGCCCCATCCGGCGTGAGCGTATGCAGCGACAACGTGTGATCCATGTTGCGCATGCGGTGCCGCAACATTTGCCGCCCAAGCCGCGCGAGATCAGCCGCAAAGGCAGGGTCATCTGCAACGTTCTCGCCCTCACCTTTGCCATGGTGATCGAACAGCAGAGGCGGCAGGTCAGCGGCAAACTCGACCAGCGTGAAACGGTCATCGCGCAGGATGCTCAGACAAGAGTCGCTGTTGCCGGTCCCCAGTTGCTGTTGCCAAGGCGATGGGGCTTCTGGTTCGGCGAAATCCAGTTCACTGAAGGAATACCCGCGCCAGTCGCCGGGTGTTTGCCCCTGCAAAAGGGGCAACAGGGATCGACCATCCATCGAATTCGGAACGGCTTGGCCAATCCAGTCCAGAATCGTCGGGGTGATATCGACGGATTCGGTTGGCGCGGTCACAACGGCACCGGCGCGGGCTTCGTTGCCAGGCATACGGATGATCAGCGGCGTGTGATAGGCCGCATCGTAGACCGTCATCTTGCCCCAACTGTGGTGATCGCCCAGCATCTCTCCGTGATCGGCGGTGATGACCAAAAGGGTATTTTCGTATTGGCCACTGTCTTTGAGGTACTCAACAACCCGGCCAATATGGTGATCCACCTCAGTCGCGAGGCCAAGGTAAACGGCCCGGAGGGTCTGAATGTTTTCTGACTTGGGTTCAACGCCATCAAAGCCCAGCACAAAATCACCCGCCGTTTGGTTGTCTATCGCCGGACCAAAAAACGGGTGAACGGCACGCTCGTCACAGGCATCGGAAAACCCGGCCGGTAAGGGCAGCGTCGCCGGATCGTACATGTCGTTATATGGGGCTGGAGCAACCAGAGGTGGATGTGGTCGGATATAGGTCAGATGGGCAAACCAGCTTTGCCCGTTCAGCGGGGCTATACTGTTCAGGAACGTATCCGTCAGAAACGCCGTATCGCTGTCCTTGGCATGATAAAGCGCGGGATCGTTCAGGCGCGGGGCGACCCCGGTCGGAGAAACCGGTTTGTGAACGTCCCAATAATCCGCGAACTGGTACCCTTGCTGCATCAGATGGGACCGCCACGGATAGGATTCCTCCAGCCGCATTTCCAAGATTTCGTCAAACCCGTGCATCGGGTTTTCATAGGATTTCAGAACCGGGTCATTGGGGTCATGGGCGCGCGGATCGGCAGACGTGTCGGTATAGCCGAACAACATCGGAATATATCCGGCCTTGCGCATCTCGGTCGCGATGTTGGGCGTGTCGTGGCGCAGGGGCGTGCCGTTGCGGACCGACCGGTGGTTCATTGCATATTGCCCCGTCAGGATCGAGGCGCGCGACGGACCGCAAGGGTTGGTGACCGAGAAATGCCGGTCGAATGACACCGCCTCATCCATCAACGCGCGCA
This sequence comes from Ruegeria sp., assembly GCF_965221235.1. Classification (GTDB taxonomy): domain Bacteria; phylum Pseudomonadota; class Alphaproteobacteria; order Rhodobacterales; family Rhodobacteraceae; genus Ruegeria. The sequence goes on from NZ_CBDCRS010000003.1 coordinate 512,623, forward strand.
GGTTTGGCAGATCGACATGCGACGCCAGCGCCCCGTTCAGACAATCCGCCCGCAACTGGTCGATAATGATGAACAGGACATTTTTGTTGTGCTGCATGTCACTTACCCTGATTCTGCAATGCCGCAATTTTCGTGAACTTTGGCTTGGTTCCCCGACCCGAGCAAGCCGTTGCTTGTGCTAATTTTGTTCAGGCATAAGACCAAAACGCGACCCAAAAACGGGCTTTTAGACAGCGAACCTGCCACGCAAGAGCGGGCACCGTCCAAATTGTCACCCGGCTGCTATGGTCTGATGCCAAATCGGCCGAGGCGGCAAAATTCCGTTGCAGCTCAATGCGGTTTCACATCACATACCACCATGACGCAGCCCATGATACATTCGGACCGCGATGCTGACGGCGTCTGCCTGCGGATTACGGGCGAAATGCTGACAAAATCTCTGAGCGTTGTGGAAAAGGATTTTGCCGCCATTCAGACAGGTGGCGGGGCTGTAACCTTTGACCTTTCGGGGGTCGAGTCTTTGGACACCGGCGGCGCTTGGCTGATCGCTGATCTGGCCCGTCGCATTCGCGCAGCTGGCGGACAAGTCCGGTACGATGGGCTGAGCCCCGCACAATCTGCCCTGCTGGACACAGTAGCCGACAACATTCCTGACGAACCTGGCACAGAAGGCGATCACCGCAGTTTCTCCGACTGGGTCGCAAGCGTCGGCGCGCGTACGGTTGGCGCGTGGAACGATACACTGTCGATGTTGGGATTTCTGGGTCTGACGTTGCACCGTTTGGCCCGCACTATCGTGATGCCCTGGCGGTTGCGCAGGGCCGCGCTGGTATCACAGATGGAGGAGGTCGGCTTCAAAGCCATCCCCATCGTGGCCCTGATGGGGTTCCTGATCGGCGTGGTTCTGGCCTTTCAGGGCGCCACTCAGCTGAAACAATTTGGGGCCGAAATCTTTGTGGTTGAACTGATCTCAATCTCGGTTCTGCGCGAGTTGGGCATCCTTCTGACCGCCATCATTGTTGCCGGCCGTTCCGGGTCGGCCTTTACCGCGTCGATCGGCTCAATGAAGGTACAGGAAGAGATTGACGCCATGCGCACGCTGGGCCTGGACCCGATTGAGGTGCTGGTTATCCCGCGCGTTGTGGCCCTGTTGATCATGTTGCCGATCCTTGGCTTCATTGCTGACATTGCCGCCCTGATCGGCGGCGGATTGATGAGCTGGATCGACCTCGATGTCAGCCCCGGCATGTTCGCCACGCGGCTCAAGGAAAACACCGGCATCTGGCAATTCGCCATTGGTATGATTAAGGCACCCTTCTTCGCGTTGGTCATCGGCGTCATCGCCTGCTGGCAGGCGATGCAGGTCAAGGGCTCGGCCCAGAGCGTCGGGCAAAGGACCACAGCCTCGGTGGTGCAGTCGATCTTTATGGTGATCGCGCTTGACGCGCTGTTCTCGATCTTCTTCTCGGTGCTGGAGATCTGACATGGACGGAACCGTGATGGAACAGACGGCAGACACCGACGCGCAGCGCGAAGCGGTGATCCGTGTGCGAAACCTGACCAACCAGTTCGGGCCACAGGTGGTACACCAGAACTTAAACCTGGACGTCTGGCGCGGCGAGGTTCTGGGCATCGTGGGCGGGTCGGGTACGGGCAAATCGGTGCTCTTGCGCACGATTGTCGGGCTGAACAGGCCAGCGGCGGGCAGTATTGAGGTGCTGGGCGTTGATGTGCTGAACGGACCCGAACAGGAACGCCGCCGCATCGAACGGCACTGGGGCGTGGCCTTTCAGGACGGGGCGTTGTTCTCGTCCCTGACTGTGTTGCAGAACGTGATGGCGCCGCTGCGCGAGCATACCGGGATCAGTGAAAAACTGATGCAGGCGCTTGGCAGCCTGAAAATCAGCCTTGTCGGCCTGCCCCAGCTGAGCTGCGGCAAATTCCCGTCCGAGCTGTCCGGCGGCATGCGCAAACGTGCAGCTCTGGCGCGGGCGCTGGCGTTGGACCCCGAGATTGTGTTTCTGGACGAACCCACCGCCGGGCTCGATCCTATCGGAGCTGCCGCCTATGACGAGTTGATCGGAGAGTTGCAGCACGCGCTGGGACTGACCGTTTTCATGGTCACCCACGATCTGGATAGCCTTTATGCCATTTGCGACCGGGTCGCAGTGCTTGCAGAAAAACGCGTGCTGGTTGAGGGACCGATTGAAGAAATGACCAAAGTCGACCATCCTTGGGTGCAGGAATACTTCACCGGCCCCCGGGCGCGCGCGGCGCAAGAGAAGGGGCAGGATAGGTAGAGGCCATGGAAACCCGAGCGAACTATATCCTGATTGGCGCGTTCACCCTTGCGGGGATTCTCGGCGCGTTCGGCTTTTTCCTGTGGCTGGCGAAATTCGAAGTGTCGCGGCAATACGCCTATTACGACGTGCTGTTCGACAATGTCTCGGGCCTGTCGGCCGCGGGTGGGGTCAGCTATAACGGCCTGCCAGTGGGTCAGGTCATCTCATTGCAACTGGACGATGACGACCCATCAAAAGTGCGGGTCAAGCTTGAGGTCGACGCTGATATTCCCGTGACCGAAGAGACAATTGCTCAGCTGCAATCGTTGGGCGTGACCGGCGTCAGCTATGTCGAACTGTCGGGCGGGTCCAGCAGCGGGGTAAAGCTGCCGCAAAACAGTGTGATCAAAAGCAAACGCAGCGCCATTCAATCCCTATTCGAAGGCGCGCCCAAGGTTCTGGATGAGGCCGTCACCCTTCTGGAAAACCTGAACGCTGTGGTTGACGACAAGAACCGCAAATCCGTCAGCGACATATTGGATAATCTCGCTTCGGCATCGGGCAAGCTGGAAAAAACGCTCTCCGATTTCGAAACCCTATCCTCGGATCTGGGCGGCGCGGCCAAGAAAATCGCCGATTTCACGGATGGTCTGGACACACTGGTGGAAAAAGCCGAAACGACCCTGGAAACCGGGACTGACACCTTGAACAGCGTGAAAACCGCCTCGGAATCCGCAACCGCCACGCTGGACAGTGTAAGAACGGCCATCACCAACGCGGACCGTGTGATTCAAGACGACGTGAAACCCTTCATCGACCGTGCTTCAACCTTGGCTGAGAACCTGAACGGGCTGACTGATGAAGCAGAGGTTTCGCTTGCGGTGATTTCTGAGACTTTTGTGAACGCCAATGAAACACTCGGCTCTATCACCGGCGCGATGGACAAAGCGCAGGGAACTCTGGACTCGGCAGAGCGCGCTTTTGACTCGGCGAACAAGGTAATCAATGAAGATGTCGGTGCGGTGATGGACGATATCAGCACCGCCGCCAACGAGGTGGCGAGTACTGTTAAAAACGTGACGGAACGGCTGGACGATATCTCGGCCGATATCCTCAGCGCGTCGCAATCCGCGTCAGAGTTGCTGGGGACCATCGACGGCATCGTGCAGGACAACCGGCGTCAACTGTCTGATTTCCTGCGCGTCGGTCTGCCGCAATTCACGCGCTTTATCGAGGAATCGCAACGGCTGGTCATCAGCCTCGACCGGCTGGTGGACAAGGTCGAACGCGACCCCGCCCGTTTCCTACTTGGGACCCAAGCATCGGAGTTTCGCCAATGATCAGGCACTTTTTTGCGATCATCGCCCTCGTGTCGCTGGGTGGCTGCACCGGACTTGGGACGCTTCGACAGGCATCACAGCCGAATGATCTGTATCTTCTGACGCCCAAAAGCACGTTTTCGACCTCGCTGCCACGAATTCAGAAGCAGATCGTGGTGCAGGAACCGACCGCGACCGCGGCCGTTAACACCGATCAAATTGCGATCCAGCCCACGCCTCTGCAGGTTCAGTACCTGCCTCGCGCGCGCTGGGTGGACCGGGCCCCATTGATCGTGCAAGCGCTGCTAGTTGAGAGCTATGAGAACAGCGGAAAGGTCGCGGCGGTTGGCCGTTCAACTGTGGGTCTGCGGGCCGATTATGTGATCGTGCCCGATCTGCGAGAGTTTCAGGGCCTAGTCATTGCCAACCCCGATGGCTCACAAACCATTCGGGTTGAGGTGCGTATGAACATCAAGATCATCGATGAGTTCGAGGACAAGATCATCGCCTCGGATTCCTTCCGTGAATACGTGATCGCTGCCAATGATGAGACACCGGAACTGGTCAAGGCCTTCGATGACGCGCTGGGAAAGACCATGCGCGATGCGGTGGAATGGAGTGTGCGGCGGATCAACACGCACGCCGCCAACAACCCGCGACAGTTCTGACGCACAAAAATGGTGCTGCCGCGAAGGCAGCGCCACAGATTACTCGGACAGTGTTTCGGCCAATCGCATCAGGGTGACGGCTTCGGCGCGGTATCCGAACGGATCCGATCCTTTTGCCACATTCGCCAACGCGATGGCATCCTCATAAGACCAAGACCCCAGATAATCCCCCCCACGCAGCAACTGGCCGAAACCGGCGATGGCGTATGAGAACTGCACATCCTCGGTCGCCTGCCCCTGACCGTGCAGGATCGGCTCTTCAATCAATTGGCTGTCAGAGGCACCGGGTCGTTTATAGCGCAGTTTGAAGAACCCGATCTCGTCCGAGCCATCCGACACCGCCTGCTCTGCATAACGCAGCGGCCCGTTGCGGATCGCATCCGACCCAACCGGGGTGACCTCATAAATCGCCGTCACCGTATGACCTGCCCCGATATCGCCTGCATCGACCTTGTCGTTCGAGAAATCCTCACGCCGCAACGCGCGGGTTTCATAGCCGATCAGACGGTATTCGGCGATTTGGACAGGGTTGAACTCGACCTGTATCTTGACGTCATTGGCAATCGGGAACAGCGCGCCAGTCAACTGGTCAACCAGCACTTTGCGCGCCTCGCCCAGTGTGTCGATATAGGCCGCCTGCCCGTTCGCATTCTGCGCCAGCGCCTGCATGGTGGCATCGTCAAGATTGCCACGGCCAAACCCCAAAACGCTGAGGAACGTGCCACTGTCGCGCTTGTTGGCGATAAACGTCTTGAGGGCTTCGGGATCGGACAGACCGACATTGAAATCGCCATCGGTGGCCAGAATTACGCGGGTGACTTCACCCTCGGCCGCCATGCCTTCGGCCACCTGATAAGCCTGCTGCAACCCGGCCTGCCCTGCCGTCGAACCGCCTGCCTCTAGCTGGTCCAGAGCGGCCAGAATAGTGGTCCTCTCGGATGCTGCTGTCGGTTCCAGCACCTGCCCGGCGCTGCCCGCATAGGTGACGATCGAGATCTGATCCTCAGGCCGCAGTTCCGACAGCAACAGGCGGAAGGATTGTTTGAGCAAAGGCAGTTTGTTGGCGTCCTGCATCGACCCGGAAGTGTCGATCAGAAAGACAAGATTCAGTGGCGGGCGATCTTCGATCTGCGGCGGCGCGCCCTGAATGCCGATATGCACCAGTTGAGTGCCTTCGTTCCAGGGCGTCGGGCTCACGGTGATCGTGGATTGGAATGGGACATCACCCTCAGGTGCCGGGTAGTTGTAAGGGAAGTAGTTCACCATCTCTTCCACCCGCACAGCGTCCTTCGGGGGCAAATGACCGCGCATCAGCGAAGACCGGACAATCGAATAAAAGGCCGTGTCGACGTCAATCGAGAAGGTCGAGACGGGGTCCTCGGCTGTGACCTTCAGGGGGTTGCTGTCGGTGTTGGCAAAGGTTTCGGTGTCAGTTTCAGGAACAATTGCAACATCACGCGGAACGGCAGAGGGTGCGATTGATGGGGCCGCCTCAAAAAGAGCGCCATTCGCGATACCGGCCGCTTGTGAGCGTTTGCTCAACTCAGATGCGTGAGGTTGAGGGGAAACAGGCACAAGTCCGGCCACAGGCTCTTGCCGCGCGGATTCGTTCTGTTCCTCCACAACAACGGGAGCTTCAACAAGGGCCGGAGTTTGGGGCGTATCGTACTCACCAAATGACAATCTTTGCTCATGATCCCAAGCCTGCGGCAAAACTACGACCAGAGCCACGGCTGCGATTGCGGTTGTCGCGGTCAGGGCCCCGCGATGGGAGAGGACGTTCAACATGGATTTCGCTCCTTCTGTCAGGCGGGCTATCGGGCCTCGCTTGACAGTCGGACGGATCGCAGCAGGCGATCCTTGGGCGGTTGCGAAATTTTTCTGCGCCAGGGCCAGATTTTCCGCCCGACGCTGCGCGTCTGGCGCGGGGGTTGCCGCATCCATCAATATTTTGAGTTTTTCAAGATCGTCTGTCATTCAGCCAGTTCCTCTTGCCGCAGAGCGCGCAGGCGCTTGCGGATATCGGACATACGCCAGGATATGGTGCCTTCGGACACGCCCATAACCTCAGCGGCCTGCGCATGGGTCATCTCTTCCTCAAGCGTCAGCGCCAATGTGTCCTGCAACTCGGCCGGCAGGGACAGCATAGCCCGATGCAACCAATCCAGTGCTTCGGCGGTTTCTGATGCCTCGGCGCGGCGCATCTGTTCCACATCGCCCCAGCCCTCAGCCGCCCGGGCATGGCTGACCCTCCGACGGCGTGCGTCTTCGGCGGCATTGACCACAACCCGGTACAGCCACGTGGTGAACTTTGCCTGCGCCCGAAAGCCTACGATCTTGGCAGGCAGCGCGGCGCATAAATCCTGCGTCAAATCCTCGGCCTGATCCGCGCGCCCGGACAGGCGAAAGGCCAGTCGGAAAATCCGGTCGTAATGCCGCGCCAAAAGCACGCCGAACGCGTCGGCATCCCCTTTCGCGGCAGCTTTGGCCAGATCTTCATCCGATGTAGTCATGCGCATCACGATGGGTATGACGGATCGGAAAGGTCAATCCTTGGCGGCAGTCCGAAAATTATTCAAAAATGTTCGGCTGAGGCGCTTTTCCAGTCCGCGGCATATTCATCCGGGATTGCGTCGTTCAGGAAAGCCCCCTTGTCGACAAGTGGGTACAGATCGGCATAGGACCATTCCTTTTCATCCGAATTCCGGCGGCGGATGTCGCCGGGGTTCAGGTCAGACACCTTCGCTTTGCCCATCGCGCCCAAAAGCTCGCGGAAGCTTTCCAGTGTGGCGTCGTGAAAGCGGTGAACGCGTTTGCGTTTCTGCGGCACGTTCACAGCACGCCCCCGGATCGGGTCTTGCGTCGCCACGCCCGAGGGGCATCGGTTGGTGTTGCAATGCAACGCTTGAATGCACCCCACAGCAAACATCATTGCCCGCGCCGCGTTGCACATGTCCGCCCCAAGCGCGAATTTCTCGACCATGTCATACCCGGTGGCAACTTTACCGGAACAGATCACACGGATATCGTCGCGCAAACCGGCACCGCGCAGAGTGTTGTTGACGAAGATCAGCGCCTCATTCAGTGGCATCCCCAGACGGTTGGTGAATTCCACCGGGGCCGCGCCAGTTCCCCCTTCGGCACCATCTACGGTGATGAAATCAGGCAGAATGCCGGTGTCCAACATAGCCTTGCAGATTGCCATGAACTCGGTCGGGCGGCCAATGCAGAGCTTGAACCCGATAGGTTTGCCATCGGACATCTCACGCAGGTGCTGAACGAAATGCAGCAATCCGGTCGGGCCATCAAAAGCAGAATGAATAGGTGGTGAAATGACGTCCTGATGCTCGGGCACGCCACGGATTTCGGCGATTTCCTTATCGACTTTGGCAGCAGGCAAAACCCCGCCATGCGACGGCTTCGCGCCCTGAGACAACTTGATCTCGATCGCCTTGACCACGTCCTTTTTCGCCTTTTCAGCAAACAGATCCTTGTCGAACCCACCCTCGGGCGTGCGACAGCCGAAATACCCTGTTCCGATCTGCCAGATGATGTCCCCGCCCTCGGCCAGGTGATGCGGCGACAGACCGCCCTCACCCGTGTTATGCGCAAAGCCGCCGTCCTTGGCACCGCCGTTCAACGCCCGGATCGCATTGGCGCTGAGCGCGCCGAAACTCATGGCCGAGACATTCAGGCGTGATGCGTTATAGGGTTTGCTGCATTGCGGCCCACCCAGCATTACACGCTCTTCGCTTTCGGCCACTTCTTTGGGCGCGAGCGAATGGTTGGCCCGGTGATAGCCGATGGTGGTGATATCGTATTGTGTGCCAAAGGCCTGCGTATCCATCTGCCCTTTGGCTCGGGAATAGACCAAACTGCGGATGATCCGGTTATAGGGGCGACCGCTTTCATTTGTTTCTACAAAATACTGACGGATTTCGGGGCTGACGAATTCCAGCATATAGCGGAAATGGCCCAGCACCGGATAGTTATTCAGCACGTTATGCTTGGTTGTCAGCATATCGTACAGGCCAACCACCGCATACGGGATCAGGATCACGAGCAGCCAAAGCGCCGGCGGCCAGAATATCCCAACCAGAATGGTCAGCGGCAGGCACACGTAACTGAGGAAATAATAGAGTCTGCGTACAATCATCTGGCGCTCTCCCAATGTGTTGCCATTCCGGTGCTCAGGCAACCGTGGATCAATTCGCCGTTTGGTTGCAAGTGTTTATGCCCTTGCTCACCAGAAAGGGTTTAGTTGTGAACCGACAGACCGGCATGGCGGTGGTTGATCCGGAAAACGGCAATATGTATGCCAAAACAAAGATGAAATTGGGCAGGAGCCCCGCAGTGAACCAGACCCGAACGACCGCGCGCACCACGGCTTTCATGTTTGTTGCCGTTTTTGTTGGCGGCGCTGCGGGGTCACTGCTGCGCGAGGCGTTCTCGGCGCAGATCCCCGGAGTTCCGATCCTGACGGGGACTTTTGGCATTAACATTGTGGCCTGTTTCATTCTGGGTTGGCTTTACGCTATCCGGCACCGGGTTCATGCCCATGTCCTGCATCTGGGTGCGGTTGGGTTTTGTGGCGGCCTATCGACCTTTTCCTCGTTTGTGGCCGAGCTTGAGCGTTTGGCCTTGTCCAGCCCGGCCAGCGCCATCTCGGCTGCAGCATTGGAAATTGCGGTCGGGCTGGCTGCGGCGGTTTTTGGCGAGGCCATCGGGCGACGGATATGGAGGTCGCCGGAATGAGCGAGCTTTATCTTCACGCCATGTTCGGACTGGGCGGCGGATTGGGGGCCGTGCTGCGCCATTGGTTGGCGTTGCGGATCACCCATGACCTGCCGCTTTCGACCCTGCTCGTGAATGTGCTGGGCAGTCTGCTGCTGGGTCTGTCGATCGGATTTCTGGGCGGTCCGGTCGATATGGGTGAGGAAGAAAAACGGCTGGTCTTCGGCTTTTGCGGAGGCTTCACCACGTTCTCAAGCTTTGCTTATCAATCTCTGGAACTGAAACGTGACCGCACGCTGGCGCTGGCAGCGTGGAATATCCTGCTGAGCCTTGCGCTCTGCTGGCTGGCTTTGTGGCTGGGACTGATCGCGATGCGCTAATGCGCAGGGACGGCGGCCTGCGTTCCGGGCTTTGGTGCCTTGCAGAAGAATAGCAGCGGGATCGTCGCCAAAGCCAGCAATCCAAGATTGTTGAACACGGTCAAATAGGAAATCAGCTCGGCCTGTTGACTGATCACCTGACCCAGTATGGCCGCCCCCTCGGCACTGTCCGGTGTCAGGCCAAGTGGCTGCAGATAAGCCTGCGCCGCCGGGTTGTAGGGCGTCACATTCTGGCCAAGCACAGCTGTATTTGTCTGTAACCCGCGCACGACCCATGTACCCACCAGTGAAATCCCAATCGACGATCCTAATTGACGGGTGACGTTGAACAGGCCCGAAGCTTCGTCCTGTCGGGTTTTAGAAATGCTCTCGAACGCCAGAATCGACATCGGCACAAACACCAGCCCCATTCCCAAACCGCTGACAGCCCCCGGCCAGGCCAGCTCCCAAAACCCGGCATTCATGTTCAGCCCGCCCATCATAAAATTGCTCAGCGCGGTCAGCGACATGCCCAACCCGGCCAAAAGGCGGGGATCGAACCGAGACACCAGAACGGCACCGGTCACAACCATCGACAGACCCGCCGTGATACCGCGCGGGATAAAAAGATGGCCCGAGGCAATCACCGGATAGTCCAGCAGGTTCTGAACAAAGGTCGGCAGAATGGCGATGCCACCAAACAGAGAAACCGCAAAGCCGGCAATCACCAGATTGCACAGGGCAAAGTTGCGATCTGCAAAAAAGCGCAGGTCTACGACCGGTTTTTCTGCCGTCAGCGCATGGAAGACGAACCCCAGCGCGCCCAGAACCGATGCAATTGCTGCAACCTGCACAACGCGTGACGAAAGCCAGTCACGGGTCTCTCCCTGATCCAGAATGAATTGCAGACAGCCTATGCCAAGGGCCAGAAGGGCCAGACCAGCCCAGTCGATACGGACATCTTCGGTTTCATCGTCCGGCAACTCTCCGGCCAGTAGCAGCAAGGCCATCGCAGCCACAGGAAGGTTGACGAAAAACACCATTCGCCATGAGAAATACTCGGTCAACAGCGCCCCGACCGTCGGCCCCAGCACAGGGGCCACCACGACACCCAGCCCAAAGACCGCCATCGCCTGCCCCCGCTTTTCGCGCGGAAAGGCATCGAACAGGATGGACTGGGACAGCGGGATCAGGAACGCGCCGAACATGCCCTGCGCCAAACGGAAAAACACGATGGTCTCAAGGCTCCAGGACAGGCCGCACATGACGGACATTGACGTAAAGCCCATGATCGCCGTCAGGATCAGCCTGCGTCGCCCGACCTTGCGGGCGACAAATCCGGTTAGTGGCATCACCACCACGGCCGAGACGATATAGCTGGTCAGAATCCACGTCGCCTGATCGGTCGTGGCCCCAAACGCCGCCTGAATATGGGGCAGTGCGACGTTGACGATAGTGCTGTCCAGCACCTCAAGTATAGCGCTGAGCACGACGGCAATTACGATCACTGCATTGATGCGGCTGACCGCCGAACCTGTCATTTGCCTGCCTGATCGTGCGTCGTATCGACAGTGACCTTACTGCTGCCTCCAACACGCAAGGGGGCATCTGTCGGGTCAAGTTCGATACGCACCGGAAAGCGGCGCGTGACCTTGACCCAGTTGCCGCTGGAATTCTCAGATGGCAACAGTGAGAAGCTGTCCCCCGACCCTCGCCCGATCGAGGCGACGCGGCCCGTCAGGGTCGTACCGGGCAGCATATCGACTTGTATGGTTACGGGCTGCCCAGCTCGAATGCGCGGCAGCGCTGTTTCCTTGAAATTCGCATCTACCCACCAATCAGACGATTCAACGATTGAAAATTGCGGTGCGTTGGCCGAGACGGCCGATCCCGGGCGCAAGGTCAGGTTGGCGACCCAGCCATCCGCCGTCGCATAAACCTTGGTCCAGTTCAAATCCGCCTGAGCGATTTCAAGCTGCGCACGGGATGACAGAACTTCGTCCTGCTTCGCGGCAAGTCCACTTTGCAGCGCCAGCAGTTCTGATTGACTGGTCGTCAACCGGGCTGAGGCCTCAGCGAATTCTGTTGTGGCCTGATCCAAAGAGACTTGCGCCACATCGCCATCCGCAAATAGCGCTTTGGTCCGTTCAAAGTTGTTCTTGGCAGTATTAAAGGCCGACTGAGAAGACTGAACTGCCGCCTGAGCCGCCGTGATCTGGTTGGAATAGGATTGAGCCTGCTGCAGCGAGCTGTCCAGATCGGCTTGCGCCTGATCGACTGACGCCTTGAATTGCGTATCGTCGATGGTGAACAGCAGATCACCCGCCTTAATCTGCTGATTGTCAAAGATTGGAACCTCGGCCACCTGCCCCGTGACCTGCGCCGCTACGTTGATGATATTCGCACCGATATAGGCGTCCTGTGTCGAGGGGTACCGCTCTTCATGGCGCCAGAACAGAAACAGGCCAGCTGCGATTGCGATCAACATAGCTGCGGCGGCAACGAGTTTGGTGGATTTCATTTGTCAGGTCCCATATGCGGTGCGTTACATCGGAATGGTGTGCATCCGCACCGCCAGATTGCCCATGATCCAGACCGTTCCAAGGATGATGATAAGCAGCACCAGTGTCGAGAACAGGATGAGGTCCAAATCCTCGCGGCTGCTGCGGCGGCGGTCGATATGCAGAAAATAGACCAGCTGCACGACCAGTTGCGCCAGACCGAGCAGGGCGATGGAAAGGTAAACCCCTTTGGTTTCGATGCCGTATTTGTAAGCAATCATGAACACAGCCGCGGTCAACAAAAGCGAGCCGCCATAGCCGATGACATAGCGCCGACGCTCGCGCCGGTGCATTTCGCTGCGTCTATCCATAGGTCAGCCCTCCGAAATACACGATAGTGATGATGCCGATCCAGATCAGGTCGAGGAAGTGCCAGAACAGCGCCAGCCGCACGACGCGTGACATCAGCAGATCGGTCAGGCCAAACATCCTGAGCTGAATGCCCAGCACGATCAGCCACACGCACCCGGCCGCAACGTGCAGTCCATGCAGTGGGACAAGGCCGTAAAAAGCCGACAGGAAGCCGCTGCGCTGGGGAATGCCGCCTTTTTCGGCCATAGCCATGAAATCGCGGATCTCCAGCACCAGAAAACACAGCCCCAGAACCAGCGTGACGCAGAACCAGAACACGATCCGCCACCGTGGCAGGTTGTATTTCAGCGCAAGCATCGCCAATCCAACGGTCAGGCTGCTGGTCAGCAGGATTAGGGTCTGCGCGAAGATGCTGTACAGATCAAATAGCTCATGCGGACCGGGCCCTCCTGCCTGTGCGTCGATCATGGTGATGTAGATCGCGAACATCAGGCCGAAATAGACCAGATCGCTCATCAGAAAGACCCAGAAGCCGAAGGTGACGACCTCGCTGGCCTTGTCGGCGCTTGCGTGTCGCCGCCCGAGGTTCAGGCCGGGATAGCTGTGGGTTGGTGCGCGTTTCATGTCACCGCCTCAAGATCAGGGCGGGCAAGGCCGCGGTTTTCCGGAGCCGCTTCGTGGTCGCGGTTCACAGGCGTGGCGCTATGCACCAGATCCAACCAGGCTTCGTGCTGTTTGCGGACCTCCTCGGCAGGGATGACCACTTCGGTGTCCAGACGGAAGGTCCAAAGGATGAACGACAGCAACATCAACGCCGTCATCAGTGCGGCCAGCCACCAGATCCACCAGACCAGAGCGAACATCCAGACCCCGCTGAGCACGCACAGGACGAACCCGATCCCGGTGTTTCTGGGCATCGCAATATCTTCGTATTCCTCGGGTCTCGGATAGGCGTCACCACGTTCCTTGGCGACGGCAAAGTTATCGCGATCTGTTATCTTGGGAATTACGGCAAAATTGTAAGGCGGCGGCGGTGCCGGGGTCGACCATTCCAGCGTTCGGGCATCCCATGGATCGCCCACCGGGACACGGGTTTTTTCCCGATCGCGGATGCTGACCCACAGTTGCACGACCACCGACAATAGCGCCAGAAGGATCACCAAGGCACCAACCACCGCAACGATCATATAAGAGTGGAAGCTGGGGTCCTCCCAGCTGAACGACCGGCGCGGCATGCCCATCAGACCCACAAAGTAAAGCGGCAGGAAGGTCAGCATGAACCCAACTGTCCACAGCAGCACGGTTATGCGCCCCCAAATCTCATTCAAACGGAACCCAAAGGCTTTGGGGAACCAATAATTGTATCCCGCCAGCAGACCAAACAGCACGCCGGGCAGCAGAACGTTGTGGAAATGCGCCACCAGGAACAGGGTATTGTGCACCTGATAATCAACCGTCGGGTTGGCGAGAACCACACCCGACAGCCCCCCAATCACAAACAGCATCAGGAAGGACAGACCGTACAGCATCGGAACCGAAAATCGGATGCGGCCTCGGAACAGCGTGGCCATCCAATCATAGACCTTCACCCCGGTCGGGATAGCGATCAGCATGGTCGCAATGCCAAACACCGCGTTGATCAGTGCGCTTTGGCCCATGGTGAAGAAGTGATGCAGCCAGACAGTGAACGACAGCACTGCGATGCACATCGTTGCGATCACCAGCGAGGTGTAGCCGTATAGCCGCTTGGCCGAGAAGGTCGCGAAAACCTCGGAATAGATGCCATAGGCGGGCAGCACCAGCAGGTAGACCTCGGGGTGGCCGAACAGCCAGAACAGGTTGGCATAGTTCATCATGTTGCCGCCCAGGTCATTGGTGAAGAAGTGGAAATCCAGATACCGATCCGCTGCCAACATCAGCGCGGCAACGCCAAGCGGCGGCATCGCAAAGATGATCAGGATCGAGCTGCTTATGATCGTCCAGCAATACATCGGCAGCCGCATGAACTTCATTCCTGGCGCGCGCAGCTTGTAAATCGTAACGGCAAAGTTGATCCCCGTCAGTGTGGTACCGATGCCCGAGACGACGATGGCCCAGATCCAGTAATCCGGCCCGACTCCGGGGTTAAACGCGGCACCTGTATAGGGCGGGTAAGCCGTCCAGCCGCCGGTCGAGAAATGCCCGACCACCAGCGACACCATCAACATCATGCCCGCCGACACGGTCAGGCCAAGGCTGATCTGGTTCATCACGGGAAACGCTACATCCCGCGCGCCGATCATCAAGGGGATCAGATAGTTCGCGACCCCGAACACAAACGGCACAGCCACAAAGAACACCATGATCGTGCCATGGGTGCTGAACAGCTCGGCGAAATGTTCCGCCTCAAGAAAGCCATCCCCCGGCCCGGCGGCCTGTTGGGCGCGCATGACCACGCCCTCCAGCACGCCGCGGGCCAGCATGACGATGGCAAAGACGATATACATGATGCCGATTTTCTTGTGGTCAGCACTGGTCAGCCAGTCACGCCACAGCGGACCCCAAAGGCGGAACCATGTCAGCAGCCCGACCACCGCAATCACACCCACGATCACAACGCCCGCCGCCGCATTGGCAACAATCTCATTGGCGTTGGGGTTTTCGATCAGCCCGGCAATCGGGAAAGAGTCCCAGCTGAGGCGGCCAAAGAATCCGGCTTCGGTCATTGCCCGCCCTCCTGCCCGTATTCGACGGTTCCCGGTTGTTGATCCAACGGCAGCGCTTGCCCACCGTGATAACGGTGCAGGATGGATTGGAACAGATCACCATCTTCCAGCGTGAAATACAGCGCGTTCAGAGGCATTTGCACCGTTCGCAATGCCGCCTGCACCTCATCCCGATCCGTGCGCATGGCCAGCGTCCGGTAGGTGTCCTCGGTCAAGGGAATGCTATTGGCGCGGACACTCGTGACCCAGGCACTGAAATCCTCGGGCTGCATTGCCTGGGTCAGGAACTTTTGCTTGGTGAAGCCGCGACCATTGTATTGCGTGTTCTCGCCCTGCATCGTCTCAGGCCTGTCTGCCACCAGATGCAACTGCGTGGTCATCCCGGGCATCGCATAAATCTGACCAGCCAAAGCGGGGATCATGAACGACTGCATCACCGTGTCCGTGGTCAGAGTTATCGCAACCTGCTGTTTGACCGGAATGCCGAACTCTCCGACAGTGGCAATGCCCAGATCGGGGTAGATGAACAGCCATTTCCAATCCAGCCCGACCACCTGAACGTTCAGCGCGGGCGTCTCACCGAACGAAGCTGCATAGGGATCCAGCCGATGCGTCGCTTTCCACAGGTAAAAGGACAACAGTGCCACGATCACGACCGGTACGCCCCACATGGCGAACTCCAGCCGGGGGGAGAAATCCCACTTGGGCCGATACTCAGCCGCACTGCCCGTCCGACGCCGGTATCGCCACGCGATCAGCGGCACCAGCACCAGCACCGGGATCACTGCGATCATGATCAGGGCAGTCGCCCGCACCAGATGTACCTTTTGAATCTCGGCAATCGGCCCCTGAGGGTCCATGAAACTGTCGCTTGCCCCCGCGACTTGCGCCGTCACAACGACAAAGATAGCCGCCGCCGATAAGGCCAATGGCATCGGGTAGGGTTTGAAAAACGCCACGCCTGATCGTCCTTTCACGCCGCCGCTTTCCGCCAACTATCGGCAGAGTCACAAAATTTCTCAAGGCTTTTTCCGAAACCGGGGATTGTTCCGCGCGGTGCCTGAACAACCGGAACATTACGACTGTGCAAATCACTGCCAATGCTGCGGTTGACTTAACATCCCCCAATCGTGACAGAGTCAGAGGATGCGATGGATTATCCTCACCCTCAGCCTCTGGTGCCTGTCGACAAGCGCGCTCGCCCAGAACCGCGCCGTAGTCGAACGGCAATTTCAGGAGTGGTTGCAGCAGACCGTCTGGCCGCAGGCGAAAGCCAAGGGTGTATCGCGCGCAACCATGCGGCGGGCATTCGACGGGGTGACACTCAACTGGAAATTGCCGGATCTGGTGCCACCGGGTGCGGTCGTACAGACACCGAAACAGCAAAAACAGGCTGAGTTCGGTTCTCCCGGGCGTTACTTCAACGCAGGCTCGGTTCAGGGGGCCACATCGGTCGGACGCCGGATGGCACAACGCCACGCGGCGACGCTGGCTCGGGTCGAGGCACAGACCGGCGTTCCGGGACGTATCATCCTTGCCATCTGGGGGCGCGAAAGCGGCTATGGGCAAGTCCCAATCCGCCACGACGCCTTTCAGGTGCTGGGAACCAAGGGGTTCATGAGCACCCGCGCCGACTATTTCACGCAAGAACTGATAGCCGCCTTGCAGATCGCCGAGGCTGGGCACGCACCGCCCGGCGCTCTGAAAAGCAGCTGGGCCGGAGCCTTAGGTCAGCCGCAATTCATGCCCTCGAATTTTCTAACCTATGCATCGGATGGAAACGGGGATGGGCGCTCTGATATCTGGGGCTCGCCCGAGGATACAATCGCGTCCATCGGCAACTTTTTGAATCAGCACGGCTGGGTTCCGGGCCGCGACTGGGGTTTTGAAGTCAACGTTCCGGCCCACATATCCTGCGCGCTGGAAGGCCCCGATCAGGGCCGAGCCATGCAGGACTGGGTGGACATGGGCATAACGCGCGTGTCCGGGAAACCCTTCCCGAGCCACGAATTGTCGGGGCAAGGGTTTCTGATGATGCCCGCAGGCCGCTACGGACCCGCCTTTATCGTCACGCCGAATTTCTATGTGCTCAAAGACTATAACAAAAGCGATCTTTATGCCCTGTTCGTTGGTCACGTGGGTGACCGCATTCAATATGGCGTCAGCGATTTTCGGGGGCGCTGGGGCAAGATCGACAGCCTGTACAGATCAGACATCGCCGCCATGCAACGCGCGCTAGAGCGTCAGGGCCATGATGTTGGCGGCGCAGACGGATTGCCCGGGTTCAAAACCCGCCGCTCGATCGGGCGCTGGCAACAGGCGGTGGGCCGGACCCCCACCTGCTTTCCCGGGGCCGACATGAAAGCCGCTCTGAAGTAGCAGCGATTCGCTGGTGGCCCTTGGGTAAAGCTGCGTTTCCAGACATTCCTTAACGTCAAGACGAAGCCGCCCCCTTCACAAAAATGTCAGGAAGGCCGCCGGTTTCATTATAATATTTCCAGCGGAACAAGGGTTTCATTCACAATCCACCTAAGGTTGCCTAATTTTAAGGCAGAGGCTTTATCCCATTTTGAAATAGTGTCACCTTCGGCGGCAGTGAAAGGCGACTTTCGCAAACACGTTCCCGACTGCAAACCGAAAGACTGCGACGCGGTGTTCATTGCGATCTGACAAAGCAAAATTTGAACCAGTCCCGGTCTCTCTGGGTCGGACAAACATGGTGGTGGCAACCATCCTGATGGGATGCGTGTGCCTTGCACCAAAAAACGGGAGTAAGAAAACATGAACAAATACATTCGCACGTCTCTGGCGGGGCTGATGGCCTCGACCATGATCGCAGGAGCCGCATTTGCTGCGGGCACCCACCCGAAAACCGGCGAGGCGCTGGCCGACGACCAGACCTTTATCTACCGCCTATTGGACGAGACGACATCGTTTGACCCTCAGATCGTTGAGGACGTGGACGGCTCTGATATCGTCCGGGATCTGTTCGAAGGCCTTATGAACCAGGACGAAGACGGTAACCTCGTACCCGGCGTTGCAACGGGCTACACCCTGAATGACGGCAAGGATGTCTACACTTTCACACTGCGCGACGATGCCAAGTGGTCGAACGGCGATCCGGTGACTGCAGGTGATTTTGTCTACGCATGGAAACGCGCTGTCGATCCTGAGCTTTCCTCGCCCTATGCCTGGTTCATGGAACTGATGTCGATTGAAAATGCCTCGGCGATCATTGCTGGCGAGAAGCCGGTTGATGAGTTGGGCGTGACCGCCATTGACGATCATACTCTGGAAGTCACTCTAAGCACTCCATTGCCCTACTTCCCTCAGATGACAACGCACACCACCACCTTCCCTGCTCCACAAAAAGTTATTGAAGAGTTCGGAACCGCTTGGACAAAACCGGAAAACATCGTTTCGAACGGGGCCTATGTTCTGACCGAGCACCTGCCGCAGGAACGGTCCACGCGCGAACGTAACGAGATGTATTGGGACAATGAAAACACCATCCTCGACACAGTCGTGGCGATGGTCATCAATGACGAAAACGTTGCTCTGACCCGCTATCTGGCCGGTGAATTGGACCGCACCGATGTTCCCGCCGGTCAATTCCCGCGACTGAAAAAAGAGCACCCGGACGAAGCCATTAGCTATCCCCGCCTGTGCAACTATTATTACACCTTCAATGTGTCTGACAGCGGCCCCGAAGCGTTCAAGGACCCCAATGTCCGTCAGGCTTTGTCGTTGGCCGTGGACCGTGAAATCATAACTGAAAAAGTGATGGCAGGTGGTCAGCCCCAAGCGTACACATTCGCACCCGAAGCTACGGCGAACTTTACTGTGCCTGAGGTCGAAATGGCCTCGATGAGCCAGGCTGAACGGGACGAGTTGGCCAAAGAGCTTTTGGCCGAGGCCGGATACGGTCCCGACAATCCACTCAGCTTCGAGATGGTTTACAACACGTCGGATGCCCACAAAAAAGTCGCCGTGGCGCTGAGCCAGATGTGGAAACAGAAGCTGGGTGTCAACGCCAATCTGGCCAACATGGAATGGAAAGTGTTCCTGGAAGAGCGCGGCAACCAGAATTTTGATCTGGCGCGTGGCGCGTGGTGTGGCGACTATAACGAAGCCTCCACCTTCCTCGACCTGCTGCAATCGCAGTCGGGCTACAACGACGGCAAATACGCCAACGCCCGCGTTGACGAGCTGCTGGCGCAGGCCAAAACTGCTGATGATCCGGCACCTCTGTATACCGAGGTTGAGCGGATCATCGCACAGGAAACCCCTGTGATCCCGATCTATCACTATGCGGGCGTCTACATGATGGACACCGATGTCGGGAACTGGCCGATCAATAACGTCGAGCAGAACTGGTACTCGAAAAACCTCTACAAGGTCGCCGAATAACCGTCTTTGAACCTCGCCCTGCCCCGGGAACGCCCGGGGCAGGGCCAATAATCGTGGGGGCATGAAATGCTTGCCTATAGTTTGCGGCGACTGCTGGTCGCCATTCCGACGATCCTGTTACTGATCGTCGCCTGTTTCTTTCTGATGCACTTCGCGCCCGGCGGGCCTTTCACGTCAGAGCGGCCCCTGCCGCCCGCAGTTCTGGCCAATATCGAGGCACGCTATGGGTTGGACCAACCGCTGTGGAAGCAGCTGTGGGACTACCTCTACAACATCGTTGTGCATTTCGACTTTGGCCCGTCCTTCAAGTTCAAAGACCGGGACGTGAATGACATCATCGCACAGGGCTTCCCGATTTCGCTGACCTATGGCTCGCTGTCCTTTCTGGTTGCGACGTCTGTTGGCGTTGGTCTGGGGATTGCCGCCGCAATCAAGCACAACAGCTGGATCGACTATTTCGCCGTGGGGCTGGGGATCGCTGCGCAGGCGCTGCCGAACTTCATCATGGGCCCGATCCTGATCCTGACCTTTACCCTGTGGCTGGGTTGGCTGCCCGGTGGCGGCTGGAACGGAGGCCAATGGCCCTATCTGATCATGCCGGTCATCGCGCTGGCGACTTCGTATATGGGGTCGATTGCTCGAATTACCCGGTCGTCGATGCTGGAAGTTCTGAACTCGAACTTCATCCGCACCGCCCGCGCCAAGGGTCTGCCAACCAGAACCGTGATCTGGCGTCATGCGCTGAAGCCTACATTGCTGCCTGTGGTGTCCTATTTGGGGCCTGTCTTTGTCTACGTGCTGACCGGGTCCGTGTTTGTCGACATCTATTTCTCGACCGGAGGATTGGGGCAAGCCTATGTCGGCTCGGCCCTGTCCCGAGACTACGCGGTGCTGCTGGGGGTCACCATCCTGTATGGCGTTCTGACCGTTCTGGTGAACCTGCTGACCGACCTGGCCTATGCCTGGTTCGATCCGAAAATCCGCTATTGAGGGGCTGGCAATGCTAGGAAAATCACAAAAAGCCGCCCAACTGGCCGAAGATGTCACCGACTACACGGTCATTCAGGGGCGCTCGCTCTGGCAGGATGCGCGGATGCGGTTTGTCCGCAACAAAGCCGCAATGGCCAGCGTGTTTATTCTGACGATGATCGTTCTGTTTACGATCATCGGGCCGTATTTTGCGGTCTGGGACAACGAGGAAATCGACTGGAATGTCATGGGTGACGTGCGCGGGATGGGGATGCCATCCATCGAGACCGGGCATTACTTCGGTGTCGATGATCTGGGGCGCGACCTCTACAGCCGTATCATTCAGGCGACCACCACATCGCTGTTGGTGGGCCTGATCGGGGCCGCGACGGCGTTGATCGTTGGTACCTGCTATGGCATTGCAGCGGGTTATATCGGTGGACGGACCGACAGCGTGATGATGCGTTTTGTCGACATCCTGCTGGCGATCCCTGCGACCCTGATCATCATCCTGTTGCTGGTGGTGGCAGGGCGTTCGTTCATGATGCTGTTCATCGCCCTTGGCGCGGTCGGTTGGCTGACCATGGCGCGGATCGTGCGGGGGCAAACCCTGACCCTGAAGAACCGCGAATTCATTGAGGCCGCGCGTGCCGCTGGTGTAAGCGAGTTCACCATCATGTATCGCCACATCCTGCCCAACCTGTTGGGCGTGGTGATCGTCTATGCCTCGCTGCTGGTGCCCGAGATGATCCTGACCGAAAGCTTCATCTCATTCTTGGGGCTGGGCATCTCCGAACCCTACACCTCACTTGGTCGTCTGATCGCCGAAGGGGCGGGAACCATGGCCTATGGCACGTTGTGGCAGCTGATGTACCCCCTGACATTCTATGTCGCCATCATCATCTCGATGTTCTTCATTGGCGATGGTCTGCGTGACGCTCTGGACCCAAAGGATCGTTGATATGAGCCTGTTTTCGATAAAAGACCTGAGCGTCCAGTTCGACACACCCGATGGCGTGGTCGAGGCCGTCAAAGGCATCAGTTTCGACATCAACCCGGGCGAATGCCTTGGCATCGTGGGTGAAAGCGGGTCGGGCAAAAGCCAGACTTTCATGGCCGCGATGGGGCTGTTGCCGCCTGCCGGCAGGGCGCTGGGATCGGCGATGCTGAACGGCAAGGAAATCCTGAATCTGCCCATCAACAAGCTGAACAAGATCCGCGGCGACGATGTCGGAATGATCTTTCAGGATCCTCTGACCGCCCTGACCCCGCATCTGCGGATCGGTCAGCAAATGCGCGAAGTGTTGCAGGTTCACGAAGGGCTGCAAGGCTCGGCGGCCCGGGCACGCTGTCTGGAATGGCTCAACCGTGTGCGCATTCCCGAAGCCGCGCGGCGTTTGGATCAATACCCGCACGAGCTTTCAGGCGGAATGCGTCAGAGGGTGATGATCGCCATGTCGATGCTGTGCAATCCCAAGCTGCTGATCGCGGACGAACCAACCACTGCGCTGGACGTAACGGTTCAGGCCGACATTCTGGACCTGATGGTGCGTCTGCAAAAGGACGAAGGCACTGCAATCGCTCTGATCACCCACGACATGGGCGTCGTCGCACGGATGTGTGACCGCATTCAGGTCATGCGATTGGGGCAGTTTGTTGAGGCCGGAGACACGCGCGAAATCTTCCGCGCTCCACAGCATGACTATACCCGCACCCTATTGGAGGCGATGCCCCGCATCGACGCCGGGGACGCGCCCAAAGCGCTGGGTAAGATTGATGAGCCGCTGCTCAAGGTCGATGACGTCAAGGTGCATTTCCCGATCCACGTGTCGGGTGGATTGTTCGGTCGCAAGGTACCGCTGAAGGCTGTCGACGGCGTGAGCTTTGATATCCGCAAGGGTGAAACGCTGGGCGTCGTAGGCGAGTCGGGCTGTGGCAAATCCACGTTGGCCCGCGCGGTTTTGCAACTGATCGAACCCAGTGCCGGCAATGTCAGCTGGTTGGGGCATCCGATTGTCGGGTTGAAACGAGCAGAGCTGAACAAATACCGCAAAGACTTGCAGATCGTATTCCAGGACCCACTGGCCAGCCTTGATCCGCGGATGACGATCGCCGCCTCGATCGCTGAGCCACTGAAAACCTACCGCCCCGACCTGACGGATCGTGAACGCAAGGCGATGGTGTCCGAAATGATGGAGCGGGTCGGTCTGAACGCCAACATGATCAACCGCTATCCGCATGAGCTGTCCGGTGGGCAGAATCAGCGGGTCGGGATTGCGCGGGCGATGATCAACAAACCCAAGCTGATCATCTGTGATGAGGCGGTCTCGGCGCTGGATGTGTCGATACAGGCCCAGATCGTGGAACTTTTGCGTGAGTTGCAGCAGGAATTCGGCCTGTCGATGATCTTCATCAGCCACGACCTGTCCGTGGTGCGGGCAGTGTCGAACCGGATCATGGTGCTGTATCTGGGCCGGATCGTTGAACTGGGTGACGGAGAAGTGATCTGCTCGAACCCGATCCATCCCTACACCAAATCCCTGATCTCGGCAGTACCGATCCCGGATCCCGACGTAGAACGCAGCCGACAAAGGCTGAAACTGCCCGGTGAACTGCCCTCGCCCATGGATCCGAAGGCCGCGCTGCGATTCCTGCCTAGTCGGCTATCGGCAGGCGAAACCGACTATGTCCCGCGTCTGAGCGAGGTTAAGCCCGATCATTTCGTAGCAGAACACGACCCGCTTGAGGCCATCATGGCCGGGTCCTGACGCAACCCCCCGAAGCGAAATGCCTCGCTTCGGGGACCATTTCAGCGCGGCTCTAACTGAGTCCGATGGGCGTCCGCTCCGATGACCAATCCCAGCTCAGATGCCGGATTGTCGCCGAATTCAGAACGCAAAACGGCAATGTCCCGCTGCGCGGGGCCTGTGGGTTTTGACATCCCCCATCACCGGTGGCACCATATTTGCTGATCGTTTGTTGACGTTGATTGTTTGGGCCTCAGAGCCTATGAGACATTTGAACAAGCGCAATATCAGTCATTTATTTGACAAATCGAGAGGTCAAATGGCACGCAAGGTCACAAAGGCGATCTTCCCAGTTGCGGGAATGGGCACACGGTTTCTGCCCGCAACGAAATCGGTCCCGAAAGAGATCATGACATTGGTGGATCGTCCGTTGGTGCAATACGCCATCGACGAGGCGCGTGCGGCCGGCATTACCGAGTTTATCTTTGTAACTTCGCGCGGGAAATCCGCACTGGAAGATTACTTTGACCACAATCTGGTTCTGGAACAGGAACTGAAGGCCAAAGGCAAAGACGAGCTGCTGGAAACGCTGAACGCGACCAATATGGAAAGCGGCGCCATTGCCTATATCCGCCAGCACAAAGCGCTGGGTCTGGGCCACGCGGTCTGGTGCGCGCGCCGACTGATCGGGGACGAACCTTTTGCGGTGATGCTGCCCGATGACGTCATTGCCTCGGACAAGCCCTGCCTTCAGCAGATGGTCGAGGCTTATGAGGAAACCGGCGGCAACATGGTTGCGACGATGGAAGTACCTGAGGACAAGACCAGTTCGTATGGCGTTCTGGATGTGGGCGAAAATATCGGCCCGGTCGTGCGCGCCCGGGGCATGGTCGAAAAACCAAAACCCACCGAGGCCCCGTCGAATCTGGCCGTCATCGGACGCTATATTCTGGGGCCATCGGTGCTGTACAACCTGAACCAAAAGAAGAAGGGCAGCGGCGGTGAAATTCAGCTGACTGATGCCATTGCCGAAGACATCACAAACGGCGTGCCTGTCTTTGGGTACAAGTTCGACGGTCAACGCTTTGATTGCGGATCAAAAGCAGGGTTTTTGCAGGCAACGGTGGCCTTTGCACTGGCCCGCGATGATCTGCGTGACGATCTGAGCCAGTACCTGAACGATATCGTGGCAACCAGTCAGGCTGCACAGTAAACACTTTGATTTCTGACGCATGTCCCGCCTGCACGGTCCAGCCGTGCGGGTAAATTCCTATGGGTTAACAGATTGCAAAGCGGGCGTTCGGCCCGCTCAGACGGTCTTCATCTGTGGCACGGCAATGTGGCGCGAAATGCACTTGTCGGACCGACAGCCACAGGAGGATGCCCGTGTCACAGAACTCTGCCCGTCTGAACCTGCCTTATTTGCAACCGTCGCAGGCCCAGAAACACGTCACCCATAATGAGGCATTGCGTCAGCTGGACCTCATCGTTCAGCTCTCGGTTGCCTCGATCAACGCCACAACGCCGCCCGCCGTACCCGATCAAGGTGAAATCCACGCCTTGGGTGCCAACCCGACCGGCGATTGGGCTGGTCAGGGCGGTATGCTGGCGGCATGGCTGGACAATGCCTGGCATTTCGTTGCGCCCGATACTGGCTGGCGCGCATGGGATGAAAGC
Organism: Ruegeria sp.; assembly: GCF_965221235.1. Classification (GTDB taxonomy): domain Bacteria; phylum Pseudomonadota; class Alphaproteobacteria; order Rhodobacterales; family Rhodobacteraceae; genus Ruegeria. Next base: position 537,366 of record NZ_CBDCRS010000003.1, read on the forward strand.
TCGAACCAGATGAAGCTGTGGGATGGCGGCACGTGGATCGACCCTCCGGTAGCGACGCAAAACCTGAACGGGGTGGGCATTGCTACCGGCTCTGACGCCACCAACCGGCTGTCCGTACGGTCGCCTGCCACCTTGCTCAGCCATGAGGGCGCGGGGCATCAGCTAAAGATCAACAAGGCGAGCACGGGCGACACCGCGTCTCTGTTGTTTCAATCCAACTGGACTGGTCACGCCGAGATGGGTCTGGCCGGGTCGACCGGTTTTTCGATTAAGGTCTCACCTGATGGGGGCAGCTGGACGGATGCGCTAAGCCTTGATCCCGCAACAGGCACCGCAAGCGGCGCTGCCATTCAGTCCAGCGCTGACGACACCACCACGGGTCGTTTGATGCGGGCGGACTACGGCTATGGGCCGGGCAATTTGCTTGGCACCGTCTCGGAAAACAGCGGCACGCCCAGCGGCGCGGTGATCGAACGTGGCACGACACCCACGGGCGACTATGTGCGCTTTGCCGACGGAACGCAGATCTGCACTGCTACCCTGCCCGCGACCGATTGCACGGCGGTCGAGGGCGCTTTGTTTGCAAGCGACCCGGCGGTTTGGGATTTTCCGGTCGCGTTTGCCGCAGGATCAAACGTTGCAATCAGCGGTAGCGGTGGTGGCAGCACCCGGTTCACTGGATTTGACGCACCTACGGAAACTCAGGTCACGGTTCGCGTACTGGCCAGCGCCAGCGATGCCACAGCGCTGGCCCCGACAGTCACGGCGATCGGGCGCTGGTTCTGATCCGTGTCACAGCCCGGGTTTTGGCCCGGGCTGTTATTTACTGCGCAGCTCGGTATTCGTCTGTGCCAGAAACCAGTCATAGGTTTCCTTGATACCATCCGCCAAACCGATCTGCGCGCGCCATCCCATGTCGGTCAGCCGCGACACATCCATTAGCTTGCGCATCGTACCGTCTGGCTTGCTGGCATCCTGTGTGATCCGACCGGAATATCCGACCGTCTCTGCAACCAAAGCCGCTAGCTCGGCAATCGAGATGTCTTTGCCGCAGCCGACATTGATATGGCTTTGCATCGGTTGCGTGTTTGCCATGTAAATATCGCGCGGCAGGTCGAGCACAAAGAGCGATGCCTCGGCCATATCATCAACATGCAAGAACTCGCGGCGCGGTTTGCCGGTTCCCCAGATCACCACCTCATCCAGCCCATCACGCAGCGCCTCATGAAAACGGCGGATCAGAGCGGGCAAAACATGGCTGTTTTCCGGATGGAAATTGTCGCCCGGCCCATAAAGATTGGTCGGCATGACCGAGCGATAGTCGACCCCGTGCTGTCGGTTATAGCTTTCGCACAGTTTGATTCCCGCGATCTTGGCAATCGCATAGGGTTCGTTGGTGGGTTCAAGAACGCCCGTTAGCAGAGCCTCCTCTCGCATAGGCTGGGGAACTGCGCGCGGGTAAACGCATGAGCTGCCCAATTGCAGTAAATGCTGAACTCCGGCGTCAAAAGCCTGATGAATCACATTGCATTCAATCATCAGGTTTTCATAAATGAAATCCGCCGGATAGGTGTCGTTCGCGTGAATGCCGCCAACCTTTGCCGCAGCCAGAATGACCACATCGGGACGTTCAGATTGCATGAAGGCGCGCACCGCCGCCTGATCGGTCAGGTCCATCTCAGAATGCGTACGGGTGATCAGCATCAGCGCCTCACCCGCGGATTGCCGCGCCTGCAACTGCCGCAGAATGGCCGCGCCTACCATACCGCGATGGCCTGCAACATAAATTTTGCGCATTGCGCTCTCCTCAGCCATTTTCGAGGCTCATGGGCAGTTCATAGCCATGCGCCTTTAACAGAGCGTGGCGTTTTGCGGTTTTCAAATCCTCAGCTACCATCTCCGCGCACATATCCCGAGCGGTCAGCTCGGGCGACCAGCCCAGCTTGTCCTTGGCTTTTGATGGGTCGCCCAGCAACGTCTCAACTTCGGCGGGGCGGAAATATTGCGGGTCTATGCGTAGGATCACGTCGCCGGGTTTCAGCGCGGGCGCGTTGTCGCCCTCGATGGATTTGACAGTGGCGATTTCGTCCACGCCTGTACCTGAGAATTCCAGCGTGATGCCCAACTCGGCCGCAGACCATTCGATGAACTGCCGCACCGAATGCTGCGCCCCTGTTGCAATCACGAAATCCTCGGGCGCGTCCTGTTGCAGCATCAGCCACTGCATCCGCACATAGTCCTTGGCATGGCCCCAGTCCCGCAAGCTATCAATATTGCCCATATACAGGCACTCTTCGAGCCCCTGTGCCATGTTCGACAAACCGCGGGTGATTTTACGCGTCACGAATGTCTCGCCCCGGCGCGGGCTTTCATGATTGAACAGGATGCCATTGCAGGCATAGAGACCATAAGCCTCACGGTAATTCACGGTAATCCAATAGGAATACAGCTTGGCCACCGCATAGGGTGAGCGTGGGTGGAACGGCGTGGTTTCGCTCTGCGGGGTTTCCTGCACCAGACCGTACAACTCGGAAGTCGAGGCCTGATAGAACCGGGTTTTTTTCTCCAAACCCAAAAAGCGGATCGCCTCAAGCAGGCGCAGAGTCCCAAGCGCGTCCACGTCGGCGGTGTATTCGGGGGCCTCAAAACTGACGGCCACATGAGATTGCGCGCCCAGATTGTAAACCTCGTCCGGCTGCACTTCCTGAATGATGCGGGTCAGGTTCGAGGTGTCGCTTAGGTCGCCGTAATGCAGGTACAGGCTGGGATTGGGTTCGTGCGGGTCCTGATAGATGTGGTCAATCCGCTGCGTGTTGAACGAGGACGCACGGCGTTTGATCCCGTGGACCTCATAGCCTTTTTCCAGCAGGAATTCAGCCAGATAGGAACCGTCTTGCCCCGTAATGCCGGTAATCAAAGCCTTTTTTGTCATTGTCTTTTCCCGCAAGATCCTCTGAGCATCCTTGCCGTCTCAGAAACAGCATGGCGTGCGGGATTGCAAGACAAGGCTTTGGTAAACAAAGACGAGGCCATCTGGCCTCGTCCGGAATTCGCTTACTGCGCTGCGTATAACGGGACTGAACTTTTTGCCCCTTCCGCCAGCGCCTTGCTCTGATCGCGGCGCACTTGATCGTATAGCGCAAGCGCTTCGTCGGAAAACAAGTCCCGCGGCGGCTCGACATGCACAAAGTTGGACTGCCCATCCGTTCCGCGCGCCATCAGCGCATAGTCCCGATCCGCGACCAGTTGCTTGGCATTCGGATTCAGATAACGGATGGCCAACCCGATCCGGCGGTCATCAGACCGGTTTGGACCGGACCCGTGGATCGTCAGCCCGTGATGCAGCGACATCTGCCCCGGGGCCAGTTCGATGTGGGTTTTGTCTTCCTCAGCGACATCGACCGCCACCTCTTGCCCGCGCGACAAAAGGTTGGTGTCGGAATAGGTATCGTTGTGCGGCAGGATCGGGTTCTTGTGGCTGCCGCGCACAAAATCCATGCAGCCGCTTTCGACCGTGGCTGGAGATAGCGCAATCCACGCCGTGACCTGATCCGGCGTCTCACCCATGCCCCAATAGGTCAGGTCCTGATGCATGCCGACGACATGATCGGTATGGGCCTCTTTGATGAAAAACTCGGCCGACCAGACCATGATATCCGACCCCAGAACGCCCTCGACCACGTCCAACACCCGTGGGTCCAGCGCGATTTTGGCCGCCAGTGGGATCACCAAATGCGCATTCACGCGCTTGTAGGTGTTCAGCGGCAAGGGCAAATCCGCCGTCAGCCAGTCTTGTTCGATCCGCTCTAACTCAGCGCGGATTTCCGCGGTTTCGTCCTCGGGCAAGACGGTCAGTGGGAATAGGAATCCCTCCTCCCAGTATTTGTCGGTTTGTTCAGATGTCAGCGCGTTGGTGGCCAGCGGCATGGGGTACCTCATGGATGCGTTCATTGGCATGGTAATTCAGATCGCCGCAGGTTCAGCACGGAACCTCTTGCCCGTCAGGATAAGTTCAGCTTAGCCTGCAATCATGTCCTCTCGTATCCCCTCCCTCAACTGGTTGCGCGTGTTCGAGGCCGCCGCCCGCACCGAAAGTTTTGCCCGCGCGGCCAGTCAACTGAACATGTCTGCGGCGGCTATCAGCCAGCAGGTTAAGGCGTTAGAGAGCCAGCTGGGCACGCCCCTGTTTCACCGCCATGCCCATGCCGTGACCCTGACTGAGGCGGGGCGGGCCTATTTGCCCTCGGTCCAGCAATCGCTGTTGATGCTGGAAACCGCCACGACCGGGCTGTTCGGTGAGACCCGCGCGCAGCGGTTGTTCGTACAATCCGTTCTGCTGTTTGCACACGGGATTTTGGGCAAGGGGCTGCCAGAGTTTCAGGCCGCCCACCCGCAGATCAATCTATCGCTGACCACAGGCAACCAGACTTCGGATTTTGCCAATCGGTTTACCGATGTGCAGATCGTGTTCGGCAACCCCGCACTGTTTGGCACCGAGGGCGACGAGTTGCTGCGCGAACGCCTGTATCCCGTCGCGCCGCCAGAGATCGCCGCGCAAATACAGCATCCGCAAGATCTGTTCCGGTTTCCGTTGATCGAGGTGTCGACCCATCGCGCCAGCTGGTTGCATCTGTTTGAAACCCTGCGCCTACCCGCGGGTCAGGCGCGATACTTCTTTGCTGACAATTCCCTTATGGCAGCCGAGCTATCCGCCAGCGGCGGCGGCATAGCGCTGGCCCGCGCGCCTGCATCGGATCGGATCATGCAACTTTCGGGGCTTGTCCCCTGCCTGCCAGATATCAAGGTCGCCGGGCAAGAGGCGTATCACCTGATCTACCCATCCCGTAGCGCGCTGCGCCCACCGGCCCGGGCCTTTCGCGACTGGGTGCTGGATTACAGCGCGGCGGTCCAGACCCGGTAACGGCCCTGTCCCGTCACTTCGCGGATCAGCCCGCGCCGGGTGAACCGGTCGATATTGCGTTGGACGGCGGCACGTGAGGCTTTGGTCAGTTCTTCGGCCAGCGGCGCCGAGACCATCGGCCACGCCGTCAGCACGTCAATCAGCAAAGGCGGTGTTCGCCCGCTGAGCCCGCTGGTCGCGTCGCGGGCGCGCTGTTCCCAAGCGCGAATCCGATCCAGATGCAGCAACGCCGCAAGAGCGGCCTGCCCCACGCCCCGAATCCATGCAGCAAGCTTTTCGTCCGGCTCGCCCACCCCGCGCAGCGCCCCCGGACCAGACAGCGCCAGAGGCATGAACCTGGCCCCACCCCGCCCCATCGTCGCCGCATGGCGGGCCGCGATGATCGCTGCCTCGGTATCCTGCCCGATCCCCGGCGACAACGCGCGCCAGGCGTGAAACGCCATCGCCGCCTGCGTGACGGGATGCAGCCCTTCGGCGTTGCGCATCACCTCGGCCAGATCGGCCACCGCTTCGGGAATTTCCTCAATGCCCTGCGCCAAGCGATCCAGAAAGGCGGTCAACCCGCTCTCCCATCCGCCTTCGGACGGCCCCGGACCCGAGGTCAGCCGTCGCACGGCCCAACCCGCGCGGAACAGGGCCTGCACATCGTCTCCGGTCGCGCCGATCCGAAGGCCAGTCCACAGGGCCAGCCGGTCAACACTGATCCGGTCGCCGGTCCACCAGCCCAGATCAGACACATCCATCAGCGCCAGACGATGGGTCCAACCCTCAGGCCCGGCATTCAGGCGTTCGTCCAGCGCGCCGAAGGTGACGGCCAGATCGGCCAGCTCAAAGGACAATTCCGCCTGTGCAGCGCGCCAGTCGCGCGGATCGAACAGCAAACGCTGATCCGCCTTAGGCCCCGGAGGCAGATAGACCTCAACCGTCTCTTCCTCATCCGGCGGCAGGAACCACAGATCGTCGTCTTCGGGCGGGTCAGTGTCATAGATGCTTGCAGGACCTACCGCGTCGGCGTCCTCATCCGGGTCAGGTCTGACAGGCTTTGTCGTCATACCCGGTATATTTCTGGGATTTGAGCAGGTTCACAAGGCGTTTTTTCAGCCAGCAAAACGGGAGGTCAGGAAATCCAGCTGACCTTCCAGATCGGCCTGCGCGTTGCTGCCAATCAGCATGTACCCGTACCCGTCCTGCGCCCAAGTCGCTGTCGCCAAACCGCTGAGCACCGCCTGTTTCACATCCTTGTTCGGCGCGCCCTCGCCCTGTCGGATCACACAGAACGCAAAGGGCTGGCCCTGCGCGTCGGCAAAAACCACTTGAATCAGCGGTTTGCCCTTGAACGACAGAACCTGCGCGCGCTTCAGCTCCATCCCCGGAAGTGCCTCAAGCGCTTCGCGGTCCAGCGACCTGCCAAGCTGTTCTTCGGCCAGCGCAAATTGCGCATCCAGTGCCTGAGGCGAGGTGTCCAAAGACGCAATCGTATCTGGCACATAGAGCGACTGGTAAATCGCGGCTTGCGCCGCCCATCCCAACGGCTGCGGACGCGTTGCCCAGAAGGTTGCCGCGACAGCCACAACCGCGACCGAGGCAGCAACGGCCAACAACCGCAAACCGCCACCTGCGGATCGCACCGGCGCAGCCGCGACCGGGTTGGGCAAATCGACCTGAGGGGTTTCGGCGGGCAAACGCTCAAACACCGACTGCACCACTGGCGCAAACGAGTCCAACGCCATCAGGCACTGTTCCAAATCGGGATCAGCCTCAACCGCGTCTTCGATGGCGCGGGCTTCGGCCTCGTCCAGTGTGCCTTCCAGATACGCTTTCAGCGTCTCATCGGAAAACTTCATTTGCCACTCCGTCGAACGGCGTCTGCCGCCTCATGCTGCATCACATTTTTCAGTTTTTGCCGGGCGTTGGACAACCGGCTCATAATAGTCCCTATCGGCACCTCCAGCAACGCGGCGGCCTCGCGGTAGCTGTAACCCTCGACGAACACAAGCATAACCGTTTCCCGCTGCGCTTCTGGCAGCTGCATCACTTGGGTAAACACTTCAGCAGCGAAAATATTCGTTTCGGAATCGGCTTCATGTGAAATTAATTCTGCCTCGGGCGTGACAGACAGTGCCTTAGCCTTGCGAACCGAGCGCGCGCGCACCTCGTTCAACCAGATTGAGCGGCAGATTGTCATCAGCCAACTGTCCAGCCGGTCGAACGATGTCACCTGATGGTGGCGCTCTAACGCGCGCAGGCATGTGGATTGCAGCAGATCATCGGCCACGTCCGACGCACCGGACAGAGCGAGTCCAAACCGCCAGACCCGTCTTGAGTGGGTCTGGATCGCGCCGCGCACGGCCTGTTCTGAACTAATCTCACCACCCATCGAATAAATCGCGACCTGTGTGTGTTTGGTATGCACGGACCGGGCCCGCGGGGTCAGGACTGACATAACCCGAGGAGGAATGAAATGAAACTTCTGTTGAAGGCAGTCACGATTGCGTCGGCAATTGTTGCAACCCCGGTTTTGGCTACAAGCTGGACACTTACCCCCGAAGGCTCGCATCTGGCCTATGGAACGATCAAGAAAGACAGCGTGGGCGAGGTCAATTCCTTCACCGGGCTCAGCGGTCATGTCACGCCTGAAGGCAAGGCCGAGATCGAGATCGACCTGTCCTCGGTCGAGACCAATATCGACATTCGCAACGAACGGATGATCGAACACGTGTTCCGGAAAGCAGGCTCCGCATCCCTGACCGCTGAGTTCGATATGGCCGAGGTTTCAGGTTTGGGTGTCGGTGAAACAACCACCGTCTATGCTGACGCCGTGTTGTCTCTGGTCGGCACAAATGTCTCCTTTGAGGCCGAGATGTTCGTGGCCCGCCTGTCCGAGACTCAGGTGATGGTGTCGACCAATGACATGGTGTTCATCAGCACCGAAGATGCAGGTGTGAATGCGGGCGTAGACAAGCTGATGGAACTGGCCAGCCTGCCCGGGATCACCCGGACTGTGCCAGTGACCGCGCGGCTGATTTTTGACATGGACGGCGAACAGGCGGCGGTTGATCCCGCCCCAGTCGCAGTCGCTGCCGTAACCGGCGACGTCAAAGCGGGCAAGAAAGTCTTCCGCAAATGCAGCGCCTGTCACAAGCTGGACCAGGACCGCCACACCGTTGGACCGTCGCTGCATGGAATCATCGGTGCCTCGGCCGGGCAGGTCGACGGGTTCCGCTACTCTGCGCCTTTGAAAGAATCCGGCATCGTCTGGACCACCGAAACCCTGACCGCGTTCCTGTCTGATCCGCGCGGCACCATCCCCGGCAACAAAATGCAATTCCCCGGCCTGAAAAAGGACGAGGATATCACCAACCTGCTCGCCTATCTGCAATCCGAAGCACAGGGCTGATCCTGAACCCGGTGGAAACCGGGTTCCCTTTCCCCGCTCTGTCACGCTATCCCTTGTCCGCACACTGAATAGAAAGGCGCAGGGCATGAGCGAGATGGTCAAACTGACATTGGATGAGATCCGGGACCTGAGCCTGTCGATCCTGACCAAATCGGGCTTTGGTCCGGATCACGCGGCGGCAATTGCCGACACCCTGACCGCCTGTCAGATCGACGATTGCCAATCGCACGGATTGTTCCGGCTGTTCATGTGCGCGGAGACGATGAAAGCCGGGCGGATCGACGGCCATGTCGAACCGGTGTTGGACCCGTCGGACAACGCGGTCGTCCGTGTCGACGCACAGGGCGGAATGTCTCTGCTGGCCTTTGAAAAAGCCCTGCCGGTGCTGATCGAGAAAACCCGCGCCCACGGCATTGCCGCAATGGCGATCAACCGGTGTTTCCACTTCTCAGCGCTTTGGCCCGAGGTCGAACGTCTGTCCTCGGCCGGTCTGGCCGCGATGGCGATGGGTCCAAGCCATGCCTGGGTCGCCCCGGCGGGTGGCACAAGAGGCAGCCTTGGCACCAACCCGCTGGCCTTTAGCTGGCCGCGCCAGGGCAAAGACCCCTTCACCTTTGACTTCGCCACCAGCGCTTTTGCCCGGGGTGAAATCGAACTTTACCGTCGCGCAGGCAAGCCCTTGCCTGAGGGCGTAGCCATCGACAAGGACGGCAACCCAACGACCGATCCGCAGGCTGCAATGGACGGTGCGATGCTGACCTTCGGCAGCTATAAGGGTTCGGCCCTATCAATCATGATCGAGTTGCTGGCTGGCCCATTGATCGACGATCTGACCAGCCTTGAAAGCATAGAATTCGCCGAAGGTGCGGGCGGCGCGCCGTATCACGGGGAAATCCTGCTGGCCTTCGATCCGGCGCAGTTCAGTGGTGGCCGGGTGGCGGAAAACGATGCCCGCGCCGAGCGTCTGTTCGCCGATATCACCGATCAGGGTGCGCGTTTGCCGTCGCAACGGCGCTTTGCCGCGCGGGCGCGGAATACCGAACGCGGTTATGTCGAAATCGCCAAAACTCTGCACGACGATTTGCAGGTACTTGCGAAACAGGTCTGACCCCTCTTCCCCTTGGTGATGCGGCTGGCTAAGAAGTTCCTCCAGACTATTGCAGGAGGCCCCCTTGGACCGCATCGCCCGCACCATCGCCACCGAAATCAACGCCCGCCCCGAACAGGTGGGTGCCGCGGTAAAACTGCTGGATGACGGGGCCACCGTGCCCTTTGTCGCGCGTTATCGCAAAGAGGTGACGGGTGGGCTGGACGATACCCAGCTGCGCACGCTGTCCGACCGTCTGACCTATCTTCGGGAACTCGAGGCGCGGCGCGAGACTATTCTGGGGTCGATCAAGGATCAGGGCAAGCTGACCGAGGATCTGGCCAAATCCATCGCGCAGGCCGACACCAAGGCGCAGTTGGAAGACATCTATCTGCCCTACAAACCCAAGCGACGCACCAAGGCGATGATCGCGCGCGAAAACGGTTTGGAGCCTCTGGCCGATGCCATCCTGGCCGATCGTTCCGCCGACCCCGAGCTTCTGGCGCAGGGCTACATGACCGAGGCCGTCCCGACCACCAAAGACGCCCTGAACGGCGCGCGGGACATCATCACCGAACGACTGACCGAAAACGCTGTGCTGCTTGGTGAGCTGCGGAATTTCATGCAGCGCGAGGCTCTGCTGACCTCAAAGGTGATCGACGGCAAGGAACAGGAAGGCGCGAAGTTCAGCGATTATTTCAGCCATTCTGAGCTGTGGGCCACAACCCCATCTCACCGGGCGCTGGCCATGCTGCGCGCCTCGAAAGAGGGGATCGTGACACTGGACATCGCGCCCGAACCCGAGGCTGGTGCGGCGCGGGCTGAGGCCATCGTTGCCGCCCACCTGCACACGCGCGGTGATGGGCCAGGCGATAAATGGCTGCGCAAGGTGGCTGGGTGGACATGGCGGGTCAAACTGTCCCTGTCGATGATGGTCGAGCTGATGGCCGATCTGCGCAGCCGCGCGCAGGACGAGGCCATTCAGGTCTTCTCGCGCAACCTCAAGGATTTGCTGTTCGCCGCTCCGGCGGGCGCGCGGCCTACGCTGGGGCTCGACCCCGGCATTCGCACCGGCGTCAAGGCCGCGGTAGTCGATGCCACGGGCAAGGTGGTTGCCACTGACACGCTCTATCCGTTTCAGCCCAAAAACGACCTGCGCGGTGCACAGGACACCATCTTCAAACTGATTTCGGCTCATAACATCGAACTGATCGCCATCGGCAATGGCACAGCCAGCCGCGAGACTGACAAACTGGTGGCCGATACGCTGAAGCTGTTGCCCAAAACCACGACGCCTCCCACCAGAGTGGTTGTGTCCGAGGCCGGTGCTTCGGTCTATTCAGCCTCAGAACTGGCAGCGCGCGAATTTCCTGATCTCGATGTGTCCTTGCGCGGGGCGGTCTCAATCGCGCGACGTTTGCAGGACCCGCTGGCAGAACTGGTAAAGATCGAACCCAAATCCATCGGGGTCGGTCAGTATCAGCACGATGTGGACCAGCACCGGCTGTCGCAATCGCTGGCCTCGGTGATCGAGGATGTGGTGAACGCAGTAGGTGTCGACCTCAACACGGCGTCGGTCCCGCTGCTGTCGCATGTCTCGGGTCTGGGGCCGGGACTGGCCGAGGCGATTGTGACGCATCGCGATCTGAACGGCGCGTTTCAATCCCGCAAAGAACTGCTGAACATCGCCCGCCTCGGCCCTCGCGCCTATGAACAGTGCGCGGGGTTCCTGCGTATCCGGGATGGGTCGGAACCGCTGGACGCCTCTTCGGTCCACCCCGAGGCGTATGACGTGGCCCGTCGGATCGTTACGGCCTGCGGACGTGATATCCGTCAGATCATGGGCGATGACCGCGCGCTGAAAGGCTTGCGGGCGGAGCGGTTCGTCGATGATAAATTTGGCCTGCCAACGGTGCGGGACATCTTTGCTGAACTCGAAAAACCCGGTCGCGACCCGCGACCCAGCTTTGTGACGGCCTCATTCACCGATGGCGTCGAAGAGATCACCGATCTGAAACCCGGAATGGTGCTGGAAGGCACCGTGACCAATGTGGCCGCCTTCGGCGCTTTTGTGGATATCGGAGTGCATCAGGACGGGCTGGTCCATGTCAGCCAGTTGGCGGACCGGTTCGTGAAAGACCCGCATGAGGTGGTCAAGACCGGTCAGGTGGTCAAGGTCACAGTGGTCGAGGTCGACGTGCCGCGTAAACGGATTGGGCTGACCATGCGCAAGGACCGAGACGGCGGGGCAAAGCCAAGGACAGGGCGGAATACGATCAGGTACAGCGCGCACTGATCACGAGTCTAACCTGTCCAGCAACCGCCCGTGATAGGATGTTGGCGCAAGGCCCAGCGTCTTGAACAGCCGCCAATACAGCGCCGTATCATGCCCGATCACCGGCGTCCCGAGGCGTTCTTCCAACGCGGCAGTGTGGTGCACCGGACGACGAGCCAGGCCATCGGACGGCCGCCGGTAATTTGACATGCCATTAATCAGATACGCATCCACATTAGGGGCCTGTTCAGCCGTATAGTCGAAGGATTTCCAGATCAGGTCTTCGTCGAAACACCAGACACAATCGTCCACCTGCTGCTGGGTCTCAAACCAGCCCTGATCAAAGAAATTCCCAGCCCAGACCACATCGAACCCGGCTTCACGCAGAAAGCCGACTGTCCCTTGATACCAGGAATGCGGGTGATAGCAGGCGTTCAGGGCCACCTTCTCGGCCCCAATCTCGCGCAGCGCCTCGACCATCGCATAGCCGGCCATGTGGAAGGGCGTTTCGTATTTCTCGCTCAGCATCTCACAGTGCTGGCGGATACCTTCGACGCCCAGACCGCTGGCGTGAACCCAGTTCGACCCGACCTGCCCGCAGGCATCGGCGTTGTTGGTGGCCATGCACTCAACAAACTCCTCAAGCAGGCCAAAATTCTGCTTTCGCTGGTCCAACCCGTGCTGATACCCCGGCGCAAAAAGCATCCGGCCATGCACCCCGACGGTTTCGGGGGCCATTCTCAGGAAATCCGAGGGCGCCGCGTCAAAGTCGAATGGCGGGCAGGTGAACCCCACTTGATGCGGAAAGAGCTTAATCTGCGGGTCGGCCCATCGTGCCGGTTTCACAAAGCTGGTCATCTGTCACCTTACTGAGCAAGCGAATACGCTGAGGCACAGCCTGAGCCAAACCCGCACCCGAAATCCACTGTTTTTTGCGTCAATCGTTATGGTTTGGAGCATAGGCTGCCCGATGCAATGAACTGGCTAACGCAATTCGGCCTCGGTATTGCCGCCATCAACAGTGACCACATGACCTGTCGTTCGTTCCATCAACGCAAGGTTCACGAAACCATCGGCAACATGCCGCGCCTCAACCTCACGACCCAGAAGGTTGCCCCCCATATAGTCCTGTTCGCTGACGCCGCGCGCTGCCGCACGCTGTTTGATGAAGTCTTCGGTCAAGAGACCGGACCGGATGCGATCGGCGTTCACCCCGTTCACACGGATACCCGACCCTGCCAGTTCAAGTGTTAATTGCCGCATCAGGAACAAGGTCGCCGCCTTGGGCGTGCCATAGGCCCCGAAATTCTTGCCGGGATTGACCGCCTGTTTGGAGATATTGAACAAGATTTGCCCACCCCGCCCCTGCGCCTGCATCAGGCGCGCGGCGGCGGTGGCAAAGTTCTTGTGGGCGAAAAAGTTCAGCTCAAACGCTGCGCGGAACGCCGCATCTTCCAGTTCCAGCATTGAACCGGTTGTGGCCGTGCCTGCGTTGGACACCAGAATATCCAACCCACCAAAGGCCAGCACCGCCGCGTTCATCGCCCGATCAGCGGCATCTTCCGAGGTAATGTCATCCGCGTGTGTCGCGTGCCATTTGCCAAGTTCGGCCTGTGCGGCGTCCAACGCGGTCTGATCCATATCGACCAGCAGAACGTTGGCACCCTTGGCGGCAAATGCCTTGGCGGTGGCCAGTCCAATGGCTCCTGCCCCACCCGTGACCATCACCACCTTTCCCTGAAACGGCGGCGGGGTGCCTTTGCCCAGTTTGGCTTGCTCCAGCGACCAGTATTCGCAGTCGAACATGTCCTTTTCGCCAATCGGATAGAAGCCCCCGGCATCCTCTCCGACAGCGCGGACCCGGATGTTCTGTTCAGCCAGATCAGCGGCGACCGAGGCCGCCTTGGCGTTGCCGCCCATGCCAACGACGCCGATCCCTTCGATCCACGCGTGCTTCGGATCAGGGCTAAGCAGCGTTTTAGGTTCGTTCGCTTGCGGGGCCTGCCGATCAAAATAGGCGCGATAGTCATCCGCAAAGGCCTCGACCTTAGCCTTGATCGTGTCGCGGTTTGCCAGATCGGACTGGCGCAGCACCAGCGGGCGCCCTTTGGTGCGGATCACATGATCCGGTGAGGCCATGCCCCGGGTCGCCAGCGCATCAATATCACCGCGGGCCATGAAGTCATGTGTATGGTCGCCGTTGCGCAGGTCAAAGACGGGCATTGCGCCGTCGCGGTCTACACTGACTTCGGCAATCACGCCGCGCAGAACCGGAAGAGCATCCAGATTCGCGGCAGGTTTGCGTTCTCCGATCGGGGTAAGGTCCGTCAGGCCCAGATAAGCGGCCACTTCGTTGGTGTGGCTGACAATCCGATCATAGCTTTCCTTCGCCGAGCCACCAAAGGCGAAATGCCCGTGTTTCAATAGCAGCAAACCCTCGACCTCGGGGTTCTGCTCATAAACCTCGGCTGCTTTCTTAGCGAGGCCAAAGCCCGGCATGATGTAAGGTACGATGCCCAGACGGTCGCCAAAAATCTTACGACAGACCTCTTCTGCATTAGGCAAGTCGGCAAGGATCAGGAATGGTGTGGCGTGAGTATGATCGACGTATTTGTGCGGCAGAAAGGCGTGTAGCAAGGTTTCAACCGAAGGGTTGGGCGAAGAAGACGACAGCAGATTGGCGCGCTGGTAATCCACCATGTCTTCATCCGACAACACTTCAAGTGTGCGCGCTTTCAGCAGCGGGTCCAGCCAGACACCCGGCAGGCCCGGAGCCTCGATTGTATCCAGATCCCAGCCCGAACCCTTCACGTGCAGCACGCGCTCGACCGACCCAAACAGATTGGGTCGTTCCAGCTTGACTGAGGTGTTGCCGCCGCCGTGCATCAGCAGATCGGGGTTCTGCCCGATCAGGCGCGACGTATAGACCCGCTCTCCCAGTTCCTGATCGGCGGGGTCGCTTCCGGCTGCCGCGCGCCATTCCGCAGCGTTTTTTGGGTCATACCAATTCTCGATCATAGATCCTTGTCCTTATGTCTGCCTGACCTGCGTCAGGTGTCTAACCTGTCAATTTTTTCAGACCGCCAAAGCGAGCAGATCGCGGGCCGTGTCCGTGCATGTGACCAGATGGGTCGCGTAACCACCCCGGATCGCTGCCCGCGCCGAAACCGCACGGTCCGGGCCTGACGCGACCAGCAATCCCATTTCTTTGTTCCGCATATCGTCAAGTGTCGCGCCCATCATCCGCGCGTCAGAATCACTGGGGATCGGCGCGCCATCGGCATCAATAAATCGCCCGCAAATCACCGCCGCTGCCCCTTGTTTGACAAACGCCCGCAGCTGGTCACGATCCACGATGCCTGAGGCAACCACATGGCTGTCCTCGGTACAGGAGCCCGCTGCCAAGAGGGTCTTATTGCACGACCGAACCGCCTGTAATTGCCCTGCGATGACCGGCTCTTGCGCCAATTGTTCCGCAAGATCGGGTGAGGACAGGATCAAAGGGGCGTGCAGGTTGATGCAGTCCGCCCGCAATTGTCGCGCCAGATTGGCCGAGCATGTTTCCGCTGCAAATCCCAGTGGTGTCGCCAGCGACCCCACCAGCTGCACAACGGTCAGGTCCTTTACGGGCGACACGGTGGCGGCGTCGGCCACTTCGAACACGGTTTGCCCCCATGAGACCCCAAGGCGATCCCCAGCGGTCAAAAGACCCGGCAACCAATCTGCCGCAGCCTTGGCCACGCGCAATAACGAATTGCGCTGAGACCCGGCCTTCGGAACCACCATTACGCTTTGCAGGCCATAAGCCTCAGCCAGCTCTGCGCCCAGCTGATGCTCAGAGAACACATCCGGGTGCATCGTGATCCGCACGTAACCACGCGCACGCGCCTCGGCCAGATAATTGACCACGGACGCCCGGCTGACCTGAAGCATGGAGGCAATGTCCGATTGTTTCACGCCGTCATGGTAATAGGCCCAGGCCGCACGCTGAATCAGGTCCAGCGTCTGCGAGGCATCATTCTGAGGCATCGGCGTCAGGCAACCTTTTCCGGGAACAGACCAGTCAGCCCCTCGGCACTTGCCTCGCAAACACCGCGTTCAGTGATCAGCCCGGTAACAAGTCGATTCGGTGTAACGTCAAAGGCCGGATTGCCGCCCGGCGTCCCCTCGGGTGTCACCTGCACGTCGCAAATGCGGCCTTCGGACATGCCCAGAACATGAGTCACTTCGCGCTCGGGCCTTTCCTCAATCGGGATTTCCGCCACTCCGTCGCCAAGGCTCCAATCAATCGTGGGCGATGGCAGAGCAACATAGAACGGCACGCCGTTGTCATGGGCGGCCAGCGCCTTGAGATAGGTGCCGATCTTGTTGCAAACATCCCCGTGCGCCGTTGTGCGATCGGTGCCGGTGATGACCAGATCTACCATGCCCCGCTGCATCAGATGCCCGCCCGCATTGTCCACCACGTAAGTATGGGGGATGCCATGCACGCCCAACTCCCACGAGGTCAGAGCGCCCTGATTTCTGGGGCGCGTTTCATCGACCCAGACGTGAATCGGGATACCCGCCTCATGCGCATGGTACATCGGGCTGGTCGCGGTTCCCCAATCGACCGTGGCCAGCCACCCGGCATTGCAGTGTGTTAGCAACCGCACAGGCTCACCAGCGGGTTTTCTGGCTGCGATATCTCGGATCAGGGCCAGACCGTGCTCTCCGATCCGGCGGTTGATATCAATGTCTTCCTCAAAAACTTCATGGGCCAACGCCCAGGCGGCGTCGGCCCTGTCCTCGGGGCGCAGCGGCATCAGGGCCGCCCGGCACCGTTCCAGCGCCCAGGCCAGATTGACAGCGGTGGGGCGCGTGGCGTTCAGGACCTTGCTGGAGTGTTCAAAATTCGCATCCGACGGGTCGCGCGCAATAGCCTCGGCCATCCCATAGGCCGCCGTCGCCCCGATCAGAGGCGCGCCCCGCACCCACATATCCCGGATAGCCACGGCAAAATCGTCAAGCGACGACAAAGTCACCACTTTGAATTCATGCGGCAACCAGCGCTGGTCGATGATCCTGACCTCGCCGCTATCCGCATCGCGCCAGATCGAACGATAATGAACCCCGCCTACTTTCATCGAAATGCCTCCGGTTTAATAGCTGATGTCGTCAATGATGATGACATTTGTTAGATCTCTTGACAATCGCCACAGGAGTCGCGCGGTGGTCAGAAGGCAATCCGCGACAACAGCACGAGCGGCACTCGTGAAGCGCTTGGAAGCTAACACCACTGAGAAATCTGAATGGTGCGGGTGGAGGGACTTGAACCCCCACGCCTTGCGGCGCCAGAACCTAAATCTGGTGCGTCTACCAATTTCGCCACACCCGCAGTTTCGGCCACTCGGGCCGAATTGAGGCGGTCAATAACAAAGCTTGCGGACGAGTGCGAGAGGGAAATTCACCTGCACCGAAGTTTATTGAACTCTGCCTCGCAACAAATCCGGCATGATCGGTCATCACCGGGGTTCCAGCGGCTTTACCGGGGGTGTTGCAGCTTTGAGTTTTAAGCGCCGTTTTTCGTCAGCTTTTCGCCGCCCCATTTCTGACGCCAATTTTCTATCCCGTTTTCTTCGCGTTTTTGGCTACATCGAATTGTTTCCCAAATGCTTACAAAACGAGAAAATTGTAGCGTATATTTATTCACTCTTACGTTGAATGCTGTAGGGTGCACAATATTGCCGTAGATCAGGCCCTTTCTATTCACTTATTTTCGCCCGTGCGGGATCAGCTACGCGTTCTCCATCACTCTTAGTATTTTGTGTACTTTTGAATGATTTGCCGATTTCTTTACGGTCACAGTCAAACAACCAAGGCGACATGACCAGATGCCCGGCACGTGACGACTCAAATTAGCTTTCCGGTCACACGCCCATGAGTTGATCACCCACCCCAACTCCGAACCACATTTGCGCCACAATTCAAACGCCAAAAAATCTTATTCGCGTCAAAATAACACCGCCTTGCCAATGATTGATGAGGGCTGGGAGTTAATGAGTCTTTTCTGCCGTTTTTGGCGCCGTACGAGTGTTTTTTACTTAACTCCAACACAAGGGTCTGAACCGTGACCAACATGACGAACTCTGCTGCTGCTGAGCAAGACGCCATTGGCCTTGCCCGGGAAAGTTTTCTTGGTGAATTGAAGTCCCTGAACCGCCATCACCCGAATACCGGCTTTGGTGTTGCTCTGCGCACCCATTCGGGGGGCCACTATCTGCTGGCCAACTCGCGCATGCCGCTGCCCGCGACCAAATCCGAAGGCTTTCCGACCGGACGCCGCCTGGCCTGTCTTGAGAATAGCGACCAGTTCCGCTCGATCGAAGTGCTGGCCGATTCCGGCGCGTTCGAGGCGATTTCGCCCGGTGACGAAGCCGCGATTCTGGGCAATGCGCTGAACCTGATCGCCCGGATCGACACGCTGACCAGCGCTCTCGACGGTCAGGAACACCATCACATTGCTGCCACTGGAACCGGAGGCTGATCATGGCCCGAAACGACCACCTTCTGTCCGTAGGAAACGAAGCCCTGACGCCGATGACGTCGGCTATGTCTGCGCTGGCGGATCAGATCGACCAACTGACAGAAGTGGCCGATGCGCGTTCATCCGCGCGGCTTGCAACGCTCAAGACGCGGATGGAGAATTTTACCGCCAGCGTGACGCTGGTGGGTCAGGTCAAGGCGGGCAAATCCTCGATCGTCAATATTCTGGCCGGGCGTCCTGCCCTGCTACCCTCGGATGTGAACCCGTGGACCTCGGTTGTGACCACGCTGAACATCAACGCGCGCACCGAAGGCGACAACCGCGCCAAGTTCACCTTCTTCGAGCAGGAAGAATGGGACAACCTGATGGTCGGCGGCGGCCGTCTGGGTGAACTGGCCAACCGCGCCGGTGCCGATGACGAGATGGACGATATCCGCCGTCAGATCGGTGAGATGAAGGCCAAGTCCGAAGCTCGTCTGGGCCAGCATTTCGATCTGATTCTGGGGCAGAGCCACCAGTACGACTATTTCGACGAAGAGCTGATCCAGCGTTATGTCTGTCTGGGCGACGAAGACGACCCGGATATCAACCCCAAGACTGGCCGCTTTGCCGATGTGACCAAATCGGCGGAATTGTTCATGGACATTCCGCAATATCCCATCGCGCTGAAACTGTGCGACACGCCCGGTGTGAACGATACGTTCATGGTGCGCGAGCAGATCACGCTGCGCAGCCTGCGTGGGTCGGAGGTCTGTGTGGTCGTTCTGGCTGCAAGTCAGGCGCTGACGACGATGGACATGGCGCTGATGCGGATCATCGCGCAGTTTGAAAACCGGCAGATCGTTCTGTTTGTGAACCGGATCGACGAACTGGCAGACCCGGTCAATCAGGTGCCTGAGATTCGCGACCGCATTCAGGACACGCTGAAACAGAACAATATCGACGCCAATACCAGTGTTGTATTCGGCAGCGCCCTGTGGGCCGAGGCCGCACTGACCGGCAATCCCGACATCCTGACCGAGGAATCGCGGGAAGCTCTGAACACTTTCTATCTGGCCGCCGGTTTCGGCGATCAGGCCCCGTCGCTTGATAAAATCTGGGCGCTCTCGGGTCTGCCCGATCTTCTTCTGGCGATGAATGAACGTATTGCCGAAGGTGCAGGTACCCGCTTGCTAGACCGCGTCCGTCATCGCGCACGCAACATCGCTAGCCAAATTCGCGCGACCGCGGTGGCCAAGAACCTGTCCGACGGGCAAGGTGTCGTGCGCGATCTGGACGGTGCGACGCCCGAAGAAGCTGTGGCCAAAGTGGCTGAAGAATACGAAAAGAAAGCTGCGGCACTCACCACATCTCTGCGTGACAAGGTGCTGGAGCGCTTGAAATCGGCTGAAAGCAACTTTGTCAAACGCGCCACAGATTCGCTGATTGCGCATCTTGAGCAGAATGGCGAACAAGGCACCTGGCAATATGATCCGGCGGGTCTGCGGACCCTGCAAAAGGCGGCCTATTTCAGCTTTGCCCGCTCGATGAAGAAAGAGGCCGGGGCGCTGTATGGCGCGGCTGCGTCTGATGTCGAAGCGCTGTATCAAAAGCTGCTGGGCAACCATTTGGGTGAATTCAGCATCGAGGCTCCAATCGTACCTCGCGTACCACCGCCGTTGGGCATCGGACGCACCATCGCGCTGGACCTGCAAAGCACATGGTGGCGCCGCTGGTGGCAACGACGAAAAGGGTTCGAGGCATACGCCGCCGACTATACCCGCCTGATCGCATCCGAGGCGAACTCGATCACCAAAGACATCGAGGAAAACCAGATCGCGGCGGTTCTGGAAAACGTCCGGGCCGGTTTGTCCGACTTCCTGCGCGAGCAGAAAGAGACCCTGCTGAGCATTTCGGCATCCGCCGAGCAGGACCCGAACAAAGCCGCCCTGACGGCGGGCATGACGCCCAAGAAATCGCGCGACGATATTCTGGGCGACATCCTGAAAGATCTTAGTAACGAGGCAGCATAAGTAGCGATATGGCAAAAGATTCACAAACCCGCTTCGTCTCTCCTAAGGCATGGGAACGCATCGAAAAGTGGTCCCGACGCAAACCGATCTTCGCGTTGATGGGAGAATTCAGTGCCGGTAAATCGACGCTGATGAACTTTCTGCTGCGCTCACACGCATTGCCGACGCAAGTAACGGCCACGCAGTTGCCGCCTGTTTGGTTCAGCTGGGGCAAAAAGCAGGCTTACGTGCAACGCCACGACGGAACGCGCGAGAATATCACTCTGGATCAACTGGATAGCGTTGGCGTCAACGACGTCCAGTTTGTTCGGATTTTCCTTGAGTCCGACATTCTCGAGGCTGTGGACCTGATCGACACGCCCGGTATCTCGGATCCGAAAATCGACAGTGACGTCTGGCGTCGTGCAGTCGGTCAGGCCAACGGCGTGCTGTGGTGTACCCATGCGACGCAGGCGTGGCGGGAAACGGAACGCGCCACTTGGGTGTCGCTACCCGAGCGGCTGCAACATAACTCGCTGCTCTTGGTGACGCGCGCCGACGTTCTGGGCGCGAAAGATCGCCAGAAAGTGTTGCGCCGCGTAAACCGCGAGGCGGGTCATCTGTTCAACCGCTCGATCCTGTTTTCGGCCCGTGACGCGATCACTGCGCGCGACAAAAGCGGCGATGCCGAGCTGTGGGGCCGTAGCGGCGGCGGCAAGATGGTCGACAGTTTCCTTGAGATCACCGAACAGATCATGGACAACCGCGCGGACCTTTTGGCGCGCTACCAGATCGACAACAGCCTGGCCGGCGGCCCGCGCGTGCAACCGACGCGCCCGGAACGCGTCACGGAACAGCCCGCGCCTCTGAAACTGGTGGATCAGGTCCCTGAGACCGAGGCGACAGATGTCGTCACCAGCTTTCCGGTGCGCCCGGCACGCGTGGAACGCCGTGCAGAAGAAACCGACCGCCCCGAACGCATCGACGCGGAAGAGGCCGAGCGCCTGCGCGCCGAGATGGCACCGGAACCCATTGTCACCGACCGCGATGAAGACGAGCTGCGCGCTTTCTTCCGCGACTCGGACAGCCAGCCACTGAACCTGTCTGAGCATGCGGCTTCGATGACCGACGAAGATGAGTTCGACTTGCTGGACGAGGATGAACTGGACGATGACGGCTCTGATCTGCTGGCCGAGGCCGAGATCATCGAAACCGCCGAGGAACCGGACCCGTTCATGGGCTCGCTCGAAGAAAAGCTTTCGGCCACACCCGAGCAAGAGCAATCCCCGGCAGACACGCCCGAGGAACCGGCAGCGGACCAGTCGGTCTCGTCTATCACTGCCCTGATGGCGGAACAGTCGAAAGACGCAGAGGACGAATATGAGCCAGAGCCGGAATCCAGCGCGCTGGTCGATATGCAGGTGGTTTCGCTGACCAACGGCACTGACGATCAGGCCGAAGATAAGACCGAAGGCCTTGAAAACCTGCTGAAAGTCCCGGCCGGCATGCCGCTTAGCGCGGCGTCGATGTGGCGTGAGATCACTGAGGACGAAGACCTCCCCGGCGATACCGAGGGCATGAAAAAGGTGTTCAACGCATTCCTTGAAGAGTTCGACCAGATCTCGGCTGAACATTTCGCCCGGCAGTCCAAAGGGGCGGTGCCACCGGTCTCGAACGGGCAGGAATGGCATGTATCATAGATCGGAGCACAGGTAGAAAACGATGTCTATCGACACCGCACTGACCTCGGCAATGGAGACCATACCCGACTGTATTGCAGCCGGGTATGTCGATATGGAAACGGGCATGTTGCTGGGGGCCAACACCTCTGACCCGGACGACGCTGACGTTCTGGACAGTCTGGCCATTGCCGTGGCTAACCTGTTTCAGGGTCGCGGTGTTCGGGCGTTCGAGAACCTGCTGCGCATGGCCGGAACAGAGGACGCCGAACATCCGGGATTTGGGGAAATCGCGGTATTTTCGAATGATCGGCTGAACATCTTTTTGCGGACCCGGGAATATCCCGATCATGTGGTCTGCTACATCTGTCGCAACAGCGCCAATGTCGGATTGGCGCTGACGAAATCGCATCTCAGCCTGGGGCCGGTCGCGGCCGCAGTTTAGACGGGACCAGAGGGGGTCACGGCATGATGGATACGGATATACTTGAGATGCTCGAAGATATCGGGCGCTCATCTGTGGCTCGTCTCAACCCGGCGGTCACGGTGCCCGGTGAGACCGCCGAGGCACGGCGCGAGAAAGTGCTGCGCACCATTCGCGGCACCATCCTTCCGCGTCGTCTGGAATTCACAGCCGCCAATGGCGATTGCCTGGCGATCGAGGTCAACAGCTCGCGCGTGACGGATGTGTTCCGCGTGCAGTCGGGCATCGCACCGGATTTTGAGACCGAAAGCCGCGAGGATTTGGCCGTCAAACTGGCGCAACTCGTGACCGATATCGCTGCGGCCCCTGCGCCGCTGGAGTTGATCTCGCTGCAACCTGACACCACGCTCGAGGCCGATGACGTCGGCATCACGTTCAGTGAAATAGAAAGCGCCTGCGGAAACATTGAACTCCCTACTGAACCGGTTATCGCGCTGGTCTCTTCAGACATTGAGGAGCCGGAAGAGGTCGATGCCATCGTCTCAATCGCAACTGGATTTTACGAAGGGGCCGCTCGGTTTGCCCAAGGCCGGGTTCTGGTCACCGGCGCAGACGGTACGGCTTTGAACACCGATGGCGACTGCGCGGAAGGCGCGCCGCTGCATCCCGATAGTGACCTGCTGGCCCGCTTTGCCCGCGATCTGGCCGGTTGGGACGGGGACACAGCCGCCGAGATGCCGCTTCCGCAATTGATCGTAATGCGCCCCTCGGGTGGCAAAGGGGCCGGGCTGGCTGTTCTGAACGATGGCGAAAATTTCGCTATGGCTGTGCATGATGCGCGCAAACTGGGTGCGGTCGTCAATCTGTGGACGTCCCTGACGGGAACAGACAAATGAGTGCGCCCAATACATTCAACTTTTCGTCTAATTTGATCCGTGATTACAAGTTACCAGGGTAAGGTATATGAGTGAAAATAACCGTCGCGAGTTAATACGCATTGCCGATGAAATGAACGGCGTCTCGAACGAAGAGACCCAGCAATTCATCTCGCGCATAGTTGACGACCTGAGCAATCTGAAACCGTCTATCGCCTTTGTCGGGCAGATCAAGGCGGGCAAATCCCGTTTGATCAACGGCTTCACCGGGCAGGCCGAATACCTGCCGTCGGATGTGAACCCTTGGACGACGGTGATCACTGACATGCACTTTGGCCACCCCTCGGGCCGCACGCGGGGGGCCGAGTTTCATTTCTTCGACAACCGCCAATGGCAATCTCTGATCGCCGAGGGCGAAGAGCTGCGCAACATGTTCCCCGATGACGAGGACAGCTATAAGCGCGAAATGATCGAAGAGCAGGTCGAGGCGATGAAAACCCGCGCCAAGCTGCGTCTTGGCGAAAGCTACAAACACCTACTGGGTCAGCATCACGATCTTGATGACCTGAACACGGACGATCTGGCGCGCTATGTCTGCGCCGGGGATGACCCGACCGAGGAAGGTCAGCATGATCCGGGCTCGGATCGAGGACTTTACAGCGACATCACCCGCAAAGCCGAGGTCTATTTCGACATCGGCCATTTCCCTTTCCCGCTGACGGTAACGGACACGCCCGGCGTCAATGACCCGCTGCTGATCCGCGAAGAAATCTCGCGCCAGTACCTCAAGGAATCCGATTTCTTTGTCGTGGTTCTGTCGGCGCATCAGGCGTTGTCTCGAGCCGACCTGAAGCTGTTCCGCCTGATGCAGGCGCTGGAACTGGGTCAGATCGTGGTTTTCATCAACCGCGTCGATGAGCTGGGCGGCGGTGCCGAAGATGCCGGCAAGGTCCGCGCTGATGTGATGGACGGGCTGGAAAAGGCGCTTGGCAACTCGGATATCGACGTGCTGATGGGCAGCGCGCAATGGGCTCATTATGCGTTGACCGGGGATGAAACCGGCATCAACCACGATGAGGTTCTGGCCTGGCTGCGCGCCCATCCCGAACAGATGAAGCAATATCTGGATGGCGTCGAAGAGATCAAACAAGGCCCCGGCCCGATCAGCCGCGAAGGTGTTCTGCGCTTTGCCGCGATGATCGCCTCGGGCCTGCCTGACCTGCGCCGTCACGTGACGCAGGCCCTGACCGAAGGCCCGCGCAACGAACAGTTGCGGATGGCGTGGCAGCACCTCAACAGTTTCGCTCAGGGCGAGGTCGAACGCAGCAAGGCCCATCTGCGCGCGATTGCTGACGAAAGCGCCTCGACTGAGGACAGTGGCGACGAAAACCACCAGACCCTGACCGAACTGCGGGCGCTGGTCACGCAGAAGACGTCGGAAATTATCGACGATATGGACAATGTTCTGGCCAATCTGCGCGGCGTTATGGACGACACCGTGGCTGAGTCTGTTTCGGCGGTTGTACGCGGCCCCAATGGCGACTCGCCCCTGCTTGCGCGGGGTGGTGAAACCGAATTGAACTTTACCCCGCTGCGCGATCGCATGCGCGAACTGGTGCAGGGCGCTACGCAGGTTGTGCGTCAACGGATGCTGAGCGAGCTGTATTCCATCGACATGCAAAGCAACGCCGCTTTGCGTGCCTTGCCCGGCTGGCAGGACCCGGTGGACAACCGGATGAACACCAGTGCGGTGCGTTGGTTCCGGCCGGACACGACGGCCCTGACACGGGGCATCACGGTTGAACTGCGCGTTACCTGGCTGTCCCGTCTGATTTCCCGCCGCAGCGTTCTGTCACGTGCCGAACGTATGATCGTGCAGGAATTCGAGATGATCGGCGACGATCTGGTGGACACCGCGCGCAGCGATCTGCTCGAGCGGTTGAACACGGTGCTGGATCACTATCTGGCGCTACTGGCAGGGCATCTTGAACATCGCACCGGACGCGGCGAAACCAATGAACGGGCCGAGGCGCAGGCGACCTATGATCAGGCGCAGCGCATTGCCGAAGAACTAGGCGCCATATTCGGCGCGGATGACGTAGACAAAGTACTAGCAAAGGCTGCGGAATGATAGAATTTCCCGGGACGGAACAGGACGTCAGGCAACTTGAACGTTTTCTGTCCGCAACCGAAAACCTGCCCACTGACGCGGCATTGGAGGATATGCGCGCGCGTGCCCTCGCCCATGCCGAACGGCTGTCCAATGCGGTCAATATCGGATTCGCCGGGGAATTTGGGGCGGGCAAGTCAAGCCTCGCCAACATGCTGGCCGGGGCAGACATTCTGCCCACCGGGCCACAGCACCTGAAACTGCCTCTGGTAATTGTAGCCTATTCCGACACGCCCGAAACCACGGTTGGCTGGTGGGGTAAAGAACCCAAGGTCTATTCCGGCATCGCGCTGGAAAAGGCCGCCGCGGATGAGCCTGATTTCATATCCGTCGGGTTGAACACCCCTGCTCTGCAAGAGATTTCGCTGTTCGACCTGCCCGGAACCGGCGCACTGGACGATACGTACAAAGAAACGCTCGACCTGCTGAAATTCGTCGACTGCGCCATCTGGTGCACCAACGGCACCAACGCATGGCGCGAGACCGAGCGCCACCTCTGGGCAAGGGTCCCGCAAGAACTGCGCGCCAACAGTCTGCTGGCCGTGACTCACACCGACCTGCCGCATGTCAGCAACTCGCTGGATCGGGTATTGGCGCGTCTGAACAAAGAAAAGGGCGAATTTTTCCGCTCGGTCGTGCCGATTGGCACGCCGGTTGCGGTAAAGGCTATGGCGCAAGAGCCCGAGCCGGACTTTGCCATGTGGGAAACCTGCGGCGGTCAGAATCTGGCCGAGCAGGTCTTGCAGATTGCGTCCGACCGTCGCCTTGCCGATCTTGAGGCCGCACGCGCGGATCTGAAACAGGACTTTCTGCCCTATCTGGAAACGCTGGTTGGGCCAGAGGCCGCGCCCGAGCAATCTGACGCCGTCTCGATGCAGGCCACACTGGAGTCGGCATTGCCGCCTCTTGAGAACCCGATCCTCGAAGACTGGCTGGCCGCAATTGCCAGCATCTACGAAGACCTGCGCGAGTCGTCCGATCTTGAACCCGCCGCCTTCCTGAATGCCTGTCAGGAAATCGTCGAAGATTTCGCCGAGCGGTTAGAGCAAGGCGATGAAATCGACCCCTCTGCCGACTGGATTCCAGGTGAGTTTGAAAAGGCCACCGACCTGTTGCTGTTGTTGCAATTTGAAAGCGGAAATGCGCCTTTGAAAGACGCGATCAGCATTCTGGCGCAGCTCAGCGATAACCTCGCCTGGGCAGGCAGCCGGGTGGAATCGGCGCAACCGAAGACCGGAACCTGACAGATTCTCGCATAGATTGAGCCGCAATGTGGCGATTCGAGGCCCGTAGAATCGGGCCTCATTTATTTTGATTCCGTTGCCCAAGCGGAGACAAAAATGCGCCAACCTTCATTTTGTATAAGCTCAAAATCAATATATTGTATTCTAATCACCATCCAATACCAAATACTGATGCATGTCTTAAACGATCCTTAGTGAAGCCATCAGGCGGCCCCAATAAAGTCAAATTTGAAACGTCTAACCGTCCTAAGTGATCTGCGGTTGTGTTTGGTTGTGAGTTCTCGGGCTATTTGCCCAGTTATTTAACCGCAAAACGTTTAGAACGGGCGGAAAGAAATGAGCCACAACCAGGCTGTCGGTGCATCGCACGACGAACCGAAAATCGAAGGACTTCAACCCGGCGCCAAGCTGTTGCGCGGGCAGTATGAAATTCTACGCTTCCTCAGCAATGGCGGTTTCGGAATCACCTATCTGGCGCGCAACAGCCTGGAGCGCGAAGTGGTGATCAAGGAATGTTTCCCGGGTGCCTTGTGCGTTCGCGACGGCGATATGGTTGAACCGGCGGATCCAGCTCATAAGGACGACCTACGCGCGATTATCGACCTGTTCATTCAGGAAGCCCGCAACCACGCACGTCTGGTGCATCCCAATATCGTCGACGTCCATCAGGTGTTCGAGGACAACAACACAGCCTATATCGCGATGGACTTCATCAAGGGCTGCGACCTGCTGGACTATGTTGAAAACCCTGCCAACACGGCCGGGCCGGATTTCATCGTTCAGGTTACGGAAAAGATGCTGTCGGCGGTGTCTTTCATCCACCAGAGCGGCATGCTGCACCGTGATATCTCGCCTGACAACATCCTGGTCGACGAAAACGGCGACCCCGTGCTGATCGACTTTGGTGCCGCGCGTGAACAGGCCGCGAACCAGTCGGCGGCGCTGCTGACGCTGCGGGTGATCAAGGACGGCTATTCGCCCCATGAATTCTATGTACGCGGGGCGGATCAGGGACCCAGCAGCGATCTTTATGTGCTGGCCGCCACACTGTATCACGCCATCAGCGGCGAACGCCCGATTGACGGTCAGACTCGCCTGAATGCTTTCAACAACGGTCAGGACGATCCTTACACGCCTCTGGCTGGGCGCTACAGCGGGTACCCCGCAGGTTTCCTTGAGGCGATCGACAAGGCGATGGAGGTTCACGTCACCGACCGTCTGCAAAGCGCGCTTGACTGGTTGCGCATGTTCCGTGGCCCCGGCGTGATGTTCGATACGTTCGACTATCGCCCCGTGTCGGTCATCGTTGCCATGGATCGTCAGGATGAAGAGGCCGAGAAGGCCCGCATCAAAGCCGAAAGCGAAAACGCCGAGGCCGTCGTGACCGCCCTGCTCGCGGGCAACGCCGATCTGGCACTTGGCAATGAAGACAAGAAAGAGGACGACCTCGCCACCTTCACACCCGAGGAAGAAACTCCTGTCGCGGTGGACACAGTCGTCAAAAGTGGATCAAGCGGGAATGGCAAGTTGATGGCAGGCGCGGCAGTGGTGGTTGCCGCTCTGGCCGCTGGCGGGTTCTTCCTGATGTCCGGCGACAAATCCGAACAGGAGGTTGCGGTTGCAACGCCGCCAGCCGAGGTTGAAGCGGCTGAAACGTCACCGGCTGCTGCCGAGGCTGAACCGACAGAAACAACTGCGGTTGCGCCGGACACGACAGAAGACATCGTCGCGCCGACCACTCCGGCAGAAGACTCCTCCGTTGAAACCGCTGCGATCCAAGCTGCCCCGGAACAAAGCGATCCGGCCCCCGAACTTTCCGAGCCAACACCGGCGCCTGTCGAGCAGACCCAGGCCCCATCGGCTGCCACAGAAGAGGTTGAAGCCCAGACAGCCGAACCCACACAAGCTGAGCCTGCCCCGGTCGCATCCGGGACCCCGGCAGAGACTCAGGTTGCCTTTGCGCATTGGGATGTCGAGATTCCGTTCCAGACGTCCAGACGCCGCGCATCCACGGGCAGCATCATCGCCGTCACAGGCATAGACCCGTCACAAGACATGTCCGTCATTGGAGAATGGGTCAAACGCGGCGCGGCGATTTACACGCTGAATGGCAAGCCCGTGCGTGAAAACGTCAGCTTTGCGGCGCAGGTTCTGGACGACCTCTCGGTTGATCCGGACGGTTATACCCGCGTAACCGCGCGCTATCGCCCTCTTGGCAAAACCCGTGCCCAGAACGGGTTGCTGGCCCTGCCTGCGTTCCGCGTTGTTGGGCTTGAGAACGGCTATGGCTTCACAATTCGCAACACAGATGGTCAGGGCTGGTCGACAACTGTGACCAGCACACCGGCAAGTTCCGCCGGAGGCCTGCAACGCGGCGATGTCCTGATTTCTGAGACGCAGACCGGCTCAGCCATCAGCGACCAGGACAGTCTGGATGACATGCTGAATGCCCTCGTATCCGAAAACCAGCCCGAGGCCCGTCTGACCGTGATGCGCAATGGCGCGGAAACGGACGCCGTGATGCCTTTGACGCAGGAGTAATCTGACCGGCTCGAATGTGATCTTTCCGCTTGTGAAAACTGAGGGTGGCGCCCGGAAATCCGCCACCCAGACGGGGACCGGCCCGTCGCGGAAGATAAAAGTACCCCGATTTCCGATCATCAGTGCCGACTGTGCCAAGCCGCACAGAGGTGAGTAGCAGCCCCGCGGGATCAAGGTTCCTGCGACCAGATAGCAAAGGTGTCGACACCATGTTCAAATACAAAAGCCCTCTCAGCCGGCTTCTAGAAGGTGCCGGCAAAACCAAAGACGAAGCCGAAGTTCAGGCGGAAGAAATTGAAACACCTGCCGAGGCCGAACAGCCTCAGCCCATCGCCGATTTCAACGCGCTGCGGAACGCTCTGGCTGGCGGCAACATCTCTTCGGAAACCTACGAAGACAGCGATGAGCTGATCCCCGAAGACGAGATGCCCGAGTTCTCCGAGACCGAGGACGAAGCGACCGCCGAGGAGCTCGAGGAAGAGATCACCGCCGAGGAACCCGAGGAAGAGATCGTGGTGACCGAGGTAGTGGTCGAAGCCGAGGACAACATCTTTGAGGCGCCCGAAGCTGAAGCCAAGGTAGACGAGACGGAAGAGGCAGACGAGGCCATCGTGACGCTGCACGTGGCCGCAGAAGAAGAGCCCGCAGAGCCGACGGAAACGGTTGCCGAAGTGGTCGTCGAGACGATCGAAGTCGCCGAGGTTGAAGTCGCCGAGGAAGCCCCGGCCGCACAGGCCGAGCCCGCCCCGGAACCGCAACCGGCCCCGGCCCAAGATCGTCGCGGACGCGTCAAAACGACGTTCCTTGGCTTCGAGCGGGCCGACACCCATGTGCAGGACCTGATGGAAAGCGCCGATCCGGTTGCCAAAACAGAAACCGCGCAAGAGACCTTTCCGGTTGGCTGGCTGGTTGTTACCGCTGGTCCGGGCCGCGGCTCGTGCATCACTCTGACCGAGGGTTTGATGCAGATTGGCCGGAACGACGATCAGGCCATTCAGCTGGATTTCGGTGACACAGGCATTTCCCGCAGCAAGCACGCGGTGATCGCTTATGACCCTGAGGATCGCAAATGCTATCTGGGCCATGGCGGCAAAGCCAATCTGGTGCGTCTGAACGGCAAGCCGGTGCTCAGCACCGTACCGCTTGCCAGTGGCGACCTGATCCGGATCAGCGAGACCTCGATCCGTTTCGCCGCCTTCTGTGATGACGGCTTTGACTGGCGGGATGCCTGATTGATGCTTGCGCAACCCGCATATGACATTGCGCTGATCCTCGATCAGGGTCAGCGCGACACGCAGGAAGACGCAATTGCAGCCCGCATGTTCGACGCGGCCAACGCAGGCTATGTCGTTGTTGCTGACGGCATGGGCGGGCACGCAGCGGGCGAAGTTGCATCGGATCTTGTCCTGTCCGCATGGCGCGCGGCACTCGATGCCGAGCTTGAAGGAGATACCCCGACCGAAGCTGCCTTGATTGATGCGTTGCCGCTGGCGGCGATGCAGGCCAATGCCCTGATTGCCGGACATTGCGAAGAACAGGGCGACGGGTTCAACATGGGCTCGACCCTGCTGGGTGTTCTGTTGCTGGACCAGCGTGTGTACTGGATTTCGATCGGTGACAGCCCTTTGTACCTGTTCCGCGACGGCGCACTTAAGCAGATCAACGAAGATCATTCGATGGCCCCCGTCATTGACGCCCAAGTGACCGACGGCACCCTGACCGAAGCCGAAGCGCAGGCACATCCTGACCGAAATCA
This sequence comes from Ruegeria sp., assembly GCF_965221235.1. Lineage (GTDB taxonomy): Bacteria > Pseudomonadota > Alphaproteobacteria > Rhodobacterales > Rhodobacteraceae > Ruegeria. Next base: position 568,252 of record NZ_CBDCRS010000003.1, read on the forward strand.
ACTGACGTCGGTGATCATGGGAGCAGCGATCCCCAAAGTCGACTGCCCCGAAGACCCGCTTGGCCTGACCGCGTCGGATGTCCTGATTTTGGGAAGCGACGGGCTTCAATACCTCAGCGACACCGAAATTCAGGCCGTCTTACAGAACAACCCGGATGCGCTGGCACAGGATGTGGCCGATGCGCTGTGGCAGGCGCTGAAAGCCAAAGGCGACCCGGATCAGGACAATGTCTCGATCGGCGTTGTGAAACTTACCAAAAACTAACCAAGGCAAAGATACAGGACCCATGAGACCCCATTTGTTCATATCCAGCCTGGCACTTGCTGCTGCGGCCGGAGCGGCCTCGGCGCAAGAGGCGTGCTCGACCTACGAAATTCAGCGCGGCGATAGCCTGCGCGAGCTCACGATCCAGGTGTATTCCACCGAGGATTTTCGCATCATCTTTGACGCCAACCGCGATGTGATTGGGAATAACCCCAACATCATCCGAGTCGGTGACGTGCTGACGCTGCCCTGTCTCGAAGACATCGGGCGCGCCCCGGCGGAACCGCAGACCGAAGCCGAAGCCATGGCGGCCGAGATGGCCTCGGAACTGGTCAAAGCTGCGGAAGATCGCGCGGCCAAAGCCATCGCCGAAGCCAAACAGGCCAGCGATGACGCGGTGATTGCCGCCCGCGCCGAAGCGAAAGAAGAAATCGAAGCTGCCCGCGCCGAAGCTGCCGCACTGATCCGTGATGCGGGTACGGGCGAGCGCCCCGAGATTCGCGACCGGCAACTGCTGCTGATTACCGGCGGCAACTATGCACCCTTCACAGATGAAGCTCTGCCCCATCGCGGCCTTTATACCAATCTGGTGGAAACCGCGATGCTGCGCGCCGCGCCAGAGCAGGGCTATAAAATTCAGTTCGTCAATGACTGGTCTTCGCACCTGGACCTGCTAATGCCGACGCTGGCCTTTGACGCAACCTTCCCCTGGTCGCGCCCGAATTGCGATGAGGCCGAGGCCCTGTCGGATAAAGACCGTGCGCGCTGCGAAACCTACAACTTCTCAAACCCGTTTTATGAGGTTGTAGACACGTTCTTCGCCCGCGAAGGCTCGGGCTATGAGCAAACGCTGACCCATGCCGATTTCGCAGGCACCACAATCTGCCGCCCTGAAGGCTGGTCGCTGTCCCACATGGACGCCGTGGGTCTGTATGAACCCGTTATCGACCTGATGCGCCCCGTGTCGCCGGACGATTGCTTTCACGCGTTGATGGACGGCACCGCCGACATCGTCGCGATTGAGGCCCATCTGGCCGTCGAGGCCATCGGGCGTCTGGGCTATGAGCACCGCATTCTCGAAAACCCCAACCTGGCGGCGATCAAGTCGCTTAACGTCATGACCCACAAAGATAATCCGGATGGGGAAGCGATCCTTGAGACGCTCAACCAGGGTCTGGCGATCATGCAACAATCCGGCGAATGGCGTGACATCGTGTCGACCGCCCTGCGTCATCAAATGGAAAATGGCTAAGGCCCGTGCAGGCCTGACAACAAATAAGTCTGGAGGAAGTGGACATGTTTAATTTAAACCTGAAGAAAGTCGTGATGTCGGCCACCGCCGTCACCGCTCTGAGCGCCGGCGCCGCCGCCGCGCAAGAAGCTTGTACCAACTATACCGTCGAAGACGGCGACACGATGGCCACCATCGCCATCGCGGCCTATGGCACGTCGAACTATCAGCCGATCTTCAACGCGAACCGCAACGTCATCACCAACCCGAACGCGCTGGCCCCCGGTCTGGTTCTGGCCCTGCCCTGTGCCGACGGCAGCCTGCCGAATGGCCAGTCCGCTCAGGAAATCATCGCCGCGGAAGAGGCACGTGCAGCCAGTGTCCAGCGCTCAAGCGTGTATCAGCCACCGATCAAACTGGTGACCGGCAACGGTTGGGCCCCCTTCGCAGATGAATCGCTGAATGGCGGCGGCGCGATCACCCGTCTGGGCACCACCGCGCTGCAACGTGGCGGTAACGCACGCGACTATTCGGTCAGCTTCGTGGACGACTGGAACTCGCACCTGGAAACACTGCTGCCGCTGGGCGCGTTTGACGTGTCTATGGCGTGGAACATGCCGGACTGTACCAACCGTACCTACGAATGGTCGTGGGAAACCGAAGTGCGCTGCACCCAGTTCGATTCTTCTGTTCCGGTCTATGATATCGTGGTCGGGTTCTACACCCTTCCGGAAAGCAACTACGCAAACGCCACCACTTTCGACCAGCTGGAAGGCTCGACAATCTGCCGTATGGACGGCTGGTTCATTCACGACCTTGAGCAGCAGGGCCTCCACAACGGCGACACCATAACACTGATGCAGCCGATCACCGCTCGTGAATGCCTTGACGCGGTTCTGACCGGTACCGCAGATGTTGCAACCTTCGAGGTTCAGCTGTTCTCGGACACGATGGTGGAAATGGGTCTGACATCCAACGATCTGGTGGAAAACCCGTTCGTGACCTCGCTGTCGTCGCTGCGTTTCATCAGCCACCGCAGCAACCCGTTCGGCAAGCAGTATCTGGCGATGCTAAACAAGGGCCTGAACGAGATGCGCGAATCCGGCGAATGGTACGCGATCGTTTCCGACACTCTGCGTGAGCATAACGAGAAACTTGTGGCAGCTTCTAACTGATCCCTCAGTTCAACTGAAAACACTGGGGTCGGTCTTATGACCGGCCCCTTTTTTGTTGCAATGCGGTCGCTATACGCGTCGGTTACTTAAGTAATACAGACGAGTTCTTGCACGTGACCACCCGCACTACGGGAATTCCCTTATAGAACCGAAATTCAAAGATGATAATGTATATGAGAACAATCCGGTGAGGGACTGACCTCCCCACTCACTCAAAAAGGGTCGACTTTGGGGGTCGACCCTTTTTCGTTATCTTTCTGATTCAAAACTGGAAAAACCACGCCTTGCGGCGTGGCCTTGGTTCATCAGTCAATGATCGCGTTCAGCGTCGCACTTGGACGCATCACCGCAGCAGTCTTTGCCGGGTCGGTGTGGTAGTACCCACCCAGATCAGCAGCCGCGCCCTGAGCAGCGGCCAGCTCACCCAGAATCTTCGCTTCATTGTCAGCCAGCACTTTTGCAACGGGTGCAAACTCGGCTGCCAGATCGGCGTCGTCCGCCTGAGCAGCCAGAGCTTCAGCCCAGTACCGCGCGAACCAATAGTGGCTATCACGGTTATCAGGCTGGCCAACCTTGCGGCTGGGCGAGCGGTTGTTGTCCAGAATTCCCTGCGTTGCAGCTTCGGCCGCGGCACCCAGAACGCCAGCCTTTGCATTACCCTTGCTGTCCGCCAGGAAGTTCAGCGATTCACCCAACGCACAGAACTCCCCCATCGAGTCCCAACGCAGATGGTTTTCTTCAACCAATTGCTGCACGTGTTTCGGGGCCGACCCACCGGCACCTGTTTCGAACAGACCGCCGCCATTCATCAGTTTGACGATGGATAGCATCTTGGCCGAGGTGCCCAGCTCAAGGATCGGGAACAGGTCGGTCAGGTAATCGCGCAGCACGTTACCGGTGATGGCAATCGAGTCATGACCGGCAGTGATCGTTTTCAGCGTCTGAAAAGTCGCCTCGCGCGGGGCAAGGATCTGGAACTTGTCAGCCACCCCAGCAGCCTCAAGCGCCGGTTTGACGTATTTGATCAGCTCGGCGTCATGCGCGCGGTTTGCGTCCAGCCAGAAGATCGCCTCGGACCCGGTCAGACGTTGACGGTCCATCGCCAGTTGAATCCAGTTCTCAATCGGTGCTTTCTTTACGGTGCAAGAGCGCCAGATGTCGCCCTGTTCCACATCATGTGAATGCAGCGTCTCGCCATTGGCCAGAACGATGCGAATTGAACCATCAGCCGGGGCCTGGAAAGTTGTCGGGTGCGAGCCATACTCCTCGGCCTTCTGCGCCATCAGGCCGACGTTTGCGACGGCACCGGCGGTGGTCGGGTTCAGCGCGCCGTTGGCTTTGAAGAAGTTGATGGTCTCATCATAGACACCAGCATAGCAGCGGTCAGGGATCACACAGTTGGTGTCGCCCTTGGCACCGGTTTCGTCCCAACCCTTTCCACCTGCGCGGATCACCGCGGGCATCGAGGCGTCGATGATCACATCCGACGGTACGTGCAGGTTGGTGATGCCACGGTCCGAGTCGACCATATACATCGACGGACGATCGCCTTTCAGTGCGTCGATTGCGGCCACGATCTCGGAATTGTCCTTCACACGTTCCAACAAATCACCCAGACCCGAGTTCGGGTTCACACCCAGCGCGTCCAGCTCTGCACCGAATTTCTCAAACACCGGGGCCAGCCAGGCTTTGACGGCATAGCCAAAGATGATCGGGTCGGACACTTTCATCATGGTCGCTTTCATGTGAAGCGAGAACATGGTGCCGTCTTTCTTGGTGTCTTCGATGGCCTCGGCCAAAAAGGCGGACAGAGCTTTGACGGACATAAAGGTCGCGTCGGCCACAGTGCCTTCGTCCAGCGACCAGCCGTCCTTCAGAACCGTAACGCTGCCGTCTTTGCCAACGAATTCGATCTTCGCGTGACCAACCTGAGCTGCCGTGATAGTCGCCGATTTCTCGTTTGCGTAGAAATCGTTACCCGACATCGACGACACTTTGGTCTTGCTGTCCGAAGCCCATTCGCCCATCGAATGCGGGTTCTTCTGGGCATAGTTTTTCACGGCCCGCGCCGCGCGGCGGTCACTGTTGCCTTCGCGCAGAACCGGGTTCACGGCTGAGCCCTTGATGGCGTCATACCGCGCACGGATCGCTTTTTCCTCGTCGGTCGAGGGCTCTTCGGGATAGGCCGGAATATCGTAGCCCTGCCCCTGCAATTCTTCGATCGCCGCAACCAGCTGCGGAACCGAGGCCGAGATGTTCGGCAGCTTGATTACATTGGCACCGGGCGTTTTTACCAGCTCACCCAGCGCGGCCAGATCGTCGGTGATGCGCTGCGCGTCGGTCAGGTTTTCCGGGAAGGTCGCCAGAATGCGGCCCGCCAGCGAGATATCCTTGGTGCCGACACTGACGCCCGCCGCCGAGGCGAATTTCCGAATGATGGGCAGAAACGAGGCGCTGGCCAGCTCGGGCGCTTCGTCTACAATGGTATACAATATATCAAAGTTCGATTGTTCTGCCATATTCTTCTACCTTTTTTAAGCCTTTCGGGGCGTGCGATCCAAGAGTGTGCCACATCTGCGTGGCGCGAAACGGGGCGCGGCTATCCTGCGGCCCCAATGGTAACTCTGATTTGACAAGCATCCCTTAAATCAGGTTGGCGTCAGGATCAATCACCTAGTGAGGGCGCAAATTGACACGGGTTAAGTGAATGCACTTGGATTGACCGAAATTGCCTGACAAAACGCCTGACTACGATCGCGGTGTCATTCATACGTGACTGAGCTTGAACCAACATATGCAAACTCATCAGCCGCATTGCCAGCTTGTTTGGTATAGTCCAAAATCGCTTTGTTAATATGCTCAGTCGACCCGGCATAGGCTTGGTTCGGAACCGACACGCCTTTTTTGCGGAACATATCCAAAATCGCTTTTCGACCTGCCCGACTGAGGCCGTCAAAGGCTTTCTCAAACTCTATTCTAGCTAAATCCTCTCGACCTAGAATGGCGTAATGGTCGCCTCGATAAAGAAGTTCTTCGTTGTTTCTCCACAAGTACCATCCAATGGCATCGTAAAACCATCTCTTGAAAAAGATTGTATTTGAATCTTCTTCTGCAACGATGCGAGCAGCTGCCGCCTCGACATACTCGATTCCTCGCTCCTCGTCACCGATCATCAGGTGAATCATGGCTGGGATTGATGATTCATAGTACCGACCGGGTTTCAGTCGTGCCGCCGCCGACGTTGCCGCCAAAGCGCTTTCCGGATCTCCTGTGTATTTCAAGTCAAACATCCACTGAGCATCGTACACCCAGGTTTCTTCAGGCCAGCTTTGTTTAGCCTGTTGTATGGCACGTTCGACTCCGTCAACGCCGGCCAAATCGCTGTGAGCATTCACCAGATTGAAGCCCGCTTTGCTATTTCCCGGATCAATCTCCAAAACCAGCTCATAGCCCTGAATTGCCCCTGAAACGTCCCCCTGACGCTGATCAAACTTGGCCTTGCTGAACAACGCATATGTACTTTCGGGATTCATCTGCACCGCTTTGACAAAATCCGCTTCTGCGGCCTGAACGTCGCCAAGAGCGTCCTGCGCGACCCCCCGTCGCGTGAGAGTGTTTGCGTTGTCCGGCTGCAATGCCAACGCACTGGTGTAATCCGAAATCGCCTCGTCATAGTGCTTGCCGCAATAATAGGCCCAGCCTCGGGCCCGCAAAAGTCGGTTTTGCTGTGCCGGAGTGACCTCTTCGACCTTCAACAGCGTTGTGCAGGCCGCAACCACATGCGACATGCGGCCTTTGTTCCCCAGACAGGTGGACGCAAGTTCGGAATAGTTGGGCCCAGAGCGGGACGGCGAATTGAACGCCAGAATCAGGGTGGCGATGACCACGATCAGGGCGGCGAGGCGTATGTACAACTGAACTCCCTCAAGCTGTGGGCTCTCATCCTTAGGTGGTATCTACCCACCAAGCCGCAAGAGGCATCCGGCGTCAAGCGGCTGTAAATGTTACCAAAAAGGGACAGAAAAGACGGTGTATAGGGTTATACGCCCCAGGTGTCGCTCAACTTGTAGCCGCCCGGCCATGGATCGTCCGGATCCAGCATGTGTTGGTGCGTGCCGGTGATCCAACCGCGACCGCTGATCTCGGGGATGATGGCCGGGTGGTCGCCGACGCGGGCTTCTTCGACAATCCGGCCGGTAAAGCGTGACCCGATGATCGAGACCGCCTCAAAGCTCTGCCCAACTGTCATCTGGCCCTTTGCGGCCATCAGCGCCATACGCGCAGACACCGCTGTGCCAGTGGGGGATCGGTCGACCTTGCCCGGCTGGATGGCAACGGCGGATTTTCCGGTCAGGCCGGTTTTCGTTTTCTCCAGCGGTCCACAGAAGGCGCAGAACGAGATGTGATCCCAATCCGGGTTCTGTGGATGGGTAAAGCCGAGTTGCTCATTGGCCGCGTTGGTGATCGCCACCCCCATGCGCGCGATGTCACGGGCTTCGCCCTCAACGATGTCAAAGCCCAGCGTGGCGGCATCGACCACCACGAAACTGTCGCCGCCATAGGCTGTGTCCACGGTCAGGGTACCAATGCCCGGAACCTCTAGCGGAACTGCTATTTTGTCGGCAAAGCTGGGCAGGTTTTGCACATAGATACGCTCGGCCTTGCCGTTCCGACATTCGGCGCGCACCCGAACCAGCCCACCCGGAGCCTCTAGCGTCATGCGCGTTTCGGGTTCCTGCATCGGAATGATCCCGCCATCCAGCAGCACCGTGGACACGCAGATCGAGTTTGAACCGGACATCGGCGGCGTGTCTTCGGGTTCCATGATGATAAAGGCCGCGTCAGCCTCGGGGTGTTTCGGCGGCACCAGCAGGTTCACATGGCGGAAGACACCGCCACGCGGTTCATTCAGGACGAAATTGCGCAACGCCTGGTCCTGCGCGATGAAGGCGCGCTGGTCCCAGAGGGTGTCCCCGGGTGGGGGCTGAACACCACCGACGATGACATCACCCACCTCTCCTTCAGCATGGGCCGAGATGACGTGGACTGTTTTACTGCTGCGCATATCGTGTCCTCAGAACCGGGTAGCAGAAAATGGGGCCAGAGCAATCTGAGTGGGTTGATTGTCAATCAAAGCCCCCACCAGTTCCGCGGTCCCTGCCGCCTGTGTCAGGCCCAAATGGCCATGCCCGAAAGCATAAATCACATCCCGAGCGTTTGGCGAAGCACCGATCACCGGCAGGCTGTCGGGCAGCGACGGACGGAAGCCCATCCATTGCGTGCCGCCTTCGGTGTTCAGACCGGGCAGGAATTTTGCCGCCTTGTTCAGCAAGACGTCAGCCCGTTTGTAATTCGGCGGCAATGTCAGGCCACCCAATTCAACCGCGCCGCCAATCCGAACACCGCCATTGATCCGGCTGGCAACAAACCCATGCCCCGGGAACGTCAGGTGCGTGCGCAGATCAAAACCGCCATCGGGAAGCGTCGTGTTATATCCCCGCTCGGTTTCAAGCGGGATATGGTCGCCCAGCGTGCGGGCCAGATGATGCGACCAAGCGCCGGCGCAAATAACCACCTTGGACGCTGTGATCGTGTCATCCGCAAGCGTGATCTGCACTCCGCCCGTCACCCGAGCCAGCGCCCGGATGTCCCGAACCTCGACCCGCCCACCCCTGCTGATGAGGGTTTGCGCCAAGTGTTCGACCCATTTTTTCGGATCAACGGTGTTCATCCAGGCGGGCGTAAATCCGGCGTGGGTGAACCGGGGATTGAGACCGGGTTGTATTTCGGCAATTTCGTCGCGGCTTTCCAACAGATCAAATTCGATTCCATGCTGTCGGCGCAATTCCCATGCGGGCAGGCTGGCGCGGAACTCCGCTTCGCTTTCATACAGTTGCATCTGCCCGTCGCGCTGCATCATCGGCTCACCGTCCACATCCGCGATCAGACGGGGCAGAGCGTCCACCGAATGCTGCATGAGGCTGACTTGCGCGCTCAGATTGCCCTTATACGAACCCGGGCGGCTTGCGCGCCAGAACCGGACCATCCATGGAACAATCTTCAGCGCATAGGCGGGCGGAATGGACAGCGGCCCCAGTGGATCCAGCAACCATTTCGGTGCCTTGCGCATGATGCCTGGGGTTGCCAGAGGTTCAACCTCGGTAAAGGCAAACGCCCCGGCATTGCCTGCCGAGGCCCCTGCCGCAATGCCTTCGCGATCCAGAACCAGAACCGAATGGCCGCGGCGTTGCAATTCCAGTGCCGTCGTGATGCCGATCACGCCGGCCCCGACCACAACGACCTGTTCCGTCATAGTCCGATGCCTGACCTGAAGGGATCGTTTGGATCAAAGACCAGTTTCGCCTCGGCCATGATATGCGCCTGTCCGGTGATTGAGGGGATAACGCCCCCATTCTGACCGGGTTGATAGGACAGGCGATAGGCACTGCCGATTACGCTGTGCTGTATGATCTCTTCTCCCGCGGCCAACCGCCCGTCAGCCGCCAGACACGCTAACCGAGCCGAGCTGCCGGTGCCGCAAGGCGAGCGGTCGTAATTGTCGTCAGGACACAGAACAAAGTTTTGGCTGTGGACAGCGGGATCGGGCGAGGTGCCCTGAAAGATCACATGGTCGATCGGCTCGCCCTGTTCACCGCCGACCCCTTGCGCGATTGAGGCGTCGCGGATTGCGACCGTCATGTCCGTCAATTGGCGGATGTTGCCGGTCTCGACCGGGATCGGGCTGGGATCAACGATGAAGAACCAATTGCCGCCATAGGCAACATCACCTGTCACTGCGCCGTAACCTGGCACGTTGAGCGTGACATCACTATGGACCCGGCGGCTTTCGATATTGGTCACAGTGACGGTGTTTGCGTCATGCAGTTCCACGGTCACAACACCGGCAGGGGTTTCGATCCGGTGAGACCCGGCCTCGATCTTACCCAGATGCGCCAGTGTCACAGTCAGGCCAATGGTGCCGTGGCCGCACATGCCAAGCACGGCGTCCACGTCAAAATAGATTACTCCAGTCACGCAGGACGGATCGACCGGTTCAACCAGCAGCGCGCCGACCATGGCTGGCTGGCCGCGCGGCTCTAGCATGACGGAGCGATAGAAAGCCTCGTGTTCGGTCGCCAGCCTCCGGGCACGCTCGGCCAGAGGGCCTGTGCCCAGATCGGGTGCACCGTCGAGGATGACCCGCGTCGGCTCACCCCCGGTGTGGCTGTCGATCACATGCATTCAGCGATAACTCCGCCCTGCTTGGACCAGTCGGCGAACCAAGTGCGGAACAGGTCATATTGCTGTTCGCAATAGTTGCGCTGCGCGTCGGTCAGTTCATCGGTTTCATTGAAATGCAGACGGTATTCTTCTTCACCGTTCAACACCAGAAGATGTTTGTAATACAGCACCAGATCCGCGCCTTCGTCAAAGCTGGAAAGGACGTGGAATGCCTCGGTCAGTTCCTGTCCGCGCTGACGCGCTTCGGCGTTCCCTTGCGCGGCTTTCTTGGACAGCGAAGCCAACAGCAGCGCCTCGCGCGGCAGGGCTGTGCCGATGCCGGTGATCGAACCCGTCGCACCGCAGTTCACGAAGCCGTGGTAAACCTCGGTGTCGACGCCGACCATCAGGGTCACCTGATCGTCCTGGCTGGTGATGTTTTCCGCCGCATACCGCAGATCGTCCTTGCCGCCGAATTCTTTGAAACCGATCAGGTTGGAATGTTCGGCGCGCAGGGCAAAGAACAGGTCGGCCTTTGTGGCAAAGCCATAATAAGGGCTGTTGTAGATGATCGCAGGCACATCAGGAGCAGCGGTCAGGATTGCCTTGAAATGGTTCTTTTGTGCAGCCGGCGATGTGCCACGCGACAGAACGCGCGGGATCACCATCAGGCCCACGGCCCCAACCTTTTGGGCATGTGCGGCATGGGCCACGGCGGATTTGGTGTTGATCGCCCCGGTGCCGACCACAACCGGCAGACCTGCGTCAACCAGACGTTCGACGCCTTCCATGCGCTGCTCGTCCGTCAGCAACGGCCAGTCACCCATCGAGCCGCAGTAGACCACAGCGGACATACCGGCGTCGATCATCTGCTTACCCTTGCGCACCAGCGCATCAAAATCCGGTGTGCGATCCGCTTTGCACGGGGTCATAAGCGCGGGCATGGTGCCGGTGAAAACATTGGTCGACATCGCGGTTTTCCTTCCTAGGTACAGCGTGAATGGGCGCAGAAGGCGCTGTTTCGACTCGCCATAACGGATATTGGATACAAAATCCAGAAAAATTGCGGCGCACAAGCGACGCGCCGCTTCATCGAAGCAGCGCGCATGGGGAAGGTCGAGATTTGAAAACTACCGGAACCGCTGGCCGGTTTCCGGGTGGAAGAGCATCGCGCGGTCTGCACGGGTCGAAATTCCGATCCGCTCACCTTGTTTACTGCGCTGATCGTCACGCTCTTCAACAATCAATTTATCGCCGTTTGGGGTCAGCAAATAGGTGTAGCTGACGCCGCCAAGCGCCTCGGTCAGATCAACGGTGCAGGCATCGCCGGAACGGTCGACCTCAATATGTTCGGGGCGAATGCCCAGAGTGACCCGGTTCATCTCGTCGGGAACGCTCACCGACAGCTCGAGCGGAGCGCTGAGCGCAGGGTGCGAGACCTTACCGTCGGCATAGTCGCACTCCAGAAAGTTCATCGCCGGAGAGCCAATGAACCCGGCCACAAAACGATTGTCCGGGTCGCGATACAGGTCCATTGGCGCGCCGACCTGTTCGATCCGACCGTCCCGCAGCACCACGATCTTGTCGGCCATGGTCATCGCCTCGACCTGATCATGGGTCACGTAGATCATCGTCGCGCCGATCTCATTGTGCAGGCGCGCAATCTCAACCCGCATCTCAACGCGCAGCTCAGCGTCGAGGTTGGACAGAGGCTCGTCGAACAAAAACACTTCCGGCCCGCGCACAATGGCGCGGCCAATGGCAACCCGCTGGCGTTGCCCCCCGGACAGCGCCTTGGGCTTGCGCTTTAGGTACTGGTCCAGCTTCAGAATATTCGAGGCCTGCTGTACCTTCTGGTCGATCTCGGCCTTGGGCACGCCGTTCATCCGCAAGCCAAAGCCCATATTCTCGGCCACCGACATATGCGGATACAAAGCGTAGGTCTGGAACACCATCGCCACGCCACGCTTGGCCGGATCCATATGGGTGACGTCGCGCGCGCCGATTTGAATCTGCCCCTCGGTGGTTTCTTCAAGCCCCGCGATCATCCGCAGCAAGGTGGATTTACCGCAGCCCGAGGGGCCGACGAACACACAGAACTCGCCATCCTCGATTTCCAGATCAATGCCGTGAATTACTTGCGTCTCGCCATATCGCTTGATCGCCTGGTTCAGAGTCACACCCGTCATGTCGCTTGCATCCTGTTCTTTTCGGCGTTCAGGCGGGTCTCGGGGAACCGCCACGCCTGCGCTTCGGCTCCGATCTGATCCGCCACACGGCGAATACGGGGAACCCATGTTTCCAATTGGTCGAAATTCATCCGCTCGGTCGATCCGGTCACGGAAATCGCCCCCAGCATTCGCCCGCCCTCGGTCAGGATCGGACAGGCAACGCAGATAATGCCCGGCTCGTGTTCCTCATCGTCGACGGCATAACCCCGGCTGCGAATCAGGTCGAGATCAGCGCGCAGGGCAGCCTCAGAGGCCAGCGTTTTGTCCGTGAATCGATGATAGCTTTGCTGCGAGATGGCCCGGTCTAGCGCTGCGTCGTCCAGAAAGGCCATCATCGCCTTGCCGACGCCAGTGCAATAAGCCGGGCCTACCTTGCCCGCCTGCGAATACATCTCGACCGGCTGGGTGGCATTGCGCTTGTCCACATACAGCACCTGGCTGGAATCCAGTTGCGCCAGATGCACCGTTTCTCCGGTCTCTGCGCTCAGCGCATCTAGAAACGGCCTTGCAATTGGGGCCAAAGAGCTTTGCGTCCAAGCCGCATGAGCCAGCCGCACAAGGCGCAGCCCTGGCGTATAAGTCTGCCGATCGGGGTCATAGGACAACATGCCCTGATTGGTCAGTGTCTGTAGAAACCGGTACAGCGTCGCCTTGGGAAAATCGCTGCTTTCCAGCAATTCTCCGAATCGGACCGGGCGCTGGAACGCAGCCACCTGATCCAGCACATCACATGCTTTTCCTATCGTTCCGTCACCTGCCACGGGTGCTTTATCTCCTCCGTTAACCCCCTGCTCCCGACAGGAGGGTCTTGACAAGACTAACCGACATGATGTGTAGTTTTCAATATATAAAACTGTGTTTCATTATTTGGAACCAAAAGATGGAAGCTTAAGGGAGGAAACCATGCATTCCATTTTCAAACGCACTGCCGCGGCGCTGGCAGCCAGTGTGGCTATTGCCGCTCCGGCCTCAGCCGAACTGACCGGCGAACTGCGAATCTTCCTCGACACATCGAACCCGGCGCCGCGCGCGACGATGGAAGCGATGATCGAGCGGTTCGCGGAACAGCACCCGGGGCTTGAGATCGAAACCACTGTGATTGACCGCGAAGCCTATAAGACCCAGATCCGCAACTTCCTGACGGCGGACACGCCCGACGTTGCGACATGGTACGCGGCCAACCGCATGAAGCCTTATGTCGAGGCTGGTCTGTTCGAGGATGTCTCGGACCTGTGGGCCGAGCCTGAAATTGCCGACAACCTCGCCTCGACCAAAGGCGCGATGACCATCGACGGCAAACAGTGGGGCGTGCCCTACACCTACTACCAGTGGGGCGTTTACTATCGCAAAGACATCTTTGACGAGCTGGGCCTGAGCGAGCCGACCACCTGGGAAGAAGAGCTGGCGAACTGCCAGAAGATCGTCGATTCGGGCCGCGCCTGCTACACCATCGGCACCAAGTTCCTGTGGACCGCCGGTGGGTGGTTCGACTACTTGAACATGCGCACCAACGGCTTCGACTTCCACAACCAGCTCGCTAACGGTGAAATCAGCTGGGAGGACGACCGGGTCAAACAGACCTTCGCCAACTGGAAGCAGCTGATCGACATGGGCGCGTTCATCGACAACCACCAGACCTATAGCTGGCAGGAAGCGCTGCCCTTCATGGTCAATGGCGAGGCCACCGCCTATCTGATGGGTAACTTCGCTGTCGCCCCTCTGCGTGAGGCTGGTCTGACCGATGATCAGCTGGACTTCTACCAGTTCGTCGCCATCAACCCCGATGTTGAGCTGGCCGAAGACGCACCGACCGACACGTTCCACATCCCGGCCAACGCCTCAAACAAGGAAGCCGCGCGTGAATTCCTGCGCTTTGCGGTTTCTGCGGATGAGCAGACCGAGATCAACAATGGCGCAAACCTCGGGCAGTTGCCAGTGAACGCGCAGTCTGCGGTGGATAACGACAAGTTCCTGCAGCAGGGCTTTGAGATGCTGTCGTCGAACAGCCCGGGTGGTGTCGCTCAGTTCTGGGATCGCGACGCGCCTGCGGAAATGGCCAAAGTGTCGATGGAAGGCTTCCAGGAATTCATGGTCAAGCCGGACAATGCTGACCGTATTCTGGCCAAGCTGGAACGCGCACGTCAGCGCATCTACGACAACTGATCCGGTCAGGCCGGGCATAGCCTGGCCTGCACCTCAAGCCTGCGTAAGGCGGGTGCAACCCGCCTTACTCCTTTGACCTAAAACCCCGAGTATCCGCATGTCAGCCGTAGACGTCCCCGAACAGGAAAGCTGGTTCCACCGAAACCAACAACGCATCGCGCCGTGGCTGTTTCTGGCCCCCGGCCTGCTGTTCTTCATGGTCTATGTGATCATCCCGGTGTTCCAATCCTTCAACCTCTCTCTCTACGAATGGGACGGTTTAGGCGCAGCCGAATATGTGGGATTTCGAAACTACGAAGACCTCTACTGGGAATGGGTCGACCGGGACGCTTTCTACATCTCGCTGAAAAACAACCTGATCTGGTTGATCATGTATCTGCTGGCGATCCCGGCGGGGCTGTTTATTGCGCTGTTTCTGAACCAGACAGTCTGGGGCATCCGCCTCTATAAGTCGCTGTTCTTCTTTCCCTTCGTGATCTCGCAGGTCGTTGTCGGGCTTGTGTTTACATGGTTCTATGACCCCACCTTCGGCCTGCTGAACGAATTTCTCAGCCTCTTTGGCATGGGTCCGTTGAATGTGCTCGGAGATGAACGGTTTGTCACCTACGGCATCATCTTTGCCGGTCTCTGGCCTCAAACCGCCTATTGCATGATCCTCTACCTCACCGGCCTGAACGCTGTTGACCCCGAACAGATCGAGGCCGGACGTCTGGATGGCGCAAAAGGCGCTCGGATGTTGTGGCACATCATCCTACCGCAACTGCGCCCCGCCACCTTCATCGCTTTCGTCGTCACCATCATCGGCGCGCTGCGCAGCTTCGACCTGATCTCGATCATGACCCAGGGCGGCCCCTTCGGCTCGTCCCGCGTGCTGGCCTATTACATGTTCGAGGTCGCTCTGTCCGAATACGGCTTCCGCATGGGATATGGCGCGGCCATCGCCGTCATCCTGTTCCTGATCATGCTCTGCTTCATCGCCTACTTCCTGTGGTCGATGTATCGCGAAGAAAGGGGGCATTGAGATGTTTCCCAAACCCATCGAAAAACAATCCCGCACGGCACAGATCAGCTATCAGGCCATGCTCCCTCTGGCTTTGCTGTTGTGGCTGGGGCCACTGCTGGCGGTTGCCCTGTTCTCGGTCAAACCAGCAGCAGACTTCACCAACGCAAACTACTGGGGCATGCCCTCCAGCTTTGAGGGCGCGTTCAACTACGGGCAGGTCTTCTTCAACTCGGACATGCCGCGTTACCTGCTGAATTCATTCCTGATCACCATCCCCACGGTGATCGGATGCGTCGCGCTCAGCTGCATGACCGGGTTTGCACTCGGGATTTACAAATTCCGCTCGAACCTCTGGATTTTCTTCCTGTTCGTCGCGGGCAATTTCGTACCCTTCCAGATCCTGATGGTGCCGGTGCGCGACCTGACCCTGCAATTGGGCCTCTACAACACCAAAACCGGCCTTGTTCTGTTCCACATCGCGTTCCAGACCGGATTCTGCACCCTGTTCATGCGAAACTTCATCCGCGCGCTTCCGTTTGAACTTATCGAGGCCGCACGGGTCGAAGGTATCAGCGAATGGCGTATCTTCTGGTACGTGGTGCTGCCGCTGATGAAACCCGCGATTGCCGCGCTCAGCGTGCTGATCTTTACCTTCATCTGGAACGATTACTTCTGGGCCGTCGTGCTGACCCAAGGCGCGGAAAGCCAGCCCGTTACCGCAGGTATCACCAGTTTCAATGCCCAATTCCGGGCCGCCTATCAATTGATGAGTGCCGGCTCCATCGTCGCGGCCTTGCCGCCGGTGGCCATGTTCTTCCTGATGCAGAAACACTTCATCGCGGGCCTGACCCTCGGTGCCGTAAAATAACGTCAAACCAGAGGTTTGTCTCAATGACCAAGATCGCCTTTATTGGTGCGGGTTCCACGATTTTCATGCAGAACATCGTGGGCGATGCCCTGTTAACCCCTGCGCTGGCCGACAGCCATTTCGCGCTGATGGATATCGACGCCCAGCGTCTGGCCGAAAGCGAAACCGTGGCGCGCGCCATGATCCGCTCGGTCGGTTCCGGCGCGCGTGTGACCACGCATACCGATCGCCGTGCCGCTTTGGACGGGGCGGATTTCGTCATCACTGCCTTCCAGATCGGCGGGTATGAGCCCTGTACGGTCACCGATTTCGAGATTCCCAAACAGTACGGCCTGCGCCAGACCATCGCCGACACGCTTGGGGTCGGTGGTATTATGCGCGGGCTGCGCACAGTTCCGGTTCTGTGGGACGTGGCGCGCGATATGATGCAGCTCTGCCCCAACGCGACTCTGCTGCAATACGTCAACCCGATGGCGATCAACACCTGGGCGCTGGCCGAGCAATTCCCGACTCTGAAGCATGTGGGTCTCTGCCATTCCGTCCAGAACACGGTTGAGGAATTGGCCCATGATCTCGACCTGCCCAAGGATGAATTCCGCTACAAGGTGGCAGGCGTCAACCATGTCGCCTTCTTCCTGAAACTGGAACATCAGGGCCGTGACCTCTATCCCGTCCTGCGGCAAGGCTATGCCAGCGGCCAAATCCCCAAAGCCCCACTGCTGATGCCGCGCTGCCCCAACAAGGTGCGGTATGAAGTTATGGATCATCTGGGCTATTTCTGCACCGAAAGCTCAGAACATCTGGCCGAATACGTCCCGTGGTTCATAAAGGATGGGCGCGCGGACCTGATTGAGCAATTCTCGATCCCGCTGGATGAATACCCCACCCGCTGCGTCGAGCAGGTCGAAAACTGGAAAGAACAGGCCAAGACCCTGACTGACGGTCGGGATATCGAAGTAACCCGCAGCCACGAGTTCGCCGCCGACCTGATGAACGCCATCGTCACCGACACGCCCTATGTCGCTTATGGCAACCTGCCGAACACCGGCCAAATCCCGCAACTGCCTTTGGGTGCCGCGGTCGAGACACCCTGTCTGGTCGATAGCAACGGCGTGCAGCCCTCGGTCGTCACCGACATCCCGCCGCAACTGATCGCGCTGATGCGAAGCCAGATCAACGTGCAGGAACTAACGGTGCGCGCGCTGCTCGATCAGAACCCGGAATACATCTATCACGCCGCCATGATGGACCCGCACACCGCTGCGGAATTGGACCTGCGCCAGATCCGCAACCTTATTGACGATCTGCTGATTGCACATACCGACTGGCTGCCGGACTGGTGCAAGCCCGCCAAGGCCGCCTGACCCCAAGACTAGAAGGCTGACAACAATGACTAAGAAACGCCGCTCATCGCATTGGTATGGAAAGCTCGACAAAGACGGGTTCATCCATCGCTCGTGGATGAAGAACCAGGGCTTTCCCGACCACGCCTTTGATGGGCGTCCGATCATCGGCATCTGCAACACATGGTCGGAACTGACTCCGTGCAACTCGGGCCTGCGCGATCTGGCCGAAGGGGTCAAACGCGGTGTTTGGGAGGCCGGAGGCTTTCCGGTTGAGTTCCCCGTCATGTCACTGGGCGAGACTCAAATGAAGCCCACCGCCATGCTGTTCCGCAACCTTCTGGCAATGGATGTCGAGGAGTCGATCCGCGCCTATGGCATCGACGGGGTTGTCCTGCTGGGCGGATGTGACAAGACCACGCCGGGGCAGCTGATGGGCGCGGCCTCTGTCGATCTGCCCTCCATCGTCGTCAGTTCTGGCCCGATGCTGAACGGCAAATATCGCGGTCAGGATATCGGTTCGGGCACTGACGTGTGGAAGTTCTCTGAAGCCGTCAGGGCCGGAGAGATGACCTTGCAAGACTTCATGAACGCCGAATCCGGCATGTCGCGCAGTGCTGGCGTCTGCATGACCATGGGCACGGCCTCGACGATGGCTTCGCTGGTCGAGGCGATGGGCATGTCCCTGCCCACCAATGCCGCCCTGCCCGCCGTCGATGCACGCCGGATGGCGCTGGCACATCTGACCGGCAAGCGGATTGTCGAGATGGTGGACGAAGACCTCAAGCCGTCGGACATCCTGACCAAAGAGGCGTTCGAGAACGCCATCCTCGCCAATGCTGCCGTGGGAGGCTCGACCAACGCGGTCGTTCACCTATTGGCGCTGGCTGGCCGCGTGGGCGTGGACCTAACGCTGAAAGATTTCGAAATCGGGTCTGAAATCCCGCTGCTGGTGAACTGCATGCCCTCGGGCAAATACCTGATGGAAGACTTCTGCTATGCTGGCGGTGTACCGGTGGTGCTGAATGAACTCAAACCCTTCCTCCGCCCGGCCAAGACGGTGCTGAACAAGGATATCTCGGCCCACTACGAAGGGGCTGAATGCTTCAATACAGACGTCATCCGCCCCCTCAACGATCCGGTCAAACCAGCTGCAGGTCTACGCGTTCTGCGCGGAAACCTCGCGCCAAACGGGGCCATTGTGAAGCCTTCGGCGGCGACGGATGCATTGCTTGAGACTGAGGGCGAGGCGTTCGTTTTCGAGAATATCGAAGACCTCAAAGCCAATATTGACCGAGATGATCTGCCGGTAACACCCGAGACCATTCTGGTGCTCAAAGGCTGTGGCCCAAAGGGCTATCCCGGTATGCCCGAAGTCGGCAACATGCCGATCCCGGCACGGCTGGTTAAAGAGGGCGTCCGCGACATGATCCGTATCTCCGACGCGCGCATGTCCGGCACCGCCTATGGCACGGTCATCCTGCATGTCAGCCCCGAAGCACAGGCTGGCGGCACCTTGGCATTAGTGAAAACCGGCGACCGCATTCGCATTTCAGCCAGCAAGGGCGAGATGGAACTGCTTGTCGATGAAACCGAACTGGACGCCCGCCGTGCCGAATGGCAACCGGACGATCCGCATTACACGCGCGGCTACGCGAAACTCTATATCGACCACGTGCTGCAAGCGGATAAGGGCGCTGACCTTGATTTCCTTGTTGGCAAAGACACCCGCCTTGTGACCAGAGAGAGCCACTGATGTCCCAACCCGCCACATTCCATGACCTGAACGGGGCGTCCATCTATATCACCGGCGGCGGCTCTGGCGTCGGTGCGGCCCTGACCGATGGCTTTTTGGCACAGGGGGCGAATGTCGCCTTCATCGGCCGCTCGGACGCCAGTGAATTCGTTGAAGAAATGCGCGAAAAACACGGCCGCGCGCCCCTGTTCATGCAGGGCGACATGACCGACACTGAGTTGCTGCACGCCACCATGCAGAAGGCCGCCGAGGCGCATGGCCCCCTGAACGTGCTGGTCAACAACGCCGCCAATGACAAACGCCACTCGCTGGAAGAAACCACCACCGAGTTCTGGGACTGGATGATCGAGGTAAACCTCAAAGCCTATTATTTTGCCTGTCAGGAAGCAGCACGGCAGATGAAGCAGGGCGGCTCGATCATCAATTTCAGCTCGATCAGCTACATGATGGGCAATGCGGGTTATCCGATCTACACGACGTCGAATGCTGGCATTACCGGCATGACCCGATCTCTGGCGCGTGAATTGGGGCCGCGGAACATCCGTGTCAACGCGCTGGCTCCGGGATGGGTGCTGACTCAGAAACAGCTGGATATGTGGGCGACGCCCGAGGATCTGGCGGCGCATCTGAACCGCCAGTGCCTGAAAGAACATCTGACGCCCGAAGACATGATTGCACCCACCTTGTTTTTGGCGTCAAACGCCAGCCGGGCCATGACGGGCCAGTGTATGGCCGTTGATGGCGGCGTGGTCGTAACGGGGTAGAGCCATGAAACCAGAATGGATTGCTGTTGATTGGGGAACGTCTCACCTGAGGGTCTGGGCGATGCAGGGAGACGCCGCGCTGGATCAGGCGCAATCGGACAAAGGCATGGCGCGCGTGGGCCGAGACGGATTCCAGACGGCCCTGCTGGAGCTGATCGAAGGATGGCTGGGCAACACACCAGTCGATGTCATCGCTTGCGGTATGGTCGGCGCGCGCCAGGGCTGGGTCGAGGCCCCCTATTCTGCTGTTCCGTGTCCGCCTACGCCGGTCGCGCCTTTCCGCGTACCGGGAACAGACTCACGCATCCGCGCCTTTGTTGTGCCGGGGTTAAAACAGACGACCCCTCCGGACGTCATGCGCGGCGAAGAAACCCAGATCGCGGGTTTTCTGGCCCATCGCTCAAACTGGGACGGGGTGATTTGCCTGCCCGGCACACACACGAAATGGGTACAGGTCAGCGCTAACGAAGTGATCAGCTTCCGCACCTTCATGACTGGTGAAATGTTCGATCTGCTGAGCGGGCAATCGGTGCTACAGCATTCGGTCGGCGACGGATGGGACGATGCCGCCTTTGCCGAGGCTGCGGCAGATGTCCTGTCCAAACCGGAACAACTGGCCGCGCGGCTCTTTGGCCTGCGCGCCGCTGATTTGCTGCAAGGGCAGGATGGCGCTACCGCAAAGGCGCAGCTGTCGGGCTTTCTGATCGGTGCGGAGTTGGCGGCCACGCGGCCCTATTGGCTGGGTCAACAACTGGCGATCATCGGGGCCAAGGGCCTGTCCGACATCTACGCCAAAGCCCTGCAACACCAAGGCGCTTTCGTGGAAACCGCCAACAGCACGGAATGCACTCTGGCTGGCCTGCGCCATGCCCACAACCAAACGAGACAAACTGCATGAGCCGACCCATCATCGCAATTCTGCGTGGCCTGAAATCATCTGATGCGAAAGCCACCGGGCAAGCCCTGATCGACGCAGGCATCGACAAGATCGAAGTGCCGATGAATTCGCCGGACCCTTTGGAGTCAATTGGCATCATGACCCGCGAATTCGGCGATCGCGCCCTGATCGGTGCAGGCACCGTTCTGACGACCGAGCAGGTCGATGCGGTCTCTGGCGTAGGCGGCAGGCTGATCGTCTCACCGAATTGCGACACTCAGGTGATCGCGCATACCCATCGCCTGGGACTGGAAAGCTGGCCCGGCATCTTCACCCCGACTGAAGCTTTTGCAGCGCTCAAAGCCGGGGCAACCGGATTAAAGCTGTTCCCCGGTGTTCTGGCTGGCCCCGCTGGGCTGTCGGCCTTGCGCGCGGTATTGCCCACCGGCACTCAGGTTTATGCCGTCGGCGGCGCAGGTCCCGAGAATTTCGGCGAATGGATCAAAGCCAGCGCCGACGGGTTCGGCATCGGGTCTGCGCTGTTCAAACCCGGCATGGCTGTTTCCGAAGTCGCGCGGCGTGCCGCACAGATCGTCGCCGCCTATGATGAGGCCGCCGGATGAGCGCCATCTACGACGACCGCCCCTGCGCGTTGGGCGAAGGGCCGCTGTGGCACCCCGAGCGGCGGCAGCTTTTCTGGTTCGACATTCTGGGCAAGAGCCTGATGACCCAGGAAAACGGCGAACCGCGCAGCTGGCAGTTCGATGAGCTTGTCTCGGCTGCGGGTTGGGTTGACCGGGATACGCTGTTGGTAGCCTCTGAAAGCGGGCTTTGGCGGTTTAGTCTCAAGACTGAACAGAAAGACCTGATCGCCCCTTTGGAAGCCGACAATCCAATCACCCGCTCGAATGACGGGCGCGCGGATTCTTGGGGCGGTTTCTGGATCGGAACGATGGGTAAAAGCGCCGAACCCGGCGCGGGGGCGATCTATCGGTATTGGCAGGGTGAGTTGCGGCAACTGGTACCGAATGTCTCCATCTCGAACGCGATCTGTTTCGCGCCGGACCGCTCCTGCGCCTACTACACGGATACGGCAACCAAACAAGTTAACCCGAATTCCGGATAAGGTCATGTCACGTTGGGAATGCTTCGAATGACGTCTGGGACGACAACTTTCCCCATTTTGACCTTCGGCTGCGCCAGAACGTAGGCCACAACGCAGGAGAGCACGTGAACGAAGGCATTGGTTGGTGATCGGTGCCGCGTGTGTTCCAATCCCATGCCAGACTTGAGCTTGTCGAACAGGGTTTCGATGATGAACCTTTTGCGCAGCAGGATCTTGTCCAAGAGCGGCAGCAGGTAGTTTTTCATGTTGCGGCGAATGCCGGTGATCAGATGCAGGCCGCGCTGCCACAAACGCCGAAAAAGCGCTTTTGATATGTAGCCTTTGTCGGCGAACATTTTGCCGTCCAGTTCGGCAACCATAGCCTCAAACGGCTTGCGATCATCGGTGTTTCCGGCTGTGATCTTCACAGCCATAACTGGGCCCTTGCTATTGATGACCATGTGCAGCTTGAAGCCGAAGAACCAGCCCATGGTGCTACGCCCGCGTTTGGCCAGTCCTTTGAACACCTTGTTGCGGCTGATCCGGGCGTTATGGCAAACCGCCAGCTTGGTGCTGTCGGCAAAATAGAGTCCGGTCTCTTCTCCACGGAAACAATGCAGCAGCACGCAAAATGGCACGAGCAGGCGTGGCATCAGTGTGACGAACCGGCCATAGCTTGGCAAATCGCCAAAGCAGTCCCGGTATTCGATCTCCACCCCATAAAGCCAGAAATGCTTGAAATCCTTGTAAGCTGAGCCGTGAAACAGAACCATGATGAACAACATCTCGCTGAGCGAGAGTTTCCCGGACCGCAGCCGCTGGCGGCCTGTGTCGATCAGGCGATGCTTTTCCCAATCTTCGAAGGTTTTTGCAAAATCATCGATACAGCAAAACAAAGCAGTGATAGAGGTGTTC
Organism: Ruegeria sp.; assembly: GCF_965221235.1. Taxonomy (GTDB): domain Bacteria; phylum Pseudomonadota; class Alphaproteobacteria; order Rhodobacterales; family Rhodobacteraceae; genus Ruegeria. The sequence continues at coordinate 591,169 of NZ_CBDCRS010000003.1, forward strand.
ACGAGGGGCATTCCTATCCGTTGGTTTCGGTTACGGATAATGAATCAGGCCACGCCAGATTTGGGAATCCCCTCACCCTCGCTTAAGCAGAATCGGGGTTTGTTAGGTCGCTTGACTATTTCCAGTGTCCACTCATCACCCATGGCTTGTCGGAGCTTATCCCCCGCATACCCACCATCGGCGAAAATATGGAGCAAACAAGGGAATTTTTTGCCGACCGCTTTGAGCAGATCGGGAGCGCCGTCACGGTCCTGGATGTTGGCGGCATGAACGATGATAATCAGCAGAAGCCCAAGGACGTCCGTCACAATATGACGCTTGCGCCCCTTGGTCTTTTTGCCGGCGTCATATCCGCAAATGCCTCCACTTTCTGTAGTTTTCACACTTTGGCTATCAATCACACCCGCCGTAGGCTCGGCAGCGCGGCCCTCCAATTCACGAGCGGCAGCAACCAGCAAATCACTCATTGCCGCCAGCAAGCCCGCGTTCCGCCAATTATAGAAGGCTCAGTTCGCAAATTGTGTGCATGAGGTCCCAATCGCGGTCGCGAGACAGGATCTGGCCGATGATTTCAGCAGGTCACACCGTTCGAACCATCGCAGGTAGTTTTCGAGGTATTTGCTCGAAACGCCGCGATAGCGGCGCAGGAAGTCCTTCAACCCACTGTGCCGATTGTTGGCTGTTTGTATGTGAGCCACCCCACGCACCCGTTCACCGGCGGACTGGTTCAATGCTTCGTGTCTGACCCCAAGTGACTTGGCGCAGGGCGGGTAAACGTTGTTTCCATCAGTGACCAGAAGGATGTCATCATCAATCCGGGGTTCCAGAACGCTGTGTATGCTGTCAGCTGTGACAGATGGAAGGACGGAACACGCCGTTGTGCCGCCTCGGTCCACGGCAACCAATATCGGAACCTGT
>NZ_CBDCRS010000004.1:0-1095000 GCF_965221235.1 Ruegeria sp.
CGTCGCCGTCCGCGAACCGGCCCCGGAAAACGTCACCTGCGGCCTGTCCGTGCTCGCGCCCGTCAGCGTCACGCCGGTGTTGAGGCTGTCACCCGATTTCAGCGCAAGGCTCCAGTCGTCCGTAGTCACATCCATGCCGCCGCCAATCGAAAGCGGCACATCAATCACCCTCACCCGCCACCAGCGCCCGGCCCAGCGTCACCGTGAACTCCGTCGTCCCGCCCTCCGTTGATACGGTCGCTACCAACCCGCGCCAGAGACGCGATCGTCGGCTCATCATCCACGATGGTCAGGGTGACATCCGCCGGGGCCGCCACCCCGTTGCCGCCGCTCACCGTGGCCGAGACGGTCACCGCCTTGTTTGCCGCATCCACCGCCATTGCCGACCGCCGTGATCGTGACCGTGCCCGTGCTCGACCTCTGCCCCGCCGGGATCGTCAGGGTCGTGCCCGCAAGCGTGTAATCCGCCGCCACGGTATTTGTCCCGGGGGCCGCTGCAACCGTCAGCACAATATCCTCATTCGACACAGCCCCGCTCAGCACCGCCGTCACCGTCGCGCGGGTCCTGGCCCCGCTCTCGTCAATCGACGCCGGGCTGAGAACCAGCGTCACCGGCAGCGCCCCGTCATCGGTAATCGTGATGGTCGCAGGCGTGAGCCCGAAGGTCTCCGCAACATCCGCAACCGCCGGCGTGCAGGGTGAGCCCCTCAACCCCCTCGGACGTGCTGTCATCCGTCGGGGTCAGCGTGAAGGTCACCGTGCCGCGGCTCTCACCCGCCGCAATCGTGATCGTCTGATCCGCAAACCGTCGCGTAATCCGTCCCCTCTGTGGCGCTGTCGCTCGCCGCGCCCACCGCAACCGTCACCGTCTTCGCCTCCGGGAAGGTCGTCGCCCCCGGTCAACGTCGCCGTCACCGCAAACGCTGTCGCACCCCCATCCTCGGCCACTGTGCCCGGATCCACCGACAGGGTCACACCCGTCGGAGCAGCGTCATCGTCGGTGATGGAAACCAGGAACGAATTGGCAGTCGAGGAGCGGCCCGCCCCGCCACCCACATTGGTGTTCAGGCTTGCCCGTCCAAATCCGTTCGAACCCGTCCCGTCACTCCCCAGCGCCACAACCACTTGCTCTGCGCTTTCCGAAACCACATCCTGGACCGCTGTCAGCACCAGCGTCGCCGTCTGCGACCCGGCCCCCGAAAACGCCACCTGCGCCGTGGCCGCTATCGCGCTCGTCGGCGTCACCCCCGTCAGCGTCACGCCGGTGTTGAGGTTCTGACCCGATTTCAGCGCAAGGCTCCAGTCAGCCGGGGTCACAGGGGTCACAGTCTCGCCGACAATCACAAGTGGCACATCAATCACCTCACCCGCCACCAGCGCCCGGCTCAGCGTCACCGTGAACTCCGTCGTCCCGCCCTCGTTGATACGGCCGCTACCAACCCGCGCCAGAGACGCGATCGTCGGGTCATCGTCGGTGATGGTCAGGGTGACATCCGCCGGAGCCGCCACCCCGTTGCCGCCGCTCACCGTGGCCGAGACGGTCACCGCCTTGTTCACCGCATCCACCGCATTGTCGACCGCCGTCACCGTCACCGTGCCCGTGCTCGCGCTCTGCCCCGCCGGGATCGTCAGGGTCGTGCCCGCAAGCGTGTAATCCGCCGCCTCGGTATCCGCTCCGGGGGCCGCTGCAACCGTCAGCACAATATCCTCACTCGACACAGCCCCGGTCAGCGTCGCCGTCACCGTTGCGCTGTTTGCGTCCCCGCTCTCATCAATCGACGCCGGGTCGAGCGCCAGCGTCACCACCGGCAGTGCCTCGTCATCGGTAAGCGTGATGGTCGTGCCCGTGCGCACAAACCAGTCCGGCACACCCGCAACCGTGGGCGTCAGGCCGATCGCCTCATCCCCCTCGGACGTGCTGTCATCCGTCGGGGTCAGCGTGAAGGTCACCGTGCCGCTGCTCTCTCCGGCCCTGATCGTGATCGTCTGATCATCAACCGTCGCGTAATCCGTCCCCTCTGTCGCGCTGTCGCTCGCCGCGCCCACCGCAACCGTCACCGTCTTCGCCTCACCGAAGGTCGTGAGCCCGGTCAGCGTCGCCGTCACTTCAATCTCCGTCGCGCTGCCATCCTCGGCCACTGTGTCCGTATCCACCGACAGTTCCACGCCCGTCGGGGCATCGTCGTCGGTTACCTGCACCTGGAACGATCTGGCCGTAGAGGAGGGGTTCGCCCCGCCGCCCACATTGGTGTTCAGGCTCGTCCGGTCAAACCCGTTCGCACCGGTCCCGTCCGGCCCCAGCGCCACAACCACTTCCCTTGTGCCTTCCGAAACCACATCCTGGACCGCTGTCAGCACCAGCGTCGCCGTCTGCGACCCGGCCCCGGAAAACGCCACCTGTGGCGTGGCCGTTCCCGTGCTCGTCAGCGTCACCCCTGTGTTGAGGCCCTGACCCGCCTTCAGCGCAAGGCTCCAGTTAGCCGGGATCACATTCGGGCCGCCAATCGCAATCGGTACATCAATCACCTCGCCCGCCACCAGCGCCCGGCCCAGCGTCACCGTGAACTCCGTCGTCCCGCCCTCGTTGATACGGTCGCTACCAACCCGCGCCAGAGACACGATCGTCGGCTCATCATCCACGATGGTCAGGGTGACATCCGCCGGGGCCGCCACCCCGTTGCCGCCGCTCACCGTGGCCGAGACGGTCACCGCCTTGTTTGCCGCATCCACCGCATTGCCGACCGCCGTGATCGTGACCGTGCCCGTGCTCGACCTCTGCCCCGCCGGGATCGTCAGGGTCGTGCCCGCAAGCGTGTAATCCGCCGCCACGGTATTTGTCCCGGGGGCCGCTGCAACCGTCAGCACAATATCCTCATTCGACACAGCCCCGCTCAGCACCGCCGTCACCGTCGCGCGGGTCCTGGCCCCGCTCTCGTCAATCGACGCCGGGCTGAGAACCAGCGTCACCGGCAGCGCCCCGTCATCGGTAATCGTGATGGTCGCAGGCGTGAGCCCGAAGGTCTCCGCAACATCCGCAACCGCCGGCGTCAGGGTGAGCCCCTCAACCCCCTCGGACGTGCTGTCATCCGTCGGGGTCAGCGTGAAGGTCACCGTGCCGCGGCTCTCACCCGCCGCAATCGTGATCGTCTGATCCGCAACCGTCGCGTAATCCGTCCCCTCTGTGGCGCTGTCGCTCGCCGCGCCCACCGCAACCGTCACCGTCTTCGCCTCCGGGAAGGTCGTGCCCCCGGTCAACGTCGCCGTCACCGCAAACGCTGTCGCACCCCCATCCTCGGCCACTGTGCCCGGATCCACCGACAGGGTCACACCCGTCGGAGCAGCGTCATCGTCGGTGATGGAAACCAGGAACGAATTGGCAGTCGAGGAGCGGCCCGCCCCGCCACCCACATTGGTGTTCAGGCTTGCCCGTCCAAATCCGTTCGAACCCGTCCCGTCACTCCCCAGCGCCACAACCACTTGCTCTGCGCTTTCCGAAACCACATCCTGGACCGCTGTCAGCACCAGCGTCGCCGTCTGCGACCCGGCCCCCGAAAACGCCACCTGCGCCGTGGCCGCTATCGCGCTCGTCGGCGTCACCCCCGTCAGCGTCACGCCGGTGTTGAGGTTCTGACCCGATTTCAGCGCAAGGCTCCAGTCAGCCGGGGTCACAGGGGTCACAGTCTCGCCGACAATCACAAGTGGCACATCAATCACCTCACCCGCCACCAGCGCCCGGCTCAGCGTCACCGTGAACTCCGTCGTCCCGCCCTCGTTGATACGGCCGCTACCAACCCGCGCCAGAGACGCGATCGTCGGGTCATCGTCGGTGATGGTCAGGGTGACATCCGCCGGAGCCGCCACCCCGTTGCCGCCGCTCACCGTGGCCGAGACGGTCACCGCCTTGTTCACCGCATCCACCGCATTGTCGACCGCCGTCACCGTCACCGTGCCCGTGCTCGCGCTCTGCCCCGCCGGGATCGTCAGGGTCGTGCCCGCAAGCGTGTAATCCGCCGCCTCGGTATCCGCTCCGGGGGCCGCTGCAACCGTCAGCACAATATCCTCACTCGACACAGCCCCGGTCAGCGTCGCCGTCACCGTCGCGCTGTTTGCGTCCCCGCTCTCATCAATCGACGCCGGGTCGAGCGCCAGCGTCACCACCGGCAGTGCCTCGTCATCGGTAAGCGTGATGGTCGTGCCCGTGCGCACAAACCAGTCCGGCACACCCGCAACCGTGGGCGTCAGGCCGATCGCCTCATCCCCCTCGGACGTGCTGTCATCCGTCGGGGTCAGCGTGAAGGTCACCGTGCCGCTGCTCTCTCCGGCCCCGATCGTGATCGTCTGATCATCAACCGTCGCGTAATCCGTCCCCTCTGTCGCGCTGTCGCTCGCCGCGCCCACCGCAACCGTCACCGTCTTCGCCTCACCGAAGGTCGTGAGCCCGGTCAGCGTCGCCGTCACTTCAATCTCCGTCGCGCTGCCATCCTCGGCCACTGTGTCCGTATCCACCGACAGTTCCACGCCCGTCGGGGCATCGTCGTCGGTTACCTGCACCTGGAACGATCTGGCCGTAGAGGAGGGGTTCGCCCCGCCGCCCACATTGGTGTTCAGGCTCGTCCGGTCAAACCCGTTCGCACCCGTCCCGTCCGGCCCCAGCCGCACGAGGAGCACCTCAGCAATCCCGGAACTCTCCGAAACCACATCCTGGACCGCTGTCAGCACCAGCGTCGCCGTCCGCGAACCGGCCCCGGAAAACGTCACCTGCGGCCTGTCCGTGCTCGCGCCCGTCAGCGTCACGCCGGTGTTGAGGCTGTCACCCGATTTCAGCGCAAGGCTCAATTCCTCCCTGGTCACACCCGTGCCGCCGCCAATCGAAAGCGGCACATCAATCACCTCACCCGCCACCAGCGCCCGGCCCAGCGTCACCGTGAACTCCGTCGTCCCGCCCTCGTTGATACGGTCGCTACCAACCCGCGCCAGAGACGCGATCGTCGGCTCATCATCCACGATGGTCAGGGTGACATCCGCCGGGGCCGCCACCCCGTTGCCGCCGCTCACCGTGGCCGAGACGGTCACCGCCTTGTTTGCCGCATCCACCGCATTGCCGACCGCCGTGATCGTGACCGTGCCCGTGCTCGACCTCTGCCCCGCCGGGATCGTCAGGGTCGTGCCCGCAAGCGCGTAATCCGCCGCCACGGTATTTGTCCCGGGGGCCGCTGCAACCATCAGCACAATATCCTCATTCGACACAGCCCCGCTCAGCACCGCCGTCACCGTCGCGCGGGTCCTGGCCCCGCTCTCGTCAATCGACGCCGGGCTGAGCACCAGCGTCACCGGCAGCGCCCCGTCATCGGTAATCGTGATGGACGCAGGCGTAAGCCTGAAGGTCTCCGCAACATCCGCAACCGTAGGCGTCAGGGTGATCACCTCAACCCCCTCGGACGTGCTGTCATCCGTCGGGGTCAGCGTGAAGGTCACCGTGCCGCTGCTCTCACCCGCCCCGATCGTGATCGTCTGATCATCAACCGTCGCGTAATCCGTCCCCTCTGTGGCGCTGTCGCTCGCCGCACCCACCGCAACCGTCACCGTCTTCGCCTCCGGGAAGGTCGTGCCCCCGCTCAGCGCCGCCGTCACTTCAATCGCCGTCGCGCTGCCATCCTCGGCCACTGTGCCCGGGTCCACCGACAGTTCCACGCCCGTCGGAGCAGCGTCATCGTCGGTTACAAACACAAAGAACGACCTGGCAGTCGAGGAGCGGTCCGCCCCGCCACCCACATTGGTGTTCAGGCTCGTCCGGTCAAATCCGTTCGCACCCGTCCCGTCCGGCCCCAGCCGCACAAAAAGCACCTCAGCAATCCCGGAACTCTCCAAAACCACATCCTGGACCGCTGTCAACACCAGCGTCGCCGTCCGCGAACCGGCCCCGGAAAACGTCACCTGCGGCGTGTCCGTGCTCCCGCCCGTCAGCGTCACGCCTGTGTTGAGGCTGTCACCCGGTTTCAGCGCAAGGCTCCAGTCGTCCGTAGTCACATCCATGCCGCCGCCAGCCGAAAGCGGTACTTCAATCACCTCGCCCGCCACCAGCGCCCGGCTCAGCGTCACCGTGAACTCCGTCGTCCCGCCCTCGTTGATACGGCCGCTACCAACCCGCGCCAGAGACGCGATCGTCGGCTCATCATCCACGATGGTCAGGGCGACATCCTCCGGAGCCGCCACCCCGTTGCCGCCGCTGACCGTGGCCGAGACGGTCACCGCCTTGTTTGCCGCATCCACCGCATTGTCGACCGCCGTGAGCGTCACCGTGCCCATGCTCGACCTCTGCCCCGCCGGGATCGTCAGGGTCGTGCCCGCAAGCGTGTAATCCGCCGCCACGGTATTTGTCCCGGGGGCCGCTGCAACCGTCAGCACAATATCCTGCTCCGACACAGCACCGCTCAGCACCGCCGTCACCATCGCGCTGTTTGCATCCCCGCTCTCGTCAATCGACGCCGGGTCGAGCACCAGCGTCACCGGAAGCGCCCCGTCATCGGTAATCGTGATGGTCGCAGGCGTGAGCCCGAACGTCTCCGCAACATCCGCAACCGCCGGCGTCAGGGTGAGCGCCTCAACCCCCTCGGACGTGCTGTCATCCGTCGGGGTCAGCGTGAAGGTCACCGTGCCGCTTCTCTCACCCGCCCCGATCGTGATCGTCTGATCCGCAACCGTCGCGTAATCCGTCCCCTCTGTGGCGCTGTCGCTCGCCGCGCCCACCGCAACCGTCACCGTCTTCGCCTCACCGAAGGTCGTGCTCCCGCTCAGCGCCGCCGTCACCTCAATCTCCGTCGCACCCCCATCCTCGGCCACTGCGCCCGGGCCCACCGACAGTTCCACGCCCGTCGGAGCAGCGTCATCGTCGGTTACAACCACCAGGAAAAGCGTAAAGGCAGTCGAGGTTGGGTCCGCCCCGCCCCCCACATTGGTGCCAAGACTGCCCCGGTCAAATCCGTTCGCGACATCGCCGTCCGGCCCAAGCGCTACCGTGATCGTCTCATCACTCTCGGAGACCACATCCTGGACCGATGTCAGCACCAGCGTCGCCGTCTCGGACGCCGCGCCTTCGAAGCGCAGCTGCGGCGTGGCCGTGCTCTCACCCGTCAGCGTCACCCCGGTGTTGAGGGTCTGACCTGACTTCAGCGCAAGGCTCCACTCATCCGGGGTCACATTCCTGCCGTTGGTCATCGCTAGCGGGACATCAATCACCTCGCCCGCCACAAGCGCCCGGCTCAGCCTCACCGTGAACTCCGCCGTCTCTCCTTCTTCAATCGCGCCGCTGCCCGTCCGCACAAGGGACACGGTCGTCGGCTCATTGTCCTCAACAACAAAAGACTGCTGGCCGGTGGAACCAATTGTGTAGCCCGTGCCGGGCAACAGCTTGCAGGTCACCGTGCTCCGTGGCTCATCAATGTTATCATCCACCGTCTGTAAACGATGGTTGGTCACATGTGAAAGGCTTTGCTGAGATTGGGACAGCTCCCTGCTGAACTTCCCCTTGCGCGCCGGGTTCAGCATATCACCCGTCTCAGTGATCTCGTAGTTCAGAGATGCAACCAAGGCTGTCCCGCTGTCGCGTCTGAATGAGCATCTGTTGTCTGGTCCTCCTTCAACTATATTAACAGGAGAACTTCTGATTTGATAAACGGCCGTTGTGTCTGCCTGACCGTTGATCTGGAAGATCATGGAAGCATCATTGCGGTCCGGAAAACCTGTGCTGCCCTGACCGTTGATACGACTTCCATTGGCGATCGACCAGCCGGTCGCGCCAGTCTGCCCATCAGCCTCGGTTATGCCCACGGTCGGGTTCTGGGTTCGATTATTTGCCCGGCCATCGTTGAACACCAGCCAATAGGTCGTATTCGCCAGAAGTTGGGTCCCGGCCGGAGCGGTGAATGTGTTCAGGGCATTATTCGTGCGGGTCGTTGGATTAGTGAGCTTCGCCACCAGAGCACCGGGCCGGTTATTGTTGCCATTCTCGCGAATGGCGACCGAAAGTGTGCGATCCGAATTGGGTCCCAGACGGATATTCACCTGAGAAATCGTGTAGCTGGCAGCGGTACTGCCCGTGGTAAAGGGGGTGGCAAATTCCAGATTCGTTGATTGTACTGCGGATTGGCCAGTATTGCTGACCAATGTTGTTGCGGTCTGTGCCTGCGCGGCAGAAGCCAGACTGATGAGCAGTGACAGGACGAATAGCGCTGCCGCCAAAGGCGCGCGCAGGGCCCCAAACCGGTCAACCAGCCCGCCGATGCATCGTTTCGCGCGCAAGAGCCGCGCTGAAGGACGAAGGATGGAAAGACCGGAAACAAAAGCGCGCCCGACAGATGCGGCAACTGCCGCCACAGAACGCGCAACGCAGGGCGCGGTCGGGCCGGATACAGTCCCGTCAGACATGCAACGGTCGGATTGCGGACCCGCCCATAACCGGCGCAGCAATGTCAACACCCACATAGCTGGCACACAGACGCAAGTCCGGCGTTCCGGCGTTCCGGCGTTCCGGCGTTCCGGCGTTCCGGCGTTCCGGCGTTCCGGCGTTCCGGCGTTCCGGCGTTCCGGCGTTCCGGCGTTCCGGCGTTCCGGCGTTCCGGCGTTCCGGCGTTCCGGCGTTCCGGCGTTCCGGCGTTCGAAAATGCGGGACCAAGTGGCAGCCTGTCAAGAACAGGTGCCCCAAAAGCGAAATTCAAAACTCTTCCAAGCAACATCCAGGATAGCCATTAATAACCACTGCCACCTTTCTGCTTTGAAAAGACATTTCGAGCACCAGCGCCATTCCGAAATCCGAAAAGGCTCCGTTGGCATTAACAACTCGCAGCGGTCCAGGCCGATGCGATCAGCTTGCGCCCCTTCAGACCTGGCAGACGTTTCTGCCACGCCCGGCGCTGCTCAGGGGGCAGGCCCTCCCACCAAATCCGCGCCTCGGCCATCGCCGCCCTTGCGCCAGCCTTCCCGTGATCCGGAACCTCAACAAGCGGCAGACCGGCATCCAGAACCCGCCGGACGATTACCCCCAGCACCACGCCCTCACGGTCGGCCAGGGCGTTCAGCCGGTCCTCCACATCTGCCGACACGCGGGCACCGACAAACCCCGCATACCGGCGCTCCCGCTGCCGCCGTGCCATGCCGTCAGGTCTCTGCCATCGCCTGCCGGTACGCCTCCGCCCGAAAGGCCCGCGCACCGTCGATATGGTGCAGGCCTCTGCCCCAGTTCTTTCGCTCACGCGCGGTCAGGCCATCCCACCAGATCCGGATCTCGTCCTCGCTCCCCGGCTCATCCGCACAATCACCCACAGGAGCGTCAGCAAACATCCTGCTCTCCGGTTGCGCCAGCAGGGGCAGACCCTCCGCCAAGGCCCGGCGCACGATCTCGGCCGCGTCCTCGTCAAGCGCATCCGCCAGCGCTTCGACCTCCGCCTTCATGGCGTCGGAGACCCGCAGCGCGAGAGACGCCGGAAAGCGGCTCTTGCGCCTGCGCCGCCTGACCGCCACAGTCTCGCTATTCATCGCAGTCCCTCCCCTTCATCGGATATGACAGAGATACCGTAATGGTCCCGGCGCGAATCTCGAACGTTCCGCTTGTTGCTGCGTTGGAGATGCGGTGTCGTTGCCCCAGACACGCAAGGCGTGTCCGTCTCTACGGGATCAGCCCCGAGGGGCGTCCCAACAACTGAGTACGAAGGAACAACGACGTGAGCACATTTATCGGAGTAGACGTGTCTTTGGCAAGCTCTGCCATTTGCATTCTTGGTGAAGGCGGCAAGGTCATCAAAGAGTCCAAAATCGACAGCGAACCGGCCGCGTTTGTCACGTTCATGCAAGACCTGCCTTATGAGATCACCGGGATTGGCATGGAGGCCGGCCCGCTGTCGCAGTTGCTGCACAAGGCTCTGGACGATGCGGGGTTTCCGATTGTGCTTATGGAAACCCATAAGGTGAAGAAAGCACTTTCCGCGATGCCCATAAAAACAGACAGAAGAGATGCGGAGGGGATCGCTCACCTGCTCCAGCTCGGCTGGTTCAGTGCGGTGCATTGCAAGTCGGTCACCGCTCAGGAGACGCGGGCGGTTCTGACCGGGCGCAACGCACTGAAGAAGGCGCTCATTGCCATAGAACTCTCCATGCGTGGGATCCTGCGCAACTTCGGATTGAAGATGGGGCAGATATCCAGGAAGGGTTACGAAGAACGGGTCCGGGAATTGATTGATGGCAACGACGCTCTGAGAGCCTGACCGAAAAGTAGTTGAAGGATATCATCGGGTTATGATTCTCTGAATTTTGCTGGCAAACGGAGGATCAGATGCCCTGGAATGATATCGCTCGCGCTCAACATACACGCAAAACGGACCGCTATCCAAGTGACATGTCAGACGATGAATGGTCGCTGGTCGAGCCAATGATTCCACCGGCACGGTCTGGCGGTCGTCCTCGAACGACGGATATGCGGGAAGTGATGAATGCGATTTTCTACATCGGATCGACAGGCTGCCAGTGGCGCGCTTTGCCGACAGACTTTCCTCCCATGACGACTGTACAGGGATATTTCTATAATTGGCGGAACGCGGGCTTGCTGGCGGCAATGAGTGATTTGCTGGTTGCTGCCGCTCGTGAATTGGAGGGCCGCGCTGCCGAGCCTACGGCGGGTGTGATTGATAGCCAAAGTGTGAAAACTACAGAAAGTGGAGGCATTTGCGGATATGACGCCGGCAAAAAGACCAAGGGGCGCAAGCGTCATATTGTGACGGACGTCCTTGGGCTTCTGCTGATTATCATCGTTCATGCCGCCAACATCCAGGACCGTGACGGCGCTCCCGATCTGCTCAAAGCGGTCGGCAAAAAATTCCCTTGTTTGCTCCATATTTTCGCCGATGGTGGGTATGCGGGGGATAAGCTCCGACAAGCCATGGGTGATGAGTGGACACTGGAAATAGTCAAGCGACCTAACAAGGCAAAAGGCTTCGTTCTTCTGCCCAAGCGATGGGTCGTTGAGCGCACTTTTGCATGGCTGGGAAGGTGTCGACGGTTGGCCAAAGACTGGGAACGCACAATCGAAAGCTCAACAGCCTGGGCGCTCGTTGCCAATATCCGCCTCCTGACACGCAGACTGGCAAGGCACTGCTATGCAACGTAAAACTTTAGATTCAGGCTCTGAAGCAGATGGCGTTGCCGATCCTGGCGGCACGGGCAGAACTGCGCAAGCAACTGTCGGTTTTTGAGCGGCTGGTGCGCAGCATGGCCATGAAGGACCCGGTGTGTTGCAAGCTCATGACCATGCCGGGGGTCGGGCCGGTTGTCGCTCTGACCTACAAAGCGGCGATTGATGATCCGACCCGGTTCCGCAGGTCGAAAGACATCGGGCCATGGGTTGGACTGACGCCCCGCCGGGAAGAGTCAGGGGAGCGCTCCGTCATAGGTGGCATCTCCAAGACCGGGGATGTCGGTTTGCGTTGCGCACTTTTCCAGGCGGCGAATATCATGTTGAACCGCGGTCGCGCGAACTGGCTGAAAACCTGGGCACTGCAGCTCGCTGAAAAATGTGGCAACAGGAACCCGAATTCCGGATAAGGTCATGTCACGTTGGGAATGCTTCGAATGACGTCTGGGACGACAACTTTCCCCATTTTGACCTTCGGCTGCGCCAGAACGTAGGCCACAACGCAGGAGAGCACGTGAACGAAGGCATTGGTTGGTGATCGGTGCCGCGTGTGTTCCAATCCCATGCCAGACTTGAGCTTGTCGAACAGGGTTTCGATGATGAACCTTTTGCGCAGCAGGATCTTGTCCAAGAGCGGCAGCAGGTAGTTTTTCATGTTGCGGCGAATGCCGGTGATCAGATGCAGGCCGCGCTGCCACAAACGCCGAAAAAGCGCTTTTGATATGTAGCCTTTGTCGGCGAACATTTTGCCGTCCAGTTCGGCAACCATAGCCTCAAACGGCTTGCGATCATCGGTGTTTCCGGCTGTGATCTTCACAGCCATAACTGGGCCCTTGCTATTGATGACCATGTGCAGCTTGAAGCCGAAGAACCAGCCCATGGTGCTACGCCCGCGTTTGGCCAGTCCTTTGAACACCTTGTTGCGGCTGATCCGGGCGTTATGGCAAACCGCCAGCTTGGTGCTGTCGGCAAAATAGAGTCCGGTCTCTTCTCCACGGAAACAATGCAGCAGCACGCAAAATGGCACGAGCAGGCGTGGCATCAGTGTGACGAACCGGCCATAGCTTGGCAAATCGCCAAAGCAGTCCCGGTATTCGATCTCCACCCCATAAAGCCAGAAATGCTTGAAATCCTTGTAAGCTGAGCCGTGAAACAGAACCATGATGAACAACATCTCGCTGAGCGAGAGTTTCCCGGACCGCAGCCGCTGGCGGCCTGTGTCGATCAGGCGATGCTTTTCCCAATCTTCGAAGGTTTTTGCAAAATCATCGATACAGCAAAACAAAGCAGTGATAGAGGTGTTCACGAGGGGCATTCCTATCCGTTGGTTTCGGTTACGGATAATGAATCAGGCCACGCCAGATTTGGGAATCCCCTCACCCTCGCTTAAGCAGAATCGGGGTAACAGGAAAAAGGCGAAGGTGGCGCTGGCGCGGCGGATCGGCGTGGTCCTGCACCGGATGTGGATGGACAACACCGACTTCCGGTCCATCCGAGAAGAGGCGATGGCGCTGCGCGCTGCCTGAGAAACCGAGGCCACACACGATGAACGTAGCATGAGCAAAAGGAGCAGAAGGCAACGTCTGAAAGCGTCTGCCCAGCGGTGTCCCCAACCGGGACGCGGTTCCCGATGATGCACGGGATTACCTCGTCGCCGATCCCTGCGGGGTCGAGTACGCGAGAGAGATAGGCATTCGGGACTGCACTGGACAAAGTATCAAGTCGGCAATCACAGCAACGGCGTTGTGCATTGACCACGTACGGAAGGCAGAGCCCGGTGGTGACATATCAGCTACGCAGAACAGCACAGACGCGCCAAACACACGATGAAACATAATCTTCTGAGAACCAGAGCCATGACGCCTGTGTGCTCTGCATATGACCGACCCCGCGAAAACCAAACCGGTCTCGCGGCGCGACCGGTTGCCAATGTAGCGCTTGACACGGACAGGGCCATTACGGAAGGTTATGACAGATATAAGACATATGTAGAACGAATGACGTACATTTAAAGTACAAGTGTCTGACGCAGTGTTAACATCAAGCTGACATCATGTCCGGTGCGCCCCGGACCCCGAACAGCCCCCGTGCTGATGCTCTTGCTGTTTCTCAACAATATCAGAGCCTTGATGACAGGATACAGGGTAGATCAAAATTGATAATTTTGATCTACAATCGTGCCTTTGATATTTTGCTCCATTCGCGACCGCTCACTCCGCTGCAATCCCTGTGGATGGGTCCGGCTCATGAGAGCGCGCGGGAACCAGGAGTCCGGTGCGCGTGGCGCAAGGCTCTGATTTCTCATAACTTCCCGTTTTGATGTTCGATCGACAAAAAGAAGCGCTCGGTCTGCGCTCGGGGATGGTCGAACAGTGTTTTACCGGAGCGTACATGACCACCGTCAGGCAAACCCGAAAGGTTTGCGGAAACGTGCTTAAGCCGGAATCTTCTTTTCCGGCTGGCAGATGCGGCCCGCCGGGCCTCTGCGCAGAACCGAACGCGCGGTGACCGGTCAGCCGGACTCGACCCGGGCAAACGTCCAGGCACGGTCTGAAAGTCCGTGGACGTCTCCGGGCCACGGTTGGCTCAATGGCGGTCGCCTCGATCGGTGCAGCTGTTCAGGCCGAGCGGCCGAGCTGGTGGCCGCAGGGCGCTGAACTTCGAGCTGATCGAGGTCTGTTCCCGCAAGGCGAGTGCATCAGATCCCGCACTCAACCCCGGATAGGCAAAATTCAGGATCATATCCCGAACAAGGCGCGGACCGCCGCCTCGGTCGGCCCCAGACAGGCCGTTTGAGGCGCTAAAAACGCCTCAGGAAGGCCGAAAGGGCCTCTCAGGGGCCCCAACCACGTTCCGGGCCGTTCTGGCGCTCAGGGGCAAGGCTCAGCGCCTCTCAGGGCTTTTCCGGGCCCAGACCCCGCCCCAAGCCATGCACCGGGTGCATGGTCCAACGCCGGGGTTCGGGCCGATCTGTCCCCGATCCGGTTTCGATCTGCCGCCTCGGTCCGGTGAAATTCGCGATTGCAGGGGCTGCGCCATGCGTCGGGCGCATGGCTCGGACCGGCATTGCCAAGTTGTTTGCCAACGGTTGCAAAGAGCAGTGGATGGTGCGGTCAGGCGGTCATCTCAAGGGCATAGCCATTCCAAAGATCGTGCGCATCCGATCGGGCGTGGCGGTATGAGATGGCGGAGAGACGATAACGTCGGGGTCGGAAGATTGTGGTGATCTGGCCGTGAGCGGAAAGGAACCTCTGGGCTTGCCTTGGTGATTTGAGAGCCTGACCGAAAAGTAGTTGAACGATATCATCGGGTTATGATTCTCTGAATTTTGCTGGCAAACGGAGGATCAGATGCCCTGGAATGATATCGCTCGCGCTCAACATACACGCAAAACGGACCGCTATCCAAGTGACATGTCAGACGATGAATGGTCGCTGGTCGAGCCAATGATTCCACCGCACGGTCTGGCGGTCGTCCTCGAACGACGGATATGCGGGAAGTGATGAATGCGATTTTCTACATCGGATCGACAGGCTGCCAGTGGCGCGCTTTGCCGACAGACTTTCCTCCCATGACGACTGTACAGGGATATTTCTATAATTGGCGGAACGCGGGCTTGCTGGCGGCAATGAGTGATTTGCTGGTTGCTGCCGCTCGTGAATTGGAGGGCCGCGCTGCCGAGCCTACGGCGGGTGTGATTGATAGCCAAAGTGTGAAAACTACAGAAAGTGGAGGCATTTGCGGATATGACGCCGGCAAAAAGACCAAGGGGCGCAAGCGTCATATTGTGACGGACGTCCTTGGGCTTCTGCTGATTATCATCGTTCATGCCGCCAACATCCAGGACCGTGACGGCGCTCCCGATCTGCTCAAAGCGGTCGGCAAAAAATTCCCTTGTTTGCGCCATATTTTCGCCGATGGTGGGTATGCGGGGGATAAGCTCCGACAAGCCATGGGTGATGAGTGGACACTGGAAATAGTCAAGCGACCTAACAAGGCAAAAGGCTTCGTTCTTCTGCCCAAGCGATGGGTCGTTGAGCGCACTTTTGCATGGCTGGGAAGGTGTCGACGGTTGGCCAAAGACTGGGAACGCACAATCGAAAGCTCAACAGCCTGGGCGCTCGTTGCCAATATCCGCCTCCTGACACGCAGACTGGCAAGGCACTGCTATGCAACGTAAAACTTTAGATTCAGGCTCTGAAGCGGCCCATGATTTTTTCTCGTTTTCGGGTCGGCCGATGCGAACCTTCTGCACGGTTGTTCAGTTCTTTGTGTGCCCTGTGATCCGCATTTGGAGCCAGACTCTTTATCGGCTTGATGTAGCTGCGCAGCGGCATAGCCGTTACGGACTGAGGGCTTTTAGGGGCGGACAGAATTGCCGGACCGGTGCGACCTCACCCATCCCCGAACACCGCCTTGAGGCTCTTGGCATCCAGCACCCGGTCGATCCACGCATCGAGCTGGTCGAGACCGGCCCCTTCGATCCGCGCCCGGTCGGCTTCAGACAGGGCACCAAACCGCCGCTCAAGCAGGCGGATCAGATCCTGTTTCCGACCCTTGGCAAGTCCCATGGCTTCGCCCTTGGCGATCCCGCGCGCCTCACCCTTGGCCTCACCTTCGGCCCTGAGTTCTTCCATGATGGTTCCCAAGATACCCTCCGTCTGACCGGCCCTGGCGGCCGCGAGCTTTCGTTCCAGTTCCTCAAGAGCCGCGCCCTGTGCTGTCTGACGAATATACACCGCAAACTGCGCCTGCAAAGAGGGATTGTCCGCCAGCGCTGCGTCGATCTCGTCCAGATGCTCCAGACCCCGCTGGGTCAGGGTCAGCAATCCCGCCTTCGCCACCGGATCGCTGGACAGCTCCTCGGGGGCCATCTGCGCCCACTGCCGCAGGATGAGATCGGGGCCATGCAGAAATACCAGTTCCGGCGTATCGGTCGCGATCATATCCGCCAGATCGGTCGGACCCGTCCAGGCCCTGGAACCGGAATAGCCCAGAAGCGGAATGATCGGCGGCAAGTTCTGCGCCCGTGCAGCACGGCCTTCCCGGCCCTTGCCCTTGCGCACGTAGTCCCGCCAGACCCGGACCATGTAGCCCAGCACCTGCAACACCACCTCCGCATCAGGATAGCTCTTGTGCTCGACCAGCACGTAGACGAAGGCTGACCCGCCATCGACCAGATCCACCTCCAGAAGCAAATCGGCCTGGGTCTCACCCATATCGCTATCGATGAAGGTTCCGGGAACGACCCGAGGTGATGTGTCGGCCAGCAGCCCCGCGATCTCGTTGGGCAGCTGATCCCGCACCAGCGGCCTTGAATGCGCCGGATCGGAGAACACCGACCGGAACAGTTTGTCATGCGGAGTGGGTATCGCCCCCCTGCGTCGGCCTTTCCGCGCCTCGGCAGGGTCGGCCCCGGTCGGCGCGTCGGGATTCGATCTGGTCGTATCGCTCATGACACCCGCCTAGCAGCGGGACCGTATCGGATCCAGTCGAGATCGCCCGATCCCAAAACCAGAAATCCTAACCGGAGTATTTCGCCCCTTTGCGCAATCCCGTGGATAGCCCACCTCGGAACCCGGACCAACACCCACTCTCACAGATTTGGAAACCCAAAGTCGCACACCTCTCCAGTCCGGGCGCAACCGCTCCCCCAGCATCCCCTTTCTCAGCAACTATTCCGAACTCTCAACTAGAGACTCAAAACCCGCTTTTCCAGACTTATCCACAGGCAAAATTCGCACTGCGACTCTCTTGTTCTAATAGTTCGTAACTGCTCGCCCCGTGATGCAAGCGCCTAAAGTCCAGCATCTGTTTTGATCGCGCTTGCTTCGGCGCAATGGTTTTCAGATCGCGGCCGGGTGCGACGATTTGAGTCGTCTATTCACGATTCCCGCACGCGTGTTTTTCATGCTTTTATGAGACCATGACACGCATTTTAACGTCTCAAACGCGGCATTGTGCTGGCCTGTATGGCGCGGCTTCATCTGCATTTTGGCTACTGTCGCGCAGCGTGGGTTGCGTGGCGTTATCCATTGGTAGAGTTGACTGATGCCAAGTGTGGACGCCAGTTCCCTGCGGGAAGAGTTTGATGCCGTTAATGAGCACATCGCCTCGCTTCGTCAGGCGGGAAAGATTTCCGGGGAAGCCGACGCCGCTATTGGCGTTTTGTGCAGTTTGCTGAGCATCCTGATCGTTGTCTTTCTGGAGAAGACAACCAAAAAGACTGGCAAGAATTCCAGTATCCCGCCTTCGCAGACAGATAAGGACGAGACCAAAAAACGCCGTAACTCCGGCAAGGGAATCCAATCGAACCAGATGACAGGTGACAACCTACGGAAAGTCACGGTTGAGGAAGAATCCACTGTCGACACCTGTGACGGCTGCGGAGCCGATCTGTCCGGTGTCGCGCCATCGGCCCACGAGAAACGCGTTCTTCTCGATATCGTGTTCGAGGTTATAGAGACCGAGGTTGCCGCAGAAATCAAGCAATGTCCCAAGTGCCGGACCCAGACCAAAGGGCGCTTTCCAGACAACATGCCGGGGCCGCTGCAGTATGGCGTTGGCTTTCAGGCGTTCGTAATCAATCTGGTGGTCGCCCAAATGTTGTCTTTGCGCCGTGCCGTAGAACTGGTGTACGCCATCTCTGGCAGGAAGCTGTCGGAGGCCACCTGCCTCGGCTACATCCAGCGGCTGTACGATTCACTTGAAGAATGGGAAACCGCCGCCGCAGATTACCTTCTGACATGCCCGGCTCTGCATGCCGATGAGACCGGCTTCAGAGTGGACAGTAAGACCCAGTGGCTGCATGTCCTGACCAATGGCTCACTGACGCTCAAATTCCTGCACCGCAAGCGGGGCAAGGAAGCCATCGAAGCGGTCGGGATCATTCCCTGCTACATTGGCGTGTTGATCCACGACTGCTGGGCATCCTATCTCACCTATAGCCAGTGCAAACATCAACTATGCGGATCGCATCTCCTGCGGGAACTGACCTTTGTGGTCGATTCCAACAATTACCGCTGGGCGCGCGCGATGAAGAAGTTGCTGCGCATGGCATGCCACAAGGTCAACAACAGCCAGTCCGGAGTTTTGAGCGAGGCCCAATGCCGAACGATACGTCAGAGGTATAGGACCATTCTGCGGGAAGGGGCCAAGGAAATGCCCGATATTCCGCCGAACCCAAAAGGCAGGCGCGGCAAAGTCGCAAAGTCGGACGCTCACAACCTGCATGAGCGCCTGTTGAAATACGAAGACTGTGTTTTGCGCTTCATGAGCGAACCCGATGTAAGCTTCACCAACAATGAGGGGGAGCGCAAAATCAGGATGGCAAAGGTCAAAATGAAAGTCTCGGGATGCTTCCGGACAGAACGCTACGCACACGCCTGGTGCCGGATATCAAGCTACCTGAGTTCCATGGCCGCACTCGGCTATAATCCACTGGTTGCTATCCAGATCGCGCTGGCCGGAAATACCGCCGACATGATCAAATCACACCACGAATACGATCAGGCCGCATGAGGGGGTGAGCAGTTACAAAACCTGACAAATAATTCTGAAAGGCTCAGTTCGCAAATTGTGTGCATGAGGTCCCAATCGCGGTCGCGAGACAGGATCTGGCCGATGATTTCAGCAGGTCACACCGTTCGAACCATCGCAGGTAGTTTTCGAGGTATTTGCTCGAAACGCCGCGATAGCGGCGCAGGAAGTCCTTCAACCCACTGTGCCGATTGTTGGCTGTTTGTATGTGAGCCACCCCACGCACCCGTTCACCGGCGGACTGGTTCAATGCTTCGTGTCTGACCCCAAGTGACTTGGCGCAGGGCGGGTAAACGTTGTTTCCATCAGTGACCAGAAGGATGTCATCATCAATCCGGGGTTCCAGAACGCTGTGTATGCTGTCAGCTGTGACAGATGGAAGGACGGAACACGCCGTTGTGCCGCCTCGGTCCACGGCAACCAATATCGGAACCTGTTCGTCTGACAGACCGCGCTTGCTGGCCTTGCCGCCCCTGCGGCGCGCCTTGCGATCAAGTTTGCGATCGCCCTTGCGGCTCTTGAGAACATAGGTCTCGTCGGCTTCGACAATGCCCTTGAGTTTTGGAGGGTCCTGGTCCTTCGTGCCTAAAAATCGGTGCCGCCAACGAAACGCCGTAGAGACGGCAAAATTACAGCGCTTTGCAGACGCGCGAACGGTCAGCCCATCCGCAAGGCAGCCCCCAAAGGCGAGCCATCTGTCCTTCTTGTGCAGGCCCTGTAAAGCCGTGCCCGTTGCCGCGTTGAAAGTCTTGTTGCAGGCCTTGCATTGATACCGCTGTAGCCCTCGGGCTTTGCCCCGCGAAACCGCGCCAGGCGTGCCACAATGCGGGCACTCACGGTCCTCGGCGACGCGCGCTTCGATCGCTGCCAGCGAAGCGGATGGCTCAGTTTCCCCCAGCAACACAGCCTGTGCTTGCTGCCTCTGCGCCAGACTGAGACCGTCTATGCGGGATAACCACTCCTGAAACTGCTTGTGATCCACTGTCAATACCTCCTCGATTTTCCCAAGATCATATCAGAAACGTGAAGCTTGCATACGATTTACGAACTGAGCCTTCTGAAATTTACAGTTCGGGGCATGCGAGAGGGCGATCTGTTCCAAAATCGATGTCCACAAGGTCACCCATGACCAATACCGCGTCGAGCTATATTCTGGACGTAGCCTCCGGGCCTGTCCCAAACCGATCCTTTCCGGACACCCTCTACCACATCTGTTGGCACATCAGATCGCGGTGCTCTTCGGCCCGGAACGGCCTAAACGGACCATAGCTGCATATATGGACATCTGAAAGAACATATCGGGTACAAAAGGGTGTTGACGTAAGGCTGGGTCTGACCTGAGATCGGACAAATTTGCCGAGTGGAGCGGATATGTCTGATCAATCATTTCTGGAATCTTGGAGCCTGAATTTCAACGAGTTGGAGTTCGTTGAGGCATTCAATTTAGCCAGCCGGATCTGGGTTGCCTTCCAACTGCGATTTTTCCAGACGCATGGGCGTTTCCCTTCGCGCGCGCAAGATCTCAGTTCTGAAGGACTGGAATATTTGGCCCAGCAACTGGACGTGAAGATTCCCGTTGATCAGGAGCAATTCGATTACCGCCACGTCAATGCCCGCCGCCACCGTGTTGCCATCCTGAAACATCTTGGGGTCCGGCGAGCCACAGATCGGGATCGCCTGGCTTTGCGCTCATGGATTTTTGAGAACTGCCGCAGGTCGTCGGCTCCGACAGTGGAAGAACAAGTTGCATCGGCATATGCGTGGGGCCTCAGCAACTCGATCTACATCTCATCTGACAAGATCATGGAGCGGTTGGTTCGTAGTGCCAGGCCCGATTTTCTTGAGGATTTGTTGGCCTCGATAGCCCGAGCTCTCCCGGCTAATACGCGGCGGCAGTTGGACGAGAGCCTTTCGGAACCAAGAGGGTATGGTGGGTTTCACCTTATGAAAAACGGGGTTGGCGCAGCCACTCTTGCCAACGTTCTTGGGGCCTGTGAACGCCTGACTTTTATTGCGGGCCTCGAGTTGTCCTCTGAGCATTTGGCTGGCATTGATCCCTCATGGATCGCCATGTTGTGCCGCCGGGTCGAACGTGAGAATGCCTCGGAAATGCGGCGGCATAGCGATGATCGTCGGATTGGCCTCTATGCCCTGTATCTCATGGATCGTCAGAAAAGGCTGACGGATGATCTGATCGATCTGTTTCTGGAAATCACGCATCGCCTTCAAACCCGCTCACGGCGAAGGGTGATTACCAGGATCGCCCGCGACATCGAGCGGGTTTACGGCAAGGATCAACTGCTGTGCTCCATGGCGGAAGCGGCCATTGAGTATCCGGAGGGGCGGGTGATTGATGTGATCTATCCGGTCGCCAGTGTTGCAAAGTTGAAGGCTGTGATTGAAGAACATCGTGCCAGCGGTACTCTGGACAAGCGCATCCAGACCGTCATGCGCGGTTCCTATGCCAATCACTACCGCAGGATGATGCCGAAGCTCTTGTCGGTGTTGCGATTTAGGTCGAACAATTCAGTCTGGCGACCAATACTTGATGCCCTTGAACGGATCGCCGAATGGCGGAAAGAGGGCCGCAGGACAGTACCTGTCGGGTCCATTCCTGCAGGCTGGAAGGAATTTGTCGTTGACGACAAGGGGCGTTTGAACGTGATTTCTTATGAAATCTGCATACTTGGTCAACTTCGTTCCAGTATCCGCGCGCGTGAAATCTGGGTTGAAGGTGCTGATCGCTACCGGAATCCGGACCACGACTTGCCCGCCGATTTTGACGAGTGTCGCGCGTCTTACTACGCCGATCTTGGCCTGCCTCAGGACGCTCAGGCCTTCGTGACAAATATTCGCAGCCAACTTGAGAAAGAGTTGCGATTGTTGAACGAGACACTGCCAAAAAACGACAAAGTCCGATTGCGAGCAACGGGGGATAACCGCATCTGTATCACGCCTTTCGAGCGCCAACCGGAGCCAGCCGGTTTGATCAACTTGAAAAACGAGATCGGACGAACCTGGCCAATGACAAGCCTTCTCGATGTCCTAAAGGAAACCGCTTTGGATACCCGGTTTCTGGATTGTTTCGAGAGTTCGGCCAGTCGGGAGGTGTTGACGGAAGATGTCCGCAACCGGCGTCTGCTCCTTACGCTTTACGGGGTTGGCACAAATGCCGGTCTCAACCGGATTGCCACTGGAACCGAGGGTGTCAGCATTGATGAACTCGCCCACGTTTACAGGCGCTATGTCAACGCCACCGCGTTGAGGGCGGCTTGCGCCAAGGTGGCCAACGCCACACTGGCAATTCGCGATCCGGATATCTGGGGTTCGGTTGGGATGGCCTGCGCGGCAGACTCCACGAAATTTGGGGCTTGGGACCGTAACCTCATGACGGAATGGCACGCCCGCTATGGCGGTCGGGGTGTCATGATTTACTGGCATGTCGA
Source organism: Ruegeria sp. (assembly GCF_965221235.1). Taxonomy (GTDB): domain Bacteria; phylum Pseudomonadota; class Alphaproteobacteria; order Rhodobacterales; family Rhodobacteraceae; genus Ruegeria. The sequence goes on from NZ_CBDCRS010000004.1 coordinate 22,165, forward strand.
GCGTCGGGCGACCTGTATTTATTCGCAGTTGAAGCGATGTTCATCCTCTGAAGTGGCGGCTATGATCGAGGGAGTGTTGCGCCATTGTACGGACATGGAAATCCAGCGTCAGTATGTAGATTCTCACGGGCAAAGCGCTGTGGGCTTTGCCTTCGCCCACCTTTTCGGCTTCGAATTGGCCCCCAGACTCAAGGCGATTGCAAGTCAAAAATTGATGCTGGCATCTGCTGACCAGCGCGCCAGCCTGACAAACCTCACCCCTATTCTTGCGGGTGTCGTGGACTGGGACGAGATTGCGCGTCAATACGACGAGATGGTCAAGTACGCTGCAGCGATGCAACATGGCACTGCCGATCCGGAGTCGATCTTGCGGCGCTTTTCCAAGGGCGATGTGATGCATCCTACCTAACCCCGATTCTGCTTAAGCGAGGGTGAGGGGATTCCCAAATCTGGCGTGGCCTGATTCATTATCCGTAACCGAAACCAACGGATAGGAATGCCCCTCGTGAACACCTCTATCACTGCTTTGTTTTGCTGTATCGATGATTTTGCAAAAACCTTCGAAGATTGGGAAAAGCATCGCCTGATCGACACAGGCCGCCAGCGGCTGCGGTCCGGGAAACTCTCGCTCAGCGAGATGTTGTTCATCATGGTTCTGTTTCACGGCTCAGCTTACAAGGATTTCAAGCATTTCTGGCTTTATGGGGTGGAGATCGAATACCGGGACTGCTTTGGCGATTTGCCAAGCTATGGCCGGTTCGTCACACTGATGCCACGCCTGCTCGTGCCATTTTGCGTGCTGCTGCATTGTTTCCGTGGAGAAGAGACCGGACTCTATTTTGCCGACAGCACCAAGCTGGCGGTTTGCCATAACGCCCGGATCAGCCGCAACAAGGTGTTCAAAGGACTGGCCAAACGCGGGCGTAGCACCATGGGCTGGTTCTTCGGCTTCAAGCTGCACATGGTCATCAATAGCAAGGGCCAAGTTATGGCTGTGAAGATCACAGCCGGAAACACCGATGATCGCAAGCCGTTTGAGGCTATGGTTGCCGAACTGGACGGCAAGATGTTCGCCGACAAAGGCTACATATCAAAAGCGCTTTTTCGGCGTTTGTGGCAGCGCGGCCTGCATCTGATCACCGGCATTCGCCGCAACATGAAAAACTACCTGCTGCCGCTCTTGGACAAGATCCTGCTGCGCAAAAGGTTCATCATCGAAACCCTGTTCGACAAGCTCAAGTCTGGCATGGGATTGGAACACACGCGGCACCGATCACCAACCAATGCCTTCGTTCACGTGCTCTCCTGCGTTGTGGCCTACGTTCTGGCGCAGCCGAAGGTCAAAATGGGGAAAGTTGTCGTCCCAGACGTCATTCGAAGCATTCCCAACGTGACATGACCTTATCCGGAATTCGGGTAAAACAGCACGGGCAACAGACGTGTCCTGAGAAGAGCCGCCCCGCAGGCGCGAAAAAAGAGCCATCATATTCTCCTAAAATACTATACCTATACGGAGCCCAAAGGTGACTCCCACTACTTTTGGTTGCACAGTACATTTGGTCGCGCAACGGCTGTTTTCGCTATACATTCCACTGTTGTTTTTTTATCTGTTGAATGGAATTCCAGATAAGAGGTCCCCAAACAATGACCACATTTGACGAACGTGAAGCCGCGTTTGAAAACAAGTTCGCGCATGACGAAAAGATGCAGTTCATCGCTCGGATGCGCCGCAACCGGTTCATGGCCGTCTGGGCCTCGACCCTCAAGGGCGAAACTGTCGAGAAGGCACGCGCTTACGGGCAGGAACTTGTGCATACCGATCTTCAGAACGTAAGCGAGGATGACGTCGTCGACGCCGTTAAGGGGTACCTGGGCGATCTGGCTGACGAGGCGAAAATTCGCGAAAAGATGGCCGAGCTTCTGATTGAAGCCAAAGAACAGGTGATGGCCGAGGCCGAAATCTAAGGCTTAACCGCCTGCCTCATGATCTTCATGAGATTTATGAATTTGATTTGATGCCCCGGTCATGAGACACGGGGCGTCTCTGTTTTTATCGGCCCTTTGGTGCCTTCTTTCGGAATACCCCAATGACAAATGCACTCAGCAAGCTTCTGGAAACAAACGATGCCATTCTGGCCGATGGGGCGACGGGCACCAATCTGTTCAATATGGGCTTGCAATCGGGCGACGCGCCCGAGCTGTGGAACGTGGATGCGCCTGACAAAATCCGTGCACTCTATAGCGGGTCTGTTGATGCGGGCAGCGATCTGTTCCTGACCAACACCTTTGGCGGCACCGCCGCACGTCTGAAACTGCATGATGCGCAAAACCGCGTGGCCGAGCTGAACCGCATTGGCGCAGAACTTGGGCGCGAGGTGGCGGACAAGGCTGGACGCACCGTTGTTGTGGCCGGTTCCGTAGGTCCGACAGGTGAGATTATGCAGCCGGTAGGCGCCTTGTCCCATGCCGAGGCGGTTGAGATGTTCCACGAACAAGCCGATGCGCTCAAGGCCGGTGGGGCAGATGTTCTGTGGCTGGAAACCATCAGCGCACCCGAGGAATTCCGCGCCGCTGCCGAGGCATTCGCCCTCGCTGATATGCCCTGGTGCGGCACCATGAGCTTTGACACTGCCGGTCGCACCATGATGGGCGTCACATCAGCCGATTTGGCTCAGCTGGTGGAAACCCTGCCCAACCCGCCGATTGCTTTCGGTGCAAACTGCGGTACAGGCGCGTCTGACATTCTGCGCACCGTTCTGGGCTTTGGCGCACAAGGAACTGAGCGGCCAGTGATCTCAAAAGGCAACGCAGGCATCCCTAAATATGTGGACGGCCACATTCACTATGACGGTACACCGGAATTGATGGGTGAATACGCCGCCATGGCGCGCGATGCCGGGGCCTCGATCATCGGAGGTTGCTGCGGCACCATGCCCGCCCATCTACGCAAAATGCGTGAAGCGCTGGACAGCACGCCGCGTGGCACGCGCCCGACGCTGGAGCAGATTACAGATGCTCTGGGTCCGTTTTCCTCGGCCTCTGACGGAACCGGGGACGACGCCGCAACACCCGAGCGGCGCACACGTCGCCGCCGTCGCGCCTGACGCCGGTACGCTTTGGTTTTCAGCGCCCCTCGAATTTCGGGGGGCGTTTTTGCATGAAGGCTACAACCCCTTCGGCAAAGTCCCGGCTGCGTCCGCATTCACCTTGCAAATGCGCCTCAATCGTCAACTGCTGAGGCAGTGTTTTGTCGTACGAGCCGCGAATGGCCTGTTTTGTCGCCCTGAAACCCGCCGTCGGACCGTTGGCCAGATAGGCGGCCCGCTTGCGCCAATGCGCTTCGAACGCGTCGTCAGCGATAGCTTCCCAGATCAAACCCCATTCTTCGGCCTGACGCGCGCTGATCTTTTCGGCGAACAGAGCCGCCCCCATCGCCTTGGCAAACCCAATCTGACGAGGCATGAACCACGTGCCGCCCGCATCAGGCAACAAACCGATCCGGGCAAAGGCCTGCAAGAAATAAGAGCTCTCGGCAGCGATCACCACATCAGCGCAAAGCGCGATGTTTGCCCCTGCCCCAGCCGCCGGACCGTTCACCGCCGCAATGGTCGGAACCGGGCAGTCATAGATCGTTTCGAGCATGGGTTCGTATTCGTCGCGCAAAGTACGCTCGAGATCGACCTTACCGGTGCTGGACGCGTCACCCAGATCCTGCCCCGAACAAAACGCCCCACCCGCACCGGTCAGAACAATTGCCCTTGCGTGACGGGCCGCATGTTTCATGGCGTGCGTGATTTCAGCCCGCATCTGCGCGGTCAATGCGTTCATCTTATCGGGCCGGTTCAATGTGACAACGGCCAGATTATCCGTGATATCCAGCAGGATCGTTTCGTATTCCATAAACCCCTCCCCGGGTCTGCAATGCCCTGAACCCTGACTGAAATAACCGGGAAGGAAAAGGCGAACCCTGGGTCAGTCTTCGAGAATTTGCCGCAGACGTTCTTTTTCGGCTTCGGTCAGCGCGTCTTTGTCCCCTTCGGCCTGAACACGCGCCCGGGATCGCAGGAAACTCCAGCCGATGGCGGCAGCGATCAGCAACATGATCGGGCCGGCCAACCACAGCATCAGGTTCGACCCCGAGGTAGTCGGTTTCAGCAGAACGTACTCTCCATAGCGGTCTACGATGAATGCAATCGCCTCTTCATCTGTGTCTCCGGCTACCAGCCGTTCGCGCAGCAGCAGTCGCAAGTCACGCGCCAGCTCGGCGTTGCTTTCGTCGATGCTTTCGTTGCGGCAAACCAGACAACGCAAGCCGGTGCTCAGATCGCGGGCGCGCTGTTCCAGAACCGGGTCGTCCAGCACTTCGTCCGGTTGAACAGCGAATAACGGCGAGGCTATCAGAGCAAGGATCAGCACCAGACGCTTCATTCCGCAGGCACTCCGCCAGTTGGGGCCTTGCGCGCGCCGGCCGCAACGCGGAACCGGCGATCAGACAGGCTGAGCAAACCGCCCAGAGACATCAGGATGCATCCCGCCCAGATCCAGTTGGCCAGAGGCTTGATATAAGTCCGCATGACCCAGCCACCGTCGGCCTGCTGATCGCCAATCACTACATAGAGATCGCCGAGGAATCGGTAGTCAATCGCCGCTTCGGTGGTGGGCATACGCGCCACTGGATAGTCCCGTTTTTCAGGATGAAGTGTCCCCATAAAACGCCCATCCTTTTCGACCAGCACATCCGCGGTGGTCGAGAAATAGTTCGGTCCTTCGACGTTTCGAACATCTTTCAGCGTCAGTGTAAACTGCCCCACCTCGAACGGCTCGCCGGGTTGTGCGACGCGGATATCTTCGACCTCCCAAGCGGTCAGGCCCGCAATGGCGAACATGGTCACGCCCAGCCCGGTATGGGCCACGGCCTTACCCCAATCCGCGCCGGGTAGCCGGAACAGACGTTTGAAGTTGCCTTTACGGCCCGTACGGCTCCACAAATCAACTGCAGCGCCAAATGTGATCCAGGCACCAAGAAACAGGCCCACCGGCCCCAATGCGCTGCGCCCGGACTGCATCGCCCAGACGAGCAGCGCCAAGGCTACAGCCAGTATAAAGGCGTAGCGCAGAGAATAAGCGGTTTTCGCAAGCTTTCCACGCTTCCAAGGCAACATCGCGCCTACAGGCAAAGCAACCCCCAGAGCTACCATAAAGGGCGTGAAGGCCGCGTTGAAGAACGGTGCTCCGACCGAAAGTTTGCGGTCAAACGCCATCTCGGCCACCATTGGCCACATTGTTCCGACGAAGACCACAAAGCAACTGACGGCCAGCAGGACATTGTTCAGCACCAGTCCGCTTTCGCGACTGACCATGCCAAACACCCCTTTGGCCTCCATCGTCTGCGCACGGGCCGCAAATAACGTCAGCGCACCGCCCATGAAAAAGACCAGAATAAGCAGGATAAACACGCCGCGCTCCGGGTCATTGGCGAAGGCGTGCACCGATGTCAGCAGCCCCGAGCGCACGATGAACGTTCCAATCAGTGAGAACCCGAAGGCGATGATCGCCAGCAGGATGGTCCAGCTCTTCAGCGCTTCGCGTTTCTCGACCACAATGGCAGAATGCAGCAGCGCCGCGGCCAAGAGCCAAGGCATGAATGAGGCGTTCTCGACCGGGTCCCAGAACCAGAACCCGCCCCAGCCTAGCTCATAATAGGCCCACCACGATCCCAGAGCGATACCGATGGTCAGGAACACCCAGGCCGCCAGCGTCCATGGTCGCACCCAACGCCCCCATGCGGCGTCGACCCGCCCTTCGATCAGGGCCGCGACGGCAAAGCTGAAGGCCATGCTCAGACCCACATAGCCCAGATACAGGAACGGAGGATGAAAGGCCAAACCGGGGTCTTGCAACAGCGGGTTCAGGTCGCGCCCGTCAAACGGTGCGACGATCAGCCGATCAAACGGGTTCGAGGTGAACAGGATGAACGCAAAGAAGGCGACAGCAATCGAGGCCTGAACCGCCAGAACCCGCGCTTTCAATGTCGGAGGCAAGCCACCACCAAAGAACGCGGCCATTGCTCCGAACAGCGCCACGATCAGCACCCACAGCAACATGGACCCTTCGTGGTTCCCCCATGTACCGCTGATCTTGTAGATCATGGGTTTGGCCGAATGGCTGTTCTCAACCACAACTCGCAGTGAGAAATCCGAGGTCACAAAGGCCCAGACCAGCGCGCCAAACGAAAAAGCGACCAGCGCAAACTGGATGATCGCAGCCGGTTCAGCAAAAGCCATCCAGCCGGTCCAGCGTTTGGCGGCTCCGACCAGCGGAACCACCGACTGCACGATTGCAACCAGAAAGGCGAGGATCAGGGCGAAATGGCCAAGTTCAGTAATCATGGCCCGGATATAATCCGGTTACCGGGCCAGCACCAATCACTTTCGCCCCTTTGGGGCGAGCATAGTGTCGCGGGTCACGCCGTACGATTACGGTGCCATACTTTCAAAGCGCGATTTTCGTCCGGCTGTATTACCTTTTCCGCCAAGTCAGCATGAGTTCCAGGGTCCGCCACCCCCGGATCACCCCCTTCCATTTCCTTCAGCGCTCGCAAATTTTCAAGCACCTGAGGAGTTCGCTGCATGGTGGCCGTGATCTCTCGCTGCAAGTCTTGCGCTTTGGCCTGATGGCGGGCACCGAAGTAGAATGAGACGATAACGCCCAGCAACCACCATAACGGTTCGGGCACCAATGCAATCCCCTGCATCCGGGCCGAAAACCACAGTGGATCGACCATAGCGGCAACAAACAAACACAAAGTTCCCAAGGCCATAGCTGGACGGGGAAGCCGGTTCAAACCATCCATAAAACGATCAAAGCCGCCCTTGGACGGGGCCTTGAGTTCCTCGCCAAACTGAACCATTGCCTGCTGGCGCAACGCCAGGTCGCGCACTGCGCCACTCTCGGAGTTTTCACGAAAAATTTCAGCGGTTTCGCGCACCACGTTGCGCCCGCCACCAAACAGAATCGTCAACAAGTCTGAGATCACCCCCATCCGGAAACCCTCCTGCTGAATTCGGCATCGCTCAGATGATAGATGGGCGACAGAAATTCCTCGGCCCTGCGAATCCAGCCGCCTTTGCCCCCCGCTCGTGTCTGCGCGTATTTTCGCGATGCGGGTCGGTGATCTGCAAGACGAAAGTAATAATTGCGCCGCGCGATCCCATAGGCGTCCATCAACACAACGTCGTCCGGCTGCGCCGCATCCTCAGCAGCCCGGGCCGTCTTTGGGCCGATCACCCCGTCCACCGCAATTTCAAACCCCATGTCACGCAAAAGACGTTGCAGAATTCTGACCGCCTGAGAACCCGCGTTCACATACATATCAAACACCGACGGTTGCAGCGCCCGTGGCAGCAGGCTCAAACGGGGACGCTCAAAATAGTGATGCACAAAGATATCAATAGCTTGCGACACGCTCAGCGCACGAACGTCACGACTGTCGATTAAACCGTCGCCAGAAATATCCAGCCCGAGACGACGCAACGTGTGGATCGTCACTCCGTATTTGGTCGCGCCACCCGGATCGTCGGGGTCGTCCACATACCCGCCCTCACGTGCCACAATCTCAGTCGCAATTTGCCGTACCGTCTGCATCGAACCCTCCAGCTTTGGTCCGGCACACGGTTTCTCAGCGCGGTTAATTTCCGCCAACGAAACAGGGCGCTGCCGACAACCGCCGCGCAACGCCCTGATTTATCTTTTCCCAAACATTGCCGAGAGAGGCACGCGATTCAGCTGCGATCAGCTCTCACCAGCCTCTTTGTAAACGCCTTGCTCTTTCAGAGCATCCACAACCTCCTTCGGCATATACGTTTCGTCATGTTTCGCAAGTATTTCAGTTGCTTCGAATACACCGTTCACGTAAGAACCCGTTCCGACCATGCCCTGATTTTCCGAAAACAGGTCGGGCAATACGCCTGTGAACGCCACCGGAACGCTTTCCCCACCATCCGTCACAACGAAACGCACGGTTTCACCCTGTCCACGGATGATCGAACCTTCTTCGACCAGGCCACCAATGCGAAACACTTCGGTCGGCGAAGGTGGCTCGGCAATGACCTGGCTCGGCGAGCGGAAAAAGTTGATACCGTCCCGCATCGCATACCCAATCAACCCCGTCGCCAAGACCAAGGCGACAATGGCCACCAGAATAACTTGTACGCGACGGCGTTTCTTGAGCGTTTTCATTTCATCCTCACGGGAACAACGGGGCCATCATCAGGCCCGCGGTTTCATCCTCACCTAACATCAGGTTAGCGTTCTGCAAGGCTTGCCCACTGCTACCTTTTGTCAGGTTATCCAATGCGCCGATCACGATGGCCCGACGCTCGATCCGATCGCCGACGACACCGATATGACAGAAGTTCGATCCCCGTACATGGTGGGTCGAGGGCGTCTCGCCAAACGGCAGCATCTGGATAAACGGTTCGTTTTCATAGGCTTTGGTCAGAGCCTCATACACACTGACCGGATCACCCTTCACATAAGTGGTCGCCAGAATACCCCGGTTCGCAGGGATCAGGTGTGGCGTGAACTGGACATGTACGGTCCGGCCCGCCAAGGCCGAGAATTCCTGATCGAACTCGCCCAGATGACGGTGGGTGCCACCAACTGCGTAGGCGTTGTAGCCTTCGCTGAGCTCAGCATGCAGCAAGTTTTCTTTCAGCGACCGCCCCGCCCCGGAAACGGCGCATTTCAGGTCCAGAACGATATCGTCCAGATCAATCACACCCGCCGAGATCAGCGGCCGCAGCACATATTGACCGGTGGCGGCATTGCACCCCGTACCAGCCACCAACCGCGCGTTGCGGATGTCATCGCGGTAGAACTCAGTCAGGCCATATATGGCCTCTTCCTGCTGATCTAAAGCGCTGTGCGGGTTGCCGTACCACTTTTCGTACTCTTCGGGGTCGCGCAGCCGGAAATCGGCCGACAGGTCGATGATCTTCAGGTCCTTTGGCAGGTCCCGAATGACTTCCTGACTGGTTTTGTGCGGCAAAGCGCAAAAACACAGATCAATCTGCGAGAAATCAATTTCAGAGATTTTGCACAGATCCGGCAGGTCCATATGGCGCAGATGCGGGAAGACCTGCGCCATCGACATGCCAGCCTTACGCTCGGCGGCCAAGGCGGTGATGTCCATGTTCGGGTGCTCGGCGATCAACCGCACCAGTTCGGCGCCGGTGTAGCCGGAAGCGCCCAGAATTGCGATTTTATGGGTCATGTCAGACCTCTTGTTCAGTGTGTCACATATCACGACCGCCGTTGTGACGGCCTTCGAATAACGGAGAATACGCGGCGCCGTCCTTGACCTAAGTCAGGCGGCTTCGAACGTGATTTGTCGTCGGAGGAACTGCGTCGCCCGGTCGCTGACGGTATTCGGCTTGCCCGTGGTCAGAAACCCGCTTTTGCCTGTGCCCTGCATGTTTGGGTGACGTTGTAGGTAATCGGCCAGACTTTCAGCAACCAGTGCGCCTTGGCTGAAGACCTGAACATCCGCCCCCAAAGCAGCCTGAAACTCATCAGCCATAAGAGGATAATGCGTGCAACCAAGAATGGCGGCCTGCGGCTCCGGCATTTTCCGTTTCAAAGCATCCACATGGCTGCGCACCAATGCTTCGGCAAGGATCATGTCGCCATCTTCGATGGCATCAACCACACCGCCGCAGGCCTGCGCTTCGACATCCACGCCAATCGCACGAAAGGCCAGCTCGCGCTGAAACGCACGGCTGGACACGGTGGCAGGTGTGGCAAACAGGGCCACATGTTTGACCGCAACCTCGCGCGGAGGGCTATTGTCGCCCCACTGCCGCTCGGTCAGGGCCTCAATCAGAGGAACGAAAACACCCAACACGCGTTTGCCTTCGGGCACGCCTTCTTCCTGCATCCGGCGCAGCGCGGCGGCGCTTGCAGTGTTGCAGGCCAGAATCACCAGATCACAACCACGGTTCCACAGGTCGTGAACAGCGCGACGCGTCAGATCATAGATATTCTCTGCATCACGCACGCCATAAGGTGCATGCGCACTGTCCGCAAAATACAAGAAATCCACGTCCGGCAGACGTTTCTGCGCGGCGTCCAGAACGGTCAGACCGCCCAAACCAGAATCAAAGATGCCTACTGCCATTTGCCCCTTTAGGCGCGATGCCGTTCCTCAAATTCATAGCCGTAGTCATAAGACTTCAACGGCGTCGGGGACAGCTCATACGTGGCTTTGCGCAAGAAATCCATCATCTTGCGCGTATCCTTGGCCAATGGGTCCAGAACATCGCGGCCTATGGGCTCTCCGATCACCACTTTTACCGGGGTATCCACGCGCTTTTTGAACTCTTTGATCAGCAGACCCATGCGCAGGGTGTTGTGCAAATGGCTGGCGATCTGGAACAGGCGCGAGGTGTGACCGTCAAAGAAAACTGGCACCACAGTGGCATTCGACTTGGCCACCATCCGGGCCGTAAACCCGCGCCAGCCTGGGTCCATCGGGTGCGAGAACGGTTTAACGCCGGTACTAACAGTTCCGCCGGGGAAAATGCCAATCGCCCCGCCCTCGCCCAAATAGTTCAAAGCAGTCTTGCGCGTATCGAGGTTCAGCTTCATCGCCTCTTTCGTCTCGTCAAACGAGATCGGCAGGATAATGCGGTTGATATCCTCTGCCTTGCGAAACACGCGATGGGCCAAAATACGGAAATCTCCGCGCGTCTCAGACAGCATGTGCCCCATCATCAGCCCATCCAGTATGCCATACGGATGGTTTGCAATCAGGATCAGAGGGCCGTCTTTCGGAATGTTCGACAGTGCGCCGCCGACCACATCCAGCGACAGCCCATAGCGATCGACCATCACCGACCAGAAGTCACGCCCGTTGGCGACTTCAGTCTCATACCCGTCCGCGCGTTTAATGAGGCGCAAACGCCCTGTGGTGTTCTCCATCAGCTTGATCACCATCTTACCGCCTTTGGTTTCGGCGGAATGGGCGTAGGAAATGTCACGAGCGACATGGCGGCGCGAGGGCATGCGAGTCTCCGAGGTTTGCTGCCTGCTAAATAAGTGTAAGCAACAATTTTGCCTAGGTTTCGTGACAAAGCCGTGACGATTTACTCAGCTGCGGCGCGCAATTCCGGTCCTCCGCCCCGAATGGTCGAAAGCAATTCCTCACGTCGTTTTGCAGCTTTGGCCTCGTTGGCCTGCAACACGGGTCCGAACCCACGAATGTCCAATGGCAGTTGCGCAAGGGCAATCACGGCGTCTTTGGTTTGCGGTGTAACAAGGGGCGTTACCTCCTTGATATCACGCTCATATTGCTTGATCAGGGCGCGCTCCATCCGTCGCTCAGCGCTGTAGCCAAATATATCGAGTGGCGTCCCGCGTAAGACTTTCAGCTTAGCCAACAGTTTCATCGGCTTCAGCATCCATTCCCCAAATGCGCGTTTACGCGGCCGACCATCCGACCCCATGCCGCCAAGAATGGGCGGAGCCAGATGGAATGTCATCTTAAAGTCCCCATCAAACTCGGCTGCGGCCTTGTCCCGGCTGTCTAGCATCAAACGGGCGACCTCGTATTCATCCTTATAAGACAATAGCTTATGATAGCCTTTTGCCACGGCCTCGCGGATCGCTTCATCCTCGAACGAGTCCACCATTTTGCGATAGCGTTTCGCCAGACGGCTACTTTGATACGCGGTCAGGTGTTGGGCGCGAAAGTCGATCTTCTGCTCCAGCGTTTTTGGCAGATCGGCCACATTAGGCTCTAGGATACCAGCCACTTCCTGCGGGTGCAGAACTGCCCAGCGACCGATATCGAAGGCGCGCTTGTTGCGCTCAACCGCAGTTCCATTCAGTTCGATGGCGTTCACAATGGCTTCGTGGCTGACTGGCAACAGGCCCCGCTGCCATGCCGCGCCAAAGACCATCATGTTCGAATAGATCGAATCTCCCATAACAGCCTTCGCCAGATCGGTGGCATCGAACATCGACAACCCATCCTTCAATCTGGCCTGCAATGCCAGTTCCAGCCGGTCGCCCGGTATGCGGAACTCGGTGTCGCGCGTGAACTCTCCGGTGACTATCTCGTGGTTGTTGACGACAGCGCCGGTTTGCCCGGTGCGCGTCAGACCCAGAGTCTTGGCCCCGGCCGAGACGACAAGGTCACCACCAATCAGCGCATGCGCCTCGCCCGTGGCCACACGGATGGCGCTGATATCTTCGGGACTATTTGCCAGACGGCAGTTGATATGCACTGCGCCGCCTTTTTGCGCCAGACCGGCCATCTCCATCATTCCGGCGCCTTTGCCATCAATCTGAGCAGCCTGCGCCAGAACCGCACCCAGGGTCACCACGCCGGTACCACCAACCCCGGTGATGACGACGTTATGTGTGCCTTTGATTTCAGGCAGAACAGGTTCGGGCAGGTCAGGAAGATCAATTTCAGTCGTTGCTTCCTTGCGGATCTTCGCACCTTCCAACGTTATAAACGACGGGCAAAACCCTTTGAGACAAGAGAAATCCTTGTTGCAACTTGATTGGTCAATCGCGCGCTTGCGGCCTAGTTCAGTCTCTTTCGGCACGATGGAAACGCAGTTCGATTGCACCCCACAATCACCACAGCCTTCACAGATGTCGGTATTGATAAACACCCGCTTGTCCGGGTCCGGGAACGTACCGCGCTTGCGCCGGCGACGTTTTTCGGCCGCGCAGGTCTGCACATAGACGATGACCGAGACGCCTTCGATCTCACGGAACTGCTCTTGCACCTGCATCAGATCGGCGCGTTCATAGGTTTCCACGCCTGCGGGCAAAGCCTTGAAGTTCACGTCTTCTTTTTCGTCGTAGACCACAGCGACCTGTTTCACGCCCATGGCCTTAACCTCGGCCACGATCCGTTCCGCTGTCAGGTCGCCTTCATTCTCTTGTCCGCCGGTCATGGCGACCGCATCGTTGAACAGGATTTTGAAGGTGATATTTGTCCCCGCCGACAGCGCTGCCCGGATCGCTTGCACGCCCGAGTGGTTGTACGTCCCATCGCCAAGGTTCTGGAACACGTGCTGGGTTGTTGAGAACGGAGCCTCGCCAATCCAGTTCGCGCCCTCGCCGCCCATCTGGGTGAACCCAGTGGTCTCGCGATCCATCCACTGAACCATATAGTGACAGCCGATCCCGGCATAGGCGCGGCTGCCATCCGGCACCTTGGTCGAACTGTTATGCGGGCAGCCTGAACAGAAATACGGCAGGCGCGTTGCGATCTCTTCGGCATTGTCGGCCCGGCGTGCCTCGGACAGTTTGGCAAGACCAGCGCGAATACCATCGGTCTCGCGCTCTTCTTCAATAAGGATTTCGCCCAGTTTTTCGGCGATCATATTTGGGTCCAGTGCGCCGCGGGTCGGGAACAGCTCTTCGCGGTGCAGGGTTCCTGCTCCGCCTTTGTACCAGCCATAAACCCGGCGGCCGCGACGGTCGTCAAAGATGGCTTCTTTGACCTGAACCTCAATCAGCTTTCGTTTTTCCTCAACGATTACAATCAGGTCCAAGCCTTCAGCCCAGTCATGGAACCCCGTCATATCCAGCGGGAAGGTCTGGCCGATCTTGTAGGTGGTGATCCCAAGCCGCTCAGCCTCATTCGCGTCGATATTCAGCAGCGACATCGCATGAGACAGGTCCAGCCAGTTCTTACCGGCGGCCACGAAACCGATCTTGGCCCCCGGCTTACCCCAAACCCGTTTATCCATCTTGTTGGCATGCGAGAACGTTTCTGCGGCAAAGCGTTTGTAGTCGATGATCCGCCCCTCTTGCAGGTGCGGCGTGTCGCCCAGCCGAATGTTCAACCCCCCGTCAGGCATATCGAACTCGGGGGTTGTCAGGTTCATCCGATCAAAGCGGCCGTCTACAACCGAAGTTACCTCGATCGTGTCCTTCATCGTCTTCAACCCGACCCATAGGCCGGAAAACCGGCTGAGCGCAAAGCCGTAGATGCCGTAATCCAGAATCTCCTGCACGCCTGCCGGGCTGACGATTGGCATGTACATATCGACCAGAGACCACTCGGACTGATGCAAAACGGTCGAGCTTTCGCCGGTATGGTCATCGCCCATCGCCATCAGCACACCGCCATGTTTGGCAGTGCCCGCCATATTCGCGTGGCGCATCACGTCGCCGGACCGGTCTACCCCCGGCCCCTTGCCGTACCAGAGGCCGAACACGCCATCGAACCGACCGTCCCCGCGCAACCCCGCTTGCTGGCTGCCCCAAAGGGCAGTAGCCGCGAGATCTTCGTTCAGACCATATTGAAAGGTGACGTCGCTCTCGGCCAGTTGTTTTTGCGCCCGCGTCATCTGAAGGTCTACCGCACCCAGCGGAGACCCACGGTAACCTGTCACCAGCCCTGCGGTGTTCAGCCCCGCCTGCATATCGCGGGCCTTCTGCATCAGCATCAGGCGCACCAGAGCCTGAGTGCCATTCAGAAGAATGGGGTTTTTGTTTAGATCGAAACGGTCATTCAGCGATATTTGTGGCTGACTCATCAGACGCCTCCCCTCGTCAGATCAGTGTGCTACACTTTCATCCATTTTAGGTCATAAATTCTGACCTGTATAGAGTTTATCCCCTGAATCATAAGGATTTCAGTGTTTGATTGTAGAAGTTGTTACCTATTTCATATAGGCAGTCCGAAAGATAACGAAAGTTGCGGCGATGGATTGGGACAAGCTTAGGATATTTCACGCAGTGGCGGATGCAGGTAGCCTCACTCATGCGGGTGACAAGCTGAATCTGTCGCAATCGGCTGTTAGCCGACAGATCAGAGCGCTGGAAGAGTCACTTGATTCGACCCTGTTTCACCGCCATGCCCGTGGCCTGATCCTGACCGAACAGGGTGAGTTGCTGTTCGACGCAACCTCAGCCATGTCCAAACGCCTGGATGCGGCTGCGGCACGCATCCGTGATAGTGAGGAAGAGGTCTTTGGCGTCCTGCGCGTAACCACCACATTCGGATTTGGCACCCTTTGGTTGGCCCCACGCCTGCCGAAACTCTACGAGCAATACCCTGACCTCAACATCGACCTCATGCTAGAAGAGCGCGTACTGGACCTGCCAATGCGTGAGGCCGACGTGGCCATTCGAATGAAAGAACCCAGCCAGGCCGATCTGGTGCGCAAGCGCCTGATGACCGTGCAGA
Organism: Ruegeria sp.; assembly: GCF_965221235.1. Classification (GTDB taxonomy): domain Bacteria; phylum Pseudomonadota; class Alphaproteobacteria; order Rhodobacterales; family Rhodobacteraceae; genus Ruegeria. The sequence goes on from NZ_CBDCRS010000004.1 coordinate 37,382, forward strand.
TGACGCTGTATGCCACACAGGATTATATCGACACTCATGGCGGCATGCTAAATTCGCTGGAAGAGATCAAGAACCACCGTTTGATTTGTCAAACTCCCGCAGCGCCGCAAGTTGGCGCCGGGGCCTCTATGGTGCGCCACCTGATGACCTACAACCCGGGTTCGCTGCTGACGGTAAACAACTACTTTGGCGTCTTGCAGGGCGTGCTACACGATCTGGGTATCGGAGTGCTGCCCAACTACGTCACGCAGGACTTTCCGCAGCTTGTACCCATCCTGTCGGATATCGAAACCGCGGATGTTCCGGTCTACCTCGCCTACCCCGAGGAATTGCGTCATTCCAAACGCGTCGCCGCCTTCCGCGATTTTGTTCAGGACGAGATCATCGCACAGCGCAAAGAATTGAAACGCTTGGGAAAACTGTAGCTATGCGCTTTTAGCATAGCGGCAATGATCAACGATCATTGTGAAATATCTTGAAGGTTCACAAACTGATCCCTAAATGAGCACTCGAAGGCGGTGATGCTGAAACGCTCATCATCTTCATACCTCCCTGTTGGACTATGGCCGAGCTTAGTGCTCGGCCTTTTTTTTGGCTTGGGGCAGTCCGGAATGTATTGCTTTGGCAAAACATCTGGGAAAGTCGGGCACTTAGACCTATGATCACAAAAAAATCACGAAAACTTGTGATCGAGGACAGATTCGATGTTTTATCCCTTTCGTCTAATAATATTGGCGATCCTTTCCGTATTTTGGCTTTCCGGGCCAATGTTGGCGCAGGAATCCGGCGCTACGGCGACAATTACCATTCCCAATGATCTGACCCCGGAACAGGTCGATGATCTGGTCGCCCGAATGTCGGATGATCAGGTCCGGTCAATTCTTTTGGAACGATTGGACGCTGTCGCCGAGAAAAACGCGGCAGAAGCCGAAGAACGCGAAGACCCGATCACCGAAATCAATGAGATCTGGGCCGAAATGCTGGCTTCGTGGACGCAGGTCATTGTGACCGTGCCGAATATTTTCCATGCGCAGGTCGATGCGTTTTCCAACTTTACCGAAAAATTTGGAACCAACGGGGCATTTGTCCTTATGGGGCTGGTTCTGAGTGTACTTGTCGTCGGGTTCATCGCGGAAAAGCTGTTTGAATTTCTGACCCGTCGTTGGCATGTCCAGACCGAAGTTGAGGATGAAGGCGACCTCTGGGGCGCTGTCCGCTATTTGTTCGGTCGCTTTTGCCGCGAGATCGCGGGGCTGGTGGTGTTTTACGTTGTCATCCGTGCCGTCGGACGCGGACTGCTGACACCGGAACAGATCACTTATGCCGCGCCGTTTGTCTTTTATCTGATCTGGATTCCTCGACTGGGCGCGGCCGCTTCGCGGTTCATTTTGGCACCGCAAAAGCCGCACTACCGCCTTGTCAATATCGACGATCACTGGGCCAAGTACCTGCATCGCAACCTGATCGGTCTGCTGATCCTGATCGGCTTCACTCTGTTCCTGCTGCATTTCAACCGACTGAACGGGATTACCAGCGGTGAAACGCGTATCGGATTCTGGTTGAACGCAGGTATTCACATCTATATCGCCGTGATCGCGTGGAAAGCCCGCGAGGGTCTTTCGCAGATGATGCTGGGTACCGACCCCGATCACACCAAGTTCGACGAAGAAGTCGCGCACTATTATCCGTACTTCGCCATCGGCGTGTCGGCGGTAATCTGGCTGCTCGTTGAGTTTCTGGTGGCGCAACGCCATCCGTGGTCACTGGCATTGCTGGTTCAGGGCGCGCATTTCACCACCATGTTCTGGCTGTTGATAGCACCAGCTCTGGATACGCTGATCCGGGGTCTGGTGCGTCATCTGCAACCGCCAATGCAGGGTGAAGGACCTGTGGCCGAACGGGCCTATAAGTCGACCAAGCGCAGCTATATCCGCATAGGTCGCGTTCTGGCTGGTATCCTGGTCATCCTGATGATTTCGAACGCGTGGGATCTGAACCTGCGTGAAATCGCAGGCGGAGGCGATGAGTCCGGCAGCAAACTGGTGCAGTTCTTCATCATCATCGCGGTCGGCTACATCTTGAATGAGGTCATGTCGCTGTGGATCAACCGCCGTCTCGCCAAAGAGATGACGGCCGACCAAAGCCCCGACGAAGAAGCCGGAGAAGGCGGCGGAGCCGGTGGTTCACGTCTGGCAACGGTGCTGCCCCTGCTGCGCGTCACGGCGCAGGTGGCAATCGCGGTGATCTTCTTGCTTCTGGCCCTCGGGGCGCTGGGGATCAACATTACCCCGCTGCTGGCTGGTGCCGGTGTTCTGGGTCTGGCCATCGGTTTTGGTGCTCAAAAATTGGTTGCCGATATCGTGGGCGGCATCTTCTTTCTGGTGGATGACGCATTCCGCGTGGGTGAATACGTCGATGTCGGTGGCACCACCGGCACGGTCGAGAAAATCTCGATCCGGTCCATGCAGCTGCGTCACCATCGCGGGCCGGTTCACACCATTCCTTACGGTGAGATTCAAAAACTGACCAACTACAGCCGCGACTGGGTCATCATGAAGCTGAAGTTCACCGTGCCCTTCGATACCGACCCCAACAAGGTCAAGAAGATCTTTAAAAAGATCGGTGCCGAAATGATGGAGGACGAGACCCACAAGGACGGGTTCCTCCAGCCCTTCAAGTCTCAGGGTGTGTTCGACTTTGACGATGTCGGTATGATTATCCGCGGCAAGTTCATGGCCAAACCGGGCAAACAGTTCACCTTGCGCAAGGAGATCTTCAACCGGGTCAAAGCCGCGTTCAAGGAAAACGGCATCGACTTTGCCCGCCGTGAGGTTCGTGTTGCGATCCCGGGGCTGGAAGAGTCTGAGAACCTGACTGAGGAACAAAAAGCAGCCGTTGGGGCCGCCGCCGCTGATGCGGCCAACAAGGCGCAAAACCCGGCCTAAACCAAGGTAACAGGCGGCCGTTTTGTCGGTCGCCAGCCCCAAATTCTCGGCCAATTCAACGGAACCGGTCTTATAATCGGTTCCGTTTTTCTTTGTAACAGGCACCCTGCGCTGACTTGACCCTTTCCACAGGCGTCCCCTTGCCCTACAAGGCGCGCAATCTCGGCCCACTTGGACACAGGACAGAAGATGCAAGAGCCCGCAATCACACCCGATCTGATCGCCGCACACGGGCTGAAGCCCGACGAGTATGACATGATCCTTGAGATCATCGGGCGTGAGCCGACATTCACCGAACTGGGCATCTTTTCTGCCATGTGGAACGAACACTGTTCCTACAAATCGTCAAAGAAATGGCTGCGCACCCTGCCCACCTCTGGCCCTCAGGTGATCTGCGGACCGGGTGAGAACGCTGGTGTGGTCGATATCGGTGATGGTCAGGCCGTTGTGTTCAAGATGGAAAGCCACAACCACCCGTCCTACATCGAGCCCTACCAAGGTGCGGCAACTGGTGTCGGTGGCATCCTGCGCGACGTGTTCACTATGGGCGCACGTCCGATTGCGTCTATGAATGCGCTGTCCTTTGGCGAACCCGGCCACCACAAAACCCGCCAACTGGTGAACGGCGTTGTCGAAGGCATTGGCGGCTACGGCAACTGCTTCGGTGTTCCTTGTGTTGGCGGCGAGGTCCGCTTCCACCCTGCCTATAACGGCAACTGCCTTGTAAACGCCTTCGCTGCGGGTCTGGCCGACAGCGACAAGATTTTCTACTCGGCCGCGTCTGGTGTTGGGATGCCCGTCGTCTATTTGGGTGCGAAAACCGGGCGCGATGGCGTCGGCGGTGCAACCATGGCCTCGGCCGAATTTGATGACACCATCGAAGAAAAGCGCCCCACCGTTCAGGTCGGCGACCCTTTCACCGAAAAGCGCCTGATGGAAGCCACACTGGAGCTAATGCAAACCGGTGCTGTGATCTCGATCCAAGACATGGGTGCCGCTGGCCTGACTTGCTCGGCTGTCGAGATGGGCGACAAAGGCGGTCTGGGCGTACGTCTGGATCTGGAAAACGTTCCCCAGCGCGAAGAGAACATGACCGCGTATGAGATGATGTTGTCAGAATCTCAGGAACGCATGCTTATGGTCCTTAAACCCGAGCTTGAGGCCGAAGCCCGCGCTGTGTTCGAGAAATGGGATCTGGACTTTGCCATCGTCGGTGAAACCATCGCCGAAGACCGCTTCCTCATCGTCCATAACGGAGAGGTCAAAGCCGATCTGGTGCTGTCGAAACTGTCTTCGACTGCCCCGGAATACGACCGCCCGTGGGTTGCAACGCCCGAGGCCGAAGAACTGGCCGATGTTCCCCAGATCGACCCCATTGACGGGTTGCGCGCCCTGCTCGCTTCGCCGAACTACGCGGGTAAGCAATGGGTTTATGAACAATACGACACCATGGTCATGGCCGACAGCGCCCGCACACCCGGACTGGGCGCAGGCATGGTGCGCGTGCATGGTACCGACAAAGCGCTGGCTTTCACGTCCGATGTGACCCCTCGCTACGTCCGCGCGAACCCGGTCGAAGGCGGCAAACAAGCCGTAGCCGAAGCCTATCGTAACCTGACCGCCGTCGGGGCCAAGCCTCTGGCGACGACTGACAACCTGAACTTCGGCAACCCCGAAAAACCGGAAATCATGGGCCAGTTTGTTGGCGCGATCCAAGGTATTGGCCAAGCTGTCGCCGCGCTGGATATGCCGATCGTTTCGGGTAACGTTTCGCTCTATAATGAAACCGACGGTCAGGCGATCCTGCCGACCCCGACCATTGGTGCCGTTGGCCTGCTGAACACCACCGAAGAAATCATCGGAAAAGACGTCCGCGAAGGCCATGTCGCTTTGGTCATCGGTGAAACTAAGGGTCATCTGGGCCAATCCGCCCTGCTGTCTGAGGTCTTCAATCGCGAAGACGGCGATGCCCCGCATGTGGATCTGGATGCCGAAAAGCGCAACGGAGAGTTCATCCGCGCCAACCGCGACGTGATCAAAGCCTGTACCGACCTCAGCGACGGAGGCCTTGCCCTGGCCGCGTTTGAACTGGCCGAGGCTGCGGGCGTCGGCATTCACCTCGACGAGGCCCCAACCGAGTTCCTGTTCGGCGAAGATCAGGCCCGCTATCTGGTCGCCTGCAACTTTGATCAGGCCGAGGCGCTGATGATCGCCGCAGGTCAGGCGGGTGTGACGCTGACTTCGGTTGGCCGCTTTACTGGCGACAGCGTGAAAATCGGAACATCCGAAGCACCGCTGGCCGAGTTGCAGGATACCTTCCGCAGCAGCTTTGCCGAAGCAGTGGCCTGACCCGTAAACAGCTTAGGGACTTCTTCTCGTCCCAAATACGGAAATCCTGCGTTCAACACGGGCGCAGGATTTGCCGTATCTGGGCCACCGCCACATCTTGCACGCCCCGTCCCATCGCTCTACATCTTGGGAAAGACCTTCAGGAGTGAACCTACATGCCGATGAGCGCCCACGAAATTGAAACCCTGCTGCGTGAAAGCTTTCCAGATGCGGAAATTCAGGTTGGCGGGCAGGACGGCGTACATATGTCTGCCATGGTAGTGGACGAAAGCTTTCGCGGGAAAAACCGCGTTCAGCAACAGCGCGCTGTCTACGCGGCCTTGAAAGGTAAAATGGACGGCCCAGATGGGGAACTGCACGCATTGGCGCTGACCACCAAAGTGCCGGAGTAAAGCCCTTGTTTTGGGATTGGCCATCCTCGTTTTTGCGATGGCGCGTTCCCAAAACAGACGGCAAACCTCCGCTTGGTATGGAAGCGACGGATGTTGACCTTGTGAACAAGGTCCAGGCCGAAAACGAACGACTAGAACGCATGAATGGGCGCGACTAAGCGCCGATGACAAGGAAACGCGAAATGACCGACGTGAAAACTCAGATCGACGAAACCGTCAAAGCCAATGACGTGGTGCTGTATATGAAAGGCACCAAAGAGATGCCCCAGTGCGGCTTCTCATCCCGCGTCGCTGGCGTGCTGAACTATATGGGCGTCGACTATGCCGACGTGAATGTTCTGGCCGACGAAGAAGTTCGCCAGGGTATCAAGGACTACTCCGACTGGCCTACCGTGCCGCAGCTCTATGTCAAAGGTGAGTTTGTCGGTGGCTGCGACATCATCACCGAGATGACACTGTCGGGCGAGCTGGACACGCTGTTTGACGACAATGGTGTCGGCTACAACAAAGAAGCAGCCGACAAAATCCGTGAGGCAAATGCCTGATCAGCGGCTGCTACAATTCTCTAAAACAACCTGCTCACTGGCGGCATCGGCACCGACCGCCAGATAGCTCACTGTGGCATCCCAGCCTTTTGAGCGCAGGATATAGGTGCCTGCCCCGCCCTCGGATTCATAGCGAATACCAGATCCGCTCTCGGCCTGGCGCATTGTAACCAACTGATTATCGACCATCATCGCCGCCGCACTAGAGCCGTCCGGCGCATTGAAATACGCCACCTGTAGCGGCACGCCGTTCTCACACGTGAAGGTAACCGGCAGAATGTCGATCTCGGCCAGCGCAATGGAACCGGGCAGCGCCATCAGCGCTGCAACCGCAAATGTCTTCATCCCGCAGACCTTTCCTCGACCACCGACGCCAACGCCTCGGCCCGTGCGGCCAGTTCCGCCAGCGTATCCGTCACAAACGGAGGCACCACGGCCACTTCGAACCGTTCAGGTTCGGGCTGAGGCATGGTTCTGAGGGCTTGCAACTCTGCCTCAACCTCGGCCAATTTCGCCTCAAGCGCTCTGATCTTTTCGTCGGTTCCGGCAGTTTTGTCAGCCAACATCAGGCCGGCCATTAGCAACATACGCGATTCAGGCATCCGACCGATCTGATCCGACAGCACCTGCGCCTCATCATCCAGCATCTTTGCCGCCGAATGCAGAAATGGTTCTTCACCTTCCTGGCACGAGACGTCAAAGCCGCGCCCACCGATTTGAATGGTTACTTCGGGCATTATTCCACCTCTCCATCAGCCAGTTTTGCCTTCGACAGCAAGGGCTCCAGCCGGGCCAGTACCGCATGCGCCTCGGCGGCATCGGTTGCTTGTGCCGCCCGGGTCGCTTCCAGCTCGGCCACCGTAGCGCGGTTAAGCAGCTCAGCGTCCTGAAGCCCGCTTTCGGCCGCTTCACGCAGCTCGTCGACTGTCTGTCGCAACTGCTCATTCGCTTTGCGCATCCGTTGCAGGTCGTCATCCAGACGCGACATGGCTGCACCGTGACTGCTACGCTCTGCCCGCAGCATTTCCAACTCGGCGCTCAGCTCGGCCAAACGCTCACTGTCAGCCAGCTCCGAGCGCAGACGCGCATTCTCGGCTTCGATGTCCTGCGCCGTTCCCATCGCAGTCTTGAGTTCTGCGTTCTCCGCCTTCAGCGCTTCAAGCTCATCCTGATTGTCCAGCGCAGCCTTGGCGTCCGCCAATTCCGCGCGCGCCGCTTCAACCGAAGCCAGTTGCGCGGCCGCTTCTGCCAGTTGCTGACGCAATGCAGCGTTTTCTGGGTCTTCTACCGGCGCGGCCTTGTGGCTTTCCAAATCGGCACGCATCGCGTCGATTTCCTGATCGTGCCGCGCCTTCAGCGACTTAAGGCGCTCCTCCAACTGTGCGTTGGCGACCCGCTCATCTTCCAATGCCGCGCGGAGAGCTTCGTCCTCGCCGCTGGCCGGAGGTGCATCCCGCAGCGCTTCGACACCGGTTCCGATCCGATCCATCGCGGCCATGATACGGCGTTGTAATTCTTCGATCTGGCTCATGCCCCTGCCACCTCTTTATCAAGGTTCGTTCGTGTCGCGACTGTGTCCGAATCAACATCTGCCGCTTCTTGCACTAGTCTACCCCAATGGGAGGGAAAATACCCACTGTTTGCTTTCAACAACTTGGACTGGTTTCTTGAACCACACCAGTACCGAAACCCTACCGAAACACAGGGTTCCGCTTGCACTTTGAGGGGTGGATGGTATTGAGCGCGCAATCTGCCTGTAATCCAAAGGAACAACGCCCGTGGACCTGACTGCGCTGCGCAATGCAAACCCCGAACACTGGGACAAAGCTGCGGCCATCCGCACCCTGACCCTGGACGCCGTCGCTGCCGCCAATTCCGGCCATTCCGGTATGCCGATGGGCATGGCCGATGTCGCGACCGTGCTGTTCGAGAAGCACTTGAAATTCGACGCCTCGGCCCCGAACTGGCCAGACCGCGACCGGTTCATCCTGTCCGCCGGCCACGGCTCGATGCTGATCTATTCGCTGCTCTATCTCACGGGCCACGGCGACGTCACGCTGGACGAGATCAAGAACTTCCGCCAGTTGGGTGCAAAAACCGCTGGTCACCCCGAGAACTTCCTCGTCGACGGGATCGAGACCACAACCGGCCCGCTGGGTCAGGGCATCTCGAACGCTGTGGGCTTTGCCATGGCCGAGGAAATCCAGCGCGCGCATTACGGCAAGAAGGTCGTGGATCACTATACTTATGTAATCGCTGGCGACGGCTGCCTGATGGAAGGCGTCAGCCAAGAGGCGATTACTCTGGCCGGTCGTCACGAACTGAGCAAGCTGATCGTCTTCTGGGACAACAACAACATCACAATCGACGGCACCGTCGATATAGCCGACCGCACCGATCAGGTGCGCCGTTTCGCAGCCTCGGGCTGGCATGTGATCGAGATCGACGGCCATGATCCGCAAGCCATCGACGCCGCCATTGTGGACGCGAAGAAATCCAGCAAGCCGACCATGATTGCCTGCGAAAGCCACATCGCTCTGGGCCACGCGGCACAGGACACCTCAAAAGGCCATGGCGCGCTTACCGATCAGGATCAGCTGAAAGCGGCCAAGGAAGGCTATGGCTGGCCACATGATGCATTCGAAATCCCGGCCAATGTGAAGTCGGCTTGGGAAGCCATCGGTTCGCGCGGCTCTGCCGAGCGAGCTGCGTGGCAAGAGCGTTTCGCACAACTGTCCGAGCGCAAGCAGGCCGAGTTCAACCGCGCCTACGCGTTTGAAGCGCCCAAGCGTCTGGCGGGAGCCATCCGCGCGTTCAAAAAGCAGGTCTCGGAAGATCAACCGAAACTGGCCACCCGCGCCTCGTCGGAAAAGGTTCTGAACGTTGTGAACCCGATCATGACCGAGACCGTTGGCGGCTCGGCTGACCTGACTGGTTCGAACAACACCAAATCGGCTGATATGGGTGTCTTCTTGCCGGAAAACCGCAAAGGTCGCTACATCCACTACGGCATCCGTGAACACGGCATGGCCGCTGCAATGAACGGCATGGCGCTGCATGGCGGCATCCGCCCCTATGGCGGCACGTTCATGGCCTTCACCGACTATGCCCGTCCATCCATGCGTCTGGCCGCACTGATGAAAGTGCCGTCGGTCTTCGTGATGACGCACGACTCGATTGGTCTTGGCGAAGACGGCCCAACCCACCAGCCGGTTGAGCATCTCGCCATATCGCGCGCGACGCCGAACACCTATGTGTTCCGTCCCGCCGACACGGTTGAAACGGCTGAGGCATGGGAGCTGGCGCTGACCTTCAAGGACAGCCCATCGGTCCTGTCGCTGACTCGTCAGGGCGTGCCGACTGTGCGCACCCAGCACAAGACCAAGAACCTCGTCGCCCAAGGCGCCTATGTTCTGGCCGAAGCCGAAGGCAAACGTCAGGCCATCCTGATCGCCACCGGGTCTGAGGTCTCGCTGGCTATGGAAGCCAAGACGATGCTCGAAGCCGAAGGCATTGGCACCCGCGTCGTTTCTATGCCCTGTATGGAACTGTTCGCCGAGCAAGACGAAGCCTACCGCAAGCGCGTTCTGCCCGCAGGAGCCGTCCGTGTCGGTATCGAAGCTGCCGTCCGCGCCGGCGGCTGGGATCGCTGGCTGCTGGGTGAGCGCGGCCGCGAAGCCAAAGCCGGCTTCATCGGCATGTCGAGCTTCGGCGCTTCGGCCCCTGCCGGAGAGCTTTACAAACATTTCGGCATCACTGCCGAGGCAACGGTTGCAAAGGTCAAAGAACTGCTGGGTCTGTAAACAGACCCAGCTGACCAAGCAAAGGGCGGCCTCGGCCGCCCTTTTCATTTGGATTTTAGTGGGCGTCCGACTTCTGGAAAAGAGGTAGTATCACTTTGGTTGCCATTGGGATCAAGACTAACCCCCAGGCCAGACCAAACACGCCGTCCATCGCGGCTTTGGAAATCCATTCCACAGCGCCGACCCACTGCTCGGAAACCGAATGCCCAATCGCATAGGCCCAGTCATGAATGTGATGACCCAGCCAGCCAAAGCCCAAAACTTCCATCCCGTGGATGACAATCGAGCCTCCGACCCACAGCATCGCCGCCGTTCCGACGATTGAGAGCGTTTTCATCACGCCGGGCATCGCCTTGACCAACCCACGACCCAATCCGCGCCCAATCGGTGTTGGCGCGTTATTGGCCAGAAACAGCCCCACGTCATCCATCTTCACGATCAATGCGACCGAGCCATAAACGGCAACCGTCACCCCGATCCCAACAACCGCCAAAGTCGCCGCCTGCATCCAAAGATTCGGGGCCTCAATCGCGGCCAGTGCGATGGTCATGATCTCGGCCGACAAGATGAAATCCGTTTTGATTGCGCCGCGGACTTTCTGTTCCTCCAGATGACCAGGATCCTTTATCTTCATGTCTTCGTGCACTGCGTGGCTGCCATGCGGAAAGAGCACGTGGAAAATCTTTTCGGCGCCCTCGAAACACAGGTAGGACCCGCCAAGCATCAGTAGTGGCGTAATCAGCCACGGCGCAAAATTGGCCAACAACAACGCCACTGGCAGCAGCAATATGAGCTTGTTGAAAAACGACCCGCGCGCGATGCGCCAGATGATTGGCAGCTCCCGCGCAGGCGCGAATCCCTGCACGTATTTTGGTGTGACTGCCGCATCGTCGATAATCACCCCTGCCGTCTTGGCCCCAGCTTTGCCCGCCGCCGCGACCACATCGTCAACTGAGGCTGCCGCCACCTTGGCGATCCCCGCCACGTCGTCCAAAAGGGCCAACAGACCGCTCATCGCGCTTCCTTTCTTCTCACCTGCCGCACCCGGACCCTACCCGATCTCACAGCTAGCGCAAGCGTTAGCGCAATCGCGTGAGGTTTGCGCTAACACCTTAAAAATATGCCGCTTTTACTCTTTTGAGATTCCAATTTCACCGCTATATGGCCTGCAACGCAAGCGCATCTGGAGACATCATATGACCATCAAGGTCGGTATCAATGGTTTTGGCCGCATCGGCCGCTGCACCCTGTCGCATATTGCCGCGTCAGGCCGTAACGACATCGAAGTGATCAAAGTCAACGCAACCGGACCGCTGGAGACCTCGGCGCATCTTCTGAAATATGACAGCGTGCATGGCCGTTTCCCACGTGAAGTCTCCATCAATGGCAACACCATGGATTTGGGCCGCGGCCCGATGGAGATGTTCTCGACCTACGACATGAACGAGCTGGACTGGGAAGGCTGCGATGTCGTTCTGGAATGCACCGGCAAGTTCAACGACGGTACAAAGGCGAAAACCCACCTAGAGCGCGGCGCAAGCAAAGTCCTGCTGTCCGCGCCCGGTAAAAACGTCGACAAGACCATCGTGTTCGGAGTGAACCACAACACACTGACCGCAAATGACAATATGGTTTCGAACGGCTCCTGCACCACCAACTGCCTTGCTCCGCTTGCCAAGGTGTTGGACGAAGGGATCGGTATCGAAAACGGCATCATGACCACGATCCACGCCTATACCGGCGACCAGCCGACTCTGGACCGTCGCCACAGTGATCTGTACCGCGCCCGCGCTGCGGCCATGTCGATGATCCCGACCTCGACCGGCGCCGCTGCCGCTCTTGGTGAGGTCCTGCCGAACCTGAAAGGCCGTCTGGACGGTTCCGCAATCCGTGTTCCCACGCCGAATGTCTCGGCGGTTGATTTGACCTTCCGCGCTGGTCGCGAAGTCACCGTTGATGAGGTTAACGAGATCGTCCGCGAAGCCGCACAAGGCCCGATGCAGCGCGTTCTGGGCTATGAGCCCGCACCGCTGGTCTCGACCGATTTCAACCATACCGAAGAAAGCTCGATCTTCGCGCCTGAACAAACCCGTGTGGTCGATGGCCGTCTGGTCCGCGTTCTGGCCTGGTATGACAACGAATGGGGCTTCTCAGTGCGCATGGCTGACGTCGCCGTCGCGATGGGTCGCCTTAACTAAGATCGGTTTGAAATCTTGAACCTTTTTGCCCGCTCAGGTTATCTGAGCGGGCATTTTTGTTCGGGGCCGCTATGACCAACCAAATCGCAATCTGGCTTGGCCTCCTGATCCTCGGCGGGTTCATTCTGGACTATGCGCTGTTCGGACCCGAGCATTTGATTTTCCTTGGTAAGAAACTCTACGCCTTCTTGGACTGGCTCGCTTTCTGGCGCTGACAGAGGTTTTGCTTGACATTTTCGCCAATCTGGCTTTGTTAGCGCTAACTTCATTTAAGCCGATATTCGGACGGAGCGGAACATGACACTCAAGCTGGCAATCAACGGATTTGGACGGATCGGACGGGGCGTTTTGCGCGCTGTGATGGAAAGCGGACGCACGGATGTCGAGATCGTCGCCATCAACGACCTCGCCAAGCCCGAAATGAACGCGCATCTGTTCGAATTTGACAGCGTGCATGGCCGTTACCCCCACAAAGTGACCCTGACGGATGCCGGGCTCGACGTTGGCGCAGGCCCGATCCGACTGTCCAGCGAACGCGACCCCGAAGCGCTGAACTGGTCGGATGTGGATGTGGTTCTGGAATGCACCGGCGTGTTCCGCACGCGCGAGGCGGCGGAACGCCACCTCAAGAACGGCTCAAAGAAAGTGCTGATCTCGGCCCCTGCTCGCGGAGACGGTGCGGTAAAGACCGTCGTGTTTGGCGTCAATGAAAGTGAGCTGACCGCAGAAGACATCGTAGTCTCAAACGCATCCTGCACCACGAACTGCTTGTCGCCCGTGGCCGCCGCGCTGGATGCCGGACTTGGCATCGTGCATGGCAACATGACCACCGTCCACGCCTATACCGCCAGCCAGCCAGTACATGACACGGCGGGCAAGGATCCGTACCTATCGCGGGCCGCTGCTCTGTCGATGATCCCGACAACCACTGGTGCTGCTGCTGCTGTAGGTCTGGTTCTGCCGCAGCTGGCGGGCAAGCTGACCGGTCAGGCGATCCGCGTCCCAACCCCGAATGTCTCTGTCGTTGATCTGGTGGCTGAGGTTTCGCGCCCCACCACCGAAGAAGAGGTCAACGCACTGTTCGTCGAAGCGGCCGCAAAGATCCCCGGAGTACTGGCCGCCGAGAGCCGTCCGCTGGTGTCGATGGATTTCAACCACGATTCCCACAGCTCGACCATGTCGCTGGCTGAAACCAAAGTGACCGACGGCACTTTGGTGCGCGTCCTGGCTTGGTATGACAACGAATGGGGTTTCTCGAACCGCATGCTGGATACAGCTGCGGCGATGGGGTCCTTAGCCTAACCGCTCGCGCAGTGCTGCATTCACACGGGGCGTGACGAATTTCGACACGTCCCCGTTAAGACGCGCGATTTCCTTGACCAGTTTCGAGGCGATGGCCTGATGCCGCGCCTCTGCCATCAGGAATACGGTCTCGATTGAATCGTCAAGCGCGCGGTTCATGCCAACCATCTGGAATTCATACTCGAAATCCGCCACCGCGCGCAGTCCACGCACGATGATCTGAGCGCCCACATCGCGGGCGCAGTCGATCAGAAGGTTCTCAAAAGGATGCGCGACGATCTCTGTGCCAGTTTGTGCTGTCAGATGCGTGCATTCCTCTTCGATCATGGCCACACGCTCTTCCAGAGAAAACAACGGCCCTTTGTCGCGGTTGATGGCGACACCGATCACCAGCTTATCCACCAGCGCTGAGGCCCGACGGATGATGTCAATATGACCCAGTGTTATCGGGTCAAAAGTTCCCGGATACAATCCAACCCGCATCAGGACCTCCTGCGCAACAATATTTCTGCGTCAGCAAACACAACTTTGCCGCAGGTGCAAGGGTCAGAACAACATCAATGCCGTCAATGACCCATAATCATGCCCTGAAGAGCATCCTTTTCCATCGCCAATTCGGAAAGCTGCGCTTTGACCACGTCCCCAAGGGTCACGATACCCACCAGCTTGCCCTCTTCGACCACGGGCATGTGGCGAAAGCGACCTTCGGTCATGCGGGTCATGATGTCTTGCACCGTGGCCTGACGAGTTGTCGTCACCAGTTCTTGCGTCATGTACGCGCTGACCGGCTGGGACAGGCATCCACTGCCGCTTGCGGCAAGTTCGCGGACGATATCGCGTTCGGACAGAATGCCGGATGCCGTCTGGCCACCATCTTCTGATACAACCACGGTCCCGATACGTTTCTCCGCAAGGATCTTCGCAGCCTCTGAGACGGTTGCCGATGGCATGACTGTCACCACACCTTCGGACGCCTTTGATTTCAGAATGGCCTGGACGAGCATGAAGAACACCTCCGAAATAATAAACTTATCCAAAGCGTTGCGCGATTGGGTCAACCTGTCAAGCGTTCGCGTCGGCTTCTAACCGCGCAACTTCGTCGCGAATTCCGCGCGTAAGAGCGTCAGCAAAGCGGTTCAGCCGTTCGTTGCGCTGATCACCCTGATGCCGGACCAGATAAAAACTTCGCGTCAGACTCACTTGATCCATCAGGATTTTCCGAAGGCTGGGATGGAAAGGCAAAGTGAAGTCATGAGCGACACACAGCCCGGTCCCCAGAGAAACCTGCCGCAGCTGAACCGACACCGAATTCGATGCAAGCGCGACACGGTCAACACCGATATCGTTGAGATAATCCAGCTCGCGATCAAAGATCATATCGGGGATGTAACCAATCAGTCTGTGCCCTTTTAGGTCTTCGACATTCTGCACGGGGTCATGACGATCCAGATAGTCCTGTGTTCCGACCACATGTAACTTGTAATCGCTGACTTTCTTGACCAGCAGCTTCCCCGCTGTCGGCGCACTGACCGTCACCGCCATATCCGCCTCGCGACGCGACAGGTTAATGATGCGTGGTAATGCGAGGATCTGAATGTCCAATTCCGGGTTAGCATCGCTGATTTTCGCACAGACCTGCGGCAGCAGATAGTTCGCACAGCCATCCGGCGCGCCGATCCGAATTTGTCCGCTGAGCGACTTGGTTGACCCCGCCACAGCACCAGCGGCGGCGCGCATCGCCTCTTCTGCTTGCAGGCCATGATTCAAAAGACGCTCACCGGCGGTCGTCAGAACATAGCCCTGCTGCGATTTCGTGAACAGCTGCGCATCCAGATTGGCCTCAAGCCGCGCAATCCGCCGCCCGACTGTGGCCGGGTCGATCTTGAGGATACGCCCAGCGGACGAAAGGCTTTCCTCACGCGCGACAGCCAGAAAAATCCGCATGTCATCCCAGTTCGGGTTCATCTTTTTCCTTTTGCATTTTTGCAAAGCTCTTTTGGAACATTGCCTCTGTTCGCGGGATTTATGCAAGTCTATCTTGCGCTCAAATCTATCGGAGGAGTTTTCGATGCAAGACCTGACTCATTTCCTGAACGGCGAACAAGTGGCTGGCACCTCGGGCCGGTTCGATGACGTGTTCAACCCGGCAACTGGCGAAGTACAGTATAAATGCCCGATGGCCAGCGCAGCTGAGACCACGGCAGCCATTGAACAGGCCGCAATTGCCCAGCCTGCATGGGGCGCGACGAACCCGCAGAAACGCGCGCGCGTCATGATGGCGATGGTCGGCCTGATGAACCGCGACATGGACAAGCTGGCCGAAGCGCTGAGCCGCGAGCACGGCAAAACCATCCCGGATGCCAAAGGCGACTTGCAACGCGGCTTGGAGGTCATCGAATACTGCATCGGTGCGCCTCAGATGCTGAAGGGTGAGTTCACCGACAGCGCAGGCCCCGGTATCGACATGTATTCCATGCGCCAGCCGCTGGGCGTTGTGGCTTCGATCATGCCATTCAACTTCCCTGCGATGATGCCGCTGTGGCACGTCGGCCCCGCGCTGGCCTGTGGCAACGCGGTTGTGCTGAAGCCTTCCGAACGCGACCCCTCGGTCCCGCTGATGCTGGCCGAGCTGTTTGTCGAAGCGGGTTTGCCCAAAGGTGTCTTCCAGGTCGTCAATGGTGACAAAGAGGCCGTGGACACCTTGCTGGACAGCGAGATCATTCAGGGCGTTTCCTTTGTTGGCTCGACCCCGATCGCGCAATACATCTACTCTCGCGCTACGGCGAACGGTAAGCGCGCCCAGTGCTTTGGCGGTGCCAAGAACCACATGATCGTCATGCCCGACGCCGATCTGGATCAGGCTGCGGATGCTCTGGTCGGTGCCGGTTTCGGCGCGGCGGGCGAACGTTGCATGGCGATTTCGGTCGCTGTGCCGGTCGGAGAAGAAACCGCAGACGCTCTGATCGAGAAACTGATTCCGCGCGTCGAAAAGCTGAAGGTTGGTCCCTACACCGCAGGCGACGATGTTGACATGGGCCCGGTTGTGACCGCTGCCGCCAAGGAACGTATCCTCGGCCTGATTAACTCGGGCGTAGAGCAAGGCGCACAGCTGGTTGTCGACAACCGGGACTTCAGCCTGCAAGGGTATGAGGACGGTTTCTTCGTCGGTCCGCATCTGTTTGACCGCGTCACTCCGGACATGGACATCTATAAGCAAGAGATCTTCGGCCCGGTCCTGTCGACCGTCCGCGCGGGTTCGTATGAAGAAGCGCTGAAACTGGCGATGGATCACGAATATGGCAACGGCACAGCGATCTTCACCCGTGACGGTGACACCGCGCGCGACTTTGCCAGCCGAGTGAATATCGGCATGGTGGGTATCAACGTTCCGATCCCGGTTCCGCTGGCCTATCACACGTTCGGCGGCTGGAAGAAATCCATGTTCGGCGACCTGAACCAGCACGGTCCGGACAGCTTTAAGTTCTACACCCGCACCAAGACCGTTACGTCCCGCTGGCCCTCAGGCATCAAGGAAGGCGGCGAGTTCAACTTTAAAGCCATGGACTAACCCGCTCGGGTCATACAACACATGAACCCGGTCTGTTTCAGGCCGGGTTTTTGCGGCAAAGCGCCGCCAATACATGCGGCCTCACAAAAATTTCAGCCTGCATGCTCTGGAAAAATGGGGCGATGAGCAATAATTTACCAACAAATTATTGTTCGAGCAGTCCTGAACCGGAGGCCAATTTGTCTAATTCACGCATGACTCGCCGCTCTGCTTTGTTGGGCGCAGCATCCCTTGTCGCGACACCAGCCCTGGTGCGCGCTCAAAGCAGCGATGCCTTCCCTGTGGATGAAGAAGCGATCAGCACACAATTGCCGGTGCGCCGCAACGTGTCCTCGTTCTCGCAGCAGAACTGGAAGGATCACTTTGACGAGCTGGGCGCAGGTTGCTTGCTGGCCGACATCACCAGCCGCGCGGTTCATTACTGGGGCCCGGACGGCACGTACAAGCTGTATCCCAGCTCGGTTCCGATGAGCGAAGAGCTAACCAAGCGCGGCTATACCGAGGTTGTCCGCAAGGCCGAGAACCCAAGCTGGACACCGACCTCATCCATGCGCGAGCGTGACCCGAGCCTACCTGTCCGCATGGAAGGCGGAGATCCCGGCAATCCGCTGGGTACGCGCGCCATGTATCTGGGGTGGCCCGCCTATCTGGTGCATGGCACCCACGACACGCGGAAGATTGGTCGCCAAAGCTCGTCAGGGTGTATCGGTCTTTACAACCAGCATGTTGAGGAATTGTATCCTCTGGTGCAGATCGGAACGCAGGTCCGACTGGTATAACGAAAAAGCCCCGGCCTTTTGGACCGGGGCTTTTCAATTCAGACGTCGGATTATTCCGGCAGGATCACTGCGTCGACCACGTGAATCACGCCGTTGCTGGCCTCGATATCGGCCTTCACAACTTCGGCATCATTGACTTTGACGCCACGCTTGGCGTTCACGCTCAGACGGTCGCCCTGAACGGTCAGAACCTTGGCGCGCTTACCTGCGATATCGCCCGACATCACCTTGGCTGGAACCACGTGATAGGTCAGGATTTCGATCAACTGATCTTTGTTTTCCGGCAGCAGCAGCGTCTCAACCGTGCCTTCGGGCAGAGCGGCGAAAGCCTCATCCGTTGGCGCGAAGACTGTGAACGGGCCGTCGCTCTTCAGCGTGTCTACCAGACCGGCTGCCTGCACGGCGGCGACCAGTGTGTTGAACGATCCTGCCGCTACGGCGGTGTCCACGATGTCAGCAGCTTGCGCTTTGACAGGAAGTGCAAGGACAAGTGCGGCGGCGGCGCCCATGAAAGTACGGCGAAACATGGCTGTTGTCTCCTCTCCAGCTTGTTATGGAAAGGTCTACGGGCGTTTTGCCGCACCGGATCACTTTGGGATCAATTTTCTTTGACCTGAACCCAGATACTCTGCGCGCGGCCGTCCTTCAGAAATGGCAACGCATCCATCGCATCGGGGCGATCCTGTTGCAGGTAATATCCCGGCCAAAGCATTGAATACGCGCCAGATTGTAATAAAGCGTGCAGGACATACTGTTCACCCCAACCCGGGCAGTCATAGAAGAACCGCTTGGGGTATTCATAGGGCAGAAAAACATCGTGAACGTGGATCACCACCCCCGGCTTCAGCGCGGGAATGATCCGGCAGAACAGGTGTGCGACGTCATTACTGACCCGCACAACATGGCTGGAATCGATAAACAGCACGTCGCCCGCTTCCAGCTGTTCGAAGATCGCCGGGTCGACCTCTTCCAGCCGCTTTTGTTCGAAGTGATCGACAACATGTGCGATATCTGCGCGGGGATATGGGTCAATCGCCGTAATCTGCGTTTGCAATCCACCGTCGATGATCGCCTGACGGGTTACGCGGGTCGAGTTGCCGCAACCGACTTCGATCACCCGCTTGGGCGCAAAACGGCGGATCATCAGATACAGCGCGTCTGCGTCTGGGCTGTCATAATACCCGTTGCCAAGCCGATAACCTGTCTGATTGCGCACAGGGTCCTTCAAAGCGGCCAGCGCGTCGGCGTGTTCGGCGTATTCGGCGACCAACTGTCCGATCTCAAACCCCTCCATTCCCGGTGACAAGGCATAGGCCGGGCGGGTCAGTCCCCCTGCCCGCTCGAACGCCTCAAGCCGGGCGTGTTCATCCTGTTCCGGGGCCTTGTCGATCAGCTTGACGCCCAGTTCATCGAGGGCGTCGTTGATCTTGGGGAATTTTCTCGGTTTCACGGGCGGCTCCACTTTCCGGTTCGCCCGTTCCATACCTTTGCTTGCCCGGCCTCTGCAAGAAGCGCTGTGCCAAACGCTTGGCAAAACAGAAATTTCCGTATTCACTGGGCAAAATAGTTGTACGAGGGCCGCCATGCAGCAGGAATTCACGCTGGGCATCGAAGAAGAGTATCTGCTGGTCGACCGCGACAGCCTGCAACTGGCCGAGGCCCCCGCCGCCCTGATGGATGCCTGCCAGTCGGATTTCGAAGGTCAGGTCAGCCCCGAATTCCTGCAATGTCAGATCGAGGTCGGCACCCGGCCGCATGCAACGATCAAATCAGCCCGCGAAGACCTGAAGCGCCTGCGGTCCTGCGTTGCCAAACGTGCCGCTGAGCATAACCTCGCTCCGATTGCCGTCTCCTGTCATCCGTTTGCCGATTGGAAGAAACAGCATCATACCCGCAAGGATCGCTATGACGCGCTGCAACATGCCCTTGGCGGCGTCGCGCGCCGAATGCTGATCTGCGGAATGCACGTTCACGTCGGAGTCGAGGATCCAGCCCTGCGCGCTGATCTGATGCCGCAGCTTTCCTACTTCTTGCCGCATCTTTTGGCACTATCCACCTCCTCCCCCTATTGGCAGGGGGAGGACACCGGTCTGTCCTCGTATCGCCTGACGGTGTTCGACAATCTGCCGCGAACAGGGCTGCCGCCTGTCTTGGCCAGCTGGGCCGACTACGAGCGGACGACCGGCATACTGGTTGAGCTTGGGGTGATAGAGGATACGACAAAAATTTGGTGGGACCTGCGCCCGTCGCACCGTTTCCCAACCCTTGAGACGCGGATCATGGATGTGCAGCCGCGGCTAGAACACACTCTGTCGCTGGCGGCGTTAGTACAGGCTTTGACCCGGATGCTTTGCCGTCTGAAGGACCGCAACCTGCGCTGGCGTCACTACGACCAGTTCCTGATCGGCGAAAACCGCTGGCGTGCGCAGCGGTATGGCGTGGGGGAAGGGATGATCGACTTTGGCGACCGCTCGATCAAACCGATGCCCGAGCTTATGGGCGAACTGATGGGAATGCTTGCCGAAGATGCCGAAGCGCTGGGTACCATGACCGAATTGGCGCGCCTACAGCAGATCGCGCAGAACGGAACCTCGGCCACCCGCCAACGCCGCGTTCATGCCGAAGCCACCGCGCGGGGCGACGACCCCGGTCAGGCCGTGGTAAAGCACCTGATCGAGGAATATCATCTCGATCTTTAAAGCGTCCGCACCTGATTGCTGGCCGTGCAAAATTTCTGTAAGGATTGCGAAATAAACAGTCGTTCAATTCAATCGGCAGCGTGGGAGGCAGGCCTTGGATTTCGCACTGACAGAAGAGCAAACCGCAATCTTCGACATGGCCTATGACTTCGGTCAGGACAATATCGCCCCATTCGCTCGCCAGTGGGAATCGGATGGCACTATTCCCAAAGACCTCTGGCCGCGTATCGGAGAGCTGGGTTTCGGCGGGCTCTACGTCTCAGAAGACAGCGGCGGATCAGGTCTCAGCCGTCTGGACGCGACATTGGTGTTTGAGGCTTTGTCGATGGCCTGCCCCTCGGTCGCGGCATTTCTGTCGATCCACAACATGTGCGCCAAGATGCTGGACAGCTTTGCTGATGACGACCTGAAATCCCGCATCATGCCGGACGTGCTAAACCTGAACACCGTCCTCAGCTATTGCCTGACAGAACCCGGGTCGGGTTCGGATGCCGCTGCGCTGAAGACCCGCGCGGATCGCACCAATGAAGGATATACGTTGAATGGGACCAAGGCATTCATTTCGGGTGGAGGCTATTCCGACGCCTATGTCTGCATGGTGCGCACTGGTAAGGACGGCCCCAAGGGCATCTCAACCGTCTATGTCGAGGACGGCACCCCTGGACTGAGCTTTGGTGCGTTGGAACAGAAGATGGGTTGGAAAAGCCAACCCACGGCGCAGGTTCAGTTCGATGATTGCCATATACCGGCGGGCAATCTTGTGGGTGCCGAGGGCGACGGGTTCAAATACGCCATGATGGGTCTGGATGGCGGGCGCCTGAACATCGCCTCTTGTTCTTTGGGCGCGGCGCAGACCGGGCTGAACATGACGCTGCAATACATGTCGGAGCGCAAGGCGTTTGGCCAATCCATCGACCAGTTTCAGGCCCTGCAATTCCGACTGGCCGATATGGAGATTGAGTTGCAGGCCGCCCGCATCTTTCTGCGGCAGGCTGCGTGGAAACTGGACCAGGGCGCGCCGGATGCCACTAAATTCTGCGCCATGGCCAAGAAATTCGTGACCGAGACCGGATCGAAAGTTGTAGATCAATGCCTGCAATTGCACGGTGGCTACGGGTATCTGGCCGACTATGACATCGAGAAACTGGTCCGCGACCTGCGTGTCCACCAGATTCTGGAAGGCACTAACGAAATCATGCGGGTCATCGTGGCCCGCCAAATGCTCGCCGATCGCTGAGGGGCCAATGCCAGAAATCGACATCCGCATCACAGGCCGCGCCGGGCGCATCGCCCTAACCCGCCCCAAAGCGCTGAACGCGATGACCTATGACATGTGCATGGCCATCGACACCGCTCTGCGTAACTGGCGCGAAGATGATGCAGTGGATCTGGTCATCATGGATGCCGAGGGTGACAAAGCCTTTTGCGCAGGCGGAGATATTGCCGACCTCTACGCTACAGGTATCAAGGGCGACTACGACTTTGGGCGCGCCTTTTGGCGCGACGAGTACCTGCTGAATGCGCTGATCTTTGAATACCCCAAACCCGTCGTCAGTTTTCTTCAAGGGTTCACCATGGGCGGTGGCGTCGGCATAGGCTGCCACGGTAGTCATCGCATCGTAGGGGAAAGCTCGAAAATCGCCCTACCGGAATGCTCAATCGGTCTGGTCCCGGATGTTGGCAGCACCCTGATGCTGGCGCTTGCTCCCGGTCGTGTGGGCGAATTTCTGGGTACAACCGGCCACCGAATGGGACCCGGAGACGCCATCTTTTCCGGTTTTGCGGATCACTTCATTCCAATTGCGCAATGGCCTGACCTGATCGAGATGCTGGAGGCATCCGGGGATGCCGAGTTGATCGCAAAACACGCCTCGCCGCCTCCGGAAAGTCACCTTGCCGAGCTGCAACCGTTTATCGATGCCCATTTCGCCGGAGAAAGTCTGAGTGATATCCAGAACGCCCTAAGCACTTCGGATCACGCCCAGTCAGACGAAACGCTCAAGTCGATGAGCCGGAATTCACCGCTTTCGATGGCCTGCACGGTGGAAATCTTGCATCGGCTGCGCGGACCAAGCCTGACACAGCGCAAAGCATTGGAACTGGAGTATCGTTTCACCTATCGCGCCATGGAGCATGGGGATTTTCTGGAAGGCATCCGCGCCCAGATCATCGACAAAGACCGCACCCCGCGCTGGCAATTTTCCGATCGTTCCGTACCCGCCGTCGCCGTGTCAAAGATGCTGCAACCGCTGGGTTCGGACATGCTGACATTTGAGGAGAGATAAGATGAAAATCGGGTTTATCGGCCTTGGTAACATGGGCAATCCGATGGCCGCCAATTTGGCGGCAGCCGGTCATGACGTGATGGGTTTTGACATGGTCGATGTCGATATTCCAGGCGTCACCATGGCAGGCTCAGGCGCCGAGGCCGCCGCAGGCGCCGAGATCGTCATCACCATGCTGCCCAATGGTCAAATTCTGCGCAGCGTCGGCTCAGAGATCCTTCCTGCGATGCAGCCCGGCTCGGTCTGGATTGACTGCTCGACTGTGGATGTTGACAGCGCCCGGGCTGTTGCGGATCAGGCGAAACAGGCCGGTGTACTGGCCGTTGATGCCCCTGTTTCGGGCGGGATCGGCGGTGCGGCGGCAGGTACCCTGACCTTCATGGCCGGTGGCAGCGACGACGCGTTTGCCAAGGCCGCGCCTCTGTTCGACATCATGGGCCAAAAGGCCGTGCATTGCGGTGAGTCAGGCGCGGGTCAGGCCGCCAAGATTTGCAATAACATGATCCTCGGCGTCACCATGATCGCCACGTGCGAGGCCTTCGCGTTGGCAGACAAACTGGGTCTGGACCGGCAAAAGATGTTTGATGTGGTCAGCACCTCGTCGGGCTATAGCTGGACGATGAACGCCTACTGCCCCGCCCCCGGCGTTGGCCCGGAAAGCCCGGCCGATAACGACTACCAACCCGGTTTTGCCGCCGAATTGATGCTGAAAGACCTGCGTCTCAGCCAACAGGCCGCAGAAAGCTCGGATGCTGACACCCCGATGGGTCAGGCCGCAACCGCGCTGTATGAACAATTCGTTGAGGCCGAAGGTGGAATGGGCAAAGATTTCTCGGCCATGCTGCCGCGATTTGAAAAGCGCGGACGACAGTAGGCAGCTTCCTGCCCATGGGCTTGACCCTAATTCACCCGGTTGCCATCTATGGGGGAAAGAACCAAGCAATTGGGAAAAACGATGCTGCGCAGTTTGACTGTTACCACGACGATTCTGGCAATCGCCCTGAGTTCAGGCGTTGCCCTGGCCGGGAACGGCAAAGGCAAGGCAGGGCATTGCCCACCGGGGCTGGCCAAGAAATCCATCCCCTGCGTGCCACCCGGTCAGGCCAAAAAGATTTATAGATCCGGCGATTTCATCACACGGGACTATCGTTGGATTGACGATCCCTATCGCTATGGGCTGCGCCGGGATAACTACTATGTTCGGGCCGGGGACTATGTGTACCGCGTCGACCCTGAGACACGCAAAGTGCTGAACCTGATCGGTGCGGTTGCCGATATCCTGAACTGAGACAGTTAAGTCACAGACTGTCAGATTATTCCCCTCGCCTTAGAATTGCGGCAGATATTGCACGCAACCCTAAGTTTATTCCCAAATTTTGACGCAATTTAGCGTCACTACAATCCTTGTTATTGCGAGGATTGCATATGAATAACGATGGCGCGATTTTTCAGTTCCGCGGCCCTTGGAACGTCCCGATTGAATTCAGTCAAAGCCTTATTTTTCTTGTTCTGATCATCGTTGGGTTTAACTTTCATCCCGACGACCTGCCCTATATGCTTGGATTCGTTGCTATTCTTCTGGGCTCAATCCTTCTGCACGAGTTAGGTCACGCTTGGGGATGTCTGGTTCAGGGCGTGCCGGTCAACCGTGTGGTCCTGTGGGCTGGTGGCGGATTTTGTGAACACCGCCGGTCCACTTCATCCTACGAAGACGAGCTGATCGTGGCCATGGGGCCGATCGTTAACCTGACCTTGTGGGCCGTGTGCTCGTTGTTGGAGCCGATGGTCACGTCGCCCAACCTTGGATGGGTTCTGGCGGTGACTGCCGAGTTGAACTTGTGGCTGGCACTATTCAACCTGCTGCCCCTGATGCCACTGGATGGCGGACGTTTGATGCATGCGGGTCTGAACCGTATCGTTTCCCCGGGGACTGCGACCCGCCTTACCGGCCTCATTGGGTTGATCGGAGTGCTATTGTGGCTACCAATGATGGCGTTTGCCTATTTCAATTTTGGCTTTATTTTCCTGTTCTTCCCGCCTGTACTGCGCCATTGGCAGATGTTGCGCTACGCGCAATACTAAGCTCTGTTTGACGGCGGATCCTATTCCGCCGCCACTTTTTCGGGGTTCAGCATCTGTTTCAGGTAACGCCCCGTGTGGCTGCGATCTACGGCGGCCACATCCTCGGGCGTGCCGGTTGCCACGATCTCACCCCCGCCATCCCCACCTTCGGGGCCGATGTCGATGATGTGGTCGGCCGTTTTCACAACGTCTAGATTGTGTTCGATCACCACAACTGTATTGCCCTGATCGACCAGTTCATGCAGTACTTCCAATAGCTTACGCACGTCTTCGAAATGCAGTCCAGTGGTCGGCTCGTCCAGAATATACAGCGTTCGACCGGTAGATCGCTTGGACAATTCTTTCGACAATTTGACCCGCTGGGCCTCGCCGCCTGACAGTGTCGTCGCCTGCTGGCCAACTTTGATATAGCCTAAGCCCACCCGGGCCAACGCGTCCATCTTGTCCCGGATCGACGGCACGGCCTTAAAGAACTCCTGCGCATCTTCTACCGTCATATCAAGAACATCCGCGATGGACTTGCCCTTAAACTTGATCTCTAAAGTCTCGCGATTGTAGCGCGCGCCTTTGCACGTCTCGCAAGTCACATAGACATCGGGCAGGAAGTGCATCTCGATCTTGATGACACCATCGCCCTGACAGGCCTCGCATCGACCGCCCTTGACGTTAAAGCTGAACCGGCCCGGCTTATACCCACGCGCCTTCGCTTCGGGCAGGCCTGCGAACCAATCGCGGATCGGGGTGAAGGCCCCGGTGTAAGTCGCTGGATTTGAACGCGGAGTTCGACCGATGGGGCGCTGGTCAATGTCGATAACCTTGTCCAGATGCTCCAACCCTTTGATCGTCTCACACGGCGCTGGAGTTTGCCGCGCACCGTTCAAACGCATCGAGGCCGTCTTGAACAAAGTCTCAATCGTCAGCGTGGATTTGCCGCCGCCAGACACGCCCGTCACACAAACAAATTTGCCCAATGGGAAGTCGGCTGTGACATTCTTCAGGTTGTTCCCCGTCGCCTTCACAACGGAAACCTTCTTTTTGTTACCCTTTCGGCGCTCAGCTGGGACCGAAATCTCTCGTGTACCTGACAAGTACTGCCCCGTCATTGACGTGGAATCCCCTGCAATCTCGGCTGGTGTACCCTGGCTGACAACCTGCCCGCCATGCACGCCGGCACCCGGGCCTATATCAAAGACATAGTCAGCCTCACGAATGGCTTCCTCGTCATGCTCGACGACAATCACCGTGTTGCCCTGATCCCGAAGATTCTTGAGCGTCCCCAGCAAGCGGTCATTGTCGCGCTGATGCAAACCGATCGAGGGTTCGTCCAGAACGTACAGAACGCCAGTCAGGCCAGACCCGATCTGACTGGCCAGACGAATACGCTGACTTTCCCCGCCGGACAGTGTGCCGCTTGAGCGGGACAGCGTAAGGTACTCCAAACCAACGTTATTCAGAAATCCAAGTCGTTCGCGGATTTCCTTGAGGATCGCACGCGCGATCTCATTCTTTTGGACGCTCAGATGGTTCGGAGCATCTTCGACCCAAGCCAGCGCCTCTTTGATCGACATCTGTACCACCTGCCCCACATGCAGGCCGGCGATCTTGACGGCCAGAGCCTCGGGCCGCAGACGGTAGCCTTCACAAGTCCCACAGGGACGATTGTTCTGGTACCGCTCAAATTCCTCGCGAATCCAGGCGCTGTCGGTTTCGCGATAGCGGCGTTCCATGTTCGGGATAACGCCTTCAAAGCTGCGTGTTACCTGGTAGACGCGCCCACCTTCATCATAGCGGAATTGGATTTCCTCGTCGCCCGACCCGCGCAGAAACACCTGCTGCACCTTCGTGGGTAGATCCTTCCACGGCGTGTTCTTGTCGAACTCGTAATGCCGCGCGATGGCCTCGATGGTTTGCAGGAAATATGGCGACTTCCCCTTGCGCCATGGGGCCAAGGCACCGTCATACAGCTTCAGCGTCTGGTCCGGCACCACGAGGCGTTCGTCAAAGAACAGCTCAACCCCAAGACCGTCGCAATCCGGGCAGGCCCCGAAGGGTGCGTTGAACGAAAACAGTCGGGGTTCGATCTCGGGGATCGTGAAACCACTGACGGGACAGGCAAAATTCTCACTGAACGTAATGCGTTCCGGGTCCCCTTCGCGCGGGGCGGTTTCCAGAATCGCGATTCCATCCGCCAGATCCAGAGCGGTACGCAGGCTATCGGCCAGACGGGTCTCCATCCCTTCGCGGACAACCAAGCGGTCGACCACAACATCAATGTCATGGCGGAATTTCTTGTCCAGCGTCGGCGGTTCGTCCAGTTCATAGAACTCACCATCCACCTTCACTCGCTGAAAACCCTGCTTGCGCAGTTCCAGGAATTCCTTTTTGTACTCGCCCTTCCGGTCGCGAACGATAGGCGCCAGAAGATAGCCGCGCGTCCCCTCCTCCATCGCCATGATCCGGTCTACCATGTCCTGCACCTGCTGTGCTTCGATGGGATGGCCGGTTGCGGGGCTGTAAGGCGTACCCGCGCGCGCGAACAGCAGACGCATGTAGTCGTAGATCTCGGTGACCGTACCAACGGTCGAGCGTGGGTTCTTCGACGTGGTTTTCTGTTCAATCGAAATCGCCGGAGACAAGCCGCTGATGTGATCCACATCCGGCTTTTCCATCATATCGAGGAACTGACGCGCATAGGCCGAGAGGCTTTCAACATAACGGCGCTGACCTTCGGCATAGATCGTATCGAACGCCAAGGACGATTTGCCCGAACCCGACAGACCGGTGATCACCACCAGTTGATCACGCGGGATATCCACGTCGATGCCTTTGAGGTTATGCTCGCGCGCGCCGCGCACCTCGATATTCTTCAGCTCAGCCATTTTGGCCCCCAACACATAAGTGTCCTAGAAATAGGCGAGCGGCCCTGAGTCTCCAACAAAAAAGTTAGAACAAATTGTGAACGAACGGATTATTGCCGACATCTACTGACATCAAGCCCCCGAACTGACGACTGGTCCCGTGATGGGGCTGGAATTCATCGAAAAATTGGGGGAAATGGCGCGGTTGACGGGGCTCGAACCCGCGACCCCCGGCGTGACAGGCCGGTACTCTAACCAACTGAGCTACAACCGCGCATCTATTTCGTGGCCTTTTTCCTGGACCAAGGAGTGCAGCGATGGCGCGGTTGACGGGGCTCGAACCCGCGACCCCCGGCGTGACAGGCCGGTACTCTAACCAACTGAGCTACAACCGCCCGCTGCCCGTTCGTTGCTGAACGTTGGGGTGTATTATGGGTACGCCCCGGCATCGTCAAGCGGCGTTTTGAAGTTTTTTCCAAATTCGCGAATTTTCCCGGATGCAAGGCCGGAAAAGCTGCTGCTAAACCCGCACTGAATTAGCAATCCGCTTTGCACTACGGGCCATGTTGAGGGACACGTTGACTACTGCAACCCAAGAATGTGTCACACACGCAACAGCGCCATGAAATTGCCGCGACTCAATACACATTCCCGGACGAGACGCATAGTGCTGCACCTGCGAAATGGTCTCATAAAGACCCTTCCCCAAACAAAAAAGCATACGGAGCAGAAACGTGAAAAATCTGTTTATTAGCAGCGTATTAGCCACGTCTATTTCGACCGGAGCCGCATATGCGGTAGAAGTGACCGGCGGTTATCTGGATTTGGGATACTCGACCTTTACCGACAGCGACCTTGGTGACGCCTTCAACCTGAACGGGTCCGGTGAACTGGCATTCTCACGCTCGTTCAGCACGCAGTTGGATCTTGGCGGCTATCGTTTTCAGGACGCCGACGAGAATGGGACCAGCTGGACGCTGCACGGCAACTGGCACAGCAGCAGCAACGCCTCGTTCGGTGCCTACTACGGGCGCGACTATGTGGACGGTCCGGACGTTGAGTTCTACGGCATCGAAGCAGGCTTTGACGCAGGTCCAGCCGAAGTTGAGGCCTATCTTGGGCGTCAGCAAGTCGTCGACTTTTCGGACGTAGATGGCGCTCTGTTTGGCCTCGCGGTTTCGACAGAACTCGACGGTCAGTGGCAATTCACGGCCAGTTATGATCTGATCGACAACCTGTATGGCATTCTGGACTACGACCTATTCGCCATCGGTGCAGACTACTATGCTCGCGACAACGCCATCGTCTACGGCAACGTCGGCTTCGCGCACATTTCCTCCCCGATCGTTTCGGGCAGCACCAACGAAGCCTTTATCGCTGTTGGTGTTCGCATGAACTTTGGCAACCAACGCGGAACCACCTTTGGCCGCCGCGGTGTCCTGGACAAATTGCCGGGCCTCTAAAAACGGCTGCCCCGGGGCTTCAATCCCGGGGCAAACCCCCTATTCAACGATTACAGAATCCGTTGAATTCCTGTTGGCTGACCTCTTGCACAGCACATGGACTCTCTGTAAGACGCGTCCTCACGGGTGATTAGCTCAGTGGTAGAGCGCTTCGTTCACATCGAAGATGTCAGGAGTTCAAATCTCTTATCACCCACCATTCCCTTCACACCTCGCGTGACCCCTGTTTTTTCATGATCTGACAAGTGCTTGCCAGAACTTGCCCGGGCTGCGTATCCTGCTTCAACCGGCCGCAATTTCACGCGGCGCTGATGGATTGGATTTGAGCGTGGCCAGATTGAAACGGGACATCGGCCTTGTCGGGCTCACCTTCATCTCCGTCGGCGGTATAATTGGGTCGGGTTGGTTGTTTGGGCCGCTTCTGGCTGTACAACACGCCGGGCCCGCCGCGATTTTCACATGGATCATCGGTGCTACGGCCATGTTCATTCTGGCCATTACCTTTGCCGAGATTTCGGCCATGCTGCCCATCCCCGGCGGCATCGCCCGGGTGCCTCAGTTCTCACACGGCAATATCGTCTCGATGGCGATGGGTTGGACGGCCTGGATCGGCTATAACACCACGGCCCCAATTGAGGTTGAGGCGATGCTCAAATACCTCGCCCCCTACGCCCCTTGGCTTCATGCAGCAGAAACCGGAGACCTGACTGGCGCGGGCATCGCGGTTGCCCTGTTCTTCATGTTGCTGTTCGTTGCGGTCAACGCTCTGGGCGTCAAGTTTTTCACTCGGGTGAATGCCACGCTGACATGGGCCAAGATTGCGATTCCCGTAGTGCTGGCTGCGCTGCTGATCGCCAATCGCTTTGACGTCCAAAACTTCTCGCACCCGGACGGGTTCGCGCCTTACGGGCTGAAAGGAATCATGGCCGCTGTGTCGACCGGCGGTGTGATTTTTTCCTTCATCGGATTCCGCCACGTGGTCGACATGGCAGGCGAAGTCCGAAACCCAAAATTCGCCATCCCGGCCGCGCTTGTCCTATCTATCGTCCTGTGCGCGGCAATCTATCTGGGCCTGCAAATCGCGTTTATCGGGGCTTTGGACCCGGCAATGCTCAGCAACGGCTGGGCAAGTTTGAGCTTCGGAGGTCAAGGCCCGCTGGACGGTGTCATCATCTCGGTCGGTTTCATCTGGTTTCTGAGCGTCTTGAACATCGGATCCGTGATAGGTCCCTTTGGCAATGGGTTGGTTGCTACGGGTTCGAACGCACGGATCGCCATGGCCCTGGCAAAGAACGGGTTTTTGCCTCAGCGCCTGTTGATCCTGTCGTCCTTCGGCGTCCCGTTATGGGCGTTGGCACTGAACTTCCTAATCGGCATCCTTTTCCTGCTGACGGTTCCCTTCACCACAGTCATCGCCCTGAACGGCGCTGCAATTGTCCTGTCCTTTGCAGTTGGCCCCATCGCTGTCGTTTGCCTGCGCAATCTCATGCCAGATCACCCCAGGTCAATCCGCATCCCAGCTGTCAAACTGGTCGCCGGTTCAGCCTTCGCCATCGCAACCCTGGTTGTGTACTGGAGCGGTTGGGACACTGTCTGGCGGCTGGGTATCGCGCTGATCGTCGGAATGCTCCTGCTGCTTGCGCGCTTTCACAACCGACTGGATGAGATGGACGTGACCGAGGCCCTGTGGCTGGTTCCGTACCTCAGCGGTATCGGGTTGATTTCCTATCTGGGACAATTCGGAGACGGCGCGCTGCAACAAATCCCGTTCGGGTGGGACATCGCGCTCTGCGTTCTGTTCTCTGTTGTGATCTTTGGCATTGCAGTCCGCTCGGCCCTGCCCGCGCGGAAATTTGAGGAATATATTGCTGAAGAAGAGATTTTAGATCCGAAGAAACCCGTCATCGGATTGTAAAAAAGGCGGGGTCGCCCCCGCCTTTGATTTGGTTAGTGTGTTGTCGCCGAAGGTCCTGACTTTTCGGTCGATTTGGCCGCGGCGGCCGCCGCCTCTTCCGCCGCTTCGTCCCATTCGATTGGCTCAGGTTCACTGACCAGAGCCTGTTTCAGAACCTCAGACACATGTGTGACCGGGATGATCTCCAACCCTTCTTTCACGTTGTCCGGAATGTCCGCCAAATCCTTTTCGTTCTCTTCCGGGATCAGGACAGTCTTGATGCCACCTCGCAAGGCCGCCAATAGCTTCTCTTTCAGGCCGCCGATGGGCATCGCGTTGCCGCGCAGCGAAACTTCACCCGTCATCGCGATGTCCTTGCGGACCGGAATTCCGGTCAGCACTGACACGATCGACGTCACCATGGCCAGACCTGCCGATGGGCCGTCCTTGGGCGTCGCCCCATCCGGAACGTGGACGTGGATGTCCAGCGTGTCGAATTTCGGCGGTTTCACTCCGATCTGAGGCGAAATTGACCGCACATAAGACGAGGCCGCGTCGATGGATTCCTTCATCACATCGCCCAGCTTACCGGTGGTCTTCATCCGCCCCTTGCCGGGCAGTTTCAGCGCCTCGATATGAAGCAGGTCGCCGCCCACGGACGTCCACGCCAGACCGGTAACGACACCGACCTGATCGTCTTGCTCAGCCAGTCCATAGCGGAACTTGGGAACACCAAGGAAATCGTCCAGATTTTCCGGCGTCACCGTCACGGATTCGGCTTCTTTCTTGATGATCTTGGTCAGCGACTTGCGCGCCACCTTGGCGATCTCACGTTCAAGGTTTCGCACGCCAGCTTCACGAGTGTACGTGCGGATGATCGACTGCAGAGCCTCATCAGTGAGTTCAAATTCCTTGGCTTTTAGGCCATGGTTTTTGACCTGCTTGCTGATCAGGTGCTGCTTGGCGATCTCGCTCTTTTCCTCTTCGGTGTAACCGGCCAGCGGGATGATCTCCATCCGGTCCAGCAGAGGCCCAGGCATGTTGTAGCTGTTCGACGTGGTCAGGAACATCACGTTCGACAGGTCATATTCGACCTCAAGGTAGTGGTCCATGAACGTGCTGTTCTGTTCCGGGTCCAACACTTCCAGCATCGCCGAGGCCGGGTCGCCACGGAAGTCCTGACCCATCTTGTCGATCTCGTCGAGCAGGATGAGCGGGTTCGTGGTCTTCGCCTTTTTCAGCGCCTGAATGATCTTACCGGGCATCGAGCCAATGTAAGTCCGACGGTGACCCCGAATCTCGGATTCGTCGCGCACACCACCCAGCGAGATGCGAATGAACTCGCGCCCCGTGGCTTTGGCTACGGACTTACCCAGAGAGGTCTTACCAACACCCGGAGGGCCGACAAGGCACAGGATCGGGCCTTTCAGCTTCTTCGAGCGCTGCTGAACCGCCAGATACTCAACGATCCGCTCTTTGACCTTCTCAAGCCCATAGTGGTCGGCATCCAGAATGTCCTGCGCCCGACCCAGATCCTTTTTGACGCGGGATTTGGTCCCCCACGGCAGAGACAGGATCCAGTCCAGATAGTTGCGCACAACGGTAGCCTCAGCTGACATCGGGCTCATGTTGCGCAGCTTTTTCAGCTCACCTTCAGCCTTTTCGCGCGCCTCTTTCGAGAGCTTGGTCTCGGCGATCTTCTCTTCCAGCTCAGCAACTTCGTTGCTGCCGTCCTCACCGTCGCCAAGTTCCTTCTGAATGGCCTTCATCTGCTCATTCAGATAATACTCGCGCTGCGTCTTCTCCATCTGAGATTTGACGCGGGTCTTGATCTTTTTCTCGACCTGAAGGACCGACATTTCGCCCCGCATCAGGCCATAGACCTTCTCAAGCCGCTCACTAACCGAAAGCGTCTCAAGCAATTCCTGCTTTTGCTCGACCTCAATGCCCAAGTGGCCCGACACAAGGTCGGCTAGCTTTGCAGGCTCGGCGGTTTCACCGACGGCGGTCAGTGCCTCTTCGGGGATATTCTTGCGCACTTTGGCATAGCGCTCAAACTCATCCGCAACGGTGCGCAGCAGCGCTTCGGTCGTCGTCACGTCGCCGGGGATTTCGGTCAGATATTCTGCACGAGCCTCGAAAAACTCTTCGTTTTCCAGAAATTCGGTGATCTGCACGCGCGCCTGCCCTTCGACCAGCACCTTGACGGTGCCATCGGGCAGTTTCAGCAATTGCAGAACATTGGCCAGAACGCCCGAGCGGTAAATTCCGTCTTCGGCCGGGTCGTCATCGCCCGGATCAATCTGGCTGGACAGCAAAATCTGCTTGTCGTCCTGCATCACCTCTTCCAATGCACGGACGGATTTTTCCCGACCCACGAACAGCGGCACGATCATATGTGGGAACACCACAATATCGCGCAGCGGAAGTACGGGGTATGAGGAATTAAGGGGCTCTTGCATGCTCAATCCTTATCGTTGGCAAGACGGCTCCGGTCCCTTCTTGAGGCAACTCTTGGCCATCTCCTGTCTTGGGCGGTTAAGATGGGGCTGTGAAGGCCCTATTTCAACTGCACCACTTTGCCATGTCACAATGGCGCGAAGGTTTGCTGCCTGCAAGGCGATAAAGCACTCCGAACGGCAAATACCAATCACCCGCTCTATTGCAAAGACTTCAACCGATGCAACGTGGAACATCAACGACACGCCTTGCGTAAATTATGCAAAAGCGCTGCAAACCCGTCAAAATTCCTCCTACTATGGCATCCAAAACAACGAAACCAGAAAACGAATTGAGGCATCAAGCATGGACACGCGTAGCACTCCATCTGCGGCGGATGATGATTATCAGAGTTATTTAGAGGCGCGAGACTCAGATTACGCAAAACTTCTGGCATATGCTGCCAAAAGTTCCGGGCAGTCGGTTTTGCAAGTGCAGCGCGAATTCAGAAAAACGGCCAAACCACCAAGCCGTTTGAATATGGTGGAATTCGTGCGCAACGGTCTTCACCGTTCGGACCGCTATACCGACGCTGAAAAAGCAACTTACATTTCCAACGACCTGCATTGGCCAATTGCGCATAAGTGCAACCATAACGGCTGGAGCAGCGCTGCCGAAGACAAAGTTCTCGCCTCTACGTTACTTGGAGCTGCCAAAGTTCCGGTCCCCGAGACAGTCGCCGTCATTGACCAGTCAAACCGGTTTCACCCCGGCATACCAACGATAAATACGCCTGAGGCGCTGCGCGATTTGGTTCTGGCGCATCTCGATACCGGTCTGTTTGGAAAAATCACGGAAGGTATGGTCAGCTTTGGGGCCTTCCTGATCACAGATGCAGACACAAACACGATCACTTGCGAGGGCCGGGAGCCGGTTTCATTCGAATCCTTTTTGAAGGACGTCGTGGGAAAGAACTCGTATGTTTTGCAGCCTTTGCTCAAGAACCACGTGAGCATTGCACGGTACACGACGCTTCTTGAAACGAGGGGCGAAAAGGATTCGAATTGAAGATTCTTCACTACAAGGATCTTCAGGATGTTCGGATTTCTCCTCACCCCTCTGATGACAACGCTAAGCCCACATTTTGATCTGAGCAAGACGCGATTGGAGACCCTGGCCATAATGCTGATTGGTCTGGCAAACGGTCGAACTGTGAACCTTGGTCATCTGGCGAGTCAGTTCCCCGGCAGCGCTCTTCATGCATCGAGTTATCGCCGCCTTCAGCGCTTCTTCCAGCATGTTCGATTGGATGGAGATGTGGTTGCGCGGTTGATTATCTGCCTGCTTGATCTGAAGGGTCCAAAGCTCCTTGCGCTGGACCGGACCAACTGGAAGTTGGGCAAGACCGATATCAACTTTCTGGTTCTGGCGATCGTGACACGCCGCTTCAAGGTGCCTCTGATGTGGTCGCTTCTGGGTAACAGCGGTAATAGCTCAACGCGGCAACGCAAGAAGTTGATCCGACGATATCTTCGAGTGTTCGGGGCATCTTCCATTGAGGCTCTGCTGGCAGACCGGGAGTTCATTGGGGATAAGTGGTTGGATTTTCTCGCTGAAAACAACGTTCCATTCGTCGTCCGCTTACGCGAAAACATGCACATCCACACCGAAGACGGACGCCGGTTCCAGTTGCGTTCGCTGCTGCGCAAACGCCGCAAGGGCCAATGGAAAGGCTGGCTGGGCGGCATGGCGCACACGCCCAAGAACCTATTTCGCTTTCAGGGGAAACGGATCAAAGGTGGCGAGTTGATTTGGGTCGCAACAAACATCGACGCCCCAAAAAACCCACTCAAACTCTATCGCAAAAGGTGGGGCATTGAATGCCTCTTCGCAGATGCCAAAACTCGTGGCTTCAATATCGAAGACACTCACATCACCGACCCGCACAAGCTTGCGACACTCCTTACGATCGTTGCGCTGGCCATGACCTGGGCATACCGATGCGCAAGTCAGGCGATGGGCCGACAGGGGATCCCGAAAAAAGCCCACAAGCGGCGGGCAACGTCATGGTTCAGGGTCGGGTTCGACGCGCTCCGACGTTGGATCTTATATAACCCGGAAAAGGCTCTTCAGGCCTGGCGACGAACCTGCCCAAAGCGGTCGCTTTCAAGCCCCAAAATGGAGCGCGTTTGGCCATGAGTCGTGTACCATGTGAGCATTGATAAATATGCCTCAGCTCTCGCGACGGTGCGTATGGTCAACCTGGTCAGGGAAAATGACGTTTTCTGTCCAATGGCCGTTATCAAGCTACCTCAGGGTGAGAATATTGCTGATGCGTTCTGGCGCCCCGGCAATATCGCCTGCTCCATAAATGTTGAATCTGGCAAAATCGAAACAGTCACGCGACGCGCAGATATGGAAGTCGAGTTTCTAGAGGACCACCCGGAAACAGATGGTTTGATGGGCTTACAGCTTCCGTTTTGGAAAGAGTTGATTGAAATCAACGATCTTGCTGCACGCACCTTTGCGCCAATCCGCTATCAATCGACAGACATCGCGATAACCGATGCTGGACCGATCATGGTTGAGCTGAACTATGGCGGAGGATTTGATTTGCCACAATATGCAAGCGGTAAAGGAATGCTGACACCTGAAGTAAGGAAATTCTTCGAGGGGTTCGGTTATGATTTTGATGCACAACCCAAAAAGAAAGGCTGGTTCTTTGGCCGCCGATAAAGGCCAATTTTCGATCCTACCTGCCCCTATGGGCGACGAAAAGATGGGCCTAGGTCAAATAGGCTCAATATCGCCCTGCGCGCGCTTGGCGTGGAAGTCGGCCTGCCACGCCTCAAACGTTCCCGCAGCGATTGCATCGCGCATACCCTGCATGATCTCCTGGAAATAATGCAGGTTATGCCATGTCAAAAGCATGCCTGAGATCATTTCGTTGGACCGGAATACATGGTGCAGATACGCGCGAGAGTAGTTTGAGCAAGCCGGGCACGTGCAGTTCTCGTCCAGTGGGCGTGGATCATCGGCATGGCGGGCGTTCTTGATGTTTACCACGCCGTGGCGCGTGAACACCTGCCCTGTGCGACCGGAACGTGACGGCAGCACACAGTCCATCATGTCGATCCCACGCGCAACGGCGCCTACGATGTCGTCGGGTTTACCAACGCCCATCAGATAACGCGGCTTGTCGACCGGCAGGAATTCCGGCGCGTAGTCCAAGCAGCCGAACATGGCCTCCTGCCCCTCTCCCACGGCCAGACCGCCAACGGCATAGCCTTCGAAACCAATCTGCTTGAGAGCTTCGGCGCTTTCCTCGCGCAGGTCTTGCTCCAAGCCACCCTGCATGATGCCAAACAACGCGTGGCCCGGACGATCCCCGAACGCTTCACGCGAGCGCTCGGCCCATCGCATCGACAGACGCATTGACTCGGCAATGCGGTCGCGGTCCGCAGGCAAGGCCGGGCATTCGTCAAAACACATGACAATGTCGGATCCCAGCAGGCGTTGGATCTCCATCGACCGTTCAGGTGTCAATTCGTGTTTTGAGCCGTCT
Organism: Ruegeria sp.; assembly: GCF_965221235.1. Taxonomy (GTDB): domain Bacteria; phylum Pseudomonadota; class Alphaproteobacteria; order Rhodobacterales; family Rhodobacteraceae; genus Ruegeria. The sequence goes on from NZ_CBDCRS010000004.1 coordinate 74,548, forward strand.
ACGTGGGATTTGAACGTCACGCCTTTCTCGGTCAGCTTGCGCAGACCGGCCAGCGACATAACCTGAAACCCGCCAGAATCCGTCAGGATCGGTCGATCCCAGTTCATGAATTTGTGCAGACCACCAAGGCGGTCGATCCGTTCAGCCGTCGGGCGCAGCATAAGGTGATACGTATTGCCCAGCAGAATATCCGCCCCGGTTGCGCGTACGCTTTCGGGCATCATCGCCTTGACCGTCGCCGCCGTACCCACAGGCATAAAGGCAGGCGTGCGCACCTCACCCCGCGGCGTGTGGATCACGCCGGTTCTGGCCTTGCCATCGGTGGCTTTCAGTTCAAAGGAAAAACGCTCGGTCATAAGGTCGCCTCGGGGTCGCTGAACCGGGTGGGATGTGCCTGATCTGCCGGGCCTTTGCAACCCGTCAGGGCAGCGAGGCGACGCGTTCGGTGAACAAGCGTACAACCCCTGCCCCGTCAACATCCCGACAGACCCGGACCGTGGGACGGGACGGATCGGGACGGGTCGCGCCGATTTCCTCGCCTTCTGTTACGACCGTAAGGCCCGTTTCCACCATCTCGAACATGGGTTCATGCGTACAGGCGATCACGGCAGTCGAATCGTGCAGACCACACCCTTCCAGCCCACCGACTTCTTTGTAGAATTTCAGATAAAACCGAGAGATGTCGCGCAGGAAACCACCCATGTGCGGCGATTGCTCGGCCAGCGCCTGAAAATCCGCCGTTTCATACAGCGTTTTCAAAGTCACATCCAAACCCACCAAAATGGTCGGCGGAGGGGCGGCAAAGACCTCATCCGCCGCTTGCGCATCGTGATAGATGTTGGCCTCGGCATGAGGTGTGACGTTTCCCGGGCAGTAGACCGCCCCGCCCATAACCACCAGACGTTTGATGTTTTGCGCAAATTCGGAGTCCAAACGCATTGCGGCGGCGATATTCGTCAAGGGACCAACCGCGCAAACAACCAGCTCTCCCTTATGCTGGCGTGCCATATCCACAAGAAACTCGGCCGCTGGCATTGGATGGTTGCTGCCGATCTCAGGGATATCTGTGACATCGCCAAACCCTTCGGGGCCATGCACATGCTCGGACGGGGCGTGGCACTCTCGCCCAATGGCAGTCGCAGCGCCTTCGGCCACAGGTATATCCAGCCCCAATTTATGCTGCAAAAACCGTGCATTGCGGCTGGATTGGTGTACATGAGTATTGCCGAACACGGCGGTCAGACCAATCAGGTCAATTTCGGGTGCTGCGGCGGCATAGGCGATGGCCATCGCATCGTCGATGCCCGGATCTGTGTCGATGATTAGTTTCATCCCTGCCCGATACCGCAAACACCGAAGGATGCAAAGCAGTCACAATCGGGATTTTCCACGATCCATCCAGACCTTCAAAGATTTGCATCCGGGCCCAAGCGCTGCATACCAGAATTGAAATCAGACGACTCAATTCCCATATGTATACCGTCGTACACAATAAAAGAGGACAGATATGACCGAAGACCAGATTATTGGTTTACTCACATCGAACATAATTTATGTACTGGCGGCGGTACTGATCGTCGTCGTCATTTTCAAAGGCATAAAGATCGTTCCGCAATCCGAGAAATATGTAATCGAACGGTTCGGACGCCTGCACTCGGTGCTTGGCCCCGGGATCAACTTTATCGTTCCTTTTCTGGATGTTGCGCGTCACAAGATATCCATCCTTGAGCGTCAGCTTCCGAATGCAACACAGGACGCCATTACCAAGGACAACGTGTTGGTGCAGATCGACACCTCGGTCTTTTACCGCATTCTGGAACCGGAGAAGACGGTGTACCGTATCCGTGACGTAGACGGTGCGATTGCCACAACTGTGGCCGGTATCGTGCGGGCGGAAATCGGTAAAATGGATCTGGACGAGGTGCAGTCCAACCGCGCGCAGCTGATCACCCGCATTCAGGAAAGCGTCGAAACCGCTGTGGATGATTGGGGCATCGAAGTGACCCGCGCCGAGATTCTGGACGTGAACCTTGATCAGGCCACGCGTGACGCGATGTTGCAGCAGTTGAACGCTGAACGTGCCCGCAGGGCGCAAGTGACCGAGGCCGAGGGCCAGAAACGCGCCGTCGAGCTGAACGCTGATGCTGAATTGTATGCTGCCGAGCAAACTGCAAAAGCGCGCCGTATTCAGGCCGAGGCCGAAGCTTACGCGACCGGTGTGGTTGCCAAGGCCATTCAGGACAATGGCATTGAGGCCGCGCAATATCAGGTTGCGCTGAAACAGGTTGAGGCATTGAACGCGCTGGGCAACGGCAACGGCTCACAAACTATCGTCGTGCCTGCGAACGCTCTGGAAGCTTTCGGAGATGCGTTTAAGATGCTGAAAGGAGGTAAGTAATGGCCGATCCCTTCTGGCTGACCTGGTGGATCTGGCTGGCCGGAGCGCTCGCCGTCGGTATCCTTGAAATCGTGCTACCCGGCTTCATCTTTCTGGGCTTCGCGATTGGGGCCGCAGTCACCGGGCTGTTGCTGGTCATCCCCGGAGTGGCACCTTCGCTGCCGGTACTGCTGCTGATCTTCGCGGCCTTGTCGCTGATCTCGTGGTTAATTCTGCGCCGCGTCTTCGCCCTGCCGCATGGTCAGGTCAAAACGTTCCGGCACGACATTAACGAATAAACATTGCTGGCGCCCTTCTAGGGCGTCATTGCACCTCTGGACGCTACCGCAGGTGTTCCCTATATAATTGCTCAGGAACCAGACCCGAGGCACGAATGACTCATCCGAGTGAACAGTTTGAAGGCACACCGCTGATTGCGCCTTCGACCATTGAGCATCCCCTTTACGAGTCCGTGGTGGAAGCCTGCCGCACGGTCTATGACCCTGAAATCCCAGTGAATATCTACGACCTGGGTCTGATCTACACGATCGACATCTCAGGAGAAAACTCCGTCAAGGTGATCATGACGTTGACCGCGCCGGGCTGTCCGGTTGCTGGTGATATGCCCGGCTGGATCGTCGAAGCCATCGAACCCGTCCCTGGAATCAAAGAGGTTGATGTCGAGCTCACGTGGGAGCCGCCCTGGGGTATGGAGATGATGTCAGACGAAGCGCGGCTTGAGCTTGGCTTTATGTAAGCCAACGCGCACAACCCATTGTCATAAAACATTTATATTTCTGTCACCTCACCGCAGAAAAACCGTTACGGTTCTTGCGAATAGTTCCGGCGTGCTGGCATCCTATCAGGCACAATCGCAGGCTGGGCAAGCATCGCCCCCCAAAAATTCCCGGCCTTACGACACGAATAAGAGACCGCTCTTGCCCGAGAGCGGTCTTTTTTCTGGTGCGCTATTGCAGGCCGCACTTTGTTTTGATTTCCGCTTCCCGCTCTTCCAATGCCTTCACGTAGTCGCCTGATAACATGGACAACCTTTTGTGTTCAGTGCCTGTTACCAGCCCCAAAAGCGCCCCTGCGGGCGTCAGAGCGGCCACGCTTTCAACCTGCTGATCCTGCGCGTGTTTCTTTTCGGCAGCAATCGCCCGAAGATCGCCCTCAGCTGTGGCGCAGTTGACCGGATGGGTCTTTTGCGCTGTGTCAGCCATGGCGGCGGTCGAAACCACTGCAATTACAGATGCGAAAACTATGTTAATGCTTACAAAATTGCGCTTCTTCATTCTGCCTCGCCCCATTTCAAACCAAAAGAATATGTGTGTGATCAGCTAAAGTGACCTGGTTTCAAAAGGCAAGCATCAATGCCCGGGGAACCGAAATGTTAGGTAAGCATGACTGCTATGTCTTGAGCCTGCGCTCTCAGAGCACTAAATTGATATCAACGCGCGACGACGGAGATCACTATGTTCGGCATTCCCGGCAAACAGGCCGTGACGATGACGCCTAAAGCGGCAGAGCAGATTGTGCGCCTGATGACTTCAGGTGGGCATGCCGGCTTGCGCATCGGCATCAAAAAAGGTGGCTGCGCCGGCATGGAGTATACCATGGAGTATGTCGATCAGGCCGAAGCCGACGACGAAGTGGTCGAACAAGACGGCGCACGCATCATGATCGCTCCGATGGCGCAGATGTTCCTGTTCGGAACTGAAATCGACTATGAGGTCTCGCTGCTCGAAGCCGGGTTCAAGTTCCGCAACCCGAACGTCGTTGATGCCTGCGGCTGTGGCGAGTCGATCAAGTTCGACGATAGCCTGTCCTCGCAGGCCTAAAGCCTTCCCCCATTTCATCCCTGCCTGAAACCGGAATTGTCAGTGCGCGCTGGCGGTGCTATCCGGTGCCGACAACTATGAAAAACAGGGAGGTCGGGACATGCGGCGCAAGCTGGCGGCTGGCAATTGGAAGATGAACGGGACCACGGCAGCACTGACTGAGCTTGAGGCTCTGGCACGCGCTTTCCCCTCTCCGACTGTAGACGTATTGATCTGCCCTCCGGCCACGTTGCTGCATCGCGCTGCCGAAACCCTCAGCACCTCTGACATCGCCGTTGGCGGGCAGAATTGCCACGCAGCAACTTCGGGCGCGCATACTGGTGATATCAGCGCGGATATGCTGATCGATACCGGGGCCAACTCGGTCATCCTCGGCCATTCCGAGCGCCGCGAGGATCACGGTGAGCAGAACGATGACGTCCGTGCCAAAGCCCGCGTTGCGATGGATGCTGGTCTGAAGGCCATTATCTGTGTCGGTGAAAGCCTGGAACAGCGCGAGGCCGCCAACACGCTGGACATCATCGGCGGTCAGTTGTCGGGCTCGATCCCGGATCAGTCAACCGGCGAGAACCTGATCGTCGCCTACGAGCCGATCTGGGCTATTGGCACCGGCAAGGTTCCCACTTTGGATGAAATCGGAGAGGTCCACGACTTTATCCGCGCCCGGCTTGAGCGGCGTTTTGGCGAAGGCGTCGGCCGGTCGGTGCGGTTGCTTTATGGTGGGTCGGTCAAACCGGACAATGCCGCTGATATCTTTGCCGTTTCAAATGTCGACGGCGCGTTGGTCGGTGGGGCCAGCCTAAAGGCGCAGGATTTCTCGGGGATTATCGAGGCGCTGCAAAAGGTCTGAGCGAACGCTCAGGCCAGTTTCATTGTTACCAGCCCGGTCACGATCAATACCGCCGCGATGATACGCATGGCGTTGACGGATTCGCCCAACAGCATGATGCCGACCAGAAACGCCCCAACGGCGCCGATTCCGGTCCAGATCACATAGGCCGTACCCAACGGCAGTGTGCGCATCGCCATGGCCAACAGGCCAAACGACCCGATCATGGACACACCCATGATGGCAGTCGGCCAAAGCCGTGTGAACCCTGCTGATTGCTTCATCGCCACGGCCCACACGATTTCAAGCAAGCCGGCGAACAACAGAAATATCCAGGACATCAGAAAACCTCGTATCCGTTCGGGTCGTCCCGAATGATCACCCGTTGTGGTGAGGTCGTCCTCTGCCCTCGATGTGGGAACGCGAAGCGGTTCTTCAAGTGACCGGCAAAGAAAAAGGCCGGGCAGATTGCGCTGCCCGGCCTGAAACAAGGTTTACCCTCGCTAATTCGTAATGATCTCTGGCCCCATAAAGGTGTTGGGCAAGAAGGTCGATATCCAAGGGATATACGTCACCATAATCAGGAAGACGAACAGCACAGCCAGGAACGGCAGAGCCGCCTTGACCACGCCCATCATCGGCATCCCGGCCACGCCCGAAGTCACGAACAAGTTCAGGCCAACCGGAGGTGTAATCATTCCGATCTCCATGTTCACGACCATGATGATGCCAAGATGGATCGGGTCGATGCCCAGCTCTATCGCAATCGGGAAAACCAGCGGTGCGACAATGACCAGCAGACCCGAAGGCTCCATGAACTGACCGCCGATTAGCAGGATGACGTTGACCACGATCAGGAAAGTCACCGGCCCGAGACCCGCCGACAGCATGGCGCTGGCGATATGTTGCGGTACCTGCTCATCGGTCAGCACGTGTTTCAGGATCAACGCGTTGGCGATAACGAACAGAAGCGTAACGGTCAGTTTGCCAGCCTCAAACAGCGTGTGCTTGGTATCCGGGTGGAAGAAGGCCGTGACCAGCGCATAGGGCTTTTTCAACAGCGGCAGGTTCTGCGAGCCCTCCTCGGTGCTGAGTGGCCCCATATCCTTGTAGACAAAGCTGGCGATGAAGAAGGCATAGACAGCCGCCACCGCGGCAGCCTCGGTCGGCGTGAAGATGCCGCCATAGATACCGCCCAGAATGATGACGATCAGGAACAGGCCCCAACCGGCTTCGCGGGCCGAGACGAATATCTCTCCCCAGCCTTTCCAGTCACCTTTGGGCAGGTTCTTGACCTTCGCCATGACGTAGATCGTCACCATCAGCATCAGACCGGCCATCAGGCCCGGAATGACACCGGCAAGGAACATACGCCCGACCGACACCTCAACGGCTGCGGCATAAACAACCATCACAATCGACGGTGGGATAAGGATACCCAGCGTACCGGCGTTACAGATCACACCAGCGGCGAATTCCTTGGAATACCCAACCTGCCGCATTCCGGCGATGACGATGGAACCGATAGCCACAACGGTCGCCGGAGACGACCCGGACAGCGCCGCAAACAGCATACAAGCAAAGACGCCCGCAATCGCCAGACCGCCGGGCAAATGCCCCACGCAGGCAATCGAGAACCGGATGATCCGCCGCGCCACGCCGCCCGTGGTCATGAAGGACGAGGCCAGAATGAAGAACGGGATCGCCAGCAGGGTAAAGTGCCCTTCGAACGCCTCAAACAGCGTCCCCGCGACCGAGGCCAGCGAACTGTCGGAATAGATCAGCAGGAACAAGGTCGAGCTGAGACCCAGAGCCACCGCAATCGGAACCCCGATCAGCAGCAGGCCGATAACCATCGAGAAGAGAAGTACAACGTCCATCAGTTATGCTCCCCTTGCTGAGCGCGAACTTCTTCGATCTCGTCTTCAACCTCATGGCTGGCGACAAGACGGTCGGTTTCACCGCGCCAGATCTGAACGGCGACCTGTGCAAAGCGGATCACAAGCAGCAACATCGACAGTGGCAGGACGAAATACGGAACAACTTTTGGCAGTTTCTCGTAGTATTCGCCGTAATTGATCAGGTCCTCGAGGAACCGCAGCGGGGCCACCATTGGAATGTCGTCGACTTCGTAGAAACTCTGGCTGCGCGCATCGAAATTGAACCCGGTCGGGAACCAGCGACCCGACGTGGGCGGCAGGTCCGCGAACACGGCCCAATAGTCGTAAGACCCTTTCAGCAACAGCAGCGAGAACACCAGACAGCAGGCCACCGAAATCAGCGCCAGTATCCGACGCGGCGCCGGGGCTAGCATGTTCAGGATCGCGTCGACCCCAAGATGCGCGTGCTTCTTGACTGCGTAAGATGCGCCCAGCAGCACCAGCCAGCCGAACATGAACACTGTCAGCTCAAGCGCCCATAGAATGTTGGAATTAAAAAAGAACCGCGCGATCACGTTGGCAAAAGTTACGGCCGTCATCAGGCCCAGCAGCAACGCGATCAGGGTTTCTTCGATATGGTCGACCAGCCCAGCCGGGCCGGAGTTCGCACCAGACATCTCTCTGTCCCCGCATTTTTTGTGATGAGAGTGATAGCGGGCGGGCCTCTGTTTTGGGCCCGCCCGGCCAGCGCGTCGATAACTCCCCAGTCCCTGACGCGCGGCCTGATCCGAGTTTAGAACCCGGCGTTGATGGCCTGTGCGGCGTCGATCTTGTCCTGACCCACGTCGTCAGAGAACTGGTCCCAAACGGGCTTCATCGCATCGACCCAGGCCTGGCGCTGTTCTGGGTTCAGCTCGCGAATGATGCCGCCCGCGTCGGTGATCGAGGCTTTGGCCGCTTCGTTCACCGCAAAGGCTTCTTTGTTCCGGGTCTCGGTCACTTCGCTGAGGATTGTCAGGAACTGATCGCGGACTTCCGGGTCAAGGCTGTCCAGCCAGTCCACAGAGGTCACAACCAGATAGTCGATGATGCCGTGGTTGGTCTCGGTGATTCCGTCCTGCACCTCAAAGAACTTCTTGCCGTAGATGTTCGACCAGGTGTTCTCCTGCCCGTCCACAACGCCCTGTTGCAGAGCGCCGTAGACTTCCGAGAACGCCATTTTCTGCGGGCTTCCACCGATGGCTTCCATCTGCGCCACCAGCACATCCGAGGACTGAACGCGGAACTTCAGACCATCCGCATCCGACGGATCAACCAGAGGCTTGTTGGCCGACATCTGCTTCATACCATTGTGCCAGAAAGCCAATCCTTGCAGGCCACGACGCTGCATGCTGTCCTTCATTGCCTGACCATCAGCCGAGGCTTGGAACGCGTCCACAGCGTCAATGTTCTTGAACATGAACGGTAGGTCGAACAGACGGAACTGCTTGGTGAACTTCTCGAACTTCGACAGCGACGGAGCGGCCAGTTGGACGTCGCCTTGCAACATCGCCTCGAGCACCTTGTCGTCATTGTAAAGCGTCGAGTTCGGATAAACCTCCATGCACATCACGCCCTGCATCTCGTCATTGACGCGCTGCTCCAGCAACGAGGCGGCGATGCCTTTAGGGTGTTTGTCAGTGTTGGTCACGTGCGCAAACTTGACGACAATCTCACCGTCATCACAAGCAGCCATAGCTGCGCCCGCGGTCACGGTCATTGCCAGCGCTGTTGCTGCCGTTGTCAGAAATTTCATTGGTGCTGTCCTCCCAGACTTTATTTTACTTCCCCATGGCACTCGGTCAGTGCCGCATGCGGGGAGTGAACCGAATCACGGCAATTGGCTCAATCATTTGTTGAAATTTCGCAGAAGTTGCATTTTTAGTTTAAAATACAATATGTTAATAGGTTCTGCAAAGATGAGCTCTGTGCACCAGTAAACGCGCTGTGCGGAAATCCGCACACGCATTTCCCCCGCTGTGCGGATTTCCGCACTTTTCCCGAATCAGGCCCGCAGAATCACTCCCTCGCCACCTGCGCCAACCACAGCCCGCACCAGCGGGCTGCTCGGCCCAACGCCTTTAAACGCATGATAATGCGGTAAAAGGGGGCGGGAGAATTTGGGGCTATCTGCGATAATCCTCGGGCCGAATCTGATAACGCGCCAGTTTGTCATAGAAGGTCTTGCGCGGCAGTTTCAGCGCCTTGGCCGCGTCCGAGGCCTTACCGTTATGCCGCCCCAAAGCGGCAATCAGCAAGGATCGCTCAACCCGGGCCATTTGTTCGCTCAGCCCCAGATCGGTTGCCTGTGTGACCTCTTCGGGCATGCCCAGAACAAAGCGCATGGCCGCAGACATCAAAGACCGCGCGTTGCCCGGCCAGTCACTGGCCATCAGCGATGCCAGATGCTCGGATGACACCTCGGGCGCTGCAATTCCTGTCTGCTCGGCCGCCTGCGCCACATAGTGACGAAAGATCACCGGAATATCCTCGGGCCGCTCAGCCAGAGCTGGAATGCGCACACGCATGACATCCAGCCGATAGAACAGGTCCGCATGAAAGCGGCCGTCGGCGGACAACGCAGCCAGATCAGCAGTCGTCCCCGCCAGAATCCGCGCGCCCACGCCGCGTTCCAGCAACTCAAGTGCCGCATATTGCGTGGCTTCGGGCATCGCCGAGATCTCGTCCAGAAACAATGATCCTCCGGCGGCATCTTCGCAAACCAAAGCCAGTTCCTCTGGAGTCAGACCCGATGCGGGTCTTTTCACAAACGGCCCCTGCCCGTTCGGAGACATCAGGTGGACAACTTCAGCCACCTTAGAAATCCCGCTGCCCGCAGGTCCTGTGACCAGAACCTCAGCCCCGGTGGGCGCGACGGTTCGAACCCTTTCCCGCAACGCCTCAGCCTGGGCTGAATGGCCAAACAACAGCCGCGCCGCGGGATCGCCCCGCTCCAGCTCATGCTTCAGGGCACGCTGTTCCAAAACCTGTGCACGAGTGGCAAATGCCTTGCCCAGAACCTCAAGCAGATCGGCGGCGGCACATGGCTTTTCAAGAAAATCGAACGCGCCCTGCCCCATTGCACGCACAGCCATAGGGATATCCCCCTCACCGGTCAGAAGGATGACCGGCAGATCGGGGTCTACCTCATGCGCATAGGTTAAAAGGTGGAACCCGTCCCGGCCGGGCATCCGAATATCCGACACGATGACACCCGGAAAATTGGCGTGGATATGATCTTTGGCAGCCACAAACGACCCTGCCGTGACCGGCTGATAGTCGGCCAATTCCAGCGTCTGCGCCAAGGCTTCGCGCACCGCAGCGTCGTCATCCACCAATAGCACTTTGCGTGTCATGCGACCTCGTGTTCCCGATAGCGTTCAAGTTCGACTGTAAATATCGCACCAGCCTCTGCGTTGGCTCCGCGGATATTGCCACCGAAACTTTGCACAAGACCATACGAGATCGACAAGCCGAGCCCCATTCCCTCGGACGAGCCAACTGCCTTGGTGGTATAGAACGGCTCAAACAATTTTTCGGTATTCTCAATGCCCGGCCCTGTATCCCGAATGGTGACGGCCAGCCGCTCTCCGGCTTCGATGGCAATAGCGATCAGCTTGTCGTCCTGCTGGCTCATTGCGTCAGCCGCATTGTTGATCAGATTAACAAAGACCTGCACCAGCCTGACTTCTCCGCCCCACGCAAAGACCGGCGCGTCGGGCGGCACCCATTCCAGCTGCACATGATCCGCACGCAACCGCGCCTCGGTCAGTTCCACGGCGGTTTCGATGACCTGCACCAGATCAACCTTGCCCATCGGCTCACTTTCATTGCGGGCAAAGGCGCGCAGGTTTTTGATGATCCGAGCCATTCTGGCGGCCATGTCAGAAATGCGTGTCAGGTTCTCACCAGCTTTCTCCTCGCGTCCACGCGATAGAAACGCCGCGCCATTGTCGGCAAATTGCCTGATCGCCATCAGGGGCTGGTTTAGCTCGTGACTGATCCCCGCCGACATTTGCCCCAGCGCGCTGAGTTTTCCAGCCTGAATCAACTCTTCCTGCGCATGTTTCAGCGCAGTTTCTGCCTCTTGCCGCTCGCGCACCTCGCGCCGAAGGGCGGTATTAGCGGTCGTCAGGTCACGGGTTCGCTGCGCAACGCGGCTTTCCAGAATCGCATTCGCCTCGGCCAGGGTGCGCCTGCGCTCTGTGGCAAGAAATAGCAACGCCCCGAAGGCCAGACAGATCGCAGCGACCGTCGCGGCCTGCAATCCGGCCAGCCTGCGGGCCGGAGCGACGTCCACCAGCACCTCGGCTGTCATGTCAATCACCGGCAGTTCAAGCATCAGGTGCAGCGCACGTCCAGGTAGGTAACGGCCCCAGTTCAAGGTCCAAAGCTCGTGCGGACCAACACGGGTCGACCGGAAATCGACCTTTTCCCCACCCGGAGGCGTCAGCCCGCTCTGCCCTTCCTCGCGTTGCCAGAACAACAGGTCGGACCGGTTCGAGATAAAAACCACTCCATCCGCGTCGACAAAAAATACCGCCTCGGTACTGCCGCGCCAGGTTTGTTCCACGTCCTGCACGTCTGCCACCACCATCAGCGCCCCTTTGATGCGTCCCGACGGGCCAAAGGTTGGCGCTACATAGGAATAGATGCGCGCACCGCTGACAGGCGCTACGCCATGAGAGTTCCCCAACGCGCCATGCATCGCCCGTTGAAAGGCCGGATGATCGGCCATGCTGGGATCCGTAACAGACTGCGCCGAAACCAGAACTTGCCCCCTGCGGTCCAGATACATCATATTGACCGCCGCCGTCTTGTCAGTGACGTCCAACAACATTCTCTGCGCGGCCTGACGCTCCTGAGGGGTTTCAAGCGCATCAAAGGCGGGGTGGTTGGCCATCAGAACGGCCAGTTCCTGATACACCTGCATCTGCGTGCTAAGCCGGTCGGCGGCCAGCTCAAGATCGGCCTCAGCCTTTTCGCTGAGTTGCGACAGCGCCTGCCGATAGCCGTAAGACCACACCGCGGACGACAACAGCCCGACGGCAAACAGAAAACCAAGGATCACCCAAACTCTGTGCATAACATAGGGTCTTGCATTCGGCGCGCCGCATGGCAAGTCTGCCGCGCATGAAGTCAGTGATCCAATCCCCGGTCGAACCGGGTTTCGTGCAAAACCCCTATCCCTTTTATGACAAGGCCCGCGCGCATGGGGATCTTGTGTATTGGGAAGACTACAACATGGTCGCTGCGGTTTCGCACGGGGCTGTTCAAGCTCTGCTGAAAGACCGTCGCTTTGGCCGCGAAACGCCTGCCGAATTGAAACGCCCCGGACCCGCGCATCTTGCGGCATGGTTGGTCACCGAAGAAAACTCTTTGCTGGAAACCGAGGCGCCCCGGCACACGCGCATTCGGGCGCTTGTCATGCGGGCCTTCACGTCACGCGCGATTGCAGCGTTGGAACCGTCCATTCACGACCTCAGCCATCAGTTGATCGACCGCTTTCCCAAAGGGCCATTTGATCTGCTGGACGCCTATTGCACTCAGGTTCCGGTAATCACAATCTGCCGCCTTCTGGGCGTCCCTGAAGAAGTCTCACCCGATTTGTTGCATTGGTCGCACGCAATGGTCGCGATGTATCAAGCAGGCCGAACGCGACAGACCGAGGACGCAGCAGAGACCGCCGCGCGGGACTTTACCGCGTTCCTCAGCGCGTATATCGAGCAACGCCGCACTGACCCGCGCGACGATCTGATCACCCGCCTGATCTCCGCAGAGGAGGACGGCGACAAACTCTCACACGAAGAACTTATCGCGATTTGCATTCTGTTGCTGAATGCCGGGCATGAGGCCACGGTTCACTCGCTGGGGAACGGTGTAAAAACCATATTGCAACAGGGACTTGATCCAATGTCTTTCGAACTGGACGGTCTGATCGAAGAAATCCTGCGTTATGACCCGCCCCTGCATATGTTCACGCGCTACGCCTACGAAGATGTTGACTTGTTCGGCCACAGCTTCAAGCGCGGCGACGAAGTTGCGCTGCTGCTGGGTGCCGCGAACCGAGACCCCGAAGTCTGGAGCGACCCCAACCACTTTGACCCAACCCGCCCGATCGTCACAAACACCAGTTTCGGCGGTGGCATTCATTTCTGCGTCGGCGCTCCGCTGGCCCGGTTAGAGATGCGCATTGCGCTAAAGGCTCTGTTCAACCGTTGCCCGCACCTGCGTCTGAGCGCCGAACCTGAGTACTCGGACACATATCATTTTCACGGCCTGACGCGCCTGATGGTTCAGGTCTGAGGCCCTTTAGCCGTCGATGAGTGCATTTAGGGGCAGCATCGTGGTGGACTTGATCTCTTCCATCGACAGCAGCGCGGTCACGTTGTGGACGCGCACCTCAGAAATCAGGGTCTGATAGAATTCATCATACGCACGCGCGTTTTTTACCCGAACCTTGAGGATATAGTCGATGTCCCCGGCCAGCCTGTGCGCCTCTTGCACTTCTGGCCGATCCCGCAGGGCTTTGAGGAACTTGCGCTGCCATTCCGCCTCATGTTCCGAGGTGCGGATCAGCACGAAAAACGTGGCCTCGAACCCCAGTGCCTCTGCGTCCAGCAAAACGGTCTGCTGACCAATGACACCGGCCCCTTTCAGCTTGCGGATACGATTCCAAACCGGGGTCTTGGAACTGCCGACACGGGCTGCTATTTCGTCCAGCGATTGGCTGGCGTCGCGCTGTAGCTCGACCAGAATTTTCCGGTCTGTGTCATCAATCCGCACCGACATTCCAATTTTCCCTTCGATTCGAAACTCTCGTCCCAGATGAGGCCATTGACGGAACGAATGTTCTTATTTATGCGCCCATATGGCGCAATACCGGGAATATTTCCTATATTGCAGGTCAAGTCAAACCAACGGAACGAACCATGCAGCTTACGCATTCATATGATGGCACAGGACATGTCGACTTTGTCGGCGCGGGTCCGGGCGATCCGGAATTGCTGACGCTCAAGGCGCTGAACGCCTTTGAGCGGGCTGACGTCGTTCTGCATGACCGCCTGATCAGCGCTGAGGTTCTAGAATCGGCCGGCAAGACCGCTACTCTGGTTGATGTTGGCAAGGCGGGTTTTGGTCCTTCCTGGAAACAGGAAGACATTGACGCCCTGCTGGTTGAATACGCCCTGAAAGGTCAGCGCGTCGTACGCCTGAAATCTGGCGACCCAACCGTATTTGGCCGTCTGGATGAAGAGATCGAAGCGGTCGAGGCTGCGGGCATCACATGGCAGATCGTACCCGGCATCACAGCGGCGTCCGCTGCTGTTGCGGGGATTGGTCAAAGCCTGACCCGCCGCGGCCGCAACTCTTCGGTCCGTTTCCTGACCGGCCACGATATGAAGGGCTTTGCTGATCACGACTGGAACGCTCTGGCGCGTCCCGGTTCGGTGGCCGCGATCTATATGGGCAAAAAATCCGCCCGTTTCATTCAGGGCCGCCTGATCATGCACGGTGCCGACCGCGACACACCGGTGACTCTGGTCGAAAACGCCTCGCGCCCCGATCAGCGCATTCTGGCCACCAATCTGGACCAGCTGCCCAACGATCTGAACGCCGCCGAAATGGACGGCCCCACCCTGACCTTTTGCGGCCTCGCCCCGCGCCAAGCGGCCAAGGCCCTGACCGAATTCAAGAAGGAGCACGCCTGATGGCCCGCGCTTTTACTCCCAAAGTCGTCACTGCCAACGACCTGTTGGAAGGCGACGTAATCTACCTGACCGCAGATGACCGCTGGTCGCGTGAGCTGTCTGACGCCGAGTTGATCACCGATGAGGCGCACGCGCAGGTTCGCCTGCTGGATGCGTCGCGCCAGGTCGACCAGATCGTCGGTGCCTATTTGGCCGATGCGGTCGCAGGCGACAACGGCCCCGAACCCACCCATTTCCGTGAGGAGTTCCGCCGCACCGGACCCTCGAACTATGCCCATGGCAAGCAGGAAACAGAAACGCAGCCCCGGGCCTGACTTCCGGCCCTCTCTCTCCCCATAAAGGCCCCAAGGTTTCGGGGCTGCAACTAAGGACAGCTAGACATGTATCGCTACTCCGAGTTCGACACAGCATTCCTGGAAGAGCGCAACAAGCAGTTCCGCGCTCAGGTCGAGCGTCGTATTGACGGCTCGCTCACCGAAGATGAGTTCAAACCACTGCGCCTGATGAACGGCCTCTATCTGCAACTGCACGCCTACATGCTGCGCGTCGCAATCCCTTATGGCACGCTGTCCAGCGCGCAGATGCGCCAACTGGCTCTGCTGGCCGAGAAGTGGGACAAAGGCTATGGCCATTTCACCACCCGTCAGAACATCCAATACAACTGGCCGAAACTGAAAGACGTGCCGGATATGCTGGACGCGCTGGCCGAGGTCGGCATGCACGCCATCCAGACCTCGGGCAACACCATTCGCAACGTGACCGCCGACCATTTCGCCGGTGCTGCCGCGGATGAGATCGCTGACCCGCGCCCCTATGCAGAACTGCTGCGCCAGTGGTCGACCGACCACCCGGAATTCCAGTTCATGCCGCGTAAGTTCAAGATTGCCATCACCGGATCCGAAAACGACCGCGCCGTGATCAAGGCACATGACATCGGCCTGCAACTGGTCGAGCGTGACGGCGTTCTGGGTGCCCGCGTCATCGTCGGTGGCGGTCTGGGCCGCACCCCCATGATCGGCAAAGAGCTGTCCGAGTTCGTCGCCTTTGACGACCTGCTGGCCTATCTGGAAGCCACCGTTTCCGTCTGGAACCAGATCGGCCGCCGCGACAACAAGTACAAGGCGCGTATCAAGATCACCGTACACGAAAACGGCATCGACACCATCCGCGCCAAGGTCAACGAGCGCTTCCTGCAGGTCCGCCCGCAGTTCAAGGGTGCCGACATGAACCTGCTTGAAGAGATCAAGGGTCACTTTGCTGCCCCCGCCTTCCGTGAAGGGTCAGTTGCGTCGTTCGAAAGCGCCTATACCAATGATCCGGTCTTCCGCTCGTGGGTCGACACCAACATCGCGCCGCACAAGAACGCGGACCACGCGATTGTCACGATCTCAATCAAGAAGCACGGCGCAACGCCGGGTGATGCGACTGCCGAGCAGATGCGCGTGATGGCCGATCTGGCCGAAGAGTTCGCCTATGACGAGCTGCGCATCAGCCATGAGCAGAACGTGATCCTGCCGCATGTCCACAAATCAGACCTGCCCGCGATCCACGCGAAGCTGAAAGAGTACGAACTCGCCACCGCCAATATCGGCCTGATCAGCGACATCATCGCCTGCCCCGGCATGGACTACTGCGCGTTGGCGACCGCCCGCTCGATCCCGGTGGCGCAGGAAATCGCGACTCGTTTCGACGAGCTGAAGCTTGAGCATGATATTGGCCACCTGAAGATCAAGATCTCGGGCTGCATCAACGCATGTGGTCACCACCACGTGGGCCATATCGGCATTCTGGGTCTGGATCGTGCAGGCGTCGAGAACTACCAGATCACTCTGGGTGGCGACGGCACCGAGAACGCGGCCATTGGCGATCGCACCGGTCCGGGCTTTGCCTATGATGAGATCGTTCCGGCTGTGGAGCGCATCGTCGACACCTATCTGAACCAGCGGGAGAGCGCAGAAGAGACCTTCCTGGAAACTTACCGCCGTGTCGGTATGGCTCCGTTCAAGGCTGCACTCTACCCCGAGGCTCAGGCGAATGCCGCTTGACCTGATCCAGACGGAACTGGGCAAAGACCGCAGCGCACTGACCGAAAAGGTCGAGGCGCTGAACGCCCAGTTCCGCCACCACAGTGCGCATGACGTCATGCACGGCGCCATTGAAGAAATCGACAAGTTGGCTCTTGTATCCAGCTTTGGCGCGGAATCGGTTGTGTTGCTGCATATGGCAGCGGTGGTCGACAAGATGACCCCGGTGCTTTTCGTGGACACTCAGATGCTGTTTACCGAAACGCTGGAATACCAGCAGGAGGTCAGCGAACGCCTTGGGCTGCGCAACGTCCATATCATCCACGCGGATGATGAGGATATTCAGCGCGATGACCCCTATGGCGCGTTGCGCCTGCGGGACACGGATGCGTGCTGTAACCTGCGCAAGACCTTCCCGCTGCAAAAGGCCCTGACGGGCTATTGCGGCTGGATCACCGGGCGCAAACGGTTTCAGTCGGGGACCCGCGCGGCGCTCGACTTCTTCGAGGTCGAAGACGGCACAGGACGGATCAAGGTCAACCCGCTGGCCCACTGGGCGCCCGAAGATGTGCGCGCCTATATGGAAGAAAACAACCTGCCCCGGCACCCGCTGGTGGCCAAAGGATACCCTTCGATCGGTTGTGCGCCATGCACCTCGCCGGTCAAAGAGGGCGAAGACCCCCGCGCCGGACGTTGGCGCGACCAGAACAAGGAAGAATGCGGCATCCATTTTGTCGATGGCAAGATGGTGCCCGCCGGAGAGAAAACATGAACGTAATCGTATCGGATGAGGGGTTCGCCCCCGACGACTGGACCGACGGATTTGTCACGCTGGAAGACGCGGCAAATGATGTGGTCGCGCTGGATGTAGCCTCGGACACAGACCCGGATGAGTTGGTTGACCGTCTGGGCAACGCGCAAATGGTGCGCGTGGACTTTCCGTCTTCGGCAGATGGGCGAGGTTTCACAATCGCCCGGATTCTGCGCCTGAAAGGCTATACCGGCCGTCTGCGCGCCAAGGGTCACGTGCTGGCCGACCAATATGCCATGGCGCGCCGCAGCGGTTTTGACGAAGTTGAAATCGACGATGCGCTGGCCACCCGTCAGCCCGAAGACCAGTGGTTGGCCCGCGCCAACTGGAAAGACCACAGCTACCAGGCTCGCCTGCGCGGCTAAGCCCGCCATCGCCAGCTTGTGAAGAAACGGGGGCAAACTGTCCCCTTTTCTTGCCTTGTAACAATGTTTAAACGGAGATGCCGGTCACGCTGACCGACAGTGAAACCATGACAGAGATGAAGCCCGTGACCGAAGCAACCGCCGTGAAGGCCCCTGTCCTGCCGGACGCTCAGACCGTGACCGATGTGAAGCATTGGACCGACAGCCTGTTCTCGTTCAAAGTGTCGCGCCCTGCTTCACTGCGCTTCCGCTCGGGCGAGTTCGTGATGATCGGCCTGCTGGGCGACAACGGCAAACCGTTGCTGCGCGCCTATTCGATCGCCTCGCCCTCTTGGGACGAAGACCTGGAGTTTTACTCGATCAAGGTGCAGGACGGCCCGCTGACCTCAAAGCTTCAGCACATCAAACCGGGCGACCAGATCATCCTGCGGCCCAAGCCCGTCGGCACGCTGGTCCATGACGCCCTGCTGCCCGGCAAACGCCTGTGGTTCTTCGCAACCGGCACCGGCTTTGCGCCGTTTGCGTCTCTGCTGCGCGAGCCGCAGACCTATGAGGACTACGATGAGGTCATCATTACCCACACCTGCCGCGAAGTGGCAGAGCTGGAATACGGCCGTCAGCTGATTGAAAGCATCCGTAAGGATGAAATGCTGGCCGAGCTGATGGGTGAAGGCTTTGCCGACAAGATCCGCTATTACCCGACCACCACGCGGGAAGAGAGCCCTAAGATGGGCCGCATCACCGACCTGCTGAAAGACGGAACCGTGTTTGCCGATCTGGGCATCGAAGGCGGCATCAAACCGGAAACCGACCGCGCCATGGTCTGTGGGTCGCTGGCCTTTAACCTAGACATCAAAGCCATCCTGGAAGAGTTCAACCTGCGCGAAGGTGCAAACTCTGAACCCAAGGAATTCGTGATCGAAAAGGCTTTTGTCGGCTGATCGACTGGGTTGGCCGGGCCTTTCCTGACCCGGCCAGCCGATTCCCGCGTTATTTCGCGGGTAATTCGCACCTTTAAGCATTTAAGCCGCTTGAAACGCTGCCCTGCCCGGTCTAAATTCCGGGCTCGAAATTCTGCAATCATCAAAGGAATGAACCCATAGCTCGCAGACCCCACAACGCGCCGCCACAGAGAGACACCGGACCGCGCGTCAATGAAAAGATCCGTGCCCCCGAAATTCGCCTGATTGGCGCTGAAGGTGAAAACGTCGGGGTGGTTCATCCCGCCAAAGCCATGCAACTCGCCGCAGATGCCGGCCTTGACCTCGTCGAGATTTCGCCCAACGCGAACCCTCCGGTCTGCAAGATCATGGACTTCGGCAAGTTCAAATACGAACAGCAAAAACGCGAGAGCGAAGCCCGTAAGAAACAAAAAGTCATCGAGGTGAAAGAGGTCAAGTTCCGGCCCAACACCGACACCCATGACTATGACGTCAAGATGAAGAACGTCTTCAAGTTTCTGGAAAAGGGCGACAAGGTCAAAGTCACCCTGCGCTTCCGTGGCCGTGAAATGGCGCACCAGAATCTGGGTCGTGAGCTGCTGGAACGTGTGGCCGAGGACATCAAGGAACTGGGCAAGGTCGAGAACATGCCCAAGATGGAAGGTCGTCAGATGATCATGATGATCGGACCTCTGCCGCAGAAATAAGGTTCCTACAAACTGGAACGATAAAGCCTCCTCAGTTTTGAGGAGGCTTTTTCTTTTGCGGTTGGCCCGATCAGATTACCGACGAGATCGCCTTGCCAAGTTTCTCGACCAGTTCATCAATCTGCGCATCTTCAATGATGAACGGCGGCGCCAGAAGAATGTGATCGCCTAACCGACCGTCGCGCGTACCTGACATGGGGTAACAGATCAGACCTTCGGCCAAAGCGGCCTTTTTGATCTTGCCCGCCACGCCAAGCGCAGGATCGAACGGCGTCTTGGTATCCCGATCCGAGACTAGTTCAATGCCCCGGAACAAGCCCCGGCCCCGAATATCCCCGACATTAGGGTGCTGGCCCAATGCGGCTTCAAGCGCTGATTGCAGCTTGTCGCCCATCACTCCTGCGCGTGCAGGAAGGTCTCGACTAGTCAGTTCACGGACAACGGCCAAGGCCGCCGCCGTTGCCACGGGATGCCCGATGTAGGTGTGACCATGCTGGAAGAAACCCGACCCGTCACGGATCGCATCATATATCTGCCCCGTACACAGCATGGCACCGATCGGCTGATATCCGGCCCCCAACCCTTTGGCTATACACAGAATATCCGGGGCCACGCCGTCATGGTCGCAAGCAAACAGATGTCCCGTCCGCCCCATGCCGCACATCACCTCATCCAGGATCAGCAAAACGCCATACCGGTCACAGATTTCGCGGATACGCTTGAAATACCCCTCGACCGCTGGAACTGCGCCCAGAGTTGCCCCCACAACCGGCTCGGCAATAAAGGCCATTACGGTTTCGGGACCGAGCGTGAGTATCTCTGCCTCCAACTCATTGGCAACGAGCTGACCGTAATCATAGCTGCTCTCACCATCCGGCTTTTCGGCATATTCATAGCACGGCGCGATATGAGTCATGTCGATCAGCATCGGTGCGAATTGCTCCCGCCGCCACGCGTTCCCGCCAGCGGACAATGCGCCCAGAGTATTGCCGTGATAGCTTTGCCGCCGTGCAATCACGTGTCGCCGGTCCGGCTGTCCGATTTCAAGAAAGTACTGACGCGCCAACTTGATCGCGGCCTCGGTCGCCTCGGACCCACCCGAGACGAAATAGACCCGGTCCAGATCCCCCGGCGCATGTTTGATCAGCAAATCCGCCAGCGCCTCGGCCGGTTCTGATGTCATAAAGCCGGTGTGGGCAAAGGCAATTTGCTCGACCTGCTTTTGAACGGCTTCGATCACCGCTGGATTGGAATGCCCCAGACACGACACCGCCGCGTCTCCGCAATCAAGATACCGGCGGCCTTGCGCATCAATCAGGTAACACTCATCTCCGCCTGCGGCGACTGGCAGGTCTGACTTCGTGTGGCGCGGAAATACGTGGCTCATTTGAGTGCCCCCTCCAATTTGGCAACAAGCGCCGACACGGACGCTGCATTATCCTTCCAGACAGATCCGTTTTCATCCGTCAGACTGTTTTCAAAACCGACTCGGACATCCCCGCCCAGATGGGCTGCATACGCCAGGCAATCATGTTCTCGCGACCCAAAGGCACACACCATCCAAGGTGATTTGTCTGTCGGGAACAGATCCAGATCCTGCGGCACGGATTGCTGGCCCGTGGAATATCGCCCCAGCACCAGCAACCGGTCGACTTGCTCGTCCCGAACAGTGCCGTCTATTTGCCACTGCTTCAACAATGCGGCGTCTTCTGCATCATAGAGGATATGCTGAACGCGCGTTCCCTGCTCGGCACAAAGGCCGTAGACCTTTGCAGCCAGTTCGGGCGACCGCGCGATCTCACGCACAGAGACCGAGGCCCAATCGGGTCGCACCTGTTCCAGACACGTAAGTTGAGCGGGTACGTCAAATACTCCCGCCGCCTCGGTCGTGATTTGCAGCTCCAATGAGGGTACTGCCTGCTGCAAGGCCGCCAGCGTCTCCAGATACCGACCCGCGTCTAAGGAGTGCCGCCCTTCGGCATCGCGAACATGCAAATGGAGCCCGTCGGCCCCAGCCCGAAAACAGGACAGAGCGGTATCGACAATCTGATCCAGTGAAACAGGCAGTTCAGGATGATCCAAAGTACCGCGCCGCGCCCCGTTCGGAGCGGCAAGAACATAAGGCCGCCCGGCGGCTATGGTTTCCGATTGCGAATCTGACATGCGCATTCCTCAGGTTAAGCTTGCCTCATCTAATCTTCCCGTATGTGTTTTTTACTTGATAATTTCATAACATTTGTTTTTTTACAGTAATGGAGAATACACCAAACCAAATCACAGACCGCTTGCGCCAGAATATCTCGGGATTGCCTCCGGCACTTCAGGCTGCGGCCAAGTATATTATCGACCACCCTGGCGACTTTGGCCTTAATCCGATCCGTACTTCGGCAAGCCGTATCGGTGTCAGCTCAAACGTTTTGGTCCGGCTGGCTCAGCGCATGGGCTTTGATAGTTTCGAAGCATTTCGCACCCCTTTTCGTTCAGCATTAGTGACAGATCGGGAACATGATCTGGGGCAGGATTGGTTGGCAAATCTGCAATCCCAGGATGCGTTCAGCACTGCACAGGCAAAACTGGCGCAAAACGAACAAAACGTGGTCACAAGGTCGTTGCGTTTGATGAAGCCTGAGAATGTCCGTGACGCGATCCAACACATCATGTCGGCCAAACGGTGTTTCGTGACGGCCACCCGCGCCAGCTATGCACTGGCTTACTACTTTTCCTATACAGGGCGAATGGCGCATCCGGGGATCCAGCTGGTACCGCGCCATGTCGGCTCGGCCACCGACGATCTGCTAGAAGCGAACAGCCAGGACTGCCTTATAGCAATAACCGTGCAGCCCTATTCCGCAGACACCATCCAATCAATGCGCTTTGCCAAAGAACGGGGCCTGCGCCTGATCCTGATCTCGGACAGTGACGTGATCGCGCCCGGTGTCGAACCTGACATCGCTTTCACCATCAGCACCCGCGCATTGCACCCGTTTTCCTGCTTCACCGGTGCCATGGCAGTACTGGAATGCCTGCTGGGCCATCTCTTTGACGCGGGTGGAGACGCCGCCCGGCATCGCAGCGATGCCTACCAAAAAGCGCGCGAGGATACGGGGGCCTATTGGCAACCTTCCAAACCGCCCCGAGTGCGCCGTTTATGAACACACCCGAGGCTTTGCAGGTTCAGTCTACTGACAGGCTTCGACAGCCCGTTTTGTCATGACGCCGACAAGATGCGCCCTGTAGGCTTTGCTGCCATGCAGGTCGCCGATCATATTGGCCGGGTTTATACTCAAACCCATCAGCGCATCGGACCTGAACTCTTTGTTCAGCGCTTCTTCCGCCTCGGACCAACGGAAAACACCGTCTTCACTTGCGCCGGTCACGGCAACGCGCACTCCATCTGCAAACCGCGCCACATAAACTCCAACCAGTGCAAAGCGCGACGCTGGTTGCAGGAACTTTTGATAACTCGCAGCCTGCGGCACCGGGAACCGAACCGAAGTTATAACCTCCCCCTCATCCAGAGCGGTCGAAAACAGACCCTCGAAAAAATCATCCGCAGCAATGTGGCGCGCGTTTGTGACAATCGTTGCACCCGAGCCCAACGCCCCCGCAGGATAGCACGCCGCAGGATCATTGTTGGCTATCGACCCGCCAATCGTCCCGCGATTACGTACCGCCGGGTCGCCGATCTGACCGGCCAGAGCCGCCAGCGCCGGATAGCTGCCCGCGGCCTCAGCTGCCACCGCAGCGTGTGTCGTCGCGCCACCAATCGACACCGAGCCGTCATCCTCGACGCACACGCCCTTCATCTCGGCAATTCCGCTCAGCGACACCAGAGCCGACGGCGCCGCCAACCTCTGCTTTAACGTCGGGATCAGTGTCTGCCCTCCGCCCAAAGCCTGGGCATCTTCCGCGCCCAACGCGGCCACAGCATCGGCAATGGTCGAGGGTTTTTCGAACTCGAAATTGTACATTTCGTCTTCCTTTCCGAAAGGCGCGGATCCGCCCTTCATCTGGCTGTAAATATCTCGGGGGTCCGGGGGCTGGCCCCCAGTCCGCCCTCTCCATTCAGCTGTTCATTGCCGCCCAAACGCGCGACGGGCTCATCGGCATGTCGATGTGATCAACCGACTTACCACCCGAATTCAGCGCATCCAGCACCGCGTTGACGACCGCAGGCGGAGACCCGATCGCCCCGGCCTCACCGCAGCCTTTCACACCCAGTGGATTGTGCGTACAGGGCGTCTGGCTGGAATGATCCACAGCATAAAACGGAACATCATCGGCGCGCGGCATCGCGTAATCCATGAAGGACCCGCTCAGCAATTGACCGTTCTCGTCATAGGCGCAGTTCTCAAGCAGAGCCTGCCCGATGCCCTGACCAATCCCGCCATGGACCTGGCCATCGACGATCATCGGGTTGATGATGTTGCCAAAGTCATCCGCAGCCGTGAACTTTTCGATGCTGACCTGACCGGTATCGGGGTCAACCTCGACCTCACAGGCATAAGCGCCCGCCGGGAAGGTGAAATTGGCCGGGTCATAGAACGCGGTCTCTTCCAGCCCCGGCTCCACTTCCAGCGGGTAGTTGTGCGGCACATAAGCTGTCAGGGTCACATCGCCCCAGGCCACCGACTTGTCGGTACCTGCAACGCTGAACTGACCGTCCTTCAGCTCAATATCCGCCTCGGACGCCTCCAGAAGGTGTGCTGCGATCTTCTTGGCCTTCTCGATCACCTTCTCGGTCGCTTTGACCATGGCCGATCCACACACCGCCAGAGACCGAGACCCATAGGTCCCCATCCCAAACGGGATCTTGGACGTATCGCCATGCACAATCTCGACCATCGACTCGTCGATGCCAATCATGTCGGCCACAACCTGCGGAAAGGCGGTCTCGTGCCCCTGCCCGTGGCTGTGCGCGCCAACCATGACGCTGATCGAGCCGGTGGCGTTCACACGCACCGTCGCCGCATCATAGAGACCCGCGCGAGCCCCCAGCATGCCAACGATATTCGACGGGGCAATCCCGCAAGCCTCGATATAACAGTTGATGCCCAGACCACGCAGCTTGCCGTTGGCCTCGCTAGCAGACCGACGTGCCGCAAAGCCCGACAAATCGGCAGCGGCTTCAAGCTTGTCCATCGTCCCGTTGTAGTCCCCGGTGTCATAGGTCAGTGCAACCGGCGTGTCATAGGGGAACTGAGTAACAAAGTTCTGACGCCGCAACGCAATCGGATCGACCCCCAGTTCGCGTGCAGCCTTGTCAACCACGCGCTCTAGCTGGAACGTCGCCTCGGGACGACCCGCGCCGCGATAGGCATCCACCGGCACCGTGTTGGTGAACATAGCTTTCACATTCACCTGAATGACCGGCGTTTTGTAGTTGCCCGCCATCAGGGTGCCATGCAGCCAGGTCGGAACCGAGCTGGAGAAGGTCGACAAATACGCACCCAGATTGGCAAACGTATTGGTCCGAAGGCCGATAAAGTTGTTATCCGCATCCAAAGCCAGTTCGATGGTGCTGACATGGTCGCGACCATGCGCATCGGACATGAATGCCTCGGTTCGGCTGGACGACCACTTGACCGGGCGGCCACAGGCCTTGGCTGCAAAGGTACAGAACGCCTCTTCGGCGTAGTGGAAGATTTTGGTTCCAAATCCGCCGCCCACATCCGGGGCGACAACGCGGACCTTGTGCTCGGGCAGGCCCAGAACAAAGGCGCACATCAGCAAGCGGATCACGTGCGGGTTTTGCGACGTTGTGTATAGCGTATACTCTTCAGTCGCACGGGCATACTCGGCCACGGCCACGCGAGGTTCCATCGGATTGGCAACCAGTCGGTTGTTGACCAGATCCAGAGTGGTCACATGCGCCGCGTTGGCAAAGACTTCATTGACCTTTGCGTCATCGGCCTCACCCAACTGCCAGTCATAGCAGATGTTATTCTTCAGATCGTCATGGACCAGCGTCGCGCCATCCTGCGCGGCAGCTTTCATGTCCAGAACGGCAGGAAGGACCTCAATGTCGACGTCAATCGCCTCAGCCGCGTCACGAGCTTTTTCCAGACTGTCGGCCACCACGGCAGCAATCGGGTCACCCACGTGGCGGACCTTGCCTTGGGCCAATATCGGGTGCGGCGGCTCTTGCATCGGCGCGCCGTGCTTGTCGGTGACCTCCCAGCCGCAGGGCATCCCGCCCACGCCTTCAAAGTCTTTACCAGTGAAAACCCTGACCACGCCGGGCATGTTTTCCGCTGCCGAGGTGTCTACAGATTTGATCCGGCCATGCGCGATGTCAGACCGCAGGAAATGCACATAGGCCTGGCCATGCACGTTGATGTCGTCGGTATAGTTGCCTGCTCCGGTCAGAAAGCGCACGTCCTCGCGCCGTTTGGAACTGGCTCCGATGCCACTGTCTTTGGGCATTGCTTGTTCTCCTCCCATAAACGGATGCATGCGCATCCAGTCTCAACCCACGGGCGTCCTCCTCACGCCCGCAGTGGCATCATTCGGCAGCGATGCTGCTGACGTCCTGACCGGATGCGGCCATGATCGCCTTGACGATGTTGTGATATCCGGTGCAGCGGCACAGATTGCCTTCCAGGTACTTGCGGATTTCGGCCTCGGTCGGGCGCGGGTTGTCCTTGAGCAGCGCTGCCGCGCTCATCACCATGCCCGGAGTACAGAAGCCGCATTGCAGACCGTGGTGATCCTGAAACGCCTGTTGGATCACGTTCAGCGACCCGTCGGCGTTGGCCTGCCCTTCGATGGTGCCCACATCGGCTCCATCAGCCTCAAGCGCCAGCATGTTGCAGGATTTGACCGCCTCGCCGTTAACATGAACCACACACGCGCCGCATTGCGCGGTGTCGCAGCCCACATGGGTGCCGGTCAGCGACAGGTGATCGCGCAGAAAGCTGGACAGCAAAGTCCGGCCTTCGACATCACCGCTCACGGATTTTCCGTTCACGGTCATTGAGACCTGTGTCATTAGCTCCTCCCTAAATGAAATTCTCCCTGCCCCGAGTTAAACACGGGAATTTTTGTTTGAGAACAAAAATATTTAGCGAATTTACTAGGGTCTGTTGACAATCAGCGTGCGGCGACGAGCATAGCGCAGAGGTGCCAGTTAGCAGCGTAACTGATGTCGGTCTTGTCGTATCGCGTTGCTATACCTCTGAATTCCTTGATCTTTGCGAAGTAATTTTCAATCAGATGACGCCACTTGTACATGTGGGTATCGTAGTCTCTCAGCATTTTTCGGTTCGATTTTGGCGGGATAACAGCAGTAGCGCCGCGCTCATCAAGGTCTTTCAGAAGCCAATCAGAATCGAAGGCTTTGTCGGCCAGCAAAGCTCCGAAGGAGACATCCTGGATCAGGGGAGCAACTCCTTTCATGTCGTGTGCTTGCCCCGGTAGAAGCAGAAAACGGAACAAGTTGCCGAGCGCATCGACCAGGGCCACAATCTTGGTCGTCAGCCCGCCGCGAGAGCGTCCGATGGCTTGATGCTGAGTCCCCCTTTTGCGCCCGACGCCTTCTGATGGACTTGCACAATTGTTCCGTCGATCAGAGCGTATTCGAGGTCGGGCTCTCTGCTTATAGCATTGAAAAGACTCTCAAACACACCGGCTTTGGCCCATCGACGAAAGCGTTTGAAAACCGAATTCCAGTTACCGAAATCCTTGGGTAGGTCACGCCATGGCGCGCCTGTTCGTACGCGCCAAAGTACCGCTTCCATGAACCGTCGATTATCCTGACCCGTCGCCCCCGGGTCACCGGCCTTGCCGGGCAGGAGCAGCGCCATCTTCTCCCAAAGATCATCCGAAATCACAAAACGGTTTTCGTCCATTCAAACCTCCATTTTGGAAACTTGAATCAGAGTTCAGACAAATTGTGAATCCCAAATGTCAACAGACCCTAGCGCCTTACGCGGGCAGTCTTCATAGGTATAGCGCTGACGGAGAAAGGCAAATTATCTCCGGGATGCCCTTGGCTGCGGTCGCGTCGGAATTTCCTTGAGAAGTCCCCCGACGCCCATCCCGGCGATATCCGCCGCGCTTGTACTGATCCCGCAAGCGACACGAGACAGAACCCAGTCCGCCCCGTTCAGCGCCGGAGATCGCGCACATCCCGGCAGGCCGATCACCGGTTTTTGCCCCAGCGACCCGATAAACAAAAGGTTGCCCGGATCGACCGGCATGCCGAACCGGTCCACCTGCCCCCCTGCTGCGCGCACGGCCTCGGGGGCAACATCCTGCACGTCCGACGTGGCTGAACCGGTCAGAATCATCACCACATCGCCCTGCGTTTCTGAAACTGCTTTCGCAAGCGCTTCGGTCTGATGGGGAACAATCCGCACGTCAGGCATTTCCATGCCCAAGGCTTCGACACGGCCCCGAATTGCAGCGATGCCTTTTTCGTTCGGCGGCCCGCCGGGGATATCGGTCACCACAAGTCCGGCCTTGCGATAGACGGGCGCAGCCAAGCACACAGCCCTCTGCGCCAGACGAGAGACCTCCATAACATCCCCGCCCGGAACGGCGTAAGAGATGACTTTGATTGTTGCGACCATGCCGCCGGCGCTCATCTGCTGGTATTGCGGCACAGTGGCGACCGTGATCATCGGGTTGACCTGATTAAAGGCCTCTAACGCTGCGACATCCAGAACAGCTACGCCCGGCCCATCCGCCAACAAGTTAACGCGACCGGTCACCGGTTGCGTCACCCTCAACGCGGCGGCGGCGGGATCAGGCACCAGTGCGTCAGCCAGCATTTGAGCGGCTTTGTCCTCGTGGCAATCGCCCGGCTCTAACCGAGCCACTGTTATGGAACTGTACCCTGCTGAGGCCAGCTGCGCCTGATGTTCAGCCGTCAGTGTGATCCCTTTGCGCAGCTTTCGGTCACCCACTTGCACTGAATGCGCCAGAATGGTTCCGGCGGCCTGATCTACGGGAACTGGGCCGAATTTCACGCTTTGCCCCGCAATACAGCCGTCATTTGCGCCAGAATGGCCACCGCAATTTCTGACGGTCCGGCGGCACCAATATCCAGACCGATAGGGCCATGGATGCGTCCGATCTGATCGTCGGTGAAACCCGCCTCTTTCATCCGTGCCACGCGTTTGGCATGGGTGCGCGTCGATCCCAGCGCGCCGATGTAGAAAACCCCGGCCTGCAAGGCTGCCTGTAACGCCGGATCATCCAGTTTGGGATCATGCGTCAACAGCACAACGGCTGTACGCGCATCCATACCCAGTTTGGCCACCGCTTCGTCCGGCCAGTCGGTCAGGATCGTCTCGCCCGGGAAACGCTCGTTCGAGGCAAACGCCTCACGCGGGTCAACAATAGCCGGGTCATATCCGGCGATCCGTGCCATCGGCACCAGTGCCTGCGCGATATGGACCGCGCCCACGATGATCAAACGCAGCGGAGGGTTGTGGACCGCGACAAAGGTCTGGCCATCCTCCTCAAACCCGGAGCGGTCCATGCGCAGCCGCTCGGCGTAGACGTTGCGGCGCAAGGCCCGGTGGCCAGTTTCAACGTTCACTTCATAGGCGACTGGCTCGCGGTTCGCGCGCGCGGCAACCAGTTCTTGCAGCATAGGTGCAGGCAGCACGGAACCTACAGGTTCAACCAGCACACGGATTGTGCCGCCGCAGGCCAGACCCACGGCAAAGGCGTCTTCATCGCTGACGCCAAATTCCAACAACCGCGCCTCGCCTTCGTCGATCGCCTCCAGCGCTTCGACAACGACAGCGCCCTCGACGCAGCCGCCCGAGACCGAACCCTCGATCCGACCGTCACCACCGATGACCAACTGCGCCCCAACACGGCGGGGTGCGCTGCCCCAGGTCTCGACAACCGTGGCCAAGGCCGTGGGCCTGCCGTCACCATACCAGCGCAGGGCCGTTTCGGGGCTGTTGTCGAATCTGTCCATGGTATTCTCCGGGCGTGTTCCAACCCAACATAGGCAGGTTTGGCGGGATGAAAAGGAACCTGTACGTCTGACGCTTGTACGAACGTGTCCCACACCGATTTTCCGCCAGTCGCGAAAAGGATTGATTGCCAGGAAACCTGATTCCGGCCTAAACGCTTAGTCGCTGCATTCTGATATGCGCATATTTTTGATAGAGGAGACAAAACCTTGAAACGCATTTTTTCACTCGGAATGGCAATTGGCCTGTTGGCGTCAACAGCGGTCAGCGCAGATACGTTCCTGCGTTACGGTGAGGTTGAAGGTTGGAAGGTCTTCATCGACCAAGACAAGAAATCCTGCCTGATCGAGGCTGTGGACGACTCGGAAAACGTTGTGCAGATGGGTCTGACCGAAGATCGCGGTGTCGGCTATGTGGGCGTTTTCACCAAGGCCAAGACCGACATCAAGCGCGGCGAAACAGAGGCCGTGGCGATCCTGTTGGGTGACAACATTTATCTGGGCGAAGCCACCGGCATGAAGGGCAACATCACCAAGGGTTATTCCGGCGGTTACGTCCTGTCGGACGATCCGCAATTCGCGGATGACATCGCCAAGCAGAAAGTCATGGTCGTGTTTCCCGAGAAAGAGTTTGCCTTTACCGTTGATCTGACTGGCACCTACAAAGCCATGGAAATGGCGCGCAAGTGCAACGAAGAACAGTTAAGCTGAGCTTCAGCCCGAAAGCGCGGTCATCAGCCGCGCTTTCTCACCTACGTCGTCGGGCCTTGAGATGACGGCAGCCAGATCTTCGAGCGATGCAATCGAGTGACCGGCGCGGAAGCTGTCCACATGCGGCAGCATCGCAGCGACACCCTGCGCCTTGGGCGCGAAGCCATACCAGCGTAGCAGCGGATTGAGCCAGATCAGACGCCGTGCCGACAGGTGCAACCGCTCTGTCTCTTTCCCAAGTGCTTCGGGATCGCCCCGGTCCAGCCCATCCGAGATCAGCAAAACCACCGCGCCCTGCCCCATGACCCGCCGCGACCAATCGCGGTTGAAGGCGTGCAGGCATTCCCCGATGCGCGTGCCGCCTTCCCAATCCTGCGCTTCAGCTCCGGCGGCGGCCAGCGCGGCGTCGACATCGCGCTGTTGCAGGTGACGAGTGATGTTGGTCAGACGGGTGCCGAAGGTGAAGGCGTGAACCCGCGCCCATCCGGCCCCTTTGGCGTTTGAGACCGCGTGCAGGAAATGCAGGATGATCCGGCTGTATTGGCTCATTGACCCGGAAATATCGCAGAGCACCACCAGATTGGGCCAGCGCGGTTTTGGCTTAAGCCGGGCAATGTCGCGCAACTCGCCGCCTTGTCGCATCGCGGCCCTAAGGGTTCGGGCGCGGTCAATCCGGTGCCCCAGATGACTGGCCTGCCCACGGCGCGAGGCGATGGGTTTTACCGGCAACGAAAGCCGGGCCAGCATTTGTTTGGCCTGCGCGATTTCGTCCGTGCTCATCTGTTCAAAGTCAAGAGAGCGCAGACGCTCTTCGGACGATGCGGTTTGTGAGGCATCAATCTCTAGTTCGGTTTCGCCCGTTTGATCCTCGGTCTCAGGCAGGTCGCGCTCAACACCTTCCAGCAACGCCTCAGCCGCACGTTTTTCCCCCGCGTCTGCTTTGCGCTCTTCCTGCACGCCGCGAATGGCAGGCAGCATCATGGACATCATGTGCTCCAGATACCGAGGGTCGCGCCAATAGAGGCGAAAGACCTGCGCGAACACGGTGCGGTGTTCCGGGCGGTTCACGAAACAGGCATGCAGGGTCCAGTAAAAATCCCGTTTTTCGGTAAACCCTGCCGCCTCAACGGCCCGAATGGCATCGACCACTCTGCCCGTCCCGATGGGTAGGCCCGCCTTGCGCAAGGCCCGCGCAAAATGGGTGATGTTCCGGGCCAGTTTGGGATTGTCAGGGATATCCAGGGGGAGTTGCTCTGACATTAAAAAACATGGGGGCTCTGCCCCCATACCCCCGCCGTATTTGTAACAAGAAGAAGCATCAGGCGGGTTCTAAATCGGCTTTGGCTTCGTCGAGTATCCGCTTTGCCTCGGACCCTTGCAGTTTCTGGATGTCATCCTGGTATTTCAGGATTGCGCCCAGTGTGTCACCGATGACCTCGGGGCTGAGATTGATCACGTCCAACGCCAGCAGGCATTTGGCCCAGTCGATGGTTTCGGCGACGCCGGGTTTCTTGAACAAGTCCTCAGTGCGCAAGCGTTGAACAAAGGCAACCACCTCGCGACTGAGCGCCTCAGCGGCCTCGGGCGCGCGGGCGTGGAGGATTTCGATCTCGCGCTCAAAGTCGGGGTAGTCGACCCAGTGGTATAAGCAGCGCCGCTTCAAGGCGTCATGCACTTCGCGCGTACGGTTAGAGGTAACGATGACGATGGGCGGTTCCGGGGCATGGACGGTGCCCAGTTCGGGGATCGTCACCTGAAAATCGCTGAGCGCCTCAAGCAGGAAGGCCTCGAATGGTTCGTCAGTGCGGTCCAACTCATCAATCAGCAGAACCGGAGCACCGTTTTCGTCGGGGCGCATTGCCTGTAACAGAGGACGCTCGATCAGGTAGTCATCCGAGAACAGTTCGGACTGCAACGCCTGCCGGTCCGCCCCGCCCGAAGCCTCAGCCGTGCGGATCGCCACCATCTGGGCAGGAAAGTTCCATTCATAGACGGCCGACGACGCATCAAGCCCCTCGTAGCATTGCAGTCGGATCAGGCGACGATTCAGACCGGCGGCCAACGCCTTGGCGATCTCGGTTTTGCCAACGCCAGCCTCGCCCTCAAGAAAAAGCGGGCGGCCCAGTTTCAGCGACAGGAACACAACGGTGGCCAAAGCCCGACCGCAGACATAGCCCTGCGCGCCCAGCATTTTTTGAACCGCATCAATGGTATCTGGCTGTGTCATCTTCATTTCTCTCCCTCGCCACAACAGGTCACGACAACGCGCGTGCGTCAAGACCGCTGTCCTTCGGGGACTTACGGCGATCTGGTTCGTTGACAAGGGCTTTCCCGGCCGCGGCCACTGTGCTAGCGGAGGCGCCATGACCGATAGCATCACGATCCGCCGCCCCGACGATTGGCACCTGCATCTGCGCGATGGCGCCATGTTGCAGGCCGTCCTGCCCGAAACCGCGCGCCATTTTGCCCGCGCGATCATCATGCCGAACCTTGTTCCGCCCGTTGTGCGCGGCGATCAGGCCGCCGCCTATCGCGAACGCATCATGGCCGCACTACCGGACGGTATGACCTTCGAGCCGCTGATGACCCTGTATTTGACTGAAGATACCGACGCCGATGACGTGGCCGCCGCCCATGCCAGTGGTTTGGTCAAGGCGGTCAAGCTGTACCCGGCCGGAGCAACGACAAATTCGCATTCTGGCGTTCGGAATTTCGACAATGTGCGCCCGGTACTGGAGAAGATGGCCGAGATCGGCCTGCCTCTGTGCGTGCATGGTGAAGTCACTGATGCCGAGATCGACATTTTCGACCGCGAGGCCGTGTTCATCGACCGTGTGCTGGACCCAATCCGGAAAGCCACGCCGGGTCTGCGCGTGGTAATGGAGCATATCACGACCAAAGATGGCGTTGAGTATGTAAAAGCCAACGAAACCGATCTGGGGGCGACAATCACGGCCCATCACCTGATCATCAACCGCAACCATATTTTGGTCGGCGGGATCAAACCGCACTACTACTGCCTGCCCGTCGCCAAGCGCGAGGAACACCGGCTTGCTCTCCTGGCTGCCGCCACTTCGGGCGATGCGCGGTATTTCCTAGGTACGGACAGCGCGCCGCATACCGATGATAACAAGGAAATGGCCTGCGGATGCGCCGGCTGCTTCACCGCAACCAACACCATGTCTCTGGTTACCGAGATGTTCGACCGCGAAGGCGCATTGGACAAACTGGAAGGGTTTGTATCTCTGAACGGTCCTGCATTCTATGGCCTGCCGGTGAATGAAGAGACGATCACCCTGACCAAAGGCGATCCAGTCGAATACCCCAGCAAAATCGAAACCGACGATGGCCCGGTGACGGTTTTTGATGCGGGCTTTCCACTGCACTGGCGCGTGGTTTAACTCGCCAGCCTTTCAGCCAGATCGCGGGCGCGGCCTCCGGTGCGCAGCATCGACCAGATCGCGTCCGCGTCGTCACCACCAATGAGCTTGGCGGCCTTGCCGCGCACGCGATCCTCGCGGTCCGACAAGGTCATTGGGGCCATCAGATCATGTGTCGCCTCTAATCGTGCCCCGTCACGACGCAGCAGGGTCAGATGCGCCTGTGTTTCGGTCAGCGCATCATCCGCCTCGACCGTGATCCGATCCCGCAGGGACGTCAGGCGTGGGTTGGTGCAGACCTTTTCGCTGTAGCTGTCGGGCAATGCCGTATCATAGCCAAGCGCCTGCATGGCGATGACAGTGCGATAGGAAAACTTGGCCCCCAGCCCGGTGGTCGGGGACGTCTGGTTGCAAACACTCATCCAGCGCGGATGGGTCTTGACCTTGATTTCCGCCACTTCGGGCTCGGCAATGTCCAGATCACGCGCAGCTTCAAGTGCTGCGTGCAGGCCGTGACAACAGGCATGGAATTTGTGGCTGACCGTTTCGAACAGCCATTCATCACCCAACCCGTCCAAAGCAGTTTGGGCATCCCCCTCACCGCTATGGGTTGCTCCGAACCCGTATTGCCCTTCCAGCGTGTTCGGATTGGCCTCAAATCCGCGGGCAATCAGCAAGGCAGCCTCGACCCCGGCCGAAGCCGCAAGCCCCGCGTTATAAGGCTTGCCCATTGTTCCGAACTGCGCCTTTAGCCCCGCCGCGCGTGTCGCCGTCAGGCCCAACAGCATGTGCATCTGATCGGCGTCAAAGCGCAACACACGCCCCGCCGCAACCGCTGCCCCAAACGCGCCCGCAGTCGCCGTTTGATGAAACCCGGCCTGATAATGCGCACGTCCCAGCCAGAGGCCTGCACGGACCGAAACCTCCATCCCAACCAGAGCAGCCTCGAGGAAGTCGACAAGAATGCGGTCGTCCCATTCACTCAGCGCCAAGGCCGCAGGCAACACCGCCACAGATGGATGACCGATATGGGCAAAATGCGTGTCATCATAGTCCAGCGCATGCGACACGGTGCCATTCACCAAAGCCGCCCCGCGCAATGGGGCTGATCCTCCGCCGAACAAATGAGCTTGCGTGGCACCCTCTTCGCTTAGAACAAGGTCACGCACGGCCTTTGACACCGGCTCGTCAACACCGGACCGCCCTACGGCAATCCAGTCCAGAACGGACAGCGAGGTCACGACCCGCGTCTGCAATGTCGTCTCTACAGGCCCTGCGGCAAAGGCGGCCAATGATGTGGAAAAATCGCTCATGGGCGCAGTCTAACGCCCGGCAATCGCGGGTAAAGAGCTAGTCGTACAATTCCGTGGCACGAGTCTCGAACGCGTGAACGATCCGGTGCATGGCCTCGTTGAAGACAACGCCGATGATGCCTTGCAGGATGGCGTTCTTGAACTCGAAATCCACGTGGAACGACACGTCGCAACCGCCTTGGGGGGCGTCTTCAAACTGCCAATCGGATTTCATGTATTTGAACGGGCCGTCCAGATATTCAGTGTCGATCTTCATTTGATCCGGGAACAGCGTCACGCG
Organism: Ruegeria sp.; assembly: GCF_965221235.1. Classification (GTDB taxonomy): domain Bacteria; phylum Pseudomonadota; class Alphaproteobacteria; order Rhodobacterales; family Rhodobacteraceae; genus Ruegeria. The sequence continues at coordinate 109,689 of NZ_CBDCRS010000004.1, forward strand.
GCTGCCAAACCGTTCACGGAACACTTTGAACGAAATGACCAGATCCGCTTCCATCACCTGCGCCTCGCCTGCGGCATAGGTTCGGCGGATACGAGCGGCAGCGCACCAAGGCAGAAACTCGGGGTATTTCGCCACATCCGCGATCAGGTCGTACATCTGCTGCGCCGTATACGGCAGGTGGCGAGTTTCCGAATGTGTGGGCATGGCGTCCGGTATTAGCAGGTGACAATAGCGCGTCATGTCGTATGTTGCGCGCCAAAGATCAAGGGGGCTGTGATGAGTGACCGCGCATATGTGATTGATGAGATGATCTCGGCCAAGGCCATTGCCGCCCGGATCGAGGAACTGTGCCGCGAGATTACGACCGAATTCTCAGGCACAGACAAGCTGGTGGTTGTTGGCCTGCTGCGCGGCAGTTTCGTCTTTATCGCCGATCTCGTGCGTGAGCTGGACCTGCCGATCGAGGTCGATTTCCTTGAGGCGTCGTCCTACGGCGACTCGATGGAAAGCAGCCGGGAAGTCCGTATTCTTAAGGACTTGCGCGGCGCAATTGAAGGGCGTGACGTCTTGGTGGTCGAGGATATCGTTGATACCGGCCACACCCTGAACCACGTGACCAACCTGCTGCACAGCCGCCAGCCAGCGCGGCTGAAATCCATCGCCCTGCTGGATAAACCCAGCCGCCGCGAGGTTGATTTTCGGTCCGATTGGATTGGTTTCGAAATTCCGGACGAGTTCGTGGTCGGCTACGGCATCGACTATGCACAGCGCAACCGCAACCTGCCCTTCATCGGCAAAGTTCGCTTTACCGAAGAGTAAGCGGCCCCAACACCTGTTGAATGGCGGCGAGGAAAATTTCGGCTCCCACCGGGATCAGGGCGTCCGGGAAATCGTAGTCCGGGTTGTGAAGTTGCGGCTGATTGGTCCCCGATCCAAGCCAGAACATCGCGGCTTTGGCCCCTTTTCCGAACTGCCCGAAATCTTCCGAGAATTTTTGCGGCCTCGGCACCAGTTCACACGACACACCGGTTTCAGCGCAGGACCTGTCTAAGATATCAACGGCCTCAGGTGCATTCACGCAAGCTTCGAACGCATCTTCATAGCTGATCTGATGCTGCAATCCCTGATCAGACGCAACCTGCGCAACCAGCGCCTCAGCTTCATCTATCAGGTGCTGCATCCGGGCATCGGCGACCGTGCGGAGCGTGACCCAAAGCTCAGCATGTCCCGGGGCGACGCCAAAGGTCGGCTCACCGAGACTGACATGCGTAACCGTCGTAAGCGCAAAATCGGCAGCTAATTCACCGCCCTTACCCAGTTCGGCCAATTGCGGCATCAGGATCGCCAGCGCCCCTGCCGGTGACACCCCATCCTGAGGCGCTGCCGCGTGCGAGGTTTTTCCGGTGAGAACAATTTTCATCCCGCGCGAGGCGCAATTGGCCGGACCTTCGCACAATTGAACTTCACCCAGCGCCAACCCCGGCAAGTTGTGTAGAGAAAAGACAAAATCGGGCGCAATATCAGGGAACTTCGGATCAGCCCGATAGGCAATGGCACCCTGCCCGGTTTCCTCAGCAGGTTGGAAAATCAAAACAACCCGGCCTGTTTCGGGGCGGTTTCGGCTCAGGTGGTCGGCGACCCCCAAAACCATCACCATATGCCCGTCGTGCCCGCACAAATGACCCTTGCCGGGTACACGCGAGGCATGGTCTGCCTCGGATAATTCCTGTATCGGCAACCCATCCAACTCGCAGCGGATGGCAACAGTCGGACCGGTTTGTCCACTGCCATAAACTGCAGCAACGCCGTGACCACCGATGCCGGTCAACACTTGATCCGCGCCGCGGCGACGCAGCTCTTCCACCATCCGGGCAGCCGTCTGCGTTTCTTGCCCTGAGAGTTCCGGTGCCTGATGCAACTCGCGGCGCAAGAGAGTCAGTTGCGCGATTGTCTCGGGCGTCACCCTTGCTGCAACTTCTTCTGGCGTGCCTCGCGCAAACGCGCAAAGTCATCCCCTGCATGGTAGGACGAACGGGTCAGAGGCGTCGCAGAGACCATCAGGAAGCCCTTGCCATAAGCCGCCTTTTCGTATGACGCGAATTCCTCAGGCGTCACAAAGCGGTCAACACCATGGTGCTTCGGGGTCGGTTGCAGGTACTGGCCGATGGTCAGAAAGTCGATGTCAGCGGCGCGCATGTCATCCATGACCTGGCGGACCTGCTGCTCGTCTTCACCCAAGCCAACCATGATGCCGGATTTGGTAAAGATCGACGGGTCCATTTCCTTAACCCGCTGCAACAGGCGCAACGAGTGGAAGTAACGCGCGCCCGGGCGTACTTCGGGGTAAAGGCCGGGAACTGTTTCGAGGTTGTGGTTGAACACGTCCGGTTTGGCCTCGACCACGGTTTCCAGAACCGCCGGATCGCATTTGAGGAAATCCGGTGTCAGAATCTCAATCGTCGTCTTGGGCGAACGATGACGCACGGCGCGGATCGTCTGCGCAAAATGCTCGGCCCCGCCATCGGTCAGGTCATCCCGGTCCACAGATGTAATGACAACGTGGTTCAGACCCAGCTTTTGCACCGCGTGCGCCACGCGTCCGGGTTCAAACGCGTCCAGATCATCCGGGCGGCCGGTAGCGATGTTGCAGAAGGTACAGCCGCGCGTACAAATCTCACCCATGATCATCATGGTGGCGTGGCCCTGGCTCCAGCATTCGCCGACATTCGGGCATCCGGCCTCTTCACAAACCGTGACCAGATTGTTCTCGCGCATGATCTTGTGCGTCTCGGCATAGCCTTTGCCACCCGGAGCCTTCACGCGAATCCATTTGGGTTTTTTTGGCTGCGCATTGTCCTGACGATGCGCCTTTTCGGGATGACGTTGCTCGGGGATCTTGAGATCACGCACGGTTGGCTTTCCTGACTTTGGGTCAAACTTACTGTGGTTTAATATAATTTGCCGTCCTTGGCTACGCCACCCATGCATAGCCGCCATGACGCCGCATTATGCTCGCGCGGAAAAACTCGACAACGACTTCATGGTTAGCATATGAAAAGCGAATATTTTTTCACCATTCAACCTATTTCGCGCACGCGGCAAAATTACCGTTGAAGCGTATTTAGAACTGTTTTAACTCACCGGAAACTCACAAGTGAATCACAGGAACTTGACTATGAAATCCGGTACAAAACTGCCTGACGTAACCTTCCACACGCGCGTGCGCGATGAGGCCGTGGAAGGCCCGAACCCGTTCCGTTGGGAAGACAAAACAACCGCGGATTACTTTGCCGGCAAGCGCGTGATCCTGTTCTCGCTGCCCGGTGCCTTTACGCCCACATGCTCGACCTACCAGCTGCCCGGTTTTGAGAACGGGTTTGCCGAGTTCAAAGCACAGGGCATTGACGAGATTTATTGCATGTCCGTGAATGACAGCTTTGTCATGAACAAATGGGCGCAGGATCAGGGTCTGAAGAACGTCAAGGTGATCCCGGATGGTTCGGGCGAGTTCACCCGCAAGATGGGCATGCTGGTCGACAAAGACAATCTGGGCTTTGGTATGCGCTCGTGGCGCTATGCGGCCATCGTCAACAACGGCGTGGTCGAGGCGTGGTTTGAAGAGCCCGGCCTGATGGACAACTGCCCCGAGGACCCCTATGGCGTCTCTGCCCCGGAAAACCTGAAAAAGCATCTGGACGAAGCAAAAGAGCCTGCACTGGCCTAAGCTTCCGTCACACGCTGATCGTGAAAGACCCGCCATTGGCGGGTCTTTTTGCGTTCAGGTGCGGGTGGCCGTGACGATGTTCTCTCCGACCTGACGGATCACGTTTGCCAGACCATCAAACCAGTCCTCACCTCCGGTTGAGGCCCGCCGCACCAGCCCCACGGTTCGCGCCGGTTGTGGCGCACCGAATCTGCGCAATTGGAGGCCGGGAACCGCAGCTGTTTCGGCCCGTGCGGCCAGTTCGGGCATCAGGGTCAAGCCGAACCCTTCGGCAACAAGCCGGGACAGGGTCGCAAGCGAGGATGCCCCCATATTGATCAACCCGCTGCTGCGATCCTGCCCACAGACCTCAAGCGCCTGATCGGTCAGACAATGTCCGTCATCCAACAGCATCAACTGCGCAGATTGCAGGTCCAAAGGCCGCAAGGCCTCGGGGTTGGTCTCCATCCCTTCCAGCCGCGAGGCGCTTCCGGCCAGAAGAAACCGGTCCTGAAACAGCGGCAACTCAAACAGTTCGCTCCCCCCTGCGGGCAACGCAACAACACCTGCATCGATCTCTCCAGCCCGTAACATAGTCAGCAGGCGCTCGGTCCTGACCTCACGGACCTGAACTCGCAACGACACATCAGACGATCGCAACCCGGCAAGCACGCCAGGCAGCAAGTATGGTGCGATTGTCGGGATAATGCCGATCGACAGCGACCTGTGCCCGCCTGACCGATCCCGTGCAAATTGATCCAAACGGTCCGCTGCCCCCAGCACCTGACGCGCATAATCCAGCACATCGCGCCCCAGCGGAGTCAGCAGAATGTCACGCGCTTGACGCTCAAACAGCGGGCCGCCGAGGCTCTCCTCCAACGCCTTGATCTGCACGGACAAGGCAGGCTGAGACACGTGGCACACCTGCGCAGCCCGGCCAAAGTTTCGTTGCTCAGCAACTGCGTTGAAGTACTGAAGTTGTCTAAGGGTAAAATTCATAACCCTTGACTATCACTTGACCCCGCATTCGCAACAAAAACATATCATCCGATCATGCGATTACGTTCCGACTGACATTCGTAATGCCGCTTTAGCCGCTGCAAGGCGATGCGCAGCACGATTTTACCGGACCGGGCCGACCATCCCATGCGTTTTTCGGCCAGCTCGAGCCCCTCCAGATAGCAACAACACCGCAGAGCCACGTCGCTCAGCCCCGGCCCGAGGTCGGACAGGGCGTTCTCGACCCGGTCCCGTGCGCCGGAGGACCCGCGCCCACCATGCGCCTCGCTGCCGAAACTGCCCCGTCCGCCTGCGGTTAGAAAATGATCCCAGTTCTGGGCGACCTGAGGTCCAATCTGGGCCAGTTCGAAATCCTCGCGCAGCCGCTCACCTGCGGCTACAAGCGCTTCGTCCAGAAACGGTTTACCATCCCGGTCGCGCCGGCGGGCCAACGCGACCAACGGGCTTTCTGCCGCGCTGTAGCGAATGCGTCTTGGACGGCTGGAACCGCCCTCTGTCCCACTTGCCGCCTGAAACGGGGTTTGCGCCTCGGCCATTCCGAATTCGCTGCGGGTCCGCGCCTTGTTTTCCGCATCGGCCACCAGTTGGCTCAGCGCTGTTCGGCCCGACGACGAAATCCGATAGCGTGAGATGCGCCCCGGATTGTCACATGAGATCCAGTCATTCAACGCCAAGGCCTGCGCAATCCTACATTCAACCACCGCTGTCCGTGTGGCGCCCCCATCGCCCGAGTCGCGAACCACGACGGCCTTATCCATCTCTTCCGCGACCGCCAGAACCGAACCCGTTTCGCAAAGGCGACGCAGAATCCGCAAAGCCTCGCGCTGGAACTCCTCCTCCTGCGCTGCGGCGCTGTCTTCTTGTGCGGCCCCAAACGAATTGGCCGCCTCGGCAACCGGATCGCCAAAATGCGTTTCGGCCAGCGATTGCAGCGCCGCATCCACCAAAGGATCGTCGCGGCGCATTTCGATACGCCTGATCTGTCTGAGTATGGTCGAAGCATGGCACCCCGCTGATCGCGCGATGTCGCGGATCGACTGGCCGGTTTCGGTGTGGGCAAGGTATCGCTGCGCCCCCTCAGGTACCCAAGCCGGAATGGTGAAAGCCATGTTGTTTTCCATATTTACTTGCCCTTGTTGACACAACAATCTGTTTCCTATCGCCCCCGACAAATTCGTTAACCAATTCTAACTAGAGGTGCTTTCGTTACTCGTTCGTTAATCCGCGAGGACAAGAAGCAGATTTGATTCAAAATCATAAACACTCATGAAGTCAGAGTTCGGCGCGATCCCATTCAAGGCAACACCCGCTTAGGTTGTGCGAGAAATTCACGGAGTTTCAATCGAGCAAAGGACCCCAGGAATGCAGGACCTGATGACCATGATTACCACCCTCCGCCGCCCTCGTCTGTTGGCACGGGCTGCAAAGCACGGGGCGCAGGACTATGACCGGGACCGGCATCTGCAACGTATCCTGGGTTATGGCACATTGCCCGGCACCGGCTCGGCGCTGGTGCGGTTGATGGAAATGGAACGAGAGATTAACGCGCAGCGGCTGGAAGAGGACGCGGCCTATTCGCTGGTCCGGCATCTGGACCTGCTGATTGCCCTGCTGGGCGAGGCGCAGCTGTTTCAGGCCAGCCGCGCCGCGCAGTATCAATGATCAGGCAAAGGCATCCGGCATGGACGCCTTCTTATTCGCCACGTATTCGTTCAACGCGGCATGGATACCCGGGTCGAGTTGCGGCTGCTGGTAGTTGGCCAGCAGATACTCGACCCGCGACGAGGCCAGTTGCTGCGTATCGCGCGCGCCCTCGTCTTCCCAGGTTTCATAGGGTTTGTAGTCCAGCAGGTCTGACTTCCAGAATGCTTCCTTGAAGTTGGCCTGCGTGTGCGCGCAACCCAGATAGTGACCGCCCGGCCCCACTTCGCGGATGGCATCCATGGCTTGGGCGTTTTCATCATAGGCAACACCTTTGGCCAGCCCGTGCAAAGCACCCAATTGGTCGGCATCCATGACAAACTTTTCAAAGTCAGCCACCAGGCCTCCTTCGAGCCAGCCGCACGAGTGCAGCATGAAGTTCACGCCAGACATCAGACCCATATTCAGCGAGTTCGCAGTCTCATATGCCGCCTGCGCGTCAGGCAGTTTTGAGCCACAGAACGAGCCCGCCGAGCGATACGGCAGGTTCAGACGACGGGCCAGCTGTCCAGCACCATAGGTGACCAAGGACGCCTCCGGCGTACCAAAGGTAGGCGCGCCCGAGTTCATGTCGATCGAAGACACAAAGGCACCAAAGATCGCAGGCGCACCCGGACGGATGATCTGGCTATAGGCGACCCCTGCCAGAACTTCGGCCAGAACCTGCGTCAACGTTCCCGCAACCGACACCGGTGCCATCGCACCGCCGACGATAAAGGGCGAGATGATGCAGGCCTGATTGTTCTTGGCGTAAACCTCAAGCGAGCCCATCATCACGTCGTCGAAAGTCATCGGCGAGTTAATATTGGTTAGCGAGGTCATGACGGTGTTGTTCTGCACGAAGTCCTTGCCGAACAGAATCTCGCACATCTCAATCGAGTCCTGCGCCCGGCTGGGATCTGTGACCGAGCCCATGAACGGTTTGTCGGACAGGGTCATATGCGCCATCAGCATATCCAGGTGACGCTTGTTAACCGGCACATCGGTCGGCTCACACACGGTCCCGCCCGAATGGTGCAGCCACTTGGACATATAGGCCAGTTTCACGAACTTATTGAAATCGTCCATGGTCGCATAGCGACGCCCACCTTGCGCATCACGCACAAACGGGGGGCCATAAACCGGGGCCAACACGAGGTTGCGGCCACCAATAACCACCGACTTCTCGGGGTTGCGGGCGTGTTGGGTAAACTCGCTGGGCGCGGTCTTGATCAGTTCGCGCGCCAACCCACGCGGAATGCGCACACGCTCGCCATCCACATCGGCACCGGCATCTTTCCAGCGCTGCAACGCGCCGGGATTGTCAATAAAGTTGACGCCGACCTCAGCCAGAACGGTTTCAGCGTTGGTCTCGATGATCTCCAGCGCTTCTTCGTTCAGAACCTCGAAGTTCGGAATGTTCCGTTCGATGTACTTTGCTGTTTCGATACGAACTGCCGTGCGCTCGGCCCGGCGGGCGGCACCGCCACCGCCTCTGGCTCTGCGTCGGGTGTTTGCCTCTGCCATGAGAATATCCCGTTAGTCATGTTCACGTTGCAATTTGTGTTATCGGAACCGCGGATCACACCAGACGTGGATTACGGCGCTCTAGGTGTAAAAGCGACATGAGCATCAATTCGAAATTGCTTTGACCGCTTTTTTTGTGACCTTCATTATGGGGCTATGGAACCAAAATCGCAAAAGACGCCTGTTCCGGCGGTCGAGCGCAAGACACTTGATGCCGCCGAAATTGGTGCTGTGGCTCATCTGTATCGCGGTGAGGTGTACCGCAGCACCATCTGGCGCACGCGGCTGGACACGACAACAAATTGGGCCGTCGTTACCCTTGGGGTCGCATTGTCGATCTCGTTTTCCTCGCCGGACGCATCGCCCCTGCCGCTTGTTCTTGTCGGTGTTCTGATCATCCTGTTTCTGATGCTCGAAGCCCGCCGGTATCGCTATTTCAACGTTTGGCGTGCGCGGGCCAGATGGTTAGAGACGCATTTCTACGCCCCTCTCCTCTATGACGGTGACCTTCACATGGAGGAGAACTGGCAAAAGGTTCTGGCCGAGGATTATCTGCGCCCGCGCTATCACGTTAGCCTGATGATCGCGATTGGCCGCCGAATCCGCAGGAACTATCTATGGATATTGCTGATCCAGAGCCTCGCATTCGGTGTCAAACTCTCGGTTCACCCTTCGCCGGTTGAAGATTTCAAACAAGCCATTGACCGCGCTGATGTTGGCCCCATCCCCGGCGAGGTACTGATTGTCACCGGCGTTCTCTATATTCTCTGCTGGTCACTGATTGCGATTTGGAGTTATCGGATGGACGGACGACGCGCATCGCACCGTGGAAGCGAAAAATCCGAGTCCATGGGCTAGGCGCAAGACTATAGTTCCTTGATCATGGCAACCGAATTCCCGGCAACCTCAGTTTCGCGCCATCCCAGATGAGCATAAATCGCGCGTGTGTCTTGCATTTGGCGATGCGTCCTTAATTCCATATGTGTGCATTCAGCCTGGCGGGCAGCATCCTCAGCCCGTTTCAGCAATTTCCCCGCAATGCCCTGCCCCTGCGCTTTGGGCGAGACAGCAAGGTTGATAACTTTCATAGCCCCGTTGGATTGAGCATAGATGATCACCCCGCCAAGATCGGCCCCAGTCCATGCCAGAACCACCTGATTTTCGGCAATCTCTTGCGGAATGCCTGCCGTAACGTCCGGAAGATCGTCGATAGATTCGCGCACTTTTGAATAGGCAGCCGCGATGCAGTCCTTGATCGCCCGTGCATCTGCCGGAACCGCATTGGCAAACCGAATTGCAGTCATTGATCCCTCCTCTCTCTGCCTTTGGCCGAAAAGCCTGTCATAACGCTTGCACATAGCCGCCGCGCGACCTAAGAGCCACTCATGAGCCAGACATCCCATGACCGCCTTCTGATCATCGACTTCGGCAGCCAGGTGACGCAGCTGATCGCACGCCGCCTGCGCGAGTTGAATGTCTATTGCGAAATCCACCCTTACCAGAAAGTGACGATGGACTTTGTGCGCGAAATGGCGCCCAAGGCTGTGATCTTCTCGGGCGGGCCGGACAGCGTGACGCGCGAGGGGTCGCCCCGCGCCCCGCAAGAGATTTTCGACTATGGCGTGCCTATTCTGGGCATCTGCTATGGCCAGCAAGTTATGATGCAACAACTGGGCGGCAAAGTCGAAAGCGGCCACGGCACCGCCGAGTTCGGTCGCGCCTTTGTCACTCCGAAAGGGCAGCTGGACATTCTGGCGGATTGGTTCGCGGACGGCGATGAGCAGGTCTGGATGAGCCACGGCGACCATGTCAGTGAAATCGCTCCGGGTTTTGAGGTTTATGGCACCTCGCCGAATGCGCCCTATGCGATCACCGCAGATACCAATCGTCACTTCTATGCGGTTCAGTTCCACCCTGAGGTGCACCACACCCCCAAGGGCGCAAAGCTGTACGAGAACTTCGTCAAACTGGCCGGGTTCAGCGGTGACTGGACCATGGGTGCCTATCGCGAGCAGATGATCGAAAAGATCCGCGAGCAGGTTGGTGACAAAAAGGTCATCTGCGGCCTGTCTGGCGGCGTCGACAGCTCGGTCGCCGCGATCCTGATCCATGAGGCCATCGGCGATCAGCTGACCTGTGTGTTCGTCGATCATGGCCTGTTGCGCAAGAACGAGGCCGAAGAAGTCGTCGGCATGTTCCGCGACAACTATAATATTCAGTTGATCCATGCTGATGAAAGCGACCTGTTCTTGGGCGAGTTGGATGGCCAGTCCGACCCCGAGACCAAGCGCAAGATCATTGGCAAGCTGTTCATCGACGTGTTCCAGAAACATGCCGACACCATTGAAGGGGCCGAGTTCCTTGCCCAAGGCACGCTCTACCCCGATGTGATCGAGTCGGTTTCCTTCTCTGGCGGCCCATCCGTCACCATCAAGTCGCACCACAATGTCGGTGGCCTGCCCGAGAAAATGGGCCTGAAACTGGTCGAACCCTTGCGCGAACTGTTCAAGGACGAGGTCCGCGCATTGGGCCGCGAACTTGGCCTGCCCGCCAGCTTCATTGGCCGCCACCCCTTCCCCGGACCGGGTCTGGCGATCCGCTGCCCCGGCGAGATCACCCGCGAAAAGTTGGAGATCCTGCGTGAAGCGGACGCGATCTATATCGACCAGATTCGCAAGCACGGCCTTTACGACGATATCTGGCAGGCCTTTGTCGCAATCCTTCCTGTTCGCACGGTCGGCGTGATGGGTGATGGTCGCACCTATGACTATGCCTGCGCGCTGCGTGCCGTGACATCGGTGGATGGCATGACCGCCGATTACTACCCGTTCAGCCACGAGTTCCTCGGTGAAACCGCCACGCGGATCATCAACGAGGTGAAGGGCATCAACAGATGCACCTACGACATAACCTCGAAACCCCCGGGAACAATCGAGTGGGAATAAAGAAAAGCCGGGCACTGTCCCGGCTTTTTTGTTCATGTCCTGCCAGAAACCCATAGGTTTCGTATGGGAAGTTCACGATTCGCGAAGGCAGGATCATGCAAAGCAGCAAACCACAAATCGGCAAAGCCGCGCTTTGGATGACCGGGGCAATCGCGTCGTTTTCCTCGATGGCCGTGGCCGGACGCGAGCTGAGCGCCACACATGATACGTTTGAAATCATGTTCTACCGCAGTCTTGTCGGTGTTTGCGTGGTTGCCCTGGTTCTGACGCTCACGGGCAAGTGGCATCAGGTCTCTGCCAAAAGACTGGACTTGCACGTATCGCGGAACTTCGTTCACTTCATCGGGCAAAATCTGTGGTTTTACGCTGTAACGGTCGTCCCATTGGCGCAGGTTTTTGCGCTTGAGTTCACCCAACCCATCTGGGTGATCCTGCTGTCTCCGCTGCTACTGGGCGAGCGTTTGACGTCCATTCGCATCATTTCCGCCCTGATCGGATTCGCCGGAATTCTGATCGTCGCCCGGCCCGGCGCCGTCCCCATGAGCGTCGGCGTCCTGAGTGCGGCGCTGACCGCCGTATTCTTTGCATTGACTACGATTTTCACGAAAAAGCTGACGCGGGTCGCCACGATCGGGTGCATCATGTTCTGGCTGACCGTCATACAGGCCATTCTCGGCTTTCTCGCCTCTGGATTAGACGGCCAGATCACCCTGCCAACCGCCAACACGGTTCCGTTCCTGTTATTGGTCGGTCTGGCGGGACTGCTGGCCCACTATTGCATCACGAACGCACTGGCGATTGCTCCGGCAACGGTGGTGGTGCCGTTCGACTTTGCCCGACTGCCCACAATCGCTGTGGTTGGCATGATCCTTTACCACGAACCAGTGGACCACTGGACGCTACTTGGGGCCCTTGTGATCTTTTCAGGTATCTTTCTGAATGTTCACGCCGAGAATCGTAACAGTTTGGCAACAGTTTCGCATCACACTCGCCAAGAATAACGCACCGTCACTGCTTGACGGTAAGATAAGCCTCAAGAAAGTATCGAGCACCACAAAACAGATCGGTCTTCATCACTCAGAATGTCGGTCTGACTATGCAGGACACCTTTAGGGAGGACACAATGAAAAAAGCGCTATTGCAGGCGTGCGCCCTTTGCGTCGGAGCGACAGGAGCTTATGCAGGCGGCCTTGACCGAAGCGGCCAGGGCATCAACCTGATCTTTGAGGAAGGATCAGTTGTGCAGTTTCGTCTGGGCTACACCAACCCGGATGTAAGCGGAACTTTGGGCGGAGTGGACTCTGGAAACGTTGCCAACAGCTTTTTCACTCCGCATCTCGGATATAAAAGAGCGCTGACCGATCAGCTGGATTTCGCAATTATGTATGATCAGCCGTTTGGCGCTGATGTCGAATACGGCGCGAACTACCCGCTGTCGGTCAACCCGACTTCACCGGTTGGCGGACGCAGCGGGGTGCTTGAAGCATCGGCACGAACAGATGCGATCACTGCCCTGTTGCGTTACAAAATCAATAACGGTTTCAGTGCAATTGGTGGTCTTCGGGTCCAGCGCCTGACCGGCGATGTAACGGTCCCGGCCGCTGCTGGCTATCAGACAGATATCGACGCGGATATTGATTATGGCTACGTGATCGGTGTTGCATGGGAAAAACCCGAAATTGCCGCCCGCGTATCACTGACCTACAACTCAAAAGTCACTCACAGCATTTCGCAAACCGAGTCTGCGAACCAGGTCCCCCCCATTCCCGCTGGATTGGTTGTTGTTGATACAGACACCGAGGTCGTTACGCCGCAGTCTGTCAACCTCGACTTCCAGACCGGCGTTGCCCCAAAGACGCTGTTGTTTGGTTCGGTGCGGTGGGTGGATTGGCCGCAATCCGTTTACGCGCCGCCGCTTTATGTTGGGATCACCAACGACAATCTGCTGGACTACGACGACGACACCTTCACCTACTCGCTGGGCTTGGGTTATCAGTTCACCGAAGAATTCGCGGGTGCGATTACAGTTGGATACGAAACCTCAACAGGATCGACCGTTTCGGATCTCGGACCAACAGACGGGTTTTGGAGCGTCGGCCTCGGTGGAACATACTCCATCGAAAAGGCGCAGATTTCTGGAGGCGTCCAATACACAGATATTGGTGATGCCACGACCAACCAAGGCGCTCAGTTCTCGGGCAACAGCGCCTGGAGCGTCGGGTTTCAGGTCACTTACGCGCTGGACTAATCCGAGCGCATTGCCAAAAAACAAACCCCGCCACTTCGGCGGGGTTTTTTCTTTTCGCAAGTTCCGGGTCGAACCGGCCAGCAAGCAATGCGAAAACCAGATATGGCTGATCAAAAACACCTTTCATCGCGCGCATGGGCCGAGCTTCTTCTTCTCGGTCTGATCTGGGGCGCATCTTTTGTGTCGATCCGTATCGCGCTGGACACAATCCCCGTAATGACTTCGGTGCTGCACCGGGTATTCTGGGCGATGCTTGTGCTGTGGCTTGTCGTGCGCTTTCAAAGGCTGGAGGTCCCGCGCGACCCGCGTATCTGGCTGGCGTTTCTGGTCATGGGGCTTCTGAACAACGCCATTCCCTTTACGCTTATGGCCTGGGGGCAGCTCTATATCGAAACTGGGCTAACCTCGATCCTGAATGCGATGACCGCCATTTTCGGAGTTATCACGGCGGCTATATTCTTTAGCGACGAACGCCTGACCCGCGCCCGCGCGATTGGGGTTGGGTTGGGTTTTCTTGGCGTTGCAACTGCTATTGGGCTGCGCAATTTCACCAGCTTTGACCTGCAAAGCATGGCTCAACTCGCCATCATTGCCGGTACAATCTCATACGCACTGGCAGGGGCTTGGGCGCGTGTCACGCTGTCCCAACTTTCTCCTGTTGTTGCGGCAGCCGGGATGCTAACCGGATCAACCGTTTTGATCCTGCCGATCACCCTGATGGTCGACGGCATTCCAACCCTTGTGCTGCCGCCAATCACCTGGGCCGCAATCGCTTTTTACGCTTTGGCTGCAACGGCCGGCGCCTATCTGCTCTATTACCGAATTCTGGCGATGGCCGGAGCTGGCAACCTGATGCTGGTCACGCTGATCATCCCTCCGGTCGCTATTGTCCTGGGCACAGTAATGAGGGACGAAGCCCTGCCCCCGCACGCCTATATAGGCTTTGCAATCCTTGCCTTCGGGCTTTTGATCCTCAACCGGTCTGGCCCACGTGATTGACGCCGCCCGCCGCCCGTTTTAGCTAGGTCGGAAAAAGGGATAGCGGACGATGATCTACGGCTCGGCAAAAGACTGGCGCGAAGCGGCGCGAAAAAAGGTGCTGTTCTTCGGCATGTCAGGTCTGGGCAAGACCTATGTGTCGAACGTCCTGCGCGATTCCGGCGACTGGTTCCACTACTCGATAGATTACCGCATCGGCACGCGCTACATGGGTGAATACATCACCGACAACGCCAAGGCCGAGGCGATGAAGGTGCCATTTCTGCGCGAGCTTTTGCTGACGGATTCGATCTTTATCGGCTCGAATATCTCGTTCGAGAACCTGACTCCGGTCTCCACCTATCTGGGCAAACCCGGCAACCCTGCCTTGGGCGGGTTGGATTTGACGGAATACCGACGTCGGCAGGAACAGTTCAAACAAGCCGAAATTCATGCCTTGTTGGATACGGAATACTTCATCGACCGCGCGCAACGGCTGTACCAGTACCCGCATTTCATCTGCGATACGGGCGGTTCAATCTGTGAATGGGTAGATCCGAATGATCCAACCGACTACGTTCTGTCCGAGCTGGCGCGTCAGACTTTGATGATCTGGATTCAGGGCGATGAGGATCACACCGCAGAACTGATCCGCCGCTTTGACAAGGCGCCAAAACCGATGTCCTATCAACCCGAATTCCTGACCCGAGTGTGGGACGATTACCTGGCCCAGCACGATTGCCGGGCCGAGGACGTGGACCCCAACGCGTTCATCCGCTGGACGTATGCGCAGGCTCTGGCCCACCGGCAGCCGCGCTATCAGGCGATGGCTGAGAATTGGGGCGTAACTGTCACCGCCGACGACATGCACAAGGTCCGCGATGCCGGTGATTTCGATGAGTTGATCGAACGCACCCTTGAGACCCGATGATTCCGCGCTTAATTACCGCCTCTACACTGTAACTCCAAAGGCTTTTGCACCTGATGCCGATCAAGATTCCCTCCGACCTGCCCGCATTTGACGTTCTCGCGAAAGAGGGCGTCATGGTCATGGCCGAGGATCAGGCAATGCGTCAGGACATTCGTCCCCTGCGGATAGGGTTGCTGAATCTGATGCCCAAGAAGATTCAGACCGAAAACCAGTTCGCACGTCTGATCGGGGCGACGCCGTTGCAGATCGACTTGTCGCTGATCCGCATGACCGAGCATCGCACCAAGAACACCGCAGCCGAGCATATGGCCGAGTTCTACCGCCCTTTTCAGGAGGTGAAGGACGAAAAATTCGACGGTCTGATCATCACCGGTGCTCCGATCGAACATCTGGACTTTGATGCCGTTACATATTGGGAAGAGCTGCGCGAGGTATTCGCGTGGACCCAGACCAATGTGCATTCCACCTTTGGTGTGTGCTGGGGCGGGATGGCGATGATCAATCACTTCCACGGTGTCAAAAAGCACATGCTGGATGCCAAGGCTTTTGGCTGTTTCCGTCACACAAACCTTGATCCAGCCTCGCCGTTCCTGCGCGGATTTTCAGACGATTGCGTCATACCGGTCAGCCGTTGGACCGAAATGAAGCAGGATGAGATCGACGCGGCGGAGGGGTTGGTGACATTGCTGGGCAGTGATGACTCCGGGCCTTGCCTGGTTGAGGACCCGGCGCATCGGGCGCTCTATATCTTCAACCATTTCGAGTATGACAGCGATACACTGAAACAGGAATACGACCGTGACATCGCAAATGGGACGCCGATCAACGTTCCGATGAACTATTACCCGGACGATGATCCCAGCCAAACACCCCAGAACCGGTGGCGCAGCCATGCGCATCTGCTCTATGGGAACTGGATCAGCGAGATTTACGGCACCACCCCCTATGACATCAATCGCATCGGTGTCGACAGAACCGATCTGAGGGCCTGATCCGATGATGCGCGTCGGCATCATAGTACTGACCCTACTGGTCATGCTCTGGGCCGTTTCGCTATGGCGCGCTTCAAGGAACGAGTCCCGAACCGAGGTCGACTTTCCCCCGGAAGGTCAGTTTGTCGATGTCGATGGCATTGCGGTTCACGCCGTAGTGATGGGTGAAGGCCCGGACGTCGTTCTGATCCACGGGTCCAGCGGCAACACGCGGGATATGACTTTTGCGCTGGCGCCGATACTGGCCAAAAACTACCGCGTCATCGTCTTTGACCGACCCGGACTGGGCTATAGCGATAGCTTCAACCCGGACGGAGAAACCATTGAACAGCAAGCGGAAATCCTGCAAAAAGCCGCCGCTAAGCTGGGGGCAGAAAAACCAATTGTTGCCGGCCAAAGCTATGGCGGGTCTGTGTCGCTGGCTTGGGCTGTCACCCGCCCCGATAACATCTCGGGCCTCGTCCTGATCGCGCCTGCCGCAATTCCATGGGAAACGCCTTTGGATCAGTTCAACAGCATGGCCGCGACGCCCATAGGCAATGCCACGGCCCTGCCCCTGATCACCGCGTTTGTGCCGGGTTGGTACGTGGAAAAAGCGCTGGATCGTGTCTTTGCGCCGCAAACGGCCCCCGAAGGCTATGCCGAACATTTCGGCCCAGGGCTGAGTATTCGACGCAGCTCGATGCACGCAAATGCCAAACAACGCGCCAACTTGCTTGAAGAGGTCCGCGCCCTTCAGCCCAAATACAAGGACATCGACGTCCCGACTGAAATCGTCCACGGCACGGCGGATGACACAGTGGGGCTTGGATGGCACTCGCATCGGCTGATCGAACAGATACCCGGTGCGAAGTTGATCGAATTGCCGGGAATCGGCCATATGCCACAGGTCGTCGCTGCACCCGAAGTTGCCGCCGCAATCGACCGCGCCGCACAACGCGCGGGTTTGCGTTAAGCCTGTCGCTAATCCATAGTAGGATATGGATTTTATGGCGAGGTGATCATGGCCCGGTCCGAAAAAGGCGCGATCGAAACCTATTTCAAGAAAGACGCCCCGAAAGAGGTACGCTCAGCCATCGAGAAGTCTGAAAAGGACGATATTCTGAACCCGACCTACCCTTACGACGAACGCATGAAGCGTAAGGATTATGAAAAGGAAATGGAGCTGCTGCAGATCGAACTGGTCAAGATGCAGTCATGGATCAAGGAAACCGATCAGCGCGTAGCTTTGATTTTCGAGGGTCGGGACGCAGCCGGAAAAGGCGGGACAATCAAGCGGTTCCGGGAAAACCTAAACCCCCGGGGCGCCCGCAACGTAGCGCTTAGCAAACCGTCGGACACAGAACGCAGCCAATGGTATTTCCAACGCTATATCACCCACCTGCCAGCAGCTGGTGAAATCGTCTTTTTTGACCGCAGCTGGTACAATCGCGGCGTTGTTGAAAACGTCTTTGGCTTTTGCACCTCTGAGGAACGCGAGCGGTTTTTCCGTCAGGTTCTTCCGCTTGAGACCGGCCTGGTGAATGACGGGATCAAGCTTTTCAAGTTCTGGCTGAACGTTGGGCGGGCCGAACAGTTGAACCGTTTTCTGGCGCGTGAGACTGACCCATTGAAACAATGGAAGCTCAGCCCGATTGACGTGGCAGGCCTGAACAAATGGGATGAATACAGCGAGTCGATCTCGGAAACTCTGACGCGCACACATTCCGAACACAGCCCCTGGACCATTGTGCGGTCGGATGACAAGAAACGCGCGCGGCTGGCGGCCATTCGCACGGTTCTGCACGCGCTGGACTATGATGAAAAGGATGAGGACGCCATCGGCTCGAACGATCCCCAAATATGTGGCGGACCAGAGATCTGGGACTCCTGACAGGTTGTGGACGAAACCTTCGTCGCGAATTATGTCATGACGTCCAAGATTTAAACAACAAAGGCAACTGAAGCAGGAATGACAAAACGCGGGTATCACCACGGGAACCTGAAACAGGCTCTGATCGAGGCTGCCCTGTCTCTGATCGAAGAGAAAGGCCCGACCGGATTCACCCTGTCAGAAGCCGCGAAAACCGCGGGTGTGACCCCCGCGGCTGTCTATAGGCATTTTCAGGGTCGCGAGGATCTGATCGCCGAGGCCGCCCGTCAGGGGTTCGAGATGTTCGCCGACCTGATGCAATACGCCTATGACAAGGGCCAGCCTTCGGCTCTGGCCGCGTTTGAGGCAACGGGCCGCGCATATCTGGCCTTTGCGCGTAAACATCCCGGTCACTACATCGCCATGTTTGAAAGCGGGATTTCGATTAACCGGACCCCAGAACTTTCATTGGCGGCAAACCGCGCCAAAGCAGTGCTTGAAAAGGCTGCCGCCGATTTGTCGCAGCATATCCCGCCAGAAAAACGTCCGCCTGCATCAATGTTCAGCGCCCATATCTGGGCCATGAGCCACGGGGTGGTCGAACTGTTTGCCCGCAATACGGGCGCAAGTTCTCCCTTCCCGCCCGAAGACCTGCTGGAAACCGGTATCGGTATTTACCTGCGCGGTCTGGGGCTGGTGCCGCAGGATGACTGACCCCTAGAACACCGGCCGGGACTGGGGTGCGCGCAGGCTTGAGGTGACGTTGATCAAGTCCATCTCACCCATGCCTTTTACATCGACGCGACCAAGGTCCGAGACCTGAAACTCGTCGATCAGCGCGTATTTCATCTCTTCGGGCGCGACAATATTCATTGGGTTTGCAAAGACTTGCAGCCTTGACGCAAGGTTTACCGCAGGCCCGAATACGTCATAAACATATTTCTGGATGCCCACGACCGACCCAACAGCAGGCCCCATACCAAGACCGATACGCGCCTGCCATTTATGCGGATGGCTTTCATTTCTACGCTCAAGATAGCGCAGGAACCGAACGGCGCAGTGGGCGACGGCTGTTGCATGATCCGGTGTTGCGTCAGGCATCCCGGACACCGCAAGATAGGCATCCCCGATGGTTTTGATCCGCTCACACCCGAACTGTTCGACGATCCGGTCAAAGGCTGTGAAAATGTCATTCAACTCGCTCAGCGTTACTGTCGGGTCCGTTTTGGCGGCAAAGTCCGTGAACCCCACGAAGTCCAGCATGACCACCGAAACCTGATCGTACAGCTGCGGAGTGACGACACCAAATGTCTTGAACTCTTCGTAGACCGCGCGCGGCATGAGGTTCAGCAACAGACGCTCGACCCGCTCTTTTTCGCGCTCCAACTCGCGCGTGTTACGCTCTACCATGGTCGAGTAGCTGTCGATCATGCTCTCCAGCTCTCGGATTCGGGTGATATTCTGGCATTCGATGACCAAGACCTGCTCGGACAGACCATTGGCCAGCGATATCGCCATCGCAAAAATTAGTGTCCTGCGCTTTGGTTTGATCTGAAGCTCGACCGAATAGCGCAGACCGGACTGTTTCACGTCCTCAAGCTCACGCAGGTCCAGGTTCGGAAACACATCCAGCAACGTCTGCCCTTCGGTCGGAGTACCGAACCATTCCGCAAACGGTCCGTTGTGGAACACGAAGCTCAGGTCCGAAGCGCGCACGACCGCAACACCAACTCCGATAGCCCTAAGAAGTTGTTCATTTATCGCCGAAATACTCATGCAGCATCTCGCGCAACGATGATTGAGCGTTTGGATTCAATGGCATCCAGCGCGATCTTGATATGGCCGTCCTCCATACCATGAATCGCCAGGGCCTCGCTAAAGAGATCGGCCATCTCATCAAAATCCGCGTGCGAGATATTCAGGTGCCGATGCACCGCTTCGATCCGCTCGTCACTGAACGACGCCGGGCCGCCAACCAGAGAGGAAACGAACTTGGTCTGATGGTCGATCAGACGCGGCATATCTATGTCTTCGAAATGCCCGCCTATCTGATCAGAGTCCAAGGCCATTTCGTAAAAGGTCATCACGATCCGGCTGATCGTTTTGAACCCACCATATCTTTCGTAAATTGTCTGCCCCACACCAAACACCCAAGCATTAACCACACACAATACGGACAGATTATATCAAATTGACAGTTTTGTTAACGCTGATGCGGGGGAACCTGTTTCCGGGGCCACGGCCAGCCATCTCTGAGCAGCGTGAAACCGGACTTGCACCTTTGGGACGCCATACGCAGAGTTGAACGCAGCACTATGTATACAGACCTGCGCATCCCGCTTAAGCTGCTTTGAACCAATAAGAAACGGAACCTTCATCATGTCATCTCACGGGTATTCAAGCGGGCGGTTGAATCTGCCTTTCGTCGGCATCTCGACCTTCGGGAAGTCACCTTACGTCGAAGATTGGGACCAGATTGACGCGGATGTTGCGGTCATGGGTGCGCCCTTTGATTTCGGCACACAATGGCGGTCCGGCGCGCGGTTCGGTCCCCGCGCGGTGCGCGAAGCGTCGACCCTGTTCAGCTTCGGTCACGCCGGAGCCTATGATCACGAGGATGACGCGACCTATCTGGATTCATCGGTTCGGATGGTTGATATCGGTGACGCCGACATCATCCATACCAAGACCGAGGAAAGTCACGCCAACATTCAGCTTGGCGTAGAAAAGATACTGGAGGCTGGCGCCCTGCCCGTCACAATTGGCGGCGACCACTCGGTCAACATCCCCTGCATTAATGCGTTCGAAAATGATTGTGCTCAGAACGGACCGGTCCATGTGGTTCAGATCGATGCCCATCTGGACTTTGTTGACGAACGGCACGGTGTGACCGCCGGACATGGCAACCCGATGCGTCGGGCGATAGAAAAATCCTACGTCTCGGGGATGACCCAACTGGGTATCCGCAACGTGTCCTCGACCGCGAAAGAGGGCTACGACGATGCCCGCACCCGCGGTTCAGATATCCTGTCGGTGCGGCAAGTGCGGAAACTCGGAACTGATGGCGTTTTGGCCCGCATTCCTGAAGGCGCGCGGTACTATGTGACCATTGATATTGATGCCTTCTGCCCTTCGATCGCATCCGGGACAGGCACCCCAAGCCATGGGGGATTTCAGTATTACGACGTGCTGGAAATCCTTCAGGGTTTGTCCAAGCGCGGTGATGTGGTCGGCATTGATCTGGTCGAGGTCGCCCCGAATTATGACCCCACTGAAAGCACTCAGATCCTGGCGGCACAACTACTTCTGAACTTTATCGGCTTCATCTTCCATGAAAGAGGCAAGAAGGGCTGAGCGCCCTTCCTGCCAATTCGATCAGGCACTGATCGTGTTGTGTTCCGGACCATAGGGGAAACCGGTGATGTTCTCAGCACCGGTTTCTTCGACAACCAGAATGTCATGCTCACGATAGCCACCCGCGCCGGGCTGGCCTTCGGGAATCCAGACCATTGGCTCGATGGACACGACCATGCCGGGCTCCAACACTGTGTCGATGTCTTCACGCAGCTCCAAGCCGGCCTCACGACCGTAATAGTGGCTGAGAATGCCGAAAGAATGGCCATAACCGAATGAGCGATATTGCAGCAGGCCCTCATCGGCGAAGAAACGGTTGATCTCTTCACAGATGCCCGAGCATGTTGCACCGGGTTTGATCAGGCTCAGACCCAGCTCATGCGCGGCGACGTTGGCCTTCCAGATGCGCAGGCTATCGGCGTCTGGTTCACCAAGGAAAAGGGTCCGTTCCAGCGCGGTGTAGTAGCCCGAGATCATCGGGAACGTGTTCAGCGACAGAATATCGCCCTTTTGCAGTGCTCGCTTGGTGACCGGATTATGTGCGCCGTCGGTGTTCAGGCCCGACTGGAACCAGACCCAAGTGTCACGATATTCGGCATCCGGATAGGCCCGCGCAATCTCAGCTTCCATCGCATCGCGCCCGGCCATGGCGATTTCGATCTCTGTCGCGCCTTCGCTGATGGCGGCGTGAATGGCTGCACCGCCTACGTCAGCTGTTCGTGCGCCGGCCTTGATAAGCTCGATCTCTTCCGCAGATTTGACCATCCGCGCGGCCATCGTATCGGGAGCGATATCCACAAGTTCGGGCCTGCCCAGCATGTCCAGCGCAGTGTCTCGCATCGCAAGCGTCAGGTGATCGCCTTCAATGCCAACCCGACGGGCCGAACCAATCAACTTGGCAACCGCACGCCAAAAGTTGTTCCGCTGCCAGTCGGTGTAGATGACGTTCTCTTCAACCGAGCGGCGCCATGGCTGACCTCCGTCGATATTCGCCGACACAGTGGTGCAAGCATCCTGCGTCACAACGCAGCCATACGGACGACCAAAGGCGCAATACAGAAAACCCGAGAAATAGGCGATGTTGTGCATCGACGTCAGCAGGACCGCCGGGATATCGCGGGCAGCCATTGTCGCACGCAGGCTGGCCAGACGCCGGTCGTATTCGGCCTTGCTGAAGGGCAAAGGCGCTTTGTCGCCATTGTGGCTGGTGAAGAACTCTGGGCGATTGTTCAGGTCAAACATTTGGTCTCTCCTCAATGCCGGACAGGCAAGGCCCGGCCACAAGCCCCGGCGTTCAGGGCAAGCGGCCTCGGGAACCGAGAGCCATGCACCCCGCGTTTCGTCACGACGCCATCGCGACCGGGGTGCACAGTGAAATCGCTAAATCAGCTTTTGAGTCGCGTCAAGCCGGGCTGAGACCGCGCAGCCGTTCCGACCGCCGCCGTAGTAGTTCGACCGTGGTCAGCAATGCGATCGAAATCACCACAAGGATCGTCGCAACCGCCAGAATGGTCGGGCTGATCTGTTCCCGCAGGCCGGTGAACATCTGCCATGGCAGAGTTTTCTGACTGGCCGAACCGACGAACAGCACAACCACCACCTCATCAAACGAAGTGATGAAGGCAAACAGACCACCCGAGATCACACCTGGCAGGATCAGTGGCATCTGAATCTTAAAGAACGTCCGCACTGGTCCTGCGCCCATATTCGCTGCTGCACGGGTCAGCGACTGATCAAACCCGACCAAAGTCGCCGTCACGGTGATGATGACGAACGGAATGCCAAGAACGGCATGAGCCAGAATAACTTTGATGTAGCCAACAAAGTTCTTGTCCATGCCCAGTGTCCCTTCGAGGAAACGTCCGATGTCGCTGTAGAAAAAGAACATACCCGTGGCCGAGATGATCAGCGGCACGATCATGGGCGAAATCAGGATGCCCATGATGGCCCGCCGCCCCGGTACGTGGCTCTGGCTTAGGCCGATGGCGGCCAGCGTTCCCAACGACACTGAAATGACAGTCGCAATCGGCGCAATGATCAGCGAGTTCTTGAAGCTCCGCTGCCATTCATTGTTGGTGAAGAAGTCGCGGTAATGTTTCAGCGAGTACCCTTCTGGGTCCAGACGCAACATTTCGGGCGTAAAGGTAAAGAAGTCCTGAGCGTTGAACGACAGCGGCAAAACCACAAGGATCGGTGTGATCAGGAAGACGAAGATCGCTCCGCAGATCACCCGGAAGGCATAGTGCCAGAACACCTGCTGGCCGGTCATATAGGGCAATAGTTTTCGCCGATACCGCCCTTCGTAAAGCCAGAAGATGAAGAAGGCAAAGAACCACCCGGCCAGAAGACCGATGATCAGCCCCGAGAACCCGGCGAAGAGAAACCCAACCGCGCCCAGTCCGAGGATCGTGATCCAGCGGGCCACACGTTCATTGTCAAGAACGGTGATGTAGAGCCATGCCAGACCGGCCATCAGGGCGGCGCCGATCAGAATGCCCAGCAGGACACTGCCCTGCCCGGCCCCGACGAACATGCCCAGGAAACCTCCGGCGATTGCGACCGACGGCAGGACCATCGACAACGGCTTGCGGGATATTGGTGTAAGTGCTGCCATGATCTTTATCCCAGTTTGACGTTATCGATGCCCACGATCTTGTCGTAGACCCAGTAGAGAAGAAGAACGACCGCCAGCAGGATCGTCCCCAGCGCCGCAGCAAGCCCCCAGTTCAGTGAGGACGAGATGTGGTAGGCAATCCGGTTCGAGATGAAGACACCCTTGGTGCCGCCGACGATTTCGGGCGTGATGTAGTAGCCGATCGCCAGAATGAACACGAGGATCGAGCCCGCACCGATACCCGGAATGGACTGGGGGAAGTAGATCCTCCAGAACGTGGTCCAGTTCGTTGCCCCCATCGACTTGGCCGCGCGTGTGTAGGATGGCGGTATTGTCTGCATCACCGAGTACATCGGCAGGATCATGAACGGCAGCAGAATATGCGTCATTGCGATGATCGTACCGATTTGGTTGTTGATGATCACAAGCCGCGCATCGTCCGCCACAAGCCCCAGCCAGACCAACGTGTCGTTGATCACGCCCTGCTGCTGCAACATCACCTTCCATGCAGAAGTTCGCACCAAAAGTGAGGTCCAGAACGGCAACAGCACCAGGATCATCAGAAGGTTCGAGACCCGCATCGGCAAGTTCGCCAGCAAATACGAAATTGGATAGGCCAACAGGATACACGAGCCCGTAATCACCAGCGACATGAACAATGTGCGCCCAAACAGCTTGATGAGGATTTGCTTGTCTTCCGGCTGCGCCTGAGCGCCCTCGGGTGTGCGCTGCATATCAATGGCATTCAGGAAGTAGCCATTGGTGATCGGCACAGCGTGCGTCTTGATGGTGCGCCACGTGTCTACGTCGCCCCAACCGTCGTGAATATCAATCAGCTTCTCTTTGAACGGCGCATCAGCTTCGACGTCCAACCGTTTGATCTTACGGCCGGATTGGCGGAACATTGATGACATGCCCGTCTGTTCATAGTTCAATCGGCTACCAAGCCTGGTATGGGCCTTCGCTTCAACGGCGGCGACCATATCCTTGGCAAAAGCTGCGTAGAGAGCTTCGTCTGGCAGTTCTCCGCTCTGGGCATCCCAGTTCTTCAGCTCAACCACCGTCAGTGGGAGCGTTTCGGCCACGATGCCGTTTTCGACCGACCGGAACAGCATCGAGACGATCGGGATCACGAAGGACAGCAAAACAAACAGTAGAAGGGGCGCAACAAGAGCCAGTGCCCGAAGTTTGCGGCGGCGTAGTGACCGCGCGAGTGATTTCTTCAGCGGCGTGCCGTCGGCGGCCAGCATCGGACCTGATTGAGTAGCGTCAGTCATCTGCGTCCCTTGGTCTTTGGTGGGTCGGGGCCAATGGCGGCCCCGACCGTGTCTTTCAAAACCGGCTTATTGTGCCAGCCACGCCTGGAATTTCGCGTCGATATCGTCGCGATAGTCAGCCCAGAACTCGTAATTATACAGGAACGTGTTCTTGGCGTTTTCCGGGTCGGTCGGCATGTGCGGTGCCATGTCGATGCCCAGATCGGCGTGCTGACCAACCAGCGGAGCCGACGAAGCACGGGCCGGGCCGTACGAGATCCACTTGGCCTGATCCGCCAGACGCTGGGTGTCGGTTGCGAACATGATATAGTCCAGCGCGCGCTGCTGACGCTCTTCGCTCAGACCGGCAGGAATGATCCAGCCGTCCAGATCGAACACCTGCGCGTCCCACAGCATAGCAACGGGCTGCTTCTGCTCTTCGATCACGCTGAACAGACGGCCGTTATAGGTCGAACCCATAATGACTTCGCCGTCAGCCAACAGCTGAGGCGTATCGGCACCGGCGGACCACCAGACAACGCTATCCTTGATGGTGTCCAGCTTGGCCAGAGCTTGGTCCTGACCTTCCGCAGTCGCTAGAACGTCATAAACGTCGTCCTTTGCAACGCCGTCACAGATCAATGCCCATTCCATGTTGTTGATCGGACGTTTTTCAAGCGAGCGTTTGCCCGGATAGGTTTCGAGATCGAAAACCGCGCAAACATCGGAGGGCGGCGTGTCACCCACCAGATCGGTGCGATAGCCGAATGTGGTCGAATAGACGATCTGCGGGATAAAGCAGTCGCTGACCAGCAAGTCGCCAAAGTCCTCGGACGCAGGCGTGCCATCGGGCGCAGCGGCCAGATGAACGTCAGGATCAATTTCCATCGCCAGACCTTCATCGCACAGACGGATCGCGTCGGCGGCAACAACATCGACCACATCCCAGGTGATGTTGCCCGCTTCGTTCATGGCGCGCAGTTTGGCAACCGCCTCGGCCGAGCTGTCATCGTTCAGGATGGTGACGCCGGTCTTTTCGGAATAGGGCTCGTGATAAGCTTTCAACTGCGACTTGGAATAGGCACCGCCCCATGAGACGATGGTCATCTCTTGGGCCATAGCGCCACCAGCAACAGCGGCAACCGCACTCGCCAAAAGAGTGGTTTTGGTAACTTTCATAGTTAACTCCCTGTTATACCCGTTACTTTTTGACTCAAAGACCGGATCACGGGGTAACCCGGCCATCCTTTTCCCTGCGCACTCGGGCAGACCACGCAGGTATTCTGTTAGGCGTCCAGCGCTCGGCAGTCGTGGGCAAGCCAGCCGATCTCGACCTCTTGGCCAGGCTGTAGCTTGACGGCGTCCGGTGCGTTCCGGGTTTTGATGATAAAATCATCATTGCCGGCAACCGACAGGCGGAAGCGGAACACGTCGCCCATGTAGATGAACTCTTTGACCGTCGCCTTCAGCGTATGCGCATCGGCGTGCAGGCGGTCTTTGTTGAACTCAACACGCTCAGGCCGGATCGACACCTTGGTACGCTCACCCGCATTGTGAACATTGACCGGCATCGCATCAATTTCGGACCCATCATCCAAAGCCACCACGCAAGAGTCACCGTCGATGGATTTAACAACGCCTTCCAACGTGTTGTTTTCACCGATGAACTGGGCAACGAAACTGTTCTCGGGCTCTTCATACAGCAGGTCTGGCGGGGCCAATTGCTGAATGCGGCCATCATCGAACACCGCAACGCGATCCGACATCGTCAACGCTTCGGTCTGGTCGTGTGTCACGTAAACAGTGGTAATTCCCAGCTCGTGCGCCAGGCGGGTGATTTCAAACTGCATATGTTCGCGCAGCTGCTTATCGAGCGCGCCCAAAGGTTCGTCCATCAGAACCAGTTCCGGCTCAAACACAAGCGCACGGGCCAGAGCGATCCTCTGCTGCTGCCCGCCCGACAACTGTGCCGGTCGACGGCTGCCAAAGGCGCCCATCTGAACCATATCCAGCGCGCGCTTGACCTTCGCTTCGCGCTCATCCTTGCCCAACTTCCGCACTTCCAGCGGGAATGAGAGGTTCTCGGCCACGGTCATGTGCGGAAACAGTGCGTAATTCTGGAACACCATCCCGATACCGCGCTTGTGCGGTGGGATGTTGTTGATCGGACGCCCGTCCAACATGATTTCGCCATGTGTGGCGGTTTCGAACCCCGCCAGCATCATCAGGCAAGTCGTCTTGCCAGACCCTGACGGCCCCAGCATTGTCAGAAACTCACCTTTTGGCATTGAGAGGTTTAGATCTTTTACAACGAGTATTTCGCCATCATAGGACTTTTGCACACGTTGAAATTCGACGAACGCTGCGTCATTGGACATATACCGACTTGGCTCCCTGTGCGGTCTGTTGGTCGCCCGGTTCATCCGGATCTCAAGGACCTGTAGGCCTCATTAAAGGCCAAGCCATGCGCGTCGCGCAACTAAAAATATGAAAAATGGATCACAATGGGATTTCGAATGCGTGATCGTCAGCGCCGGTTTAATTCCCGCATGTGCCACGCAAGGCTTTGATTGCTGGACAAAACCGGCTTTCCAAGACGCTTCTGAATTTCGGCAATTGCATCAAAAGTCCTTAAATTTGTGCAACTTATGAAGACAGCTTCAACCGCCGAATCGGCGCCTAGCTTCATGGCTGCATCTACAACGGACTGTTGCGAGATTCGAACGACCTTCGATTCTTCGGCCTCGCCGAATGAGCCAAAAACATCCATTGAAATTCCGTTTTCAGCAAAGGCGCGGCGCAGAGGATTGTTCACTTCTTCGATATAAGGGGACAATAATGCGAATTTCGCAACACCCAAACTGGCCGCACAAGCCGACGCCGCACGCAGGGGATTCGTGACCACCGCAGCATCACAAGTCCGCTGAACCATGCTCTCAACAACCTCGGATCCGATGACGGAACTGGCGGACGTACACCCGTATCCAACCACACGATATGGCCGGGCTTTGGGCAGCAAATCCGCCGCCATCGGCAAGGCATTTTCCATCTGCGCGAGGGTGTCTTTAGACACCTCTGCCCCGCTTGGGATGCGCGAGACATAGATCGGGCAAGACCGATCCGCGAAATAGGTGTTGAATTCCGGCTCGATGGTTTCGTCGGTTTGTAAGACGATCAGCCCCATCGGTGTGGCGTCGGGATCATCCTTATCCAGAGTGTAAGGCAAATAGCTCATATCTCGGGTAACTCCGCTGGGGCTTTAGGGCTTATAAAGCGCGGAGCATCATTGGTGATGACGATGTTCTCTTCGTGAACCAATATTTTATCAGCCACGGCAATGCCCGGTTCCAGCGTCAGAACCATCCCCGGCTCAAGAACTGTATGATCGGACGGGATCAGGGAAGGCCACTCTGTCAGCGACATGCCCACGCCATGCCCCAGACGTCCGGCTCCGGTGTCCCCGCTGTGACGGGAAAGAACCTGGTTCATCGCATGAAAAAGGTCGGCGGCTGTCGCGCCGGGATGGGCGATATTGAATGCTGCGTCTGAGGCCTCAATTAATACGGCATGCGCATCGCGCACGTTGGACGAGGCCGCACCGATTGACCAGTTCCGGTCAAAATCACAGAAATAGCCATCCCAGACCAAGCCGGTATCCAGCATCAGAACATCCCCTGACCGCAGCGGGATCGGGCGCGCCGGAGAAATCACATCTGTATAGCCGCCCCGCTCGGCCCCTCCGGCCAAGTAGGGCACCCAGTCCGCGCCCTCTTCAAGACACAACATCTGAAACCGGCGGAACACCTCATCCAGTGTTACGCCCTCATTCGCAATCTCAGAGACGCGATGAAAGGCCCGCCCGGCGATGGCACAGGCGGTTTCGATCTTTTCGATTTCGGCCGGGGATTTGATCATCCGCAAGGCCCGCAATATTCCGTTATCACTGCCCAGCCGCCGATTTCCCAATCCGTCCTGCACCCGCTTGAGGTCAGCCAGCGGCATTCGAACGTGAGTTTCATGCCCATCCGGCACACCGATCAGGGTCCCATCGGGACACACGTCCCGCAGGGTCTCAGCCAGCAGGCTGACGCCGTCATCGGCTAAATCCGGTGCGCTCCAGGTGCGGATGTCCTCAATCCACGTTTGGCCCATCAAGGCAGCCCCGATCGACGGGATGACCGCAACCGGCTTGCCCGAGGCTGGCACGATCAGAAACCATGGTCGCGTCGGGCTTTCCCAGAACCGGGTCAGGTAGCCGGTGAAATAACGCAGTTCAGGTTCCGTTGTCAGCAACAAGGCTGCCAGACCGGCCTTGTCCATCAGGCTCTGCGCGCGTTCCGTGCGTGATTGGAACTCAGAGTCGTCAAACCCCCTCATTCCGCGATCTCGGACAGGAAACACAGCACCCGAGCGTCTGGTCCGATGCCTAAGGCGCTGCGGACCTCTGGGGTCATGACAGCAGCGACCCCTGCCCCACCAGATGCCGTGGTCGCGATACCAGCGGCGTCCATCGCGGCAAGATGGTCGATGACCTGTTGGTCGGACAGGGTGAGAAAGGCATCGGCATCGCGCGCCAAACCGTTCAACGCGATCAGGGAAGGTTCTTTGCAATCAAGCCGCCCCATAACGCTGTCGGGACCATCAGCAAAGACGCAGGCCCCTGCCTCGATACTGGCTTGCAACGCCGGAGCCGCTTCGGGTTCGACCACGATGATCCGCGGCGCGTCACCCCAGACCTGCCGAGCATAGGCCGCGACAGCACCCGCAAGTCCGCCGACGCCTGCTTGCAGCATGATATGTGTGGGTGCTTGGGGGCATTGTCGTGCGGCCTCGGCAGCCATTTGCAAATACCCTTCCATCAATATGTAAGGCAGATCGAAATACCCGTCCCAAGAACTGTCCGAGAGCAATGTCCAGCCGTTCTCGTCCGCGGCTTTGCTGGCACCCTCCATGCTGGCTGCGTAACCGGCACCATGCCGCACGACCTGCGCATTTTGTGCGCGCAACCGATCAGCAAAGCTCTCAGGGACGGTATCTGCAATGTAAACAACCGCTTTCGCGCCGAAGATTCGGGTACCTGCAGCTACGCTCATCCCGTGATTGCCCGCACTTGCCGTGACATAAGTACGGCCGGACAACGTATCCTTTCCCGGGCGCGCATTCAGGTCAGCCGCGTGGCGTGCGATGACATAAGCCGCGCCCAATGCCTTGAATGAGCCGAGGTTCATCCTGCCTCGCTCATCCTTTACCCACAGTGCGTTAACGTCGGCCAATCCTTCGACCGTCAGCAATGGCGTCTCAGCGGCTGCCGGGCAGAGCTGTAGCAGATCGGCCACCCGTTTGGCGTCTGTAGACGGGAATGGCGCAGCTTCGATCAGCTTCGGGCCGCCGCGATGAGGGTTGGATGTGATTTTCAAATGAGTGTCTTTCCTGAGTTGCCCATTGACGTGATCGGATTCGTCAAGTTCTGTCAACAAAACTCGGTCCTCACAGGAGCAGCCCATGGCACACGCCAACCCGGCCTTCAGCCCCACTGAATATGATCGCCGACTGGCAAAAACGCGCGCCGCGATGGCCGCCGCCGGATTGGAGGCGCTGTTTGTCGAGGACCCGTCGAACATGGCGTGGCTGACCGGTTATGAGGGCTGGTCCTTTTATGTGCATCAGGGCGTTCTGGTCCTGCATGATCGTGACCCGATCTGGTGGGGGCGCAGTCAGGATGCCAACGGCGCACGGCGCACGGTCTGGATGGCAGATGACTGCATCTATGGCTACGCGGATCACTATGTGCAATCGACGGTTCGCCATCCAATGCAGGATCTTGCCGCCCTGATCCGTGATATCGGGCTGGCGACGGGCCGGATCGGCGTTGAGCTGGACAACTATTATTACTCTGCCAAGGCCCATCTGACTTTGGTGGCAGAGTTGCCGCAGGCCGAACTGGTTGACGCAAACGCGCTGGTGAATTGGCAGAGAGCAGTAAAATCCGATGAGGAGATCGCCTTGATGCGCAAGGCCGCGCGGATCTCTGAACATGTGATCGACGGTGTGCTGGACCGGGTTGAGCCTGGGGTGCGCAAGAATGAACTGGTTGCACAGATTTATCACGATGCCGTTTCGGGTGTCGGCGAAGACTGGGGGGATTATGCGGCCATTGTGCCCCTGCTGCCCTCTGGCCCCGAAGCGTCGGCCCCACATCTGACATGGGACGGTGCGCCCTTCAAATCCGGTGAGTGTACGTTCTTTGAATTGTCCGGCTGCTATCGCCGCTATCACACCCCATTCTGCCGGTCCGTCTTCCTCGGCCAGCCGCCCGACCACTTGTTACGGGCCGAGGCCGCCTTGGTCGAGGGGCTTGAGGCCGGTCTCGACGCCGCCCGCGCGGGCAATCAGGCGCGCGATATCGCACTGGCACTGGCCGCCCCGCTGGAACGCGCCGGGATCGAACGCGGCGCGCGGTGTGGGTATCCGGTGGGCCTCAGCTATCCGCCGGACTGGGGTGAGCGCACCATATCGTTGCGCCCCGAGGACGAGACGGTTCTTGAACCCGGCATGACCTTTCATTTCATGCCCGGCCTCTGGATGGATGACTGGGGCCTTGAGATCACCGAATCCATTCTGATCACCGAAACCGGACCCGCTGAGTGTTTCTGCAA
The DNA here is from genome assembly GCF_965221235.1 of Ruegeria sp. Classification (GTDB taxonomy): domain Bacteria; phylum Pseudomonadota; class Alphaproteobacteria; order Rhodobacterales; family Rhodobacteraceae; genus Ruegeria. Next base: position 141,445 of record NZ_CBDCRS010000004.1, read on the forward strand.
CCGGCCCCGCAAACTGTTCGTGAAACCATGACCCTGCTCAGAACCAAAGACATCCTCGCAGACCTGATCGCTTTTGAAACGGTGTCCGCCGACAGCAACCTTGAGATCATCCGCTATCTGACCGAACGGCTTGAGGCGTTGGGCGCGCGGTGCATAGAAACGCGGGACGCGACCGGAGCCAAGGCCAACGTTTTTGCTACGCTGGGGCCTGACATGCCCGGCGGCATCTTGCTGTCCGGCCATACAGACGTGGTTCCCGTAGCCGATCAGGACTGGACCACCGATCCGTTTCAAATGAACGAGCAGGACGGAAAGCTCTACGGTCGCGGTACCTGCGACATGAAGGGCTTCATCGCCGCGTCGCTGGCTTTTGCCGAAACGCTGGATGTCAGCAAACTGACTCAACCGTTGCATTTTGCCTTTACATATGATGAGGAAACCGGCTGTTTGGGGGCGCAAAATTTGGTTAACGACCTGTCCGAACGCGGCATTGTCCCGGATATCGCCATCATCGGTGAACCCACCGAGATGCGTGTGATCGAAGGACACAAGGGTTGCTTTGAGTACACCACCAGCTTTGTGGGCCTCGAAGGACACAGCTCAGCCCCCGACGACGGCGTGAACGCGGCGGAATACGCTGCGCGCTATATCAGCAAGCTACTGGAACTGCGCCATATCCTGAAATCCCGCGCCCCGAAAGGCAGCGCGTTTGAACCCCCTTGGACCACGGTCAATGTCGGTCGAATTTCGGGTGGCGTCGCTCATAACGTAATCGCAAGCAAAGCCGAGGTCGCGTGGGAAATGCGCCCGGTTCAGTCCAGCGACGCTGATCTGGTACGCGATACCCTGACGGACTATGTGAAACACACCCTGCTGCCCGAGATGCAGGCTGTTCACCCCGAAGCCAGCATCACTCAGGAAGCGGTGGCCGAGGTTGAGGGCCTTGAGCCTATGGACGAAAACGCCGCTCGTGAGCTTGTGGCCGAACTGACAGGGGCCAACGGCACCGGGGTGGTCGCCTTCGCGACCGAGGCCGGATTGTTCCAGCAACTGGGTGTTCACGCGATTGTCTGTGGGCCCGGTTCGATCACGCAGGCCCACAAGGCGGATGAGTATGTCGAGATCGAGCAGCTTGATCTGTGTTGCCGGATGCTGGACCGGTTGGGCCGCCGTTTGATCGCCTAACCGGTTCCGTGCGTGCGATCGTAGGCCGAGCGTGCGGGCTCAACATGCGCTGCGCGCGCTGCCTCGCCGGGATCATAGACCTCCATCATCAGCGGATAACAAGCGGCAACGTCCGAGGAGTGCTCGGACGAACAGTCCCCTCCGGGACAGGCGGATAGGCCAACGATCAGATCAATCTCTGCATAGAATTCGAGGTAGTCGCCGGGACGTACTGGGCTGGCCTTCATAAAGTACTGCCCGGTGTCGCGGGTGAACCCGGTGCACATGAAAACGTTTAGCACGTCATGCACCAGCATCTCGGCCTCATGCAGCGGCAGGTCACAGTGGCTGGCGAGCGCTCGGGTCAGGTTGGAGTGGCAGCAATAATGATAGTCACCACCCGTCAGCAAACGCCCGGTATAAGGATCGCAGCGCGTCCCGATCACGTCATGGACCGAGCCGCCGAAATCGTCGAACCCGTACCAGTCAAGTGTATCATCAACCACGGTCGCCATCGGGCGCATGTTGGGAAAGCTGGACCACATGCGGTCCCCGGTCGACAGATGAGTGCCGTGCAGCGCGCGGGTTTTGCCAGAATAGAACCGCTCGGACAGGTCATGCTTGTTCCACATATTCAGATCCCCGACCTGCGGACCATCAACGGAAGTGACACGAATGAAGGCACCGGCCGGTACGTCGATGCAGGCCGCATCACGCGGTGCCGCCACAGCCTCGGCGATTTTTACTGCGTTCTTCCGCAACTGTGTCAGAGCGGTCAGGTCAGGCTGGTCCAAAGTCTCAGGCGGGTAGCAAATAACCGGCGTTACCGCCTTGCGATCTTCTCCATCTTCAGGCGCCGCGAAATTCGGATGTTTCAGTTTCATGCTCGCTCTCCCTCCCTGCGTCCCAACACGCTTAGCGCATTGTGAACGGGCGCGCCATTGGCTCTTATCAGGGTGCGGGATCGGACTGAGAAGCAGGCCCAAAGTCTGATTCAGACAAGTCCATGTCGCATCTGAGGATATCAAAACGCCTTCATTTGGTGAATTGTTCCGAAAAAAGGTCTGAGTCATGCGATATTCCGGCTTCCGAGTCATCAAAGAGGCGCTCACCGGCCACAAAGGGTGGAAACCGGTCTGGCGCGAGCCTGAACCTAAGGCTCATTACGACGTCGTTATCATTGGCGGTGGTGGCCATGGGCTTGCCACGGCGCATTACCTGTCCAAGGTCTATGGTCAGCGTAACGTGGCCGTTGTCGAAAAAGGCTGGATCGGTGGCGGCAATGTGGGGCGGAACACGACGATTGTCCGCTCGAACTACATGCTGGACGGAAATGAACCGTTCTACGAATTCTCGATGAAACTGTGGGAAGGGTTGGAGCAGGACCTGAACTACAACGCGATGATGAGCCAGCGTGGGATCATCAACCTGTTCCACACCGACGGCCAGCGCGATGCCTATACGCGGCGTGGTAATGCGATGATTCTGAACGGCGCGGACGCTGAATTGCTAGACGCCGATCAGGTGCGCAAGGAACATCCCTATCTGAACTTCGACGACGCCCGCTTTCCGATTAAGGGCGGGTTGGTGCAGCGCCGCGGAGGCACAGCCCGGCACGACGCGGTGGCCTGGGGCTATGCGCGCTCGGCGGACTTGCACGGCGTCGACATCATTCAGAACTGCGAGGTCACTGGCCTGCGGATTGAGAATGGCAAATGTCTGGGCGTTGAGACCTCCAAAGGCTTTATCGGCGCCACCAAGGTCGGCTGCGCGGTCGCGGGTAATTCCGGACGTGTGATGGGGATGGCTGGAATGCGGTTGCCCATCGAAAGCCACGTATTGCAGGCATTCGTTTCTGAAGGTCTGAAGCCCGTCCTGCCCAGCGTCATCACCTTTGGCGCAGGCCATTTTTATGTCAGCCAGTCCGACAAAGGCGGCCTTGTCTTTGGCGGCGACATTGACGGCTATAACACCTATGCGCAACGCGGCAACCTGCCCGTGGTTGAGGATGTCTGCGAAGGCGGCATGGCCCTGATGCCCATGATCGGCCGCGCCCGTCTGCTGCGGATGTGGGGCGGCGTGATGGACATGTCGATGGACGGCTCGCCCATCATCGACCGTACGCCGGTTGACGGGCTCTATTTCAATGGCGGCTGGTGTTACGGCGGGTTCAAGGCGACCCCGGCCTCGGGCCATTGCTTTGCGCATCTGCTTGCCAAGAATGAGCCGCACCCGGTCGCCACGGCCTATCGCTTTGACCGGTTCCAGAAGGGCCAGATGATCGACGAAAAAGGCGTGGGCAACCAGCCCAACCTGCACTGAGGGGGACCGTTCAATGATTATCAACCATCCCCTTTTGGGTCCGCGCGATGCCTCGGAATTCACCTACCTAGGTGACGCGTCGCTGATCGACCGCCCCGACTGGCAGGCCGAGAACGCGGCCGAGGCGTTTTATGAATACGGCTACCTGCGCGACAACCCCGCGGGTGAGCATCAAGAGCTGTGGTATCACGAGGCCGGAGACCGATCCTGGCTGGTCGTCACGCGCAACACGTTGACGCATGAGATTTCAAAGGTGGAACTGGCCCGCGACGTGGCCCGCGCACGGGGGCGATCCAAATGACACAAAGCAACCGGCTTGATGGTGGTCAGATCGACCGCAATACCTCTGTTTCCTTCCGGTTCGACGGGCGCAGCTATACCGCGCATCCGGGCGATACTCTGGCCTCGGCCCTGCTGGCCAACGACGTGCGTCTGATTGGGCGGTCGTTCAAGTATCACCGCCCACGCGGCCTTTTGACCGCCGGGTCCGAAGAGCCCAACGGTATGGTCGAACTGCGCACTGGCACGCGTAAGGAACCCAACACTCGCGCCACGACGATCGAGATGTTTGACGGGCTCGAGGCCCGCTCGCAGAACCGCTGGCCCAGTCTGAAATTCGATGCGCTGGCGGTAAACGACCTGTTCTCGAATTTCCTGTCGGCGGGGTTCTACTATAAAACCTTCATGTGGCCTGCCGCGTTTTGGGAAAAGCTCTATGAGCCGATGATCCGCCGCGCCGCCGGGCTGGGTTCTCTGTCGATGGAGGCCGACCCCGATGAATATGACAAGGGGTTCCGTCACTGCGATCTGCTGATCATCGGTGCCGGTCCTGCCGGTCTGATGGCTGCCCTGACCGCTGGGCGTGCCGGGTCGGATGTCATTCTGGCAGATGAGGATTTCGCGCTTGGAGGTCGCCTGAACAGCGAGACCTTTGCAATGGGCGATCTCAGCGCTGCGGACTGGGTCACGCAGGCGGTGGCTGAACTGTCGTCGATGCCCAATGTCCGGCTGATGTCGCGCACGACCGTGATCGGCGCGTTTGACCATGGCATTTACGGCGCGGTCGAACGCACCGGCGACCACCTGCCCACCCTGCCCGCTGGCAAGCCGCGCCAAATCCTATGGCGCATCTACACCCAGAAAGCTCTGCTGTGTGCCGGAGCCACCGAGCGCCCGATTGCGTTTGAGAACAACGACCGCCCCGGCGTGATGATGGCCAGTGCGTTGCGCACCTATGCCAACCGGTTCGCGGTCACGGCGTCTCAGCGTGTGGCGATCTTTACCAACAACGATGACGGCCACCGGACAGCCGCCGATCTACACGCCAAGGGCGTCAAAATCGCCGCCGTTGTCGATGTGCGAGACGATGCGCCGACCAGCTATGACTATGAGGTCCTGAAGGGCGGCCAAGTTGTCGATACCAAAGGACGCCTTGGCCTGAGCTTTGTTGAAGTCGCGATGCCGGACGGCTCAACCCGAACGCTGGATTGCGGCGCGCTGGGCGTGTCGGGCGGATGGAATCCGAACGTTCACCTGACCTGCCATCAACGCGGGCGCCCGGTCTGGAACGAGGCAATGGCAGCCTTTGTCCCCGGTGCCGAACTGCCTGCGGGCATGTCGGTTGCCGGTGCGGCGAACGGGATCATGTCGACCCGCGGTGCGCTTCAATCCGGTGCCGAAGGCGCGGCCAAGGCGCTGGATCTCACCAGCGCCTTGCCCGACCTGCCCGAGGCCGAGGATGCTCCGGTCGCTCAAAAGCCGTTCTGGTACGTTCAGGGTTGCAAACGCGCCTGGGTGGACCAACAGAACGACGTGACCGTTAAGGACGTGAAGCTGAGCTATCAGGAAGGCTTCCGCTCGGTCGAGCATCTGAAGCGCTATACTACGCTGGGTATGGCGACGGATCAGGGTAAGACCTCGAACATCGCCGGGTTGGCGATCATGGCCGAAGTCGCGGGCAAGTCGATCCCCGAGGTCGGCACCACCATCTTTCGCCCGCCCTATACGCCGGTTGCAATCGGCACCTTTGCAGGCCGTATGAAAGGGCAGGAATTCCACCCCACCCGACTGACGCCCTCGCACTACTGGGCCAAGGAACGCGGCGCGGTGTTTGTCGAGGTCGGCAACTGGCTGCGCGCGCAGTGGTTCCCGCAACCCGGTGAGACTCATTGGCGGCAATCTGTGGACCGCGAAGTGCGCCAGACCCGCGCCTCGGTCGGAGTGTGCGACTGTACCACACTGGGCAAAATCGACGTTCAGGGTGCAGACGCAGCCGAGTTTCTAAACCGCATTTACGCCAACGGCTTTGCCAAGTTGGCCGTGGGCAAAACCCGCTATGGCCTGATGCTGCGCGAAGACGGGATGGTGATGGATGACGGCACCGCCGCGCGGATGGCCGAAGATCACTTCGTCGTCACCACAACCACGGCAAACGCTGTCAGCGTCTATCGCCACATGGAGTTTGTGCGCCAATGCCTGTTCCCCGACATGGACGTGCAACTGATTTCAACGACCGAGGCCTGGGCGCAATACGCTGTGGCCGGTCCAAACTCGCGGAAACTGCTGCAAAAGATTGTGGACCCCGAGTTCGACCTGTCGAACGAAGGTTTTCCCTTCATGGCTTGCCGCAACGTCACAGTCTGTGGCGGGTTGCGGGCGCGGCTGTTCCGCATTTCGTTCTCGGGAGAGTTGGCCTATGAGATCGCCGTTCCGTCGCGCTATGGCGACGCCCTCATGCGGCGTCTGATGGCTGAGGGCGAAGAATTCGACGTAACCCCCTATGGCACCGAGGCACTCGGCGTGATGCGGGTCGAAAAGGGCCACGCAGCTGGCAATGAGTTGAACGGCACCACCACAGCGCTGAACCTTGGGCTGGGCAAAATGGTGTCAAAGAAGAAAGACAGCATCGGTTCTACCCTGTCCGAGCGTGAGGCGCTGGTGGAACCCGATGTTCTGCGGCTTGTCGGCATCAAACCATTGCAACCCGAGGACAAAATTACTGCGGGCGGGCATCTGATGAGCGCCGACGGCCCGGTGGATGCCGCCCATGATCAGGGCTATGTCACATCCGCCGTTTATTCGCCGATCTTGAACAGCAATATCGGTCTGGGCCTTGTGAAGAACGGAGCTGAGCGGTTGGGCGAAAAGATGCGCCTGGTCTCGCCGTTGACCGACCTGACTGTAGAGGTGGAACTTGTCTCGGCCCATTTCGTCGACCCCGAAGGAGAACGTCTGCGTGCATGATCTTGTAGCGATAACCGCCCTTGGCGGAACTGAGCCACGTGTAGACACCGTCGCGGGCGTCACCTGTACCGAAGTGCCGGGCGTCGCGCTTGCCTCTGTCGCCGCGCGGATGGGGCAGGAAAGTAAAGCGGCCAAGGCACTGTCTGGTTTCATCGACGCGCCCTCACCCGAAATCGGCGCATGGGCCGGGTCGACAATCAGCGCATTCTGGGCCGGGCCGGACCAGTGGATGGTCGAGGCCCCGTTTGACACCCATGAGGACATTGCCAGCCAGGCGAAGGCCGTGATGGGTGACGCGGCCTCAGTGACCGAACAAACCGACTCCTGGACCCGTTTCGACCTTGCCGGAGATGGGATTCTGGCCGTTCTGGAGCTGCTGTCGCAGCTGGATCCGCGCAAGATGAACGAGGGTAGCGCGGCACGGTGTTCGATCCACCATGTCGGTTGTTTCCTGCTGCGTCGGTCGCCTGATTTGATCAGCATCTATGGCCCACGCTCTTCGGCCGGTTCGCTGCATCACGCAATCGTCGCTGCGATGCGCTCGGCGCTTTAGCGACCGCGTAGCCCTGCTGAAATCAGGTGTCATTACAGGAGAAGGCAGGTTGGTGAATACCGTCCTGCCTTTTGCTTTGAGCGTCGGCTCTAGCGGATTCTGCAAGAACGACGAAACCCTGATGCCAGAACCGAGGGGAACCAATTTTAGAGTGGTGTGGCGGTACTGCCAGACAAATTCGAACGGGTCTCAGGCAGTCGAGTTCGTTTGCAAGAACCGTCCACCCGACCTTAGTGGCGTGAACCACGCTCTTTCAAAGCTATTCTCGACAATGCTCATCCTTCCACCAAGTTTTTGAAGGCGCTTGTCGAAAAAGGCCGATGTTCCCTTTGCCTAAACTTTGTCCTTAGTGGTTTGCCTCAGAACCAAGCGCGTAGAGGTTCGCGTGTGTCGCGCTGGCGCGACACCATCTTGCAGCCACAGCAAAACAGTGTCCGCTACTTGTTTTCCAAATCCGGAAACTCCGCAATGTACAGTAGACAGAGCAGGCCAACATTCCGAGGCTTCCTTGATGTCGTCGAAACCAACGATCTGAAACTCTTGGCCAACCTTAACATGCGTTTCATGGCAGGCATTGATCATCCCAAATGCGACAAGATCATTAAAGCAAACCGCAGCGTTGCATTCCGGATGTTCTCTAAAAAGATCAATGGTGGCCTCGTGCCCAAACGAACGGCTGGATTTCCCGGTTCTAACAATAGGTTGTAAGCCGTTATCTTTCATTGCTGCAATATAACCGGACAGCCTTTCCTGAGTGACTTCGGCACCATCCAAGCCACCAATGAAGGCGATGTGCCGCGAACCCGTTTCTATTAGGTGTTGCGTTGCCGCCCGTCCGCCATCTGCATAATCCGGGGCGATGAAGGGAAACCTCGCCGTTTCGCTTTCAACGTGCCGCAAGACCTGCATCAAAGGGATGCCGGCGCGCTCAACCGCGGATATGGTGTTTGAAACATCGCCATAAGCTGGCGACAGGATCAAGGCAGAAACCCCGTGCTCCAGCATCGCGCCCACAACCTGATCCTGAAGCTCGGGGTCTTCGTTTGTATTGGCCACTACGACCGCATAGCCTCGGGACCCCAGTGCCATCTGTAATGACGTTGCAAACTCGGTGAAAAATGGGTTCGTCAGGTCGTTGATTACCAAACCGATGAGCGCAGTCCCGGACGACCGCAGATTTGCCGCCGATCGGTTATAAACATACCCGATCTCTTTCATCGCTTCATGAACCAGCTTGCGCGTTTCTTGCTTAACTTGCGGGCTACCCTGCAACACAAGGCTTACCGTCGACTTTGAAACGCCCGCCGAGTTGGCGACATCTATGATCGTGGGTCTGCGCATTCAGGCTATTGTTCAACTCCATGCAGGCTGAGAAGCGTGGTCATACGTGCTTTAGCCAGTTCCGGGTCCGAGAGCAAACCGGCCTGATCCGCCAGCCTGAACACCTGCGCGTAATGACATATGTCTCGGCTGGATTGGAACCCACCCGGCATGATGAAATGCGACTGCGACCCGTTCAGCCAAGCCAGATAGGCGATCCCTGCTTTGTAGAACCGCGTTGGGGCACGAAAAATCTCGCGGCTGAGCGGCACGGTCGGCGCGAACAGCGCGTTGTAGCGCTCCATGTCGTTCATCGCGAGAGCCTCAAGCGCTTGGCTGGCGGCCGGAGCAATCGCCGCGAAAATCCCAAGCAGAGCATGAGAAAAATGCGCACCATCTCCGGCAATCAGGGCGGCATAGTTGAAATCGTCACCGGTGTAGAGACGCACCCCGTCGGGCAATCGCGCCCGGAAGGCTTCTTCATGTGTCTGATCCAAAAGGGATATTTTAATCCCATCGACCTTGGCCGGGTTTTCGTTGATCAGGGACAACACAAAGTCGCTGGCCGCATCAACATCTGTGCTACCCCAATAGCCGGTCAGAGCAGGATCGAACATGTCCCCGAGCCAGTGCAGAATTACGGGCTCCGCAGCCCCATCTATCAGCGCGCGATAAACATCGTGATAAGTGTCCGGACCCGCATTAATCGCTGGAAAGGCGCGTGACGCCATCAGGATCAGTTGCCCTCCGGCGGCTTCAATCGCTTCGGCCTGATGTTCGTAGGCCGACAGGATTTCACCTGCTGTGTTCAACGCGCTCAACGGCAGATGATCGGTCCCTGCCCCACAAGCCACCCGAGGCGACAACGGGTGTGCCTGCGCAGCCTTCATAGTGCGCTGGATCAATTCCAATGCAGTTTCCCAGTCAACGCCCATACCCCGCTGCGCAGTGTCCATGGCCTCGGCCAGCCCCAGTCCCTGATCCCAAAGCCCCTGACGAAAACGCAAGGTCGCGTCCCAATCTACCGCAGGGCGCGTATCCCAGGGGTTACGTTCCGCAAGCGGGTCTGAAACCACATGCGCCGCAGCAAAAGCGGTGCGCGTCAAAGGTACTTTCGGAGCACGCGGCACCAACGGCGTGCCGGTCAGGGCATAGGGCTCAAGCTGCCCCTGGGGATTTGGCAAAATCAGTTGCATCGTCTCAGACCTCCAAATCCAGAACCAGTATACCGTCGATCCCGCCAACGGCGTTCTCGACAAGCTGAGCGCCCAGTGCCTTGTGCGTTTCGTTGTTTTGATAGGTGTCCAATGCGGTCCAGTCTTTGAAATCGATCACGAACCCATGCATATATCCACGCTCTATCTGCTCAGGACTTTCACTGCGGCCTCCGGTGAACCCGCTGGCGCCCGGAAGGGCCTCGGACACGTCCGCGAGGCCTTTATAGATGCGCTCTATGGTCTCTTCGGTCACATCGGGGCGGAATTTGGTCAGTACGATATGGCGGATCATTGCGAGATACCCTGATCTTGTTTGATCATGTCAGCGGCCTTCTCACCGATCATGATTGTTGGTGCGTTTGTATTCGAGGAGTTAACTGTCGGCATGATCGACGCGTCCGCGACGCGCAATCGTTCGATCCCATTGAAGCGCAGGCGTGGGTCCAGGACGGCATCGGCATCACTGCCCATCCGGCAAGTCCCAGCGCAATGGTGCGATGTTTTGGAATGGACGCAGATGAAGTCGAAATACTCCTGCTCGGTCTTTACGTCCGGACCCGGCAGGCGTTCTGCCAGAATGTATGGCTTCAGAGCATCCTGCGCGAGAATGTTCTGAACCAGCTTCAGACCGCGAATGGACATCTCGCGATCATACGGATCAGCTAGATAGTTGGGGTCGATCAGCGGCATCGCCGCAGGATCGGAGCTTTTCAACCGGACCGTCCCCCGGGACCGCGGGCGCAGGAAACAGGCATTGAGTGTGACACCACCGTTGGGCATGGCTTCGACCCCGGCTTCGATGCCGGTGCCAAGCCCCAAATGCATTTGGAGGTCTGGCGAGCGCACCTCCGGGTCTGCGTACCAGAACCCGCCAGTTTCAAACAGGCTGGACGCCACCGGCCCCTTGCGGGTGAACATGTATTGCAGGGCTGCAAAGGCCGATAGGTGCAGCTTGGCAAAACGGTCATAGGTATGCGGGCCAGTCACTTCGCAGATGGAATACAGATCCAGATGATCCTGCAAATTCGCACCCACCTGAGGCTGATGAAAAATCGCTTCGATTCCAAGACTGTCCAAATGGTCCGCCGGACCAATACCCGACAATTGCAACAGGCGCGGTGAGCCGATGGCCCCGGAAGACAGAATAACCTCTTTGGACGCGGTGATCTTGTCACCGTTCATCATTTCGACACCGGTCGCCTGACCTTTGTCTTCCATGATCCGCCGTACCTGAGCCCCAGTGCGTACCGTCAGATTCGGGCGGCTGCGGTTGGGCGCTATGAACGCCATCGCGGCAGAAGATCGTCGCGCATTTCGCTGGGTCAGTTGATAGTATCCCGCGCCGTCCTGTTTCGCGCCATTCACATCACGCGTTTCAGGAATACCCACCTGCCCGGCGGCCTTGATGTACGCGTCGCAGATCGGTAGAGGCGCTGCGGGCATGGACACGCCCAGCGGTCCACCCTTGCCATGAAACTCATCGTCATAGGTGTCGTTGTCTTCGGACTTTTTGAAATAGGGTAGTACATCAGAATAACCCCACCCCTCGCATCCCATTTGCCGCCAGTCATCGTAGTCTTGCGCAGCACCACGCGTATAGATTTGCGCATTGATCGCTGATCCACCGCCGATCACCTTGGCCTGTGTATAGTTGAAGACCTTGTTCTGCATGTGTTTTTGCGGAACCGTGGACCATCCCCAACTGCCAATACCTTTAGTCATCTTTGCGAAGCCGGCGGGCAGGTGAAAGAACGGGTGGCGGTCGGATGAACCGGCCTCAAGCAACAGTACCTTAGCTGATGGCTCTTCCGACAAGCGCGCAGCAATGACCGAGCCTGCTGAACCACCTCCGATGACAATGAAATCAAATCCTTCAGACATTCTGATGCGCCCTAGCTTACAGACGTGAAATCGACAGACCGCCATCCACCGGGATGGCGGCGCCGTTGGCAAAATGCATCTGCCCCTGAACCAGCGGGACAACGACCGACCCAATATCCTCGGGCTCACCCCAGCGTGCTGCGGGGACAAGACCGCCTTGGATACGGTCGGTGTACTTATCACGCACGCCTGCCGTCATCTCGGTTGCGATGATGCCCGGTCGTAGCTCAAAAACGCCGATGTCATGAGGGGCCATACGCACCGCGAACAGTTGAGCCATCATCGCCGCAGCCGCTTTGGACACGCAGTATTCTGCGCGTTCAATCGACACCATCGTCGCGCTGACCGAGGTTACAAAGGTGATCGAACGATAGGTGTCTTGCGGCTGCTGCAACATGCGCCGTGCCACCTCTTGCGCCAGAAAAAACGCACCGCGCAGGTTGATGTTCTGAACGAAGTCCCAGTTTTCAGGCGTCAGATCCAGCATGTCGCCACGTACCGGTGCGCCGACACCGGCATTGTTGATCAAGGCTGTGATCGGGCCAAACTCGGACTCGACCTGATCCAGTAGTGTCGGCACGTAATCAATGTCGGACACGTCGTGCTGCACATAGATCGCATTTTGACCAAGCTGGGCCAATGCCGCTTGCACGGCCGGTTTGTCAGGTGCCGAGCGAGAGGCCACAGCGACCTTGTACCCCGCCGCGATCAAGGCGCGCGCAATCCCAAGGCCAATGCCTTGTTGTCCTCCGGTCACCAATGCTGTTCCGGTCATTCGGAAAACTCCGTTTCAATGATGTGACGCCCCGTCCTGAGCGCGAGTGCAGCTATCGTCAGGGCCGGGTTAACCGCCGCAGAGGTCGGCAGAACCGACGCATCGACAATGAACAGGTTCCGGTGGTCGTGGCTGCGGCAATACGTGTCGACGACGCTTCGAGCCGGATCGTTTCCCATTCGAGCCGTGCCGCATTGGTGCGACGGCGTGCGCCGGTCAAATGGCCGTGACAGCAACACCGGGAAACCCGCTTGTTTCAGATGCGCCTTCAACTTAGCCACAAGGGCCTCATGCGCCGCCCAATTCGATCGTTTCCAGTCCAGCCTGATCTGATCACCTTCGACCGTCACGCGGCTATCTGGGTTGGGCAGGTCCTCGGACATCGCGTAGAAATCGAAGCTTCGATTGGCGATCAGTGCAGCAATCGGTCCCGGCAGTGGCGTCTGCGACGCAAGGATCGGTCCGGTGATCTTGCCCAGCATCTGAATGTTGCCCAAGGGCATGCCGCCCTGCCCGTCGCCGTTGTAATAGTCGTTGAACATCAACGTCTTTTGATAGACGGCCCTGTTTCGGCGCAGAGGATGCAAGGCCAGCACAGCCGAACAATTGTGGTTCATGAAATTTCGACCGACCTGATCGGACCGGTTGCCAAGACCGGTTGGACAATTTTCGTTCGCAGATTGCAGCAGCAACACCGACGATTGAACCGCACCCGCTGCGAGCACGATGACCGGCGCGAGGAGCGTACCGTGACCGTCAACTTCGACACTTGTAACGCGGCCCTCATTGCTGGCGGTGATTTTTCGAACGCGCGCGCCGGTCAACAGCTCGACATTCCCATGCTTCAACGCCTTGGCGAGCGCACTGGTTTCGGCATCCATTTTTCCATTGCACGTATTGGGAAACGCGTCCCAAGTCGTTTGCCCTGCCTCCAGCCATGTGTCGATATCCACGCCCAAAGGCACCGAGGACGGCGTAAGACCCGTGTGGCTTAACCGTTCCCTAAGGTCGGCGATGTCCACCTCATCTGGTACGGGTGAGTGCGGGTAGCTTCTGCTGTGCTGCGGTTCAGTGGGGTCTTCTTCGATGGTTCCATGCACGTCATACAGCTGTTCCGCCCTGGTGTAGTCTGCCTCCAACTCTTCGTAAGACATGGGCCAACCTGGCGAATGCCCCCCATATGCTGACGCGGCTCAAAGTCCTCTTGCCGATAGCGTATCAAAGCTGCTCCGTAGAACTTTGAGTTGCCGCCCACGCAGTAATAGTTTCCGGGATTGAAAGGATTATCCGCTCCGTCCAGCCAAGTTTCGTCGGGGCGAAAGTGTCCATTGGCAAAGATCGCCTCTGGATCTCGATCCTGCTGCGAGGGTTGCAGCCGCTCACCCCTTTCAAGGATCAGAATGCGGCGACCCGACGGCGCCAACGCCGCAGCCAACGTTGACCCCCCGATACCCGATCCAATAATTATGACATCAGCCCGTGTCATGGAAGAATTCGCATCTCGCTTTCCGGATCAAAAGCCACGGCCTTTTCCATGTTCACCGCAAAGTTGAAGTCCTGACCAGGCGCGACCTCGGCATCCGAGCGCATCCGCGCGATCACATCGCGACCACCCAGCTGCATCGAGACAAAGGTGTCCGACCCGGCGGGTTCCGTCACTACGATCCGGTTGGCCATCTGTGCGATGTTCGAGGATTTTCGATCCGCCCCGTCCATGTCGGTGATGGTTTCAGGGCGGATACCCAACAGAATCTCGCGCCCATCCCAAGCGGCCAAGTTGTCCTGACTGAATGGAAGTTGCGCCATTGATCCATCGTGTACAGCGACCTCTGCATGAGGACGGCCGTTCAGGACCGCGACCTTTGCCGGCACCACGTTCATTGCGGGCGAGCCCATGAAGGTCGCCACAAAAATATTTGCGGGCGTGTCATAGATCTCTTGCGGCGTACCCAATTGCTGCACATAACCGCCGTTCATCACCGCGATACGGCTGGAAAGCGTCATCGCCTCAATCTGGTCATGAGTTACGTAGACGATGGTGGTTCCGAGGTTCTGATGCAGCTTCTTGATTTCGGTCCGCATGTCTACCCGCAGTTTCGCATCGAGGTTTGAAAGCGGCTCATCGAACAAGAAAACATCGGGATTCCGCACCAGCGCGCGTCCCATGGCAACCCGCTGTCGCTGACCACCGGAAAGCTGACCGGGCTTGCGGTCCAGCAGTTGCTCGATCTGCAACAGCTTGGCGACCTCGGCCATCGCCTTTTCCCGCTCGGGCTTGGGAACACCATGCATCTCAAGCCCAAAGGTGATGTTCTGCCCGACCGTCATGTTCGGGTACAAAGCATAGCTTTGGAAGACCATGGCGATGTTGCGGTTCGACGGATGCACCCCGTTCATCACCTGATCCTTGATGCGAATCTCGCCGCTGGTGATCTCTTCCAGCCCCGCGATCATGTTCAGAAGGGTCGACTTGCCACAGCCCGACGGGCCGACAAGTACAAGGAACTCACCTTCCTGCACCGAGATGTCGACCTTGTGCAGCACCTCGACCGTCCCGTAGGATTTGGTCGCGTTGTCTATGTCCAGAAATCCCATGGGACTTTATCCTTTCACCGAACCCGCCATCAGGCCGCGGACGAAGTATCGACCGGCCACGATGTAGACGAGCAGAGTTGGCATGGCGGCCAGAATGGCGCCAGCGAAATGAACGTTGTATTCCTTCACACCGGTTGACGACTGCACCAGATTGTTCAGCGCCACGGTCATCGGTTGGCTGTTGGCGTCGGCGAAGGAGGCACCAAACAAGAAGTCATTCCAGATGTTGGTGAACTGCCAAATGATCGACACCACAGCGATCGGCCCAGAACTGGGCAGAAGGATGCGCCAGAAGATCTGAAAGAACCCGGCCCCGTCGATCTGCGCCGCCCGGATCAGCTCGGTCGGGAACACGGCATAATAGTTGCGGAAATACAGCGTAGTGAAGCCGATCCCATAGACCACATGCACCAGCGCCAGACCCCATGTGGTACCGGCCAGACCAATGATCCCCAGCATCCGCGCCATCGGGATCAGCACGATTTGGAACGGGATGAAGCAGGCAAAAAGCATCAGACCGAACAGGATCGTGTCATATTTGAAGCGCCATTTGGTCAGCACATACCCGTTCAGCGCGCCAAGGATGGTCGAGACGATCACCGCCGGAACCACCATCTTGATCGAATTCCAGAAGTAGGGCTTCAGACCCGTCGGATCGACGCCGATCTGGGCCGAGGACCATGCCTTCAGCCACGGCTCAATCGTAAAGACCTGCGGCAGGTTCATCATGCCGCCGCCCGTGATCTCTTCCAGTGGTTTGACCGAGTTTACCAGCATGACATAGAGCGGCAGCAGGTAGAACAGCCCGAACAGCAGTAGCACCAGATAGATCAGCGTGCGCGTGACGCGGCCGGTGCGGATTGCGGTATCCTGAGTTGCTTGGGACATCAGCGTTTCTCCCGCAATTCGGCGTAGAGATAGGGGATCATGATCGCCGCAATGGTCATCAGCATGATCGTGGCCGAGGCCGCGCCGATCCCCATCTGGTTCCGCGTGAACGTGTAGGAATACATGAAGGTTGCGGGCAGTTCGGTTGCACGGCCCGGCCCCCCTCCGGTCAGGGCGATCACAAGGTCAAAGGTCTTGATCGCAAGGTGGCTGAGGATCACGAAGGCCGACAGAAACGCAGGGCGCAGCTGCGGGATGATGATCCGACGATAGAGGTTCCAGTTCGAGGCCCCATCCATCTGCGCCGCGCGCAGAATTTCGTTGTCGATGCCACGCAGACCGGCCAGAAACATCGCCATCACAAACCCGCTGGTTTGCCAAACCGCGGCCAGTACCACCGTATAGATGGCATAGTCTCGGTTCTTGATCCAATCGAACTCGAAACTGGTCCAACCCCAGGAATGCATGACATTTTCCAGACCGATGCCGGGGTCGAGGAACCATTTCCACGCGGTTCCGGTGACGATGAAGCTCAGCGCCATCGGGTATAGGTAGATCGGGCGCAACAGACCTTCGCCGCGGATTTTCTGATCGAGGAAGATTGCCAGACCCAACCCAAGGCAAGTGCAGATCACGATATAGAGGCTCGCGTAGATCCCCATATTGATCAGCGAGGTTTCCCAATGGCTCAGCCGCCATAGTTTGTCATAGTTCTCCCAGCCGACCCATCCAAAGGTCGGCAGAATGCGGCTGTCGGTAAAGGACAGATAGACCGAGAACAGAATGAACCCGTAAACAAAAACCGTCATCATCGCGATTGATGGAGACAGGACCAGTTTAGGGATCCAGTTCTGAAGGCGAGTCTTGAAATCCGCGTCGGCTGAAACAGCCATGGCGCGCCCTCCTGCGAGTAGAAACTTAGGCGTTGAACACCCTGTTGGGACAGGGCGACCCTAAAGCCGCCCCATCGGGAGGATCACTGGATCACTTGGCGATAGACACAGCGTCGACCAGTTCAACCACGGCAGTTTCGCTGTCATATTCACCGTTGAAATGCGCCGTGACGACGTCATAGACCGCGTTCTTGACCGAAGCGGGCGCCGCGTGGCCGTGTGCCATCGACCCGAACAGATTTCCGGAAGATGCCGCAGCCGCCAGGTCTTTCATGCCTTGCTGGCCACATGCGTCCAACTCGCTGCCATCCACATCCGTGCGCGCAGGGACAGAGCCCTTCACCTTGTTGAAGGCAATCTGGAAGGACGGCGACAGGATGGCGCTGGCAAGCGCGGCCTGTTCAGCCGAAACCGCACCGCCCTGATCGAACATCATGAATTGGTCAGCATTGAAGGTGACCTGATCCTGAGTGCCGGGGAAGCGGAAGCAAAGGAAGTCCTCACCCGGTACCTTGCCCGCGTTCAGGAATTCGCCCTTGGCCCAATCGCCCATCATCTGGAAGCCGGCCTCGCCGTTGATGACCATTGCCGTCGCCAAGTTCCAGTCGCGACCCGAGAAGTTCTCGTCAACGTTATCGCGAATAAAGGCCATACGATCAAACGCTTCTTTCATGGCGTCACCACCAAGCGCCTCTTCATTCAGGTCAACGAAGGCCGCTTTGTAACCGTCCGGTCCAAGGGTCGACATTGCGATGGCATCGAACACGGTTGCGTCCTGCCAAGCCTGACCGCCATGCGCGATCGGGGTCACACCAGCCGCTTTCAGTGCTTCAACAGCGGCGACAAACTCATCCCAGTTGGTGGGCTGTGCAATGCCGTTGGCGTCCAACACCGCTTTGTTTGCCCAAACCCAGTTGGTCGAGTGAACATTCACCGGCGCCGAAACCCACTTGCCATCGTATTTTGCAAACGCCTTCAAAGCGTCTGGCACCACGTCGTCCCAGCCTTCCTGAGCGGCGACGTCGTTCAGGTCCGCCAATGCACCCTGAGCGGCCCAATCCTGAATGTCGAAACCAAGGCCCTGAACAGCTGTCGGCGCGTTGCCTGCCGTTACGCGAGCGCGCAGGACGGTCATCGCCTGCTCGCCGCCGCCACCTGCAACCGGCATGTCAGTCCAGCCTACGCCTTGGCCGGACAGGTCATCCTTCAGAACGTTCAGCGCTGCGGCTTCACCGCCAGAAGTCCACCAGTGCAGAACCTCAACTTCTTCGGCCTGCGCCAGGCTGGATGTACACAGCAGCCCGGCCACAATTACCGACTTTGTTCTCAGCATTTTACGCATTGTTGTTTCCTCCCTAAATGCGATCTTCTTGAATGGAGCACCTAACGGCGCACCGCTCAGTCTTGCGACACCCATGGTGACCGGCTGTTACCGATCCGCATGACTACCGATTTAACCTCGAAAAATTCCTCGAACCCGTAACGTCCGATTTCCCGCCCCTGCCCGGATTGTTTGACGCCCCCAAAGGCGACCTCGGGGAACCCGTCCATCCAGGTGTTGGTCCAGACCGTGCCCGCTTCTGCGCGTCGGGCGAATTCAAGACAGGTGTGGACGTTTGTGCTCCAGACCCCTGCCGACAGACCGTAAGCGCTATCATTGGTGAGCGCGATGGCTTCGTCCAGTGTTTTGAAAGTCAAAACGGACAGAACCGGCCCGAATACCTCATCACGGGCAATGGGCATGTCGGGCGAGACGTCAGAAATCACCGTCGGCTGATAGAACTGAGCACCGAGGCCTTCGACCTCCAGCGGCTCACCACCCAGATCAATAGTCGCACCGGACGCCTGTGCCTGTTTGACATACGCGTCGATTTTTAAGTTGTGCTCAGGTGTTACGATAGCTCCAACCTGCGTCGTCGGGTCCAAAGGATCGCCGAATTTGACATTGCGCGACAAGGCAACGACACGCTCACGGAAATCGTCGGCGATATCTTCGTGCACAATGATGCGACTGCTTGAATTGCAGCACTGGCCGACATTGAAATAGACGCCGAAAACAACGGCATCCGCCGCTGCATCCAGATCGGCATCGGGAAAGATGACCTGAGGGTTCTTACCCCCAAGCTCAAGCGCGACCTTTTTGAGCGTATCCGATGCTACTGCGCTGATCTTCTTGCCTACCGCGGTCGAACCGGTAAAGCTGATCATATCCACGCTGTCATGGCTCGACATCACGCTGCCAACCGGAACTCCGTAGCCCAAAACGACATTGCAGACACCTGAGGGTAAACCGGCTTCGACCAACAGCTCGGCAAGCATCAAGGTTGTTGACGGTGTCATCTCAGACGGCTTCACAACAACAGTGCAACCAGCGGCCAATGCAAAGGGCAGTTTCTGGCTCAGGATCCAGAACGGGAAGTTCCATGGCGTAATGATGGACACGACACCGATGGGCTCCTTCAGCACGACACCCATCATGTCTGCGCCGAGAGTGCTATGACTGTCGCCGTGCGTACTGCGCGCCAATGAAGCTGCATAACGCCAAAGGTCTGCAGCACCGCTCACCTCGCCCTTGGATTGGCTGATCGGCTTGCCGCTCTCCAGCGTTTCGATCAGGGCAATGCGGTCGACGTTCTGCTCGATCAGGTCTGCAACTTTCAGAAGAACCGCTGCCCGTTCTTTGCCGGATGCGCGGCTCCAGATACCGCTGTCGAAAGCCTTGCGTGCAGCTTGAATGGCAGCTTCGGTCTCGACCTCTCCGCCCATTGCAGAACGGCTTACAATGTGACCATGTGACGGGGACCGACGCTCAAACGTCTCACCCGAAGCACTATCATGCCATTTTCCGTCAATGAAGTGCCGACCCTCAAACATAGGTGGCAGCTCGAACGGGATAGCAGGGTTGATGGTTATATCTTTCATTTCGTCAAAGGCCCGAAAATGTAGGGTTTCGTTTTTCCATGAACGCCACGACGCCTTCTTCGCGGTCTGCCGAGGCTGCGATTGCCGCACTGCCGAGGGCTTCGACCACGGCATGCGCGTCTTCACCGACCGCTGCATGGATCATGTTTTTCGAGATTTCGGTGGCCCGAGGCGACAGCTCACCCAGATCGGACGTGATCTCAAGCGCGCGTGCCACGACGTCATCGCTCACCTCGGTCGCGTAACCTACGGCCAGCGCGCGATCTGCGTTGATGCGGCGTCCGAACAATGCCATTTCCTTCACCGCTGCTTCGGGCATCAAACGGGTCAACCGCTGCGTTCCGGACCAGCCCGGCACGATCCCGACCCGTGCTTCAGGCAAGGCCAGTGTTGCCCGAGGGGTCATCAGGCGCAGGTCGCAGCAGCTTGCTAATTCCAGCCCGCCGCCGAAGGCGTGACCGTTGATCGCGGCAATCGTCGGTTTGCCGATCCGCGCCAGACGGTCAAAGATGCGATGCCCGTCACGGACCCAATGACGCGCGAATTCGGCGGGGCTCAGCCCACCCCAAGCGCGGATATCGGCTCCGCAACAGAACGCTTTTTCACCCGCGCCAGTCAGAATGAGGGAACGAATTGATGGATCACGCTCGACCTCTTGCAAGCGACCCTCAAGCGCCTCGAGCATTTCCACCGTCAACGCGTTCAACTTAGCCACGTTGTCCAAGGTCAAGACAGCGGTCGAACCTTCGATATGAAATCCGAGATTGCTCACAAGGACATCCCCATTGGGCCTTCTGAGAACAGCGATTTGGGCATTTGAACCGCGTTTTCGGCGACTTTGACGCGGCCGCCCGAAGCTTCGACAATGTCGCGCTGCGCCGCGATACCGGGCATGATTTCCGTTGCGACCAGCCCCTGTTCGGTCAGGCGAATAACGCAGCGTTCTGTCACATAAAGCACATCCTGACCGGTTTCGCGGGCGCGGCGGCCCGAGAATGTGACATGCTCGACCTGATCCACCATTTTGGTGAACTTTCCGGGGGCATTCACGCGAATACCGTCATCCGTCAGGTCGATCTTGGCACCGGCTTCGAACCAGCCCGAGAACACGATCTTTTTGGCCCGCGCCGTGATATCGACAAAGCCGCCACATCCTGCGGTCAGATAGGGTTTCTTACCCAATTTGGAGACGTTGACATTGCCTTCAACATCGACCTCAAGGAACGAAAGGAACGACATGTCGAACCCACCACCCTGAAAGTAAATGAACTGCTGCGGTGACGGCACGAAAGCATGTGCATTGGATGCGCAGCCAAAGGCAAACCCGGTCAATGGGACACCGCCAACCGCCCCCTGCTCAATCGCCCAAGTAACGGCCTGAGGGTGCCCTTCCTCCAACAAAATACGCGGCACCATGGCGCTGATGCCGAAGCCCAGATTGGCACTCATGCCTGTGCGCAACTCTTGAGCAGCACGGCGCGCGATGACCTTTTCAACACCATGCTCAGCCAGCGAAAAGCTGTCCCAAGGACGCATGATCTGGCCTGAGATGGCAGGATCATAGGGCGTTTCGGTTGTTTGCATCTGCCCGGGGTCTTCGATGATCAGGTCAACCAAATGCCCCGGAACGCGAACATCATGCGGGCGCAGGCTGCCTGCCGCGGTAACCCGCTGAACCTGTGCAATCACCAACCCACCGTGGTTTCGAACACAGATCGCCTGTTCCAACCCGCCCAGATAAGCCCCTTCGTGTTCATAAGTCAGGTTGCCGAACTCATCCGCCGTTGTTGCGCGCAGAACGCAAACATTCGGATTGATGTTTGGAAAGTGCAGCCAGGTCTGCCCGTCGAACTCTCTTCTCGCGACGATGGGTGCGGCTGCACCACGCGCGTTCATCGCGCATCCCTCGCGCACAGGGTCGACGAATGTCTCAAGCCCGACTTGCGTCAGAACACCGGGGCGGTGCGCTGCGGCTTCGCGATGCATATCGAACAGGATCCCAGACGGCACGTTATAAGCGGCCACCCGATCCTCGACGATCATCTTCCAGATTTCCGGCATCTCGAGGCTGGAGGGACCCGACGGGTAAGAACCGGCCAGAACACGGTCGAGCAAACCATCCTGCGCCAGATACTCCATGCCCTTCACACCATACATGTCGCCGGCGGCAATCGGGTGAAGCGTTGTGATATTGCGAGGATGTCCTTCCGAACGAAACCGCTCTCCCAGTGCTTTGAGAACAAGGTCGGGGCAGCCCAGAGCCGAAGACGATGACACAGTGACGACTGCATTGTCCGGGATGCGAGAAACCGCCTCGGAAACAGAAACGAGCTTAGTCATCAGAAGCCACCATAATCTACATTGATGCGCTGGCCCGAGGCGGCGGCTTCACGCACGCAAAGCGCAACGGACAGCGATTTCACGCCATCGGGTCCGTCAGCCACCGGGCGACCTTCGCCGGCGGTCGCGGCGACAAATTCTGATACGCCCTGAACGTAGAGAGAATGATCCGAAAACGGGATCTCTTCGCTTCCGGCTTCAGTCACCAGATTGATCGACCCAACCGGGCGCTGCGTCATGACGCCATCCGCAAAAATCGAACCCTTGGTTCCGTGTACTTGAAGCCCCGATCCGGCAAACGGATGCGTAAAGCTTTCATGCGTCATGACCATTGCGCCCGAGGGCATCGTCCAGACAGACATACAGGAGTCTTCGACGCCCTGCCCCATCCCGGAACTGGCCATTTGCGCGACGACCGACACCGGGTCTTCATTGAGCAGGAAGCGGGTGACATCCGCGTCATGAACAACGATATCAGGGATTACTCCGCCACCAGCATCGGCAGAGTTGATACGCCACCCTTGCAAGTTGCCCGGCAAATGCACTGCATGATGGATACGCAGCGAGAGAACGTCTCCGACGCGCCCGGCTGCAATTAGGTCACGAATTGCGCGGTGGCTTCCAGAGCATCGCAGGTGGTGATTGGTTCCGAATGCTACGCCTGACTTTTCGGCGGCCCGCACCATTTCGACGGCTTCTGCCTGAGTCATTCCAAGCGGCTTTTCACATAGAACATGCTTACCAGCCGCGATGGCAGCCATCGCCTGACCATGGTGCTTCTCATTTGTGGAGGAAATGTAGACGGCTTTCACGCCATCGTCAGACAGCGCCGCGTTCAGGTCCGTGGTTGCATTGGGAATACCGTGTTCTTTAGCCCAGGTTTGCACTCGGTCAGGGGAATTGCTGACGACCCAGGTCACGTCGTTGCCTGCCTGCTGACGCACCGCGTCCAACATATATTGCGAAGCTATCGTACTCGCTCCGACAAATGCCCAGTTCATTTGTTTTCCCCACTATCGTCGTCCGCACAATTGGAACGTTCCAAATCATTTACTGGAACGTTCCAACTTTAACAAGCAAAAACTCTGCACGTGCTTTGAAGGCAAGAAAACATGGCCTAAATCGCGACGCCCGATGCCTCGTCCGAACCGATCACAGGGAATCGAAGGGTTTCACGGCATGGCGGTACTCCGACTGAGTCGCAGAAGTTCGCCGCGCGCCACTTACATCATTACGTCAGTCCGACCCCTTCCACCGTTACCCTGTGCATAAGGCGACGAAACCCATGGTAGTCGTTGATCGCCTTGTGCCACGTCGCTCTGTTATCCCAAATGGCGATGTCCCCTTCCTGCCAACGCAGGCGGCATTGGAATTCGGGCTGCTTACAATGATCATAAATCATAGCCAGCACCGCGGCAGACTCATCCGCGCTCAAGCCTTTGATTTCGGTCGTGAACACAGGATTGACGAACAACCCTCGCCGACCGCTGAGCGGATGCGTGATGACAACGGGATGCAAAGCGTCTTGCGTGGCGGATTCGGCATTACCCAACCGGCCGCTTGTTGCGGCTTCTGTGTCCATGATGCTGGCTCCAAAGACATGGCGAGAGGAATGCACCGCCCACAAACCATCTAGGAAACCACGCATCGTGGGCGACAAAGCTTCGTAGGCGGCAGCCATCGACACAAACAACGTGTCACCGCCATGGGGCGGTACCTCTAGGGCGTGCAGGATTGAGCCCATGGCAGGCTCCTGATCATAAGAGTGATCCGTATGCCACCCCTCTCCCACAGCCTCTTTCTGATCCTTCTCTTTCAACACCGTGGCGATCTCGGGATGGCCATCCACCGGCTTGAAAAAGCGGTTAACGTTGATTGGGCCGAACCTTCGCGCAAAGGTCAGATGCTCTTGCGGGCTAACGCATTGGCCTCTCAGGACGACAACGGAATACTCTGCGAAGGCTGACTTAATCGCGTCGAATTGATCTTCACGCCGGGCGTCCGCCCCGAAGATTTCCGCACCCAACCCACCGGTGAGAGGTTTTACTTCCATGCGCCTTCCTCCCTGCTTCGCTCAGCCTAAAGAACGGGAAATATTACTTCAACGCAATCGGCGCGGCTTCATACAATTCCAATGGAAGGTCGTCTGGATCACTGAAAAAGGTAAACCGACGTCCGGTATATTCATCGACACGGACGTCTTCGACCGGAACACCCTTCTGTTCCAGATTGTCTTTCAACGCCTCGATATTATCTACAACAAACGCAAGATGCCGCAGACCCAGCGCTTCGGGCCGGGATACGCGTTTGGGCGGGTTGGGAAAGGAAAACAGCTCAATCTGGGAACCATCTGGCAGCGCCAAATCCAGCTTCCAGGATTGCCGCTCGGCCCGGTAATTCTCCGCAATTATCTCCAACCCAAGCGTTTCTGAATAAAAGGCCTTGGACCGCTCATAGTTCGAACAAATGACTGCGGCATGATGGATTGCTTTCAAACTGCTCACAGACTCGTTTCCTCATATTATCGGATTGTTCAGTCTAACTCTTGAGGCAATTTTTCGCTCCACTTTCGAAGCTCTTCAAGAAAACCAAGAGCTGTCCGCCCAAATTCAGTAACCGAATACTGCACGGAAACAGGAGCGGTATCCATTACCTGCCGGTGAACCAGACCCTGCGCTTCAAGTTGACGAAGTCTTTCAGTGATCATTTTCTTACTGGCACCCCCGATCATGCGCGACAGATCGTTGAAGCGCACTGGGCCATCTTTAAGGTGCCACAAGATCGATCCCGTCCACTTTCCGCCAATGATCCGCATACCGCGTTCGATTGCACATGGCTCCTGACAGGCCTCTGAGACTTGTCGGCGCCCTTTGGCATCCTCTTCGATCCGTGCGCGCATCGTCATCCTTCCGCTCAGACAACTAGGTTACCAAAAGTATACTAGTTGATTTCCCTTACCTACACTCTCAAATGCTATCCGAACCCGATGTGAGTCAAGGGTTCAAAGATTGCACATATAGGATATGGACATGAGTAAAATCCTGATCGTGAACGGTACCCAGCCCTACGAATTCGCCCCCGGACAGTTGAACGCCAGTCTCGCCGAACGCGCACGTGGCATGCTGACCGCAATGGGTCACGACGTGCGCGTGACCACCGTCGCCGACGGCTATGATGCAAATGCTGAGGTCGATGCGCACCTGTGGGCCGATACAATCATCATGCAGTTCCCGGTGAATTGGATGGGTGTTCCGTGGATCTTCAAGAAATACGTAGATGAGGTTTACACGGCGGGCATGGATGGCCGCATGAGCGCAGGTGATGGTCGAACAACTGATGCGCCCAAAGCCAATTACGGTACCGGCGGCACGCTACACGATAAGAAATACATGCTGTCGGTTACGTTCAACGCCCCGAAAGAAGCGTTCGATGATGCGTCCGAGCCTTTCTTTGCGGGCGCGAGCGTTGACGACCTGCTGGCGCCGATGCACCTGAACGCAAAGTTCTTTGCCATGCAGCCCCTTCCGACTTTTGCTGCATTCGATGTTATGAAGAACCCGGAAATCGAGGCCGATTTCGCTCGATTTGACGCGCATCTGAAAACCACATTCGCCGAGGTCGAACATGTCCCAGCCTGATATTCATCTCTACACCGCTGGAACGATGAACGGTTACAAGCCGGTCATCTTCTTAGAAGAGGCAGGTGTCCCTTATGAACTGACACACATCAATTTTTCCAAACAGGAACAAAAGGCGCCGGATTATCTGGCGCTGAACCCCAACGGAAAGATTCCGACAATTGAGGATCGTTCGGAGGGGCGCGCCATCTTCGAATCCGGTGCGATCCTCTGGCATCTGGCCGAGAAATACGGAAAATTCCTGCCTTCGGATCAGGTCAAACGGTCCGAGGTCATGCAATGGGTTCTGTTTCAGGTCGGCCATGTAGGCCCGATGATGGGACAGGCGATGTATTTTCAGCACATTGCGGCGCCCAATGGCCACGAAGAGCCCTTTTCAATCCGCCGATACGTGGACGAAAGCCGCCGCTTGATGGAGGTGATGAATACACGTTTGAACGGACGTGAGTGGATCGCTGCAGACGAATACACCATTGCCGATATGATGCTGTACCCGTGGGCGCGTGCTTATGTCTGGGCACGGGTGGATGTGTCGGATCTGCCGCATCTGAATGCTTGGTTCGACCGCATTGACGCGCGACCTGCCGTGCAGCGAGCGCTGACCATTCCCAAGGCCAATCCCCAATTCTGGGACGCCGACGCAGATGCCAGCGACTTTGCCAAGGAAAACGCAGCGCGCTTTTCAAGCGATGTTGAAGGAAGCTGAACCACGTGGACGCCCGAATTAAGTTGTAAATGAAAGAACGCGCTGCGCTGTCAGACAAATTCGAACTCGTCTCAGCCAGGCCAATATAACTGCCCTTTATGCCGCACCAAGTTCGCCCCACTCGGCATGAGCGGCGGTGCGTTTCAGCTTGAAGGCATCTCTGCTGGCGAGCAATCTCTCTAGATTGACGTGGCTGCAGACAAAGGAATGGACGGACGCGAATTTCTATAGACTTCGCATACGCCTGAAACGCTGCATTGCGCGTTCGCTTCGTAGTAGCGAGAGGTGCGGATTCTCAACGCGGTTGTTGAGCGACCTGCCCGTACAATTTCTCACGATGAATTGGGTGGGTGGCGGAGAGACAGGGATTCGAACCCTGGAGACGGTTTCCCGCCTACACACTTTCCAGGCGTGCGCCTTCGACCACTCGGCCACCTCTCCGTGCGGGCGATATTTGGACCATCGCCGGGGGATTTGCAAGGGGCGAATGACGGGAAAATTCAACCTTTCCCGACCCGTCTCCTACACCGTTACAATTCGTCCCCGTCTCCGTCGGAAAGGTCAGCCTCAGTCATGTCCGTGGGTTTTGACGAAGGCTGTATCTTTTCCGGCGCAGGGCCGGATTTCGGTTTCTCGGCAGCTGGCGGAACACGCAGAGTTTCGGGGTTGCGAAGCCACACATCGCGCTGCGCAAAGGGAATCTCGATACCCTCTTCAACAAAGCGTCGGTTGATTTCATGGTTCATGTCCGACTTCACCGACAAGACCCAGTTCACATCCCGCAGAATGGCCCGAATTTCAAAATCCAGCGAGTCCGCGCCAAAGCCCTGAAACACCACGCTGGGTGCGGGATTGGCCAGAACCATCGGATGCGCATTTGCAATTTCACCCAGGATTTTCTCGACCAAACGAGTATCAGTGCCATA
This sequence comes from Ruegeria sp., assembly GCF_965221235.1. Classification (GTDB taxonomy): domain Bacteria; phylum Pseudomonadota; class Alphaproteobacteria; order Rhodobacterales; family Rhodobacteraceae; genus Ruegeria. Next base: position 168,828 of record NZ_CBDCRS010000004.1, read on the forward strand.
GGCCACGCCCACCGGAACGATCACCCGCCCGACCGTGTTCCCGCGGGTGTAGTTCGTCACCACCCCACTGATCAGGTCCGAGTTCGGGACAATCACGTCGGACCTGTCAAAAGTCTCGATCCGGGTCGAGCGAACCGAGATGTCGCGCACGTACCCCATCATCCCGTTCACGTCGATCCAGTCACCCTTTGAGATCGGGCGTTCGACCAGCAGGATAATCCCGGACACGAAATTCGACACGATGGTTTGCAGGCCAAAACCGATCCCGACCGACAACGCACCGGCGACAATGGCCAGCGAGGAAAGATCGAAGCCCGCCACCATAATAGCAACCAACGCCGCCAGGAAAATCCCGACATAGCCGGTGCCTGCCGCAATGGCGTTCTGGCCACCCAGGTCGATGCTGGTTTTGGGTAGCAACGAGTTCCGCAGCCCGCTCTGCAACAGCCGTGTCAGGCCATAGCCGATGGCAAACACAACAAGGAACGTAAAGAAGTTGCTGGGCGAAATGGTGACGCCACCAATATCGAACCCCAGCAACAGACGGGACCAGACCTCAAGCAGGTCGGTCTCGCGCGCGCCCCAGTACAGTGCCAGAACCGGCAGTGTAAGAACTGCGATGATAAACCCGGCCAGCACAGAAAACAGAGAATCCCGCGCCGCCTCACCCTGCCCGCTGAGCCAGCCGTAGACCGACGTGATAAAGCGGTGAAAAATCGCAAGTGCCGCGAACAGTACCAGCGTCTTGACCGCCGGGAAGACAATTGCCTCAGCGGCGTTTGTGTAACCCACAGCCGCCAGAACCGGGCTGACCATGCCCAGCAGGAACACAGCCCTGCGCAGAAAATTCATAATCTGCGTCAGACCCGAGCTTCGCGCGGTCTCTGCGGTCTCTCCGTCTGCGGGGGCGGGTTCACTTGTGTTTATCCGGCGTATGCGCAGCAAGACCAGCGCGGTGCCAACAACAACCGGAAAGCTGATGACTGCACGGGTCGCGTCCGAGATGTTTTCGATCTGGTCGAACAGCAACCCGAACTCATAAGCGATCAGGAAAATCGCCAGCACATCCAGATAGACCCTCAGCTGGGTAACACTTTTGCGGGACAGACGACTGAAATTCTGGGCCGCCTGCGAGACATGCACCTGCCTGCCAATCCAGTCGTAATAGAAAATAAGCGCAGCCCAATAAGGCACATTCTGGATCAGCAGCGTCCCACGCAGCCCCAACACGCCGGTCATGACAATGGCCTGCACCAGCAGCCATACGCCCAGCCATGGCAATACGATGCGCAGCAGCGACACCAGAAAGGACCAGACGCCCATTCCGCGACCGCCCAGACCGCGCATGTATTCCCCTGCCCGCTCCGACCAATACCGGCCGTACAGCAGCAAAATACCCGCAGCGACGGTCAAAGCCAGGATGCCCAAACCACGATTGCTAAGCCGGTCTTTGACGATATTGGATTTGAGGTTGTGCGAGGATTCAGCGGCCAGCCCTCGCACCGCTTCGACAAGATCGAACCACGCGGGGCCCCAATAAACAGGGTTCAGAGGGGATGGCCCGCGCTCTAGCAGCTCTTTCTTCTGCCGGTCGCGCAGCAGTTGGTCAATTTCACTGATCAGACCGTTGGCCCGACTAAAAGCCTCTTCCGAGATGATCTGCGGAACCTGAAGGCTGCTGAGTTGCGTTTCCAGATGCTTGCGGAGATCCGCAATCTCTTTGGGTTCCGTCGCATCGCCTTCTGGCGCAGGCCCCAGTGCCTTGATCTGTGCGTCCAGCGTCTGAATGCGGTCTGTATTCGCACTGCGGGCGCGATTGAAATCGTCCCGGTACGTGTGAATTTCAGATCGCAGGTTTTCCAGCGCCGCGTTTGACGTCCGGTCCGCCTCGATCTCAGCCTCTGCACGATCCGCCGTATCCAACCAGTCCTGGTAGTATTCGCTTTGCCTATCGTTCAGTTGAGCGGCAGCAGGACCGCCCAACAGAGCAAAACAAACCAGAAAGAGCGATAGAAACAGGCGGACCTGCCGAAACATCACACGTCCTCGAAAACGCCGGGGATGCTGCGCGGGGCTTCGGTCATCCAATCCGGCACCGGCAGTTCTTTTTCGCGCAGGAATTCCGGATTGAACAGTTTGGACTGATAGCGCGTACCGTAGTCGCACAGGATGGTCACAATGGTGTGGCCCGGCCCCAGATCCTTGGCCAGACGCACCGCGCCCGCCATGTTGATCGCAGTTGAACCGCCCATGACCAGACCTTCTTCGCGCAGCAGATCAAAAATGTAAGGCAGCGCTTCGTTATCGGTCATCTGATACGAGAAGTCCGGTTTGAACCCTTCGAGGTTCTTGGTGATGCGCACCTGACCGATACCTTCTGCGATCGAGCTGCCCTCCATCGCGATCTCACCGGTTGTGTAATAGGAATAAAGCCCTGCGCCCATCGGATCGACCAGACCGATCTTGACGCCTTTGGGCTGCAACGCATCGGCCACACCGGCCAGTGTACCGCCCGAGCCCACGGCGCAGACAAAGCCATCGACCTTGCCGCCGGTCTGCTCCCAAATCTCAGGGCCCGTGGTTTCGACATGCGCCTGACGGTTGGCAACGTTGTCGAACTGGTTCGCCCAAATCGCGCCGTTCGGTTCGGTCTGCGCCAGTTCCTCGGCCAGACGGCGCGAGTAATGCACAAAGTTGTTGGGGTTGCGATAGGGTGCCGCCGGAACCTGCACCAACTGCGCCCCCGCAAGGCGCAGCATGTCCTTCTTTTCTTCGGACTGGGTTTCCGGGATCACGATCACCGTTTTGAACCCCATAGACGCACCGACCAGCGCCAGGCCGATCCCGGTGTTGCCCGCCGTACCCTCGACAATGGTGCCGCCGGGTTTCAACTGACCCCGCGCAATGGCGTCCTTGATGATATACAGCGCCGCGCGATCCTTGACCGATTGACCGGGGTTCATGAACTCGGCCTTGCCGAGGATCTCGCATCCGGTCTCTTCACTGATGCGCTTCAGCCGGATCAGCGGTGTTTTCCCGACTGCGTCGGCAAGGTCTCGTGCAATGCGCATGGCGCCCTCATTTCTTTACATATCAACGAAGATTTACAGATGCCGTGCGGCAACCACAAGCGGCGATCCTCATGCGCGCAGCCGGTCCCGGTGACGTGCCAGCCAATGGGCCAAAGTCAACAGGGGTAAATCCTTGAAATCATTGCCATCCACGCGCTCCATAAAGGCCTCGAAGGGCAGGATTTCGGTCCGAATATCTTCGCCTTCCGAGGCCAGCCCGCCAGTGGTGGTGGTTTCCGTCAGATCACCAAGCCCGACATACAGACACATATAGCCCGTGGAAGACCCGCCGCTGCTATAGGCCCCACCAGCATATTCGAGGGCCTTCAGGCTGACACCGGCCTCTTCCATGACCTCGCGATGGGCCGCGTGCTCGGGTGTTTCGCCGGGGTCAATCATCCCTGCGACGGCTTCCCACAACCACGGCTCGGGGTCGTCGATCAGAAAGACCGGAGGCCGGAATTGCTCGACAATCAGGACCCTGTCCCGAACCGGATCATACGGCAGAACGGCTACGGCGCTGCCTTGCAACAGGCTGGCGCGGTGCAGAACCGGCCCCATGGTGCCATCGTGTTGCCGGTGTTGAAGGTCGATCTCCTCCATCCCAAAATAGTCAACATAGGCCCGCTTGTGGCGATGCACGATAACGTCCTTGTCGATGTCCCTCGGCTCACCTGTTCTGCGTTTACGGGCCAACAGCTTGGCCCAGGCCCGGGTTTGAATGGCACGTGTACTGCGGAGCATCACCTCAGGCGCAATGCGACCGAAATAAGCCATCTCTTCCTCAGCCGCCAAGGTCACGATGTCACCCCAACCCTCGACCCAATCGGTCAGAGACCATTCTTCGCCCGGCACCCATTTTCCCGGCTCGGGGAAGAATACCTGCGATTGAACGAATGCGCCTTCACGCGTCGTGACCATCCGGTTTTGCAGGCCGTAGTCAAAGCCACCTTCATAGTAAGCCAACCGCTCCAGATCGACATCGGAAAGGCCCTGCACCAACAGACCGTCAGCTGAGCTGCCTGTTTCCGGCTGTATCATCGGGAAAATCTCGCCCTGCACAGCTCGCACAGAGTGATCTGCCAACGCAGCATCGGACACTTTCAACGTGTCGGCCCCATGCCCCAAAACACGTTCAAGCAATGGAACATGGCGCAATGTTCCGTAGAAAAACAGATCAGACAAGATTGATACTCGCGGCTCTTACTCAGCGCCAGCGACGGCTGGCTTCCTCGGTTGCGAGCCCCGCGATAAGTGCCCCGATCGCCAAAGTCCACAGAATTTCCGGGACCAGCAATTGCTGACCGTATTCGACACCTATTTGAAAAATACCAAGCAGGGCCTCGAAGGGGCCATCATAGCGATGGCGCATGGCCAGCCGGAACATCTCGTAGCAACCTTGTACGAAGAGCCCCCAAAAAACCAACGAGGCAACGCCGGTCAAGCCATTGTTGACGGCCGCTGTCCATCCACGTCCTGCCCGCTTACCCATGATAATCCAGCCGCAGACAATGCCGAGCACCATGTTGACGTAGGTGAAAGCGCCATAGCTTTTACCCTCTTCCCCGTTGCTGATGATCATGCCTGAAACCAGAAAGGCCACCACCAACAAACAAATTGCTGCTACAAGTCGCGGAGCACTGGGCATTCGAAATTTCCGTTTCTTAACCGGGTTTTGCTATAGTGATCTGTGTCACATCGCAGTTACCGGTGTCAAAGGCCGCGCCGCATGCAGTTAAATAATAGTTCCACATGCGGCGGAAACGCTCATCAAAGCCCATCTCAGCAATTTCGTCCCATTTGTCGTTGAACGTTTCGTACCAACGCCGCAGTGTCAGGTCATAACTTTTGCCGAATTCCCGTGATTTCACCACATCCAGACCGGCGTCTTTCACCTGCTGTCTGAGGACAGACGGAGCCGGGAGCATTCCGCCCGGAAAGATATATTTCTGAATGAAATCAACGCCGTTCTTGTAAATCTCCCAGCGGTGATCCGCCACGGTGATGATTTGCAGTGTGGCGTGCGCTCCGGGTTTCAAGCGGTCGCGGACGGTTTCGAAATAGACGGGCCAGTACTTCTGACCAACCGCCTCGAACATCTCGATAGACGCGATGCCGTCATACTGGCCGCGCTCATCCCGATAGTCCTGCAACTTGAACTCAACAAGATCTGAAAGCCCTGCTTTTTCAATTCGTTGCTTGGCAAAGCTCAACTGCTCCTGACTGATCGTCAAACCTGTGACCCGTAGGCCACGCTCTTTCGCGGCATATTCGGCGAACCCGCCCCAGCCGCAACCGATCTCCAGGATATGATCACCGGGTTTTGCGCCCATCTCATCGACCAGACTTGCGTATTTTGCGGTCTGCGCCTTTTCCAGACTTTCTTGCCCCGTTTCAAACAGTGCGCTGGAATAGGTCATCGTATCATCCAGCCACAACCCGTAGAAATCATTACCCAAATCGTAATGATACGAGATGTTTTTCTTGGCCTGTTTACGGTTATTGCGATGCAGCCAGAACCGCAGGCGCTCATAAGCCTGTACCAGAAACTTCCCGGTGAAGTCGTCATAGACCGTTTCTGTACCCAGATGCACCAGATCCATGAACGCACGCAGGTCGGGGGTGCTCCAACCGCCTTCAAGGTAGGAATCCGAAAAGCCCAGTTCACCCTCACGGATCAGGCGGGCAAATACGTCCGGGTCATGAATGTCGACCCGTGCCAGCGGGCCGGGTTTTCCCCCTTCGGATCGAAAGATGCGCCCATCCGGTAACGCGATGTCCAACTGACCGGATTCCATCCGGTTCAGCATCTTGAAGACTTGAGCAAAGTATCTGGGCAGATTCTTCTGCCCTTCGGTCGTTGTTAGGATCATCCGCTCTCCCCTGTGCGGTCGTGGGCTCAGGCTAGGCCGAGTTTGTGTTTCTGGCAAGTTTTCAGTTCCTTACCCGGTTTTTCGGCCTTCATAGGCCGCTAAAGCTTGCGCCCGTCCAGCGGCCAGTTCGACCACAGGCGGCGGGTACGCCGCGCTGGGATCAAGACCCCATGATCGTGGCACGGCATCGAAATAAGACAGCGCAGTGGCCGAAGGCTCTGCCTGCCCTTCGGCGATCCATCGCCGTAGGTACGTGCCACTTGGGTCAAATTTCTCTTGCTGAGTCAGAGGGTTAAAGATGCGGAAAAACGGGGATGCGTCGGGGCCAGAGCCTGCCACCCACTGCCATCCCATCGCATTGGCCGCCGGGTCCCAGTCAATCAGGCAGTCGGCGAACCAATCCATACCGATTTTCCAATGCGTCATCAGATGCTTGGTCAGATAACTGGCGACAATCATGCGCGCGCGATTGTGCATCCGTCCGGTCACGTACATTTGACGCAATCCGGCATCCACCACGGGAATGCCAGTACGCGCCTGTTGCCACGCGGTGACGTTTGGATGACCGACATCCGTATTCCACGGAAAACCGTCCCATTCGGGCCTCCAATTCCCGCTTAACAATTGCGGCGTGTGGTACATCAGGTGATAGGCAAACTCGCGCCACACCAGTTGCCGCAGATATGCATCGGTTCCCTGCACACCCGTCATGGCCGCTCGCTGCACGGTGTGCCAAACACTGCGTGGGCCGATTTCCCCCAACGACAGATATTCGGACAGGTCCGAGGTCCCATCCTTGTCCAACCGGTCGCGATGATCCGAGTACCGGGACATTCGGTCCAGAAATCCGTGCAAAACTTCAAAGGCTGCGGGTTCACCCGGGCGTACGTAGGGCGCGACAACTGCCGCGCCTCGGTTCATCTGCGCCCCCAGTTTCCACAAGGTCAAATCGTCTGACGCTGGCCATTGTGTCGGCGCGTTCAACGTCGGTGCGGGATCGGGCAATGCGACCTCACGGTCCTGAACCGCGCGCCACATCGGGGTAAACACGCGAAACGGCTGTCCGGTTTTGGTGGCCACAGTCCAGGGTTCAAACAGCAAGTGGCCCGCAAACGAGATGGCCTCGATACCCTGTCTGGTCAGTTCGGCTTTGACTTGGGTATCACGCGCGATGGAGTCTGGGTCATAGGCGCGGGACCAGTAAACCGCTGTCGCGCCTGTCTCGGCGATCAACTGCTGTAACACGGTCAGGGCATCCCCCTGCCGCAGGATCAACCTGCTGCCGGTCTGCGCCAGCGATTGAGCAAAACTCTCAAGCCCCAGTGCAAGACGCCATTTAGGTGCAGCTCCAAGTCCATGCACGAGGTCATCAAGGATAAAGACAGGCAGGATAGGACGACCGGTTCGGGCCGCCGCGCTTAACGCTGGATGGTCCGACAGGCGCAAGTCCCGCCGGAACCACATGATAATCGGTGACTGAGTGCTTTCCATAACCGCCCGGGTGTTTTCTTGGTTCTACGAACCCGAGCGTAGATTGGATCACAAAACGTCGTCTAGTGCGTTCAAAAGCTGATCAATTTCCTGTTGCGAGGTGTAGTGCGTGAAGCTGACCCGCAGTACACCCTGCGCGGTGTCAACGCCCATCGCCTGCAAGGGGCGTACGGCGTAGAAGTCACCTCCGCCCGCCATGATCCCGTGTTTCACCAGATCAGCAGCCACGGCTTCTGCGTTGCGGCTCAGCGACAGCGCCACGGTCGGCGCACGACGAGCTGCATCCGAGGTGCCGATCAGGCGCACAGCGTTGCGATCTTTGACCGCGTCCAGCACGGGTTGCAGCAGATCAACCTCCTGCCCGCGCATCAGGTCATGCACAAAAGCGCCGCGCGCAGTCGCGCCGGTTTCAGGGCCGTTGTGATGATCGCACAGCAGATCGACATAGTCCGCCATACCGGCACTCGCCGCGATTTGGGCGTGATCCGGGCCTGCCGGAGTGAAACGCTTATACAGCACGTCGCCGTTGAAATAATGCGCCTGATTGGGCAGCAACTCACCCAATGTTCGCCGAATGACCATACAGCCCTGATGCGGGCCATAGGTTTTATAGGCCGAGAACAGGTAAATATCCGGCCCCAGATCGCCAACATTCGGGAAGCCATGGGGCGCATAGGACACGCCATCCACGCAGACAAACGCACCAGCCGCATGGGCAATGGCGGTGATTTCGGTGACGGGATTGATCTCTCCGATCACGTTGGAACAATGCGGGAAGCAGACCAGACGCACCTTTTCGTCCAGCATGTTCTCAAGATCCTGCGGGTTCAGCGATCCGGTCTCGGGGTCGATCTGCCATTCGCGGATTTCGATGCCCTCATCGGCCAGTCGACGCCAGGGGCCGGAATTGGCCTCGTGATCCTGATTGGTGACAACAATGGCTTCGCCCGGCTTCATCCACTGGCGAAACGCCTGCGCCAGAACATAAGTGTTCTGCGTGGTCGAGGGGCCAAAGCTCAGCTCATCAGTGTCGACGCCCAGAATTGCTGCCATGCGGGCGCGGGCCTCGTCCATTTCCTCACCACCCAAACGGCTGGCATCATAGGCACTGTAGGGTTGCACTTTGCGTTGTGTGTAGAAACGGGTTAGGCGATCCAGCACCGGCTTGCAGGTATATGATCCACCTGCGTTTTCAAAGAATGCTTGCCCCTGCAAGCTGGGTTCGGAAAAGGCCGGAAACTGCGACCGAACGAAATTGATGTCCAGAGTGCTCATGGCACGTGCCTCCTAAATCATGCTCGTAAATCCAAGAGGTGCCCGAGCATGATTTCGGAACCCTCAGAAACCATGGCAGGTCTTCCAGCCCAGTCGACACTAGCGGGTGCCGACAGTCCTTGTTTTACACAGGAACGGCGTCAGATAGCCCTGAGCTACAGCAATCGTCAAGCACGCAACGTGCCTAAACAACATGAAAAAGCCAGGCGCTCAGGCCCGGCTTCTCACTATTTCTTTAGGCCGTCTAGCCCTGAACTTTGGTATAGGTCCCTTCGCCCGCCAAAATCCCGCGGAAACCACCGGGTTCATCAAGGCCGAACACGATCAGCGGCAGGTTGTTGTCGCGTGCCAGCGCGATGGCCGAGGCGTCCATGACTTTCAAACGCTTCGCCAGCACGTCGTCATAGCTGACCGTGTCATAGCGCACAGCGTCTGCGTGGGCCTTGGGATCTTTGTCATACACCCCATCCACGCCGTTCTTGCCCATAAATATCGCCTCGCACGCCATTTCATTGGCGCGCAGCGTCGCGGCGGTATCCGTGGTGAAATAGGGGTTGCCGGTTCCGGCAGCAAAGATGCAGACCCGCTTCTTCTCAAGGTGACGCACGGCGCGGCGGCGTATATAGGGCTCGCACACCTCATCCATCCGAATGGCCGAGATGACACGGGTGAACACCCCGATCTCTTCCAGCGCCGACTGCATCCCCAGCGCGTTCATCACCGTGGCCAACATGCCCATGTAGTCGGCGGTTGTCCGCTCCATCCCCTGCGCCGAGCCGCTGAGACCCCGGAAGATATTGCCGCCGCCGATGACCATGCAGATTTCGACGCCCAGATCATGAACCGACTTGACCTCTTGCGCGATGCGCTGAACGGTCGGCGGATGCAGGCCGAACCCCTGATCCCCCATCAATGCCTCGCCCGAGATCTTCAGCATCACGCGGCTGTATTTCGTGGTGGGGCTGTCAGTTGTTTCGACTGTCTGGGAAAGGCTCATATTGCGCTCCGGGCTGGCACGGGTTTATTTTCCGGCGCAAAATGAAGCAAAAGCTCCGCAGGTTCAATGCGGTTGCTGAGGATTAAGGCGCCACGGATGACCAATAGGCAAACTTCGCAGATTTTGGACCGCCTGCCCCCTATTCCCGACGATAAGCCAGTGTTGATTGCCGGGCCAACGGCCTCGGGCAAATCGGCGCTGGCCTTGCAGATTGCGGAAACCCATGGCGGAGTGATCGTCAACGCGGACGCCAGTCAGGTCTATGATTGTTGGCGTGTGATTTCAGCCCGCCCGTCGGTCGAAGAAGAGGCCCGCGCGCCACATCAACTGTACGGGCACGTCACCTACGATCAGGAGTATTCCACAGGTCATTGGCTGCGCGATGTAAAACCCTTGCTGACGGGTCAGCAGCGCCCGATCATCGTCGGAGGTACGGGTCTGTATTTCACCGCGCTGACCGAAGGAATGGCGGACATACCCGCAACGCCGCCGCAAGTCCGGGCCGAGGCTGACACTCTGGACCTTCCGACGTTGCTCAAAGGGGTTGATGCCCAAACGCTGGAACGGATCGACACGCAAAACCGTGCGCGCGTTCAACGGGCCTGGGAGGTGCAGCAGGCCACCGGGCGCAGCTTGCGCGATTGGCAAGAGGATACCCCGCCTCCGGTTCTGGACCTGGCCGACACCGTGCCTCTTGTTTTTGATGTGGATAAACAATGGCTTCTGGATCGCATCACCCGGCGGTTTGACCAGATGCTTGAGACCGGCGCCCTGCAAGAGGTTGCAGCGATGAGCGATCTCTATGACCCGGCGCTGCCAGCATTCAAGGCAATCGGAGTTCCCGAACTTCTGGCCTATCTGGACGGTCGGCTGACATTGGACGCGGCACGAGATCGCGCAACGATTGCCACCCGCCAATTGGCCAAACGCCAGCGCACGTGGTTCCGCGCGCGGATGCAGAAATGGAATCCAGTAAGATTCTCAGACTGATACATGCAGATGTTAAGTTCTTTTGGTGAATCGCCGTAAGAACGATTCCCCCTTTAAACAATTATTTCCGGTTCACGATTGTATACATTGCGAAGAATCGCCCTGCATACGCTAAGTCAAAGCTTAAACAGCCCCGCGCCATGTCGTTTTTGTGCTATGAGCGACGTTTTCATACATTGACCTGACTCAATTTCTAGGGCGGAATGTCGGTATGGGGATGTTCAGTATCCAACGAGAATTCCAAGAACCTGCTGACCGGCACATTTCGGTTTGAGCGGTTCTGATCCTCTTCAAAAAAATAAATGTCACAGGGAGCGACGTTAATGACCAAACAAACTTTTACCGGAGCACCGGTTCACTGGGCGGCGGAAATGCACGCTCAGGAATATCGGGACGGCAAACTGAGCCGGCGCGAGTTTCTGACCCGCGCCACAAGTCTGGGTGTCACAGCCGCAGGCGCCTATGGAATGATCGGCCTGGCAACACCAGCACGCGCCGAGGGCGAAGATGCCAAGAAAGAGGGCGGCACCATTCGCGTTCAGCAGGAAGTGCGCGCCCTCAAGGATCCGCGCACCTATGACTGGTCGCAGATCGCCAACTTCAGCCGCGGCACACTAGAATATCTGGTCGAGTACAACTCGGACGGTTCGTTCCGTGGCATGCTGCTGGAAGGCTGGGAAATCAACGACGACGCCACCGTATACACACTTAAGGTTCGCCCGGGTGTGAAGTGGAACAATGGCGACGATTTCACCGCCGACGACGTGGCCTTTAATATCGCGCGCTGGTGTGACAAGAGCTCGGAAACCAACTCGATGGCGGGTCGCTTTGGCACGCTGGTAGACGACGATACCGGCCAGGCCATCGAAGGCAGCATTCAGGTTGTGGACAACCTTACGGTTCAGCTGAACCTGCCGAAACCTGACATCACCCTGATTCCGGGCATGTCCGACTACCCGGCGGCAATCGTGCACCAATCGTTCAGTGAAAACGACCTGCTGAACAATGTCGGCACCGGCCCCTACCTGATGCAGGAACTGGAAGTCGGCGTCAAAGCCATCATGGTGCGCAACGAAGACCACACGTGGTGGGGCGAAGAAGTGTTCGGTCGTCCGGCACTCGACCGTGTTGAGTATATCGACTACGGCACCGATCCTTCGGCCTGGCTGGCCGCGATGGAATCGGATGAAGTCGACATGCTGTATGAATCGGTCGGTGAATTCATCGACGTGATGGACGGCCTTGGCTATGTGAAATCCGAAGTTGTTACGATGGCGACCATCGTGATCCGTCCCAACCAGCAAGCCGAAGTTGACGGCAAGAAGCCTTACGCCGACAAACGCGTGCGTCAGGCGCTGGCCATGGCTGTCGACAATGCGATCTGTCTGGAACTGGGTTATGGCGGCCGTGGCTCGCCTGCGGAAAACCACCATGTTGGCCCGATCCACCCGGACTATTACGAACTGCCGCCACGCAAGGTGGATGCGGCTGCCGCGCTCAAGCTGATGGAAGAGGCCGGTATGGCCGATTATGAGCACGAGCTGATTTCGATCGACGATGACTGGCGCCGCAACACCACGGATGCCGTCGCTGCGCAGCTGCGCGACGCGGGCATCAAGGTCAAGCGTACGGTTCTGCCGGGCAACACCTTCTGGAACGACTGGGCGAAATATCCGTACAGCTCGACCAACTGGAACCCGCGTCCTCTGGGCGTTCAGATCTGGGCGCTGGCCTATAAGTCGGGCGAAGCCTGGAACGAGTTTGGTTGGGCGAACGAAGAGTTCGACGCCATCCTCGCCGAAGCTCTGGCCATTGCGGATGCCGACAAGCGCCGCGAAGTTGTCGCCCGAGGCGAAGCTATGATTCAGGAAGAAGGCGTAACGATCCAGCCATACTGGCGCTCGCTCTACCGTCACATGAAAGACGGTCTGGTCGGCACCGATATGCACGTCGCCTTCGAACACCACCACTATAAGTGGGGCTGGGCAGCTTAAACCCACCAGCCAACATTCTTTGGGGGCGCCTGATGAGGGCGCCCCTTTCCAGCCGCAGATATGCCGACTTAGGGTCGGCAATCCGAAGCCAGACAATGGTCCAATGATCTGCGGAACACCTGAACAACGGGGCCATCATGGGACTATTTATCCTCCGTCGGTCAGGCGTGATGCTGCTGACAGCTTTGTGTCTGACATTCGTGGTCTTCTTTTTGACCAACCTATACCCGAACCTTGAAAAACTCGCGAAAACGCAGGGCAACCAGCGGATGTCGGACGAGCAGGTGGAAGCCTGGCTTGACAATCGTGGCTATCAGCAGCCGATTTTGACCAAGTATGGTCAGTGGCTGGGCGTGATGCCCGGATTCACCAACACACTGGCAGACGGTCAGTTTGTCGGAACCTGTGTACGGCCCGGATCGACCCCGGAAACGACGCCTCGGTTCTGTGGCGTTTTGCAGGGCGAATGGGGCTATTCGACTGTCTTCAAGGACGAAGTCGGCAGCATTGTCGCCAAGCGATTGGGCAATACCGGCTACCTGATGTTCTGGGTTTTGGTTCTGATGGTGCCTTCGGCGCTGATTGTTGGCGTTCTGGCGGGGATGCGAGAAGGATCGGCCATGGACCGCTCGTTGTCGACGTTTTCGATCATCACTACGGCAACTCCCGAATATGTCTCGGGCGTTATTTTCATCGCGATCTTCACCTCGTCCACAGTGGGCCTGAAATGGTTCAAGGGGACGGCAACGCAGGCGATGGATAACCCGACCTTCGAGAACTTCTTTCTGCCGGTGCTGACCATTGCCCTTTACGGGATGGGCTATATCGCCCGGATGACACGCGCCTCGATGACCGAGGTGATGACCGCGCAATATATCCGGACTGCGCGTCTGAAAGGTGTGTCTTTTAGCAATATCGTCATGAAGCACGCGTTGCGCAACGCGCTGATCGCGCCATTCACCGTCATCATGTTGCAGTTCCCATGGCTGCTGAATGGTGTGGTAATCGTCGAGACCCTGTTCAACTACAAGGGCTTTGGCTGGGCGCTGGTTCAGGCTGCGGGCAACAACGACATCCAGCTGCTGCTGGCGATTTCGGTCGTGTCCGTCTTTGTGGTGCTGGTGACGCAGCTGATTTCGGATATCGGCTATGTCTACCTTAACCCGCGCATTCGCATTTCATAAGGAGGGATAGATCATGGAACCTCTTACCTGGACCGGCTCTATCGCCTTCCTCAACCCCTTGCTGATGATCGCGCTGGCCGCGTTGCTGATTTCGATCGTCGCATGGATCCTTGGCAGTATCGTGCTGCCCGAAGCGCCCATGGCCATCAACATGGATGGCACTGTCAGCTCAGGCGGCGGCCTGCGAGGGCTGATACAGACCGCATTGCGGTTCAGCTTCATGGCCTGTGTCGGTATTTCCCTGGCCTATATCATTCTGGGCATCCTGATGGGTACCGGAGCGGGGATCATCGGCGCTATCTCACAGCAATTCCTTCCGGTTTGGCTGTCGTTGATCATCCTTTACGCCATGTCCATCGCCTTTAAGCGTCGGCTGGGCCTGTACGGCAAACTGTTCGACAGCCCCATCGGCATGATCGGCTTTGGCCTTGTGATGTTCTGGGTGTTTACAGGCATCTTTGGTGCGCTGGACCTGATCGTCACCCACGACCCGCTGGTGCAGGTCTCGGGAATGAAGAACAAGGTACCCGGAACGCCTCTGCCCAGCCCAGAAGAGGGTGAGTATGCCTGGTACCTGCTGGGTGGTGACAACCTTGCCCGAGACGTCTTTAGCCGCATGGTCAAGGGTGCCTGGATTGTGGTGCAGATCGCGCCTCTGGCGACGCTGTTTGCCTTTATGGTCGGTATCACGCTGGGTCTTCCTGCGGGATACTACGGCGGGCGTCTGGACACGTTCTTGTCGTTCCTTGCCAACCTGATCCTGGCTTTCCCGGTTATCCTGCTGTTCTATCTGCTGGTCACACCAGAGATCGTAGCGACAGGCGTGCCGAACTATATGGCGGTTGTGCTGTTCATCTTCCCGATCCTGTTCATCGGCGTTCTGCTGAACTCGCGCTATTACACCCGCCCGAACTTCCGCACACCGCTGTTGGTCGGCGTTCTGGGCGTTGCGATCTGGCTGTACCTGTCACTGGTCTCGACCGGCGGTTACATCATCAACACAGACAATTATCGCATTTGGGGTCTGCCCACCTATCTGGATCTGTTCGACATTCCGGGCGGTATTCTGGTGGTGTTTGTCTCGGTGGTCTTCGTGAACTCACCCACCGTGTTCCGGATCGTTCGCGGTCTGGCACTAGACATTAAAACCCGCGACTATGTTGCTGCGGCGCAAACCCGCGGTGAGGGTCCGTGGTACATCATGCTGTGGGAAATCCTGCCCAACGCGCGAGGTCCACTGATCGTCGATTTCTGCCTGCGGATCGGCTACACCACCATCCTTCTGGGAACCCTTGGTTTCTTCGGGTTGGGTCTGCCGCCGGAAAGCCCGGATTGGGGTTCGACGATCAACGAAGGGCGCAAGCTGCTGTCGATCTACCTGCACCCTGCCCTTCCGCCTGCGTTTGCACTGTTGACACTGGTTCTTGGTCTGAACCTGCTGGCTGACGGTCTGCGTGAGGAAAGCCTGAAGGACTGATGTGATCGAGGCCGGGGGCTCTGCCCCCGGACCCCCGAGGTATTTTTAGCCGGATGAAGGGGTTCCCCCGCATCTGGCGAGGAGAGACACAGATGAATAAACTAGCGGATTATGACGGGCCTATTCTGGAGATCGACAAGCTTTCGATTTCCTTCTTCACGCGCCTTCGGGAAATCCCGGCCGTTATGGATTTTTCAGTCAGCGTTCAGCCGGGTGAGGCTGTTGGACTGGTTGGCGAATCTGGTTGCGGCAAGTCGACCGTTGCCCTTGGGGTCATGCAAGACCTTGGCAAAAACGGGCGCATCGTCGGCGGTACGATCAAGTTCAAGGGGCGCGATCTGGCCGAGATGACCTCGGATGAGCTGCGTGACATTCGCGGCAATGAAATCGCGATGATCTATCAGGAGCCGATGGCCTCATTGAACCCAGCGATGAAAATCGGCAAGCAGTTGATGGAAGTGCCGATGATCCACGAGGGGGTCGGTTCAGAAGAGGCCTATGCCCGCGCTCTGGAAGTGGTCACCGATGTGCGCCTGCCCGACCCCGAGCGGATGCTGAATTCCTTCCCGCACCAGCTGTCCGGTGGTCAGCAGCAGCGGATCGTGATCGCGATGGCGCTGATGTCGAAGCCGTCGCTTTTGATCCTGGATGAGCCGACCACCGCGTTGGACGTGACCGTTGAAGCCGCCGTTGTGGAACTGGTTAAGGATCTGGGCAAGAAATACGGCACCTCGATGCTGTTCATTTCGCACAACCTTGGACTGGTTCTGGAGACCTGCGACCGGCTGTGTGTGATGTATTCCGGCGAGGCGGTCGAGCGTGGCTCGATCAAGGACGTGTTCGACGACATGCAGCACCCGTATACTCAGGCGCTGTTCCGCTCGATCCCCCTGCCCGGAGCTGACAAGAACGCGCGGCCTCTGGTTGCTATTCCAGGGAATTTCCCGCTGCCGCATGAGCGCCCGCCGGGGTGTAACTTCGGCCCGCGCTGCGACTATTTCGAAGAAGGTCGCTGTGACGCACAGAACATCATTATGGAAGCGGTGCCCGGCAATGACCGTCACCACACGCGCTGCCTGAAGTATCAAGAGATCGACTGGAACGCGCCGATCACCGTAGGCGAACAGAAGGAAAAGGCCGAGATCGGTCGCACCGTTCTGAAGATGGACAACCTCAAGAAATACTATGAGGTGGCCGCGAATGCGCTGTTTGGCGGGGGCGAAACCAAGGTCGTCAAAGCCAATGAAACGCTTAGCTTCGAGGCGCATGAATCTGAGACTTTGGCCATCGTGGGTGAATCCGGCTGCGGTAAATCTACGTTCGCCAAGGTATTGATGGGCTTGGAGACTGCCACCGACGGGCAAATCCTGCTGGACAACCGCAACATCGAGGCCGTGCCAATTGAAGAGCGCGACGCCAAGACGGTCGGCGAGGTTCAGATGGTGTTCCAGAACCCGTTTGACACGCTAAACCCGTCGATGACCGTGGGCCGTCAGATCATTCGTGCTCTGGAAATCTTTGGCGTCGGCAACTCAGAGGCTGAGCGCAAGCAGCGCATGCTGGAGCTTCTGGATCTGGTGAAACTCCCCCGCGCCTTTGCGACCCGCATGCCGCGGCAGCTCTCGGGTGGTCAAAAGCAGCGTGTCGGCATCGCGCGTGCCTTTGCCGGTGACGCGCGGATCGTGGTTGCGGACGAACCGGTCTCGGCGCTGGACGTGTCCGTTCAGGCAGCTGTGACCGATCTGTTGATGGAAATTCAGCGCGAGCATAAAACCACGCTGCTGTTTATCAGCCACGACCTGTCTATCGTGCGCTATCTCAGCGACCGGGTGATGGTGATGTATCTGGGCCATGTGGTCGAGCTGGGTACAACCGATCAGGTCTTTGCCCCGCCCTATCACCCCTATACCGAGGCTCTGCTGAGCGCGGTGCCGATCGCGGACACGTCGATTGAAAAGCAGCATATCGTGCTTGAAGGCGACATCCCGTCCGCAATGAACCCGCCGCCGGGTTGTCCGTTCCAGACCCGGTGCCGCTGGAAATCCGAGGTTCCGGGCGGGCTGTGTGAAAGCGATGTGCCGCCGGTGAAGACTCTGGCAGACGGGCATCAGGTCAAATGCCATCTGGCCGAAGATATTCTGGCCCGGATGGAGCCGGTCATTAAGGTCGCCGCGGAATAAGCGACCACCTAATTCGCTAAGGGCGTCGGTGCAAAACCGGCGCCCTTTTCTTTTTGATCTAACTTTGTTTCATTGACCGCAGCGGTATATTCATCCGCCTTCGGTGATCCGTTATTTTTAAGTGCATTTTATGACACTGCTATTTTACGGACGCGCACGCGCCATATTGGGATTGCACCTGTCAGGCACGTTTTGCGCCAGTATGACGGCCCTGCTCATCTCCTTCTACATCCGTGCAAGAGCTTGACCATCCTCTTTGGCAGATCAGCGTTTACAGTGCGCTGGCGATTGTTCTGACGGTCACTCTGAACCGAAGTATTGCTGCACGTCTGGACCGCGGTTGGCGGTTCGCGCTGCTGGTCGGAATGTCCATCGCCGGGAATTGCGTCGCTTTGATGTCAGTCCTGTTCTGGCCGTCTTATTGGACACTGATCACTGTGGGGGTTCTGGGGTTCAGCCTCAGCAGCAGCTCTCTTTCGACGATGTACAGCTTTGGCCGCATCAGTGCCGAGCGGTACGGCTTCGATATCGCCGGTTTCAATGCATGGTTGCGGGCCATGACCTCATTGGGCTGGATGATGGGCCCGGCGCTGGCATTCTTTATCGCCGGGCAATGGGGGGCAGATCGGACTTTTGTGTTCGCCCTGCTTGCGGCTCTTGTTTGGGCCACCCTCTGGTGGCGCACGATTCCCCGTGACGCGCGGGCCGAGGTTGCGGACAAGCAGCCGCAGAACACCAGCGGCGCAGAGCGTGCATTGTGGCTGGCGGTTACGGCCTGTCTGTTCTTTTCAGCTGCACATGTGCTGTGCAGCAGCGCCCTGCCGCTGTTCTATGTTCGCGAAGCCGGTTTGCCCGATTTTGCGCCGGGCCTATCCTTTTCGATCAAAACCGCGACCGAGATCGTCATTATCCTGACCACTCCGGTATTGCTGCGCAGATTTGCGCCCCTGTCCGGGCTGATCCTGTCAGGCGGTATTGGATTGTGTGCTTTCATTGTGTTGTCGCAGGTCACAGGCCTGACCGGGATGGCCATCGGCTCGGCGTTAGAGGGCGCGTATTACGGCTTGTTCGCCGGTGTCAGCCTGACCTACGTGCAGAGTTTTGCGAATGGTCGCATGGCGCGCGCCAATGCGCTTTATGTCAACAGCCTGTTTGTTGGCGCTCTGATCGCTGGTCCTTCGATGGGTATAATCGCGCAATTCACCAGCTTTCAGACTGCTATTCTGGCTGCTTGTCTGCCGATGCTGTGTGCGCTGACGGTTCTGTTGGTCACGCAGCGATCCGAGCGGCGCTCAGACCTGTCCACCAGCTGAGGGATGTCGCGGCTACCCGCCCCAGATCACTTTGACGTAGTTCTGGGTTTCCTTATAGGGCGGCACGCCACCGTGCCGCTCTACCGCTTCTGGGCCTGCGTTATAGGCCGCCAGCGCCAGACGCCAGGATTTGAACTTGCGATACTGCCACGACAGATACCGCGCGCCACCTTCCAGATTTTGCTTCGGATCATGTGGGTTCACACCCAGCAGCTGGGCCGTACCCGGCATCAACTGCGCCAGTCCTAATGCCCCCTTGTGCGATTTCGCCCGCGGGTTCCAACCGCTTTCCTGCTGTACAAGACGCAGAAATAGTTCCTCGGGGACATTGTGTTTGCGCGCCGCCTGCCGGGCAAGCGTAATGTACTCCCCGCGATAACTACCGGTATAGCGTTGCCTGAATTGCACGCCGGGCGTCTTTGGTTTTAGCCGCTCTGAGTCCCGGTATTGAGTTGCAGCGCGGCTATCCAAAACTTTGGACTGTTTCAGGAAAATATCCTTGCGGCTTTTGGTCGAAAGCGTATCCGCCGCCAGCTGACCCGATATCAGCGACAGGCAAAGAACAGAAAAACAACCAACCAGAAAACGCATAGATGCCTGTCCCGCTCGCTCAACAACCTGAATGACTATAGGTATTTCAGTCAAAAATGAAAGCTTGGTAAACAAAGTCTGAGTAAATTCCCGCTTACTGTTGCACCCATCATCTTGGTTCCAACCACCGCGCATGAAGTATAGGGTCGCAGGGAAACATCGCGCCAGATTCGGCGCGCTTACGTCAATTCAGAACGGGGAAATACATGGCGGGTTCAGTCAACAAGGTGATCATTGTCGGAAATCTTGGTCGCGACCCCGAGGTCCGGTCATTCCAGAACGGCGGCAAGGTCTGCAATCTGCGCATCGCCACATCCGAGACTTGGAAAGACCGCAATACCGGGGAGCGCCGCGAGCGGACCGAATGGCACTCGGTTGCGATCTTTTCAGAACCGCTGGCGCGGATTGCCGAGCAATACCTGCGCAAAGGCAGCAAAGTTTACATCGAAGGTCAGCTGGAAACCCGAAAATGGCAGGACCAGTCCGGTCAGGACCGGTACTCGACCGAAGTGGTTCTGCGCCCCTATCGCGGTGAGCTGACCCTGCTTGACGGACGCGGCGAAGGTGGCGGCGGCGGTCAGTCGGGTGGATATGGCGGCGGTCAAGCCGGCGGCGGCTATGGCGACCCCTACGGTGCGCCCTCCAGCGCCCCTGCCCCTGCATCTGGCGGAATCGACGACGACGAGATTCCGTTCTAAGCAAAACGGAGACATATCATGACATGGTCCTTCTCTCTCGGCCGGATTCTGGGGTCGGAACTGAGGGTCCATGTCACCTTTTTCTTGCTGTTGGCCTGGGTCGGGTTTGCCGCCTTTTCCAACGGCGGCCTTCCCGCCGCGGTCGAGAACCTGATCTTTGTTCTGGCGCTGTTCGCCTGCGTTGTTGCGCATGAGTTCGGCCATGCGCTGATGGCGCGGCGCTATGGGATCAAAACCCCCGACATCACCCTGCTGCCGATCGGAGGTCTGGCCCGGCTGGAACGGATGCCGGAAAAGCCGATGCAAGAGGTCTGGGTAGCGCTTGCCGGACCTGCGGTTAACATCGTCATCTGGATTATTCTGATGGCCTTTGGGGCCGGAATGCCGTTCGAGACGATGGCCATGATCGACACAACAGTGCCCAGCCTGCTGAACCGTCTGGCCTATGTGAACCTGCTGCTGGCGGCCTTTAACATGATCCCGGCCTTTCCAATGGATGGCGGTCGCGTGTTCCGCGCTCTGCTGTGTCTCAAGATGGACCGGGTCAAGGCCACGCGGGTCGCCGCCACCGCAGGACAGGTCGTCGCCGTTGGTTTGGGATTTCTGGGGCTGAGCAGCGGCAACCCGATTTTGGTTCTGATCGCGGTTTTCGTCTTTATTGCCGCCAATTCCGAAAGCCAGGATGTCGCGATGCGATCCGTCGCGCGCCGCGTTCTCGCGCGCGATGCGATGATCACCGAGTTCCACGCGCTCTCTCCGTCCGACACCCTGGCCACTGCGGCGCAGGCCGTCATTCACACGACACAGCATGAGTTTCCCGTTCTGGACAGCAGCGGTGCTTTGCTTGGATTTGTCACCCGGAACAGGTTGTTCGCCGCTCTGGCTGGCGACAACCCGCGCTCGGACCCTGCAACCTCGATCATGGAGACCGATATCCCCCGGGTACACCTGACCAGCGGTCTTGAAACGGTACTTGAGGGCCTGCACAAGGGCGCTCCGGCGATTGCCGTTTGTACACAGAGCGGGAATATGGTCGGCTACATCACCCGCGAAAACATTGGCGAGTTGATGGTGATCCAGGGACGGTGATCAAGCCACCGCCAGGGCATCTTCCAACACGGAAATCACCGCCTCACGCGGGACGTCCGACGTCACAAAAGCATCACCGATTCCGCGCGCCAGAATGAACCGCAGCTGGCCGTCGATGACCTTTTTGTCCTGCGCCATCAGATCGACCAGTGCCTCGGCACCCGGCAGGTCTCCGGGAATATCGGCCAGATCGGTTTTCATCCCCATCGTCCGCAAATGCGCCCGCACCCGGCTGGGGTCTTCCTGCGAACACAACCCCAGACGCGAGGACAGCTCAAACGCCAGCGCACAGCCAATGGCCACGCCTTCGCCGTGCAACAGGCGGTCGGAATACCCGGTCGCGGCCTCAAGCGCATGGCAGAAGGTATGGCCGAGATTCAGCAGCGCGCGGTCGCCCTGCTCGGTTTCATCCCGAGCCACGATATCGGCCTTCATCTGAACCGAGCGGGTTACTGCTCGCACCCGCGCCGCCATCTCACCGCCCGATACATCGGTCCCGTTGACCTCGAGCCATTCAAAAAACGCCGCATCACCCAGCAGGCCGTATTTCACAACCTCGCCGTAGCCAGACAGAAAATCGCGTTGGGTCATGGTTCCCAGCACCGAGGTATCCGCCAGCACCAGAGACGGCTGATGAAATGCCCCGATCAGGTTCTTGCCCTGCGGTGCATTGATCCCGGTTTTGCCGCCGACGGAACTGTCCACCTGCGCCAGCAACGATGTCGGGATCTGCACGAACCGCACGCCCCGGCGCAGCACCGCGGCGGCAAACCCCACCAGATCACCGATCACGCCACCGCCAAAGGCAATCACCACGTCGCGGCGCTCGACTTTCTCGGCCAGCAGCCATTCGACCGTGCGCTCAAAATGAGGCCAGCTTTTGGTGCTCTCTCCGGCTGGCAAGGTCAGAGATGTCATCTCGATCCCAGCCGTGGCCAACCCGTCGCGCAGCGCCTCAAGATGCAGTTCGCCGACATTTTCGTCCGTTACAACGGCCACCTTCGGCCGCCGTAGTAACGGCGCAATCCGGACACCTGCCTGCGTAAGCAGGTCCGGGCCAATCTCTACGTCATATGAGCGTTCGCCCAGCTCAACATGTACGGTTTGGTGCATTATTTCCGTTCCAAAACATCAGGGCGGGTCGCCAACGCGTCCACCACCCGGTTCACCATATTGTCGATCGAAGTTTCGCCATCCGATTCCGCGATCAGGTCGGCCTGCGCGTATACCGGAACGCGCTGTTCATACAGGCCGCGCAACGTCGCATAGGGATCAGCCGTGCGCAGCAATGGGCGCGTGTCCTTGTGTTTGACCCGGTTCCACAGAACCTCAAGATCGGCCCGAAGCCAGACCGAGACGCCGCGCTCGGTAATCATGGTCCGGTTTTGTTGGGCCAGAAACGCACCGCCTCCGGTGGAAAGGATACCTTTTTCCTCATCCAGCAAGCGCCCGATCACCTGCGTCTCCTTGGCGCGGAAAAACGGCTCTCCGTCGCGCTCGAATATCTCGGGGATGCTCATATTGGCCGCCGATTCGATCTCGGCATCGCTGTCGAGGAAGGGAACACACAGTCGCGCAGCCAACGCGCGGCCCACAGCGGTCTTGCCTGCACCCATCATGCCTACAAGAACTACCGTTTTGTGCAGTGCAAAGCCCGCAACCGGGTTCGAGCTGGACGTGTTATGCTTAATTTCGCTCATTTCACCGTGAATGACGTGATCTTAAGAAAAATGCTAGCTATAACTATGGCAAAAGAGAAAATTGAGGCAGTGTTGAGCAATGGGCCGTCTGATCAAGTTTTTGATATACCTGATTTGCCTGTGTTTTATCGGGCTGGTGGCATATGCCTATCTGGGTCCGTTTTTTGGAGCCGATTTCTCGGCCCCGCAAGATGAGATTCGAGAGCCGGTAATCCTGAATGTCGAGTAAGGTCGCTGTGTTCGCGCTGTTCCTGGCCGGATCGGCGCAGGCGCAGCAGGAACCTCTCTCTGTCATCGACTGGCTGAGCACGCCGCCGGAAAACTTGCCGGGAACGGTGTTGCTGGAACCTGAGGTGACCGATACCGGAGTGCAACCGGATGTCGAGGTCACTCCGCTTGAAGCATTGTCTCAGCCGTTGGGTCTGGTGTCCTCTTCAGTCACGGGTCTGCCGGTCGACCTTTGGCAAAACAGCGACCCGGACCGCTTGGCGCAGCTGATCGCGCGCGTTCCCGTCAAATACAACCCCACCATGCAACGCCTGCTGTTCACCCTGTTGTTGTCAGAGGCCCGCGCGCCTGCGGGACCGGGTGCCGAGGAGACCCTGCTGCTGGCGCGGCTCGACCGTCTGATGCAGTTGGGCGCAGCTGATCCGGCGCAGTCGCTGGTGCAACTGGCTGGCCCCACCGACAGCCGCGAACGGTTCCAGCGCTGGTTCGATGCAACACTCCTGACCGGGGACGAAGACCGCAGCTGCACGGCCCTGATTGCACAACCGCATCTGTCGCAGGATTACGCCGCCCAGATATTCTGCAAGGCCCGTCGGGGCGATTGGGCCTCAGCCGCTTTGACGCTAGAGGCGGCCCATGCGCTGCAAGTTCTGCCACCCGAGGATCTGGACGTGTTGGACCGTTTCCTCAGCCCCGAATTGTTCGAAGATGCCGAATACCTGCCGCAACCCGATGACCCTGACCCGCTGAGTTTCCGCCTGTTCGAGGCGATTGGTGAACGCCTGCCCTCGGCCCCGCTGCCGCGTGCATTTGCCAATGCCGATCTGCGCGACGTGGCCGGATGGAAGGCCCAGATCGAAGCAGCCGAGCGTCTAACCCGCATTGGCGCGCTGACGCCCAACCAGCTTTTGGGTCTGTATACCGAACGCAACCCGGCGGCCTCTGGCGCGGTTTGGGATCGGGTCGCCGCCATCCAGAAATTTGAGGCCGCGCTGGAATCCGGGCAACCGGAAAAGGTTGCCAAAACATTGCCCCTCGTCTGGGAACAGATGCGCAGCGTCGGGCTAGAGGTTCCCTTCGCCGAACTGTTTGCTGGCCGCCTGACCCAGTTTTCGCTGCCTGACGCCGAGGCAGAAAATCTGCGGTGGCGCATTCTGTTACTGTCCGAGCTTTATGAAACCGCTGCATTGTCCGCACCGGACACGTCAGTTGAAACGTTGTTCCTGGCGGCTCTGGCGCAGGGTGATCCCGGTCGGTCGCGCACTCCGTCACCCATGGCTGACGCCGTGGCGCAGGGGTTTGGATGGTCTGCACCGATCCCGTCAGACATCGAAGCAATGCTGGACAATGGCCAATTGGGCGAGGCGATCTTGGAAACGATGGAGCTTTTTGCCCATGGCGCGCGTGGCAACCTTGTTGATCTGACCGCAGCCATTGCCACTCTGCGCCGTGTCGGGCTTGAGGACACAGCCCGCCGCGCTGCGCTGAACCTTCTGATCCTGCAAGGGGCCTGACCATGACGCCTCCGGCCACTGCTGAACTGTGGATTTCCACCTTTCTGCAAGCACAGGCAGCCGAGCTTGGCGCGGCCAACAATACCTTGTTGGCCTATGGGCGCGACCTCAAGGATTTTGCTGAGTGGCTGACCCGCCGCAAAACCGGATTCGCCGTGGCCGACCGGGACCAGATTGAAGCGTATCTGATCGACTGCGACGCACAGGGGCTGGCACAATCCACCCGCGCACGGCGGTTGTCCGCGATCAAGCAAATCTATCGCTTTGCTTTTGAAGAAGGCTGGCGCGACGTTAACCCTGCCATACAGATCAAAGGACCCGGACGGCAGAAGCGCCTGCCAAAAACACTGGACGTCCCCGAAGTTGACCGCCTGCTGCAAGCCGCCCGCCAGACCGGGCGTACCAAGGCGGACCGGGTTCGCAATACCTGCCTGATGGAGGTTCTTTATGCCACCGGCATGCGCGTGACAGAGCTTGTTTCGCTGCCGGTATCTTCGGCTCGAGGCGACCCACGAATGCTGCTGGTGCTTGGTAAAGGCGGCAAGGAACGCATGGTGCCGCTGTCCCCACCCGCCCGCGATGCGCTGGCGGTTTGGCTTACCGTGCGAGACGAGGCCGAGGATCAACTGGTTGCAGATGGCAGGCAAAGATCGAAATTTCTGTTCCCCTCGCGCGGGAAGTCCGGTCACCTGACACGGCACATGTTCTTTCTTTTGGTCAAGGAACTGGCCGTTCAGGGCGGCGTGTCGCCCGAGAAAGTGACGCCGCACACCCTGCGCCATGCCTTTGCCACGCATCTGCTGGCGAACGGCGCAGACCTGAGGTCGATCCAGACCCTGCTGGGTCATGCGGATGTGGCGACCACCGAGATTTACACTCACGTTCTGGACGAACGTCTGGCCGAACTGGTGTTAGAGCATCACCCGCTGGCCAAAGACCCCGATAGCAAGGGCTAACCCCTTGATCCGCAGGGGACGCGACCCCATAACGGATGCAGCAACACCAACTATCAAGGACCGATGGAACCCTCTTCTTCTCTGATCGACGGCGCATTCTGGTTTACCACAGGCGCCATTCTGCTTTTGCTCGTATTGTCGGGCTTTTTCTCGGGTTCTGAAACGGCATTGACCGCCTCGTCACGCGGCAAATTGCGGGCGCAGGCCGACAAAGGCTCGCGCGGGGCGCAAAAGGCGCTGGATATCACCGATGACAATGAACGGCTGATCGGCTCGGTCCTGCTGGGCAATAACCTCGTGAACATCCTTGCAGCCTCGCTGGCAACGGCCCTGTTCACGCGGCTGTTCGGCGAAAGTGGCGTGGCTCTGGCGACGCTAGTGATGACCCTGCTAGTCCTGATCTTTGCCGAGGTTCTGCCCAAGACCTACGCCATCACAAACTCGGAAAAAGCCGCCGCTGCGGTGGCTCCGATCATCAGCGTTGTGGTGACGGTATTTTCCCCCATTGTGGCCGCCGTACGCCTACTGGTGCGCGGCGTTCTTCGCCTGTTCGGCGTGCAGATCGACCCCGACAGCAACATTTTGGCCGTGCGGGAAGAGATTGCGGGCGCGCTGCAACTGGGCCATTCCGAAGGCGTGGTCGAGAAGGAAGACCGCGACCGCATTCTTGGCGCGCTGGATCTGGGTGATCGCACCGTAGAAGAGATCATGCTTCACCGCTCGAACATCGAGATGATCGACGCCGACGATGCGCCCGAGGCCATTCTGCAACAATGCCTCAAAAGCCCCCATACCCGCCTGCCCGTATTCCGCGAGGAACAGGAAAACATCGTCGGAGTCGTCCACGCCAAGGACCTTTTCCGCGCCATGTATGCCCATGCGGGCAGCAGCGAAAGCGAAGCAAACCGGCTGGAAGAGTTTGACATCTCGAAGGTGGCGAATGACCCTTATTTCGTGCCGGAAACCACGACGCTGGACGATCAGATGCGGGAATTCCTGCGGATGCACAGCCACTTTGCGCTGGTGGTGGACGAATATGGCTCGCTCCGCGGGCTGATCACGCTTGAGGACATTCTGGAAGAAATCGTGGGCGAGATCGCCGATGAGTTTGACATCGACGAAGACGTTCCCGTGACCCGTACCGAGGATGGTCAGTTTCTGGTCGAAGGCGCAATGACGATCCGTGACGCAAACCGCGCCATGGACTGGACGCTACCGGATGATGAGGCGAACACAGTGGCCGGGCTGGTCATACACGAGGCGCAGATGATCCCCGTGGTCGGTCAGGTCTTTTCCTTTCACGGGTTCCGGTTCGAAGTAACCGCCCGCGAAGGCAACAGGGTGACGGAACTGAAAGTCCGGCCTTTGTAAGGCAAAACCGGCGCCCTGCTCTGGGCGCCGGTTCGACTCAGGGGTTATGCGAACCAGGTGCGGCTGGCCACATAGCCATCCATCAGATCACCATTCGCATGCGCGGCCCAACCTGTGACCGTTTCCGAGTAGCCGTCGATGAACTGGTTGAACATCGGGTTGATCAGACCACCCTCTTCCCAGACGATCCGCGCCATCTGCGCATAGATGTCCTTGCGCTTTGCAGTGTCCAACTCGGCCCGCGCTTTCAGCAGCAGGGCGTCGAACTCTTCGTTTTTGAATCGGGTGTCGTTCCAATCGGCGGTGGACAGGTAGCCAACCGACCACATCTGATCCTGCACCGGACGACCGCCCCAGTAGGACGCGCAGAACGGCTTGTTGTTCCACACTTCCGACCAGTAGCCATCTGCCGGTTCGCGCTGGATTTCCAGCGGGATGCCGGCCTCTTGCGCCGACAGTTGGAACAGCTGCGCCGCATCAACAGCCCCAGCGAATGCGGCGTCCGAGACGTGCAGCACGATGGGTGATCCGTCATGGCCCGAGGCCTTGTAGTGCTCGGCCGCTTTGGCCAGATTGAACTGGCGCTGCTCCATTGAATCGTCAAACAGCGGATAGGCTTCGTTGATCGGAATATCGTTGCCGACCGAGCCAAAACCACGCAGCACCTTATCGACCAGTTCCTCGCGGTTGATGGCGTATTTCAGCGCCAAACGCAGGTCTTTGTTGTCGAACGGTGCTGTGTCAGTGTGCATGACAAAGATGTAATGCCCCCGCCCCGAAGTCGCATTCAGAGTAACACCCGGCGCGCGACCAAACAGTTTCGCGGTACGCGGCGGCACGATGTTGATGGCGTGTACCTGACCAGCCTGCAACGCTGCCGAACGTGCGGTGTCGTCGTTCAGAACCAGAATCTCGTGGCTGTCGTAATGGCCAACGCTCTCATCCCAATGGTTGGCGAACTTCTCGAACCCATAGCGAACACCCGGCTCATCCGCGATCACCTTGTAGGCACCGGTCGAGATACCCTCGCCAGGGTTATCCATACCGCCGCCCGGCTGGATGACAAGGTGGTAATCCGACACCAGATACGGCAGGTCGGCGTTGGGCGTGGTCAGTGTGATCACCACGTAATCACCATCGACCCGCACGTCCTCGATTCCGCGCATGATGCCCAGAGCACCCGACTGGGACTCTTCGTTTGAATGGCGCGCAAGGGTCAGCTGCACATCCTCTGCCGTCAGGGTCTTGCCGTTGTGGAATTCAACACCTTTACGGATCTGGAAGGTCCAGACCTTGCCGTCCTCAGATGCTTCCCAGCTTTCCGCCAGACTGGGGGCGATGCCGCCATCGGCCGTGACCACGGTCAGGGTGTTGCCATAGGCCCGCAGCGCCTTGGCCGTCACGTGCGACGCCGACAGAGCCGGGTCCAGCGTGTTGGTGCTTTCTCCACCCTTCAGCCCCAGTACAAAATGGCCGCCTTTCTTGGGCGTTTCGGCCAAACCAGCCTCAGCCCAGATCACGTTCGCAGCTGCGGCGCTCAGGCCAAGTGCGGCGGCTTTCGCCATGAATTCCCGGCGGCTTAATGCTTGGGGTTGGAGGTCAAACTTGCTCATCTTTTGTCCTTGCAGAGTAGTAATCGTGAGGTCCAATTCGCAGGCCTCATAGATTGATTCCGTAACAGAACCGTGACCGTTTACTATCGACTCGATCTCGCGCCTAAAATACTGAAACGACACATTGTGTCGCATTCGGCGTTGCATCAACGCTCCCATTAATCAGACTGCAAAAAACACAGACGGAGGCGTTTATGAAACTTCAAACCCGCGTGGCGGTGATTGGCGGCGGTGTCGTTGGTTGTTCCGTTCTGTACCACCTGACCAAACTGGGCTGGTCGGACGTCATGCTGCTTGAACGTTCGGAACTGACCAGTGGTTCGACCTGGCACGCGGCGGGTGGGTTTCACACGTTGAACGGCGACACCAACATGGCCGCGCTACAGGGCTATACCATCCGTCTGTACAAGGAACTGGAAGAGATCACCGGGATGTCCTGCGGTCTGCACCATGTGGGTGGTGTGACACTGGCCGACAATCGGGACCGGTTCGACATGTTACTGGCCGAACGCGCCAAGCACCGCTTCATGGGGCTGGAGACCGAGATCGTCGGCCCGGAAGAGATCAATAAGATCGCTCCTATCACCAATACAGACGGCATCATCGGCGCGCTCTACGATCCGCTCGATGGGCATCTGGACCCGTCGGGTACGACCCATGCCTATGCCAAGGCCGCGCGAATGGGCGGAGCTACGATCGAGACGCATTGCATGGTGCGCGAGACCAACCAACGCCCGGACGGTACTTGGGATGTGGTCACTGACAAGGGCACCATTCATGCAGAACATGTGGTCAACGCGGGTGGCCTGTGGGCGCGTGAGGTTGGCGCGATGGCGGGTGTCTATTTCCCGCTGCACCCGATGGAGCATCAGTACTTGGTGACCGACTCGATCCCACAGATCGAAGCAATTATCGACGCGGGCGGCGAACATCCGCATGTGATGGACCCGGCAGGCGAAAGCTATCTGAGACAGGAAGGTCGGGGCCTGTGCATCGGATTCTACGAACAGCCCTGCAAACCTTGGGCCGTGGACGGAACACCATGGGAGTTCGGCCACGAGCTGCTGCCCGACGACTATGACAAGATCACCGACAGTATCGAATTTGCCTATAAACGCTTCCCGGTTCTGGCCGAAGCCGGTGTGAAATCGGTGATCCATGGGCCGTTTACTTTTGCGCCCGACGGCAACCCTTTGGTCGGGCCGGTACCGGGCATGCGCAACTATTGGTCTGCCTGCGGCGTGATGGCCGGTTTCAGCCAGGGTGGCGGCGTTGGCCTGACGCTGGCGCAATGGATGATCGAGGGCGAGCCCGAGCGCGATGTGTTCGCTATGGACGTGGCCCGCTTCGGCGATTGGATCAGCCCCGGTTATACCCGCCCTAAGGTGATCGAGAACTATCAAAAACGATTCAGCGTCGCCTACCCGAACGAAGAACTGCCCGCCGCGCGGCCGAACCGCACGACCCCGATGTATGACATCTTCAGCGATCTGGGCGCGGTCTGGGGGCAGCAATACGGGTTAGAGGTGCCAAACTATTTCGCACAGGACGATGAGCCGGGGTATGAAACACCCTCATTCCGTCGTTCCGACGCGTTCGGTGCAACTGGGCGCGAGGTCCGCGCGGTCCGCAATGGCGTGGGCATCAACGAAGTGCACAACTTCGGCAAGTACCGCATCACCGGCCCCCTCGCCCGCGACTGGCTGGATCGGATCATGGCCGGACGCATCCCGAAACCGGGCCGAGTGTCTCTGACGCCGATGCTTTCGCCCAAAGGCAAGCTGATCGGCGATTTCACGGTATCCTGCCTGAGTGAGACCGAATTCCGGCTGACCGCCTCTTACGGCAGTCAGGCGTTCCATATGCGCTGGTTTGAACAGAACGCGCAGGATGGCGTGACAATCGAAAATATCAGCGACCGGCTCAACGGGTTCCAGATTGCAGGCCCAAAGGCCACGCAGGTTCTGGCGGCCTGTACCCGCGATGACCTGACCGATTTCCGTTTTCTTGACGTGCGCCGCATGACGGTTGGGATGACAGACTGTATCGTTCAAAGGGTCAGTTACACCGGCGATCTGGGATACGAGATCTACTGCGATCCGATGGCACAGCGACAACTGTGGTGGACTTTGTGGCAGGCCGGGCAAGCTCACGCCATGGTGCCGTTCGGAATGCGCGCGATGATGAGTCTGCGTCTGGATAAATTCTTTGGCTCATGGATGCGGGAGTTTTCGCCCGACTACACAGCGGCGGAAACCGGGTTGGATCGGTTCATCTCGTTCACCAAGAATGCCGATTTCATCGGTCGCGCGGCGGCAGAAGCAGAGCGCGCAAGCGGTTCTGCGCGGAAACTTGTCGCGTTTGAGGTTGATGCCGAAGACGCTGATGTGAATGCCTATGAACCCATCTGGCTGGATGGTGAGGTCGTAGGTTTCTGTACCTCCGGCGGTTATTCGCATTTCGCTGAAAAATCGGTCGCTATGGGGTTTGTACCGACGGATCGGGCCAAGGATGGGCTGGAGGTTCAGATCGAGATACTGGGGCACATGCGACCGGCTCGTGTGATCTCGAATCCATTATTTGATGCGGATGGCGCGCGAATGCGGGGATGACACCGGGCGCGCGTAACGTCATCCTGATGCCATGACCCAGATCCCCATCCTTCTATTGGCCGCCGGCCAATCCAGCCGCATGGGCGGTGCAGACAAGCTGTTGCAGGACGTCGACGGCCAGCCTTTGCTGCGCCGCTCAGCCATCGTTGCACAGGGCGCAGGGCCGGTCATTGTGGCGATGCCGGCCTCTCCGCATCCGCGATACGATGCGCTGCGCGGGCTGGACCTGCATCTCGTCGGTGTACCGGACGCCCAAGAAGGCATGAACGCCAGCTTGCGACGCGCGTTGGCGCATGTTCCCGGCGACACGCAGGCGGTCATGGTCTTGCTGGCGGACCTTCCCGACATCACCACCACGGACCTGAACGCGGTGATGGCTTCGGTGGACAACCACCCGGACTACCTGATCTGGCGCGGAACCACTGCTGAGGGTAAACCCGGGCACCCCGTCGTGTTTCACCACAGCCTTTTTGACCAGCTCAGCCAACTGACCGGCGATGAAGGGGCGCAATCCGTGGTTCGTTCCCATCCGGGTCAAACGCACCTGCACCCCCTACCAGGAAAAAACGCGCTGCTGGATCTGGACACGCCCGAGGATTGGGCGGCATGGCGGGCAGAACGCACTCGTTGAAATATGCGCGCCCAAAATGAACGCGGCCCGGTCTGTTAAGACCGGGCCGGTTGCCCAAAACAGGACTACCACTTTTCATCAATCCTAGAAGCGCGGCCAATTCTGCCTATGGCATCATGGCTATTCCGCTGCCGAACCTAAACAAGACCCCCTCGTTAACATGCCGCTCAGCGCTTCCAGTGACTGTGACAAGCCGTTGGCACCCCCTAGTGCCGCTGGCTCCCCCTCGCTTGGGCACATTCATCGTCACCCATCCACAGTCTTCAAACAACGTAAAACTGGAAAGAAGGGTTAATTTTAGAGGTATCGGAATGGTTTTTCCGCAACATCGCCGAAACACGATTCTACCTTTAGGCGATCAAGCTTTTCGATCTATTCAGCCATAACCAAAGTTATGTCTGCCCTGAACAAGCTATCCAACGATTATGCTATTAAATGATTCCCTGATTGCGCCCTAAATCCAGCACGCAACTCAACCTAAAGGCGATCTTCACTATGCAGCGGAAAACGACGACTGATTTGTTAACAAAACTGATTTAATTCAACTCTTTTCACTGCCGTGCCCCCAGATCGGCAACAATCCACCGATTCGCACACCTGATTCGCGCAAATCTTCCTATTCCCGCAGTTACGCCTGAGGCGAGGAACGGGTGATTTTGTGGCAAAATTAAGATTTCTTAACAAATCTCTCAGGAAACACTCAGACGTGAAGCGCATCTCCTGTCCCAACACGCGGCCGCAATCGCGTGACATAAACAGGAGACCAAAATGAGCATCCGCAAATCCTCTCTTCTTCTTCCGGGGACATACAGCTGGGTCGGCGCCGGCGCGCTGAGCGCCGCGCTGTTGGCGACAACCGCCCTGCCCTCAATGGCCGACGAGGCACTGGCCGACCTTGTCGAAAACGTCTCACCATCGGTTGTGACGATCATCGCCGAACAAGGCGTGACACCGGCACAGGCTGGCGGACAGGACTTTGATTTCGAAGACCACCCGTTTGGGGAATTTTTCAAACGCTTCGGCGCGCCCGAAGGCTTCAATGCCCCCCAGCGCGGTCCCGTGCAGGGGCTTGGCTCCGGGTTCATTCTTGATGAGGCCGGGTACATCGTCACCAACCACCATGTCGTCGACAATGCCGAAACCGTGACAGTTCGGATGTCGGACGACCGGACTTTTGACGCCGAGATCATCGGCACCGACCCGCTGACCGATATCGCGGTCCTGAAGATCGACGCGGGTGAAATCCTGCAAGCCGTTGAGCTGGGCGACAGCGACGTGATCCGCGTGGGCGAAGACGTTGTGGCCATCGGCAACCCATTTGGGCTGCATTCGACTGTGACCACAGGGATCGTGTCGGCCAAAGGCCGCAACATCTCACAAGGCCCCTACGCCGAGTTCATCCAGACGGATGCCGCGATCAACAAGGGCAACTCGGGTGGTCCGCTGTTCAACATGGACGGTGAAGTGGTCGGTGTGAACTCGGCCATCTACTCGCCCACCGGCGGTTCCGTGGGTCTGGGCTTTGCCGTAACCTCGAACATCGTAGAGCACATTACAGCCGATCTGCGTGATGATGGTCAGGTCAGCCGCGGCTGGTTGGGTGTTTCGATCCAGAACGTCAGCCCCGAATTGGCGGCAGCACTCGGCATTGACACCTCTACCGGCGCGCTGGTCGCAGATGTTGTCGAAGGCAGCCCCGCTGAGGGTGTGTTGGAACAGGGCGACGTCATTCTGACCTTCAATGACGAGGCTGTCGATTCCAGCAGCGATCTGCCCATCCTTGTCGGCACCACAAAAGTCGGCACCTACAGCGTTCTGACCGTTCTGCGCGATGGCACGGAACAACAGATCGAGCTGACAATCGGCCAGCATCAAAGCGCCTCGGCCGAGATCGACAAATCGGTGGATGAGACCGTCTCGGGCACAGCTCTGGGCGTGACCGTGGCCCCGCTGACTGACAGCAACCGCGCCGAAATGGGCGTGGCTAAGAATGTCGATGGTGTGATCGTTACTGACCTGTCCCCCGACAGCCCTGCGGCCAAGGCCGGTCTGCAACGTGGCGATGTGATCGTGAAACTGGGAGGTCAGGAAATTGCGACTCCGGACGCATTGAAAGCCGCGCTGGACAGCGAAAAGACCGATCCCGCGCTTGTGCTGATCAACCGCGGAGGCAATCAGATCTTCGTTGCGGTGGAAATCGCCTGATCTGACACCCGCGCGCGCCACATGATGGGGAAATCTGGCGGGCGCCTCCTCGGCGGTTTGAATTGTCCGCAAACCGCTGGGACTGCCGGGTGCGCAGCGACGCACCCGGCACGTAAATTCCCGAAAACCAAGTGCTTTACCCGAAATTTTGTGTTTAAATCCTGATAGAAAGGAACTCGGATTATGAGCCGTCGCCTGCTTATTGTTGAAGATGACGAAGATACCCGTGATTTTATTGCCAAGGGATTTAGCGAAGAAGGCTATGTTGTCGAAATGGCCGAAGATGGCCGCGAGGGCCTGTACCATGCCACTGACGGAGGCTTTGATGCGGTGGTACTTGACCGGATGCTGCCGGGTCTGGACGGGCTGTCGCTGATCAAGTCGATGCGCGCGGCGGGCCTGAAAACACCTGTATTGATGCTGACCGCGATGAGCGCCGTTGACGAGCGTGTCAAAGGGTTGCGCGCCGGGGCCGACGACTATCTGGTCAAACCCTTTTCATTCCAGGAGTTACACGCCCGGATTGAGGCCCTTCTGCGTCGCCCGCAGGAATCCGAGGAAAGTCCAACGCTGAACTGCAAAGACCTTGAGATGGACCTGCTGACCCGGAAGGTCACACGCAACGGGCGCGAGATCACGCTTACCCCGCGCGAGTTTCAGATCCTTGAATTCTTCCTGCGCCGGAAAAACCGTGTGGTGTCGCGCACCATGCTGCTTGAGGGTGTGTGGGACTATCATTTCGACCCGAACACCAATGTGGTCGACGTCCATATCTCCAAGCTGCGGCGGCAGCTGGACGAAGGCGGAGAGCCCCCGCTGATTGAAACCGTCCGGGGTGCCGGATACATGGTATCTGATGGATAACCTGCGAATTTCGTTCAACAACTCCCGCACGAGACTCGTTTTGGCCAGTATGGTGCTCAGCACCCTGCTAACGGCCACTGTACTGGCGCTGGTCTATGTGACCGCGAACCGCAGTATCGAGGGAGAGACGCGGTCCGTTGTATCGGCGGAACTGACCGGGTTGGCGGACGAATATGAACGCCGCGGATTGATCGGGCTGCTGACCGCCATTGAGCGGCGCATTCCCACAGCATCCGAGCGGGACGCGCTGTACCTGCTGACCGACCGCTTTGGGGCAAAACTGGCCGGCAATCTCAAGCAGTGGCCCGATGATATCGCGGCGGGCAGCGGCTGGGTCGATATGGAATTGCGCCGCGCGGATAACGATCAGTTGGTTCCCATTTCGGCCGCTTCGATCCGCCTGCCCGGCGGCGAGCGGCTTTTGGTGGGACGCGACGCGCTGGCCCGACAACAATTCGACCGGGTTCTGCTGCGATCCGTCGGCATCGCATTGACGATTGCGCTGGTGCTAAGCGTTCTGACCGGCTGGCTGTTCACACGCCTTGTCTTCTCTCGCCTGTCCGACATTGCCAGCACAGCCGAAAATATCGTGTCGGGCGACCTGTCACGCCGCATGCCTCTGCGCGGCACGGGGGACGAGTTCGATCAGGTGTCGGGAACGCTCAACACCATGCTGGACCGGATCGAAGAACTGGTGAGCAACCTGCGCACCACGTCGAACTCGATCGCCCATGACCTGCGCTCACCCCTGTCTCGCCTGAAACAGCGAGTTGAGGCGCTGTCGGACCCCACCAAAACCGATCAGGAGCGCGAGATAGACATTGCCCGCGCCAGCACCGAGATCGAACACGTGCTGCGCGTGCTGGGCCAACTGACCGAAATCTCGCGCGCCGAAGCCGGTGTTGGCCGGGAACAGTTCGAGCCGGTGGACCTGCAACATCTGGTAGAGGATGTCGTCGAACTTTACGACCCTGTCGCCGCCGATCAGGGCATCCAGTTGGAGGTCACAGGTACGGCGCAGCCCATACTTGGGCATCGACCCCTGTTGTCCCAGGCGCTGTCGAACCTGCTGGAAAACGCAATGCGCTATGCCCCTGATGACAGTACAATAACGATTACTCTGTCTGACAGCGGCCCCGATGCCCGTCTCAGCGTTCGGGATCAGGGTCCGGGTGTCCCACCAGAAGATCTGCCGCGGTTGCAAATGCCGTTTGTCACACTGGACCCCGCGCGGCGCGAGAGGAATGCGGGGCTTGGGCTAGCTCTCGTCGCCGCAATCTCGCATATGCACGGCGGCGCATTTGAAGCGCGTAATTGCGATCCCGGTCTGGAAGCCTCGGTCATACTGGCGCGCAAACCTTAGTCCGGCGCGCCATTGATCGCCATCATCTTGTTTTTGTAACGTTTATCCGCCGTCACATCGGCTCCGAACCAGCCCGGAGGGGCGTAGCCATGCGCCTCGGCCTCGGTCGGGAATTCGACCTCAACCAACCGCAAAGGAGCAAGGCTGCCCAAAAACACATCCAACTCGAAAACGCGCCCGTCTGGCAGTTTCCCTGTATAGCGTTCTTTCTCGACCCGCCGCCCTTCGGTTTCGGGCCAAAACGTCTCGAATTGCTCTGCTGTAATCTCAGCCTCACGTTCTACCCGCACCATCGCGCCACCGCCCTTAAGGGTCAGGAAATAGCTGTCATTCTTCTGACGCAGGCGTAACTCGGTCGAGTCGTCGGGGGCCGTCAGATAACCCTGACGCACAACCGCTTTTTCTGTGCCACTCAAATCCGGCATGTCCGCGACCAGAAACTTTCGTTCAATTTCGGTGCTCATTTGCTTGAAACCACTCCGTTTTCCAGTTCTTCGAACAGCGCCCGATATGCTGTGCTGGCGGCGCTTCGTCCGGCATAAACACTTACGGGCGCACGATGTTGACCCATCTTCTCGATATCGGCGGCAAAAGGTACCTCGGCTTGAAGAAACCGTTTCGGATATAGCTCACGCATCGTCTGCATTGTTTGCAGATGTAGCGTCTTGCGCCTTTGCACCATCGAAAAGAACGCCCTGATTTTTTTCTTGGGCAGCCCCTGAGTATCAAAGAAAGTAACCAGTTGATCGAAGGTCCGTTCCGACAAGGTTGTCGGGATCACCGGGACGACGATCTGGTCGGCGGCTTTGAAGATATTTTCGGACAAGGTCGAAAAATTCGGTGGGCAGTCCAAAACGATCACATCATAATCGCTGCCTGCCTTCACCAGAGCCTTTTTTAACCGCGACCGCCTGTTCCGCATCCG
Organism: Ruegeria sp.; assembly: GCF_965221235.1. Lineage (GTDB taxonomy): Bacteria > Pseudomonadota > Alphaproteobacteria > Rhodobacterales > Rhodobacteraceae > Ruegeria. Next base: position 206,033 of record NZ_CBDCRS010000004.1, read on the forward strand.
GGACAGAAACACATCGAAATCGCGAAAGGTCAGGTTGGCGGGCAACACGTCGAACGCATCGAAATCGCTGGCGCGAATGGATTTGGTAAAGCGTTCGACATCCTCGAAAAATCGCGCATCCGTCAGCTTCTTTGACGGTTTAACCCGCAGATAGAACCCTGATGCCCCCTGCGGATCAAGATCGCACAAGAGCACCTTGTGACCCGCCTGCGCGTAGGCGTACGCGAGATTCACCGAGGTCGCGGTCTTCCCCACGCCGCCCTTGTTGCTGTAGCAGGCAATGATTTTCACGCCTCACTCCTTTTTGTGGTGAAACAGGAATCGGAACAGGTGTTGCACGTCCGGGCTGTCAAAATGCTGGAAATTGGTAATCACCCGGTCGCGTTCGGCCTTTTGGCGTTGATCCAGTACGGCGATTAACCCTCCGACGGCCATGGCCAACTGTGCGTTTGCTCGACCCTGACGGTTGCTGTGCACGGACAAAAATTGCAACAACGCCTCTTGCTGAACCGAGCAATCGTTGAACAGGCCAAGGTTATCCTGAAGTTTTTTCAAAGGCTTGATCAGCGTTTTGAAAGCTTTGGGATCAAACAATGGCGCAAAGAACTCCATCAGATAGCGCAATTTTTTACAGTCGATCCGTAGGTCATGTACGATGTCATCCGGGGTTTCCGGGGTTATTCCCCGCGCCAGTTTGCACAGTTTCCGATATCGCTTCCAGATTAACGAACACGCATATTCATACGCGCCATGCGACGCTTTCAGCCCCGGTTCTAACCCGCTGGTGTCGGCAAACGGCGCTGCAAGCCCGCTCATCTGCGCTTTATATGAGGCGCTGCGCAACCTGCGCGTCAGCCCATCCAGCGCCTGCCTGCGTTCCTGTGCAAATAGGTCAAACATCACCTCCGCACCTGCGTGAAGGCTAGATGGTATCTGGCTGACAAAATTATCTTTTTCCAAAAGATAGACATCCAAATCACGCAACCGCCCTGTAGGCTCCATCAGGTCCGAGAACTGCCGTTTCAGGTCCGCGGTCTGCTCTGGTGACAAAACACCTTTGAACAGGCTCAACACAGACCGTACCCGACGCAGGGACACGCGGTAGTCATGCAGAAACTCGGTGTCGATATCCGCGATCACGCCCGCTTCATTCTGGCGGGCAACTTCAAGATAGGTGCGAATGATGTCCGCCGCCACCTCAATCGAGGGCTCGTACTTGCCTAGCCGCACTTCGGGTTTGGCATTATAGCATTGCAGCCCGGGGAACAGGATACGGTACACCGGCTCAATGCCATCCACGTCTTCTGCCATGGTTCGCAACGTGGCGCAGACCGTCTGGAATGCAGGTTTGTATCCGCGCATCGGATGAACGTGCAAAACGGATGCCTGCCCTTTATTCGTAGACAAAAACTCAACGCTGCCCCGCACCCGAGTTTTCTGAACGTCATCCAAAATCACGAATGTGGCTGCCTCAACCGTTCCTTCGGCGATACCGATAAGCGCGCGCAGCTTGGGGAACCCACGCAAAGCCGCGCGAACCGGCCCGGCGGCCAGATCTGCCACAAGCTTTCCGTTGCCAGTACCCTCTTGTTGGGCGACCTCTCCCTCTGGGCTCAGCAATCGCAGGGTATCGTCAGTCTGGAGCAACAACCGCCCTTCAGACCTGAGTGATTGATCGTAACAATCCAGAATCTCAAACGGCTGGGGCCTGCGGGATGCTTCAACCCGAATGGTCAGGCCTCGTAACCTGGCCGAGATGCCTTGCGGATCGAAGGCCCCCGGGACAATGAACACTTCGCTTTGGTCTGCCATCACCTTTGCCCCTTGCACCCGGGTGGCCATACACTTGCATGAAATCCCAAGCTGACATGTCGGGCAAGTCCCGTCAAAAATTGACCCTACGTCAGATCGACTTCTCCGGGACATGTGGCTATGACTTCGGCATGTCTGATCCTGTCTCCTCTATCCGCAATCTTGGCCCCGCGTTCGAGCAAGCCTGCACACGCGCTGGGATTCATTCGGCACAGGATTTACGTGAAATGGGTGCAGACGCCGCTTATGCTCGTCTGCTGGAGACCGGTTCGCGCCCACATTTCATCGGCTATTACGTGCTGGTCATGGGATTGCAGGGTCGCCCTTGGAATGATTGCAAGGGCGAAGAGAAAAAAGCCCTGCGTCAGAGGTTTGATGCAATCAAGGCCGGTGTAAGCGCCGCGCCGGAATCGCAGTTGGTGTCCGATCTTGACGCCATCGGGGTCCGTGTATCGGCCAACGATCTGAAACCGGAATAAAAAAGGCCGCCCCCGATACCGGGAGCGGCCCAAAATTCTGATCTGATGGCGACTTAGCCGACCAGTTCGATGCCCGAGAAGAAGTAGGCGATCTCAACAGCCGCGGTTTCCGGAGCGTCCGAACCGTGGACCGAGTTTTCGCCAACCGACTCAGCGAACTCGGCGCGGATGGTGCCAGCGGCTGCGTCTGCAGGGTTGGTTGCGCCCATGACTTCACGGTTCTTGGCAATGGCGCCTTCGCCTTCCAGAACCTGAACAACGACCGGAGCCGACGACATGAATTCGCACAGTTCGTCATAGAACGGACGCTCGGCGTGCACTTCGTAGAACTTGCCGGCTTGCTCTTTAGTCATGTGGATGCGCTTTTGCGCCACGATGCGCAGGCCTGCTTCTTCGAACTTGGCGTTGATCTTGCCAGTCAGGTTGCGGCGGGTTGCATCGGGTTTGATGATCGAGAATGTGCGTTCCAGTGCCATGTCGGCCTCTCCTTAACATAAGGCGCGGGGCTCGCGCCTGAATCCATCGCGCGCCGCGTATCACGGTATTTGCCTTATGAAAAGCGTTATGATGGTTTGTGGTTCAGATCGTCTCGGGCAGCGGGTCGATCCTGTCCAACCTGCGCACATAAAGCACCGCCAGCAGGCCCACAAAACTACTGCCGCTCATCATGGCGAGAACCAGATAAGGGCCGTTCTCTGGGCTGACGAAAGCGCCCGTCATTGAGGTCAGGATCGCGCCGAGCGCCACGACCATCGCCCCAGACAGCCCCGCCGCGCTACCGGGCAGTTTGGGCCGTACCGACATAGCTCCAGCCGAAGCGTTGGCGTTGGTCAACCCATTGCCAAAACCCACGCAGATGGCCGAGCCAAAGAACACCCAGACCGAGCCATGACCGGCAACAAACAGCACTAACCCGAAGAACGGCCCGACCGACGCCACGATCCGCCCGTACAGGATCATCGTGGTCAACCGGGTGTGCGCCGCAATGCGCCCGGTGACGAAATTTCCGACCATGAAGCCGCCGGTGATGATCCCAATCCCAAGACCCAACATAGCGGGGCTCAAGTCGAACCACGCGGCGGCGACCAGAGGCGCGCCGGTGATGAAGCTGTAGAACCCGCCGATCGAGAACGCTGCACAGAGCGCATAGCCCCAAAACCGGCGGGCGCGGAACAGATGTGGATACTCCCGCAGCTGCGCGGCGAAGGTTGAGGAGCGGTCAGTGTTGGTCTCGCCCATATCGAACCACAGCAGGGCCAACAGCCCTGCCCCCAGCACCGAATAAAGCACAAACCCGGCCCGCCAACCGAACAGCATGTCCAAAGCGCCGCCCAACATTGGCCCGAGCATAGGCGCGAGCGCCATGGCCATCGCCACATATCCCAGCTTGCTGGCGGCTTCGTTGGGCGGATACCTGTCCCGGATCGAGGCGCTGGACAGAACCGAGCCAGCGACAACCACGGCCTGCAACAGTCGGAAACCCAGAAAAACCCAGATCGACTCGGCCAGCGTGCATCCAATTGATGCGAGGACGAAGATAGTCATGCAGATCAGCAAAACCGGCCTACGCCCAAACCGATCCGATAGCGGCCCCATGATCAGTTGCAGCACGGCTGAGACCGCCAGATACCCGGCCACTGATAGGTTCACGAGGCCATAGTCGACCGCGAAGTCTTCGCTCATATGCGCCAGCGATGGCAGGAACATGTTCAGCGATAGCACCGATAGCGCCGTGGCGAAGATCAGAGTGATCAAATTGGGGGGCGTCTGTGCCGCGCGCATGTCGAAAACCATTTCAGAAAAGCAAACGACACAGCGCTAACACATTGCCCGTCAGATGAACATGCCAAGCCGCTGGCGGCGGCATCACGGCTCTGCTAAGAGCGGCCTCATGCTACGGATCGAAGACATCACCTATGCGGTCGAAGGCCGCCCGCTGTTTGACGGCGCCAGCGCCACCATTCCCGATGGTCACAAGGTTGGCCTTGTGGGACGGAACGGCACGGGTAAGACCACGCTGTTCCGCTTGATCCGGGGAGAGCTGGCTCTGGAATCCGGCAATATCGCGGTCCCGAAACGTGCGCGGATTGGTGGGGTGGCGCAAGAGGTGCCCTCGTCCGACGTCTCACTGATCAACACCGTTCTGGCCGCCGATACCGAGCGCGCGGCTTTGATGGCCGAGGCTGAGAGCGCCGAAGATCCCGCGCGTATTGCCGAGATTCAAACCCGTCTGGCCGATATCGACGCCTGGTCGGCTGAGGCGCGTGCTGCCTCGATTCTCAAAGGTCTGGGTTTTGACGATGAGGACCAGCTAAAACCCTGCTCGGATTTTTCCGGCGGCTGGCGGATGCGCGTGGCGCTGGCGGCAGTGCTGTTTTCACAGCCTGATTTGTTACTGCTGGACGAACCGACCAACTATCTGGACCTCGAAGGTGCGCTGTGGCTGGAAAGCTACCTGGCGAAGTACCCTCATACCGTAATCATCATCAGCCACGACCGCGGGCTGTTGAACCGTGCCGTCGGCTCGATTCTGCATCTGGAAGATCGCAAGCTGACTTACTATGCGGTGCCTTACGACAAATTCGCCGAACGCCGCGCCGAGCGTCTGGCGCAGGCCGAATCTGAGAACGCCAAAGCCAAGGCGCGCATCGCGCATTTGCAAAGTTTCGTGGACCGCTTCCGCTATAAGGCGTCCAAGGCCGTGCAGGCCCAATCGCGTTTGAAAATGATCGAACGCATCCAGCTGGTCTCCACCCCGCAAGAGGCTGCCCTGCGTGCGTTCTCGTTCCCGGAACCGGAAGAACTGTCCCCGCCGATCATCCAGATCGAAGGCGGCGTGACCGGTTATGGTGAGGTCGAGGTGCTGCGCCGTCTGAACCTGCGTATTGATCAGGACGACCGGATCGCGCTGCTGGGCAAGAACGGTCAGGGCAAATCGACCCTGTCCAAGCTGCTGTCCGACCGCCTGCCCCTGATGGCGGGCAAGATGAGCCGATCCAATAAGCTGCGCATCGGGTATTTCGCACAGCATCAGGTCGACGAGCTGTATATAGACGAAACCCCTCTGGACCACCTGCGCCGTTTGCGACCTGATGAGGCTCCGGGCAAATGGCGGTCTCGTCTGGCTGGCTTTGGCCTGAACGCGGATCAGGCAGAAACCGAGGTCGGCCGCCTGTCGGGTGGTCAGAAAGCCCGCCTGTCGCTGCTGATCGCGACCATCGACGCGCCGCATATGCTGATCCTCGACGAACCGACCAACCACCTGGACATCGAAAGTCGCGAGGCGCTGGTCGAGGCGCTGACCGCCTATTCCGGGGCGGTAGTGCTGGTCAGCCATGACATGCACCTGCTGTCGCTGGTGGCGGACCGGCTGTGGCTGGTCTCAGACGGGACGGTCAAACCCTTTGATCAGGACCTCGAAGCCTATCGCACCCTGCTACTCGCCCGCGACAAGCCGGTGAAGGAAAAACCGCAGGCAGCGAAACCCAAGCGTCCCTCACGCGATACCATGCTGGCCCTGCGCGCCGATCTGCGTAAATGCGAGGACCGGATCGAGAAGCTGACGGATATGCACGAGAAGCTCTCGGCCAAGCTGGCGGATCCGGCGCTGTACGAGGATGACAAGATCAACGATCTGGAAACCTGGAACCGCAAATTCGCCGAAGTCACCGAAGCCATGCAAAAGGCCGAAGCGCTGTGGGTCGCCGCCGCCGAACGTCTTGAAACCGCCGAGAACACCGCATGATGGATCTGGCCTTTTTCATCACCGCCTTCACCACGCTTTTCGTGGTGATCGACCCGTTCGGCACCACGCCGATCTTTGTGGCGATGACGCAGGATATGGATGCACGCACCCGCCGCATAACGGCCTTTCGCACTTGCGCCGTGGCCTCGGGCATTCTGATTGCCTTCGCTGCATTTGGTGAGGCGGTTCTGGGCTTTGTCGGCATCTCGATGGAGGCGTTCAAGATCGCCGGAGGCGCGCTGCTGTTTCTGACGGCGCTGGACATGCTGTTCGAACGCCGCACCAAACGGCGTGAAGACCGGGTCGAAGAAGAAGAACACAACGACCCCTCAGTCTTTCCGCTTGCGATCCCTCTGGTGGCCGGACCGGGTTCGATTGCGACAATCATCCTGCTGGCCGGTCAGCATCCGGGCATTCTGGGCATCGCCGAAGCTGTTCTGGTCATGTTTGCGGTGATGGCCGTGGTGCTGACCTTCTTCCTGTCCGGTGGCCTCATCGCGCGCATTCTGGGTAAGACCGGGCTGAACGTGCTGACCCGGCTGCTGGGTATGTTGCTGGCGGCTTTGTCGGTTCAATTCATTTTGGATGGCCTCAAAGCCTTTGGTTTCGCGTCGTAAACACCCATATACGTTGTAATGAACTGGCAAGGGTTAGCGGTATGGTCGGCGACGACATTGGACGTTTGGTGTATCTGGTCGTGCTGGGGGCAGCCGTGGTGTTTTGGTTCGTCTCACAAAACCGCCAGTCACTGAACAAAACCATGCAGCAGGCGATGGCCTGGGTGTTCATCTTTATCGGCGTCATCGCCGTTGTCGGGTTGTGGGAAGACATTCGTTCAACCGTCGGCCCCTCTCCGCAGATGACAGTCACCGGCGAAACGGTCGAGGTGCCGCGGTCCTTTGACGGCCATTACTATCTGCCCGTTCTGGTGAACGGAGAGCCGATCACCTTCCTTGTCGATACCGGCGCCAGCCAGATTGTGCTGAGCGAACAGGACGCTCGGCGCATTGGCCTCGACCCTGATCAGCTGAATTACCTCGGCCGCGCCTCCACCGCGAACGGAGAGGTGCGCACCGCGCCCGTCCGACTGGATAGTCTTGAACTGGGGCCGATCACCGATCACGGCGTGTCTGCCTGGGTCAATGAGGGGGACTTGCGTCAGTCGCTGCTGGGGATGGATTATCTGCATCGGTTCTCGAACGTTCAGTTCACCGATGGCCGCCTGATCCTGTCTCGCTAAGGCGCATTTGGCTGCATTTCCAGATTGAGAACAAAGTGAGAACATGCTAGGCTGACGGCATGTCTACAAACCTTCTTGGTCATAAACCCGCGCGCACCGCGCCGGGGCTGACTCTGCACCCGCAGATCACCCTGCAACTGGGCCGCGTGCATGAGGCCTGCGGCCCCGCCCGGCGCAGCTTTGCCATGTGGCTGGCGGGTCAGGCGCAAGGGCCAGTGCTGTGGATTGCTCCCGCGTGGGAGTCCGGCCAGCTGAACCCCGATGGCATGATGCCTTTTGCCGATCCCGCCCGGTTCATCTTTGTCCGCCCTACCCGCGCCGAAGATTTGCTGTGGTGTATCGAAGAGGCGCTGCGCAGCGGAGCGATCCCGTTGATCATCGGCGACCTGCCCGGCGCGCCGGGGCTGACGCCGATACGGCGTATGCATCTGGCTGCCGAACAGGGCGGCGCGATGGGGCAGGCTCCGCTGGGGTTGTTGCTGACCCCCGGAGACGGCGGCGCGCAAGGGGTTGAGACCCGCTGGCACATGGCCGCAACTCATCACAGAGAGGTCCGCCGCTGGACCCTGACTCGCCGCCGCGCCCGCGCTCTGCCCCCCGTCACATGGCACGCCACCCAGACCAAAGCGCGCGCCGGGCTGAACCTGCAACGGGCCGAGGTGGAAGATGTATTGGCGTGACACCTCACAACGATCACGAAACTTGTGACTGGCAAAAACCCGAACCCGGCCCTAGCGTTCCAGCATGAGCCATCCGATCCATGACAGCCGTTATTCCTGGCTACGCCTTCTGATCACGCTCGCCATCGCGATGGTGGCGAATGTTGGTATGTGGGCCGTGATCGTGGTGATGCCCGCCGTCGAGGCACAGTTCGACGCCAGCCGGGCCGAGGCTTCGCTGCCATACGTTCTGGCCATGATCGGCTTTGCGCTGGGGAATATGTGGCTGGGGCAAATGGTCGACCGGCTGGGTGTGACCAAGGCGCTGATCGGCGCAGCCGTCCTGAGCGCGGTTAGCTATCTGCTTGCGACATGGGCGCCGAATATCCTGCTGCTGTCGGTCGCGCACCTTCTGTTGGGGTTGGGGACGTCCATCGGCTTTGGCCCGCTGATCGCCGATATCTCACACTGGTTCATGCGTCGGCGCGGAATCGCTGTGGCACTGGTGGCCAGCGGGAACTACTTGTCCGGGGCGATCTGGCCCACGCTGCTGTCGGGCATTCTGGCCCGGGACGGCTGGCAACAGGTCTATCTGACACTGGCCGTGATAACGTTGGCCGTCGTCATCCCCCTGTCTTTGCTGCTGCGCCGTCAGGTCCCGGCCGAGGCGCACAACACCGCCGCCGCCAACGCGCAGATCAACGCGCGCAGCGTCGGGATTTCGCCACGCGCCCTGCAATATATTCTCGGCCTGGCCGGGATCGGTTGCTGCGTCGCGATGTCGATGCCGCAGGTCCATATCGTCTCATATTGCGTCGGGCTGGGTTATGGCCCCGCCGTCGGGGCAGAAATGCTGTCTCTAATGCTACTGGGCGGGGTCGTCAGCCGGGTGATCTCGGGGTTGGTGGCCGACAAGCTGGGTGGGATCATGACCCTTCTGATCGGCTCGGTTCTGCAATGTATCGCCCTGTTCCTGTTCCTGCCCTATAACGGGATGGTTTCGCTATATGTCATCAGCCTGCTGTTCGGACTGGCGCAGGGCGGTATCGTACCCAGCTATGCCCTCGTTGTGCGCGAATACATGCCCCCGCAAGAGGCCGGCGCACGCGTCGGCTTTGTCATGATGATGACCATCATGGGCATGGCATTAGGAGGCTGGATGTCGGGCTGGATTTACGATGTGACCGGCAATTACCAACTGGCCTTCATCAACGGCATTCTCTGGAACGGGCTGAACATCGCAATCCTGCTGGTTCTGCTGAACCGCTCTCGCCCGCGCGCACAGAAGGCCATGGCATGACGCGTCTGCATCGCCGCACCCTGCTGGCCGGGCTGGCCGCCCTGCCCCTGACCCGCCCGGCTCATGCGTCTTATACTGTTTATGAGCTTGTCCCCAACGGCACATCCGTTGACTTTACCTTCGACCTGTCCGGCCTTGCCCAATCCGGCACGATGCCGATCGAAGCCGCGGACATCCAAATCGACCTGAACGATCTGACAAACAGCCGTGTCAGCGTGACCCTGAACGCTTCCGAAGCCCGCACCAAATTGCCATTTGCCCGCAGGGCAATGCTTGGCGACACGGTCCTGAACGTCGCGCAGTTTCCGACCATTCAGTTCGTCTCGACGCAAGTCGAGCTGGGCGAAGGCGGTCGCATTTCACGCGGCGCCAAAATCACCGGAGACCTGACCTTGCGCGGTGTAACTCAGCCGATCACCCTTGAGGCCGATCTTTTTCGCCCCCCCGGCAGTGCCGCAGACAATCTGGACGACCTTTCGATCCACCTGATCGGAGCCCTGAATCGCCATGATTTCGGAGCCTCCGGTTACGCGGATCTGGTACAGGATATTGTCGGTCTGGATATCCGCGCAGAAATCAAACGGGTCAGATAGGCAAAAAACGACTCTGCAAAGTCGATTAGGTGCGTGCATGCCGATCAGAATGCGCCAAGGTGCACCTGTCATGCGTACTATCATATCCTTCGCCGCCCTTTTTCTTTCTGTCATTCTGCTGCAACTTTCAAACGGCGGCGTTGGTCCGCTGGATGCTATCTCGGGCATAACCCTGAACTTCACGACCGAGCAGATCGGTCTGTTGGGGTCAGCCCATTTCATCGGCTTCTTTGTTGGGTGTTGGTGGGCACCGCGTCTGATGGGCAATATCGGCCACTCGCGCGCCTTTGCCGTTTGCACCGCGCTGGGTGCAATGGGGCTGATCGGACACACCCTGACCGACGACCCATATATCTGGGCCGCCCTGCGGATCGCTTCCGGCACCTGTGTGGCTGGCAGCTATACGGTGATTGAGGCCTGGCTAAACGCCAAGGTCAACAATGAAACCCGCGGACGTGCGATGGGGACCTATCGCTTTGTTGATATGGGTGCCTCTCTAGGGGCTCAGCTGATTATCGCGATTCTGCCGCCCGCATCATATGTCTCGTACAACCTGCTGGCTATTTTGTGTTGCGCGGCGCTGCTGCCCCTGACCCTGACCAAAGCCAGCCAACCCAAGACACCCGACGCCCCACGATTGCGCCCGAAACTGGCGTGGCAAAGTTCACCCCTGGCCGTTGCCGGCGTGATCGTTGCTGCGCTCAGCTCAGCGTCGTTTCGGATGGTCGGCCCGGTTTACGGGCAAGAAGTCGGGCTGGGCGTTGACCAGATCGCGTTCTTCCTTGCGTCCTTCGTCTTGGGAGGGGCTTTGGCGCAGTACCCGCTAGGCTGGCTGGCTGACAAATACGACCGGCGCTGGGTGCTGATCTGGCTGTCGGCCGCAGCAGTTGTAAGTTGCGGCGTGACAATGGCCGCAAGCGGTGCTGGCACTATCGGGGTAATGCTGGCTGCTGTGTTCTTTGGGTTGACCACCTTCCCGATCTTCTCGGTCTCATCCGCCCACGCCAACGACTTTGCCACAACCGAACAACGGGTCGAGTTGGCTGCCGCCCTGATGTTCTGGTATGCGCTTGGGGCTATCGCCTCCCCCTACATCTCGTCCACGTTGATCCAGCAATTTGGACCGGGCGCTTTGTTCGGGTTTGTCGCCGTCGGGCACTTTGGCCTGATCATCTTCGGCCTTGCCCGTATGAAATCGCGGCCAACGCCAGAGGAACGCACGAACTACGTTTATGCCCCACGCACGTCCTTCACCATTGGTCGATTGCTGAAACGATCCCGTGACGATTAAGAAAAAAGGGCCGGGAAATCCCGGCCCTTCTGTTTATTGCTGCGTCGGAGGGGTCTCTTCCTCCAACACCTCAACGCTGTTTGCTGGGTCAGGCGTCTGTTCCAACGCGCCGTTCACCACGCCGCCAACACCGTTTTCCATCGACAGGCCCAGCTCTTCACCCAGTTTCTTCAGCGCGGGCATCTGCACAGCCATACCCATGATCGAATCCAGCGCCTGATTGACCACTGGTTTGTCGCTGTTGGCTGCACCGCCAGCACCGGCTGCGCCGATGCCACCAACCTGATGGATCTTGATCGAGTCGATCTTTTCGGCCGGTTTGACCATCTCCGAGATAATCGACGGCATGGTCTCAATCCGCGCCAGATCGACCTTCATGCGGATCTGCTCGGCGGACAGAGCGTTGTCGGCCTCGACAATCGCGCGCTTACCTTCCGCTTCGGCCAGCATGTCGTTCTTCTTGGCCTCGGCCCGGATGTTCAGCGCATCCGCTTCGGCCTGAGCTTCCTCACGGCGGGCTTCTGCTCGGTCAGCGGCAGCTTCTTTCTCGGCCTGTGCGGCCAGACGGATCGCCGTGGCCTGACGTTCCGCCTCACGCGTCGCTTCGATCAGCGCGATCTGCTTCAGACGCTCAGCCTCTACCACTTCACGCGCGGTTGCCACAGCTTCGGTCGCCTTGGTCGCCTCGGCGCGAGCCAGATCAGCAGAAGCACGCGCGCGGCTTTCCTCTTCGGATTTCTGCGCGATGATGATCTGGCGTTCCTGCTCGGCCACTTCGATCTCACGCTCTTTGGCAATCTCCGCATCACGGATCTTACGCTCACGCTCAATCTCTGCTGCACGAATGGCTTCTTCACGGGCGATCCGAGCACGCTCGGTTTCACGAACCGAGTCTTCGGTCCGTGCCGCAATCTCAGCCTCTTGCGCCACGCGCAGGGTTTCGACCTTCTGGGTTTGCTCGATACGGGCCTGCGCCTCGTCCTGCTCGATCAGCAACTTCTGACGCTCGGCTTCCATCGCCGCACGACGCACCTCAACCTCAGCCTCGGCATCAATCTGCGCGCGTTCTTTTTTGGATACGGCAATGACCTCGGCCAGCTTGCGCATACCCACGGCGTTAAAGGCGTTGTTCTCATCCAGTGCTTCGAACGGCGTTTGGTCCAGCGCGGTCAGAGAGACTGATTCCAGCGACAGACCGTTTTTCAGCAGGTCCTCGGACACCGCATTCTGCACCTCTTGCACAAAGTCGGCGCGGTTCTCATGCAGACCATCCATTGTCATCTGAGCGGCCACGGCACGCAGACCGTCGATCAGCTTGCCTTCGATCATCTCGCGCAGTTGCTCGACGTCGAAAGTGCGGTCGCCCAGCGTTTGCGCGGCCCGCGCGATGCCCTCTTCTGTCGCCATGACCGAGACATAAAACTCGACGCCCACGTCGACACGCATCCGGTCTTTGGTGATCAGAGCGGCCTCACCGCTGCGCTGCACCTCAAGGCGCAGGGTTTTCATGTTTACGGGGCTAACCTCGTGCAGCAGCGGCACGATAATGACACCGCCATCCATGATGACCTTCTTACCGCCAGCGCCGGTTTTCACCAGACTGATCTCTCGGGTTGCGCGGCGATACAGGCGGCCAAGCACGAGGCCTATGAACAAAATTACCGCTAGAATGGTCACAACTGTGACGGCCAGGAATGTAAGTTCCATGCAAAATCCTCCGTTTTGGGGTTTGAAATTTGGTTACTCGGACAAGCCGACCAGAACGAACCGGTCACGCCGTCGGTCGCGCAGGACAAGCACCTCAGTGCCTTGCTCAAGCGTATCTTTGTCTTGCAAAGGCTCCGCCCGCAGGTAATGGGCGTTCCCATAGCGATCCATGACCCGCACTTCGGCAGGACGACCGCGAGAGGCCGTTCCCTGCGAAATAAATCCGCGGCGACGCGCCAACATCTTTTCAGACATTGCTTCGGTCTCGGTCTTGGGCAGAAGGCGGGCGAACACCGCGCCAAAGCCGCGCGCGAACCAAAGGCCGAATGCTCCGGCGGGGATTGCGGCGATCCAACTGGGCAGGTCAAAGCCCAACAGGTCGCGCAATGTCAGTTGCAAACCGATACCGCTGAGGCCGAACCCTGCCAAAAAGACCACCAGCCAGATCATGAAGGGCATCCGCCCCATACCCAGCCACGCCAAAGGTCCGGCGGGCGCACCATCGGGGACTTCGGTCTCTACTTCGGCCAGTTCGAACTCGCCCAGATCGACATCGGCGTCGATATCCAGATCGAAATCGGCAACGTCCAGATCGGGGGCATCGACGATGTCCAGATCGGCCTCACCACCACCTGCCATCAGGGTCCCGCCCAGCATCAGGGCGACCAGTTCCAGCCCCAACAAGCCAAACAAAAGCGCAAGCGAAATGGTAAAGGGCACAAACGCACCCTCAAGCAGAAAGCTGAACATCAGCACAGTGTCCCCGTTATTTTTGTATACTTTGGTATGCAATATAGATGGGAAGTCATCTCAGAATTTCAAGAGGTTGTGATTCTATGTTTCAACCAGAGGTTATTTGCACCACAAAACCGGGCGCAATCTGCATTCCTGACTGCGGGTCATTTTATTCTCAGGCCGTGCGAAAAGGGACACCCGCACGCCAGCCCGGGTGGTCACGATACTCTGCTATGCAAAAATTTAGTCGGATGGCTTTGGCGGCGGTGCCGGGATCATCTCGTCCAGGATCGCCCCGGCCTCGTATCCCAGCAGGTCAACTCGCATCCTCTCCGGATCTCCGAACGCCCAGGCACCGACGTGCCGCTGCATACGCACATACCCCGCATAACCGGCCAAGGCGTCGTTCCCGTGCGCATTCTCGGCAAACAAAATCTGCCCGGCTGCAACCTTTTCCGGCATCACGCGCTGCAAGTATAGCAGGACGACATTAACGTCTTTGACGCTGGAGCCGCCGTGATGCACGACGTACATCTTTGCCCATTCGTCATCGCTCATTGCTGCACGCGCGTCAGACACGGCGGAATGCAAAGCGTTCAACTCGGCGCGGGCCGATTTCTCCATATTCTCTGCCCAAATGGGCCGCATGTCGTTGATTGCCTTTGACACAACCTCACGCGTGATCTGGCCCTGATCCAGCGCGTCCTGAGCGAAGCTTCGGGCAATTTCGAGCATTTTACGTTGGCTCGCGACATCGTCCTCGGCAATGGCTAACCCGTCAATCACTGCAAGAAACGTGTCTATTTCTTTGACAATACTTGAAAACTCTTCCTTCCAGCGCTCATCGTCCGCATCAGGCCAAGGTGTCACGGCGCCGATAATTCCCAGGATGACATGCGACGTGGATTTCAGATGTTGGTAGGCTGGCGCATCCCTTGGATAGGTCGCCTCGCCGTTCCGGGTCATCACAGTGACATCGCGGGCGATAATCATGACAGGCCGGGTTTGCGCCGTAAGCGCGTCCTGACCACGATGAAAGATCGAGAGCATCGCGTGATCAAAGGCATGGACCGGATCATCTGAGGGTTTCTGATCGGCAAAGGCACTGATGGAAAACATAGCTGCGGCGCTGAAAAAGGCTGTAACAGCAGCACTGCGCCCTATCCTTGAATCTGGCATACTAAAATCCCCCCTGAGCTATGTGCGTCAGTCTACCATACATCATCGCCCCGCTCGGGGATAAATAGTCAACGTCGGTGCCATGATGCTCTGAGCGCAGCCTAAGTCGCGGAGTTACCCCCTCATTATTCATCGCGAGGATGAAAGCGGGCTTTTGCTGGCGGGGAACATACTGTAGACGAGCGCGCAGACAGATACGCGGATACGGAACATGGCTCGGATTCTCATTACCTCGGCGATCCCTTACATCAACGGGATCAAGCACCTCGGCAACCTGATCGGCTCGCAATTGCCTGCCGATCTGTACGCACGTTACCAGCGTGGCCGGGGGAATGAGGTCATGTTCCTGTGCGCCACGGATGAACACGGCACGCCCGCCGAACTGGCCGCCGCCAAGGCAGGTAAGCCGGTGGCCGAGTATTGCGCCGAGATGTATGGCGTTCAGGCCGATATCGCAAAACGCTTTGGCCTGAGCTTCGATCACTTTGGTCGCTCGTCCAGCGATCAGAATAAGAAACTGACCCAGCATTTCGCGGGCAAACTGGACGATGCCGGATTGATCCGTGAAGTGACTGAAAAGCAGGTCTATTCCAACGCCGACGGCCGTTTTCTGCCCGACCGCTATATCGAGGGCACCTGCCCCAATTGCGGGTACGAGCGCGCGCGCGGCGACCAGTGCGAGAACTGTACTAAGCAGCTGGACCCGACAGACTTGATCGAGCCACGCAGCGCAATCAGCGGCTCGACCGACCTTGAGGTGCGTGAGACCAAGCATCTGTATCTGCGTCAGTCGGCGATGAAGGATCAGTTGGACGCATGGATCGACAGCAAGACCGATTGGCCGATCCTGACCACCTCGATTGCCAAGAAGTGGCTGCATGACGGTGACGGCCTGCAAGACCGGGGTATTACCCGCGATCTGGACTGGGGTGTACCGGTCAAGAAAGGTGATCAGGAATGGCCGGGCATGGAAGGCAAAGTTTTCTACGTCTGGTTCGATGCGCCCATCGAATACATCGCCTGCGCAGGTGAATGGGCCGAAGCAAACGGCAAGTCGGATGCCGAATGGGAGCGCTGGTGGCGCACCGATAAAGGTGCCGACGACGTTCGCTATGTTCAGTTCATGGGCAAAGACAACGTGCCCTTCCATACCCTGTCCTTCCCGGCGACCATTCTGGGCTCGGGCGAGCCTTGGAAGATGGTCGATCACCTCAAGTCGTTCAACTACCTGAATTATGACGGCGGCCAATTCTCGACCTCACAGGGCCGCGGCGTGTTCATGGATCAGGCGCTGGAAATCCTGCCTGCCGATTACTGGCGCTGGTGGCTGTTGAGCCATGCGCCCGAAAGCAGCGACAGCGAATTCACGTGGGAGAACTTCCAGCAGTCCGTGAACAAGGACCTCGCGGACGTTCTGGGGAACTTCGTCAGCCGGATCACCAAGTTCTGCCGGTCAAAATTCGGTGAAGCTGTGCCCGAGGGTGGCAGCTATGGCGAGCGCGAGAACGCGCTGATCGACGAGCTCACCAAACGCGTCCGGGCCTATGAAGGACATATGGAGGCGATGGAGGTTCGCAAATCTGCACAGGAATTGCGGGCGATCTGGGTTGCTGGAAACGAGTATCTGCAATCCGCCGCCCCGTGGTCGACGTTCAAGGAAGACCCCGAACAGGCTGCCGCGCAAGTACGCTTGGGCCTGAACCTGATCCGCCTCTACGCGGTACTCAGCGCGCCGTTCATCCCCGAAACCTCGGCCAAGATGCTGAGCGCGATGAACACGCTGGACACCGGGTGGCCCGATGATGTCGCTGCCGCGCTGGAAGCGCTGCCCGCCGGACATGAATTCTCGGTCCCGGATGTGTTGTTCGCAAAAATCACCGACGAACAGCGCGAGGATTGGGAAACCCGGTTTGCCGGCACGCGGGACTGATCCGGCGCAAATTCAGAACCATCAGACAGGGGGCCAAACGGCCCCCTTTTTCTTTGCCCTTGTCAAACTCAAAGCTCCGAGGCCCCCATTCATCGGCCTAAGTCAGCCCAAAGACGGGAAAAAATTTGCGAATTGCCACAGGCTAATCGTATTCAACAAGCTTGAGATATAGTCGCAAAACAGCCATCCTGACCGGAAACTCAATCGACTCGCCGGGGCAGCCAACCTGCCCTGCACCAAATTCACGATTTTTACGAGGCGTGTGCCATGTCCCTTGCATTAAAGAATTCCAAACTCCGCCTGTACGGACCAGCCGCCGCCGCTGTGTTCTGTTTGGGACTGGCGCAGATGGCCACGGCTCAGGATCAAAGCGAAGCCGCCCCGCCAAAGGTTTCGATTGCGGCAGCCTACACGCAGGAAATCACCGAGGAAGCCACATTTATCGGTCGTGCCGAGGCGCTGGACAAGGCTGATATCGTTGCGCGGGTCAGCGGGTTTCTGGACAGTCAGAACGTTGAAGACGGTGCATTGGTAAACGAGGGTGACCTGCTGTTTACCATCGAGCCGGACCTGTATCAGGCCACGCTGGACGCGAGAAACGCCGACCTGGACCGGGCGCAGGCCAATCTGGAGCTGGCCAAAGTCGACCTGGCGCGAAAAGAAGAGCTGTATAAGCGCGACGCGACACCAGAATCCGAACGCGATATCGCCCGTGCCAATGAATTGGTGGCAGAGGCCGAGGTCAAAGCGGCAAAGGCCGCCATCCAACAAGCCGAACTGGACCTCAGCTATACTCAGATCCACGCCCCCTTTACCGGCCGCATTGGCCGGGTTGCGATCAGTGTCGGCGATGTGGTCGGGCCGACCAACCCTCCGCTGGTCAATATCGTCAGCGAGGCTCCGATCTACGTCAATTTCTCTGTGAACGAAAAGCAATTCACCTCGGTTCTTGAAGCCATTGGAGAGAACGCCTCATCCCTTACCGAAAGCGAAAGCAGCCCGAATGTACATGTCACCCTGCCCAACGGATCGGAACTTGATGAAACCGGCAAGATTGTCTTTGTCGACAACCGGATCGACCCTCTGACCGGTGCGATCACGATACGGGCCGAATTCGACAATACCGACCGGCTGATCATCGACGGGGCCTTTTTGAACGTCAGCATCGAAGCGCTTGAGCCCACGCTTGAGGTCCTGATCCCGCAGGCCGCTTTGCAACGCGATCAGCGGGGTGAATTCGTACTGGTCGTCAACGACAAGCAGATGGTCGAACAGCGCTATATCACCACAGGAGAAACTGTTGAATCGGCAGTCATCGTCAAAGACGGTCTGCGCGAAGGTGAAAGCGTGATTGTCGAAGGCCTGCAACGGGTACGCCCCGGTGTGGCTGTGGACGCCGTTGTGGCGTCTGAGCAGCCGGGAGAATAACCGATGTTCTCAGCCCTGTTCATCAGCCGGCCCAAGCTGGCGCTAGTCATTTCGCTGGTGCTGACCATCATGGGCGGTATCGGCTACATGGTTCTGCCGGTTGCGCAGTTCCCAGACATTACGCCTCCGGTCGTCAGTGTCACAACCACCTATACCGGTGCCAACGCCGAGACCGTTGAAAACACCGTTGCTGCGCCCATTGAGGCGCAGGTGAACGGCGTGGATGACATGATCTACATGACGTCCACATCGTCAGATAACGGCTCGTATTCGTTGAACATTACCTTTGAGGTCGGGACCGATCCCGATATCGCATCGGTGAACGTGCAGAACCGCGTGGCACAGGCGATGTCATCGCTGCCAAGCGAAGTGACCTCATCCGGTGTTGTGACGCAAAAGGCGTCGACCAACATGCTGCTTCTGGTGACGTTGACCTCGCCCAACAGCACGTATGACAGTGTTTTCCTGTCGAACTATGCTTCGATCAACCTGAAAGACGCTTTGGCACGGATTCAGGGCGTTGGCAGAGCGGATGTTCTGACCAACCTCGAATACGCGATGCGGATCTGGATGGACCCGGATCAGATGGCAGCCCTGTCGATCACTCCGGGCGACGTGATCAACGCCATCCGCGAACAGAATATCGAGGTCTCTGCCGGTTCTATCGGTTCGCCCCCGGTGCCGGAAGGCCAGACATTTCAGTACACGATCAAGACCAAAGGTCGCCTGACCTCGGCTGCTGAATTCGGAGACATTGTGATCCGCACCGGTGATGCGGGGTCGATCGTTCGGGTCAAAGACATCGCGCGAGTCGAACTGGGTGCGCAGTTCTACTCAGCCTCGGGCTACTTCCAGGCGGTTCCGGCCACGGTAATCGGCATCTATCAGGCCCCCGGAGCAAACGCACTCGCCGTGTCTGAACGCGTGCAGGCCGAACTTGAGCGCCTGTCCCGATCCTTCCCTACCGATGTGGAATATCAGGTTCCGTTCAACACCACAGACTTTGTGGAACAATCCCTGAATGACGTGGTCTCGACCCTGATCCTGACTTTCATTCTGGTGATCTCGGTTGTGTTCGTCTTCCTGGGCAGTTGGCGGGCGACGATTATTCCTGCCGTCGCGATCCCGGTGTCACTCATCGGGACATTCGCGTTCCTGCTGGCTTTTGGCATGTCGTTGAACACGATCTCTTTGTTCGCGCTGGTGCTGGCTATCGGGATCGTGGTGGATGACGCCATCGTGGTGGTTGAAAACGTCGAACGGATCATCGCGGATGAGGGGCTGTCCCCCGCCGAAGCGACCCGCAAAGCGATGGGCCAGATCACTGGACCGGTGATCGCGACCACGCTGGTTCTGCTGGCGGTGTTCGTTCCCGTGACCTTCATGCCGGGCATTTCGGGGCGGCTTTATTCGCAGTTTGCGGTGACGATCTCGACCGCCGTGGTGATCTCTTCAATCAACGCGCTGACGCTATCTCCGGCCTTGTGCGGACTGGTGCTGCGGGCGCGGTCCGGCCCGCCCAAAGGGCTGTTGGCGGTGTTCGAAAAGTTCATCGGGACGGTGCGCGGTGGCTATGTCGCCATTGTGCGCAAGCTGCTGATCCTGCCGGTGGTTGCGCTGGGTGTGATCGTCGCGCTTGCGATGGGAACCGGGACGATTATGTCGAACACGTCCAGCGGCTTTATCCCGCTTGAGGATAACGGCTATCTGTTCGTGGACATCCAGTTGCCTGACGCCGCCACGTTGGAGCGGACCGAGACCGTCTCGGCCCGTGTCGACGAACAAATCCGGGAAATCCCCGGCGTCGCAAGTACTGTTCTGGTCAACGGTTTCTCACTGCTGAACGGAACGACCACCAACGGCGCGGCGATCTTTGTGAACCTGACCAATTGGGATGAGCGGCAAGAGGACGACCTGAGCGCAAACGCAATCCTCGCGAAGGTTCTGGCCATTGCTAACGGTGAATCCGCAGCTTCAATCGTGGCCTTCAACCCCCCGCCCATTCAGGGTTTGGGTATGTCGGCCGGTGTCGAGATGGAGGTGCAGCAGACCGGCGGTGGTTCTCCACAGGATCTGGCCTCGGCCGTCGGGTCGTTCGTCTACGCGGCGAACCAGCGACCCGAAATCGGACAGGCCTACACGACATTCCGCGCGAACGTACCCCAGCTGTTCGTCGATTTGGACCGAGAGAAAGCCAAGACACTCAACGTGTCCGTGGCCGAGATTTTCCAGACCATGCAGGCGCAATTGGGTTCGTATTACGTGAACGACTTTAACCTGTTTGGCCGGGTCTATCGCGTGATGATCCAAGCGGACGGCAGCTATCGCGATAATGTCGAGGATATCTCGAACCTCTATGTCCGTTCGCAACAGGGTGACATGGTACCGCTTGGGACACTGATCGACGTGGAAAACGTGCTGGGTCCGGTGCTGTTGAAACGGCACAACCTGTTCCGGTCGGCCACCGTTACGGCGGTGCCTGCTCCGGGTCTGTCCAGCGGCGACGCGATCAATGTCATGACCGAGGAGTCGGCCACCGCCCTGCCCCCTGGCTATGCCTTTGAGTGGACAGGGACGGCGCAGCAACAGCTGGCTTCGGGTAGTCTGGTGATCGTGATCCTTGGGTTGGCGATCCTGTTCGGATACCTGTTCCTTGTCGGTCAATACGAAAGCTGGACGATGCCCGTGTCGATCCTGTTGTCGGTGATCGTAGCCCTATTCGGGGCGGTGGCCGCCGTGGCCATCGTGGGCAGCGACATCAACCTCTATACGCAGATCGGGATGATCATGCTTGTGGGACTGGCCTCAAAGAACGGCATTCTGATCGTCGAATTCGCGATGGAGCAACGGGCCAAAGGCCTGTCGATCAAGGACGCCGCTGCCGAGGCCGCATTCCAGCGTTTCCGCGCGGTGATGATGACCGCCCTGTCCTTCCTGTTGGGGGTTGTGCCGCTGCTGGCGGCCAACGGTGCGGGTGCGGCCAGCCAAAAGGCCATCGGCGTTGCCGTCTTTGGCGGCATGCTGGCGGCCACGCTGGTCGGCGTCATTCTGGTGCCTGTCCTATACGCCCTCATGCAGGGCCTCAGAGAGTGGATCAAGGGCAGCAAGAACGATCCCGGTCCATCTGAGGAAACCGCATAACGCAAAAGCCCCGCCAATCCGGCGGGGCTTTTTCTTAGGCAGCTGCGTCTACGCTGCGTTGATCCATCCACGTTTGTATCCGGGCTATTTGTTCAGCGGACAGGCGCAATCCCAGCTTGTTTCGACGCCAGACAACATCCTCGGCCGTGCGCGCGTATTCTTTGTCCATCAGCCACTCAAGTTCCCGCGCGGTCAATGTGGCACCAAACCCTTCACCCAAATCTTCGGTTGTCGCAGCATCCCCTAATAGAATCCGTGCATCGGTGCCATAGGCTCGCACAAGGCGTTCGGCCCAGGCCCGGTCAAGAAAGCAGTAATCAGCCTCAAGACCGGCTACCAGATCCTGCACGCCATCAACCGGGAAATCGCCCCCGGGTAAGGCGACACCTGCCGTCCAAGCACCGGGCAGGTCCGGGAAATGCTCAGCCACTTTCTCAAGCGCATGTTCCGCCAAGCGCCGGTAAGTCGTGATTTTGCCACCAAAGACGTTCAGCACCGGAGCGCCGCTATGCGCATCGACCTTCAGCGTGTAGTCCCGCGTCGCTGCCGTCGCGCTGCTGGCCCCATCATCATACAGCGGGCGCACTCCGGAATAGGTCCAGACGATATCCTCACGAGTGACAGGTCGCTTAAAATACTTCGACGCGAAGGCGCACAGGTATTCTTGCTCTTCTTCGGTACAGACCGGAGGTTCCGAGGGATCTGAGTGGTCCTGATCCGTCGTGCCAATCAGGGTAAAGTCGCGCTCATACGGGATGGCAAAGATGATGCGGCCATCCTCGCCCTGAAAGAAATAGCATTTGTCGTGGTCAAACAGCCGAGGAGTCACGATATGACTGCCCCGCACCAGCCGGACCCCTTCGCGAGAGTTCACATAGATTTTCGTCTGGATGATGTCACCGACCCAAGGCCCGCCCGCGTTGATCAGCATTCTGGACCAGATAACCCGAGTCTGATCACTATCGCGACTTTGGACCGTCACCTTCCAAAGATCATCGACACGCTCAGCAGACAATACTTCGGTGCGGGTCATGATGTCCGCGCCGCGCGCCTCAGCATCGCGGGCATTGAGGACAACCAGACGGGAATCCTCGATCCAGCAGTCTGAATACTCATAGGCCGTTTCAAACTTGTCCTGCAAAACCCGCCCCTCAGGCGCGGCTCTAAGGTCCAGCGAGGCCGTACCCGGCAGGATTTTTCGCCCGCCCAGATGGTCATACATGAACAGCCCCAGCCGGATCAGCCACGCCGGACGTCGCCCCTTCATCCACGGCATCACCGTACTCAGCAATCGGGAAGTCGGCGTTTCGGAATCGAACCGCATATCTGCGTGATACGGCAGCACAAACCGCATCGGCCAACTGATATGCGGCATTGCTCGCAGCAGGGTTTCACGCTCGATCAGCGCCTCACGCACAAGCCGGAATTCAAAGTATTCCAGATACCGCAAACCGCCGTGAAACAGCTTGGTCGAGGCTGAAGACGTTGCCGAAGCCAAATCATTCATCTCGGCCAAAGACACCGATAGCCCCCGCCCGGCTGCATCGCGCGCGATGCCGCAACCGTTGATGCCGCCACCGATGATGAAAAGGTCCGAAATCTGCTGGTTTGCCTGTTCCATATCCAGATGATTCCCACTGTTGGAATTTGCGCGCTCATTAACCGCAGATAGTATCGCTTCGTCAATGTGGATTTTCGTTTATGTTCGCTTTGCCGCAGATTACGGTAAAAAAAGCAGTTAGTCACGACTAACCCTTGCAAAATCCTAAAATTAGAACAAAACCGAACATATCCCTGCTGGAGCCAATCGTGTCCCTTTCCTTTCGCCAAACTGACATTCTGAACATCGCCAGACAGGATGGCCGCGTTGTGGTCGAAGAACTAGCCGCGCGGTTCGACGTTACCGTGCAAACCATCCGCCGCGACCTGTCCGAACTGGCGGATATGGGAAAGCTGGATCGCGTGCACGGTGGCGCGGTTCTACGGTCCGGTGTTTCGAACATCGGGTATGAGGATCGCCGCGCCCTGAACGCCGGCGTCAAAACGCGGATAGCCCAGGCCTGTGCGCAAAATATCCCTGACGGGGCTTCTGTATTTCTGAATATCGGCACCTCGACCGAGGCGGTTGCCCGTCAATTGCTGAACCACAAAGACCTGATGGTGGTGACGAACAATATGAACGTTGCCAATATCCTCGTCGAAAACCCAAACTGCCAAATTGTCGTGGCCGGAGGTGTTTTACGGCGCTCGGATGGCGGTCTGATCGGCAACCTTACCATTTCGACCATTGAGCAGTTCAAATTCGACTATGCAATCATCGGGTGTTCAGCGATGGATTCCACTGGCGACCTGCTGGATTTTGACTTTCAAGAGGTTCGCGTCAGCCAGACAATAATCGCGCAAGCCCGCCGGACATGTCTTGTGGCGGATCACTCAAAATTCCAGCGCAGCGCCCCCGCAAGGATCGCCTCTCTGTCAGAGGTTGATGCGATTTATACCGACTATGCCCTGCCCGAGCAGTTGGCCGCCAAATGCGCCGAGTGGCAAACACAGATTAACATTTGCCCGACGTCAGACGATTCGCCTTAAGCGCGCGCAGACCGCTTCTCATCACGATAAGCGTGTGCATATTGAACGACCGACCTGTCGCGGCAGTCCGACGCGCCGTGTATACCCGCATTTTCAACGTGTCCTGACAAAGTGATTGACGAACCGGTTGCTAACGGCAGAGGATTGGGCAACCTTCCCAAAAGGAGGCACGAGCATGGGCTTATTGGGGCAGCCACTTGGCTACTATGATTATCTGACTTTTGTGGCATTGATTCTGCTGCTGGCCGCAGTCATGGGGCTTTTCATTTTCATCATGGGCCTGCCGGGGCGGATCGCAATCAAGCGTAACCATCCACATGCCGAGTCCGTCAAGATCATGGGGTGGATGGGTTTTCTGGCCGTCGTTCCCTGGGTTCACGCCTTCATCTGGGCCTTCCATGACAGCGCCACCGTCGATATCCGCCGTATGCCTGATGACGAACGTGACGCGGTGCGCAAGGAAATCAAGAAGTTAGGTGGCACCTTGAACGAAGAATACCGCGACCCGCTGGACCCAGACGAAACGCAGAAAAGCTAAGGCCAAAGGAAGTCACAGAATATGTTTGTCGCCCTCGGCATTACGCTGTTCTACATCATTTTCGTCTGGTTCATTTTCTTCAAAATGCAATGGCTGAAGTTCAACATCGCCTGGGGCATCGTGTCCTTCTGGGTCGGTGCGCATCTGCTGTTGATCTTTCTGGTCGCGCTGCGGTTCTTCCAGCCGTTTTCCATCGACAGCCACGTGGTCCGCTCAACCATCCAGATCGTGCCTCGGCTGACCCAACCGACCCTTTTGACCGAAGTTCTGGTTGAACCGAATACCGAGGTTAAGAAAGGCGATCCTCTCTATCGCTTTGATGACACCGTATTCGCGTTAGAGGTTGAAGAGGCCACCGCGCAGCTGGTGGCCGCCGAGCAGAACGCCAAAATCCTTGAACAGGATGTGATTGTCGCCGCCGAAAACGTCGAACGCGCGAATGCGCAGCTTGCCTATGCCCTGACCCAACAGTCGCGCTATGAAACCCTCGTTCCTGCGGGCGGTGCGCGTCAGGATGAGTTGGATCGCTGGAACGAACAAGTCACCGAGGATCAGGCCCAGATCAAAGAGGCGGAAGCGAATCTTGAAAAAGCACAACTGGCGCTGGACTCGCAGATCGACGGGGTGAATACAGGCATCCTTCAGGCGCAGGCGCAGTTGGAGAAAGCTCAGTACTTTCTTGATAACACGACGATTTACGCGCCCGAAGACGGTATGATCGTCTCACAGCAGGCCCGTCCGGGTCTGGTTGTCGGGGAAATCCGGCTGGGTGCAATTGCCAGCTTTGTGACCAAAGAAAACCCCTACATTCTGGCCACCTACCGGCAGCAGAACCTGAAATTCGTCGAACCCGGCCAAGAGGTCGAAGTGGCTTTGGACCTCTATCCCGGTGAGATTCTGAAGGGCAAGGTCGAGGCGATCTGGTGGGCGACGCGTCAGGGCCAGTATCTTCCGTCAGGCCGCCTGCCTGGTTTTGAGCTACCAAAACTACCGGGGCGGATTGCGGTGCAGATCTCGGTCGATGTCCCGGACGGGCACACCTTCCCCGCCGGTGGCCACGCGGCCGTGGCCATCTACACCGGTCAGGGCAAAAGTTTTGAGTTCCTGCGGCGCATCAATATCCGCCTTTATTCCTTCGCCAACTTCATCCGACCATTGGATATCTGAGGACGCATGTCATGATCCGGGCCAGACTACAACGCAGACTGATCGGCACCGCCCTGTGCGCGGCCCTGCTGGCTGGCTGCGCTCCGGTTGGCCCGGATTTCGTGCGCCCGAACTCTCCGGTCGTGAAGGAATGGATCGAGGTGAACAGCCCCAGCGCAGGCGCCAGCGGCCTGACCTCGCGTAGCGCGCCCGTTGTGAAATGGTGGGAGACATTCAACGACCCCACTCTGAATAAGCTGATCGCCGAGGCCTATGCTCAAAATCTCGACCTGCAAGTGGCCGGTGCCCGTGTCTTGCAGGCCCGCGCGCAGCTTGGGATCGCGTTCGGCGAACTCTATCCGCAGTCACAGGCCATCGGTGCCTCGATCGAGCGGCGCCAACTCAGCGACAATCTTGGGCCGATTGAAGATATTCGGCGGATCATCCCTTTGGATACCGAGTTTTCGACCTCGCAGGTCGGGTTTGATGCGCAATGGGAACTGGATGTCTGGGGTCAGCAACGGCGCGGTGTTCAGGCCGCCCGATCCAATCTGGCGCTGCAAGTTGCGAACTATGATGACGCGCTGGTGACACTGACCGGAGACGTGGCCGCGTTGTACGTGAACATCCGGGCCTTGCAGGAGTCGCTGGCTGTGGCACGTGAGAATATCACGCTGCAACAGGAAGCCGCTGATCTGACCCAGTTGCGCTTTAACAACGGCGTGACGACCGAGTTGGATGTGCAGGAATCTACTGCTCTGCTGAACAACACCAAGGCACTGGTGCCCGCAATTGAAAGCGATATCCAGCAGGCCAAGAACGCGCTGGCAGTTTTGCTGGGGGCGACACCGTCACGCATGACCAGCCTATTGGGCAATACCGGGCGCATTCCCTCGGCCCGGTCCAATGTGGCCGTAGGCGTTCCGGCCGAACTGCTGCGCCGCCGCCCGGATGTACGTGCGGCCGAGCTGGCTGCGGCTACACAATCAGCGCAGGTCGGTATCGCGCTGGCCGACCTTTACCCGCAGTTCATCCTGTCAGGGTCGATTGGCCTTCAGGCTTCGGGTGGTCGTGATCTGTTCAGCTCGAACAGTAATACCGGGCTGGCCAGCGCCGGGGTTGTCTGGAATGTGCTGAATTACGGCCGGATCAAGAACAACGTCCGTGCGCAGGATGCCGCCTATCAGGCGCTGATCGCAAATTACCAGAACACCGTGTTGACCGCCTATTCCGAGGTCGAAAGCGCGATGGTGGCCTATGCCCAGTCGCGTAAACAGGTGGGGTTCTATGAAAACAGCGTTTCCGCCTCGCGCAAAGCTGCCCAGATTGCGGTGGATCAATACCGTGACGGGATTGCGGACTACTCTCGTATCCTCAACACCCAAACGGCGCTGCTGAGATCGCAAGCCAACCTGATCGAGGCGCGGCAGCAGGTCTCCAGCAATCTGGTCGCCGTATACAAAGGTCTGGGCGGGGGCTGGCAGATCCGTCAGAATCAGGAGTTTCTGCCCGAAACCGTGCTGGCCGAGATGGTCTATCGCACCGACTGGGGTGATCTGCTGCAACAGGACCCGACACGGGCCAGCCTGAACTGACCGCTATTTGGTCAGGCCACGCAGCCCGCCCGAGATCAGGATATTCACCTCATACAGAATGCGCGGTGCGGCGAATCCACCAGGACTGGCCAGATAGTTCGGGCTCCATTCCGGGTCGAATTTCTGTTTGAACGACCGCAACCCTTCGAAGTGATAGAACTGCTCGCCATGTTCATAGACGAACCCACCGACGCGGTTCCAGAACGAGGCGAGCTGCCGGTTCTCAATCCCTGAAAACGGCGCGGCACCAAGTGAGAACCAATGGAACCCCTGCTCTGCCCCCCATGACATCATCTCGGCAAAGAGCGCGTCCATGACAAAGCTGGGGCTATCGGGCTCATAACGCATCAGGTCCAGAGACAATTCGGATTTGTGGCCACCCTGAAACAAGTTCGCAAAGGCAACAATCTGTCCGGTATCGCCGGCCCTGAGCACAGCATGGTCGAAGTAAGACAAGTAGGCGTCGTCGAAGCCGCCAAGCGCAAAGCCTTTCTCTTCGCCTGCTTTGTTTTGTAGCCAATCATCCGAGATATTGCGCAGCTCGGGCAGGACTGGGGCCAGTTCCTCTTTTGGAATGATCTCAAACACATAGCCTTCGCGTTCGGCCCGGTTCTTGGCCTGCCGGAACCGTTTACGAGACTTGCCGTCCAGCGAGAAATCCTTGAGCGGAACCCGTGCGACCTCGCCTATTTTCAGGATCGACAGGCCAAGGTCCAAGAAGGTGGGTAGGTACTTGGTAGACACGCTGTAAAACGCGCAGAGCTTGCCTTCGCGATCCGCCATTTCGCGCAATTGCCAGATCAATTGCTGCCCGGCCTTTTCATCGCCTACTGGCTCACCCTTCGTGATCAGCGCGTTGCCGGTGTCGGCATAGGCAAGAAATGCGCTGTCGTCCGGTGCGATCAGGAATTGCTTGTCACCGGTCAACGAAATCTGCGCCTCGGTATCTTCGCTTTCCAGAGCCAGACGTTCAACGACCGGTGGGATTTCTGTGCGCACTGCTTCAGGAATTTCCCGTCCAAACAACGAGTTCACGGCCACTACACCAAGGATCACCGCGACCACCAGACTGGACCGCAAAAACCGCGAGGCATCGCCGTTCCAAGCGAATTCCCACCACAACGCGTTCTGGTATTCGACGTGGGAATAGGCGAACAGCCCGATCCAGAAGATGACGGCCAGCAGAGCGATGACACTGACCAGCCACGGTATGTTCAGGCGAAAGATCGACGCGCCGCTGACACGGTAAAACGCGCCTCGGAACGTCGCCAGAACAGCGATAGAGGCCAACATGCCAATCGCTTCGTGCGTATCCAGCCCCTTGGTCAGCGAGGCCACGAACCCTGCCAGCATCAGCAACATCGCCGCGATCCACGCCCGGTAGAGTTTGCGGAACAGTCCGCGTGACACAAGGATCAGCAACACGCCAACTACGCTGCCTGCAAGATGTGAGGCCTCAACAAAGGAAAGAGGTAGAAAATCCCGCAAAACACCAAGGCTCTGACTGCTGGACGGCAAAGCGCCCGAAACCAGCAGGATGATCCCAGCAGCAGCCGTCACACCTGCGGCCACCATCGGAACAATCGGCCGGATCGCGCGATAAACCCACGTAGCGGCCCCGCTGATATGGTGGCGATGCGTCAGGGCAGAGGCGACAGCGATCGACAGACTGGCAATCACAAATGGCAGGAACGTGTAGACCAGCCGATACAGCAGCAAGGCCGCGATCACGTCAGAACGGCCTGATGCCCCCAGCCCTGCAATCAAGGTCGCCTCGAACGCGCCTATCCCGCCCGGAGCATGGCTGAGAATTCCAACCGCGATGGCACCGATAAAGATCGTGAAGAAATAGGGATACCCAACCCCAAGGTCGGAGGGAATCAACGTATACAGCACCATCGAAGCGCCGAACAGATCACCGATCGCGGCCAGGGTTAGTAATCCCGCCAGTTTGCCGCCGGGCAGGTTGAACCCAAACCCGCCATAGGCCAGTTTGCGCCCGCCCTTTGCCAGCCAGAGGAACAGAACCACCAGCCCCGCAAGCAGACTTAGCCCGATAACGGTTTCAGTGGTGTCGCTGATCGGCAGGATTTTGGATATCCCATCCGGGTGCAGGGTGAACAATATACCCAGCAACAGAACCAGACCGGACCAAAAGGCGATCCACGATGTCGCGATAACCCCGGCGACGCGGCTAAGGTCCAAACCTAGCGACGCATAGATGCGATAGCGGATTGCGGTCCCGGTGATGTAGGAAAACCCAAGACAGTTCGACACCGCATAACCGCTGGCCCCGGCCATGCCTGCTACGGTCAACGGCACTTCGCCCTTTGCCACGCTCTGAACGGCCAAAACATCGTACATGGACAGGGACAGAAAGCTGAAGCAAGTCCAGCACAGGGCAATGAACATCAGCGTCCAGGATGTGTTCGCGACATCCGTCTGCACGTCTGACCATTTCACGTGTTGTGACAGCTCATGTAGAACCACCAACGCGATCAGCATGACCAGAATCGGAACCGCAATCCGCAAAACCGGTTTTTCGAGAAACCCAGTGACCCGCTCAGCCAATCGAACGGCCCACAGTTCTTTGTCGGTTTCCTGCGCGGTCATGGCCTCTCCCTGCTCTGCGCGTCCGCAACGGGATATGCGGCGCAGGGCAACTCTGGCACAATTTCCTTGAACCTCAAAGCTCTAGACGCGGTCAGAGGCGTCCTTTGCGTGTAGACAGAAGCAGGTTGGTTTCGGATCGGGTGATCCCCTCCATCCGACGGATCTGAAACAGAACCTCATCCAGTTCGGCCAGCGTCTCAGTGCCGATCTCAGCGATCAGATCCCAACCGCCATTGGTGGAATGCACGGCCCGTACCTGACGCAGCGCCGCGATTCTGGCCATTGTGCGTTCGGTTCCACGACCCTCGATCTCAAGCATCATAAGCCCGCGCACGGGGCTTTCCGCAACATCCTGCCGGGTGAGCACCGTAAAACCCACGATCTCACCCGATTGCTTCAGGCGGTTCAGGCGGCTTCGTACCGTTGTTCGGGTGACACCCAACGTTTCAGAAAGCTCAGACAACGAGGCCCGCGCATCCCGGTGTAGCGCGCTGAGCAATCTACTATCCAAATCGTCCATAGTGCCTTCTCAATTCGAAATTTCTTGTTCCATTTTGAACATTTTGCCTTCTTCCCGCAACCCAGCTTGTCCGCCTAGATAAACATATGGAGAATAAACACGTAATTTTGGTCGGCGCCCCGATGGACGCAGGCAAACGCCGTCAGGGCTGCCGAATGGGGCCTGAGGCTTATCGCGTGGCAGGTCTGGATCAGGCTCTGTCAGATCTTGGATGTCAGGTTACCGACTTCGGCAATATTAGCCCCGACGCCACAGACACCCCCGAGCACGACCACCTCTTTGCCCTGCCCGAAGTCATTGGCTGGACCAGCGCACTTAGCCGTGCAGCGCAGGAGGCAGCCACACAGGGCTTGCCGATCTTTATGGGTGGCGACCACGCCCTTTCGATGGGCACCGTTGCCGGTATGGCCGCACATGCCGAGCAGGCAGGACGGCCCCTATTCGTCCTTTGGTTGGATGCACACAGCGATTTTCACACGCCTGAGAGCACCGGCAGCGGAAACCTGCACGGCACTCCGGTGGCGTATTTCACGGGTCAGCCCGGGTTTGACGCCTTCCCTCCCGTCCCTGCCCCGGTTCCGACCGACCGTGTCGGTATGATCGGCCTGCGATCAGTCGATCCGGCTGAACGCGCCCGGTTGGAACAAGACCGCGCCATGCTGGCAGACATGCGCAGCATTGACGAACACGGGATCAAGGCCCCTCTGATTGCGTTTCTGGACCGTGTTCGAGCCGAGGACGGCATTCTTCACGTCTCGCTTGATGTTGATTTCCTCGACCCGTCCATCGCGCCTGCGGTCGGCACCACTGTCCCCGGCGGAGCAACCGAACGCGAGGCGCATCTGGTGATGGAGTTACTGCACGAAAGTGGCCTTGTTTGCTCACTGGATCTGGTCGAGCTCAACCCGTTTCTGGACGAACGCGGCCGTACCGCAAAACTGATGGTCGATCTGGCCGCCTCATTGCTGGGCCGCCGCATTTTTGACCGCCCAACCCGGAGCTTCTGATGCAGTCCCTGCAAGCCCCCTCGGCCGTGGTGATGATCCGGCCTCACGCCTTTACCTCGAACCCCGAGACCCACGATGACAATGCATTTCAGACACTGGCCAACCACGCGGCAGCGGCGACATCGGCCGAAGCGCGCGACGAACACGACACAGCGGTCGCTCAACTGCGCGAAGCCGGGGTGCGAGTTCATGTGTTTGACGACCACGGCGACCGGGACACGCCCGACAGCGTCTTTCCGAACAACTGGTTTTCAACCCATCCCGGCGGCCATGTGGCAATCTATCCGATGTTCGTTCCCTCGCGTCGGCGCGAACGCCGCGCGGATGTCATCGAATTGTTGAAACAGGAATACCGCGTACAGGACGTGATCGACTATTCTGGGTTGGAACAGGACAAGCTTGCGCTGGAAGGCACCGGTGCGATGGTTCTGGATCACGTGGGTCGCGTTGCCTACACGGTCAAATCCAACCGCGCTGATCCCGTGTTGCTCGAGCGTTTCTGCACTCATTTTAACTATGAGCCCATTGTGTTCGAAGCGCAGGATGCTGAGGGGCGCGATGTGTATCATACCAATGTCCTTATGGGCATCGGCACCGAATACGCCCTGATCTGTCTGGATATGATCACCGACCCTGAACGGCGCGCGACGGTTAAGGCTCGGCTGGAAGAGTCTGGTCGCACCGTCATCGACCTGACCCATGATCAAATCGCCGAGTTTGCGGGTAATGCTATCGAACTCAGCGGGCGCGACGGTCTGGTTCTGGCCCTGTCCAGCCGGGCGCTTGCGGCGCTGACACCCGAACAAATCGCAACAATCGAGGCCAGCGCGACGCCGCTGCCGCTTTCGGTTCCCACAATTGAAACTGCCGGTGGATCCGTGCGCTGCATGATTGCCGGCGTCCACCTGTCCCGCCGATAGGAGACCCCGATGCAACCTTCTGACAAGGCGCTTGTGCCCTTCGTGTCCGTCGACAATATGATGCGACTGGTGCATCACATCGGGGTCGAACAGATGATTACTCAGATCGCTGCCCAGATCGAAGCCGATTTCAAACGCTGGGAGAGCTTTGACAAAACCCCGCGCATTCCAGCCCACTCACCCCATGGCGTGATCGAGCTGATGCCCACTTCGGATGGCGAGGCTTATGGCTTCAAATATGTAAACGGCCACCCCAAGAATACGTCCGAGGGTCTACAGACGGTAACGGCCTTTGGTCTTCTCGCAGATGTGTACACCGGATACCCGACCCTGCTGACTGAGATGACAATGCTGACCGCACTGCGGACCGCGGCAACATCGGCATTGGTGGGCAGTTACTTGGCTCCGAAGTCATCCTCAGTCATGGCCATGATCGGCAACGGCGCACAGTCAGAGTTCCAATGTCTGGCCTTCAAGGCGATGTGCGGGATCACCACCGTTCGCCTCTATGACACTGACGCCAACGCCACCAAAAAATGTGCTACCAACCTGCAAGGCAAAGGCCTGACCGTCATACCCTGTGCCACCCCTGAAGAGGCCATTGAAGGCGCACATATCATCACCACCTGCACAGCAGACAAGAAATACGCGACGATCCTGACCGATAATATGGTCGGCCCCGGCGTCCACATCAACGCCATCGGCGGTGACTGCCCCGGCAAGACCGAGTTGCACCGCGATATCCTGCTACGTTCGGAGATTTTCGTCGAATACCCCGAGCAAACCCGGATCGAAGGCGAAATTCAGGCACTAGACGACGATCATCCTGTCACAGAGATGTGGCAAGTCATTACCGGTCAGGCCGAGGGCCGCCGCGACGATCACCAGATCACTCTGTTCGACAGCGTAGGTTTTGCAATCGAGGATTTCTCAGCCCTGCGCTATGTTAAATCGGCCATTGAAGACACCGAGTTTTTTGAACCTCTGGATATGCTGGCTGACCCGGATGACCCGCGCGACCTGTTCGGCATGTTGATGCGAGCTGGTTAACCCCTCGCAAAAATCCTGCTCAACCAGCAAGTGACGGTAGGTAGAGCACGATGCCGGGGAATGCCACAAGCAGAGCAATAGTGACGGCGTCTGCGATGAAAAACGGCGTCACGCCCTTGAAGACGTCCTGAACACTCAGATCAGGTCGTACACCCGCCACGACAAAGCAGTTCAGGCCGATGGGGGGCGTGATCAGACAGAACTCGGCCATTTTGACGACCAGAATACCGAACCAGATCGCGCACATCGGGCCGGACATGCCAAAGGCGCTTTCGGCCGCGCTGACTGTTTCGCCTCCGTTCAGGGCCATGACAGCGGGATAGACCACGGGCAGAGTCAGCAAGAGCATACCGATCGCGTCCATGAACATTCCCAGCACGGCATAGGCCAGCAGGATACAGATCAGGATCAGCATCGGAGACATTTCCAGCGAAGTAATCCAGTCAGAAAACGCACCCGGCAAATCGGCGAAGCCCAGAAAGCGCACGTAGATCAGAACGCCCCAAATGATCGAAAAGATCATCGCTGTCAGTTTGGCGGTCTCCAGCAATGCAGACTTCAACTCGGTCCAGCGCATGCCGTGGAACAGGGCAAAGCAGAAGACGATGAAAGCGCCGATGGCCCCACCTTCGGTCGGAGTCCCCCAAGCCTTTTCTCCAAAAGGGTTGTAGACAAAGCAGATGATGATCAGGATCACCGCGACAATCGGGAAGGCCCCCGGTAAAGCCGCAAAGCGTTGCTTCCACGTAAAACCGGTCACCGGAGGGCCGACAGATTTGAATATCACGGCAATGCCCACAATGAGCAAACCGTAAACTACGGCTGAAAATGCCCCCGGAATGAACCCGGCCAACAACAGCTTGCCCACGTCCTGCTCAACGATGATGGCATAGATCACAAGGATGGCCGAAGGTGGGATCAGCGAGGCCAACGTGCCTCCGGCGGCGACAACACCGGCGGCGAATTGTTTGTTGTAGCCGACCTTGAGCATCTCGGGGATGGCGATGCGGGCAAATACGGCGGACGTCGCGACCGAAGCGCCAGACACAGCCGCGAATCCGGCGGTGGCGAATACTGTCGAAACGGCCAAGCCGCCTGGCACCCAGGCCACCCAGCGTTTGGCTGCCTCGAACAGCGCGCGGGTCAGGCCTGCGTAATACGCCAGATATCCGATCAGGATGAAGGTCGGGATCAGGCTGAGCGTATGTGCCGCGACTTTGGAATGCGGCACCTGCCCCGCGGTTTTGACGGCGACCGTCAGCGCCTTGCCAAAACGGTCAGGGTCGTAGCCGAACTTGGCCCAGAAAATCCAGACCAGCCCTACCAATCCGGCCAGCCCGGCGGCGAAGGCGACGCGCATACCGGTGAACACCAGAACCAGCAGGCCGCCGGTGACCCACAGGCCAATGTCAATCGTGTCCATGCGCTAGTCCTGCCCTTCGAATTGTTCGGCCTCAGCCGCTGCCTGCGCCGCCGCGTCCTGGATCAGAGGCACAGCCACGGGGTTATCCAGCCCCAACACAAAAGCGCGCCCATATCCCCAGATTTGCAGCAGCAACCGAACGCACAGCACCGAAAACGCCACCGGGGCCAGCAGCTTGGCGGGCCAGAGCGGGATGCCAATGTCGATCGAGCTGTCACGGCTCCAAAGGGGTGCGCCGAAATCGAAAGACCGGTCGAAATGGGACCAACTGCCCCAGACCAACGCCAGCATCAGGACAAGTATCAGAATGACCGAGATCAACTCGAACAGCCACAGCGCGCGCCCGTGAAGACGCGCGATCACAATGTCCATGCGGATATGTCCACCGCTGCGCTGCACGAAAGATATGCCAAGGAAGGCGATCAGTGGCATGGCTTGTTCAATCCAATCCACATAGCCAGGCAGAGGCGCGTTGATTGCATTACGCCCGCTGACCGAGACGACGGCCAGAACCATCAGGCCAAACACTGCCAGCCCGCTGATCAGCGCCAAAAACTGCTCTAGCTTCAATAGGTGACGATCCAGCCGACTGAGGCGGCTGCCATCCTCAAGCACCGTGGCCTGTCCTGCCATTCCGGTGATCCCCTGTATTCTTTGAATTGGTGTCCGGGCGCCCGGTCAGGCACCCGGATCAAGTGATCAGTTGCCGCCGCGCTGTTGTTGCAGCGTGGCCTGGACCAGATCATAAAGGTCTTGCGCAGGCAGACCCTGAGCGGCCATGTCTGCGATCCACTGCTCGCGGATCGGATCAGCCGCTTTGGTGCGGAACTCTTCAATCACGGCATCGTCGATTTCGACTTTTTGAACACCCTTTTCGGACAGGACGCTGTCCCACTGCTCCAGCAGGCCACCATAATTTGCCAGATAGTGTTCAATCGCCTCGTCAATCGAGCTGTCCAAAGCTTCTTTGTGTTCGGCGGGCAGCGCGTCATAGGCCTCGATATTCACCACAACCGGACAGTTCACCGTGCCGGGGTTCAGGTTTGCGGTCCACCAGTCGGCCTCATTAATAGTGCCAAAGGACAGGTGCGCGTGCTGAGCGAAGGCGACGGTGTCGACCACACCTGACTCCATTGCGTTGAATGCCTCGGTTGCAGGAACCGAGGTCGGCACGCCACCGACCGCTTCGAATGCTTGCCCCAGACCGCCAGTTGCGCGGACGCGCATTCCTTCAAATTCGGCCAGTTCGTCACGCGGCTCACCAGTACCTACGATGTTGTACTGTGGCATGGGCGAGGTCATGATAATACGCGCATTCCACTGCGCCATCTCATCCTTAACCGCCGGGTGGTCATAGACTGCGTGACTGACGGCCACCTCTTCTTCCAGCGTATTCACACCCAGAAACGGCAGTTCCAGAACGGTGATCGCTCGGTTCTTGTCACGGTGGTAGCCCGCGCAGAACTGGGCCATTTCAAACGCGCCGATCTCGATCCCATCCAGATTCTCGCGCGGCTTCGACAGGCCGCCATAGCTGACATTGATAGTGAAGTCGCCGTTCGTCTTCTCGCTGACCAGTTCTGCCAGCTTCTCAACATGTTCGGTGAAGGCCCGACGCTTGCCCCAGACAGAAGCGTTCCATTCCGTGGCTGCTGCCTCGGAAACAAAGGCAACACACAAGGCGGCAGCGGCGGCGCCGCTCAACATCTTTTTCATCATGATTTCTCCCTTTGGTGCGCTTCTTGCTCAAGCGCTTGGAACCAAAGCTAGCGCCAACATATGAATGTGCCAACCCCTGCCTCGCACAGCTATGCGGCAATCACCGGCACCAACAACCAAAAGATGAGTCAGTGATGCAGGAATTGGCAGTCCCGTCAGCCATCTGGATCTGTAATTTCTGTGACATCTATCCAATTATTTTAAATTAGTTTTTCTCCCTATCGTCCAATTTATTTACAATTTTGCGCCTAGTAGAAAAACATTTTTACAAACTAATCCAAAGATTCTGGTAATTTATTCCATTGTTTTCAGTTCTCCTTATTATTTCACGTGGGGAGGAAACGGGTCGACATCGCCCGTTCCGCGGGCAAAATTCGGCCCAGTGAAATAAAGTCCAGAGGGAGGAGCCTCAGTATGACAACCGCTGCCCAGGCAGATGCCAAAGTCTATCCGCCGTCCGCCGAGACCGTTGCACACGCCCATGTCGATGCCGAGAAATATAGCCAGATGTATCAGGCCTCGATCGACAATCCCGTTGCGTTCTGGGGCGAGCAAGGCAAGCGGGTCGACTGGATCAAGCCTTACACTCAAGTCAAAGATGTCAGCTATGACTTCGGGTCGGTCGGTATCAATTGGTACGCTGATGGCACATTAAACGTGTCCGCCAACTGTTTGGATCGCCACCTGAAAACGCGCGGCGACCAGACTGCGATTATCTGGGAACCTGATGATCCAACCGACGCGGCGCAGCACATCACATATGCCGAGTTGCACCGTCGAACCTGCCGGATGGCGAACATTCTGGAGTCGCTGGGCGTGCGCAAGGGCGACCGCGTTGTCATCTATCTGCCGATGATCCCCGAGGCCGCCTATGCCATGTTGGCCTGTGCCCGCATCGGTGCGATCCATTCGATTGTTTTCGCTGGTTTCTCTCCGGACGCGCTGGCGGCGCGGATCAATGGCTGCGATGCAAAGGTTGTCATCACAGCCGACGAAGCCCCGCGCGGAGGTCGCAAGACGCCACTGAAGTCCAATGCAGACGCGGCCCTTCTGCACTGCAAGGACACTGTGAAATGTCTGGTGGTCAAGCGCACCGGTGGTCAGACCACGTGGATCGACGGCCGCGACTATGACTACAACGAAATGGCGCTGGAGGCCGACGACTATTGCGCCCCGGCAGAGATGAGCGCAGAAGACCCGCTGTTCATCCTCTATACCTCTGGTTCGACAGGCCAGCCCAAGGGTGTTGTGCATACGACCGGCGGCTATCTGGTATATGCCGCGATGACGCATGAGATCACCTTTGATTACCACGAAGGCGACGTGTACTGGTGTACCGCTGACGTGGGTTGGGTCACGGGCCACAGCTATATCGTTTATGGCCCGCTGGCCAATGGCGCGACCACACTGATGTTCGAAGGCGTGCCGACCTATCCCGACGCCTCGCGTTTCTGGCAGGTCTGTGAGAAGCACAAGGTCAATCAGTTCTATACCGCTCCTACCGCGATCCGCGCGCTGATGGGGCAAGGCAATGAGTTCGTCGAGAAATGCGACCTCAGCGATTTGCGCACGCTGGGAACGGTGGGTGAGCCGATCAACCCTGAGGCGTGGAACTGGTACAATGAGGTCGTTGGCAAAGGCAATTGCCCGATCGTGGACACCTGGTGGCAGACCGAAACCGGCGGCCACCTGATGACCCCCCTGCCCGGCGCGCATGCGATGAAGCCCGGCTCGGCGATGAAACCCTTCTTCGGCATTCAGCCCGTGGTTCTGGACCCGCAGTCGGGTGTTGAGATCGAAGGCAACGGTGTTGAGGGCGTTTTGTGCATCAAGGACAGCTGGCCCGGCCAGATGCGCACCGTCTGGGGCGATCATGAGCGGTTCGAGAAGACCTATTTCTCGGACTATAAAGGCTACTACTTCACCGGTGACGGCTGCCGTCGTGACGAGGATGGCGATTATTGGATCACTGGCCGAGTGGATGACGTCATCAACGTCTCTGGTCACCGCATGGGAACTGCCGAGGTGGAAAGCGCTTTGGTGGCACATGCCGCCGTCGCCGAGGCTGCCGTTGTTGGCTATCCCCATGAAATCAAGGGGCAAGGCATCTATTGCTACGTCACTCTGATGAATGATCGTGAACCGTCGGATGACCTGCTGAAAGAGCTGCGTACATGGGTACGGACTGAGATCGGCCCGATTGCGTCGCCAGATGTCATTCAGTGGGCGCCCGGCCTGCCCAAGACCCGTTCGGGCAAGATCATGCGTCGTATCCTGCGCAAGATTGCCGAGAACGACTTTGGTAGCTTGGGTGACACGTCGACCCTGGCCGACCCGTCGGTCGTCGAAGACCTGATTGAAAACCGCGCGAACAAGTGAGGATGTGATGGACGCTGCCACGACCATATCTCCTGCCGTTTTGATCCTTCTCGGCCCTCCAGGTGCCGGGAAGGGAACACAGGCGCGGATGCTTGAAGACACGTTCGGGCTGGTGCAACTCAGCACGGGCGACCTGCTGCGCGAAGCCGTTGCTGCTGGAACCGAGGCTGGGAATGCCGCCAAAGCCGTAATGGAGGCCGGTGATCTTGTCAGCGACGAGATCGTCATTGCCATCTTGCGTGACCGCATGGCCCAACCTGATTGCGCCAAAGGCGTGATCCTCGACGGTTTCCCGCGCACAACGGTTCAGGCCGAGGCGCTGGACGGTCTGCTGGCGTCGGCCGGACAAAAGATCAACGCCGCGATCAGCCTTGAAGTGGAAGACGCGGAAATGGTGACCCGCATCTCGGGCCGCTACACCTGCGCCGGGTGCGGCGAAGGCTACCACGACACGTTCAAAAAGCCGGCGAAAGACGGCGAATGTGACAAGTGCGGCCACACCGAATTCAAACGCCGCGCCGATGACAATGCGGAAACTGTCTCTTCGCGGTTGGCCGCGTATCACGCGCAGACCGCGCCGCTGATTGACTACTATCAGGCCCAAGGCGTGCTGAAAGGCATCAATGCCATGGGTCAGATCGACGACATCGCCCGCGACCTGCAAGGGGTTGTTGGCGGCGTGATGAAATAAGGGGAGGAGATAAGCCCGCCTAAAGGGCTTTGATCCTAAAGCAGAATACTTTGACGGACCCGCCCTGGCGGACCGGAGAGGTTTTGCCTGACGCATCCCCAGCGTCCGGCACAGACTAAAGCGGCCCGACGCACTGGAGGAGTTGGGCAAAGGGCCGCCCAACGAGGAAGCGAAGGAGGACACCGCATGGCGGATCAATCTACAAACTCCGCGCAGACTGCCGAGGCCGATAAGGGCTATTGGCAGGCCAACCTGCGTCTCATCTACATCAGCCTCGCGATATGGGCGCTGGTGTCATTTGGATTCGGCATTCTGCTGCGTCCGTTGCTGTCGGGGATCGCCGTTGGCGGCACCGACCTGGGCTTTTGGTTCGCTCAGCAAGGCTCAATCCTGGTCTTTCTGGTGCTGATCTTCAACTACGCCTGGCGCATGAACAAGCTGGACGCCGAACACGGCGTGGATGAGGAGTAAACCCCATGGACCAGTTTACCATCAACCTGCTGTTTGTTGGCGCGTCCTTTGCGCTATACATCGGCATTGCGATCTGGGCCCGCGCGGGCTCCACATCGGAATTCTATGCCGCCGGTCGCGGCGTTCACCCGGTCACCAACGGTATGGCGACAGCGGCGGACTGGATGTCTGCGGCCTCGTTCATCTCGATGGCGGGCCTGATTGCCTTTACCGGCTATGACAACTCGACCTTCCTGATGGGTTGGACCGGTGGCTATGTGCTGCTGGCGCTGTTGCTTGCGCCCTATCTGCGTAAGTTCGGCAAGTACACCGTCTCGGAATTCATCGGCGACCGCTTCTACAGCCAGACCGCACGTGTTGTTGCCGTGATCTGTCTGATCGTTGCGTCGGTGACCTACGTGATCGGTCAGATGACCGGTGTGGGCGTGGCCTTTGGCCGCTTCCTTGAGGTGTCGAACACATCCGGTCTGCTGATCGGTGCCTGTGTGGTGTTTGCCTACGCGGTGTTCGGTGGGATGAAGGGCGTGACCTATACTCAGGTCGCTCAGTACTGCGTGCTGATCACCGCCTACACCATCCCAGCGATCTTTATCTCGCTGCAGCTGACCGGTACGCCCGTTCCGGCGCTGGGTTTGTTCGGCGACACCGCAAGTGGTGAGCCGCTGCTGACCAAGCTGGACGCGATCGTAACCGAGCTGGGCTTTGCCGAGTATACGGCGCACCACTCGAACACGTTGAACATGGTTCTGTTCACGCTGTCGCTGATGATCGGTACTGCCGGTCTGCCGCACGTGATCATGCGCTTCTTCACCGTGCCGAAAGTGTCTGACGCCCGCTGGTCCGCTGGCTGGACACTGGTCTTCATCGCTCTGCTGTATCTGACCGCCCCTGCGGTTGGCGCAATGGCGCGTCTGAACATCACCGACATGATGTGGCCCAACGGCGGCATCGAGGGCGGCGCTGTCTCAGTCGAAGCAATCGACACAGATCCGCGGTACGACTGGATGCAGACATGGCAGAAAACCGGTCTGCTGGACTGGGAAGACAAGAACGGCGACGGCAAAATCCAGTACTACAACGATGCGAACGCAGACATGCAGGCGATTGCGGAGGAAAAAGGCTGGGTCGGAAACGAGCTGACCAAGTTCAACCGCGACATCCTGGTTCTGGCCAACCCCGAAATCGCTAACCTGCCGGGTTGGGTGATCGGTCTGGTTGCTGCTGGTGGTCTTGCGGCTGCTCTGTCGACCGCTGCGGGTCTGTTGCTGGCAATCTCGTCGGCGGTGTCCCACGACCTCGTCAAAGGCGCGATCAATCCGAATATCTCGGAAAAGGGTGAGCTTTTGGCGGCGCGGATCGCAATGGCCGTGGCCATCGTTGTCGCAACCTATCTGGGTCTGAACCCGCCCGGCTTTGCGGCGCAAACCGTGGCCTTGGCCTT
Source organism: Ruegeria sp. (assembly GCF_965221235.1). Lineage (GTDB taxonomy): Bacteria > Pseudomonadota > Alphaproteobacteria > Rhodobacterales > Rhodobacteraceae > Ruegeria. The sequence goes on from NZ_CBDCRS010000004.1 coordinate 247,374, forward strand.
CGGTCTGGCGGCTGCCTCGATCTTCCCGGCGCTGATGATGGGGATCTTCTCGACCCGCATCAACAACACCGGCGCGGTCGCGGGTATGCTGGCCGGTCTGACCGTGACCCTGGTCTACATCTTCCTGCACAAGGGCTGGCTGTTCATTCCGGGCACCAACTCGTTCACCGATGCTGACCCGCTTCTGGGTCCGATCAAGTCGACCTCGTTCGGTGCCATCGGTGCGATGATCAACTTTGCAGTCGCATATGTTGTCGCCGGTATGACCAAAGAGACTCCGCCGGAGATCGTTGAATTGGTCGAAAGCGTGCGCATTCCCCGTGGCGCGGGCGCAGCTCAGAACAAATGAGCATGATACGGCATATGATTAACTTCCATGTGCCGCATTTTTCGATCTACTGTCCCCGCCCGGCATACCACCGGGCGGGATTTTTCAACCAGAAACCAAGGAGTGTCTGATGCCCCTGTCCCATGACCAGATCATCCGGTTTCTGAGGTCCGTACATCCCTACGACGCCCTGCCTGCGGACACGCTGGACAAACTTGCCACCCAGATCGAGGTTTGGGACGTTGACGAGGGGTCATGTGTTTACGAATTGGGACACACCCTGCCCGGGATATTTGTGATCTATGAGGGTCAGGTTGAAATCACAGATGGAAACGGCGCTGTCGTGTCCCATCTGGGCCTGCGCAATTCCTTTGGTGAACGCGGCCTGCTTAAGGATGGCAAAGCTGCCACCCATGCACATGCGCATACGCCTTCTGTCCTGATGGTCTTGCCGCCCGAAGTGGTCCGCGAACTGATCGACAACCATGACGTCGTCTCCAAATTCTTCAACAGAACGCGGGGTGAACGGACTGGCCCGCAAAGCCTTGCCACCAGTTCAATCGACACGCTGATGGCCCGCGACCCGGCCACCTGTCCACCGTCTATGCCGGTGCGCAAAGCGGCACAGTTGATGCGCGACCGCCATATCTCATCGCTATGCGTCAACGAAGGCGAGACGCTGTTGGGCATTGCCACCCTCAGGGATATTTCCGGGAAATACGTGGCCGACGGAATGCCCGAGAACACGCCCGTATCCGCGATCATGACGCCTGATCCGGTAACACTCTCGCCCTCTGACATCGGCTCGGACGTTTTGCATGTCATGATGGAGCGCGGGATCGGACATATCCCGATCTCGGAGGGCGGTAGGCTGGTTGGCATCGTCACCCAAACAGATCTGACCCACTATCAGGCCGTGAACTCAGCCGAGCTGGTCCGCAGGATCGCTCACGCGAATTCCGCTGCTGAGATGGCGTTGGTCACGGCCGAGATTCCGCAGCTTCTGGTGCAATTGGTGGCGGGTGGAAATCGGCACGAAATCGTCACCCGACTGATCACAGATATCGCGGATACGGCCACCCGCCGCCTGCTGGCGCTGGCCGAGCAGAAACTCGGGCCACCCCCGGTGCGCTACTTATGGCTGGCCTGCGGATCGCAAGGGCGGCAGGAGCAGACCGGCGTGTCCGATCAGGACAATTGCCTGATGCTGGATGACAGCGTGACCGACGACGATATGGCCTACTTTCGGGACCTGGCCAAATTCGTCTCTGACGGGCTGGACACCTGCGGGTACTTCTATTGCCCCGGCGACATGATGGCGACCAACCCGCGTTGGTGTCAGCCCGTGCGCATTTGGCGCGACTATTTCAAGGGCTGGATCGCGACACCGAACCCCGAGGCGCAGATGCTTGCTTCAGTCATGTTTGACCTGCGCCCTATCGGCGGCGCGTTTGAGCTGTTCGAAGACCTGCACGCAGAAACGCTGGCCGCGGCCAATGCGAATTCGATCTTCGTCGCGCATATGATCTCAAACTCTTTGAAACACACTCCGCCGCTTGGGCTGCTGCGGGGCTTTGCCACGATCCGGTCGGGCGAACATCGCAACACATTGGATCTGAAGCATAACGGCGTGGTACCGGTGGTCGATCTCGCCCGCGTCTACGGCCTGCAAGGCCAACTGACTGAGGCGAACACCCGCGCACGCCTGAAAGCCGCCGAAGCAGCGCAGGTGCTCAGCCCCTCGGGAGCGCGAGATTTGCTGGACGCTTATGACCTGATCGCCGAAACGCGGCTGGAACATCAGGTGAGGCTGGTCAAATCAGGAGAAAACCCCGACAACTATCTTCCACCATCAACCGTGTCGGATTTTGAACGCAGCCACCTGCGCGACGCATTCGTCATAGTGAAAACGATGCAATCGGCGGTTGGACATGGCAAGGGAATGTTGGGCTAGGCCCACTCACAGACGGGCGCAAACCGCCTGAAACTCGGAGAGACGTTATGTTTCTGGAACTGATCGGAACCATCTTCGCAGGCTTCGCCTTTGCCGGTGTGGTTATGGTGGTCAACAAACTGTCAGGCGGCCGCCTGCCCCGCTGGACGGCCCCGGTTGCGGCGGGGCTGGGCATGATCGGCATGACGATCGCCAGCGAGTACTCTTGGTATGATCGCACCGTTACTACATTGCCGGAAGGGATGGAAATCGTGCAAGAGGTCGAAAGTCGGGCGCTGTATCGTCCATGGACCTATGCCGTTCCCTTTGTTGACCGGTTTGCTGCCATTGACGCCACCTCAGTCCGCACAAATGAAAACGTGCCCGAACAGCGATTGGTCGACCTGTATTTCTTTGGTCGCTGGGCCCCGCGCTCGATGGTTCCGGTGGCTGTGAATTGTGCCGATAACCTCCGCGCCAATTTGGCGGATGGGGTCGAATTTGCGGATAACGGTCGCATTGTGGGTGCAGACTGGATTAACGCCTCGGCAGATGATCCCGTAATCAAGGCAACCTGCGGAGTGTGAGATGCTGAAACGGCTAAGCCTGCGCGTTCGGATTTTTCTGTTCTTCTGCCTGCTGGCAGTGGGTGCGCTGGCCGTCAGTTCAGTGGCGCTTTGGATCAGCTATCTGCGCGTTGCCGACCCGGGTCTGGTGAATGCGTTCATAATGGCCGAGATCCTAATGGGCTTTGGCTTCATTGCCCTGATCATCGCGGTTTGGCTGTTGTTCGACGATAACGTCGCCAAGCCGATTGAACGCCTGTCGGCCCAGATGCGCGCACGCGCGCATGCAGGCGTCGGCACGGATGTCGACACTCAGGCCGCGCGCTATCTCGGCGATCTCGGCCCGGCGGCCGCCGGGTTGGCGGATCAGCTGTCCAACAAAGCCATGGGTGTGGCCGAAGCCGTTGCTGCCGAGACCGCACACCTGGCGGCTGAAAAGCAACGTCTGACGGCGCTGCTGACCGAGATACCCGTCGCCATGGTTCTGGCCAGCCCGACCCACAAGATCGTGCTGTATGACGGGCAAGCTGCCGGAGTGCTGGCGCAGATTGCGCATCCGCGGCTCAATGCGTCCTTGTTTGACTATCTGCACCCCGACGCCGTGCAACAAGCCTTTGAAAAACTGTCGAAGTCGGGCTTGGAAGTGATGTGTACCCTGAACAGTATCGACGGTGTGCAATCTTATTCCGCCCGGATGAAACCACTGGGCGACGCGCCCGGATATCTGCTGATCTTTGACGACAGTGCCTCCAACATCTCACCCGAGGCCGCGCGACCTCTGGTCTATGATTTCGACCTTCTGAACGATGCAGCCAGAGGGCAGTTTGAAACGCTCACCTTGCACGAGCTGAGCTTTGTGGTCTTTGACACCGAAACAACCGGTTTGCTGCCGCACAAGGACGAGATCGTTCAGATCGGGGCCGTCAGGGTGGTCAACGGGCGCATCGTCGATGGTGAGCGTTTCGATACGTTGGTTGATCCCGGCATGCCAATTCCGCCCGCCTCGACCAAAGTGCATAAAGTCAGCGATCACATGGTTCAGGGCGCACCGGACATTACTCAGGCCGGGCGGGCCTTTCACCAATTTGCACGGGACGCTGTGATCGTGGCCCACAACGCGCCCTTCGACATGGCCTTTCTGCGACGGCACGCGAAACGCATGAATGTGGACTGGGATCACCCCATTCTGGACACGGTTCTTCTGTCGGCGGTCCTGTTCGGAGCCAGCGACAAGCACACGCTGGATGCCCTGTGTGACCGGCTTGAGATCACCATACCCGACGACCTGCGCCATACCGCCTTAGGTGATGCGGTGGCGACAGCCGAGGCTCTGGTCAAGATGCTGCCGATGTTGCAAGCGCGGGGCATGACGACCTTTGGTGCCGTTATCGAAGCGACCCGCCAGCATGGCCGCCTGCTGGAAGATTTGAACTAAGCGTCAAATTCTTCGTACAAGATTCAGCTTTTCATGGACAATCCGCGCGAGCCATGGCACCTGATGCGCGGCCACTGCACGAGCGCGTAATGACGGAAAAGACCTTCACCCCCACCCCGGATCAAAGCACCGCCTTTCGTGAGGCTTTGGGGTGTTTTGGCACCGGCGTCACCGTTGTAACGACGAACACGGATAACGGTCCGCGTGCGATCACCGTGAATTCATTTTCGTCCGTGTCGCTGGACCCGCCACTTGTCCTGTGGTGTCTTGCCAAAGACTCGCACCGGTTCAATTCGTTCAACACCTGCCAGCATTACTCGATACACGTGATGGCAGAGGAACAGCAAGAGCAGGCGCTGAAGTTCGCCCGCAACGGGTTGGATTTCTCACATGCAGATTGGGATGCAGATCATCGCGGTCGCCCGCTACTGACCGAGTGTCTCGCCCGTTTCGACTGTCAGCTGCACGCCAAGCATGAAGCCGGGGATCATCTGATCATTGTCGGAGAGGTCGAACAGGTGATGTATCGCACCGGCAAGGGCCTGATCTTCAAACGCGGTCAATTCGGCGGTTTCGCGGACCTGCTTTAATCGTCCAACGAGCCGTGAACTGCCAGCGCTTCCAGTTGCGTTTCCTGCGGGGTTATGATGCGGAACGCCTCATGTACGCCGGTCTCGGACAATTCACGAGCCACTGTCAGCAATGTATTCGGGGCGTGTTCTTCGCACAAATCCGCCATATGCTGAATTTCGGCCTGCGCAACGCCCAACGCAGCCTCAACTGACGGCGCGCCGTAAATCTGCACAAAGTGCGCGGCAAGGTTCTCGGCGATCTGGTCCAGCTCGGCCTGTTCGACCTGCGTCACTGCAACGAAAGTCACACGGCCAAAAGTCTCGACCCCAAGCCAGCCATTTGAGAACGCCTGCCTGGCCTTACCTTCCAGATCAGCTTGCCCCCAATTTGAGAACTCAAACCCGCCCGAGATGCACCATTCTCCGGTCCGGGCCGGTGAGTGGAACACGTTCATGTCGCTTTCGTCGAAATGGATCGCGCGGGCCAGTTTCATCATCCGTTCTCCAACAATTCCGTCAGGGGGCGCAGGTGCGTGTCCGAGCCGTCGCGGATCAGCATCCCGAACCTCTCATCCGCACCTAGAAACACGCCTGTGCCAAGGGGTTCTCCGACTCCGCGCAGCAGTCCCATCCACTCGGCATGCAAGGGGGCGTTGCCGTCCTCTTGCCAGCGGTTAAGCCAGGTCAGCATGTGACGCGACCAGCTTTCGACAAGTTGCACCGCCGAGACTTCGGCGCACCCCTCATCATAAAGCGCAGTGACATCGGGCGTTTTCCCCGGGTCGCCCTCGGTTTGCAGCAACGCTAGTTCCCAGCCGACGACCAGCCAGTCGGGTTCGGCCTCGGGGATTGCGGTCGCGGACGCGGTGTGAAACATCCCGCATTTCGCGCCGTTGACGCAGATCAGACCGTCCCAACCCAAATGCACCGCGACCTCTGGCGGGGCCAGAGCGCCCAGCGCATTCTGGAATCCGACAGCGCATAGGGGCAGCATCGCCATGGCGTCCTGTAACGGAACCTCGGGCGCAAAGACGATGGCCACGCGCAGGCGGTCGGCCTGAATGTTGTAAACCACCGTGCCCGCGTCACAGCCCAGGGCGGCCATAGCCTGCGCCCGCTCAAACGGGTCTTCCCCACCCTGCACCGGGTGGCCCGTCAACAAGGGGGGAAAGATCGGCTCGGTCATGCGTTGCCCTTAGCGATCAGGTCGCGGGCGATCTTGCGGAACGCCTCGGCCTGCGTGCTTTCAGGTTTGCTGACCACGATGGGTGCGCCGCCGTCAGCTGCCATGCGGATGTCCAGATGCAGCGGGATTTCCCCCAGCAACGGCACGCCCAGTGCTTCAGCCTCGGACGCGACCCCGCCATGGCCGAAGATATGTTCCTCGTGCCCGCAGTTCGAGCAGATGTGGGTCGACATATTTTCGATCATCCCGAAGATCGGCGTCTTGAGCTGGTTGAACATGTCGATCCCCTTGCGGGCGTCGATCAAGGCTACGTCCTGCGGGGTCGAGACGACAATGGCCCCATCCACCTGGAACTTCTGGCTCAGCGTCAGCTGCACGTCGCCGGTGCCAGGCGGCAGGTCGACGATCAGCACGTCCAGCGCGCCCCATTGCACCTGATTCATCATCTGTTGCAGCGCGCCCATCAGCATCGGACCACGCCAGACAACCGCCTGCCCTTCATTGGTCATCAGACCCATCGACATCATGGTAACGCCGTGGTTGCGCAACGGCAGGATGGTTTTGCCATCCGGGCTGGCCGGACGGCCTGAGACACCCAGCATCCGGGGCTGAGACGGGCCGTAGACATCAGCGTCCAGCAGACCCACGCGACGGCCCTCAGCGGCCAGCGCACAGGCGAGGTTGGCGGACACTGTGGACTTACCGACACCGCCTTTACCCGAGGCCACCGCAATGATCCGATCCACACCCGCCACCGGCTGCGGCCCGGTTTGCGAGGGCTTCGGTTTGGGCTTGAGATCCGGCGGTGCCTTGTCGGAATGCGCCGTCAACATGGCCGAGACCTTATCAACGCCCTCGACCATCTGCGCGGCCTGTTCGGCAGCGGCACGCACAGGCTCCATCTTTTCGGCCTGCTTGGGGTCAATCTCCATCACGAAACGCACGGTGTCGCCTTCAACATTCAGCGCACGAACAACGCCCGCGCTGACGATATCCTGACCGGATACAGGGTCGGTGATCTTTTTCAGGTTCGCTAGAACCGCGTCACGAACACTCATGCCATTACCCCAGTTATCTGCCCAACCATGTGGTTGATATTCATTGCATGTGTCTCCGTCTCATTCTGTTTATTTGACGCATTTGGGGCCGGGCCGTTAGGCTGCTGCCATGCGCGTTGTCCTTTTGTGCCTGAGCCTGACGCTCTCTGCCAGCCCCTCTTGGTCGCAAGAGGCCTTGGGACTTGCTGCCCCGGCCGAGGTGAAAGACTCTGGTCTGTTGCAACATATTCTTCCACGCTTCTCGCTCAAGACCGGTATCCGCGTTATTGCTGACGATGCGGGTGTTTTAGTGCTGCAAACTGCGCCACCCGGTGATCCGGTCTTTGCCCGCGACGGTGTGATCTATCACTTGCGGATCGAAGACGACGCCAAACACGAGCGGTTCCGCGATTGGCTTCTGTCCGATATCGGCAAGAACACGGTCGAGAGCTTTACCCCGGATGATGGCGCGCCCTTCTCGGCCGATTTCGAAATCGCCGCCACACAAGAGGAAACGGTGATCGACGGAGACGCCGCGCGGGGCGAAGAACTGTCGATGACCCATTGCGGACGCTGCCATGTCATCGGGCCAAAAAACCGGATGAACGGGCTGGGCTCGACCCCGTCTTTCGCGGTGCTGCGCGCCATGCCGGACTGGTCGGAACGGTTCCAGGCGTTCTTTGCGCTGAACCCTCACCCCGCCTTCACACAGATCGACGGGCTGACTTTGCCGTTCGACCCCGAACGCCCCTCGCCCATTCACCCGGTCGAGATGACTTTGGATGAACTGGATGCGATTCTGGCCTTTGTCTCGGTCATGAAAGCCGCCGATCTGGGCGCGCCATTACAGCTTCAGTGATCCTTTCTTTGTGAGAAGTAATCCTCGGTCGTGACGACCTTGGGTTTCGGTTTCGACTGGAACGGATTGTCCGTCTGCTGGAACTGCGCGTTCACGCGGCAGTTGTCGCACATCTGGATCATCCGCGCTTTGTTCGAGGTGGCGAACATCGGATGTGCACCGGCGAGTTTCTCCATGATCCGTTCGACGGTGGATTTCACCCCGAACAAGGCCCCGCATTCGACGCAGGCAAATGGCTCTTCCTCATTCAGCACCTGCTGAGACAAGGCCGCGTCGCTGAGGTCTAGTTGCGGGACCAGAGCAATCGCGTCCTCAGGGCAAATGCCCTTGCACAGTCCGCATTGCAGACAGGCATCCTGCTGGAAGTTCAGTTGTGGTTTGTCTGGGTTGTCGATCAACGCACCGGACGGGCACAGCGACACGCAGCTAAGGCACAAAGTGCAGGCGTCCGTATCCACTGCGATGGCCCCATAAGGCGCGTTCTCGGGCAGCGGCAGAGGTGCCTCGGCCTGCGGGTTCAGCGCTTGTGCTGAAAGCCGCGCGATCTGCCTTCGATTGCCCAACGGCAAAACCGGGTCGGCCAGAGGCGTCGGAACGTCCTGCGCATAAAGCAGATCGACCATCGCATCCGGGTCCGCCTCATCAATCAACCCCACTCCGTCCGGTCCGGCGATGGCCTGCGCCAGTTCCAGTTCTCGGTCCAGCGCGTCGCGTTCGGTCGTTGGGGCCAGCAGGACATCGACCTTTGCAAAGCCATGGGCCAGAGCAGCCAGCATCTCAGCATGCCCAAAGCCCGAGATCACGTTCAGCTTTAACGGGATGACGTCCGCTGGCAGGCCACGCCCAAATCTGGCGGCCAGCCGGATCATCTCGGCCCCATAGGCGTCGTGGACCAGCAGCCGAGGTGCCTGCCCCCCTGCGCGTCTGTACGTACGGGCGAGAATGTGCATGCGCGACAACAGGGCTGAGACCGGCGGATCTTCGTAGGTAATCGCGGTCGACGGACAGACCGCTGCGCATGCGCCGCACCCGGCGCAAACCATCGGATCGATGGCGACATACTCGCCTGCCGACGTGATCGCGCCTGTCGGGCAGATATCCAGACAGTTGGTACATGCCACCTGTTCTGCACGGGAGTGGGCGCAGAGCGTCTCCTCCATCCGCACATAAAGCGGCTTTTCAAAGGTTCCGACCAATTGCGCCGCTTCAAAAGCCAGACGCTCCACTGCGATTGAATCTTTGGGATCGGCGCGCAAATACCCCTCGCGCTTGGCAGGGGCTTGTACGAAAGGGGTACCTCCGGTCAGGTCCATGACAATATCACAGGTAGATTTTGCACCATCGCGGGGTTCGGTCCATGCAAATGCCCCGCGGCCACCCGGCTCAAGCTGCTGCAAACCGTTAAATTGCAGAGAAAAGCCGCCCAACGCGCCGTTCAGCGACCGAAGCTGTCCCCGTATCACGTCATAGGCTCGCGTCATCGGTTGGACATCATCGGTCACCAACACGGTGACGGCCAGCACGCCGGACAATTTTTCGGCCAGATCAAAGGCAACGTCTCCGGGGCCGACAACGAAGCACGTACCTTCACTATAGACATCTACGCTGGGCGTAATGGGTTGCGGCAGCAGCGCCTCGGCTGCCAGTGCCGCCATCTTGGGGGTCGCATCACCGCCCTGTTCAGACCACCCGGCCCGGTCGCGCAAATCTACAAAACCTGGGGCGTCGATCCCGAGCTCTTCCGCAAGGGCCCGGAAAACGTCTTGTTCCTGCCCACAGGCGATAACCATGTCTCCGCCCTGCATCAGCGACGCCGCGGTTTCCAGTTCGGTCGTGCAGAGTGCCGTGTGAACCTTGGAACACGCAGCCCCGCAGGCGGACGCAATATCATCAGCGTTCAGGCTCTGGGTGCCCGCGCAATCGCATAGCAAAAGTTTTGTGCTCATGTTCTCCCCTTCGTGACCATCACAGTAGGGTGTAAGCGCCACGTGGCAATGCCCCCCCCGAGGCCACGGCTCAATAAGTTCGGGGTGGCATTCACCTGTCAAGCGATATATAACCAATACCGCAACCAATCAACAATTGGTGATATTTCCAAAAGTGGGACGGAAGAGGCTTGGCACATCGCCGGTATGTGTACCATAGTAGACGAGGGGAAGGCAGGGGAGAGCCTTCCGGGGAGGATTCAGTGGCCAAGGCCGCAAGTCAAACTGAAATGCCAGTTGGCGTCGTCGTGCGCAAAACACCCGGTGTAACCCGCTGGGCCAAGTGGAACTGGCGCGCGGTTGCTGTGTTACCCGGTGCGGGGCCTGCTGACTGGCAGGAGTTGCGCCGCGAGGGTGAAGCCGTGGAATACCACGCAGCCACCCTGCCCCTGACCCTTTGGGCGGATGAGACCGAAGCCTACATGGTCAACCTTTCGGACGGTCAGCCTTCGATTTACCTGGTCCTGCGCGATGCTTTGGATGGTGAACGCCCGATGGACGCGGTGCTGGTCACAGCGTCTCCGTTCGAAGGTCAGGATTACGCGGACACCGGTGAAGAGATCGTTGAAAAGATTCCGATGACCGAAGGGCTGATCGCCTGGGTTCGGGATTTCACACTGGAACATCACCGTGATGAAGTCTTCGTCAAGCGCCGCCGCGACAAGAAGCGGACCGATCTTGTCGAGGACGGCAAGGGTGACGCGCGTATTCGTCAGGACTCGGACGTTTACCGTGCCCCCCGGAGGATCGTGCAATGAACCAGCCGCGCGATTTCTGGTCCCGCCGCAAGGCTGCCGTTCAGGCCGAGGCCGAGGCTGAAATCGTCGCCGCTGAAGAACAGATCATCGCGGCGCAGCAGGCTGAGCTGGAAGAGAAAAGCGACGCCGAGATACTGGCCGAGTTCAACCTGCCCGACCCGGATCAGTTGCAGGCCGGGGATGACGTCTCAGGCTTCATGGCCAAAGCAGTGCCCGACCGACTGCGCCGCCGCGCTCTGCGTCGGTTATGGCGGCTCAACCCGATTCTGGCCAATGTCGACGGGCTGGTCGACTACGGCGAGGACTATACCGACGCCGCTTGCGTGATCGAGAACCTCCAGACTGCTTATCAGGTCGGCAAAGGGATGTTGGCTCATGTCGAAGCTCTGGCCGCCGAAGTCGACGAAGAAGCGCCGGAGGACGAACTTGAAACCCCGGACACCGAGCTAGAGTCTGAACCAAAGGAAGCCCCGGCCCCCGAGCCGGTTTTGGTTACCGCAGTGGAAGAGGTGGAAGAGGGCGACCTACCCCCTGCCCCGCGCCGCATGAAATTTGAATTCGAAGGATAACCGCATGACCGCAGACAACGCGCAATCCATAGAGATCTCATCCGAGGATCGCCTGCGCGCGGATTTCTACAACTTTCTGGGTCTGCTGCTGGCTGGCCCGCCGGATCAGTTGCTGTTGGACCAGATGGCAGGCTTGACGGGCGATGAGACCGATCTGGGTCAGGCCATTCAGGCGATGGCGCGCGTGGCCAAAGTGACCAAACCCGCCGCCGCCGAACGCGAGTTCAACGCGTTGTTCATCGGTCTGGGCCGCGGAGAGCTTCTGCCCTATGCCAGCTTCTACCTGACCGGTTTCCTGAACGAAAAACCTCTGGCGCAATTGCGCAACGACATGGCCGTGCGTGGCATCACGCGGGCCCAGAACGTGTTCGAACCCGAAGACAACATCGCCTCATTGATGGAAATGATGGCGGGTATGATCGTTGGCCGCTTTGGCTCACCCGCCACTTTGGAAGACCAAAAGGCGTTCTGGAACAAACATATCGGCCCCTGGGCCGCGCACTTCTATTCGGATTTGGAAGCAGCCGAGAACTCGGTTCTTTATGCCTCGGTCGGCACTGCCGGTCGGGTGTTCATGGAGATCGAGCGCGAAGCGTTCCGAATGACGACAGCGTGACCCGCTGTCATTCGCCAACGCCCGCACGGGCGTTACACTGCAATTGGGAAAGGAGGATCCCATGAGCAAGACCAAGGAAGAAGGAGCCACGCGCCGTGACTTCCTCAAACTGGCCGGAACCGCAGCGCCCGCTGCTGTCGCCGCCGCCAGCCTGACCGGACAGGCCGAAGCAGCCGAGCTGCCCACGGACGAAACCCGGATGCAGGACACCGCGCACACCCGCGCATACTTCGAAAGCACCCGGTTCTAGGATCGGACGTTTTCACCACCCGACTGACGGTTGCGATTGGCCCTGACGTCGGACGTAGCAGTACCAAGCCAGCCGTGGCTGACACGGCGCGCAAGGGAGGAAAACAATGCTTAGGAAAAAGACCAACGGGGTTGCGAGACGCCCCCAGCGGACAAGTATCCTGTCCCAGGTCGGCGAGAAAACCGTCGATCGCCGCGCATTTCTGCGTGGCTCGGGCCTGACGATCGGCGGCCTTGCCGCGATCAGCGCCACGGGTGGAACCGTGACACAAGCCAGCGCCCAAACAGCGGCGAACACTGCCGTTGAGAATATCAAATCCGTATGCACGCATTGCTCGGTCGGCTGTACGGTCGTTGCCGAAGTTCAGAACGGCGTCTGGGTCGGGCAGGAACCCGGCTGGGACAGCCCGTTCAACTTAGGTGCACACTGCGCCAAGGGGGCCTCGGTCCGCGAGCACGCCCATGGCGAACGCCGCCTGAAATATCCGATGAAAAAGGAAGGCGGCGAGTGGAAGCGCATCAGCTGGGAACAGGCGATCGACGAGATCGGCGACGGCATGATGAACATCCGCCAAGAATCCGGGCCGGACAGCGTGTACTGGCTGGGCTCGGCCAAACACAACAATGAACAGGCCTATCTGTTCCGCAAGTTCGCCGCCTACTGGGGCACGAACAACGTGGACCATCAGGCCCGTATCTGCCACTCGACCACGGTTGCGGGCGTTGCGAATACATGGGGCTACGGCGCCATGACCAATTCGTACAACGACATCCACAATTCCCGGGCCATCTTCATCATCGGCGGCAACCCGGCCGAGGCGCACCCCGTCTCGCTGCTGCATGTTCTGCGCGCGAAAGAGCAGAACAACGCCCCGCTGATCGTCTGCGACCCGCGCTTTACGCGCACCGCAGCGCATGCGGATGAATATGTGCGGTTCCGTCCCGGCACAGACGTTGCGCTGATCTGGGGTATCCTGTGGCACATCTTCGATAACGGTTGGGAGGACAAAGAGTTCATCCGCACCCGTGTCTGGGGGATGGACCAGATTCAGGAAGAAGTCGCCAACTGGACCCCGGATGAGGTCGAGCGTGTAACCGGCGTTCCCGGCTCGCAACTCAAGCGCGTTGCCCGGACGATGGTGAACAACCGCCCCGGCACCGTGATCTGGTGCATGGGTGGAACCCAGCACACCAACGGTAACAACAACACCCGCGCCTACTGCGTGCTCCAGCTTGCTCTGGGCAACATGGGTACTTCGGGTGGTGGCACCAACATCTTCCGCGGCCACGACAACGTGCAGGGCGCGACGGACCTTGGTGTTCTGTCCCACACCCTGCCCGGCTATTACGGCCTGTCGAACGGTGCTTGGGGTCATTGGAGCCGTGTCTGGGGTGAAGATCTGGATTGGCTGAAAGGTCAGTTCGCCACGATCAAAGACAAGGAAGGCAAGGACAAGCCGCTGATGAATGAACGCGGCATCCCGGTCTCTCGCTGGATCGACGGCGTTCTGGAAGATCCGGCCAACATGGATCAGGACAACGCTGTCCGCGCCATGGTTCTGTGGGGCCACGCGCCCAACTCTCAGACCCGTGGGCCGGAAATGAAGACGGCGATGGAGAAGCTGGACATGCTGGTCGTGATCGACCCGTATCCCACCGTCTCGGCCGTTCTGCATGACCGTACTGATGGCGTTTACCTGTTGCCTGCTTGTACGCAGTTCGAAACGCGTGGCTCGGTCACGGCCTCGAACCGGTCGCTACAATGGCGCGACAAGGTGGTTGATCCGCTGTTCGAAAGCCTGCCGGATGAGGTCATCATGGCCAAGTTCGCCAACAAGTTCGGCTGGGCGGATCGTCTGTTCCGCAATATCGAGATGGAAGACCCGGAAACTCCCAATGTTGAAAGCATCACGCGTGAGTTCAACTCGGGCCTCTGGACCATCGGATATACCGGTCAATCGCCGGAACGTCTGAAAAGCCATATGGCCAACCAGCACACGTTCGACAGAACCACGCTGCAAGCCATTGGTGGACCAAACGACGGCGAGTATTACGGTCTGCCATGGCCCTGCTGGGGCACGGCTGAGATGGGTCATACGGGGACACCGAACCTTTATGACATGTCCAAACCGGTGGCCGAAGGTGGCCTGACCTTCCGCGCGCGCTTTGGCGTGGAACGGGACGGCGACAACCTGCTGGCCGAAGGGGTCTATAGCGTTGGATCGGAAATTCAGGATGGCTATCCCGAATTCACGATGCAAATGCTGATGGACCTTGGCTGGGACGGCGATCTGACGGCTGAGGAACGTGCAGCCATCGACGCGGTTGCGGGGCCAGAGACCAACTGGAAGACCGACCTGTCCGGCGGTATCCAGCGGGTCGCGATCAAACATGGCTGCGCGCCCTTCGGGAACGCCAAAGCCCGTGCGGTTGTCTGGACCTTCCCGGATCCGATCCCGCTGCATCGCGAGCCGCTCTATACGAACCGGCGCGATCTGGTGGAGGACTATCCAACCTACGAAGACCGTCAGGCCTATCGCCTGCCTACCCTTTATGCTTCGATCCAAAAGAACGACTTTTCCAAGGATTACCCGATAATCCTGACGTCTGGTCGTCTGGTTGAATATGAAGGCGGCGGCGAGGAAAGCCGGTCGAACCCGTGGCTGGCCGAGCTGCAACAGGACATGTTCGTCGAGATCAACCCCCGCGATGCCAACAACCTTGGTATCCGTGACGGGGCGCAGGTCTGGGTCGAAGGTCCGGAAGGCGGCAAGGTCAAGGTTATGGCGATGCTGACCAACAGGGTCGGTGCCGGTGTGGCCTTTATGCCATTCCACTTTGGTGGCCATTTCCAGGGTCAGGACCTGCGGGAAAAATACCCCGCCGGTGCCGATCCCTATGTGCTGGGTGAAAGTTCCAACACCGCCCAGACCTATGGCTACGATTCAGTGACCCAGATGCAAGAGACCAAAGCGACTCTCTGCAAAATCTGGGCAGCGTAAGGAGGAGAAGAGAAAATGGCAGCAAGAGCAAAATTTCTCTGCGACGCCGAACGCTGCATCGAGTGCAATGCCTGCGTCACCGCGTGTAAAAATGAGCACGAGGTGCCGTGGGGCGTGAACCGCCGCAGGGTGGTGACGATCAATGACGGTGACCCGGGCGAACGCTCGATCTCGGTGGCCTGTATGCATTGCTCAGACGCGCCCTGCATGGCGGTGTGCCCGGTCGACTGCTTCTATCAGAACGAAGAAGGGGTCGTCCTGCACTCCAAGGACCTGTGCATTGGCTGCGGCTATTGCTTCTACGCGTGTCCGTTCGGCGCGCCGCAATACCCGCAGGCAGGCAACTTCGGATCGCGTGGCAAGATGGACAAATGTACCTTCTGCGCCGGTGGTCCCGAGGAAACGCACTCGACCGCAGAGTTCGCCAAATATGGTCGCAACCGGATCGCCGAGGGCAAACTGCCCATCTGCGCCGAGATGTGTTCCACCAAAGCCCTGCTCGCCGGTGACGGCGACGTGGTCTCAGCCATCTACCGCGAGCGCGTCGTTGCCCGCGGGTTTGGCTCGGGCGCGTGGGGTTGGGGCACGGCCTACGACCAGAAAGACGGCTAACACCGCTTTCGATGAACCAAACAGGCGACCCGCATCCGTGGGTCGCCTGATCAGGGATTTTGACCGAGGTTCAGATGTTCCGCTTACTCATCGCATTGCTATTCACACTTGGCATGGCTCAGGCTGTCGTTGCGCAAACCGACGAAACTGAGGCGCCAGCACCCACAAACGAGCGCACCTCAACGGGTGGCGCAACAACGCTTGAGGACATTCTGGCCCGTCAGCGTGGCGAACAGGTGGACAGCAGCTATCGGTCTGAAAATACCGGCCAGGGTAATGTCGAAGGCCTTTTGGGCCAGTTCAGCGCAAGCGGCGTAGCCTCGGACAGCGACGTCTACCGCGCGTTGCGCTATGGCTCGGCGGATGTAACGGTATCCTCCAACGGCCCCGCCGACAGTGTTCTGATTCAGGACGGCGGCATGTGGTGGTGGGCCTTCCGCACTGGCCCGCTCAGGGAATACGGCAGCTACATTATCGCGGGAATGCTTGCGATCATTGCCCTGTTCTTCCTGATCCGCGGCAAAATCCGCATCGACGGAGAGAAGACCGGACGCACCGTCCTGCGCTTCACCAGCTTTGAACGGTTTGGCCACTGGCTGTTTGCCGGGTCGTTCCTTGTGCTCGGCATCACCGGCCTGCTGACCTTGTATGGACGAGACTTCCTGATCCCGATCTTCGGCAAAGAAGGTTTCGCGACCATCGCTCAGGGGTGCAAATGGCTGCACAACAACCTCGCCTGGGCCTTCATGTTGGGTCTGATCATCGTTACCGTGAACTGGATCGCACACAACATTCCTAACAAAACCGACCTAAAATGGTTAGCTGCCGGAGGCGGTCTGTTCAGCAAGAACAGCCACCCGCCCGCCAAGAAATTCAACGCGGGCCAAAAAATCATCTTCTGGGCCTGCATTCTGCTGGGCGTCTCGATCAGCCTGTCCGGCCTGTCGCTGCTGTTCCCGTTCGAACTGCCGATGTTCGCCAAAACCTTCTCGATCGCCAATTCTACCGGTATCCCTCAGGCTTTGGGGTTGAACCTGCCCGTGCAGATGTCGCCGCAGGAAGAGATGCAATACGCGCAAGTCTGGCACGTGATGGTCGCCTATGTGTTCATCGCCATCATCATTGCGCATATCTATCTCGGCTCGATTGGAATGGAGGGCGCATTCGATGCCATGGGCACCGGTGAAGTCGAAGAGCAATGGGCACGCGAGCACCACTCGCTGTGGCTGGAAGAGGTGCAGGAAAAAGAGGCCGGCAAAGCAGCGGCTTCGCCCGCCGAATAGATGCGCGGGCTGATCCTGGCCCTGGCGCTGGTCCCCCTGCCCGCTTGGTCCGAGTTCTTCACGCTCAAGGGTCACGGTGGTCCGATCATGGGGATCGCCACCGCGCCGGACGGACGGATCGCTACGGCCAGCTTCGACAACTCGGTCGGGCTGTGGTCGGAACGCTCGCCGGAATGGCTTGAGGGGCATGAGGCCGCTGTAAACTCAGTCGCATTCAATGGACGTGCGATCTATTCCGCCGGGGATGACTTTACCCTGCGTCGTTGGCCGGGCGGAGAGGTCGTCGGCCAGCACAAAGGCAAGATTGTGGGCCTGGCCGCGTCTAAAACCCATGTGGCGACGGCCAGTTGGGACGGCACCATCGGCATTTGGCCTGAGGATGGATCGACTCCGCAATTGCTAACGGTTGGCAGTGGTGTGAATGCCGTCACTTTTTCCCCCGACGGATCAGAGCTGTATTCGGCTGGAATGGACGGGTCCCTGCGGGTGTGGAACGTTAACAGCGGTCAGGAAACCCTGCGCCTTGTCGAGCATGGGTTTGGCATCAACGAACTGGTGCTGAACGTCCAAGACAATTGGATCGCCTATGGCGCAGTCGATGGTGTGACCCGCGTTCGCGACCTGATCACTGGTGAAGAACGCGACTTTACTCTCGACCGCCGCCCAATTCTGGCGCTGGCGCTTAGCCCTGACCGCAGCATGTTAGCCGTTGGTGACGGAGAGGGTTACATCATGATCATCGACACGGCGGAATGGCGCATCGCTCAGGATTTCCGTGCCACATTACGGGGGCCGGTCTGGGCCTTGGCTTTCTCCGCCGATGGCCAGAACATCCATGCAGGAGGCATCGACGAAGCCATGTATAGCTGGCCGGTCTCAGCTCTGGGCGATCACACCCAGATGGCTGGGGCGGAACCAAGTTTCCTGCAAGACCCCGACCAGATGAGCAATGGTGAGCGTCAATTCGCCCGCAAATGCTCGATCTGCCATAGCCTGACACCCGATGGTCAACGGCGTGCTGGGCCGACCCTGCATGGCGTGTTTGGCCGCAAGGCGGGAACGCTGCCGGGATATTTCTATTCGGACACGCTGCAAGACTCTGATATCATTTGGAATGACAATACAATAAATGCCCTTTTCGACGAGGGGCCGGATCACTACATTCCGGGATCGAAGATGCCGATGCAGCGGATCACGCAGGCCAAGGACCGAGACGACCTGATCGCCTTTCTGCGCGGTGCAACGGCGCCTGAGACCACAACCGGAGGAGACCAATGAAAGCCTTTCTTGCCGCCGTGGCCGCAATGGTCGTAATCACTGTTGCAGCCCCCTTCACCCTGCAACAGATGGGGTTCAGCTCTGCTGAGTCCGGCTCTGGTTCGGCTGTGCGCCTCGACTGAATGTCCGAATACCTGACGACCAAAGAACTGGCCGACTTGCTGCGCATTGGCGAGCGGAAAGCCTATGATCTGGCCTCTTCGGGCGAGGTACCGTGTGTCCGCGCTATGGGCAAACTTCTGTTTCCGCGGGCCGAGGTCATTGCATGGCTTAACGCCTCTCGGTCCGGCCCGCACGTAGCCGAACCGCCCCTGCCCCCGATTGTGGCTGGCAGCCACGACCCGCTTCTGGACTGGGCGCTGCGCGAAAGCGGCTCGGGGTTGGCCACATATTATGACGGCTCATTCGATGGGTTGGCCCGCCTCGCTGATCGCAGCGCACAGGCGGCTGCCCTGCATATTCACGAAGACGACGGGTTCAATACACAAACCCTTCGCGACCAGCTGGGCGAAGCCCCGGTCGTTCTGTACGAAATCGCGCAGCGGCAACGCGGGTTGCTGCTGGCCCCCGAAACAACCGGCATCACCAGCTTTGCCGATCTGAAAGGGCGCAGGATCATTCTACGGCAGGACAGCGCCGCGAGCCAGCGCCTGTTCGACGCTCAACTCAACGCGCATGGGCTGACGCGCGACGACCTGGACACGCTCCCAACCTGCGCCCGCACCGAGGAAGAACTGGCCATCGCCCTGCACGACAACAAGGCCGAAGCCGGGTTCGGACTGGGCGCGCTTGCTGGTCTTTATGATCTGGGCTTTGCCCCCACTCATTCCGAGCGTCTGGACCTCGCCATCTGGCGACGCGCCTATTTCGACATCCCGATGCTGAAACTGCTCAGCTTTGTGCAGTCAGAACGCTTCAGTACCCGCGCCGCAGAGTTCGGCGGCTATGACCTGTCTGGTCTGGGCACGATCCACCATAACGGGGCAAGCGGTTAGCGCGGGTCACTTCGCGTTGGGAAAGAACAACTGCTCTCCGTCCAGTTTGTAGGACGCAATGGCCGCCTGCCCGTCAGTACTGGTGAGCCAGTCGATGAACCTCTGGCCCGCGGCGGCACGGACGCCGGGATGCTTTTCCGGATTCACAAGAATGACTCCGTATTGGTTGAACAGGCGCGGATCACCTTCGACTAGAACCTCAAGATCGCCTCGGTTCCCAAACGACTGCCATGTCGCCCGATCGGTCAGCGCGTAAGCCCCCATGCCACTGGCCACGTTCAACGTGGCCCCCATGCCCGAGCCGGTCTCGCGATACCATTGCCCCGACGCGGTGGTCGGATCAGAACCTGCCACTTCCCACAAGCGCATCTCGGCCTTGTGGGTGCCGCTGTCATCCCCGCGCGAAGCAAAAGGCGCTTCGGCTTCGGCAACAGCTTTAAGCGCGGCAACGATATCCGTGCCTCCCCTGACCTGTGCCGGATCGGATTTTGGACCGACAAGAACAAAGTCGTTATACATCACATCGAACCGCTCGACGCCCCAGCCATCGGTCACGAACTGCTCTTCCGCTGGTTTGGAGTGAACCAGCAACACATCGCCGTCCCCATTGATCGCATTGCGGATCGCCTGACCGGTGCCAACGGCGACCACCCGCACGTCAATCCCGGTTTCAGCCTCGAACCCGGGAAGGATATAGTCCAGCAGGCCTGAATTTTGAGTTGAAGTCGTCGACTGCACCACGATGAACGGCGCTTCGGCGCTGACCGAACCTGCGGTCAGACCTGCTGCGACCAATACTGCCCGAGCGATATTGCGGATCATTCAGATCTCCAGTTTTTGATTAAGTGACTAGCCCACCTGCCAGATATCGGCGGGCGGCGTCGCTTTCGGGGGCATCCAGTACCTGTTTCGCGGCCCCATGTTCAACCACGTGGCCGCCCTGCATCATCACGACATCGGCGGCCAACCGCCGAGCCTGACCGATGTCATGCGTCACCATGACAATCCGAACACCACGGGACGAGGCACGCAGGATCATTCGTTCGATCATCTGCGTGGCATTTGGGTCCAGTGCACTGGTCGGTTCGTCCAGAAACAGCGTCTCGGGGTCCAGTGCGAGGGCGCGCAGAATGGCCAACCGCTGGGCTTCTCCACCGGACAGAGACCGGGCGGATTGCCGGGCCTTGCCGTCCAGCCCGCCTTCGGCCAGCAGGTCTTCGATCCGGGATTTCCGCGCACTGCGGGGCAGCCCCTGTCGTTTCAGCACGAAGTCCAGATTGGCCGCGACCGA
The DNA here is from genome assembly GCF_965221235.1 of Ruegeria sp. GTDB lineage: Bacteria > Pseudomonadota > Alphaproteobacteria > Rhodobacterales > Rhodobacteraceae > Ruegeria. The sequence goes on from NZ_CBDCRS010000004.1 coordinate 267,928, forward strand.
GCGGCGCAGCAGCACCGGTTGCTGAAACACCATCCCCTGACGCGCCTTGTGGTCAGCGTTCAAAAGCTCATCATCCTGCCGGACCTGACCGCGATCGGGCACAATCAACCCGTGCAGACAACGCAGCAACAGGCTTTTACCCGACCCGTTTGGCCCAAGGATCAGGGTCGGTCCTGGCCCGTCCAGCGACAGATGAGGCACATCCAGCAACGCCTTGCCCTTTCGGGTAATGCGTATGCCCTCGACCGACAAACAGCTTGCCATTTCTTGGATCAGGTCACGCATGCCGCAACCCCTCCTGCTCGGCCCGCAGGCTCAGCGTGCTGACCATGGCGTTCACAGCAACCGCGATACCGATCAGGATTGCCCCCAACGCCAAAGCCAGCGCCAGATTGCCCTTTGAGGTCTCCAACGCGATGGTTGTCGTCATCACCCGCGTGACATGGTTGATGTTGCCGCCCACGATGATCACGGCGCCTACCTCAGCAATAGCGCGACCGAACCCGGCCAGCAGAGCTGTGACCAGCGCCAACCGCGCGTCCCAGAGCAGCACCGGAACCGAAGCCAGTCGCGAAACGCCGAGCGAGCGGAGTTGTTCAGAATACTCCTCGGCCAGCATCTCGATCACCTGCCGCGTCAACGCAGCGACGATGGGTGTCACAAGCACCACCTGCGCGATGATCATAGCGGTCGGCGTATAAAGTAACTCAAGCACCCCCAACGGCCCCGAGCGGGACAGCATCAGGTAGACGAGCAACCCGACAACGACCGGGGGAAAGCCCATCAAAGCGTTCATCAGAACGATCAGAACCCGTCGCCCCGGGAACCGTGCAACCGCTAGCGCGGCGCCAACCGGCATTCCGATCAGCGCTGAAATCAACACGGCAAAAACAGAAACTTTCAGGGACAACAGCACAATCGCCCAAAGCTCCGCATCCCCATTCAGGATCAGAGCGATAGCAGAACTGAATTCTGATGCAAATCCCTGCATTTTATTCCTGTGGTTCGTCATTTCGTATGAAATGCGGTATATTTCACAAGAATACTAAGCCATTCGAGCCACAAGTACAGACACATTTCCGACATCTGCAAAAGGAAACGCGGCCCCGTTGGAGCCGCGTTCATTCGTCTTGAAATTTGCTGTTAGTTCAGTGCCGCATCCGTGATCTGATGAGTCCAGGCACCGTCGGGCTGCTTGGTAATGACCGGATCAGAACCACCGGCCAACAAAGTGGCCACAGTCCGATCAAAATCCGCCGGATCCAGCGATCCGTTCGAACCTGCCGTCAGCTTGGCGATCTCGCCCATCATGCGCTTTTGATGCTCTTCGGTCTGAGCACCGGTCGCATCGTTTTCCAGCACAATCTCAGCGGCCTCGTCCGGGTTCTCTTCGGCGTATTTCCAACCCTTCATCGAGGCGCGCACAAAGCGTTCCATCTTGTCGGTGAAGGCCGCGTCGCTCAGGTTTTCTTCCAGAACATACAGGCCGTCTTCCAAAGTCGCGACGCCCTGATCTTCGTACTTGAATGTCACCAGCTCATCCGGGCTGACGCCCGCGTCAATGACCTGCCAGTACTCGTTGTAGGTCATGGTGCTGATGCAGTCGGCCTGACGCTGAAGCAGCGGGTCGACGTTAAAGCCCTGCTTCAACACCTCGACGCCGCTGTCGCTTTTGCCGCCGGTGTCGATACCCAGTTGGCTCATCCAGCTCATGAACGGGAATTCATTGCCAAAGAACCAGACGCCGAGCGTACGGTTTTTCAGATCCTCGGGTGACGCAATCCCGGCATCTTTCCAGCAGGTCAACATCATGCCCGAGCTTTTGAACGGTTGCGCAATGTTCACCAGCGGCAAGCCCTTCTCGCGCGCGGCCAGAGCGGCGGGCATCCATTCGACAGTTACATCGGCGCCGCCACCCGCGATCACCTGCGTCGGGGCGATATCGGGCCCGCCAGGCAGAATGGTGACGTCCAGCCCCTCTTCTTCGTAGAAGCCTTTATCCTTAGCCACGTAGTAACCTGCGAACTGCGCCTGAGTGACCCATTTCAGTTGCAATGTGACCTCATCCGCCGCCAGAGCCGAACTGGCGGCCAGGCTAAAGGCGGCTATCGCCCCGCTGAGTAGCTTATTCATCTTCATATCTCCTAGTTGCAGTTGGTGCCCCGTTTTCGGGGTCTGTTGAAATCTTGTTATCCGCGTTGCGACGGGTGCCAGAAGGTCACCGCCTTTTCGATCATAGCGACCAGCCCATAGAACGCCGTTCCGGCCAAAGCAGCCACCACGATCTCGGCCCAAACCATATCCAGCGAAAGCTGTCCCACGCTGGTAGAAATCCGGAACCCCATCCCCAGTGTGGGTGATCCAAAGAACTCGGCCACGATAGCGCCGATCAGCGCCAGAGTGGTAGAAATCTTTAGACCGTTGAAAATAAACGGCATCGCGGCCGGAAGGCGCAGTTTCAGGAAGCTCTGCCAATAGGTCGCCGCATAGGTCTCCATCAGGTCGCGCTGCATGGTTGTGGCTTCTCGCAACCCCGCTACGGTGTTCACCAGCATGGGAAAGAACACCATCACCACGACCACGGCCGCTTTGGAGTGCCAGTCGAACCCGAACCACATCACCAGAATAGGCGCAGTGCCGACGATGGGCAGCGCGGCCACAAAGTTCCCCACCGGCAGCAGCCCAAGGCGCAGGAAATCCCACCGATCCACCGCGATCGCCATCAGAAAGGCGGAGCCGCATCCGATGATGTAGCCGCTAAGCGCGCCCTTGATGATGGTCTGCACGAAATCAGCCCAAAGGATCGGCAGACTGTCGGCAAAACGCACCGCAATGACCGAAGGCGCGGGCAGGATGACCAGAGGAACCTCAAGACCGCGCACCACCAGCTCCCAAATCCCGATAATGGTCAGGCCAAAGATCATAGGGGCCAGAAACCCGACCACCTGTGTATCGGCATATGGACCGCTGGCCAGACGAGAATTCAGCCACCAACCAAACAGCCACAGAAGGATTGCACAGAAAACCAAAATCATTGCGCCATTCCCATCCGTTTGAGAACCGCTTTTTCGATCAGCCCCAGCAGCCCGACGAGGCACCCGGCGAGTATCGCAGCGGCAAATAACGCCGACCAGATTTGCACTGTCTGCCCATAGTAGCTGCCTGCCAGCAGACGCGCGCCCAGCCCGGCCACAGCCCCTGTCGGCAGTTCACCGACAATGGCCCCTACCAGCGACGCTGCGATGCCGATTTTCAACGAAGTGAACAAATAAGGCATCGACGCCGGAAGGCGCAGCTTCCAGAACCCCTGAGACGTGCTGGCGTTATATGTCCGCAGCAGGTCCAACTGCATCGCATCCGGGCTGCGCAAGCCTTTGACCATGCCGACCACGACCGGGAAGAAGCTGAGATAAGCCGAGATGATGGCTTTGGGAATGATCCCCTGAATGCCCACGGAATACAGCACCACGATGATCATCGGGGCCAAAGCAATGATCGGAATCGTCTGGCTGACGATGGCCCAAGGCATGACCGACAGGTCCATCACCCGGCTATGCACGATCCCCACGGCCAGCAATATGCCCAGCCCGGTGCCAATTGCGAACCCCAGCATTGTTGCGCTGAGTGTCACCCAGGAATGATAGATCAGCGACCGTTTCGAGGTGATCTTTTTCTCGACCGTCGTATCCCACAACTCCTCGGCCACCTGATGCGGAGCGGGCAGACGCGGCCGGTCCTGCTCCCATGTTTCGTCAATGGCATAGGGATTGTCGACGACCAGCTCAAATTCACTCATGTCGCGTCGGTCGACCGCCTTGGGCGGATCAACCTGCACCCCGGCGCGTTCAAACTCGGTCAGAACACCTTTGATGTTCATCGGCACGCTGGCGGCGTACCAGAACAGGATGATGACACCCACCACGGTGAGCACAGCCCAGACCGCTCTGATCCCCGCACTAGTCATCCGTATGCCCCGCCCTCAGGCCCTCGCGCACGCGATGGGCCACCTCGATGAACTCCGGCGTATCACGGATATCCAATGGCCGTTCCTTGGGCAGAGGACTGTCGATCACATCCGTAATCCGCCCGGGCCGAGGGCTCATGACCACGATCTTGGTGCTGAGATACACCGCCTCGGGGATCGAATGGGTCACAAAACCAATGGTCTTTTCCGTCCGCGCCCAAAGCGCCAGAAGCTGTTCATTCAAGTGATCGCGCACGATCTCGTCCAAGGCACCAAAGGGTTCGTCCATCAACAGGATGTCGGCATCAAATGCCAGCGCCCGTGCAATACTCGCGCGCTGCTGCATCCCACCGGACAACTGCCATGGGAATTTGCCACCAAACCCTTCCAGATCAACGAGCTCCAGAACCTTCCTCACCCGCTCTTCCTGATCGGCGGCTGAGTACCCCATGATCTCTAGCGGCAGTTTGATGTTCTTTGAAATGGTGCGCCACGGATACAGCCCCGCCGCCTGAAACACATACCCATACGCCCTATTCCGCCGCGCCTCGTCCGGGGTCATACCGTTGACGGTCAGAGCACCCCCGGTCGGCGTTTCCAGTGCCGCGATACAACGCAAGAATGTGGTCTTTCCGCAACCCGACGGACCGATGAAACTGACGAAATCGCCTTTGTTGATGGTCAGGTTCACATCCTTCAGCGCATGGATCGGTCCATCGTTGGTTTGAAATGTGAGGTCCAGCCCACTCGCCCCTATAACCTCATCACTGTTCTTCATTTTTTCCTGCCCCAAAACTTTCGACCCAATACCAGGTCAATCCCGCCATCCCACCTGCAAGCCCATAGACCAAAAGGTCGGGCCATACTCCCAACTGTGGAGCACCCGCCCATCCTTCAGCATTAACGCTCCAATACACAAAGACACTGGTTATAGCCCCGGCGACAATGGCGACAACAGGATTGAATAGATGGAAAATGATCGCTGTAATTCTAAGGACAAATGCCGGAATAAGCGTTAGAACTACCATCAATCCTATCAAAGCCGAAGCCAATGCGGGAATGACCAGCAAACTCAGAGCATTTGGGGCATCCCACAACAGTACAATCAACGCCCCGACATAGAGCGCCGCAAGATATCCAAGAACCGCTCGCAATACGGGCACTCAAACCCCCGTCGCCGGAATACCCGTCCGCTCAACCGGTCGCGGCGCGGTCAGCTCTTTCCACGTACTCAAAGCCTTGTTCACATGGCCATTGGGCTCACGCGCGACGAACTCTCCATGGCCCTCTTGGGTTCGGATGTCCCCATCATGAACAGCCACCTGCCCACGTGTCAGAGTAAAGCGCGGCAGGCCCTTGACCTCTTTGCCTTCAAACACGTTGTAGTCGATCGCAGATTGCTGTGTATCGGCGCTGATCGTTTTGGTTTTCTCAGGATCCCAGACAACGATATCCGCATCCGCACCAACAAGGATCGCACCCTTTTTCGGATAGCAATTCAATATCTTGGCGATATTTGTTGAAGTCACTGCGACGAATTCATTCGGTGTCAAGCGCCCGGTATTTACCCCGTGCGTCCACAGCATCGGCATTCGGTCCTCCAACCCACCGGTCCCGTTCGGAATCTTGGTGAAGTCGCCCACGCCATAGCGCTTTTGTTCAGTCGTAAAGGCGCAGTGATCGGTCGCCACGACGCTGAGCGTCCCAGAATGCAGCCCATTCCACAGGCTGTCCTGATGCTGCTTGTTGCGGAACGGAGGGCTCATGACACGCCGCGCGGCGTGGTCCCAATCGTGGTGAAAATACTCGCTCTCATCCAGCGTCAGATGCTGGATCAGAGGTTCCCCCCACACCCGCTTGCCATTCATCTTGGCCCGCCGGATGGCCTCATGTGCCTCTTCGCAGGACGTATGCACCACGTAAAGCGGCACGCCCGCCATATCGGCAATCATGATGGCGCGGTTGGTTGCCTCGCCCTCGACCTGCGGCGGACGGGAATAGGCATGCGCCTCGGGGCCGGTATTGCCTTCAGCCAGCAGCTTGGCACTCAGCTCGGCCACCACATCACCGTTCTCGGCATGCACCATCGCGATACCGCCCAGCTCGGCCAAACGCTTGAACGAGGCAAACAGCTCGTCGTCATTCACCATAAGCGCGCCTTTGTAGGCCATGAAGTGCTTGAACGTGTTGATGCCGCGGGTCTCGATCACCGTCTTGATGTCATCGAACACCTGCTCGCCCCACCAGGTCACCGCCATGTGGAACGAATAGTCACAGTTTGCACGGGTCGACTTGTTGTCCCAGCGCTTCAAAGCGTCCAGCAGGCTCTCGCCCGGGTTCGGCAGCGCAAAGTCCACCACCATCGTGGTGCCACCAGCCAAAGCCGCGCGCGTCCCACTTTCGAAATCATCGCTGGAGTAGGTCCCCATGAACGGCATCTCAAGATGCGTGTGCGGATCAATGCCACCGGGCATCACGTAACAGCCGGTCGCGTCCAACTCTTTATCGCCCTTCAGATCCAACCCGATCTCGGTGATCACCCCATCTTCGACAAGCACATCCGCCTTGTACGACAAATCCGCGGTGACAACGGTCCCGTTCTTGATAACAGTGCTCATTTTTATCTCCCTGACGCGGTCTGCGCCGCTTGTTTTATCTGGCCAAAAATCTCGATGGTCTCGCCCAATGGGCGATGGGGGCAGACCCCCCTATTCCACGATCTCAGCCGTCTCGACGACTGCATGGAACAGAACATCCGTCCCGGCCGCAGCCCAGTCCTTGCTGATCTCCTCAGCCTCATTATGGCTCAGCCCATCTACGCAGGGGCACATCACCATTGCAGTCGGTGCCACACGATTGATCCAACAGGCGTCATGGCCGGCGCCTGAGATGATGTCAGTATGGGAATACCCCAGCCGTTCAGCCGCATCGCGCACGGCTGCAACACAACCGTCATCGAATTTCACCGGATCAAACCCGCCGACCTTCTCGAATTCGATCTCAAGCCCCATCTCGTTAACGATGTCTTCGGCGGCGACGCGCAATCGGTTCTCCATATCCGTTATCACATCCAACTCGGGCGACCGGAAATCGACGGTAAACACCGCCTTGCCCGGTATGACATTGCGCGAGTTCGGGTAAACGTCGATATGACCAGCGGCCCCCACCGCATGAGGCGCATGAGACCATGCAATCTCATCCACTTTTTCAAGAATACGCGCCATCGCCAGCCCCGCATTCTTGCGCATCGGCATCGGGGTCGAGCCCGTGTGCGCATCCTTTCCGGTCACGGTGATCTGAGTCCAGCTCAGCCCCTGCCCATGAGTGACGACGCCGATATCCTTGCCCTCAGCCTCAAGAATCGGCCCCTGTTCGATGTGCAACTCAAAAAAGGCGTGCATCTTGCGGGCACCGACCTCTTCTTCGCCGCGCCAACCAATGCGTTGCAACTCGTCACCGAATTTCTTGCCGTCGGCATCTTCGCGATCATACGCCCAATCCTGCGTGTGCATTCCGGCGAATACGCCCGATGACAGCATCGCTGGCGCGTAACGCGTGCCTTCCTCATTGGTCCAATTGGTGGCGACGATAGGATGCTTGGTCTTGATCCCCAGATCGTTGAGGGTGCGGATGATCTCCAACCCGCCCAACACGCCCAGAACACCGTCATACTTGCCACCCGTCGGCTGCGTATCCAGATGCGAGCCGACATAGACCGGCAGTGCATCGGGATCAGTGCCTTCCCGGCGGGCGAACATATTCCCCATCTGATCCAGCCCCATCGAGCAACCCGCATCCTCGCACCATCTTTGGAACAACGCGCGCCCTTCGGCGTCTTCGTCTGTCAGCGTCTGACGGTTGTTGCCACCTGCAACACCGGGCCCGATCTTGGCCATCTCCATCAGGCTGTCCCACAACCTGTCGCCATTGATCCTGAGATTCTGCGCCGGAGCTGCCATAGCCATCTTCCCTGTTGCTTGCGATTTGGCTCGCTTTTGGTGTCTTGATTTGACCAACTGGTCAAACTCACGCTATCACGGGTTCGTCATCAGTCAAGAAATTGCAGAGCGTTGGTGGAATTTTTGACTTATTCAGCGCCTGCTTGCCGGAAAAAGAGACAGCCCGAAAACATGCCCAAAGATCGCGCCCCAACCAGAATTCAAAAAAAGAACCGCGCTGCGATACTTGAGGCCGCTCTGAACGTGTTTTCCGCCCACGGCTTTCGCGGCGCTACAGTCGATCAGATCGCGGCAGAGGCCGGGCTGAGCAAACCGAATCTGCTGTATTACTTCCCGTCGAAGGAGGCGATTCATACGGCTCTTTTGTCGGGCCTGCTGGAGGTCTGGCTGGCTCCGTTGCATGACCTCGACGCTGACGGTGATCCTATGCAGGAGATACTGTCTTACATCCGTCGCAAGCTGGAAATGAGCCGGGATTTACCGCGCGAAAGCCGCTTGTTTGCCAACGAGCTGGTTCAGGGTGCACCCCGCATCCATGCTTCGCTTTCTACCGACCTGAAAGCGTTAGTGGATGAAAAAACCGCCATCCTGACTGGCTGGATGGATCAGGGCAAGATCGCGCACCTTCATCCCTATCACCTGATCTTTTCGATCTGGGCGCTGACGCAGCATTACGCCGATTTCGACGTACAAGTCCGCGCCATTCTTGGCGACGAGGACCCGTTTGAGGGGGCCGAGCCGTTCATTGACACGCTCTATCGCAAATTGCTGACGCCCTAAGAAAAAGGGGCCGCGTTCCGGCCCCTTTCGCTTCGCTTATTCGGCCGCCCGAGCCATTGGGTTGTTCGGGTGTGTTGTCCAGTTGGCATAGTCTGGCTGCACCTCCTGACCCGTGCGCGGATCAACCTCTCCTGCCGCCATCGGCTCCATCGAGATACATCCGTCCACCGGACACACATCAACACACAGGTTACAGGCGACACATTCGTCATCCATAACCTCGAACACCCGGTCCGCAGACATCGAGATCGCCTGATGGCTGGTATCTTCACATGCGGCGTAACAGCGGCCGCACTTGATGCACTGGTCCTGATCAATCTTGGCCTTGGCGACGTAGTTCAGGTTCAGATACTGCCAATCGGTCACGTTTGGCACCGCAAGACCGACGACTTGCGAAACGTCAGTATAGCCCTTTTCGTCCATCCACTTGGACAGGCCCGCCGTCAGTTCGTCGATGATCTTGAACCCATAAGTCATGGCAGCGGTGCAAACCTGTACGGTGCCACACCCCAGCGCCATGAACTCGGCCGCATCGCGCCAAGTGGTGACACCACCAATGCCGGAAATCGGCAGGCCATGCGTCGCCTGTGCCCGTGCGATCTCGGACACCATCGACAGGGCAATCGGCTTGACTGCCGGACCGCAATAGCCGCCATGGCTGCCTTTACCGTCGATCGACGGTTCAGGGCTGAATGTGTCCAGATTGACGCTGGTGATCGAGTTGATGGTGTTGATCAGTGACACCGCATCTGCACCACCGTTCTTTGCCGCCTCAGCAGGCTTGCGGATATCGGTGATGTTCGGCGTCAGTTTCACGATGACCGGACGGTCGTAGTATTTCTTGCACCACCGAGTGACCATCTCGATATATTCCGGCACCTGCCCAACGGCCGAGCCCATTCCGCGCTCGCTCATCCCGTGGGGACAGCCGAAATTCAGCTCAATCCCGTCCGCGCCAGTTTCGGCCACGCGTGGAAGGATGGCTTTCCACGCCTCCTCCTCACATGGAACCATGATCGAGGCGATCAGCGCGCGGTCCGGGTAGTCGGCCTTAACGCGCGCCATCTCTTCAAGGTTCACTTCAAGTGGGCGGTCGGTGATCAATTCGATGTTGTTCAGGCCCAGCAACCGCCGGTCAGCCCCATAAATCGCGCCGTACCGTGGCCCGTTTACATTGACGACCGGTGGCCCTTCGGACCCTAGCGTTTTCCAAACAACACCGCCCCATCCGGCCTCAAAAGCGCGGCGAACGTTGTATTCTTTGTCGGTTGGCGGCGCAGAGGCCAGCCAATAGGGGTTCGGGCTTTCGATACCCAGGAAATTTGTCTTCAAATCAGCCATTTATCCGGCCTCCCTGATGCAGATGTGCATCTTTGTCTGTTGGTGTCACGCGCTCAGGCTGGCGTGAATATCCATCGCGGCATCACGACCTTCGGCCACGGCGGTCACGGTCAGGTCTTCTCCGCCCGCGGCACAGTCACCGCCAGCCCAGACACCGGTCATTGAGGTGCGCCCGGCCCCGGTCACAGCGATCTTGTTACCGTCCAGCGTCAATCCGTCGGGCGCGCCTTCCAGCGTCTGACCGATGGCCTTGAGCACCTGATCTGCGGCCAGACGAACAGTCTCGCCAGTTCCGGTCAACTGACCATCATGGCTTGCAGTATACTCCAGTTCGATCTCGACGGCCGCCCCGTTTCCGTGAACGGCGACAGGCTGCACATTGGTCATGATCTTGACCCCGTGCGAGGCCGCCAAGTCCTGTTCGAATTTGCTGGCGCCCATGGCATCGCGCCCACGTCGATAGGCGATTGTGACATGCTCGGCGCCCAGCAGCTTGGACTTCACGGCAGCGTCCACAGCAGTCATACCGCCGCCAATCACCACCACATTGCGTCCAACCGGCAAGTTGGCCAGATCAGAGGCCTGCCGCACATCCGAGATGAAATCGACAGCAAAGCGCACTCCGTCCTTCTCGGCCCCGGCGGCCCGCAGAGCATTCACTCCGGCCAGACCAATGGACAGGAAAACCGCATCGTAATTCTCAACCAAACCGTCCAGCGAGAGACCCTCGCCCAGCGCCGAGCCGGTCTCGATAGTGATGCCACCGATCTTGAGCAGCCAGTCGACCTCGGCCTGCGCAAAGTCGTTGGTCGATTTGTAGGCAGCGATGCCGTATTCGTTCAGGCCGCCCGGCTTGGGCTTGCTTTCGTGGATCACCACGTCATGCCCATGCATGGCCAAACGATGTGCACAGGCCAGACCGGCAGGCCCTGCCCCGACCACAGCAATCGTCTTGCCTGTCGGCGCAGCTCGTTCAAAGGGATGATCTCCATCCCTCATGACGCTGTCGGTTGCATAACGTTGCAAGCGGCCAATCTCGACCGGAGCGCCCTCGGCAGTTTCGCGCACGCAGGCTTCTTCGCACAATGTCTCGGTCGGACAGACTCGGGCGCACATTCCGCCCAGAATATTCTGCGCCAGAATGGTTTCACCCGCCGCTTCGGGCTGCCCGGCCTGAATCTGCCGCATGAATAGCGGAATATCGATGTCCGTCGGACAAGCCGTCACACACGGCGCGTCATAGCAGAAATAACACCGATCTGCGGCCACGGCGGCCTCATGCGCGGCCAATGGCGGATGCAAATCCGTGAAATTCGAGGTCAGCTCATCGCTGGACAGCCGCCCGGAGACTATGCCGGGGGCAATCTGGCCCTGTGCCATCACTCTACTCCCTGTAGATATGTTCATTATGGTCTCAGCTTGCCACAATCAAATTTTTTATCAATTGGTAAAATTTAAAAAAATGGAAAAACCGGATTTTTTGAGTGATTTCGCGATAAATCTGCCTGATTTTACATCATCTCACATGTTCCACCCTGCCGAATTAGAGTGGGTTGCACCAAACCCGTCTCGTGCTGTAGGTCGAAATTACCCCGAGCAATGCCGGTCAGCGGCGAATATCCGAAAGTCACCCGATGCAGGCCAGCGCTTCGAAATTCAACATCGTCATCATCGGGCAAAACAACCGGCTACAGTATGAGGCGCTGCTGTTTGCAGCCTCTCTGCGCCATAGCTCTCAGAATTTCGCGGGCCGCTTGTTTGTCGCCGTGCCGCAGCCCGGCCCGCGATGGCAACAGGACCCCAGCATTCGGAATGAGGATGTTCTGAAAGCGCTGAGCCAGCTGGATGCCGAAATCCTGCCCTTCGACAATCGCGTCTTTGGCGGCAGCTATCCCCACGGCAACAAGATTGAGGCCCTGCTGGCCCTGCCCGAGGGGGAGCCGTTCGTGTTCTTCGACAGCGATACGCTGATCACCGGAGATGTGAGTTCGGTGCCGTTTGAATTTGACCGCCCCGGAGCCTCACAGAAAGTCGAAGGCACCTGGCCCAAACCAACGCTTTACGGCCCCGGTTTCGATGGTATCTGGCGCGCGCTCTATCAGCGGTTCGAGTTGGACTTTGAAAGCTCATTGGATACCAGCCACCCCAAAGACTACTGGCGACGGTATCTGTATTTCAACGCAGGCTATTTCTATCACGCCTGCCCGCGCCAGTTCGGAGAGCGGTTTCTGCACTTCGCTCGTACCATCCGGGATGAAGAAATCCCTGAATTGGCCGGACAGAACCTTGACCCTTGGCTGGATCAGGTGGCGCTGCCGCTGGTCATTCATTCCCTTGGCGGGGGGCGGGATGCCCTCCCCCCGGGCCTGTTGGACGGAACGGTCAGCTGTCACTATCGCCTGTTCCCTCTGCTCTATGCGCGCGAAAGCGATCATGTGGTCGAGGTGCTGGAAACTGTCGCGACCCCCAACCGGGTCAAGAAAGTGCTCAAAGGCTATGACCCGATCAAAAAGCTGGTGATACAAGGCAAGGGTCACAAAATCCGGGATCTGTTCGACCGAGAATACCTGCCCCAGCGCGAGCAGGTCATTCGTAACACGATCCGCAGCAAGGGCCTGTGGATGCGCTGACAGCGTTGTTGTGCGAAGGCCGTCAATCGCCTAGAGATTCTGCAACACACATTCCAACAGGAGATTTCGACGATGTCTGACGGCCCCACTTACGGTTTCGATACGCTTCAGATTCACGCGGGCGCACGGCCCGATCCGGCGACGGGCGCGCGTCAGACTCCGATTTATCAAACGACGGCCTATGTGTTTCGCGATGCCGATCACGCGGCCGCACTGTTCAACCTGCAAGAGGTCGGGTTCATCTATTCCCGCCTGACCAACCCAACCGTTGCCGTTCTTCAGGAACGTATTGCAACGCTTGAGGGCGGAGTCGGCGCGGTCTGCTGTTCCTCGGGCCACGCAGCGCAGATTATGGCGTTGTTCCCGCTGATGGGACCGGGCTGCAACGTCGTGGCCTCGACCCGTCTGTATGGCGGCACGGTCACGCAATTCAGCCAGACCATCAAACGCTTTGGCTGGTCGGCCAAGTTCGTGGACACCGATGATCTGGACGCCGTGAAGGATGCCATCGACGAAAACACCCGCGCGGTATTCTGCGAATCCATCGCCAACCCCGGCGGCTATGTCACAGATATCCGGTCGCTGGCGGATGTGGCGGATGCGGCGGGCATTCCGCTGATCGTCGACAACACCTCGGCCACGCCATACCTGTGTCGCCCGATCGAACACGGCGCGACTCTGGTGGTGCATTCGACCACAAAATATCTGACTGGCAACGGCACCGTAACCGGCGGCTGCATCGTGGATTCGGGTAAGTTCGACTGGTCGGCGAATGACAAATTCCCTTCTCTCAGCGAACCTGAGGCCGCCTATCACGGCCTTAAATTCCACGAGACCTTCGGCCCGCTTGCCTTCACCTTCCACGGTATCGCCATCGGCCTGCGCGATCTGGGCATGACCATGAACCCGCAAGCCGCGCATTACACGCTGATGGGAATCGAGACATTGTCGCTGCGGATGGAACGCCATGTCGAGAACGCGCAAAAGATTGCCGCGTGGCTCGAAGCTGATGACCGGGTGGAATACGTGACTTATGCGGGTCTGCCCTCATCGCCGTATCACGACCGGGTCAAGGCGCAATACAAGAGGGGTGCCGGTGCGCTGTTCACCTTTGCGGTCAAGGGTGGTTATGACGCCTGCATCAAGCTGGTCAACGCGCTGGAGATTTTCAGCCACGTCGCCAACCTGGGTGATGCGCGGTCGCTGATCATCCATTCGGCCTCGACCACCCACCGCCAACTGACACCCGAACAGCAAGAGGCCGCAGGTGCCGGTCCCGGCGTGGTACGCGTGTCGATTGGTATCGAAGACGCAGATGACCTGATCGCCGATCTGGATCAGGCGCTGGCCAAAGCCTCGGCCTGAACCATGAGCGGTCACGACACCAACGATCTGGGCCAACCCATCGGCCTGCCGGTCTCGGGCGATTTCCCTCGCCCGACGCCTCCTTATACGCCGATGGAGGGCCGGTATTGCACTGTCGTGCCGCTGGATGTGAACCGGCACGCGCCCGGCCTGTTCCGGGCGTTTGCCAATGACACGGACGGTCGTAACTGGACCTACCTGCCCTACGGGCCGTTCAGCTCGGAACAGGAATTCGAAGACTGGACCCGCACCAGCTGCATGGACGCTGATCCGATGTTCCACACGGTTCTGGACAAGAACGAAACGCCAGTCGGCATGGCATCTTTCCTAAGGATCGAACCCGCAGCCGGCGTGATCGAGGTGGGCCATATTCACTTCTCCCCTCTGTTGCAGCGTAGCCCGCAATCGACCGAGACCATGTTCCTGATGATGCGCCGCGTCTTCGACGAGTTGGGATATCGCCGCTATGAATGGAAATGCGACGCGCTGAACGCGCCGTCATGCCGGGCTGCCCAGCGGTTGGGCTTTACGTTCGAGGGGATCTTCCGGCAGGCAACGCACTACAAAGGCCGCAACCGGGATACGGCGTGGTTCTCAATCCTCGACAGTGAATGGCCGCGAATCCGAACGGCGTTCGAGACATGGCTGTCACCGGACAATTTCGACCAGACGGGCCAGCAACGGCAATCGCTGATGGCCCGCGCCGAGGTTTAGTCGGAGATTTCAAACTCCATCGACACGGTGACCGAGACCGAAACCTCACCGCTTGCAATTGGCACTCCGCCCGCATCGGCCATGGCGCGCATCTGTGGCGCTGGGTGGAACCCGCCCACCTGCTCGCTGATTTGCCGCACCTCGCCCAGAGTCACGTTGGCGGCCTGTGCCAGTTGTTCTGCCTTCGCGGTCGCCTCAGCTACGGCTTTGGCCCGTGCCTGAGCCTCAAGCGGTGTCGGGTCCTGCACTCCAAAGCTGAGACCGCCGAAGTTGTTGGCCCCATCCTGAATGACCGCATCCATGATTGTGCCAAGCTGCGTCAGATCACGAACACGCACCTGCACATTGTTCGAGGCAACAAAGCCCGAAATCTCAGGCTTATCACCGCTGGCAGAGTTGCGCCCCGTCCAGACCGGCGACAATGACAGATCACGGGTTTGAATATCGCGGTCCTCGATCCCCATCCCCTCAAGGCGTTTCAGAATCTGCGCCACGGCCTCGGACGTTGCCTGCATCGCGTTTGAAGCTTGCGCATCCTCGTTGGTCACGCCCATGGTGATGGTCGCCATGTCAGGAGCGGCCTGAACGACACCGGCCGCGTCCACAGTGATGCGACGTTCTTCCGCATGGGCCATGCCTGCGGCAGTGACAGCCAGCATCGCGGCCATAAAAGCGATTTTCTTCAAGGTCTTCCCTCCAATTTCTCTACCATCAACATGGGGACACCCAAGCCACACGCACAAGGGGAACGTCAGGCTTTTTCTTTCCCTCGGCGGGATCCTGCTTTAATGTCGCTCTGCGGACGAGAAGTCGTTTGCGCTGATGCTGTTAATTATGGTTCTTCCGGATTATGAAACCTGCCTTTGCGCTGTCATTTTCTACGACCGGAATCTCGTTGCACCACCGCTCGGATGACGACTGGTTCTGCATTGGCGAAGTCGCATTGGACGCTTCTGACCTGAATGACCAGATTGAGGCATTGCGGGACAAGGGCTTTGCGCTGGAAAACAACCTGAGCTGCAAAGTCGTGCTGCCTTCTGATCAGGTTCGCTATCATTCCGTCGACGGTGATGATTCAGCAGCCGGCGAACAGGCCAAACATGCACTGACAAAGGCCACACCTTACACGCTGGAAGAGCTGGTATTTGACGTCGCAACCCGTGACGGAACCACATTTGTCGCTGCTGTTACACGCCAGACGTTGGACGAGGCGCGCGAATTCGCGACCCAACACGGCTTTATCCCGGTTGAGATTACCGCAGAGCCGGACGCGCAGGAATTCCCCTCCGAGCCGCAGTTTTTTGTACCCGCCGAAGCGCCTTTGCAGGTCGAGTTCGCGGGCGCGCTGCCAGCGGTTGTCGAAGACCCCGCGCCAAAGCCCGACGGGCCCGCTGTTCACGCCATCGCGGACACCACAGCCCCTGATGTGTTTCGTTCTGCGCCTACAACAGAATCCAGTGCGACGCCTGCCGACGCCGCCAGTGTGTTGGGCAAGCGATACACCCTCCCGGCCGCTGCTGCGGCACTCGTGGCCGTTGCTGTTGGTGTCTGGGCTGCGTTTGGAACCGGCGGCGACGAGACGTCCGAGTTTGATACGGCGCAGACGGAAAACACCCTCTCCGTCCCCGAACCCGATGCGGCAGAACCGGACCTTTCCGCAACCCCAGAGGAACCAGACGTAGCCGAGGTCGAGGAAACCCCACCCGAAGGGATCGAGCCATCTGCCACAGACGCCGCGATTCTTGAGGCGTTGAATATTGCACCAACGGTCGTCGAAGACATTGCCAGCGATCCCGAGCCGGAACAGATACCAGCGCAGCCCGAGGTTTCGATCATTGAGCCTGCGCCGTTGCAACCTCCGGCGCTGGAGCAACCGGAGGAGCAATATCTGGCATCCGTCGACAGTTCCAACCTGTCAAACGACGCAATTGCGCTGCCGCCGGTTCAAAGCTTTGACACCGATACCCCGCTTGCGCTGATCTCACTGCCCGGTGCTGCCGAAACGCAAACCGAACTGGACGCGAACGGCCTTGTTGCACCGACCCCGGATGGCACGGTGAACCCGGATGGAATTCCCGTGTACCTTGGACAGCCATCGAAAGTGCCGCCCGAGGCCCCTCTGCGGTTTGAAGAAGAGCCAACGCCGGAAAACACGCCTGATCGGCTGGCTGGGTTGCGCCCGAAACTGCGCCCTGGTGATTTGTTGCAACGGTTTGAGCGGCAACAATATGGCGGACGCTCACGCGCAGAATTGGCGATACTGCGCCCAAAGGTGCGGCCTGCAAGCTTACAAGTTGAACCGGAACCAGAAGAACCACCCGTCGTGTTGGCAAGCGCACCCGTGCCGCGCCCGAAAACGCGCCCCGCGGGTCTGAAACCTTCGTCTGGTACGCAAACCGCCAGCCTCGGCTCTGCTGCCGGTATTGGACAGGTTGAAGTGGACACTTTCAAACCGAAGGTCGTCGCGCCGAAAATCCCGTCATCCGCATCGGTGGCGCGGCAGGCAACCATCGACAACGCGCTGAACCTGCGCAAGCTGAACCTGATCGGAGTATATGGCACACCCGCCGATCGCCGCGCTCTGGTTCGCTTACCCAGTGGCCGTTACAAAAAGCTGAAAGTCGGGGACAGGCTGGATGGCGGCAGTGTCATCGCAATCGGCGACAACGAACTGCGCTACCAGAAGCGCGGCAAGAACGTAACGCTGAAGATGCCGCGCAGCTGAACTTTAAAGTCCGAGATCAAGCCGCTGAAATTTCACCACGTTCGATCTGTTCGCGCTCAATGGATTCAAACAGGGCCTGAAAGTTCCCCTCGCCAAATCCATCGTCGCCCTTGCGCTGGATGAATTCGAAAAAGATCGGGCCTATCACGGTTTTAGAGAAGATTTGCAGCAGGATTCTGGTTTCCCCTCCGTCCAGAACCCCTTCGCCGTCGATCAGGATTCCGTGCTTCATCATACGGTCCAGCGGCTCTTCATGGTCGGCGACCCGTTCGGTGGACATCTCGTAATACGCCTTGTTCGGGCCGGGCATGAATTTCAGCCCCTTTTCGGCAATCGCATCGGTCGAGGCATAGATGTCTTCGCTGCCGACCGCGATGTGCTGAATGCCCTCGCCCTTGTACTTATTCAGATACGAGACGATCTGCCCGGTCTCACCCCGGTCTTCGTTGATCGGAATGCGGATACGGCCACAGGGCGACGTCAGCGCGCGGCTGTAAAGGCCGGTGTATTTGCCCTGAATGTCAAAGAACCGGATTTCACGGAAGTTGAACAGACGCTCATAGAACGCGAACCACTTGTCCATATTGCCGCGGTACACGTTGTGCGTCAGGTGATCGAGGTAATAGAACCCGTCGCCACCCGGCTTGGATTGTTTGGTCCAGGTGAATTCCTGATTATAAGGCGAAGTGTCGTGGTACTGGTCGATGAAGTAGATCAGCGACCCACCAATCCCCTTGATCGCCGGAACATCCAACGTCTTGTCCGCCGCGTCATACGGCTCGGCCCCTTTGGCCACCGCATGATCAAAGGCTTTTTGCGCATCCACAACACGCCACCCCATGGCCGAAGCACAAGGACCATGTTCATCCGCGAACCGCGCCGCAAAGCTGTCGGGGTCGGAGTTGAGGATATAGGTCACGTCCCCTTGCTGCCACAGCTCAACACCGGGTTGGTCTGTGTGGTAGCCGACCTGCTCAAAGCCCATCTTGGCGAACAGATCGCGCAGCTCCTGCGGCTCGGGATGAGCGAACTCTACAAATTCGAACCCGTCGGTGCCGACTGGATTGTCCTTGCTGATAACGGATTTCGGGGAGTTATGAGGGAAAGGCCCCATGATGCGCCTCCTAAAAACAGGAATTTCTTTGCTGATTCCAAAATACGCCTTATTTGGCGCTGTTTCTGCGCATAGTTTTCGTTTAAACTAGGATCACACGCGCAAATCCCGCAACTTTTCGGCAATTACCGGAGAATTTCCGCATATGCTGGATGCCACTGACACGCGCCTTCTTTCAGCCTTGCAGAAGGATGCGCACCTGACCGCACATCAGCTGGGCGAGATGCTGAACCTGTCGCCCAGTCAGGCCGGGCGGCGACGGCAAAGGCTTGAGGCCGAAGGATACATTACCGGATATGCCGCACGTCTGGATCCGCTGAAGCTTGGGCTGCATGTTCAGGGTTTCGTTCAGGTTCATCTGGGAACCCACGGGCCCGAACAATCCGAAAGCTTTGCCCGCCTTGTCGACACGCGCGCCGAGATCACCAGCGCCTGGACGATGACCGGAGAGGCGGATTACCTGCTACATGTCTACTGCGACGACTTGAACGCCCTCAATCGCTTGCTTCATCAGGTTATCCTACCGCATCCTGCGGTGGCGCGGGTCCAGAGCCAGATTGTAATGGACCAGTTGAAACGCGACGCCCCCTTGCCCACCTGACCCGACCGAAAGGACCAACATGGACGACTTCCTCTACCAGGCTTCGATCTATCTGGCTGCCGCCGTGATCGCCGTGCCGTTATCGGCCCGTCTGGGTTTGGGGTCCGTTCTTGGGTATCTGGCTGCTGGGATAGTCATCGGCCCGATATTCGGCCTTGTCGGCGCAGAAACCGAAAGCCTTCAGCACGTCGCCGAGTTCGGCGTGGTCATGATGCTGTTCCTTATCGGGCTAGAGCTTGAGCCTCGCGCGCTGTGGGATATGCGGGACAGGCTGTTGGGGCTGGGCGGCCTTCAGGTTGGGCTGTCCACAGCCGCCATCGCCGGCGTTGCCATGTATGCCAACCATCCGTGGTCGGTGGCCTTGGCAGTCGGATTGACCTTATCGCTGTCCTCGACGGCGATTGTGCTTCAAACCCTTTCGGAAAAGGGATTGATGCAGACGAACGGGGGCCGTGCCACGTTCTCGGTGCTGTTGACGCAGGATATCGCGGTTATTCCTATCCTGGCCCTGCTGCCCCTGCTGGCATTGCCCGCGTTGCCCCATATCGAAGCGGACGGGTCCATTGATCGCGGTGTGAAAGACCTCCATGACACCGCCCATCACAGCCTGTCTCTGGTCGAAGGGCTACCGGGGTGGGCTGTTACGCTTGTCACCCTCGGTGCAATCGCCTTCGTAATCTTTGCCGGGGTCTACCTGACGCGCCCCCTTTTCCGCTTTATCCATGCAACTCGCCTGCGCGAGATGTACACTGCGCTGGCCCTGATGATCGTGGTCGGAATTTCCTTCCTGATGACGCTGGTGGGCCTGTCCCCTGCTCTGGGCGCGTTTCTGGCAGGAGTCGTTCTGGCCAGCTCGGAATTCCGGCACGAGATGGAAAGCGACCTTGAGCCCTTTAAGGGCCTTTTCCTTGGCCTGTTCTTCATCACCGTCGGCGCAGGGATCGACGTGGCCTATTTCTTCAACGACCCGTTCGAGCTGATCGGGCTGGCGCTGTTGGTAATCCTGACCAAAGGGATCATTCTGTACGTCGTCGGGCGTGCCTTTAAGCTGCGCGGGCGCGATCACTGGCTGTTCACTTTGGGTCTGGCACAGGCGGGTGAGTTCGGCTTTGTGCTGCTGGCCTTTTCTACTCAGCAAAACGTCATTCCACCGGATCTGTCGCAAAAGCTGCTGATGATCATCGCCCTGACTATGCTGATCACGCCGTTGCTGTTCATCATCTACGACCTGCTGTCCCGCCGCATCGGCGATAACAGCCCCCAACCCGAACCGGATGAGATCGACGAGAAAGGCCCGGTGATCATCGCCGGTATTGGTCGTTTTGGTCAGATCGTGAACCGTTTGGTCCGTGCCAGCGGTTTCAAGACTGTCGTTCTGGACCACGATATCGAGACGGTACAACTTATGCGCCGCTTCGGTGTCAAAGGCTTTTTGGGCGATCCGACCCGTCCCGAACTGTTGCGGGCCGCGGGGCTTGAGAAAGCTGCGGTTCTGGTCGCTGCCATGGATGACCGCAAGACGGTGACGCGATTGGTCAGCTATGCAAGGCGTCATCGCCCTGACCTGCATATCATCGCCCGTGCTCATGACCGCACCCATGTGTATGAGCTGTATCAGGCCGGTGCCAACGACATCGTGCGGGAAATGTTCGACAGTTCACTGCGGGCCGGGCGCTATGTGCTCGAAAACATCGGCCTCAGCGAATACGAGGCCGCGCAGGCGGAACAGACATTCTATCACCATGACCGGGCCTCGATCCGCGATCTGGCCGAGCTGTGGATACCCGGGACGCCGACGGCAGAGAACAAGAAATACATCGAGCGCGCCCAGCAATTCGAAAAACAGCTGGAAACTGAGCTGCTGGAACTGGCGGAAAAACACGCACAGAAATCGGCCTGAACCGGGGTTCGGATCAGGCCGTCAGAGTTACCCGTCCGAGACGCCGGCCTCGGCAAATGTTGCCATACCGGAATGGCAGGCCACAGCGCTTTTGAGGATGTTGATCGCAAGCGCGCCGCCCGAACCCTCACCCAATCGCAGGCCAAGGGTTAGCAAGGGCTGTTTACCCAGCTTCTCAAGCACTGCCCCGTGCGCACCTTCTGCGCTTTGGTGTCCTGCTACCGTGTGATCCAGAGCCCCGGCAGAGATATTCGCCAGACAGGCTGCCGCAGCCGAGCAGATAAAGCCGTCAAGGATGACCGGAATGCGCAGAACCCGGGCGGCAGCGATGGCTCCGGCCATGGCTGCGATCTCACGCCCGCCGAGGCAGCGCAGGATGTCCAACCCATCGCCGGAACCGCCATGCAGGGCCACCCCTTCAGCCACCACGCGGGTCTTGTTGGCTAGCCCGGCATCATCCACACCGGTACCACGTCCAGTCCAGTCGGCTGCGTCTCCGCCGAACAGGGCGCATGCAATCGCAGCCGCTGGGGTGGTGTTGCCGATGCCCATCTCGCCAACCACCAGCAGATCGGCTTTGGGGTCAACGGCGGTCCACCCGGTGCGCAGGGCCTGCAACAGCTCATCCTCCGACATCGCAGGACTTGTGGTGAAATCGGCTGTAGGCCGGTCCAACTCCAGCGCGTGAACGTCCATTGTGGCACCGGCGGCTTTGGCCAGTTGGTTGATCGCCGCCCCGCCATGTTCAAAGTTCATCACCATCTGCACGGTCACTTCAGGCGGAAAGGCCGAAACGCCCTGCGCTGTCACCCCGTGGTTCCCCGCAAACACGATGACCTGAGGCGCGCTGATCTGTGGGCGCGCATCACCTCGCCACCCGGCATACCAGATCGCCAGATCCTCAAGCCGCCCCAGCGCACCCGGCGGTTTGGTCAGTTGCCCGTTACGATCCGCCGCCCCTTGCAGCGCAGCATCATCCGGGCCGGACGCCTTGCTCAGGACATCGCGGAAGGTTTTCAGGTCATTAAGTTCGGGCAGCATCCAAAGCCTCGTTGCATCAGAGTGGTCCTGTGTGTTTAACCGAAGCGTCCAATCCAACAAGACCCCGAAAGGCGCAGGAGTGCATAAAAACGACACCAACCTGTTTTCTGCATGGGATATTCCGCTGGCGCTGGTGCTTCTGACCCGCCTGCCACTGCCCAAACTGCCTGAAACGGTCTTTGCCCGACAGGCTGACGCCGCGTGGGCTTTCCCGGTGGTGGGGCTGATTGTCGGGTTGATGGCCTGCGCCGCCGGTTGGGCCGCAATGGCAATGAACCTGCCCGCACCGGTCAGCGCTGTGATCCTGATTGCTGTATTGGTCATGACCACCGGCGCGATGCACGAGGATGGTCTGGCAGATACCGTGGACGGCCTATGGGGTGGCTTCACCCGGGAACGACGCCTTGAGATCATGAAGGACAGCCATATCGGTGCCTACGGTGTTCTGGCGCTGATTTTCGCGCAGATTGCACGGGTTGCGTTGGTTGCAACCCTGTTGATGGCCGGTGCCTATGGCGCAATCCTTGCGGCTTGCATCACCTCGCGCGCTTTCATGCCGGTTCTGATGACGGCCCTGCCCAACGCGCGCAACAGCGGGCTGAGCCATTCGGTCGGGGGACCGCGGCCCGCCACGACCGTAGCAGGGCTTGGGCTGGCGCTGCTCTGTGCGCTCGTGCTGATGGGAATTGGCTCCTTGTGGCCTATTCTCGTTGCCGCCCTGATCATCGCCGGGCTGGCGGCAACCGCCCGAACCAAAATCGGCGGCCAGACCGGAGACATTCTGGGCGCGACGCAACAACTTGCAGAGCTTGCATTCCTGACGGCTGCCTTGGTCGCGATCTAAGAGCTTCCGCCCGTTTCGATCCGGATGACCTCGCCGCAATGCTTGCAATGCACTGCGTCCGGGTCGTGTCGAAACAACCCACAGCTGGGGCATTTGTGGCGCACTTTCTGCGGCATGAAGATCGCTTGGGCCAGACGCACGAACAACGCCACCCCGACCACCATGATGAACACTGAAAACAGCTTCCCGCCCGGAGTTGTCAGCGTGATATCCCCGAACCCGGTCGTGGTCAGCGTCGCCATGGTGAAATACAGCGCGTCAATATAGGCCGTCTGACTGTTGTCGGGGATGAAGAACACCAATACCGCCGTAGAGGTGGCGAAGACGAAGACCATTAGATTGATCGCCGCGATCACCGCATCCTCGTGGGTACGGAAGAATTGACTGTCCCGGCGAAGGTCCCGCAGCAGGTGATAGGAATGGATCAGGCGCAACGCTCGCAAAATACGAACAAATGCCAGATTTCCGGGCAAAAACGGTTCAAGCAATAGCGAGGCGATAACCACGATATCGGCCAGAGTGTATATCTTGCGAAGCAGTTTCCACGGATCCTTCGCAATCCACAGCCGCGCCAGAAAATCCAACAGGATGATAAACCCCACGCACAGGCTGGCAACAGTGAGCCCCGGCCCATGCGGGACATTTGCGGTGGCCACGAAGAATATGATCGACACGGCATCAAACAGGATCAAACCATAGCGGAACCAGATCGAAATCGGCTCATGCGCGATGTACAGAAACTTAACGGTTTGCTTTATCCGGGCCATCTATCCGCCTCTGCTTGCTGGAAAATTAGCGGCAAACGCGGATTTCACCAAGGCCAGACATGAAAAAGGCCGCCCCCTTGTCAGGAGCGGCCCCGAAATCATGATTGGCAGAGATCAGGCCGCCGCGCGCGAGGTCAGAACCTCATCAACCTGCTTCGCAGCGGATACTTCGCCAGCGCCGGATACGGCGGCGACTTCGCGGGTCAGACGCTCAAGCGCAGCTTCGTACAGCTGACGCTCGGAATAGCTCTGCTCGCGCTGGTCGTCGGTGCGGTGCAGATCGCGGACCACTTCGGCAATCGAGATCAGATCGCCCGAGTTGATCTTTTGCTCATATTCCTGCGCCCGGCGGGACCACATGGCGCGCTTGACCTTGGCCTTGCCTTTCAGCGTCTTCATAGCCTGGCTGATGACATCGGGCGAGCTGAGCGACCGCAGACCGGATTCGGTGACTTTATTGGTCGGCACCCGCAGGGTCATCTTGTCTTTTTCAAACGAGATGACGAACAGCTCAAGCGAAAATCCCGCGACTTCCTGCTCTTCAATCGAGATGATCTGGCCGACGCCATGGGCAGGGTAGACAACGTAATCGTTGGGGCGGAACTCAAGCTTTTTCGACTTAGACATACAGGTTCATCCTTGGTTACAGAGCGAGATGCGGACGACAAAATACCCTAGCCGCGGCCATTCTAGGCCCCGTCAGGTGGCTGTTTTGTCATAAAATCAGAACTCCAAAGCACACATACTTACGGAGCACATCCCCATCTCATTCATCATTCAGCTTCTAAGTATATCACAAAATTGCGACACCTGAAAGGTCACGCCCACGTTGGGCCGTGAAACCCTTTGTTTTTCAAGACGCTACAACCAGATTCTACACCTGAACCGACAAGTTCAGAGGGCGAATCGCTTAGCCACCTTCACCGGGCGCTTCAGAGAAATACTTCTCCATCTTGCCCTCTTCGCCGTCGCGTTCCTCGGCTTCGGGCAGCGGGTCCTTCTTGGTCACGATCACCGGCCACATTTCCGAGTATTTCCGGTTGAACTCGACCCACTGATCCATGCCCGGCTCAGTATCGGGGCGGATTGCGTCGGCGGGGCACTCGGGTTCGCACACACCGCAGTCGATGCATTCATCGGGATGAATGACCAGGGTGTTCTCACCTTCATAGAAACAGTCCACCGGGCACACTTCGACGCAGTCGGTGTATTTGCAGCCAATGCAGTTTTCGGTGACAACATAGGTCATAGTCGGAATCCCATTTACGGTTTGGGCGTCTAGCTAATCCAGTATTACACCCTCTTCAAGGGTGGATCAGCCCTTGAAGGTGCGAGAAAGATCAAGCGCGCGCCGATCTTTCTTGGTCGGACGACCTTTTCCCTCAAATCCGGGGTTTGACGGGGCCTTATCCTGCTTTTCCGTCATATCGAAGTACAACGTCTGCGCCTCGGGGGCCGGACCGCGCCGTTCACCCAGCTTTTCGATCCGTACAACGCGCACGATACGCCCCTGCGGGAAGGTCAGAACATCCCCGGGTGCAACCGCCTGCGCCGGTTTCAGCACCCGGTTTCCATTCAGTCGCAGATGCCCGCCGCTGACCTGTTTGGCCGCCAGGCTGCGGGTCTTGAAGAACCGCGCCTGCCATAGCCATTTGTCGATCCGCAGCTTGGCCTCGGCCATGAGCGTTTCAGTTATCGCCCTTCAATCCCATCAGCGCAGCAGCAAACGGGTTATCGGGGTCGATCGCCTTTTCCTTCTTGGGCGGGCGGGATGAGAAAGTCTTGGCGCCTTGCGGCTTACCACCCTTCTTGCCCTGCGGTTTGCCGCGACCGTCCTGAGGCTTACCACGCGGCTTACCCTTGCCCTGCCCTTGCCGCTGTTCACGACGCGGACCTCGGCTTTGCTGACGCTGACGTCCCCAGGTGAAGGTATAGAACACCTCGGCCTCAGGTTCTTCCGCGGACGGAGCCGGAGCCTCGGCTGCCGCCTCGGTGCTTTCGATGGCCTCGGCTGGCGCCTCGGCGGGTGCGGCGACCTCTTCGCTTGTCGCGTCAGGTGCCGGTGTTTCTTCGGCGGCAGGTTGATCCGTCGCCTCTGTGACAGGTTGCTCAGCCGGAGTTGCCTTGACCTTTTCACGCTCACCGCGTTCGGCGTTGTAGCCCAGCCCCTTCATCAGGTCCGCGAACTGTTCCAACGTCATCCCGGTGATGGACAGCATGTCGGGCTTGGCCTCAAACCCGCCCCTGCTGTCTTCAGCGCGCAGCATATCGGCCAGACGTTCCAGCATGTCGATCCGGATCGAGCGTTCACCCGCATCGCGGTAGCCGCACATTGTGTCGTAGCCCTGTGGCGCGTCCTTGGCGACCGGCACAGTGACCAGACCCGGAGGCGGCGCATCAGGGAATTCCTGCAACCCGTTAGCCAACGCCCACAGAACCAGACGCAAGCGCGTCGGGGCGGGTTTCAGTAGCAGTGGCATGAAGATGGTGAATTGACCGAAACGGATGCCATGCTTGCGCAGTGCGCCACGAGCGTCCTGATCCAGATCCTTGACCTCTTGCGCGACCTGCGCGCGGGGCAGCACGCCCAGCGCTTCGACCATGCGGAAAGCAAAGCCCTTGGCCAGACCGGACAGTTCCTCATCTCGCGAAAGGTTCAGCAGCGGCTCGAACAGCGCAGCCACCTTGCGGTCAATGAAGTGCTGCAACCGACGCTGCACTTTCTGTTCGACATCCGGGCCTGCGGCCTCATCCACAAAAACCTCGACCATCGGCTTGAGAGGCTCAGCCCCGGCAACCAGTTTGCCGACAGCATATTCGCCCCACATCAGGCCGCCCTGATCGGTGAAATCAATTTCGGTATCGGGCGCATTATAGAAGCGGTCGGCGCGCAGATGGAATTGCGGCGCGAGCGCTTGCAAGGATGCCGATTTCAAAGCTTTCGCCTCGGTACCTTGCGCGCTTTTGTCCGGGCTAAACCGGAACCCTTCCAGACGACCGACGAATTCGCCTTCGACGGTCACTTCACCCTTGTCATTTACTTCGGCCAAAAGGGCCTCCTTCTGTTTGAGCCGGCGCAACAAAACCGATGTACGCCGGTCCACAAATCGTTTGGTCAGACGGTCATGCAAAGCATCCGACAGCCTGTCTTCTACAGTGCGCGTTTCCGCACGCCAATGTGATTCGTCGCGCACCCATTCATTTCGCTGCGCAACATATGTCCAGGTGCGAATATATGCCAACCTTTTGGAAAGCGCATCAATATCCCCGTCCGTGCGATCAATCCGGCGGATTTGCCGCGCCATGAAGTCGTCGGGGATCGAGCTACGCTCGTGTAGGTGGCCGTAGATGACCTCAAGCAGGCTGGCATGTTCAGCGTGGCTGATGCCTCGAAAATCGGGGATTCGGCACACATCCCACAGCAAACGGATGGATTGCGGGTCGCTGGCACGCGCCGCGACCTCGGTCACTTGCGACAGCGATTTCAGCACGTTCAGGTCGTCGGCAGGGCGTGCCTTGATCAGGTTTTCGTCATTCGGGCTGACCTCAAGCGAGTCGATCAGCGCGTCAACCGAGCCAAATTTAAGGGCAGCATTCCGCCAGTTCAGCTTTTTCATCGGCGTAAAGCGGCTGTCCATGATCGCTTGCGCCACACCTTCGTCCAGCGGCGGAGCCTCACCGGTCACACCAAAGGTGCCATCGGACATGCCACGCCCGGCCCGCCCGGCGATCTGAGCCAATTCGTTGGGGGCTAAGGGCCGCATCCGGCGACCGTCGAACTTAGACAGGGATGAGAACGCCACATGGTTCACATCAAGGTTCAGCCCCATTCCAATAGCGTCGGTGGCGACCAGATAATCGACCTCTCCGTTCTGATAGAGTTCGACCTGCGCGTTACGCGTGCGCGGGCTGAGTGCGCCCATGACAACAGCGGCCCCGCCCTTTTGGCGGCGGAGTAACTCGGCAATGGCATACACGTTATCGACGGAAAACCCGACAATCGCGCTGCGCGGAGGCATGCGGCTGATCTTTTTCGATCCGGCATAGACCAGTTGGGACATGCGTTCGCGACGTACGAACTGCGCCTCGGGGACCAAAGCAGCAATCGGGCCGCGCATGGTGTCGGAGCCCAGAAACAACGTCTCATTGGTGCCGCGCGCGCGAAGAAGGCGGTCGGTAAAGACATGGCCGCGTTCGGGATCGGCACACAGCTGAATCTCGTCGATGGCCACGAAATCGGCGCCCATACCTTCGGGCATCGCCTCGACCGTGCAGACCCAATACTGGGTGCGCGGCGGAACGATCCGTTCCTCGCCCGTAACCAATGCCACGACCGAGGGGCCACGAATGGCAACGATTTTGTCATAAACCTCGCGCGCCAGCAGACGCAGCGGCAGGCCGATCACGCCGGTACGATACCCCAGCATCCGCTCAATCGCGTAATGGGTTTTACCTGTGTTTGTCGGGCCAAGTACGGCCACGATTCGGGATGACCCGCTCACCTTTGCCCCCTGCCCCGGTTCTTCAGAGGGCCGAGCCCTCGACCTGAGGCTTCAGTCGATTCACCGCATTGGTTACTTCTTCGTGATGGGGATGTATAGCCAGCGCGCGCTCATAGGTCGCTAGCGCTTTATCAGGCTGTTGAATGATCTCGAAAATCAGGCCCAAACCAAAAATAGCCTCATAATGATTGGGGTTTAGCGTCAGCGCGTGCTCAAGATCTGCGGCAGCCATGCCAAACCGATCCATCCCGAAAAACGCCGACGCCCGCAGGTGCCAGCCTTCGGCAAAGTCCGGTGCATGGTCTGTCAGGGCTGTCAGATGTTCAATCGCGGTCAGCGTATCCCCGTCATCCAACGCCTCGCGCCCGCGCTCAAGCAGCAGATCGGCCGAGGCCGAACCCGATTGCGACCACAGCGCCTTGAGCTGGCGGTCGATTCCAATCGCCTGTTCCGGTGTGGATTGCGCCAATTGCTGCAACAGCGCGACCTCATCGCGCAGGTCCGCCTGCTGCGCCAGCGAACTGGTGGAAAACATGACCGTGACAAAAAGTGCCGCGACGGTACGTTTGAGATTGATGATTGCAATGCCCATAACAATGTTCAGTGTAGCGTTGCGACCGGGGATGTCCATTCACGGCGCACTAACAAAATGAGGAATACCATGAGCGACATTCTGGAAAAAGCGGCAGCCGCGCTGAACGAAAAACTGTCTGGCGGCGCATTTGACGCTTCGGCCAAGTTTGCCATTGCTGATCTGGGCGCAATCGTACTGGACGCTGACGGCGCGCGTGTCAGCGATGATGAGGCAGATGTCACCCTGACCGCAGACGCCGACACGTTCGAGCAGATCCTCAGCGGCGACCTGAACCCGACCGGTGCGTTCATGTCCGGCAAGCTGAGCGTGGACGGCGATATGGGTATCGCCATGAAGCTCGCCTCGGTACTGGCCTGATGGAGTTTTCGCCGGCCCCTTTCTACGAAGACGTGGCCGGCGGCCCCGCTGGTGGCGCAGCCCATTGGGTGACAACTGCGGATAACACCCGCGTCCGTGTCGGCCATTGGCTACCCCAAGGCGACGCAATCGGCACGGTGTTCATGTTCCCCGGCCGGACGGAATATATTGAAAAATACGGCAATGCCGCGGGTGAATTCGTCAGCCGGGGCTACGCATTTCTGGCCGTTGACTGGCGCGGTCAGGGTTTGGCTGACCGCCTGCTGGACGACCCGCGTATAGGACATGTCGATCAGTTCACAGATTACCAGCAGGATGTCCACGCCACGTTGGACCTTGCTGCCAAGCTTGCCCTGCCGAAACCTTGGTATGTGATCGGACACTCGATGGGCGGTGCTATCGGCCTGCGCGCGGTGCTCGAGCGCGATTGCTTTGCTGCCTGCGCCTTTACCGGCCCGATGTGGGGCATCTTTTTCACCCCGATCATGAAGCCGCTCAGCCGCTTGACCGCTTATTGGGGGCCACGGATCGGCCTGGGGGAAAAGACACCTCCGACCACATCATTGGAAAGCTACGTTGTTTCGCAGCCTTTCGAAGGTAACGTGCTGACCCGTGATCTGTCGATGTATCAGATGATGAAAGACCAATTGGCAGCACATCCCGAGTTAGCCCTGGCCGCGCCATCAACGATCTGGCTGCGCGAGGCTCTCGACGAATGCGCCTGGCTGATGGAGCAGACCGCGCCCGCAACCCCGTGCCTGACCTATCTGGGCAGCCATGAACAGATTGTTGACCGCAAGGCCATTCGCGCGCGTATGGCGAACTGGCCCAACGGCACTTTGGTCGAAATCCCCGACGGTGAACATGAAGTGATGATGGAGGCCCCGGACGTCCGTGGCCCGGTCTTTGACCAACTGGCAGCACATTTTCAGGACGCGCCAACCTGCATATCTTCCGGGCCGACGCTCTCCGCCTGAACAAAACCTCACGCAAAGGCGGCTTGTGGTTCAGGCCGCCCGCGCCTAGATGTTTGCCAAAGCAGATTTTCCGAGGTGATCCATGCGCGACCTTCCCTTTCCTGTCCGTGACGCAAACGCAGCCGGTGGAACCGGCGATCTTGGCAACCTGCCGGAATGGGATCTGACTGATCTGTACAGTTCGGAAGACGCGCCGGAACTGGAACGCGATCTGGAATGGCTTGAGGGCGAATGCGCCGCCTTTGCTGCTGATTACGAGGGCAAACTGGCTGAACTGGACGCCGAAGGCCTCCTGACCTGCGTACAGCGCAACGAGAAGATCAATTCGATAGCTGGTCGCATCATGTCCTTCGCCGGTCTGCGGTATTACCAGCTGACCACCGACGCCGATCGCGCCAAGTTCCTGTCAGATATGCAGGAAAAGATCACCGTTTTTACCACGCCGCTGGTGTTCTTCACCCTTGAGATCAATCGCATCGAAGATGACCTGCTCAAGGCGCATTTCGACGCGAATACCGATCTGGCTCGCTACGAACCGGTGTTCCGCCGTATCCGTGCGATGAAGCCTTATCAGTTGTCCGACGAGTTGGAGAAGTTCCTGCACGATCTGGGCGTTGTCGGTGACGCTTGGGAACGCTTGTTCGACGAAACCATCGCCGGGCTGACCTTCGACGTTGACGGCGAGGAACTGAACATCGAAGGCACCCTGAACCTGCTGACTGAACAGGACCGCAACAAACGCGAAGCCGCCTCGCGCGAGTTGGCTAACGTGTTTCAGGATAACATCAAAACCTTCGCTCGCGTCCACAACACGCAAGCCAAGGAAAAGGAAATCGTCGACCGCTGGCGTAACATGCCGACAGCGCAAACCGGTCGCCACTTGTCCAACGACGTAGAGCCCGAAGTGGTCGAAGCCCTGCGCGAGGCCGTTGTTGCCGCCTACCCCAAGCTCAGCCATCGCTACTACGAGCTAAAACGCAAATGGCTGGGGCTGGACGTCATGCAGGTCTGGGACCGCAACGCGCCGTTGCCGATGGAAGACACCCGCACCGTTGGCTGGGATGAGGCCGAGAAAACGGTGATGGACGCCTATAACGCCTTTGATTCCCGTATGGGTGAGATCGCAGCGCCCTTCTTTTCCAAAGGCTGGATCGACGCTGCGGTGAAACCCGGCAAAGCGCCGGGTGCCTTCGCGCACCCGACCGTGACGGACGTCCACCCTTATGTGATGCTCAACTATCTGGGCAAACCGCGTGATGTGATGACACTGGCGCATGAGTTGGGCCACGGCGTGCATCAGGTTCTGGCCGCCGATCAGGGCGAGATGCTGTCTTCGACACCACTGACGCTGGCCGAAACCGCCTCGGTATTCGGGGAAATGCTGACCTTCCGCAAAATGCTGGATAAGGCCGAAACCAAAGAGCAGCGCAAGGTTCTGCTGGCCGGTAAGGTCGAGGACATGATCAACACGGTCGTGCGTCAGATCGCCTTCTACGACTTCGAATGCAAACTCCACGCCGCCCGCCGCGAAGGTGAGTTGACCCCGGACGACATCAACGCCCTGTGGATGAGCGTTCAGGCAGAAAGCCTCGGCCCCGCGTTCGAATTCATGGACGGGTATGAGACCTTCTGGGCCTATATCCCGCACTTTGTCCACTCGCCCTTCTACGTCTACGCCTATGCGTTTGGCGACGGCCTCGTGAACGCGCTTTACTCGGTCTACGAAGGTGGCGCGGACGGGTTCGAGGAAAAATACTTTGAAATGCTGCGCGCTGGTGGATCGAAGCACCACAAGGAGTTGCTGGCTCCGTTCGGGCTGGACGCAAGCGATCCCAAGTTCTGGGACAAGGGCCTGTCGATGATCTCGGGCTTCATCGACGAACTGGAAGCAATGGAAGACTGATCACTTTTGATTTTTGGTCGTTAGGAACACGGCGGCCACAATCAGCACAGCGCCAAGGGCCGCAATCGGAGTGATTGTGGCCCCCAGAAACAGCGCCGAATTTACGAAAGTGAACACGACCGACGCGGCGAACATCAAGGTCGCCGTCAGCGTCGACAACCGCGCGGCGGCCTCATACCAAAGGTAGTAGGCCAGCGCGGTTGGCAACACGCCCAACAGGATTAGGAACACTACGTCATTGGCCGTTGGCACCTGCAACGAAAAGGCGGCCAGCGGCAATAGCAATACGCCCGCACACAAGAAAATGCCGAACAAGAAATTCAACCGTTCTCCGGTTGACTTGGAACTGCGCATCGCACGGCTGCTGGAAATCAGGAAAACAGCCCAGCTGAGGCCCGCCCCGATTTCCAGGAAATCGCCGTACAAGGGCTCTCCGCCCCCCTGAAAATCCCTGTAAACGGTTAGAAATACACCCAGAATGGCCAGCGCAGTGGCCAGTACATCTGTTCGCGTGACCGGTGTGTCGGCAAAGAAATACAAAAACACCAGAACAAAAAACGGAGCGGTATTTTCCAGCACCATCGCATTTGCTGCGCCGGTGTATTCCAGCCCGATATGGAACAGGATGTAGTTTACAACGGTCGACAGAACCGCCAGCCGAAAGTTCCAATCCCCCAGCCGGATCGACACCGAAACCCGCATTACGCGCAACATGCAGTAGATGGCAAGGGCAGCAATGAATAGCCGCGTCACCGCGATCTGCAAGCCGCCAAGGTCACTGGTGAGATAGCGCACGATCACGCTGTGCGTACCCCAAAGGAACGCTGCCAGAAACCCGAGAACCAAACCGTTTTGCATCAGTTTGGTATCAGGCATCCCTCAGGCCTCGCTTATTTCAACTGGCTGTCTTTGGAACCGCGCCGGTTGATACCGGACCGCGACTTGAACGCACCGTCGCGTTCCTGCTGGCAATCCAGACACAGCTTGACGCCCGGCAAAGCCATACGCCGTTTTTCAGGAATAGGCTCTTCGCATTCAGCACAATGGGTCAGGCTTTCGCCCACGGGGCGCTTCTGCGCTTGCATGCGGGCAAGCTCGTCCGAGATGGACGCTTCGATCTGTTCACTTACCGCGCCGTCGCGCGCCCAGCCGCCAGCCATGGGTCTTCTCCTGTTGGGTGACGGGCAGAATAACCGAGGTGCATAACGCGTGGCAAGTCAGGGTAGCGAAACTGCCCCTTCAAAGACCCGGTCAATCATTGCTTGGGTGCCGCGCGAGAATTCAAGCGGACAAGGATACTCTGCCCCCTGACGAACCGAGTTGCAAAATGCCTCGACCTGCAACTTGTAGTGATCTTCGCCCGGAAAACGTGTGACCTGCACCTCAAGCCCCGGTCGGTGCAGTTCAACCCGCGCCTCACCAAAGACCCGCGCATTGAAGGGTGCGGTCAGACGGATCACCCCGCCCTCGCCGTGGAACACCATCTCTTGATGCGGGTGCATTCGGATCGAGACATAGGCGGAATAGGTGAAATCCGGGAACTGCGCGCGGATTTCCGTAAACGCATCGATCCCGTCCTCCCACCGGATCGTTGACTCGACCACTTGTGGCTCTTGCCCGGTCGCATAGCGGGCACTGCCGATCACATAGACGCCAATGTCCCGCAATCCGCCACCGCCTGTCTCGGCCCGGTTTCGGATGTTTCCGGTATCCGCACGGTTGTCAAAGCTGAACGCGCCAGTCACATGCACCAACTTGCCGATGGCCCCGTCAGCGATCAGCTGTCTCACAAGCTGCCACTGCGGGTGGTGGACGATCATATAAGCCTCAGCCGCCAGCAACCCGGTCTGGTCACGTATTTCGATCAGAGCATCAAACTCATCAGCACGCATGGTCATCGGCTTTTCGCACAACACATGCTTGCCTGCATCCAGCGCTTTAAGGCTCCAGTCCGCGTGCAGATGGTTTGGCAGAGGGATATAGACCGCATCAATCTGCGGGTCCGCCAACAGCGCGTCATAGCTGTCATAGACCGTCAAATCGGGGCAAAATGCCTGAAACGGAAGGGCCTTGTCGGCGCTCGATGTGGCCAGCCCGGACAGCCGCGCCCCGTTGGCCGCGTGAATTGCCGGGGCCATGTATTGGCGCGCAAATTTCGCGGCCCCCAGAACACCCCATTTTACCGTTTCCTGCATAGTCCCCTCCAACATCCGTTACATCCCGTCGAATCTGAAAGTTATCGCTAACGGGCCTACTCGGGACTTCTGTAGCAACCAAAAGACGCAAAGTCAGTCTTTTCTCTGTCGATGATCGCCGTAATCTGCATTCATCTTTCAGGAGACCACAGAAATGCGCAGATTTTTCAAATGGCTGGCCGGGCTGCTCGCGATCGCCGTGATCGCCGGGGCGGTAGTGTTTTTTGGATTTCTTCCGTCCTATATCGAAGCCGGTCGCAACAGTGTGATCGACCACGAACCTTATGATGTGTCGAACCAAGCAGCCGAACTGCACGAAACTCTGATCGTTGGCGACCTGCACGCCGACCCCCTGCTGTGGCGTCGTGATCTGACCCAGCGCGGGACCCGAGGACAGGTCGACATTCCCCGACTGATCGAGGGCAATGTGGCACTGCAAGTCTTTACCGCCGTGACCAAATCCCCGGCCGGGCAGAACTACGAGGCGAACTCGGCCGACAGTTTTGACAACATCACCCTTCTTGCCGTCGGGCAATTATGGCCCGCGCGCACCTGGCGCAGCCTCATGGAACGCGCCGTTTATCAGGCTGAGAAACTGCATCGGTTTGAGGCAGCCTCGGACGGGCAACTGAAAGTCGTGAAATCCCGCGCCGATCTTGAGGCGGTTCTAAAGGCCCGCGTCGTCGGCCAGCCTGTGGTGGGGGGCATTCTGGGCATCGAAGGCGCCCATGCGCTGGATGGCGACTTGGAGAACCTCAACACTCTGTTCGACGCAGGACATCGTGTCTTTGGTCTGCACCACTTCTTCGACAACGAACTGGGCGGCTCGCTGCACGGGGTCGGTGAGACCGGGCTGAGCGATTTCGGACGTCAGGTTGTGGCCGAGCTAGCGCAGCGACCGGTGGTTATCGACCTCGCCCATTCCAGCCCGCAGGTCGCCCGGGATGTAGTCGCAATGACAGATGTCCCATTGATCGTCAGTCACGGAGGGCTGCACGGTTTCTGCCCGGTCAAACGAAACTTCCCGGATGATCTTATGCAAGAGATTGCCGCAACCGGCGGCGTGATCGGAATGGGTTACTGGGCGGACGTTACCTGCGGGGACATCACACCAACCGGCATTGCCAAAATGATAAAAGCGGCAATTGCGACTGTGGGCGAGGATCATGTGTCATTGGGATCGGACTATGACGGTTCGGTCGAGACCGCGTTCGACACATCGGAACTGGCCGCTTTAACATCCGCGCTTCTGGATCAGGGGTTGAGCGAAACGCAGGTGCGCAAGGTGATGGGCGAAAACATGGTCCGGGTTTTCCGGCAGCAGCTGAAGTAGATCGGGAATCGCGGGTAAAGCGCTGTTGCTAAATATTTTTCCCATTGCGTTGCCGCTACCGTACACCCCGAGCTATGTTCAAGCCGTGTGGCCGGACTCAATCACCACAACGAAAAAGGCCCGCCATCGCGGCGGGCCTTTCTGTTAGTTCTGCAGGCGTTACATCGCGCCCAGCATACCCTTTTCACGAGCCAATTCCCGCATCTTCTTTTGCAGCTTTTCAAAGGCGCGCACTTCGATCTGGCGAATGCGTTCACGGCTGACATTGTACTGCGTGCTCAGCTCTTCCAGCGTAACGGCCTGTTCCATCAGGCGGCGCTGAGTCAGGATGTCCTTTTCCCGATCATTCAGGACGTCCAAAGCAGCCGCCAGAAGCTCACGCCGGGCATCCAGCTCGTCGCGGGCTTCGTAGTCACCGGCCTGATCGGCATCTTCGTCCTCCAGCCAGTCCTGCCACTGCATGGTGCCTTCGCCCTCGGACCCAACGGTCGCGTTCAGCGAAGCATCGCCACCGGACATCCGGCGGTTCATGCTGATGACTTCTTCCTCGGTCACACCCAGATCATTGGCGATTTGCGCCACGTTCTCGGGGCGCAGGTCGCCCTCTTCCAATGCACCGATGCGTGCCTTGGCCTTGCGCAGGTTGAAGAACAGTTTCTTCTGCGCCGAGGTCGTGCCGAGTTTCACCAGCGACCACGACCGCAGAATGTATTCCTGGATCGAGGCACGGATCCACCACATCGCATAGGTCGCCAGACGGAAGCCCTTTTCAGGATCAAACCGTTTGACCGCTTGCATCAGGCCCACATTTGCCTCGGAAATCACCTCAGCTTGCGGAAGACCGTAGCCGCGATAACCCATAGCGATCTTCGCCGCCAGTCGCAGATGCGAGGTGACCATTTTATGAGCCGCTTCAGTGTCTTGCTCTTCCACCCAACGTTTGGCGAGCATGTACTCTTCTTCCGGTTCCAGCAGCGGAAACTTACGAATTTCCTGCATATAGCGGTTCAGTCCGCCTTCCGGCGTCGGCGCGGGGAGATTTGCGTAATTTGCCATGTTTCATGTCCCTCCGACAAATGTTTAAGTCGTTAACATGGATATGGGAAGCCGTCCCAATCCGTTCAAGAGGTACCGTTAACAGTTTGGAATTAACGATTGATAAAGGAAAGCTAAGAAATTGTTATTCACGCAACTTTGCGCATTATGTCAGTGGCGCGCGAAGCTGTTCAATCAATTTCTGCATGTCTTCCGGTAACTCGGCCTCAAACCTCAGGTTTTCGCCTGTCACCGGGTGCTCAAACCCCAAAACCGCTGCATGCAGAGCCTGTCGCGGAAACGCGCGCACGGCCTCGGAAGTGGCAGCGCTAAACGCCTTTGCAGCCAGTTTGCGCTTACCTCCATAGACCGGGTCGCCCACCAATCCATGCCCCGCATGGGCCATGTGGACGCGAATCTGATGGGTACGTCCTGTTTCCAGCCAGCACTCAATCAGCGCCAGCCCGGCCGGATCACCGAACGTTTCAACCAGCCGCGCGCGTGTGACAGCGTGACGCCCGCCGTGGAACAACACCGCCTGTCTTTGGCGGTCAGTCTTGTGTCGGGCCAGTTGTGTGGTCAGGCGCATGATATTGCCGGGTTCAAAGCTGACGCCTTTCACCCCACGCAGGCGCGGGTCATTCGCATCCGGCACGCCGTAACAGATCGCGCGATAGTAACGCTCGACTGTGTGTGCCTCGAACTGAGCAGCGAGGCCATGATGCGCCGCGTCCGATTTGGCCACCACCAGCAAGCCGCTGGTTTCCTTGTCGATCCGATGCACGATACCGGGGCGCTTTACCCCACCCACACCGGACAGGTCGTCACCGCAGTGATGCAGCAACGCATTCACCAGCGTCCCGTTCGGAGACCCCGGCGCAGGATGCACGACCATACCCGAAGGTTTGTTTATGACGATCAGGTCGGCATCCTCGAA
Organism: Ruegeria sp.; assembly: GCF_965221235.1. Taxonomy (GTDB): domain Bacteria; phylum Pseudomonadota; class Alphaproteobacteria; order Rhodobacterales; family Rhodobacteraceae; genus Ruegeria. The sequence goes on from NZ_CBDCRS010000004.1 coordinate 305,507, forward strand.
GACCACCTCCAACGGAATATCCTCGGGGCCGATATGACTGTCCTCGGCCTCGGCCACGGTGATAGAGATGGTCGCGCCTTCGGCCACCTTAGCCTTGGGATCAAGCACGGCAAAGCCGTTGATCCGCACGGCACCTTCGTCAATCAGCTTGGCCAGCCGCGTCCGCGACAGGTTTTCATCCGCTGGCACATCCCGCGAAAGCGCCTTATCAAGGCGTGGCGGCGGATCGGCCGCGATTTGAAATTCAATCTGACGGGTGCCCATGACTGTCCCTTCCGAACCCCAAGAACCGCAGGAAACTCCACAGCTTCGCCTGCTGCGGAGAATGGTCATGCTGCTGACCGCGGTGATGATTGGCGGGGTTCTAGTGACATTCGCACTGATTGTCATCCGACTATCGGACCGAACCCCCACCCTGCCCGATCAGGTTGAACTGCCCGATGGTGCAAAGGCACAAGCCGTGACCATCGGCAGCAACTGGTACGCGGTGGTTACAGATGACAACCGCATTCTCATCTTCGACAAGACAACAGGCCGCCAGCGTCAGGAAATTGCGATCGAACCCTAAAGGTCACTCCTCAAGCGCCATGCGAAATACAATCTCAGAGGCATGGCGCAACGCCTCGTATTCCTCGGGCGCGTCACGGCGGAATTTCTGATCCTCGGCGCTCAGCTCAACCGGTTGAAAAAGCTGTGGCCGGTCTGCAAAGAATTCCTGATGAAACTCGTTGTCATGTCCCGACAGGAAATCGTCCAGCCAAAGGCGCTCATCCGGTTCCAGCACATCGTTGCGCCGCACCATGACGGGATCATCGACCACGCGGCGGCGCAAGCGGCGGCTTTCCTTCCGCCCAATCGCGCGTGACACGATCCCAAAAGCCTCGCTGGCCGCGCGGGATTGGGATGGGTTCGACGGTGGGCTGACCGCGCCGCCATCGGGCAAATCCACACCCACACGAGACATGAAATCGTCGACCACATGGCCCTGCACCATCTGCGAGCGCTCGTACAGCATCGGCTCGACAACAACACCCGGGAACGCCGCCCGGATCTGTTCCATCTTGGCCGCAAACGTGAACTCGGCGGGGTTTGCCCGGACACTGGCCAGCCGATCCCGCACGAAATCGGACGCTCCGCTGTTCAGCCGGCCATTCTTGGCCCGCTGCTTGTAGTCGGCTTCGAGAAAGTCGGAATACCGGCGGCAATAGAAGGCAATCCGCAGCGCGCGCGAGGGGATGTCAGCGAATATCTGCGCCAGCGTATTGAGGTTGCAGGAATAGAACATCTCGGACGATACAAGACAGGTCTTGCTGCGATGCACCTCATACTCGGTGGCCATCATTTCCCGAAACGGATCAACGGGTTCGCCGCTTTGGTTGATGTGAAAAGCGATGATATTGTGGCTGATCGCAAGCCGAGTGCTGCCCTCAAGCCTGCGACGCCCGGCCTCCATATAGTGCAACCCGGCCTCTTCGAGTTGGGCCGCATTGTGCCGCACATAAGCCTGCAACGCCGTCGTGCCGGTCTTGGGCATGCCGATATGCAGCCACAGCATCAGAAGCCTCCGTTTTCCAAGCCTGCTCCGCTCATTCCCCAAGCTGGGCGGCAAAGCCTGCTGTCATCTGTTGCATCAGGTCCTGCATCTCGGGCTGTTCGCGCAGTTGTGCGATTTCCTGACGGTGCAGATCACAGGATTGATGGTGCAGTCGGGCGGTTTCAGCATCGGACAACAAGTCGTAGTAGATATCCCGCTTGCGCTCCAGCACCACGTCGATCGAGCCATCCTCTTCGGCGTTCTGATTCATCATGGTCCAGTATTCCATGCCCAGACTCTCGCCCAGATGATGCGCGCGGCCGCGCATTTTCTTGACCAGGTAGCTCTCGCACGATTTCAGCGCATAGTGGTTGACCTGAACGAGATCATAGCCAACGGAATCCCGCGCCGACCGCCAGCTTTGTGTGTAGTACCGGTCGGGCATTAGCTCACCTGACCCATTGTACCAGTGACACTCCACCATGGTTTCGACTGTCGGACGTTTGGGCCGGTGAACGCCCAACGCATCCCACAAACCGCGTTGGAACATGGTTTTGAAACCCCAGGCCTGCGGCGGGCGGATGGTCCGCAGACGCGCGGCCTGCCGGAATTGATCCGAAAGAAACCGGTCCTCATAGCGGATGACACCCGCGTTTCCGAACAGCCTCCACGTCATTGAGATCGTTTTTGCATCCGGCATGGCCTCGGTCAGCGCCCGCAGGGTGTGATCTCCGGTTTTGACGTTGATGTGTTCATCGGCGTCGATCACCACGACCCAGTCCTGCGGTCGGGCGATCTCCATCTTCATGAACTTCCGATAGGCGCGTTTCTGCGGGCTGGTCTGACGGCGAGAGTTGTTGTTGACATGTGTCAGCACCCCCCGCTCATCCAGGCGCTGCAACAAGGCATCGGTGCCATCTGAGCAGTCGTTGGTCATCACCACAATCTGGTCGACACCGATTGCAAGGTTATGCGCCACCCATTCCAGAACAAAGGGGCCTTCGTTCTTCATCGGGGTCACGCTGATGTATCGGGGGTCCTGATCAGACACTTACTCGCCTCGTCTTTTACCGCTCGTGCGGTTTGCGTTTGATATGATGCGGCCTGTATGCAGCGCGGAGCATATGCCGAATGCCCCCCATGACCAAGAGTGATCCGTCCGGTAATTGATATCCTGCGCCATCATGATTGCGTGCGCGCCAACTGATTTGAGAACCGCTTGTAAGGCGGGAACAGATCATGGGCCTTTTGCAAATAGGGCCGCGCTTTGCCCTTGTTGCCCCGCCGCAGGTGAATTTGTCCGGCGACGCCCTGAATCGACGCTGTTGCCTCATCAATGTCTGCTGATTGCAGAATCTGATTTTCCCCCTGCTCAATTGCACCGGATCGTTCCAGCAAGCGCCCCATTGCAAAGATCAGAAACGGGTTGTCCGGGTCACATGCCAACGATTCTGCCATGGCCAGACGCGCCTGAGCCTGATCACCCTCGGCTTCGTAAAGCTCAGACAGGCGTTTGTGGTAAAGTGGGTTTTCAGGTCTTTGCGCAACGATGCTACGTGTTGAATCAATAGCCTTCGCATGAGGCATCTGTCCGGTCTTCGCTCGCAGAGCAATCTCGAAACTCTGCTTCCGGGGATCATCGGCCGGGATACCACCGGCACGTTCGAGGCTCTCGACCAACAACTGAATCCGGGCCGGATTGCTGAACAGTCTTTTGGCTTTTTGGTCCAACGCCAGATCAGACCAATCCAACAGCAAGAAATCAAAATTGCAGGGCAACCGGATGAGCGCTTTTCTCTGCGCCACGTGCGAATTGAAATTGAACCAGGGTCGCCTGAGTTCCCGTTGCAGAGACCAATCCGTTGGCGGCAGCAGACGCAGAGATAGCTGATCCCGGTAAAAAGCACGGGACCCAAGGACAACCACATCCGGCCGCAGCGGTTTTGCCCAAAATGCCTGACTGAATGATCGCGCCGCGCGCCATCTCTTTTTCAGGCGACCCAGAATCGCGCACCGCAGCGCGCACAGAACGGCAAAGTCTTCTGGCCATAGATTTTCGTTTTTCAAAGCTTCTTCTGTCATGGCCAGCGCTTCGTGCCACCGTTCAAGGTAAAACAGGTTCAGCGCCTGAAGCAGAGGCATAAAGGCATTGTCCGCGCCCGCCTCCAACAAGGGGTTCGCAAGATCCAGTGCTTCCTGAGAACGATCCTCGGCACCGAACTGAAACATATGAAACAGGGCTTTTGCATAAATGTGCGAGGCTTCCGAGACATTCAAAAACCCGCCAGAGCCGCCCTGCAACCTGTGAATGACCCGCTCGTTCGCCGCGTGAAATTCACCTTCGCTCAGCACATCGCGAAACACCTTCCGCTGCTGGCCCGATATCCGTGCAGCCGCCATCGAAAAGGCAGAGATAACCGGCGCCACCACCTGATCGGCGCGCGACATGGTGTAAAGCTCGAGAAAATCGCGCTTGGCTCGCGTCATACCGGACAAATCCGCGATATCCGACATCTGCAGCAGGTCCGGGAACTTTTCCTGAAACCGGGTGATCAGTTCCGGCTGATCCGAGAACATGATGGCCGTTTGCCCGGCATTCTTAGCAAGATGCGCCTCATACAGCTCTTCGGGTTCGATCTTGGCGGGCCATGTCGTATGCTTCCAGGGCAAGCCATTCAGGATATCTCCGCGCCGGATGTGATATGCGGACACGCCCTGCCCTGACAATCTGGCATCCGCCCGGTCCATAATGGCGCGAATTTCTTCGGTGAAGCCGATCTGGTGGATGAACTGGCGATAGCGTGGGCGAATGGCTTCGATATCCTCCCACGGGAAGGCCAGAACCTCAAAGCCTTCCTCTACCAGAACCGAGCGGCCTGCGTTCAGGTGTTCGATCAGGCGCTGCGGGGACTTGTCACCCTGAAACGCCCAAATCGGTAGCGCGTTTTTGTTGAGCGCGTCGAACTCAGCCGACTCGAGAAAATGTGCATCCATCCACTCGGTCGAGAACAGCTCTTGCGGGTGATCCAGTTCAGGCGCATCCGCCCCCTGCGGGAACCAGTTCACCTTGTAAGTGGTGTCAAAATCCTCGGCCAGCCGGATACAGGTCAACATCATCAACAGACGCGCGCCCATCCGGTCTTTGCGCTGCCCGATGAACACCCCTTTTGCCGATGTCATGAAGACCCCTCGGCCAGTGCGGCGCGGCGTAGAACGCGGAACCGGCGGCGAGCCTGCTGTACCAGCCGCGGATGCCGCTCGCCCGCGTGCGCTTCGATGGCGCGCATTACCATAGGCAACCTGCGTCGGGCGCGCATCATGCTGTAGAACTCGGACGGTTCAAGTGTGCCTGCCATGGCCTGCTGCATGACCGGCTTCAAGATATCGAGTTTGCGCAGCATCGGCGCGGCAAAATGGTTCGAAAACCATGTCTTGAGCAAAATCACATTTTCACCCTGCAAGCGCGTGATCTGACGCCTGTCTAGGTCAAAAAACGGATCATAGAACACATAGGCTTTGCCCGCCTGCCCCACCGTTTGCGCGGCGTCGCTCAAGGGCAGATCCCAATCCTGTACCTGACCGAAACGGTAGCGGGTCTCCCACGGCACCAGACGTTCATCCAGCGAGGTCTGCGGGTTGAACGCGATCACATTGGCTCCGGGAACCAGGCTGGAAAAGGTCAACGCCCCAAAACCACCCATCGAGGCGCCGGCAAAGACGACCTGATCGTATTTGTCGAAAAAACCCTCGGCGGCCCGGTTCTGGAAATACGAAATAATCTCGGGGTCACGGAACCAGGCCTTTGTGCGGGCAAAGACACCCATATGCGACCATCCCTCGTCGCGGAAGAACTTCCACCCCCACGGCTCGCGTGCAAAAGACAAGTCATTGGCGTTGGCGATATTGTCAAAGCTGACAACCAGTTGCGTCGCAGAGCGCTGGTTGAACAGCACCGAATGCCTGTCCAGCTTTTGCAGGAAACCGGACCCATCGCCACCGGGATAAATCTCGACAAACCACGGCGGAGCGGGGTCGGTCAGAATACGCTCATACCCCGTTTTGCGGTCCGGGTGATCAGGTTTGAGCTGCTCTTTTGAAAGGTCGTCTGCCATGGTGTTCAGATCAGATTGTCCGCCAGCCACACCCGAAAGTCCACCCAATCCGGGCGCATCTTGATCTCGGCCACCTTGGACCTGTGCCAGTCGCAGGCCTGTGCGTGCAACGGCCCCAGAACCTCATCCGCTTTCAGCTCGGCCAACAAGGGGGCTGCGCGCTGCGCGATGGGTTGAATGGACGGATCAGAGTCCGTGTTGACGTTCATGTCCTGCCAGTAGGATTGCCCCTGATCCACCCGGATGTGATTGGTCCGCCCTCGGTCGCGCTTGATCAGAAACCCGTCAAGCGACCTTACCGAATAGTGGTGCAGCCGTCCCAGCGAATGGTCGAACCCGCGCCACGCGCGCCAGCCCACCTTTTCGGACGGAAACAGGTTTCCTCCGGCATCGGACCAGGCGATCTGGTCCTCTTTGCCCTCTTCGACGCCCTTTGGTCGATGCGGACCAAACCGGGTGAATTTGCCGTTGTTGCGGAACAGGGTCTTCAAACCTGAGGCACGACCCGAGTGATAAGGAAACTCCTGATCTGCCATCGAAAAGGTCTCAGTCACCGGGCGGTCCTCAAAGCTGACATTCCCCGAGCTTCCGAACAGCTTCCACGCAAAGGAGATCGCGTCTACCTGCTGGCCTGCGCGCTGCTCGACCTCGGTAATCAGCGCGCCAAAGCTGTTGTCGCCGTGCCGGATATTCCAGAATTCATCAACATCCAGACACAGCAACCAATCCGCCTGTTTGACCCTGGGCTGCCGCCGGGCACGCCGCAGCATCTGATGCTGAGGGTTGCCGCCTTCTTTGACCTCGTTCGAGACATGGGTTGCGATCCCCAGCTCCTGCAATCTTCGCGCGATGTCATCGGTGCCGTCGTCGCAGTCATTGGTGAAGATCACAAAGTGATCGACCCCGAGCGTTTTGTGGAAGGCAACCCATTCCAGCATATAGGGGCCTTCGTTCTTCATCGTGGTGAATACGGTAATCGCCTGCGACATCAATACTTCCCGACTTGCGTTGCCCCACGTCATACACAACAGCGTTCGGACGGGCGAGACAGGAAATCGCGTTATCGGTAATCGGGCGTAAACTGGTGCAAAGCCACACCCTGTCTGACTGATCAATATGAGATTTCAGAGAGAGTTTGGTGCGGTCGAGAAGACTCGAACTTCCACGGGTGTTACCCCACAGCGACCTCAACGCTGCGCGTCTACCAATTCCGCCACGACCGCACTACCAGTGACTTGGTAGAGGGGCGTATAGACGTAGAAGATCAGGATGTGAAGAGGCAAAAGTCACGCCGGTTTGAATTCCCTGCTGTCGCTCATATCTATACCTCCAAAGTACCCTCACCCGATCAGGAGCCCGCACATGACCACACCCGATCCCCGCCCTGTTGTTCAGATCGACATCGTCTCGGATGTGGTGTGCCCGTGGTGCATCGTCGGGTTTCGCCAGCTGGATATAGCCTTGCAACAACTCAATATTCTGGCACGGCTCAGGTGGCATCCATTCGAACTGAACCCCACTATGCCGCCCGAAGGCCAGAACCTGCGGGAGCATATCATGGAGAAATACGGCTCGACCCCCGAGCAGAGCCAACAGGCGCGGGAACAGCTGACGCGGATCGGACAAGAGCTGGGGTTCACCTTTAACTTCGACGAAGACAGCAAGATCGTGAATACCTTCGCCGCGCATCAGTTGCTGGACTGGGCCGAGGCTGAAGGGCGTCAACATCCGCTGAAACTGGCCTTGTTCGAATCTTATTTCACGCGCCAACAGGACGTTTCTGACGTCGAGGTTCTGCTGAACGCTGTCCGCACTGCTGGTCTGGACCCCGACGCGGCGCGTGCAGCGCTTCATTCGGGTGCCCATGTCAGTCCGACGCGGGAAAAGCAGGAATTCTGGACCAGTCGTGGGATTTCTGGTGTTCCGTCCATGGTGTTTGGCGGAAAATACCTGCTGACCGGCGCCCAAGGCACCGACACCTACACGCAGGTCCTGCAACGGTGCCTGGCCGAGGCTGCCTGACCCCTTCCCCTTGTCGCGCATGCGCGATATGGAGCCGCCATGGAATGGAAAATCACCGATGGTCTGACCGACTACCCTGACGCCGTTGCCTTCATGGAGGCGCGTGTGGCCGCTATCGCCGCAGGTGAGGCCGACGAATGCGTCTGGCTGCTCGAGCACCCGCCTCTTTACACGGCTGGCACCTCGGCCCGGATCGAGGATCTGAAAGATCCTGAACGGTTTCCGGTCTATGAGGCCAAGCGTGGCGGCGAGTACACCTATCACGGCCCCGGGCAGCGCGTTGCGTATGTGATGCTTGACCTCAACAAGCGCGGCAAAGACGTGCGGGGGTTTGTAAAACAGCTCGAGAATTGGGTGATCGCCGTGCTGGCGGAATTCAATGTCACGGGTGAAATTCGCGATGGCCGCGTCGGCGTTTGGGTCCGTCGCGACGACAAGCCGCTAACTGTGACCGGTGCGCCTGCCGAGGATAAGATCGCGGCAATTGGCCTGCGTCTGCGCAAATGGGTCAGTTTCCACGGTATTTCGATCAATGTCGAACCGGACCTGTCTCATTTCTCTGGCATCGTCCCCTGTGGCATCACCGAACATGGTGTCACCTCATTGGTCGATCTTGGTTTGCCCGTAACGATGGCCGATCTCGACACCGCTTTGCGCACAACTTTTGAAGAATCTTTCGCGTCCGCCGACGCTTGAATCGAGACGAACGAATCGTTCTGTCGCTTCATGTTTATTAACAATCCCAACCCCCAGAGCGGCTTTGTTTCCAAAGCCGGGCGGGAGTTCGTGTATAGCTTGTTCATTTTGCGTTAAATTTAGGCAAAACCCAATCTGATAGATACACGACGCCTACAAAAAGGTATTCTGACTCTACCGTTCTAGAGTGAGTGGTGTGTTAACCGGATATCCTGGGCTGCCCTGGGAAACGGAAAAGTTTTTGTTCAAGAGTCTGCCGCTCCGACCCCAAAATTCGGAGCGGTAATTATTTGGTAGCTTCTGCGCATTGTGACACCCGAAACGGGCCTGGCCAAGGCTTCAGGCCAGCGCAGCTTTAATCCTTTCCGCATGCTCGGCGATCTGGTCAAAATCACCCATCTGCCCCGGCGGGCGCATCGAGACCCCTTCGTGACGTGGCAAGACGTGGAAATGCAGGTGGAACACCTCTTGCCCGCCGGCGGCCTCATTGAATTGTTGCACGGTCACTCCGTCGGCGTCGAAGGCCCGAACCACCGCATTCGCCAATTTCTGTACCGTCGCCATTACAGCAGTCAGTTGCGCGGGCGTCGCATCCAGCAAGTTCCGGCAAGGCGTTTTTGGGATCACAAGCAGATGACCGTCAGACCGGGGCATGATGTCCATGAAAGCCAGCGAATCGTCATCCTCGTACACGCGGGTCGACGGGATTTCTCCGCGCAGAATTTTAGCGAAGATGTTTTCAGGATCATAAGCGGCCATATCGGGTCTCCGGTTTCGGGGCTTGCGCGTAGTTCTGCTGTCCTCGCGATCAGGGGTCAAGGCGGAACTCTGCCAGGGTGACGGCGTCAGCGGTTGCCGCCCCTTGAAATCCCGCCCGCAATCGCCAGATACACCGCATTCAAGGCAACAAATTCGCAGGGCGCCCTTCTGCCCGCGACAATTATTCTTGATCCAGATCAAACTCGACCATTGAAGGTCGCCCCCTCGCAATCTAAAACCAGCAGGAATCCCGCGCGTTGGAGAGGTCCGACTGCGCGGTGTAGTTGCAACAGGAGGCACCTAAATGGCAGACGCAGCCATTCATGGTCACGAGCATGAAGACAATCGCGGGTTTTTCACGCGGTGGTTCATGTCGACCAACCACAAGGACATCGGGATTCTCTACCTGATCTTCTCGGCGCTGGCCGGGTTCATCTCGGTGGCGATGACCGTCTATATGCGGCTTGAGCTGATGCACCCGGGTGTTCAGTACATGTGTCTGGAAGGCTTCATGGCCGACCCGTGTACCCCCAACGGACACCTGTGGAATGTCATGATCACCTACCACGGTGTTCTGATGATGTTCTTCGTGGTCATCCCAGCGCTTTTCGGCGGATTTGGCAACTATTTCATGCCGTTGCAGATCGGTGCGCCGGACATGGCGTTCCCACGGATGAACAACCTATCCTTCTGGCTGTACGTCGCTGGTACGTCTCTGGGTGTGGCTTCACTGCTCAGCCCCGGTGGGAACGATCAGCTCGGTTCGGGTGTTGGCTGGGTTCTGTACCCGCCTCTGTCCACGACCGAGGGCGGCATGTCCATGGACCTTGCGATCTTTGCCGTACACGTATCGGGCGCCTCCTCGATCCTCGGCGCGATCAACATGATCACTACCTTCCTGAACATGCGTGCCCCGGGCATGACCCTGTTCAAGGTGCCGCTGTTCAGCTGGTCGATCTTCGTCACCTCGTGGCTGATTCTGCTGTCTCTGCCGGTTCTGGCGGGCGCGATCACCATGTTGCTGATGGACCGCAACTTTGGTTTCACCTTCTTTGATCCGGCCGGTGGCGGCGATCCGATCCTGTATCAACACATCCTGTGGTTCTTCGGCCACCCGGAAGTGTACATCGTGATCCTGCCCGGTTTCGGCATCATCAGCCACGTAATTGCGACCTTTGCGCGCAAGCCGATCTTCGGTTACCTGCCGATGGTCTGGGCGATCATCGCAATTGGTGTTTTGGGCTTCGTCGTTTGGGCGCACCACATGTACACCGTTGGCATGTCGCTGCGTCAGCAGGCCTACTTCATGCTGGCCACGATGGTTATCGCGGTTCCAACCGGTGTTAAGGTCTTCTCGTGGATCGCGACCATGTGGGGCGGCTCGATTGAGTTCAAGACGCCGATGCTGTTCGCCTTTGGCTTCCTGTTCCTGTTCACCGTTGGCGGTGTGACCGGTGTGGTTCTGTCGCAGGCCGGTATCGACCGCGCCTATCACGACACCTACTACGTGGTTGCTCACTTCCACTATGTGATGAGCTTGGGTGCCGTCTTTGCGATCTTCGCAGGTGTGTACTTCTACTTCTCGAAGATGACTGGTCGCCAGTACTCCGAGTTCTGGGGCAAGGTTCACTTCTGGATGTTCTTCATCGGTGCGAACCTGACCTTCTTCCCGCAGCACTTCCTGGGCCGTCAGGGCATGCCGCGCCGCTACATCGACTACCCCGAAGCGTTCGCGCAATGGAACTTCGTATCGTCGATCGGTGCATTCGTATCCTTCGCTTCGTTCCTGCTGTTCTTCGGCATCGTGATCTACGCCCTGCTGCGTGGCGCGAAAGAGACCCGTCCGAACCCGTGGAACGAATACGCGGATACGCTGGAATGGACCCTGCCCACACCGCCGCCCGAGCACACGTTCGAGCAGCTGCCAAAGCAGGAAGACTGGGACAAAGGCCACGCGCACTGATCCCGTCAGAGACCTAGGAAAACCCCGCCCGAACCGGCGGGGTTTTTTCTTTGTGCCGGGCGGGTACCGCCAAAATGTCGCCATGACGCTAAAAATCAGCTACTCTGGTCAAGGCAATACATCCGGCGAACCGGAGGTTTCAGATGCCCGATATTGATTTTTGGTATTCCATAGGCAGCACCTATAGCTTCCTGACTATTATGCGTTTGGATGATTGGTGCGCGGAAAATGACGCGTCAGTGAACTGGCGCCCCTTCAATGTGCGCACCATCATGTCCGCTCAGCAGAACGTGCCCTTCGCGGGCAAGCCTGTGAAATCCGCCTACATGTGGCGCGATATCGAGCGTCGGGCCGCCAAGTACCACATCCATGCCCAACTGCCCGCCCCCTACCCGATCTCGGACCTGCCGCTGGCCAATCAGGTTGCGCTGCTGGGAATGGGCGACGGCTGGGGCAAAGATTTCACTCAGACGCTCTACCGCATCTGGTTCGAAGACAGCATCGACGCCGGCAGCGAGGCCGCAATTTCCGAAGCTCTGCACAGGTGCCAGCAGGATCCCCGGTTGATCCTCGCCCGCGCACGCAGCCCCGATACGGTCGCCACGCTCGAGGCGGAAACCGAACAGGCCGTCAAACTGGGCGTTTTCGGTGCCCCCAGCCTCGTCGTCAACGGAGAGGTTTTCTGGGGCGACGACCGTCTGGACGACGCGTTGTCATGGGCGCGCGTGGGTCACGTCGCCTGATCAATTCGCTTCGACACGCCGCTGCATTGCGCTAGATTTCAGCCATGCCTTATCGATGGAATCAAACCTCTGACACGGAACAGGAATTGCGCCTCTGGCCGCATAACTCATTGCCGCGACGTGGGGCGATGGTCGTAATCCTGTCGGTTTTCCTATTTGGGCTGATCCCGTTGCTGGCCGTGCTGGGCTCGATCATCCTGTGGGGGCTGCTGCCCTTCCTGCTGCTGACCGTTCTGGGCCTGTGGCTAGCGATTCAAACCAACTATCGCGCACGCAGCGTGTTCGAGGTGCTGACGTTGACCGGAACACAGGCGCATCTCGTTCACCACGACCCACGCACTGGCCAACAAGAATGGCGCTGCAACCGCTATTGGGCGCGTCCGGAAATGCACAAACAAGGCGGCCCCGTCCCAAACTATGTCACGCTGATCGGCGACGGGCGCGAAGTGGAAATCGGAGCTTTTCTGTCTGAGGACGAGCGCATCGCGCTCTACGACGACCTGATACAAAAACTGCGCGAACCGGTCGCGCAGTAATCGTCATCCGTCGAATTGAGGATGTTAGCCGTTTGAAGCGGCGCAGAGATGGTCTTTGACCATCGGCCCCACCTTGCCGAAATCCATCTGGCCGGTGTAGCGGGTTTTCAGCTCGCCCATCACTTTGCCCATATCCCGGATCGACCCGGCACCTGTGGCGGTAATTGCGGTTTGAATGGCCTTTGAAACCTCATCATCATCCAACTGCTTGGGCAGGAATTCTTCGATGACCCCAACTTCGCGCAGTTCCCGCTCGGCCAAATCCAGCCGTCCGCCTTCTTCATAGGCGCGCGCGCTTTCCTTGCGCTGTTTGGTCATTTTACCAAGGATTTCAAGCACCTCGGCATCGCCGCAGCCTTTGACCTCTTCGTTATCCGAGGCGCGCGAAGCAATGTCGCGGTCTTTGATTGCAGCGTTGATCAACCGCAGCGTCGACAGACGCTCGGCATCCTTGTCTTTCATTGCTTGCTTCAGGGCAGAGTTCACCCGTGATCGCATATCCATATGATCTGTCCATCCCCATGGAAAAGGAACCCCGACCATATCGAAACAAAAAGGCTGATACAACCGGAAGTGAATATAGCTAAGTTATTGATTTTGCACAATAGCGTAAAAATTGAACAGACTTGACCCAGCGCCACAACCCCCTTAGTTATGCGCCGATTTACCCAGCAGGAGAGTCGCCCGATGGCCCAGAACGCCCCGTCCAAGCCCACCGCATGTCTGGCATTGGCCGACGGTACACTGTTCTACGGGATGGGCTTCGGCGCAACCGGTCAGACTGTGGCCGAGCTGTGCTTTAACACCGCCATGACCGGATATCAGGAGATCATGACCGATCCCTCTTATGCCGGCCAGATCGTGACCTTCACCTTCCCTCATATCGGCAATGTCGGCGTGAACCCCGAAGATGACGAAACCGGTGACCCGGTTGCCGAGGGCATGGTTGTGAAATGGGACCCAACCGACGCGTCCAACTGGCGCTCGGTCGAAGAACTGAAGACATGGCTTGAGCGTCGCGGGCGCATCGCCATCGGTGGAGTGGACACACGCCGCCTGACTCGCGCCATCCGGCAGCAGGGTGCGCCGCATGTTGCGCTGGCTCATGATCCCGAAGGCAACTTCGATATTGAAGCTCTGGTCGCCGCCGCTCGGGGTTTTGCAGGGCTGGAAGGTATGGATCTGGCCAAGGACGTGACATGCGCCCAAAGCTATCGCTGGGATGAGATGCGGTGGGCATGGCCCGAGGGATACTCGCGTCAGGAAGCGCCCGCGCACAAGGTCGTCGCCATCGACTATGGTGCCAAGCGCAACATCCTGCGCTGCCTGGCGTCGGCTGGGTGCGACGTGACCGTTCTGCCCGCCACCGCAACCGCGGCTGAGGTTCTGGCGCATAACCCTGACGGTGTGTTCCTGTCCAACGGCCCCGGCGACCCGGCAGCAACTGGAGAATATGCCGTGCCAATGATCAAAGAGGTTCTGGACACCACCGATCTACCTGTCTTTGGAATCTGCCTCGGCCATCAGATGCTGGCGCTGGCTCTGGGCGGCAAGACCGTCAAGATGAACCACGGCCACCATGGCGCGAACCACCCGGTCAAGGACATGGACACCGGCAAGGTCGAAATCACCTCGATGAACCACGGATTTGCAGTGGATGCGCAATCCTTGCCCGACGGCGTGGTCGAGACGCACCGCTCATTGTTTGATGGGTCGAACTGCGGCATCCGTATGACTGATCGTCCGGTCTATTCGGTACAGCACCACCCCGAGGCCTCCCCCGGCCCGCAAGACAGCTTCTACCTGTTTGAACGCTTTGCCGATGCGATGGCAGCCCAAAAAGCGCAGGCGTAAACGCTTAAACAAACAGGGTTAACCCGCTGTTAACCAAAATCGAGCAACCCTGACGCCTGTTAACTGCGTCAGGGTTGTTTCTTTATGGTCGAATTGAATCGGCAGCAGTTTGCACACGCCGCGCCGATCCCTGCGCAGGAAAGAATGCCTTTGGGCACCTGCCTGCTCGACACGGGCCGGATCACCCGGGCGCAATTGGACGAGGCCCTGTTTCTGCAATCCTGGCAAAACGCGCCGCTGGGTGAAATTCTCGTGGCCGAGGGATGGGTCAGTCGAGAGGATGTTCTGAACGCTCTAGCTGTACAAACCGGCCTTCAGATCGCTGATCTCAGCGGCGCACCGCCCTCTGCCGATCTGTGCCGGATCAAGCCGGTGGATTTCTGGTTGACCCATAACGTCATTCCATGGCGGCGTGTCGGGCCGATCCTGCATGTTGCCACTGCCCGGCCGGATCTGTTTCCTGACCTCTGCGATGATCTTGCAGGCACCGGTTGCGCTGTTGTTCCGGTGCTGGCTGCTACGGATCAGATCGACGACGCGATTGCGCAGGCGTATTCGGGGACGCTTGCTGAAATGGCCGAGACCCGTGTGTGCCTGGATCAAAGCTGTCGATCCTGGACACCAAGGTCCCGTGCGAAGACAACGTTTGCTCTGGCTCTTGTTGCCCTCTTGTTCGCAGCCTTCCCGATATTGGGATTGGGTGTTCTTGTAGCGGCTGCCGTGGCCAGCCTGATCCTGTTCATGTGCTTGCGCCTGATCGGTCTGATTGCGTTTTTCTGGCCACCTTCACAGCACCCGGATGCCCACCCTTTAGGCCCACCGCAAGCCCTGCCCTGCGTGTCCGTCATGGTGCCGTTGTACAAAGAAAAGGAAATCGCCGATGCGCTGATCCAGCGGTTGCAGCGGCTAACTTATCCCAAGGCCCTGCTGGACGTCATTCTGGTGCTTGAAGCCTCGGATGATGTCACGCGTGCTGCTCTGGCCCGGACCGACCTGCCCAGTTGGATCAGAACAGTCGAAGTGCCTGAGCTGAACGGCCTGACGACCAAACCGCGCGCCATGAACTATGCGCTGGATTTCTGCCGTGGCGACATTCTGGGGGTCTGGGATGCCGAGGACGCGCCGCAACCCGATCAAATCGAGCGTGTCGTTCGGCATTTTGCGCAGGCTGATAAGGACGTCGTCTGCCTGCAAGGCGTGCTGGACTACTACAATCCGCGCACGAACTGGCGGTCGCGGTGTTTTACCATCGAATACAACAGCTGGTTTCGCGTCATCCTGCAAGGCATCGCCCGGATCGGGCTTGTCATACCGCTGGGTGGGACGACGTTCTTTTTTCGCCGCGACAAGCTGGTTGAGCTGGGCGGATGGGATGCCCACAACGTTACCGAAGATGCCGATCTGGGCGTGCGCCTGTCCCGCGCAGGCTATCGCACCGCAATGGTCGACACCGCCACCTATGAAGAGGCCAACTTCCGCGCTTGGCCCTGGGTGCGGCAGCGTTCGCGCTGGTTGAAAGGTTTTATGGTGACATATCTGGTGCATATGCAGGCACCAATGCGCCTGTTGCGGGACCTTGGTCTGATGCGGTTCCTCGGCGTGCAGGCGTTCTTTCTGGGGACCGTTGGGCAATTCCTGCTTGCCCCCGCCCTTTGGTTGTTCTGGCTGTCGAGTTTCAACATGCCCAGCCCTTTGGATTCGGCCATCCCCGGCACAGCCATGACCGCGCTGATTACCCTGTTCATCGGTGCCGAAATTCTGAACGCCGTGGTCGGAATCATTGCCGTCGCCGCCAAGGAGCGACGGTTTCTGCTGCCATGGGTGCCGACAATGCCGCTGTATTTTCCGCTGGGGGTTCTGGCAGCTTACAAGGCGCTATGGGAACTGGCGATGAACCCTTTCTTTTGGGACAAAACACAGCACGGACACGCCAGCGAAGAGGGGCAGCCGCCCCTGTAATCAGTTCTCGCGCAGAACCGCATCCTGCTTGAGCCGGGTCATGAACGCGACCGAGATATGATCCTTGAGCGCACGCTCGGCAGCTTCCTCATCCCGCGCGGCGATAGCGTCCACGATGCTTTTGTGTTCGTTCTGCGCGATTTCGCCCCGCCCCTGCACCGCCAGAGATGTTGTTGCCATCAGCGCCATGGTCCGATGCACAAGGTCCAGCTGTTGCACCAGATAGCGATTGTGAGACGCAAGATGAATCTGCTCGTGAAAGCGCCGGTTCGCGCGGGACAAAGCGGTGGGGTCATCTACCAACGCGTCATCCTCAGCCACCATTTCCTGCAAGACCTTGATCTCTTCTTCGGTGGCATGTTTGGCGGCCAGCTTTGCGGCCAGCCCCTCCAACTCGCGGCGCACCACATAAAGTTCCGCCATCTGGTTGTGGTCCAGCGACGCCACAATCAGCGACCGCCCGTCGCGTTCCAGCAAGGATTGCGTCTCAAGCCGCTGTAATGCCTCGCGGATGGGGGTGCGCGATACTCCGAACCGTTCGGCCAGTTCGCTTTCGACCAAACGGTCTCCGGGTTTGTAGACACCTACGTCGATCGCTTCGAGAATAAGGCTGTAGGCGTCTTTGTTCGACTGTTTGGATTGGGGCATCGGGTGGTTTGTCTCCTCGTTCGGACATGTCTATCCGTCACTTGCCCTCAGGATCAAGTGCAGCATTGAAAACCATCCCTCAACGCCCTACACCCAAAGCATGGTCAAACCTGCTTTTGCTCACGTCACCCAATGGGTGTTCGACCTCGACAACACGCTTTACCCACCGCACATGCGACTGTTCGATCAGATCGAGGTGTTGATGACGGATTACGTGGTGCAGGCCATCGGTGTGGACCGGGCCGAGGCGGATCGTCTGCGCTCGCATTACTGGCGGGAATACGGCACCACGCTGGCCGGTCTGATGGCCGAGCATGATCTGGACCCCGATCCCTATCTGCACGCTGTGCATCAGGTGGATATGAGCCATATGGACCCTGACGCTGAACTGGCCGACCACATCCGGTCTCTTCCCGGTCGTCGCATTGTCTACACCAACGGCAGCGCGCCTTATGCCGAACGGGTGCTCGCGGCACGTGGTCTGAGCGGTCTGTTCGATGCGATCTATGGGGTCGAGCACGCCGGGTATCGCCCAAAGCCGGAAAAAGCCGCGTTCGAGGCGATCTTTGCGCAAGACGGTATCGACGCCGCAAAGGCCGCAATGTTCGAGGATGATCCGCGCAATCTGGCTGCCCCCCACGCCATGGGAATGCGCACGGTTCACGTCGCGCCCGAGCCGCATGTGGCCGACCATATTCACCATCACACCGACGATCTGACCGCGTTTCTGGCCCGCCTGCGATAGGCTGTCACACTGCGACGATCTGCACATTATGCAGGTGCAGCATCGACCCTATATCCGCCTTGCGACGAACAGAATCGGAGACCCCATGAGCGCGATCGAGATGCCCGGACGCCTGCCCATCTGGCAGCGCCTAGTGTTTGCAATTCCCCTTTTCGGCTGGTTGGCCCGCGATGCCGTACAAGGCAAGCCCGAGGATTGGGGCTATACCGCTGGTGCGATTTTCAGCATGTGGGGCTGCTCGGCTCTGCTGTTTGGTCTGCCGGGTCTCTACATCCCCGCCGTTATGATGGTGCCGGTGATGTTCCTGATCCTCATCCTGATTTCGCGCGGCTGACACACGGGACAGGATGTCACTTGGCACCGGCCTCAGAACCGAACTAGGTTCTGCCCAAGACTTCGGAGACCAAGGCCATGACTGACAGCTGTGACATCCTGATTTCCGGCGGAGGAATCGCCGGACTGACCGCCGCGGCGGCTTTTGGAACTGCCGGGTTCGACGTTGTTTGCGTCGATCCCACCCCTCCTATCACCGAGCGCGACGTGGAAGGGTCCGACCTGCGGACAACCGCGTTTCTGCAACCGGCGCGTGGCCTGCTGGAACAATGCGGGCTGTGGCAGCGGCTGGACAAACACGCGGCCCCTTTGCAGATCATGCGTATCGTGGATGCGGGCGGCGATGTACCCGAACCCCGTGTAGTACGCGACTTCAACGCCGCCGATATCTCGGACCAACCTTTTGGCTGGAACCTGCCCAACTGGCTGCTGAGGCGCGAGATGGTCGCGCGTCTGGCCGAGTTGCCCAACGTCGATTTCCGCCCCGGAACCGGCACCATCAGCCTGTTCACGCGCACGGCCGAGGCGCGCGTTGGGCTGAGCGACGGCAGTCGTGTCCGCTGCAAACTGGTGGTCGCCGCCGATGGACGCAATTCCCCGATGCGCGAGGCTGCGGGCATCAATGTCCACACCACACGCTACGGTCAAAAAGCATTGGCCTTTGCAGTTACGCACCCGATCCCGCATGAAAATGTCTCAACCGAAATTCACCGCTCGGGCGGGCCGTTCACTTTGGTCCCTCTGCCCGACTGGCAGGGTCAGCCCTCGTCGGCAATCGTCTGGATGGAGCGCGGTCCCCGCGCAGTTGAGTTGCTTAATACCGACCCCGAGGCGTTTGAGGCGCTGATGACCGAACGATCCTGCGGGTTGTTCGGGCCATTGAAACTGGCCTCGCGCCGGACGATCTGGCCGATCATCAGCCAATCAGCCGAACGGTTGTCGGGCGAGCGTATTGCCCTGATGGCCGAGGCCGCCCATGTGGTGCCGCCTATCGGCGCGCAGGGTCTAAACATGTCACTGGGCGATCTGCGCAGCCTGCTGGACCTTGCGCAGGCGCGGCCCGAGGGGCTGGGCGACGCTCAGATGCTGGACGCTTACCACAAGGCCCGCCACACCGAGGTCGAGATGCGCGTCAAAGGCATCGACCTACTGAACCGCGCCTCGATGATCGAAGCGCGACCGCTGCGCGATGCGCGTGCGATGGGGCTGAACGCGCTCTATTCTCTGCCGCCCGTGCGCAAAACGCTGATGCAGATGGGCCTCGGCGTGCGCTGAGGCCTACCCTCAGAGAACCTGATCCAGCACCCGCTTGAGCCGCGCAATTGTGCCGTCGACGTCGTAGAGCTTGTCGAGGCCAAACAGACCCAGACGGAATGTACTGAAACCCTCGGGTTCATCACATTGAAGTGGAACACCGGCAGCGATTTGCATCCCCAAAGCAGCGAATTTCTTGCCGTTTTGCACCTCGGGATCGGAAGTATAGCTGACAACAACTCCAGGCGCGCCGAACCCGTCCGCGGCCACCGATACAACGCCTTTGTCCTTCAGCATGGCACGGACACCATCCCCCAGCGCCCATTGCGCATCGCGAAGCTTTTCAAAGCCGTAGTCACGAGTCTCAACCATCGTATCGCGGAACGCACGCAGAGCATCCGTCGGCATGGTGGCATGGTAGGCATGTCCGTCATTCTCATAAGCCTGCATGATCTGACGCCACTTTTTCAGGTCGACCGCGAAACTGTCTGACGTCGTCTCCTCCAACCGCGTCTCGGCCCGTTCGGAGAGCATGACCAACCCGGCACATGGCGAGGCGCTCCACCCCTTTTGCGGAGCCGAGATCAGGACGTCCACGCCCGTTGCTTTCATGTCGATCCAGGCACAGCCCGAGGCGATACAGTCCAACACCATCAAAGCGCCAACCTCATGCGCAGCCGCAGCCATCGCAGTCACGTAGTCATCGGGCAATATCAGCCCTGCCGAGGTTTCAACATGCGGCGCGAACACGACATCCGGGCGCTGGTCCCGAATGGCGGCCACTACCTCTTCGATCGGTGCCGGGGCGAAAGGCGACGGGCTGGAATTGCCGGTCTGACGTGCTTTGAAAACCGTTGCAGAGGCGGTCAGCGTCGCCGACTCGATAATCTGGCTCCAGCGGTAGGAAAACCAGCCGTTGCGCACGACCAGCACATTCGCATTGCGCGCGAACTGCCGGGCCACCGCCTCCATTCCATAGGTACCGCCGCCGGGAATTACCGCAACGCCATCGGCGTTGTAGACATCCCGCAACATAGACGAGATATCCCGCATGACCTGCTGAAACTGCACTGACATGTGGTTCAATGACCGGTCCGTGAAAACGACCGAGAATTCCTCAAGCCCGTTGGGGTCAACGGTTTCCAGTAGCGCTGCCATATCAAGTCCTTTCAAACTGTCACCCGCGTTTCTGAATCCTTTGCGGCGCGGGGTAAAGTCCCTCTGTCGAAAAGATTGACGCAACGGAACCCAGATTTCGAACGAAAATTAATCTTCAAAGCCTCGAAATGGCCGTCACATTGACGCCAAATAGAGCCACCACCCCTTTACACCCTAACGTGTTTCTGAACAGATATATTCACTTTGCAGAAGAAAGGTATTACTTCACGTGACTGCTCATAAGCGGATCAGTTTTCAAGATGTTCGTGACGAAGTTAAACGACGCATAGAAAGCCGTATTTGGCCACAGGGTTCCCTGCTTCCGACCGAGACGCAGCTTGCCGAAGAATTCAATTGTGCAAGGGCAACGGTCAACCGGGCGCTGCGCGAACTTGCCGACCAGGGATTTGTCGAACGCAAACGCAAAAGCGGCACACGGGTCAAGAAAGAGCCCAGCAAACATGCGAAGCTGGAATTTTCACTGACTCGCCAAGCGGTTGAGAACCAAAACTCAACCTATCGCTATGCCTTGGTTGAACGCAACGTGGTCTCCAGCCCCGGCTGGCTGGCCTCGCAGCTCAGCGTGTCGTCTGACGCGCGTGTGCTGCATGTGATTTGCATGCACTACGCGGACAACCGGCCATTTCAGCTGGAAGAGCGGTGGATCAATATCGAAGCCGTGCCTGACGTGGAACACGCGGACCTCAACCATCAGGGACCGCATGAGTGGCTGCTGAACGCCGCCCCCTTTACCGAGGCCGAGGTCGCATTTTGCGCAGTCTCCGCCGATGGGCGACTGGCCGAGTTCATGGGCACCACCTCAGGCGCTTCGATGATTCAGCTGGAGCGCACAACTTGGAAAGATGGTCAGCCGATGACCTTTGCCCGGATGACGCACCACCCCGGGTATTGCATTCGAACCAGATACTGATCTGCTCAACCAATCGGACCGGGCAAGCGCTCTTCGCTCAGAAGGACGTTTGCCTCGACATCACCTGCTCCCGGCAGCGTCATGATACGCCGCCGCAGGATTCGCTCAAAATCGGACAGGTCACGGGCTACGACCCGCAGGCGGTAGTCATATAGACCCAGCACGTGTTCGACTGTCTGCACCTCGGGAATGGCACTGACGGCACGTTCAAAATCCTCAAGGCTGACTTGCCCCTTACGGGCCAGCTTGACCCCCAGAAACACGGTGACACCGAACCCCAAAGCCTCGGCATTCAAGCGCAGGCGACGCCCCCTGATGACGCCCGCTGTTTCAAGCCGGCGTATCCGCCGCCACGTCGCGGGTTGCGACAGGCCCAGCTTCCGTCCCAGCGCCCCGGCGCTTTGAGTGGCGTCCTGTACCAACGCGCGCAGGATTTGGCGATCAGTGTCATCCAGTTCTATCATACCGGCAGCACCTCGTTTGATTTCACCCGCGCGATGTGCATCAGGGCTTCGATATCCGCGATATGCGGCAAGGTCAGAATGCGGTCGCGGTAGATTTCCTGATAATGGGACATGTCACGCGCCAGCACCGATAGACGTACATCTACGCGGCCCAGAAAGGTCTGGATTTCGATCACTTCGAATACGCCGCGCGCGGCGGCTGTGAATTCATCAAACGCGCGCGGCTGCGTCTTATCCAATGTCACACGGAGCGAAACCTCAACCGCATAGCCAAGCGCCGCCCAGTCAATGATGACCTCTTGCCGCTGGATCACACCCGCAGCCTGCATCTTTTCGACCCGGCGCCAGCACACGCCCTGACTGATCCCGCAACGCTCAGCAAGCTCAGCCATCGAGAGGCTGGGGTCGGCCTGAAAGTAACGCAGAATGCGCCGATCCATGTCATCAAGCATGATTTCTCCATCACAGCGTATTTTGGCGAATATTTTTTCGCCTTTTTCCCAAATACTCGATTGTAACGCACTCGCCAATAGCGCCTTGGCCGACTAAAAGCACAGCAACCGCAACTGAAAGGACCCAATCATGCGCGTCTATTACGATCGCGACTGCGACATCAACCTGATCAAAGACAAAAAAGTAGCCATCCTGGGCTATGGCTCGCAAGGCCACGCACACGCGCTGAACCTGCGCGACTCGGGTGCGAAGAACCTTGTCGTCGCTCTGCGCGAAGGCTCGGCATCGGCCAAGAAAGCCGAAGCGGAAGGTCTGGAAGTCATGGGCATCGCCGAAGCGGCAGCCTGGTGTGACGTCATCATGTTCACCATGCCCGACGAGCTGCAGGCCGACACCTACAAGAAATACGTGCATGACAACATCAAGCCCGGCTCGGCCATCGCCTTTGCCCACGGCCTGAACGTTCACTTCGGCCTGATCGAGCCGAAAGAAGGCGTCGACGTCATCATGATGGCTCCCAAAGGCCCCGGCCACACCGTGCGTGGCGAATATGTCAAAGGCGGCGGCGTACCTTGCCTGGTCGCAGTCAACAATGACGCAACCGGCAAAGCGCTGGAAATCGGCCTGTCCTACTGCTCGGCCATCGGAGGCGGCCGCTCGGGCATCATCGAAACCAACTTCCGCGAAGAGTGCGAAACTGACCTGTTCGGCGAACAAGCCGTTCTGTGCGGTGGTCTGGTCGAGCTGATCCGCTGCGGCTTTGAGACTCTGGTCGAAGCCGGTTACGCGCCCGAGATGGCCTATTTCGAGTGTCTGCACGAAGTGAAGCTGATCGTTGACCTGATCTATGAAGGCGGCATTGCCAACATGGATTACTCGATCTCGAACACTGCCGAATACGGCCAGTACGTCACCGGCCCGCGCATCCTGAAATACGACGAGACCAAAGCGCGCATGAAAGAAGTGCTGAACGACATCCAGCAGGGCAAATTTGTCCGCGACTTCATGCTGGAAAACGCTGTTGGCCAGCCGACCATCAAAGCGTCGCGCCGCGCCAATGACGAGCACATGATCGAGGAAACCGGTGCCAAACTGCGCGCCATGATGCCCTGGATCTCGGCCGGTAAAATGGTCGACAAGGAAAAGAACTAAGTCTGACTTACATCAGCAGAAGGGCGGCCCTCAGTGGCCGCCCTTTTTCGTAGAGACCGCCAAACAACCTGTTGTAAAAACTGACGCTTCACGCGATCAATCACCGCAACGATTTTCGAGGTCAGGACAAAATGGTCGATCAGCCCTCATCGCGCGACTGGAGTGGCGTTATTGCCCTCGGCCTCATCTGGGGCGGTACTTTTATGGTCGTCGCAATGGCGCTTGAGGGGTATGGGCCTGTAACCGTTGCAACCGCACGCACCACGCTGGGCGCATTGACCTTGCTGGCGATGATGGTTCTGACGGGGCGCAAGTTGCCGACCGGTGACCTGAAACTGTGGGGCTACATCGCCGTCATCGGCGTGTTGTCCACCGCTCTGCCGTTTATGCTGCTTAGCTGGGGGCAGCAATATGTGGCTTCGGCCTTTGCCGGCCTGTCAATGGCAGCCATTCCTCTGATGGTTCTGCCGCTGGCGCATTTCTTCTCGGACGAACCGCTGAACGCCCGGAGATTTATCGGTGTGTCGCTGGGGTTTTGCGGCGCTCTGGTTCTGATCGGCCCCGGTCTGGCGCAGATCGGAAAAGGGGCCGAACCGTTGGCGCAACTCGCCTGCATCGGCGCGGCGCTGTGCTATTCTTTTGCGTCGATCTTCACTCGACGCTGCCCGCCGGTCGATCCGGTGGTGCTGGCCGCGCTGTCGCTGGTCGTTGGGGCGGTATTGTTGCTGCCGCTCATGTTGATGATCGAAGGTATTCCAGGCTGGGAAGGCACGCGCCCCGGCCTTGCGATTATCGCACTGGGCATTCTTCCCACCGCCTTGGCCACGCTTTTGCGGGTTTCGATCATCCGCAGCGCGGGGTCCGTTTTTCTGACATTGGTGAATTATCAGGTGCCAGTCTGGTCAATGGCCTTCGGCGCATGGATCTTGTCCGAAGCCCTGCCCCTGCGCTTTTTCATCGCGCTGGCGATGATCCTGACCGGACTGGCCATCAGCCAGTGGTTCAGCTTGCGCAAGATGCTGATCGGCCGTTAACCGGCGACGGCTTCGACTTCGGCCACGATGCCGTCGACAACCTGCGTCAACAGAGTATCGTCCTCGCATTCGGCCATCACGCGGATCAGAGGTTCAGTCCCCGACTTGCGGATCAGCAGGCGCCCCTGCCCGTTCAATCGTGCCTCGGCATCGGCAATCGCGGCCTTCACACTGGCGGTTTCGAGCGGCGTCTGCCCCTCGCCATAGCGGACGTTCTTCAACAGTTGAGGAACGGTTTCGAACTGCACCGAGAGTTCCGAGGCTTTACGGCCCGTATGCACCATCTCGGCCAGGAAATGCAGACCAGCCATCAGGCCATCGCCGGTAGTGGCGTAATCGCTCATAACAATGTGACCGGACTGTTCGCCGCCCAGATTGAACCCGCCTTCGCGCATCCGCTCGACAACATAGCGGTCGCCAACTGCAGTTCGTTCCAGTCGCAAACCGCGACCAGCAAGGTGCCGCTCAAGCCCGAGGTTAGACATGACCGTCGCGACCAAAGCGCCGCCTTTCAAACGATCCGCCTGAGCCCAACTGGTCGCTAGCAGAGCCATCAACTGGTCGCCATCCGCCACCTGCCCGTTCTCATCGACCATCACAACGCGGTCGGCGTCGCCGTCCAGACAAATACCCACATCCGCGCCATGCGCCACAACCGTCTCAGCCGCCAGCTGAGGTTTGGTCGAGCCGCAGTTTAGGTTGATGTTCTTGCCGTTCGGCGCGATGCCAACCGGGATGACCTCGGCGCCCAGTTCCCACAGAACCTCAGGCGCGGTGCGGTGCGCGGCACCGTTGGCGCAATCGACCACTACTTTTAGTCCGTCCAGACGCAGATCGCGGGATAGCGAGGACTTCACCCGCTCGCCATAGCGGAACCGCGCGTCGTCTACACGGCGCGCCCGACCGATATTCTGCGCCTGCGCCGGTTTGACGCCCTCTTCGATCAAACGTTCGATCTCAAGTTCGGCCTGATCGGACAGCTTATACCCGTCCGGACCAAAGAACTTGATGCCGTTGTCTTCGGCCGGGTTGTGACTGGCCGAGATCATCACGCCCAGATCCGCCCGCATCGAGCGGGTCATCAACCCCACCGCCGGGGTTGGCACAGGACCCAGCAGCAACACATTCATCCCGGTCGAGGTCAGACCCGCCGTCAGAGCGTTTTCCAGCATGTACCCAGACAGGCGCGTGTCCTTACCGATCACCACCCGGTGCGCGCCGGACTGGTCACGCCGGAAGTACCGACCCACAGCCGCGCCGATGCGCAGGGCCATTTCGGCCGTAATCGGATGGGTGTTGGCGGTGCCCCGCACCCCGTCGGTTCCGAACAGCTTGCGCATGGTGGTACTCCGGTTAATTTCTTGCCTGCGACCGGATTACCGGACGGCAGCCCACAGACGCAAGGCCTGAGCGGTCTCGGCCACGTCATGAACCCGCACAATTTGCACGCCCTGAGACAATCCGGCCAGAGCCACAGCGATTGATCCCGGCGCGCGGGCATCCTTGCGAGGCTCTTGCCCGATTTGCCCGATGAACCCTTTGCGCGATACACCCAGCAGGATCGGGCACCCCAAGCTGTGGAACAGGCTGAGATTTTTCAGCAAGGTCAGATTGTGATCCTGCGTTTTTCCAAACCCGATGCCCGGGTCGACCATGATCCGCGCGCGGCTCAGGCCCAACCGCTCAAGCCGAGCCACCTGCCCTTCGAGAAAATCGTAGACGTCGAGAAGAACGTCATCATATTGCGGATCGTCCTGCATCGTCGCCGGATCACCCTGCATGTGCATCACACAAACAGGCGCGTCGACCTCGGCGCAAAAAGGTGCAAGCTGCGGGTCAAAGGTAAAGCCCGACACATCGTTGATAAGCCCGGCCCCCGCAGCCCATGCGGCCCGAGCCACACTGACCTTGCGCGTGTCGATCGAGATCAAGGCGCTGACCTCGGCGCGAATGGCTTGGATCAATGGCTGCGTTCGGGAAATCTCTTCGTCCTCGGCAACATACGTGGCTCCGGGGCGCGTCGATTCACCACCAATATCCAGAATGGTGGCCCCATAGGACACCATCTGCTTCGCCGCCGTGACGGCGGTTTCGACCGAGTTATGCAGACCACCATCCGAAAAGCTGTCGGGCGTCGCGTTCAGAATGCCCATGATCTGCGGACGATCCATTGCCAGCCCGGAAAGATCATCCCGCGCGTGGGTCAATCGGCCTAAAACGTCGGCTGGAATGTCCTTTGCAGCCACGATTCTCGAGGCCTCGGTGCGGGACAGTTGCTCGGCATGTGTGAACCACAGCGCCTGCCCCGCAAGCGACACAGCGCCCTCCGGACGGGCTGCCCCCTGTTGAACAAGCGGTCTGAAATACAAGGTCACAGTTGCGCCTGATCCACGGGAATGGCCCGCAGAGGCGTTTTCGGCGCAGTCGGCAAGGCACCGCCAATCACCATCATCTCGCTCGCCTCAAAGGTCGCCGCGAACCACGCGGCCAGAGCCACCGCGTCCGACGGCGCAGCCGAAGGACCGTCAACCGCATCCAATACAATCTTGGACGGAGCCCAGACGCAAATCTGGCCATTCTTCATCGCCCAATCCAGCTCGGTCCGGGTCGAAACGACCACGCAGCGATGATCGCGTGCCGCCAAAACCCAGGCGTTCTGCTCAATCGCCAGCAGGTCGATCCGCCGTTGGGTCATCGCGTGGCCGGTCTGGGACACCGCCATGTCTGCTGCGCCCACACACAGGATCAACGGACGCACGCGGTTTTCCAGTTGATCAATCCAGCCGGTCAGATTGGAGGATGCGATGGCTTCATTCGACAGGAATACCAACCGTGGATGCGGGCGTTCTTCTTCCACCACATCGTGATGAACCTTGTCCTTGCCGCGCACAATCTCGACCCCCAGCGCACCCGGACCACGATCCAGTTTTTCGATGCGGACAAAGGCTCTTACGGCCTGAGGCTCAAGCAAAATACGTTCCGCCACACGATCCGCCAGCGTCTCAAGCAGATTCAGACGTTCAGCAGCCAGTTCATGGGCAATCGCCTCGGTCACGCGGTCGTATGACAGTATACGATCCACGTCATCGTCAATCGGATCAGTCAGCGGGCGCACCTCAACAACAATGTTAAAGCAGATACGCTGCGTCGTTCCCCGCTCGGCCTGAAACGCACCAATTTCGACCTCGACGATATGATCCCTCAGCGATATGCGATCCAGCGGACCACGCGCGGCAGTCGCCTCGGACCGTTCGGACGGGTGCGCGAAAGCAAGACGGATTTCAGAGCTCATACGACGAACCTTTTCGGAGCTTTTGGACTGATCTGCCCAATTTACACGTTGCGCGGGCGTATAACACCGCAGCAAACGCCATTCCAGTCGTCGATTGCGGCGTCAGGTTACGCGAAACCAGCTCATCATCCCGGATGCCGCATGGCCAAGCATATGACAATGCAACAACCAGCTGCCCGGATTGTCCGCGACAAGCGCGATTTGTCGGGTTTGTCCACGTTCGACCAGTACCGTATCACGCCACGGGCCAAGGCTGCCATCCGGCAGAACCAGCCGAAAATGATGGCCGTGCAGGTGCATAGCGTGAGGAAACGCGGTTTCATTGACGAATTCTATTCGGTGAACGCTGCCGAGTGGAGTATTCAGAAACGGCTCTTGCGGACGATCCGCATAGCCGTTCAAGGCCCAGAACCGGCCCAACTGCGCCAGTTCGCGCCCCGACAGCCGCGTCTCACCCAACTGAGCGGACTCCAGCCACCGCATCGCACCGCCTTGCAATACCATTCGATGCAGAGGCGCACCATCCAGCACAAGTTTGGGCAATGGATTCGGCGGTAAGGGAGTAATGCCAGACTGACGGGCCTTTCCGGCCTTCCCGGATACCGGGAACCGCGCAAGCCCAAAGCCCCCTTCCCGCTCGCGACTGACAAGACTTGCAACAGCCGAAGGGTCGGCCAGGACGTCCACGACTAAATCCGCACGCTGCGCCGGAGCCAGCGGAAAGCCATCCTCAATCGCCAGAGGCATTTCAAGCGGCATACCGTCCAGCGCGACGATCCAACCGGCCAACCCATCGAGCGCAAGATCATAGATGCGAGCGTTTGAGGCGTTAATCAGCCGCAAACGCAAACGATCCCCGCGCGCAACTGGATAGGTCGGATCAAAACGGCCATTGACCGAGACCAGATTTCCCAACCGACCGGCGTGACTCTGATCATGACCATTATCGAAGTCATCAACGATTTTTGCCGTTTCCGGGTCAAGTCGCCAATCATCCAGCATCAGCGTCAGGTCATGATCGACATCCGGTGCCTCAGACTCTTCAACGATCAGCGGGCCATAAAGACCACGCGCCACCTGCTCGACCGAGCGGTTATGCGCATGATACCAATAGGTTCCGGCATCGGGGACCACGAAGTCGTACTGAAACGCCTCACCGGGTGCTACGACGTCCTGTGTCAGGCCCGGTACGCCGTCCATTGCATTGTCGATCCGAATGCCATGCCAATGCACCGTTGTCGGCTGAGGCAGATCGTTCACCAATTTGCGTCGAAGCCGCGCGCTTTGGGACAACCGGATTTCGGCACCGGGAACGCCACCGCCGTAAGACCAAATTGGCGTTTCAGGGAAGCCGTCAGGGGCGATCTGCTGCATTGCGGTCTGCGCGACCAAATCCTGGCCAGACGCCCACGCGAGTTTGGGCAGCACGGAAAGAGCGGCAGCGGATTGCAGAAACAGTCTACGTGAAAACGACATTGCGGGCCTCCTCGCCCGCAACATAGGTCATTAATCGCCCTGCGCCATCAAGGTTCCAGCGCAGGTGCGTCAATCAGTTGCTCGCCGTCCGATAGTTGTGGCGGTAGAAAATATGCACGCCGATACGTGCAGTTTCCTTGTAGACACGCGACCAGGACGGGCGGACCGCCGTAGTGTGATAATGCGTGGCGCCTTCGGTCAAATCCTTCGCGATACCGTCGATGGCAGCACGGGCAACTTTAGAAACGCGCTCATAAGCCTTTTTCTCGCGGATCACTTCCTTATGGCCATCACAGGTATACGTGAACTGGCATTGATATTTCTTGCCTGTTCCCTGCTTGATCACACCACACAGCGAATCCGGAAAACGGCTGCTTGCGACGCGGTTCAAGATGACCTCGGCCACAGCAAACTGCCCACGCACGCTTTCTCCGCGCGCCTCAAAGTACAGCGCCTCGGCCAGGCATTTGAAATGTTCGTCCCCGTTGGCTTTTGGCTGTTGATCCAGCCAATCCTTCGAGTAGGATATCTTTTGAGGCTCAAGCTCTTTTCGGGGCTTGAACAGAGTCAGATAGTCGCGGAACTTTTGGCCGGGCATTTCGGTCCGGGTAACAAGTTCACGTTCGGCAGTATCGGTGGCTTCCCTTTCAGCGAAAGACACACTCGGCAGCGTGGTTGCTGCCATAGCGGCAACAGCCAGTATGTATCGTAGCATCAGATAACCTCGCACAGGCACTTGTCGCGCCATCCCTCCCCCGGCGGGCGCGACGAGGCATTTAGCGCAGTCTGGTCCTGACGTCCAGATCAGAAGAAAACGCAAGTGGAAAATCGCCCGTAGAGAAAGTTATTTCTGCTACGAGGTTGCCTGAAAACCACTAATCCTAGGGGAAAAGCCCCGTGTCAACCCCCAAGTCTGGACGAAATCGCCAGTTGAGCGGAAGCCAGCCGAGCAACAGGCACCCGGAAGGGAGAGCATGAAACATAGTCGAACCCCAGATCGCGGCAAATGGCGATTGATTCGGGGTTTCCGCCGTGTTCGCCGCAAACCGAAAGGGTCACATTCGGTTGCGCCTGGCGGCCCCGTTCGGCCCCCAGCCTTAGCAATTCGCCGACCCCGTCGGAATCCAGCACGTGAAACGGATCTTCGACAAACACACCCTGCTGCACATAAGCTGACATGAAACGGCCTGCGTCGTCACGCGACAGGCCATAGGTCATCTGGGTCAGGTCATTGGTGCCAAAACTCAGGAACGCGGATTGTTGCGCGATCTCATCGGCCCGCAAACAGGCGCGGGGCGTTTCGACCATGACGCCCAGTCGATATTCAAACTCCTGCCCCTGTTCAGCGGCCACCGCTGCCGCAACCGAGTCGATGCGAGATTTGACCAACTCAACCTCTCGTTTAGCCGATACCAGAGGGATCATCACCTCAGGTACCACAGGCGCGCCATTCCGGCTGGCTTCAACCGTTGCCTCGAAAATAGCGCGGGCCTGCATGTCATATATCTCGGGAACCGTCACACCCAGACGAACGCCGCGCAGGCCCAGCATCGGGTTGTATTCCGACATCGCTGCGACGCGCCGCTCAACATCGGATACCGGCAGGTCCAGCGCCTCGGCCAATTCGCGCTGCCCAGTGCGCGTGGTCGGCAAGAACTCATGCAATGGAGGGTCAAACAGTCGGATACACACCGGCTGCCCCTCCATAATACGGAAGAGCTGCACGAAATCCTCGCGTTGCATCGGCAACAGTCGCTCTAACACAGCCGCGCGGCCGGATGAGGTCTGGGCGAAAATCATCTCGCGCATGACGATCAGGCGACCGGGATCAAAGAACATATGTTCAGTACGGCAAAGGCCGATTCCTTCGGCCAGAAAGTTGCGCGCGGTCTGCGCGTCTGCGGGCGTGTCGGCATTGGCGCGGATGGCGATGTCGCGTTCTTCATCCGCCCAGCCCATAAGCGTTTGAAAACAATCATCCAACGCGGCCTCAAGCATCGCCGGTTTACCCGCCAGAACCTGACCCGAGCTGCCATCAATGGTCAACGTATCCCCGGTTTTGAACACGCGCCCATCCTGCGCGGTCAGCATCTTTTTCTTGGTCTGAAACCGCATCTCAGAGGCACCGACGATACAGGGCAGACCGAGACCGCGCCCAATCACCGCCGCATGACTGGTCATGCCGCCTTTTTCGGTCAGCACGGCCACCGCTGCATGCATCCCGCGCACATCCTCGGGCGAGGTCTCCCGACGCACCAGAATGCAGGGCTCGCCACGGACCGCGCTGGCTTGCGCTTCAGCGGCGGTAAATACGATCTTGCCAGTCGCAGCCCCGGGGCTGGCGGCAATACCTTTGGTAAGAACATCGCGCGCGGCTTCTGGATGGACCTGTCGGTGCAGCAGCTCGTTCAGTGAATGCGGGTCGATCCGCATCACGGCCTCTTGCGACGGGATGATCCCGTCCTCGGCAAGACGCACCGCGATCCGCATCGCGGCGCGAGAGCTGCGTTGGACCCGAACGCCATCCAGAATATGAACCTTGCCATTCTGTACGACAAATTCGACCTGCATTTCTTCACGCAGCTTCTCACGCATCAACGCCGCGTGGGACTTGAGGTCGGCAAAGGCCTCAGGCGCGACATCCTCAAGGGACGGGCCGCGCTCATCCTTTTCCAGATACAGGGCCGAAACCCCCTCACCCAGTGCGTCGCGCCCCTGGCTCTGGCTCAGATACCGACCTGTGATCTGCGGCATGCCCGTGGTCGAGTCCACCAGTTGCAGAACGCCCGAACCGCATTCGCCCTGCCCAACGCCCGGAATCATCTCTTGAATTACCAGCCCAAGTCCCGCATCCGCCGGGGCCCCCTTGGCCTGACGTAGCAACCGGGCCGACGTTCCATCCCAGGCCCGCGCCATTGAACGCAGAACACCAACCAACTGCTCGTGGCGGTCCTGAGGGAACGCCTCATCCGTCTCATCCTCATAGGCGCGCAGGCTGTCACGCAGACCATCCAGACCGTCCGCTTCTATGTCGTCGAACAAATCCGCATCCAGACGCGCCACATGGATCGCATAGCTTTGCACAAAGCGCAGCGACAGCGCCGCCGCGGCCTCGGCCCCCATTTTTTCCGACAGGTCCTTAAACCGGGCTTCGTTCATCCCGATATTCAGGATCGCCCCCGGCCCGCCCCAGTCGGGGTCTTCGGAACTGGGCCGCACACACAGCAGCGCCGTTTCGTCAAACTGCGCGAGGATGGCCGCAATATCAAGCACCTCACCTTCGGCAATGCGATGCACGGCATCAAAGGACAGCGCCACCGTCCGCGGCACCGGCATATCCAGCCGCACCAAACGTTGTAAGCATTTCGCCCGTCCGCCATGAGTATGAGCGTTCACGGGCGCTTCGGGAGTGATCAGCGTGGTATGAGGATTATTCTGCACTGCGGCACCTTTTGGTTTGCACGCAGCATAAGCCCCTGCACCAGTGGTGCAAGGGCGATCTGGCTTAGCCTTCGATCTTGCTGAGGTCCGCTACGCTGGAACAGACCTGACGGATTTGGCTGAGCAGGTTCAGGCGGTTGCGGCGCAGGATATCGTTGTCGGTGTTGACCTGAACTTCGTCAAAGAACGCATCGACCGGGCCGCGCAGCGCCGCCATGGTGGCCATCGCCTTGGGGAAATCTTCGGCCTTCAGTGCTGGTTCGATGTCGCCCTGCGCTTGCTCCAAGGCGGCAAACAGCGCCCGTTCGCTGTCGGTCTCGGCGAATTTCACATCCGCACCATAGGAGTATTCGACCCCATCTTTCTCTTCGGCCTGCGTCAGGATGTTGTTCGCACGTTTGAAGCCCTGCACGAGGTTCTCGCCATCCTCGGTCGCGATCACCGCGTTTAGCGCACGGGCGCGCTTGACCAGCAGGTTGAGGTCGTCATTTCCGTCCATCGCAATACATGCGTCGATGATGTCATGGCGAATACCCTCGTCGCGGAGGAAGACCTTGAGGCGGTCATGGAAGAAGGACAGCAGATCCGCAGGAACAGCCGCGACAATAGCATTGGCCGCTTCGACCTGATGCGCCAGATCGTGAACGCGCTTGGCGGCAGCTTGCTCAGCATCGCCCTCGGCTTGCTTTTCTTCGGCTTTGGCCCCCAGCAATGCCGCTTGCCATTCCGGCAGCTTCAGCAGCACTTTCAACGCAGTGGAGGCAACTTCGGTCAAGGACATGCGCAGGTTGTTTTCCAGTACCAGACGCGTGACCCCTAACGCTGCACGGCGCAGCGCAAACGGGTCTTTCGAGCCGGTCGGCTTTTCATCAATCGCCCAGAAACCGGTCAGCGTGTCCAGCTTGTCAGCCAGCGCCACAGTCGCCGACAAAGGCGCGGTTGGCACATCGTCCGAAGGTCCGAGTGGTGAGTAATGATCCTGCGCAACGGCGGCCACGGCGGTGTCTTCACCTGCTGCTTCGATGTAGTAGCGGCCCATAAGCCCCTGAAGTTCTGGGAATTCATAGACCATCTCAGAACTCAGATCGGCCTTGGCCAAACGCGCGGCTTTCTCGGCCTGATCGGCGTCGGCTCCGGTCACCGGGGCCAGTTCGCGGGCCAGTACGGCAATGCGGTCGATCCGTTCGGCCTGTGTACCCAGCTGGTTGTGGAAGGTCACATTCTCCAGCGCGCGCGTCCATTGGGAGATGTCCGATTTGGCAACGCGCAGGTCATTCTCCCAGAAGAACTTCGCATCGGCCAGACGGGCCGACAGAACCTTCTGGTTCCCCGCCAAAATGGTCGCGCCGTTGTCGGCGGTTTCGCGGTTGGCGACTGTGACAAAGCGTTCAATACGCCCGGTTTTGGGATTGCGAACCGAGAAGAACTTCTGATGCTCTTTCATCGAGGTTTGCAGCACCTCGGGCGGCAGGTCGAGGAATTCGTCGTCGATCTGCCCCATCAGCACCACAGGCCATTCAACCAGACCGGCGACCTCGGCCAGCAGGCCCTTATCCTCAACCACTTCCAGACCGGCGGCAAAGGCCATGTTCTGAGCGTCATTCCAGATATGCTCGGCCCGTTCCTCAGGTGACAGCACCACAAAGGCGCGTTTCAGTTGCGCGGCGTAGTCTTCGAAAGAGGTGACCGAGAACCGGTTGGGCGCCATGAAACGGTGACCCGCGGTGGTGTCACCGGACGTGATGCCTTCGACCTCAAGTGGCACGACCTGCGCGCCAGTCTCATCGCTGAGAATACACAGGATCGAGTGCAAAGGCCTCACCCAGCGCATAGGCCCACTGCCCCAGCGCATCGACTTGGGCCATGGGAAGTTGCGGATGGTCGCCTCAAGCACCTCAGCCACGATTTCGGCCGCCGGGCGACCGGCTTTCTCGATGGTGGCGAAGTAGACGGCTCCTTTGGGCGTTTCACGCTCTTCCAACTGGTCACGAGTCAGGCCCGCACCGCGTAGAAACCCTTCGATGGCTTTGTCGGGCGCACCGACCTTGGGGCCCTTGCGTTCCTCGCGGATCGTGGGGCTTTCGGCAAGCAGGCCTTCGACCGCCAGCGTCAGGCGTCGCGGCGTTGTCAGGGCGGCGGCCCCGGCATAGGTCAGACCGGCCTCGACCAAACCATCAGTGATCCGCTTTTTCAGGTCCTCACCAGCACGGGTCTGCATGCGGGCGGGGATTTCCTCGGAAAACAGTTCGATCAGCAGGTCGGGCATTTTCGGTCCTTAGAAATTTACAATCGTCTGGATGACGATGGCATTGGCAATATCCACAAAGAATGCGGATACAAGGGGGAGTACGATAAAGGCAATAGGCGACGGGCCATATCGCTTGGTTACTGCGGTCATATTGGCAATGGCGGTAGGGGTCGCGCCCAGTGCAAAGCCGCCGAAACCGGCGGACAGCACGGCGGCGCGATAATTACCGCCCATCACCGGGAACAGCACCCAAATCACAAATGCCACGGCAAACAGGGTTTGCGCGGTCATGATTACGGCAATGGCCAAACCCAGCTCGGCAATGGTCCAGAGTTGAAGGCTCATCAGCGACATGGCCAGAAACGCACCCAGCGAGAATTCCGAGATCAGGGCCAGCGACGGCGTGCGCGATACTGGCGGAGCCTTCGGGGCCAATACCGTACGCACGTTGGCGATGACGATCCCCATGATCAGGCACGGCACGAACACGGGCAGCTTTAGCCCGGCGGCGCTGATCACCTCGGACAGCATGTATCCGAGGACAATCGCCACATTCAGGTGCAACAGGACACGCATGATCGTTATGTGATCAATGGACGACAGCCTGTCATCAGACGCATCTGGCAAACCGATCGTATTGACCTCGTCCGGACGATCAGGCGCAAGGCTGCGCCCTTCGACCAGCAGCCGGGCGATCGGACCCCCGACTAAAGCGGCCAGCACAAGACCCAATGTGGCAACTGCCACGCCCAGTTCGGTGGCCCCTGCCAATCCCGTCACATCCTCTACCGCCGGAGCCCAGGCAATCGCCGTGCCATGCCCGCCGATCAAAGCCGCCGATCCGAACAGCACCCCGGCCTGCGCGGGATAGCCAAACAGCACAGCCCCTATCGCCCCGATCACATTTTGCGCCAGAATGGTCGCAAGGGTCAGCACCAGCAGGATCAACAGAGGTTTCCCCCCCGCGATCAAATCGGAAAGCCGCGCATTCAGACCAATCCCGGCAAAGAACACAAGCAGAAGAAAGTCTCGTGTCGCCAAACCAAAGGTCAGTTCCAGATCAAACCCAAGGTACAACGCCAGAACGACGAGAGACGCCAGCAACCCGCCCGTGACCGGCTCGGGGATATTGAACTGGCGTAGCATTGGAACGCGCGCGTTGATTTCGGCCCCGATCAGATAGACCGCAAACCCGAGAGTTGCGGTCAGAAAGTCCGGGATTTGCAGCGCGCCTTCGGTCATATCACGGCCTCAATTTTCGGGTCTTGGCGGGCAATCCTCGCCCACGACAGTCCCGTCATAGGCTTTTTCGCCGCAATTGTTCAGCGCATGCCAGACATAGCCTTTGCCATCGGATGTAACGGCGACAATGCGATCAACGCCATAATGGATGTTCTTCGTCCCCATAAAGGCCTGCGCCCGCCCGGATTTCAGGGCATCCGCAATAGCGATCGCGTCATAGCAATCGAACCACCCCGGCGCGGTCAAAGGCTCTGAGTTTTCCACCCGCTGAAACGCCGCGAGGTCTTCTTCCGTCAGATCAGTTTCGAAGCAGGCGCGGTAGCGGATCGGAGAGCTGTCGGCATCAATCGCCTGAAACGACGTATACGCGATGGGTTGTGGGGTTTCCGTGCCGTTCGTCAGCAAGACCACATCCTCGCCGGGCTGGGCGGCGACCTCATAATAAAACCCGTAGACCTGAAGATAATACATACCGGCCCCGGCCAGAGCCGCCGAAACTAGAAGGATGATTGCAAGCAGTTTTCCGGTCATCTTTCGAACACCATGATCATACGGCCTCTTTCAACTTTACAGAAAATAGGCCAGTTTCCAGACCGATACAGGTTGGAACGAGGTTTTTGGAATGGACATGACCCTTGCTGTTGGGTTCTTTGGCGCGCTGTTTGCGATCATGAACCCGATCACCAACCTGCCCGTATTCCTGAGCGTCACTGACGGCCTGACGCCCGAAGACCAGCGCAAAGTCGCGGCCAAAACGGCGACCTATTGCCTGATCCTTGGCGGAGCCTTCGCGGCCATTGGTAACCAAACCCTGGGCCTGTTCGGTATCAGCGTGGACGATTTGCGCGTCGCGGGTGGTCTGGTCGTTCTGATGATCGGTCTGAACATGCTGAGCGGCACCGAAAGCACCTCGCATCACGGGACCGAGGGTGAAAAACAAGCCTATCCCGAGCCCGCTACGGTCGCCTTCTACCCACT
The DNA here is from genome assembly GCF_965221235.1 of Ruegeria sp. Lineage (GTDB taxonomy): Bacteria > Pseudomonadota > Alphaproteobacteria > Rhodobacterales > Rhodobacteraceae > Ruegeria. Next base: position 342,534 of record NZ_CBDCRS010000004.1, read on the forward strand.
GGCCTTTCCAATTCTTGTTGGTCCCGGCACGATCACGACGCTGATCCTGTATGCGCACCATATCTCCAAGCCAATAGATGCGATCATCTATGCTGGCGTGTTTCTGGCCGTTCTGTTCCTGCTGTTTATCACCTTCTGGAACGCCTCGGCTTTGTCCAAACGCCTTTCCGAGAACGCCCGCGTGATCATGAGCCGTTTCATGGGCATGATCCTGTCGGCCATCGCGATCAGCATGATCGCTGATGGCCTGAAAGTGCTGCTGCCCGGATTGGCGTAAGCGCCCCATCAGGCCTCGAACCCGGCGGCCTCGGTCAACAGGAACGCATCGGCGCATTGTTTGGCCAGCGCCCGCACGCGACCGATGTAGGCCTGCCGTTCCGTCACTGAGATCACGCCGCGCGCGTCCAGCAGGTTGAACACATGGCTGGCCTTGATGCACTGATCATAAGCAGGATGCGCCATGACAATACGCTTGCCGGTTTTCGGATCATCATGTTCCTGCGTCAGAATGGCGGCGCACTCGGCCTCCGCCTCTTCGAAATGGCGCAACAGAACTTCGGTGTTCGCCACGTCAAAGTTCCATCGGGCGTATTCTTCCTCAGTCTGTTTGAAGATGTCGCCATAGGTCAGCGGGCTTGGCGACTGAGGGTCGTTGAACGGCATGTCCATCACGTGGTCAATGCCAAGAACGTACATCGCCAAACGCTCCAATCCATAGGTCAGCTCGCCTGAGACCGGCGCGCAATCATGGCCGCCGACCTGTTGGAAATAGGTGAACTGGCTGACTTCCATCCCGTCGCACCAAACCTCCCAGCCCAGACCCCAAGCGCCCAGCGTCGGGCTTTCCCAGTCATCCTCAACAAAGCGGATGTCATGCAGTTCCATGTCGATGCCGATCGCTTCGAGGCTGCCCAGATACAGCTCTTGCAGGTCCGGCGGGCTGGGTTTGATCAGCACCTGATACTGATAATAGTGCTGCAACCGGTTCGGGTTCTCACCATAACGTCCATCGGTCGGGCGGCGCGAGGGCTGCACATAGGCCGCGGCCCACGCTTTTGATCCCAAAGCACGCAGAGTGGTTGCCGGGTGGAACGTACCCGCGCCCACTTCCATGTCATAGGGTTGCAAAATGGCGCAGCCGTTTGACGCCCAATAGGTCTGAAGCCGCAGGATAATTTCCTGAAAAGAACGAGGTGCATTGGACGGTTCGGTCATGACATTCCCTTTGGGCACATCTGCGCCCGGTTCCGGTCGGTTTTGCCCTTCCTATGCAAGGGGCCAAGGGGCGTCAACGGGCCATTGCCCCGACGCTGTCACTGCGCCGCCACACTGGAAATTCCCCGTATTCCAAGCATGGCGTTCCCACCCCCAAATCGCGTAACCTACGGCAAAGCCAAAACACTGCAAACACGGGCAGACAATGACACGCATATTCACTGCAATTTTGTTTCTATTTCTCTTCGGAACGCGCGCCGTTTTCGCGCAGCAAGGCGAAGGCGTTTGGGTTCAGGTCGAGGCGCAACCCACATTGCGCGAAGCACAGGACCGGGCACAGGCCTATGCAAACACCCTGCCCGATGTAAACGGGTTTCGCCTGAACTCAGGCTGGTATGCCATTGTTATCGGGCCTTATTTGCGCAACGACGCTCAACAGGTTCTGCGCGTCTACCGGGCCGAGGGGCAAATCCCTGCGGACAGTTTCATCGCATTTTCCAGCGCGCTGGGGCAGCAGTTCTGGCCGGTCGGGGCCAACATCCTGAACCGGGGTGTTGTGACGCCGCCGGTCGAAAACACGCCCCAGTCCGATCCCGCGGTATCCGGCCTGACACCCGAGCCGTCTGATGAAACGCGTGCGCAAGCGCTGCAATCGGAACGCCAACTGACAGGGCAAGAACGTCGCGACCTGCAAACCGCGCTTCAGGCCGCAGGGTTCTATAACGCCACGATTGACGGTGCTTTTGGTCAGGGAACGCGCCGTTCGATGGGCGACTGGCAGCGGTTTAATGGCTTTGAGGCCACCGGTGTTCTGACCACGGCGCAGCGCAAGGCGCTGATGGACGACTATAACGCGCCGCTGATCAGCGTCGGCATGGCACGGCATTCGGACCCACAGGCGGGCATTGACCTCGACCTGCCGCTGGGCGTCATAGGCTTTGACCGGTACGAGGCCCCGTTTGTGCATTTCGACAGCACAACCGAACTGGGAGCTAAAGCCCTGTTGATCAGTCAAGAAGGCAACAGGGCCACCCTGCGCGCTCTGTACGACGTGATGCAGTCGCTTGAGATCGTCCCCCTGGGCGGCTCACGTGAGCTGCGCGGCGACCGCTTTGCTCTGGAAGGGCGCGGCAACGGCATCGTGTCTTACACGCAGGCAGCGCTGAAGGATGGACAGATCAAAGGCTTTACGCTGGTCTGGCCCGAGGGTGATGAGGCGCGCCGGGCACGGGTTCTGGCCGCAATCAAAGCCAGTTTTTCGACCAATGACGCCGTATTGGACGCCGGTGCTGGTTCGAGTGCCGAGCAGCGGATCGACCTTGTATCCGGTTTGCAGATCCGCAAGCCGCGCCTGTCCCGCTCGGGCTTTTACGCCGATGCAAACGGCACGATCCTGACTGTGTCCGAGGCCACCGACAGCTGCACCCGGATCACTCTGAACGACGATCAGGAGGTGCAGGTCGCATGGGCCGATACCGATCTGGGCGTGGCGGTTCTGCGCCCCAACCGCACTCTCGCCCCGATCAGCATCGCCGAGTTCAGTGCGGATCGCCCCCGCATCCAGTCCGAGGTTGCAGTGTCCGGCTTCTCGTATGAGGGCGCACTGGGCGCGCCCACGCTGACCTTTGGCGAGGTTTCCGACGTCCGTGGCTTGAACGGAGAAGACGGCGTAAAGCGCCTGACGTTAGCGGCCCAGCCGGGTGACGCGGGCGGGCCTGTTTTTGATGATGCAGGTCAGGTTGTTGGCATGTTGCTGCCCACCCCATCCGAGGGGCGCACCCTGCCCGCCTCGGTCAGCCTTGCGGCCACGGTCGATCGGCTGAACACGGTTCTTGAAAAAGCGGGCGTGTCCGGTCAGCCCGGTCAGGCGACCGCTGAAATTTCACCCAACGAGCTCAGCCGCAGGGCCAACGGGATGACCGTGCTGGTTCATTGCTGGGACTGATCTAAATAATCTAAAACGCCGCCTCATTGGGCGGCGTTTTTCATTTAACAATGTCCGGCGTCACATGGATCAGGGTTGGAACCGGTGCATCAAAGGCCGCTCGTACAGCCACCTGCATCTCTTGAAGATTGGACGGGGCAGCGGATAGAGCGCCAAACGCCTCAGCCAGTTTGCAGAAGTCAGGATTGTGAGCGACCACAGAATTGGGCGCGATTTGCCCGCGGACCATGCTGTCTTCGATCTCTTTCAGTTTATCATTATCCCAAAGGATGATCGGCAGTGACAGGCCCAGCTCAACCGCGACGCCTAGTTCCATCATGGTGTAGTGAAAGCCGTAGTCGCCTGCGATCACGGCCGTTGGCTTGCCCCTGCGGGCAACAGCTCCGCCTATTCCGGCGGGCAGGCCATATCCCAGCGTGCCAAACCCGGTCGGGTGGTGCCAGTGGTAGGGATAGGCCATGTCCCAAACCTCTTTCGCGACATAGGCGATCTGGGTCATGTCGGAATAGATCATCGTCTCGGCGGGCATGGTATCGCGCAACGCGTCCAACACAGGAATGATACCGGGGCGTTCGGCATCAATTTCCGCGCGCCACGCGCGACGGGCCTCAGCCACTTCTTCCCTGGTCCAGCAGGTTGCGGGTTTGATATCGTCAATTGCAGCCCAAAGCGCATTGGCGAAACTCTCACCATCTGCCTGCAATTTGATCCCTGCGCGGTGGTGATCGGACAGAACGTTGGGGTCAATATCGACGCGCACCAGATGTGCGGAGTGGCCCAGCGTTTCACGCCACAGATCGACCTCGCCCAGTTCGGCGCCCACCGCCACGACAAGGTCAGCGGAACCGATCACATCAGCGCTGCCCGGTCGTGAAAGGTTGGCACCAAAGTCCAGCGCATAGTTTAGCCCGGCCATGCCGCGCCCAGCAAACGTGGTGAAACAGGCGGCCCCCAACTGAGTCAGAATTTGCCGCCACGCATTCGACCGCGCCCCGCCGCCAAGAATGAAAAGCGGCCTGCGCGCAATATTCAGCAGCGAAACCACTGGCGCAACATCCGGCGGCAATGCCTTGGTCCGCAGCGCCGCCTGATTGGGAAACGGCGCCGGTTCGGCATTCGCCTCAAGCTGTGCAATCGGCACCTGAATATGCTTGGGCCGCGGGCGCGAAAGCGCGAAGTCTTCGAAGGCGCGCTCAACCAGCCCATAGGCTGCCTGCGCTGTCTTCGCCTCGCGCGACCAATCAGCCACGGTTTCAGCGGCCCCGCGCTGGTCTTTCATCTGGTGCAACTGCCCCTGCATCGTCTGCGATTCATCCAGACAGGAAGACATCACCAGCATCGGCACCGAGTCTGCATAGGCCTGCCCCATCGGTGTCATGATGTTGCACAGCCCCGGCCCGGTGATCACATAGGCCACGCCTGGCTTGCCGGTCGCCCGGGCATAGCCATCGGCCATGAACCCCGCCCCCTGTTCGTGCCGGGCCAATACATGGGTGATCTCTGCCTCTTCGATGCCGCGATACATTTCCTGATTATGCACGCCGGGTATGCCGAAAATCACGTCAACGCCGCGATCTTTCAGCATATGTGAAATCTGAGCACCCAGAGGTCGTTTCATCAGCTTCTCCAGAATTGGACAGTAAACAGGGCGTATACGGCGAGCAGTTCAAGCCGCCCAACCAACATGCCGACGGATAGCAACCATTTGGCCGTATCGTTCAGCCCCGCGAAATTCCCTGCCGGGCCGATTTGGTCGCCCAGACCGGGCCCCACATTGGCCAGTGCCGTGGCGGCCCCGGAGACCGAAGTTATAAAGTCCAACCCCGTCAACGCCAGTGCCCAGGCCAGTACGCCCAGAGACAGAACGAAGAACATGAAGAAACTCATCACCGAGGTCAGAACGTCCGTCCCAATCGTACGCCCGCCGTATTGTGGCTTGAACACGCCATGCGGTGAGCGGATGCGGCGGATCTGGGTTTTGATCGAAGCGAACAGCAACTGATAGCGGAAGATCTTGATCGAACAGGCGGTCGAGCCCGCGCAGCCCCCAATCAGGCCAATCAAGAAAAACAGCATGACCGGGAAACTGCCCCAGCCCATGTAATCGACGCTCGCATATCCGGTGCCTGAAATGATCGAGGTGATGTTGAACAGCGACTCGCGGAAGGCCTGTTCCCAATGGTGCGGAAAGACCGAGGTCAGGAACACCGCCATAACCACGACCAGCACCAGAATTGTCGCAAGAAAGGTCTTTATCTGGCTGTCCTGCCAAAGAGAATTCGTGTTGCCATTGGCAAACTGGACATACCGTACAAAGGGCAGCGCCGCGAGGATCATGAAGACGGCAGCGGCATATTCAGTCGGACCCGAGAACCGCGCGAAAGAGCTGTCGTAATTGGCAAATCCACCTGTGGCGATCGTGGTCATCGCATGGACAACGGCATCAAAGAACCCCATCCCCAGACCGGCATAGACCAACGCGCAAACAAAGGTCAGAAAGACGTAGATCAGGGAAATCTGGCCCGCGATCTCTTGCGCGCGCGGCAGGATTTTCCCCATGGTTTCGAAGCCTTCCGAGCGGAAGATTTGCATCCCCCCGACCCGAAGTTCAGGCAGAAACACCATGGCGACAACGATGATGCCGATACCGCCCAGCCATTGCAGCAATCCGCGCCACAGCAGCAGCCCCTGTGGCAGCTCATCTAGCCCAGAGATCACGGTCGATCCCGTGGTGGTCAGGCCCGACATCGCCTCGAAATACGCATCAACAAAACGCAGTTCGGTCTCGCCGAACAGAAAGGGGATGGCGCCAAAGAACGGCAGCGCCACCCAAACGCCAGTGGTCAGCAAAAAGGTCTGACGGATCGTCAGCCCCTCACCCACCCCGTTCGAGCAGCTGATTGCCAGAACCACTCCGGTCAGAATAGTAATAATGCCGCTTTCCAGAAATACATGCCATTCGCCGCGCCCTTCGATGAGATCCGCAAGCATGGGCAGCATCATGGTCGCCCCAAGAATGGCGACCAACAGGCCAATCACATATCCAACCGGGCGCATATCCGTCATGAGGCGCAGCGTTGGCGCGCCTGCACGACTGTGTCAAGCGCATGTCCCGTTTAGCCGTCCGATTTGCTGGCAGGTGTGGGCATCGCGGGCGGTTTTGACGGCGCGCGCGTCCGGCGCTGCGGGGCGGCAGCCTTTGTCGGTTCAACCTTGGTTTCAACAGGCTTTGCGTCCACCTTTGCCTCAAATGGCGTCGCCGAGGCAACAGCCGTGGCAGCGGCCGCTTTCGGGACAACGGGATTCGCTGGTTCCACCTTTGGCGCAGGTTGTTTGGCGACCGCTTTTGGTGCTGCGGGTTTTGCAGGCGCGTTTGCCGCCTTGGTCCGCGCGGCCGGTTTGGACGCGGTCTGCGCCTCAGCCTTGGACGCTGCGGGTTTGGGCGGTGCAGCTTTCGCCGGGGCCTTCGCCACTGCAGGTTTGGCCGCTTGAGGCTTGGGTTCTACCTTGGGCACAGGTTTGGCGGTTGTTGCTGCTGGACGCGCGCGCACAGCAGGCTTTGCCGCTGCTTTCGCAGGAGCAGTGGCCGGTTTGGCAACTGCGGGCTTCGGCGATTCGGCCTTGGGTGCGGCGACAGCCTTGGCCCGAACGGCCGGTTTGGCCCTGGGCTTGGGGGCCGATTTGGCCTTGGCCACGGGCTTGGCAGCAGCCGCTTTCGACTTGAATTGTGGCTTCGGTTTCGCCGGTGCCGGAACCGAAGAGGATGCGTGCAGCGCATGTACCGAAACGAACGGCAGCTCCATCGCCGAGTTGGCAAAAATTTGCATGATCTTCAGCTGGTTGCTAACCGCGTAGCCGGCCATACGAATAGCCGCCGCCTGAAATTCCAGCGGTTGGGTCATCGGATTCATTCGTCATTTCTCCTGTGAAAGCGATGCAGCTGTCATGGGAAAGAACGGCCCCGCACCGCCCTGATCGCTCGGGCAGTGTGTTTCGGCCTGAAGTTCCGGGGCGTCGCACGTCTCGGCTTCCTTTCAGAGTGGCATGATCACGCACACCACGGCTGCATACGCCGCCACTCTAACGCGAAACACAGTGCTGGCGCAGCATTTCCGCTGCGCTGCGGCAATTTTTCGCCTAAAGGATTACTTTGAGACCTTACGCGCCCCTTTTTTAGTCATCCGACGTGGAAAAAAGTCGAAAACAAGCGCGGGTCCAGACTGGACGAAACAAAGGTCGGGCCTTCGGTCAGTACCGAGACCGCATCATGGCTGTGCAGGCTTTCCTGATGGCTGGCGATGACACGGAAGTCGCCGACATGATGATCTGCCAGAAGCTCGGCACAGAACAGGCGCGCAGCGTCTTCGACAAAGATCGGGTTGGCGGCGTTTAGTTCGGCAAAGGCCTGCTCGTCCTCACGCTTGACCATCACCTGCGTCTCGGTCGGGACCGCGCGTCGACATAGCCCGATCAGATCCTCGAACCACAGGCAATCTGCGTCGCAATCCACAACAACCGAAATGCGCGCGACCGATCGCTGCGAATGCGGCGTAGCCAGTTGCCCGCGCGTCGACCGGGCATGTTCACTCAGTTCCAGCGAACATGGGCAGGTCGACGAATAGACGTAGTCCAGATGCATGATCTTCTGACGAACACCGTTCCGTTCCACCAGTTCCAGCGCGATATCGTAATACTGATACCCCTCCAGCCCCGAACGCAGGCTCTTCACCCGATCCGGATAAGAGAACCGCATCTGAATTCGCGCGTCAAAGCTGTCCAGATCGGTCATGTAGTCGTTTAGCGCGGCCTCCATGACCTCAAAGCTGAACGTACGCTCGGCATGTTTGTAGAACGAGCGCATGATGCGGGACATGTTGATGCCCTTCTTTTCCGCATCAAGGCTAACTGTGCCGGTGACAGATGTTTCCAGCGTCAGGTCCTCGCCGTGCTTTCGGTGAAACCGGATCGGCAGGCGGAAATTCGAGATGCCAACGTGCTGAATCTGTTGCTTTGCCCCCTGAATCAGACTGGACGGGCCATTCTGAAGGTCAGGCAAGGACGCGCGATAAGCGCTGTCTACGGTAAACCCCTCGGGATACTCGCGCGAAAGCGACGGGTAATTCACAGGCACCAATCCGGGAACCAGACGTGCAACGGCCGGGTCAAGTTGGCTGATCTCAGCCTCGGTCGCATTTTCTGCCCATTTGCGCAGGGTCTTCAGCGCGGCGGCGGCCTCATCACTGTCTGGCGCATCATCAATTTCACGGGGGTGCACATTCATTGATCGTAGCTCCTCAGTTGGTCGCCGGACTATATACAGCTTTGGCGCGTTTTCCAGTTTATCCGTATACGCACCAAAACACAGCCCGGATGAATTTCCGTACGACACGCAGTATTTACGCCCCATTCGGGCAGTATTCACCCGGGATTAGCAGGATATAGGGCGAAATTAGCGCTGAGAAACGTCCAATGCGTGCTTAATATCGGCAAGCAGGTCACCGGCGTCTTCAAGACCGACGGACAGACGGATCAGGCCGGGGGTGATCCCCAGTTCGTCTTTCTGCTCATCGCTCAGCCGCTGATGGGTTGTGGTCGCCGGGTGCGTTGCAATCGATTTGGCATCGCCCAGATTGTTCGAGATCACCGGGATTGACATCGCGTTGAGGAAGGCAAACGCCGCCTCTTTCCCGCCCTTGATATCCAGCGACAGAACCGTGCCGCCCTTACCGCCCAACTGCGACTGGACCAATGCGTTCTGAGCATGTGTCTTGAGGCCCGGATACAGCGTCCGCTCCAATGCGGCGTGACCTTCCAGAGCCTCAGCTATTTTTTGGGCGGACTCGGCTTGTGCATTCACACGCAGGGCCATCGTTTCCAGACCCTTCAGCATGATCCACGCACTAAACGGGCTGAGCGCGCCGCCAGTGTGTTTCATGTATGGCTCGACCGTGCCGCGAATGAACTCTTTCGTGCCGATGATGACACCACCCAGCGCGCGGCCCTGCCCGTCAATATGTTTGGTCGCGGAATAGATCACCACATCGGCGCCCTGCTCGATCGCGCGCGAGAAGACCGGGGTGGAAAAGACGTTGTCCACGACCACCAGCGCCCCGACCTCATGGGCCAGTTTCGCAACTGCTGAGATGTCGATCACCTCAAGCGTCGGGTTCGACATGGACTCAAAGAACACCGCCTTGGTGTCGGGACGGATCGCGGCTTTCCATTGCTCCAGATCGGTGCCGTCGACAAAGGTCACTTCGACACCGAACCGGGTTAGGATGTTCTCGACGATATAAAGGCAGGACCCAAACAGAGCCTTGGCTGACACGATATGATCGCCCGCCTTCAGCATCGAGGTCAGCGCACCATTGACGGCTGCCATCCCTGACGCCGTGGCGAACGCATCTTCACCGCCTTCAAGCATTGCAATACGCTGCTCAAAAATCGACACGGTTGGGTTGCCGTAACGGGCATAGATGAACTCATCCGGGCCGCATTCCAAAAAGCGCGCCTCGGCCTGTTCGGCGTTTTCGTAGACAAAGCCCTGGGTCAGGTAGATTGCCTCGCTGACCTCGTTATATTGGCTGCGACGGATGCCGCCATGGACGGCTTGGGTGCGTTTGTTCCAGCTCTCGCTCATGTCATTCCTCTCGACCCTTGTCTGGCAAGGGCATCAAAAAAACCCCAGACGCGGTCAAGCGAAAGGGGCCTTTCATCCTGACCTTTTAGCGGATGTGTTTAGCGTGGCCCGCAATCCGGTAACAAATCGCCACGTAGTAGGGTTGGCCTTACGCCGCACCATCGCACACGTCAACCCCAACTGATGCATCGTCACGGTTCTGTAATCACGCCGCGCGGATGGTCACGGCTATTTGCCCTGCCCCGTCCGCAAGCCCTCTTGCCGTTTGCACAGAAACCCTCATGATCCTTTCAACCTGAGGAGACATCATGATCGACCTGTATTTCTGGCCCACGCCAAACGGCTGGAAGGCCTCTATCGCGCTGGAAGAGATGGGGCTGCCCTACACGACCCATCTGATCAATATTGGCAAGGGCGATCAGTTCGACCCCGCGTTTCTTGATATCTCGCCCAACAACCGGATGCCTGCCATCGTGGACCCCGATGGGCCGGACGGCGCGCCCGTTTCGGTCTTTGAAAGCGGCGCGATCCTTATGTATCTGGCGCGCAAGACCGGGCAGTTCTATGGCCAGACCGAGCGGGACCGGATTGCAGTCGAAGAATGGCTGATGTGGCAGATGGGCGGCGTTGGCCCGATGGCTGGTCAGGCGCATCACTTCCTGAAATACGCGCCCTTTATGGAGCCTCCGCAGGACCTGCCCTATCCCAAGGATCGCTACCGCACCGAAGTGGCGCGCCTGTACGGCGTTTTGGATCGGCGGCTGGCAGAAAACGAATTTGTCGCCGGAGATTTCTATTCGATCGCCGACATCTCGATCTGGGGCTGGGCCAGCCTTTGGGAGGGTCAGCAGCAAACGCTGGAAGACAAGCCCCACTTTGCCCGCTGGCTGGAAACGGTCAGCGCCCGCCCCGCGGTTCAGGCCGGTCGCGCCCTGCATGCCGAACTGCGGTCAGACAACCGGGGCAAGCAGGCGCAGAGCAATTTGTTCAAGCGATAAAACTGCCGTCGCGTGCCCCTAGACTTTCCCACCCTTGGGGCTGGGTGGGTCATCGTTGAATTGCTCAAAAAACCGTGCCAACCCGAATAGCGGCGAGACGTAAGGCAAGTCGACCAAAGCGACCGAAGGGCGCCCCTCTGACATGAGCAACCTACCGTACAGATGATCTGCGCCATAATCCTGCAACCAAAAGCCTAAGTCTTCGTACAGGTTTCGGCGGCTTCTGATCGCCTGCGTCTCGCAAACTGCACCCTGTCCAGAGGCCCGAACGGTCAGGCGTTCAACGTCCACATTCGCTTCGTCCTCAATCATATAGAAGTTTGAGGTCACCTGTTGAGACGGGCCTTCGTGTTCGATCTTGCACTTGTACAGCACATCTTCGGCCTCAGGGTCCCAGGTATCCGGATTCACTGAGTTTATGCTCAGAGAAACCGTAAACAGTCCATCCTTACCAACCGGTCCGGTTTTGTACTTCCCATCATCGCTGTCCGGGGATGTTTTCAGAACCTGAAACGCCTGATCTGCGGGCATGTCATAATGGACGCGTGACCTCCATTCGCGCAATCCCAATGGAATTTCCATCAAAATGCCGGGCAGCCAGTTCAGGCCAAGCCAGAGGAAGAACCCTCCGAAGAGCGTTGCGAATATGACGAAAACCGAGACCTTTTCGCGATTTTCAACAGGTGCCAATTCAGGCACCATTTCCAGAACTGGCATAAACATCAGCACCACGCCGAACACCAGCGCGGTGGTGACTGTCTCCCACCAGACACGCGGGTACATCAGAACAAGCGCCAGAATAACGAAGACGCAGCTCAATGCGACGCTGACAAATGCCGTCGTCCCCTCAAGCAATGTGGATGATCCGAACAGGTGCAGGCCAATTGCCCAGGGCAGGAACAGGAGGATCAGACTGGCAAAGATCAATCGCCGCAAACCATGGTACACGACTCATGGCCAAACGCGCTCCATTTTGGGGCTTGAAAGCGACCGCTTTGGGCAGGTTCGTCGCCAGGCCTGAAGAGCCTTTTCCGGGTTATATAAGATCCAACGTCGGAGCGCGTCGAACCCGACCCTGAACCATGACGTTGCCCGCCGCTTGTGGGCTTTTTTCGGGATCCCCTGTCGGCCCATCGCCTGACTTGCGCATCGGTATGCCCAGGTCATGGCCAGCGCAACGATCGTAAGGAGTGTCGCAAGCTTGTGCGGGTCGGTGATGTGAGTGTCTTCGATATTGAAGCCACGAGTTTTGGCATCTGCGAAGAGGCATTCAATGCCCCACCTTTTGCGATAGAGTTTGAGTGGGTTTTTTGGGGCGTCGATGTTTGTTGCGACCCAAATCAACTCGCCACCTTTGATCCGTTTCCCCTGAAAGCGAAATAGGTTCTTGGGCGTGTGCGCCATGCCGCCCAGCCAGCCTTTCCATTGGCCCTTGCGGCGTTTGCGCAGCAGCGAACGCAACTGGAACCGGCGTCCGTCTTCGGTGTGGATGTGCATGTTTTCGCGTAAGCGGACGACGAATGGAACGTTGTTTTCAGCGAGAAAATCCAACCACTTATCCCCAATGAACTCCCGGTCTGCCAGCAGAGCCTCAATGGAAGATGCCCCGAACACTCGAAGATATCGTCGGATCAACTTCTTGCGTTGCCGCGTTGAGCTATTACCGCTGTTACCCAGAAGCGACCACATCAGAGGCACCTTGAAGCGGCGTGTCACGATCGCCAGAACCAGAAAGTTGATATCGGTCTTGCCCAACTTCCAGTTGGTCCGGTCCAGCGCAAGGAGCTTTGGACCCTTCAGATCAAGCAGGCAGATAATCAACCGCGCAACCACATCTCCATCCAATCGAACATGCTGGAAGAAGCGCTGAAGGCGGCGATAACTCGATGCATGAAGAGCGCTGCCGGGGAACTGACTCGCCAGATGACCAAGGTTCACAGTTCGACCGTTTGCCAGACCAATCAGCATTATGGCCAGGGTCTCCAATCGCGTCTTGCTCAGATCAAAATGTGGGCTTAGCGTTGTCATCAGAGGGGTGAGGAGAAATCCGAACATCCTGAAGATCCTTGTAGTGAAGAATCTTCAATTCGAATCCTTTTCGCCCCTCGTTTCAAGAAGCGTCGTGTACCGTGGCCGCAAACGATAGATGCGGTACAAATATTTGTTTTGCATAAAATAATACCTTTGAATCACATCCTCAGAATACATTCAACTTTGGCGAAATCTTGACGGTATAGAATTGACCGCACGGTTGCGCGGCACCCCGATTTGCGCTGGAACATCAGGGCCGCCGGGCGCAGAGCAATTTGTTCATGCGGCGGGCATTTCCTGCTATACTCTGATTTTGAACAGGAAAAACCATTGCGAAGACCCGTGTGGCGCGCCCGGATCAGGTAGGTTGCAAACATCCGGGCCTTCTAGGGAACGAGTTGATTTATGCGAGTATTGGCCCCTTTGTTTGTTCTATGTACCGGGGTGGCAGCTGCCGCACCGGATTGCGAAGAGCCCGCGCTGGCCCACGAATTGGTGGCGTATGGGCCGTCGCTTGAGTTGGATGTGCTCATTGACGACGAAGACATCAGCACCCCGTCCGGCCGCGACCTGACAATATCCCCGAGGCCACGGGTGCGGCCCTGCAAGTTTGACCAGATCGAAATTGGGCGCGAACGCATGCGTACGCGTGGCGCGGTGTGTGGCGACTGGACCATTATCGGCGAAACCCGCAAGCCTTTGAAAGGGAAATACCCGGGATGCGGCATCGCCGAGCCCGTGAGCGTTCGCATGGTATCTGACGTGTTTCTCAGCCAGCTGGCGCTGATGGATTGCGAAACGGCCATTACGTTGAAAACATGGCTTGAGAACACAGCCAAACCGGCCTTTGCGGATCAGGGCGGCGGCCTTAAGGGATTGCGTCTGGCGGGTCACTATGCGTGCAAGACCCAGAACAATCAGCCGCGCGCGCGGATTTCGGAGCATGCCCGCGGTCGTGCGCTTGATATCTCCTCCTTCATATTGATGGATGGCACCGTGATCACCGTTCTTGATGGCTGGGTCAACGAAGACTCAAACGAGGTTATGCGAGAGCTCCACGCAGGTGCCTGCGGCCTGTTCGGCACCGTGCTCGGCCCCGAGGCGGATCGGTTTCACAAAGGGCATTTCCATTTTGATACCGCACGCCGCAGCAGCGGTTCTGTCTGCCGCTAGAGGCTTATCCCTGCCCCTGCACCAGCACGTCCAGCATGGTTGAGATATCCTCGATCTCTTCCGCGATCACGTGGGTCACCGAATGCGCCCGCTGCATCCGCCCCGTCACCCGCAACAGACGCCCTGAAATCACGGCCCGGCGGAATTGCTCGTAAATCTTGCGCCAGACCACCACGTTCACGATGCCGGTCTCATCCTCGAGCGTCACAAAGATTACGCCCTTGGCCGTTCCCGGCCTCTGCCGCAGGATCACCAGCCCGGCCACCGTCACGCGCGCGCCCTCGGGCGGATCGTCCAGCCGGTTGGCCGGCAGACAGGAAGGCGGGCGCGGCCAGTCTCTGTTTTGCAAAGCGGGTCGAATGGGGGCAACGATCATGAGAACAAAGATAGAACATATAGAGAGAAAGTCCAGACGCGGCGTGAGGAGTCGCAAATGAGGGTGGAAAGACCTAAATGCCTCCACTAAGGAAGAATCCGACAATCGAAGAAGGAAGACGCACGCAATGGCAAAGATCACCTATGTCGAGCATGGCGGTACCGAACATACTGTCGAAGTCGCCAACGGACTGACCGTCATGGAAGGGGCCCGTGACAACAACATTCCCGGCATCGAAGCCGATTGCGGCGGCGCCTGCGCCTGCTCGACCTGCCATGTTTACCTCCACCCCGACTGGGTCGAGAAGGTTCCGGCCAAAGACGACATGGAAGAGGACATGCTGGACTTTGCCTTTGAGCCCGACCCTGCCCGCTCGCGCCTGACCTGCCAGATTAAGGTCACGGATGAGCTGGACGGTCTCGTCGTGCAGATGCCCGAAAAGCAGATCTGATGCATTCCAAAGCGCCGCGCCTACCCGACCGCCTCTGGCACCGTCGGGTACGCGGCGCGCTGATGGCGTTTAGCCTGTGGCAGGCCGGAGCAACGCCAGCGTCGCAGACACCATAACATCTGCGCGATTTACCGAACCGACTATCCGGTATGCCCATGGTGTTCTTGGGGACGACACTGAATACGGGGCACTTGAAATCAACGTCGATAATGCCTCGCAGCGGCCAGCGACGACTCTTCTCTACAAGCGCTCGGTTCTAACCATTAAGTTACCACTTGACCGCGTTTTCGAAGACATCGCACCCCGTCTCGTCGATGTAGATCTCGACGGTAGATTCGAAGTGATCGTCGTTGAAACCAGCGTCCATACCGGCGCTCAATTGGCGATCTACGATGCGCGCGGAGAAAAAATTGCCGCCACGCCACACATTGGCACCCGTTTTCGCTGGCTCGCCCCTGTCGGTGCCTCTGATCTAGATGGCGATGGTTTTGTCGAGATTGCTTACATCGACCGCCCTCATCTGGCCAAAACCCTGCGTATCTGGCGCTTTCAGAACGGCACGTTGACCGAGATCGCAACCCTATCCGGACTAACAAACCACCGCATCGGCGATGACTTCATCACCGGCGGTATTCGTGAATGCGGAAGGGATCGAGAAATCGTTGTTGTCAGCGCTGACTGGAGCCGCATTGTCAGTGTCAGCTACGACGACGGTTGGAAACAACAAGACCTGATGACCTACACCCCATCCGCAATGAAATGGGCATTAGCCTGCCCAAAGTAGAGCCAACCGCAGCCCGCGCCAGCGGGCTGCCCGGCCCAAGGTCTTTGGCGTCGCATCTTTGATGCGGCGTCAGGGCGCGGGAGCCTTCTGGATCAGAGCGCCCGCCAGCCGATATCGCGACGGAAGAACCCGTGCGGCCAGTCGATCCCGTCAAGCGCCGCATAGGCCCGATCCCGTGCCTCTTGCAGTGTTTCACCACGCGCAGTGACGTTCAGAACACGTCCCCCTGACGCCACAATCTGCCCGTCGGCAGCCTTGGTCCCGGCGTGGAAAACCATGTTCGAACTATCTTCGGGCAATCCCTCCAGACCTTTGATGACGGTTCCTTTCTCATAGGAGCCCGGGTAACCGTTGGCAGCCATCACCACGGTCAGCGCGTGATCGTCCGCCCAGTTCACACGCGCCTCGCCCAGCCGCCCCTCGGCGGCGGCATGCATCAAGTCCATCGCCTGCGCGCCCAAGCGCATCATCAGAACCTGACACTCGGGATCGCCAAAGCGTACGTTGTATTCCACCAGACGCGGCTGGCCGTCTTTGATCATCAGCCCAGCATAGAGAACGCCCTGAAACGGCATGCCACGGCGTTTCATCTCGGCCACGGTGGGTTTGATGATCTCGTCCATTGCGCGCGCTTCGACTTCGGCGCTCAGAACAGGAGCAGGCGAATACGCGCCCATACCGCCGGTATTCAGACCGGTATCGCCCTCACCCACACGCTTGTGGTCCTGCGCGGTGCCGACGGACAGGATGTTCTCACCATCGCACAGCACGAACAGCGAGGCCTCTTCGCCGTCCATGAACTCTTCGATAACAACTTCCGCCCCGGCTCCGCCAAATGCGCCACCGAACATATCGTCGATGGCGTCCAATGCGGTTTGCTCGTTCATCGCCACGATCACGCCCTTACCGGCGGCCAGACCATCGGCCTTGACGACAATCGGTGCGCCGTGTTCACGAATGTAGGCTTTGGCCAACTCTGCTTCGGTGAACCGCGCATAGGCTGCGGTCGGCGCACCGGACGCATCGCAAATCTCTTTGGTAAAACTTTTTGACGCTTCCAACTGCGCGGCTTCCGCAGACGGCCCGAACACCAGCACCCCAGCCTCGCGCAGACGGTCCGCCACTCCGGCGGCCAGCGGGGCCTCGGGGCCAACAATCACGAAATCAATCGCGTTTTCCTCGGCAAAGCTGACTACGGCGCCCCCATTTTCGATATCCAGCGCGGCGCAGTCCGCAATCTGCGCGATCCCGGCGTTGCCCGGAGCCACGATCAGCCGGTCGCATTTGGGGTTCTGCAATACCGCCCAGGCCAGACTGTGTTCCCGCCCACCACTGCCGAGAATGAGGATATTCATGAATGCACTCCGATCTGCTTGGCCTCGCTTGCGGGGCGTTCTAAGCTGGCCGGGCATTTGACACAAGGCGCTGAAATGTCCGACCTGCTAGACGACCCCATTCCCGGTCAAAACACCCCTGAATACACCGTCTCGGACATCTCGGGCGAGGTGAAGCGGACGCTCGAAGGCACATTCGGACGAATCCGTGTGCGTGGCGAGGTCGGGCGCGTGTTCAAGGCGCGCTCGGGTCATCTGTATTACGACATCAAGGACGACCGGAACGTTCTGGCCTGCACTACCTGGAAAGGTCAGATTTCGGGATTGTCCGTTGTGCCGGAAGAAGGGCTTGAGGTTGTCGTTACCGGCCGTC
The DNA here is from genome assembly GCF_965221235.1 of Ruegeria sp. Taxonomy (GTDB): domain Bacteria; phylum Pseudomonadota; class Alphaproteobacteria; order Rhodobacterales; family Rhodobacteraceae; genus Ruegeria. The sequence continues at coordinate 359,854 of NZ_CBDCRS010000004.1, forward strand.
TGACCGCATTCGGTGCGCAGTCGAAATACAATCTGAACGTCGATGAGGTTGCCGTCGCCGGGCAAGGCGCGCTGATGGCCCTGCTGGAAAAGCGCAAGAAACAGCTTGAAGCTGAAGGGCTGTTCGCACCCGAACGAAAGAAACCGCTGCCCTACCTGCCGCAGATCATCGGCGTTGCGACGTCCCCGTCGGGCGCGGTGATCCGCGATATTCTGCACCGCCTGCGCGATCGCTTCCCGCGCAAGGTGTTGATCTGGCCGGTTGCCGTACAGGGATCGAATTGCGCGCCCGAAGTCGCAAACGCGATCAAGGGCTTTAACCAACTGACACCCGGAGGCGCCCTCCCTCGCCCCGACCTGATCATCGTTGCCCGAGGCGGTGGATCTATCGAAGACCTGTGGGGCTTCAACGAAGAAATCGTGGCGCGCGCCGCCGCGGAATCGGACATCCCGCTGATCTCAGCCGTGGGGCACGAAACCGACACCACGTTGATCGACTTTGTCTCGGACCAACGCGCGCCCACACCGACTGCGGCTGCCGAACTGGCAGTCCCGGTGCGGATGGAGTTGCTGGCATGGACCGGCGAGCAAGGCGCGCGCCTGTCCCGCGCCGCAACGGATGCGGTTCAACGGAGGTCACAGCGTCTGCGCGACCTGTCCCGTGCCTTGCCGCGCCCAGACAGCTTGTTGAACACACCGCGACAACGGCTTGATTTGATTGCAGATCGCCTGACCCCAGCGCTGGAACGCGGCGTGCAAAACCGCCATCTGCAAGTGGCCAAACTGTCGGCCCATTTGCGCCCTTCGACTCTGCGCAATCTGGTGACAAGCCGACAGGAATCCGTCCGAAATCTGTCCTCTCGCCTGTCCCTGCGCCCCATCCAACGCGAGATCGAGGTGCAACGCCAAACAGTTTCGCGCCTCGCAGACCGTTTGAACACGGCCCAGACCACGCGGCTGGAGCGGATGCGGCAGCAACTGGACGCCACCGACCGCCTGCGCGAAACGCTTAGCTACAAGGCCACGTTGCAGCGTGGCTACGCTGTGGTGCGTGCTGATGATCAGGTTCTAACGACAAAGGAACAGGCTGCGAAACACAGCTCACTTCAGATAGAGTTTGCGGACGGCATCCTGACCACCGGGCAAGCCGCCTCGAAACCGGCCAACAAGAAGACGTCCAAAAGGGATGCGCCGGATCAGGGGTCGCTCTTCTAAAGGTCAGACCCCGACATCCGGCCCATAGCAGACCATCTCTTCGTCGATATCTTCGGCCTCATACAGTTCCGTCTGCTCTGGATCGCCTTCAAACTGCGCGATCAAGCCGTTTCCTGATCGGGTGAACACCCAGCATTGCGGGTCCAACCTGTCTTCATAAATGAAACAAATCTGCTCACCTTGTTCGTACCAGACGCCTTCTTTGCAATTGCCGTCCAGAAATGACCAGATGACACGGCGACCGGACAGATACCGCTCAACCCCATAGACCTGCCCTTGAAAGCCGTAATACAGGGTTTTGCCCCGCGTATACGTATCAAAATCCGCCCCGGACAAAGCGTTTTGGGCCGATGCGGAATAGGCAGGCAGACACAGAAGAATCGCAAGACATCTCAGCATAGGGGCATTCTGTCAGAGCCTGACCCAAAAGTCCCCGAGACCCTGATTTCGGGCCGATTTTGAGTGTCCCCGCATCAGTTCTCGCTGCCTCCGTGTGTCTGTTGGGGCCAAATTCCGGTCACAAGGTCGGGGTTTTTGAACTCCTGAGACTTTTGGGTCAGGCTCTCAGATGCGATTGGTCCCGGCCAATCACCATTTGCCTAAGGCGACCCCCTGTTTCACCGCGCCTTGGTCCTTTCCGTCTGAAAACCGGGGTACGCGGGCCAGCCAGCCGATTGACCCTCCCGGACCCTTTGCAACTGCCGCAAATCCGCATTAGGTGGGGGGAACATCTGCGGAGACCAAAAATGGCGTTTTTCTCAAAGCTCAAGGACAAGCTGTTCAAATCCTCGTCCCGCCTCGAACAGGGGCTTGAGGCGATCGTCGAGGACGGTGGAGAGGAAACGACCGCGCCGGATCCTATCATCCCGGACCCTGAGCCGCAGCCTGAACCGGTCCCGGAAATCCCACAACCAGTCCCCGAAGTGCCGGAACCTGCACCAGCACCGCAACCGGTCGAGGTACCTGAACCCGCGCCCGTCGACCCGACCCCTGCCCCGCCCCCGCCCGAGGCAGCGCCTTCCAAGGGTGTTCTGGGTCGTCTGTTCGGTCGCAGCGAAGCTAAAACCGCTGTCCGCCGCACGCTGGACGACGACATGCTGGAGCAGCTCGAAGAGTTGCTGATCGCCTCGGACATGGGTGTCGACACCGCTCTGCGCGTCACCTCAAATATGGCCGAGGGGCGCTTTGGCCGCAAACTCTCGACGCAGGAAATCAAACAACTGCTGGCACAGGAGGTCGCCCGCGTGATGGAGCCGGTTGCCAAACCCCTGCCCATCTACCCCAAACGCCCGCAGGTGGTGTTGGTCGTGGGTGTGAACGGGTCGGGCAAAACCACCACGATCGGCAAGCTGGCAAGCCAGTTCAAAGCGGCAGGGAAAAAAGTAGTCATCGCCGCCGGCGACACCTTCCGCGCCGCTGCCGTCGAGCAGTTGCAAGTCTGGGGCGACCGGGCAGGCGTTCCTGTTTTGACCGCACCAGAAGGGTCGGACCCCGCCAGCCTTGCCTTCGACGCCCTCACGAAGGCGCAGCAAGAGGGCGCTGACCTGCTGATGATCGACACCGCGGGACGCCTGCAAAACCGTGCCGACCTGATGGAGGAACTGGCCAAGATCGTCCGCGTCATCCGCAAGGTCGACGATACCGCCCCTCACAACACTCTGCTCGTCCTCGACGCCACCACAGGCCAGAACGCGTTGAGTCAGGTGGAAACCTTCCGCAATCTCGCCGATGTCTCGGGCCTTGTGATGACCAAACTCGACGGCACGGCCAAAGGCGGCGTGCTGGTCGCGCTCGCCGACAAGTTCGGCCTGCCCATCCATGCCATCGGCGTCGGAGAGCAAATCGACGACCTCGCGCCCTTCGACCCTGAGGAATTCGCCGCTGCCTTGACCGGCCTGCAAACCTGATCCGAACCTTCATCTGGCCATAAATATCCCGAGGGTCCGGGGGCAGAGCCCCGGCCTTTCAACCCAAGCGAAAGCCTAGATTTGAGCGACTGGCTGATCTCACTCGAAGGCACCGAATCCGGCCACCAGCTTGCCCTTGGGCTTGCTTTGATGGCCGCCTTCCTGCACGCAGCCTTTGGGGCCTTGCAAAAGGGCCGTCACGATCCCTGGCTGTCGCGCGGCGCTATAGACGCCTGCTACTGCCTGATGGCAGCCCCGTTCGCGTTCTTCGTCGTCCCGTGGCCCGAACCCTTCATGTGGCCCATCTTTGCCATCGCGTGGCTGATCCACATCGCATACAAAATCTTGCAGGCTATGGCCTATACCAAGGGCTCTTACACCGTCGTCTACCCAGTGGTTCGCGGTACTGGCCCATTGTTCACCGTCATCGGCGCGTACTTCCTGTTCCAGGAAACGTTTACCAGCACGCAATGGTTTGGCGTCGCGGTCCTGCTGGCCGGGATCTTTGGCCTCGCTGCCTATAACTTTAGGTTTCTAGAAACCAATCGGGAGACGCTGGGCATCGCGTTGGTTTTAGCCATAGCCACCGGCCTGTTCGTGGCGCTGTATACCACCTATGACGCCTATGGCATTCGCGCCACTGCCGATCCGTTCACCTTTCTGGCGTGGTTTTTCATGATCGACGGGGCGGCGATGCCCTTCTACGCTTTCCTCAGATGGCGCGCGATGATCAATCGCCCGGCGCTTGGGCCACTGATGCTCCGAGGCATGGCGGGCGGCCTGATCGCCCCGCTTTCTTTTGGGTCAATCATGCTGGCCACACGTCTCGACAAAGTAGGTGAGGCTGCCGTGCTCCGCGAAACCTCAACCGTTTTTGCCGCCCTCATCGGCTGGCTGGTGCTAAAAGAAACTGTCGGCCCCAGACGGATCGCGCTGATGGCATTGATTGCACTCGGCGCCGTAATAGTTGAAATGGGCGGGTAAGCAGCAGGGAACCGTTATGACAGGCAAGAAAGAGATCAATCCGTTTCTGAAGCAGGTGCTGGAGCTTGGCCCTCCGCTGGCCTTTTTCTTCATCTACCTGCGGCTGCGCGACGACAGCTTTTTGATCGGCGGCATTGAATATTCCGGGTTCATCGTCGCCACCATCATCTTTGTGCCTCTGATGCTGGCAGCGATGGGTGTTTTGTGGTTCCTGACGGGCAAGCTCAGCCGGATACAGATTTTCACAGCATTCATGGTCATTTTCTTCGGCGGCCTGACTGCTTGGTTCAATGATGAACGGTTTTTCAAAATGAAAACCACGCTGGTCTATGGGTTCTTCTCGGTCATGCTGGGCATCGGCCTACTACAGGGCAAATCCTACCTTGCATATGTTCTGGATGAGATGCTGCCGATGCGCCACGAGGGCTGGATGATTCTGACCCGCCGCCTCTGTGCCTGTTTCGCAGTTCTGGCCGCCGCCAACGAGTTCGTCTGGCGCACAATGTCCACCGATATGTGGGTCAAGATCGAAACCTTCGCCTTTCCGATCGCGCTGATGGCCTTCCTTATGCTGCAATTCAGTTTGCTGCAAAACTACATGGATGACCCCGACCACCAGTAGATGAACGGGAAATAACGGCACTCGCCCCATGCGTTTGCCGCGACTTGGCGCAAAACACCGACAAAAACCTTGGCTTAGGACCCAAGCTGTGGAAAGTTGAGGCACCACTCACAAACCACAGCCGGAGCCCACTAAACTCATGACGGCTTTTCCAAACAGCGGCTTTCTGTCCGAAGCCTCAGACAGGCTGAAAGCGATGCTTTCCGCCCAGGCGTCTGAAATTTCATTGGAGCGGGGCGAAGTTCTGTTCGAGCAGGGAGATGAGGGCGATGCCCTTTATGCCATTCTCGAAGGCACGCTCGAAGTCTCTTTTCTGGCCATGAGCGGCCGCAAGCTGTCGCTGACCCTGATGCGCCCCGGCGAAGTGTTTGGTGAGATCGCCCTATTCGACAACGGCCCCCGTACCGCCACTATCGCAGCGGCTGAACCATCCCGCGTTTTGCGGGTTCGTCGGGGCGATGTGATGAACCAGATACGTCAACATCCTGATCTGGCGGTGGACATGATCCGTCTGGCCGGTGTGCGTATGCGGTGGATGGGGTCACAATTGAATGAGCAGGTATTTCTGCCGATGCCCATCCGATTGGCCCGCAAGCTGCTGCACCTGTCCGGGCTTCAGGACGACCCGTCGACCCGGATCACCCTGTCCCAAAGCGAACTGGCCGAGTTCGTCGGTGCCACGCGTGAGGCTGTCTCCAAGACCATCTCAACCTGGAAACGCGACAATGTGGTCGAGGCCTCGCGGGGTGGCTTGATGATTCAGGATTTCGAAGCACTCAGGGAATTGGCGGAATCCGACCTTATCTAACGGGGCTGTGATCCGCTTCACAGACCAGAGGCTGCGTAAGGCTTATCTTGATACCTGTTACCGTAGGAGGTCAGAGAATCATCCCCGATATCTGTCCACTGACCTCTCCCTGTATCAGAGCCATACGTCTTCCCGGGCGTATGGCTCACTAATTTTCAGAACTCGCACAAAAAAGGCCGGAGCATTCGCTCCGGCCTTTGAACTTAGGTGATGGCCGCTTACTCGCCGAGGCTCAGCGCCACAAAGCGGGGTTCACCGCCACGACGCACCAGCAGCAGCAGAGACTTACGGCCAGCGTCGCGCGCTTCTTCCATTCGCGCCTCAAGGTCCGCGATCGACGTGACTTTCTGCTGACCGGCCTCGGTAATCAGATCACCGGCACGCAGCCCTTTGGAGAAAGCCTCAGACGCTTCATCCACTTCGGTCACAACCAGACCTTCAGCATCCGCGTCCAGTCCCATATCGGTGCGCATCGTGTCCGTCAGCGGCGAGATCGTAAGACCCAGAATATCCGCATTCTCATCCACCGGTGCATCTGGCGTTTCTTCTTCACCGTCTTCCGCACGCTCTGCGTCCTCACGACGGCCCAGCGTCACCAGAACGGTCTGAGTACCACCATCGCGATGGACCACCACGCGAACTGACTTGCCGACGGTGGTTTCGCCAACCTGACGCACCAAGCCACGGGTGTCTTCGACTTCAACCCCGTCAAAGCTGAGGATCACGTCTCCGGCCAGCAGGCCCGCATCCTTGGCCGGACCATCCGGCACGTCGCTGATCAACGCGCCCCCCGGCTTGTCCAGGCCCATCGCTTCGGCCATATCCTCGGTCACGTCCTGAATACGGACACCCAGCCAGCCGCGGCGGGTCTCGCCGAATTCGCGGAGCTGGTCAACAACCTTGATCACCACATTGGACGCCATCGAAAACCCGATGCCGATCGAGCCGCCATTGGGCGACAAGATTGCGGTGTTCACGCCGATCACCTCGCCATTCATGTTGAACAGAGGCCCGCCCGAGTTGCCTCGGTTGATCGCCGCGTCGGTCTGAATGTAGTCGTCATAGGATCCGCTCAGCGCCCGGTTCCGGGCTGAAACAATACCGGCCGAAACCGAAAAGCCCTGCCCAAGCGGGTTACCCATCGCGATCACCCAATCGCCGACACGCGCCACATCGCTGTCGCCGAACTGCACATATTGCAGCGGGCCAGAGGCCTCGACCTTGAGCAGAGCGATATCGGTTTTCTCATCTGTACCGATCACCTTGGCAGGCAGCTCTTTCTTGGGCTGGCCGTCGCCGGGGAAGAATTCGACAAGGATTTCATCGGCTTCCGCGATGACGTGATTGTTGGTGACAATGTAACCGTCTTCCGAGATCACAAACCCCGAACCCAGCGCATTGCTGCGGCGTGGACGATTGCCTTCATCATCGCCCCGGTCCTGAAACTCGCGAAAGAAATCCTCGAACGGAGAGCCTTCGGGTACGATCCCCTGAGGACCGGTCTGCCCCTCGATCAATGTTGAGGTGGTAATGTTCACCACCGCCGGGCTGATCTTTTCGGCCAGCGGCGCCAGACTTTCACCCCGCGCCTGCGCGGCGACGGTCTGTGCCAGAACAAGAAGCATTCCCGCAAAGGCCAACCACATGAGCCGCATTAAACCAACAACATCGTCCCGCCGGACGGAAATACTGCGTGCTTGTGCCTGCACTTGGGAACTCCTTGTCGACAATTCTTGTACGGCCGCCGCTCGGCAACCTTTCTTAGCAACAATGTAGTGAGTTTGTTCTAACCCGCAACTCAGGATCGCGGGGAAATCACCGGCAAGTGACTTCGCTGTATTAAAACCCCAGCTGATACGCGCCCCAAAGCAGGACCAAACCGCTGACCACGCACAACATCCCCGCAAGCCGCCGCGCCTGTTCCGGCAGCGAGCGCAGCGCCTCTAACATACGCTCAATAAGCGAAGGGGCCAGCGCATAGGCCAGCCCCTCTACAATCAAAACCAGCCCGAAGGCCAGAAGGATCATACCCATTACTGGGTCGCCTGCCCTGTGGGTGATTTCAGGTAGTTGAAGAACTCAGAATCCGGGCTGAGGACCATCGAGCTGTTGCTACCGCCCAGCGCGCGCTCATAGGCCGATAGCGAACGGTAGAATTCAAAGAACTCCGGATCCTTACCAAAGGCTTCGGCGAAGATCGCGTTACGCTCGGCGTCCGCCTCACCGCGAATGATCTCGGCCTCACGGTTGGCGTCCGAAACCAGCTCAACCACGGTCCGGTCGGCTTGGGCGCGGACACGCTGAGCGGCTTCGTTACCACGGGCGCGTTCGTCAGTCGCCTCACGCTCACGCTCGGCTTTCATCCGATCAAAGGTCGCCTCAAGGTTTGCCTGCGGCAGATCGGTCGCCTTCAAGCGCACGTCGATAACGCTGACGCCCAGCGCCTGCGCTTCGGCAATTGCGCTGTTGCGGATGCGCAGCATCAGCGCCGCACGATCCGAGCTGAGGATGTCGCGGGACGAAACCGAACCCAGCACTTCGCGGGTCTCGGCGCGCAGGATGCGGTCCAGACGATCTTCGGCAACGGGGACACCACCGACACCTACGGCCTGACGGAACTGATTCAAATCCGCGATCCGATAGCGCGCAAACGCATCCACCACCAGACGACGATCATCCAGAGGCGTCACCTCAAGGGGCTGAACGTCAATCGACAGAATGCGATCGTCATAGCGAACCACTTCGTCGAAAATCGGCCACTTGAAAGCCAGACCCGGATCTTCCTTGACGTTTACAACACGCCCAAAGCGCAGAACCAGCGCGCGCTCGCGTTCGTCCACGATAAAGATCGACGACAAGGCCCCGAGGACAAGCGCGATAATCAGAATCAGAATAATAGGTGATTTACGCATCAGTTGTTCTCCCCGGCAGGATTACGACGCAGTTCGTTCAGAGGCAGATACGGCACGACGCCCTGCCCTTGCCCGGTCGAATTCTCGTCCAGAATGATTTTGTCGACATCACCCAGAACCTGCTCCATCCGCTCCAGATAAAGACGCTTGCGGGTCACGTCAGGCGCTTTGGTATATTCTTCTAAAACCGCGCTAAAGCGGCTGGCCTCACCCTGAGCACTGTTGATCTGCTGGGCGCGATAAGCTTCGGCCTCTTCCAGAACCTGTGCAGCTTCACCACGGGCTTCCGCCAGAACACGGTTGGCATAGGCGTCGGCCACGTTCTGCAACCGGTCACGTTCTTGCGCAGCGGCCTGAACGTCGCGGAAGGCGGCAATCACGTCCTGCGGCGGGTCAGCCTTGTCAAAGTTTACACGCACGATGTTCACGCCTGAATCGTAGCTGTCCATGGTCGACTGGATCAGTTCTTGCAGGCGGTCTGCGATGATCCCGCGATCCCGGTTCAGGATCGGGGCCAGTTCGCTTTGCGCAATGATCTCGCGCATGGCCGATTCCGACACGGCGCGGATCGTTTCGCGCGGATCGCGCAGGTTGAACAGGAACTTGGCCGGATCGTTGATGTTCCAGACGACTTGATAGTCGATATCGACCACGTTTTCGTCGCCGGTCAGCATCAAACCATCATCACTGCCACGCGCACCGCCCATATCCTCGGTTTGTTCGCGTGTGACCGGAATGACCTCTGCCGTGACCAGCGGCCATGGCGCAAAGTTCAGACCCGGATTTCCCACGGCCGAGAACTCACCCAGAAACAGTTCAACCGACTGTTCTTCGGGCTTAACTGTGTAGAAGCTGGCCAATCCCCACAGACCAGCCGCGACCAACAGGCCAATAGCAACCGTTCCTTTGGTGAAGGCCGGACCGCCGCCGCCGCCCGAGCCGCCACCACCGTGGCCTGATCCGCCACGACCGCCCATAAGGACGCGCAGTTGTTCCTGGCCTTTTTTCACCAGCTCGTCGATCTCGGGGATCTGCGGGCCGTCGCCTTCGGGCGGGCGTCGCCCGTCTCCGTTGTTACCCCGATTTCCTCCGCCGCCGGAAGAGCCTCCGCCCCCCCAGGGGCCACCGCTGTTGCCCGCCATATGTATCTATTCCCTTGTATTGGACCGTGTGATCACGGGTTCCCTTGTAACTTGTGTGTTCGCAGTTGCAAATCAAGCAGTGCGAACAGGTTGCCGCATTGTCACCAGTTCTTCAGCCATGACCGGATGAACGGCGACGGTACGGTCAAAATCTTCCTTGGTCGCGCCCATCTTTACGGCAATCCCGGCCAGCTGGATCATCTCACCCGCGCCCGGGGCAACGATGTGACATCCCAGAACCTTGCGGGTTGCCTGACTGACGATCAGTTTCATCAAAACCCGCTGCGTACCACCGGCAAAGGATTTCTGCATCGGTTTGAACGAGGTCGCGTAGATTTCCACCGGCTCTTGCCCGGCAGCCTCTTCCTCGCTCAGGCCAACGGTGCCGAATTCCGGCTGCGTGAAGATCGCGGTCGGGATCAACTCGTGATCCACCGGCGTCGGGTTGCCCTTAAAGACGGTTTCGACAAAAGCCATGCCCTCGCGGATCGCAACTGGAGTCAGGTTCACCCGATCGGTCACATCCCCGATAGCATAAATCGAGGGTACGCCGGTCTGGCTGTATTCATCCACCACGATCTCACCCTTGCGGCCGCGTTCCACGCCAACAGCCTCAAGTCCAAGATTGTCGGCATTAGGAGCGCGCCCGGTGGCGTACATGACAACGTCGAACTGGTCTTCAGTGCCATCGGTGGCTTTGACGCGGATCTTATCGCCTTCTTTGGTCATCTCCAGCACGTTGGTACCAAGGCGCACGTCGATGCCGTTCTGGCGCATCTCTTCACAGATTAGGCCCCGCGCCTCTTCGTCAAACCCACGCAGGATTTGCGCGCCGCGATAGAACTGAGTGGTCTTCACGCCCATCCCGTTCATGATCCCCGCGAACTCACTGGCGATATAACCACCACCGACGATAAGGATGCTTTCTGGCAACTTCTCAATATGGAAGATCTCGTTCGAGGTTATTGCCAACTCTGAGCCCGGAAACTCGGGAACGACCGGACGGCCGCCCGTAGCGATCAGAATATGTTTGGCCGTCTTGCGAGTACCATCCGCCAGCTCGACCGTATGCGCGTCCACAACATGAGCGCGCTGGTCAAAACTTTCGACACCGTTGTTCTTGAGGATGTTGCGATAGATGCCTTCCAGCCGGTCCAGTTCCGTAACCAGCTTGCCGTGGAAAGTATTCCAATCCAGCGCGCCGGGCTGCATGTCCCAGCCGTAGGCTCGCGCGTCATCGACCATGCCCGGGAACTCGCTGGCAAAGACCATCAGCTTTTTCGGCACACAACCACGGATCACGCAGGTACCGCCATATCGGTCCTCTTCCGCCAGCGCCACCTTGGCACCGTTTTCGCCAGCCGCAACGCGCGCTGCGCGGACCCCGCCCGAGCCTCCGCCGATTACGAACAGATCATAGTCAAAGCTCATCCTGAGATCCCTTATTCCGTCAGGCCAAATTTCGTAGCATATCTGGGGGTAAAAGCCGCTTTGCCAACCCTCAAGTGCGCAATAACCCCAAAGAAACTGTAGCAAGCAAGTGGATGCCGCCCTTTACGCATCGCGGTCTCGGTTCCGTCTTCAATCCGCCAGATCCGAGAACAGGTTTTCTCCAGCGTCCGAGGGCTGGTCAAGCTCACTCGTGCCAGCGTTGATATCGCGCAGTTCAACCCGACCATCGCCGTAGCCGATCACAACCTTGTCGCAGATATCCAGAAACAGACCGTTCTCAACCACGCCCGGCACCTGATTAAGCACAAGCGCCAGCTGCCGCGCGTTTCCGATCCGTTGCAGATGCAGGTCGAGAATGTGGTTGCCTTCATCTGTCACAAAGGGCGCTTCGCCGTTCATACGCAGAACGGCTGAATTGCCCAGAACATCCATGGTATCCAGCGCCTCTTGGATCAGGGTGCGTGTGGTCTGCCAACCGAACGGCACCACTTCAACCGGCAGAGGGAACGCGCCCAGCGTCTCGACCTCTTTGCCCGCATCCGCGATGACGACCATCTGGTCGCTGGCCGTGGCAACGATCTTTTCCTGCAAATGCGCGCCGCCGCCGCCCTTGATCAGGTTCAGTTCACCGTCGAACTCATCCGCTCCGTCGATGGTCATGTCCAGCCACCCGGCCTGATCCAGCGAGACCACCTCGATCCCAACCTCACGTGCCAGAGCTGCGGTGCGGGCCGATGTGGGAACGCCCTTGATGTTCAACCCCTCGGCACGCACGCGTTCACCGATACGGCGCACCATCCACGCGGCGGTCGATCCGGTCCCCAGTCCGACGCGCATCCCATCCTGAACCATATCCGCAGCGCGGCGCGCAGCGACATATTTGGCGCGTTCGATAGGTGACATATCTTCGATCATGGCAGCCCCGTTGCGTAGGAATACGCAGCACTTATAGGCAAACAGTTTCCCCTGCGCGAGGGGCGCAATGCAGTTTCCTTTCTGAAAAGACGTATTTTCGTTAGACTTAAGCGGGGGAACACAGATGTTGAAATTCGACACAAACACCGCACGCCTGCTAGAGAACGTATATCTGGGATCGGATGTATCGCGCCGCAGACGGGCAAGTTTCGACGCCCTGCTGCCTTCTACCGGAGAAACGATCCTTGATTTAGGTTGCGGCAATGGGCTGCTGACCGCGGAACTAGCGCGCGCGGTTGGGTCAACAGGCCAGGTGACCGGTCTGGATCCAAGTCCTGATATGCTGTCCCTGGCCAAAACGCGTTGCGCCGAGTTTGGACATGTTGACTTGATCGAGGGCCCGGCCGAAGAAATGCCCTTCGCTGACAACCAATTCGACAAGGCAGCGTCGGTTCAGGTCTTTGAGTATTTTCCGGACACGCGCCCTGCCCTGCGCGAATTGCACCGCGTTTTGCGACCCGGCGGTCGTCTGGTGATCGGCGACATCCACTGGGATTCGCTGTGCTGGCACAGTGATCAGCCTGCGCGTATGTCCTCGATGATCGACATCTGGGATGGGCATCTGGCTGATCGCTGCATCCCCGCAACCCTTCCGCCCAGCCTTCGGGAATGCGGCTTTGAACCAGAACGGGTGGTTCCTGTGGTCATTTGCGACACCACCTTGCGCCCGGATGGACTGGCAATGATGACGATTCGACTCGCGGAATCCTACGCCGTTCAAACCGAACAAGTACCCGAGGATGCGGCCGCGGCCTGGGTACAAGAGCAATTCGATCTCGCCAAGCAGGGCCGTTTCTTCTTCTCCATCACCCACTTTGTCTGGATCGCTCACAAGACCTGACAGGATAAGACGCAATACATGTCGCCAAAATGCGCGTTTCTTATGGGAAACGTCGCAATCGAAACTTCCGGTCGGCACGCCGCCATATAGATAGTCGGAATGACCCAACCGTACCGCCTGCACTATGCCCCCGACAACGCCTCTCTGATCATCAGATTGGTGCTGGAAGAGATGGGCCTGCCGTACGAGACCGCTCTGGTCGACCGCCGTCGCAACGAACAGGACGGCGCCGCGTATCGGGCGTTGAATCCGAATGGCCTGATCCCGGTTCTTGAAACGCCAAATGGGCCGATCTTTGAAACGGCGGCCATTCTGCTGTGGTTGGCAGACACGCACGGCCAACTGGCCCCTGCCCCCGACAGCCCGGATCGCGCGGCGTTTCTTAAATGGCTGTTCTTTGCCTCCAATACCTTGCACGCAGATCTGCGCATTCTGTTTTACGCTGAGAAATACATCGACGCCGAACAGGCCGAGACTCTGCGGGCTGGTATCCGTCCACGTCTGCGCCAGCATCTGCGCGTGTTAGACGCAACAGCCAAAGAGACGCCCACGTGGCTGCACCCCGATCATCCGTCGGTTCTGCCCTACTATTTGGCGTGCCAAATGCGCTGGATGGCGCTGTATCCCGCCAAAGCTGATCGCAGCTGGTTTCAAATGGCGGACACGCCCTATCTGCAAAAAATCCTGATGCAGCTTGAATCCCGCCCCGCAACCCGCGCTGCCATCGCAGCCGAAGGGTTGGGGGTAACGCCCTTCACCTCTCCAAGTTACGCTACCCCTCAAGAAGGCTCAGCTACCTGATATGTTTCTTTCTGTCTTCGACATGTTCAAAGTGGGCATCGGCCCGTCCTCGTCTCATACCATGGGACCGATGGTTGCGGCCGCGCGGTTCCTGGACATGATGCGCGCCTCTCCGTTCGAGTTCGCCGGGCTGCGCGGATCACTGCACGGATCGTTAGCCTTTACCGGCGTTGGTCACGCGACTGACCGTGCCACCATCCTCGGGCTGGCCGGGTTCGTGCCGGACACCTACGACAACGACAAGGCCGAAGCCGCGCTAGCCGAGATTGCCGCAACGCATACCGTCACGCCCGAAGGCTTACCAACTTTGCAGTTCAATCCAAAAACCGATCTGGTTTTTGACTACGAACACAACCTGCCGGGCCATGCCAACGGTATGATCCTGATGGCCACCGACGCGCAGGGCGATGTGATCCTGCGGCAGGTCTATTACTCGATCGGCGGCGGCTTTGTCCTGACCGAAGAGGAACTGGCCGAGGGTAAGGCGACCGAGGAAGGCGACCCGGTGCCCTTCCCGTTCAAATCGGCGGTTGAGATGCTGGACATGGCCAAATCCAGCGGCAAGAGCATTGCCGAGATGAAGCGCGCCAACGAAATCTCGCGCGGGTGTGCCGACAGTTTCGCCAAGGGCACCGCGCGCCTGTGGCAGGTGATGAACGATTGCATTGAGCGCGGGTTGAATACCGACGGCATCCTGCCCGGCGGCCTGAGCGTGCGTCGCCGCGCCAAGGGTATCCACGACGCCCTTCAGGCCGAACGTGGCATGAACCTGAACGCACCGCACACGATCAACGACTGGATGAGCGTTTATGCCATGGCCGTGAACGAGGAAAACGCCGCGGGCGGACAGGTTGTGACCGCCCCCACTAACGGAGCAGCCGGGGTGCTGCCCGCAGTGCTGCGCTATTACCTTGACCACGTACCCGGCGCGTCCGAGTCCCATATCGAGGATTTCCTGCTGACCGCCGCCGCAATTGGCGGGCTGGTCAAGTACAACGCCTCGATCTCGGGGGCAGAAGCGGGCTGTCAGGCCGAGGTCGGCAGCGCATCAGCCATGGCGGCGGCCGGGCTGTGCGCGGTCATGGGCGGCACGCCCGAGCAGGTCGAAAATGCGGCCGAAATCGCGCTGGAGCATCATCTGGGCATGACATGCGACCCGGTCGCCGGGTTGGTTCAGGTTCCTTGCATTGAACGCAACGGGCTTGGGGCCATAAAGGCAGTGTCGGCGGCGTCGCTGGCGTTGCGGGGGGATGGCCAGCATTTTGTGCCACTGGATGCAGTGATCGAAACCATGCGTCAAACCGGGCATGATATGCACGAGAAATACAAGGAAACGTCTTTGGGCGGCTTGGCGGTGAACATCCCCAACTGCTGACGCAGCAACAGGAGGGTTGAAATGCAAGGTCATTGTCTGTGCGGCGCGGTCCGCTATGAGGTCGACCCTCCGGCGCTGTCCTGCGTCACTTGCCATTGCGACAGTTGCCGACGGCAATGCGCCGCGCCGATGACCACCTATTTCGGCGTGCGCGACGGCCAATGGCGCTGGACCGGCGAGGCCCCGAAGGTCTTTAGCTCTTCTCCCGGGGTCGAGCGCAGCTTTTGCCCCAATTGCGGCACGCCAATCTCGTTCCGTTCGCAGTCCATGTCGGACGTGCTGCACCTGTATGTGGCGACGCTGGAAGACCCGAACCAGTTGGAACCCACCCTGCACGTTGCGCATGAGGAAAAGCTGCATTGGCTCAGTTTGGGTGACGACCTGCCCACCTGTATTGGCCCGGATTATACAAAGGTGCAGCCCCTGCCCTAAACGCTTTGCACCGGTCGGCAAACCTCGTAGCGTCGTGGGCATGACACAGGATCGTCCCGTCTTTGGCATCGTCCTGATGCTTGGCTTCTGCATACTCGCCCCACTGGGCGATGCGATTGCGAAGCTGTTGGGTGAGACGACCCCCATCGGCATGCTGGTCTTTATCCGTTTTGCCGTTCAGGCGCTGGTGCTGATCCCGCTGGTCGTTCTGACGGGGCGGGTCTGGCGGATGCGCGGGCGGATTTTACGGCTGACCTTCATTCGCACGGTTCTACACATCATTGGTATCGCCGCCATGTTCACCGCCTTGCAATTCCTGCCGCTGGCAGATGCGGTTGCGATCGCTTTTGTGATGCCCTTCATCATGCTGCTTCTTGGAAAATACGTACTGCAAGAAGAGGTCGGCCTTCGCCGCCTGATCGCCTGCGTCGTGGGCTTTGCAGGCACATTGCTGGTCATTCAGCCCAGCTTTGTCGAAGTTGGCGCTGCTGCCCTGTTGCCGCTGGTCGTCGCGCTGGTCTTTGCGTTGTTCATGCTTGTGACGCGGCAGATCGCCAAAGAGACCGACCCGGTTTCATTGCAAGCCGTCTCGGGCGTTATGGCGACGGTGATGATGCTGCCGATGCTGCTGTTCGGAACCGCCTCAGAGGTTTGGAGCGTGTCGTTCGTTGCACCGCACCCGGACAGCCATGCCCTGCTTATCAGCATCGGTCTTCTGGGTACGGTCGCGCATTTGCTGATGACTTGGTCCCTGCGGTATGCGCCCTCGGCGACGCTGGCCCCGATGCAGTATCTGGAAATCCCGGTGGCAACGCTGATTGGATGGCTCATCTTTCACGACCTGCCCAACGGCATCGCGGCCATCGGCATCGCGATCACAATCGCGGCAGGCCTTTATGTCATTCTGCGCGAGCGGGCCAGCGCCCGGTCTGCCCCGACAGAAACGCCTGCATGACCTGATCCAGAGCGTTACGCGGCACCATCACCAGCAGGCCGGGTCCGTCCACAGTCAGCTCAACATCGCTCAGGGCCCGGTTCGAGGTTCCAACCCGCCCGTCCGGTTCCAGCACCAGATCGTCGATCGGCCACTCTAACCCTTTGCTGCGCCCCATTACGCGCTGCATTGGAAACAATGAAACAATGTCGCCCGGCGTAATGGACAGGCTGATCCGGGGGGGCGCAAGAAATACGACCTCGGTTTCGCCAAGCAAGAGGCAGGGGCGATCTGGATGGCGAACCAATCCGTTGAGGACAGCCAGCTGGTGATCCAGCCTCCCGCCGAGAAAGCCAACCCCCAGTACAAGCGGCGCGTTGATACTGCGCAGGGCTTTGTCAAAATCCGTGCTGTCCTGTTCACGTATCGGAAACAACCGGTCTGCGGGGATTTGCGCTCGGCAACTGGCGCTGAGCGAATCAAAATCGCCGATCACCGCGTCTGGCATCCGCCCTGACTCCAACACGGGCGCAGCCCCACCATCGGCGGCGACAACCTTGCGATCCCGAATCAACGACAAATTCAGGTCTTCCGGCCCGATCTGCCCCCCTCCGACCAGCACAATTGGCTCGCCTGACCGGACAATTGGCTTATTTTTTCTAAGATTGATCATTTTTCCCGGATTTGGACACATTGAGACCACAAAATGATAGGTTCATGCAGAGAGTTTCGAGCCATGAGTGTACCTATGTGGGTTAAGGTGGCTCTCGTAGTTTGTAGAGGACGTGCGTCTGATGGTACAGAATAACAAGGTTTTGACCGTTTCCTACGGAACCTTCTCCTGCACTTTGGAAGGATTCGACGATTCTTTCGAAACGATGAAAGCAATTGCCGAGTATTTCCGCGATCTTGCAGCCGATGATCGTTACTTTGGGTCGGAACCTCCGCAGCCGGACGCTGAAATGCTGACGCGGATTGCGCAACGGGACGCCTCACGCCGGATCGAGGCCAGCCAGAACGACTCGGGCCTGATCATCCGTGCCACAGAAAAGGCCGCAGTATCGTCGCAAGTCGCCAGCACGCCCGACATGCAGAACGTCAGCGCCCGCCGTCCTACTCCGCCCGCGGCACCCAACTTTACCGACGCTGAACCCGTAGACGCAGCCCCTGCCCCTGCGGCCGACAGTATTGCCGCCAAGTTGCAGCGCATTCGGGCCGTCGTATCCCATTCCGAGGAAAACTCGGTCGTCTACACAGAAGACGAAGATACAACGTTGATGAAAGCAGCAGGACCGTCAGACGCTGTTGCCGCAGCGTTTGAAGCAGGTTCGCTAAACCCCGCCGATCTGGCCCCCCCGGCCGAACCGGTCAGCGAAGCACAAACAGACATCACGCCGGTTGAGCCTGCTGAACCACAGCAAGAGACAACTGAGTCGGTGGCTGAAGCCGAAGCAGTTGCTGAAGCCGAGGCTGAGCCGGTTGTTGAAGCTGAGCCAGTGATTGAGGCTGATCAAGTTGAAGACATCGAACCGATGGCCATCGAGGAAGACCTGAGCGCACCTGAGGCTGCAGTTCTGGAAGATGAGATGGCTGAGGCGGATACGCCAGCTTCGGAAACCGTCGAAGCCGCCGCGGATGAATCAGAAGACGAAGACCTGATCAACATTCTCAGCGAAGATGACTCTGAGGATGAGTTGGTTGAAACTGCCGAGGCAGGCTTCCTGACAGAAGAAGACGAGGTCGATCTGCTCAGCGAAATCTCTAATGTCGAATCCATTCTGGCCAATCGGGCAGCGCAGATGGACGCCGAAAGCTCAAATCTGGATCAGGATGTATCGCGCCTGATGGATGAGGTTGGCGTACAACTGGACGATCCCGACACCAGCAGCACGCGCGACGCCTATTCGCAAATGCGCACCGCAATCGCTGTGACCGAAGCCGAGCGTAAGAATCCCGGTTCGTCGGTCAAAGACGACGAGGACGAAGGGTTTCGCAAAGACCTGTCCTCGGTCGTCAGCCCGCGCCGCCCGGAAATTCAGGTGACCAGCATGCGCCCGGCCAGTGACGCCGCAGCGCCACTGAAACTGGTGGCCGAACAGCGCATCGACAATCAAACCCGGGATAGCGGACCGGTCACACCCCGCCGGGTGACCGCCGAGGCTGAAGAAGACGAAACACCCGAAGAAGGTGGATTTGCCCTCTTTGCTCAGGAACAAGGCGCTCAATCCCTGCCGGACCTGCTGGAAGCGGCGGCTGCGTATCTGTCCTTCATCGAAGGTCAGGAGCAATTCTCGCGCCCGCAGTTGATGAACAAAATCCGGTCGCTCAAGCAGGATGACTTCAACCGTGAGGAAAGCCTGCGCTCATTCGGTCAGTTGCTGCGTGACGGCAAGATCGAAAAGGCGGGCGGCGGGCGCTTCGCGGCCTCTACCGAGATTGGCTTCCGTCCGGATGACGAGCGCGCCGCAGGTTAAGCGCAGGCAGAACCAATGAAAAAGGGTCGGAGCAATCTCCGACCCTTTTTTTGCATCAGCGGCTCGAAATGTTACGCACTAACCTGCATGATCTTTGGCTTGGCGTTTACAGATCAAAAGCACCCTACTCGTCGATTGGGTTATCGGGGTCTTCCTTGCCGACACCTTTGAACACAAATTTGAACGGAAGAGCCCAAACAATGCCCAGTCCGACATAGACCAGAAGCTCCAGCCAGATCGGTGGTCGATCCAGCCAGTTCACCACCGTCACAACCGCCACGATGTAAACCGGCAGCCCGATCAGCAGCAGCACCAGCGACCAACGCCGCCGGGCTTTGTAGCTGAGGCCGGGTTTTTCTTCGCCGCTCATCAGTCAGCAAACGGGTCTGTCACCAGAATGGTGTCATCCCGCTCCGGGCTGGTGGACAAAAGGGCGACGGGGCAGTCGATCAGCTCTTCGACCCGACGTACATATTTGATCGCGTTGGCGGGCAAATCTGCCCAGCTGCGCGCGCCTTCGGTGGACTCGCTCCATCCCGGCATCTCTTCATAGATCGGAGTGCAGCGGGCCTGCTGATCTGCGGCCGTGGGAAGATAATCCAGACGCCTTCCGTCCAACTCATAGCCCACACAAATCTTCAGCGTCTCGAACCCGTCCAGAACGTCCAGTTTCGTCAGCGAGATGCCGTTTACTCCACTGGTGGCGCAGGTCTGGCGCACCAGACAGGCATCGAACCAGCCGCAGCGACGCTTGCGCCCGGTGGTGGTGCCGAATTCATGGCCACGTTCGCCAAGACGCTGACCATCCGCATCTTCCAGTTCAGTCGGGAACGGACCTTCGCCGACGCGGGTTGTATAGGCTTTGACAATGCCCAACACGAAATCAATCGACCCCGGGCCGATGCCCACACCGGTCGCGGCTTGACCTGCAATCACGTTGGACGAGGTCACAAACGGATAGGTGCCGAAATCAATATCCAGCAGCGCGCCCTGCGCGCCTTCGAACAGGATGCGCTTACCCGCCTTGCGCTTTTCATTCAGCACTTTCCAGACCGGAGCAGCAAATGGCAGGATTTCCAATGCGATCTCTTTCAGCTGCGCAATCAAAGCGTCCCGGTCGACCGGTTCGATCCCCAGACCTTTGCGCAGCGGGTCATGGTGTTGCAGCGCGCGATCCACGCGCTCTTCCAACGTCGCTTCGTCAGCCAGATCGGCAACGCGCACCGAACGGCGGCCAACCTTGTCCTCGTATGCCGGGCCGATACCGCGACCCGTTGTTCCGATCTTGGTTCCTTTGCTGGCGGCTTCTTCGCGCGCGCGATCCAGCTCGCCATGGATCGGCAGAATCAGCGGGGTGTTTTCCGCAATCATCAGCGTTTCCGGCGATATCTCGACGCCCTGCGCCCGAACGGTGCCGATTTCCTTGATCAGATGCCAGGGGTCCAGAACAACACCATTGCCGATAACGCTCAGCTTGCCACCTCGTACAACCCCCGAAGGCAGAGCATGCAGTTTGTAGACCTCGCCATCAATGACCAGTGTGTGACCGGCATTATGCCCGCCCTGAAAACGCGCGATCACATCTGCCCGCTCGCTTAGCCAGTCGACGATCTTGCCTTTTCCTTCGTCGCCCCACTGGGCGCCGACAACAACCACGTTGGCCATATCCGGTCCTTTTCGTGCTGAGTAATCAAACTCGGCTCATATAGCGGGGCACAGAGGACAGGGAAACCGCTATTTCGCCGCAGATGGGAACCGCGCTGCTGCGCGGTGCCTCTGGCGGAGGTATTTTTCGCCAGATGAAGATCGGTTCCACTGCTTCATCCCGCTTTAAGCGTCCCAGGGGGCTCGCAGCTTGCCCACGGCGAGGGCAGTGCCCCTACCCGGTTGACGTCAAACGAACCGGCTGCCCATGAGGCGTTGTAAGGTACGCCTCTTCCCAGGCATTTCTCAGATTGGTGATCTCTGCTGCTCCAGCCGTACCTTGGTCGGTCAGCAACTGCTCCAGAGTTTCCAGCCATGCGTGGAAATAGTCATCGCCACCATCCAGATCGCGGCTCAACCCATGACGCTTTAAAGTTTCAGAGAAGCGCGCCGCCCAGTCCGGCCAGTCGAATCGCCCTGCCTCATTCAAAGCGACTGTCACAGCGAAGACCTGCGCGTGCCAGGGCTCGGCAAAGGCCGGTTCGGGCGCGGAGTGGGTAATACAGACGCTCATACCGGCTCCAGATAGCTTTGCCAGAGATCCAGAACGACTTCGTCTTTGGGATGTTCCGGGTTTGACCAGAGTTCAGAGGCAGGGAAGGCCACGGCATAGAGCGGCTCTGGCGCCTCGCCCAGACCATGGGCGCTGGAATCCGGCAATACATGAGTGCCGTGCAGGCGCACGATCCGGCCTCTCGCTCCGGCGGCGTAGATTGGCAGGCGCGTGTGACCGCCATCCACCAGGCGATTGGACACGGGATTCGCGGTCAGAACCTCCTGCCCTATCGAGAAATGCACCGGCACCTCTGAGGGTCGATCAGCTGGTCCCCCTTTTGCCAGCGCAGCGGAAACTGCGTCGGCTTTCAGAACACGGGCTGACAGGGGGTGCGGGTCGTCACTGCCTTGGCCCGCCAAATCGGCTTTGGTCAGAACGCCCGCCTCAACCAGCAAATCGGCAAGGCCCGATATCCATTTTTCGTAGTAGGAAAATCGCGTGTAATCTTTCGGCGACAACCTTTCCCGAGCATGGCGCGAGGTGTCGATGTTCCATTGCCCTAGAAAGCCTGCGGCCACAGTCACTGCCAAGGCTCGCCCATGCCATTCTTCGGCAAAAACCGGAGCATCCTCGGGCTCGTGGTTTATTGGTCCGTCGCCGAACCGCCCGCCCATATCGTGTACGCGCGTCATGGCGCCACCTTGGGCAGCCCGGTTCCAATCATGCTGTCGCGTGTCACCAACGCGGCCAGTTCGTCTTCGGTCATTCCCTCGGTCCCGTCAGGGCGCATTGGTAGAACGAGGTAGCGGACCTCTGCCGTTGAATCCCACACGCGAACAGCTGTCTCACCGGGTAACGCGACCCCGAACTCAGCCAGAACCTTCCGGGGTTCTCGCACGGCGCGCGCACGGTAGGCGTCAGATTTGTACCAGCCCGGAGGAATTCCCAGCAATGGCCACGGGTAGCAGCTGCACAATGTACAAACGACCATGTTGTGCAGATCGGGCGTATTCTCGACAACAACGATATGTTCGCCCTGTCGCCCGTAGAAACCCAGATCGGCGACAACCGGGGTCGCATCCTCCAGCAGCGCGGCCTTGAATTCCGGGTCGGTCCACGCCTTGGCGACGACATGCGCGCCGTTCTGCGGGCCGATCCTGTTCTCATAGGTGTCTATAATTTCATCCAGCGCGGCGGGATCTATCAGCCCTTTGCGCGTCAGAATCGTCTCCAATGCTTTGACGCGCAGAGCAGGTTCGGGCGGCAAAAGAGCGTGCGGGTGGTCGTGATCGTCATGTGGCATGGCCGCAGCCTGCGTTACCACTTGCCTGCCTGTCCAGTCTCTTTGATGTGATAGTCCCCATCACGTGTTATGATGCGAACTCCTCCCTTGCCCCCGCTGGCAAACTTGCATAAGTACCACGCGATACACGCCACGCTGTACAGGACCACCATGGAAAACGTCGTTCTCATCATCCATCTTCTTCTGGCTCTGGGCCTGATCGCCGTCGTTCTGATGCAGCGGTCCGAGGGCGGTGGCCTGGGTATGGGTGGCGGTGGTGGCGGTGCCATGACCGGTCGCGCTGCGGCGACAGCATTGGGCAAAGTGACCTGGATTCTGGCGGCATGTTTTATCGTGACCTCGATCACGCTGACCATTTTGGCGGCGCAGAAATCCGCGAGCGGCTCGGTGCTTGATCGCTACAGCCCGTCAACGACGACCGAGGAAAGCACACCGGCGGTTCCGTCGGCAGATGACCTGCTGCCCCCGGCACAGGGCGACAACGCGCCGCTGATTCCGCAGGCCAACTGATCCACTAGACCTAGAAACCTGAAAGAGAACTGCAACAGCATCTTGCGGTTCTCTTGCGCTATTGGCGCGAATCCTTTATACGTGAAGTCCCGTGATGCAGCGGTTTTTCGACAACCGCCGGGCAGCTGATTTTGACGTCTCACGGGAGCAGCCGAAAAACTATGGCGCGTTTTATTTTCATCACCGGTGGTGTGGTTTCGTCCTTGGGCAAAGGACTGGCTTCGGCGGCTCTGGGTGCCTTGTTGCAGGCCCGGGGATATTCGGTGCGTCTGCGTAAGCTGGACCCTTATCTGAACGTCGATCCCGGCACGATGTCGCCGTTTGAACATGGCGAAGTCTTCGTCACCGATGATGGTGCGGAAACCGATCTGGACCTTGGTCACTATGAACGCTTCACCGGCGTGGCCGCGCGCAAGACCGACTCGGTCAGTTCGGGTCGCATCTATTCCAACGTGCTGGAAAAAGAGCGTCGCGGCGACTACTTGGGCAAGACCATTCAGGTGATCCCCCACGTCACCAATGAGATCAAGGATTTCATCGCCATTGGCGAGGATGAGGTTGATTTCATGCTCTGTGAGATCGGCGGCACCGTAGGTGATATCGAAGGCCTGCCCTTCTTTGAAGCGATCCGTCAGTTCAGCCAGGACAAGCCGCGCGGTCAGTGTATCTTCATGCACCTGACGCTGCTGCCCTACATCAAGGCCTCAGGCGAGCTGAAGACCAAGCCGACCCAGCACTCTGTGAAGGAATTGCGGTCCATCGGTCTGGCCCCAGACATTCTGGTCTGCCGGTCCGAGGGGCCGATTCCCAAGAAAGAACGCGAGAAGCTGGCCCTGTTCTGTAACGTGCGCCCCGACAGCGTGATTGCCGCTCAGGACCTCAGCACCATTTATGATGCCCCGCTGGCCTATCACAAAGAAGGTTTGGATCAGGCCGTTCTGGACGCGTTCCAGATCAGCCCTGCCCCCAAGCCAGACCTGGCCAAATGGGAAGACGTCAGCGACCGTATCCACAACGCCGAGGGTGAAGTGAAAGTTGCCATCGTCGGCAAATACACTCAGCTGGAAGACGCCTATAAGTCGATTGCCGAAGCGTTGACGCATGGCGGCATGGCCAACCGTGTCAGGGTCAAGGTCGAATGGGTCGACGCCGAAGTGTTCGACACCGAAGACGCCGCTCCGCATCTGGAAGGGTTCCACGCCATCCTCGTGCCCGGTGGTTTTGGCGAACGTGGCACGGAAGGCAAGATTAAGGCGGCGCAATACGCACGCGAGCACAAAGTGCCCTATCTGGGCATCTGCCTTGGCATGCAGATGGCAGTGATCGAAGCGGCGCGGAATGCGGCCGGCATCACTGAGGCGGGATCGGAAGAATTTGACCACGAAGCCGGGAAAAGGCGCTTTGAACCGGTTGTTTATCACCTGAAAGAATGGGTGCAGGGCAACCACAAGGTCGAACGCAAGGTTGGCGACGACAAGGGCGGCACCATGCGTCTGGGCGCGTATAACGCTGTTCTGGCCGAAGGCTCGAAAGTTGCAGAGGTTTACGGCGGCACGCAGATCGAAGAGCGCCACCGTCACCGCTATGAGGTGGACATTAAGTACCGGGAAAAGCTGGAAAAGGCAGGCCTGAACTTCTCGGGTATGTCGCCGGATGGACGCCTGCCGGAAATCGTCGAATGGTCGGATCATCCTTGGTTCATCGGTGTGCAGTACCACCCGGAACTCAAATCCAAACCGTTCGATCCGCACCCCCTGTTCCGTGACTTCGTGCGCGCCGCCAAAGACAGCTCACGTCTGGTCTGATCACGGGCCGATAACAGTATTGTACCAGTCGGCGCAAAAACCTTTACGCGCCGACGGTTTGCACGGTTAACTGCCGCCATAGCCATGGTACACGACTCATGGCCAAACGCGCTCCATTTTGGGGCTTGAAAGCGACCGCTTTGGGCAGGTTCGTCGCCAGGCCTGAAGAGCCTTTTCCGGGTTATATAAGATCCAACGTCGGAGCGCGTCGAACCCGACCCTGAACCATGACGTTGCCCGCCGCTTGTGGGCTTTTTTCGGGATCCCCTGTCGGCCCATCGCCTGACTTGCGCATCGGTATGCCCAGGTCATGGCCAGCGCAACGATCGTAAGGAGTGTCGCAAGCTTGTGCGGGTCGGTGATGTGAGTGTCTTCGATATTGAAGCCACGAGTTTTGGCATCTGCGAAGAGGCATTCAATGCCCCACCTTTTGCGATAGAGTTTGAGTGGGTTTTTTGGGGCGTCGATGTTTGTTGCGACCCAAATCAACTCGCCACCTTTGATCCGTTTCCCCTGAAAGCGAAATAGGTTCTTGGGCGTGTGCGCCATGCCGCCCAGCCAGCCTTTCCATTGGCCCTTGCGGCGTTTGCGCAGCAGCGAACGCAACTGGAACCGGCGTCCGTCTTCGGTGTGGATGTGCATGTTTTCGCGTAAGCGGACGACGAATGGAACGTTGTTTTCAGCGAGAAAATCCAACCACTTATCCCCAATGAACTCCCGGTCTGCCAGCAGAGCCTCAATGGAAGATGCCCCGAACACTCGAAGATATCGTCGGATCAACTTCTTGCGTTGCCGCGTTGAGCTATTACCGCTGTTACCCAGAAGCGACCACATCAGAGGCACCTTGAAGCGGCGTGTCACGATCGCCAGAACCAGAAAGTTGATATCGGTCTTGCCCAACTTCCAGTTGGTCCGGTCCAGCGCAAGGAGCTTTGGACCCTTCAGATCAAGCAGGCAGATAATCAACCGCGCAACCACATCTCCATCCAATCGAACATGCTGGAAGAAGCGCTGAAGGCGGCGATAACTCGATGCATGAAGAGCGCTGCCGGGGAACTGACTCGCCAGATGACCAAGGTTCACAGTTCGACCGTTTGCCAGACCAATCAGCATTATGGCCAGGGTCTCCAATCGCGTCTTGCTCAGATCAAAATGTGGGCTTAGCGTTGTCATCAGAGGGGTGAGGAGAAATCCGAACATCCTGAAGATCCTTGTAGTGAAGAATCTTCAATTCGAATCCTTTTCGCCCCTCGTTTCAAGAAGCGTCGTGTACCGTGCGCCATAGCAGCGACAGGAGACCGGCCATGAGCACCCAGATCACCAAGGCAGAAACCTTTGCAGCCCTGCACAAGAAGGGCGAGCCTGTCATTCTGTATAACATCTGGGACGCAGGCAGTGCCGGCGCCGTGCGCGACGCGGGCGCCAAGGCGATTGCAACCGGCAGTGCTCCGGTCGCGATGGCGCAGGGGTTGGGCGACGGTCAAAACATTCCGATTGAGGTGGCGCTGGACAATGCCCACCGCATTGTCGATGCGATTGACCTGCCGGTGACGCTGGATTTTGAAGGGGCCTATGCCGAGGACGTGCTGGGCGTGGCCGCCAACACGCAGCGCGCGCTGGAAACCGGCGTCATCGGCTTCAACTTTGAAGATCAGATCGTCGGCACCAGTGACCTCTATGACATTGAAACGCAGGAAGCGCGTGTTCGGGCCATGCGCGAGGGCTGTGACGCCGCAGGTATCCCTGCCTTTATCAATTCCCGCACGGACATCTTTCTGAAGGCCAAGCCGGACACTCACGACAACGCAATGCTGGACGAAGCGATTGCCCGCGCCAAAGCCTATGCCGATGCCGGGGCAAGCGGGTTCTTTGCGCCAGGGCTGAAAGATGAAGACATGATTGCCCGCCTGTGCGATTCCACCGATCTGCCGGTCAATATCATCGCCCTGCCGGGGACGCCGGATACCGCCACGCTGGCCTCATTGGGTGTCGCACGCATCAGTTACGGCCCGGTTCCCTATCGGCAAATGATCGCTTGGTTGCAGGAATCGGCGCACAAGGCGCTTCACCCTCAACGTTGACCGCATCAAGGGGATTGCAATTCCCCTGTTTGCCCCGCACCCTGCCGGGAAACTGTCGGAGGATGCCGGATGGCCAAAGGATACTGGGTTGCTCATGTCGATGTCGACGACATGGAGCGTTATAAGGACTATATCGCCGCCAATGCCGCACCCTTTGCCGAATACGGCGCAAAGTTCCTGGTGCGCGGCGGCGAACGCGTTGAAAAAGAAGGGCAAGCCCGCGCCCGGACGGTTGTGATCGAATTCCCCAGCTATGAACAGGCGTTGGCTTGTTATGACAGCGAGCAATACCAAAAGGCCAAGGCGTATCGCGATCCGGTTGCGATGGGCGATCTCGTGATCATTCAGGGCTATGACGGGTAGTCCGTGCTTGGCGGCCTACAAAATATGGAATAACCTCACGGTATGTTGAAGAAATTCTTGCAGGCCTTTCGCCCGCCACAGCACGACAATCTACCCGACCCGGATGCCGAGCTGGCTCTGGGCGCGCTTATGGTGCGCGTGGCACAGGCGGATCGGGATTATAAGCTTGAAGAAATCAGCCTGATCGACCGGATTCTGGCACGGCTCTATCAGCACAACGCGATTGAGGCCGCCAAGGTGCGCGCCACCTGCGAAAAGCTGCACGCCGCCGCACCCGAAACAGACACGTTCGGCAAGTTGATCCGCGAAACGACCGACCTGAATGAGCGGCTGGCCGCGCTGGACGCCTTGTGGGAGGTTGTTCTGGCCGACGGCAACTCTGACGAGGGCGAGATGAAAATCGTCGAAGAGGCGCGCGTTGCGATGGGCCTCAGCTATAACGACAGCCAGAGAGCCCGTGAGCGGGTTCAAAGGAACTTGGAAGACCAGTAGGCGACCTCTATATCTAAGCCATGTTTAGTGATTTCCTGTCCCGGCTGACTCAGCCCGCCCCCGACCCGCTTGCCGATGATGATGCCCGCCTTGCCCTGACGGCCCTGTTGGTGCGCATTGCCCGGGCAGACAACGACTATGCCGATACCGAGATGGCCCGGATCGACCGGATTTCTGCCGAGCGCTATGGTTTGTCCCCGTTCGAGGCCGCCTCCCTGCGCGCCCGCGCCGAAGACCTTGAGGCCGAGGCCCCCGATACCGTCCGCTTTACCCGCGCGATCAAAGAGGCCGTTGCCTATGATGACCGTCTGGCCGTGGTTCAGGCGATGTGGTCGGTTGCGCTGGCGGATGGCCAACGGTCGGGCGAAGAAGACTCGTTGCTGCGGTTGGTGGTCAGCCTTCTGGGCGTCAGCGATGTCGACTCGGCACTGGCCCGGCAAAAGGCCGCCAAATCATGATCGCAATGCTGGGCATGTACGACATGCCCGCGCTGCAAGCCGCGAATGACCGTTTCTGGGCGCTGATTCGCGGACATCTGGGCTATGGGCCAGAGCATCTGACGCGCGACGCTGATGTTTGGGATATCTGGCTGAAGCCGGACCTGACCTTCGCGCAGACCTGCGGGATGCCCTATCGCACCCGCCTGCATGGCAAAGTCCAACTGATCGGCACCCCGGACTATGCGTTGGACGGTTGCCCGCCGGGCCACTATCGCTCGATCTTTGTGGCGCGACTGGACGATTACCGCGACCTTGCTGCCCTTTCCGAGGGTATATTTGCCTTTAACGAGGCGTTGTCGCAGTCTGGCTGGGCGGCCCCGATGGTGCATCTGGAGGCGCTGAACCAACGCCCCGCCAACACTCTTCAAACCGGAGGGCACGCGCTGTCGGCGCACGCTGTTGCGGATGGCCAAGCCGACTATGCGGCGCTGGATGCGCTGACCTGGGAGTTGCTTAAGACGCATTCCGATCTTGGCACCGCGTTGCGCGAAGTCGAGACCACAGCCCCTACGCCCGCCCTGCCCTATATCACCGCGCTTGGACAAGACGCTCAGGCCGTCACCCGCGCCGTTCGGGCCGCGATCAATGATCTGCGTCCATCCGACCGGGACCTGCTGCACTTGCGCGGCCTGATCGACATCCCGGCGTCCGCATATCTCTCGGTCCCCAATCCGGCGCAAGTTTAAGCAGTCTGGATCAATCGCTGGCCAATTTGACCAACCACTCTGGCCAAATTGACAAATTCCAGACACCATGACGCCAATTGCGCATTGCATTGCCCCGAAATTTAAGCCCTATTACCGCACCAACACCGCTAACACATGGACACTCCGTGACAGATTCCACTCCTGTAATCGAGATCAAGAACCTCCACAAAAGTTTCGGCCATTTAGAAGTGCTGAAAGGGGTGGATATCACGGCAAGACGCGGAGATGTGGTCTCTCTAATTGGGTCATCTGGATCGGGAAAATCCACTCTGCTGCGCTGCTGTAATCTGCTGGAAGACAGCCAACAGGGCGAGATCCTATTCAAAGGCGAACCGGTGCGCTGGTCCGGTGACAGCCATCACCGCCGCCCTGCCGATTCCAAGCAGGTCATGCGCATTCGCACCAACCTGTCGATGGTGTTTCAGCAGTTTAACCTGTGGGCGCATATGACGATCCTGCAAAACGTGATGGAGGCCCCCGTCACCGTGCTGGGCCGCGATCCGAAAGAAGTTGAGGATAGCGCCCGAAAATATCTGGAAAAGGTCGGCATCGGCGACAAGTGCGACGTCTACCCGGCACAGTTGTCGGGTGGTCAGCAGCAGCGCGCTGCCATCGCCCGCGGTCTTTGCATGGAGCCTGAGGCGTTGCTTTTTGACGAACCGACCTCGGCCCTGGACCCGGAGCTGGAACAAGAAGTGATCAAGGTTATCAAGGATTTGGCCTCTGAAGGTCGCACTATGATAATCGTGACCCATGACATGAAGATGGCGGCCGATATCTCAAGCCACGTCGTGTTCCTGCATCAGGGGCGGATTGAGGAAGAGGGTCTGCCGGAAGATATCTTTACTTCTCCCGAATCCGAACGGCTTCGGGGCTTTCTATCCGCCACAAAGGCGGCTTAACTACCGGACAGAATACAAACTGGGGAGTATCCAATGAAAAAACTGATTCTGACCACAGCAGCACTGGCGCTTGGCGCTGGCGTGGCCATGGCGGACACCGTCCGTCTGGGCACCGAAGGTGCGTACGCGCCCTGGAACTTCGTCAATGACGCGGGCGAGATCGACGGGTTCGAGCGCGAGCTGGGCGATGAGCTTTGCACCCGCGCCGAGCTGAGCTGCGAATGGGTCAAGAACGACTGGGATTCGATCATTCCGAACCTTGTGTCGGGCAACTACGACGCGATCATCGCGGGTATGTCGATCACCGACGAACGTGATGAGGTCATCGACTTCACCCAAAACTACACTCCGCCAGATCCGTCGGCCTATATCGCAATGTCCGATGGCGTTGACCTGACAGGCGGCGTGATTGCGGCGCAGACCGGCACCATTCAGGCCGGCTACATTGCCGATTCCGGCGCGACTCTGGTCGAGTTCGCAAGCCCCGAAGAGACCATCGCTGCCGTGCGCAATGGCGAAGCTGACGCGGTCCTGGCCGACAAATCCTTCCTGGTGCCCTTCACCGAAGACGGCTCGGGCCTGATTTTCGTTGGTGACGAAGTACCGCTGGGCGGTGGCGTCGGCATGGGTATCCGTGAATCTGACGGTGAGCTGAAAGAAAAGTTCAACGCGGCCATCCAGTCCATGAAGGACGACGGCAGCCTGAACGAGCTGATCACCAAGTGGGAAGTGTCCTCGACCTTCTAATGCACTCTGCGGCGCGCCTGTTTTAAGGCGCGCCGCCTCTGCGCCCTTGCCAGTCAAAGAGGCCCACCATTTTCTCGTTTTGCACTGATCCCGATACACTCGGCACGTTCCGTTGGTTCGCCTGTTATCTAACCAATGGTGTGCATTGGCTGTTCTATCTGTCCTTTTTCAAGGTGCTGCTGCTGCTTGCGATCACTGCGCCGGTCGCATTGGGCTTTGGCTTTCTGGGCGCCATGGCGGCCCGGTCGCATGTCCCGCCGCTCAGCCTGTTGGGCAAGGGCTATATCGCCATCGTACGCGGCGTGCCGGACATCGCATTCTTCATGTTCTTCGTGATCGCGCTGGATCAGGCGTTTGAATGGACGCGGCATAAAATCCTCTGCCCGGAATGGACGGACCCTGTCCGGCAGGGCAATGACTTTATCGTCTGTCAGGCCGCCAAGCTGCCTCTGGGCAGCGCCCCTGAATGGGTCCATGAGACCTACGGCTTTTTTCTGGCTGTCATCACCTTTTCCATCGTTTTTGGAGCCTTTGCGGCTAACGTCCTGTTCGGCGGAATGCGTGCCGTGCCGCACGCTCAGCTGGAAACGGCTGAGGCCTACGGCATGACCCGCCGCCAGACCTTCTGGCGAATTCTGGTGCCGCAGATGTGGGTTTATGCCCTGCCCGGCCTGTCGAACCTTTGGATGGTTCTGATCAAGGCCACGCCGCTTCTGTTCCTGCTGGGGATCGAGGACATCGTCTATTGGGCGCGCGAATTGGGTGCGTTCAAGAACCCGAAATTTACGCAATACCCGCATGGCGACTGGCGCATGTGGTATTTCCTCGCCCTGCTGGTCTTCTATCTCGGCATGACCCGCGTCTCAGAGATTGCCCTTGAACGGCTGATGCGCCGCCTGTCTCACGGTCAGGCCACCGCAGGCGGAGAGCTGCTGCGCAAGGAGACCACGGCATGAGCTGTATCCAGACCATTCAGGACTACGCCCTGCGCTCAATCGGTTTTGGTGAGCGCGCGCTGCCGCGCAATGATTTCACCCTTTGCGAGCAGTTCACCCTGATCGGATCGGGCATGATCTGGAACATCTATTTCGGGATCATGGCGCTGGCGACCGGGTTCTTTCTGGCCACCGCCTTGGCTTTGGGCAAGGCATCCACCAAGAAATGGCTACGCAAGCCGTCGGAATGGTTCATCTTCCTGTTCCGGGGCTCGCCACTGTTCATTCAGTTCTTCTTTGCCTATTTCTTCTTCCTGTCGCTGAAGCAATCTTTCCCGTTCCTTGATGCGCTGACCTCCGCCTGGCTGGGCGCGCTGATCGTACTGTTCTGCAACACCGCCGCCTATTCAGGCGAGATCTTCTACGGCGCGCTGCGGTCGATCCCCAAGGGTGACATAGAGGCTGCCGACGCCTATGGCATGACCGGCTGGGCCCGCTTCCGCCGGATCATCTGGCCGACGATGCTGCGGCTCGCCTGGCCCGCCTATTCGAATGAGGCGATCTTTCTGTTCCATGCCACGACGTTGGTCTTCTTCTCGGCCTTTCCGGTCTGGCAGCAACGGGGTGATGCGCTGTATTACGCGGGCTACTTCGCGGACAAGACGTTCAACCCGTTCATCCCGTACCCGATTCTGGCCTTCTATTTCATCTTGCTAACGCTGGTGGTCATCTGGGGATTTGGCATGGTGAACAAGCGGTTGAACCGCCACCTGCCCGTGGCCAAGCGTAGCAAGATGAAGCTGAAACTGAACCTGGCGCGCTAACCAAAAGCGCGCTGGTTCTATTCCCATCCAATTCGCGAACAAACAAGCTGTGCCCGTCAGGCTCGTTTTCGTGTAGCGATTTGAGGGAGATGGTACCGCCTCCCTGGCTTGAACAGGGGACCTCTGGATCCACAATCCAGCGCTCTAACCAACTGAGCTAAGGCGGCACTCGTGAGGGGCGATGTACCGAACGCGCCGGGGGAATGCAAGAGGATTAAAGCTGAATTTTCCAGCTTTGTTCGACAAGATCGACCCCGAAGGATCGCACCGGTTTGCTGTCCAGCAACTGCCACCCATTGCGCCGGTAGAGCGCACAAGCTGCACGGTGACTTTCATGGGTCCAGAGCCGCATTTCCTCGTAACCAGCAGCGCGTGCAAAGCCCATGCAGGTGTCTAACAGACGCTGACCAAGCCCCTGCCCTCTGGCCTCTGGCACCAGCAGAAAAAGCCGTAGCTTTGCGGTCTGCTCATCCAAGCTGACACAAAAGATACTTCCCAGCCTTTCCCTGGCACGCTCTGCAATCCAACCGCGCTCGAGCGCTTGATCATACCCGGCGACAAAGTCATCCAAAATGCGCTGAACCAATGCGCCGAACGACGCATCAAACCCCTCGTCACGGGTGTAGAGCGTGTCGTGCTGTTCAACCAACCAAGGCACGTCCTCAGCGCAAAAGGGTCTGATCTGAACTTTGTCCATACCCTATCTGAGCGCAAAGGCAGCTTGATTCTCAACCCTTTGCGCGCTAGCACGAACGCTCAGTCCCGGAGGCGAACATGGGCATCAACACCGAACGCGACATTCAGGCGAACCTACAGATCGGCCCTACCGATCATGGCATGGTACGCCTGTTCATCGAGGCCGATGGCATCGAGATTCCGATGGATTTCGAGCCGGAAGAAGCCGAAGAAATCGCCGAAGAAATTCTGGCTGCGGCACAGGCTGCCCGCGCGGTCAAAGGCTGATAGGCTTCAAATTCTGGGATCACGCAGCATCTGTAATCTGCGGGCGGCATCTGTTGCGAATTTCTGGATCATCTTCTTGCGCCGCGCCGGTGCAAGCTTGTCCTCTGGCGCCATGCGAATGATCTCGGCGTCGTAAGCGTCAGCGATGATCAGGCCGGTTTCCTCGGGCAGCAATTCGGTCGGGAAATCGGTATCGACCGCCCAGAAGAATCGGTCGCACCATTCCAGATAGCCTTGCCACTTGGAATCCGACTGATAATCGGCGCGGCTGGATTTACACTCGATCACCCAAAGCTCACCTTTTGGGCCCAGCCCCATAACGTCAACGCGCAGGCCGCGTGCTGGTACGAATTCTTCAACGG
Organism: Ruegeria sp.; assembly: GCF_965221235.1. Taxonomy (GTDB): domain Bacteria; phylum Pseudomonadota; class Alphaproteobacteria; order Rhodobacterales; family Rhodobacteraceae; genus Ruegeria. The sequence goes on from NZ_CBDCRS010000004.1 coordinate 393,421, forward strand.
ATACAAACCCATGCGCGGTCAGGTGGCGCGCTACTCCACGTGCAAGTCTTTGTCCGGGCTGCATATCCAGTGTCATTTTGAAAATGTGAACAATTAGTGAACAAAAGTAAAGCCCTCGCCTGGGGCTTGACATGATACCTTATGGTACTGCATTTATATGATACCAAATGGTATCTTTACCGAGGTGACCAATGCAGACCCTAACCCAAAACGCGTTTCGTGCGCTGGCTGACCCTACGCGTCGGGACATCGTCAAACTGCTGGCGTCCGAGGACATGACAATCGGACAATTGACGGATCGGTTCGACATGACCCGGGCGGCCGTCAAGAAACACCTGACGGTCCTGTCCGATGGCGGGCTGATCACAGTCGAGGCGCGCGGCCGAGAGCGCATCAACCGCATAGAACCACGGGGGATGGCCCCGGTGCTGGACTGGCTCAGCTACTTTGACCAATTCTGGGATGACCGCCTGAACTCTCTGAAAGAAGCTATTGAAAGGAAGGATAAATGACCGTTTCCGTTTTGCAAAAGACGATCTTTCTGCGGGCCGAGCCGGACACCGTCTGGGCCTATCTGACCGAACCCGAACGGCTGGCCGAGTGGTTTCACAAACCCGAACGAACCCTGACCAAAGGCCATAAGCTTGAGATGTTCGGGACCACCAGCGGCGACCTTTTGATCTGGGGCGACGTGCGGGAAGCACGCCCGCCGGAATATTTGGAGTACACGTTCACCGTCAAACCCATGGGCGACGCCGTGAGCGTGGTCAAATGGACGCTGACCCCTGTCGCAGGCGGCACAAGGCTAAGCCTTGAACACGAAGGCCTGCCACAAGGTGCGGATGCCTTCGGTTTGATCCTGGCGCTGGATAACGGTTGGGATGAGCATTTCGGCAAGATGCGCACCGCCTTGCACGAAACAGTTGATGCCTGACCCCTTGTGCAAACCCGTCGCAACCCCTACTTAGGCGCGTGGCGGGTTCTGCCCTTCTTGTGATTGGTAGCATTCTGGTGGCCTTAAGCAATTCCGAGGGGGCTGGCTCTGTTCAGGTCCTGGCCTGATTACCTGGCGCCCACCTGTACATACAGGTCCTCGGGAATCACACCGCACGGTTGACTGGTGGTCCCGCCACATTTTTCGGAAAGATTAGCGCTCTGCGCGTGCTTCCTGCTTTGCAAGCGCGGGCTTGAAGCTTTGAACCACAGGCGAGCCGCGACGCGGGCCGCCGGGTTTCTCGGCCATGCTCATGATCTTGTAACCGAACTGAACGCCTGCAAAGACGATCCCGTTCATGAACCAGATCATCAACAGTGCGATTATGCCGACATCAGAACCGGCGATCAGGTTGCGCAGATTGGCCACGTTGAACGCCAACAGCACCCCGACAAAAACAGCAGAGATGACAAATCCCCAAGCAACCTGAGTGATATACAGATGGACCAGTTTAGGCATCGCGAGCCTCCTTGCGCTATGACAAGATAGCGCATGGCCTGCGGCGGTAAAGGCGTCAGAACGCCTCGGGTTGCGCCTCGCGCGCCATGTGATCCAGCACGGCGTTTACGAATTTGGGCTCCTTCCCTTCCGGGAAGAACGCGCGGGCCACGTCAACAAATTCTGTGATGACCACTTTGGGCGGCGTGTCGCTTTGGGTCAGCTCGGCCCCGGCAGCGCGGAACAGCGCCCGCAAAGTCGGGTCAATCCGAGCGATCGGCCATTTGGCGACCAGCGCACGGTCGGTCATCTGGTCAATCGGGGCCTGATAATTCACCGCATTGTCGACCAGCGAACGGAAAACGCTGATATCGCCGTCCAGCATTTCCTCACCCTCGTAGACAGCGCCAAAACGGTGATCCAGAAACTCATTCACGACCAGTTCGGTCGTCTGGCCCGATTGCTCCATCTGGAACAGCGCCTGCACGGCATAAAGCCGGGCGGCGGATTTCATCAGGCGTTTCTGGTTGGCCGGTTTTGGCGCGTCTGTCTTGGTCATGCTGTCGTGGGTCCGTTGCTGTCGCCCGCCACAAGGATGGACTCGGACGGCGGCTTGAAGCCCACGCCCTTTTTGGAAGAGCCCCACTTACGGCTGAGCGCGATCAGATGCAAGGCCGCAGCGGCTGCTCCGCCGCCTTTATTCATCTTTTCGGGATTTGCGCGAACTTCGGCCTGTTCGTCATTCTCGACCGTCAGGATACCGTTGCCGATCAGCAGGCCCTGCAGGCCCATCAGTTGGATGGCGCGGCTCGAGTCGTTGCAGACAGTTTCATAATGCGTCGTCTCACCGCGAATGACACAGCCCAGCGCGACATAGCCGTCATAGTTGCACTGGCGGTCGGCCATGGCGATTGTGGTCGGGATTTCCAGCGCGCCGGGCACTTCGACTACGTCGCAGGTTCCGCCTGCGGCCTCGATCTCGGCCTTGGCACCAGCGACCATGTTGTCGGCGATGGCGCGATAGAACGGTGCCACCACCAACAGCAGTTTCACCGGCTTATCGAAGCTGGGGGTCGGCAGGACGCCATGTTTGTCTTGTTCAGCCATGATCAGTCTTCCTTGAGGATCGAGCGGGTGCCGACGATGGACAGGCCAAACGCGTCGAGCCCCAGATATACGGTTTCCGGCGAGTCCGTCAGCAGCACCAGTTCCTGAATGCCAAGTTTGGACAGGATTTGCGAGCCAAGCCCGGTTTGCTTGATCGTCCGTGGGCCTTCATCCTCAGCCGCGTAGAGCGAATTCCGAGGCTGACGGAACAGGCAGACGACGCCGCGGCCCTCTTCGGCGATCTTCTCCATCGCGCGGGGTAACTCGCGTGAGGATTTCGGACCAAGGCCTAGAATATCCGGCGCTTCGTGCAGGGCGTGGGTGCGGGTCAGAACGGGCTCGGGCGTGGTGATGTCACCTTTGATCATCACGACATGCTCGATGCCGTGAAGCTGATCGGTGAACAGGCGCATCTCCCATTCGCCGCCATATTCCGAGGTCACCGTCTCACGCGAGGTCTCAACCACCAGATTGTCATTGCGCGAACGATAGGTGATCAGATCGCTGATCGTGCCGATCTTCATATCATGCTCTTTGGCGAATTCGACCAGATCGGGCAGACGCGCCATCGTCCCGTCAGGTTTCATGATCTCGCAGATCACGCCCGAGGGGTTCAGACCGGCCAGACGCGAGATATCCACGGCAGCCTCGGTATGACCAGCGCGCACCAGCACCCCGCCCCGCTTGGCGCGCAGGGGGAAGACATGGCCGGGCGTCGCGATATGCGCCATGGTGTTCTGTTCGTTGATCGCAGTGGCCACTGTCAGCGCTCGGTCGGCTGCGGAAATGCCGGTCGACACACCCTCACGTGCTTCAATCGACACGGTGAAAGCGGTCTCGTGCCGAGACGAATTGTTCACCGCCATCATCGGTAAACCCAACGCATCAACGCGCTCAGCCGTCATCGGCAGACAGATCAGCCCGCGCCCATGGGTGGCCATGAAGTTGATCGCCTCGGCATCCGCGAATTCAGCGGCAATCACCAGATCGCCTTCGTTCTCGCGATCCTCGTGATCGACCAGAATATACATCCGGCCCTTGCGCGCCTCTTCGATGATGTCTTCGATCGGGCTGATCGCGTCACGCAGTTGCGCTTCGACGGGTCCGGGGGTTTCAAAGCTCATGAGGCAGCCTTTCACAAGAGCAAGTTTGAACGGGTGGATAGACTACCGTTGGCTCAAAGACCAGAGCAACAGCGGCACCGTGCATCCCCGACGCGACGTTGCTTCAGGTCATTTCGGCCAGACGTGCGACGTAGCGGGCCAGTGTGTCGATCTCAAGGTTCACGTGGTCGCCGACCGCAACATCGCCCCAGGTCGTCACCTCTTTGGTGTGGGGGATGAAATTGATGCCAAAGTCACAGCCATCTACATCGTTCACGGTCAGAGAGGTGCCGTTAAGCGCAACCGACCCTTTCGGCGCGATGAACCGCGCGAGATCTTTGGGCGCGCGCAGGGTGACACGGGTGCTGTCGCCTTCGTCCTGCACGGCGACAACCTCGGCCACGCCGTCAACATGGCCGGACACGATGTGGCCGCCCAACTCGTCCCCGACCTTCAGCGCGCGCTCCAGATTGACACGCTTGCCGACCTGCCAGTTGTCGAGATTGGTTTTCGACACCGTCTCTGCGCTGATCTGAACGTCATACCAGTCATCGCCCAGCGCAATAACTGTCAGGCACACGCCATCGCTGGCGATAGACGCGCCAATATCAATACCGGCCGTGTCATAATCCGTTTTGATCCGCGCCCGCAGATCGCCCTGCTGCTCAAGCTCGGTAATTGTGCCGATATCGGTGACGATCCCTGTAAACATTCTGCTAACCCTTAGCTCATACCCTGATCCGGTGTTCCAAGCCGAGGTAAGCGCAAGCGACCGGGCGGGCAAGCCCCACCTTGCCGTGAAAGGCGCAAACAGGCATAAATTCGTCAACAAAAGGCAAGAGCAGCATTGATGTCATCCTCCGCCAAAGGCAACAAACGCCGCGTGTTCCTGTTTTTGCAAGGACCGCATGGCCCGTTTTTCAGCGGGCTTGGCCGGTTGTTGCGCGCCTCGGGTGCAGACGTCTGGCGCGTCGGGTTCAATGCAGGGGATCAGGCGTTCTGGTTTGATCGCTCCACTTACATCCCCTATCGCGACACGCCCGAGCAATGGCCGGACACGCTGTCCGAACTGATCCACACGCGCGAGGTCACGGATATTGTCCTTTATGGCGACATCCGCCCGGTACACGCCACCGCCGTCGAACTGGCGCGTGCCAAGGGCCTGACAGTGCATGTGTTCGAAGAAGGCTATCTACGGCCATGGTGGGTGACGTATGAGCGTTTTGGCTCGAACGGAAACTCTCGCCTGATGTCTTTGGATGTCGCTCAGATGCAGGAGGCGCTGGACCAGTCGCAGGGACAGGCACCGATACCTCCGGCGCATTGGGGTGATATGCGGCAGCACATTTTTTACGGCGCGCTCTATCACTGGTTTGTACTATTCCTAAACCAGCGCTACCGCAATTTTCGGCGACACCGGGATTTGCCGGTATCGCAGGAATTCAAACTGTATTTCAAACGGTTGGCGCTAATGCCGCTGCACCGGATTCAACGTTACTGGGCCACAACCCGTGTGCTGTTGAGCGCTAAGCCTTATCATCTGGTGTTGCTGCAACTGGGGCATGACAGCTCTGTTCAGGCGCATTCGGACTACTCCAGCATGTCCGAGTTTCTTGCGGACGTCATTCAGGGCTTCGCCGATGGCGCGCCCAAGCATCATCGGCTGGTGATCAAAGAACATCCGCTTGAAAATCACCGAGAGCCCCTGCGCCGTCGTGTTCGGCAACTGTCGCGCGCGCACGGAATTGCCGACCGGGTGCATTACGTTCCGGGTGGCAAGCTGGCCGGTTTGCTGAACAACGCGCATTCAGCCGTCACAATCAATTCGACCGCAGGACAGCAGGTCTTGTGGCGCGGCATCCCGCTGCGGATTTTTGGCAAATCCGTTTATGACAAACCCGAGTTTGTCTCACGCCAGCCTCTGAGCGCATTTTTTGCAACGCCCATGCCGCCAGACCAGAGCGCCTATCAGAGGTATCGACAGTTTCTGTTGAAAACCAGCCAGATACCGGGCGGTTTTTATTCTCGTCGGGGGCGTCGGCAATTGCTGCGCGGCGTGGCGGACATGATGCTAGCAACGAAAGACCCCTATCAGGCCGTTCTGGACCACACAGCGGCGCAGACGCCACAGTTAAGGGTCGTTGACTGACTCCCGTTGGTTGACGCTGGAAACCTATGGCCGAAGCGGGTAGCCTTCGTCCAACAAAAGACCATAACAAAAAACGACTGAGGATTACCGGCAGTGCAGCGCTTTCCAATCCGATGGATCAGGGGGATGTCCCTTGTGGCCGCAATCGGCCTTCTGACCGCGTGCCAGCTTCCCAAGGCAGGCCCCAACAAGAACGAGATTCTGGCCGGGTCCGTGGAAAAAGGCGGCAATGCCTTTGTGGTTGAAGTGGACGACCGGGTGGCTCAGGCCACCTCGGCCATTCCGGCCTATGGGTTTTCTTCTGCCTTCAGAAGCGCGCATAGCTTGACGGCCGACACCGTTCGTCCGGGCGACATTCTGGGGATGACAATCTGGGAAAACGTCGACGACGGTCTGCTGTCGGGCGAAACCGGCGCGGCCACCGTCCTTGAACAGGTGCAAGTCGATAGTGAAGGCTTCATCTTTGTTCCCTATGCCGGTCGCATCCGTGCCGCTGGGAACACACCAGAACAGTTGCGCCAACTGATCACCAACAAGCTTCAAGACCAAACCCCGGACCCGCAGGTTGAGGTCCGCCGTACTGCGGGCAACGGCTCGACCGTGTCGCTGACGGGCGAAATCGGCGCACCGGGCGTTTATGCAATCGAACAGCCCAGTCGCACCCTTGCCGGGATGCTGTCGCAAGCTGGCGGAGTGTCAGTTGGCTCGGACATTGCACTTGTGACGCTGATCCGAGGGAATGATCGCGGCACAGTCTGGTACGACGATCTGATCCTGAATCCCCGGCAAGACGTCGCGTTGCGCGGCGGAGATCGCATTCTGGTCGAAGCCGACAGTCGTTCCTACATTGCGCTGGGTGCCACCGGCGGGCAATCTCGCGTGGCATTCGACACTCAGGACCTGTCCGCGCTTGAGGCGCTGGCGCAGGTGGGCGGTCTGCAATCCCTGTCATCTGACCCGACAGGGATTTTCGTGCTCCGTAAAGAACGGCAGGACATCGCCCGCAAGGTTATGGGGCGTCCAGAGCTGCAAGGGGATCAGCGCATGGTCTATCTGCTGAACCTGACGGCCCCGAACGGCCTGTTCATCGCGCGGGATTTCGTGATCCGAGACGATGACACGATCTACGTGACCGAGGCGCCATATGCGCAATGGAGCAAGTCGATCTCTCTCATCGCCGGAGGCCTGACGCCGGTTGCAAACGTCGCCACACTGACGGGCGGCTGATGCAGGTCGAGGCGACTGCCGGGACGCAGCGCACCCGGCTGCTTGTCTACAATGGTGGTTTCCTGACCCAACGCCGTATTCGGCGTATTCTTCGACTGTCTGGTTACGACATTCGGCTGGGTCTGCCCAAGGAGGGCGACGCCGTTGGTGTGTGGGGCAACAGTCCGACGGCCCATCGCGGGATTGCCGTCGCCGCCCGACACAACGCGCCGATTCTGCGGGTCGAGGACGCCTTTGTGCGCTCACTACATCTGGGCCGGACGGGTGAACCTCCGCTGGGTCTGTTGCTGGATCGGTCGGGGCTGCATTTTGACCCTTCCCGGCCCTCGGACCTAGAGACTCTGCTGGCCACGCATCCGCTGGACGACACCGCCCTGTTGAACCGGGCGCGAAATGCGACTGAGAGAATGCGCGAGCTTCATCTCAGCAAGTACTCGGCCATAGACCCGGACTTGCCGCCGCCGGACCCCGGTTATGTTCTGGTGATCGATCAGGCGCGCGACGATGCATCGGTTGTTGCCAGCAAGGGTGACGACGCCCGGTTCCGCGAAATGCTGGTCATGGCGCAAGAGGAAAACCCCGGTGCGCGCATCCTGATCAAAACGCACCCGGAGACCGTTTCGGGCCATCGCGGCGGATATTATTCCGAGGAGGATCAGACCGACCGGGTGTCTCTGTTGACCGCACCGATCAGCCCCTGGGTGTTGCTCGAAGGGGCGGTTGGCGTTTACACCCTGTCTTCGCAACTGGGGTTCGAGGCCATCATGGCCGGACACAAACCCCGTGTCTTTGGACAGCCTTTCTATGCCGGCTGGGGGCTGACGCAGGACGAGGTCTATATCCCGCGCCGCCAACGCAATCTGACCCGGCCACAACTGTTTGCCGCCGCGATGATCCTGTACCCGACATGGTATGATCCCTATCAGGACCAATTGTGCGAGTTGGAAAACGTCCTCAGCACGCTCGAGGCGCAGACCCGCGCCTGGCGGCAAGATCACAAGGGCTGGACGGCATCTGGCATGCGGTTGTGGAAGCGCAAGCATTTGCAACAGATGTTCGGGCGTCAGAAAAAAGTTCAATTCGTTTCGGGCCCTCCCGCGCCCTCTGACCGCCCGCATATGGTCTGGGCGCGTCACGCGCGCAGCGGGGAACAGGTTGTCCGGATCGAGGATGGTTTTCTACGCTCACGCGGCCTTGGCGCGCAACTCGTTCCGCCTGTGTCTTTGGCAACCGACGATGTTGGTATTTACTACGACCCGACGCATCCCAGCCAGTTGGAGGACCTGATCGCCCAGCGCGAAAATCTGCGCCCCGATCAGGAGATGCGGGCCGAGCGTCTGGTGGCGCAAATCATTGCGGGGCAGTTGAGCAAATACAATACCGGTGGCACGGCCCCCGACCTGCCGGACGGGCATCGCATTCTGGTCCCGGGGCAAGTCGAAGACGACGCCTCGGTCCTGCTAGGAACCACCACGGTGCGCACCAATACCGAGCTGCTGCAAGCAGTGCGAGAGGCCAACCCGAATGCCGTTCTGATTTACAAACCCCACCCCGATGTCGAGGCCGGTCTGCGCGCGGGTGCTATTTACGACGAAACCCTTGCAGACACTATCGTCGGCAACACCGACCCAGCCGCCCTGTTGCCTCATGTGCAGGAGGTCTGGACAATGACGTCTCTGCTGGGGTTCGAGGCTCTGCTGCGCGGAGTGCGCGTGACGACGCTGGGTGCGCCCTTTTATGCCGGATGGGGGCTGACGACGGATCTGGGGACCGTGCCGGCGCGGCGCGGGGCAAAGCCTTCGATGCTGGGGTTGGTTCATGCCGCCTTGATTGACTATCCGCGCTATATGGACCCGGACACCGGATATCCCTGCCCGGTTGAGGTGGCCTTGCAGCGCCTGACGGACCGCAAGGACCACACTGCTGGCCCAACCTTACGTCTGTTGTCAAAGCTGCAAGGCGCGCTGGCAACCCATGCGCATCTGTGGCGACGCCGTTAACGCAATGCCCGAGACCAGCGGTGCAGGATATCCGGTCCGATTGTCTGCGTTTCGACCAGATCAAACCTTGCCGCCTCGTCCAGCATGTCCAGCCCCAAAGATCCTATTGCGGGCAAACCCTCGGCTCCGATTGTCAGGCCGGCGGCGAGACCGACAAGCTCATCCACCAGATCAGCCGCCAGCAGAGATGCCGCCAAGGCCGAACCGCCCTCGCAAAATACGCGCGTCAGGCCTGCTTGCCCCAATTGCTGCAACAGATCGGTGGCATCAACCTGATACTCCTGCAAGGCGCATGAGATCAGACGCGCGCCCAAACCCTCCCACGCCCGAGCGCGCTCGGGGTCCGGAGAAGGGCCGTGGCACAGCCAAACAGGAATTTCGGCAGCGGTACGCGCCAGATGACCCATCAACGGGATATCCAAATGGCGCGAGACAACGACCCGCACCGGCTGCGCCTCGATCCCCAGATCACGTACCGTCAGTGAGGGGTCATCGGCCCGCGCAGTCCCGGCGCCCACCATCACCGCATCATGACGCGCGCGCATAGCATGAACAGCCCGCCGGGCTTTGGGGCCGGTGATCCACTGGCTGTGACCGCTCGCCGTGGCAATCCGCCCGTCAAAACTGCTGGCCAGTTTCAGCGTCACAAAGGGCCGCCCTTGTTCGGTTTTCAGAAAGAACCCCGCGTGATCGCGCGCGGCCTGTTCGGCCAGAACGCCGGTGGTGACTTCGATCCCGGCCTCGCGCAGCATGGCAAAGCCCTGCCCAGCCACACGTGGATCACTATCCTCGATAGCCGAGACCACGCGCGCTACGCCCGCGTTAATCAAAGCCTCGGCGCAAGGGGGCGTTCTGCCGTGATGAGAACAGGGTTCAAGCGAGACATAAGCCGTCGCACCATGCGCAGCCTCACCAGCCTGCGCCAGCGCCTGCGTTTCGCCATGTGGGCGTCCTCCCGGCTGGGTCCAGCCGCGTCCGACGATCCGACCATCGCGCACGATAACGCACCCGACAGCCGGGTTAGGCCAACACGTCCCCTGACCGCGCTGACCCAATGAAAGGGCCAACGCCATGTATCGCTTATCTGTTTCGCTCACTCGTCCGTCGAAGGCTGCGGCGGGCGCAGTTCGTGGACAAACTCCTCGAAATCATCGGCCGCCTGGAAATTCTTGTATACGCTCGCAAAGCGAACATAGGCTACGGTGTCGATCCGCGCCAGCGCTTCCATAACGATTTCGCCGATCTTGCTGGATGGGATATCGGTCTCACCCATGCTCTCCAAACGACGGACAATACCCGAGATCATCTGGTCGATGCGATCGGGTTCAATTGGACGTTTCTGCATCGAAATGCGGATCGAGCGCTCTAGCTTGTCGCGGTCGAAATCCTCGCGTTTTCCGTTGGTTTTGATCACCACCAGATCGCGCAGTTGCACGCGTTCATATGTGGTAAAGCGCCCCCCACACGCGGGACAGAACCGGCGTCTGCGGATCGCGACGTGATCCTCTGCCGGGCGTGAATCTTTCACCTGAGTGTCGATATTTCCGCAAAACGGGCAGCGCATCCGCCGTCTCCTCGTCCCTTGTTCGGCCTCTTTTTGTAAGCACTACGGCTTACTTATCCACAACTATAGGGCAGCCGCTAGGATTTGGGTAGTCGGAATTTTTCACCGCAATATAAAGGGGTCACGCAAAGTGCGCCGCGACCTTTCGCTGATGTGGCGCACTGCGATGTTCAAACAGATAGATCCCCTGCCACGTCCCCAATACAGGCGTGCCCGAGGCAACGGGAATGGACAACGACACCGGTAACAGCGCCGCTTTGATATGAGCGGGCATGTCGTCCGGCCCTTCATAGGTATGGCGCAGATACCTCATCGAGGGATGATCGGACGGTGGAACCAACCGCTCGAAAAAGGCCTGCAAATCCGTCTGCACTTCGGGATCTGCGTTTTCCTGAATGACCAGCGAACATGAGGTGTGCCGCACAAACAACGTCAGCAACCCATCGCGTTCGACCGAGTTGAGCCAGTTCCGCACCTCCGCTGTGAATTCATATAACCGGGGGCCATGCGTCGAAATTAAGAACTCGGTCTGCAATCGCAATGAAACTCCTTTAATCGTCGAAGATCTGGCGGCGGTGGCACAACCCGTTTGCGCTTTGGACCGATCTGCTTTGACCAGGGACAAAGCCAACAGATACGGTTTTGACGTTGGTATCAACTCCCTGAGGAGGGCTGATCGAAAACTGAACCGCTGTTCTGCGCCCGGTAGCCTCGCTTGGACCATAACCGCGCACGACATAGATTTTTTCTTTCCACCCTGCACCCAGCGTTCTGCGGGCATAGTCCGCCGCTGCACACCAGTACCCGTCGGCATCGGTGCGACCGCGGGGGATCACTTCGAAAACCGAGTTGTTCAGTGACACCGTTTGATATCCGATCCGCCCACTGAAGGCCGATGCCGGCGTGCTCAGCACAATCGCAGCAAGCGCCGCATATGTCATAACCTGATTCATAATCATACTCTTTCCTGTTTCGAGGTAAGTATGACAGTAGTTTACTAGAATTACCGACAACGGCGGTTCACGATGAATTCAATCAGCACAGGTTTTTGCGTGAACGGGTATCAGGTGGCCGCGGTACCGGATCAACAGCCCCAAGCCGGGCAATTTTGCTGAGACATCAAAGCGGAAACGCCCCTGATCATCCTGCCATTCAACGGTTGCAGATCGTGGCAACAGGATCGAGGGGCACGGGACGCCAAAAACGACGACGCGCAGAATTCGAAGCGACAAGCACTGATCCGTGAACTCAGGGCGCAGCCATAGGGACAGCCCGCCCATATCCTCACGAACACACGCGCGCCTGTGATCGTAAGTCAGGCGCGATCTGGTTCTGTGGCCGTTAAAGCTGCGGTCCCAAATCCATTCCTGCGCGGACCGGTCGATCTGAATTTCCACCCTGACAGCGCCCCCGGCCGGAGGAAAGCGGCCAAGACGCAACAGCAACGCAATAACCCAACCTCTTCCCCGGGTTACATGGCACTGACCAGAGAACCGGCCTGTTCTTCCGTGCAGCACCCGCAACGCGGGCGGCAAATCGGCGTCGGGCGGCAAGGATTGCCAAAACGGGTCCGGTTTCACTCAAAACCCTTCAGGCAGAAAGCGGGACCGAAGGCCCGCATCAGGTATCAGACAGGCCTCAGCGCGCCCGAACAGGCGGTATCTGTTGCGCGCAATCGCGTGGTACAGCGGGTCTTTGACAAAACCGGGCAGAAATCGGCACAGGGACAGAACCGGCCAAAGCCCCGGCAAGGTTTTCATCGCCGCCGCAAAGGCATCCAACCGTTGATGTACTCTTTCGCCGATGATCACCAGATTGGTTTCAAAATCCCCCGTCGGCAGGCCGAGCTGCTGGTACAGGCGTTGCCCAACCGGCGATTGCGCGGATGCATATCGAAACCGTTGCCGCCTGTCCCGCGTGACCATGAACTGAAAAAAGCCCGAACACAGAATACATTCGCCATCAAAAACGATAAGGTCCTGCCCCTCTGTCAGCTCTGCAATTCTGAAGTTCGACATGCCGTAACCCTTTATAGGCACAGCTTTTCACCGCAGCTCTGACCGCGCAATGCGACACGAGCGCATCTGAGCACACGTCAAGGATAGGCTTGTCGGGGAGCCACAGGTTTGGTGTGCGACCGTGGCTCTGACCTCATCCCCTAAAAGGTACTGACCCGACAACGCGCCGAAAATAGCCAATCCGTACTGCTGGGGCTTGTGTCCTTTGGACAAATCCGTTGGAATTGCGGCCAATTGCTTTCCTGCGTCTGCTCGCACATGCGACAACGTGAAATTACATTTGAAACACAGTAGAATACGCCATGGACGTTGATGTCAGCCGCATCCAATTGTTGACCCGGGCGCTGGATCAGCGGGCGGATAGCGCTGATCTGTCGGACCGTATCCTTGAGAAATGTGACCTGAGCCGGGATAAAATCGCCCCACCCACCACGGTATATAGCGCGCATCAAGAAGCGCTCTTCGTGCGCTATGCCTGCGATGCTCTGCAAGATATCACCTTTGCGGCCAAGACCGGATTGCAGTTTTCCTCGTCGTCCAGCCTGACCGCGTATATCAGTAAATATTCGCGCGACTTGCGTCAGGTTCTTGAAAACACGTCGCGCTTTCACGGCATGATCGACCCGGCGCTACAGTTTTGCTTGCGTCACGCCGGCAACTTCGCCGCTGTCGAAGCCGATTGGAAAGACGCCAGCTTTGCCCGTTACCACCGGCGCACAGAGTTCCTGTTGTTCGCGGGTCTCGCCCGAATGCGCAGCCTGACGCAAACAAACTTCTTTCCAATCGAAATCCGGTTCCAACACGAGGTCGGGGAAAACAGCGCCATTTTTCAAAAGGTTGCGGGCTGTCCGGTTGTCTTTGGCGCAGAAAGGATCGAGATTGTGCTGGCGCCGTCCTCATTGGACATGCCGGTGCCGACCTATGACTCGAACCTGCGGGCGCATCTGCTGGAATACGGTGAGCGTGTGCTCGCCGAACGGCGCTCACCCCGGCAGAAACTACGCGCTCAGGTCGAAGGGCTGATCACCCGATCCATGCCCGGAACCATTATTCACGCCAACGAAGCGGCCGCCAACCTAGGCATGAGCCCGCGTACATTCGCCCGACGACTGCGGGATGAAGGGACCACTTATCGTGAAATAGTCGATGACCTTAGGTGTGATCTGGCGCAGACTTTCATTACCAACGGAATGCCGCTGTCCGAAATTGCCTATTCCCTAGGCTATGCCGATCAGCCCGCTTTCTCGACCGCGTTCAAGCGCTGGACCGGTCAGGCCCCCAGCGCATTCCGTAGCCGGTTGGATTTTTCCGAGTGATCCCAGAGTGGCCGGGGGTCAACAGCGTGACCACCTCGCCCCGGCCTGTCCCATGAGTGGACACCCGAGATATAGGCAAGCACACAAGGCGCGCATTGTGAGTTCCGGCCAAGTTGATCTTTGAACTGGCCATCGTGAAAACCCGTGAACGAAAAAAGGCGCCTCGATTGAGGCGCCCTTGTGCTTACTGATCCAGGAAGGACCGTAGTTTTCGTGATCGGCTGGGGTGCTTCAGCTTCCGCAGCGCTTTTGCTTCGATCTGACGGATACGCTCGCGGGTCACGCTGAACTGCTGACCGACCTCTTCCAGAGTGTGGTCAGTGTTCATGCCAATACCAAAGCGCATCCGCAGAACACGCTCCTCACGCGGCGTGAGTGAGGCCAGGACCCGTGTCGTGGTTTCCTTGAGGTTTTCCTGAATGGCGCTGTCCAGCGGCAGCACGGCATTTTTGTCCTCGATGAAATCGCCCAGTTGGCTGTCTTCCTCGTCGCCGATCGGCGTCTCCAGCGAAATCGGCTCCTTGGCGATTTTCATCACCTTGCGCACCTTCTCAAGCGGCATTTGCAGCTTTTCGGCCAGCTCTTCCGGCGTCGGCTCGCGGCCGATTTCGTGTAGCATCTGGCGACCGGTCCGGACCAGCTTGTTGATCGTTTCGATCATATGCACCGGAATACGGATTGTCCGCGCCTGATCCGCGATGGATCGCGTGATCGCCTGACGAATCCACCAGGTCGCGTAGGTCGAGAACTTATAGCCACGACGGTATTCGAACTTGTCCACCGCCTTCATCAGGCCGATGTTACCTTCCTGAATAAGATCAAGGAATTGCAGGCCACGGTTGGTGTACTTTTTCGCGATCGAGATCACCAGACGCAAGTTGGCTTCGACCATTTCCTTCTTGGCCTGCCGCGCCTCTTTCTCGCCCTTCTGAACCTGCTGCACGATGCGGCGGAATTCTGGGATATCCAGACCGACATATTGACCGACCTGAGCCATATCGTTGCGCAGCTCCTCGACCTTCGCGGTCGAGCGTTCGATGAACATCTGCCAGCCCCGGCCCGGCTTTTCGGCCATTTCGGCCAGCCAGTTCGGATCAAGCTCGCGGCCACGATAGGCATCAATGAACTCACGACGGTTGATCCGGGCCTGATCCGCCAGCTTCACCATCGAACTGTCCAGAGACATGATCCGGCGGTTGATGCCGTACAACTGGTCGATCAGTGCTTCGATCCGGTTGTTGTGCAGGTGAAGACCATTCACCAGCTCAACAATCTCAGCGCGCAGTTTCTGATAGGTCGCTTCGTCCTTCTCGCTGAACGAGCCGTCCTCGTTCAGAGTGGCCGAAATCCGGCTGTCCTGCATTTCCGACAGCATCGAGAAGTCGGTCGAGATGCGTTCCAGCGTCGTCAGAACCTGATCTTTAAGTGCGGCTTCCATCGCGGCCAGTGACATGTTGGCCTGATCATCGTCGTCATCGTCGTCATCGTTGTTTAGCGGATTGCCGTCGGCGTCCAACTCAGGTCCCGAGTCCTTGGCGGGCTTGGCCGCCTGAACATTGGACGTATCCACAACCGGCTCTTCGACATCGCCGTCTTCGTCCATCTGATTGCCGAATGTGGCCTCCAGATCAATGACGTCACGCAACAGAATGTCTTCGGACAGAAGTTCGTCGTGCCAGATGGTGATCGCCTGGAAAGTCAGCGGGCTTTCGCACAGGCCGGCAATCATGGTGTTCCGACCGGCCTCGATCCGCTTGGCGATAGCAATCTCGCCCTCACGGCTCAGCAGTTCGACGCTGCCCATCTCACGCAGGTACATGCGGACGGGATCGTCAGTGCGGTCCAGCTTTTCGGTGGCAGCACCGGCCAGCGCAACCTCACGCGGGCCTTCGGTTGTCACCAGATCGGTCGAGCCTTTGTTCTCTTCCTCTTCGGCCTCTTCATCTTCGATGATGTTGATGCCCATCTCGGACAGCATCGACATAACGTCTTCGATCTGTTCCGAGCTGACCTGATCAGGCGGCAGAACCTGATTGAGCTGGTCGTAGGTGATGTAACCTTTCTCGCGGGCCTCGGCGATCATCTTCTTGACCTGGGCCTGGCTCATGTCCAGCGAGATTTCCTGTTCCTGCTCGTCGGATTTGCGGTCTTCGTTCGTATCCTTGGCGGCCATTCAATGCTCCTGCAGGGATGGGTGATTCGTTTGAACCGAATCATTAGCGCGTAGAAGTGATTCGGCCACCCGTTTACCCGTTTTTCTTTTCCAGTGCCTTACGAAAACACCACTTATCTGCGTTTCCGTTCGAAATTGATACCGGACATGATTGCTGCAAAGGCGTCCTTCTCGTCGCGGTTGATTCGTGCGCCGTTGTCGGCGATGTCGAAAACGGCCCTGTCCTCATTCTGGCTACGGCTTGTGCGGTTACGCTCTTCGGCGGCCTGTGCCAGCCGGTATGTCAGCGCCTCATCGGCCAGATCAGACAGTTCCTCTGCTGCTTCGGCAATCTCTGCGTCCAACCCCCTGAGAGCTTTGATCTTTGCGAGTTCCTCGGCCAGCGTCATCTCGGCCTTTTCAACGTCGCCCGGTTTATGCACACAGGGGATTATTGCGACATGGCGAAGGGCCAGCAGGTTTTCAAGGGGTTCAGCGCCCAAAGTTTGTACGATGTGCTCTTGCAGGTTGTCCGGATCATCAATCGCATGGCGCAGGATAGCCGCACGCAGATTGGCATGGTCGGGATCATGGCACTCCATATCTTCCAACTCATGCTCGAACTGCACCACCACTTTGGGATTGAGAATGGCGATGGCCAGAATCGCCGCCTCGCGCAGCTGGATATCAGCGTTCTCGGATGAGGCCAAAAACGACGCCCGCGCGCCCGGTGTGGCGGCCGGTTTTTGCGGTTGCCATTTGCCGCGCGGCTGCCATTGGCGGTTTTTAGGTTGGCGCTGTGGCCGGAACAATTGCCAGCGCAGGTCCTTAATCTCTTGCTCATAGTGAGACCGGATCGACTTGTCCCGGATCACCTTGATTTTTTCCCAAAGAACCTTGTCCAACGCCGCTTTACGTTCCGGGCTGTCAAAAACCTTGCCATCCGTTTCGCGCTGCCACAGCAGTTTGACCATGGGGATGGCACCTTCAAGCACTGATTGCACCGCCCCCGGCCCTTCGGCGCGTAGCAGGTCGTCCGGGTCCTTGCCCTCGGGCATAAGCGCAAATCGCAGGGACTTCCCGGCCTCCAACAGCGGCAGCGCCAGATCAACCGCCCGCATCGCTGCGCGCAATCCTGCTGTATCCCCGTCCAGCGCAATGATCGGCTCATCCGAGATGCGCCACAACAGTTGCAACTGATGCTCGGTTATCGCCGTCCCCAAAGGCGCAACCGACGCGCCGAATCCGGCCTCAGCCAGCGCGATCACGTCCATATAGCCCTCAGCCACGATCAGAGGTTGCCCCTTCCCCGCCGCCTGCCGCGCGGGGCCGTGGTTATAAAGGCTGCGGCCTTTGTCGAACAATTCGGTTTCGGGCGAGTTCAGGTATTTCGCGTTATCGCTGGGGTCCATGGCCCGACCGCCAAAAGCAATACACCGCCCGCGTGGGTCGCGGATCGGGTACATGATACGGTTGCGGAACGTGTCATACGGCTTTTTGCCCTTGTTCGACGGTTTGGCGAGACCGGCCCCAAGGATCAAATCCTCGGCCACGTTCTTTCCCGTCAAATGATCCCACAGCGCCTGCCAGCCATCCGGGGCAAACCCGATCTCCCACCGATCCAACGCCTGAGCATCCAGCCCGCGGCGCGTCAGATAATCGCGCGCCGCGCCCCCTGCCCCGGTCTTGAGTTGCAGGCGGAAGAACTGCACCGCCTGCTCCATAACCTCGGCCAGTTGCGAGCGTCGGTCCTGCTTCTCCTGCGCTTTCGGATCACGCGCGGGCATCGGCATACCGGCTTCTCGCGCCAGAATCTCAACCGCTTCGATGAACGAGACATTCTCGGTCTCTTTCACAAAGCTGATCGCGTCGCCTTTGGCCTGACAGCCGAAGCAGTAATAGAAACCCTTCTGGTCATCGACGTGGAACGACGCCGTCTTTTCATGGTGAAACGGACACGGCGCCCACATGTCGCCCTTGCCCTGATTGGACTTGCGCTGATCCCACATGACCTTGCGCCCGACAACCTGAGACAGGCTGAGGCGCGTGCGCAACTCGTCAAGGAAACCGGGGGGCAGTGACATGGATCAAACCTGCCAGAAATGAAAACGCACGCCAAGGGGATGGCGTGCGGTTGTCCACAGCGAATTCGCTGGCCTGTGGATTATTGCTGCAAGCACAGCTCCATCCAAGCCGCGCCGAGGTCCTTTTTCCGAACGTCGCGCATCTTTTGCTCATAGACCCACGGGGTGATCAGAGGAATCGCGTTGTTGTAATTTTCAGGCCAAGTTGGGCCACTGTCGGCCACCGCCTGCGCCACGTCGCGCTCTTTCACCCGATCCAGCCGTGCTTTTTGAATCGCCGCGACGACATCAGCCTGATACTGGCAGCTTTGTTCTTTGGTTTCCTCGGCAGCCAGAGGTGTGGCCAACAACAGGGCCACAAGGGCAGTGCGCAACATCGGGGTCTCCCAGATTCGTTTCGTTCGCAGCAGCTTACCCGCGGCCGGGATTGCCCGCCATTGCCGTTTTGCACCTCGCGCTATCGTGTTGCGCCGGGGCGACCGAGTGCCGCCCCGACCTGATATCACAGCCCTTTGGCGCGATAGCTGCTTGAGACGCGGTCGATGGCCACGATATAGGCCGCCGTGCGCAAATCCTCGACATCATCGCGGCTGTGCCAGACTTCACGCATGGACTGATAGGCAATCCGCATCGTGTCATCGAGGCCCGAGCGCACAAGCTCAAGCTCGTCCGCGCCCTTGAGATACTTGGCCTTGAAGTCCGGAGACATAGACCACGCATCACCAAGGTAACGATCCAGACGCTCCAATTCGCTGACAATCAACTCGTGCCGCGCTTCTTCCTGACGACGCTGCATCCGGCCAAAGCGGATATGGCTGAGGTTTTTGACCCACTCAAAGTAGGACACCGTCACACCACCTGCGTTAGCATACATGTCAGGAATGATAACCGTGCCCTTCTTGCGCAGGATTTCATCAGCCCCGGCCGTCACAGGACCGTTGGCTGCCTCGATGATCAGAGGTGCTTTGATCCGCTCGGCGTTCGTCAGGTTAATAACGCCCTCCAAGGCCGCCGGAACCAGAATATCGCAATCCGCCTCTAGAACCTCGGCGCCTTCGGCTGAATGCGTGGCATCCGGGTAGTCCTTGACGCCACCGTGTTTCACGATCCACTGACGGACGGATTCCACATCAATCCCGTCGGGATTATACAACGCTCCGTCCCATTCAATGATCCCGACAATGCGCGAGCCATCTTCTTCGCTCAGGAACTTCGCCGCGTGATAGCCCACGTTGCCTAGCCCCTGCACCACGATGCGCTTTCCGTCCAGCTTGCCCGACAGGCCCGCCTTCTGCACATCTTCAGGGTGGCGGAAGAATTCGCGCAGGGCATATTGGATGCCCCGTCCTGTCGCCTCGACCCGGCCCGCGATACCACCGGCATTCAGCGGTTTGCCCGTCACACAGGCGCGCGCGTTAATATCCGTTGTGTTCATCCGCGCGTATTGGTCTGCCATCCAGGCCATCTCACGCTCACCCGTTCCCATATCTGGTGCAGGCACGTTCTGAGACGGATTGATCAGGTCGCGCTTGGCCAGTTCATAGGCGAAACGCCGGGTGATCTGCTCAAGCTCATGTTCTTCATACTGCCGGGGATCAATGCACAGCCCGCCCTTTGAGCCGCCAAACGGCGTTTCAACCAGCGCACATTTGTAGGTCATCAGCGCTGCCAGCGCCTCGACCTCATCCTGGTTCACAGCCAGAGCATAGCGGATACCGCCCTTGACCGGCTCCATATGCTCGGAATGGACCGAACGATAACCGGTGAACGTATGGATTTCACCGCGCAATCGCACACCGAACCGCACAGTGTAGGTGGCGTTACAGACCCTGATTTTTTCCTCAAGCCCCGGAGGCAAATCCATCAGGGACGCCGCCCTGTTGAACATAAGATCTACACTCTCGCGAAAGCTGGGTTCATTTTTGGCCGTCATTTAACCCTCCGTGCCAGCGAACGAAAAACGTTCCGTCACTTTGTCGCACCCAATGTGTAAACGATCAATAATTATGCAGAAAAAAAATGACCAAAAATCTGTGACCGATGAGGCATCACGTACTGAGTCGCCACATTTCAGCGCCCCAAAGAAATTGTCGCTCAATCGAAAACAGAGGCCGCGGGTACATTAAAATTATCCCCTAAATTCATGGAATCCGGCCTTTACCACGGCCTTTTCGCCCAATTCCCGCCACGTTTCGACGTTAATTTTATTTCGTTAAGTTTTTATTAGCAGTGTTGGATGTCTGCTCAGCGAGGTCTGCAATATGACAAGTCACTTCATGTTCAGGGGCAACAAAAAAAATATTGGTAAGGTATTCTCGGCCAAGCGCTTTGCGCGGGACGAAGACGGCGGCGTATTCACGATTTTCGTGCTGCTCGGTTTCATTGTCATTCTCACCGTTACCGGCCTCGGCGTCGACCTGATGAACTATGAGCGTGACCGGGCGAACCTTCAGGCGACTCTTGACCGCGCGGTTCTGGCAGCGGCAGACCTTGACCAAACACTGCCTCCTCGCGAAGTCGTTGAGGCATATCTCGATAAAGCTGGCCTGGGTGACAAGCTGGCAACAGTCACCGTTGAGGAAAGCATTGGGTCGCGCAAGGTGTCGGCTACGGCCGACGTTGTTGTCAAAACCCACTACATGTACTTCACGGGTAGAAAACAGCTGAATGCCATTGCAGCCAGTACAGCTGAAGAATCTATCGGCAAGGTAGAGATTTCCCTCGTTTTGGACATGTCGGGTTCTATGGGTCGTGCGTCTGCGACCGCGGGCAAGACTAAGATGGAAGTCCTCAGAGAGGAGGCAAAAGAGTTTGTCACTCTGATGATGGAAAAAGCTCAGGACTCTGAGGTTTCGATTTCAATCGTTCCCTACGCGATGCAGGTAAATGCTGGTGAGAACATCTTGGGGAAATTCTCGAACGTGACGTCCGAGCATAGCTATTCTCATTGCGTGAATTTCAGGTCTGATGATTTCCTGCAAGCTGCTCTGCACCCGAACCCCGCTATCCTGGGGTTGGCAGGTACGACGTTGAACCGTACCGCCCATTTCGATCCGTTTCGGTACAACGGCGGCGAGCAATTTCCCAGATATCCTGTTTGCCCGACACGGACAGGCAGCGAAATAACGCCGGTCACCAATGATGTGGACGTGCTGCACTCTCAAATTGACGCGTTAACAAGCGGCGGCAACACTTCGATCGATATCGGAGTGAAATGGGGTGCCGCGTTGCTTGACCCAGCGTTCCGGGGCCTTGTTGGGGAATTGTCGGGCGAAGGGATCGTGCCCGCAGAATTTTCTGCGCGCCCAGAGTCATACGATGCCGATGTCATAAAAGTTATGGTTGTGATGACCGATGGGCAGAACACGACACAGTACATATTGGATGAAGAGTTCCGTAGCGGAAACTCTAACGTTTGGTTCAACCCCGAATACGATAGGGGTGATGGAAAATTTGGTGAATACAGTGTGCGTTACGCCAGAAACCCCGACCGTTGGGTTTGGATGCAACATACTGAAGCCAACGGTGGCAGCTACGTGACCGCCACTCACCCCTTCGGCAATCCACCCGATGAAAATTCTTCGAATGAGGAAATCGGAACCTCAACGCGTCTAACTTATCCCGAGCTGCACAATCTTGCGTCTACTTGGTGGAACGCCAAAAACAACTATTACTGGCAAAACAACCATGAAAACACGTGGCATTACAACACCCGAACAAGTGTTGGATCTACAACGAAGAACACGCGATTGGAGCAGGTTTGTGGTGCGGCGAAAAACCAAGGCGTGGTCATCTTCGGAATCGCATTCGAAGCGCCAGAAGCAGGCTTCTCAGAAATATTGAGCTGCGCTACTGCTGGTACGAATGGCACCAGCTATGCCTTTGACGTCGAGGGGTCTGACCTGGAAGAGGCCTTTACGTCAATTGCGTCGTCGATCCAGAAACTGAGGCTGACCCAATGATCCGTAAAGCACTGGGCGAAATTGTTCGGATCAAACGTTCCGAAACCGGTTCTGTGACCGTCGAATTTTGCCTTATTTTCCCTGCATTCATGTTTTTTATTCTCAGCGCAGTGGAATACTCATTGGTCACGGTGCAATTGGGAATGCTGGATCACGGCGTAGACCAGACGGTGCGCTCCATTCGGTTGGGAACGGGGTCAAACCCAACCCACGATGAGATAAAGGACTCCATCTGTGAGAGGGCCGCCCTAATCCGGAACTGTGACCAAAACCTGCGTTTGGAAATGATTGTTCAGGATCCTTATGCCGGTGTGAACCTGCCTGCGGACGCTGACTGCACCGACAATTCGGAAGAGGCAAAACCACTTCGGGAATTCGAAAATGGGGCGCCCAACGAGTTGATGATCTTGCGCGCCTGCGCAATGGTCGATCCGATCTTCCCGACATCGGCAATGGGACGGATTTTGTCTGATGAGACTGGTCAAATCCAACTGACTGCGATCACTGCTTTTGTTCAGGAGCCATAAACCCATGCGCTTATTTTCAAATATCCGAGACTATTTTGGGTCCATTGGTCGCAACGAAAAGGGGATGTTGACCGTTGATGCGGTTTTGATTTTTCCAATGCTGGTTTGGACGATTACCGGCAGCTTTACCTATTTTGAAGGATTTCGTGAAAGTGCGTCCAATCTGAAGGCTGCGTACACTGTGGGGGATCTGATCTCACGTGAAACTGTGGATATTACAGAAACGTATCTGGATTCCATGCACGAGCTGTCGGAAAGAATGATCAACAATGGGACCCAGTTGAACATGCGGGTGTCAGGAATTCGGTTCGACGAAGCCGATGACCGGCACTACGTTGAGTGGTCAAGTGCTTGTGGGTATGACGCGATTTGGACAAATGCGAACGTTGAGAACATGCGCGACAACCTGCCTCCTATGCCCGATCAGGACTTTTTGGTCGTTGTCGAAACAACCAACCGCTACGAACCGACATTTAATGCCGTGCTGGGTATGCGCTGGGTTTCCGAGGATCACACCTTTACCAATTTCGTGTTCACCCGTCTTCGTTTCGCACCCAAAATCGACGGGCCGAATTCCCTTAATTTCTGCGCATAATTTGTGCGGACAAGACCTCTGACATAAACTTGGTATCGGCAGCTGCGGTCAGCCCGCCGATGCCCACATGACGCCCCAATCGCCACCACAGGCCCGGCGCCCATGTGTTCTCTGCTGAATTGCGTGTCTTTATCAGAAACCCACTTGAGGGTTTGAACGCAAAAACTCCGCGGTCGACGCTTTCGATATCTTCAACTTTCGCGATCAAGCGCCCTGCCCCGGTTCTGAGTTCTGTTTCCGTCAGCTCGATACAGTCGTATGTTGCCCGCCAAATGCGATGCGCTAGCCAGAACGCCGCGCAACCGACGATCAGCAGGAAAACGAACCAGACCGGTTCGGGCGGCTGCGTTATTGCCACGAAAATCGCCAGAAAGCCGACAGTACCCAGCATCCCGACGCCCAGCCAACGTCTGGGAGTTGAAGGTTTTACGGTGGCCAGAACGTCCTGTTGCATGTGAACCCTTGCTGTTTTCCTTGCGGTTTAACCACTTTGCCCGAAAAACAACAGCACTGTTCGCGACCTGCGAAAAATTGCACATTTCCCGTTCTTTTCTGCCGATTGACCCGATCTGCGCAGAGAATACATGAAGGCCAGAGCTTCAGGAGAGCGCCATGTCCTTGCGACCGACTTTAGAGACCCGAACAGCCACGCCAACCATGGAAGGCGCGGGCGTCAAGCTTCACCGCGCTTTCGGATTTCAGGATCCGTCAGAACTGGACCCGTTCTTGTTGTTCGATGATTTCCGCAACGACCACCCACAGGACTACCAGGCCGGTTTCCCGTGGCATCCTCATCGCGGGATCGAGACAATCACATACGTTCTGGCTGGCTCGGTCGAACATTCGGACTCTCTGGGTAACAGTGGGACGCTGGGCGCTGGTGACGTGCAGTGGATGACAGCCGGATCCGGGATTCTGCATCAAGAGATGCCAACGGGCAACTTGTCAGGCCAGATGCACGGCTTTCAGTTGTGGGGCAACCTGCCCTCGGCCCAAAAGATGACCGCACCGCGATATCAGGATGTTCAAAGCAAGGAGATTCCCGAAATTACCGACGATGACGGAACCACCGTCCGGGTGATTGTCGGAGAGTTCTGGGGCAAAACCGGGCCGGTCGACGGGATCGCAGCGGACCCGCAGTATCTGGATATTCGCATTCCGGCCGGGGTCAGGAAAACCTTCAAAATCGATACGTATCGTCGCGCGTTTGCCTATGTGTTTGAAGGTCAGGCCGCCTTTGCTGACGCCTCGCAACCCACTGGGATTCTTTTGGAAAAGGAGGTCGCGGGGCAAGAGGTCAATATCCGCGATATGTCCGGGAACCGGACGCTTGTGCGGTTCGGCACCGGCGACGAAGTTACGGTGCAAGCTGGCCCGGACGGCGTGCGGTTCCTGCTGATCTCGGGTGCGCCGATTGCGGAACCGGTCGCCTGGCACGGCCCGATCGTTATGAATACGCAGGCGGAGCTAGAGCAAGCCTTCCGAGAATTGCGCAACGGTACCTTCATCAAACCTGCGCATTAAGCCAGGACGGACCGGCAAACCATGTCCCAGTAAACCCTCTCAACCTCGTCCAGTGACAGACGTCCACCCGCGCGATACCAGGTCATCACACCGTTCAGCATGGCGATAACCGCCAGCGTGGCGATCTTGGTGTCCGCGATGTCGAAAAGACCGGCCTCCTGCCCCTGCCGCAGGATGGTCTCAAGCGCATCTTCATAACTGCGACGCAAGGTTTCGATTTCCGCGAAGTTCTCGGGTGTCAGGTTACGCAACTCCATGTAGGCGATAAACACCTCATCCGGGCGCTCCATATGAAAACGGATGTGAAACCCGACGAACTGGCGCAAAGCCTCAGAGGCATCCTTTGGCTGGTCTAATTCGCCATAGGCCGACAGCAGGTCTCGCATGTGATCCTGCATCAACCGATACAACAGGCTCTGCTTATCCGGCGTGTAATTGTACAACGCCCCCGCCTGCACCCCGACCTCAGCCGCGATCTGGCGCATAGATACCGCGGCATAGCCGTGACGAGCGAACAACCCCAGCGCCGCTTTGCGGATGCGCGGGCCGGTAATGTCAGAATGTGAACCTTGCGTACGTGCCATTCCAGCACGATATCTGAACAGATGTTCATATAGAACCCCGCTTGAACCATTGCCCCAAAATGTGCATCACGGTTGCAATCGACGTTGAAAGGGTTCTGCATGAAACCCCTGCCTTTGCTGATCCTGATCCTGACCTGTGCAGGATGTGCCGACTTCCCCGAACTGGACGGAAGCGAGCCGCCCGACCTCAGTTCGGCCCGCTACCCGAAGCTTATTCCGCTGCAAGAGACATTGGGCGCTCCGGTTGATCCTGTGAGTGAGGCTGAAGAGGTCGAAGAAGATCTCAACGCCCGGCGCGAGGACTTAGAGAAAAAGGCTGACGCTCTGCAAAGCGCGGAAATCAACTAGCAGCCCGCGATTCAAGGCCCGATCCGGGCCGCGACGCATTGCACCCTTGCGCCGAACCCGCTAAGGCAGCGCTGAACGGGCAAATGGCCCGAAACCACAGATAATTCGAGCGGAAAGGAACCCACGGGATGACACAGGCGCTGCGGCTGGGAATTGCGGGCTTGGGAACGGTTGGCGTGGGTGTCGTAAAGATCATCCGCCGTCATGGGGACCTGTTGCAAGCGCGCACGGGCCGACCTGTTGAGATCGTCGCTGTCTCGGCACGCGATGCGAACAAGGACCGTGGCGTAAACCTGTTAGACTATGCCTGGGAAACCGATCCCGTCGCGCTGGCGAAACGCGATGACATCGACGTGTATGTTGAGCTGATCGGCGGCGAAAACGGCCCAGCCAAAGCCTCGGTCGAGGCAGCGTTGGCCACCGGCAAGGATGTTGTCACCGCGAACAAGGCCCTGCTGGCGGTCCACGGTCAGGAACTGGCCGAAAAGGCCGAAGCCGCAGGCCGTGTGATCCGGTTCGAGGCCGCTGTTGCTGGTGGTATCCCGGTCATCAAATCCCTGACAGAAGGTCTGGCTGGGAATGAGATCACTCGCGTCATGGGCGTGATGAACGGCACATGCAACTATATCCTGACGCGGATGCAATCGCAGCAGCAGGGGTACAACGCCCTGTTCGAAGAATGCGCCCAACTGGGGTATCTCGAAGCCGACCCGAACCTTGACGTTGGCGGCATCGACGCAGCGCACAAGCTGGCGCTGTTGTCTTCGATCGCCTTCGGGACCAAGCCGAATTTCGATGGCATCCAGATCGAAGGCATTCAACAGATCACGCTGGAAGACATCCATCAGGCCGACGACATGGGGTATCGCATCAAACTGCTGGGGGTCGCGCAGCGCTCGGCCCGAGGACTGGAGCAGCGGATGCAGCCGTGCCTTGTGCCCAGCAGCTCGCCTCTGGGGCAGTTGGAAGGCGGCACCAATATGGTGGTGATCGAGGGCGATGCGGTCGAGCAGGTGGTTCTGCGCGGTCCCGGCGCGGGCGAAGGCCCCACCGCAAGCGCGGTGATGGGCGACGTTTGCGATCTGGCGCGTGGACTGCAGATCCCGACCTTTGGACGCCCTGCGACATCGCTGCAAGACGCCAAATCAGCCGTGACCGGAACCCCCGCACCCTATTATCTGCGCCTTGCGCTGTTCGACAAACCCGGCGCGCTGGCCAAAGTGGCCGCGATTTTGGGTGATGCAGGCGTCTCAATCGACCGGATGCGTCAATACGGGCATACCGAAAGCACAGCGCCGGTTCTGATCGTTACCCACAAAACCACCCGCGCCACGCTGGATGTTGCGCTGGAAGGCTTCCGCGAAACCGATGTTGTCGCCGAAGAGCCCGTTGCCCTGCGCATAGAAGAGGTTTGACCCTTGCGGCCTGCCTGAATCGCGGGCTATGCCGATAAAAACGCCGATACTGACCTGAGGATAGTGAAAATGAGTGCTGCCAAAGTAGATTTCAACGACCGCCTGCTGTCTCTGGGCCTTGCGCGGGTCGCAGAACAAGCCGCGTTGGCTTCGGCCTCTCTGGTCGGGCGCGGTGATGAGAAGGCCGCAGATCAGGCCGCCGTGAACGCGATGCGCGAACAGCTGAACCTACTGGATATCGCTGGTGTTGTCGTCATCGGTGAAGGCGAGCGGGACGAAGCGCCGATGCTGTATATCGGTGAAGAGGTCGGTACCGGCGAAGGCCCCGGCGTGGACATCGCGCTGGACCCGCTGGAAGGCACCACTCTGACCGCTAAGGATATGCCCAACGCACTGACTGTGATCGCCATGGGCCCGCGTGGCTCGATGCTGCATGCACCGGACGTTTATATGGACAAGCTGGCCGTTGGCCCGGGTTTCGCCGAAGGCGTTGTCAATCTGGACATGAGCCCGCGCGAACGCGTTGAGGCGCTGGCCAAAGCCAAAGGATGTGATCCGGCGGACATCACTGTTTGCATATTGGAACGTCCGCGGCATGAGGCAATGATTGCCGAGGTCCGCGAAACCGGTGCCTCGATCCGCCTGATCACCGATGGCGACGTGGCCGGTGTGATGCACTGTGCCGAGAGCGAAGAAACCGGCATCGACATGTATATGGGTCAAGGCGGCGCGCCCGAGGGCGTTCTGGCAGCTGCTGCGCTGAAGTGCATGGGCGGACAGATCTTTGGCCGCCTGCTGTTCCGCAATGATGACGAACGTGGCCGCGCTGCCAAGGCGGGCATTGCCGATCTGGACCGCGTTTATTCGCGCGATGAGATGGTAACAGCCGACGTAATTTTTGCTGCGACCGGTGTGACCGGCGGTTCGCTGTTGCCGCGCATCAAGCGCGAACCGGGCTGGGTTGAGACCACAACGCTGCTGATGCGGTCGAAAACAGGCTCGGTCCGTCGTATGTCCTACCGCACGCCGATGTGGCCGCATACCGACGCATAAGCCGCTTGCGCGGCTGCCTTCGGCGACCGTATTTTGAACAAGAAGAAGGGCCGGGTCCGCATGGGTCCGGCCTTGGTCTATGGAGGCAGGGCATTGAGTTTTCTGGGCGTTGAGCAGTCGTTGACCGGGCGGCGTTGGGTCGGGCCATCAGCCGAGACCGAGCGGGCCACTGAAATGCTGATCCAACAGGCTGGGTTGCCTCGGGCGGTCTGTCAGGTGTTGGCGCGGCGCGGGGTTCCTGCGATGGAAGCGCCGGGGTTTTTGGACCCCAAGCTGAAAGAGTTGCTGCCGGACCCTCGATCCCTGAAAGATATGGAGAAAGCCGCGACGCGGTTTTTGGCTGCGGTTCGGGAAAAGCAGCGGATCGCGGTGTTTGCGGATTATGACGTGGACGGCGGCAGCTCGGCCGCGTTGTTGTTGGACTGGCTGCGGCAGATGGGATTGCGGGCAACCCTGTATGTGCCTGACCGGATTGATGAAGGGTACGGCCCCAACGTACCGGCGATGCAGGATTTGGCCGCAGCCCATGATCTGATCATTTGCGTCGATTGCGGCACGCTGAGTCATGAACCAATCGCAGCCGCCAAAGGTGCCGATGTCATCGTGCTGGATCACCATCTGGGCGGTGAGACCCTGCCCGACTGTACTGCCGTTGTGAACCCGAACCGACAGGATGAAAGCGGCGATCTTGGCTATCTCTGCGCTGCCGGGGTGGTGTTCTTGATGCTGGTCGAGGCCGGGCGTCAACTGCGTGACGCGGGCGTCAAAGGACCTGATTTGATCAGCCTGCTGGACCTTGTGGCGCTCGCGACCGTGGCGGATGTTGCCCCCTTGATCGGTGCGAACCGGGCGTTGGTGCGTCAGGGGCTTAAGGTCATGGCGCAAAGGCAAAGGCCGGGGCTGGTCGCTTTGTCAGACGTTGCGCGCATGGATTCGGCGCCCAACAGCTATCACCTGGGGTTTCTGCTTGGACCACGTGTGAACGCGGGCGGGCGGATTGGACAGGCCGATCTGGGCGCGCGGTTGCTTAGCACCGATTCGATGACCGAGGCCGAGGCGCTGGCCCAGCGGCTGGATGAGTTGAACACCGAACGCCGCGACATCGAAAACGCTGTGCGCGCCGCAGCGCTGGAACAAGCTGAGGAACGGGGGCTGGACGCGCCGTTGGTCTGGGCGGCGGGCGATGGCTGGCACCCCGGCGTTGTCGGTATTGTCGCCTCGCGCCTGAAGGAAAACGCAAACCGGCCGGCGATTGTTGTCGGTTTTGACGGGGATGAGGGCAAAGGCTCGGGTCGTTCGGTGACGGGTGTCGATCTGGGTGCCTCGATCCAGCGGCTGGCTGCCGAAGGGCTACTGGTCAAAGGTGGCGGTCACAAGATGGCCGCTGGACTGACCGTGATGCGCGATCAGCTGGAGCCTGCAATGGCGCGGCTTAGCGAGTTGCTGGCTAAACAAGGGGCGGGTCAAGGCGGGCCGGCCGATTTGAAGCTGGAAGGCACTCTGATGCCCGGCGCGGCCACTGTGGACCTGATTGAACAGATCGAAAAGGCCGGGCCATTCGGGGCCAGCGCCCCTGCTCCGCGTTATGCTCTGCCTGACTTACAGGTCAGATTCGCCAAGCGCGTGGGTGAGACGCATTTGAAGCTTTCGTTGTCTGACGGAATGGGCGGCGGTCTTGACGCTATCGCCTTTGGTGCATTCGACGGCCCCATGGGGGAAAAACTATCGAACCACGGCGGCGCGCGCTTTCATTTCGCCGGGCGGCTTGAGGTCAACACTTGGGGAGGACGGCAAAGCGTGCAGCTGCGACTTGAGGATGCCGCCGAGGCCAATTGAGCCTATTTTCCAGCCGGGCAAAAAACTTTCACATCCCTGCGTTTTTCGGCTTGCGGGGCTCGGGGTGAAACCGTAAAAGGCCCTCCACAAGCCAGCGTGGCCCGTTCGTCTATCGGTTAGGACGCCAGGTTTTCAACCTGGAAAGAGGGGTTCGATTCCCCTACGGGCTGCCACTTGTGCATGATTGGACCAAGTGGCCCGTTCGTCTATCGGTTAGGACGCCAGGTTTTCAACCTGGAAAGAGGGGTTCGATTCCCCTACGGGCTGCCATTTCCTTCCCTCTATCGAACTGTTTCACAGCGCGGGTTCCTTGCCACCGGATCGAATGTGCTGTCTTTCAAAGCCTCCTGCCCAAGATTCCGAACGCCCACGATTTTGGGAACTCCAAGACCTTCATTCCAATACGCGGCCAACTCGTCGACGAGTGACTGCTTTGCCAAAAATCTTTGAAATCTGTATCCGCTTTGCCGGGATTAGTGATGCCGCCCAACCGTATTTGGTGACATCAAAGATAGCGCTTGTCGCCAATATTTATTACAATTTTTCAATAGCTTAAACCGCATAAACGATCTGAAACGCAGAGTTTCCCCTGCCCCCAAAAACCTGCCCAAAGGTCAATTACTAAAAATTTAGTTTGACACGTATGCAAAAAATCGCCGATGGTTATCGCTATCCGGTTCGCGCCGGAAAACCATAATCTTTGGGAGGAGACAGATGCGGAGACATCTACTTTCCGCAGTGGCGGCGGCTGCCGTCATTGCGGGGCACGGTACGGCTTGGGCCGACGAAGCCGCAGCACAACGTTGGATTGACGACGAATTCCAGCCATCGACCCTGTCGAAAGACGAACAGATGGGCGAGATGAAGTGGTTCATCGAAGCTGCACAACCCTATGCGGGCATGGAGATTAACGTCCTGTCCGAGGGCATCCCCACCCACTCGTATGAATCCGAGGTCCTGACCAAGGCGTTCGAGGAAATCACCGGCATCAAGGTCAATCACCAGATTCTTGGTGAAGGCGAAGTGGTTCAGGCCGTTCAAACCCAGATGCAGACCGGCCGGAACCTCTATGACGGCTACGTCAATGACAGTGACCTGATCGGCACGCATTCGCGCCTGCAACTGGCCTACCCGCTGACCGACATGATGGAGGGCAGCTGGGCGGCGACCACCTCGCCGACGCTTGATCTGGATGACTTCATGGGCATTCAGTTCACCACCGGTCCCGATGGCAAGCTGTATCAGCTGCCCGATCAGCAATTCGCGAACCTCTACTGGTTCCGTAAGGACTGGTTCGATGATGAGGCCAACAAGGCCGCGTTCAAAGAGAAGTACGGCTATGATCTGGGTGTTCCGGTCAACTGGTCGGCATATGAAGACATTGCTGAGTTCTTCACCAATGACGTGAAAGAAGTCGACGGCGTCGCGATCTATGGCCACATGGACTATGGCAAGCGCGCACCTGACCTTGGCTGGCGTATGACCGACGCTTGGCTGTCGATGGCCGGTGCCGGTGACGTGGGCGAGCCGAACGGTGTTCCCGTCGACGAATGGGGCATTCGCATGGAAGCGGGCACCTGTAACCCAGTTGGTGCGTCCGTCTCGCGCGGCGGTGCGGCCAACGGTCCGGCTGCGGTCTATGCGATCCGCAAGTGGGATGAATGGCTGCGGAACTATGCGCCTCCGGGTGCGGCGTCGTATGACTTCTACCAGTCGCTGCCTGCACTCAGCCAGGGCAACGTGGCCCAGCAAATCTTCTGGTACACCGCCTTCACCGCCGACATGGTGAAACCGAAGTCCGAAGGCAACAACACTGTCGACGACGAAGGCACGCCGCTGTGGCGGATGGCGCCTAGCCCGCATGGCCCCTACTGGGAAGAAGGTCAGAAGGTTGGCTATCAGGACGTGGGGTCCTGGACCTTCCTGAAATCGACCCCCGAGGATCGTGCTCAGGCGGCTTGGCTCTACGCTCAGTTCGTGACCTCCAAGACTGTTGACGTGAAGAAGTCCCATGTGGGTCTGACCTTCATCCGCGACAGCTCGGTCAACCACGAGTCCTTCACCGAACGCGCACCCAAGCTGGGTGGTCTGGTCGAGTTCTACCGCTCGCCTGACCGCGTGGCATGGTCGCCGACCGGCATCAACGTGCCGGACTATCCGAAGCTGGCCCAAATCTGGTGGCAGCAGATCGGTGACGTGAACTCGGGCGCATTTACCCCGCAAGAGGCGATGGACCGCCTGGCCGAAGAGATGGACATCACCATGGCCCGGATGCAGGCCGCGGATGAAAGCGCCGGTGTCTACGGTGGCTGTGGTCCGCGTCTGAACGAGCCGCAGGATCCCGCCTTCTGGCTGGAAAAAGCGGGTTCGCCCAAGGCCAAGCTCGAGAACGAAAAGCCGCAGGGCCAGACCGTCAACTATGACGAACTGGTGGCGCGCTGGCAGTCTCAGTAAGCCAATGCAACCGGGGGTGCCGTGTCAGGCATCCCCACCCCAAGGCCAGTGCAATGCACTGAAGGACCGGAACTCACGGACATGATCGAACTTCAAGACGCCACCAAACGGGTTGGCAATGTCATCCATATCAAGCCGACCAACCTGACACTGCAAACCGGCCATTTCAATGTGCTGCTGGGTGCGACGGGATCGGGCAAGACCTCTCTGATCAAGATGATGGCCGGGCTGGACCCGATTGCCTCGGGCAAGGTCCTGATGGATGGGCAGGACGTCACAAAGCTGAACACGCAAAAGCGGCAGATCAGCCTCGTACACCAGTTCTTCGTGAACTACCCGCATATGACTGTCTTCGACAACATTGCCTCGCCCTTGCGTGTGGCAGGAATGGCGAAATCCGAGATCGAAGGCCGCGTTGAAGAAGCCGCCGACCTGCTGCAACTGCGCCCGATGCTGCACCGTCGCCCGCATGAATTGTCGGGCGGTCAACAGCAACGGACTGCGCTGGCCCGTGCGATTGCCAAAGAGAGCCGTGCCGTGTTTCTGGACGAACCACTGGCTAACCTCGACTACAAGCTGCGCGAGGAACTGCGTGAGCAACTGCCCGACCTGTTCGCCGGACGTGGCGCTGTGGTGGTCTACGCGACCTCGGAACCCGAAGAGGCCCTTTTACTCGGTGGCTACACGGCCCTGATGGAGGATGGCCGCGTTACTCAGTTCGGACCCACCGCCGATATCTATCGCAACCCCGAAAACATCGCCGCTGCGCGCGTCTTCTCGGACCCACCGATCAACGTGGCCCGCATCACCGTGTCCGGCGCGCAGGCGCAATTGGCAGGTGGAGGCGGCTGGCCCGTCACCGAGATGGCCGACGGAGACTACATGGTCGCCGTCCGCCCGCATCGGGTGACTCCGTTCCGCACGTCGGACGCGGATGTGGAACTGACAGGCCGTGTGATCGTGACTGAATTGTCGGGCTCAGATTCCAGCGCTCATTTCCAGCATGGAGACGAAGCATGGGTATCGCTCGCCGCTGGCGTGCATCCCTATCAGGTTGGCGAGGACCACAGTTTCTACATGAACCCGGCCCATTGCCGGTATTTCGGCCAAGACGGCCAAAGGGTGGCCTGACATGGCTCAGATCAAGCTTTCAAACCTGCGACACAGCTATATGCCGACGCCAAAAGGCCCGGATGACTATGCGCTGAAAGAAATCGACGTGACATGGCGCGACGGCGGGGCCTATGCGCTGCTGGGGCCATCGGGCTGCGGCAAGTCCACGTTGCTGAACATCATCTCGGGCCTGCTCACCCCATCCGAGGGGCAAATCCTGTTCGACGGTCAGGACGTGACCGCCCTGCCCCCCGATCAGCGCAACATCGCGCAGGTATTCCAGTTCCCAGTGATCTACGACACGATGACCGTGGGCGAAAACCTGGCCTTCCCGCTGAAAAACCGGGGCGTCGATCCCGCAACGATCAAGCGTCGCGTCGATGAGATCGCCGAGATGCTGGATGTCACGGATATGCTGAACACCCGCGCCAGCGGCCTCAGCCCAGACAACAAACAAAAGATCTCGATGGGTCGCGGGCTGGTCCGCGACGACGTGAACGCGGTGATGTTTGATGAGCCGCTGACCGTGATCGACCCGCATCTCAAGTGGAAACTGCGGTCGAAGCTGAAAGAACTGCACCAGCGCGTCAAAGCCACGATGATCTACGTGACCCACGACCAGACTGAGGCGCTGACCTTCGCCGATGAAGTCGTGGTGATGCAGGAGGGCGAAGTGGTGCAGATTGGCACTCCGGTTGAGCTATTCGAACGCCCTCAGCACACATTCGTCGGCCATTTCATCGGATCACCCGGTATGAACGTCCTGCCCTGCGAGGCCAAGGGCGACCGCGCCGTTTTCGAGGGCCATGAAGTGATGCTGGAAGGCCCCACACATGGCGACGGAGGACGCACTGATCTGGGTATTCGCCCCGAATATGTGGGATTTGGCGATACCGGCATCCCGGCGCATGTGACCAAAGTGTCAGACATCGGCCGTCACTTTGTGGTCAGCGCAATGGTCGGCAATACGGCCCTCAAGGCCGTGACCGAACACGGCGTGCCAGAGCCGGGCTCGCAGGTCTTTCTGCAATTCAAACCAGAACAATCCCGCGTCTACCGCGACGGCTGGATCGCAACCGAGGAGCGGGCGCAATGAGAACGGAAAACCAAAAGGCATGGTTCTTTGTCCTGCCGGTGCTGGCACTGGTCGCGTTCAACGCGCTGGTGCCGATGATGACGGTGGTCAACTACTCGGTGCAGGAAACCTTCGGCAACAACCAGTTTTTCTGGGAAGGGCTGGGCTGGTTTGAACAAATCCTGCGTTCGGACAGGTTCCAGGCGGCCCTCGGTCGGCAGTTCCTCTTTACCTTCCTGATTCTGCTGATTGAGGTGCCTTTGGGCATCATCGTGGCCCTGTCCATGCCGCGCAAAGGCTTCTGGGTGCCGGTCTGTTTGGTGTTGATGGCCCTACCGATGCTGATCCCGTGGAACGTTGTCGGCTCGATGTGGAACATCTTTACGCTGCCGAAAATCGGCCTGCTGGGCTACTTCCTGAATGATGTTCTGGGCATCAACTATGACATGACGCAACAGCCTCTATCGGCTTGGATCACTGTCATCGTGATGGATGTCTGGCACTGGACGTCGCTGGTCGTGCTGCTGTGCTATGCGGGCCTCGTTTCGATCCCGGACGCTTACTACCAAGCCGCCAAGATCGACGGTGCCAGCCCATGGTCGGTGTTCCGCTATATCCAACTGCCTAAGATGAAAACCGTCCTGACCATCGCCGTTCTGCTGCGGTTCATGGACAGTTTCAACATCTATACCGAGCCCTTCGTGCTTACCGGCGGCGGCCCCGGCAACTCAACCACCTTGCTGTCGATCGACCTTGTGAAGATCGCACTGGGACAGTTTGACCTTGGCCCTGCGGCCGCGATGAGCCTGATCTATTTCGCCATCACGCTGCTGGTCTCTTGGGTCTTCTACACTCTGATGACAAAGGATGACGCGCAATGAAGAAGCGGTCCCTTATTCCTATCCTCTATATCGCGTTCCTGATGCTGCCGATCTATTGGCTGGTGGCGATGTCCTTCAAGACCACGAACGAGATCCTGTCGGGCTTTTCCCTGTTCCCCCAGACCTTTACGCTGGAGAATTACATCACCATCTTCACTGACCCGACATGGTATTGGGGCTATATAAACTCGATCATCTACGTGACGATCAACACGGTGCTGTCGGTCTGTGTCGCCCTGCCTGCGGCCTATGCGTTCTCGCGTTATCGGTTTCTTGGTGACAAGCAACTGTTCTTCTGGCTGCTGACCAACCGGATGGCCCCGGCGGCGGTGTTCGCTTTGCCCTTCTTCCAGCTCTATTCGTCGATCCACCTGTTCGACACCTATCTAGCCGTGGCGCTGGCACATACTCTGTTCAACGTGCCACTGGCGGTTTGGATTTTGGAAGGCTTCATGCGGGGCATCCCGAAGGAGCTGGACGAGACGGCTTATGTCGACGGCTACTCCTTTCCGCGTTTCTTCGTGACAATCTTCCTGCCCAACATCAAAGCGGGTGTCGGCGTCGCGGCCTTCTTCTGCTTCATGTTCTCTTGGGTCGAGATGCTGTTGGCCAAAACTCTCACTGCGGTCGAGGCCAAACCCATCGCCGCCGTGATGACCCGCACCGCGTCCAGTGCGGGGTATGAGTTGGGCCTGCTAGCTGCCGCGGGAACGCTCACCATCATCCCCGGAGCCATCGTCATCTGGTTTGTCCGCAACTACATCGCGCGCGGTTTCGCGATGGGTCGTGTGTGAGGTTCGATATGCGTAAACTTCTTCTCACCCTCACCTTCTTGCCTACCATGGCTTTCGCCCAACAGGCCGGATGGGGCAATGTCGGCCAGCAAGAGGAAAAGGGCTTCTCGTGGACCGATCCACTCTGGCCTGATTTCTGGATGGCCTGGACCCCGGCCACCCTGGCTTTGTTCGTCGGCATCTTCTCGGCCATCGCCTTGATCGGTCTGCTGGAAGGGTTCAAATTCCGCGACGGGATCGAGCGGCGCGGCGTGTTGGGGCTGACGACGACGCTGGGTGATCGTCTTTTCATCACCCTGCTGGGTTCGGCCTATATCTTCCTCGCATGGCTTGGGTTGGTCGGTCAGCCCGTCTGGACGCCTCTGTTTATCTCACTCGGCTGGGGCATCTTCGTCTTCTGGAAAGTTTAAGCTTTGCGAAACAGCGAAAGGATGCTTGTCTGTCAGGCATACTAAAAATGCGACACGAAAGACCGATGCGAAAGAAAAAGACAACAAACCTTCTGACCGAAGTGGAACTTGAGTTCATGAACGAACTCTGGGCGCTGGGTCAGGGCTCGGTCCGTGACGTGCTTGATCGACTGCCACCGGAACGCAATCTGGCTTATACGTCCGGCGCAACCATCCTGCGTATTCTCGATGAGAAAGGCTTTGTCGAAAGCCGCAAGGATGGAAAGACGCTGATCTATAAGCCGCTTCTGGAAAAGGACAGGTATCAGGCGCGGTCGTTGCAAAACCTGTCCCGCACTTTGTTCGACGATACGCCTGCCACGTTGGTGGCACGTCTGGTCGATGACGCAGGGCTGAGCGAAGCTGATCTGGAGGAAATTCGAGCACTGGTAGAGAGGAGACTGCAAAATGACAGCGGTTAAACCGGTTCTCGACGCATATCTGGAATTAAACCTGGTCCTCGGGCTGGCTGCACTGGTTTGGCTGGCGTCTCGATGGGTTTTGTCCAGAACGACCCTGAGCCATGGGTTCATTGCACAACTACGCACGCTCAAAGCACTTTGCCTGTGTGTCGTCCTTAGCCCACTACTGGCGCTGGGCGTCTCTGCCCTGACCACTCACACGCCGGTCAACGGCACCGTAGCGATCGGAGACATCGCGGTGGCCGCCTATCTGCGCGGTGATATCGCCATGCCCGCCACTCAGTTTGAGGCCTTGCTGAACACACGTCAGCGCTGGGTAGAGATACTTTTCAGCGGAGATCACCCAATCGTAACCGCGACTCTTGCGCTGATGGCGTTGGCCGCACTGGTCTACGCGTTGCGTGTTATCCGGGACGCTCTGGCCATTCGCGACACAGTGAACGCCAGCTATCTGTGGCGTCGCTCGGCGAAGGTGGATATCCGGCTGTCCGACCGCATCGCTGTACCCTTTGCGGTACGCGGTTTGCGCCGCCGCCATGTGGTTCTGCCAAGCCATCTGCTGGATTCCTCGCGTGAGATGCGCTTTGCCCTTGCACACGAGTTGCAACACATCCGCACCGGAGATGTAGAATGGGAACTGGGGTTCGAACTGCTGCGGCCCCTGCTGTTCTGGAATCCGGCCTATATCGTGCTGAAGTACCAGTTCGACCGACTGCGCGAACTGGCCTGTGATCAATCGGTTGTCGCCCGCAAGGGAATTGATGCCAGCGACTACACGAATTGTCTGCTGGACTATTGCGCCCGCACCGTTCAACGCGGCAGCCCGCGCGTACTGAACGTAGCGTTGGTCACTGGTGGCAAAGCGAAACGGGTTTTGCGGCAAAGGGTCATCGCATTGGCGGATGCACCTGCGATTCAATCGTCGATGCCGTTCATGTTCCTCGGTCTGACCACCCTGTTCGCGCTTATCCTCGGACTGGCCGCCGCGTCGGTGCAACAAACCGAGGACTGGACCCATGATCGTCTGATGCTATCGACCGTTGTAAACCTCGAACGTCTTGAAGCACGCAATCAGGGCAACTGATTACCAGCCCCTGCGCCCGAACAGCGCCTGCAATCGGTTCTGGCCCGCGAACGGGTCTACCGGCTTGGGCGCTGACAACTGAGATACGACTCGTCGAACCAGAACCCGACAGACCACAGCAAAGATCACGCCGCCCAGCGCCTGACCCAGCAACACGCCAGGTGCGCCCGCGATATAAGCTCCGGCGGCCGCAAAGGGCCATGTGCCCAGAGTATGCCGTCCCCAGTTGACCCATGTGGAATAGACCGGATGACCCAAGTTGTTAAAACTCGCATTTGCAACAAAGATCACGCCATTAAAAAAGGACGCCAGCGCCAGCGGTCCGCAAAACAAGTAGATCAGCGCTCGCGTTTCGCCTTGGGCCTGAAACAGATCGGCAATCGGGGCGCGCAGCAGAAACAGAGTGGCCGAGATCAGGCAAACATATACGGCCGTGAACTTGACCCCAGCCAGAAAAGCCTGACGCACTCGGTCGTACTGCCCCGCCCCGAAATTCTGCCCGACGATTGGCCCGATAGCACCGGACAGGGCAAAAATGACTGAAAACGCTACGGGTATCAGCCGTCCGATTACCGCCATTCCGGCCACCGCATCGGTGCCGAATTGGGCAATTTCGCGCAGAACGATCGCGTTGCCGACAGGCGTGGCGACGTTGGTCAGAACGGCCGGAATGGCAATGCCGCTGACTGGACGCAGGTTCCCGCGGACATACTCAAAAGACGGCCGGGCGAACCCGGCGTGAACACGCATCGCCGGTATGACAGCCGCGATCAGTATGCAAATACGTGCGATGACCGAGGCAATAGCAGCCCCGTCCAACCCTAGCCCCACCGCGAAGATCAGGATCGGGTCCAATACCGCATTCGCGACACCTCCATAGATCGTCGCCAGCATAGAGCGGCGCGCATCACCATAAGCGCGCAACACCGCCATCCCGGTCATCGCAACCGCCATCACCCACATGGTCGGCAATATGATCGACACGTAACGGGCGGCCAGACGCAGCACCTCGCCCTCTGCCCCTAGCAGAGACAGGCAGAAGCGCAGATTGAACAATACCAGCAGTGACACCACCAGGCCGGTCAGCGCGCCCAGAATTGCGACGCTGGTGGCAAACTGGCGCGCCTGTTGCGACCGCCCTGCCCCCAATTCGCGTGCCACTAAGGCTCCCGCGGCAATGGACAGGCCAACGTTGATTGAATTTGTGAAAAACAGCAGTGTCCCGGCGTACCCGACAGCGGCCGCCAACGCGTCGTTTCCCAGCATCGAAATGAAAATCATATCGACGAAATCGACCGCAAAGATCGCCATCAACCCAATGCTGGTGGTCAAGGACATACGGGTCACGTGGCCCATCAGACTGCCCGACAGAAACACCGCCTTGCTATCGGATTGAGTTACCATCTGCCGATCCATTCCTGCCACGTCCGTTCAACTTGCCCCCGTTTTCAGAAGCGCGGCAACAGAAATCTGCCCGCACAAGTGCTGAGTCACGTTTTTGAACGTACTGCCCGGTTTGCTGATACGCGGGCGGCGACTAACATTGTCCTCAGTCAAAGGGGATGGACCCATGAAGATTGTATCAGGCGGACAGACTGGCGTGGATATGGCGGCCCTGGACTTTGCGCATGAGAACGACCTGACTTATGGCGGATGGGTACCAAGGGGGCGTCGGAATGAGGCCGGTCTGATACCTGATCATCTTACTGGATTGGTGGAAACGGCGACCGAAAAGGTCGCCGAGCGGACGCAACGAAATGCCATCGACAGCGATGCAACTCTGATTTTTCAGAGCGGATC
The DNA here is from genome assembly GCF_965221235.1 of Ruegeria sp. Classification (GTDB taxonomy): domain Bacteria; phylum Pseudomonadota; class Alphaproteobacteria; order Rhodobacterales; family Rhodobacteraceae; genus Ruegeria. The sequence continues at coordinate 433,489 of NZ_CBDCRS010000004.1, forward strand.
AGCCAGCCCAGGTACGCAACTGACCGTCACTTTTGCGCAAGAGGCCGGAAAACCTTATCTGATTGTAGATCTTCGCGACGGGCCAGAGGCATGCGCTCGGCGGATCAAAGCCTGGCTTCTGGACAATACGATCGACGTGTTGAATATCGCAGGCCCCCGCGCTTCGGAAGCGCCCGGGATTGGTGTCAAAGTGCGCGCAACACTTGCCAAGATTTTGGATCAGCTTCGCGAAACAAGCATTTAACTTTGATAGCTAAATCACCGCCGAACACCCGCAGGCGCAAACGCCGGCTTTACGTGCAATTGGTGATTGAGTGGCGGGGAGACAGGGATTCGAACCCTGGGGACGCTCTCACGCCCAACGGTTTTCAAGACCGCCGCATTCGACCACTCTGCCACCTCCCCGCGTGAGGCTGGGTCTAAGGCGAACTTCAAACGGTGGCAAGAGCAAATAGGGAAATCTCGCCGAACCATGTGCAGCGGTCTTTCCATGACACCTCGTGCAGGTTATGATTTCCGCGAGGACCGTAACAGACCGGCAAAACAGAACCGGCAGATAACGGCGGGGCCCCGAATTTCGAGGCCCCTTCAGGCAAGGGATGAAAAATGAAGCGAGCGACTGAGACACGCGTAACACCGCGATCGTGGGTGGTGCTGGCCGCGACATTGGTGGTTCTGGCCGGATGCGATGAGGCTTTGCTGAGCGAAGGCGCATCAGACGACGCCAAAAGTGACGCAGCACAGAACGATGGCCCGACAGAGCTGTTTGCCAATATCCCTGAAAATCGAAAGGACTCGGTCGAAGCACCCGAGGTCTTTCAGGTTGCCGAAGCCGGGCTTTGGGACGGGCGACCTTCGCTCGGAGGTGTCTGGGTCGCGCACCCGGACGTCACTCAGCCCGAGCGTGTGGTGATCAAAAACGCCGCCAACAACAAAACTGTCACCGGCGCGCTGTTCCGGCGGGAACGCAACCTGCCCGGACCTGCCCTGCAACTGTCTTCCGCCGCGGCGGAAGAATTGGGCATTCTGGCGGGTTCCCCTACCACGGTCGAAGTAGTGGCCCTGCGCCGCAAACCGGTTGAGGAAGAAAAACCCGAACCTGAAGAAGTTGAAATCGCAAGCGCTGAGGAGCCTGCCGCCGAAGAGGTCACACCCGAGGCAGACAGCACCGAAACCGCCGAAGCCGAGGTTGAAAAGCCCGCCAAGCGGAAATGGTGGCAAAAGAAAGAAACCGCCGCTGCGGCCACTGCCGCCGGAGCCGGGGCAGCCGTCGCCGCCGCTGATACCGCAACTGAGGCACCTGCCGAAGTGACAGAAGAAGTGATCGAAACGGCGGCAGAGGCTGCCCCGACCGCAAATTTGTCTGACCCGACAGTGACACCGCCTGCGGAAAAACCGGCCAAACGGAAGTGGTGGCAGAAGAAACCTGCTGACGAAATCACCGAAACACCGCTGGATCCGATTGAAGGGGCGGCTGCGGCCATTGAAGCGGCCGAACCAACATCGGCGAGCACAACTCAAACGACCTCATCGTCTTCGGTCAGCAAGCCCTATGTGCAGGTTGGCACCTTCTATGTCGAAGACAACGCCCAAAGCGCTGTCAACAAGATCAAACGGAATGGTCTGTCGGCTGAGGTGAGAGAGACGAAGTCCGGTGACAAAACGGTCTGGCGCGTGCTGGTTGGCCCTGCCAAAACCCGTGCCGAACGCAATGCACTTCAGAGCGACGTGAAAGACCTTGGCTTTACCGACGCGTTCTCTGTCAAAAACTGAAAACAAAGGAGGCCCCTGACGTGCTGTCCTCATTCAGATCATCTGTATTGACCCTCGGGCTTGCGATCTTCGCCCTGCCCGCCCACGCCTTTGATACAAGCGCACGCGCCGCTTATGTGATGGATCAAACCACCGGTACGGTGCTGCTGTCCAAAGAGGCCGACCAGCCCCTGCCGCCCGCGTCGATGTCCAAGCTGATGACGCTTTATGTGGCGTTCGAGGCCCTGCGCGATGGCCGCCTGACCCTTAATGAAACCCTGCCAGTGTCCGAACACGCCATGAGCTATGGCGGCTCGACCATGTTCCTGAACACACAGGACCGGGTGACGGTCGAAGACCTGCTGCGCGGTATTATCGTATTGTCCGGCAATGACGCCTGCGTCGTGATCGCCGAAGCGCTCAGCCCCGATGGTACGGAAGCCGGGTTCGCCCGCTACATGACACAGCGCGCGCAGCAGTTGGGTATGAACAACTCGAACTTCGCCAATTCCAACGGATGGCCAGCGGCCGGGCATATGATGTCGGTCCATGACCTTGCCATTCTTGCGGATCAGCTGATTTCGGATTTCCCGGAATACTACCCTCTGTTTGCCGAAGAAGAGTTTGAATTTGATGGCCGTGCGCCCTCGAACAAGCGCAACCGGAACCCCCTGTTGAAACTTGGGATCGGCGCGGATGGCCTGAAAACCGGCCACACGCAAGAGGCCGGGTACGGCCTTGTCGGCTCGGCCAAGCAAGGCGACCGCCGGGTGATCTTTGTGCTCACCGGCCTGGACAGCACAGGCAAGCGTGCAGAGGAGGCTGAGGCCGTGGTTAACTGGTCGTTTCGAAATTTTGTCGAGAGGACAGTTGCCAACGCAGACACGCCGATAGCCGAAGCGCAAGTCTGGATGGGCGCGCAAAAGACCGTGGGTCTGGTGCCGGAAGAAGATCTGAACCTGCTATTCCCCGTGCTGGGAGACAAGAACATCGAGGCCGAGGTGGTTTACGACGGCCCGATCAATGCGCCAATCGAAAAAGGCCAACAACTGGCGGAATTGGTGATCAAACCCGAAGGCTTGCCGGAAATCCGCCGCCCCCTGCTGGCCGCTGAGGCCGTCCCCGCCGGAGGGTTCGTAGTGCGCATGATGACTGTTGGCGGCATCGTCGCGAACGATGTGATCGGCAACCCGCTGGACGCGTTTTGACGGGGCCGGGGTTGTTTCTGACTTTTGAAGGCATTGACGGATCGGGCAAATCTTCGCAAGCGCGTATGCTGGCGGAGCGTTTGCGCAGCCTTGGTCGTGATGTCGTTCTGACCCGCGAGCCCGGAGGCTCAACCGGTGCCGAGGAAATACGTCGTTTGGTTCTTGAGGGCGACCCCGACCGCTGGTCCGCCGAGACTGAGCTGTTGTTGTTCACCGCCGCGCGGCGGGATCATCTGGAACGTACCATCGAACCGGCACTGGCTGCGGGCAAGGTGGTGATCTGTGACCGCTTTGCCGACAGCACCCGCATGTATCAGGGGTTGTCACGCGGCGATCTGCGCAGCGCGGTTGACCAGTTGCATGCGTTGATGATCGGGCGCGAACCCGACCTGACGCTGCTGATCGACATGGACCCGCAGACTGGCCTGACCCGCGCCAAGGGGCGGCAAGGCACCGAGGAACGGTTCGAAGATTTCGGCATCGACCTGCAACAGAAGATGCGGGACGGGTTTCTGGCACTGGCGCAGGAGTTTTCCGACCGCTTCCGCGTGATCGACGGCAACCGCGACATGGACAGCGTCGCACAGGATGTGACAGATATCGTTCTGCAAGCCTTGTGACTTAGGACAAATGAGCGACGACATCCCAACCCCGGATCAGGCCCCCGGCGCCCCTCATCCGCGTGAAACCCAGCATCTGTTTGGTCAAACTGAGGCCGAGCAGGCGTTCCTGAGCGCCTACACCTCAGAGCGCCTGCACCACGGCTGGCTTCTGACCGGCCCGCGCGGGGTTGGAAAAGCGACATTAGCCTGGCGAATCGCGCGGTTTCTTCTGGCGACACCTCCGGCAGAAGACGGTCTTTTCGGCGCTCCTCCGCCCCCAGAAACGCTGGAGATTGATCCGGAACACCCTGTTGCCCATCGCATTCTGGCTGGCGCAGAGCCAGGTCTGGCGGCGATTACCCGGTCGCTGAACGATCAGGGACGTCTGCGGAACGAGATCGTCGTCGACGATATCCGCAAGCTGGGGAAGTTCTTTGGCCTATCTTCTGCCGATGGTGGGCGTCGGGTCGTCATCGTCGACTCGGCGGATGAGATGAATGTCAGCGCCGCCAATGCCCTGTTGAAGATGCTCGAAGAACCGCCTGCACGTACAACGCTGCTGCTGGTCTCACATCAACCCTCACGCCTGTTACCGACCATCCGGTCGCGCTGCCGAACCCTTCGCCTGTCACCGCTGGGGGCCGAGGATATGCAGGCTGCCCTGTCACAAAGCGGCGCGGACCTGCCCGCCCAAGCCGATCATTTGGCCGCGCTAGCCGCCGGGTCCGTAGGAGATGCAGTTCGGCTGATCAACCTTGGTGGGTTGGAAATCTATGCCGAGCTGATCGCCATTCTGGGCACCCTGCCCCGCATGGACCGCCAGCGCGCGCTGGCACTGGCCGAGGCCGCCGCCCAGCGTGGCGCAGCCGAACGCTATGACCTGTTGCTGACCCTGATCGACGTGGCGCTGTCGCGCCTTGCCCTGACCGGCGCAACTGGCGCGCCGCCCACCCCCGAGGCCGCCCCGAAAGAGGCGGAAACGCTCACCCGCCTGTCCTCATCCCAGCAGCAAGCGCGCCAATGGGCCGAGGTCGCCGCCACAATCACCGCGCGCGCACGCCATGGTCAGGCGGTGAACCTTGACCCTGCCGCTCTGGTCCTAGATACGGTGTTCAAGATACAGGAAACCGCCGGTCAGAGCAGATGAGCGATACCCCCCAGATTACCGATAGCCATTGCCATCTGGACTTCCCCGATTTCGAGGGGCAACTGGACCAGATCATCGCCAACGCCGCCGAGGCAGGCGTGACCCGTATGGTCACGATCTGCACCCGCCTGCGTAACGAACCCAGCGTCCGCGCCATTGCCGAGGCCCACGCACCCGTCTTCTATGCCGCCGGCACTCACCCGATGAGCGCAGCTGATGAACCTTTGGCCACCGTTGACGAACTGGTTGCGCTGTCCCGCCACCCCAAATTCGTGGGCATTGGTGAAACAGGTCTGGATTACCACTACACCGCTGACAGCGCCGAGGTGCAGAAGCAATCGCTGCGTATCCATATCGAGGCCGCGCAACGCACCGGCCTACCACTGATCATCCACGCCCGCGCAGCCGACGACGATATGGCGCGCATTCTGGCCGAAGAACACCGCAATGCGCCGTATTCCTGTGTCATGCACTGCTTCTCGTCCTCGGCTGAGCTGGCCAAGGCCGCGTTGGAACTTGGGTTCTACTTGTCCATGTCCGGCATTGCTGCCTTCCCCAAAAGTCAGGAACTGCGCGACATCTTTGCTGCCGCGCCTGTAGACCGGGTTCTGGTGGAAACAGATGCGCCCTATCTGGCCCCGCCCCCGTATCGCGGCAAACGTAACGAACCGGCTTATACCGCACATACCGCCCGCAAAGGGGCCGAGGTATTTGGCATGGACTACGCCGAATTTGCCTTCCAAACGCAGGCCAATTTCGACCGGCTGTTCACCAAGGCCGCGACCTATATGGCGGCTGCATGACTCAGCTGCGCTGCACCATCCTTGGCTGCGGCTCGTCCGGTGGCGTTCCCAGGCTGGGCGGGCACTGGGGTGACTGTGACCCGAACGACCCCCGAAACATCCGCCGCCGATGCTCGATGCTGGTAGAGCGTGAGGGGCCCGATGGCACCACCTCGGTCCTGATCGACACCACCCCCGATATGCGCAGCCAGTTGCTGGACGCCGGAACCGGACGGCTGGACGGTGTGGTCTATACGCATTCCCACGCCGACCACGTGCATGGCATCGACGACCTGCGGATGATCGTGTTCAACATGCGCGAACGTGTCCCGGTCTGGGCAGATGGCGATACTCAGAACGCCTTGCTGGGGCGGTTCGGCTATGCCTTCATCCAGCCCGAAGGCTCGCCCTATCCGCCGATCCTTGACCTGAAATCCATCGATGGCCCGTTCCAGATCGACGGCCCCGGCGGCCCGATCCCGTTTGAACCGTTTAAGGTCAATCACGGCTCGATTGACTCATTAGGGTTTCGGATGGGCAAGCTGGTTTACCTGCCGGATGTGGCCGAAATCTATGACGATGCCTGGCCGATGCTCGAGGGGTTGGACTGTCTGGTCATAGACGCCCTGCGCCGCTCACCCCACCCCACCCATGCGCATCTGGACAAGACACTGGGCTGGATCGAGCAGCTAAGCCCCAAGCGTGCCGTGCTGACCAACATGCATATCGACCTCGATTATGCCTCGGTCGAGGCAGAAACCGCCGATCACATCACTCCTGCCTATGATGGCATGGTGATCAATCAGGCTCTGTAAAGCTCTGCCGTTGCAGCGCGCGATATCCTGCGGGGTGGTGAAATGCTGCAAAGTCTGATCGACGTCATCCTGCCGGTCTTCCTTGTGATCGCAGCCGGTTACGCAGCCACCTATTTTGGCTACTTCAAAGACTCGCATATCGACGGGTTGATGAAATTTACCCAGGGCTTCGCAATCCCTTGCCTGCTATTTCTGGCCATTGCCCAGTTGGACCTGAGCGCCAGTTTCGATCCTCGCCTGCTGTTCAGTTTCTATACCGCCGCCGGCCTGTGTTTTTCAGCGGGGCTTTTCGGCGCGCGCCTGATTTTCAACCGAGATTGGGAGGATTGCGTCGCCATCGGGTTCTGCTGCCTGTTCTCGAACTCAGTACTACTGGGCCTGCCAATAACCGAGCGCGCCTACGGCCCCGAAAGCCTGACCGGCAACTTTGCAATCATCGCGTTCCACTCACCCTTTTGTTACGGCATCGGCATCACTGTGATGGAGATCGTACGGAACCGAGGCAATAGCGGGACACAACTGGCACGGTCCGTCTTATCTGCCATGTTCAAAAACGCGCTGATCCTTGGAATATCGCTGGGGTTCATCGTTAACCTGTCCGGCCTGATGATCCCTACGGTCGTGGATGATGCACTGAGATTGGTCACACGCGCAGCTCTTCCGGTGGCATTGTTCGCGCTGGGCGGCGTGTTGGTCAAATACAGGCCCGAGGGCGACTTGCGTGCCATTGGTTATGTGTGTTGCGTGTCCCTGATACTCCACCCCGGCCTTGTTTGGGCCTTCGGAAAATCGGTGGCGCTGCCGCAGGATTTGTTCCGCTCTGCTGTGCTGACTTCGGCCATGGCACCTGGAATCAATGCGTATATCTTTGCCAGCATCTATGGCCGCGCCATGCGGGTCGCGGCCTCATCAGTGTTGTTGGGAACGGCGGCTTCGGTCCTGACGGCGTGGTTCTGGCTCACACTTTTGGGCTGACACCGATACGGTCGGGATTGACTTTGGAAAGTCGGGCAACACCTATCGGGAAAACAGACAGGACCAATCAAATGCCCCACGCCCTTATAGTTGCCCATGGCCAGCCGTCGGACCCTGAACCGGCCGAGGCAGCTCTGGCCGCTTACGCCGCGGACGTGGACACGTTGTGCGAAGGGGTTGACGTTAAGTCCGCTACTTTGGCCGCCCCGGGCGTGCTTGAGCGCCGTGTTGCGGCACTGCCCGATGATGCAGTGATCTATCCCCTGTTTATGGCCAAAGGCTGGTTTGTAACCAGCGCCCTCCCCAAACGTCTGGCGGACCGAAATATCCGTATACTCGATCCTCTGGGCGTCGAGCCGAGCCTGCCCGGTCTGGTTTCCGAAACACTGACTGGCATTCTGGCCGGACATGGTTGGTCGCCGCAGGACACGGAATTGGTATTGGCGGCGCATGGCTCGGGGCGCAGTCGCAACCCTTCGGCGGTGGCGCGTGAATTTGCGGTTGAACTGCGGAAAAAGATTGCATTCAAGGCAATTCATACCGGGTTCGTCGAAGAACCACCCTATATCGCTGAGGCGGCGGCCAATCTGTCAAGCCAGGCGCTCTGCCTGCCGTTCTTTGCCTGTGCCGGCGGTCACGTTCTTGAGGACCTCCCCGAAGCCCTGAGCGAAGCCAGGTTCTCGGGACGGGTTTTGCCGGTTGTAGGAGAGCTTCCTCTGATAAAACAGCATATCGCGTTGGTCCTTGCTTCTACTTTCAAAGAGGCGTGATTTTAGGCGCGCTGCCGTATTGCACATCGGCCCGGTCGAATTGAGCCACGCATGTCCACCCTCACTTCAACGGCGCTTCATTGTTCTGCTGCGCCTCTACAAGTGTCGAATAGAGGCGATGGCAGGACCTTCCCTGCCGTTTCGCCTCATACAATGCCAGATCAGCCGCGTGCAGAATTTCCGCGGCTTTGGGGGCGGTGAACTGGCTGGACAGGGCCGTTCCGATGCTGGCCGAAATCCGGCAAGTATTGGCCCCGAAAACCATCGGTTCCTGAAGCCGTTTGATCAGTCGCGTCGCAATTGCCGACAGAACATTTTCGTCGGACAGGCCCTTAAAAATAATGACGAACTCATCCCCACCGATCCGCGCGACCGTGTCGTCATTACGGGTCTCTTCAACCATGATCCGGGCGGCCTGCTGCAAGACATAGTCACCTGCCGCATGCCCGTATTGATCATTGACCGATTTGAAGAAATCCAGATCCAGATGCATCAGGGCAAAGGGCGCATTCCCGGTTATCAAATGGCCCAAAAACACATCCATCGCCCTGCGGTTCTTTAAACCGGTCAGCATGTCGGTAAAGGCTTGCTCTTCAGCGGCCAACATCGCGCCCTGCAACCGCAGGTTCAGAGACCGTGAAGCCTCCATCGCGGCAGATTTGGCCTCAACCAGATAGAGCAGTTCAATGGCCAGATCGGTGCCCGAGAAATCCGCGCTGGTCAGGGCGTAGTCGCGCACCGCATCAAGGATCGAAATTCCGAACGAAAGGTTGATGACCGCCCCATTGCCCTGCGGCAACGGGGCAATCAATCCCTTCAATGCTGTGCGCGGAGTATCGTGGAGCTTGAGATGCAGTTTCGCCCCTGCCAGCGACATCAACCCCGATAAGGTCGTGACCGAGCGGGGGCGCACCAATTCAAAGACATCCAGAAATTCTTTACCCGCCATTGGTTGGGCCGGGCGCAGTTTCTGCAATGTCGGTCCGACGCGCATGATTCGCCCGTCCTTGTCGACCAAAACGAACATCGGACACAGGGTTTCCAGAAGGTTTGCCAGATCACAGGTATCCATCATGACTTGCGCGCCCCCAGATCAAAATGCCGCCCTTCGGCAAAGGCGCTTTCGACCAGCAGGATCGAGATCACCTCTGCCCCGTCCTTTTTTCCGTGATGGGACAGCATAGCCAACGCGCCGTAGTCATCTGCGATGGCGCGCAACACGCCGACCATCACGCTGGAATACCCAGGCAAACCGGGAAAGCAGTATAGCTGATACTCGGTCGGGCTCACTTCTCTGAGTTCCAGATGCGGCAGGCTGAGGTCGGACACCGCCAGCCTGACCCGGTCGGACAGATCGTCCAGAGAATGCAGGAACTCAACATAGGTGACTCCGCCAAAACGCAGCAGGCGGCGCAGATCCTCCATGTTGGGATGCGAAACCAGATAGGTTCCCAAGTCTTCCAAAATCTCGGCGCGGGGTCGGTTCAGATCAACGCATAACGCATCCATGACCTGAACCGTCATGTCGTCGTCATAGACCAACATGGCTTCGAACTCGACAATGCCAAGCTCAGCCGCTTCGGTCACGCGCAGCCAGCAGGATTGCCCGTAAGTGGCGCATACAAAGGACTGTATCGCCCGATTGATCAGACCATGCATGAGATGCCCCAGATTGGTTTCACCCCAATCTGGCCTGGCAATCCTTAACAAAATCCCAAGATACGCACTCGGATATGGAAAATCCAAGTAAGTCTCACAGTGGAAGTCACTGACACCGCGTCAGAAATCTGTCGGCGCCCCGCCCTCTGCCTTGCGGCGGTCGACAAAATCGGCCAGCTCATCCCGGATCGCGTCATCCATCGCCGGAGGCTCAAAGCTGGTGATGATCTCTTTGAACATGTGATGGGCGCGTTCGGCGGTCCAAATGCCTCCGGCCACGCTCCAGCCCTCATAGTTTTTCCAATCACTGAGGAAGGGCTGATAGAACGCTGTGGTGTAACGGTCCTGCGTGTGCTGGATGCCAAAGAAATGGCCGTCATTGCCGACCGAGCGGATCGCATCCAGCGCGATTTCATCCGGCCCCGTCGCGGTAATCTCAGGCTGCATATAGCGCTGTATTTGCTGGAGAATCTCGCAATCCATGATGAACTTTTCGGGGCTGGCAATCAAACCGCCTTCAAGCCATCCCGCCGCGTGATAGACCATGTTGGTCCCCGACTGCACCGACGCCCACAGAGAGTTCGACGTCTCCCACGTCGCTTGTCCGTCAGGTACGTTGGCAGCACAAACCCCGGACGACCGCATGGGCAGGCCATAGAACCGCGCCATCTGCCCAGTCATTTGAGTCGAACGCATGTATTCAGGAGTGCCAAACGCCGGAGCGCCGGATTTCATGTCCACATTCGATGTGAACGTCCCGATCACACAGGGAATTCCCGGGCGTACATATTGAAACAGAGCGATCGCACAAAGCGCCTCGGCCAAAGACTGCGCCACCGCCCCCGCCATTGTCACCGGTGCCATTGCCCCGGCCAAAGTGAACGGAGTCACCACGATCGCCTGCCCTCGCCGTGCCAGGCGCAGGCACCCGTCAATCATCGGGTGGTCATGCTTCAAAGGTGAGGTCGAGTTGATGTTGGTATACATCCGCGGAGCCGCTTCGAACTCTTCATGACTCAACCCGCCCGCGATGCGGACCATTTCCATCACGTCTTCGACCCGCTCTTTGCCCAGCGAATACGCGTGCATCGCCTTGTCGGTCAAAGTCAGCTTGTCGTAAAGCACATCCAGATGCCGAATGCTGGCGTGCAGATCCACGGGCTCGACCGGATAGCCGCCTGCGAAATGGATGCAGTTGAAATACTGCGTCAGCTTCAGCAGATTCCGGCACATTTCGCGATTGCCGGGAACCTTGGTGCCGATCTCCATATCCCAGTAATTCGGCGGAGAAGAAACGTTGCCGAACACCATATTCTTGCCACCGATCTCGATCGCCCGGTCGGGGTTGCGCGGTGTGATGGTGAATGACGATGGTGCTTTGCCCACCATCTCCATAACGAAATCCCGACCCATGCGGACATTATCACCATCAACGGTACAGCCCGCCTCACGCAGAATGCCCTTGGCTTCTTCGTTGAAGAACTCGATTCCGATCTCTTCGAGGATGCGCATGGCCCCTTCGTGGATCGCTTCGATACCACCCTGATCCAGCGGCTCGGTCGGTCTGTCGATATTGATCGGAGGGTTCCAGGGCATCTGGTCGATGACCGCGCTGCCTCTTCGCTCAGCCGCTCCGGCCCGTCCGCCCCCGCGACGCCTGCGAGTCTTTGTTTCAGCCATGTGAACCTCCGGAGCTTGCGTTTCCCCAAGCAAGCCCCGTAGGCGGGTTCCTCGCCTATCTGTCTGCGACAGACTTTGTCGGTTTTTTATTCCGAAGCGGCGAATTACGCGGTTTTGAGCGCGTCTTTCTCAAGCCAGCCGGGGATGTGACCGATATCGGGCAGCACCACATCCGCCATTGGAGCCAATGCCTCGGCCGGGGCAATACCGGTCAGAACACCAATTGTGGTCATGCCCGCTGCCCGCCCGGCTTGCAGATCGTGCAGGCTGTCGCCAACCATCGCCACGTTTTCAGGGGCCACACCGACATGAGTGGCAAATGCCAGCAGTTGCCCAGGACCGGGCTTAAAGCCGTGGCCACTGTCATAACCCGCGACGAAATCGAAATGTTCGTGAATTCCGACCGAGGCCAAATGCTGCAACGCAGGTGCTTCGCTGTCATTGGTCGCTACGCCCAGCTTCAGCCCCGCCTGCCGAAGCCCTTCAAGGAAAGGTATCAGCGGAACGGCCTGAGCTTGCGGTGCCGCCGCAGCTTCGGCATTCAGCAATTCGAGCAGTTCCTCTTTCGACATATCCGGAATGTGCCGGTCGAGCAGATCGCTTATCTCTTCGACCGTTGCGGCGATCACGATGCTGTCTTCGGAATATGTAGCCGTCTCAAGATCAAACCCGATAACGCGGCCCAATTCAGCAGCGCGCGCATGATCTCCGTCAGCCAGCCGCAGCACGAGGTTGCGCCCAAACGCCCCCCAGGTGTCGGCAAAATCAAACAAAGTTCCGTCCTTATCAAAAAGGATCGCGTGAATGGGCATTGCATGCTCCTGAAAGGTTGTTGGATCAGGTCCAGTGAACGTCAGCACCACCTGACAATACCGCCCGCGCCTGAGACGGCAGCTCGTAGGCTACGGAATTCGCGTCACAGAATTCCATCACCCACGAATCGTCAAGCATTAGAAACTCAAGCACCGACCCAAGGAATTCGGGCTCGGCTGCCCTGTCTCTTAGGTCCTGCGCCGAGGCGCCGGTAGAGCCCAGAAAAACAGGCAGTAATTCCTCATTTCCGACCAGCCAGCCCAAGGCATTGAGCGCCAGAGTTTCTGCGGATTGCGCGGAGATTGACATATTCTGGCCCCGGATCAGGTCTTGGAAAGGGTTTGTTAACCAGACTCATAAACACTTTAGCAACGCATGCAATCAACGGTGACAGATATGTCCGTGCAGGGAACCATCCTTGTCCTCGACGGGACCTCAACCAATCGCATCATGCTGAAGGTTCAGTTGACCGCAGCGTGGTACCACGTCGTTCAGGGCGAGCGGCTTCATGGTCTTGCCGGGCTGTTGCGGCGCACCAAGCCCGATCTGGTGTTGACCTCCCAACACTTGCCAGACGGCACTGCTGCGGAAGTCAAAAAGCTGGTCATGGCCGATCCCGACCTGATTGATGTGCCAGTGGTCGCCATCGCGCCGCAAAACGACAAAGCGGCGCGGCTTAAGGCTCTGTCGGACGGGCTGGACGACGTTCTGGCGCATCCGTTCAAGGATACATTCCTACTGGCGCGGGTGCGCAGCCTGTTGCGCGCGCGGGCCGAAACTCAGGAATTGCAGGTCGGCACCACCTCACATCCGATTGGTTTTGCCGAATCCAGCACTGCGTTCATCGCGCAGCCCAAGACTGCGCGTGTGGCTATTCTGACGCAATCCCCCCGTACCGGAGCATTGTGGCAAGCGGCCCTGTCCAAGCAAACACGGCTCGCCCTGTCGGTGCATACCTCATTGAACCTTCGGGGCATATTGTCTGGCCCGGTTCCTGACGCCATTCTGTTCGAGGTCAGCGCAAACCCGCCAAACCACAATCTGCTGGCTGACCTGAAATCCCGAAGCACCACCCGGCACACTGTTCTGATCGGGATTCTCGAAGCCGAGAATGCCGAACTGGCCTCAGAGGTGCTGGATCGCGGTGCGGATGCGGTTTGTCTGGCCGGGTTCAATACCGAAGAAGTATTGCTGAGACTGGACAATCAGATCGCCCGCAAAACACGTCTGGATCAGATGCGCGCATCGCTGCGGCGGGGGCTGGTCGAATCTTGGGTTGATCCGCTGACAGGGCTGCACAATCGCCGCTACGCGATGCGCGCGATGGACCAGATCGCACGGCAATCGGCCCGGTCTGGTGAGGGCTTCGCCCTGATGCTGGCCGACCTGGACCACTTCAAGACCATCAACGACACGTTCGGCCATATCGGGGGCGACAGCGTTCTGACCGAGGCTGCAAGCCGAATGGAAAAAACGGTCGGTTCTGCAGGTTTCGTGGCGCGGATCGGCGGCGAAGAGTTTCTGATCGGCTTGTCCGACACAACTCAGGCCAAAGCGCTAACGCTGGCGCGAAGCCTGTGTAACTGTATTCGCGACACGCCCTTTGAACTGCCCGATGCGCCGGCCCCGATCCCGCTGACGATCAGCATCGGATTGATCACGACCAGAACTGCCAAGCCGTTGAAACCGCATCAGCCCGCGCCGTTGGAAAGGTTGATAAAATCAGCTGACACAGCGCTTTACGATGCCAAAAGCGCCGGGCGCAATCAGGTCCGTGCCAGGCAAAGCGCGGCCTGATCCCTTCAGTCCTTGTGCTTGCGCTTGTGTGATTTGCGCTGCACCACATCCTGCAACCGATCTGCATAATCCAAACGTTCTGCATCGGTCATCGTGGTAATGCGGGCCAACCATTCCTCTTGCAACGCACCTTGCAACTCGGCCATAGATCGCGCCTGCTGCACAAGTAACGCCTGTACCGCCGCCGGATCAAACGGTTCAGCCCGCAGAACGGTTTGCAGCGCTGCGAAATCCTGCGCCCGTGTCTTGCCCCCCCTGACATGACGGTCAGACAACTCCAAACGTAGGGCTTTGCGATCTTCCTTCGGCAAAGCGCGATAGAGCGCCGAACCAAACCCCGGAGGAGCCTTGGCATGGTCTCCGCCCTTAACGCGGTAGGCTGTCCCCAAGGCAATCCCTACCACCAAGAGGTTCAGACCCAGCGATACAGCTAGCAGAACCGGCACCCATCTCTTTTTGGGCTTGGCGTTCTCGCTCATTCGGTGTCCTCCAGAAAAATCGTGTCCAGACTGATGTCTGCGACAACAAAGCCGGTCTCTTGCGGGAAAATGATCTCGGCCGGGTCGGGCAGAAAATCCGGAGCCGCAAATCCGATCCAGACACCCGCGGCGCTGGCCGCGACCAATCCGCCCGCGCTCTGCCACCCGCCGATTGCGCTCATCATTCGCACCCAAACCGGTTGATGTGGTGCAGCAAGCTTAAGGCGTTCCAGCCGTACCGTTTCAGCGTCGGTCAGAATCCGCACTGCCAGATCATCGGGCAGGTCCGGGCAGCCTTGCCGCGCCTGGGCAAACATCTGATCCAGATCCATATCGTCTTCAGCCATCTTCGTACCCCAGTTCATCTTGACGCCCGGCCAGTATTGCCGCCAAAGCCCGCTTTCCTCGTGCGGTCAGGCTTTCTACCGCTTCGGTCGACACCCCCATGATCCCGGCGATCTCGGGGTTGGGCAATTCCTCAATATGCCGCAAAATAACGGCCTGTCTTTGACGGTCCGGCAGTTGCGACAAGGCCGTCTGCAACGCATCCCTACGCGCGGCCTCCTGTAACCGATCTGCCGCGCTGAGGTCTTCGTCCTCAGGCTCAGGCGCATCTTCCAGACGACCGGGCCGCTTTTTACGCTGCACGTCCACGCACAGGTTCAACGTTACCCGATACAACCATGTCGACACCTTGGCCTGCCCCGGCACCCATTTCGGTGCTACCTGCCAGAGCCGCACCATGGCGTCCTGCGTCACATCCTCGGCCTCGGCCCGGTTTCCCAGCATCCGCAAAGCGACCGAAAAACAGCGTGGCCCCAGCCGATCCGTCAAGACGCGCGCGGCTGCGGCGTCGCCTTCCGCGAACTGCCGCAGCAACGCGTCGTCCGACGCGTCCGCGGCACAGTCAGTGCCGCGGACATCCTGCAAGGGGGAGGTCAGATCCTCCATCCTTCATCAGCTATCGTCAGAGACCGCCTTGCCGTGCTTCTTGTGCTTCCGGCCCATCCGCTCTTTTGCATCGGCATATTCCTGCTCTGAAATCGTCCCGCTGTTATCCGCGTCGATACGGTCAAACATCTTGCCAGCGCGGCGTGGTTTGGGCAACTCGTCGTCGCTCAGGAAACCGTCCTGATTGGCGTCGTGCTTCTCGAACATCTTGGTTACGCGGTCATTGGCCTTTTGCTGCGCTGCTGCCTGCATCTCATCAACGCTAAGCTGACCGTCGCCATCTGTGTCTGCCTTGGAGAATCGCTGCGCACGATGGGCCTGCATTTCTTCCTGTGTCAGCTGACCGTCGCCGTTTGCGTCCAGTTCCTGAAAGCTCACAGGTTCGCGATCTTTCGGCCCGGCAGCCAGAACCGATGTACCAGTGACGGCAACAACCGAAATCAGAATGGCCGGAATGAATTTGGCGCTTTTCATATCGTTTTTCCTTTGTTTTGCGGCCCCATTGCCGCTGCTCACATAGGTTCAAACGCTGGGCTGCGCAGTTTCCGTCGCATCAATTCAAAATTTTTTGCCGCCCGCCTTCGGGCGCGCCGCGCCACAAAGCGACGCACCCCCCTTTAATATGGATCAAAACAAGCGCAATATCTGGCGCAAACGAACGCGCGAGTTTCAAAATGACAGATCAGACGATCGACACCACGACCGAGAATGACCGGCCAACCTGGCCTGCATTGGTGAAAGGCTTCCGTTGCCGCTGCCCGAAATGTGGCGAGGGCAAGGTGTTGAAAGGCTATCTGACCGTGCGGGACACCTGTGACAGCTGCGGACAAGAGCTGTTTCACCACCGTGCGGATGACGGCCCTGCCTATCTGACCATCTTGCTGGTCGGCCACCTGCTCGCTCCGGCGCTGCATGTGACATACGTGGAATTCCGGCCGGAACCACTGACCATGTTCCTGATCTTTGCCATCGGCTGCACCGCCCTGTCGCTGTTTCTGCTGCCCCGACTGAAAGGCGCGGTTGTCGCGTATCAATGGGCGCGGCGTATGCACGGCTTTGAAAAGGCGCAGTGACCTGACCCGGCAAATGGCAGAAGATAAGACCGCAATACGAGACGCTGCAACGGTCATCGTATTGCGGGACCGCTTGGGTGAACCTTCAATCCTGATGGGGCAGCGGGGCGCGAAAGCCGTCTTCATGCCCAATAAATTCGTGTTTCCCGGCGGCGCTGTGGACCCCGCTGATCAGGATGTGACGCTCGCCACCGATCTGCCCGCCTTGTGCAATGAACGGCTGGCCGAGAGATCCGAACAGGGCTTGCAAAACGCGCTGGCTGCCGCAGCAATCCGCGAGCTGTGGGAAGAGACCGGACTGATCCTTGGCAAACCAGCCTCTTGGAGCGGTGCAGTTCCGGTGGACTGGCAGGAATTTGCAGCCATGGGGTTCCGCCCATCGGCCCGACCGCTTCAGTTTGTGTTCCGCGCGGTGACACCACCGGGTCGCCCCCGCCGGTTCGATGCACGGTTCTTTCTGGTCGATGCCGATGCGATTCAGGGCGATTTAGACGATTTCAGCCGTGCGTCAGACGAGCTATCCCATCTGCAATGGGTTCCCCTCAGTCGCGCGCGGGAACTGGACCTGCCCTTCATTACCGAGGTCGTTTTGGCCGAGGTAGCAGCCCGGGTCACAACCCCCGAGCCGCCTGCCACAGTACCAATGTACCTCCACAAAGAGGAACAAAGCCTGTTCCTACAGCTCAAGGGCTATCCGATGCCCGACGTGGACTAGCCGTCACTTCATCCGGCTGATTACCGTCGTCACTTCGGGCTTTTTGCCAATTTCCGCTTTGGCGGTCTGACGCACAATGCGCCGCATCGCCTCTTCCAGCTTGTCATCGTCGCGCAGGGTTTTCGCCTCTGCCCGCATCAGAAACTGGTTCAGGTCCTCTTCCAGCACTTCAACCAGAGCCGCGCGGGACGTTCCGATCTCGGGCAGACCCATGGTGTCGCACCATGGCTCACCCAGCGGCTCATCCTCTTCATCCAGAATGACCGTCACGGTTACGTGCCCGTTCAGAGCCATACGGATACGATCTCGAACAACACCATCGAGCGCACCGACCTTCACGGTGCCGTCCTGATAGGTGCGACCGGTTTCGATATAATCAACCACCTGTGGCGCATTACCGGTCAGGTCCAGCATCGTACCGTTCACCGCCAGAATTCCGGTGCGGCCACCCTCTTCTGCCAGCTTGGCATGTTCGCGCAGGTGCCGGTGCTCACCGTGCATCGGGATCACCATTTGCGGGTCGATCAGCGCGTGTACCTTCTCAAGATCAGGCCGGTTGGCGTGGCCAGACACGTGGTACAGGCCCGAGCTGTCGTCGACCACATCCACTCCCTTTTCGCTGAGTTGGTTCATGATGAAGATCACGCCACGCTCATTGCCCGGGATGGTTTTGGAGGAGAACAGGAACAGATCGCCCTCTTTTAGCTCGATCCCGCGATATTTACCGCGCGCCAGCTGCGCACTGGCGGCCCGGCGCTCGCCCTGACTGCCGGTCACGATCAGCATCAGGTGCTGACGCGGCAGGTCCACAGCCTCTTCTGCGCTGATGACCTTGGGAAAGTCCGAAAGAATACCCGTTTCCGTCGCCGCCTCAATCATCCGACGCATGGCGCGGCCCAACAGAACGACAGAACGTCCGGCGCGCTGACCCGCCTCAGCCAGCGTCTTCACCCGCGCCACGTTGGACGCAAAAGTGGTCGCCACAACCATACCCTCAGCGCTTTCGACCAGCTTGGTAATCTCGGGTCCAACCTCGGATTCCGAACGCCCGGCATGGGGTGAGAACACGTTGGTGCTGTCGCAGACCAAGGCTTTGACGCCGGACTTGGCGACCTCGGCCCACAATTCGGGGTCGAACGGCTCACCCACGACCGGGTTAGCGTCCAGCTTGAAATCGCCCGAATGCACAATCCGCCCCGCAGGTGAATCGATCACCAACGCTGCGCTTTCTGGAATCGAGTGCGAGACCGGCAGAAACCCGACCGTAAAGGGGCCGACCTCAATCTGTTCTGGCCAGGCCGACACGGTGCGGACGGCATCTTCGGGGTGGCCATGTTCGTCCATCTTGCGACGGGCGATATTGGCGGTGAAGGCACGCGCATATACCGGCGCACCCAGCACCTCATAACAATGCGCAACAGCGCCCACGTGATCTTCATGCGCATGGGTGACGAATACAGCATCCAGCCTATCGGCGCGCTCTTGCAGCCATGAAATATCGGCGTGGATCAGGTCAACACCCGGCGTGGTGTCCATATCCGGGAATGTGACGCCCAGATCGACAAGGATCAGACGCTCCTGCCCCGGTTTGCCATAGCCATAGACATAGGCGTTCATGCCGATTTCTCCGGCACCGCCCAGCGGCAGATAGATCAGTCGTTCACTGCTCATGATGAGCCATTTTCCTTGTTATAGCGATGGATCACGGTCAAACCGTGCATCGTCAGATCATCTTCGATAGCGTCGAACCCCACGTCGGCCTGATCGAACAAGGGTGCCAGCCCACCGGTTCCAACGACTTTCATCGGCATTCCGTATTCCGCTTTGATCCGGGCAATCAGCCCCTCGATCAAGCCGGAATAGCCCCAATACACGCCGGACTGGATACAGCCAACCGTATTTGTACCAATTACTTTTTCCGGGCGAGTGATGTCGATATGCGGCAACGCGGCCGCGCCCTGATGCAGCGCCTCAAGGCTCAGGTTCACACCCGGTGCGATAATGCCGCCGACATAGGCCCCGTCCGAGGCCACAACATCAAAGTTCGTGGCCGTGCCGAAATCGACAACCACCACATCGCCGCCATGACGGTCAAACGCACCCACAGCGTTGGCCAGTCGGTCCGGGCCGGGAATGGTGCCTTCGTCGATACGCGGCGCGACGGGCAGCAGACAATCCGGCTTACCCACCACCAGCGGACGGCAGCCAAAGAACCGATCCGCAAAGATGCGCAGGTTGAACACCACGCGCGGCACGGTCGAGGCGATCACAACATCGGTGATATCTGCCTCGATCCCATAATGTTTCACCAGCGTCGAATACCAGGTGAAATAGGCATCCGCCGTTCGGGAATGATGGGTCGAGGTGCGCAGAGTGCACAGAAACTGCTCGCCATCCCAGATCGAGAAAACGGTATTGGTATTGCCGCAGTCGATAGCCAGAAGCATCTGAGCCTCCTTCAGAAAAACACGTCCGCCGCGGGAATGCTGACGCGGCCCTTGGCGGTCTTTAGGACAAGGTTGCCGTTCACGTCCACAGTTTCAAAGGTTCCTACCGTCTCGGAGGTCGATGTACGGGCGGTAATGACCTCTCCCAAACGGGCAGCTCGGGATAGCCATGCGGTTCGGATCGGCTCGAACCCGTAGGTTACGAACTGGGTCTCATAGCGCGCATAGGCCGCGGCCAGTTCCGTCAGGAAATCCTCGGGCAGAACGGCAGCGCCGGTTTCCGACATCAAAGACACCGGACGGACAGCGCTTTGCTCAACCGCATAGGCCGGAGGCGCCTCTGAAAGGTTGACGCCGATGCCAATCGCCAGATGCGATACACCTTGGCCCTGCCCGGTGCTTTCCAACAAAATGCCGGCCAGCTTGCCGCCGTTCAGCAGTACATCGTTGGGCCATTTCAGAGACAGTCCCGCCGCGCGTCCGGTCACCGCCACGCAGGCATCGAACAAAGCCAGCGCCGCCACAAAGCTGCGCAGCGCGGCTTGCTCCGGGTTACCCTGCGGGCGCATCAACAATGTTGCAGCCAGATTGCCCTTTGGATTGGCCCAGACCCGTCCGCGTCGCCCTCGCGCTGCGGTCTGATGATGGGCCATGATCCAGACCGGACCCGGAGCGGTAGGCGCCAGGCGGGCAGCCTCGTTCAGGGTGCTGTCAACCTCCTGCACAATGTGCAGACCATATCCTTGCGGCCAGGCGGTCATGGCAAAAAGGCCCGGTCCATAGACCGAGCCCCCTGTGTTCGGATGTTAAGCACGTTAGTTGACAAGCGTCGCTGCCGCAGCGGCCGCTGCGCCTTCAATGCCAAACTGATAGAACACGCCCACCAGCATCAGAGCCGCCGACCCCATCAATGCAACCCACAGAACCGGGGTCGAATGGGTCTCGATCGGGTCTTCATTTTCGTCGCCGAAATACATGTAGAACACGATCCGCAAGTAATAGAACGCACCGATGACCGAAGCGATGGCCGAGACGATCACCAACCCGGTCAGCCCCGCGCTGACACCCGCCTGCCAGACGCCGAACTTGGCGAAAAAGCCCAGCATTGGCGGCACACCGGCCAGCGAGAACATCAAGATCAGAACCGCCAAAGCCTTACCGGGATCGCGTTTGGAGTATTGACGCAGGGCGTCGATATCCGTGACAGGCTTGCCGTCACGCTCCATCATCAAGATGAAGGCAAAGGTACCGATATTCATGGTCACATAAATCGCCAGATACATCAGCATCGCCTTGATGCCCATTTCCGTACCCGCGGCCAGACCGATCAGCGCATAGCCCATATGCGCAATCGACGAAAAAGCCATCAGTCGCTTGATGTCTCGCTGGCCAATTGCGGCGACCGCACCCAGCAGCATCGACAGAACCGAGAGCAGGACAATCACCTGCTGCCAGTCCTTGATCACTCCGCCGAACGCGTCGTGCAACAGACGCGCGAACAGAGCCATCGCGGCCACTTTCGGCGCGGTGGCAAAGAAGGCGGTGATCGGCGTGGGCGAACCCTCGTATACATCCGGCGTCCACATATGGAACGGCACGGCCGACACTTTGAACGCCAGACCGGAGATCAGGAAGATCAGGCCGAACAGCAGGCCAATCGAAACGTCTCCGTGATGGACTGTCTGGATGATGCCCGAAAACAGAGTGGTGCCGGTAAAGCCGTAAACCAGCGATGCGCCATACAGCAGCAGGCCCGAGGAAAGCGCGCCAAGCACGAAGTATTTCAATCCAGCCTCGGTCGATTTTGCGCTGTCACGACGCAGCGCCGCAACGACGTAGAGCGACAGCGATTGCAGCTCTAACCCCATATAGAGGGACATCAAATCGCCGGCGCTGACCATCATCATCATGCCCACAGCGGCCAAAGCCACCAGCAAAGGATATTCAAAGCGCAGCAGACCCCGGCGGGCCATATATTCCTGGCTCATCACCAGAACGGCGGCGGCAGAGAGCAGGATCGCAACCTTGGCAAAGCGCGAGAAACCATCGTCGATGAACATACCGTTGAATGCGACATTCACGCCGTCGCCATTGGTGGCAATCCAGAAGGACAGCAATGCCATGAGGCCCGCCGTCGTCCAGACCAGAACCGGCGCCAGCCCGTCTTTTGTCGTGTAGACAGCTCCGATCAGAGCGGCCATCGCATACACGGCCAGAACGATCTCTGGCAGGATTATCGTCAGATCAGCTTGGATCATGTCTCCAAAGCTCCCTTAATGCGAGGCGGCCGTCTGGGTCACGGCCTCAGCCGCGGCCAGAGCCGTGTCATAGTTCGAAATCAGCGCGGCGGTCGAGTTGCCGATCACGTCGGTCACCAACGACGGGTAGACGCCCAACAGAATGGTCATCACGATCAGCGGCGCAAAGATCAGCCGCTCGCGCGAGCTCATGTCGGTCATCGCTTTCAGGCTTTCCTTGATCAGATCGCCAAACACAACGCGGCGGTACAGCCATAGGGCATAGCCCGCCGAGAAGATCACACCGGTCGCAGCCACGGCCGTCACCCAAGTGTTGACCTGGAAGGCGCCCATCAGTGTCAGGAATTCTCCGATAAACCCGGACGTGCCCGGCAGGCCGACGTTCGCCATAGTGAACAGCATGAAGACCAGCGCATAGGCGGGCATCCGAATGACCAGGCCGCCATAAGCCTCGATATCGCGGGTATGCATCCGGTCGTAGATCACGCCGACACACAAGAAGAGCGCCGCCGAAATAAACCCGTGGCTAAGCATTTGGAAGATCGCGCCGTCGATACCCTGCTGGTTCGCCGCAAAGATGCCCATGGTCACAAAGCCCATATGCGCGACCGAGGAATACGCGATCAGTTTCTTCATATCCTCCTGAACCAGCGCCACCAGTGAGGTGTAGACCACGGCAATCGCCGACATCCACAGAACCAGATCGGTCATCACCGCCGACCCCACAGGGAACATCGGCAGGCTGAACCGCAGAAAGCCATAGCCACCCATCTTCAGCAGGATTGCCGCCAGCACAACCGAGCCCGCTGTTGGGGCCTGCACGTGCGCATCGGGCAACCAGGTGTGCACCGGCCACATCGGCATCTTCACCGCGAACGAGGCAAAGAATGCCAGGAACATCAGCGTCTGCATCCCGCCGACCACGTAGATGCCAAGAACACTGAAGCTCTCGGAGGAGAACTGATGGCTCATCAGTGCCTCGATATCCGTGGTGCCCGCATCTGCATACATCGCCACCATCGCCACCAGCATCAGCACCGAGCCGAGGAAAGTGTAGAGGAAGAACTTAAAGCTGGCGTAGATGCGATCCTTGCCGCCCCAGATGCCGATGATCAGGAACATCGGGATCAGGCCCGCTTCGAAGAACAGGTAGAACAGCACCAAATCCAGCGCCATGAACACGCCCAGCATCAGCGTTTCCAACAGCAGGAAGGCGATCATGTATTCCTTGACGCGGTCAGTCACTTGCCAGCTGGCCAGAATGGTCAGCGGCATGATGAATGTGGTCAGCAGCACGAAAAGAACGCTGATGCCGTCCACGCCCATCTTGTACTTCAGGCCCAGCAGCCACTCGCCCTCTTCCACCATCTGGAAGCCAGTGTTGGAGGGATCAAAGCCGGTATAGATGCCGATCGAGACCAGGAACGTCACCGTGGTCGCCACCAGCGCGACCCATTTCGCGTTGCGCTGCGCGGCCGCGTCCTCGCCATGCAGGAACAGGGCAAGAATGCCTGCCGCCACGGCGGGGATAAAGGTGACGATGGAGAGGATATTATCCATTATTGTGCGCCTCCGCCAATCGACATCCAGGTGACAAGGGCCGCGATGCCCAGAACCATCCAGAAGGCGTAAGTAAAGATGTAGCCCGTCTGCGCCTTGCCTGCGAGGCGGGTGAAGAAGGGAACAACGCCCATGGCAACCCCGTTCAGGAACCCGTCAATGGTATTGCCGTCACCGCGTTTCCACAGGAACCGGCCCAGTGCCACGGTGGGTTTGACAAAGACCGCGTCATATATCTCGTCAAAGTACCATTTGTTCAGCAGGAACAGGTACAGCGGGCGCTGGTTCGCAGCCAGACGCGCAGGCAGCGACGTGTTCACCATGTAGAACCAATAGGCCACGACAAATCCCAGCAGCATCGCCACAAAGGGTGAAACCTTGACCCATTTCGGCACCGCATGCGCATCGTCCAGCACGGTGTTGTCCGGCGCCATATAGAGCGCACCCTCACCCGGCTGACCTGCAAAGACATAGTGATGATCGCCATGCGCATCCTTCTTGCCATGCGCGGCATCCTCGCCATGACCCTCATCTGCGTGATCGTCATGCGCCTCATCCGCGTGGCTGTCGTTGGCATGTCCGTCATCAGAATGCGCAGCGTCGCCATGCTCCGAAGCCTCAGCTACTGGAATGCCGTAGAACTTGCCGACCTTGTCTGTGTGACCAAAGAAGTTGTTGTACCAGAGCATACCGGCAAACACCGCGCCCAGCGACAGAACGCCCAGAGGCACCAGCATGACCATCGGGCTTTCATGCGCGTGGTCATGGGTGTGCTTGTCTCCGCGCGGCTCGCCGTAGAAAGTCAGGAAGATCAGACGCCAGCTATAGAACGAAGTGAACACAGCCGCGATGACCAGCATCCAGAAGGCATAGCCCGTACCGCCCGCAAATGCGCTTTCGATGATCGCGTCCTTGGACAAGAACCCGGCAAAACCAAAGGTGGTCAGCGGAATACCCACCCCGGTGATGGCCAGCGTGCCGATCATCATTGCCCAGAACGTATAGGGGATTTTCTTCCGCAACCCGCCATACTCAGTCATCTCCTGCTCGTGGTGCATGGCGTGGATCACCGAACCGGCACCAAGGAACAACAGCGCCTTGAAGAACGCGTGCGTCAGCAAGTGGAACATCGCAGCCGAATACATGCCAACACCGGCGGCCACGAACATGTATCCCAACTGAGAACAGGTCGAATAGGCAATCACGCGTTTGATGTCGGTCTGCACCAGCCCCACGGTCGCTGCAAAGAACGCGGTCGAGGCCCCAAGGAAGGTGATGAACCCGGTTGCCCCCGGCGCGAACTCCATCAGCGGCGACATGCGGCAGACCAGGAAGACACCCGCCGTCACCATGGTCGCAGCGTGGATCAGGGCCGACACAGGCGTCGGGCCTTCCATCGCGTCCGGCAACCAGGTGTGCAGGATCAACTGAGCCGATTTGCCCATGGCGCCGATGAACAGCAGCAAGCAGATCACTTCGATCGCGTTCCACTCACCCCACAGGAAGTGCAGCTGCGTTTCTGCCAGTGTCGGTGCAGAGGCGAAAACGTCCGAGAAATTGATGCTGTCCGTCAGGAAGAAGATCGCGAAGATGCCCAAGGCAAAACCGAAATCCCCAACACGGTTGACGATAAACGCCTTCATCGCGGCAGCATTGGCAGTTGGTTTGCGATAGTAGAACCCGATCAGCAGGTAGGATGCGACGCCCACGCCCTCCCAACCAAAGAACATCTGCACCAGATTGTCCGCCGTCACCAGCATCAGCATGGCGAAGGTGAAGAAGGACAGGTAGGCGAAGAAGCGCGGCTTATAGCTTTCGCCCTCACGCCACTGCGGGTCGTGATCCATGTAGCCAAAGGAATAAAGGTGAACCAGCGCCGAGACGGTCGTCACCACGATCAGCATGATCGCGGTCAGCCGATCCAGACGGATCGCCCAGCTTGTCGACAGCGAGCCGCTTTCGATCCAGCGCAGGATCTCGATCTGTTGGGTCTGGCCGTCAAAGCTCAGGAAGACAATCCACGACAGCAGACAGGCCAAAAACAGCAGGCCCGTGGCAGTCCACATGGCGGCTTTCTCACCGATGAACTTCCAGCCGAACCCGCAGATCAACGCGCCCACGAGCGGGGCAAAGAGGATGGTGGTTTCCATGTTCTCTTACCCCTTCATCATGTTGACGTCTTCAACCGCGATGGTGCCACGGTTGCGGAAGAAGCAGACCAGAATGGCCAGGCCAATCGCCGCCTCAGCCGCCGCAACAGTCAGCACAAACAGCGTAAAGACCTGCCCGACCAGATCGCCGAGGAAACTGGAAAACGCCACGAGGTTGATATTCACCGCCAACAGCATCAACTCGATGCTCATCAGCAGGATGATGACGTTCTTGCGGTTCAGGAAGAGACCGAAGATGCCGATGACGAACAGCGTCGCCGCGACCGTAAGATAGTGTTCAAGTCCGATCATAGCTTCGCTCCTGGCGAGTCGGGGTAGTAGAGTTTGCAGCCGCAAAACGGATTTATTCGGTTTTTTCTTTTAGCCCTGCTCATAAAATCTTCCGAACTGTCCCAATGGTCATAACCTGCCCGTTTGGACAAATTCGCCAAGTCTTCGACCCTCGTGTTAGAGTTTAGTTTGAGCTGACCGCGCGGCGGGTACAAAAGGTCTGCTGAATACAAACCTAAAAAGCCCGCAGTTTCTGGGTCCGGCGGGGTGCAAACACCGCGAATTTGGATGAACTCCTTAGTGTTGCAATCTACAACCATCACACTTTCGCTACGAACGCATGCAGCATCCAACACCAACCGCTGGCCAACACGACCGCCACCAATATTGGCAGCTGAACCGCCATAAAAATCTGAACTCCACCCATCACCCGCGTCGGTGAAGCTACAATCTTTTTTGACTTTGGCTGGTTTATCAAAGTGGATGATCGGCTGTGTCGGTTCGCAATGGCCAACGAGACAAGCAGCGACCGCCACCTCTGAAATCAAAGCTAGAAAAGCCGAAAACCCTAAGATCTTCACAATTTTCACAACCCCTGCCCCGGTTTCACGTCCTTCAACTCCATCGCCTTGGCCGGGTCGCGCATCATCTGGCCGACGATGTCCTGACGCTTGATGTCCTGACGATGGCGCAAGGTCAGTACGATGGCACCGATCATGGCCACCAGCAGGATCAGGCCTGCCAGTTGGAACAGAAGGAAGTATTGATCGTAAAGAATGACGCCGAGCGCCTCGGTGTTGTGGCGATCTGCCGGGATCGGCTGCGCCAAGTTGCCAGCAGCGCCCTGCGCGCTGTCCCAGGCACCGAAGGCCATAACGAACTGCATCAGGATGACCAGACCGATCAGCAGGGCCAGCGGCATATAGCGCGCCATCTCGGCCTTGAGCTCGGCAAAGTCCACGTCCAGCATCATCACCACAAAAAGGAACAAAACCGCGACCGCGCCCACGTAGACGATGATCAGCAGCATTGCCACGAACTCGGCCCCCAGCAGCACGAACAGCCCCGCCGCCGACAGGAAGGACAGGATCAGCCACAGCACCGAGTGCACCGGCTGACGGCTGATCACCGTGAACAGCCCGCCGGTGATGGCGCTGATGGCAAACAGATAGAAGGCAAAGACGGTCATTGATCCTCATCCTCGTTATCGCCCATGACCTCTTGCGCCAGATCCAGCGCGCGGGTCATGGCCGGGATGCCGGCGAAGACCGACATCTGACCGATCGTTTCCACGATCTCTTGTTTCTTGGCACCAGCCTCAAGCGCATGACGCACAGTCTGACGTACAGCCGAATCCGCCTGCGCGCCCTGACAGGTCAGCCCGGCCAGCGTCAGCAGCAGGCGGGTTTTGGCATCCAGCCCGTCCTTGTTGACGGTGTTGCCGAACATCATCTCCATGACCTCTTTGGGCATGGTGGGCCACAACGCCTCGAACCCCTTGGGCGAGAAATTCTCCATCGCCGGGTTCATCGCCTTGGCCATGTCCTGAGCCTGCTTCATCATCAGCTCGAACGGATTTGTCGGGCTGTCACTCATCGGTACGGCGCGTCCATTTCCAGATTGCGGGCGATCTCGGCTTCCCAGCGTTCGCCGTTATCCAGTAGTTTTTGCTTGTCGTAGAACAGTTCTTCGCGGGTTTCCGTGGCAAATTCGAAGTTCGGGCCTTCGACGATAGCATCCACTGGGCAGGCCTCTTGGCAGAAGCCGCAATAGATGCATTTGGTCATATCGATGTCATAGCGCGTGGTGCGGCGGCTGCCGTCTTCGCGCGGTTCGGCGTCGATGGTTATGGCCTGCGCCGGACAAATCGCCTCGCAGAGTTTGCAGGCGATGCAGCGTTCCTCGCCGTTCGGGTAACGGCGCAGGGCGTGCTCACCGCGGAAGCGCGGGGACAGAGGGCCTTTTTCGTGCGGGTAGTTCACGGTGGCCTTGGGGGCGAAAAAGTACTTCAGCCCCAGCTTCATGCCGACCCAGAAGTCTTGCAGCAGGAAATACTTGGCAGCGCGGGTGTAGTCGATTTGGGTCATGGCCTAAAACGTCCTCTCGAACGGCATCTCGAATTTCTCCTCGCACTGCCCGATCGTATCTTGCAAAACAACATTCAATTGGGTTTCAGCATCTTTGGATTCTGGCGCAATTTCCAAAATACGACGACTGGCCTCACGCCACCGAAAACACTCGGCTTGGTCCAAAGCCCCAAACACGAAATCAGCAGAGGAGTATTCCGGACCTTCGCCGCCGTCTTCCGCAGGCACGGAAAGCATCAACCCTTCAATCAAATCACGGTCTTCTTGGGACAACCAAAGGCAATCTGAAAGCTCCAATAGGGCTTTGTTAGCAACTACCAACTGTTCTGAAACGGGTTGGTTATTTCTTATCGCCACCATAATTTCTGTTAGACGGGCTACCTGAAAGGCACTCACAACCGACCACGAACCAAATTTGTCGAAAGCCCGATGCTGATCTTCGGGAAGCTCGGGATCCTGCTCGATTTTCGCCTCGAACAATTGCTTGGTGGCAAGCACTTCAGCCACGAGCAATGCTTCTACCTGCGGCGCGCAATAATGCTGAGCCGTTTCCAAATAGTTCTGCTCCCACGTGATTTCATCACCACCGGCGTAAAGCGCAGAAACGCTCGCTATCAGAATGGCGCTGGTTGTCAGAGAGTATCTAATACGCTTCCTCATCCCCCCACGCTCCAACGCGCGAATGCGCCCCAGAACCAGTCGAATTTCGCCGCGAAGGCCACGAAAACCACCCAGGCCAGCGAGAAGGGCAGGAACACTTTCCAGCCCAACCGCATCAGCTGGTCATAGCGGTAGCGAGGCGTGATCGCTTTGACCATCGCAAAGAGGAAGAAGAAGAACGCCATCTTGGCGACCATCCACAGCACGCCGTCCGGCAGGCCGGGGATCGGCGACAGCCAGCCGCCGAAGAACAGCAGCGACGTCAGCGCGCACATCAGGAAGATGGCGATGTATTCGCCCGCCATGAACAGCAGGAAGGGTGTGGCCGAATATTCGACCTGATAACCGGCGACCAGTTCCGATTCCGCCTCGGGCAGGTCAAACGGCGGGCGATTTGTCTCGGCCAGTGCCGAGATAAAGAACAGGAACACCATCGGGAAATGCGGCAGCCAGTACCAGCTGAAGAACCCGAACGAGCCGTCCTGCGCGCGCACGATGTCGCCAAAGTTCATCGACCCGGTTGAGATGATTACACCGATAATGATCAGGCCGATGGACACTTCGTAGGAAATCATCTGCGCCGCAGAGCGCAGCGAGCCGAGGAAGGGGTACTTTGAGTTCGACGCCCAACCACCCATAATCACGCCATAAACTTCCAGCGACGACACAGCGAACACATAGAGGATTGCGACGTTCAGATCGGACAGGACCCAGCCATCGTTGAACGGGATCACCGCCCAGGCGATCATGGCCAGAACAAAGCTGGTCAGGGGTGCGAGGATGAATACCGTGCGGTCAGCCCCGGCGGGGATGACCACCTCTTTCACCACATATTTCAGCGCGTCGGCCACCGATTGCAGCAGGCCATATGCGCCCACCACGTTGGGTCCGCGACGCATCTGGACCGCGGCCCAGATCTTGCGGTCGCCATAGACGAGGAACAACAGCGAGATCATCACAAAGGCAACAACGGCAAGCACTTGCGCCAAGATGATGATGGCTATTCCGCCTGGGGTGTTAAAGAAATCAGCCATTGGTCCTCACACCGTGGGTATTCCGTTTTCCGCGTGCGATGCAAAGGCCAGATGCCTGCGCATTCAGCGGCTGGGTCGGCGCGTTGGTGTAAACAGCATATGCCGCCACAGCGCCACCCTTTTTGTTGCGTTCCACGCGCATTTCTTTGTCCCCTTCAACAGAGGCGTCAAAGTGCGATATGAAACTGGTCTTGATCATTCGGCCGCGATCTTCTCGGCCTTACGGGCCTGAGCCTGCGCGGACAGTTCCGCCATCAGCTGCGAAGCGCGCGCGATCGGGTTGGTCAGGTAGAAATCCTTGACCGTATTGCGGAAGGTTGCCTTGCCCAGCGGGCCAGCGTCCAGCGCTTGCACCTCGTTCTCGATAACTTCGTCAATGCGCGCCAGATGCGGTACCGCTTCGATCAAGCCAGTACGCAGTTGCGCCAGCGAGTCATAAGGCAGCGTCGCGCCAAGCTCAGCCGACAAAGCCCGCAGGATCGCCCAGTTTTCTTTAGCCTCACCCGGCGCAAACCCGGCACGCATCGCCAATTGCGGGCGGCCTTCAGTGTTCACGAACAGGCCGTTTTCCTCGGTGTAAGCGGCGCCCGGCAGGATCACATCCGCACGATGCGCGCCACGGTCGCCATGGCTGCCCTGATAGATCACAAAGGCACCCTCACCGATTTCGATCTCATCGGCACCGAGGTTATAGATCACGTCAGCAGCGCTGATCGCATCCATGCCACTTTCATTGGTGGCATCTACGTCCATCGCCCCCACACGCGAGGCTGCGGTATGCAAGACGATCAGGCCGCTGTCTGTATTGGCAGCGATGGCTTGCGCCGCGGCTAGTACAGCGAAACCGTCGGCCTCTTGCAGCGCGCCCTGCCCCACAATGACCAGCGAGGCCTTGGCCTTGATTTCGTCATCACCGCCCATATCAACGACTTTTTGCAGAGCCGCGCGGTCATCACCCATATGGTGATAATCATAGGTCAGATCGACTGCCGGACCGACCAGTGCCACTTCGGCACCATGCGCCCAGGCTTTTCGAATGCGCGCGTTCAGAACCGGAGCCTCTTCACGCGGGTTGGTGCCGATCATCAGGATACGTTCAGCGCTGTCGATGTCTTCTATCGCCGCCGTCCCCGCATAGGCACCACGGTTGCCCGCAGGCAGCTTGGCCCCGTCGGTGCGGCATTCGACAACACCACCCTGCCCTTCGATCATCTGTTTCAGCGCAAATGCAGCCTCAACCGGGGCCAGATCACCGACGATGCCAGCTGGTTTCTCAGCACCCTTCAGCGCCTCAGCCGCCTTGGTCAGCGCTTCGGGCCATGAGGCCGGGCGCAGTTTGCCGTTTTCGCGCACGTAAGGCTTGTCCAGACGCTGACGGCGCAGCCCGTCCCAGACAAAGCGGGTCTTGTCGCTGATCCATTCCTCGTTCACGCCGTCATGGTTCCGTGGCAGGAACCGCATCACTTCGCGCCCCTTGGTATCCACGCGGATGTTCGAGCCCAAAGCATCCATTACGTCGACGCTTTCGGTCTTGGTCAGTTCCCACGGGCGGGCAGTGAAGGCATATGGCTTGGACGTCAGCGCACCAACCGGACACAGATCAATGATGTTGCCCTGAAGGTTCGAATCCAGCGTCTGGTTCAGATATGAGGTGATCTCGGCATCCTCGCCACGCCCGGTCTGACCCATCTGAGTAATCCCGGCGACCTCGGTTGTGAAACGCACACAGCGCGTGCAGCTGATGCAGCGCGTCATCGCGGTCCCGACCAGCGGCCCCAGATCCAGATCATCGACGGCCCGCTTGGCCTCTTTGAAACGAGACCCGGAAACGCCATAAGCCATCGCCTGATCCTGAAGATCACATTCCCCACCCTGATCGCAGATCGGGCAATCCAGCGGGTGGTTGATCAGAAGGAACTCCATCACGCCTTCGCGGGCCTTCTTGACCATAGGCGAGTTCGTCTTGACCTCGGGCGGCTGACCTTCCGGTCCCGGGCGCAGGTCGCGGACCTGCATCGCGCAGGACGCGGCTGGTTTCGGCGGACCTCCTACAACCTCGACCAGACACATCCGGCAGTTCCCGGCGATCGACAGACGCTCGTGATAGCAGAAGCGCGGCACCTCGACCCCAGCCTCTTCACAGGCCTGGATCAGGGTCATTGCGCCATCGACTTCGATTTCCTGCCCGTCGATATTCACTTTGCGGAGGTCAGACATGGTCTAGTTCGCCCTCAAATACACGCCAATGGCGCTGTTTCTTTCGATTTCCTTCTGCCCCAACGTGCAGAAAGTATTGGGGTTGTCGTAGGAAACGCCGTGTTGGGCCAGATACGCCTCGCCCTTGGCGCGCATCCGGTCCTTTTCGGCGTCCGACTCCACGTAGGCCCGGATTTCCTTGTCCGAATACCCCAGTTTGTGTGCTTGAGACCGCAGGTCCCACATCACGCCAATCGCCTTCAGACGCCGACCGCTGATCGAGGGGCAGACCTCCGAAATCTCATTTGCGATGGCGATGTAATAGAGTTGGTCGTCAATCTCTTTGACATCGCGCAAAGGCGGTTTTGCCTCGGCCACGGTGGGCAGCGCCAATACGGCCAACAGCGCGAGCGAATTGATTCCAGTCATGACAAGTCCTTTCGTCTTGGGAAACCCAAGACGACCGGCAGCCGGGGCGCTATGCAATAACATCCCGCGCAACATGGCGTGATATGCAAAAAACCGCGTCATGGTCGCTGGCAAACCCCTGCAAAGGTCAGCTTGTCATCCGTGATGCGCAGATTCTGAGGCTCGGTATCAGGACCCACAGTCCATACGATACGAGACGAGCCAAAATTGGAGATACAGAACTTGGTGCCTTCATACCGACCCGCCTCGCGCGCGCCGTCCAGCGACGCAGAAACACCGTTTACAACAACCGTGAACTCGGTCGGTGACGCCTTTTTGTCGACAGGTTTCGCTTTCGCCCGGAAATACTGACCGTCAAAGAACACCCGATCGCTGGAGGACGTGACAGTCCCACATGCCGAAACCAACGTCAGCACGACCGCTGCGCCCAGTTGGGGCAACCGACGCCTCAGGCGCAGGACCGCCCGAATATTCCTGCAAGCGCCCATCAAAACGCCGCCACCAGTGCCATGAGACCCATCACGAACATGCAAGCCCAGCCAACAACATACAGGACCGAGCGCAAACCGGCATTGGGTTTGCCAATACCCCGCAGATGAACGAACAACATCACCAGACGCGCAACCAGCGCGACCGAGGCGAGAAGGTTCACCCAAAACGGGCTGACCCCCATCAAAATAGCCGCGACAGTAACCGTCAGATATGCGGGCAATGTCTCGGTGCCGTTCAGATAGGCCCGGTTCAGGCGATACGCCTTGTCGTCATAGTCCTGCTCGGGCGTAGCGCCCGGAGCCAGACCTTTGCCCTGTTTTGCCAGAGCGCTGAATGGTGACATGAACAGCACCACCAGCGTGAAAATCACCACCGAGGCAATTGCATGGCCATATTCTGTGAAAACGTCCATCGGGTTTACTCCGCCGCCATCGCACCCATACGGCCCGATTTCTGAGCCTTGATGCGGTCTTCGATCTCTTCCCGGAAATTACGGATCAGGCCCTGAATCGGCCAGGCGGCCGCATCGCCAAGGGCACAGATCGTGTGGCCTTCGACCTGTTTGGTCACGTCGAACAGCATGTCGATCTCTTCCAACTCGGCCTCACCGCGCACCAGGCGATCCATCACGCGCATCATCCAACCGGTGCCTTCGCGACAGGGCGTGCACTGACCACAGCTTTCGTGTTTGTAGAATTTCGACAGACGCCAGATCGCTTTGATGATGTCCGTAGACTTGTCCATCACGATAACCGCTGCCGTCCCAAGGCCTGAGCCCAGATCGTTGCGCAGATAGTCGAAATCCATGATCGCATCGCGCATGTTCTCACCGCGCACACATGGAACCGAGGACCCGCCCGGAATAACCGCCAGCAGGTTGTCCCAACCGCCGCGAATACCGCCACAATGGGTCTCGATCAGGTCTTCGAAGGAAATCGACATCGCCTCTTCGACGACGCAGGGGTTGTTCACATGGCCCGAGATTGCAAACAGCTTGGTGCCTGCGTTGTTCTGACGACCGAAACCAGCGAACCAGTCGGCACCCCGGCGCAGAATGGTGGGCACAACGGCAATGGACTCCACATTGTTCACAGTAGTCGGGCAGCCATAAAGGCCAGCGCCTGCCGGGAACGGAGGCTTCATCCGCGGCATGCCTTTCTTGCCCTCAAGGCTTTCGATCAGGGCGGTTTCTTCGCCGCAGATATAAGCGCCGGCGCCGTGATGCAGGAACAGGTCGAAGTCCCAGCCCGAACCCGCCGCGTTCTTGCCCAGCAGCCCGGCGTCATAGGCCTCATCAATCGCGGCCTGCAACGCCTCGCGCTCACGGATGTATTCGCCGCGCAGGTAAATATAGCAGGTATGCGCATTCATCGCGAAAGAGGCGATCAGGCACCCTTCGATCAACGTGTGCGGATCATGGCGCATGATCTCGCGATCTTTGCAGGTACCCGGCTCGGATTCATCAGCGTTCACAACCAGATAAGCAGGGCGACCGTCGCTTTCCTTAGGCATAAACGACCATTTCAGACCGGTCGGAAAACCCGCGCCACCACGACCACGCAGGCCCGAGTCCTTCATCGTCTGGATGATCCAGTCGCGACCCTTCTCGATCAGGCCAGCGGTGCCGTCCCAATGCCCACGCGCCTGCGCGCCCTTCAGCGTGCGCTCGTGCATCCCGTAGATGTTGGTAAAGATCCGGTCCTGATCCTTCAGCATCGCGTGTTACCTTCAGCTGTCCTGACGCATGCGCCAGAGTTGAAAAATGTTGACGCCCGCATAAATGAACCCTGCCAGAGCGGCAAAATCAAAAAGCAGCGCATACCGGCCCGGCAGTCCCAACTGCGGACCGACAAAAGACATCACAAGCCAAAGGATCATCGTCACGGCAATGACGATGCCTATATGACGGCCCTTTCGGGCTATGGCCTGTTCCTTGTCCTTATCCATCTCATCCCGATGCCCCTACGGGCACCTGTCTTAATCTTCGTAGGTGCCGTCTTCCTTGGCACGTTTGGCGAATTCGGTTTCCTCACCTGCCGCCAGTTTTCCAGCCTGTTCGATCCAGCCGTCCCGCTCGATCCGCCCCTTGAACTTGAGGCGAGCATCGACCCAGGCCACGTGTTCCGAAGTCCAGGCCGCAATCTGATCGTAGTGGTAGAAACCCAGCTCATTCAGCGTCTCTTCCAGCTTCGGCCCGACACCTTTGAGCAGCTTGAGATCATCTGCCTTGCCACCGCGCGGCTCGGTCAGGGTCTCGGGCTGGTCTTCCTTGACCGTTTCGACTTTGGCTTTGGCCTCTTCGGCCTGCTTGACGGCAGGTTTCGGAGCTTCAGGCGCTTTGGGAGGTTTGGCGGCAGCCGACGCACCGGCCTGCTTGCCATCCTTACCCAGCCACGGGGTCAGGATCGGCACCTCGGTCCCATCAATCCGCTTGACCGTATCGCCCAGATCACTCGCCAGTTCGACACTGGCGTTATACTGGGGCTTGCCGGCCTCGTATTCATTCAGACTGCTGAGGCCGCTCAGCGGTTCTGCCGCGTACCGCCCGTTTTGCGGACCGGGCGTTGGCACCTTACCGGCAGACAGGTCGTCGATAATCTTGCCAAAACTCTCGGCGGTCAGGTCTTCGTAGTAATCCTTGCCGATCTGCGCCATCGGAGCATTGGTGCAGGACCCTAGGCATTCAACCTCTTCCCAGCTCAGCTTGCCATCTGCCGACAAAGCATGCGGTTTGGCCGCAATCTTTTCCTTGCAGACAGCGATCAGATCCTCAGCACCGCAGATCATGCAGGACGTGGTGCCACAAACCTGAATATGCGCAACAGAACCAACTGGTTGCAACTGAAACATAAAGTAGAATGAAGCCACTTCGAGCACACGAATATAGGCCATGCCCAGCATGTCGGCGACGGACTCAATCGCCGGACGGCTCAGCCATCCCTCTTGCTCTTGCGCGCGCCACAGCAGAGGGATCACCGCGCTGGCCTGACGGCCTTCGGGGTATTTGGTGATCTGCGCTTCGGCCCATTGCTGGTTGGCAGCGGTGAAGGCAAAGCTTTCGGGTTGTTCGGGGTGAAGGCGGCGGAGCATTAGCGGTCAATCTCTCCAAATACGACATCCATGGTGCCGATGATGGCGGCGACGTCAGCCAGTTGGTGGCCCTTGGCGACGTGGTCCATGGCTTGCAGGTGCAGGAACCCCGGCGCGCGCAGTTTGGCGCGGTACGGTTTGTTGGTGCCGTCGGCGACCAGATAGACGCCGAATTCACCCTTGGGGGCCTCGACGGCGGCGTAAACCTCGCCCGCAGGGACGTGGAAGCCTTCGGTATAGAGCTTGAAGTGATGGATCAGGCTCTCCATCGAGGTCTTCATGTCCGAGCGTTTGGGCGGAGTGATCTTGCCACGCGCCAGAACGTCGCCGGGGCATTCGCGGATTTTGGCGATGGCCTGCCGGATGATCAGCAGCGACTGGCGCATCTCTTCCATGCGGCAGAGATAGCGGTCATAGCAATCGCCGTTCTTGCCGACGGGAATCTGGAACTCGAACTCATCGTAGCATTCATAGGGCTGCGCGCGGCGCAGGTCCCAGGCCAGACCCGACCCGCGCACCATCACGCCCGAGAAGCCGTATTTCTGGATGTCATCTTCGGTCACGACACCAATATCGGCGTTGCGCTGTTTGAAGATGCGGTTTTCGGTCAGAAGACCGTCGATGTCGTATAGAACGGCGGGGAATTCGTGGCTCCACGCTTCGATATCATCAAGCAGCTCGGGCGGCAGGTCTTGGTGCACACCGCCGGGACGGAAATAGGCGGCGTGCAGGCGAGCCCCGCAGGCACGCTCATAGAACACCATCAGCTTTTCACGTTCCTCGAAACCCCAAAGCGGCGGGGTCAGCGCACCCACATCCATCGCCTGCGTGGTCACGTTCAGCAGGTGGTTCAGGATACGCCCGATCTCGGAATACAGAACGCGGATCAGCGAACCCCGACGCGGCACTTCAACCCCGGTCAATTTCTCAATCGCCAGACACCAGGCGTGTTCCTGATTCATCGGCGCCACGTAATCCAGACGGTCGAAATACGGCAGGTTTTGCAGATACGTCCGGCTTTCCATCAGCTTTTCGGTGCCACGGTGCAGCAGGCCGATATGTGGATCGCAACGCTCGACGATCTCACCGTCCAGCTCAAGCACAAGACGCAGAACCCCGTGCGCCGCAGGGTGTTGCGGGCCGAAGTTGATGTTGAAGTTGCGGATCTTCTGTTCTCCGCTCAGCGCGTCCGTGCTGCCGTCATCGTATCTTGAGCCGTCCATCACCGCCCTCGTTTCTTCTTCGCTTCGGCCCGGACTCGGACCTTTTCGGCCTCGGCCGCCTTGGCAGCAGCCCCAGCAAGCAAAATCCCAAGCGCCCCGAGTATGATCAGTTCTCCCAACATCTCAGCAACGCTCCATCATCGGTTTCAGCTTTCCTGCTTTTCATCGCCCGGAAGGATGTAATTCGCACCTTCCCACGGGGACATGAAATCAAACTGACGGTATTCCTGCACCAGTGACACGGGTTCGTAGACCACGCGCTTTTGCGCTTCGTCATAGCGGACCTCGGTGTAGCCCGTGGTCGGGAAATCCTTGCGCAACGGATAACCGCGGAAACCATAGTCGGTCAGGATGCGCCGCAGGTCCGGGTGGCCCGAGAACAGGATGCCGAACATGTCGAACACCTCACGCTCGAACCAGTTGGCCGAGGGGTGAACGTCTACGATCGAAGGCACCATATCCTCTTCGCGGATCGAGACCCGCAGGCGGATGCGTTGGTTCTGGTACATCGACAGGAAGTGATAGACCACGTCGAACCGTTTGGCCCGTTCGGGGTAATCGACGCCAGTGATGTCCACCAAAGTCGAGAACTTGCAATTCTGGTCGGATTTCAAGAATTCAATGAATTCCACCAGATTTGACGGGGCAACATCGACGTTCAGCTCACCATGGGTGACATCCCAGGAGAGGACACAGTCCGCCCGCTTCAGTTCCAGCTGTGTGCCGAGTTCTTTGAGTGCTTCGCTCATCAGCTCTCTCCTCAGCGTACGATCGTGCCGGTACGGCGGATTTTGCGTTGCAGCTGCATCAGGCCGTAGAGCAGCGCCTCAGCTGTCGGAGGGCAGCCCGGCACATAAATGTCCACCGGAACGATGCGGTCGCAGCCACGTACTACTGAATACGAATAGTGGTAATAACCACCGCCATTCGCACAGGACCCCATTGAGATCACATAGCGCGGCTCGGGCATCTGGTCGTAGACCTTACGCAGCGCCGGGGCCATCTTGTTGGTCAGGGTTCCCGCCACGATCATCACGTCCGACTGACGTGGGGAGGCACGCGGCGCGATGCCAAACCGTTCCGCATCGTAACGCGGCATCGAGGTGTGCATCATTTCAACCGCACAGCAGGCCAGACCAAAGGTCATCCAGTGCAGAGATCCGGTGCGGGCCCAGTTGATGATGTCCTCGGACGAGGTCAGCAGGAAGCCTTTATCCTGAAGCTCGGCATTCAGGGCCTGGGTGGCGACTTCTTTATCGACGCCAGCGGTGTTTGCGCCCGTCATCACTCCCATTCCAAGGCCCCCTTCTTCCATTCATAGGCAAAGCCGATGGTCAGAACGCCCAGGAACACCATCATGGACCAGAAACCCACATCGCTGACGTCCTTGAAGCCGACGGCCCACGGGAACAGGAAGGCGATTTCCAGATCGAAGATGATGAAGAGAATCGAGACCAGATAGAATCGGACGTCGAATTTCATCCGCGCATCGTCGAAGGCGTTGAACCCACACTCATATGCGCTGACCTTTTCGGGGTCGGGATTGCGAACTGCCAGAACCACAGCCGCTAGAATCAGGACGATTCCAAGGCCTACAGCAACGGCCAGAAACACCAGGATCGGGAGGTACTCCCGCAACAGGTCTTCCACGAATAGCTCCTTTCCTGCGCATATCCCAATTGGGCGCGCCGTCAATTGGCGTGTTGACTGGACATTCTCTATCCGCGCGGGGTCAGAGGGTCAACCGAACACAAAGGCGCAGGGGCTTAATATTGCACTTGCTATCAACGCCCATCCGGTGGCGGTGATTCCTATCGCAAACGTGATGTGGCTATCGTCTAAACCTTACTAATCCATGCAGGTTTTCTTTTGTCAAAGAAAGCACTGATGCCTTCCTGCGCTTCTGCCGTTTCCCAACGATCTACAAGCGCCCGGATCGTCTGGTCGATCACTTGGTCGTCGATGGTCGGGCTCAGGGATTGCACCAGACCTTTGGCCATGGCCACTGCCCCCGGCGCACAGGACAGATAGGGCAGGATTTCAGCTTCAACTGCTTTGTCCAGTTCCGGCGCAGGGACCGCTTTGGCCAACAATCCAAGCTCTACGGCCTCTGCCGCCTCAAAAATACGCGCAGACATAAAGACGCGCCGCGCCCGCGCCGCGCCCATTCGGGCGACGACATATGGCCCGATGGTCGCGGGGATCAGGCCAAGCTTTGTTTCGGTCAGGCCCATCCTTGCAGTCTCGACTCCAATGGCCACATCGCAGACCGCAGCCAACCCGACGCCACCCCCAAAGGCGTTGCCCTGAACTGCCCCAATCAATGGTCGCGGCATCGTGTTCAATGCCTGCAACATCTCGGCCAGTTTACGTGCCTCGGCAAAGCGGGTTGCAGGGTCGGCAGCCATTTGATCCTGCATCCACCCCAGATCGCCGCCTGCGCAAAAGCTTTTGCCCGAACCGGTCAGCACGACCGCGCGCACGGCCTCGTCCCCACCCAACTGCGCAGCAGCTTGGGTGAGTTCCGCAATCATCTGCGCCGACATCGCGTTGTGCTTGTCCGCTCGGTCGAGCGTCAAAGTCGCCACGCCGCGCGCGTCAGTTGTTACCGAGATCGTTTCAAACATCGCCATCCCTCATTCCGGTCGTAAGTCGCGCGCCATCTGGGCCGCTTCTTCCACAACGGCCAATTCCAGCCCGGTCTCATAGCCCAACCGTTCCAGATGCGCGACCACGGCTTCGGTTGCGACATTCCCGGCGGCGCCGGGCGCATAAGGGCATCCGCCCAAACCACCCACTGCCGCATCAAAGCTGCGTACGCCCAGCGCAAGCGCTGAGTCGATATTGTCGATGGCCCGCCCGTTCGTGTCGTGAAAATGCCCCGCCAAACGCGTAACAGGCACGCGATCCCGCACCGCAAGCAACATATGAGCGATCGTGTCCGGCGTCCCCTTACCGATCGTGTCGCCCAAGGACACTTCATAACACCCCAGCGCAAACAGCTTGTCGGCCACCTCGGCCACTTTTTCAGGCGGGGTTGGACCGTCATAGGGGCAATCTGTCACGCAAGAGACATAGCCCCGCACCGGCAGATCAATGTGCCGCGCCGCCTCAAGGATCGGTGTGAACCGTTCGATGGACTCGGCAATCGACGCATTGATATTGGCCTTCGAGAACCCCTCGGACGC
Source organism: Ruegeria sp. (assembly GCF_965221235.1). Taxonomy (GTDB): domain Bacteria; phylum Pseudomonadota; class Alphaproteobacteria; order Rhodobacterales; family Rhodobacteraceae; genus Ruegeria. The sequence goes on from NZ_CBDCRS010000004.1 coordinate 473,812, forward strand.
CGAGGCAAACACCGCAATCTCATCCGCCTTGGCCGCCAAGGCTTCCTCATACCCCCGCATATTCGGCGTCAGAGCGGCATAGCGCACCCCGTCGGCCCGCGTGATCCCCGCCAGCACCTCGGCGCTGCCCGCCATCTGCGGCACCCACTTAGGCGACACAAAGCTCGCCACCTCGATGCGGCTGAACCCGGCGCGGCTGAGACAATCGACCAGTGCCACTTTCTCGGCCACCGAAATCTCGCGCTGCTCGTTTTGCAGGCCGTCACGCGGCCCAACCTCGAAAATTTCGACCCGCTCGCCCATGTCAGCGCTCCTCCCGGCTTCTTCTCGTTTCAAATACGGATAGCCTGACTGTGCCACGCAAAGCGCCGCACGAACAGGTCACGCCTCCTCCAACCGGACCAAGGCCGCTCCGGCCTCAACCTGTGCGCCGTCCTCGGCCAACACCTCTGCCACGACCCCATCGCGGGCGGCCAGCAGAGAATGCTCCATCTTCATCGCTTCAAGTATGGCCAGCCGGTCGCCCTCTTTCACCGCCTGCCCCACCGAGGCAAACACCGCCTTGACCAGACCGGGCATGGGCGCTTCGATCACATTGGTATCCCCAACGGCGCTGGCATCCCGGTCCAGCGGGTCGATCAGATCAAACACCTGACCATAGTATTCGAACACGGTGATCCGGGATCCTGCGGCCGCGACATTTGGCAGGGCCGAGCCGTCGATAACCCAACCGCCAGACACCCGCTCGGCGATGACAGTCTGACCGTTGACCTGCCACACCTGCCGATCCGGGCCTTCTACCTGCACATCCAGATCTATGACTTCATCCGCTGCAAGCTGAACTGCTCTATGCAAGGGCGCCCACAACGAGAACCCGGTCTCTTCGCTCGCGTCCACCAAATCCAGCGCAGTCATGGCGGCGGCCACGCAGGTCGTGGCCGGAATCGGCTCTGCTCGGGTCAACTTCTCAAGATCGCGCCCGATCAATCCGGTATCCAAGTCCCCTGCGGCAAAGCCCATGTGCCGGGTGAGCGCGCCCAGAAAGGCCAGGTTGGTGGTGGTGCCAGCAACCTCAGTTTGCTGCAAAGCCCGGTGTAACTGCTCTAAAGCGACGGCACGGGTTGGTCCGTGGACGATGACCTTGGCAATCATCGGATCATACCAAGGGCTGATTGTGTCACCTGCCCGCACCCCGCTGTCGGCGCGGCAATTGGTCGGGAATTGCAAATGCGTCAGAGTCCCCGTCGCAGGCAGAAAACCCTTCGGCACGTCTTCAGCATAGAGCCGGGCCTCAAAAGCATGGCCGTTAATCGAGAGGTCCTCTTGACGTTTCGGCAGTGCTTCGCCAGATGCAACACGCAACTGCCATTCGACCAAATCAACGCCGGTGATCGCCTCGGTCACCGGATGTTCGACTTGCAGGCGCGTGTTCATCTCCATGAACCAGAACCGATCTGGGCGCAGACCGTCCGAGGCGTCGACGATGAACTCAACTGTCCCCGCGCCCTTATATCCGATCGCCTCGGCAGCGCGCACGCCTGCCTGTCCCATCGCCTCGCGCATCTCAGTCGTCATGCCGGGGGCCGGAGCCTCTTCGATCACCTTCTGGTGTCGACGTTGCAGAGAACAATCCCGTTCAAACAGATGCAGCGCATGGGTGCCATCGCCAAAGACCTGAACCTCGATATGGCGCGGCTTGGCGACGAATTTCTCGACCAATACAGCGTCATTGCCAAATGCCGTGCGTGCCTCGCCCCGAGCGCTGTCCAGTGCCGCGGCAAAATCTTCGGGCCGCTCGACCAGGCGCATGCCTTTGCCACCACCGCCCGCGACGGCCTTAATCAGCACCGGATAGCCAATGGTGTCGGCAGCGCCGGCCAGATGTTCGGGGTCCTGATTGTCACCGTGATAGCCCGGAACAACGGGTACACCAGCCTCTTCCATCAGAACCTTGGCAGCATCTTTCAGACCCATCTTGCGGATCGCCTCAGCCGAAGGGCCGATAAACGTGAGGCCAGCCGCCTCAACCGCATCGACGAAGTCCGGGTTCTCGGACAAAAACCCATAACCGGGATGGATCGCCTGAGCGCCTGTATCCAGCGCAGCCTGAATGATCACATCGCCCTTTAGATAGCTCTCCGCCGGCGCCGGACCGCCAATATGGACGGCCTCATCCGCCATCTGAACATGTTTAGCCGAGGCATCCGCATCCGAGTATACGGATATACAGGATACCCCCATCTTCTGAGCGGTTTCGATCACGCGACAGGCAATCTCGCCTCGATTGGCAATCAGGATTTTATTGAACACAACCTTTCTCCTACCACCAAGCACTGCTTTTTTCGTCTTGCAAATGCGATCGGACATATTCTGGCAGCGGCCAAGCTTCCCGGTCCATTCCGCTGATCTTGCCAAGATGACCATCCCGATAGGCGTGATAGTAGAGTTCGGGATGGATCGTGATTTCTATCTCAGCCAATGCCCGCTCTACTTTTGCCTTTGTACGATCAATTTCATCGGCAAGCTTCGCTTCATCGCTTTTGTTCGCCAAGACACGCGGCAGCGAAAAATCGCCTAAAACTCTTTTGCCTACCGACATCGCTGCGGCCAAAACTAGGTTGCCTACGAGGCCCCCAACGATTTCAACAGCCGAGTTTAAACCGAAGCTCCAGCTCAACCATCCGCGCTTGCCCTTTTTCGCAGCAAGTTCAACGCGCATCCGGTCGAATTCACGGGCGAAAACTTCACGAAACTCGCGCGCGAACCGTGTTCGACTGAAATCATCCCGCCCGGCAAAGATACGAATGACCGGTCGCACAAAGTAACCGCCGTTGGATCGATCAACGAATTCCTCAAAGTCAAAGAGGAAAAAATAGTCTTCGGGATCCCGTGAGTTATGGACGAGATAAACTGAAATTTCGGCTCGCGTGGTCAGGTCTGGAATTTTGAGATCAGGGATCTTATCAAGCAGCCTTTTCTTAAGATTCATCTCTTACATCCTGAACACGCCGAAACGTGTCTCCTCAATCGGGGCGTTCAGCGCGGCGCTTAGCGACAGGGCAAGCACATCGCGGCTTTTGCGCGGGTCGATGATGCCGTCGTCCCATAACCGGGCCGAGGCATAAAGCGGGTGCGACTGTTCCTCGAACATATCCAGCGTCGGGCGTTTGAATTCGGCCTCTTCCTCGGCGCTCCACGTACCACCCTGCCGTTCGATCCCGTCCCGTTTGACAGTGGCCAGAACGCCTGCGGCCTGTTCTCCGCCCATCACCGAAATCCGCGAGTTCGGCCATGTCCACAGAAAGCGCGGCTGATAGGCCCGCCCCGCCATGCCATAGTTCCCAGCCCCGAACGAGCCGCCGACCAGCATGGTGATCTTCGGCACCGAGGTCGTCGCCACAGCCGTGACCATCTTGGCCCCGTGCCGCGCGATGCCTTCGTTTTCGTATTTCCGCCCGACCATGAACCCGGTGATGTTCTGCAGAAATACCAGCGGGATACCCCGCTGCGAACACAGTTCCACAAAATGCGCACCCTTTTGCGCAGCCTCGGAAAACAGCACGCCGTTGTTGGCAATAATCCCTACGGGGCAGCCTTTGACATGGGCGAAACCCGTCACCAGCGTCTCACCAAAGCGCGACTTGAATTCGTCGAAGCGAGAGCCGTCGACCAGCCGCGCGATCACCTCGCGAATGTCATAGGGCGTGCGCAAGTCAGCCGGAACAACGCCGAGGATTTCCTCGGGGTCATAGGCCGGGTCTTCCGAGCTGGCCCAATCCACGTTCTGCGGCTTGCGCCGGTTCAGCGACGCCACCGCGCGGCGCGCCAACGCCAGCGCATGGGCGTCATCTTCGGCCAGATAGTCGGCTACGCCTGACAATCGGGTGTGGACGTCTCCACCGCCCAAATCTTCGGCGCTGACCACCTCACCCGTCGCGGCCTTGACCAGAGGCGGACCGGCCAGAAAGATCGTGCCCTGCTCTTTTACGATGATCGTCACATCCGACATCGCAGGCACATAAGCCCCACCTGCCGTGCACGACCCCATCACCACGGCGATCTGCGGGATGCCCTTCGCGCTCATCCGCGCCTGATTATAGAAGATGCGGCCAAAGTGGTCGCGGTCGGGGAAAACCTCATCCTGATTGGGCAGGTTCGCGCCGCCGCTGTCGACCAGATAAATACAGGGCAGATGGTTCTCCTCGGCAATCTCCTGCGCGCGGAGGTGTTTTTTGACGGTCATCGGATAGTAGGTGCCGCCCTTCACGGTGGCGTCATTGCAGACCACCATAACCTCACGCCCTTGCACCCGGCCAATGCCCGCGATCACCCCGGCGCAAGGCGCGGCATCGCCATACATCCCATGCGCCGCCGTCGCGCCAATTTCCAGAAACGGAGACCCCGGGTCCAACAAGTTCGCCACCCGGCGTCGTGGCAGCATTTTGCCCCGCGATTCATGCCGCGCGCGGGATTTCTCGCCGCCGCCCATACGAGCTGCTTCGGCGGCAGCAGAAATTTGGGCCAGTGCGTCAAGATGAGCCGCACGGTTGGCCTTGAAGCCTTCGGCGGCGGGCATGGCTTTGGGTGTTAGTTTCATTCCATCTTCCCCAAGTCGCGCAACTCGACGGCGCGTTCAGCGGTCTCAGTCAGCATACAATTTGCAGCGATGATCGTTCGTATCGTTCCACCGGACCAAATGCTGTACGTCAACGCGCACTCCGCGTCCCGGAAACTAATCCAAGCGCGCTGCGCATTTCGCAGTTGATCCGACAGCCCCGGGCTTTGTTCAGAAAGTTCTGAAATACGCAGTTGATATTGCTCGTTCAGAAAAGTGTCCCAGACTTGCGTTTCGGCCTGAATGCACTGCGCCATTCCAATGGTAGTATCATTTCCCGGCGCGGTCTGACATGCGCCGGCAGCCTTCCCCACACAAGCCGAGAGACCTCCGTCAGGCTGGGCTTGCGAAAAACACCATTGAATATAAGCCTGATCCACCCAAGCATTCTGGGCCGACGTGATAGCTGGAAGCAGCATTGCAACAATTATCAGTCGCTTCATGTAACCAACTCCCCTGCCGCACGCGCCTTTAGTTCTTTCCGGATCACCTTTCCCGTCACCGTCATCGGCAGTTCCTCTAGAAAAGTCACCTCGCGCGGGTACGAATAATGCGCCAGACGGTCCTTGACCCAATCCTGCAACTCTTGTTCCGCCGCTTTTGCCCCCGGTTTCAACACCACATAGGCCTTCACAATCTCGGTCCGCAGCGGATCCGGTTTGCCGACTACGCCTACGGTTGCCACGGCCGGATGGGTCAGCAGGCAATCCTCAATCTCGGCCGGGCCGATACGATACCCGGCCGACGTGATCACGTCATCATCGCGGCCCACGAAGCGCAGGTAATCCCCCTCCCACGCGCCGCGGTCGCCGGTGATCAGCCAATCGCCCCGGAATTTCTCAGCAGTTGCCTCGGGGCGGTTCCAGTATTCCAGCAGCATCGAGGCCGAACCCCGCCGGATGGCAACGTCCCCTTCTTCGGTACTCGGATTGCCGTCGCCGTCAATCACCGCCACCTCATGCCCCGGCACTGGCTTGCCGATACAGCCGGGGCGCACAGGGAAATCCTCGGCACAGGAGGACACGACCATGTTGCACTCAGTCTGGCCGTAGAACTCGTTGATCGTCAGGCCAAACGCCTGCTGTCCCCAAGCCAGCATCTCGGCCCCCAACGGCTCACCGCCCGAGGCGACCGAGCGCAGGCCGGGGATGCTCTGATCCGCTGCTTTCAGCATCCGCAGCGCGGTTGGCGGGAAGAACACGTTGCGCACGCCCCCACGGGCGATCACATCAGCGCAGGCCTCAGGTGTAAATTTTTCAAGCCGCGCGGCGACCACCGGTATGCCCAGCGCGAGGCCCGGCATCAGCACATCAAACAGACCGCCGATCCAGGCCCAGTCGGCGGGGGTCCATAGACAATCGCCCTCACGCAGATGGTTATGGCTGACCGAAACGCCCGGCAGATGGCCCGTCAGAACCCGGTGCCCGTGCAACGCGCCCTTAGGGCTGCCGGTGGTGCCAGAGGTGTAGATCAGCACCGCCGGGTCTTCGGGAGCGGTATCGGCGAAGGGTAACGGTTCATCCGACGGCGCGATCTGATCAACGCGGATAGGCTGGGCCAGATCGCCAAGCAACACCGCACCTTCGGCGTCGGTCAGCACCAACGCTGCGCCCGCATCCCCGACCCGCGACGCCAACGCGTCATGTTTGAACAATTTGAACAGCGGCACCGAAATCGCCCCAAGCTTCCAGATCGCCAGATGCGCCGCTGCACACCAAGGAGACTGGCTCAGCAACACCCCGACGCGGTCCCCCGGCTGCACCTTTGACTGCAAAACCCGCGCGATCCCGTCGGTGAGACGTTCGAGCTGACCATAGTTGATCTCGGTTCGGTCGCCTTCGGTCAGGTCGATGAGGGCAATGCGTTCACTTGGATGCGACAGGCACTGCCGCGCCATGTTGAGACGGTCGGGTATCTCCCAATGCCCATCCCCCTGCATACCGGGTATGCGCCTAGTGGGACACATAGCCCAAACCCTTTGTTTTTATTGCATTTACCGGACTCGCGACCTTCACGCCAATCGAGCAAATTTGATGCAGATCAGAGTTTGCAGCCCGGTCTTCTAGCAAAACACCATCATCAACAAATTCGAAGGCCATAAAATGACCAAAACACTCGCCGCTTTGACCCTTTCGACCGCGCTTGTTGCGCTTGCCGCCCCCGCCATGGCCCAGAATCAGGGTGACTGGACCGCCGGTATCGGTGTTGGCTACCTCGACCCGAAATCCGACAACGGTACCCTTGCCGGATTCGACGCCGAAGTGGACTCGGATACTCGCCCGATCTTCACCGTCGAATACTTCGTCCGTGACAATCTGGGCATCGAGCTTCTGGCCGCCACCCCGTTCAGTCACGACGTCACTCTCGGTGGCAGCGTCGATGCGGGTAGCGTCAAACACCTGCCGCCCACCCTGTCGCTGAACTATCACTTTCCGACCAACAGCGCGTGGAAGCCTTATGTTGGCGCGGGTCTGAACTACACCATCTTCTTCGACGAACAATCGCCGCTGGGCGACCTTGAACTCGACAACTCCCTCGGCCTCGCGTTGCAGGCCGGTCTGGACTACATGGTCACCGAAAAAGGCGCCGTGCGTCTGAACGTGCGCTGGTTCGACATCGACTCGGATGTCACTCTGGACGGCGCCGACATTGGCACCGCCGAGATTGATCCCTGGCTGATCGGCGTATCCTACGTCCATCGCTTCTGATCCTTCTCAACGCCGCCCCGTCATACTTTGGCGGGGCGCTCCCTCTCAGACCATTTCGCTCATCAACTCGCGTCCGATCAGCATCCGGCGAATTTCGCTGGTCCCCGCGCCAATCTCCATCAGCTTGGCGTCGCGGAAAATGCGGCTGACCGCTGAGTCCGACAGGAAACCGGCTCCGCCCATCGCCTGAACGGCCTGATGCGCCTGCGTCATCGCCTGTTCCGAGGCGTAAAGGCAGCACGCTGCCGCGTCCTGCCGTGTCACGTCTCCACGGTCACACGCCTTCGCAACCTCATAAACATAGGCCCGCGCCGAATTCATCGCGGTGTACATGTCGGCAATCTTGCCCTGCATCAGTTGAAAGCTACCGATGGGTTTGCCGAACTGCTTTCGTTCGGCCAGGTAGGGCATGATCTCATCCAGACAGGCGGCCATGATACCGGTGCCGATCCCGGCCAGTACAACGCGTTCATAGTCCAAACCGGACATCAGAACCGCGACGCCTCTGCCCTCCTCACCCAGAACGTTTTCGAACGGCACCTCGACGTCTTCAAAAATCAGCTCGGCCGTGTTCGACCCGCGCATCCCCAGCTTGTCGAAATGAGGAGACGTGGAAAAGCCTGTCATCTCCTTCTCGATCAGAAAAGCCGTGATCCCTTTTGAGCCGCCATCCGGGTCCGTCTTGGCGTAAACAACCAGCGTATCCGCATCCGGCCCATTGGTGATCCAGTATTTACTGCCGTTCAGCCGGTAATGATCGTTCCGCTTCTCCGCACGCAGCTTCATTGAGACTACGTCAGAGCCAGCCGAAGCCTCAGACATCGCCAGCGCCCCCACATGCTCGCCCGAGACCAGACGCGGCAGATACTTCGCCTTTTGCTCGACCGTTCCGTTCAGCTTGATCTGATTGACGCACAGGTTCGAATGCGCGCCGTAAGACAACGAAACCGAGGCCGAGGCTCGCGCGACCTCTTCCACCGCAACGGTATGGGCCAGATAGGACATGCCCGCGCCGCCATATTCCTCGGGAACCGTGATGCCGAGCATCCCAAGCTCGCCCATCTCTTTCCAAAGCTCATTGGGAAAGGCGTTCGTTTTGTCGACCTCAGCGGCCATCGGCTTGACGCGCTCCTGCGCCCAGCGATGCACCATCTCACGCAGGGCGTTCACGTCTTCGCCCAGATCAAATTGCATGGTTGCCGTGAACATTCGCGCTCTCCCCTTCGAATTAATGAACAACTGTTCAATAATGGGATAGCAGCGAATCTCCGCCCGGTCAATCTTTGCGGCTGGCGCTGGACGCAAACGCAAACTGCCGCCCCGACAGGGACGGCAGTTTTGAGACTAAAAAGCGTGCGCCGCAGGCGCACACCGCTGGGTTACGACTGATAAACGGCGCTGACCTCAGCGCGAATGATACGGGCGATCAACTGGCAATCTTCCAGCGAGAATGTCAGTGGCACCCGCATGTCCATGATCCCGCTGAGGATACGGTCGCTGGCCGGCATAGGCTCGCTATCCGCATAACGCCAGCTGTCATAGCGCGAGGTAAACCCGGTCGGCTCGGCCCCGCCGAACCATTTGATTTCGACCCCACGCGCAGCGCAACGGCGGATTACCTCGGCGATACGTTCCGGTGACCAGTCCAGCAGCAGGAACTGAATCGACGACCCCACATAGGTTTCTTCCTCGGGACGCTCGACAGTAGTCAGGCCGGGGGTATCCCGCAGACCGTTCGCGATCTCATCATAGCGCTCGTTCCAACGCGCTACCTGCCGATCCAGATCGCGTAGTTGCGGACGCAGAATGGCCGCGCGCAGGTTGTCCATACGGCCTGACACGTTCGGAGTTGTGTACTTGATCCTCTCAAACACCTCAGGCCCCGGCGCGGCAAGGTGGCGTTCATACAGCATGTACGAGCCTGACAGCATCGTGGCCTTGGCCGCCAGCTCCTCGTCATCGGTGATCAGCAGCCCGCCCTCACCGGAATTGACATGTTTGTAGGTCTGGCAGGAATAACATCCTATCGCCCCCTGACGCCCGGACAATTGCCCGCGCCACGCGGCCCCCATGGTGTGGGCACAATCTTCAATCACCGTGACGCCCGCTGCGTCACACATGTGCATCAACCGATCCATATCACAGAGATGCCCCCGCATATGGCTGAGCATCAGCACGCGCGCCTGATCCAACTTGGCCTCAAGATCGTCCAGATCAATTGTCAGGTTCTCTGTCACGCCCACGAAAACCGGCTTGGCCCCAACCGAGGCAATCGACCCCGGAACGGGTGCCAGCGTGAAGGCGTTGGTCAGAACCGGATCACCGGGCTGAATACCAACGGCGCGCAGAGCCGTCGCCAGCGCATAGCCGCCGGATGACACTGCCAGACAGTATTTTGCCCCCATCTGCGCTGCGAATTCCTGTTCCAGCAGAGCGGCTTCGCCCAACTCTCCTGGCGCGACGTTATAGCGGTGCAGACGACCATGGTGCAGCACGGTCAGTGCGGCCTCAATTGCCTCGTCCGGGATGGGTTCCTGCTGAGTGAAGCTGCCAGTGAATGTCTCGGTCATTGGATCGTTCTGATACTGCAAAGAATTCGGGTCAAGGCTTCACGCCGCCGCACCGATCAGGCCGGTGACCAGATCAGGCAGATCGTCAAAGTGATGCAACAGGGCTTCGGGCTCCAAAGCGGCCATATCCTGGCCCGAGGGGCCGAAGGTCACAAGCACCGACGGCACTCCTGCCGCCCGCGCCGTGTTGCGGTCGGTATCCGAGTCCCCGATCAGTACACACAGGTCCGGATGCCCACCGGCCCGGCGCGCGGCTTCGCGCAGCGGTTCGGGGTCGGGTTTGCGCACCGGCAAAGTATCCGCCCCAACCAATGAGGCGAACTGATCGCGCACGCCCATTTGGGTCAGCAGCTGGTGCGCCAGGGCTTCAGGTTTATTGGTGCAGATACCCACGCCGTAGCCCGCGGATTTCAAAAGATCGACCGCCTCCAGCGCACCGGGATAGAACTGTGTATGGGTGTCTATGGCCTGCGAATAGGCGTCCAGCAACGTGGGATAATAGGCGAGAACGGTGTCCTCATCGTAGGCCCCAACCCGTTTCAACCCATGGGTCAGCATCATTCGCCCGCCGCGCAAGGCAACAGCTGCGTCCTGCTCGTGAACCAGAACATCCCCGTGCCCCATCGCCCGAAAACAATGGTTTGCGGCGGCCAGCAAATCGCCCGACGTATCGGCCAGAGTTCCGTCCAAATCGAAGATAACCGTGCGCATTGTGCCTCCTGCTTCGGCGGGTTCTTGCCGTGTCGTGTTGCAAACGGCAATCTTGTTTGATCCGCGAACCGCTTGCGCCTTTGACCTCAGCGGATAAAACGGTCGGCAACAAAACACAAAGAGAAATCGTTTTCATGAGCACTGCCCTCGTCATCCTTGCCGCCGGAAAAGGCACCAGGATGAAATCGGATCTTCCCAAGGTTCTGCACCCAATCGCCCAGACGCCAATGCTGGTCCACGCCATGCGGGCCGCGGCCAGCCTGTCGCCCGAGCGGACCGTTATCGTAGCCGGACATGGTGCCGAAGCCGTGGAAAAGGCGGCGCAGGCGGAAGATGAAACCGCCGTCGTTGTCCGCCAGGAGGAACAACTTGGCACCGCACATGCGGTTGCGCAGGCAAAGGACGCGCTGACCGGGTTCGAGGGCAATGTCATCGTGCTCTATGGCGACACACCCTTTATCGAACCCGATACCCTTCAGCGCATGATCGACGCCCGTGCCGCGCATGATCTGGTGATGCTGGGCTTTGACATTGCCGAGGTACAGCCCCGGTACGGCCGCCTGATCATGGACGGCGACCGGCTGGTCAAGATTGTCGAATACAAAGACGCCACCGACGAACAGCGCGCCATTCGGTTTACCAACAGCGGCCTTCTGGCTTGCGACGCCGGGCTGCTGTTCGATCTGATTGATCAGGTCGGCAATGAAAACGCCTCGGGCGAGTATTATCTGACTGAAATCGTTGGCATCGCCAATGCGCGCGGCCTGTCTGCAACGGCCATCAAATGCGCCGAGGCTGAGACGCTGGGTGTTGACTCCCGCGCCGATCTGGCCGCTGCCGATGCCGAGTTTCAGGCCCGCGCCCGCGCTGAACTGCTGGATCTGGGCGTCACCCTGATGGCCCCCGAAACGGTCTACCTATCCGCCGATACCATCATCGGGCGCGACACCGTAATTGAACCAAACGTGGTCTTCGGTCCCGGCGTAACCGTCGAAAGCGGCGCGACGATCCGGGCGTTTTCGCATCTTGAAGGTTGCCATGTAAGCCGTGGAGCCATTGTTGGCCCTTATGCCCGCCTGCGCCCCGGTGCGGAACTGGCCGAGAACACCCGCATCGGCAACTTTGTCGAGGTCAAGAATGCCGAGATCGCCGAAGGCGCGAAGGTCAATCATCTCAGCTATATCGGAGACGCCTCGGTCGGGGCCGCGACAAATATCGGCGCGGGTACGATCACCTGCAACTATGACGGGGTGATGAAGCACAAAACGACGATTGGTGAGAATGTGTTTGTCGGTTCGAACACCATGCTGGTGGCTCCGGTTACGGTGGGTGACGGCGCGATGACGGCAACCGGTACAGTTGTAACCCGTGATGTCGAACCTGATGCGCTGGCTGTGGCCCGCGCCAAACAGGACAACAAACCGGGCTATGCGCGTAAATTGTTTGATATGTTGAAGGCGAAGAAGGCTCGCCGCGACAAAGGAGCCTGACCTATGTGTGGAATTGTTGGCGTTCTGGGGAAGCATGAAGCCGCCCCTATTCTGGTCGAAGCCCTGAAACGGCTGGAATATCGCGGCTATGACAGTGCAGGTATCGCCACGATCAACGACGGTGCGTTGGGGCGGCGTCGGGCGGTTGGCAAGCTGGTCAACCTCAGCGACTTGTTGGTGCATGATCCGCTGCCCGGCAAGTCCGGTATCGGCCATACCCGCTGGGCCACCCACGGTGCGCCCTCGGTCAACAACGCGCATCCCCATCAGGCCGGGCCTGTGGCCGTGGTTCACAACGGCATTGTCGAAAACTACCGCGAGCTGCGCGCCGAACTTGCCGAGCACGGCGTGGATTTTGTTACCGAGACAGATACCGAGACCGTCGCTCTGATGGCCGCGCACTACCTGAATACCGGGCTTTCCCCGGTTGAGGCCGCCTTCAAAACCATCGACCGGCTGGAAGGTGCCTTTGCGCTGGCTTTCCTGTTTGATGGACAGGACGACCTGATCGTTGCGGCCCGCAAGGGCTCACCTCTGGCCATTGGGCATGGGAATGGTGAGATGTATGTCGGCTCGGACGCTATTGCTCTGGCGCCACTTACTGACCGCATCACCTATCTTGAGGAAGGCGACCGGGCGGTTCTGACCCGCACCTCGCTGGAAATCCGCAATGAGGCCGGAGAACTGGCCAACCGCGAAACCCGCCGCATCAAGCTGGACCAGACGCGCGCCGATAAGGGCGGCCACAAGCACTTCATGGCCAAGGAAATTGCCGAGCAGCCTATGGTCGTTGCCGAGGCCATCCGATCCTATCTGCCCACGGGCAGCGACCGTGTCGCCATTGCCGAGGGACTGGATTTCACCAAGTTGGACCGTTTGACCATGGTGGCTTGTGGTACGGCTTTCTATGCCTGCCTGACCGCAAAATACTGGTTCGAACAACTGGCAAAAATCCCGGTCGAGGTCGATATCGCCAGCGAGTTCCGCTATCGCGAACCTCCGATCCCCGCCCGCACCGCGGCGCTGTTTGTCAGCCAGTCCGGTGAAACCGCCGACACGCTGGCCGCGCTGCGTTATTGCGAGGGCAAAGCGGACAAGATCGTCTCTGTCGTCAACGTCCCCGAAAGCTCGATCGCGCGAGAAAGCGATATTGCCTTGCCGATCCACGCAGGCGTTGAGATCGGTGTGGCCTCGACCAAAGCCTTCACCTGTCAGCTGAGCGTGCTGCTGATGCTGGCGCTGAAGGCGGCCGCCGACCGCGGAACTCTGACAGACGAAGAGCTGGCCGACCATGCCGCCGCCCTGCGCGGTTTGCCATCGGTGCTGAACACCGCGTTGGATCAGAACCGGGCCATCCACAAGTCTGCCCAGCGCCTGTCCGAGGCGCGGGACGTGCTGTTTCTGGGTCGCGGTCTGATGTACCCTCTGGCGCTGGAAGGCGCGCTTAAACTTAAGGAAATCAGCTATATCCACGCCGAAGGTTATGCATCAGGTGAACTGAAACACGGCCCCATCGCCCTGATTGACAAACAAATGCCGGTGGTCGTGATGGCCCCGCGCGATGCGGTGTTCGACAAAACGGTCTCGAACATGCAGGAAGTGATGGCGCGCAAGGGTAAGGTCATTCTGGTTTCGGACGACGATGGCATCTCAGAGGCTGAGGACGGCGTCTGGCGCACCATCCGAATGCCGCACGTTCATCCGAACCTGGCACCGATCCTGTATTCGGTCCCGGCTCAGCTGCTGGCCTATCATACGGCGGTTGCCAAGGGCACGGATGTGGACCAGCCGCGCAATCTGGCAAAATCCGTCACGGTGGAGTGAGACATGGCCAAGCAATTCCCGGATCTGGACGACGCAAAGCGTAAGTTCATCGAAGAGCAGCACGTGTTCTTTGTTGGCACCGCGGCACCTGATGGGCGAGTCAATATCTCGCCCAAGGGGATGGATTCACTGCGGGTTCTGGGGCCGAACCGGATTGTTTGGATGAACCTGACCGGCAGTGGCAACGAAACCGCCGGGCATTTGCTTGAGATCAACCGCATGACGCTGATGTGGTGTTCCTTCACCACTCGCCCCATGATCCTGCGTACCTACGGGACCGCGCACACGTTGCATGTGGGCGATGAAGGGTGGGATGAGCTGGCCGACCTGTTCCCTGATCACCGCAGCGCCCGGCAGATTTATGATCTGGATATTGATCTGGTTCAGACCTCCTGCGGCTATGCGGTTCCGTTCATGGAGTATCAGTCCGAACGCGACACGATGCAGAAATGGGTCGATGGCAAGTCTGACGACGACATCCGCGCCTATTGGGTGGAAAAGAACCACCAGACCATAGACGGCAAGCCCACGCGCGCCGACTGATCCGCCGATGCTGACCGCCTATCTCGACCAGATCAAAGCCCACGCCGATGCCGAGCGCGCCGAGCAGATGGCTGCCTATCACAAGGTCGATCGCCCCTATCTGGGCGTTGCCAACCCTGTTCTGAACGACCTGACGAAATCCTGGCGTCAGGAACTGGACGTGCCTGCGCGAATAGAACTGGCCGACGCCTTGTGGCAGACCAATATCCACGAAGCGCGCGTGGCTGCCGCCAAACTGCTGACTCAGGCGCGCATTCGGCCCGATGACGCGGCCTGGGATTTGCTGCAAAGCTGGTTGCCCGATTTCGACGCTTGGGCCGTGGCCGATCATGCCTGTATGGCGATACAGAAACGCCTCTCGGCTGATCCGGCCCGTCTGGATCAGGTGGAAAGCTGGACGACCTCAGACCACATGTGGACGCGCCGCGCGGCGCTGGTGGCCACCCTGCCCTGGACCAAACAGAACCACCCCAAGCCTGATGATCTTGCGCGGCGGGATCGTATCCTTGGCTGGGCCGCTGGCTACGTGCCGGACCGCGACTGGTTCATCCAGAAAGCCATCGCATGGTGGCTGCGCGAACTATCGAAACACGACTCGGAACGTGTGATCGCGTTTCTGGATACGCACGGCGAGGCAATGAAACCTTTTGCCCGCCGCGAAGCAAGAAAATACCTGATGGGTTAGGGTCTGTTGACATTTGGGATTCACAATTTGTCTGAACTCTGATTCAAGTTTCCAAAATGGAGGTTTGAATGGACGAAAACCGTTTTGTGATTTCGGATGATCTTTGGGAGAAGATGGCGCTGCTCCTGCCCGGCAAGGCCGGTGACCCGGGGGCGACGGGTCAGGATAATCGACGGTTCATGGAAGCGGTACTTTGGCGCGTACGAACAGGCGCGCCATGGCGTGACCTACCCAAGGATTTCGGTAACTGGAATTCGGTTTTCAAACGCTTTCGTCGATGGGCCAAAGCCGGTGTGTTTGAGAGTCTTTTCAATGCTATAAGCAGAGAGCCCGACCTCGAATACGCTCTGATCGACGGAACAATTGTGCAAGTCCATCAGAAGGCGTCGGGCGCAAAAGGGGGACTCAGCATCAAGCCATCGGACGCTCTCGCGGCGGGCTGACGACCAAGATTGTGGCCCTGGTCGATGCGCTCGGCAACTTGTTCCGTTTTCTGCTTCTACCGGGGCAAGCACACGACATGAAAGGAGTTGCTCCCCTGATCCAGGATGTCTCCTTCGGAGCTTTGCTGGCCGACAAAGCCTTCGATTCTGATTGGCTTCTGAAAGACCTTGATGAGCGCGGCGCTACTGCTGTTATCCCGCCAAAATCGAACCGAAAAATGCTGAGAGACTACGATACCCACATGTACAAGTGGCGTCATCTGATTGAAAATTACTTCGCAAAGATCAAGGAATTCAGAGGTATAGCAACGCGATACGACAAGACCGACATCAGTTACGCTGCTAACTGGCACCTCTGCGCTATGCTCGTCGCCGCACGCTGATTGTCAACAGACCCTAGTTGGAATAGACTTCAAGCTCAACCAACTCATCGAACGGCAACAATAACGACCGCATCGCATCCAGCGACAACCGGCTGCCCCCACTTTCAGGTCCCGGTGCAGGAACCAGAGTGATGTAGGCCTGCGCCCCGGTTCGGGGAACAACAACCCGCCCCGTAAATTCGGTCTCGACCAACGGCGTCTCAAGCCAGCGACCCGGTGTGGTCGGATCCCCTAGCGAAGCGATGGTCGTCTTCGCCCCGATCCAACCGGCAGCAGTCGCAGGTAGTGGCTCAGGCTCAACCGCTGCTTCAACCACAACTTCTTCGGGCTCCGCGGGTGGCTCGCCCCCTCCGAACACGCGATCCGTGGTTGATCGTATCGTGTCGCAACCTGCGACCAGAACACATAATGCAATCAGCGTATACCTCATGCCGCCAACCTACCCCTGCGCGCGCAACTGTACCAGCGCAAAGCAAAGTTCTCCCTTGTCGGCGAGGGGTCGCAGCTTTACCTATGACGCATGACTGCTCCACTCATCGACCCGTTCGCACGTGCCATCACCTATCTCCGCGTCTCCGTCACGGACCGCTGCGATTTCCGCTGTGTCTACTGCATGTCCGAGGACATGAAGTTCCTGCCCAAAAAGGACCTGCTGACACTGGAAGAGCTGGACCGCATGTGCTCGACCTTCGTGAATATGGGCGTTGAGAAGCTGCGCATCACTGGCGGTGAGCCGCTGGTCCGTCGAAATATCATGACTTTTTTCAATAGCATGACCCGCCATCTTGATAGCGGCGCGTTAAAGGAACTGACCCTGACGACCAACGGCTCGCAGCTGCATCGCTTTGCCGATGACCTTTATGCAGCAGGTGTGCGCCGGGTGAATATCTCGCTGGACACGCTGGACGACGACAAGTTCGCCAAGGTCACTCGCTGGGGCCGTCTGAAACAGGTGCTGAACGGAATCGACGCGGCGCAAAAGGCTGGCCTCCGGGTCAAGATCAACGCCGTGGCGCTCAAGGGCTTCAACGAGCCCGAGTTACCGCAGATCACGGAATGGTGTTCTGAGCGCGACATGGACTTGACCTGGATCGAGGTCATGCCAATGGGTGATATCGGCAACGAAGATCGTCTGGACCAGTACTGGTCCCTCAAAGACGTGCGCAAAGAATACGAAAACCACTACACGGTGAGCGATCTGGCGGAACGCACCGGCGGACCTGCGCGCTATGTCCGCCTTGAAGAGACCGGTCAAAAGATCGGCTTTATCACGCCGCTGTCACATAACTTCTGTGAAAGCTGTAATCGTGTGCGCCTGACATGCACAGGTGAGCTTTATATGTGCCTTGGTCAGGAAGACATGGCCGATCTGCGCGCGCCCCTGCGCGATCACCCCGATACCGAACAACCGCTCGAAGACGCGATCCGCGCGGCCATCAACCTCAAGCCCAAGGGCCACGATTTCGACTATTCCCGTCAGGCGGTCGATGGTCAGATGAGCCGCCACATGAGCCACACGGGCGGCTGATTATGCCTGAACAACCCGGCGGCCCGACGCTGATTTACCGCCTTTATTGCGGCCTGACGGCAATTGCTGGCCCGTTGGTCTGGCGCGAGGTACGCAAAAAGCTTCAAGCCGCTGATGTCCCCGAAATACGTCAGCAAGAGCGGCTGGGACATGCCAGCCTACCCCGACCCAACGGGCAGCTGATCTGGTTTCACGCTGCCAGCGTCGGTGAAACCCTCTCAGTCATCAGCCTGATCAAACGGCTGGGCGAGCGACTGCCCACTGCCGAGTTTCTGATTACGTCCGGCACGCCGACCTCTGCCGCGCTGATCGAAAAGCGCATGCCACCAAGGGCTCGCCACCAATACCCACCATTGGATAGCGCAGGCCCTGTAAAGCGCTTTTTTGACCACTGGCGCCCGGATGCAGGCATCTTTGTCGAAAGCGAAATCTGGCCGCGCCTGATCGTCGAGGGCGCCACACGCGGAATTCCTTTGGCGCTGCTCAATGCGCGCCTGTCAGATAAATCTGTCGAAGGCTGGAAGAAACGCCCCAAAACAGCGCGGTTCATTCTAGACCATTTTCGCCTGTTCTTGACCCAGAATGACAAAACTGCCCGGAACCTGATCGCAATCGGCGCACAGCCCGACCGCGTCCAACCCGGCACCAACCTCAAGGCGATGTCCGATCCGCTGCCTGTTGATCAGGCCACGCTGTCGGACATCCACGCCCAGATCAATGGCCGCCCGGTCTGGATCGCAAGCTCCACACACGCGGGCGAAGAAGAAACTGTTCTGGCCGCCCATGCCGAATTGCTCAAACGCTGGCCCGATCTGCTGTTGTTGCTGATCCCCCGCCATCCCGAGCGCCGCTCAGAGGTGGCAAGCCTGATCAAGCAGGCCGGACAAACGGTGGCCATCCGCTCGGCCAAAGATCAGATATCGGCCCAAACGCAGGTCTACATGGCCGACACGCTGGGGGAAACCGGCACTTGGTATGCGCTCTGCCCAATCGTGTTTCTGGGCGGGTCCCTTAAGGAAATCGGCGGTCACAACCCGTTTGAACCCGCGCAGGCAGGTGCTGCCGTGATCACCGGCCCCGGCTATTTCAACTTTGCCGAAACCTTCGCGCCCTTGATCGAAACCGGCGGTGCGCAACAAATCCAATCAGCCCACGAGCTGGCTAAGACCGTATCTACATGGCTGTCGGACCAAACCGCACTTGAGGCCGCCCGCTCTGCTGCGAAGTCCTGCGTCAACACACAGGCATCTGCGCTGGACACAATCGTCGAAACTCTCTGCGCCCAACTTAGCCTGTCTGCCCCGGATTCCTCTTCTTCTGGCTAAAAATACTTCTCGGGGGTACGGAGGCAGAGCCCCCGCCCTGTCCACTAGGCCGCAGGCATCCGCTGTTCAACGATCTCAGCCCACCAGCTGCACCCGGCCGGAATGGCCTCATCATTGAAATTATATTCAGGATGATGAACCGCTGCCGTATCGCCGTTGCCGACCAGTATATACGCGCCCGGGCGCTCTTCGAGCATAAAGGCAAAATCCTCGCCACCCATGATCAACGGTGCCTCGTCGCAGTTGCCCGAAACAGACCGCGCAACATCTGCGGCGAAATCGGTCTGCTCATCACTGTTCACCATCACCGGATAACCCCGGTAGTACTGCACATCAACGGCCCCGCCAAAGGTCGCAGCGACGCCTTCGCAGATCTCTTTGATACGCTTTTCCGCCATGTCGCGCATCTCGGTGCTCATCGTGCGAACCGTACCCTTCAACTGCACCGTCTGCGGGATCACGTTAAATGCGGTCGAGGAGGTTTCAAAGGACGTCACCGAGACCACAACCTGATCCACTGGGTCCGCGTTGCGCGCCGCAATGGTCTGCAATGCCAGAACGGCCTGCGCCGCCATCACGGTGGTATCAACCGTCTCATGTGGTTTGGCCGCGTGGCCGCCTTTACCCTCGAACGTGATATCGAACTGATCGGTGGCCGCAAAAAACGCACCCGGTCGGATTGCAAAACTGCCCACGGGGCGACCGGGCCAATTGTGCATGCCGTAGACCTCCTGAATACCCCAGCGATCCATCATGCCGTCTTCGCACATTTCACGACCACCGCCGCCGCCCTCTTCGGCGGGCTGGAAGATCACCACCACGGTGCCATCGAAATTCCGCGTCTCAGACAAGTATTTTGCCGCCCCGAGCAACATCGCGGTATGCCCGTCATGACCACAGGCGTGCATCGCACCGTCGGTCTTGGACGCGTAATCCAGCCCGGTCGCTTCGTGGATTGGCAGTGCATCCATATCCGCCCGCAACCCGATGACCTTGCCACCGGTGTCAACCTTGCCTTTGATCACCCCGACCACTCCGGTGCGGCCGATACCTGTCACAACCTCATCACAGCCGAAGCCTTTCAATTTCTCGGCGACCAAAGCGCTGGTCCGATGCGTTTCAAACAGAATTTCGGGGTTTTCGTGAATATCACGCCGCCATTCGGTGATTTCACCCTGCAATTCAGCAAATCGGTTTTTGATCGGCATAGTGTTCTCCCATCTTATTCTTTTGACCGAGGCACAGCCCCCGATACGTAAACCCAATCAGTCCAACGGCGCAGGCCGCAGCGCGCCGGACAGCAGGACGATCAGAACGGCCAGAGGCAACAAAGCCGCGAACGCCAGACGTAATGTAAGCATCTCGGCCAGAAACCCAATAAGCGGCGGACCGATCAACAGCCCGCCATAGCCCAGCGTGGCGACGCTGGCGATGGCCTGCCCGGGCGGAACATGTGGGTCACTGGCAGCGCGGCTAAAGGCCAGCGGCATTATCACCGCGTAACCGACGCCCATCAGGGCAAAGCCTGCCAGCGCCAGCCCGGCCTCAGCCGCCGACACTACCCCAAACACACCCATTGCTGCGCAGATGCCCCCGAAACGTGCGGTAGCGACGGCGCCGAACCGTGCGATGACGAACCCGCCAGCCAAGCGGAATGCGACCATTGTCACTGAAAACACCGCATACCCCAGCGCAGCGACGCTTTCTGCGGCCCCGGTCTCGTCGCGCAGGAACAGCGCGCTCCAATCCGCCACAGCCCCTTCACCCAAAGCACCGCACAGCGCTGTAAAGCCGACAAGAACCAATGCACCGGATGGCAAGGCAAATACCGCGCCACCCGAGGGCGCTGCCCTGCGTGACGTCCACTGAACCCAAGAGAGAGCCAATGCCAGCGCCACCACAACCCCGCCGGCCAGCAGAAAGTGCTGCATCACCGTCAGCCCCATCTGCACGGCTCCGTACCCGCTGAGCGCCCCCAGCCCGGCGCCAAGGCTCCACATCGCGTGGAAAGAAGACATCACCGGTTTGTCAAAGGCTTGTTCAACTTCTGCTGCCCAAGCGTTCATGGCCACATCCATTGAGCCGTGAAACGCCCCGAACACGAACAGGAAACCAGCCAAAGCCCAGAAATCACCTGCAAAAGCCAGCAGGATCAGCGACAACGTATAGAGCACGGCGATGATGCGCGTAATAGCCACCGCGCCGAACCGGTCGGTCAGCCGACCCGTCACCGGAAAAGAACACACCGCCCCGGCGGCCATGAAAAGCAGCCCATAACCTAACACCTCATGTGTCAGGTCCAGATGATCGCGCACGGCAGGAATTCTGGACGCCCAGATACCAAACAACGCTCCGTTCAGGATGAACATGGCAGCAACGGCCCGCCACGCGGCCACTATTCCGATCACCGGGCTTCCTTCACAAAAAGGCGTCAAACCCCCTTGTTCTACAGTTTGCCGCCAGTTTGACAATCAGGGATTAACCCAGCCGTTTGCGGATACTTCTGATCGCGTACCAAACAACCAACACTACAGGCAAAGTCACGCCTGCGGTCAGCATCCCCTTGCTGATCCCGGTTTGCGTCAGCGGATACAGCAAGTAGCTGACCAGCGACACGGCATAGTAGCTAATAGCCACGACCGACAACCCTTCGACTGTGTGCTGAAGGCGCAAGGCCAGATCCGCCCGCCGATCCATGCTGGCCAGCAACGCCTGATTTTCGGCGCTGCGTTCCACGTCTACACGAGTCCGCAATAGGTCGCCCGCGCGAATGGCCCGATCAGACAAGGCCTGAAGGCGCCGCTCGGTGGATTTAACCGTGCGCATCGCCGGGTCATAGCGGCGCATCATGAAATCTGCAAAAGACTGACGCCCGCTGAAACGCTCTTCACGCAGCACTTCAATCCGCTGATCCACAATGGCCTCATAAGCGCCTGTAGCCGCAAACCGGAATGAGCACTGGGCAGACAGCGTCTCAAGCTCGATTGAGGTCGCCAGAAGCCGTTTCAGCAATTCGTCCGGCTGAGCCGAGTTATCGGTCATTTGCCCCATCAATTCCGTCAGTTGCCAATCCAGTTCACCAATGCGAGGCGACATTTGTTTGACCCGCGCGAACCCAAGCATGGACATCGCCTTATAGGTTTCAATCTCGCACAATCGCTGAATGATCCGGCCCGTTCTGCGCCGTCCAATTTCCTTGTTCACAAAAAGCGCAAATCTCATATGCCCCGCCGGGTCGATCCGAAAGTCGCAGGCGCAGACTGCGGAATCGTCCAAGACCCGTGCGACGGCAAGGCTCTCAGCCTCGAACCAATCGGACAGAGAGGTATTGATCGCATCCGCATCCGGTCGATCAACCACACGCACCATCGCCGAGGTCACTCTCTGCCCCGGGCTTTCCATCAGCCAATCGGGCGGGAATACCTCAAAATCAGCCGGATTAAAGGGCCGTTCACTCACGTTTTGAGTGATCGCCGTATAGGTCACAAATTCTGTATGCTGCTCCCACTTCAGCCAATGGCGACCGATCTGGCCCGCGTAATGGGTCGCGTCCGGCTGTGGATGCGGCGCGCCGTGGCGATCCAGCAGCTTGATCAAATGAGACAAATCCTCACTGCGATCCCGCGCCACGGCAGCTTTAGGTTTCTTGATAGCCAGAAAGGCCACGGTACAAGGCGCCGCGGTCACGGGGAAAGGGCGCGCGTGCAGCTCATTGGCCAGCACATAGCGCAGCGGATGGTCGTCAATCGGCGTCATGTAGGGCTCCGTCTTATCCAAGGCACTATACGACACCCGACAGATACATCAATTATCCATTTATTTCATAACCTTACATGGATACCACAGCATACAAGCCGGTTATCTCATTGATTTGGCTGCCACAGCTCGATCGGATTACCCTCCGGGTCGTGAATGCGGGCGAATTTGCCGACATCACTGTCCCATTCCGGGTTTGTTTCGACCACAATCCCGGCCGCCTCAAGCTGCGCCTGCAACGCGGCCAGATCATCCACACGGAAATTTATCATCCACTGCTGCTCGGTGCGCCCGAAATACCCTGTATCCTGCGCAAAAGGCGCAAATACGGTGTAACCCTCACGCTGCTTCCACGGAACGGGATCGTAGTGATTGACGCCAAGATGTTCCTCATACCACGCGCTCAGAGCCTTCGGATCGCGAGCGCGAAAGAACACGCCGCCTATTCCGTTCACTTTCTGCATCACTCACCTCCACCGTCACACTAGCACAGCCCCCTCCTTCATCTGGCTAAAAATATCCTGGGGGTGTGGGGGCAAAGCCCCCATCCAATCAAAAAAGAAAAGGGCGCCCGCAGGCGCCCTTTGCAATTTGATTGTGCAGTCCGATCAGTCGATCATCGGCAGGAGCTTATCCAGCGACTGTTTGGCGTCGCCGTAGAACATGCGGGTGTTCTCTTTGAAGAACAGCGGGTTTTCGATGCCCGAGTACCCGGTGCCCTGACCACGCTTCGAGACGAAGACCTGCTTGGCCTTCCAGCATTCCAGAACCGGCATGCCAGCGATGGGGCTGTTGGGGTCTTCCTGCGCCGCAGGGTTCACAATGTCGTTCGAACCGATGACGATGGCCACATCCGTCTCGGGGAAGTCCTCGTTGATCTCGTCCATTTCCAGAACGATGTCATAAGGAACCTTCGCCTCGGCCAGCAGTACGTTCATGTGACCGGGCAGACGGCCCGCAACCGGGTGGATCGCAAAGCGCACCTCTTTGCCCTTTGCACGCAGTTTGCGGACCAGCTCGGACACGGACTGCTGCGCCTGCGCCACTGCCATGCCGTAGCCGGGAATGATGATCACGCTGTCGGCGTCATTCAGAGCCGCCGCAACGCCATCGGCGTCGATGGCCACCTGCTCGCCTTCCACCTCCATCTGCGGACCCGACGTGCCACCAAAGCCGCCCAGGATCACGCTGACAAAGTGACGGTTCATCGCCTTACACATGATGTAGGACAGGATCGCACCCGACGAGCCTACCAGCGCACCAACCACGATCAGCAGGTCGTTGCCCAGCGAGAAACCGATAGCAGCCGCGGCCCAGCCTGAGTAGCTGTTCAGCATCGACACAACCACCGGCATGTCGGCGCCGCCGATACCCATGATCAGGTGATAGCCGATGAACAGCGCCGCCAGCGTCATCAGGATCAGCGGGAACAGACCGCCCGACGCGGTGTACCAGATCAGACAGATCAGCGAGAGACCCGCAGCCGCCGCGTTCAGCGCATGACCGCCGGGCAGCTTGGTCGCTGCAGATGTCACTTTGCCCGCCAGCTTGCCATAGGCCACGACCGAACCAGTAAAGGTGATCGCACCGATGAAGATGCCCAGGAACAGCTCAACATGCAGGATCGCCAGTTCGGCAGGGGTTTTCTTGGCGATCAGCTTGGCAAACGCGCCCAGATCGCTCAGGTCCGCCTGACCCGCGCTATCCTTGATCGCCATGACCTGAGCCACGTTGCCGATCTCAAAATGCGCGTTGAAGCCCACGAACACAGCCGCCAGACCGACCAGCGAGTGCATTGCGGCCACCAGCTGCGGCATCTCGGTCATCTGCACGCGCTGCGCCACATATTGACCGATCAGACCACCACCCGCGATCAGCAGCAGTGACAGCAGCCACAGGCCGGACCCCGGGCCAACCAGCGTGGCAAAGACCGCCAGCGCCATACCGACGATGCCGTACCAGACCGCGCGCTTGGCGCTTTCCTGGTTCGACAGACCGCCGAGCGAAAGGATGAACAGAACAGCCGCAACAACATAAGCGGCAGTGGTGAAGCCAAATTCCATGTGCCCGGCCTCCTTAAGATTTCTGGAACATGGCAAGCATGCGCCGGGTTACGAGGAAGCCGCCGAAGATGTTGATCCCGGCCATGAAGACGGACAGCGCCGCCAGCAGAATAACCAGGAACGAGCCCGATCCGATCTGCATCAAAGCCCCGACGATGATGATCGACGAGATCGCGTTGGTGATCGCCATAAGCGGTGTGTGCAGGCTGTGCGAGACGTTCCAGATCACCTGGAAGCCCACAAAGATCGCCAGCACAAAGACGATGAAGTGCTGCATGAAGCTGGCCGGAGCGATCAGCCCCACCAGCAGCATCAGCGCACCGCCAACCCCCAGCAGGGTGAACTGCTGCTTGGTCTGCGCCTTGAACGCCGCGATTTCCTGCGCCTTTTTCTCTTCCGGGGTCAGTTCCTTAACCTCGGGTTTCTTCTGCGCCGCAATCGCCTGCACCTTGGGAGGTGGCGGCGGGAAGGTGATCTCGCCCTCATGGGTCACGGTCGCGCCGCGGATCACGTCGTCTTCCATGTCGTGGTTGATCTGACCGTCCTTCTCGGGCGTCAGGTCGCTCATCATGTGACGGATGTTGGTCGCGTACAGAGACGACGATTGCGCCGCCATCCGACTGGGGAAGTCGGTATAGCCGATGATGGTCACGCCATTATCGGTGACGATCTTCTCATCCGCGACGGTCAGTTTACAGTTACCGCCCTTTTCTGCGGCCAAATCAACAATGACCGAGCCGGGCTTCATGCTGTCGACCATATCCTTGGTCCAAAGCTCGGGCGCTTCGCGGTTCGGGATCAACGCGGTGGTGATGACGATGTCCATTTCCGGAGCCAGCTCGCGGAATTTGGCCAGCTGCGCGTTACGGAATTCTTCCGACTGAACCGAGGCATAGCCGCCGGTCGCCGCACCATCTTGCTGATCTTCCTCAAAGTCCAGATAGACGAACTCGGCCCCCATGGATTCGACCTGCTCGGCCACTTCCGGGCGCACGTCGAACGCGTAGGTGATCGCACCCAGCGAGGTCGAGGTCCCGATGGCCGCCAGACCGGCCACACCTGCACCGACGATCAACACCTTGGCTGGCGGCACTTTACCCGCTGCCGTCACCTGACCGGTGAAGAAGCGGCCAAAGTTGTTGCCCGCCTCGATCACCGCGCGATACCCGGCGATATTGGCCATCGACGACAGCGCGTCCATCTTCTGCGCACGGGAAATACGCGGCACCATCTCCATGGCGATCACATTGGCGCCTTTGGATCGGGCCAGCTCCATGCCTTCTTCGTTCGCAGCAGGATTGAAGAACGAAATCAGCGTCTTGCCTTTGGTCAGACGCTTCAGCTCGGTCTCGGTCGGGATGCGCACCTTGGCGACAACATCCGCAGTCTTCCACAGCGAAGCCGCCGTTTTTACGACCTCGACACCTGCCGCTTCATAGGCCGCATCCGAGAACCCGGCCGCCGCGCCTGCGCCTTTTTCTATCAGACACTCATAGCCCAGTTTCTGCAACTGCACGGCAGACTCGGGTGTCATTGCCACCCGATTTTCGCCATCCAGTATCTCTTTCGGTGTGCCTATCTTCACTGGCAGTCCCCCTATTCCTCGATCAATCCGAACTCGGATCAGTTATGTTCGTTAAGCAAACATGTATCTCGCGCAACATTATTTCGCAAGTGCAGCATTTGTTACGCAGTGTCATCGTCAAACGCATCCTAAATCCACCTGCGCGTCTTGCGTTCATAGCGCGCGAAATCGGCGCGGAAGGTACGGCGCAGACGATCTTCCTCCGGCAGAATAAAACGGCGCTCCAGCACCCAGACAAACACCGGAATCAGCGCCAGAGATAGCACCGCGTCAAACCGCAGGATCAGACCCGTCAGGATCAGAACATCGCCCACATAAATCGGGTTTCGACTGCGCGTGTAAATCCCGGATTGCACCAGTGCCGAGGGCGTTTCATGCGGGATCACGGTGGTTTTGCGACGGCGAAATTCGGCGATCGCCAACACAGCGATCACAATGCCTCCTCCGATCAGCAAACCGCTCAGAAGATCGGTAAAGCCAGAGGCCAGCGACAAGCCAAACCCGACAGACCGCGCCTGTAGCCACGCCAGAAATGCAAATCCGGCAAGCCATACAGGAGGGGTATCAATCCAGCGCATACACGTTTCTCAAGATTGACGACGCGTAAAGCACGTGTCGTTTCTGAGCGCTCTCCTACCGCTTTCGGACCGGATTGGCAAAAGTTCAGGTTGTCGCATCAATGGACAGGTCGATTTGGATCGGATAGGCCGAAGGTCAAGCTCGTACATTCCAAACAAGGTAACAGGCCCCGATGACCGACTTTGCCGCGACCAAAGCCATGTTCGACCTGCCCGAAAATGTCATCTATCTGGACGGCAATTCGCTTGGCCCGCTGCCCAAGGCGGCGGGAGACCGGGTGAACGACATGCTTGTTCGGGAATGGGGACAGATGCTGATCACCGGCTGGAACAAGGCCGGGTGGATGGCGCTGCCCGTCGGGTTGGGCGACCGTATCGGCCGCCTGATCGGGGCAGAACCCGGAACCATCGTTACGGGCGACACACTATCGATCAAAGTATATCAGGCCGTGGCCTCGGCTTTGGAACTGCGCCCGGATCGCAAAGTTGTGCTGTCGGACAGCGGCAACTTTCCATCCGACCTGTATATGGTAGATGGCCTGCTGCGATCTTTAGGGCCAGATTACGAGCTGCATGTCGTCGCATCCGAAGATGTCGCCGCGAACATCACCGAGGATGTCGCCGTTCTGATGCTGACCGAGGTCGACTATCGCAGTGGTCGTATGCACGACATGAAGGCATTGACCGAACTGGCCCATGCGAACGGTGCGGTGACAGTTTGGGATCTGGCGCATTCGGCGGGCGCTATCCCGGTGGATCTGTCCGGCTGCAACGCCGATTTCGCAGTGGGATGCACATATAAGTACCTCAATGGCGGCCCCGGCGCGCCCGCGTTCATCTATGTCGCGCCCCGTCTGGCCGATCAGGTTCGCCCTGCTTTGTCGGGCTGGCTGGGGCACGAGGCACCTTTTGCCTTTGATCTGGATTACCGACCCGGTAGCGGGATTGAGAGGATGCGGGTAGGCACCCCTCCGATCATCCAAATGACCGCGCTGTCTGCGGCGATGGATATCTGGGATATGGCCGACATGGTAGATGTACGTGCCAAGTCCATCGAGTTGACCGAGTTGTTCATTGCACGTGTCGAAGCCACGTGTCCTGACCTTGTGCTGGGCAGCCCGCGCGATCCGAACCAACGCGGCAGTCAGGTCTCATTCCAATTCGCCAATGGCTATGCGGCCATGCAGGCGCTGATCGCCCGCGGCGTGATCGGAGATTTCCGCGCGCCTGATATCATGCGGTTCGGGTTCACTCCGCTGTATATCGACGAAAACGACGTTGAGCGCGCCGTCGAGATTCTGGCTGACATCATGCGCAATCGTTTGTGGGACGCGCCGGAATACAAGGTTCGGCAGCGGGTTACCTGACCTCAAGCCCCGCGCCGATCAAGGCTGCAATCTGTGCAACCTGCTGCTCATAGACGTCAGCGCCTGCGCCAATCAGCTTGAGCCCCTTCAGCGTGGCTGCAATGGTCCGTCCTGTTTCGGTCGCGTCGGCCAACAGACGTACCCGCCCGGCCTTTTCTTGTTGCGCCAACCAATCAGCATAAAGGCCAGCAAGTTTCGCCTCTCCTGCCCAGATTATTTCTGAGGACATGGACTTGGTGTTATCCAACATCTCCAACCCATGAGGAGAGGCCAAAATCCGTGCCATCCCCTCTGTCTGCGCCTGAATCGCGCGGGTCAGAACCTCGGACACAGTGCCGGTCGTCATCAGCGCCTCGGCCACCGCAGCGCTTTTTTTGGCATAGTACGCCTCGGTCAGCTTGCTTACGATCGCTTCTTTATTCTTGAAATGCAGATACACGGCGGGCCGGGACATTCCAGCGCCGCGCGCTATGTCGTCCATTGAGGTCTTGCGAAACCCATAAGTGGCAAAGGCCTCGAACGCCGAGTCCAGGATGGCCTTTTGCCGTGAATCGTCAATTGCTTCTGTCATACCTGAACTCGTGACATTTTTTGTTCATTTTGTCAATTGACACACTGACACTTTTCGATAATTATGTCAGAAACCAGCCACAGCTACGAGAGGTGCGCCATGGCGACCGCCCTTACAATCAACGGCAAACAACATCAGGTTGACCTGCCTGATGACGTCCCCCTGCTTTGGGTCCTGCGCGATGAGGTCGGCCTGACCGGAACCAAATTCGGCTGCGGCGTCGCCGCTTGCGGGGCATGCACCGTGCATATTGATGGTGAGGCCGTGCGCTCGTGCCAGGTGGCGCTGTCGGATGTGTGGGGCGATGTCACGACGATCGAAGGGATCGGCTCACCCGATACGATGAACGCGCTGCAACAAGCGTGGGTCGATCACCAGGTCGCGCAATGTGGCTACTGCCAGTCGGGCCAGATCATGCAGGCCGCCGCGTTGCTGGCCGAAAACCCGGCCCCCTCGGATACCGACATAGATGATGCCATGCAGGGCAACCTGTGCCGCTGTGGCACCTACCCCCGCATCCGCGCCGCGATCCATGACGCGGCTGGCAAGTTGAAGGAGGCGTAACCGATGGCTTCTGTTGGAAAAATCCTGCGTCGCACCTTCCTGATCGGGTCCGCTGCGATTGTCGGCGGTGTGGCGTTCGGTGCCTATTACGTCAGCCGCCCCGCCGCAAACCCGCTGAAACCCGGTGAGGGTCAGGCCGCGCTGAGCCCCTTTGTTCTGATCGACCAGAACGGCGTAACTCTGTTTGCCCCCCGCGCTGAGATGGGTCAGGGTGTGCAAACCACCTGGGCTGCCCTTATTGCCGAGGAGCTGGACGTCGATCTGGACCAGATCACCGTTCTGCACGGTCCGGCCGCCGCCGCTTATTACAACTCGGCCCTGATGGGAGAAGGCCTGCCCAACAAGGGATATGACATCTCGGACTTCCAGCACAATCTGGGTGAGGCACTGGGTGTTGTTGGCAGAGCGCTGAGCCTGCAAGTCACTGGTGGATCGACCTCGATGAAAGACGGGTTCGAACGGATGCGTCAGGCCGGTGCGTCGGCGCGCGAGACGCTCAAACAGGCCGCCGCTGAGCGGTTGGGTGTTGATCGGAACCAGCTGAAGACAGCGTCGGGTCATGTCATTGCGCCCAACGGCAACAAAATCCCCTATGCCGAACTGGCTACGGACGTTGCCAAACTGGAACCGATCGAAGCCTCGCTGCGCGATCCGTCCGAGTGGCGCCATCTGGGCCAGACCCAGCCGCGTCTCGACATGGTGGAAAAGGCAACCGGCACCGCCGAATTCGGTGTCGACGTCCGCCTGCCGGGTATGAAATTCGCCGCGGTGCGCATGAACCCAAAGTTGGGCGGCGCGATGAACGGCTTTGACGATAGTGCTGCGAAAACCATGCCGGGAGTCGAGAAGATCGTTGATCTTGGCACCGGTGTCGCGGTTATTGCCAACAACACATGGCTCGCCAATCAGGCGGTTGAGGCCATTGACGTCGACTGGGGCGATGCCCCCTACCCCCCGGAAACTGACGGTATCTTTGCCAAGATCGCCGAGGCGTTTGATGACTCTCCAAATTCGACCATGCGCGATGATGGCGATGTCAGTGTCATGCCCGAGGGCGCGACCGAGATCACGGCAGAGTATCAAGTTCCCTATCTGGCCCACGCCACGATGGAGCCGATGAACGCCACCGCCCTTTTCACCGGCGATGCACTGGAACTGTGGTGCGGCAATCAGGCCCCGACCCTGATCCGTTTTCGCGTTGCCAACACTGCGGGCCTCGACACCGAGGCAGTGCAGATTCACACCACCTATCTGGGTGGCGGCTTTGGACGTCGGGGAGAGTTGGACTTTGGCGAGATTGCGACCAAGGTTGCCATGGCGATGCCCGGCACTCCGGTTCAGACGACGTGGAGCCGTGAAGAGGACATGCGCCACGACTATTTCCGCCCCGGTGCCATCGCCCGGATGCGCGGTGCGGTACAGGATGGCAAGGCGGTTCTGATCGACGGCGCAGTTGCGGCGCAGTCGTGTACCCAACAGGCAGTTGAGCGCTACACCGGACTGCCCGGCGGCGGCCCCGACAAGGTGCTGGTCGAAGGGTTTTTTAACCAACCCTACGCGGTACCGAACTACCGCATGAGCGGCCATATCGCCAATCTGGATGTCCCTGTCGGGTTCTGGCGCTCGGTCGGCAACAGTCATAACGGGTTCTTCCATGAGACCTACATGGACGAGATGGCTCTTGCAGCAGGCCGCGACCCGCTTGAGTTCCGGCTGGAGTTGATGAAGACCGAACACGCCCCCTCGGCTGGTTGTCTTGAGGCCGTCAAAGAGATGTCCGGCTGGACCGGCCAGACTCCAAACGGGGTCGGGCGTGGCGTGGCCTTCACCTACAGCTTCGGCACCCCGGTCGCACAGGTCATTGAGGTGGTTGACGAAGACGGCACCATCCGCATCAACAAGGCGTGGATCGCCTGCGACATGGGGCTGGCTCTGGACCCCGAAAACGTCAAAGCGCAGATGTTCGGCGGCATGATGTACGGGCTGTCGGCGGCTTGCTACGGCGAGATCACCTTCGCCGATGGAGAGGTCGAGCAGTACAACTTCCCCGACTATGATGCGATCCGGATGCACACTGCACCGCAAGTTGAAGTGCGCGTGCTGGAAACCAACCGCCACATGGGCGGAGCTGGAGAACCCGGCACACCTCCGTCCATGCCTGCGCTTGGAAACGCGCTGTTCGACCTGACCGGAGAACGCGCCCGTACCCTACCGCTGATCAATCAGTTTAACCTGCTGATCTGATCGCACTGCGCCGGTCCGGACCCTCTCTCGCGGGCCGGCGCAAAATTCACGCCGTTTGCTGAATCAGACCTGCGTCAGAACCGGTTGCCCACGCCCGAACCGCTGTGCCGAACGCCTCAAACAGAGGCCGCGAGACAGGGTCATTGATCGCATCCCATTCCGGGTGCCACTGTACCGACAGAGTAAATCCGGGCGCGTCTTTGATAAAGATCGCCTCAGGCGTTCCATCCGGTGCGTGACCGTCGATCACCACGCGTTCCCCGACCGTTTTGATCCCCTGCCCGTGCAGCGTATTGGTCATCACCTCGGGCGCGCCGAACAATTGATGGAAAACGCCGCCTTCCGTCAGCGCAACCACATGGCGCAACGCGAACTTTTCCTCCAACGTGCCGTCCG
Source organism: Ruegeria sp. (assembly GCF_965221235.1). GTDB lineage: Bacteria > Pseudomonadota > Alphaproteobacteria > Rhodobacterales > Rhodobacteraceae > Ruegeria. The sequence goes on from NZ_CBDCRS010000004.1 coordinate 505,761, forward strand.
GAGGCATCCGGTGGTTCATCCGCCCCGGCAGATCGCGGATTTCGGGGTACAGCGTTCCGCCCATCGCGACATTGACTTCCTGAAACCCTCGGCAAATCCCCATGAAGGGCTGCCCGCGGTCCACACAGGCCCGCACCAAAGGCAATGTGATCGCGTCGCGCGCGCGGTCAAACTCTCCGTGCGCATCGGTCGCCGCTTCGCCGTATTCCTCAGGGTGAACATTCGGGCGACCGCCTGTCAGAAGGAACCCGTCACAGACCTCAAGCAGTTCATCAACAGTTACAAATCTGGGGTCGGCGGGGATCAATAGCGGCAGGCATCCGGACACATTGGCGACCGCATCCGAGTTCATCGTCCCCCCGGCATGGGTCGGATATTCATCATTCATCAGGTACGAGTTACCGATTATACCGACCACGGGCCGAGCCATTGCGCCTACCTTGTTCCAGCGTTGTATCATCCAGAAACGTAGCCGCAGGCGAACTCGCGCGCAACAGCACATGCCCTGCATGTTAGCGCAAGGAGTTGTTCAGTGTCGCACAGCGGCAATCCCGCCCAAGCAAATCCGCAAGCCGGTCACTTGTGCCCAAAAGGCAGGCGCAATCAGAACGTTACCCTGCATTTTGAACTACGCAGGCTCAGATTTCGCCGGTCAGACCCGCGGCTTCGATACCGGCCATTGCCGCAATCGCATCGTTGTCCGAGGTGTCGCCCGTCACACCAACAGCACCGATCAGAGCGTTCTTTTTATCCCGCAGCAGAACGCCACCGGGTACAGGCACGACCTGACCGCCATAAACGCCATTCACAGCGGCCATGAAATAGGCCTGCGCCTCGGCCCGCTGCATCTGCGCCGTACCCGCCATGCCCAACATGACCGAGCCATAGGCCTTGCCCTGCGCAATCGCAAAGCGTCCCGGAGCTGAACCATCCTCGCGCTCAAACGCAATGACATGCCCGCCCGCGTCCAGCACCACAACGGACAGAGGCTTCAGCTCCATCTCACGCCCTTTTTCCAGCGCCTTACGAATGATTGTTCGCGCTTTACGCAGTGAAATCGCCATGCCTGATCCCTTTCATCTGGCCAAAAAATACTTTCGGGGGAGCGCGGGGGCAGACAGCCCCCTCGTTCCCGCCCTGTCCGCCAGACCCTAGCTGGCTTTGAATTCCAAGCGTCGCGCGTGCAGAACCGGCTCGGTATAACCCGAGGGCTGGATGCGGCCCTTGAAGACCAGATCGCAAGCCGCTTGGAACGCCACACCGTCAAAGCCCGGTGCCATCGGAATGTAACTTGCATCATCCGCGTTCTGACGATCGACCACGGCGGCCATCTTCTGCATCGCGGCCATCACCTGTTCCTCGCTCACCACATCATGGTGCAACCAGTTAGCCAATGCCTGCGAGGAAATCCGGCAGGTCGCGCGGTCCTCCATCAAACCGATATCGTTGATATCCGGCACTTTCGAGCAGCCCACACCCTGATCGACCCAGCGGACCACATAGCCCAGAATGCCCTGGGCGTTGTTTTCGATCTCACGGGTAATCTCGTCATCACTAAGGTTGCGGCCACCCAGCAGCGGGACGGTCAGCAGGTCCTCAAGCGTTCCGCGTGCACCACCAGCGGCAATCTCGTCCTGACGGTCCAGTACATTGACCTTGTGGTAATGCGTGGCGTGCAGAGTTGCAGCGGTCGGCGACGGCACCCAGGCGCAGGTAGCACCCGATTGCGGGTGGCCGATCTTGGCCTCCAACATATCACCCATCCGATCGGGCATCGCCCACATGCCTTTACCGATCTGCGCCTTGCCTTTCAGGCCGCAAGCCAGCCCGATATCAACGTTACGATCCTCATAGGATGCAATCCAAGGCGTGTTCTTGATATCGCCCTTGGGCAGCATCGGGCCCGCTTCCATCGAGGTATGAATCTCATCCCCCGTCCGGTCCAGGAACCCGGTATTTATAAAGGCCACACGCGATTTTGCCGCGCGGATACATTCCTTGAGGTTCACCGAGGTGCGGCGCTCCTCATCCATGATGCCCAGCTTCACGGTGTTGCGCGACAGGCCCAGAATGTCTTCGACCATGTCGAAAATCTCGACCGAGAAGGCCACCTCTTCCGGCCCGTGCATCTTGGGCTTCACCACATAGACCGACCCTTCGACCGAGTTGCCGCCCTCGCGCTTAAGATCATGCATGGCGATCAGCGTGGTGCAGAGCGCATCCATCAGCCCCTCACCAATCTCATTGCCCTCACCGTCAAGAACAGCGGGGTTGGTCATCAGGTGACCCACATTGCGCACCAACATCAGCGAGCGGCCTTTCAGCGTCGTCTGCTCACCGCCAGCGGTAGTGTATGCCACATCCCCTGCCAGTTTGCGGGTAAATGTCTTGCCGCTCTTGGTGACTTCTTCGGTCAGGTCGCCCTTCATCAGGCCCAGCCAGTTGCCATAGGCTACAACCTTGTCGGCAGCGTCCACACAGGCGACCGAATCCTCACAATCCATGATCGTGGACAGCGCCGATTCCAGACGAACATCCGAGATGCCTGCTGGATCGGAGGAACCGATGGTGCTGCTCGGGTCGATCAGGATCTGCACGTGCAGGCCGTTGTTCTTCAGCAGAACAAAGTCCGGCTTTTCGGCAGAACCGCCAAAGCCCACGAAAATAGAAGGATCGGCCAAAGCCGGAACCAGCGCGCCGCCCTCAACGCTCAGGCCGGTGATGTCTGCCCACGAGCCTTCGGCCATCTGAGCGGTCTCGTCCAGAAACGCTTTGGCCCATGCGATTACGTGCGCGCCACGTTCGGTGTTGTATCCGCCTGCCGGAGGCAGATCGCCCATGGCATCGGTGCCATAGAGCGCATCATACAGGCTGCCCCAACGCGCGTTGGCCGCGTTCAGAGCAAAGCGGGCGTTGGTGATCGGCACCACCAGCTGCGGTCCGGGCGTCAGAGCGATCTCGGGGTCGACATTTCCGGTTTCGATCTGGAACGCCTCGCCCTCTTCGACCAGATACCCGATCTCACGCAGGAACGCCTGATAGGCAGCGGCGTCATGGTCCTGGCCCTTGTTGGCCAGATGCCAGCCGTCGACACGGCCTTGAATCTCGGTGCGTTTGACCAGCAGCGCCTTGTTCTTTGGTCCCAGCTCTTCGACCATGCGGGACAGGCCAGACCAGAAGGTCTCGGATGAAACGCCGGTTCCCGGCAGCGCCCGGTTCTCGATGAAATCCGCCAGTTCGACGGCAATCTGCAAACCGCTCCGGGTTTCTCTGCTGCTCATATTCGACATCTCCCGCTTTTGTACGCCACTGTATGCAGTCCTCAATTAGGGTGGATGTTTCCGATAGGCAACTCTTCTGGGAACATTTATCCGGTCAAACCTCATGCCGCATCGGCGCTCATCCCCGAAACGGCGCTGCCAGCCTGCTTGCAGGCCTGCGCCGCAACCCATAACGTCGCGCCAAACATCTACCGACACGAGGCCCCCCGATGCGCGACGCTGCCCCCACTACGATCTATCTGAAAGATTACACGCCCTTCGGTTATCTGGTGGACAGCGTGCATCTGACCTTTGATCTGGCGGACCACGCAACCCGCGTCACTTCGCGCATCGCGTTCCGCCCGAATCCTGAGGCCACGGATCGCACGTTCTTTCTACATGGCGAGGACCTAACCTTGATCCGCGCCGCCATCGACGGGGTCGAGATCACGCCCGAGGTCACGGACAAGGGCCTGACCGCCGAGGTGCCTAACGCGCCCTTTATCTGGGAGGCTGTTGTCGAGATCGACCCCGGCAACAACACCGCGCTTGAGGGGCTTTATATGTCGAACGGCATGTACTGCACCCAGTGCGAGGCCGAAGGGTTCCGCAAGATCACCTACTACCCCGACCGTCCAGACGTGATGTCCACCTTCACCGTGCGCATCAACGGAGACCTTCCTGTGCTGCTGTCCAACGGCAACCCCTCGGGTAAGGGCGACGGCTGGGCCGAGTGGACCGATCCATGGCCAAAACCTGCCTATCTGTTTGCACTGGTTGCCGGGGACCTGATCGCTCATTCCGACAATTTCACCACCATGTCCGGGCGCGAGGTAGACCTGAACCTCTGGGTCCGCCCCGGTGACGAGGGCAAATGCGCCTTTGGCATGGAGGCCCTGAAAAAGTCGATGAAATGGGATGAGGATGTCTATGGTCGCGAATACGATCTGGACGTGTTCAACATCGTCGCCGTTGACGATTTCAACATGGGCGCGATGGAGAACAAGGGGCTGAATATCTTCAACTCTTCGGCTGTTCTAGCCAGCCCTGAAACCTCAACCGATATGAACTTTGAGCGGATCGAGGCGATCATCGCACATGAGTATTTCCACAACTGGACCGGCAACCGGATCACCTGCCGAGATTGGTTCCAGCTTTGCCTTAAAGAAGGGCTGACCGTCTTCCGTGACGCGCAGTTCACGTCCGACATGCGCTCGGCCCCGGTGAAACGCATCCACGACGCCATCGATCTGCGCGCGCGCCAGTTCCCCGAAGATAACGGGCCGCTGTCACATCCGGTTCGGCCCGAGAGTTTTCAGGAAATCAACAACTTCTACACCGCAACCGTCTATGAAAAAGGCGCTGAGGTGATCGGGATGCTCAAGCGGTTGGTTGGGGATGACGCCTACTCCAAGGCGCTGGACCTCTATTTCGAACGCCACGACGGCCAAGCCTGCACCATCGAAGACTGGATCAAGGTGTTCGAGGATACGACCGGCCGCGATCTGACCCAATTCAAGCGCTGGTACAGCCAGTCTGGCACACCCCGTGTCACGGTCGCCGAAGACTGGGCAGACGGCACCTATACCCTGACGCTCAGCCAGCGCACCGAACCAACCCCCGGTCAGCCCGAGAAACTGCCGCAGGTGATCCCGGTCGCCGTGGGGTTGTTGGGACAAAATGGGGATGAAGTGCGCGCCACCGAAGTGCTGGAGCTGACCGAGGCCGAGCGAAGCTTTCAATTCGACGGTCTGGCCGCGAAACCTGTGGCCTCGATCCTGCGCGATTTCTCCGCTCCGGTCATTCTGGAACACGATCAAACGGATACCGACCGGGCCTTCCTGCTGGCCCATGATACCGATCCGTTCAATCGCTGGCAGGCCGGGCGGTCGCTGGCCGAGGATACGTTGCTGCGCATGATCCGCGACGATGCCGCCCCCGGGGCCGACTATCTGGATGGTATCCTCGCTGTATTGCGCGACGGCGATCTGGACCCGGCCTATCGTTCGTTGATGCTGGGCCTGCCAACCCAATCCGAACTGGCAGCAGCCCTGTTTGACGCTGGCACAACACCTGACCCGATGGCGATCTGGCAGGCCGTGGAAACGCTGCGACAAGCAACCGCGCAGCATGTTCAGGACCTGTTGCCACGGCTGTTGGGAGAAACCCAGATCGACGCGCCCTTCAGTCCCGACGCCGATCAGGCTGGAAAACGCGCACTGGGAGGCGCGGTGCTCTACCTGACCTCGCGTCTGGATGGCGGTGACAAGGCGGTCGAGGAATACTCGGCGGCCGACAACATGACCCGCCAGCTTACGGCCCTGTCCTGTCTGCTTCGTTCCGGCAAGGGGCAGCAAGAGCTTTCGGCGTTCTTTGACCAATGGCAGCATGACCGTTTGGTGATGGACAAATGGTTTGCCCTGCAAGTGTCGACCGCCTCACCCGCGACCACGGCAGATGTAACCCGCGCCCTGACAGAACATACGGATTTCAACTGGAAGAACCCGAACCGGTTCCGGGCGGTCATGGGCGCTCTGGCGATGAACCACGCTGGATTCCACCGCGCAGACGGGGCCGGTTACACCCTGCTTGCCGACTGGCTGATCCGGCTTGATCCGGTCAACCCGCAGACCACGGCGCGGATGTGTTCGGCATTTCAGACATGGAAACGGTACGACGCGGATCGTCAGGACCTGATGCGCGCACAGCTGACCCGGATCGCCGACACGCCGAACCTGTCGCGCGACACTACCGAAATGGTGTCTCGGATCCTCGGCGCATGACGCCGTTCACCTATACGCGACACAATCGGTCGCCACGCACTGTTGTTATCCTGATCGGCGTCTATGCGGCCCTTTTGGCGCTGGTAATTCTGTTCGATGCTGCGTGGTGGCTGATCGGAATTCTTGCGCTTGCTACCCTGCCCGCGGTCTGGGACATCGCACAGAATACCCGGGCCGGGCTGGTTCTGGATCAACACTGTTTGCGCTGGTTCACCGGCACGCGTGAGGCCGAGGTCGCGCTGACCGATATCGACCACGTGCGGCTCGACACGCGTTGGGATTTCTCGGTGCGTGTTTCGCTGGTTCTGACCACCAAAAAGCGGATTCGCCTGCCGGATGAATCGACTCCGCCCCACCGGGAATTCGAAGCGGTATTGGAAGGCGCAGGCCTGCGTGTCGAACGGCATCATTTTACCATTTTCTGAAACGATTTCACCCAAAGGGCCACATTGACGCCGAAAACACCTCAATAAAGGGTGTATAACTTGAATTTGAAGCGAATTTGGCTCAGTCTGACGTGGTCTGCTTACCTGTGTTTTACTGTTTCGAGTGCTGTCATGTTTCGGTTTTTTAGGGCGCATCAGGCCCAAACTCCTTCTTATCCCGCCCAGCTTGCATCAGAATTGAGCGCGCATGACAGCGCGGCTGCCTCGCTTGCGGATCAGGGGCAGCTGAATATCCCGCTGGCCGAGCTGCGTGCCGAAGATCTGGTTGGTCGGGAAATCATTGAACAGGGGCGTGATCTGGCCCGTCAGGACCGTTGGGCCGAATTGTCGAAACGGATGCGCGACGCTGACGAGGCGCGTGATAAATCGCCCGACGGCACACCCGTTGCGGATTTGCTGGCCTTTGGCGCGCGGTCCGATGTTGTTCTGGCCGTCGAACATGCTTTGTCCGACACCACCGCTCTGTCCGAGTATGACCTGCTGGGTGGAATTTCCGAACTGGAAGACGAAATGCGCGAGCATTCCGACGACCCCATGATCACCCTTATAGTCGCGCTGGCTCATATCGACCTTGCCTGGGCATGGCGTGGAACTGCCAACGACGCGACGCTGCCTCCGCTTCATCGGTCGCGCTGTGCGGCGCACTTCGACCGTGCCGCGGCACTTTTGCCATCCTGCCGCGAAAGCGCGCCGGACAGCCCGATTGTCGCAGCGGCGAGCTGCGCTCTGCTGGCCGGTCAGCGCAAGATCAACCTTCGCGTAGCCGACGAATATGAGCGGCTGATCACGCTGGACCCGCACAATCAGCGCCATATGCGCGCCATGGGTACGCATCTGCTGCCGCAGTGGTTCGGCAGCTATGAAGAGCTTGAGGTTCAGGCCCTGCGCAACGCAGCCCGGACGCATGAAATCTGGGGTGCCGGCGGTTACACCTGGGTTCAGTTCGATGCGATTGCGCTGGATGATGAGGCCTGCGCGCGGCTGGATGTCGAGTATTTCCTGGAAGGTCTGCACGACATTCTGAAACGCCGCCCGGATCAGCAAACCGTCAACATGCTGGCGGCCTATTGCGCGATCACCATTCAAAGCAGGATGGGCCTGAACGAAGAAGCCGATCTGGTGCGCACGCAAATCCAGGAGGCTGCAAATTGGCTGATCCGCGATCATATGACTGAACTGCATCCTCTGATCTGGGCGCATGCCGCCAGCGGGTTCAACAACTCGGTCCGCATCAACTCGCCTGAGCGCTTCGCTGCCCGTGGACACCGCGATGCGTTGCGTGCAATCGGCGATCTGTTCCGTGAGGAATTGCGCAGCGGCACGGACGTGACCTTTACGCCTGCGGGCCTGCGCCTGTCCGAGCACTGATTCCCCCTTGCCCCTTGGGCGCGGCGCGCCTAATACGCAGGCTTAGACTTCTGCGGAAATAGAGGCGCGCCATGCTCGACCTGACATACGAAATGCCCAAAGTTAAAACCATTGCCGGGGCCAAGCACGATTGGGAACTGGTGATCGGGATGGAGGTGCACGCTCAGGTCTCATCCAATGCCAAGCTGTTTTCCGGCGCATCGACCCAATTCGGGGCCGAACCGAACTCGAACGTGGCCTTCGTGGACGCGGCGATGCCGGGAATGCTGCCGGTGATCAACGAGTATTGCGTGGAACAGGCCGTGCGCACCGGGCTGGGCCTGAAGGCGGATATCAACCTGAAGTCCGCCTTTGACCGCAAGAACTATTTCTACCCCGACCTGCCGCAGGGCTATCAGATTTCCCAGCTGTACCACCCCATCGTGGGCGAAGGTGAAGTGCTGGTTGAGATGGGTGACGGCACCGCACGTATGGTCCGTATCGAACGCATCCACATGGAACAGGACGCCGGTAAATCGATCCACGACATGGACCCGCATATGTCCTTCGTCGACCTGAACCGGACCGGCGTTTGCCTGATGGAGATCGTCAGCCGCCCCGATATCCGTGGCCCCGAAGAGGCCGCTGCTTATATCGCCAAACTGCGCCAGATCATGCGTTATCTGGGCACCTGTGATGGCAACATGCAGAATGGCAACCTGCGGGCGGATGTGAACGTCTCGATCTGTTTGCCGGGTGCCTATGAGAAGTATCAGGAAACGCAGGATTTCTCGCATCTGGGCACGCGGTGCGAGATCAAGAACATGAACTCGATGCGCTTCATCCAGCAAGCGATTGAGGTCGAGGCCCGTCGCCAGATCGCCATCGTCGAAGCTGGTGGCAAGGTTGATCAGGAAACCCGCCTGTACGACCCGGACAAAGGCGAGACGCGGTCGATGCGGTCCAAGGAAGAGGCGCATGATTACCGCTACTTCCCCGACCCTGACCTGCTGCCTTTGGAAATCGAGCAAGCGTGGGTCGACGACATCGCCGCCAAGTTGCCCGAACTGCCTGACGACAAGAAGGCGCGGTTCATCAGCGAATTTGGCCTGACCGACTATGACGCGTCGGTGCTGACCGCCGAGGTTGAAAGCGCCACCTATTTCGAAGACGTCGCCAAAGGCCGCAACGGAAAACTGGCTGCAAACTGGGTGATCAACGAGCTGTTTGGCCGGTTGAAGAAAGAAGACCACGACATCACCGACTCGCCAGTTTCGCCTGCGCAGCTGGGTGGGATCATCGACCTGATCGCCTCGGACGCCATCTCGGGCAAGATCGCCAAGGACCTGTTCGAGATCGTCTATACCGAAGGTGGTGACCCGGCTCAGATCGTCGAAGAGCGCGGCATGAAGCAGGTGACTGACACCGGCGCTATCGAATCCGCTCTGGACGAGATCATCGCAGCCAACCCTGCGCAGGTCGAAAAAGCCAAAGTGAACCCGAAACTGGCGGGTTGGTTCGTCGGTCAGGTCATGAAGGCGACCGGCGGCAAGGCAAATCCGAAGGCAGTGAACGAGCTGGTCGCAAAGAAGCTGGGCTCCTAATCCCGGCAGCGTTTCAATTCTGAACGGCGGGGTTTGCACAAAACCCCGCCGTTTTCTTTTCCGTCTTCTCGCACACGATGAAGACTTTCTCAAAGTCAGCAACATGCTAGATTGCCGGGAACCGAAAGTCAGGAATATCCGATGCAGCGCTACGAATACAAAGTTGTCCCCGCCCCGCAAAAAGGTGTGAAAGCCAAGGGTGCGAAAAGCGCCGAGGATCGGTTTGCGGTCTCGATCGAGCACCTGCTGAACCGGATGGGGCAAGACGGCTGGGAATATCAGCGCGCCGAGTTGCTGCCCAGTGAAGAACGCGCCGGTCTGACGAGCTCGACTGTTAACTGGCGCAATGTACTGGTGTTCCGACGAATGATTGAACCGGCGGTTGCCGCAACGCCTACGCCGACCGAAACACCCGAAGGCGTGCCACTGGCACAGCCCGTTCCGGGGCCAAAAACTGTCGCGGCCCCGGCCCCCATTTCGGAAGAGGCCGCAGACCCCCCGTTGAAACTGGAAACGGTAGCTCCAGAAGTTGAACCGGCGGCAGATACCGAAGCGAAAGATAAATCCTAAGCCGCAGTTTACCCCTTAAACCGCAGTGCTGCCTGACCCAGATGCATAATCTGTGCCGCAATTTCATCCGGCGTTTTTTCCGCGATTCCCTTTAGCTGGAAATTCTTGCGCATCATCGCCGCACCAAACAGAACGGCCAGTAAAAGCGCGGCACGCTCGGCTTGCAATTCGCCATCCAGCTTGTCGGCCAACGGGGTCGCCATTCCATTCTGAACCATGGCCCGGATGTCATCGCCGACTTCCGGGTCGATGATATTGGCCAAAAGCATCGTGAACGGATTCGCCTGATCCGTTTTTGGATCGTACGGTTGTGCAAAGCTGTCAGTAGCTGCGCGCAGGACCTCATCACTCTCCGCAGTCAATGCGGTCCAAGGCGGAATTTCGGCCAGCGTCGCGTCAAACAGCCCCCTTTTTCCTCCGAAATATCGCGAAACAAGCGCCGCATCCACGCCCGCTTCTTTGGTGATATCGCGGACGGACACATTGGAATATCCGCGCGTCCAGAACAGTTCACGCGCTGCATTCAGCAGGTTTTCTTTGGTCGAGGTAGGCTTGGTCATAATGCCTAATTAGGGTGCAATAAAATAATCGTCAACACTTGTTGACATCAATGTTCGCTTGACCTATTTCAGCGTCAACACTTGTTGACCCCCCCCGATGGAGACCCTCATGTCAAACACCGCACTGATCACTGGCGCCTCGTCCGGCATAGGCGCTGAATTTGCCCGCTACCACGCGCAAAAAGGCGGCGATATGGTTGTCGTTGCCCGCCGCCAAGAGCCGCTTGAAGCACTGAAATTGGAACTGGAAGCGGCCCATAACGTCAAAGTCACAGTGATCGCTCAGGACGTTGGCACCCCCGACCAAGCCAAAGCGCTGCACCAAAAGCTGAAAGACGCAGGAATTGAAATCGACATCCTGATCAACAATGCGGGCTTCGGCGGTCAGGGGGCGTTTCTGGATCGCGTTCTGACTAAGGATCAGGAGATGATCGACCTGAACATCTCGGCACTGGTGACGCTGAGCCATCTGATCGGCAATGACATGCGCACACGCGGCGGTGGCAAGATGCTGCAAGTTTCGTCGACCGCAAGTTTCCAGCCCGGCCCGTATCAAGCGACGTATTTCGCGACCAAAGCCTTTGTCACCTCGTTCAGTCAGGCGATTGATCAGGAAATGCGCAAAGATGGCATCACTTCTACCGCCCTGTGCCCCGGTGTCGTCAGCACCGAATTTATCGAAACCGCCAATCTGGAAGGCACCGGTCTGTCCAAACAAAAGGCGGCTACACCGGCTTCGGTCGCAAAATGCGGCTATGACGCGATGATGAAGGGCGAGCTGATCGCCATTAACGAAAGCGCTTTGTCGTTTGTACTGAACTGGCTGGTGCCGCTGATGCCACGCCGCCGTGTCCTGAAAATGGTTGAGTCGGTTCAGGTCAAATAAAGGACCTGCGCCATGTGTGCAGGGGGTGGGTTTTCAGAACCTGCCCCTTTTGCGTTCACACGCCGATATCAAGCGCCAGCGCATGAATACGCGGCACAATATCACCCAGCGCTTTATGCACCGCGCGATGACGAGCGACGCGGGACTGTCCCTCGAACGCGCTGGCGCGGATACGGACGTTGAAGTGGCTTTCGCCACCTTCCTGAAATCCTGCATGGCCCCGGTGGCTTTCGCTGTCATCGACCACTTCCAGCTCGCGCGGGTCAAAGGCGGCTTGCAGACGGGTTCGGATTTCGTCAGTCACAGTCATTTTTACGCTCATCGGCAAAATTTTTGCCGCCCCCCTCTTCTACTTTCGGCTGCTTAGACTAAACTGCTGCCTCCGAGTCGAAAAGATGCGTTCGTAAGGATCACAGTATGACGAAATCAGACCCCTTCGGATTCGATATGTCCGTCTCCAGCGCCAAGAAAAAGAACCCGCGCGGACGTCGGGGGATGTCAGGGGCGTCTGAAACTTCGGTGCGAATCTGTGACCACCCCGGATGTGAAGAGCCTGGCAAATTCCGCGCGCCCAAGGCTCCGGACGTTTTGGATGACTTCTACTGGTTCTGCCAGCAGCACGTGCGAGAATATAACCAGAAATGGAACTTCTTCGACGGCACCACCGAGGCCGAGCTGAACGCGCAGCGGTCAAAAGACAAAGTATGGGAACGCGAGACCAAGCCGATGGGCGACCCCGAGGCCCGCGCCTGGGCGCGTCTCGGCATCGAGGACCCCCATCAGGTGCTGGGCGCGAACAGCACTCAGAACAAAGGCCGCACCTCGGGTGGCGGAGGCCGTCGCCTGCCGCCTACCGAACGCCGCGCGATCGAGATTCTGGAAGCCAAAGACAGCTGGTCCAAGGCTGAAGTGCGCAAAGCGTACAAAAAGCTGATCAAAGTGCTGCACCCGGATATGAATGGCGGTGACCGGTCGCAGGAAGAACAGCTGCAAGAAGTCGTTTGGGCCTGGGATCAGATCAAGGACAGCCGGAACTTTAAGTAAGGCTGCTCTTACCCGGGCAACAGATCCCGCAATACCTCTGCTTCGGGCCGCTTCAGACACCGCAAATGTGTTCGCTGTCGCTGCACCGAAGCGGGATTGCCAAGCTCGGGAAACAAGGCCCGCAATTCCTTGACGTCTTCGCGTTGGAATGACTTCAACGCCAGATCGCCCAGAAACAAGCTTTCGCTTTGCAAACCGTGTGACGTCAGGACCACATGCCGACTACAGGCAATGTGGAAATAGGTTACAGGTGCCTCAGGCGGCATCTGACGGATCAAGCCATCGTTCACTAGATGTACTGCAGCAACAAAAACTCTGGGCTCACCAAAGAGAAGCTCGGCCCGCCAGCCTTCCAGCACAATCCGATGCTGGGGAGACACAAATAAGTCTTGGCTGGGCAGGTCATCACCCAAAGCGCCGCGCTGAATCCTGACGGGTCTGAACTTTGGATTTTTGCGCAACATTTTCGCGCTCAGGGTTCTTTTGCCAATCCAGACGATCGGCAAGGTTTGCCCGCCTGACACACAGACGTGATCCCCAGCCACCAAGTTTTCGACAGGGCGTGGCCCACCTTCCGTCTCAATCAGCGTTCCGGCGACAAAACAAGGTGGGTTGACCGGGTTGAGGTCACTCTCGGTGATCTGCCAATTCCCGGTGCTGAGAGACCCTGTCGGATTGACATCATTGAAAGCGTAAATTTGCCCGCCGACCCGGATAAAGTCTGCTGTTTCACTGGTCCCGCGATAACTTCCCTGACCAAGATAGGTGTAGGGTACAAAGGTAATGCCGCCATCAAAAGAAACCGTCAGCCCTGAGATAATCGCGGGCGTCGTTGTTCCCTGAACAATGAGGTTACCACTGCCCCCGGTCTCATTCACCGAGTGGAGGAGTGCGTCAAAGGACATTCATTGCACCTCGTCGGTCGCCAACAGGTGATAATCGTGGCCGCCCGGACTTAACACAGGATGTCATGAACAACTTTACCCCTTACATAAGGCCAATTACACACGCGGCCTTTGCGCATATTACCCTTCCGATTGGCCAATTCAAATGCAATATATCATTTTGAGAATATAACCCTCGAACCGTCCCGGTGTGAGGCGTATTCTGAACGATGACTGATTGAACGGGCTTTCAAAATTGCCCTTACGCAGGAACTCAAACTCGAGCCCAAGTAGCGAGTTGCCGCAATCGGCGTGCGATTTGGACATCAGATCTTCTGATACTGACGATTTGTTGAAGAACCCAACCAGAACCGCTTGTCCAATGCCACTCCAACGCAATCCCGCCCAGCCCGCAAATAAGGCCAGTTTAAAAGAAACATCCCGTCAGCTTTTTTAGCACGCGGCTTTCCCTTGCCCTTGCCCGCAATATGTTGCACGACACACGGGTTCAAACCCGCCGGACGGGGCAAAGGATAAGGACAACGCGCATGGCTGACGGATCAATTGATATCAACGCAAAACCCACCGAAGAAATCTCGGTCCGTGAGGTGTTCGGCATTGATACCGAAATGGCGGTCAAAGGCTTTGCCGAACGCAGTGACCGGGTGCCTGCCATCGACCCGACTTACAAGTTCGATCCGGAGACCACATTGGCGATTCTGGCGGGCTTTACCCACAACCGCCGGGTAATGATCCAAGGCTATCACGGCACGGGTAAGTCGACCCACATCGAACAGGTCGCGGCCCGTCTGAACTGGCCCGCTGTGCGTGTGAACCTCGACAGCCATATCAGCCGGATTGACCTGATCGGCAAGGATGCGATCAAGCTGCGCGACGGCAAACAGGTGACTGAATTCCACGAAGGCATCCTGCCCTGGGCGCTGCGCAATCCGGTTGCCATCGTGTTCGACGAATACGATGCAGGCCGTGCAGATGTGATGTTCGTGATCCAGCGCGTGCTGGAGCATGACGGCAAACTGACCTTGCTGGACCAGAACGAGATCATCACTCCGAACCCCAACTTCCGCCTGTTCGCCACCGCGAACACCGTGGGTCTGGGTGACACGACCGGCCTCTATCACGGGACGCAACAGATCAACCAGGCTCAGATGGACCGCTGGTCGCTGGTCTCAACGTTGAACTACCTGAGCCACGATGCTGAGACGATGATCGTTCTGTCGAAGGCGCCTTTGTACAACACGGCAGAGGGTCGCAAGACCGTCAGCCAGATGGTCACCGTAGCAGACCTGACCCGGACGGCATTCATGAATGGCGACCTGTCCACCGTCATGAGCCCCCGGACCGTGATCAACTGGGCCCAGAACGCCGAAATCTTCCGCGATGTCGGCTATGCCTTCCGCCTGTCCTTCCTGAACAAATGTGATGAGCTGGAGCGTCAAACGGTCGCCGAGTTCTATCAGCGCTGCTTTGACGAAGAACTGCCAGAAAGCGCGGCGAGCGTCAGCTTGGGATAACGCGCTGAGTTGCGCCTGTTTCGGGCGCAATGCCTCCGGCGGGGATATTATTGGCCAGATGAAGGCGGATCCGGTTTCTCAGCTATTGGAAATCGGGCTCGCAATGTGAAAGGCTTGGGACATGGCACAGAAGAACGACAACCCTGCTGATCCGTTCAAGAAGGCTCTGGCCGAGGCCACGAAGGTTATGGCCGATGATCCGGAGCTTTCGGTCAGTTATACCGTAGACCCCTCGGGCCTGTCGGGGGAGGCGATGCGGTTGCCTCAGGTCTCGCGCCGGATGACGCGGGAAGAGGTGTTGCTGGCGCGCGGAACAGCGGACGCGCTGGCTTTGCAGCGCCGCTATCATGACGATGCGACCCATGCGCGTTATGCGCCTCCGGGCGATATGGCGCGAGATCTTTACGAAGCGATGGAAGTTGCCAGATGCGAAGCCATGGGCGCGCGGGACATGCCTGGCACGGCCTCGAATATCGACGTTAAGATCGGGCATGAGGCGCTGCGCCGGGGCTATGACCAGTGCAAACAGCCAGCCGATGCGCCGTTGTCCGTGGCGGCAGGATACTTGATCCGTCATCTGGCGACCGGGCGCGATTTGCCGCCTGCGGCCGAGAACATCATGAACCTGTGGCGCGGGTTCATCGAAGAACAGGCTGGCGGGACGCTGGAAAATCTGGACGAAATCCTCTCGGACCAGGCTGAATTCGCCAAATTCGCGCGCCAGATGATCAAGGATCTGGGCTATGGCGACCAGCTGGGGGATGACCCCGATGAGCTGGATGACGAGCAGGAAGATCAGGCCGAAGAGGACGCTGAAGAACAGCCCGATCCCGACAGCACCGGTCAGGATGATCAGGACGAACAGGATGCCGACGCGACACCTGAGCAAACTCAGGAAGAGCAGCAGGATCAATCGCAGGCCCAGGTCTCGATGGATGAGCTGTCCGACGAAGAGCTGTCGGACGAAGCTGAGATGCCGGACGGTGAAGCCCCGATGGAGCCGCCTGCCCCGCCACCTGCCTCGGAGGCTGATCCCGATTATAAGGTCTACCTCAACGCCTATGACGAAGAGATCGCAGCCGAAGATCTGGCTGAACCGGCCGAGTTGGAGCGTTTGCGCGCCTATCTGGATCAGCAGCTGGACCAGCTGAAAGGGGCCGTCAGCCGACTGGCCAATAAATTGCAGCGCCGCTTGCAGGCGCAACAGAACCGCAGCTGGGAGTTCGACCGCGAGGAAGGCATTCTGGATGCCGGTCGTCTGGCGCGCGTGGTGGCCAACCCGACCACCCCGCTGAGCTTCAAGGTCGAGAAAGATACCGAATTCCGCGACACAGTGGTGACGTTGCTGCTGGACAATTCAGGGTCGATGCGCGGACGTCCGATCTCGATCGCGGCGGTCTGCGCAGATGTTCTGGCGCGGACGCTGGAGCGCTGCAACGTGAAGGTCGAAATTCTGGGCTTTACCACCCGGGCGTGGAAAGGTGGTCAGGCGCGCGAAGCCTGGCTGAACGATGGCCGCCCACAACAACCCGGACGCCTGAACGATCTGCGACATATCGTTTACAAGGGTGCCGATGCGCCGTGGCGGCGGGCGCGCGCCAATCTGGGTCTGATGATGAAAGAAGGCCTGCTGAAGGAAAACATCGATGGCGAGGCGCTGGAATGGGCCCATCGGCGGATGCTGGCGCGGCGTGAGCAGCGCAAGATTCTGATGGTGATTTCCGATGGCGCTCCGGTCGATGACTCAACGCTCAGCGTGAATCCGGCGAACTATCTTGAAAAGCACCTGCGCGACGTGATTGCGATGGTCGAGAAGCGCAAGATGGTTGAGCTGCTGGCGATCGGTATCGGCCATGATGTGACCCGGTATTATGATCGCGCGGTCACGATCACAGATGTCGAACAATTAGCCGGTGCGATGACCGAGCAACTTGCGGCGCTGTTTGACAGTGACCCAAGGGCACGAGCGCGGGTGATGGGGATGAAAAAGGCCAGCTAAAGCCGGCCTTGCCTCCGGCGGCCGTATTTTTGACAAGAAGAAGAGGCGGTGTGTTCAAGCCGCCCTTTCGGTTGGGGGAGAGAGAGATGTTTCAGTCTTTTGAAGTGACAGCGCGGCCCGAACAAGGGCCGCCGCGGTTGGCGGCACTGCGGTCCGAGATGGCGCAGGACGGGTTGGACGGCTTTCTAATTCCACGCGCTGATGCGCATCAGGGGGAATATGTCGCCCCAAGGGATGAGCGGTTGGCATGGCTGACCGGGTTTACCGGCTCAGCCGGATTTTGCGTAGCGCTGTCGGATGTTGCGGGTGTGTTTGTCGATGGGCGCTATCGGACACAGGTGAAGGCTCAGGTCGCGGCCGAGTTCACGCCGGTTCCATGGTCCGAAGTCAGCATGAGCGCATGGCTAAAGGAGCAATTGCCCGAAGGTGGCAAGGTTGGGTTTGACCCGTGGCTGCATGCGGCAGGTCAGATCGCCGGAGCGCAGAAGGACCTTGAGGGCAGCGGCATCGAACTGGTCCGTTGTGACAACCTCGTGGACCGGGTGTGGGAAAATCAGCCGGGACCCCCTTTGAAAGCGGTCAAGGCGCATCCGATCGAGTTTGCGGGGGAAACGGCGGACAGCAAAATCGAACGGCTTTCGGTGGCCTTGAAAGAGGCGGGCTGTACAGCGGCGGTGATCACCCTGCCGGATTCGATTATGTGGCTGTTGAATATTCGCGGCTCGGATATCGGTTACAACCCGGTGGCGCATGGTTTTGCCATTTTGCACGCCACAGGACAGGTGGACCTTTTCATGGCCCGGGAAAAGCTGGTTGTGCCTTTGGGGGACCACGTCTCGATTCACACACCTGAGGCCTTTCTGGATGCCGTAGCCGCACTGAAGGGCAGCGTTCAGGTAGATTTGGGAACACTGCCTCAGGCCGTTGCCGACGTGATAGAGGGGCAGATGGTGGATGCTGGCGATCCCTGCGCCCTGCCCAAGGCCTGCAAGAACGACGCCGAAATCGCGGGCAGCGCCGAGGCCCACCTGCGGGATGCCGTGGCTGTGGTTGAGACGCTGTGCTGGCTGGATGCGCAGCCCCCGGGCAGCCTTACGGAAACGCAGGTCGTGAATCGGCTGGAAGAGAACCGGCGCAAGGACAACGCGCTGCAAGATATCTCATTCGACACCATCGCTGGCACCGGTCCGAACGGTGCGATCATGCATTACCGGGTGACCGAAGAAACCGACAGCAGGTTGGAGAACGGGCATATTCTGGTTCTGGACAGCGGCGGACAATATCTGGACGGCACCACCGACATCACGCGCACCCTTGCTATTGGCGAGGTTGGGGATGAGGAAAAAGCCTGCTTTACCCGTGTGTTGAAGGGCATGATTAATCTGTCCATGTTGCGCTGGCCGGTCGGTCTGGCCGGGCGCGACATTGAAGGGATCGCGCGAGCGCCGCTCTGGTC
This sequence comes from Ruegeria sp., assembly GCF_965221235.1. Taxonomy (GTDB): domain Bacteria; phylum Pseudomonadota; class Alphaproteobacteria; order Rhodobacterales; family Rhodobacteraceae; genus Ruegeria. Next base: position 524,135 of record NZ_CBDCRS010000004.1, read on the forward strand.
TGCGGGGCAGGATTTCAATCACGGTGTCGGGCATGGCGTGGGTGCGTATCTCAGCGTCCACGAAGGCCCTCAGCGCCTTTCGAAGGTCAGCCACGTGCCGTTGCAACCCGGCATGATCCTGTCCAATGAACCGGGTTATTACCGCGAAGGCGCCTTTGGTATCCGCATCGAGAACCTACTGGTCGTGCAGGAAGCCCCGGCCCTGCCCGGTGGCGACGCCGAACGAGCGATGCTGAACTGGCGCACGCTGACCTATGTGCCGATAGACCGCCGCTTGATCATTGCCGATATGTTGACGACCACAGAACGCGACTGGTTGAATGCATATCACCGCGATGTACAGGAAAAAATCCGACCAAGGCTGGGCGTCGAGGCTCAACTGTGGTTGGATGCCGCAACCGCGCCGATCTGACATCGGGCTGTTACAATCAAAGGGCAGAGGAGAGGCCCGCGAAAAGACAAGGGAAGAGAAATGGTAGAAATCACGATCCGCAAAGCTCCGGGCAAATGGAGCGTCCGTTCCGGTGGCGCCGTTCTGGGTGAAAGCATCGCCGCTTTGGAGCTGTCCGAAGGGGATCTGAACCCCGTGATCTATTTCCCCCGCTCGGATATCGCGATGGCGTTTCTGGATGAGACGGACAAGGTCACGCATTGCCCGCATAAAGGGCATGCCGCACATTTCTCAATCGTCAACAAATCCTCAGTGACGGAGAACGCTGCGTGGAGCTATGAAGACCCGGTCTCTGCTATGGCCGAGATCAAGGGGTATGTGGCGTTCTACCCGTCGGATTCGGTGAAGGTTGAGCAGATTTAGGGGATAAAAGTGCCGGGGATACCTCGGCAGCTTTTCATTTTGGAAGCGTAAGCTGGTTTGGGCCTAAATGCTCAAACCTTTAAACATCTAAGCCTTTCTCTCGACCAAAGTCCGTGTAAAATGACTCACTCCGCAGCTTTCTGAGCCTGTTTTCATCAATTTCAGTGGGATCGCCCTGAACTCTGCTGATCCCGGTTCCTTCGACAATCCGATTCACCAAGTTGAACGCACCGCAAACCTGAATTGCATCGAAAAGGGCCTCTTCGGACCACCCCGCTGCGTACACGTCCCGCGCATCCTGCTCGGCCATACGTGAAGGCGTCAGGGTGAGTTTCGATACATATGCCAGGATGGGCTTCAACTTTTGCTCCACCGGCGCAGAATCGAGATCCGTCATGAGCGCCTCGATCAACTTTGGATCAATGCCGAAGGCATGGGCGAAGGTCGTATGAGCGCCGTGGCAATAGGAGCAGGCGTTCAACCCGGAAACATAGGCTGCGATTAACTCACGTTCAGAAAAGGAAAGATCGCTGTCGCCACGCATCACAAGGCTAACATATTCGCACCAAGGGGCGAGCTTGTCCGGAAACGAGCTTAATACAGTGCCAAGCGTCGCATCTTTGGAAAGAGAAGGAAATAACCGCTTCATTTTTGCCCCGTCGATCGGGAGTGAAACCAGTGTAAATTTGCTTAGTGCAATCTAGTCTAGCAAAGTCACCTTGCTTTGTAAGCCGCCACGTCATCATCTGACTTGGCCTGCTATGTGTCATCTGTTGGCTTCACAGCTCACGCACCTGTTGCATGCATGTGAGCAGCAACCAATGCAAACTGGACATGGACACGACCGGAGGATGCCATGTCTATCACTCGTCGAAGTTTCGCTGGAATGCTGGCCGCAACTGCATTGCCCAGCTCGCTTTTAGCGCAACAGGACCCTGTGCTTGAGGCCGTCAGAACCACGCTTTACGGCAGCAATTCCGAATTTGAACAGGGCATGGAATTTCTGGTGCAGCGCGGCAATCCGGATGTGGTTCCGGCCCTGCTGACCGCGATGCGTTATGGGCGTCGGCGCACTGATGAGATCGCCGAAGTCATGCGCAGCCTGACCGGCGAAAGCATCGGGACCGACTGGTTCGACTGGATGCTTTGGCAGGAAAAGAACCCGCAGCTGGTCCCGCACCCCTCATTGATCCCGTTCAAGCGCGAGGTCCTGCTGGGCATCGATTCAAATTTCGACGACTTCCTGCGCCCCAAATACATTCAGCGCGACAAGATGAAAATCCGGCTGGAAGAGATCACATGGGGCGGTGTCTACAAGGACGGTATCCCTTCGCTGGACGATCCAGACCTGATCTCGGCGGCGCAGGCCGATTACCTCAAGGATGACGATCTGGTCTTTGGCGTCTCGATCAACGGGGACGACCGCGCCTATCCGTTGCGCATCATGGGCTGGCACGAGATGTTCAACGACGTGATCGGCGGCGTTCCGGTGGCACTGGCCTATTGTACGCTCTGCGGGTCGGGCATCCTGTTTGAAACGCAGGTAGAAGGGCGGCGCAAAAAGCTGGTCTTTGGCTCGTCGGGTTTTCTGTATCGATCCAACAAACTGATGTTCGACCGAGAGACGCATTCGCTGTGGAACCAATACACCGGTAAGCCGGTTGTTGGCCCTCTGGTGGACAGCGGGATTGAGCTAAAGCAGCGCCCGGTGGTCATCACGACCTGGGAAAGCTGGAAGACCTCGCACCCCGGAACACAAGTCTTGTCGCTGAATACCGGGCATCGGCGAAACTATGGCTCGGGCGTGGTGTATCGCGACTATTTCGCCTCGTCTGAGCTGATGTTCCCCGCTCTGGTCGATCAGTCCGAGCATCGGCAGAAGGACTATGTTTTTGCCATCCGCCAATTCGGTGCGGCACGGGCGTGGCCGCTCAAGGCATTCGCGAGAACCCGGGTGATCAATGATGCAATTGCTGGTCGGTCACTGGTTTTGATCGGCAACCCCGACAAACGCGCTGTTCGAGCTTATGAACGCGGCTCACATCGGTTCAAGGCATCGGGCGGTGGCCTTGTGGATCAGGCGGGCAATACGTGGACCCTGACCGAAGAGGCGTTGGTCGGACCGGATGGCAGCCAGTTGCCACGGGTTGCGGGGCATATCTCGTACTGGTTTGCGTGGGACAATTATCTCGGCGACACGGCGACGGTCTATCGCGGCTAGGAGTGCTCCTCGGCCGCCGTGGCTGCCAGCGCGCGGTTATAGGCCTTGAGCGCATCGACATGGTACAGCGCGCCGACGGGGTTTTCGGTGCCTTCCTTGTCAACGATCACGACCGGGATACACTGGATATCGTCCCGGTCGAAATAGGGCATCGCAGCCTCAAGCGTTGCGCGGGCTTCGACGCACAGGCCCTGCCCGATCAATTCCTGCGCTTCTTCCTTGCTGATCGAACACGGGTCTCCGATCGGTCGCATCACGCTCCCGGCGCGCAGCATCGCCAACAGGTAAGCCTGCGGTCCGGCGGCCAGATGGACATTGCGCCGCTCAAGCTGGGTCAGGAAGAACGAGCGATCCACAAGCCGCGAGGCCAGCGCGGTGGACATCGACACCGACACCATCACTGCCAGGCCGATCTGCCAATCTCCGGTCAGTTCGAACACAATCAGTGTCGTCGAGATCGGCGCGCCGAGAACCGCTGCCGCAACCGCGCCCATCCCCGCAAAAGCGTAGAGCGTATGGGTTCCCGAGACATCCGGCAACAAGCCGGTGGCGATCAGACCAAAGGCCAGACCCGTCAACGCCCCAATCATCAATGAGGGCGAGAAGACCCCGCCCCCCATCCGTCCGCCCATGGTGATGGCCACGGCAACAGTTTTGATCACGGCAAACAGAATTGCGACCGTCAGGGTCAGATCTCCGGCCAGGGCGCGAAGCGTAGTCTCATACCCGACACCGATGATATGCGGGAACCAGATCGCCAGCAGGCCCAGCATGGCCCCGGACACGGCCGGGCGCAGCCAGCGCGGTAGGGACAAACGGCTTTGGATGTGACTACCGATATCCTCGGCAAAGAAGATCGAGCGCATCAGCAACAATGAAACCAATCCGCAGATCAGACCGAGGATCAGGAACGCCGGCAGTTCGACATAGAATTGCAGCGAGCCGGGGGTTTCCAGAACGAACTCGGTCACATCGCCATACTCCAGCCGGTTGATCACCGTTCCTGCGACCGAAGCAATGACGATGGGCGCAAAGGCATGCACGGCAAAATGGCGCAGCACCACCTCAAGCGCGAACAGGGCGCCAGCGATGGGCGAGTTAAAGCTGGCGGACACAGCTGCCGCCACAGCGCAGCCCAACAGGTCGCGCCCCGTGATCCCATCCGCGTGGATACGGTTGCTGACCCAGGTCGAGATCACCCCGGCCATGTGCACCACCGGCCCTTCCCGCCCTGTCGATCCACCCGTGCTGAGCGTGATCAGCGACGCAAAGAACGAGGCGATCCCGGCTTTGGTCTCGACCCGGCCATTGGTCAGCGCGGCTCCCTCGATCACGTCGGCCACTGACCGCACCCGCCCGTCATCGGTGAATTTGTGCAGGATGATCCCTACAATCAAACCTCCAAGGATCGGTGTGATCAGGATCAGGAACCACGGCAGTTTTTCGGCGTGGCTGTGTAGCAGCAGGATGTCCTCGGTATCATAGACATAGGCCTGCAATGCGCTGATCGCCTTGCGAAAGCCCAGAGCCATGAACCCTGCTGCAATTCCGATGGCCAAAGCAATGAACCAGAACTGAATCTGGCTTGGCCCGCGCCGCCGCATCACCCGCCAAGCATCCTTCATCGCGGCCAAAGCCTGATTGAGCTGGTTGCGCAGAACGGTGCGGGTCGATTGGGTCATTGGCGCTCGGGTTTCAGTACATACTCCTTAGTAAGCCACGGAGCGCCCTTATAAAAGTGAGATCGCGACGGTTTGACCAACCGAATGCGTCAGGCGTCCAACAGCGCGCGGGCAGCGGCGCGCGCCTCGTCCGTGATGGTATCTCCGGCAACCATGCGGGCAATCTCATCCACCCGGTCGGGATCGGCCAGCGGGATTACGGTCGACAGCGTCTGTCCATTCGCTACTTGTTTCTGCACCCGCCAGTGATGCGCCGCGCGGGCGGCAACCTGCGGCGAGTGTGTGACCACCAACACTTGCCCGCCCTGAGCCAGTGACGCAAGGCGACGTCCGACGGCATCAGCGGTGGCTCCGCCCACGCCCCGGTCGATCTCGTCGAAGATCATGGTGCGGGCGCTGTCATCGCCGGTCAGGCAGACCTTGAGCGCCAGCAAGAACCGGCTGAGTTCGCCACCCGAGGCAATCTTATTCAGCGGTCCTGACGGGGCACCAGGGTTGGTTGCGACAGTAAAGGCCACCGCGTCGGTGCCTTCAGGTCCGGGATCGGCGGGGGTAATTTCGGTCTGAAACACCGCGCGCTCCATCTTTAATGGCGCAAGCTCGGCCATCACAGATTGGTCCAACTGCCCCGCCGCCTGTTTGCGCGCGGCGCTAAGCGCAGCAGCAGCCTTGTCATAAGCGGCCTGAGCAGCCTCGACCGCAGCGCGCTGGTCCGCAAGATCAGCATCGCCTGCGTCCAGCCGGTTCAGACGGCCACGCAGGGTATCGGCAAACGATCCAAGATCATCCGGAGCCACGTCATGCTTGCGCGCCAAGGCGCGGACAGCGAACAGACGTTCTTCGGCGGCTTCAAGTTCTGCTGGGTTAAAATCCAAAGCCTGAAGGCAAGCGCTCACCCCGTCCTGCGCTTCACCCAATTCGATCAAAGCACGGCCAAGTGCCGCGATTGGCTCCTCCAACTGCCCGCCTGCGTTGTCTGAGACCCCCTCTAGCCAACGGACAGCATCGGACATCGCGCCCTCGGCCCCCTCGCCGCCCAGCAGATCGTAGGCGCGCGCGACGTCGTCACGGATACGCTCGGCCCCTTGCATCATCCGACGGCGCGCGTCGAGTTCCGCATCCTCGCCCGGTTGCGGGTCCAGCTTGTCCAATTCGGCAACCGCGTGGCGCAGGAACTCTTCCTCAGCCCGCATGGCGGCCAAGGACGCCTCGGTCTCGGCCAGTGCCTTGCGCACACGGGACATATTCGCCCACGCAGCCCGCACAGCCGACAGCAGATCACCGACAGCAGCGTAGTCGTCCAACATTGCCCGATGCCCGCGCGGGTTCAGCAGCCCCCGGTCATCGTGCTGACCATGCAGTTCTATCAACGTCTCGGATAGCGCACGCAGCACCTCGCCCGAGCAGCGGCGGTCGTTGACCCATGCCGTCTTGCGCCCCTCAGCCGTGTTCACACGACGCAGGATCAGCTCCTCACCGCCCGGCAGGCCAGCCTCGGCCAATACCGCATGGGCCGGATGCTCGGGGCCAAGTTCAAACGCGGCCACCACCTCACCCTGAGCAGCGCCCTGACGCACCAGTTCGGCCCGCCCGCGCCATCCCAGAACGAAACCCAGCGAGTCCAGCAGGATCGACTTGCCCGCCCCGGTTTCTCCGGTCAACGCGTTCAGGCCCGGCTGAAACGTCAGTTCCAGCCGGTCAATGATCAGCATGTCGCGGATATCAAGGGCGCGCAGCATCGGGTCTTAGCGTCCCACGCCTGTCGTCATGGCGATTACAACCACTCACCTTTGATGGTCTGGCGGTAGATCGTGCTCAGCCAGTTATTGCCACGGCTCTTAAGCTCCAGCCCGCGCGAGGTCAGCAGTTTGTACCCCGCATCATACCATTCAGAAGACTGGTAGTTGTAACCCAGAATAGCACCCGCAGACTGCGCCTCATCAATCAAACCCAGAGACAGGTAGGCTTCGATCAGACGATAGAGCGCCTCAGCGGTGTGCGATGTGGTCTGAAAGTCTTCGACAACAACGCGGAACCGATTGATGGCCGCAGTATAATGGTCCTGCCGCAGGTAATAACGCCCGATCTCCATCTCTTTCCCGGCCAGATGGTCGAAGGCCAGGTCGAACTTCAGCACAGCCGAGGTGGCGTATTCGCTGTCGGGATAGACCTCGATCACCGTGCGCAAAGATTGCAGCGCCTGAAAGGTCAGGCCCTGATCACGTCCGACCTCGTCAATCTGGTCATAGTAACTGAGGGCCAGAAGATACTGCGCATAAGCTGCATCCTCATCAGCCGGGTAAAAGTCGATGAACCGCTGAGCGGCAGCACGGCTTTCTTCGTAGTTTTTGTCTGCATGGAACGAAAACGCCTGCATGATCAGCGCCCGCTTCGCCCAGTCGGAATAGGGGTACAGGCGTTCAACCTCTGAGAAATACCACGCCGCATCGTCCGAGCGATTCTGGGACAGCTCGAATTCACCACGTGTGTAAATCTGTTCCGGGGTGAACCCTTCAAGGTTCTGATCGCGGTCTGCGCCTTTGCTGCCGCAAGCCGTCAAAACTGCTGTCAGAAGAATCGCGCCTGCGAATCTGACTGCCGCTTTGGTGCCAACCATTCCGCCCATCCTTGTCGTATTGCTTATCGGGGTAAGCCCCGGATTGGACTTTGGTCTAGCATATATAATTCCGGGGCAAAACGCCTTAGTACACCCGCTGGCGGAAATGTCGGCAGAGTTGATCTGCTTATGCAACTTCGGGGATTTCGCCCCAAACCAGCCCCTGCCCCGGCAGGCGCGCGGCCTGTTCCGGTGTACACAGGATCGGGCGCACAGCGCCGGGCGTTTCAAATAGCGTACGCAGCAGCGTGTTGGTCATTGCATGACCGGATTTGTCACCGGTGAAATGACCCAGAATCGGACCGCCGGCCAGATAGAGATCGCCCAAGGCGTCCAGCATCTTGTGGCGCACAGCCTCATCCGCGCGGCGGAACCCACCGGGTGTCAGCACTTCGTCACCCTGTACCACGACAGCGTTTTCCAGCGTGCCGCCCAGTGCCAGACCATTTTCGCGCATCGCTTCGACATCGGTGCGGCGGCAGAACGTGCGGCAGTCACTGAGTTCGCGCGCGAACGAGCCGTTGCGCATATCTAGCGTTTTCGTCTGGCTGCCGATGGCGCCATCTTCAAAGTCGATGTGGAAATCGATGATCAGCCCATCCGCAGGCGCGATCGAGGCGCTGGCCCCTTCGCGGGACGCGGTCACGGGCTTGAGTACCTCAAACGCCATAACAGGGCTGGCCTGACGGCGCACACCCTTGGCCATGATCCCGCGCACGAAATCAATCGAGGATCCGTCCATGATCGGAACTTCGGGGCCGTCGATCTCAATCAGGGCGTTATGCACACCACACCCGGCAAGTGCAGCCATGATGTGTTCAACGGTCGAAACGGTCACTCCGGCCTCGCTCACCAGACGGGTGCAAAGCGGGGTACGCTCGACCACGTCATAGATCGCGGGGATCAACGCATTGCCCAGCTCAATATCCGTCCGTTTGAACCAGATGCCGTAACCAGCTGCTGCCGGTTTCAGAACCATCGTCGCAGGCTTGCCGCTGTGCAGCCCGACGCCTGTAAACGTGACCGGAGATTTGAGCGTATGTTGCAAAGTGAACCTCGGTGAGTGGTGTCCGGCCTTTACGGCCCGTGTTGGGCACTCAGTTAAGGAAGCGGGCGGCAAGGCTCAACTCACTCTTTGTAACTGAATGAAACATGAATGTAACAGATAGGCAAAAGCCTGCTTACACCCCTCTATGAGGTTGTATTTAAAAAGAAAAGGGCCGCCAAAAGGCGACCCTAATTCGTTAATTTGTTACCGCGATCAGTTGGCCTGACGGCGCAGGAAGGCCGGAATTTCGATCCGATCCTGCTCGGGGTCGGCCTCATCATGCGCAGGTGCCGTAGCGTCACTTTGGCGGACCGGCGGCTGCTGACGCACCGGCTGAGGCGGTGTATCTGCCGCGTGACCGGTCATACGGTCGATCAGACGGTTAAAGCCAAACCGAGGCCGATCATGCGCATCCGCCTGCGGCGCGGGGGCCGGTTGCGGGGCCTGCGGACGCGGTGCGCCAAAGCCGCGCTCGGACGCCGGAACATTCTGAACGGCGGCCTGCAAACGCTGCATGGCCTCCGGCGAGGGTGTACCTGCGGACGGCTGCGGCTGTGGAGCCACATAGCTTTCCGGAGCGGCTTCAACCGGCTCAGGTGTCGGCTCAAACTCGGCGACACGCGGCTGATAGGCCGGAGGCGGCAGACCGTCATCGTCCTGCTCTGCCTGCGACTGGAACTGCGCTGGTTCGTCAGCAGTTTCAAACAACGACGGTTCGCGGTTTACCTCGGCCTGCGGCGCAGGTTCGGCAACCTCTGCCACTGCGGCAGGGGCCTCGTCTTGCGCGGCGTCCTCAGCTGAAACAGTGCGGGTCAGCGGAGCCGACATGGTGCGGCGAGCAACCGGGATGTCTTCGCTTTTCTCACTGGCGTCGATGCCGGTGGCCACGACCGAAACGCGCATGCCGCCTTCCATCGCGGTGTCGAGGGTCGAACCGACGATGATGTTGGCCTCGGGGTCCACTTCCTCGCGAATGCGGTTTGCTGCCTCGTCCAGTTCGAACAGGGTCAGATCGTGCGAACCAGTGATGTTGATCAGTACGCCTTTGGCCCCCTTGAGGCTGATTTCGTCCAGCAGCGGGTTGGCGATTGCCTTCTCGGCCGCCTGAACCGCTCGGTCTTCGCCGGTGGCCTCGCCTGTACCCATCATCGCCTTGCCCATCTCGTCCATCACGGCGCGGACGTCAGCAAAGTCGAGGTTGATCAGGCCCGGGCGCACCATCAGGTCGGTCACACCTTTGACGCCTTGATACAGGACGTCATCTGCCATCGAGAACGCCTCGGTGAACGTGGTTTTTTCGTTGGCCAGACGGAAGAGGTTCTGGTTCGGAATGATGATCAGCGTATCGACGACCTTTTGCAGCGACTCGACGCCGTCTTCAGCCTGACGCATCCGCTTGGCGCCTTCGAACTGGAAGGGCTTGGTGACGACACCAACGGTTAGTACGCCCAGCTCACGCGCGGCCTGTGCGATGATTGGAGCAGCTCCGGTACCGGTGCCACCGCCCATACCCGCGGTGATGAAGCACATGTGTGCGCCGGCCAGATGGTCAACGATCTGTTCGATGCTTTCTTCGGCTGCGGCTGCGCCAACGGTCGGACGAGCCCCTGCCCCCAGACCTTCCGTAACTTTCACGCCAAGTTGGACCCGCGCCGAGGACTGGCTTTGTTGCAGCGCCTGCGCATCAGTGTTGGCGACTACGAAATCCACGCCATCCAGCTGTTTCTCAATCATGTTGTTGACAGCGTTGCCGCCTGCACCGCCAACGCCAAATACAGTAATCCGAGGCTTCAGTTCGTCTTGCCCGGGCATCGAAAGATTCAATGTCATGCTCTGTCCGCCTGTTTTATTGACCCGCCAAAGCGGTGTTTTTCTTACCTATCCACAGACAATCCTACCGACGGAAACCCGAAAGGTCACGCCAAAAATCGCGCGAATCCACAAAATATGGAGGAAATAAGGCATCCCACCGCGTTATTTCGCAAGGATTGCCAGATGTTGCGGAAAGAACTCAAAGCACCACAAAACAGGCGACCTTCGCACCGCGATTGACGGGCGCGTCACTTACAGATTCTCTTCGTTTTTCGATGCGGAAAACTGCTCAGGGTCCTGCCGCCGGGCCTCTGACGGACCCTGTGGATATCTTGCGGGATTCACGCGGCGGTTGCAACCCATTTCTTTAGCTAATTGGGATACTTGGACAGTTTAAACCATCTTCTGTGACGCCGCGCACCTCTTGGATTTCACGCCGACTGAAGCTGGCAAGACGCACCATCAGGCGATCCTCGTACAGGTACGGCCACCAGCATACGGGCAAGCCATCCGGGTCATCGTCGTAGAGAAAACAAATCTGTCCGTCGGGCGTTGATATCTGCCCGTAGACACAACCCCGCCCCTCCATCCGCCATACGGACAAGGTGGGGCTGAGGAACTCTTCGGTCCCCACCAGAACCCCGCTGGGGTAGTCGTGGAACATGACGGTCTTGCCCTGAACGGCGGCCAGAAAGGCCTCGGGCGTGATACGGGTTTGCGCTTGCGCGGCTAGCGGGGCCAGAGCGACCAGCGCCACAGCCCCGATCAGCTTACCAATTGTCACGGAACCAGCGCACAGCGCGCTTGAAGGGCCGGGCCGCATAGGTGTCGACCGGGATTTCAAAATCCCACCACTCATCCTGAGGATGCGCGGCAAACAGGCTGAGGCCCACCGCCGACGAGAACCCTGGCCCGGTTGCCGATTGCGGCAGGCCGTGGACCCGCAGCGGACGGCCCAAACGGACACGTTGGCCAAGGATTCGCGTTGCCAGACCGTCCAGCCCCATGATCTGACTGCCGCCTCCGGTCAGGACGATCTGTTGGCTGGGCATATGCTCGAATCCAGCGGCGTCCAGACGCACACGGACCTCTTCCAGAATCTCTTCGACGCGCGGGCGCATGATTCCGATCAGTTCGGCACGGCTGACAGTGCGGCGATCATGCTCCCAATCGCCGGTGTCACCACCGATATCAATCAGGTCCCGGTCGTCAGCACCGGTCGCGTGAACACCGCCGTTGAATGTCTTGATCCGCTCGGCCACAGCGGCGGGAACGCCCAGCCCCATCGAGATATCGGCAGTCACGTGATCGCCGCCCATACGGACGCAATCGGCGTAAATCATGTGCTTTTTCATAAAGATCGACACGCTGGTGGTACCGCCGCCCATATCAATACAGGCTGCGCCCAACTCCTGCTCATCCTCGACCAGCGCCGAAACACCAGAGACGTAAGCCGAGTTCGCAATTCCCGCCAGTTCCAGATCGCAACGCTTGATGCAGCGGACGATGTTCTGGATCGCCACGGCGTCGACGGTCAGCATGTGCATGTCCACCGCAAGGCTTTGACCCATCTGCCCGCGCGGGTCGATCAGCCCAGAGCGGTTATCCAGCGCGAAATTCACCGGCTGTGCGTGCAGAACTTCGCGCCCTGCCCCGTAGTCCGGCACATCGCAGGCGTTCAGAACGCGCCCGACCTCAGCCTCACTGACCACCTGACCTTCCAGATCGACCTGCGCGTCCAACCCGTAAGACCGCGGATTCGCGCCCGAGAAACAGGCAATGACGTGATCCACCCGGATATCGGCCATCTTCTGCGCCGCTTGCAGCGCGGTGCGAATGGCACGTTCGGTTTCCTGCATGGCGGTGACTTCGCCGAACTGCACGCCGCGCGACCGCGTGGTCGCCGCGCCAATCACCCGGAACCCGGTCTGCCCGGCCAGTGAACCGATGCTGTTATCCTCGCTCAGCCGACCCGTGCCATCGAAGCGCAGCACAAGGCAGGCAATTTTTGAACTGCCCACATCCAGAATGGCGACAACACCGCGTTGCATCGCCTGCCTGCGCATCTGCCGCATGGCCCGTTGGGACTGATAAAGATCGGTCATCATGGTCGTTACTGCCCGTTACCCACTGTCACTTTTGTATTCCACCAATCTTCGCTGGCGGCTTTGGTCATTCTGATTGTCGGTCGCTGCCCGAGGCGCATGTCCACGACGGCTACGTCTCGCTCCAACAGATCCTGTACCTCGTTCACCGCCAGCACGCGTTCCAGCGCGCGCACTGGGCGTTCGGTCGGCAGCATGATGCACTGACCACGATCCAGAACCAAATCCCATCGACGCTCGCCGATGCGAACCAGCCCGCGCACCCGACCGCCCAAGCTGCGGGCGGTGGTCAACAAGGCCATCGCCTCGGCCACATGGCCGTCCGCCCCCTTACCCGCGATCAACGGTAAGTTGGGATGATCTTTCCGCGACGCGATCCGCGCCACATGGGCGCCGGTTTCGTCCAGCAGCTCGATCCCGCCACGGGTTCGCCAGACGATAACCGGCTGGCGCTCCACCACGTCCACTTGCAAGACGCCACCGGGACGCACACGGACCGTCGCGGATTTGACCGGGTTCAGTCCGGCAATCGTGTCGCGGATCTGCTCCACATCCAAATCCCACGAGCTGATCGGGAAATCCAGAGGCACCACCTCGCGGATATCTTCGGACAAATCAGTGCCTGCGCCGTCGATTGCCATCAGATTGACCATGAATTCAGGGCGCTGCTGGATCGAGGTCTTGATGTCGACCACATAAGCCACCACTGCCTCGCGCCGTTCTTCCGACCCGAAATACAGCCCGACGGCCGCGCAAATGGCAAACACCGGCAGCCCGATTTTCAGGCCACGCCGTACACCCGGCGTCAGCATCCAGCGTTGCAGACGGTAGCTCAGCCGCGAAGGCGCGGGGTCAAAGCGCTGAGACTTGCGGCCAAACAGTTTCACGTCACTCAGGCGCAGCTTGGGTTCGACCTCATGCCGTTCGCCCGCAGCAAAATCCGCATCCAGACCGGCCAGAGGTTTCGAGCGGTGGATCACCGGCGCGCGGGTGGCTCTTAGCGGTCGCATGAGGCGTCCTCCACCATCCAGGCGCAGAGCTGGCCAAAAGTCATTCCCAGATGAGCCGCCTGTTCAGGGACCAGTGAGGTCGGCGTCATGCCAGGCTGCGTATTTGTTTCCAGCAGGAACAACCCGTCCGCGCCTATGCTGTCATCCCAGCGGTAGTCGGTGCGGCTTACTCCTTTGCAACCCAGCGCATTATGCGCTTTGACGGCATAATCCATACACCGGTCAAAAATGTCCTGCGGGATGTCCGCGGGCAGGACATGCCACGACCCGCCGGGCTTGTATTTAGCGTCGTAATCATACCAGCCGCCATCAGTCATGATTTCGGTCACGGTCAGAGCGCGGTCGCCCATCACGGTCACGGTCAGCTCGCGCCCTGCCACGTATTTCTCGACCATCACATGCTCGGGCATGTCGTCGGACAGCTGCGGCGGTCCGTTCGAGCCTTCATGTACGATATAGATGCCGACGCTGGAGCCTTCGTTATTCGGCTTGGCCACGTAAGGCGGCTCCATCACGTGGACCTGAACAACCTCAACCTTGGGCACAATCACGCTGGGAACAACGGGAAGGCCTTCGACCTGAAACACTTCTTTGCTGCGCTGCTTGTCCATCGCAAGGGCCGAGGCCAGCACGCCGGAATGCGTATACGGAATGCGCATCCATTCCAGCAGACCCTGCACGCAGCCATCTTCACCCCAGCGGCCATGCAGAGCGTTGAAAACCACATCCGGTTTGATGTCCAAAAGGCGCGCATAGAGGTCGGGACCTGCGTCCAGCTCAACCACTTCAAAGCCTTCTCCCCTAAGGGCGGCTGCGCATTCGCGCCCAGAGCTGAGAGACACCTCGCGTTCCGCCGAGGGGCCACCCATCAATACCGCCACTTTGGGGTTTGTCCTGCTCGACATACCCAATGTGCGCCTCAATGTCCCCGGACCTTATCTGGTGGTCCGTACTGTGTTATGCCTTTGATCCGTCGCCGTTAATTGCCTGTTATGGTCTGACGGTTGGGGCTTTATTCTGTCAGCGGATCACCGACCCGCATGATTTCCCACTCTAGCGTGATGCCGCTTGTTTCGTAAACCTTTTTTCGCACCTCTTCGCCCAGCCCTTCGAGGTCAGCGGCGGTGGCGGTGCCAGTATTGATCAAGAAGTTCGAGTGCTTCGGGCTCATCTGCGCGCCGCCGCGCATCGCGCCACGCATCCCCGCGTCATCAATCACCTTCCACGCCTTGAGGTCATGCACGTCATCCGCGCGCCCGGTCGAAGAAAACCCTGCCGGGTTGCGGAAGGTCGATCCCGCGCTGCGGTCCTTGGTCGGCTGAGTCTCATCACGCTTTTGCAACTGCGCAGTCATTCGGGCGTGCAGATCTTCGGGATCGCCAGCGGGGCCTTCGAACGTCGCCGAAACCAGAACAGCACCTTCGGGCAAATCCGATTGACGGTACCTGAAATTCAGATCTTCGGGTGTCAGATCGACGACTTTGCCCTGTCGCGTCACAATGGTGGCCTTATGCAGCACATCCGCCGTGTAGCTGCCATAGCAGCCCGCGTTCATCCTGACCGCACCGCCAACCGAACCGGGAATGGTGCGCAGAAAGGTCAGGTCGACACCCGCATCCGCCGCTTTGCGCGCGACATGTGCATCTAAAGCCGCCGCACCCGCGGTGACATTATTGCCGTCGACCTCAATCCCATTGAAGCCGCGCCCCAACCGGATCACCACGGCGCGCAGACCTCCATCCCGGACAATCAGATTCGAGCCAACCCCCATCGGGAATACTGGTACGTCCGAGGGCAGATTGCGCAGAAAGCTCTTCAAGTCTTCGATATCGGCGGGTTGGAACAGGTAGTCCGCCGGACCGCCGACCCGCAACCATGTCAGGTCGTTCAAAGACCGGTTTTCGGAAAGCTTGCCGCGTGGGGTAGGAAGAGATGTCATGCGCGCTAATTCGCGGATTTGACCGTTCAACGCAAGTCGTATCCGCTATTGCGGCGACCCCATAGCCTTACGCAACCACCGCCCCAGATAGATCACCGGCCAGCGCAGCACCGACATCCCCATACCTAGAACAAGCAGACCGATCCAAGGGCCGTTCTGGAGCGTCACATAGCCAAGGATCGGAATACCGACCGCAATCAGGACATAGGCCCTGGTCCAGTGGTTATCCTTACTGGGAATCATCGCCAGCACATTCGCAGCAATCCCCCAAAGGGCAGCAAGGGCGATGGACAGATTCATTCCTCAACCTCCTGCCCGGTCCAGCGGCGCCAGTAATACCGGATCGGATTGCGGAACATCGACGCAAAGGCTGCAAAAGCCAGAACTGAGAAGAACCAGCCGAAGTCATGCCCCAGCCAAACGATCAACGCGGGTGCGGAGACAAAAAGCACAACACCCGGCGGGAATTGCAGACGCATCGGCAGCATGGCCACGATTGTCGAGGCCACGACCCACAAGGCTGCGAACACTACCGAATATACCAAGTGCCCCTCCGAGGACGACGTCTTAGCAGTTGCAACGTTGCTCTTTAAAGTTGCGCCGCAGGAATGTCCATCGCGTCAGATGCCTTGTTTTTCTGCAATCGCGCGGGCAACCCGTTTGCCCAGGCGCTGATCGTACCCGCCCCGAGGCAGACGACCATATCTCCGGGGCGGGCCTGTTCACGGACCAGGCGCTCCAGATCGTTTTCATCCAGCAGCGCGCGGGCATGACGGTGGCCGTGGCGGATAAGGCCCTGCACCAGATCGTCGCGCGAGGCGCCCTCAATCGGGTCTTCCCCGGCCGCGAAGATGTCGGCAATAGCGACCACATCGGCGTCGTTGAAGCAGGTGCAGAAATCATCAAACAGGTTGGACAGGCGGGAATATCGATGCGGCTGGTGAACGGCAATCACGCGCCCCTCGGTCGCTTGGCGGGCGGCTTTCAGAACGGCTGCAATTTCCACAGGGTGGTGACCGTAATCGTCGATGATGGTAACGTCGTCGACCTCACCCACCTTGGTGAAACGACGGTTAACGCCGCCGAAATTGGCCAACGCATCACGGATCTCCGAGGCCTTCATGCCCAGATGACGCGCAACCGCAGCCGCAGACAATGCATTCGAGACGTTGTGGTCTCCGGGCATTGGCAAAGTGCAACCTTCGATCACCGTGTCTTCGTATTGCAGATGAATGTCGAAATGCGCAACGCCACGTTTATATGTCAGGTTCACCGCCCGGACGTCCGCCTGCGCGTTAAATCCATAGGTCCGCACGCGGCGGTCGGTGATACGGCCGACCAGAGTTTGCACCTCTGCATGGTCAGTGCAGCAAACGGCCAGGCCGTAAAACGGCAGGTTCGAGACAAACTCGTAGAACCCGTCACGCAGTTTGTCGAAATCGCCCCAATGCTCCATATGCTCGGGGTCGATATTGGTCACAATGGCGATGGTCGCCGGCAGGCGATTGAACGAGCCATCCGATTCGTCAGCCTCAACGACCATCCACTCGCCCTGCCCCATTCGTGCATTCGAGCCGTAGGCGTGAATGATCCCGCCATTGATCACGGTCGGGTCGAAATCGCCTGCCACCATCAATTCGGCCATCATGGTGGTGGTGGTGGTTTTGCCGTGTGTCCCGGCAATGGCGATGTTTGAACGCAGGCGCATCAATTCCGCCAGCATGTCGGCGCGCCGCACCACCGGCAGACCCTGCGCACGCGCGCCGTCCAGTTCCGGGTTGCCCGGTTTGATCGCGGTCGAGACCACAACAACCGCTGCGTTTTCAAGGTTCTCGGCACGTTGGCCGATAAAAATCTCGGCTCCCAAATCGGCTAGTCGGTCAGTGATCTTTGAGGCTTTGAGGTCCGACCCCTGCACCCTGTACCCCAGGTTTAAAAGCACCTCGGCGATGCCCGACATCCCAATTCCACCGATCCCAACGAAGTGGATCGGCCCTACATCTTGCGGCAGTTTGGTTGCAGGATTCATGTGGTCTCCTTCTGCGCCAGTTGTTCGACGAGATACACCAGACGCTCGGTCGCGTCGGGTGCGCCGGTCGAGAGGGCGGCATGAGCCATCTTTTGCGCGGCTTCGGGGTTTGTCAGAACTGCGGTGATTTGCTCGGTCAGGGAAGAAACGTCAAGCGCCTTTTCGGGGATCATGATTGCCCCGCCCGCCTGAACAAGCCCGCGCGCATTGGCAGTCTGATGATCGCCAGCGGCGGCGGCAAAGGGGATCAGGATCGAAGGCCGCCCGATCACCGAGATGTCAGCAACACTGGACGCGCCCGAGCGGCTGATGACCAGCTGCGCGTCTGACATGCGGCATGGGACGTCGTTAAAGAAGGGTTTGACCTCGGCCCGGATGCCATGATCGGCGTAGAACGCGGTGACACGCTCTCCATCCTCATCGCGGGCCTGATGGGCGACGCGGATATGGTTACGCATGGCTTCGGGCAATGCGGCGATCGCACCGGGGACCACGTCACTGAGGATGCGCGCACCCTGACTGCCACCCATCACCAGCACCGACATCGGGTAGTCACCGGGTGGGATATAGCCCGCCGCTGCGCGCTCCAGCACGGCGGCGCGGACCGGATTGCCGGTGTGAACGCCCTTAGCCCCTTCGGGCAGGTCGGTTGGCCAGATCCCGCAGGCCACCTGAGACACGCGGGTCGCAAAAAGCTTGTTTACCCGACCCAGAATGCCGTTCTGTTCATGGATCATGCGCGGGATTTTCAGCATCGTCGCCGCGCCCAGTGCTGGGATCGACGGATAGCCACCAAAGCCCACCACGACGTCCGGGCGGTCGCGCATCATCTGCAAGGCCATGCTGGTCACGCCACCTGCAATTTTCGGCCCGACCATCGCCTTAGCGGCCAAACCGCCGCGGGCGAACGTGGCAGAAGACGCCTCGACAATCTCGGTCGAGTGGGGAAAGCCGCTGGTATAACGCGCACCGCGCGGATCGGTGGACAGGCGCACGCGCCAGCCTTTTTGCAGCATCGCCTCGGCCAGCGCCTGGGCCGGGAACATGTGTCCCCCGGTACCGCCAGCTGCAATCAAGAGGTAAGGTTTGTTCATTAACCTCGTCCGCGAAGAATGTCGCCCAGCTCGCCCTGCGGGCGGGTCCGGGTAAATGCCAGCAACATGCCAACCGCAATGCCGCCCGCGATCAGTGACGAGCCGCCATAGCTGACAAACGGCAGTGTCATACCCTTGGCAGGCAGCAATCGCACAGCGACGCCCATGTTGATCATCGCTTGTACGCCGAACATGCAGGCCAGACCGGTCCCGGCCAAACGAATGAACATGTCCCGCTCACGCATCAGGCGCAGCAGCGACCGCACCACGATCAGCGAATACAGCGCGATGATGATCAGCACCAGGATCAGGCCGTATTCCTCGGCCGCCACGGCGATGATGAAATCCGTATGCGCATCGGGCAGAGACCACTTCACCTGCCCCTCACCCACGCCGACACCGAACAACCCGCCCTCACGAATAGCATTGGTGGCGTAGCCAAGCTGCGTGGTCGGATCGACTTCCTGATTCAGAAACCCGTCAATCCGGCGGGCAAAGTGTTCCGAATTTGAATAAGCAAACATTCCGGCCAGAACCACGACCCCTGCCATACCAACCAGCAGCAGCATCGGTGCGCCCGCCACGAAATACATCACACCCCAGCCGAACAGGATCAGACAGGCCTGACCGAAATCGGGCTGCAACACCAGCATGCCAACGATGGCAATGCACAACGCAAAGGACCACAACCGACCCGGCGGGCCGTTGATCTCTTGTGACGCAGCCAGCAGCCATGCGGCCACCACGATAAAGCCCGGCTTCAGAAATTCCGAGGGTTGCAGCGAGGCAAACCCCAGCGAGTACCAGCGCACAGCACCCTTACCGAAATCGGTGCCGAAAATCGGCAGAAAAGCCAGCGCCACGAACGCGCCCAAAAAGCCCAGCACCGCCAGACGACGCACCAGCGTGGGTGACATCATCGAGGTTAGCAGCATGGCAACAAGAGCCATTCCGCCGAACAGCGCCTGACGCTCGACATAGTGGAAGGGATCAAATCCATTGCGCCCGGCCAAAGGTGGCGATGAGGCCAGCCCCAGCAACAAACCGATGACAAACAGGATCAGAACGCAGGACATCGTCCAGCGGTCAATCGTGCGCCACCACTTTGGTAGAATCGGTTCTCCGCGCTGGTCCTGGACCGCGCCATACACCATCTCAGTCATGAGATACCGCCACTCTCTGCCTCGTTCACGTCCCGTTTTCGGGATCTGATTGAGAGTCTACAGGGAATTTGCCCCTCAGGCCAGTATTATAAGGGGCACGAGCGGTATTTTACCGTCTGCACGAATAAGCCTCTCGCGATCCGCCAATACCCCGCGACGCTAGACGCCTTCCGGAAAGAACTATAGCCCAGAGAGTAGTGGCTTGCGGTTCTTGACATGCCGTTCGATCAGAACCCGCGCTTGCTTTCCTTTGGCTGGCGTTAGCCGTGCCAATTCCGGCGCGTAAGTATCTGAGACTATTTCAGGAAACAGTTCGGCAATTTCCGCCACGGCGGCCGCACCAACACCCTTCAAAGCTTCGGGACCGGTGTACAGGCTTTCGGACGGTGCGCCCTCGGCAAAGATTACCTCGTGGCGGTCAAAAAGCAGGTGGTAATAGGTGACAGGCCGTTCACCTGCCTCAACATCGACGCCCGGCATCCCCTGAAGCTTGTGCGCGGGAATAAGAACCTCGTCCCGGGCGAACATTCTGGCGGCGATCGGCGAGCGGACCAGCATCCGGTGTTGCGGAGACACAAGCAGGTCTTGCTTGGGCAAGTCCGCGCCCAGCGCCCCTTTTGATATTCTGATCGGGCGCAACTTGGGCTTCACCGTCAGGTCGATAGTGTCCAGCGTTTTCGCTCCGATCCAGCGGATGGGCTGCGGGCCATTGTCCAGGGTCAGGACAAGGTCGCCCACCTCAAGGTCCTGGATCGCGCGCGGCCCGGTCGGTGTGCTGATCGCCGTGCCGGACACAAAACAGGGCACCACGGTATCAATGTCGATATCGGGTCCGTTATCAGTGATCGCAGTAATTGTGAGCGTCGTGTTCAGCGGTGGAACGGTACCGCCAATAAACGCCATGAAAAACCCATCTTCTCCATCGACGCCGATCGAGTTGCCGTCCCCGTTGACATCATAGTCGAATAGGCCGATCTGATAGGTATTTGTCCCGTCGGTTACTGAAATCGTGAAATCCCAGTAAATCGTTTCTCCCAGATACGTTTGCGTCGGATCGTTCGCGGTTTCGTTAGAAACACTGTCGCCGTCAAAGATTGTTCCGTCTGCACCATCTTCAATAGTGATCTGGCTGTAACCCGAAATGGTAAAAGTCGAACCAACGACACTCGAAGAGGCTCCCTGATCCGTCAGGGTGGAATCGCTGCGAAAAGCGCCGAAAATCGTTGTGGGCATGGAAGAAAACTCCGCCAGACTCTTAAAACAAACACGCTGCACATGTGTACACTGACAAGTTCAGTAGGACGTCACTTTGAATTGGTCAAGATTGGTGTGCTTATGGCCGCGCCACTGTGCCCGCGCTGCATCTGGCGCGGATGAGCCTCTTGCCATTCCCGGCAATCCGCGCCATGCGCAGCACATGACCTATGACACGATCATCCTTGGTGCCGGTGCGGCCGGTATGATGTGCGCCGCCCATTGCGGCGGGCGCGTTCTGGTGATCGACCACGCAAAAGCTCCGGGCGAGAAAATCCGTATCTCGGGCGGTGGGCGCTGCAACTTTACCAACATGTATGCAGGGCCGGGCAACTTCCTGTCGCAGAACCCACACTTCTGCAAATCCGCGTTGGCACGATACACCCAGTGGGACTTTGTCGATCTGGTCGGACGTCACGGTATCGCATGGCATGAGAAAACGCTGGGGCAGCTTTTTTGCGACGGGTCTTCGAAACAGATCATCCAGCTGCTGCTGGCCGAAATGGACCGCGTCGGGGCCGAACTTTGGGTACGGACCGAGTTGAAAGACCTGCGCAAGACCGAAGATGGTTTCGCGCTAGAGGTCGAACGCGAAGGCCAGCGCCATACCCTTACCTGCCGCAATCTGGTTCTGGCAACAGGTGGCAAGTCGATCCCCAAGATGGGGGCCACGGGACTGGCTTACGACATCGCACAACAGTTCGGGTTGCGCGTGACCCAGACCCGCGCGGCTTTGGTGCCATTCACCTTCTCGGACGGAAAGTTCAAGGACCTGTCCGGTGTTTCCCTGCCCGCCCGCCTGTCGAACGAACGTACCGGTTTTGACGAAGCACTTCTGTTCACCCATCGCGGCCTAAGCGGGCCATCGGTATTGCAGCTGTCTTCGTACTGGCGCGAAGGCGAGGAGATTCGGGTCAACCTGATACCCGACCTGCCGCTGTTCGACCTGTTGCGCACTCAGCGCCAAAGCGGCGGGCGTAAAGCGTTGACCACCGAACTGGCCCGCCACCTGCCCGCGCGACTGGTAGATTACCTGAAACTCCACATTCCGATGCAGGGCAATCTGGCCGACCAGTCCGACGCGGCGCTGACCGATCTTTCGGCTGCGTTGTCAGATTGGCGGCTAACGCCATCGGGGACCGAAGGTTACCGCACCGCCGAGGTCACGCTGGGCGGGATCGACACCGATGACCTGTCATCAAAAACGATGGAGGCCAGGGATGTCCCCGGCCTCTATGCGATTGGCGAAGCGGTAGATGTCACCGGCTGGCTGGGCGGCTACAACTTCCAATGGGCTTGGTCCTCGGGCCACGCCGCAGGAAGCGCTATCGCGGCCGGTTAGCCCACTACGGCGTAACCGCGGTTACGCATGCAGTTGCGCACGATAACTTCCTGGTTCTGAGTGTTGCTGATCGCACTCGCCCCGGCCCCGACCAGCGCACCCGCTACCGCAGCGCGCCCCAGATCGCTGGCGCTGTCGTCAATGATAGCCTTCGTCCCGGCCGCACCAGCCGCACCAATGGCGGCAGCGCCTGCCGTGTTGCCATCAACCACGCCCTGCTGGCGCGCCAACGCCTGACACTGGGCCAGATCGGCATTGTAGTTCGGGCCAACTGGTCCATCGACAATCGGCTGATAGTTCGCGCCGGAGTTGGTGCAGGCACCAACCACCAGAATGGCGGGCAAGATCAAAGAGAACTTACGGAATGACATATTCATACCCTCACGTTTAATTTGCAGGCAGGCAAAACCAATAAATATGGTGCGTCAAGCAGATAGCACCTCAGCTTGGCCAAACCGGCGGTCTATTGCAAATCACTATTTGGGAAGCCGTTTCCGAACCTGCGCCACAAAGTCATCGCCGCGCTGTTCGAAATTGTCATACTGATCGAAGCTGGCCGCTGCCGGAGCAAGCAGAACGGTCTCACCCGGCTGGGCATCTGCCATGGCCTGCTCGACGGCTTCGGACATGGTGGTACAAACCTGCGCCTCGGCCTCCAGCTGCATCGCGAAACCGGCTGCCTCACGCCCGATCACATAGGCCTTGATCACATGGTCCTCAGCTCCGTTCAACGCAGCAAGCCCACCTTCTTTTTCCAGCCCCCCACAGATCCAACGGATATTTTTGAAGGCGCTCAGGGCTTTCAGAGCACTGTCGACATTGGTAGCCTTGGAGTCATTCACATAGGTCACGCCATCAACTTCGGCGATGATCTGACTGCGATGCGGCAGGCCGGGATAACTGCGCAGCGCCTCTTCAATGACGCGCGGCGCAAGACCAAGCGCACGACAGGCAGCATAGGCGGCACAGGCGTTCTGATGGTTGTGCGCACCGGGCAGCCCCGTAATCTCACGCAGATCAATCGAACCAGCCTGACGCCCCTTGCGGTATTCGGACAGAACCCCCTTGCGTGCAAAGACCTGCCAACCCGGACCATTCAGTTTGCGCGCCACCGAGATGCGGATCACCCGGTCATCGGTTGGCCCCTCGGACAGTTGCCCGGCCAGAAATGCGCCTTCGTTCTCATCCACACCGACCACCGCACGGTCCGGCCCGCCTTCGGCAAACAACCGGCGTTTGGCGGCAAAATAACCGCCCATGCCGCCGTGCCGGTCCAGATGGTCCGGCGACAGATTAGTGAACACCGCTACATCCGGCGTCAGGGATCGTGCCAGCTCGGTCTGATAGCTAGACAACTCCAGCACGACCACCGAGCCGTCCCCGCCGGGTTCAATATCCAGCACCCCGCGCCCGATATTTCCGGCCAGCTGCGCCTCGCGCCCGGCTTCCGTCAGGATGTGATGGATCAATGCCGCCGTGGTCGACTTCCCGTTCGACCCGGTCACAGCTATTACGCGCGGAGGGGTGTCATAGTTGCTCCACTCCGGCCCGGCAAATGACCGGAAAAACAGGCCAATGTCATTATCCACAGGCACTCCGGCCTCAAGCGCTGCGGCCACGACCGGATTTGGTGCGGGATAAAGATGCGGAATACCCGGCGACACGATCAGTGCGGCGATATCGTTAAACGCCCCATGACGGTGCAAATCGACACAGGCGAACCCTTCGCCCTCGGCAGCCTCACGCGCGGCGGGGTTGTCATCCCAGCACACTGGCTCGGCCTTGCCTGCCCGCAAAGCGCGCGCCGTGGTCAGACCCGACCGCCCCAGCCCCAGAACCGCAACCTTCTGCCCTGAAAACCCTTTGACCGGGATCATGCCGCCCACCTTCATCGCTTAGAAATTTGCGCCACACTGCACCGAAGGATTTCCCGAAGGCAAGAGCGCGTTCAGGCTCGCGCGGCAGCGCGAGCCGGGCCCAACGGGTGGCAGGGGGCCCCACAGGCCCTCCGAACCCGGCGGGAGTTTTACCGGACTTTCAACGTCGCCAGACCGATCATCGCCAGAATCAGCGATATGATCCAGAACCGGATCACGATGGTCGGCTCAGCCCAGCCCTTTTTTTCATAGTGATGGTGGATCGGAGCCATCAGGAACACCCGGCGTCCGGTGCGCTTGAAATACAGCACTTGGATGATCACGCTCAGCGCTTCGACCACGAACAGGCCGCCAACCACGGCCAGCACCAGCTCATGCTTGGTTGCTACTGCAATCGCACCCAGCGCGCCGCCCAGGGCCAGCGATCCGGTGTCGCCCATGAAGACGGCGGCAGGCGGGGCATTGTACCACAGAAAACCCAACCCGCCCCCGAACAGGGCGGCGGTAAAGATCAGGATTTCACCGGTTCCCGGCACATAATGCACATCCAGATATTCGGTAAAGTCGACCCGACCAACCGCGTAAGCAATGATCCCAAGGGTCGTCGCCGCGATCATCGCAGGCATAATCGCCAGACCGTCCAGCCCATCTGTCAGATTGACCGCATTGGCGGCCCCCACGATGACGACAATCGAGAACGGAATATAGAAGACCCCAAGATTAACCAACGTATCCTTGAAGACCGGAACAGCCAGTTGGTTCTGCAACATTTCAGGGTGATAAAGCGATGCCCAAAGCGACGCGAGGGCTGCAATGATGACCCCCAGCGCCAGCCGCATTTTGCTCGACACACCCTTGGTATTCTGTTTCGAGACCTTGGCGTAATCGTCCGCAAAGCCAATCGCCGCATAGGCCAAAGTCACGAACAGTACCATCCAGACATAAGGGTTGTCCAACCGTGCCCATATCAGCGTCGATGTCACCAGCGCGCCCACAATCAGCAGCCCGCCCATGGTCGGGGTTCCAGCTTTAGAAAAATGCCCTTCGGGACCGTCATCCCGGATCGGTTGACCCTTGCCCTGCTTGCGCCGCAGCACGTTGATCAGCGGCTTGCCGAAGATAAAGCCAAAGACAAGCGCCGTCAGAAAAGCCCCGCCCGCACGGAACGTGATGTAGCGAAAGAGGTTAAAGAAATCCCCTCCGTCCGACAGTGCGGTCAACCAATAGAGCATATCAAAACCTTTCTCGTACGGCGATCATGGGGCAGGCGCGCCCCCTTGCCCCATTTTCCGCAAACCGTCAACAATCTGCGCCAGCGCCATGCTCAGCGAGCCTTTGGCCAGCACCGTATCTCCTGCGCGGATCAACTCTGGCAAGTGGCCGGCCATCTCGGCGCTGGTCTCAGCCCACAGCCCACGCTTATCCGCAGGCAGTGCGTCATGTAGCGCCTTCATCAGCGGGCCGATGCAGTGAACCTGATCGATTTGCGCCATCGCGGGAACATCGGCCATTCCCGCGTGCATGGCGACTTCCAGCGCGCCCAACTCTTTCATGTCGCCCAGAAAAGCGATCCGGCGCGCGCCCTGCGAGGCCGCCAGCACATCCAGCGCGGCCTCCATTGAGGTCGGGTTGGCATTATAGCTGTCGTCCAGCAACTCGATCTGACCGCCGCAGGCCAGCGGCAGCACCTCACGCACGCCGCGCCCCTTGACCGGAGACCATCTGCGCAGGCCAGCAATGGCCGCTTCCAAATCAACGCCCATCTCGACGCAGGCCGCCAAAGCGCCCAACGCGTTCATCGCAAAATGAGTACCCGCCGACTGCACATCAAACGTGACCGAAGCATCCCCCACTGCCGCACTCGCATGTACCGAGTTGCCCCCTTGCGTCACCTCGATCAGTCGGTAATCCGCGGCCTGTCGGCCAAAATCAACGATCCCGGCGCCGTGATCTTGTGCGGTCTGACGCAGAATATCCGCATGTTCGGTATCCGCGTTCACAATCGCTGCACCACCGGGTTCCAGCCCTTCAAAAATGGCTGCCTTTTCATGCGCGATTCCAGCAACCGACTCGAACGCCTCAAGGTGTACGGCTGCCACCGTCGTCACCAAGGCCACATGCGGACGGGCCTGCCGGGCCAGAGGCGCAATCTCACCCGGATGGTTCATCCCAATCTCGATCACAGCAAATTCGGTATCGCGCGGCATCCGCGCCAGCGTCAGCGGAACGCCCCAGTGATTGTTGTAGCTGGCGACACTGGCATGGGTCTTGCCCTGCGTTTCCAGAATGGTGGACAGCATTTCCTTGGTTGAGGTCTTACCGACACTGCCGGTGACTCCGATCACACGCGCCTCTGTGCGGGCACGGCCCGCCATGCCCAAGGCCTCAAGCCCGGTTTGCACGTCCTCAACGATCAACAACGGCGCGTCCTCTGCCACGCCTTCAGGAATGCGCGACACCAGTGCTGCACCAGCGCCCTTTTCCAGCGCCTGCGCCACGAAATCATGACCGTCCCGTGCGGCTGTAAGCGCCACGAACAAATCTCCGGGCTGGAGGGTCCTGGTGTCGATGGATATGCCATTCACGGACCAGTCGGTCGTGGCGCGTCCGCCGGTTGCCTCGGCAGCCTCGGCTGCGGTCCAGAGCGTCATGCGACCCTCCCGTCCAGTGCGGCGACACTGATACTGGCCTGCTCCACGTCATCAAAAGGCAAAACCTGATCGCCGACTGTCTGGCCGGTTTCATGCCCCTTGCCCGCAATCAGCAGCGCGTCACCAGGTTGCAACGCATCTATGCCGCGCAAGATGGCCTCGGCCCGGTCGCCCACTTCGGTCGCTTCCGGCGCGCCGAGCATAACGGCGGCGCGGATGGCCGCCGGATCCTCTGTGCGCGGGTTGTCATCGGTGACAAAGACCACATCCGCATTCTCGGCGGCAGCCTGCCCCATCAGCGGACGCTTGGTCGCATCGCGATCCCCGCCTGCACCGATGATGGCGATCAACCGCCCCATCACATGCGGCCGTAGCGCTTTGAGCGCCGTCGCAACAGCATCCGGTGTATGGGCGTAGTCGACGAACACGGCCGCACCGTTTTCACGCGTGGCCGCCAATTGCATGCGGCCCCGGACGGTCGTCAGGTGGGGCAATGTTTCGAACACGCGCTCAGGCTCTTCACCCGCCGCGATAACCAGACCACACGCAAGCAGGATATTCTCGGCCTGAAAGCCTCCGATCAGGTTCAGACGGGTCTGGAAAACCTGGTCCAGCCACGAAAACCGCAGATCTTGCCCGGTGGCGTCAAAGCGTTGGTTCATCAGGCATAAGTCAGCATCGCCCAACCCGACAGTCAGGATGTTCTGCCCTCGCGCTTCGGCTATTTTGTGAACCTCGGCGCCCTTGGGATCGCTCATATTGATCACAACCGTGCCGTCCTGCGGCAGTACGCGGTCGAACAACCCGGCCTTGGCGGCGAAATAGGCCTCGAACGTCTCGTGATAGTCCAGATGGTCCTGCGTGAAATTCGAAAAACCAGCAGCGGTCAGATGCACACCATCCAGCCGACGCTGTTCCAGACCGTGCGACGAAGCCTCCATCGCGGCATGGGTCACGCCGTTCTCGGCTGCTTCGGCCAGACAGCGATGCAGGGTGATCGGCTCGGGTGTCGTATGCGCCAACGGAGCAGTCCATGCGCCCTCGACGCCCGTAGTGCCGAGATTGACAGCGGCATGACCAAGCTCTGTCCAAATCTGGCGCACAAAAGTCGCCACCGATGTTTTTCCGTTGGTCCCTGTAACGGCCACGATGGTCTGCGGCTGCGTGCCAAACCACAATGCTGCGCATCCGGCGAGCGATTGGCGCGGGTCTTCGACAACGATCAGCGCAGCGTCCGAATTCGCCAGCTCCGCAGCGGCGATTTCTGCACCCTCGGCATCGGTCAGGATCGCGGCTGCCCCCATGCGCAGGGCATACTGGATGAACTCTCCGCCATGCACGCGGGCGCCGGGAAGGGCTGCGAACAGGTAGCCGTCCTTCACCTCGCGGCTATCTACGGTCAGGCCCCTAATGTCGGGGTTCGCGCCACCTCGTGCGGTCAGGGCCAGTTGGCTGAGTGTTTTCGTCCTTGTGCCCATGACCCACCTTCTTTCTGGACAGCCTAATTCGAGGTCAGGGTTATAGCAGCGCCCGCCTCAGGCTCAAGCCGTGGACGCAGACCCAACAGTGGCGCAATCCGCCCGATCAATTCAGCGGCCACAGGAACCGCCGTCCACCCCGCCGTACGGCGCTTTTCGCCATAAGCCACGATGGAGGGCTCATCCAGCGTTACGATCAGCACATATTTCGGGTCGTACGCCGGGAAGATGGTTGCAAAGGTCGCGATAACCTTGTCATCATAATACCCGCCGCGCGGCTTGGGCTTGTCTGCGGTGCCGGTCTTGCCCGCCACATCATACCCCGCCACATCACCAAAACTGGCCGTTCCATCCGTGACCACCTTGCGTAGCATGCTCTGCGCCTGCTTTGCCGCGCTTTGCGACATGACGCGCGGCCCGTATTGAGGGCCATTCTTCCGCAGGATCGTTGGGCTGACATAATGCCCGCCATTTGCAATTGCCGCGTATCCCGCAGCCAGGTGCATTGGGCTGGTCGACAACCCGTGGCCATAGGAAATGGTCACGGTGCTCAACTCACCCCATTTCTTGGGCTTGAGCGGCGCGCCGCCGGCAGCCTCGACAATTTCGAACGGGGTGGCTTCGAACATGCCCAGCGCCTCAAGGAAATCCTGCTGACGCCTTGCACCGATTTGCAGCGCCAAACGCCCCGTACCCCGGTTCGAGCTGTGGACGATCACGTCTGCCACGCTGATCTTGCCGTAGTTCTTGCCGTTAAACTCACCGATCGGGAACCGCCCGATCCGCATCGGACCAGATGTGTCGATGATGGTCTCGGAATTCACCAACCCCAACTGAACCGCCTGCGCTGCGGTGAAAATCTTGAATACCGAACCCAGCTCATAAACGCCCTGCACATAGCGGTTGAACAGCGGGCTATCGGACGGATCAAACCCCGATGTCGGCGGGCGCGGGCGATCATTCGGATCAAACGACGGCAAAGACGCAGCCGAAACCACCTCACCCGTGTGCGCGTTCATCAGTACCGCCGAGGCACCCTTGGCGTTCATGATCTTCATGCCACCGTAAAGTACCTGCTCGACCGCCGCCTGAACGGTCAGGTCCAGCGAAAGTTCCAGCGGTTTGTTTCCATTGGCGGGGTCGCGCAAGTAGTCGTCGAACTGCTTTTCAACCCCTGCCACGCCGATAACTTCGGCGGCACTCACGCCTTCACGACCAAAGCCAGAGCCGCCCAGAATATGCGCAGCCAGTCGGCCATTGGGGTACAGACGCATTTCGCGCGGGCCAAACAGGATTCCCGGATCGCCGATGTCATGCACCGCTTGTTTCTGTTCGGGCGAGATGCGCTTCTTGATCCACAGGAACTTGCGGTTGCCAGTGAAGTCCTTGACCAGACGCTCTTTATCCAGATCGGGGAAGATCGCCACCAACTGGTTAGCCGCAGCGATCGGATCGATCATCAATGGCGGTTGAGCGTAAACCGAATAGGTATCCAGATTGGTCGCCAGAATGCGCCCCTCACGGTCCACGATATTGGCGCGCTGCATGGCAATCGCCGCACCTGGTGCGGAAGCCAGCGGTTCTTGCGCCTCGGACGTGGCCAACATGCCCATGCGGACACCCACCACCGAGAAGGCACAGAAAAAGAACAGCCCCAACACCAAAAGACGCCCCTCGGCGCGGGCGCGGGCGCGGTCCTTCATGTCTTCGTGGCGCTGGCGGATATTCTCGCGCTCAATCGCTTTGGGGTTCTCACCCCGCGCGCGCGCGTCAAGGATACGGGCCAGAGGGCGCAGAGGCGTGCGGGTCATGGGATCTGCACCTCGCCCAACGCCTGCGTGCTGGTGATGGCCTGCAACTCAATTGGATCAACGATGGGCAGGTCCGGGTCTTCGGCATAGGCAATCTGATCGGCGCGACCGAATTGCTCGGCCCGCAGCGGCAGCAGGCCCAGACGTTCAAAGTTCAGGTCGGCCAGTTCGCGCAAGCGGTCGGGACGGTTCAAATAAGCCCATTCCGCGTTCAGAACGGCCAGCCGCACCTGCGCCATACCGATCTCTCGCTGTAGCTTCTGGGTTTCTTTTACCACTTGCTGGGTCCGGTAATTCTCCTGATACGCCCAAAGCGCCAGCCCGAACACGGACAGAGCAGTCAACACATACAAAATACTCTTCATTTCGCTCTTCCCCCTACTTGCGGCATCCCAATGGCACGGGCATCAATTTCCCCCGCCGGAGCCTCAGTCCGCACCGCGACGCGCAGCTTGGCCGAGCGCGCGCGCGGGTTTTCCTGCAATTCCTGCTCATCCGGCCCCACAGCCTTGCGGGTTTTGAGTTTGAATTGCGGCAGTTCCTGTTCCATCTCGGGCGCATAGCGGTTGGCCCGCCCGGTCTTGCCAGCCCGAGATTGAAAGAACCTTTTGACCATCCGGTCTTCAATCGAGTGGAACGTCACAACAGCCAGTTGCCCACCGGGTTTCAATGCCCGCTCAGCAGCCATAAGGCCTTGGAATAGTTCTTCATATTCCGCGTTCACTGCGATCCGCAGCCCCTGAAAGCTGCGTGTTGCAGGGTGCGATTGCCCCGGCTTTGGACGCGGCAGGCAAGATTCGATGATCTCAACCAGACGCAGTGTCGTGGTGATGGGCTCATCAGCCCGCGCTTTCACGATAGCTTTCGCGATTCGGCGGCTGGCGCGCTCTTCCCCGTAATGGAATAGGATATCGGCCAGTTGTGCCTCGGTCGCCGTGTTCACCAAATCAGCAGCGCTTTCGCCTTCCTGGCTCATCCGCATATCCAGCGGGCCGTCTTTCATGAAGGAAAATCCGCGCTCGGCCTGATCCAGCTGCATTGAGGACACGCCCAGATCCAATACCACCCCGTCCAGGTCCTGCGCATATTCGTCCATACGCGAGAACACACCGGGCTGCATCACCAGCCGGTCGCCATAATCGCCAGCCCAATCCGCCGCCATCTCAAAGGCAAGCGGGTCGCGGTCCACGCCGATAACCTTATCAGCCCCTCCCTCCAGCAAACCACGCGTATACCCGCCAGCCCCAAAGGTCCCATCCAGCCAAACGCCAGAGATCGGCGCCACGGCGGCCAGCAACGGACGCAGCAGAACAGGGATATGAGGTTTGTCGGAAGGGGTCTCAGCGCCGGCCATGCCGTTACGCCCCGGATCCGTCGAGGAATTGCATCGGATCGAAGTCCTCAGGGTATTCCTCGTTCCATTCTTCCGCGTCAGACAGGGCCTCGGCCTCATAGGTCTCGGGCTTCCATATCTGGAACGTGTCACCGGCGGCAATGAAGAACGCCTCTTTCTCAAGGCCGATCTTTTCACGCAGCTTCGCAGGCAGAACAAGACGCCCGGTTTCATCTACCGTCGTTGGGAAAGACTGACCATGGAACATGCGTTGCAGCATCTTGCGTTGGGTCGAGCCGCGCGGCAGAGCGTCGATCTTGGCATCGACCTCGTCGATCGCCTCCATCGAATAGCATTCAAGGTATTTGCGGTTCTGGCCGCCGTATACAATCACCAATTCGGGATTGTCACCGGGCTGCCAATTGGCATCAGAGGCTTCAAGCACACGGCGAAACAGGGCCGGGATCGAGACCCTGCCCTTCGTGTCCACCTTATGGTGGCTTTCACCTCTAAACCTGCGCGCCAAGACGACTGTCCCTTTCGCTTGCGCCCCACCTAAATCTCACGTCCCCCCGGATGAAAAACGGCGGGTTGATCTGCTGCCACTGATCAACCCGCCGCATTGACCCGCTCTGCGGGATGTCCAGCTGCGCGCGCCACCTGGGGGGATGTCTGCTCGCCCGCGCGCCGGATCTCTTGAGTGATGAAAGCGAGATGCCTGTATGAAACCTGTTTTTGTTGGTTCGGGGTCGTTTGGCGCCCCATGTGCCTCGTCCTCATCGGATGATTAAGGGATGACATGGGAATTCATGGAAATCAACTATAAATTTCGCCGACTCACTACCCTTACTCAATCATATTCTACCGAAGAGCGGATGCAAACCAAGTTTACGATACCATAATTGGGCTATTCTGGAATCAGTGATACCATATATAGATGATTTTCTGATCGATCAGTTTATCCCATGCTTTCCCAAAAAACTTTGAGTTTTTCATGGATTCTGTATCGCAACGTGAAAAACAGGCTGATTCAAACGCCGAATCACCACACTCCCGGCTAAGAGGGCGGCACTTCTGCGCCCCTGCCCATTCCCCGCCCATGAATTCCCGTGACCTTCCCTGCGGCATTCATTCAGGTCGATGCTCGACCCAAGATTGCAAAACGCACAAATTTCAAAAGAAGGCGCGTAAAGAAGAAGCAATTTCGTGGCCGCTCAAATTCGCAAACGTTTGCGGTAACAGCGGCGAAGGGCGTTTCAGCCATATTTTAAAGGGTATTTGGCAGACACATTCCCAACGCTTTGATATCTATGCAATTGCTGCATAGCAGCATTGACGACATGGGCTATTGTGCAATCGCAGCATTTGCCTATTTTCATTCTCAAGCAAACGCCGGAACACACCGGCAGAGACAAACTATATCGGGTTACGCAGATGGCTGCAGCTACACATCAGACCGCGCTCAAAGGCGCTCCGGCAACTGGCCTGGCTTCGCTGATCGAGGCCGCTAAGACCCGATTTGCCCGATATCGCGTCTACCGCCGTACAGTCAACGAACTTTCGGGACTGTCGAACCGTGAGCTGGCCGATCTGGGCCTGCACCGTTCGATGATCCGTCGCCTGGCGATGCAGGCAGCCGAAGAATACACCGCGCAATAAGCGCAACGACATAACCGAGATCAGGTCCTTCCTCCTCCCTTTAGGACCTGTATTTCAGCGGCGATATCTCTCCTCCTCCCTGATATCGCCGCGACTTATACCGGCCCTGAACGCCGGACACTGACACACCGGGTATTTCTCCTCCCTTTCCCGGTGTTGAAAGCGCGCGGCGACGTCTCTCCTCCTCCCTGACGTCGCCGCGTCTTACAGATACCGGGAACAAACCCGGAAGCGGATACATCGGGACTCTCCTCCTCCCTGTCCTGATGTTGAAAGCGCGCGGCGACGTCTCTCCTCCTCCCTGACGTCGCCGCGACTTGCACATACCGGGATCAAACCCGGGTTCGGATACATCAGGGCTCTCCTCCTCCCTGCCCTGATGTTGAAAAGAACGGTGGTTCCCTCTCCTCCTCCCTGGGAACCGCCGTTTTTGTTTTTCAGGTGCAGGATTGTAGGATAGAGGCCCGAATGGATTGTCAGGAGCTTCCAATGGCCGCCTATTTCATCGCGCAGATTTCGATTCACGACCCGGACGGGTATCAGGAATACCTTGAAGGCTTCATGCCGATCTTTGACCGCCACGGAGGGCGTTTGTTGACGGTCTCATCCAAACCGGTGGACGTCATCGAAGGCACGTGGGCGGAGAACGGCATCGTTCTGATGGAATTTCCGTCGCTGGAGGCCGCTAAGGCGTGGAAGGACGACCCCGATTACGTTGCGCTGGCCAAAATCCGGCACCGCACAGCGACGGCAAATATGGTTCTGGTCGAAGGGCTTTAGAACGGCACGTCGTCTTTGGCAGACAAGAAGCGCGAGACAACCTTCTTGGTTCCCGCCTTGTCAAAATCGACTTCGACCTTGTCGCCTTCGATTCCGATCACCGCGCCATAGCCAAACTTCTGATGGAACACTCGTTCGCCCAATGTGAAGCTGGCCAAGGCTGTCGCGTCGATCACTGTGTTACGGCTTTCACGAGGCTGAGACGTTCCGTACTGCCCCTGCCGCGCCTGCATCCGCTTCCAGCCGGGCGAATTGTAGACATTCGCCTCAGCCGCGCGGGTTTCGATACCGGTCGTCGGCTGACCACCGCCATACAGCCCCGGAGGCGTCAGCACCTCCACATGATCTTCTGGCAACTCGTCGATAAACCGCGACGGCATCGCATTCTGCCATTGCCCGAATACGCGCCGATTGGCGGCGAAGGATATCGTACAGACCTCTTCTGCGCGAGTGATGCCCACATAAGCCAGACGCCGCTCTTCCTCGAGGCCCTTGATTCCGGATTCGTCCATCGACCGCTGCGAGGGGAACAGCCCGTCCTCCCACCCCGGTAGGAACACCGCGGGAAACTCCAGCCCCTTGGCCGCGTGCAGCGTCATGATTGAGACTTTGGCCCCGTCGCCTTCTTGCTCGTTGTCCATGACCAGGCTGACATGCTCAAGAAACCCTTGCAGGTTCTCGAAATTGTCGAGTTGATTGACCAATTCCTTGAGGTTCTCCAGCCGACCCGGAGCCTCGGGCGTTTTTTCATTCTGCCAGTGGGCAGTATAGCCGGATTCGTCCAGAATGATCTGCGCCAGTTCGATATGCGAGACCTCAGGCTCTCCGAACCGTAAAGGCGCACCATCATCAATCACCGACTCATCATCCACCTCAATCCGAGGTCCGCGTGTCATCGCATTCCAGCGAGCTAACCCGTCGATCAACTCGCGCAGGGCCTTGCCGCCTTTACCTTTGATCAGCCCACTATCAACCGCGATCCGAGCCCCATCGACCAGCGACACCCCATTCTCGCGCGCCGTCACCTGAATCGTCTGCTGCGCCTTGTCGCCCAAGCCCCGCTTTGGCGTATTCACGATCCGCTCAAACGCCAGATCGTCTCCGGGGCTGACCACCAACCGAAAATAGGCCATGGCATCGCGAATCTCCATCCGCTCATAGAACCGAGGGCCGCCGATTACTTTGTAAGGCAGACCAATCGTCAGGAACCGATCTTCAAACGCGCGCATTTGGTGCGAAGCGCGGACTAGGATGGCGATTTCGTCCAACCCGATCGGACGCACACCGCGCGTCCCGCCCTGCATCGCGTCGATCTCTTCACCGATCCAGCGGGCCTCTTCCTCACCGTCCCAATGGCCGATCAGGCGGACCTTCTCACCGTCTTCAGCATCGGTCCAAAGCTCTTTGCCCAAACGGCTTTCGTTACCACGAATAACATTCGATGCAGCGGCCAGAATATGCGGAGTTGAGCGGTAGTTCTGTTCCAACCGCACGACATATGCGCCCGGAAAATCCTTTTCGAACCGGAGGATGTTGCCCACTTCGGCCCCGCGCCAGCCATAGATCGACTGGTCATCGTCGCCCACGCAGCAGATGTTCTTGTGCGCCCCGGCCAGCAAACGCAGCCAGAGGTATTGGGCGACGTTGGTATCCTGATATTCGTCCACCAGAATATAGCGGAACCAGCGCTGATATTGCTCCAACACGTCCTGATGGGTCTGAAAGATCGTGACCATGTGCAGAAGCAGGTCGCCAAAATCCACTGCGTTCAGTTCGCGCAGGCGGGTCTGGTATTGGGCGTAAAGCTCAATCCCCTTATTGTTATAGGCCCCGGCATCCGCAGCTGGCACCTTGTCGGGCGTCAGCGCTCGGTTTTTCCAGTCGTCAATGATCCCGGCCAGCATCCGCGCGGGCCAGCGTTTGTCGTCGATATTGGCGGCCTGGATCAGCTGCTTGAGCAGGCGTAGCTGGTCGTCGGTATCCAAGATGGTGAAGTTGGATTTCAAATCGACTAGTTCCGCGTGACGGCGCAGCAGCTTGACGCAGATCGAATGGAACGTGCCCAGCCAAGGCATCCCCTCGGCAGGTTGCCCCAACAGACGGCCAACACGATCCTTCATCTCTCGCGCGGCTTTGTTGGTGAACGTCACCGACAGAATCTCGTTCGGGCGCGCCCGCCCCGTGCTAAGAAGATGTGCAATCCGGGCCGTCAATGCCTTGGTCTTGCCCGTGCCAGCCCCGGCCAGCA
The DNA here is from genome assembly GCF_965221235.1 of Ruegeria sp. Taxonomy (GTDB): domain Bacteria; phylum Pseudomonadota; class Alphaproteobacteria; order Rhodobacterales; family Rhodobacteraceae; genus Ruegeria. The sequence goes on from NZ_CBDCRS010000004.1 coordinate 560,102, forward strand.
CCAGGACCGGTCCATCCAACCGTTCAACCGCGTCGCGTTGCGCCGGATTCAATTCATCCAGATAAGGCGAAGGGCGCGCGGCCATTGCCCGCGCCGACAGCGATGCGCCCTCGAAGGCGTCCATTTCGTCGAAACTGCTCATCCTCACAAACTACGCCGGATACGCGCCAAGGGAAAGGGTTTGTTCACGGCTTGTTCGCGTAATATTTTTGACGGGTTTTGCAGCCGATCTGGTCAATTCGACCGATTTTGTCTGCACGTAACCCGCGCTTATTAACCCTCTGTAAAAGCTTGTTTCTGATGTTGAGGCCAAAGCTGTGGGAGCGCGAAAATGATGAAACTTGGTGAATCGGGCATGGCGTCCCGGATGAAACTTGCAGGTGTGGTTCTAACAATGGGGGCGCTGACAGCTCTGTCAGGCTGGTGCATATACGCGATCCCCGCCCCGGTGGTCGACCGAATGCTCGAATCTGACTTGCGCCACGCAGCGACGCAACTGAACCGGCAGGTCGTATCACATCTCGAAGACGTTGATGCCACGTTCCGCACCGGCAATGTAAACGGCCATGACACTGAGTTTCTGGAACTGCTGCCCGCCACCTCCGACATATATCGGTTTAAATTGTTCGACAACGCCGGGCGGGTTTTCTGGTCAACTCGGGCTACGGACGTAGGTGGGATCAACTCCAAGACGTATTTCAAAGACGTCATCGGCAAGGGGAACATTTTCTACAAACATGAAGAGAAACCGCTCACGGAAGTCGATAATATCGACGGTGAGTTGCTGGAGGCCGCCGGGCCGCAAACCCGCCATGTGGCCGAAATCTATACTCCGGTTATCCGCGAAGGGCAGTTTCTGGGTGCGATTGAATTCTATTCGGACATCACAATGGTTCGGAATCTTTTCATCAACAGGGTGCGGCTATCTTTGGCCATCCTCAGCGGAGTTGCGTTGCTGGCTCTGTCGGCGGTAACGCTGGTGATCTTCCGCACCAACCGACGTCAGGTGCGCAACCTGCGCGCGCGGGCCTCAAAAGAGCGAGAACTGATGGATGATCAGTTGCGTCTTGCACGCGAGGTACGCTTGCTGGGCGAGTTGAACGAATGGCTGCAATCCAGTCGGTCTCTGGACGAGCTTTTCGACATGGTCTCACGCTTTATGACCCACATCCTGCCAGAGGCGGAGGGCAGCGTTTATGTTTATTCCAACTCGCGCGATGTGCTGGATGGCTGTGCCAGCTGGAATGGCGGTACGCACAAGGCGCATATCCACCCCGAGGGCTGTTGGGGTCTGCGCCGGGGTCGAACCTATGAATATGGCGCGTCCGAGATCGACTTTGTCTGCGAGCATGCCGAACCCCATGACGGTCGCCCCTATTTCTGCTTTCCCATTCTGGCCCATGGCGAAACGGTCGGTCTGCTGCATCTGCGCGCGCATGAGGGCAGCGACGAAGAGTTTCATGCTAGCAAGAAACTGGCTCAGCTTTGCGCCGAACAGATCAGCATGGCGATTGCGAATGTGCGGATGCGCGATCAGTTGCATGACCAGTCCGTCCGCGACCCGCTGACTGGGCTGTTCAATCGTCGCCACATGACTGAGACTCTGCGCAAATCCATAAGCCGGAGCCAGCAGAGCGGCGCTCCGCTCAGCCTGATCGCGGTCGATGTGGACCATTTCAAAAAGTTCAACGACACTCACGGGCATGATGCTGGGGACATGGTCTTGCGCGCCGTTGGCTCGGCGCTGGAGCAAGGCTGTGACCGGGATGAAGTCGCCTGCCGCATCGGCGGTGAGGAATTCATGCTGATCTTGCCGGACAATACCCCAGCGGATGCGATGACCCGCGCGGAACAGCTGCGGCAGGCTGTCGAAGCGGTGTCGGTGCGCTATGGCGAGAAGGCCTTGCCACGTATCACGATCTCGGTCGGAGTGGCACATTACCCCGCCCACGGCACCATGCCACAAGACCTGATGCGTGCGGCGGATGACGCTTTGTATATGGCAAAGGACAAGGGTCGGAACCAGGTGCAGGTCGCAAAAGGCCCGATCGCCGAGGCACCACGATCCGGGGTATCAGGGGCACCCGCGGATCAAACGGCCACAACTTCGCCTCCGGCAACAGCGGCTTGAAAAACTTGCAGAATCGCAGTGCAGGTTGGATCAATCCTTATGGACCTGCACACCGCATATCCCGGAATTGCAGATCTCAAGCTGCGCGCGCGGCGCAGATTGCCGCGTTTCGTCTGGGAATATCTGGAGTCAGGCACCGGGGCAGAAATTACCCTAAAGCGCAATCGGACCGCGCTGGACGAAGTCAAATTCTTGCCTTCTATCCTGCATGGCCCCATCGAGTGCGATACCGGGATTCAGTTCCTTGGGCAGGACTATCCCCTGCCCTTTGGCACTGCGCCGATTGGAATGTCGGGCCTGATCTGGCCCGACGCGGAAAAGCTGCTGGCACGTGCTGCGGCAGAGGCTGGCCTTCCCTACACGCTTTCAACAGTAGCAAGCCAAAGCCCCGAAGACCTGGCCCCGCATATCGGGCAAAATGCCTGGTTTCAGCTCTATCCTCCGAAAGACCCCGACATTCGAATCGACATTCTGAACCGCGCCAGATCAGCGGGGTTCTCGACGCTGGTGCTGACGGTTGATGTTCCGGTGGCATCCCGACGGGAACGGCAGGTTCGTTCGGGGCTTACAAACCCTCCGCGGTTGACCCCGCAGCTGCTGGCACAGATCGCCCTGTGTCCGACATGGGCAATCGGTATGGCTCGGAACGGGATGCCACGTATGCGGACGCTGGACAAATATATCGACGGCCAAAGCGCCCTGCCGCCCACAGCACATGTCGGGTACCTGCTGCGCACCTCGCCGGATATGGACTATGTCAAATGGCTGCGCGACGCATGGGACGGGCCATTTGTTGTTAAGGGTGTAATGCGCGCCGATGATGCCGAACGGCTGCAACAGACCGGAGTGGACGCGATTTGGGTCTCGAATCATGGTGGGCGGCAGTTTGATGGCGCTCCGGCCAGTATTGAAATGCTTCCGCAACTTAGGGCCGCAACAAATCTGCCGCTGATTTTTGACAGTGGTATCGAAGGTGGCCTCGATGTCCTGCGCGCGCTTGCTCTGGGCGCTGATTTTGTCATGCTTGGCCGCGGTTTCTTATATGGACTCAGCGCTTTGGGTGCGCCTGGCCCAGCACATGTCATAGACATCCTGCGCCAGGACATGGCCGCCAATATGGGGCAATTGGGCCTCCCCAATCTGCAAAATATCACATCTGTAATCAGAAAAGTTGATGCTGCAATGCAGCGTGTGTAAGACGGTCACGCCAAAAAGGCGGCGTTTGCGAGCGTTAACATGCCGGTTCTACCCAGAACGACTGATATACGAACGCGTATTGTCCGCCTATGAACACGGCCAAACCATAAAGACCGGGACCTGACATGACCGACTTCAAAAAGATCCTGATCGCCAATCGCGGCGAGATTGCTATTCGCGTGATGCGCGCAGCCAATGAGATGGGAAAACGCACCGTCGCTGTCTTCGCCGAAGAAGACAAGCTTGGCCTGCATCGCTTCAAAGCGGACGAGGCATATCGCATCGGCGAGGGGATGGGGCCGGTTGCGGCGTATCTGTCGATTGACGAGATCATCCGCGTGGCCAAGGAATGTGGCGCAGACGCCATTCACCCCGGTTACGGTCTGCTGTCCGAGAACCCGGATTTTGTGGATGCCTGTGTCCAGAACGGCATCACATTTATCGGCCCCAAGGCCGAAACGATGCGTGCCTTGGGCGACAAGGCCAGCGCACGGCGTGTGGCTATCGCTGCCGGTGTTCCCGTCATCCCGGCCACCGAAGTGCTGGGCGATGACATGGACGCAATCCGGGCCGAGGCAAAAGAAATCGGCTATCCGCTGATGCTCAAGGCCAGCTGGGGCGGCGGCGGGCGCGGAATGCGCCCGATCAGCTCGGAAGACGAGCTGGAAGAAAAAGTGTTGGAAGGCCGTCGCGAGGCCGAGGCGGCCTTTGGTAATGGCGAAGGCTATCTGGAAAAGATGATCATCCGCGCCCGCCATGTCGAGGTGCAGATTCTGGGCGACAAGCACGGCGAGATATATCACCTGTACGAGCGCGATTGCTCGGTCCAGCGTCGGAACCAGAAAGTCGTGGAACGCGCCCCTGCCCCGTATCTGAGCGAAGAGCAGCGCGCCGAGATTTGTGAGCTGGGCCGTAAAATCTGCGCCCATGTGAATTATGAATGCGCAGGCACGGTCGAATTCCTGATGGATATGGAAACCGGCAAGTTCTACTTCATCGAAGTGAACCCGCGCGTGCAGGTGGAACACACCGTCACCGAGGAAGTCACCGGTATCGACATCGTTCAGGCGCAAATCCTGATTGCCGAAGGCAAATCCCTGGCCGAAGCCACAGGTGCCGCAAGCCAGGCCGACGTGCATTTGACCGGCCACGCGTTGCAGACCCGGATCACCACCGAAGACCCGCAGAACAACTTCATCCCTGATTACGGCCGCATCACCGCCTATCGCTCGGCCACCGGTATGGGAATTCGTTTGGACGGCGGCACGGCTTATGCGGGCGGCGTGATCACGCGGTACTATGACTCACTGCTGACCAAAGTCACCGCCAAAGCTCCGACGCCCGGGGCCGCGATTGCCCGTATGGACCGCGCCCTGCGCGAGTTCCGTATCCGCGGTGTCAGCACAAATATCGACTTTGTCATCAACCTGCTGAAGCACCCGACCTTCCTGTCGAATGAATACACAACCAAATTCATCGACACGACGCCGGACCTGTTTACTTTCAAGCGCCGTCGTGACCGCGGCACCAAGGTTCTGACCTATATCGCGGATATCACCGTGAACGGGCATCCCGAAACTAAGGATCGCCCCGAACCGCGCGCTGACCTCAAAGAGGCCAAGCCACCTGCGCCCAAGGCCGAGCCTCAAATGGGCACTCGCAACCTGCTAGAGCAAAAAGGCCCGCAGGCCGTTGCCGATTGGATGAAGGCACAGCGTCAGCTGCTGATCACCGATACCACGATGCGTGACGGGCATCAGTCGTTGTTGGCCACCCGGATGCGCTCGATCGACATGATCAAAGTAGCGCCGACCTATGCCGCAAACCTGCCGCAGCTGTTCTCGGTCGAATGCTGGGGCGGTGCGACTTTCGACGTGGCCTACCGTTTCTTGCAGGAATGCCCGTGGCAACGTTTGCGTGACTTGCGCGAGGCGATGCCAAACCTGATGACTCAGATGCTGCTGCGCGGGGCCAACGGTGTTGGCTACACCAATTACCCCGACAACGTGGTGCAGGAATTCGTGCGTCAGGCCGCCAAGGGCATCGACGTGTTCCGCGTGTTCGACTCGCTGAACTGGGTCGAAAATATGCGCGTTGCCATGGACGCCGTGGTCGAGAACGGCAAAATCTGTGAGGGTACTGTCTGTTATACCGGCGATATCCTCGACCCGGATCGCGCCAAGTACGACCTGAAATACTATGTCGGCATGGCGAAAGAGCTGCGCGACGCAGGTGCGCATGTGCTGGGTCTGAAAGATATGGCCGGTCTGCTGAAACCTGCCTCGGCCCGCATTCTGATCCGCGCGCTGAAAGAAGAGGTCGGGCTGCCGATCCACTTCCACACGCATGACACCGCTGGTATCGCCAGCGCGACCATTTTGGCGGCCTCTGAGGCAGGCGTCGACGCGGTAGACTGCGCGATGGACAGCTTCTCGGGTAACACCAGCCAAGCAACGCTGGGCACCGTGGTCGAAGCCCTGCGCCATACCGAGCGTGACACCGGGCTGGACATCAAGGCAATCCGCGAGATCAGCGATTATTTCGAAGCCGTTCGCGGCCAATACGCGGCGTTTGAATCCAGCCTGCAAGCCCCGGCATCCGAGGTCTATCTGCACGAAATGCCAGGTGGTCAGTTCACCAACCTCAAGGCGCAGGCACGCAGCCTTGGCCTGGAAGAGCGCTGGCACGAGGTTGCGCAGATGTATGCCGACGTAAACCAGATGTTCGGTGACATCGTGAAGGTGACGCCGTCGTCGAAGGTTGTGGGCGACATGGCACTGATGATGGTCAGCCAGGGTCTCAGCCGTTCGGACGTGGAAAACCCGTCGACCGATGTGGCCTTCCCGGACTCGGTCATCGACATGATGCGCGGCAATCTGGGTCAGCCTCCGGGCGGTTTCCCCGACACGATCATCAAAAAGGTGTTGAAGGACGAGGCCCCCAACACAGAACGCCCCGGCAAGGATGTCCCTCCGGTCGATCTGGAAGCCACCCGCGCTGAACTGTCCACGCAGCTTGAGGGCAAAGAGGTCGATGATGAGGACCTGAACGGGTATCTGATGTATCCCAAGGTCTTCTTGGACTATATGGGACGCCATCGGGTCTATGGCCCGGTCCGCACCCTGCCAACGCGCACCTTCTTCTACGGCATGGAACCGGGTGAAGAGATCACGGCGGAAATCGACCCCGGCAAAACGCTGGAAATCCGGTGCCAGGCCATCGGTGAAACTGATGAGAACGGAGAGGTCAAAGTCTTCTTTGAACTCAACGGTCAGCCACGCGTGATCCGGGTGCCAAACCGCATGGTGACGTCGACCACGCAGGCCCGGCCCAAGGCCGAGCCAGGCAACGCCGATCACGTGGGCGCACCGATGCCCGGTGTGGTTGCGACGGTCGCCGTAACCGCAGGTCAGCAGGTCAAGGAAGGCGACATGCTGCTGACAATCGAGGCGATGAAAATGGAAACTGGCATCCACGCCGAGCGTGACGCAACGGTCAAGGCCGTACATATCCAGCCCGGTGGTCAGATTGATGCCAAAGACCTGCTGATCGAGTTGGAATAAAAACAAAAAGGCGCGCAAATTGCGCGCCTTTTTTACCCGCCTTGGATGCGCGTTCAGCCGTCAGCAACTTCTTCTGTTTCCACGTCTGAACCTGCATCCGCAGTGGTGTCGTCGACCTCTTCGGGGTCCGGTAGACCCAGAAGATCATGCAACTCGTTCATCGCATCCACAGACAATTCCCGACCGCCGGTCAGCGTGTCAAACGCCTCTTGCGGCTCTGCAGCCTCGGCCAGCGTTGTTTCAGCATCGGTCACTGCCTGCTCAGCCTCGGCAAGCGCTTCGTTATACTTATCTTCCGCAGTGATCCCCTGCGCCGCCTCTTCTTCGGTGGGCGCATATTGCTCTTGAATCTGCGCGTCTGACAGATCTTGCAAATCAGACAATTCGGCCTGGCTATCCTCTAGCGCCGCCGTAGCATCCGGGTATCCCAGAACGCTTTGCTGATTAAGAATACAGCTTGCCCGGCATACTGTTCGGGGCTGCGTTCATCAGTGCAGTCTGGCTGGCATGTGCAGCATTGAGCCCTTTGAGCTCCGAGGCGACCTTGCCATGCTTATTCGGCGCGGTCTCTTCATCGACAAGCTTCGTTACGCGGGTTTTCGACGTCGCAACCGGCTTGGCCTTCTTCCCTGTCACGAGTTTCTCAAATGACTTAACAAAGCCCGGTTTTTTCTGACCGGATGCCTTGGCAGTGGTTTGTTTTTTGTCTTTCTTGAGGCCCAGTTTGGCCATCAACCCTTTGCCGGTTCCGGTCGCTTTCTTGCCAGATCCACCAGCACCTTTGGCACTTTTGTCCGCTGACTTTCCACTGGCGCCGGCACCGCCATTCCCCTTGTCGCCGCTATTGCCGTTACCGCCACCATTGCCATTGCCACCGCCGTTACCGTTCTTGGCAATCGCCATTTCAGGTGCGGCAACAACCGCCACAAAACTGGCCGCCCCAACCAGCATCAATGACGTCGCAAATACGCGCGTGATCTTCAAAACTCGTTTCATTGCTTTCACCTATCCCTTTCTCCGATGACAGCAGCCGCCATCGAATTGCATGTGCAAAACAACGCATTTGAATAGGATCGAATTTAAATCTGACGAAACTGCGGCAAAATTTGGCCCAAGCTTCCGCAAGGTCACGTTTGGGCGCGGCAAACAAACTGGAACAGACACCAAAACCGGCTAGTGTCTTGCGATCCGCGCAGTCAATAGCGCGGCCTTATCCATGACTTGAACGAGGCTACCTATGCTGTCCATCACCCCGATTTATGCCGCCTTGCTGGCCATTCTCTATGTCGTACTCAGCTTCCGAGTCATCGGTCAGCGGCGCAGCGACAAGATTTCCTATGGGGATGGCGGCAGTCCGGACATGCTCAAGGCCATTCGGACGCATTCCAATTTTGTCGAATATACGCCCTTTGCCCTATTGCTGATCGTGATGGCGGAACTGCAAGGTGCCGGGGGGCTATTGCTGAACCTATTGGGACTGTCTTTGCTGGCCGGGCGCGTTTTGCACGCCTATGGATTTGGCCGCAGCCCTCAGATCGTGATTCTGCGTCAGATTGGAATGCTTCTGACCTTCGCGGCCATACTGATCGCAGCACTGGCAAATCTTTTCATGGCCACCTGAGCGCAAGCAGCCCTTATCCCATCAAAATCCGTGTCTCAATCAACGGAGCGGGCGTTAGGACGGGGTCAAGATCGACCACTTTGTCCTCATCCCGCGCGCAGATCACGGTTGTCAGCATGATTAGCGCTGCCAGCAAAGCCATCTTGATGTCTGAAATATGTGCCATGTCCTCTGTCCAAGCCTTCTTGTTTATCAACTGTTCTGTATGTTGAACGCGTGGCGCGCAGATTTCCGTCGAAAGATTTTTCCATCTTTTTGTGTTTTTCCGCTTGCAGCCTCGCGTGGGAATTTATACATCCCTCCTCACTCAACGGCGCGGGCGTAGCTCAGGGGTAGAGCATAACCTTGCCAAGGTTAGGGTCGGGCGTTCGAATCGCCTCGCCCGCTCCATTGAGAGGTCTTAGGACCAAAATATATGTATCTGATGCGGGCGTAGCTCAGGGGTAGAGCATAACCTTGCCAAGGTTAGGGTCGGGCGTTCGAATCGCCTCGCCCGCTCCAGATACGGTCTGTTTCCTAAACATTACTGGCGTCCTGACGGATGTTGCGCCATGCTGCGCACGTTACCGAGTTCAGGATTTTACCATGTCAGATTACGTTATTCGCAGTTTAACCCACGACGAATTGAGACACGCGGTCAATTGGGCCGATCAGGAAGGGTGGAACCCCGGCCTGCGCGATGCCGAGTGTTTTCGCTCTACCGATCCTGACGGTTATATGGGTGGGTTTTTGAATGACACGATGATCGCATCTGTGTCCGCTGTGAACTATGACGACGCGTTTTCCTTTCTAGGGTCCCACATCGTCCGGCCTGAGTATCGAGGTTCGGGCCACGGATGGACGCTGGCACAACACGCATATGCCCATTGCGAAGGGCGCAATATGGGATTGGATGGCGTAGTCGAACAGCAAGACAATTACCGCAAATCCGGCTTCACCTTCGCCTACAACAATTTCCGTTTCGGTGCGCAGATTGGGGATCTATTGCCACAGCTGGGCCAGGTTCTGGGTAATGGGGTCGCGCCGCTGAGCAGCGCCTCAGATGCCCTCACGGTTTATGACCGCAAGCTGTTCCCTGCCCCACGCGATGCGTTCCTGCAAAACTGGCTGGGCGCCCCGGGTCATATCTCGCGCGTTTATACCGAAAATGGCCGCATCAAGGGCTATGGTACGTTGAGGCCTTGCCATTCGGGGTACAAAGTCGGGCCTTTGTTTGCTGATGATGTTGGAATCGCACAGGCGCTGCTGGCCAGCCTGTTGGCAGCCGTTCCGAGCGATCATCACGGGCAAGAGGTGTTCATCGACATACCTCAGCCAAACACGGCCGCCCTAGCAATGGCAACGCAGCTGGGATTGGGAAAAGTTCTTGAAACAGCCCGTATGTATTCCAGCCACGAGCCTGATATCGACCTGAACCGCATTTACGGCGTCACGACGTTCGAACTGGGCTAGAAGGCCTTGAACGTCATTGTTGTAAGAGATCGTTCGATATTGGGAATCACCAGCAGGTTTTCGTTGATGAAATGCCCCACATCCTCGGTTGAGGGGATGTAGAGTTTCAGTAGCAGATCGTATTCACCACTGGTCGAGTAGAGTTCGGAGTGGATTTCGCGCAGGGCGATCTCTTCGGCGACCTGATAGGTGGTGCCGGGTTTGCAGCGAATCTGGATGAAAACGCAGGTGGACATGGGCCAAGCCTTGTTGGTTCGTGTTGCAAGCAGGCTGGCACGGGTCAAGGCCCGGCGCAATCCCCTGCAACAGTTTGCGATGAATGCGACGCGCGGTCTGGATAAGCCCTGCCATCCCCGTCTATAAGCGCGCCTGTAGCAAAAGGAATTCGCCCATGCGCAGCGCAAAGATCAGCCGTCAGACCGCCGAGACTGAGATCTCGGTCGAGGTCAATCTGGACGGCACCGGCACCTATGACAACCAGACCGGCGTCGGGTTTTTCGATCATATGCTGGACCAGCTGGCGCGGCATTCGCTGATCGACATGACGATCCGTGCGAAGGGCGATTATCACATCGACGATCACCACACCGTTGAGGATACCGGAATCGCGTTGGGTCAGGCTCTGACGCAGGCCTTGGGCGACAAGAAGGGCATCCGTCGCTATGGCGAGTGTCACCTGCCCATGGATGACGCGCAGGTGCGCTGTGCGCTGGACCTGTCGGGCCGTCCGTTCCTGATCTGGAACGTGGATCTGCCGACACCCAAGATCGGCACGTTTGACACCGAACTGGTGCGTGAGTTCTTTCAGGCGCTCAGCACCCATGGCGGCATCACGCTGCATATCGACCAGTTGCACGGCTTCAACAGCCACCACATCGCTGAGGCTGCATTCAAAGCCGTCGCGCGCGCTCTGCGTCTGGCGGTGGAAACCGACCCACGCAAGGCCGATGCGATTCCGTCCACCAAGGGCGCGCTGTAAATGCTCACGGCCATTATTGACTACGAAAGCGGCAACCTGCACTCGGCCGAAAAGGCGTTTCAGCGCATGGCGCGCGAGATGGATGCGGGTGAGGTCGTCGTCACCTCGGACGCGGATATCGTGGCGCGGGCCGACCGGCTGGTTCTGCCGGGTGATGGAGCCTTCCCTGCCTGCGCCGCTGAGCTGCGCGGTCACAAGGGTATCTACGACGCGATGGTCGAGGCAGTCGAACAGAAAGGCCGCCCCTTTCTGGGTATCTGCGTCGGCATGCAGCTTATGGCCTCCAAAGGCCATGAATACACCGAAACCGATGGGCTGAACTGGGTTGCCGGAGACGTGGTGAAGATCGAGCCCTCAGACACGGCGCTGAAAGTTCCACATATGGGCTGGAACGATCTGGTTCTGGAAAGCGATCATCCGGTGTTCAATGGTGTGAACTTCGGCGATCACGTCTATTTCGTACATTCCTACCACTTCCGCGTTGCTGATCCGGCGCAGCGGTTGGCGCATGTGGATTATGGGCAAGAAGTCACGGCCGTGATTGGCCGCGACACGATGGTTGGGATGCAGTTCCACCCCGAGAAGAGTCAGGATGTGGGCCTGCGCATGATCGGGAATTTCCTGACCTGGGCTCCGTAAACCTTACTGGACACGTGTCCAGGTCTGGCCCCGGCAGACCAACCCGCCCGCGACACAGCCCTTAACGGTCAGTTGGTTCTGGCTGTCCAGTGTCATCTTGGAATTGTAGGTTTTATCCCGGTCCGGCGCCCAGATCTTGCCACTGTCATATTCGCCGCCGCCCTCGGGCACCATGTCCCAGATGATCTGTTTGCCAAGGTTTTCATAGTCCAGCTGCTGGTCACCATTGCCGTCAAAGGCGCTGTCGATGGTGCCACAAATGGCGCTGCCGCATTCCGCGATGGACACGTGCAGATAGCCGCCTGTGTCGCCCGGCTGTGTCTTCCACAGCCCGTCCACCGGATCAGCGGCGAATGCTGTGGTCGCCATACCGGCAAAACCTGCTGCGAGTAGAAATTTTCTCATGATGCTCTCCCTATTTTGCGTCCACTCTGACCCCGTGGTCAGCTTCGGGCAAGAATGACCCAGCGTCGCGTTGCATCCCCTGCCCTGCCTGTGCGATACGCCGCCCATGTAACACTGATATAGGGCCGCCCGACATGATCCTCTACCCCGCCATCGACCTGAAAGACGGCAACGCTGTACGCTTGCTGCGCGGAGAAATGGACAAGGCCACCGTGTTCAATGAAGACCCGGCAGCCCAAGCGCGGGCCTTTGTCGACGCGGGCTGCGAATGGTTGCATCTGGTCGACCTGAATGGCGCTTTTGCGGGTGAACCGGTCAACGCGGCCCCGGTTGAGGCGATTCTGAAGGCTTGCGATGTGCCCGCGCAGCTGGGCGGCGGCATCCGCGACATGGCCACGATTGAAACCTGGATCGAAAAAGGGCTGGCGCGCGTCATCCTTGGGACTGTTGCAGTTGAAAACCCTGATCTGGTGCGCGAAGCTGCCAAAGCTTTCCCGGGCAAGGTCGCCGTGGGCATCGACGCCCGCAACGGTATGGTTGCGACCAAAGGCTGGGCCGAAGAGACCGATGTGCAGGTCACCGACCTTGCCCGTAGCTTTGAAGACGCGGGCGTGGCAGCGATTATCTACACCGACATCAACCGCGACGGAGCGATGCAGGGGCCGAATATCGAAGCGACCGCTGCCTTGGCGCAAGCCGTCTCAATCCCGGTGATTGCCTCGGGCGGTGTCAGCTCGCTGGAGGACCTGATTGCCCTGCGCGATTGCGGGGTTGAGTTGAACGGCGCAATCTCGGGCCGCGCACTTTATGATGGCGCGATTGACCTGAAAGAGGCCATTCGCGCCCTGTCATAAACCGCTTATTGCGCGGCGACCGAGGTCAGCTTGGCCAACGCACCGCGCATTTTCTCGACCACAGGCGCATCCTCGACCCCGTCCAGATCATCCATGGTCTCTTTCGGGTCTTCATAGGCCAGCCAAACCTGCCCGTTCGCATCCTCATAGGCCTGCACTTTCAGTGGCAGGAACAGGCCGGCGCGGGGGTCGATTTGCATGGCGGGCGTACCCAGTGCCGGGTTACCGAAGATCAGCACCTGATTGGCCGGGATCGTCAGCCCGACCTTCTCAGCCCCCGCCGCGTGGTCGATCCGCGCAAAAACCGTCGCGCCCGCATTCCCGACGGCTGTTTCCAGGGCATCCAGCGCCTCGGATACGGATTTGTCGGTGTTTACCTTGATGATGTCGTCGGCCATTGCGGCAAGTGCTCCTGCAAAAGTAAATGTGGTCGCCAGAAAGAGTTTACGCATAGTACCGATCTCCTTTACGCATCTCGTTGTTCTGCTGAGGAATTTAGTCGCAGCTTTCCAGACTTTGAGGGGCTATGCCAATCACGGTGCTGGCATCGGCGAGGGTTTGCCGGTAGAGGTGCGCCAACAAAGGAAGACCGATGCTGAAAACCCGTATCATTCCCTGTCTGGACGTCGCCGATGGCCGCGTGGTCAAAGGTGTGAATTTCGTAGGCCTGCGCGATGCGGGCGATCCGGTGGAGTCGGCCAAGGCCTATGACGCCGCCGGAGCAGATGAGATCTGCTTTCTGGACATTCACGCCACACATGAAAACCGCGGCACCATGTTTGACGTTGTGCAGCGCACGGCAGAGCAGTGTTTTGTGCCGCTGACCGTGGGCGGAGGCGTGCGCACCAAGGATGACGTGCGCGCCCTGCTGCTGGCGGGGGCGGATAAGGTCAGCTTTAACTCGGCCGCTGTTGCTAACCCGGATGTGATCGCCGAGGCGGCGGATCAGTTCGGCAGCCAGTGCATCGTTTGCGCCATCGACGCCAAGACCGTCAGCCTCGGCAAGTGGGAGATTTTCACTCATGGTGGCCGCAAGCCCACCGGAATCGACGCGGTAGAGTTCGCCAAAACCGTGGTCGCCAAGGGCGCAGGGGAAATCCTGCTGACTTCAATGGACCGCGACGGTACCAAGGCGGGCTTCAATCTGCCCCTGACCCGAGCGATCAGCGACGCGGTAGACGTGCCCGTGATCGCCAGCGGAGGTGTAGGAAATCTGGACCATTTGGTCGAAGGTGTGACCGAAGGCGGGGCAAGTGCGGTACTGGCGGCCTCGATCTTCCATTTCGGCGAATACACCATCCGCGAGGCCAAAGAACACATGGCCGCCGCGGGCATCCCGATGAGGCTGACATGAGCATTCTGCACGATCTGGCTGCCACCATTGAGGCCCGCAAAACAGCTGACCCCGACTCCAGCTGGACCGCCAAGTTGCTGGCGAAAGGCCCCGAGAAATGCGCCGAAAAATTCGGCGAAGAGGCCGTTGAGGCCATCATTGAAGCCGTCAAAAACGACAAGGCCGGGTTGACGGCTGAGGCTGCGGATGTGCTCTATCACCTGTTGGTCATGCTGGCGGCGCGCGATGTCGCGCTTGATGATGTGCTGTCCGAGTTGGCGCGGCGTCAGGGCATCAGCGGGATCGACGAAAAGGCATCACGTCCGAAGGGCTAAGCTGCGGGGTTCCGTCCGCACAACCGCCGCCCTATGATCGCCCTGCAAGGTCCATAGGTCGGGGGGGCATCACAATGATCAGAGCTTTGGCCTGTGTTCTGGCCCTGCTGGCACTGGCGGCCTGTGCCACCGCGCCGCCCCAAACCGGGGATGAAGTCCAGCGTTTGGCGACAGAGATTCGCGGTCTCGGCCCCGATATTGACCCGGCCGAGGCCGACCGTGCCGCCCGCATCGCCTATTCCTACACGGCGCAGCTGGCGCAGGAATATCAGATCACCGATCCTCCGCTGATACACAATGCCAAGGTGAACAAGGGCCTGCGTCCGCGCGGGCTGTGCTGGCACTGGGCCGAAGATATTGAGCGACGGTTGAAGCAAGAGAACTTCCGAACGCTTGAGATGCACCGCGCCATCGCCAATGCGGACAATCCGTTCCGCATCGACCACAGCACGGCCATCATCAGCCGTAAGGGCGAGACGATGTATGACGGCGTGGTGCTGGACCCGTGGCGCTATGGCGGAGTGCTGTTCTGGTCGCCTCTGGATGAAGACCGCAAATACGACTGGGTTCCTCAAAGCGTCGTTCTGGAAAAGCGCCGACAAGAGCAATATGGCGAGCTGTTGCCCTATACCGGCGGCTAGACGTCAGAGCTTGGACGAAATCACGCCGGTGGCAAACCCGCCCATGCGCAGCTCACCGAACAACCTTTGATACTCGATCTTGGGACAGCGGTTCATCACCACGTCCACTCCGCGCGCTTGCGCCTTTTCGGCGGCATCCGGGTTTTCGACCCCGATCTGCATCCAGATTGTCCTCAGGTTCGGGAATGCGGCCAGAGCGTCGTCCACAATGGGCGGCACGGCTTCGGACCGGCGGAAGATATCGACCATGTCCACCGGCTCGGGAATTTCGGACAGGGACGCCCGGACCGTCTGGCCAAACAACTGCGCCCCGGCATGCCCCGGATTCACAGGTATGACCGTATACCCCTTGAGCGACAGATACCGCGCGACGTAATAGCTGGGCCGGACCGGGTTCATCGAAACCCCGACCACAGCAACCACCTTGGTGCGTTGAAGAATCTCTTTCAGATATGCGTCGGAATACTCAGCCATGCGCGCAGCCTAGTCCGTGCCCGCCAAAGAAAAAAGCGCCCAGGTCGAACCTGAGCGCCAGTTGTTGGAACGAGGGACAGTGAAATGACCCGCGGCAGTTCCGTTCCGCGGTCACTGTGACATTTAGGCATAAGTTGAGAGAAAAAAAGAGGGGCTGCGCATTTTTGTGATGACATGTCATCAAAAGCGGAAAACCGCCTATCACTCGTACAGGATAGCCGGCCAATGCGCCTCGGCCAAGCGGATATAGCCCGCAGTATTTTGGCGCCACATCCGTTCAACCGCGGGGGAATGGGTCAAATACAGGCGGCCATTCACCATTTTCCATGCGGTGGGATCAGTGCTGACCAAGGCACCTTGTGCCATCGCATAGGCGCAATACCCGCCGAATTGCGGCGCATAAGCGCGCGGATCACGCTCAAAGGCATCGCGATTCTCGGCCGAAGCGAAATGCCATTCGGCCCCTTTCCACACGACAGAAAATTCAGGCCGCCCCTGAATCGGCGCGTTTTGGGTGAAATAGGACACCGCATCATACCCTGCCATAGCTGCACCGCCCGTTTTGTAGAAAACGGGCTGGCTTTGCGCCTGAGCGGCAGGAGCAAACAAAGCAGCGGTCATTGCACCAAGCAGAAAACGTCGTGTCAGCATCGTGGATTTCGGGTCAGAAACATCAAGCTCTCAAGATGCAACTTTTGAGGCCAAGTGGAACCCCGCTTAACGCGCTTGTGATCGCCAGTGTTGCTTTTCAAACGTTAGTCAAAGATGTCTTCGATAACGTCCCACGCCTCGTCCATCACGCGTGAGAACATGCTCTTTTTCTTTTTTTGCTTCTTTTTCTTATGCGAATTGCTGTGTTTGAAGGACTCGCGTTTAACGGAATCGTTGGCCAGTTTGCGCTTGGGCACCATCTTGAGGTCATGCAGCGGCGCACCGCAGCTGGAACAGCTCAACTCATGCCGTTTCGTGCCTTTCAGAACCAATGCTGCGCGGGTTCCGCAATAGCAGCAGGTGGCGATTTTGGACGGGCTGGAAATGGGGAACTCCTGTCTATCTGTGCCTAGATGCATATAGGGCAATTGCGGCAGCATTTGAGACATTGAGTGACCCAAATCCGCCCGCTGCGTCGATTTTCACCAGCTGATCAACGGTTTCCTTGGTTTTTTGCCGCAATCCCGGCCCTTCGGCCCCCAGCACCAGCGCCACCGGCTGATCCAGCCTGCCGCCCAGAGAGGTTTCGATTGTTTGCTCAGCCTCGCCATCCAGACCCAGCACAAGGAACCCCATGCCCTGCAATTCCACGATCGCGTCGGCCAGATTGCGCACCCGCAGATAAGGCTGCCGTTCCAGCGCGCCGCTGGCAGTTTTGGCCAGCGCCCCGGTTTCAGGCGCCGAATGGTGACGCGTGCCGATAACGGCACTGGCTCCCAACACCTCAGCCGAGCGGAGAATCGCCCCGACATTGTGCGGGTCGGTCACACGGTCCAGCAGAATCACCCGGGGGTGTTCGCGACCGATGCAGTTCTCGGCCAACCCGCCCCAGTCCAGCGGTTTGACCTCAAGCGCGGCCCCCTGATGGACAGAACCCGGATCAATCGGTGCGGTAAATTTGCGCGGATCGACCATTTCGGCCTCAATCCTTGCAAATTCAATCGCTTCAGCCAACTTGTCCTGCGCATTTCGGGTCACGATCAGGCGCAATTTCTGCCGGTTTGGGTTCATCAACGCGTCGCGAACCGCGTGCAGACCAAACAGCCAGACGGTTTCCGCGGCGGCCGCTTTGCGCGCCTGTTCCTTTTCAACGACCCACTTGGGTTTCTTCATTTCTTGGGCCTCCGGGCCGGGAATTCGGTTTCATGCGTCAAAGCGGAATTTTCCTGTTGACGCTCCTTTAAGGCGCTAGTAATCACGCCTCCACGTCAGGTGCAACGCCTGACAGTGGGCGACAGGCCGCAAGGTGTGGCAGGGGACTGTAACTCCCTCGCGGAGACGCACGCCTGGTTCGATTCCAGGGTCGCCCACCATCTTCTTCAGATGGTGACTTTTCCTCAGACAGTGACAACGCGCAACGGGCCGTCAATTCGGCAAGCATTTCCATTCGTCGACAACCTGAGCGTCCCGCATCGCCAGTATGGTGCCGAACTGATTCAGCACAGCCTCGCTTTGGGTTGGGCGCAACAAGGCGATAGTTCCAGGTGCGACATCGGACTGGTGGGGACCGGTCCAGACCTCTTGATTGCTGGAGCGACCAAAGATCGAAGAATAACCGAACCCTTCGGGATAGACGGGCTTCGCCAGAAAGTGACCGCCGAACACGGCAAGGCCAGTCTTGTTGCGCGGCAGAAAATCCAGCCCCGGCAGAGGGTTATCGGGCATCGTTTTCAGAACCGGCGTGGCGATGAACGCCGCGGGCAGAAAGGCCTGTGTTGTGCGGTGGTCGAAATCGCTGGGCTTGACCAGAACCGAGCCAAAGGCGACCTCGGTTGCTGCTTCCCCCGCCAAATAGGATTGAAATGTCAGGCTGCCGCCGGTGTTCAGGCACAGCTTTGACCCGCTCTTGGGCAATCCGGCGATGGCTGTTCTGAACGCGTCTGCACTGGCCCGGGTCGCGCGTGTGGCAAGGAAGCCCGGCAACTTGGCAAGATGCGCCTCATATCCCATCACCCCGGCGAGACGCGCATTCGGATTGGCCGCGATGCTTCGGGCGATCTCTGCGACCTGTTCTGGGCGGAAACCACCGCGATGCAGGCCAATGTCGATCTCAAGCGACAGCCGAAGCGCGGATTGCTTGCTAGCCGCCAAATCCAGATAGGACTGCAATCGCTCGGGCGTGTCGATCAGCCATTGCACCCGCGCAGCAGCGTCAGGACAGGTGGTCAGGACGCGGTCCGCCGCAGCGACGGGCAGCGGCTTACCGATCAGATGATCGGTCTTTGGCTCGGCCTGCAAAAGCGCCGTCAGCATCGGTTCAGAAAAGCTCATCAGACCCGAGGTCGGAATCCGCTCGCGGATATAATCCAGCAGCGGCAGGCAGGGCAGAGACTTGGCGACGAGGCGGCGTTCCAGCTTTGCGTCCGAACTCTCTTTGGCCCGTGCGCAATTGGCATCCAGCCGGTCCAGATCGACAACCACTGTTGGGTGATCCACGCCATAGGCCCGCAATGTCCCGGACAGCGTTTCCAGATAGGAGGTCATGGCCGGAACAACCGGGCCAAGGATGGTGTCAGGAACTTGTCGTCGGGATCAAGCTGCTCGCGCAGGGCGCAGAACCGGTCAAAATCCGGATACAGCGACGACAGATCGTTGTAGCTGAGACTGTGCATCTTACCCCAATGTGGCCGACCGCCAGCCTCGACAAAAAGCGGCTCCAGCGCGTTGAAATACCTGCTGTGATCCTCTTCCGCGTCCGTGTGGATGGCAATCGAAATCCGCGGCCCGCCCTGAAACGGAGACAGACAGGCCGTGTCCCCTGCGGTCTGGCGCACCTCGATGGGGAAATAGATATCCTTGTGGTCTCGGTGCAGGCGGGTGATGACCTCTTGCAGCACATCCCCTGCCACATCGGGCGGCAGGTGGTATTCCATTTCCTTGAACCGGATGTGCCGGTCGCTGCACAACACACGCCAACTTTCTCCGACATAATCCTCATCAGACTGCGCGAGTGTCAGCAGCTTCAGCAGGGCGCTGCGCAGCCCGCCGCTGAACCTGCCCGTGTTCCGCGCCAACTTCAGGACCTTGACGGCGATCATATCCAGATCGCGCGGGGCCTTGCCCTCGGGGTCGTCTGAAAGCGTATGGCGAAGCTCGACCGCTTTACCGGTGAAGGGGATATAGAAAAACTCGAAATTCCGGTTTGCAGTCCAGTTCTGGTGCATATGCTCAAGACTTTCCTCAAGCGGGGCCAACCGAACCTGACGACGCAGGTTGTATTTAGGAACGACCGAGATTTGAGCCTCGGTCAGGATGCCCAGCATTCCCAGCGTGACCTGAGCCATCTCAAGCGGGATGTCGTCGGTGGTTACGATATCCCCATTCGCGCTGACCATCCGGGCCGCCGTGATCTCAGCCGCAAGACAGGGCAGCTCGCGCCCGGTGCCATGGGTCGCGGTTGAAACCGCGCCCGCCAGTGATTGCGTGTTGATGTCACCCAGATTTCGAAACGCAAAACCCTGATCCGCCAGCGCCGGTGACAGCTCCTTTAAACGTGCATTGGCGTTGACCCAAATGCGATCCCCGTCCCCTTGTTGGACCGCTGGCAGGGACAGGTCAGACAGATCCAGTATTCGATCCGCGCCCGAGACAATGGGGGTAAAGGAATGGCCTGCCCCAACAATGCGCAGGCTTTCAGGACGAGCCACGGCCTGCTGCAATTCGGCTATGCTGGCCGGTCGCGAAATCGGTGTATCCGCGCTTTGGTTTTTGGCCCAGTTTGTCCACATGCCCGATCTCCTCCTTGCCAGAGGATTGCAGCACAGCAGAGGCGAAACAAGTCAGGATTACAGCAACTTACCTAACGGCATCCCGCCTCAGGCCGCTGCAACGCGTTGCGCGTTCACGCGTTGGAACCAGTCAGTGACCGCCTCGACGCTCGGCTCGACTTGCTCAGCCGCGCCGCCGGTGAAGTCCTGAAATTTGTCCATGTTCAAACCGTTCACGCCAACCAGAACGGGAATATCCAATGCCAAAGCTTCAGCAATGACCGGGCGGAATCCGCGCCCGTCGGCTTCGTGCTTGCCGAATTTGTTGATGATCAGCAATTGCGGCCCACCCTCAAGTGAGCTTGTGACGTACCCTACAGCCTGCTCCAGCGCCGCCGGGTCCAAACGGCAGCCGCGCGCGTGCTCACCCAACGATTGCGAGATGCGGATAGTGTCTCCGTCGGGCAGAACGCGCACATCCATGTCGCATTTGCTGCTGTCGGTGCATTCGGTGTTGGTCTGCACCACTCCGGCCAGATGCGCGCCAGAGGCCAGAAGCTGCTCGGCAACTGCGCTCAGCAGCCGGTCGGTCGCGCCGCGGTCGGTTGTTGTGACATAGGCCAGATACATTCAGGGACCCTCGTTTTTCAGAATTGACATGTCAGATAGCACGCATAGGGCTGTCCGGCCACTATTGTGCCTTAAGGCAGGGGTGAAAGGCCGATCACAGATGCGTGCAGGTGAAGCAAAACCGCGAAAGCGGCCAATGACGCCAGCGCAACCCAAAGGCCCGGCCAAGGCCGAGGGGAGCGAAGTGAAAACCGCGATGTGTTTCGCGACAGACGCACCCACTCCGACCCCATTTCACGGGCCTTGCGCCGGTCGATCACGACCATGCCCAGCGCCGCGAAGCCTGCGAACAGGCCAAAAAGGATCACATGGGACAGGCTGCCATTTGAGAGCAGGTGCGAAATCGCCCACAGCATCAGAGCGGCCAGAAGCGGATGACGGGTGGTCCGCAGAACACCGGGGTGATCCGGATCAAACGAGCGATGCCCCAGCCCGCCGAATGAGAACGGGTTTTGCGCCGACATCCCCGCCACAGCCAGCCAGCACACCACAGGCATGATCAGCAGAGGTACCCACCGCAACGCGGGCAGCGGCGGGATAACCTCGACATAAGGTGCGCGCGCAGCGGCCAAAATTAACCAGCCCAGCACCAGCAGGGACAGAACGGAATAGGTCGCAAAATAGCCACGACGCCCCAGCAGTTCGATCAGCCGCCCTCGCACTTCCGGTCGGGCCGGGATGGCATGGGTCAGCAGAAAAGTCATCAGCGCGGCAAGGAACAAGGTCCAACCCAGCATTGCATTCTCCGTCACGTGTTGCCTCGGTTTAACCGTGGACCGCAGGCTGGTCTTTGTCTGAAATCAAGTAGGCCGCCCGTATTTGGCGTCTTGCAACCCGCTCCTGAACGCGCGACCCTGAAGGCGGAGGAACCGATGCACCATTTCGACGACATCTTCACCATGGCAGCCAATCGCCACGGCGGGCCGGATGCGCTTGCGGCCAAGCTAACCAAGCCCAAAAGCGTGGCGGAACTTGCCGCCCTGCCTGAGGATCGCTGGCTGTCGATGATCACCAAATGCGTCTTTCAGGCTGGGTTCAATTGGAAAGTCATCGAAAACAAGTGGGACGGGTTCGAGACCGCCTTTAATGGCTTTGACGTCGGGCGCTGCGCGTTCATGGATGATGAGAAGTTCGACGCCCTGCTTCAGGATACCCGCATCGTGCGCAACGGCACCAAGATCGCAACCGTACGCGACAATGCCGCCTTTCTGCTGGAACTGCGGCAGGAGGGCGGAGTTGGTCAGGTGCTGGGCGGCTGGCCGTCAACCGACTATGTGGGATTGTTGGCGATGCTGGGCAAACGTGGCTCGCGGCTGGGTGGTGCTTCGGCCCAATATGCCATGCGCTTTGTCGGGCGCGACAGTTTCATCCTGTCGCAGGACGTCACCGCGCGACTGATCGCCGAGGGCGTGGTCGACAAGGCTCCGACCTCGAAAAAAGCGATGGCAGCGGTGCAGGACGCCTTTAACACGTGGATGGATCAATCCGGGCGGTCGCTGACGGAAATCAGCCGAGTTCTGGCGATGAGCCTGTGAAAACCGGTTGCAGACCGGGTGGTTCACATTAGGCTCGGCTCATGACCTTTCGCATCATGATGATGGCTCTGCTGTTGCTTGGATCCTGTGGCCGCCCGCTGACGGATCACGAGCGCGCGTTTGCCAGCGCGGTCCAAGGTGACACGCTGGATCTGGATCGCGTGCGTCTGGTCGAGGGCGCACCTGTCGTGCCGATCACCTATTATCGAAAAGCGCGCCCGCGTCTGGCCTGTCGTGAGCGTATTCTGCCCCCGCCGGAAGAAGGCGTCGTGACCGGGAAACCCGCCGCAGTGGCCCTTTTCAATAAGGTCTATTTCAATCGCGACTGGTATCTCGAGGACTATATGTCCGAATTCCCCGAGCAGATGAACCTGATCGCCGCAATGCTGCTGGCGCATGAACTGACCCATGTCTGGCAATGGCAGAATCGCGAAACCACTGGGTATCACCCGTTGCGCGCCGCGGCCGAGCATGGTGGCAAGAATGATCCGTATCTGTTCGATCTGGGAACATCGCCCGACTTTCTGGAATACGGCTTTGAACAACAAGGCGCCATCGTCGAGGAATATATTTGCTGCCGGTCTCTGGACCCGAAGGCCCCGCGCACTCAGCGTCTGCACGACATGCTGGGCGCTCATTTCGATCTGGCATCGCTGCCGGACCAGCCGCGCGACAGTGCAATTGTGATCCCGTGGAGTGGTGCCAAGGTCGAGGGTATTTGCCGATAGGCTCTACTTCGCCTGCAACGTCTCAAGATACGCGACCAGATCAACAATCGGCTGGCTGGTCAGGATCGGCTGCCCCTCGGGTGTTTTCATCGACGTGTCCTGCCCGTCGAAATACGGCCCATAGACCGGCATAGGGCTACCGTGGCTGACCAGCGGGTCGCGCCCATCTATCCGCGCTACAACGCGGGCAGTCGGGAAAACGCCATTCTCATCGGCCAGTTTCGTCAGATCGACTGGCTGAATGACCAGCACCCCCGCCATAGGGCCATGCCCGGTTGCGTCTATTCCGTGGCACGTGGCGCAATAGTGTTGATACAGTTCAGCGCCGGTCTCTACATCCTGCGCTGCGGCTTGCGAGGCGGCAACGAACACCCCGATTGAAACTACGCCAAGAAGCGGTCTGATCATCGCATCCTCCTGTCACGATTGACATTTGCAGGCTTGCCCGACGCGCTGCTTGGCGCAATGATCCAGATCAACGAAGCGGGAGGATACGGGCAATGACACAATACGCAGCCATAATGCTGGCAGCTGGGATTGGCGTGCCGATCCTTGCCGCCCTGAACGCAGCCCTTGGTCGTCTGATCGGATCACCGACCACCGCCGCCGTCGTCCTGTTCGCCATCGCATTCGGCGCTTCTGCGCTGGTGATGGTTCTTTTCCCCGGAATGGGCGCGCTGTCCAAAGTTGCACAGGCCCCCAAGCACCTGTTGCTGGCGGGTGTGTTGATCGCATTCTACGTGCTGTCGATTACTCATGTCGCGCCGCATTTCGGCGTCGGCAACGCGGTGTTCTTCGTGCTTTTGGGGCAATTGATCAGCACAGCGGCCATCGACCATTTCGGCCTGTTCGGCGCTCAGGTCACTCCGCTGACATGGGTGCGGGCTGGCGGAATTGCGGTGATGGCCGCAGGTGTCGCCATCACTCAACTGGCTTGAGCACCCCGCCCTCTAGCCGAAGCTTTCGGTCCATCCTGGCCGCCAGGTCCATGTTATGCGTGGCGATCAGCGCCGAAAGCCCCTCGTCCCGCACCAGCGCCATCAGCGCGTCGAACACCTGATCCGAAGTCTCGGGGTCCAGATTACCCGTAGGCTCATCCGCCAGCAGCACCCGAGGTTTGTTGGCCAGCGCGCGGCAAAAGGCGACACGCTGCTGCTCGCCCCCTGATAAGGCCGCCGGTCGATGATCGGCACGCGCCGCAACGCCGACGCGATCCAGCAAAGACATCGCCCGTGCCTGCGCGGCTTTCTCAGAAACACCATTGGCCAGTTGCGGCAGGGTGATGTTTTCCAGCGCGGTGAATTCCGGCAACAGGTGATGAAACTGGTAGACAAACCCCACATCCTGCCGCCGTAGTGCGGTACGTGTCCGGTCGCCCCTGCCCTTCACGGTTTGCCCTGCGATCTCAACTGACCCACCATCGGGCGTGTCCAGAAGCCCGGCAATATGCAGCAGGGTCGATTTGCCTGCCCCAGAGGGCGCAACCAGCGCCACAGCCTCGCCTGCGCGCAGTTCCAGATCGGCACCGCGCAAAACCTGAACCTCGCCCGGCGTGCCTTTCAGATAGGTCTTGGTCAGACCGCTCAGCCGCATGGTTACATCATTCATAGCGCAGCGCCTCAACCGGGTTCAGCCGCGCCGCGCGGCGGGCCGGGAAATAGGTGACAAAGAAAGACAAGCCCAGCGACAGGCCGATCGCCTTAAGCACATCAGACAAGTGCAGCTCGGCTGGCAGCGCATAGATACCGCGAATGGACGGGTCCCAGACACCGCCACCCATGACGAAGTTCACGAAAGAAAAGATCGGGTCAATGTAGATTGCAAACAGGCAGCCCAGAATGACACCCATAGCGGTGCCGATGATGCCCGTGAATGCGCCACAAATGAAGAATACCCGCAAGACCGAGCCTTCGCTCAGACCGATCGTTCGCAGAATACCGATATCACGCCCCTTGTTCTTCACCAGCATGATCAGACCCGAGACGATGTTCATCGCGGCAATCAGAACGAGGATCGACAGGATGATGAACATCACGTTGTCTTCAACCTCCAACGCGCGCAAGAACCCTCCAGAAGCATCCTGCCACGTCCAGATCTGACTGCGCTCGCCCGCAGCTTCGAGGATGGGAATTAGAATTGGTGTCAGTTCTTCGGGGCGATCGACCATGATTTCGATCTCATCCGCCACGCCTTCGCGGTTAAAGAAACTCTGTGCCTGCTCAAACGGCATATAGACACGCGTCCGGTCAATGTCATATCGCCCGGCCGAAAACACATAGATCACCCGGTACGCATTCACGCGGGGCGAGGTGCCAAAGGCCGTCTTCACCCCGTTGGGCGAGGTCAGCTTGACTGTATCCCCCACCGTCGCACCGATACTGCGGGCGACGCCTGAGCCGATGGCGATCACGTCCTCGCCATTCTGGAACTGAGTCAGGTCACCCACCGCCTGTTCGCTTTCCGCAACGCCCGGCAGGTCCAGCAAATCGTCGGGTTGGATGCCGAACACCTCGACCCCGCTGCTGCTTTCGCGATTGGTGATTAGCACCTGCCCTTTCACCAAAGGCGCGGCGCGCTGAACGCCGGGCACCTGTGCGATACGGTCGGAGACGGCGTCGTAATCCTCGATACTGCGGTCCAGCCGTCCCTGCGCATCGAAATTGCCCGCCGAGTAAACCGTGACATGCGCATTGGCCCCCAGAATGGTGCCGACGAATTCCGACCGGAATCCGGACCGCACGGCCAGCGTTG
The DNA here is from genome assembly GCF_965221235.1 of Ruegeria sp. Taxonomy (GTDB): domain Bacteria; phylum Pseudomonadota; class Alphaproteobacteria; order Rhodobacterales; family Rhodobacteraceae; genus Ruegeria. Next base: position 585,788 of record NZ_CBDCRS010000004.1, read on the forward strand.
CGATCAAGGCAAATACGGCCAGCGTGATCCCGATCAGCGAGATCCACGTCATCACGCTTACACCGCCCTCGGCCTTGCGCGCACGCAGGTATCGCCAGGCGATCTTCCATTCAAATGGGGCAAAGGGCGGGGGGGTCTTGGCCATGCCTGCTCCGACTTTTTGGTTTGGCGCGACCCTTTCGGCATTTTGCCTGATGGTCAAGCCGGTTCTCTACCGTTCAGCACCCCTGCGCCAATCGGGCCTTGGAACCCGGAAGAAAACGAATCGGCGCGGGACAGAGCCATTCGGATTAAAGGCGATCCGAAACAAGAGCCGATACACCCTTAGTTGTGAAGCCATTCACAGACACGGCCCGATTGTTTCAGCTATGAAGTTAATGTGAGAAGTAAATGTTGTACTGATCTCAAAATGCAACATTTCAAGCGCAATAATATTTCGTGTTTTGCCTTATTTTGAAAACTTTGTCACCCTATCAAGTAGGGGGATTTAACCAGTGTAAGAGCGAGGGTCGCTCATGAGTATTCGACTTAATGGAAATAGAGCGGGCGCAATTTCGGCCCGAACAGCATCAACAGAACTGGATTGTGAAACGGCCGCGTTGTTACGCGCCGCAATCCGCCCGGCCTTTTCCAGCGCCGCAAGCTGGAGCAGCCTGACAGAAATCCTGAAAGACAAAGGATACCGCCTGGCCTTTAGGCAAGGACGGCTGTGCGTCACGGATCGTGACACGGGTGATCGGGTTTGCGGATTGCGGTTTTTGGGGTTCGAGTTCAGGGAGCTTGTCCGCCGTCTCGGTCGGCCCATCGTCGTCGCGCGCGGCAACGGGGCAGATGGTGATCTGCTGATCACGCGACCGACCGAAGGCAGCGCATAACGCAGCCCCCGGTTCTGGTTTGACTGGCGCCGAGGAAACAGACCGGCGGCCATTCAGTTTCGTCAGGCGATGTTCTGATAGATTTCCGCAATCTTGGTTACGGCGGCCTCGGGGCTAAGCTCTTCGCTTTCGCCTGTGCGGCGGCAGGTCAGTTCGACCACACCGTTTTTCAGGCCACGCGGGCCAACCGTAATGCGCCACGGCAGACCGATCAGGTCCATGGTGGCAAATTTGCCCCCTGCCCGTTCATTGCGATCATCATACAGCGGCTCAAGACCCAAAGCGGTCAAAGCACCATAGAGCTTTTCGCACGCGGCGTCCGCCTCATCATCACCCTGCTTCAGATTTACGATTCCGCAATGGAACGGAGTCACGCCTTCGGGCCAGATGATGCCCTTGTCGTCGTGACTTGCTTCGATGATCGCGCCGATCAGGCGGCTGACGCCGATACCATGGCTGCCCATATGGACAGGGACCGGTTTGCCATCGGGGCCTTGCACGGTCGCGCCCATTGCATCCGAGTACTTGGTGCCGAAATAGAAGATCTGACCAACCTCGATGCCCCGCGCCACGCGACGGCGGTCCTCGGGCACCTGATTGAACAGCGCCTCATCATGGGTTTCGTCCGTACGAGCGTATTTCGAGGTGAACTCTTCCAGAATCGCCTGACATTGTTCGCGATTGTCATAGTCGATCTGACGATCACCAAAGGTCAGGTCGGTGACGGCGCTGTCATAGAACACCTCGGATTCGCCGGTATCGGCCAGCACCAGGAATTCATGGGTGTCGTCGCCGCCAATCGGGCCGGAATCGGCGCGCATCGGGATAGCTTGCAGTCCCATCCGCTCATATGTGCGCAGATAGCTGACCAGATGGCGATTGTAAGCGTGCAGCGCGTCTTCTTTGGTCAGGTCGAAGTTATAGCCGTCCTTCATATAGAACTCACGCCCCCGCATCACGCCGAAACGAGGGCGGATTTCATCGCGGAACTTCCATTGAATCTGATAGAGCGTCAGCGGCAGGTCTTTGTAGCTGCTGACATGGCCGCGGAAGATATCCGTCACCAGTTCCTCGGCGGTCGGCGTATACAGCATGTCACGCCCGTGACGGTCCTGCATCCGCAGCATTTCCTGGCCGTAGTCGTCGTAGCGGCCGGATTCACGCCACAAGTCAGCCGATTGCAGGATCGGCATCTGGATCGCCATGTGACCTGCGCGGGCCTGCTCTTCATGTACAATGTTTTCCAGCTTGCGTAGGACTTTGAAGCCCATCGGCAACCAGGAGTAAATCCCGGCAGCGGCCTGCTTGATCATCCCGGCGCGCAGCATCAGCCGGTGGCTGACGATCTGAGCCTCGGACGGGTTTTCCTTGAGAACGGGCAGAAAGTAACGGCTGAGGCGCATTTTTAACCTTCAAAGGTGAATTTGGACATTAAACGGTGATTATGCCAAAGCCCCGCCGGGGGCAATCGGACATTGGAGATTTTGCGGCCTCAAGCGCTTGCATCGCAGGGCCGCATACGCCAAGAACACCGACAAGGGCCGCAAACAAGGGGACAGCCATGGCTTTGCCGGTGAAGGATCAACTCAGGTACTGGGGGGTTGCCGCAGCGGTTTTTTCGCTGCTGCTCTGGGCACTTGGCGATGTTTTGTTGCCCTTTGTGATCGGCGGAGCGATTGCCTATTTCCTTGATCCCATTGCCGACCGGCTGGAAAATCTGGGACTGTCGCGGATGGCGGCAACCGGGATCATTACGATCGTCGGTGTGCTTGGGTTCATTCTGGCAATTCTGATGGTCGTACCGGCCCTGGTCACGCAGCTGATTGATCTGGTCGAAGTGCTACCCAGCCTGTTCAAAGAGCTGCGCGGCTTCATCGAAAAACAGTTTCCATCCCTGCTGGATCGCGAATCTAGTTCGCATCAGGCGCTGGTGTCACTGGGTGAAACGCTGCAATCCAAGACCGGAGATGTCCTGCAATCCGTCGTGGCCTCGCTGGGTTCGGCCATCAATGTGGTGGTCTTGCTGGTCATCGTCCCCGTCGTCGCCGTTTACCTGCTGCTGGACTGGGACCGCATGATCGCCCGGATCGGAGAGCTTTTGCCCCGCGACCACGCCCCGACGATTAAACGTCTGGCGGGCGAGATTGACGACGTTCTGGCGTCGTTCGTACGCGGCATGGGGACTGTGTGCCTGATCCTCGGCACCTATTACGCCGTTGCTTTGATGATCGTTGGCCTGCAATTCGGTCTGATTGTGGGGTTCATTGCTGGTCTGGTAACATTCATTCCTTACTTGGGTGCGCTGATCGGCGGCACGTTGGCCATTGGGCTCGCCCTGTTCCAATTCTGGGGGGATTGGGTGCAAATCGGGTTGGTCGCTGGCATCTTTGCGCTGGGACAAGTGACCGAGGGCAACTTTCTGACCCCCAAACTGGTTGGCAGTTCGGTGGGGCTGCATCCGGTTTGGCTGCTGCTGGCCCTGTCGGTCTTCGGCGCGCTGTTCGGATTTGTGGGCATGCTGGTCGCGGTGCCTGTTGCCGCCGCACTGGGTGTTGTGGCCCGGTTCCTGACCTCGATCTATCTCGACAGCCGCTTGTATACCGGCCTCGAAGGGCTTCAGCAGGAAGACGAATAACCAATGGCCCTGCAACTCAGCTTTGACCTCCCGGCGAAAACTGCGCTGGGACGCGAGGATTTCTTTGTGTCGCCCGCAAACGCGCTGGCGGTTGCGATGATCTCGGCCACGTCCTGGCCCGGCAATAAACTGGTTCTGAGCGGCCCTGCCGGCGCGGGCAAAACGCACTTGGCCCACGTCTGGGCGGCCGAAACCGGCGGTCGGATCATCCCCGCACGCGACCTGCGCCATGATGACGTCCCCGAACTGGCCAGATCACCGATCGCGATCGAGGACGTACCGATGATCGCCGACGATCTCGAGCAGCAGAAAACCCTCTTCCACCTGCACAATCTGGTGCTGGCTGAAGGGCATGCGCTGCTGATGACGGGACGGCTGGTTCCAAAGCTGTGGCAACTGCCCTTGCCCGATCTGCAAAGCCGCATCGAAGGCGCGCATCACGTGGCGCTCGACCCGCCCGATGACGCGCTGTTGGGGGCAGTTCTGGCCAAACTGTTCATAGACCGCCAGTTGAACCCCGGCCCCGAAGTCATTGCTTATTTGGTGAAACACATGGACCGGCGCTTTGAAACCGCAGCCGAAGTTGTGGCGCGGCTGGATCATCTGGCTTTGTCCGAAAAGCGCGAAATCACGCGAATGCTGGCAATCAGAGTGCTGAACGCTGACTCGGCCGACACCGAACCCGACAATTGACGCAAACCCGGCGATTGCGCATTCTGCAACCGGAACACCTGGAAGATTCATGGATCAGACTGTCGAACCCGAGATCCCGGATTGGGACCCTTTCGGAAAACCTTTATTCGACAACCCCGAAGCACGCGCGCTGTCGCGTGTTGGCGTGGTCGATGTGGGGTCGAACTCGGTCCGAATGGTGATCTTCGACGGCGCGGCACGATCCCCTGCTTATTTCTTCAATGAAAAAGTGATGTGCGAACTGGGCGCTGGCCTGTCCGAGACCGGCCGCCTCAATCCGCGCGGGCGCACACGTGCGCTGGCCGCTTTGCAGCGATTCCGCCAATTGGCTGATGACCTTGGTCTGCCGGGCCTGCATGTCGTCGCCACCGCCGCCGTGCGCGAGGCCAAGGACGGGCCGGATTTCTGCGAAGAAGTCAGGGCCGAGACCGGCCTGAACGTGCAGGTCATCGACGGTGGGGAAGAGGCCCGCCTGTCCGCACAGGGCGTGCTGCTGGGTTGGCCCGGAGCTTATGGCCTGATCTGTGACATCGGCGGCTCGTCAATGGAATTGGCCGAGATCGGGGATGGACAAGTCGGACGCCGCCTGACCTCGGCGCTGGGGCCACTGAAGCTGCGCGATATCAAAGGCGGACGACGCGCGCGCAAAGCCCATATCAAGGCAACTATGGAAGAGCTGCGCGACCAGTTGGGGCCTCAGCGCGACCGCCTGTTCCTTGTCGGCGGCAGCTGGCGCGCCTTTGCCCGTCTGGACATGTTGCGGCGGGGCTATCCGCTGAACGTGCTACACGAATACCGCATGACCACCAAGCAGGTGCATGAGACCATCAAGTTCATCGAAAAGGGCGACCCGGACAAGCTGCGCAGTCAGGCCGGTGTATCCAGTTCGCGTATGGCGCTGATCCCGTATGCGATGGACGTGCTGGCGCGGCTCATCCGTACCTTCAAGCCCAAGGACATCGCGATCTCAAGCTATGGAATCCGCGAAGGTCTGCTTTACGAACAGATGCCGCAAAACCTGCGAGACTGCGATCCGCTGATCGAGGCCAGCCGCTTCTCAGAGGCCAAGGATGCACGCCTGCCGGGGTTCGGCAAACACCTGTTCGACTTTGTCATGCCGCTGTTCAAATCGGCCCCAGAGGCGCGCGTGCGTCTGATCAAGGCCGCCTGCTTGCTACATGACGTCAGTTGGCGGGCCCATCCTGATTACCGGGCCGAAATCTGCTTTGACAATGTGACCCGCGCCAATCTGGGCGGCCTGAAACATTCAGAACGGATTTTCATCGGGCTTGCCCTGCAACACCGCTATCGCAACAAGCGCGAGGGCAACCGGTTCGCGCCGCTATATGAATTGCTGGACGACAAAGATCAGAAACAGGCCGAGATTCTGGGCAAGGCCATGCGGTTCGGTGCCATGCTCTGGATGCAAAGCGACGCCACAATCGGCACGCTGAAATTTTACCCCAAGAAACGACAGCTTGAGCTGCGCCTGCCCCCGGCCGCTGGTCCCTTGTTCAACGAAGTGGCCGAGTCGCGCCTGAACTCATTGGCGGCCGCGCTCAAGTCCGAAACGCGCGTTATCATAAGTCGTTAAGCGTCAGATTTCCGTCGCGCCGTCCTCTTCCTGAGGCAGGTCGGGCAGTTCCTGTTCGGGCTTTTTACGGATGATGATATCGCCATTCGGCAATATCTCGGGCGCTTCATACGCGCTCCAATCCTCTATTTCGTTGGCCAGTTCGGCCAATGCCGGCCCCATTTCCTGAAAAAACGACTGCATTGCGGGGCCAAACTGGTCGACCAGCCCCTGCAAATCCTCAAGCGCGGGCTCCATTTCCTGAAGCAAGCCTTCAAAGAACAGTTCGGCCCCCTGCTCTATCAGGGATTTCGCGCCATCCTCTTCGGCGTGGGCTGGCAACGCCAGTGCAACCGATACGACACAGATTGGAATGAGACGTTTCATATCTGGAAATATAGGTCACATGGGCCGGTGATGAAAGATCACAGCTCAATATCCAGCGTGACCGGGAAATGATCTGATGCTGTCAGCAGCGCCTGTTGCAGGTCCGGATTGCTGTGACATCCAGGGTCATTATACGGATGCCAGATGCGCCAAACAGGACGCTGAGAGCGCAGATTTTCACTGACCATGACATAGTCCAGTAGCGCCTCAAGATACTGGCCGCCTTTGCGGGCAAACCGGGCTGTCGACTTGGTTGGGTCAGTTCCGTCTGCGTGAGGATCAAACAGCCCGGCCTGCAACAGGATTTCGACCGAGGATCTTCCGAACAGATTTTCAAACTCATCCAGTCCCGGCCCGTCGTTCAAGTCCCCCAGTAAGATGACTTGCTCATCGTCTGCAATATGCTGCCTGACCCGCCGGGACAGCCACACCGCCTGCGCCAGTTGCTTGCGGCGGTTCGCGATCGAGATGCGGATCGCCTCATCCCGTGAACCGGCCCCATGCGGGGCTTTGGATTTCAGATGCACGCCGATCAGACGGAACTCTGATCCTGCGCTGGTTTGCGCGGCCAGTTCCATCGGTGGTTTTGAAAACCGAACATGATCCTCGGTCGCGTCGATATCGAGGTCGATGTTAAACACATCGTTAAAACGCGGTGCCGACCTGTCGCCCGCCACCGGATCATGGCGCACCTTCAACACGTCAGGATCATAGAGCAAGGCCAGCTCCTGATGAGTGTCATTCGCAAACCCCATCACCGCATGAGAGGTACGCAGTTCGAACGCCTCGGCAAAGCTTTGCAAGGCGCGGATGGTATCCTGCGTTCTGCCAGAGTTCGGCGCTTCGACAATCAGCATAGCGTCCGCATCGACCGCAGTCAGAACCTTGGCGATGGCTTCGACCTGCTGCGCTTTGGTTACGTTATGGCGGCCGGACCAGCTGTCATCGACGATCAGATTGTCGTTTCGGTCAAACAGATTGGCGAACCATTCGATATTATAGGTCGCCTGTCGCATCCGGTCAGGCCCGCGCGCCGTTGATTTCATCCCAGGCGCGGTTGATGTCGATCATCTTTTTCTCGGCCAGCCGAATGGCCTCTTCCGGCACACCGCGGGCCATCATCGCATCCGGATGTGTTTCACGCACCAACTGCCGCCAGACCTTACGAATATCGGGCAGAGGCATATCGCGCGGCACGCCGAGCACCGTGTAAGGGTCATTGGGCGCGTCAGGCACAAAACGCGCGCGCAAAGCCATGAACTGCGCGTCCGATTGGCCGAAAATGCGACTGACCTGCTCAAGAAACTCGTTTTCATTTGGGTGATAAAACCCGTCAGCCATCGCGATGTGGAACAACCCCTCCATCAAATCGCAGAGTGTGGTGCTGTCATCTTCAAACATGCGGGCGATTTTACGAGCATAGTCCTGATAACCCGCAACATCCGTACGGGCCATATCGAACACGCGCGCGGCCCCGGCCTCATCATCGCGTGCGATCTGAAAGACATCGCGGAAGGCCGTGACCTCATCGCGGGTCACCTGCCCGTCGGCCTTGGCCATTTTCGCACCCAGCGCAATCACGGCAATCGCAAATGCGACCGAGCGTTCGGGCGGGGTACGAAGTTTTTCAAAAACGGCCGTCAGGCTTTCGCCTTGGGCAAGCGCGCTGAGCGCATCGGATATTCGGGTCCAAATCGACATGTGGGCACCCTAGCGCCCCAAATCGCAACTGTCAGGTGCGACAGATCAGTCTTCGGTAAGAATTTTCTGCATCAGCACAAGATCCAGTCGTTTGCCCCACTTAACCCCGACCTCAGGCATCCGACCCACCTGCGTGAAGCCAATCTTTGCGTGGAAAGCAACCGCACCGGGATTGGCTGAGGATATACCGGCCACCAGCACATGCACCCCGTCAGCGCGAGCCGCGTCTTCCAGTGCCGTCATCAAAGCCTTGCCCACGCCCTGCGCCCGCGCGTCTGCATGCAGTTGAACCGTATGTTCGCGGCACTGCGCGTATCCCGGTCCGGATCGAAACGGGCCATAAGCCGCAAACCCAAGAACCCGCCCGGCGTCTTCAGCCACCAGATACGCAGAGCCCCGCATTTGTATATCTGTTGCGATGCTGTCCGAACTGCGTTCAACTGTGGTGAAAGTGACAAGTGTATCGCGGATAATCGCATTGGTGATGGCCGCTATTGCATCAGCGTCTCCGGCCTGCGCCTGACGGATTCTCATTCCAACACGCGTGGGCCATGCGGGGTTTCAAACTCAGCCCGAAGTGCAGCCGGACCGGTATCAAAAACAACATGGTCCAGATCACCCAGCAAACGCGCCAGATCCAATGCCTCGGGGTGGTAGACAACCAAACGCTCCAGAAGGCAACCACTGTCCTGCAACATCCGTGCCGGGTGCAGGTCGCCATGCCATTGGATCAGCGCCGGAAACAGATTGTCGAAGGGCAGCCGTCCGCCCGGAGGAACTGCCATTTGCCACCGCAGCGCACCGCGGGCCAGATCAATCGGCTGTCCAACGCCATCGGGAAACACGGCCAGCGAGGCCTCAATATCCGAAACCCGGCAAATCCAGTTTGTCAGGCGGGCCTGCCCCGAAAACCGGTCGAGGTTGAACCAGCGCGTACGCTCAACCTTTGGGGCCTGCGGATCAATGGCGATGGCCTCCAGATAGAGACCGTCGCGCAGCCCCAATAGGCGGTTATGAGTTCCGAAGGTTTCGTGCTTGCCACCGTCCTGAAGCGGCACACCCAAGGCTTGTTCGATATGTGCGGACGCCTCCTCCAGCGTCTCGCCGGCAACTGCCAAGTGATCCAATAACATCTGCGCCCTCCGAAAAAAACGACCAGACCCTCACGGATCTGGTCGCATGTTTTCGTCAAAGGCACCGGATCACAAGATTTTTCGTCGAAAAATCGTAACCGGCGTCAGGCTTTGGTTTCGCCGATGATGCGCAAAATATCCTGTGCGGCTTCGGGGATATTGGTACCCGGCCCAAAGATCGCCTTGACCCCGTGATCGTACAGGAACTGGTAGTCCTGCTGAGGGATCACGCCGCCACAAATCACGATGATGTCTTCGGCCCCGGCTTTCTTGAGTTCCTCAACCAGTTGTGGAGCCAGTGTCTTGTGCCCCGCCGCCTGCGAGGAAATCCCGACCACGTGAACGTCATTGTCCACCGCGTCCTGCGCGGCCTCGGCCGGTGTCTGGAACAGAGGGCCTACGTCCACGTCGAACCCAATATCGGCGAACGCAGTTGCGATCACTTTGGCGCCACGGTCGTGACCGTCCTGCCCCATCTTCACCACTAGCAAACGAGGGCGTCGGCCTTCGGCTTCGGCAAATTCCTCGATGGATTTCTGGATCGCGGCAAAGCCTTCGTCGCCTTCATAGGCAGCGCCATAGACCCCTGCCAACGTCTTAACCTCGGCGCGGTGGCGGCCGAACTCTTTCTCCATTGCCATGCTGATCTCTCCTACAGATGCACGGGCGCGGGCGGCCTCGACCGCAGCAGCCAGCAGGTTGCCACCCTCGCGGGCGGTATTCGTCAGCGCGTCCAATGCCTGTTGGCACGCAGCCTCATCACGGGTGGCGCGGATACGTTCCAGCCGCGCGACCTGAGCTTCGCGCACGGCGACGTTGTCGACGTCCAGAATGTCGATCGGGTCTTCCTGTTCCTTGCGGTACTTGTTGACGCCGACGATCACCTCGTCCCCCCGGTCGATCATGGCCTGACGGCGCGCCGCGCTTTCCTCGATCCGCAATTTAGGCATGCCCGAGGCAACGGCCTTGGTCATCCCGCCCATCTCCTCGACCTCTTGCATCAGAGCCCACGCCTTTTCGACCAGTTCATTGGTCAGGCTTTCGACGTAGTAGGACCCGGCCAGCGGGTCGACCACATCGGTCACGCCGGTCTCTTCCTGCAACACCAGCTGCGTGTTCCGCGCGATGCGGGCCGAGAAATCGGTGGGCAACGCAATCGCCTCGTCCAGAGCGTTGGTGTGCAGCGACTGGGTGCCGCCCAGAACCGCGCTCATCGCCTCATAGGCGGTACGGATCACGTTGTTATAGGGGTCCTGTTCTTGCAGGGACACGCCGGAGGTCTGGCAGTGGGTGCGCAACATTTTCGACCGCTCGGACTTTGCCCCAAATTCGGTCATCACCCGATGCCACAGGGTCCGCGCGGCCCGCAGCTTGGCGATCTCCATGAAGAAGTTCATGCCAATGGCAAAGAAGAAGGACAGACGGCCTGCGAACTTATCCACGTGCATCCCGGCCTCGGTTGCGGCGCGCACGTATTCGCGGCCATCCGCCAGCGTATAGGCCAGTTCCTGCACCAGGTTCGCGCCGGCCTCTTGCATGTGGTAGCCCGAGATCGAGATCGAGTTGAACTTGGGCATCTCGTTCGAGGTGTATTCGATGATGTCCGAAATGATCTTCATCGACGGCTCAGGCGGGTAGATATAGGTGTTCCGCACCATGAACTCTTTCAGAATATCGTTCTGAATGGTGCCGGACAGCACGGACTTGTCATGCCCCTGTTCTTCGCCCGCAACGATGAAACTCGCCAAAATCGGAACCACCGCACCGTTCATGGTCATCGAGACCGAGACCTTGTCCAGCGGGATACCGTCGAACAGAATCTTCATGTCCTCAACGCTGTCGATGGCTACGCCCGCCTTGCCTACATCGCCGACCACACGCGGGTGGTCACTGTCATAGCCCCGGTGCGTGGCCAGATCGAAGGCGACGGAAACACCCTGCTGACCAGCAGCGAGGTTGCGGCGGTAAAAGGCGTTCGATTCTTCGGCAGTCGAGAAACCGGCATACTGACGGATCGTCCATGGACGGCCCGCATACATGGTCGCCTTCACCCCACGCGTGAACGGACCAAACCCGGGCAGCGAGCCCATATGCGGCAGATCAGCAGTGTCTTCGGACGTGTAGAGCGGCTTGACGTCGATACCTTCCAGCGTTTCCTTGGTCAGCTCTTCCAGCGGGCGGCCGCGCAGCTCTTTTTCGGCCAGCGCCTGCCAGTCTTTGGTGTCGGTCATGACGTAATCCTCTCGTCGGTCTCTTCGGCGGATGCGTCAGCATCGCGCTCAGTTTCCTGTCGCAGGCACAGTCGGGCCAGCCCATCGGCCCCCGATTCCAGCCACGACAAATCATCAGCAAACTTCATCATCAGCTGCATGTCCTGCACGCTGTTTGGCCCCTGGATAGCTTCGTTTCCATCCTTGTTGATCCACATGTCCACCGAATCTGTCGGCACCGAAGACCCAAGGACTGAGGCCAATTGCAGATCGGGTCGCCCAGCGAATTCCTCGAACGGCAGCACCAACAGCGGAACATTCGGGAACGCGGCGTTCAGGTCGGTGATCACGTCCCGCCAACTGCGGGGATGCTGTGCGATTTTCGCCCAACGCATGCTTTCCCCGAATCTTTTCTTATTCCGCACAGCGTAACCAGCAATCGACGTCCAGTACGTATTCAGAGCCCGAATATTCAGGGCAATTTGAGTCACACGCCCACCGAACGCCTCAGACACCAACAGCGCGCGCGATCCGGCACTGGGGTAAAGCTCACCCTTGCTGAAGTTTTCAGGCATCATGCCAAGAAAATTCTCTTCAGTGATCAACAGATGATTGATCCCCTGATCCTGACAGCGATCCAACCCGTGTTGCAGCGCCCTATAGGTGTCGGGCGTCATAGATCTAAGGCCATGAAGATCCATCTCACCCAAAGCCGTCCGATCCCAAACTGCAACACCCTGCTGTGAAAGCGCTGAGGCGTTGCGCTGCAAATAGTCCTGGAAACTGCTGGTGGCACAGCGATGAGCGCCAAAATGAACTGTGATGTCCATATGCCTATCCCGCCACACTGTCTGACATTCGCCGGTCCGCAGACGATTTGAACAAATTTTTGAAGACCAGCGGCATTCCAATGGTCGCATTCATCGGCGCAAGGGTTATATTCGTTTCTACAGGAGGCCACATGACACGAACGCTCGCCCTTGTTTTTTCGGCACTATTCCCGCTGGCAGCACTGGCCGCCGACGGATCTGCGCCAACAGAAGAAGAGTTTGTACGCCCGGTTGGGGAAAGCGACCTCAGCGAGTTCTTGTGGGTCAACCGGCCCATAGTCGTCTTTGCCGACACCCCCGCCGACCCACGATTCCAGCAGCAGATCGACATGCTTGTCGAAGGCGAAGCGGCCATGCGCGACCGAGACGTCATTGTGCTGACTGACACCGATCCCTCGGCGCGCTCTCCGATCAGGTCACAGTTGCGGCCGCGTGGATTCCAGATGGTGTTCGTCGATAAGGACGGCGTGGTCAAACTGCGCAAACCCAGCCCGTGGAGCGTGCGCGAGATTGGCCGGTCCATCGACAAAACCCCCTTGCGCGAACGTGAAATCCGCGATCGGCGCGAAGGTGGCTGAGCGCTTTCGCCACGCCCAAAGGCCCCGGCGTGAAACGCCGGGACCCCAAAGCGATATGACAAAAGCGCTGCCATGATCACTCGAACTCGATGATTACGTCATCCACGGCGAGGCTGTCGCCGGGGCCTGCGTTGATCTTGGACACGGTGCCCTTCTTCTCGGCGCGCAGGATGTTTTCCATCTTCATCGCCTCGACCGTACAGAGCGCCTGACCTTCCTGCACCTCCTGCCCCACTTCGACGTCGATCTTCACGATCAGGCCGGGCATCGGGCAGAGCAGCATTTTCGATGTGTCCGGCGGCAGTTTTTCCGGCATCAGCTTGGCCAGTTCCGCCTGACGCGGACGGCGCACATGGACCTTCAGGTCGGCCCCCCGGTTGCGAATACGGAACCCGCCCGAGATTTTGTCGACCTTGAGAACCAGAGGGCTGCTATCCACATCCAGAACGGCCAACTGATCCCCCGGCGTCCAATCCGAAGCGACACGCAGGGTTTCGCCGTCTGCGAACTGCACGGTCGCGCCTTCTTTGTCGGCCTCAATCGAGACATCGAACTCCTGCCCTTGCAGCGCTACATTCCAGCGCTTGCCGACTTTACGTTCATGGTTGTCCATGCGGCCCGAAACGCGTGTGCGGCGAATTTCGGCAACGCGGTACATTGCGGCGCAGGACGCAGCGATGCAGCGCAGGTCTGCTTCGGGCAGCTCAACACCTTCGAACCCGTCCGGGTATTCTTCGGCAATGAAGGCGGTGGTCATATCACCACTGACGAATTTCGGGTGATCCATCACCGCCGATAGAAACGGCAGGTTGTGACCGATGCCCTCAACCTCAAAGCTGTCCAGCGCCACGCGCATCGCCTCAATCGCCGCCTCACGGGTCGGAGCCCAGGTGCAAAGCTTAGCGATCATCGGGTCATAGTACATGCTGATCTCACCGCCTTCATAGACGCCGGTATCGTTGCGCACTGCGGCCTCACCTTCGGGCGCATCGCCCTGCCATTTGCCGTTGATCAGCATCGGGCCAGAGGCGATTTCCTGCGGCGGTCGATAGCGGGTCAGACGACCGATCGAGGGCAGGAAGTTGCGATATGGGTCCTCGGCGTACAAACGGTTTTCGATGGCCCATCCGGTCAAGGTCACGTCATCCTGCGTGATGGTCAGCTTTTCACCCGCCGCAACGCGGATCATCTGTTCAACCAAGTCGACACCAGTGATCAGCTCGGTAACGGGGTGTTCCACCTGCAAGCGGGTGTTCATTTCGAGGAAGTAGAAATTCTTCTCACCATCGACGATGAATTCCACTGTCCCCGCGCTGGCATAGTTCACAGCTTTGGCCAGAGCGACCGCCTGCTCTCCCATCGCCTTGCGCGTTTCGGGATCGAGGAATGGCGACGGCGCTTCTTCTACAACCTTCTGGTTCCGGCGCTGGATCGAGCATTCGCGCTCGCCCAGATAGATACCGTTGCCGTGGCTGTCGCACAGAACCTGAATCTCGATGTGGCGGGGCTGGGTCACGAATTTCTCGATGAAAATCCGGTCGTCGCCAAACGAATTTGCGGCTTCGTTCTTGGACGACTGGAAGCCCTCGCGCGCTTCTTCGTCATTCCACGCGATCCGCATCCCTTTACCACCGCCGCCGGCGCTGGCCTTGATCATCACCGGATAGCCGATGTCGTTCGAGATCTTGACTGCCTCGTCCGCATCTTCGATCAGGCCCATGTAGCCGGGAACAGTCGAAACACCCGCATCCTGCGCGATTTTCTTCGAGGTGATCTTGTCACCCATGCTCTCAATCGCACCGACCGGGGGGCCGACAAACGCGACGCCTTCGGCCTCAAGCGCTTCGGCGAATTTGGCGTTTTCGGACAGGAAACCATAACCGGGGTGGACCGCCTGCGCGCCGCTCTGGCGAATGGCGTCCATGACCTTGTCGATCACAATATAAGACTGGTTCGCGGGCGGCGGGCCGATATGCACGGCCTCATCCGCCATCGACACATGCAGCGCATTCTTGTCGGCGTCCGAATAGATGGCGACAGTGCCGATGCCCATCTTGCGAGCGGTCTTAATGACCCGACAGGCGATCTCGCCCCGGTTGGCGATCAGGATCTTATTGAACATGGAACGTCCTTTGGCTTGGTGTTCTGGGAACGCAAAACGCCGCCGCGGGGCTTGAACCCCACGACGGCGTTATGCGCGATGACGACCGGGACGGCGCGCGCCCCGAAAACTTGGTGTTATCTACAGGTGTTCTGCGTCTTGCAGTACAGCACGTTGCCCGCAGCGCCGATGACAGCGCCAAAGATAGGGTCGGCGCTGACGACCGCAGCGCCAACCGCGCCCGCGCCGCCGCCAAGGATCGCCTGTTCGCCCGTGGTGTCGCCACAGGCCACAAGGCCCGCGCAGGTTGCCACTGCAAGGAAAATTCGTGGGAATCGCATGTAGTCTGCCCTTTCCGGTTTCTTGATGCGTTTCCCGGCAAATGCAGGCAGTGCAGGCTGTTATTCAATAACAGGCGGGGCAATTCCGCAATTTGCGCAGGTTTATGCCGCCTTGTGTAAGAAACCTGCACAAAGAAAAACGCGGGCAGGATTTTGTGAGGCTCACAAACCTGCCCGCGGAAGGAAGGGGTACGGAATAGTAGGTGCTTGTGCGACGCAGGCAAAGTAGAGCCGCACTGCCCGGCCAAACTGCACCACGCATCCGCCCGCGCAAACAAGCGATTGTTTCCACCTGAGATTCCGGCTGGAAATCGCCCAAATGGCAAAAAACCGCGCAGATTCGTGCCGACACGTGAACCTTCAGACCGAGACTTCTCAACCCTCGAACCTGTCACGTTCCCGTTACAATTTCCACCGTCACAGAGCATTTCTGCACATGCAGCATCACGGGATATTTTTTTTACCAACAGGAAAATAATATTCTTGCGCATAGGGTTAACTGATCTGTTCACCCGTCTGTGAGAAATCTCAAGCTTTTTAACACTTTTGCTTGAGTTTTTCCGTGTATTCATTCCCGTTCTCGTGATTTCCCCCACTGACGTTTGCGTGAAAGCTTGTCCGTGCACACTCGCACACAAGGAAATACCCAAATGAATATGACGAGAACAAAGGCAATCCTGCTTGCTGCCTCTGCGCTTAGTGTGACCAGCACGCTTGCATATGCCCAAGATGCCCAGACCCAGGCCGAACTGGACGCCCTGCGCGCCCGGGTTGAGGCGCTGGAGTCTGTCGGCCCCGGCTCCACGCCCGGAGATTTCCGGATCGGTAACACCACTCTGGACGTCTACGGCTATGTCAAAGCCGACTTCTTTTATGACTTTGAATTCGATCAGGGCGACACGGCATTCGTGAACGTCATCGGCGAACCCTCGGCTGCCACCAGCGGCACGTTCGGCGCTACGGCTCGCCAGTCGCGGATCGGTTTGTTGTCCAACACGCCAAGTAATATCGGCGACATTCAGGGCCAGCTGGAGCTGGACTTGTTCGGCTCTGGCGGAACCGCCGAGCTGCGCCTGCGCCACGCCAACGTTCGTATCGGTGATCACTGGCTGATCGGTCAGTTCTGGACCAACTTCCAGCCGCTCGATACCTATCCGACCTCGGTTGAATTCAACGGCCCGGTCGGTATTGCCTTTGCTCGTCAAAATCAGGTCCGCTACACCGGCAGCCTGGGAAGCGACGCAGCCTTCTCGTTCTCGATTGAAGAGAATGTCGGCGGCTCCAACTCGGACGACCCGGTTATCACGGCTGCGGCCGAGTATAACGATGGCACCTACATTGCGCGCATTGCCGGCCTTTACGGGCAGGCACAAGACAGCGGTGGCACCTTCGAGGTCGACCAATACGGCGTGACATTGTCCGGCTCGGCCCGTCTTTGGGAAGGTGGCCTGTTCCAGGTCAACTACACCAACGGCGCAGCGCTTGGCCCCTACCTGATTGGTCTTGGTGATGCAGTCGTCGGTGGCGAAGCTAACGACGTCGACGCCTTCACCGTGGAACTGCGCCAGCAACTGGGTGATAAATGGAACGTCGGCATCTCGTACGGCTACGAAGACTACGACCTTCCCACCTCGACCGGCACTCTGGCTTTCACCGAGCTTGAGACGATCCACGTCAACGCCTTCTATCAGGCCACTGAGAACCTGACACTGAGCGCCGAGTACATCTATGGCGAGCGGAACGACGTAATCTCGGGGCAGGACTTCGACGGTAACCGTGTGCAATTCGCGGCACAGTTGAACTTCTGATCGCACAAACTTGCCCTGCCCGATCCCGGGCAGGGTTTTTTCCGAAGCTTCCCTCGAACGCATATGTGCAACAGCGCCTGACACGATTCAGCGCACCCCGTCGATGATATCGGGGAACGACAACCGCGCTGCATCCGCATCAATCACCAAAAGCGCATCGTAACTGGCCGGGTCAAACGGATCTTCGGCCGGAATTACCTCGCGTTCGAACAACCAGCTCAGTCGCCCGGCATCCAGATTGCCGCGCTCGAAGGGCTGATCGCCAAAGTGCTGCCAGAGCGCCTCCATAAACGCTGCGTCGGCACGACGATCAGCGGGTTTACGGTCGCGGAACCGCTCGCGCCGCGTGATCGGCGTGACGCCTTTGGGATTGGCGCGCCGGATTGTGAACTGAAAGTCGGTGCCCGGAAGACGTCCGGGGAACCCGCGGTGCTTCATCATACCCGCACCTCTTTGTTTCCTATGGTCCGAAGAACGGGGCCGCCTGCAAAAACCGGCAGAATCATATCGCGCACCTCCAATGTCGCATTTTTATTCAGAGATGCTCTGAGGTGATGACAACGGAATATCATGGTCAGAGCCCCTCCCAGATACATTGGGATTGCTCCAGCCGGTAGGCTTCAAAGAACTGAGTTGCGTCAGGCGCGGAATTTCCAAACTCGACCGGCCGATCCGACAAAGAAATCACCACCCGCGCCGGATCAAGCTCGTATTTCTCGACGTAAGCCACGGCAAGCGTCTGACACAGATGCTCCATATCGCCCGAGGCCACGTCATATCCAATCCGGCCGGCGGTATAGCCGATCCTTGGCGCGACAAAGCGGAACCGCACCCACAGCTCGCCCGGGTTGTTGTCAAGAAGCACATCGCTCAGATGGACAGGCTGACCTGATGGAACTTTCAACAAGTTTTCGGACTGAGCCCAAACCGGAGACGACCAAACCAGAACCACCAGAGAAAGGGCGCGACCCCAGACCTGCAAGACGCAGGCTCCTCTCTCCGGGGTCGCGCGCGCATGGCGTTCGGCCTGCGCATGGTTATGTCTGGTCGTTTGGATCATTGAGTCGTTTTGCGGTTCTTGTCAAATGCGTAATAGCGTTCCTAAGCTCGGCCAGCGTTCAGACCGTGGCGGGCGTCACCTGTTTTTGGCGCAGGCAACGGCCCTTTGCGTGCCTCATCCCTTACAGCGGAATATTGTCGTGCTTCTTCCACGGGTTCTTAAGCTGTTTGTTGCGCAAGCTGGCAAATGCGCGCGATACCCGGCGACGGGTGGATTGCGGCATGATTACCTCGTCGATAAAGCCCCTTTCGGCTGCGACAAACGGGTTGGCGAAGCGATCCTCATAGTCCTGAGTGTGCTTCGCGATCTTCTCGGCATCACCCAGGTCGGCCCGATGGATAATTTCGGTCGCACCCTTGGCACCCATCACAGCAATCTCGGCAGACGGCCAGGCATAGTTGAAATCGCCACGCAGATGCTTTGACGCCATCACGTCATACGCACCGCCATAAGCCTTGCGCGTGATGACCGTTACCTTTGGTACAGTAGCCTCGCCATAAGCGAACAACAGCTTGGCCCCGTGCTTGATCACGCCACCATACTCCTGCGAGGTCCCCGGCAGGAAGCCCGGAACATCAACCAGCGTCAGGATCGGAATTTCAAAGCAATCACAGAACCGCACAAAGCGAGCGGCCTTCCGCGAACTGTCGATGTCCAGACACCCGGCCAACACCATCGGCTGATTGGCAACGACGCCTACGGTCTGACCTTCCAGACGAATGAAACCGGTGATGATGTTTTTGGCGTAGTCTTCCTGAATTTCGTAAAAGTCACCCTCATCCGCCACCTTGGTGATCAGTTCCTTCATATCGTAGGGCGTGTTTGGATTATCCGGCACCAGCGTATCCAGCGACGCCTCAATCCGGTCGGGTTCATCAAAGAATGGACGAACTGGTGGCTTCTCGCGGTTGTTGAGCGGCAGGAAATCGACCAGACGGCGTACTTCGGCCAGTGCCTCAACATCGTTTTCAAACGCCCCATCTGCCACCGAGGATTTTTTGGTGTGCGTCGATGCTCCGCCGAGTTCCTCTGCGGTGACGACCTCATTTGTGACGGTCTTAACAACGTCGGGGCCGGTCACGAACATGTATGACGTGTCTTTGACCATAAAGATAAAGTCGGTCATCGCCGGGCTATAGACTGCCCCACCGGCACAAGGTCCCATGATAACGCTGATTTGCGGCACCACGCCCGAAGCCATGATGTTGCGCTGGAACACCTCGGCATACCCGGCCAGCGAGTCGACACCCTCTTGAATACGCGCGCCGCCCGAGTCGTTGATGCCGATCACCGGCGCACCATTCTGGATGGCCATATCCATGATCTTGCAGATTTTCTGCGCGTGCGTCTCGGACAGAGAGCCGCCGAACACGGTAAAGTCCTGACTGAACACATAGACCATACGGCCATTGATCGTGCCCCAGCCGGTCACGACCCCGTCGCCGGCAGGCTTTTGTTTTTCCATACCGAAATCGGTGCAACGATGGCTGACGAACATGTCGAACTCTTCGAAACTGCCTTCATCCAGCAGCAATTCAATCCGTTCGCGCGCGGTCAGCTTCCCGCGGCCATGTTGCGCGTCGATACGTTTTTGCCCGCCGCCCAGACGAGCGTTATTGCGGCGATCTTCAAGCTCGGTCAGGATGTCTTTCATGGCGCTAATCCCCTGTGAAATTTTCGGGACATTATACGCATGGGCCGTGGGACCAAAGTGTCTTTCAGCAAATTTGCAAATCTTTGAAAATATCACCCAGCTAAACTGTAAATTTGCTAAGTTTTAAATCGAGACCACCTGATGGATGGTATTCCGCAGATCGGTCACTATACATGTGAACCATGCAGTTCAGTTCACCCCAGGCGCGCAGGTCGCCCCCTACCATTTCCACTCTGGTTTTGCTGTCCGGGCTATCCGCCCTCAGCCTGAACCTGTTCTTGCCGAGTCTGCCGAACATGGCTCTGCACTTTCAGGCCGATTACAAAGTCATGCAATTGTCGATTGCGCTGTATCTGCTGGTCAATGCGGTGCTTCAGATCCTGATTGGCCCAATAGCGGACAAGGCCGGGCGCAGACCTGTTCTGCTGTGGGGGCTGGCGCTGTTTCTGATTGCCACGCTGGGATGCATCTACGCCCCGACGATTGAGATATTCCTGACGTTCCGCATGTGTCAGGCGGTCGTCGTAGTGGGCATGGTTCTCAGCCGCGCCGCAGTGCGTGATCTGTATGATCAGGATCAGGCGGCCTCGATGATCGGGTATGTCACGATGGGAATGGCCATCGTTCCTATGATCGGCCCGGCCATTGGCGGCTTGCTGGAAGAAAGCTTTGGCTGGAAAGCCAATTTCTGGCTGCCCTTCGCCCTAGGCGCATTTACACTGGCGCTGACCTTCTTTGACTTTGGCGAAACCTCGGCCAAAAGCGGTAAAACACTGTTGCAACAGTTCCGCGAGTACCCCGAACTTCTCCGCGCGCCGCGGTTCTGGGGATATTCCCTGTCCTCTGCTTTGTCTTCGGGGGCGTTCTTTGCTTATCTGGGTGGCGCGCCCTTTATTGGCACGGAATTGTTCGGCCTTAGCGCCGCTCAGGTCGGCATATATTTCGGCGCGCCTGCACTTGGGTATTTCTTCGGTAACTACCTCAGCGGCCGGTTTTCGGTTCGGTTCGGCGTGAACCGCATGGTGTTGTGGGGATGCTGGCTGAATGCGATCGGCGTTGCCATTTCGGCCTTTCTGTTTCTGGCAGGCGCTGGAACCGCGCTCAGCTTTTTTGGCTTAATGACCTTTGTGGGTGTTGGAAACGGCATGACGATTCCCAACGCCACTTCAGGGGCGCTTTCGGTCCGACCGCACCTGGCCGCAACGGCCTCGGGCCTGAGCGGCGCGATCATGTTAGGCGGCGGCGCAGGTCTCAGCGCCCTTGCCGGAGCGTTACTGACCCACGAAACCGGTGCCATGCCGCTGCTATGGCTGATGCTGGCGACATCTGTTCTGGCGATTGGCGCGATCATGGCCGTCATTCACCGCGAAAGGAAACTGGGCCTGTAACACGTCTTGCACCGAAGGGTTTGCAAAGTTAGCCTGCGGCAATAGGAAAGTTGCAAAGGCACATTATGGCCACCCAGAAACTCTATGCCGGCGCCAAGCTGCGGGAAATGCGTACCCGTCTGACTCTGACCCAAAAGGAATTCGCCACCAAGCTGGGCGTGTCCCTGCCCTATCTGAACCAGATGGAGAACAACAACCGGCCGATCTCGACCACAGTTGTTCTGGCGCTGGCGCAGGAATTCGGCATGGACGTGACCGAGCTCAGCACTGGCGACAGTGAGCGCCTTGTCTCGGACATGCGCGAAGCACTGGCCGATCCCGTCTTTGACGACGCCATTCCTCCGCTGGCCGACCTGCGCCTGACGGCCTCAAACGCACCTGCGCTGGCCCGCGCTTTTATCGCGTTGCACCGAACATATCGCCAGACGCACGAACGGCTGGCTTCATTGGACGAAGCTTTGGGACGCGAAGATGCGCAGATTCAAGCCAGCCCGTGGGAAGAGGTGCGCGATTTCTTCCACTATTGCGACAACTACATTGACGCCGTCGACCGCGCAGCTGAACGGTTTTCGACCCGCGCCGAGGAAACCGATGGCATCCGCAGTGCAGCCATCAACAGCCTTGGCGAACGCGGCATTCGGGTTCAGGTCGTCGACATCCCTGAGACGCGGAAATACGATGCCGACAGCAAAACGCTGCAACTTTCCTCGCGCATTGCGCCGCAAACACAGGTTTTTCAGCTTTTGCTTCAGGTTGCCCTGATCAGTCAGGACAAGCTGCTCGAAGCCACACTGGACTTTGCCAAATTCCAAAGCGAAGAGGCCCGCGCCATTGCCAAAATCGGCCTTGCCAACTATTTCGCTGGTGCTTCGCTGATGCCGTATGAGGCGTTTTTGACGGCCGCACAAACCTATCGCCACGATCTGGAACTGCTCAGCAATCGGTTC
Organism: Ruegeria sp.; assembly: GCF_965221235.1. Lineage (GTDB taxonomy): Bacteria > Pseudomonadota > Alphaproteobacteria > Rhodobacterales > Rhodobacteraceae > Ruegeria. The sequence goes on from NZ_CBDCRS010000004.1 coordinate 607,702, forward strand.
GGAGCGTCCATCGAACAGGTGGCGCACAGATTGTCCACCTTGCAACGCCCCGGTGCAAAGGGCATCCCCTTTTTCTTCGTCCGTGTCGATCAGGCCGGAACAATCACCAAACGGCATTCAGCCACCCGCCTGCAATTTGCCCGCTTCGGGGGCGCGTGTCCGCTGTGGAACGTCCACCGCGCTTTTGAGACCCCGGGCCACTTCCTGCGCCAACTGGCCGAGACGCCTGACGGCGTCCGCTATATTTCACTGGCGCGGGATGTGTCTAAATCGGGCGGCTCCTACGGCGCGCCGGTTCGCCGATATGCCATCGCCCTTGGATGCGAAATCCGCCACGCTGAGGCTCTGGTCTATGCCGACAACCTCGATATCAACAACGCCAGCGCTTACGAACCCATCGGCATTTCCTGCCGCATCTGCGAGCGGCAAAACTGCCACCAACGTTCTGTTCCACCACTGGAACGGCGCCTATCTATCGACGCGCATACCCGCGGCACCCTGCCGTATGAAGTCACCTAAACTTCTTATGCTTAAAATACCTCGGGAGCAGTCACGGCGCGCTGCGACGGGGGCAGAGCCCCCGCCCCGTCAGCTTAGGCCTTCGACAAGATCGCCCAGATCTCATCTTTGAGCGCCGCACGTTTCTTACGCAGCTCACCCTCAGCCAGATCTTCCATCGGCTCGATATTGGTCTCGGCCCGATGCACCTCGCGGTTGATTTCGTGATACTCATCCGCCAACCGGGCGAAATGCGCATCGCTCTGCTTGAGCTGGCTCATCAGTTCGACCTTGTCCGGAAACTCTTCGGCCAGTTCATGCGGGGTATGGGACATTCCTGTTCGCTCCTGAAATATGTCGTTGCGAGTCAGGTCTATACGCCTTTGCCACACCCCACTTTGACGCGGATCAAATCACCGCTGCGCAGTTGCCCAGGCCGGATGAATCCACGGACGATCGTTGGCTTTTGGCAAAGCCTCTTTACCCAACAGGTGGTCCGATATTTTCTCACCCACCATGATCGACGGCGCATTGAGATTGCCGTTGGTGATCTGCGGAAAGATCGAACTGTCGGCCACACGTAATCCGTTCACTCCGATCACACGGCCCTCGGGATCGACAACCGCATTTTTGTCGTCCGCACGCCCTATTCGACAGGTTCCGCACGGGTGGTAGGCGCTCTCGGCGTGTTCGGCGATGAAACCATTCAGCTCTTCGTCAGTCTGCACATCCGCACCGGGCTGAATTTCCTTGCCTGCGTAAGGTTTGAACGCGTCCTGCCCGAAAATCTCACGGGTCAGGCGGATGCATTTGCGGAAGTCTTCCCAATCCTGCTCATGGCTCATGTAGTTGAACCGGATCACCGGCGCATCCTCGGGTCGGTCCGAGCGCAATGTGACTGCCCCCCGAGACGGAGACCGCATCGGACCCACATGCGCCTGATACCCGTGCCCCTCAGCCGCAGCCTGACCGTCATAGCGGACCGCAATGGGCAGGAAATGGTACTGGATATCCGGATATTCGACGCCCGGGTTCGAGCGAATGAACGCCGCACTTTCGAACTGGTTCGACGCGCCAAGGCCGGTTTTTGTAAACAGCCACTGCGCCCCGATCAGTCCTTTGCTGACAAGATTCCAGTGCTTGTACAACGTGATAGGTTGCAGTGAGGCCTGCTGAATATACAGCTCAAGATGGTCCTGCAAATTCGCGCCTACACCGGGCCGGTCGGCGATCACGTCAATCCCGTGTTCGGCCAGATGCGAACCCGGACCGATTCCAGATAGCATCAGTAGCTTCGGAGAGTTGATCGAAGACGCCGCCAGAACAACCTCACGCCGGGCGCGGATGATTTCTTTCTTACCCCCGCGCAGCAATTCGACCCCGGTTGCCCGACCATCTTCAACCACAACTCTCGAAGCCAAACCACGCACGATATCGCAGTTTTCGCGCTTGAGAGCGGGCTTCAGATACGCATTCGCCGCTGACCAGCGCCGCCCTTTCCAGACGGTCTGCTCCATTGGGCCGAAGCCTTCCTGCTTTTCACCATTGTAGTCGCCGGTCACTTCGTACCCGGCCTGCGCACCCGCATCTACAAAAGCCTGAAACAGAGGGTTCTCGCGCGGGCCACGCGACACGTGCAAAGGCCCATCCTTGCCTCGCCACTCAGGATCGCCGCCATGGCCGCCATCGTGCCAGGTCTCCATCCGCTTATAGTAGGGCAGCACGTCCGCATAAGACCAACCATCAGCGCCCAAATCGGCCCATGTGTCGAAGTCCCGCGCGTGGCCCCGCACGTAGACCATCCCGTTGATCGAGGACGATCCGCCAATCACCTTCCCTCTGGGACAGGCCAATTGACGGTTGTTCAAATGTGGCTCGGGCTCGGACTTATAGCCCCAGTCATACATCGGCATATTCATCGGATAGCTGAGCGCCGCCGGCATCTGAATGAACGGCCCTGCATCGGTGCCGCCATGTTCGATGACCAGAACCGAGGCCCCGGCCTCGCTCAGGCGATAAGCCATTGCACAACCGGCGGATCCGGCCCCCACAATGACGAAATCTGCTTCCATTTCAGACTCTCCTATTACCCGCCGAGGCCGAGATTATTCGTCGAATAATCTTGGTGCCGTCGACGAGGGTATTTTTGGTTCAAACGGTTATTCGCCGCGTGGAAAGCGTTGACTTTCTTCGACGATATTCAGGTCCATATGGTTGCGCATGTAGCGCTCCGACGCCTTTTGCAGGGGCTGGTAGTCCCACGGATAGTAACCACCCTGCCGCAACGCCTCGTACACCACCCATCGACGGGCCTGGCTGGCACGCACGTCGGCGTCATAGCGCTCCAAATCCCATCGTGCCTCGGATTTTGCGCGTAAGGTCGCAAGCGTTCCGGCATGTGCTGGATCGTCGGCAAGGTTGGTCCGTTCGTGCGGATCAGCCTCAAGATCGAACAGTTGATCGGGGTCCAGTACACAACGGTTGTATTTCCACTTGCCGTAGCGCAGCGAGACCAACGGCGCATAGGACGCCTCGGCCGCGTATTCCATGGCAACCGGTGCGGTGCGCTCCACCCCCTGCGCCAGAGGCACAAGGTCTTCGCCATCGGTCCAGGGCGCGATTTCGGCCATGTCGACACCTGCCAACGCACCCAGCGTTGGGGTCACATCGATGGTCGAAACCGGTGTGTCGATCCGGCCCGCAGGCAAACCCGGGGCAGAAATCATCAGCGGCACACGGGATGAGCCTTCGAAGAAGGTCATCTTGAACCAAAGGCCGCGTTCGCCCAGCATATCGCCGTGGTCCGAGACAAAGAAGATGATCGCCTCTTGCCGGGTGGTTTCCAGCACTTCGAGTATCTCACCAACCTTGTCATCCAGATACGAGATGTTGGCAAAATAGGCGCGGCGTGACTTGCGGATGTCTTCCTCGGTGATGTCGAAACTGCGCCAGTCATTGGCATCAAAGATGCGCTTGGAGTGCGGGTCCTGGTTTTCGTAGCCCAGGTCCGAGACCTCGGGCAGCAGATGCTCGCAATCCTCGTAGAGATCCCAATATTTGCGGCGGGCCACATATGGATCATGCGGATGGGTAAAGCTGACGGTCACGCACCACGGGCGGTCATCCTTACCGCGCGCAAGATCATAGAGTTTGGCCTTGGCGTTGTAGGCAACCTCGTCGTCATACTCCATCTGGTTCGAGATTTCGGCAACGCCCGCTCCGGTAACCGAACCCATATTGTGATACCACCAGTCAATCCGCTCACCCGGTTTGCGGTAGTCGGGCGTCCAGCCGAAATCGGCAGGGTAGATGTCTGTGGTCAGACGATCCTCGAACCCGTGCAACTGGTCGGGGCCAACGAAATGCATCTTGCCGGACAGGCACGTGTAATAGCCCGCGCGGCGCAGATGGTGCGCGTAGGTAGGGATATCGCTGCGGAACTCGGCGGCGTTATCATACACGCCTGTACGTGACGGCAATTGCCCCGACATAAAGCTCGCCCGCCCCGGCGCGCAAAGGGGTGAGGCCGTATATGCGTTGGTAAAGCGCGTTGACCGTTCGGCCAGCTTCTTCAGGTTCGGTGCATGCAGCCAATCCGCAGGCCCGTCGGGAAAGAGCGTTCCGTTCAGCTGATCCACCATCAGGATCAGAATATTTGGTTTGGTCATTTATCAGCCTCAAGCAGAGTGTTCAAAACCCGCAGCGCGTGATTGACCGCAAGATGTGGCTCTTCCGGTGCGTTCAGCGCTGAATGGATGTAAAGCCCGTCGATCAGGGCGATCATGCTTTCTGCCGCTCCAACCGGGTCATTCGTCAGCGGACGCAATGCGCTGATCAGGTTAGAGCGGATACGCGCCTGATAGATTTGCCAAAGACGCAGGGCATCGTCGTTAGTTTGGGCCAGCACGTAAAAGGTCATCCACGCGGCGATGACGTCAGGCGTAAAGCACGAGGGTGCAAAGCAGGCGCGGATGATCGCCTGCGCGCGTTCACCCGGGGCGGCGGCTTTCAGCTCCTGCCGGGCTTCATCACCGAAATCGGACAGGATACGTCGCATCGCGGCCAGAAAGATCTGATCCTTGCCGCCAAAATAGTGATGCGCCAGCGCACTGGACATTCCGGCCCGTTTGGCGATCTGGCTGACCGTCACATCAAGGGATTTCTTCGACCCAAGCTCGGCAATCGTCGCCCGTACGATGGCGTCGCGGCGGATTGGCTCCATTCCGAGTTTCGGCATAGCTGTCCCCTCGCGGTTTCCATAAGTGGGAAGACGCTAAGGGGTTTTTATTGACTCGTCAATCAATAACAAGCCGTCTGCGCTGATAGCTGCTAAAGTTTGGGCGCGATGCTGGGCGTGGTCAGGCTGCTGCGGTTCAGCACCGCCTCGCGCCAGGCGATGAAACTGACGGCGGTCAGGATCAGCGTACCCCCGGCCACGACCCAGACATCGACGCTTTCATGAAAGACCAGCGCACCCAGCAATGTGGCCCAGATCAATTGCAGAAATGTCACCGGTTGCGTGACTGCCACGGGCGCCGCCTTGAGGGCCAGCGTCATCAAGTAGTGGCCCAAAGTGGCAAAGCTGGCGATCAGGAACAGAATGCCTAAATCGCGCAGGCTAGGCCATGTCCAGACGGCGACGGCAAACGGGATCAGCGCCACGGTGACCCAGATTGACATATGCGCCACAACAACCGACGGCGGCAGGTCCCGCACCAAAAGTTTGGCGATCAGATAAGACGCACCCAACGCCAGAGCGGTAAAGAGCATAGTGATATGTCCCGCCGAAACATCACGGAACCCCGGGCGCAAAATGATCAGAACACCGATCACCGCAAGACCAATCGCGGCAATGCGGCGAAAGGCTAGTTTCTCACCCAGAAACAGCGCCGCGCCGAGGGTGACATAGACCGGGGTCATGTAATTCATCGCCGTGACCTCGGCCAACGGGATCTGCGTCATTGAGAAGAACCACAACATCACCGCCACGGCGTGAACGATACCGCGCACACCAAGCAGCGTCAGATGCTTGCGCGTGAGATGCGTTGCCAGAACCAGCCGCAGCGCGGGCAGCAGAAAAACAAGGCCGAAGAAAAACCGCAGAAAGGCTGCCTGAATCGGGTCCATGGTTGGACCCAGGGATTTGACGAGGGCCGTCATCACCACAAAGGAAAGCCCGGCTGAAAACATCCAGAACATGCCCACAATCGGGCGGGATGAGGCGGCGGGTAGTGTCATGGCGAAATCTCAACACCGAATTTCGCGCGGGCACAACCCTTCACATGACAACTAATTTCAGCGCGATCCCCAGCATGACGACTCCGATCACGACATCCAGAACCTGCCAGGCACGCGGGCGGGCAAAAACGGGGGACAAGACCCCTGCCCCATATCCCAGCGAGAAGAAGAACACAAAGCTGGACAGCATCGCGCCCATGGCAAATGCCAGGCGGTCGTCATACTGCGCCGAGATCGACCCGATCAGCACAACCGTATCCAGATAGACATGCGGGTTCAGCCAGGTGAAGGCTAGCACCGTCAGCAAGACCGATTTTAAGCTGGCACGTTGACCTGCGCCCACATCCATCGCTGCCCCTCCACGCCAGGCAGAGTTCAGGCTGCGCAGCCCATACCATGTCAGGAACAGTGCCCCTCCGTACCGCATGACCGTCTCGAACCACGGCGCGGCCTTGGCCAAAGCCCCGAAACCAGCGACGCCCGCCCCGATCAGAAGGGCGTCGGATACGGCGCAGGTCAGGCACAGTGGGAACACATGCTCGCGCCGCAGCCCTTGACGCAAAACAAAGGCATTCTGTGCTCCGATGGCGAGGATCAGGCTAAAGCCCAGCGCAAAACCGGCGAACAAGGATGGGGACATGGTAGCTCCTGCGAATTATGAGCATTGACTACTGGCATCCTTGCAACCTATCAAATTAAAGATGTTGGCCTCAGTTAAGTACTGCTAATGTTGCTGGACCCCAATCATCTTTCGGCGCTGTCCGCGATCATCCGCCATGGCAGCTTTGACGCCGCCGCCGCTGAACTGGCGGTCACTCCGTCGGCGATATCTCAGCGGATCAAGGCGCTTGAGGACAGGGTCGGCGCGGCCCTGATCAATCGCGGGACCCCCTGCACCGGAACTCCGGCCGGGTTGCGTATCGCCCAGCATGCCGAGGATATCGGGTTGCTTGAGGCGAGGCTGGCCCGCGAATTAACACTGGATCAGGCAAGCGGACCGGCCCGCGTGCGCGTGGCGGTTCCGGCTGACGTGCTGGCAACGTGGTTCATAGGCGCGATGGCGCAGGTGGACGGCTTGCTGTTCGATCTGGTTGTCGACGATCAGGACCATTCGGCAGAATGGCTGCGCCGCGGAGAAGTCAGCGCCGCGATCACGGTTGGAGGACAACTGGTCTCAGGCTGCGACGCCACCCCCCTTGGTGCTATGCGCTATGTCGCCACTGCCAGCCCGGCCTTCATGCACAACTGGTTTGCCGAGGGCGTCAACGAACACACCTTGGCCGTTGCCCCATGCCTGACCTTCAATCGCAAGGACGGGTTGCAAAAATCGTGGATCACCCAGCGAACAGGCCGCCGGATCACGCCGCCATCGCATTTCCTGCCGTCGTCGCAAGGCTTTGTCGAGGCCGCCATCGCGGGGATGGGCTGGGGGATGAACCCAAAGGGGCTGGCACAACACGCGCTCAGTGACGGTCGGTTGTGTACCTTGCTGCCGGATGCGCCGCTTGACGTTCCGCTGACTTGGCAGGTGGGCCGTGTACTGGCCCCGGTGCTAAGGCCGCTGACCAATGCCGTCAGACAGGCGGCGGCAAAAGCGCTTTTGCCGCTATAGCACGGCTTCAGGACGCAACGGCTTTTTGCGCGACCGGAACAACGGTGCGGAAACAAATGGCCGCCGCAAACAGGCTGACAAGAACGATAAACACAATCGCCCACGCGACCTCATGCAGATGCGCGACGCCGGCCAGCGCAACCGACAGGATCACCGCCGTGATCCGACAGATGCTTTTGATCGCGGCCGAGCCTTTGACGCGCTGATCCTTTGGGGCCACGTCCAAAAAATACAGCTGCCGCGCGCCATTGATCCCGGTTACGGCCACGGTCGCAATAAACAGGGCAACGGCGTGCAGATGCACGTCATGATCGACCCCCATGAAATGCAGTGTCGCGAGGACGGCCCCCGTACCGGCAACCATGAGGTTTCCCATCACCAGAACCGCGCGATGCGACTTCATGTTCACCAACTGCCACAAAGGGGCCGAGACCAAATACCCCGATGCAGACGAGACAATCATCGCCGTCAAACCCTTGGCCGAGTCATGATGCGCCTCGGCAGCGATCAGGGCAAAGAACGGCACTGACAGGGCAACCACGACCAGTGGCAACCGCATGACCATGTAGCGGCGGAACCAGACCTGATCGAACATGGCGATGATATCAGTGAAATTCTCGGAAAACTTCCGTTTGTGTTTCTGTTGCGGCGCGCCGTCTGCCTTGGTCCCCCGCGCAATCTCGGACAGTGCCAGAATGGACAGGCCCGACAGAACAAAGAAAGTGACAGACACCACAATTACGGCGGAATGACGGGAAAAGGGCGGGTTCTCTTTGGTGATCTCATGCACCAGCAGAGCCAGACCTATGGCCCCCAGCCCACCACCACCAAGTTGAATGTAGTGCATTATCATCCGGGATTTGGACTGCACGTGATCGCCCAACAGGTCGGTATACATCAGCGATTGTATCTCTTCGATCAGACCAATCGCGAAGAATGCCAAAACAAAGGCCAACGCGATCAACGGTACTACTCCGGTCGAAGCCACAACCAGCGCGATAAGAAGGCAAGCGCCAACCCCGACCTCAGTCATGGCGATCCCGCGTTTTTTCCGCGCACGGGCCGAAATCGGCTGCGCCAGAAAGATGTCCGAGATCAGGCTGCCGCTCATGCGGATCGACACCAAGGCACCGGCAATGAACATCGGCAGTTCCAGCGAGACCGCGAGAAATGGCAGCACGATGGACGGGCTGCCCAGCGTCCACGCGACCTGCGAAAGGATACTTTGGCCGGTCAGAACCGGAAGGTTTCTTTTGGGTGCGCGTGTTGAGCTGTCTGCCATATGCTCCGGAGGTCTGGCCCGATAAATGAACGTTTTTCTGCCCCAAGCCTATCGGCTTCTGTTCAACCGGCCAAGAACCCTGCGCCTCAAAAGAAAAACCCGACCTGAGGCCGGGTTCTTGCATTTCATATGTGGCACAGATCAGAGCTGTGCCATTACCTCGTCCGTTGCCTCAAAATTGGTCGTGACGCGCTGAACGTCGTCGTCGTCCTCCAGCGCATCAACCAGCTTCATCAGCTTTTGCATGTCTTCCAGACCCAGCTCGGTCGTGGTTGTGGGCTTCCACACCAGCTTGGTGGATTCGGATTCGCCCAGCGCGCTTTCCAGCACCGATGAGACATCGTTCAGATCGGTGTCTGCACACCAGATGATGTGACCATCTTCCGAGCTTTCAACATCCTCGGCTCCTGCTTCGATGGCCGCCTCGAAAATGGTATCTGCATCACCCGCAGTTGCCGGATAAACAACCTCGCCCTTGCGGTCGAACATGAAACCGACTGAACCGGTTTCACCCAGATTGCCGCCATTCTTCGAGAAGGTCGAACGCACGGTCGACGCTGTCCGGTTGCGGTTGTCGGTCATGGTCTCGACAATCACAGCGACACCGTTGGGGCCGTATCCCTCATACCGGATTTCTTCGTAGTCGTCGCCTTCACCTGCGACCGATTTCTTGATCGCGCGGTCGATCACGTCCTTGGGGACCGAGTTCGACTTGGCCTCTTTCACCGCAAGACGCAGGCGCGGGTTCTTGTCGGGATCGGGGTCGCCCATCTTGGCAGCCACAGTGATCTCTTTCGACAGTTTGGAAAACAGCTTGGACCGCGCGGCGTCCTGACGTCCCTTGCGGTGCTGGATATTGGCCCATTTGGAGTGGCCTGCCATGGTGCGTCCTCGTCATCATGTTAGCGTATTCGGCGCTCATATAGACGTTTGCGGGGGGCAGGATCAAGAGACCGGCTTGCGAGATGTCCCCTTGCAGGTATGGTGACGGCATGACGACAGACCAAATCATTCTTTTTTCACTTTTCATCGCCGTATTTGGAATGCTCCTGTGGGGCCGGTTCCGGTATGACCTGGTGGCCTTCACCGCCCTGATGGTGGGCGTCGTGCTGGGTGTGGTGCCCGTTGATGACGCCTTTGCCGGGTTTGGGCATCCCGCGACCATAATCGTTGCGCTGGTGCTGGTTGTGTCTGCCGGACTGGTCCGATCAGGGGCCGTGTTCCTGATCACGCGCACTCTGGTGGATGCCTCACGCGGGTTGGGCGCGCACATCGCGCTGATGGGCGGGATCGGAGCGGTTCTGTCTGCCTTCATGAACAATGTGGCGGCGCTGGCGTTGCTGATGCCGGTCGATATCCAGACCGCGCGCAAGGCGGGGCGGGCTGTTGGCCTGACGCTGATGCCGTTGAGCTTTGCGACGATTTTAGGCGGCATGGCGACGCTGATCGGGACGCCTCCAAACATCATCATCGCCTCGATCCGGCAGGAAACCTTGGGCGAGCCTTTCCGTATGTTCGACTTCGCCCCTGTAGGCGGGATCGCCGCCATCGCCGGGCTTGCCTTTGTTTCTCTGATCGGCTGGCGGCTGATCCCCAATCGCGGCCCGCAAGAAGAGACCTCCGAGTCTCTGGCCGAGTACATCGCCGAACTGACCCTGCCGCCCGAGTCGCCTCATATCGGCAAGCGTGTGAGTGAACTCTATGAGGATGCCGAGAAATCTGACGTGGCTATCATCGGCCTGATCCGAGACGGCAAACGGCGTTACGGTCGTTCCGCGCATGCAACCCTGAAAGAGGGCGACGCGCTGGTGCTGGAAGCCCGCCCCGAGGCGCTGGACGAATTCCGCGCCGCGCTCAAGTTAGATTTCTCAGACACGCGGCGTCAGGAATTGTTGACGGCCGAAGGCGACGGTCTGGAGGTCATTGAGGTCGTTGCCACCGAAAACGCCCGGATCACCGGGCGCACCGCACAGGGTTTGGGCCTTGCATGGCGGCAGAGTACCGTTCTGATGGGCATCTCGCGACAAGGCCGCAGCATCACCGAACAGGTTCGCAAGACCGAGGTCGAACCCGGCGACATCCTGCTGCTGCTCTGCCCGCGCGACCGCAGCGCGGATGTTACCGAATGGCTGGGCTGTCTTCCGCTTGCACAGCGTGGGCTGAATGTCACCGCTAATGAAAAAGCGTGGCTGGCCATCGGGTTGTTTGCCGCCGCGGTACTGGCGGCGAGTATTGGCCTGATCTATCTGCCCATCGCGTTGGGATTTGTGGTGGTGGCTTACGTTCTGACCAAGATCATGCCGATCAGCGATATCTACAATCACATCGAATGGCCGGTCGTCGTTCTGTTGGGCTCAATGATTCCGCTGGGCAGCGCGTTAGAGACATCGGGCGGCACCGAATTGATCGCAAACGCGTTAATCCAACTGACTGATGGGTTGCCTGCTTGGGCCATACTGACCGTGCTGATGGTCGTCACCATGACCCTGTCGGACGTTCTGAACAACACGGCCACCGCCATCGTCGCGGCACCCGTCGGCATCCAAATGGCGCGCACGCTCGAGGTCTCGCCAGATCCGTTCCTGATGACAGTCGCCGTGGCCGCCTCGGCAGCCTTCCTCACGCCAATCGGGCATAAAAACAACACGCTTGTGCTGGGCCCCGGAGGCTACAGGTTCGGGGACTACTGGCGCATGGGATTGCCGCTTGAGATCCTGATCATCGCGGTCTCGATCCCTGCCATCCTTGTCTTCTGGCCGCTTTGACGGGTAAAGCGCGCCTATGAAACGCTTTCTGATCCTTCAACTGCGCCCCGAGACGGATGCCTCGGATGCTGAATATGCCTCGATTCTGGATAAAACCGGCCTGACGCCCGAGCAGACCCATCGCATCCGGTTGGACTGCGAAGACCTGCCCGAAGGGTTGGACGTGACCAATTACGCAGGCGTCATCGTCGGCGGCGGCCCCGGTTGCGTCAGCGACGACCCGGCCACGAAATCGGCGCTGGACGCGAAGATCGAAGATGCGGTCATGGGGCTGATGCCACAAATCACCTCACAGGATCATCCCTTTATGGGCTGCTGTTACGGCCTCGGTGTTCTGGCCGCGCATCTTGGCGGCGATGTCAGCAAAGCGCGGTTCGGAGAACCCGTCGGCCCCTCGACCTGCCACCTAACTGATGACGGCGCGCAGGACCCACTGACCGCTGGGCTGATCCCAACATTCGACGCGCTTGTCGGGCACAAAGAAGCCGTGCAGGCCCTGCCCGAGGGATGCGTGCATCTCGTCGCCTCGGCCCCTTGCCCGTTTCAGATGATCCGCTGGGGTCAGAACGTTTACGCCACGCAGTTCCACCCCGAGGCGGACGCGAAAGACTTCGAACAGCGGATCAACATCTACAAGCACCACGGCTATTTCCCGCCTGAGGACGCCCAGCGTCTGATCGACATCTGCAATGACGCAGACGTCACTCAACCCGGCGAAATCCTGCGCCGCTTTGTAGAACGCTACAAATGACCTAACGGCGCGGTTGCCTGAGGCTTTCATGCTCGCATAGGCTGATCCGAAACGACTTTGGGAGGAGTTGTTCTTGGATCTGCTTATCAATGTCGGCCTGCCGATCTCGCTGGCCATTATCATGCTGTCCCTTGGCATCGGGCTCGAGATCGCGGATTTCCGGCGTGTGCTGAGCCGAAAATACCCCTTTGCAATCGGAGCGGTATGTCAGGTGGTGCTTCTACCCATGGCTGCTTTTGCGACCGTATCGCTGTTCGGCCTGCCCCCCGAGATTGCGGTTGGTTTCATGCTGCTCAGCTTTTGCCCGGGCGGCGTTACCAGCAACATTCTGACTAAACTGGCCAAAGGTGACGTGGCCCTTTCGGTCAGCCTCACAGCAGTGATCAGCATCCTGTCGATCCTCACGGTGCCTTTTCTGGCCGCTTGGTCCATCACATATTTCATGGGCGAAAACGCGCCCGAGGTGTCGATCAGCGGATTGGCTATTGCCATGTTTCTGATCACGACGTTGCCGGTGGCTATCGGAGTCAGCATTCGCAAGTTTGCTACCGGGTTTGCAAACCGCATCGAGAATGGGCTGTCGAAACTGGCAACCGCTCTGTTCGTTCTGATCGTCGTGGCAGCTCTGGCGGGCAACTGGCAGATTTTTGTCGAAAATCTGGGCATCATGGGCGCGGGCCTGATCTCGCTCAACATCGCGCTTTTGCTGATCGGCCTCGGGATCGCGCGTGTCGCAAACCTGACATGGGCCGAGTGCAAAAGTATCTCAATTGACACCGGCATCCAGAACTCGACACTGGGGATCACGCTGGCGGCACTGATCACCGGAACCGACAGCGGCTTTAGCCCTCTGGCCCTGCCCTCGGCGGTTTACGGGATCACGATGTACGCCGTCGTGCTGCCGTTCCTCGTTTGGTTTCGCAGAGGCTGAAAGGACAGGTCATGACCAAAAACACAGCAGATGCGATTGTCGTTGGTGGAGGGCTGGCCGGACTGGCAGCAGCAGCCGAACTGGGCGACCGCGGCAAAAAGGTCATCGTTTTGGACCAGGAGCCCGAGCATTTTCTGGGCGGGCAAGCGTTCTGGAGCCTTGGCGGTCTGTTCATGGTCGATACGCCGGAACAGCGCCGGATGGGCATCAAGGACAGCCACGAGCTGGCCTTGCGCGACTGGATGGGCAGTGCGCAATTCGACCGGGAAGAAGACGCATGGCCCCGCAAATGGGCCGAAGCCTATGTCGAATTCGCCGCCGGAGAGATGCGCCCGTGGTTGCATGAGATGGGTCTGCGCTGGTTCCCCATCGTCGGCTGGGCTGAACGTGGTGGGTCATACGCGGACGGTCACGGCAACTCGGTTCCCCGGTTTCACATCACATGGGGTACCGGGCCGGGCGTGCTGAAGAACTTTGTCCGCCGGGTGCGCGAACACGTCAGCGCCGGGCTGATCGAGTTGAAGTTCCGCCACCAAGTCAGCCATATCATCATGCAGAACGGTCAGGCCAAAGGGGTCTCGGGCGAGGTTTTGGCCGATGACACCGCCCCTCACGGTGCCAAGACCAACCGTGACGAGGTCGGTGAGTTCGAGGTCTATGCGCCCTCGGTCATCGTCACCTCAGGCGGAATTGGCGGCAATTTCGAAATGGTGCGCAAGAATTGGCCGCGTGACCGTTTGGGTGAGCCGCCAAAGGACATGGTCGCGGGTGTCCCCTTCCATGTCGATGGCCGTATGATCGCCATCAGCGAAAAAGCCGGTGGGCATGTGATCAACGGTGACCGTATGTGGCATTACACCGAAGGCGTACGTAACTGGAGCCCGATCTGGCCATCGCATGGTATTCGTATCCTGCCCGGCCCCAGCTCGATGTGGTTCGATGCAAATGGCAACCGAATGAAACCGCCCTGCCTGCCGGGTTTCGACACGCTGGGCACGTTGAAGGAAATCCTGAAAACCGGGCATGAATACAGTTGGTTCGTGCTGACCCAGAAGGTGATCAAGAAGGAATTTGCCCTGTCGGGATCGGAACAGAACCCTGACATGACAGATGGCGGCTGGCGCGAGGTACTGTTCCAGCGCGTTCTGACCGGATCAAAGGCCACCGCGCCTGTCGAGGCGTTTAAAGAACATGGCGAGGATTTCATCGTCGCCAATACGCTGACCGAACTGGTCAGCGGTATGAACCAGCTGGGCGGAGGTCTGATCGACGAAGCGTACCTGCGCGCGCAGATCGAGGCACGGGATAGTCAAGTCGACAATCCCTTTACGAAAGACGCCCAGATGGCAGCGATTCTGGCCGCGCGCAACTATCGCGGAGACAAGCTGATCCGCACCGCCAAGCCGCATAAGTTCCTCGACCCAGCCAACGGGCCGCTGATCGCGGTGAAGCTGCACGTACTGACGCGCAAAACGCTGGGCGGGCTGCAAACCAACCTCGACAGCCAGATGATCGGCGCGGATGGTCAGGTCGTCCCCGGCCTGTTTGCCGCCGGAGAAGTCGCAGGCTTTGGCGGCGGCGGCTATCACGGATACAACGCGCTGGAGGGTTCGTTCCTTGGCGGCTGCATCTTCTCGGGCCGCAATGCGGGCCGGTCCCGCGCTGTCGCGTGACCGACTGTTAAGGCAGACGAACGAATTTCAGAACCGGCTCTCCGCCTTGGTCCAGCATGACCAGACTGTCGCCCGCAACCGCGTAGGTCGAAACCTGTTGCAGCGCGTCGAAGAATTGCCGCTCGGCTTGCTCAATCTCGGGCGGGCAGGCCATCAGGGTTGCGGCGATGTTATCGGGAAACTCGATGCTGTCGCCTGACATCTCGGCCTTCCCTTTAAAGCGATTGCAGCCTCCGCTGCCGCCAAAGGTGCCTTCGGCCAGAAACTCAAGCTCGGGTCGTTTATCCGCGTTCAGCACATCGCCACCGATACCAATGGCAGACCATTTGGTGTTCTCAAGCGCGGCCTGCGCTGCGTTATTTTCACTCTGCGCCATGCTGTGAGTGCCCAAAAGGGTCAGTACAACTGCGCCTGCTACAATAGCCTTGCCGATCTTTGGAAAAGGCATGATCCTGTCCTTTCACTTCAGACGTTTGAAGAAAAGATTGGGGCGGGATCGGTATTTGCAAGGTTTGCACTATCCGCTCGGCGAAACCGTGCCGGTTTTACAATGGCCAGATCAAAGGGATCAGCAGCGAGGCCAATAGCCCAACAGTCAGGTTCAATGGCACACCAACCCTGAGGAAATCGGTAAAGCGATACCCGCCGGGGCCGTAAACCATCATGTTGGTCTGGTACCCGATCGGAGTCGCGAACGAGGCCGACGCCGCCACCATCACCGCCACGACAAGCGGCCGCGGATCAATGCCAACCGCTTGTGCCAGACCGATGGCGATGGGCGTCACGACAACTGCAACCGCATTGTTCGACACCAGCTCTGTCAGCACCGAGGTCAAAAGATACACCGCCCAGACGATCATGAATGGCGGCAAAAGCCCCAGGCCGGGGGCCACCGCCTCGACAATCAGCGACACCGCGCCCGAGGCATCCAGCGCCGCCCCGATGGCCAGCATGGCGAAGATCAGTGCCAATAGGCGGCCTTCTACGAAGGAAAACGCCTCGTCCGCGTCGATGCAGCGTGTCAGCAGAACAACGGCCACGGCCAGAATTGACAGCAGCAGGATCGGCGCAACGCCCAGCGCGGCCAATGCGACGATACCGACCAGAGCACCGATGGCGATCGGGGCATGGCTGCGCCGGAACGCGCGGGCCGAGGGTTGGCTAACATCCACCATATCCATATCTGCCGCCAGCCGCTGAATGTCTGCCGGCGACCCCTCCAGCAGCAACGTGTCCCCGACACGCACCACCAGATCGTCCAGTTGTCGACCGATGTTCTGGTTCCGGCGATGCACGGCCAGGGTATAAACACCATAGCGGCGGCGCAGACGCATCGCACCCAGCGTGCGACCAACCATGCGGCAGCCGGGGGTGATCAGCACCTCAACCGTTCTGGTCTCGACCGCTGAAACTTGATCGACGCGCTTCAGTTCCTTGTTGGTCTGAAGGCTCAGCAGTTCGGTCATCTCGGTGCGCAGAACCACCCGGTCACCCACGCGCAGCTCGACGCCTTTGAGGTTTCGTCGCAGCGACTCGTCACCCCGGATCACGTCGATCAGACGCACGCCCGGGCGTTTGAACAACTGAACCCCAATGACTTCACGCCCAATCAGATTGCTTTCTGGGGGGATGACAGCCTCGGTGAAGAACTTCATCTTAGAGCGGTCGGACAGCAAGGATGCCATACTGTCCCGATCTGGCAACAGGCGCGGCGCGATGAAGCGCAGATACACCATGCCATAGATCACCAGCGCAATGCCCAGCGGCGTGACCTCGAAAATCGTGAACGCTTGCATCCCCTGCGCCCGCGCCACACCATCCACCAGCAGGTTGGTCGAAGTACCGATCAGCGTCAGTGTACCGCCCAGAATGGCGGCATAGCTCAGTGGGATCAGCAGTTTCGAGGCCGGTACGTTCAGCGTGCGCGCGATCTGCACGAAAACCGGGATCATCACGACCACAACGGGCGTATTTGACACCACAGCCGACGCCAGGATCACAAACCCCATGAGCAGCCCGATGGCGATGCGCGGGTTCACTTGTGCCTGTTTCTGCGCGGTCGAGGTAAAGGCATCCAGCGCGCCGGTGCGGACCAACGCCCCCATGATGATGAACATCGCCGCAATGGTCCACGGCGCGGGGTTGGACAATACGGCCAACGCGCTCTGGTACGGAAGGATACCCGTTACCAGCATGATCGCGACACCGCCGATGGCGACCACTTCGGTCGGGTACACCTCGCGCAGGAACATGATGAACATGCCCGCGACCACCAAAAGCGCCAGTATCGCGCTGCCCATCTCTGTCAGTTGAAGGAATTGCATTCTTGGTATTCTGTCCGAACCCTGGCCTGGCATTTGCGCCCGTCAGGCAGTTTCACGCATTGCGCGGGCCAGAGCAAGCCTTACTGCGGTCCGGCTTGTTGTAGGCGGCCGCCAACGCGCACCATTTGCACAGATTTTGCCTGTCCATCGCGATCATCCGTCTCGACAAAGACACCGCTGAGCGTCGCCTCGCCATTCGCCGGGGTAAAGCGGGCTTTGGGCATTCCGGTGATAAAGCGGCGCATCGGCTCGACCTTATCCATTCCGATCACCGAGTCGTAGTCCCCGCACATGCCCGCATCGGTCAGATAGGCGGTACCACCCGGCAGAATTTGCGCGTCAGCTGTGGGCACGTGCGTATGTGTACCAACCACGAGGCTGGCACGCTTGTCGCAATAGTGGCCCATGGCCATCTTTTCGGACGTGGCCTCGCAATGCATGTCGACGATGATGGCATTCGCCTGCCCGCCGCGCGGGTGCGACTTCAGGATAAGTTCGACCGCCGAGAACGGGTCGTCAAAAGGCCGTTTCATAAAGACCTGCCCCAGCACCTGAACGACCAGCACTTTGCGGCCGCCCGGAGCGTTGTACAGCCGATACCCCCGCCCCGGCGCGCCCTTGGCAAAGTTCACCGGGCGCACGATGCGCGGCTCTTTCTCGATGAATTGCAGCATGTCTTTCTGGTCGAAGGCATGATCACCCAGCGTCAGGCAATCCGCGCCCGCGTCCAGCAGCAGCTTCGCGTGATCTCCGGTCAGACCCATCCCGTTCGAGGCATTCTCGCCATTGACCACAACAAAATCCAGCCGCCATTCGTCGCGCAGACGCGGCAAATGTTGCTGAATGGCCGTGCGTCCCGCGCGGCCCATGACGTCACCCAGAAAAAGTATCCTCATTTGACCTGTCCTAAGTGTGGTAATGGTCAAGCACAAGCGATTAAGCTGCCTGCATAATCCATCAAAGCTCATTACACAGGAGATTCCTGATGTCGCGTATCCTTCTAACAGCCGTTGGCCTAACCGCTTTGGCTGCATGCGACGAGGCCGCAACACCCGATTCCACCACTCAATTGGCGAACCCCGCTGCGACCTATTGCATCGACAGCGGCGCAAAATACGAAATCCGCGACGGTGATAACGGACAATCAGGCGTCTGCATTCTGACTGACGGGCGCGAGGTAGATGCCTGGGAGTATTTCCGCGAAAACAATCCGGCCTAAGCTGAGAACGTCAGCACACGGCTTTCAGTGATAACCATGTCCAAAGGTTGATCCGTTGGCTCCAACGGCAGCCCCTCAGCCTCTTGCGCATCGAATGCAAAACCGATGGCCAACGTCGGACGTTTGGCGCGCAAGCCCTCAAGCGTGCGGTCATAGAAGCCGCCGCCATAGCCTAGCCGCCCGCCCTGTGCGTCGAAGGCAACCAGCGGCACGATCAGGATCTCGGGGTCGAAATAATCATCAACCTCAGGCACTTTGGCCCCGAAAGGCCCGTCTTTCAGCGCGCCTTCGGGCGTCCAGCGGGAAAACTTCAGCGGCTGCCCCGCCGCCTGAATCACAGGTACCCCGACCGGGCCATAGGCCGAGGCCTCGGCCATCGCGGCCAGCGGGTCAATCTCGGTACGGATCGGCATGTAGCCGGACAGCGGCACGCCGCGATGCCCGGCCAAAACTTCGGACAATCGCCCGGCTGCTCCGGGCAGGCGGGTGTCAAAGGCAACCTTGCGGCGCGCAAAAGCCGCCTTGCGCGCAGCGGCTTTGATTTCGGTCAGATCGGTCACAGTAGCACCACGCTGGCAAGCCCAAGAAAGATGAAGAACCCCATGACATCCGTTGTCGTCGTCACAAAAGTCCCAGACGCCAGCGCCGGGTCTACTCCCATGCGGTCCAGCACGACCGGTACTACCGTACCTGCAAAGCCCGCGATCACCATATTCACGACCAAGGCCGACCCGATCACGACACCCAGCAACGGAGAATCGAACCACATCATCCCCACCGTTCCCAGAACGATGGCAAAGCACAGCCCGTTCAGCATCCCCACCAGCAGCTCCCGCCGGATCACCCGCATCACGTTCGATCCCGTAAGGTCGCGTGTCGCCAGCGCACGCACGGCCACCGTCAGCGACTGCGTCCCGGCATTGCCGCCCATCGACGCCACAATCGGCATCAGAATCGCCAGCGCCACAAGCTGATCAATTGCCGCCTCAAATTGCGAAATCACCAGCGAGGCGCAGATTGCCGTACACAGGTTCACCGCCAGCCACGGCAAGCGCCGCTTGCTGGTCGCCGCCACGCTGTCCGAGATCGAGCTTTCGTCGCTGACCCCGGCCAGACGCAGGATGTCTTCCTCGTGCTCTTCATCCAGAACCACCATCGCATCGTCGATGGTGATCACACCGACCAACCGCCCATCCTCATCGACCACAGGGGACGAGATCAGGTGGTATTGATTGAACGCGTAAGCTACGTCTTCCTCATCCTGATCGACGGGGATGGTATGGAATTCCTCTTCGGCGATATCGTGCAGTGCAACCTCGCGCCGTGTTGCCATCAACTTACCCAGCGTCACCTGAGCGACAGGCTTCAGGCGCGGGTCGACCAGAACGACGTGATAGAATTGCTCGGGCAAATCATCATTTGCGCGCATGAAGTCGATGGCCTGCCCCACCGTCCAATGCTCGGGCGCCATGACAACTTCGCGCTGCATGAGACGACCAGCCGAGTTTTCCGGGTAGGACAGCGCTTGTTCCGCCGCGATCCGTTCGGAATCTTCCAGCGCGTCAAGGATGGCCTCTTGCTGCGGCTCTTCAAGATCCTCCAGCAGGTCGACAACATCGTCGCTTTCCATCTCGCGCACGGCGTCGGCCAGAACATCTGGCTTTAGGATGCCGATGATCTCTTCGCGGACGGCTTCGTCAAGTTCCGACAGGATGTCGCCGTCGAATTCCTTGTCATACAGACGGATCAGACGCGCGCGGTCGTAGGGATTGATTTGCTCCAAAAGGTCGGCGATGTCGGCCGGGTGCAGCGGCTCCATCAGCTCGATCAGCTTGTTGCGGTCGTCTACATCAACCGCATAGAGAATGGCCGCTACGGTCTTGCGATCCAGCGCATAGACATCCTCGTCACTGGTCGAGTCGTTTACGGGTTCATCAAAGCCTGTCGTCATGTCTGCCCCCGTTTCTTCGGTCATTGACCCCTAATTAGAAGAAGCAGCTACCGGAAAACAATGACAATGCGCCGATTTACCGACAAGTTTCGCCCGCCTATGCTGTTTCGCAGTCCCATACAGGCGGAGATGAAGGAAAATGGCGCAAAAAACGCTACTGAAAGGGCGTGTTCTGAGTTTCACCGGTTCCCCATTCGAGGGTGAGCCGACCGAGGCCGTGAAAATCAGCGAGGCGGTTCTGATCGAAGACGGCCGCATTTCCGCCGTGGCGGATGCCGACAGCCTGCGTGCAGAGCACCCGGACGCCGAGGTTGTGGATCACGGCCAGCATGTGATCATGGCCGGGTTCGTGGACGCGCATGTGCACTACCCTCAGACAGCGATGATCGCCAGTTGGGGCAAGCGCCTGATCGACTGGCTGAACACCTACACCTTCCCCGAAGAGATGAAGTTCGGCGACCTCGCCTATGCCTCTGAGATTGCCAACCGATATCTTGACCTGACCGCAGCGCACGGTACGACGACCATGTGCAGCTTCTGTACCATTCATCCCGAAAGCGTGGATGCCTTCTTCTCTGCTGCGCAAGCGCGCAAGCAGCGTGTGGTTGCGGGTAAAACCTGCATGGACCGCAATGCGCCCGAGGGTCTGCGGGACACCGCGCAGACAGCCTATGACCAATCCGAGGCGCTGCTGGAGAAATGGCACGGCGTTGACCGGCTGTCCTATGCCATCACACCGCGCTTTTCGCCCACCTCGACACCCGATCAGCTTGAGGCGATGGGCGCGCTTTGGGCCGAGCATCCGCATTGCCTGATGCAAACGCACCTAAGCGAGCAGACCGACGAAATCGCCTGGGTCCGCGAGCTGTTCCCCGACGCGCGCGATTATCTGGATACCTATGAAAAATTCGGACTGCTGGGGTCACATGGCGTTTACGGCCACGTCATCCATCTGGAAGCGCGCGAACGTGACCGGTTGCGCGAAGTCGATGCGGCACTGATTCACTGCCCGACCTCGAACACCTTCATCGGCTCGGGCCTGTTCGACATGGACGGGCTGATGCGTGACGGCCACCGGGTCGGGCTGGCCACAGATACAGGCGGTGGGTCCAGTTTCTCGATGTTGCACACGATGGCATCGGCTTACGAGATCGGGCAATTGCGCGGAGCCCCCCTGCACGCTGCACAATTGCTGTGGCTTGGCACTGTCGGCTCTGCACGCTCGCTGCGGCTGGACGACAGTATCGGCAACGTCGCACCAGGGATGGAGGCTGATCTGGTCGTGCTCGACCTCGCCTCAACCCCCGCCATCGCGCAGCGCGAAGCCTGCACCGACGACCTGTGGGAAGCCATCTTCCCCACGATCATGATGGGCGATGACCGGGCCATCGCCGAGGTTTGGATCGCCGGTCAACGCGTCAGCATCTAACCCTGCAACGCGCGGGCCAATTGATTCTGCCGCTCGATCACGCGGGGCATTTCCACTGTGGTGACATGCCCGTTCTGCACGATCTGGCGACCTTCAACAAACAGGTGCTTCACCTTCAACGGCCCGGCCAGCAGCAAGGCCGCAGGGTCCCAACTGCCTGCGCTTTCGATGCAGTTTGTATCCCAAATGGCGATGTCGGCGCGCTTTCCCGGCTCCAGACGACCGCAATCCGGGCGGTTCAGAACGTCAGCACCACCTCGCGTGGCAATTTCCAACGCCTCGCGAGAGGACATCGCATCGGCCCCGTTTGCGACCCGTTGCAGTAACATGGCCTGTCGCGCCTCAAGGATCAGGCTGCCATTGTCATTACTCGCTGACCCATCTGCGCCCAAGCCGACCGGCACGCCCTGATCCCGCATGACCCGCACCGGCGCGATGCCCGATCCCAAGCGGCAGTTCGAACAGGGGCAATGTGCGACACCGGTCTGCGTTCTGGCGAACAGGTCGATCTCGGCCCCGTCCAGCTTGACGCAATGGGCATGCCAGACGTCCGGACCGGTCCAACCCAGTTCTTCGGCATATTGCCCCGGACGACACCCGAACTGCGCCTGCGAATAGGCGATATCCTCATCATTCTCGGCCAGATGGGTGTGCAACATCACGCCTTTGTCCCGTGCCAACAGGGCCGCATCGCGCATCAGATCGCGACTGACCGAGAACGGCGAACACGGTGCCAGCCCGACCCGACACATCGCGCCCTCGGATGGATCATGGAAGGCATCGACCACGCGGATCATGTCGTTTAGGATCGCCTGTTCTTTCTCGACCAGAGAGTCCGGCGGCAGGCCCCCGTCACTTTCGCCGATGCTCATCGCACCGCGCGTCGGGTGGAACCGCAGGCCAATCTCAGCCGCAGCGGCAATTGTGTCGTCCAGCCGCGCGCCGTTGGGATACAGATACAGATGGTCGGAGCTGAGCGTACAGCCGGACAGCGCCAATTCGGCCAGCCCGATCTGGGCCGAGACATACATCTCTTCCGGCCCAAAGCGAGACCAGATGGGATAAAGCGTTTTCAGCCAGCCGAACAGCAGTGCATCCTGACCGCCGGGTACCGCGCGAGTCAGCGTTTGATACAGGTGATGATGCGTGTTCACCAAGCCGGGCGTTACGACGCATCCGGCAGCGTCATGCACCTCTCCAGTTGTTTGCAAACCTTGGCCGATCCGCGCGATCTGCCCGCCACGGATCAGGATATCAGCGCCTGAAAGCTCGCGGCGCGCATCGTCCATCGTCAGGATGGTGTCAGCATTTTTAATAAGGATTTCGGTCATTCTACCCTCCTTGCATGCGCCCGTTTCGTGCAAGAAGGTATCGGCTGGCGGAAAACGGACATAAGAACCAACCGGGAAGATATTACCCGACCGGTAATTGCCCAGCAAGCTGTTTCAGTGGGTGCTCAAAATCTCTAAGGCCGCCGCGTGCAGATCGGCGTTCGCCGCGGCCAGCACACGCCCGCCCTGATGGGCTGGTCCGCCCTGCCAGTCGGTGACGATACCTCCAGCAGCCTCAATCACCGCAATTGGCGCCTGTATGTCATATGCGTTCAGACCCGCCTCAATCACCAGATCAATCTGACCCGCCGCAAGCAGAGCATAGGCATAGCAATCCATGCCGTATCGCGTCAGCTTCACGTGCTGTGCCACGGCTTCAAACCCAGTACGCTCTTCAAGGGTGCCAACCTCAGGGAAGGTGGTGAACAGAAACGCCTGATCCAGGCTGGGGGTCGAACGGGTCTTCAACGCCATCGTGCCGGTCGGGCCGGTCACGTGCGCTGTATCCGCCGATCCCACGAACCGTTCACCAATATACGGCTGATCGATGATCCCCATGATGGGGCCGTCCTGATTGCTTAACGCGATCAGCACACCCCATGTCGGAGTGCCACTGATAAACCCACGCGTGCCGTCTATCGGGTCCAGCACCCATGTCCGGCCAGAGCTACCCTGAGTCTGGCCGAATTCCTCACCAAAAATACCGTCGCCGGGGCAGTGTTTGGCCAGAACCTCTCGCATCGCCTGTTCGGCGCTTCGATCCGCGACCGTTACCGGATCAAAACCGTCGGTCAGTTTATTCGAGGTTCCAAGATTGGCCTGTCTAAACACAGGAAGAATGGCCGCGCGCGCTGCGTCGGCCATTTCTTCGGCTACTTCCAAATCGCTTAAGGTCGTCTCTTGCATGCGCTACCCGTGCGGCCCGCGCGTTTCAGAGTCAACCCCGTTTGCTCAGGCGACGTCGCTCAGCACACGGGCAAGCTCAAACAGGCGGCGGCGTTGGTTTTCCGGAATCGCGTAATACGAACGCACCAGATCCAATGCTTCTTTGTCCCCCATCAGATCGGCAGGAACCGATTTCTTGCCGGTGCTTTCCTTTTCCGACTCTTCCAGGCCTTCAAAGAAAAAGCTGACCGGTACATCCAATGCCTCGGCAATGTCCCAAAGGCGGGATGCGCTGATCCGGTTGGCACCCGTTTCATATTTCTGAATTTGTTGAAACTTGATACCAACTTGCTGCGCCAACTGCTGTTGGGTCATGCCAATCAGCCAGCGGCGATGCCGGACGCGTTTGCCCACATGGACATCGACGTGATGGGTCATTGGTATTCTCCTCTACTACACACACAACTGACTTGAGTGCGCGACACATTTTCCTACCGCAACACTAGCGAGCCGCCCTTAACCACTCCCTAATCAGGAACATGCCCCCCAAATCAGCACCATGAGCCAATATTGCCGGTTTTTGGCATTTTTTCAAGAAGGTTGAATCTGTTTTGCCCGGTTACGGGTTGTGGTTGTACCCCTATTTTCGCGGAGTAGGCGCTTGCCCCCACGGCAAGTCACTGTCCTTGAGGCGGTTTTTTCCAGCTTCACCGGACAAGCGATTGACAATCCTCTACCGGCGCGAACCAATGCCCGAAAAGACAGGAGCGCACACATGCAGGCCTATAGGATTCCAGCACAAGGCGAAGCAGCCCGACTGTGTGACATTGACATTCCAACTCCGGGCGCAAGTCAGGTTCGGGTCGAGATCAAGGCCTGCGGATTGAACTTTGCCGATTTGCTGATGCAAAAGGGGACCTATCAGGACACTCCAACCGCCCCGTTCACTCAGGGCATGGAAATCGCCGGAATTGTCGATGCGGCAGGGTCTGATGTGTCCCATCTGAAGCCCGGCGACCGGGTTGCCGTCTATTCCGGTCAGGGCGGCCTTGCTGAATTTGGCGTGTTCGATGCAGACCGGGCGATTCTTCTGCCCAACACGGTCAGTTTTGAACAGGCCGCCGCGATCCAGATCGCTTATGGTACCAGCCACATCGCGCTGGCCCACCGCGCCCACCTGCAAGCGGGCGAGACTCTGTTGGTCACTGGTGCCGCCGGAGGCGTTGGACTGACAGCCGTTGAGATCGGCAAACTGATGGGCGCGACCGTGATCGCTCAGGCACGCGGGGCAGACAAGCTGGCCGTCGCGCAAGCGGCAGGGGCTGACCATCTGATTGACGCGTCAGACGACCTGCGCGCGAACGTCAAGAAACTAGGCGGCGCGGATGTCGTATATGACGCGATTGGGGGCGATGTTTTCAAAGCCGCCTTCCGCGCCACCAACCCGGAGGGTCGTCTGCTGCCTATCGGATTTGCGGGCGGCGAGGTTCCACAGATCCCCGCCAATCACCTTCTGGTCAAGAACCTGACGGTGATCGGGTTTTACATAGGCGGCTACCTGACCTTCCGGCCTCAGATCGTGCGGGACAGCTTTGATACGTTGTTCCGCTGGTGCGCCGAAGGTCGGATCAAACCACATATCAGCCACGTGCTGCCCCTGACGGACGCTGACAAAGGGCTGCAACTGCTGCGAGACCGCACGGCGACGGGCAAGGTTGTGATTACGCCCTAACCGACCACGGCCTTTAACGGTGAACTGCCGAGTATGTGGAAATTCTGACGCACCAGCGCCGCCAAAGCCTCGACCACGGGACCGCGCCCAGCCTCACCGCCGTAGAGGTTGATCATATGCGCAGGCAAATCGGGCAGAACTCCGCCGTCGTCGATCTGAACCAGATGGGCGGCTTCGGTACCGTCCAGCATGGCATGGACGGCGAGATCGGCGCTGACCGTCGCCTCAATGGTGCGGTCGTTTTCCGTTTCGACCGACAGTTCCCACGGGATACCAGCCTCATCCAGCGCCGCGATCATTTGCGGCCGGAACATGCACCGACGGCCGACTGCGATAGGCAGCGGTCGTTTGCGCCAGGCCGACCCGCCCGGCGCGCCGATCCAGCGCAGCGGCAATTCGGCGACAGTTTCAGCCCCATCGCCGCCATTCGCCTCGGTCGTGAGGATCAAATCGCATTCACCGCGCTTATACATGTCCTTTAGTTGCAACGAGTAGGACGAAACCAACTGCACCCGCACCCGAGGGAAATCCGCGTTGAACCGCTGCAACACACGGGGAATAGCCGGATAGACAATATCATGCGGCACGCCCAGAACGACCTCTCCCTCATACGCCTGATCGGTGAGTTTCGAGATCACTTCGTCATTCAGCGCGATCATCCGGCGGGCATAGGCCAAAAGTTGGTCGCCAGAGGCGGTCAGCGCGATGGTGCGTCCGCTGCGGTCCAGCAGTTCGAGGCCAAGCAACTCCTCCAATCGCTTGAGCTGCATTGAAACGGCCGATTGGGTCAGGTGCAGAAATCCTGCAGCGCGGGTGACGCCGCCTTGATCAGCCACGGCCACAAATGAGCGTAAGGTAGTGATGTCCAAATTCCGCATCTTCACGAATCCTTATGCATCGCGTCAAAAATATTCATTTTTAAAATGTGTCACACCGAGCCATATAAATCAAGGAACTTGATGAGAGGGCGACTTCCCATCGAAAACCAAGGAAAGGACAACAATTATGACCCAAATTGCAATCCACAGCAACTGCAAGCCCCGTCGCCGCATCGGTCTGTCGGTTTTATTTGATGTGATTTCGCTGCGCCGCCAACGCCGTACCTTGGCCCGGTTGGACGATCGCGCGTTAAAAGATGTCGGAATCACGCGCGAACAGGCCGAAGCCGAAGCCGCACGTTCGATCTGGGATGCGCCGGAATTCTGGCAAAAATGAGTTCTGAGTGCACCTTTTATCACTGAATGGCGACCCGCTAGTGCCGGTCGCCATTTTTGTTGTGACTTTTAAGCGGAATCCGGCGCTAAACCCTTGAAACGCGACCCGCAGTTGCCGATATTTGCGGGGAACGGGTTCTGATTTTCAGAGCCCCATAAGAATGACGTGAAGGGAGACCCTTATATGGCACAATTTGACACGATCCGGACGGCGGCCGGCGCGCGCGCTGCCCAGATTGACGAGGGCCTGCGCGCCCACATGAACAAAGTCTACGGCACAATGTCCGTGGGCATGCTGATCACAGCGCTTGCCGCGTGGGCGATCGCTGGTCTTGCTGTAACCTCTGATCCGACCAATGCCGTCGCTCAGATCGGCGCTGATCGTTATCTGACCAGCCTGGGTGGCGCACTGTTCCTGTCGCCGCTGAAATGGGTTGTGATCTTCTCGCCGCTGGCCTTCCTGTTCTTTGGCTGGGGCGCTCTGATGCGTCGTGGTTCGGCTGCGGCCGTTCAGCTGGGCTTCTTCGTCTTCGCCGCTGTTATGGGCGTGTCGATGAGCTCGGTGTTCATGATCTACACCCCCTATTCGATCGCACAGACGTTCATCGTCACCGCAATCGCGTTTGCTGGCCTCAGCCTCTATGGCTACACCACCAAGCGTGACCTGAGCGGCATGGGTACATTCCTGATGATGGGTGTGATCGGCCTGCTGGTGGCGATGGTCATCAACTGGTTCCTGCAATCGCCTGCGATGATGTTCGCGATCTCGGCCGTTGGCGTTCTGATCTTTGCCGGCCTGACCGCGTTCTACACGCAGGACATCAAGAACACCTACGTTGCCCACGCAACCCATGGTGATCAGGAATGGCTGGACAAAGCCGCCATCGACGGCGCGCTGAGCCTGTATATCTCGTTCCTGAACATGTTCCAGTTCCTGCTGATGTTCATGGGACAACAGGAATAACGCATCACTCTGATCAGATGCAGCAAGGGCGGGTCTGAAAAGATCCGCCCTTTTCATTTGGCCTCTGCCCCTGCGCCCGCAACCCCGGACTTGCACCTGCCAAAAGAAAAGGCCCCGTCCATAGACGAGGCCCCGTAATCGTTTTCCAGATTGGCTTAGCTACAGTTCAGCGGCACCGCGAAACCAGAGCTGCGGTCCGAGGACCCCTTGCCGTAAACGTCGCCAGCAGGCAGGCACCCGGTGAACTGCTCGGCATTGCGCCCAAAGGCCGCCCCGACTTCGTTGCTAATGCGGGTGCTGTTATTTGCGGTGCGCAGAACCCCGTACGTAGTGCCATTCACATTGACCGTGCTCAGGAACAGGTTCATGTCCGACCCGGACAGAAGAACCGAATTGGTGTCACTGCGTCCGCCATTGTCGATTGCCACGCGCGATACCTTGTCGGTTTCGACCTCATCGGTTGTCACAGAAATCGTGGGCAGTTCTGCCAGCTCTGCGGGGATATTGGTCGCATCCGGCAAAAAGCCCGCGGCACCTTTCACGTCCGAGATACTACGCGGCTCACCATCAATACCGGTGAAGCCAACGCCTTGGCGGTTATACGGGTCCTCGCATGCCGCAAGGGCCAGAATGGTTGCTGTGGATAACAAGATTTTTTTCATGACGGCCAACATTTTGGATGGATTTGTTGAAGCGTAGGAGCAAGCCCCGCCAAAAAGCAACCCGTGGCCATATCGAATGGCTGACCCGCTGAGGCTTCGGTGCAACGGCCATATCATCGGACCGGAACAGTGCTTGCTCGCCCGACAACAGACGGAAGGCAAAGAAAAAGGGTCCTGCCACGGCAGAACCCTTTGAAATTGCCCAAGTTGGACAGCAAGATTACTTGATCTTGCCTTCCTTGTACTCGACATGTTTCCGAGCAACCGGATCGTATTTACGAACGGTCATTTTCTCGGTCATGGTGCGCGCGTTTTTCTTGGTCACGTAGAAGTGGCCCGTACCCGCGGTCGAGTTCAGACGGATCTTGATTGTCGTCGGCTTCGCCATGGTTATCTCCTGCGTCCGAAAAGGCCGGGCCTTTCGGTTGAATTCCTATGAGCGTGCGCTTTTACCCGGTCGCACAGCCGAGTCAACCGGAATCATCCTCTAAAGCGTACAAATCGTGCAGCGGCTCTTAGCACGCGGTTTGGCGCGCTCACGGTTCTGTGATAAAGTCGCGCCATTCTATCGCGTGACGTTGCCAGGATCAGGCGCGCGCCGAGGCTCAGGTAACAGGCAAACACTCTGTCAGCAGATTTTTCGTGCATGTTATTATTGGGGGCTCACATGACAGAATGGACACTTCAGGGGGAAGAACTGGCCAATTGCAGTTGCAACTTCGGTTGTCCGTGCCAGTTCAGTGTTCTGCCGACGCATGGCAATTGCGAAGCGGTTGTTGTCTACAATATTCAGTCTGGTCAGTACGGCGATACCGACCTTTCGGGGTTGCGCGCGGCGGGGGTTTATCATTGGCCCGGGCCAATTCACGAAGGCAATGGCCAGATGCAACTGATCATCGACGAGAGCGCCTCGGCAGATCAACGCGCAGCTTTGCAGGCAATCATGACCGGCGAAGACACCGATGAGATGGCCACCTTCTGGTATGTCTACAGCGCTATGGCGCCAACCAAGCACGAGACGCTTTTCCTGCCGATCGATCTGAACTGGTCCCGGGACGACCGCACGGGATTCGCCAAAGTACATGGCGTATTCGATTTAGAGGTCAGCCCGATTCCTCATATCGTTTCCGGGGCGCCCCATCGGGCGTCGATCCAGTTGCCGAATGGGTTCGAGTATCGCCACGCCGAGGCGGCTTCGGGCACAGCCAAAACAACGGGCGGCGCGATCAGCCTGAGTTTTGACGCAACCCACGCGCATCTGGCGCATCTCAACATCTCGAGCCACGGCGTTCTCGGCGCATAGCAGGGGAATGGTATGACCACGCCCCCTTCCCGCCCCGGAGTGGTGGACAGGGTGTTGCGGCACGACAGCGGAGTCGTTCTGTTCTGTGTTCTGCTGATCGTTCTGGGTGCATCCTGGTACACCATCGCCGGCATCGGCATGAACATGACCGCCATCGACATGACCCGGATGGCCGGGCCAATTGGTGAGCCGATGCGCATGCCGGATCAAACCGGCTGGACCGCCACCTATGCTGCACTGATCTTTATGATGTGGTGGGTCATGATGATCGCCATGATGACACCCAGCGCCGCTCCGACCGTGCTTTTGTTCACGGCTATCAAACGGATGGGACCGGACAAGGCGCAAGCATCCCGTCTCAGTCTGTATTTCCTGTCGGGATACCTTGTTGCATGGGCTGCATTTAGCGTCGCGGCGACGGCGGCCCAGTGGGGGATGGAGGCTGTCGGGTTGTCAGATGGACCCATGATGACAATCCGCACCAAGCTTTTTGCCGGATGCGTTCTGATCGCAGCGGGTCTGTATCAACTCTCAAGCCTCAAATCCGCCTGTCTGCGCCATTGCCGAAGCCCCGCACAGTTTCTGGCCGAGCATGTCCGGCCCGGCACTTACGGCGCGTTTCGGACCGGTGTGGTGCATGGCGCGTTTTGCCTGGGTTGCTGCTGGGCGCTGATGCTGTTGCTGTTCGTTGGCGGTGTAATGAACCTTTATTGGATCGTCGGCATCGCCATTTACGTCGCGCTCGAGAAGCTGTTGCCGCGTGTCCGGTGGTTCATTCCCCTAACCGGTATCGCGCTGATCGCCATGGGCGGTTGGTTCGCCGCGGCCCCATTGGTTGCGGCGGGCTGACAGGCGCATGACGGCCAAAGGACCGGCCGAATTACGGGTCCTGAACCAACCTGAAACAGGAGGTGGAAATGCCAATTTTCATTACTTACGCGTCTTATTCACACGTGGGCGTCAAAGGCATGCTGAAGAAGCCCGAAGACCGCACTGCGCCGGTCAGAGCGCTGCTTAAGAAAGCAGGCGGCAAATTGCTGGCGTTTTACATCACCACTGGCGAGAATGACGTTGTCGCCATCAGTGAGGCCCCTGACACAACCGACGCCGTCGCCATCAGCATGGCCGTCGCGGCTTCGGGCGCGGTATCGAGGGTACACACGGTTCAAGCCTGGAAAGCCAAGGATTTCGCGGCCATTACCAAAAAAGCGGCGAAACTGACCGGGGCTTACACGCCGCCGGGTGGCAAATAGGAAAATACGCGCGGAGGGCCTGTAAGCCGGATCTTGTTCCGGGGTTGCCCCCTTCGATGACCATTCCTCTAGGCCGTGCATTGCTGCACGGCTCAAGCTGCCAACCCGGTCCCTCTCGGCCAAGACGCGCTTAGCGGCGGTATCGGCTGACGCCGACCGGCCCGCGCGGGGACCCTATTTGGCATTGCTCCCGGTGGGGCTTGCCGTGCCGCCCCTGTTGCCAGGGGCGCGGTGGGCTCTTACCCCACCGTTTCACCCTTACCTTCGACCGAAGCCGCAGGCGGTCTGATTTCTGTGGCGCTTTCCGTCGGGTTGCCCCGCCCGGGCGTTACCCGGCACCGTTGTCTTGTGGAGTCCGGACTTTCCTCTCGGGCCTTGCGACCCCAGCGGCCATCCGGCCCTCCGCGCAGTGCGCTGGGTAGGCTGTAGCCCCGGCGGCGTCAAGGGTGGTTGGGGTGGTAAAAGGGGCAAGATGAAGAGCGGATCAAGCTATTTGGCAAGCGGTGCGAGATCGGCCGGTTGTAGGGAACCTTTTCCCCATGGGCGATATCTAAGTCGCACGGCGGTGAGCAGAGTGTCGTCGTCGGCCTCGGCGGTGTAGCCCGCGGATTGTGCGAGACTACGGAAGGCGTCCATCTGCACATCGGGCGGCACGCTGTGATTGCGCTGGCCCGCAAGCCTGAGGTGTTCCAGTCTTTGCCAAGGGAATCGGGGGCCCGGATCGGACTTTCGGCCGGGCGCCATGTCGGAATGGCCAATCACGTTTTCCGGGGCAATCGACCATCGTTCTGATATCTGGCGCAGCAAGGCTTCGAGGATCATCAGCTGCGGTTCGGGAAATGGATGAAAGCCGGTATTGTCCAATTCGATCCCGATTGAGCGGGAATTGATGTCGGATTGACCGTGCCATTCCCCTGCCCCGGCGTGCCATGCGCGATCTTCTTCGCGCACCATCTGCCAAAGCGTGCCATCCCTACCGATCAGGTAGTGGGCCGAGACTTCATAGGCGGGGTCGCACAGACGCTCCAGCGCCGCCTGAGCGCTGGTCATAGCGGTATAGTGCAGAACGATCAGGGATGGCGTCAGCCCATCCCTGCGCGCGCCGAAATTGGGTGACGGGTGCCAGATAGGCGACAACGTGTCAGTTGCTGACGGCACTGCGGAACGGGCTGGGATCCCAGCTGCAAGCATAACCATCCCCGTCCGGGTCAAGGCCTTTGCGGTCACGTTGGGGGCCACCGGTGGACAGAAACTCGATCTGGGCCTGATCGGGCGATGGGAACTTGGCGCAATTGCGCTGTGCCTTGGCCTGAAGGTTGAACCCGGCGCGGCTGTAGAGCTGAGTTCCCACCGGATTCGATGTGCTCAGTGCATATTGCACGATGTTCGGCTGACCATCCGTGCCGCGCTGAGGAACGGCCGTGGGGGCCACGACTTCATAGGTTTGGCGGTTCTGTTCGATCCGGGCCGCGTCGGATTCGATAGACCGTCGGTCAGAGACCGCCGCGAAATCCTGTTCGTCCGAAATCGCGTTGTTGCTTGCAACGGTGCTGCTTTGCGGAATCGCCGACAAGGGGGCCTGTTCCACCGTGGCTTGGCCAGAGGTGCTGGCCAACGCCGCCGCTGTTGCAGAGGCAATGTCAGCATTTTCGCCGGTCGGCAGCGGTTCGCCCAATTGTTGTTCTGACACCTCGACCGGACCTAGAAGTGGGTTTCCGGTATAGCCCTGCCCGGCAAGCTGCGCTTCGCGCTGTGCCTGATACGAGGGCGTGTTGAAATCCGTGCCACCTATCGGGGCCACCGTGTTACAGGCGGCCACGAACCCGATTGCGGGGATCAGAAGCGTAAAGCGCATCCAGCTGCTCCGTCTTTCCTTGTCTTGCCTCGTCCGAGGATTACCACCATTTCCCCGGCTTGGCCACAAATCCGGCGGCGTTTTCCAGCGCGTAGGCGGTGTTGAGCAGATCGCCCTCGTCCCATGGACGTCCGATCAGTTGCAGACCCAGTGGCAGACCTTGCGCATCCAGACCGGCAGGCACCGAAATCCCCGGCAAACCAGCCAGGTTCACGGTCACGGTGAAGACGTCGTTCAGGTACATCTGAACCGGATCAGCCTCGGTCATCTCTCCCAGACCAAAGGCCGCAGACGGCGTGGCCGGGGTCAGGATGGCATCGACGCCAGCAGCGAAGACATCTTCGAAGTCTTTCTTGATCAGTGTGCGGACGCGACGGGCGCGGTTGTAGTAGGCATCGTAGAAGCCTGCCGACAGCACATATGTGCCAACCATGACACGGCGCTGCACCTCATGACCGAACCCTTCGGCGCGGGTTTTTTCGTACATCTCGGTGATGCCGTCACCCTGCGCCAGTTGCGCACGGCGACCGTAGCGGACACCGTCATATCGGGCCAGGTTCGAGGAGGCCTCGGCCGGTGCAATCACATAGTACGCAGGCAGCGCGTACTTGGTGTGCGGCAGCGAAATATCGACGATTTCGGCACCTGCGTCTTTCAGCATCGCCGCGCCATCGGCCCAGAGCTTTTCGATCTCGGCGGGCATGCCGTCCATGCGGTATTCTTTCGGAATACCGATTTTCTTGCCCTTGATGTCACCGGTCAGCATCGCCTCGAAATTCGGGACGGCCAGTTCGGTGCTGGTCGAATCCTTAGGGTCGTGACCGCACATGGCTTCCAGCATGATTGCCGCGTCACGGACGTTCTTGGTCATCGGACCAGCCTGATCCAACGAGGACGCAAACGCCACGATGCCCCAGCGCGAGCAACGGCCATAGGTCGGCTTGATACCGGTGATGCCTGTAAAGGCGGCAGGCTGACGGATCGAGCCGCCGGTGTCGGTGCCGGTCGCGGCCAGACACAGATCAGCGGCCACGGCCGAAGCCGACCCGCCGGACGAACCGCCCGGTGTCAGTTGCGCATCGTCATTGCCGCGACGCCACGGGCTGACAGCGTTGCCGTAAACGGAAGTTTCGTTGGACGAACCCATGGCGAATTCGTCCATGTTCAACTTGCCCAGCATCACTGCTCCGGCATCGGCCAATTGCTGCGAAACGGTGGATTCGTATTCCGGCTTGAAGCCTTCCAGAATTTTGGATGCCGCCTGTGAAGGAACGCCCTTGGTGCAGAACAGATCCTTGATGCCAATGGGCAGACCACACATCGACGGCGCATCGCCGCCCTTGATCCGCTCATCAGCCGCCTTGGCACGCTCCAGTGCGATCTCGGGCGTTTTGTGGACAAAAGCGTTCAGTGCGTCGGCGTCATCAATGGCCTTCAGGCAGGATTCGGTCAGCTCGACCGAGGTCACTTCACCCTTGCGCAGCGCGTCGCGGGCCTCGGCCAGGCCCAGTTTATTCAGATCGCTCATGTCTTACTCCACCACTTTGGGGACTGCGAAAAAGCCTTCGCGCGCGTCCGGGGCATTGGCCAGAACCTTGTCCTGCTGGTTTCCGTCGGTGACCACATCCTCACGACGCTTCAGGCGCATCGGCTCGACCGAGACCATCGGCTCGACGCCTTCGACATCCACTTCATTCAGTTGTTCGATGAACCCAAGGATGGTGTTGAACTCGGACGCCAGCGCGGGCAGCGCGTCATCCTCGACCTTGATCCGGGCCAGTTTGGCCACCTTGGCGGCGGTGCTTTGGTCAATCGACATCGGAAAACCTCATATGCGTTAGGGGGCATTTACCTGTCTGATGCCCGGGTCGCAAGGGGACCAAGAGGCAGATGCGCACCTGTTTCAGCCGCGCCGCCTGAGCAGCCATTCAAAACTGAATATGTCATATGCAAAAAAGTAAACTGATTAGTTCAGTTCTTGCCTTGAAAAACTAAACTGTACTGTTCATTTCATAACCACGGCACAGCCGCAAACCGGAGAAAGATCATGAAAACCTTCATCACCGCAGCCCTTCTGACCGCAACTGTCCTTAGCACCCCGGCGATGGCATTTGGTGTTCCTACACACACCCTGATCCCCAACATGTCATTCCCCGAGCCGGTTCAGGAACCGGTAACGAAAGGCCAGACCAACCCGAGCAAGTAACATGAACGATGTCGCCGGGCCGACCACCCCCTTCGGCCCGGCCGGGGTGCAAAAGACTGCTGCATCTCGGACAACCACCCGCTACGATGGTGTTAACTAACCCGCCGGACTGCATCGCAAATCCGGCAAGCCAACGGAGCGGAAGATGAGCCCACAAAAGCAAGCGGTTCTGGACGCGATTGATGCGGCCAACAGGCAAGACCCCAACTTTGAAGACGGCCAGCCGGTCGAACTGCTTTATGGCCAGCGGATGAGCGCCGAGTTGGATCGCCTGTTCCCTGACGCCTCGGATATTTTGCAGATCGCAGCGCGCGGGCAGCACGTGGAACGCTGGAAACTGGCGCGCAGCGAATACCCCGAAGGTCGCGCCGGTTATCTGGCATGGCGCAAGGCCCAAGGCGTGCATCACGCTGACGTCGTGATGGGGATGATGGAACAGGCCGGATACAGCGCGGATGATATCGAGGCCGCCGGTCGCATTGTGCGCAAACAGGGCATCAAGCGCGACGATGAGGTTCAGGCGCTGGAGGATGTAATCTGCTTCGTGTTCCTCAAATGGTATTTCGCACCATTTGCCGAGAAACACTCAGCCGAGAAAATTCAAAGCATCGTTGAGAAAACCGCCCGCAAGATGTCAGCCGAGGGTCGCGCGCGAGTTTTGGCTGAATTCGACCTGCCCAGCCATCTGGCCTCTGCGTTTCAAGACTAAACGCGGGCCATGTGTCTGCGATAGACCTCGATCATCCAACCCAGCATGATGGCATTCAGAATATGCCACATGAAATGCGTCCCCAGCGGGATCTGCGCACAAATGGGTTCGTCCAGTGCCCGGAAGGTGATCGAGGCAATCAGGATCACTGCCCCAATGGCCAGACCACGGGCGGTGTCCGGTACGCGGTGACGCAGAAGAAGCGCGTAGATCAAGATCAGCAACGGCACCGGAGCGTAGGCTGCTGATCCGCCCAAACCCGGAACGAATTGAAACAGAGGGATCGTCGCGGCGGCGTACGGGATGAACAAGGCCGTCACGAGGGCCGCAGGCAATGGCTTCATGTGCCACACATTGCGATTGATCGCGAAGATATAGACCAGAATGTACAGCAGAATCGGCAAGACATCCGCCATCGCAGACCAGACCTGCGCGTGGGTGTGAAACAGGTAACTGCCGATTCCTATGGCAGCCAGAATGACCACTAATACCATTGCCAAGGGCATCCCCTGCCCCTTTACCCTGCGCCACATAACAAAGGCGGCGATCAGAAACGCCGCGTTTGTCACGGCGTTTATAGGCTCGGCCCAATAGGCGGGCGTGAGACGCTCGCAATAGCCATCAATTTCCTGCAACCAGTCCATGAATTTTTACATAGCCGATGCTAGGTTGATGCCAACAGTCTGAACGGGAGGTTTTTTCATGAATATCATTTGGCTGGGCCACGGCAGTTTCCGCATCGAAACCGGAGGGCAAGTACTGCTGATCGACCCGTGGCTGACCGGCAACCCGGTCCTGTCCGAAGATCATCATGACAACGCTTTGGACGGTGCGACGCATATCCTTCTGACCCACACGCATTTCGACCACGTGGCCGATGTCGTGTCTCTGGCCAAGCATCTGAAGGTTCCGGTGGTCGGTCAGTACGATCTGATGGGGTACTGGAGCGAGGCCGAAGAACTTGAAACCATCGGATTCAACAAGGGCGGAACAGTAAATCTGAACGGTGTTATGGTGTCGATGGTACCTGCCTCTCACAGCTCGACCTTTTCAACGCCGGACGGTCTGCGGACAGGCGGCAGCGAGGTTGGCTTCATGATCGCGTCCGAAGGACACATGCTCTACGTCTCTGGCGACACCGATATCATGGCCGATATGGACTGGATGGGGGATTACTACAAACCCGATATCGGCATCCTGTCGGCGGGCGGGCATTTCACCATGGACATGAAAGCGACGGCCTATGCGGCCAAGCGGTATTTCAACTTCAAGACGGTGATTCCCTGCCATTACAAGACCTTCCCGATTCTGGAACAGTCTGCTCAGGCGCTGATTGATGGGCTGCCGGGGGTGGACGTGATTGAGCCGGAGTTGATGAAACCCATCACTCTTTAGGGTCACGCCGCGCGGCGAAAAAGGCTTTCAAAAGATCGGCGGCTTCTCGCGCTGCGATGCCATCGTAAATCTCGGGGACATGGTGCGCCTGCTTGTGCGAGAACACACGCGCACCATGAGCCACGCCGCCGGATTTTGGATCGGCGGCACCGTAGTAGATGCGCCGTATGCGTGCCGCAGCCAAGGCCGCTGCGCACATCGCGCAAGGCTCCAACGTTACATAGAGGTCGTGATCGGGCAGCCGTTCAGAGCCTGCCTCGGCGCAGGCCGTGCGCAGGGCGAGAATTTCGGCATGGGCGGTGGGGTCGTTCAACTCACGCGTCCGATTGCCCGCCGCGGCCACGATGCGCCCGTCAGGCGCAACGATGACGGCGCCCACGGGAACCTCTCCGCGGTCTGCCGCTGCGCGCGCCTCAACCAGCGCTTTGTCCATATGCGATCTGAACTCCATGCCTCTGACTGCATCAGAAACCTGGCTTTCGCAAGACGACGGGATGCGCTATGGGCTGCGGATGACCAAAACCCCTCCTCCCGGCGACCGGATCGCCAAAGTCCTTGCCCGCGCGGGCGTTGCTTCACGCCGTGAAGCCGAACGCATGATCGAAGCCGGTCGTGTGAGTGTGAATGGCAAGACCATCTCCAGCCCCGCACTGAACGTCACCGGCAAAGACAAGATCACCGTTGACGGCAAGCCGGTGTCCGAGCCCGAACCCTCGCGCCTGTGGCTGTATCACAAGCCGCCCGGTCTGGTGACAACGACTCGCGACGAAAAGGGCCGCGCGACCATCTTCGACAACCTGCCCGAAGACATGCCGCGCGTCATGAGCGTTGGACGGCTGGACCTGAATTCGGAAGGTTTGCTTCTGCTGACCAACGATGGCGGCATCAAGCGCACGCTCGAATTGCCCTCGACCGGGTGGCTGCGCAAATACCGCGTGCGGGTGAACGGACGCCCCAAAGAGGAAGACTTTGCACCGCTGCGCAAGGGTTTGGTGATTGACGGCGAACGGTTCCTACCGATGGACGTTTCGCTGGATCGCCAGCAAGGTGCCAACGCCTGGCTGACCATCGGCCTGCGCGAAGGGAAGAACCGCGAGATACGTCGCGCGATGGAGGATATCGGCTTTGCCGTGAACCGTCTGCTGCGCGTTTCCTATGGCCCGTTCCAGCTGGGCAGTCTGAAACCTGGTGAGGTCGAAGAGATCCGCCGCCGGGTGATGCGCGATCAGCTAGGGCTCGACGCGGAACCCGACGCCAAACCCAAGCGCCCCGCGCGACCGCAAAGAAAACGAGCACCGATCGGCAAGAAAACTCGCAAGTGACGCGGGTTTAGCAACCTTCCCCCTAGCGCCAAGCCCGCGCATCGCCTAAATTTTCCGTGAGCGTTGCTATTGGGGGGCGTCATGTCCGGGACCGGAGTGCAAAAACTGGCCTACGCGGCCCTGCTGGTGCTGTTGTTTGGTGTTTGCACCGGCGTGCTGGGGGGCCTGTAGTTCATGGCAAAGCGGTATGGCGGAAAATACAGCCCTGAAGGCGGCGGGTCGGATGATGATCCGCAACCGCGCGGGCAGTTCCACGGCGCGCGGGTTGAACCTGCGGGGGCGCGGGCGAATATCCTGTTCCTACCCGCCATTCCGCTGATCTTTCTGTCACTGAACGATGGCGCAATTGGCATGACCATCGGGCTGGTCGCAGCGGGCCTGCTGACCGGTGCCGCGTTCCTGCTGCGCGAGGGCCTGCGCGCCGAAGCGGCCTATAATGCACGTCGCACTGCACGACGCCCTGCTTTCCCCCGCAAGATTTTTTCAAGCGTGCTGACCGGGCTTGGCGTGGCACTTGCGTCCTATCGGACCGAGTATCTGGACGCTGAGACCGCTGCACAGGTCAGCTTGGTGGCTCCGATCCTGTTCGGGATCGTAGCGGCGGCGCTGCATTCTGTATCCTTCGGGCTGGACCCGATGAAAGACAAGGGCAGGGAGGGGATCGACACCTTCCAGCAGGACCGCGTGGCCCGCGTGGTCGAAGATGCGGAAACCCACCTGACCGAAATGACCGATGCCATCAAACGCGCGGGAGATCGTCGGGTTGAGGCACGCGTCGAAAGGTTTCAGGACACCGCCCGCGATCTCTTCCGCACAGTTGAAGAAGACCCGCGCGATCTGGCCGGGGCGCGCAAGTACCTGACCGTCTATTTGCAGGGTGCCCGCGATGCTACAGTGAAGTTCGCTGATGTTTATGCCCGCACCCGGGATGCGCAGGCCTTGGCGGATTACACGGCCCTGCTGGACGATCTTGAACAGAATTTCGCGGCTCGTACCCGCAAGATGCTTTTGGATGACCGCAGTGATCTGACGGTTGAAATTGACGTGTTGCGCGAACGGTTGCAACGCGAAGGCGTCCGGTTGGACTGACCGGCCCATTTGTTGAGAAAGGATTACCCCATGTCCGATGCGATCAAGAACAAGGCGGTCGAAGCCGAGACGCTGGTACAGGAAGTGACAGCCGTTGCCCTGCCCGAGCCGGTGGCCGAAATAGTTTCGCTGGAAGAAGCAGACGAACCGGTCAGCGCTGAGATCCGCAAGCGGATGGATGAAATCGACATGGGCAATACCAACTCGATCGTCTCATTCGGTTCGTCCGCACAGGCCGAATTGCAAGAGATCAGCCAAGCCATGCTGGCAGATGTGCGCAACAAGGACGTCGGCCCCGCCGGGGACAGCCTGCGCAATATCGTGACCACGATCCGCGGATTCTCAGTCAGCGAGTTGGATGTGCGCCGCGAGCGGAGCTGGTGGGAGAAGCTGCTGGGCAAAGCGGCCCCATTCGCCAAGTTCACTGCACAATATGAAGACGTTCAGGGCCAGATCGACCGGATCACCGACGACCTGTTGGGCCACGAGCATACGCTTCTGAAAGACATCAAATCTCTGGACCTGCTCTATGAAAAGACGCTGGGCTTCTACGACGAACTGGCGCTTTACATCGCGGCGGGTGAGGAAAAACTGACCGAACTGGACAGCCACGACATCCCAGAAAAAGAGGCCGAGGTTCAGGCCGCACCCGAAGAAGAACAGGTCATGAAAGCGCAGGAGCTGCGCGATATACGCGCCGCGCGGGACGATCTGGAGCGCCGTGTGCATGACCTGAAACTGACTCGTCAGGTGACGATGCAGTCACTGCCTTCGATCCGGCTGGTGCAGGAAAACGACAAGTCTCTGGTCACCAAGATCAACTCGACCCTGGTCAACACCGTACCGCTGTGGGAAACGCAGCTGGCGCAGGCCGTCACCATTCAACGCAGCGCCGAAGCTGCCGCTGCTGTGCGGGATGCGAACGATCTGACCAACGAACTGCTGACCTCGAACGCGGCCAATCTGCGGCAGTCGAACAAGATGATCCGCGAGGAAATGGAACGCGGTGTATTCGACATCGAAGCGGTCAAGCAGGCCAATGCCGACCTGATCGGCACCATCAATGAAAGCCTTGCCATTGCCGATGAAGGCAAAGCCAAGCGAGCCGCCGCGGAACAGGAATTGCAGAAGATGGAGACCGAGCTGCGCGACACCCTCGCCGCTGCAAAGGCCCGCAAAGACGGGATAGGCGACAATGCCGGAACGGCGGTGCCGGGCTAACGGTGGGCGAAACGTGCGGTTAGCGGGATTTCTGAAGCCTCTTTTGGGCCTTTCTGCGCTGTTGGCCTTGGCCAATTGCGACGAAACGCTGACGTCGTCGGTTGTCCCGCAACCGCGCCCGGCCGCGTCCGCGCCGGAACCAAATGCATATGTACCGCCGTCCGCGGCCAGTCAGGATTTGGCCCGGTTCTATCAAAGGGTCGAACGCGACCTGGTGACCCGAGGGTTGCTGCGAACGGATGGAGGCGGCCCCGACACGCCCTATGACGCCAGCGATCTTGAGCGTAATTTCGAGACAATCGCCTTTTACAGCGAATATCCCGACCACGCAGTGACGGCGACCGCGTACACGACCGAAGGACAGCTCAGCCGCTGGTCGGGTCCGGTTCGTGTTCAGGCCGAGTTCGCCCCGACCGTCCCGCCCGAAATGCGCGCGCAGGACACGGCTCAGGTTGAGGCATTTACCGCTCGTCTGGCCAGGCTGACGGATCATCCGATCTCGGTCGTGAGCCGAAAGGCCAATTTCCACGTCTTTTTTGCGGGTAAGGATGACAGCGCGTATGTCGTGAGCCGGATGAAACAGTTGATCCCAGGCATCGACCAGCCGGTTCTGGACCTGATCGCCAATCCGCGCGCCAACATTGACTGTTTCGTCATCGCCTCTCCGACCAACCTGTCGCCGCACCGGTTTGTGCGTGCCGTGGTTCTGATCCGTGCAGAATTGCCTGACCTGATGCGGCGCAGCTGTATTCACGAGGAAATGGCTCAGGGTCTTGGCCTGTCCAATGACAGCCCCGCGGCGCGGCCCTCGATTTTCAACGACGATGATGAATTTGCGCTGCTGACCAGCCATGATGAGAAACTTTTGACCATGCTTTACGATCCGCGCCTTGAACCCGGTGTGACGGTGGAAAACGCCCGCCCCGTGGTGCGGATCATTGCACGTGAATTGATGGGCCAGCCTCTCTGAGCCCAAGGAAAGGAGACCCCAATGGGTATTTTCGATTTTCTGACCGGAGAATTTATCGACGTCATT
Organism: Ruegeria sp.; assembly: GCF_965221235.1. Classification (GTDB taxonomy): domain Bacteria; phylum Pseudomonadota; class Alphaproteobacteria; order Rhodobacterales; family Rhodobacteraceae; genus Ruegeria. Next base: position 649,552 of record NZ_CBDCRS010000004.1, read on the forward strand.
CACTGGGTCGACGACACCCGCGATACTATGGTCTGGCGGTTTGAGCGTGAGGGGCACGAAATCAAATACGGCGCCAAGCTGACCGTGCGCGAAGGTCAGGCGGCTGTGTTCGTGCATGAAGGGCAGTTGGCGGATGTTTTCACGCCGGGTCTCTATATGCTTGAGACCAATAACATGCCGATCATGACGACGCTTCAGCACTGGGACCACGGCTTTCAATCTCCGTTCAAGTCCGAGATTTATTTCGTCAATACGACACGGTTCAATGACCTGAAATGGGGCACCAAGAACCCGATCATGCTGCGTGATCCCGAATTCGGGCCGACCCGTATCCGGGCCTTTGGCACCTATACGGTGCGCGTCAAGGATGCCGCGAAATTCCTGATTGAGATCGTTGGCACCGACGGCGAATTCACCATGGACGAGATCAGCTTTCAGATCCGCAACATCATCGTGCAGGAATTCAGCCGCGTCATCGCGGGCTCGGGTATTCCGGTTCTGGACATGGCCGCCAACACCGCCGATCTGGGCAAGCTGATCGCGGCCGAGGTATCTCCAGTCCTGGATGGATATGGGCTAGAGATGCCCGAATTCTACATCGAGAACATATCCTTGCCGCCCGCAGTTGAAGCGGCTCTGGACAAGCGGACATCGATGGGACTGGCCGGCGATCTGGGCAAGTTCACCCAGTATTCCGCCGCCGAGGCGATGACGGCCGCCGCCAACAACCCCGGTCAAGGAGGCGGCATGGGCGCAGGTCTTGGCATGGGTATGGGAATGGCCATGGCACAACAGATGTCGAACATGGCAGCGGGTCAACCGAGCGGCCCGTGGGGCAGTTCCGCCCCCGCTGCCCCGCAACCGGCAGCACATGCGGCACCGCCGCCGCCCCCGCCGGTTGAGCATGTGTGGCATATTGCCGTGGATGGACAGACCAGCGGACCGTTCTCAAAAGCCAAGATGGGACGCATGGCAACCGAAGGAGAGATCACGCGCGACACCCATGTCTGGACCGCGGGTCAGGACGGGTGGAAAAAGGCCGGAGATGTTCAGGAACTGGCGCAGTTGTTCACCATTTTGCCGCCACCCCCGCCCGGAGCCTGATCGACCTGAGGCCACAGCATGAGCTTGGTTGCACAATGACCGAAGAACACAGATTCCCCTGCGGGCAATGCGGTGCGGACTACCGGTTTAACCCTGAGGATGGCTCGTTGACCTGTGACCATTGCGGGCATTCCGAAGCGATCGGTGCTGGCCCTTGGGGCGGTGCCAGCTTGAAAGAGCTGGATTTCGACGCAGCCATTGCCGACCGCCTGCCAGACAGCGAGATCGAAGAAACCCGCGTTCTGTCGTGCCCCAACTGCGCCGCTCAGGTCGAGTTTGATCCGGCCACTCACGCCGCTGAATGCCCGTTCTGTGCAACGCCTGTCGTTACGGATACCGGCGTAAACCGGCACATCAAGCCGCGGGGAGTGCTGCCCTTTGCCCTGAATGAACGTGCGGCCCATAAGGCGATGGGGGATTGGCTGGGCCGGTTGTGGTTTGCGCCGAATGGGTTGAAAGACTACGCGCGTAAGGGGCGCAAGATGCAAGGCATTTATGTCCCCTACTGGACCTTTGATGCGGACACGCAGTCCAGCTATCGCGGCGAACGCGGCACCGTTTACTACGAAACCCGCACCGTCATGCGGGACGGCAAGCGGGTACAGCAACAGGTCCCCAAGGTCCGGTGGTCTCCGAAATCCGGGCGGGTGAAGCGGTTCTTCGATGACGTGCTGGTGCTGGCCTCAAAATCGCTGCCCAAAAGCTATACCGACGCGTTGGAGCCTTGGGATCTGCCAGCTCTGGAACCCTATCAGCCGGAATACCTCGCCGGGTTCCGGGCCGAGGCTTATACGGTGGAATTGCGAGAGGGCTATACTGAGGCGCGCGGGTACATGGCGCGGGTGATCGAACGGGATGTGCGCTTTGACATCGGCGGCGATCGTCAACGCATCCATGCGATTGATACGGATGTGCGTGATGTGACCTTCAAACATATCCTGCTGCCGGTCTGGATGGCGGCTTACAAGTATCGTGGTCAGACCTATCGGTTTGTCGTGAATGGCCGGACCGGTCGTGTTCAGGGGGAACGCCCATGGTCTGTCATCAAGATCACCATCGCGGTTGTTCTGGGTCTGCTTGTGGCCGCTGGCGTCGGGTATCTGATGGCAACCAACCAGTAGGACCAGTACAGGTCAGATACCTGCCAAACAGGCAATGTTAGCGCTTGAACTTCACAACATCAGACGCCATTCTGCGCCGCGTCATCGCCTGTGGCAGGAGGCCGGATTGACCCTAGCTGATTTGAACACTTTGCTGACCGCACGGCATTCCTGCCGGGCGTTTCTGTCCAACGCTGTGCCAAAGGACGAGATTGAGCAGATTCTGACCAGCGCCGCCCGCGCGCCCAGCTGGTGCAACGCCCAGCCTTGGCATGTCATCCTGACCAGCGGAGAAGAAACCGACCGGTTTCGCGCAGCGATGCAAGCCGAGGCCGCAACAGGGGCACCTGCCCCGGACCTGCCGTTCCCAACCTCTTATCCCGGTGTTTATCAGGATCGCCGCCGAACCTGCGGCTGGGCTTTGTACGAGGCCGTCGGGGTTCAGCGCGGGGATCGTGAGGGCTCGGCCCGGCAGATGATGCAGAATTTTTCGCTGTTTGGCGCGCCGCATTGCGCCATTGTAACCAGCCCCGCTGAGCTTGGCGCTTATGGCGCAATGGATTGCGGCGGCTTCGTCACCGCGTTTACCCTGGCGGCGCAGGCGCTTGACGTGGCAACGATCCCGCAAGCAGCACTGGCCGCATACAGCCCATTCTTGCGTCGCTATTTCAAGATCGCCGAGGATCGCAACATACTTTGTGCGATTTCGTTCGGGTATGCGGACACCGACCACCCAGCCAACAGTTTTCGCACCGACCGCGCCGATCTGACTGAGATCGTCGAATGGGTCGGCTGACTAAAGCAGCGGAGAAAGATATTGCGTGCAGTTCTGCAACGAGTGTCCCGGGCCAATGTTTCGGTAGATGGTCAGGTGATCGGCCAGACCGGGCCGGGGTTGATGATCCTTGTCTGCGCCATGCAGGGTGATGATGAGGTCAAAGCGGATCAACTGGCGGCCAAAATTTCAAAACTGCGCATTTTCAAGGATGACGCGGGCAAAATGAACCGCTCGGTGAAGGATATTGGCGGCTCGGCGCTGGTGATCAGCCAGTTCACTCTTGCGGCGGATACCTCGCGCGGGAACAGACCGGGATTTTCTGAGGCCGCCGCGCCGGATGAAGGAAAGCGCCTCTACGAAGTCTTTGCAGAGCAGCTACAGAGCCACGGCGTACCGGTGGAAACGGGGCAGTTCGGCGCGGATATGGCGGTTGAGTTGGTCAATGATGGGCCAGTCACGATCTGGATGGAAAGCTAATGGACAGAAAAGAACAAGCCATTCGAATTTGGCAGGCCGGGGTAGACGCGGTTGGAGGATACACCGCGACCAGCAAGGTTCTGGACGGCGTCCCTGTACCCGATCAAATTTTGGCCGTTGGCAAACCCGCTGCCGCCATGGCCCGCGCTGCGCTGGATCATTTCGGGGCACGGCCGACGCTGGTTGTCACCAAGGACGACCACGGGCGCGATCTGCCTGACGACGTGACGGTCATCGAGGCGTCTCATCCGGTCCCCGACTCTCGCAGCCTTGAGGGCGGACGGGCCTTGCGCCAGGCGGTTGAGGCGATGCAGCCGGGCTCTCATTTGCTGCTTTTGGTATCCGGAGGCGCATCCTCGTTAGCTGAGGATCTGGTGCCGGGGAAAACACTGGCTGATCTCGCGCAACTGAACAAAACACTGCTGTCACAGGGGCTGGACATCACTGCGATGAACGCCGAGCGGCGCAAGCTGTCACGGATCAAGGGCGGCGGGCTGGTGTCCTGTTTCAGGGGCGAACAGGTTACGGTACTTGCGATTTCGGATGTACCTGGCGATGACCTGAACGTTATCGGGTCGGGGATCGGCGCCCTGCCCGATGCCACTGAGTTTCGCGCAACGGCGCAGATCGTGGCCTCAAACGCACATGCCCGCGCTGCCGCCGCAGAATTAGCTCAGGCAGAAGGCGTTGATCTATTGGCCAACGAAGAATGCCTGCATGACGACTATCTGACGATCGCTCATAAGCTGGGCGACCGCATTCGTGCCATGCCGCGCGGAGCGATGGTGTTTGGTGGGGAACCCACGGTAGTACTGCCCGAATCCCCGGGGCGCGGCGGGCGCAATCAGGCGCTGGCGCTGGCGTTGGCTCATGAGATTGCAGGTTGCGACGGGATCACGGTTGTCGTCGGAGGAACCGATGGAACGGACGGCCCGACTCAGGCAGCAGGCGCGGTTATCGACGGAAGCACATGGGGCGACGGGGCCAAAGAGGCGTTGCGCTGTGCAGACAGCGGCAGCTATCTCGACCGCAAGAACGCGCTGCTTGTGACGGGTCCGACCGGGACAAACGTGATGGACCTGCTTGTCGCAATCCGTAGCTGATTTGGCGATTTTGACCCCACTCGGATTGCAAATCGCCCGGAAAGTGCGGGCAAACCTGTGCAGATGAAAGAAGAAATCGGGACTCTTTCATGTACCGATTCAAGCCACTGAATGCGGGCCTGCTCTCCGCACGCAGCTGGCGGTAAGGGGAGGGTTAAAACCAAATTCAGAATGCGGATGTTCGCGCAGAAACCCGAGCGACCTCTTCCTCGCTGCACCATGTATGTTTCCGACGTTTCCACCGGGGCGATTTACACTTGCCGGGACTGCCGAAATACGCCTAACTTGACTCACGCGTCAATAAAAAGCCCGCAAAGGGCGAAATTCCATCAACTGGGAGATTTTGGATGAACGAACAACTCACTCACATGACCGATCAGGTCACAGCGGGCAAGCTGACCCGTCGCGAATTCATGGGGAAAGCGGCTGCTTTGGGCGTTTCCGCAGCAATGGCCAGCACGCTGTTTGCCGATGCGGCCCGTGCGGCAGGACCCAAGAAGGGCGGCACGATGAAGCTGGGGATGTTGGGCGGCGAAAGCACCAACACGCTGGATCCGGCGCCCGCCGCAACGCAGGTTCCGGGGATGGTTCTGCGTCTTTACGGCGATCAGATCGTGGATGTTGGCCCCGATGGCAGCATCAACTCGCGCCTTGCGGAAAGTGTCGAAGGTTCGGACGATGCAACCATCTGGAACTTTAAGGTTCGCAATGGTGTTGAGTTCCACAATGGCAAGACTGTCACCGCCGAAGACTTCCTGCGGACGGTCGAACGTCATGCGAACGAAGATTCGAAGTCCGGTGCGTTGGGTGTGCTGCAAGGCATCAAGAGCATGAAGGCTGAAGGGGACGTTTTCACGGTTGAGATGGAAACCCCGACCGCTGACCTGCCCTATCTGATGGCCGACTGGCATCTGGTCGTGCAGCCCGATGGCGGTTTCGATGATCCCAATGCAGGGATCGGCACCGGCCCCTATATCATCGAAGTCAACGAACCTGGCGTGCGCCATACCTTTAAAAAGAACCCCAACTACTGGGATGACAGCATCGGCCACGTTGAAGAGGTCGAGGTTCTGGTCATCAACGATGCAACCGCCCGGATGGCGGCGCTGCAATCGGGTCAGGTTCACATGGTCAACAGTGTTGACCCCAAGGTTGCCGGTCTGCTGGGCCGCGCACCGAACCTGGACATCCGCTCGGTCTCGGGGCGCGCGCATTACATCTTCCCGATGCACTGCAACACGGCACCATTCGACAATAACGACCTGCGCATGGCGCTGAAACACGCGATCAACCGTGAGGAAATGGTCGAGAAAATCCTGCGCGGCTTTGGCTCGGTCGGCAACGACATCCCGGTCAACGCCTCGTATCCCCTGTTCGATGACAGCATTGAACAACGCGCCTATGACCCGGAAAAAGCGGCCGAGTATTACAAGAAGTCCGGCCACGACGGTTCGCCCATCGTGCTGCATGTCTCGGACGCGGCCTTTGCCGGTGCGGTGGATGCGGCCCAGCTGTTCCAGCAATCTGCTGCCGCAGCTGGCATCAACATCGAGATCGAGCGCGCGCCGTCCGATGGGTACTGGTCCGAAGTTTGGAACGTCAAACCGTTCTGTGCATCGTACTGGTCGGGCCGCCCGGTTCAGGATCAGATGTACACAACCGCGTATCTGTCCAGCGCCGACTGGAACGACACCCGCTTCAACGTCCCGGAATTCGACGAACTGCTGTTCGCGGCCCGCGGCGAGCTGGACGAAGCCAAGCGCAAAGAGATGTACTCGAAAATGGCCATGATGGTTCGCGATCAGGGTGGCCTGATTGCACCGATGTTCAACGACTTCGTCGATGGCGTGTCTACGAACGTGCAAGGTTACGAGGACGATCCGAACGGGTTCCTGATGTATTCCTGGGCTCCGATCAAATGCTGGCTGGATGCGTAAGGTAAAACATGCACCCTATTTTGAAACTGGTTTCCCAGCGCATTGCGCTGGGTCTCCTACTGCTGGTTGGTGCTTCGGCCTTGATTTTCGGCCTTACCGAAGCCCTGCCTGGCGACGCTGCGCAAGCCGTCCTGGGCCAGTCTGCAACACCTGAATCCCTCGCCAACTTGCGCGAGGAAATGGGGCTGAACCGCCCCGCCCTGACCCGGTACTTCGAATGGTTCGGAGGTATTTTGCAGGGGGATCTCGGGACCTCACTCACCAACAAGCTCGACATCGCCGAATCCGTCGGCAACCGCTTGGGCAATACGCTTTTCCTTGCATTCTGGGCCGCCATCATCTCGGTTCCGCTTGCCATCTTTCTGGGCCTGCTGGCTGTGCGCTATCGCAACCGCTGGCCGGACAAACTGATCTCGGCCGTGACGCTCACGACGATTTCAATTCCCGAATTCCTGATCGGCTATGTGCTGATCTACTTTGTGGCCGTTAAGTTGGGCATGTTCTCGCCGCTGGCCATGATCAACGACAGCATGTCACTTGGGGCGAAACTGAACGCGATCGCGCTGCCGGTAATCGTTCTGACTCTTGTGGTGCTGGCCCACATGATGCGCATGACCCGCGCCGCAATCCTGAACGTGATGCAGTCGGCCTATGTGGAAACAGCCGAGCTCAAGGGCCTGAGCAACTTTCAGGTCATCTACCGCCACGCTTTCCCCAACGCGGTTGCGCCCATCGTCAACGTGGTGATGCTGAACCTCGCCTATCTGGTTGTCGGCGTCGTCGTGGTTGAGGTGGTGTTCGTCTATCCGGGCATGGGGCAATATCTGGTTGACCACGTGACCAAACGTGACGTGCCGGTGGTTCTGGCCTGTGGTGTGATCTTCGCCGCCATCTACATAAGTTTGAACATGATTGCAGACATCGTTGCCATTCTGGCCAACCCAAGGCTGAGGCATCCGAAATGAAGAACATCCCTATCTCTGCAATGATCGGGCTGGCCTTCACCGCCCTTTATTTCATCATCGCCCTCTTTGCGCCTCTGCTGGCCCCCTATGGTATGGCCGAGGTTGTGGGCGACGTATGGGAGCCATCCAGTTCGGAGTTCTGGCTTGGAACCGACAATATCGGCCGCGACCTGCTTAGCCGTATGATCTACGGCGGACGCACGACGATCTTCATCGCCACGGCGGCGACAATCCTCAGCTTTGTAACCGGCTCGATCCTTGGCTTTCTGGCCGCCGTGCTGGGAGGCTGGGCCGATCAGGTTATGTCGCGGGCGGTGGACCTGATCATGTCGATCCCGACCCTGATCTTCGCGCTGGTTGTTCTGGCCATGGTGCCTGTGACCATCCCGATCCTGATCATCGTCATGGGCCTGCTGGACGCCACCCGCGTTTATCGTCTGGCCCGCGCTGTCGCTGTGGACATCGCCGTGATGGACTATGTCGAGGCTTCGCGCCTGCGTGGTGAAGGTCAGGTCTGGGTCATCTTCCGTGAAATCTTGCCCAACGCCCTGTCACCGCTGGTGGCCGAGCTGGGTCTACGGTTCATCTTCATGGTTCTGTTTGTCTCGACCCTGTCGTTCCTGGGTCTGGGCGTACAACCACCGCTGGCCGATTGGGGCGGCATCGTGAAGGAAAACAAGGACGGCATCGTCTATGGCATCGGCGCGGCATTGTACCCCGCAGTCGCCATCGCGACGCTGGCAATCTCGGTCAACCTTGTGGCTGACTGGGTCCTGAACCGTACCACATCGCTGAAAGGAGGCCGGGGATGAGCGATCCAATTCTCAAGGTCCGCGACCTCAAGATCGGCGCGACCGTCTATCCGCCGGGTGAGAAACCCCATGACATCGAAATCGTGCACGGGGTCAGCTTTGACCTCGCGCCCGGCAAGGTGCTGGGGCTGATCGGTGAATCCGGGGCCGGTAAATCCACCATCGGTCTGGCCTCGATGGCCTATGGCCGGGGTGGCGTGAAGATCACCGGCGGTGAGGTTTGGGTCAACGGGCGCGATATCCTGAAGACCTCGCATGGGGATATCCGCAAGCTGCGCGGTGGCGAAGTCACCTATGTGTCCCAATCCGCCGCCGCGTCCTTCAACCCGGCCAAAAAGATCATGGATCAGGTGGTCGAGGCGGCGGTCGAACAGAAAAAGTTCAGCCGCAAAGAGGCCGAGAAACGCGCCCGCGAACTGTTTGCCAAGCTGGGTCTACCAGATCCGGAAAATATCGGTGATCGTTATCCGCACCAGGTTTCCGGCGGCCAGCTACAACGCTGCATGACGGCGCTGGCGCTGTGTCCCGAGCCTGATCTGGTGGTTTTTGACGAGCCAACAACGGCGCTGGACGTGACCACTCAGATCGACGTTCTGATGGCCATCAAAGAAGCCATCGCGGATACCGGCGTTGCCGCGCTCTACATCACCCACGACCTCGCGGTTGTGGCGCAGGTGAGCGACGACATCATGGTTCTGCGGATGGGTAACACGGTCGAATACGGCAACACCGATCAGATCATCAACAACCCGCAAGAGGAATACACGCAGGCGCTGGTCTCGGTGCGCTCGATTGAGCACGAAGAAAAACAGCCGACCCCCGAGCCAGTGCTGACCGTTGACGGGATCACCGCCCGCTACAAGGGGCTGAATTTCGACGTGCTGCACAACGTGAATGTCGAGCTTCATCCGGGGCAAACACTCGCCGTAGTGGGCGAATCCGGCTCGGGCAAGTCAACGCTTGCGCGGGTGATCACTGGTCTGTTGCCACCGCGCGATGGTGAGATCACCTTTGCCGGGCGCAAGCTCTCACCTGATCTCAAAGGCCGCACCCGCGAGGATTTGCGTGAGTTGCAGATGATCTACCAGATGGCCGATGTTGCTATGAACCCGCGTCAGACCGTGGGCACGATTATTGGCCGGCCGCTGGAGTTCTACTTCAACATGCGCGGGTCCGAAAAGCGTAAGCGGATTATCGAGTTGTTGGATGAGATCGAACTGGGCGAAAAGTTCATCGACCGCTATCCGGCTGAACTGTCCGGGGGGCAGAAACAGCGTGTCTGCATCGCGCGGTCACTGGCCGCCAAGCCCAAGATGATCATCTGCGATGAAGTCACCTCCGCGCTGGACCCGTTGGTGGCGGATGGCATTTTGAAACTGCTGCTGGATCTACAGAAGATCGAGAACGTGGCCTATCTGTTCATTACTCACGATCTGGCGACGGTCCGGGCGATCAGCGACAGTATTGCGGTGATGTATCAGGGGCGCGTGGTTCGGTATGGTCCCAAGTCACAGGTGCTGAGCCCGCCGTTTGACGACTATACCGACCTTCTGCTCAGCTCGGTGCCCGAGATGCATCTGGGCTGGCTCGAAGAGGTTGTCGCCCATCGCAAGATGGAAAGCGCGGGGAACTAACCCGCTCTGTGACGGTTTGATGAAAACTGAAAATCCCGGCGCTTTGTCTGATGACAGGTGTCGGGATTTTGTTATTGGGGGCGCGAACAGGCGGCCCCGGCGTGGCGAATCCCCTAGGGTCGCCTGAAAGACTGAAAGAAAGGCTCAGGGCATGGACCGCAAACTTCTGTTGATCATTCTGGACGGTGTTCCGTGGCGCAACTTCCGTCGTCTGTTCGGCAACCTTGAAGGCTGGGTCGACAGCGGTGAGGCACAGGTCTGGAAGCTGCGCGCGGTGCTGCCGTCGACTTCGGCCAGCTGCTATGCCTCGATCCATACTGGCGTCACACCGCAGGAACATGGGTGCACCGGTAATGGCAATGTCTTCCGCCTGAGCCATAAGGACGTGTTCAGCCAGGTGCGTGAGGCCGGTGGCGTGACCGGGGCGGTGACGCACAGCTATTGGTCGCAATTCTTCAATCGGCACCCGTTCGATTACGTCCGCGACGTGGAATATGACGAACCAGACAGCAAGACGATCAACCACGGCCGGTTTCACACGATGACCGGCTATGGAAAGGCCAACCAGATGACCCCGTCGGATGTTGATCTCTATGCAACGCTGACCAACCTGTGCCTGCGCTTCGGGTTGGACTACGGCATTCTGCACACCTGCACACTGGACAGCATGGGCCACCGGTTTTTCCATGATCGCGAGGAAATGGATCACGCCTGCTTCGTCGCGGATGAGATGTTGGCCCCCTTCATCCCTCGCTGGCGTCAGCTTGGATATGAGGTCATCGTTACCGCCGACCACGGCCAGGATGAACGCGGCCACCACGGTGGGCGCGGCCCGTTGCAGCAGGAGACGGCGCTGTATTACTTCGGTGACGCCAAAGGCCCTGAAGTGGACGCGGTGATCGACCAGCTCCAACTCGCTCCGACGATCCTGAACCGTATGGGTGCGCCTTTGGCCGAGACGATGAAGGCCAAGCCGTTCCTGAAATAATCAGTCGTAGGGCCAAACCTGCTGGCCCAGCGCCTCGATGGCTACTGATATCCGTTCGAAACTGTCGGCGGCGCGTTTGACCGAACTCCGCGCCCGCAGATACCCATGCACAAGGCCCGGCTCATTGATCCAGTGCGCCTGCCCTCCTGCGGCGGTGATCCCGTCACAATAGACCTGCCCGTCGTCACGCAACGGGTCGCAGTCCGCCGTCACAACCACGGTCGGCGGCAAGCCCGAGAAATCAGAATCCTGCAAAGGTGCGAAACTGGGGTCTGCATCCGGTGCGGCACCACCACAGCGCACCCTTTCATAGAACCGGATTTCATCCAGTGTCAAAAGTGGCGCATGGGCGTGCTCGACATAGGACCCGGCGGATGTGTCTCCGCCCAACCCCGGATAAATCAGAACCTGCCCTAAAAGACCGTCGAGCCGTCCGCGCGCATGATGCGCCACAGCGGCCGCGAGATTGCCGCCTGCACTGTCCCCGGCAAGAACAATCGGATCGCCATATTCCTGCGCCACCCAATTGGTCGCAGTCCAGCTGTCCCGAAACTGTGCCGGGTGGACGTGTTCGGGACACAGGCGATAGTCCACGGCGACCACGCGATACCCGGTCTGGGCGCAAATCTCGGCACAGACATCATCGTGGCTGTCCAACCCGCCGACAACGAAACCGCCGCCATGAAAATAGACGACGGTTCGTGTGGGATCTCCGGCGGTGTAAACCCGGACAGGCACGCCATCGGCGGACCTGTCTTGCGCATTCACACTGTCTGGTCGGGGCTGGCGAAAATCCTGACACATTGCGTCATAGACGCGGCGCTGATCCTCGATCGAGCGGCCAACGGCATCCTCGGGATAGCTTTCCGCCGTGCGCTTTATGAACGCCCATGTTTCCTCATCAATCAGACGCTCATAATCCATTGTCCCTCCGCGGTCAGGCAGCCCATTCCCATGGCCGGGTGAATGCGCCCAGCACTTTGCTGACATCGTCCTCGGATGAGCCGTTCGCGTCAAGCTGCGCGACAAGCCCGCGCTTTTTGTCGTCGATCACCGAGGCGACGCGCGCATCCAGACCGGCCTCTTCCAGAGCGCCGTTGTAGATGCGGGTGATCGCCTGTTTGCGCAGCTCGGGTTTGAACACTTTGCCGACGGCGGTTTTCGGTAGCTCGTCCAGAATGGTCATGTGCTTGGGTTGCGCTGCACGTTCGTGGACATGCACTTTGCAATGCTCCATCAACTCTTTCTCTGTGACGCTGGCTCCGTCGACAAGTTCGACAAAGGCACAGGGAACCTCGCCCGAATAGGCGTCGGGCTGACCGATGGCACCCGCAAAGGCGACGGCGTCGTGACCCAACAAGGCTTCTTCGATATCGGCAGGGTCGATGTTGTGGCCACCACGAATGATCAGGTCCTTGGCACGACCGGTGATCCACAGATAGCCATCTTCGTCAAACCGGCCCAGATCACCCGTGCGCAGGTATTTATCGAAGTGGTACAGATCCACGTTCTTGTCCGCCTCGGTATAGGTGTTGCCTGCATAGACACCGGGGTTTGAGATGCAGATTTCCCCGATCTCATCCGTAGCGCAGTCCTTGGGCCCCTCTGGCCCGGCCTGTAGGATTTTCACATCGGTATAAGGGAACGGTATTCCGATCGAGCCGATTTTCTTTTCGCCATCCACCGGGTTGCACGAGACCAGACAGGTCGCCTCGGTCAGACCGTAGCCTTCTACGATAGTGACACCTGTGGCCTCTTCGAACCGGCGGAACAGTTCCACCGGAAGCGGGGCCGAGCCCGAAAACGCGGTTTTCACGGTCGAGATATCGGCATCAACCGGGCGCTGCATCTTGGCGGCGATGGCAGTGGGAACGGTGATGATAAAACTGACTTTCCAGCGTTCGATCAGCTTCCAGAAATTGTCGAATACGCCATCTCCGCGATAGCCTTGCGGTGTCGGGAACACCACATGCGCGCCCGAGGACACGGCGGCCATCATGATCACGTGCACCGCAAAGACGTGGAACATGGGCAGCGGGCACATGATCACGTCTTCTTCCGAGAACAACAACGTATGACCCAGCCAGCCATTGTAGATCAGGCCCGAATACTTGTGCTGCGCCACTTTAGGCATACCAGTGGTTCCGCCGGTGTGGAAATAGCAGGCAACACGATCTTCCTTGCTGTCTTCAAAAGTCAGTGTCGTGGGCTGCTTGGCCAGTTCCTGAGTGAAGTTTTTGTAGGTCGCATGGGCCAGATGCTCTTTGTCGCCCATCTTGGGACGCAGGAACGGCACAATCCACGATTTCGGCGGCGTCAGATAGCTGTTCAGGTCAATCTCGAGGATGGTGTTCACGTTGGGCGCATGCCGCACTGCTTCTTCTACCTTTTGCGCCACATCCGTCTTTGGGAAGGATTTCAGCGTCACAACCACTTTGGCCCCGGTCTCGCGCAGGATGGCGGCGATTTGCTCCGGTTCCAGCAACGGGTTGATCGGGTTGACGATCCCGGCAACGGCGCCGCCCATCATGGTGACAAGCGTTTCGTTGCAGTTAGGCAGAATGTACGCCACCACATCGGTTTCGCCGACGCCCAGAGACCGGAACAGGTTGGCCGCCTGATTGACCTGCCCCAGCAACTGAGACCAGGTCAGCGTTTCCGCCTTGTCGGTCGGGCCGGAAAACAGCTGAAAGCTTATCGCATTTCTGTTAGGAAACTTCTCTGCGGTGCGCGACAGCAACTGGTGGAATGTGACCGGAACGTCGCGGTGCTCCCACGGCATTTCCTGCTCCATCCTTGCCTTGTCTTCCAAACCCACAAAAGCCATGTGGTTCCTCCCTTATCTCTCCCGTGTCCGGCACGGGTTTTGCGTCCATCCCAAGATGGAAGCAAAACCGCGCAGGTTCAAGAAAGGGCTTAGCTGTGAAGGCAACAAAGGGGTAGAATTACGCTGCGGACCGAAAAGACCTGCCCCTGCGTCAGGTCACTCGGCTGCAACACCGTCAGTAAATTGCAGGCGCGCCAAACGGGCATAAAGGCCATCCTGCGCCACCAGATCGTCATGGGTGCCTTGCGCCACGATACGACCGGCCTCCATCACCACGATACGGTCTGCCTTTTTGACGGTCGCCAGACGGTGCGCCACGATCAAAGTGGTCCGACCTGCGCGCATCTGGTCCACTGCGCCCTGCACTGCCCGCTCGCTTTCTGCATCCAGCGCCGAGGTCGCCTCGTCCAACAGCAGAACCGGCGCGTCGCGCAGGATCGCACGGGCAATGGCGATGCGTTGCTTTTGCCCGCCGGACAGCATCACGCCGCGCTCACCGACGAAACTGTCATAGCCTTCGGGAAGGGCCGAGATGAACTCATGCGCGGCAGCGGCACGGGCAGCGGCCTCAACCTCGGCATCAGTTGCGTCGAGGCGGCCAAAGCGGATGTTCTCACGCGCCGAGGCCGCAAAGATCACCGGATCCTGCGGCACCAGCGCCATGTGCTTGCGGAAATCGGCCCGGTCGATGTCGCGCAGATCAACGCCGTCGAGACTGACGTGGCCAAACGTCGGGTCGTAGAACCGCTGGATCATCTGAATGACCGTGGTCTTGCCTGCGCCCGAAGGACCAACAAAAGCCACTGTTTCACCGGGATTGACCTGCAACGACAGGTTCTCAAGCGTCACGACATCAGGGCGCGAGGGGTAGCGGAAGGTCACATCTTCAAACCGAATTTCGCCCCGCACCGGCGTCGGCAGCGCGGCGGGTTTGGACGGATCGACCACCGTGTCCTGCGCATTCAGCAGTTCAACCAGCCTTTCGGTTGCTCCGGCGGCGCGTTGCAACTCGCTCCAAATCTCTGACAAGGCCGCCACAGATCCGGCCATTATGATCGAGTAGATCACGAACTGGATCAGAACGCCCTCGGTCATCACACCGTTGCGGACGTCGTTCGCGCCCATCCACAACACACCGACGATGCCCGAGAACACCAGAAAGATCACGATCACGGTCAGAACCGCACGGGTCTGAATACGCCGCAGCGACACCGCGTATGAGGTTTCGGTCATGTCGCCGAACTGCTTCCGGCTGGCGTGTTCATGGGTAAAGGCTTGTACCGTCTGCACCGCGCCTAGCGCTTCGCCCGCGTTACCGGACGAGGCGGCGATCCAGTCCTGGTTTTCACGGCTGATCACCCGCAAACGGCGACCCAGGACCAAAATCGGCACGACCACCAACGGGATCAGCAACAGCACCATGCCGGTCAGCTTGGCCGAGGTCAGCAGCATCAACACCAACCCACCGAGGAACAGCAGCATATTGCGCAGCGCGATGGAGACGGACGAGCCCAGAACCGACTGAATCAGCGTGGTGTCCGTGGTGATCCGACTCAGAACCTCTCCGGTCATGATCCGTTCGTAGAATTCGGGGCTCATGCCAATGACGCGGTCGAACACGGCCTTGCGGATGTCGGCCACAACCCGTTCGCCCAGCCGGGTCACAAGTGCATAACGGAGGCCAGTTCCCAAGGCGAGAATCGCGGCAATCCCGAGGGCTGCCAGAAAATACCAGTCCAGCAATTCTCCGTCTTCGATGCGAAAATTGTCGACCACGCGGCGCACAGCCAGAGGCAGGGCCAGTGTCATGCTGGCAGTCAGAACCAACGCCACAATTGCACCCGTCATCAACATCCGATACGGGCGCATAAAGGGCCACAGCGAAGCCAGAACGCCGATTTTCTTGGATGTTGCACGCTCTTCGCTCGCGCCCGGGGCGGATTGCTGTGCTGAACTGGCTGAGGCGGTTCTTGCCATGCTTGGCCCTTAAATCATGTTCGCATTAGGGTGATTGCTTCTTGGCCGCAGCAGACGGCAGGGTCAAGCAGCGCAAGACAGATTGGCACCCGGTCAGGGCCTTTTGACGCAGAATTTTGGGGCTGACTTGGAGCGGGCGGCGGGAATCGAACCCGCTTCATCAGCTTGGAAGGCTGAGGTAATAGCCAGTATACGACGCCCGCTCAGCGGAGGTCGGTTTAAGCGATGCGTTTGGTGCCGTCAAGCGAAGTTCAGCGAAGGATTTCAATTTCTGCAACCCGGGTTGCTCGGGTCAGGCACAGCCAGCTGTCACCGTTGGGCAGACAGCCAGCCACAGGTCCGCAAATCAGCAGATATCCGTATCATTGCTTCAATCCGCAGTGGTCGAGAGACCGCGCCGCCAATCAAAGAGGCGGGATAAGTCGTTGCGGCATAAAGCGCATCGCTCAATGGCACTCCGACCTGCTTGACCAGAGTGCGAATGGCCGCTGTCAGGTCCAGATCGGCCCCGGCCAGGGTGCCGTCTTCAAGTGTCAGGCGGCCATCCGTTCGGGTGATCCGACGCCCTTCCAACTCAAACGCTGTCTGATCCGTGCCAGCTATGGCCATGGCATCGCTGACCAGAAAAATCCGGCCCGGCCCGGTCTTGGCGGCCCATGCCGCGCGCATGACTTCGGGGTGGACGTGGACGCCGTCAGCGATCAGCCCTGCCGACAAATCGCCAGTGGCCAGCGCGGCACCAACCAGACCGGGTTCACGGTTGCCCATCTGGCTCATGGCATTGAACAGGTGCGTGACACAGCGCGCGCCAGCCGCAGCATAGCGCTGGCAGGTGGTGAAATCGGCATCGCTATGACCAAGCGAAACCAGAATTCCCGCATCAGCCAACGCCCGCACCTGCTGTTCCGAGACAGATTCGGGGGCGAGTGTCACCTTGAGGCAGGGCAATTGCTCGGCTGCCTCAATCAGCGCCTCCAAATCCGTGGCCTCCATCGGTCGAATCAACGCCCCGTCATGGGCGCCTTTGCGGGCCACAGACAGGTGCGGCCCCTCAAGATGCAGCCCGGCCACGCCGGGAACTCCCTCGCGCATCGCCTGAATTGCGGCAGCTATGGCGGCCTGCGTCTTTTCGGGCGTGTCCGTAATCAATGTCGGGAGAAGAGACGCAACGCCCAGCCGCCGGTGCGCCTCGGCTATCCTGCGGATCGTGTCGACCGAGGGGTCGTCATTGAACATCACCCCATCACCACCATTCACCTGCAAATCGACATAGCCGGGGCAAAGAATGTCCCCATTCAGGTCTATGACCTGCCCTTCTGGCGTCGCCGTCTCTTCGGGCAACAGTACGGCTGGCGCACCGTCACGGAACACAATCACATGGCCGGTGCGCAAGCGCGCGCCGTCGAACAGGGCACCGTTGCGAAACGTCACTGTACCTGAGGTCATACCGTTTCTGTCACCTTTCTCAGATGGCGCGGCGTGTCGGGGTCGATCCCTCGGGCTCGCGCTACCGCTTCGACCATAGAGTAGAACGAGGTGATAGTGGCAATCGGGTCAGTCAGCCAGTGATCCGTGCGCGTGACCGGCAGGCTTTCGGCCTGTTTTACCATGTCGGTCGCCGCAAACACCGCTGCGCCCTTGGCGGCCATTGCATCGGCGGCCTCGGCCGTGGTCTGTTCGGCGGCGTCGCCGGCAGCGAAAACGATTGTTGGGAAGCCCTCTTCCACAATCGAAACGGGGCCGTGCAGAACTTCGGCGGCGGAATAGCTTTCGGCGTGAATTTGACAGGTTTCCTTGATCTTCAGCGCAGCTTCGTTGGACATTGCGTAAGACGGTCCACGGCCCAGAGTGAACAGGGATCGCCCCGTGATCGCCTTGGCCGCCGCCGACCAGTCGCACCGCGCCGCCTTGTCCAGAAACCCCGGCAACGAGCGGATCGCGGCGCTCAATGTGTCATCGCCCTTGATCTCGGCCAACAGCCACAACCCGGCGACCAGAGAGGTCACGAAAGTCTTGGTGGCAGCCACGCTCAGCTCTGGCCCGGCGTGCAGGGGCAGAACCGCATCTGCTACTCCGGCCAGTCGCGAAGCCGTGTTGTTGGTGATCGCAACCGTCGTTCCACCCGAGGATTTCAACGACCTGGTCATGCCCACGATATCGGGGCTTTGGCCCGATTGTGACACCGACAAACACAGCGCCCCGCCCGCCTTCAGATCAACGCCATAGATCGAGCTGACCGATGGCCCGACTGAGGCCACCGGCAGGTTCAGCAGCAATTCGCTGGCATATTTCAGGTAAAGACAAGCATGGTCGGAAGACCCCCGCGCCACAGTGATCAAAAACCGGGGGTCAGCCTGTTTCACCAACTGCGCTGCGTCATGAATGTTAGCTGCGCCATCGCTCAGCAAGCGGTCAACCGCGTCCGGGATCTCAAGTATCTCCTGACGCATTTTCGAACTGTGTTCCGTCATGTTTTTCCGGCCTTTCCGGTTACAACCGCAATTCAGCGACGAAATCATAGGCATCGCCGCGATAGAGAGATCGGGTCAGTTCCGCGACCCGCCCGTTTTTCAGGAACGAGATACGTTCGATATTCAGCCCTGCCGCACCTTCGGGCACCTCCAGTAGCTCTGCCTCACGCGCAGCAAGGTTCAGGGCCGAGATCTTCTGAACCGCCCGTACCGGCCGCCGCCCCAGAGCGTCGAGCACCTCATATAGCGACGTGGTGACTTCGATCGGATTGGGCAGGATATCCAACGGCAGCGCGGCCCGCTCCAACGCCAGCGGGCGGCCATCCGCCTCGCGCAGACGGTAGATGCGGGCAATCTGTTCGCCCCCTTTCAGACTGAGCGCCTGCACCTCTTCGTGCGTCGGCGCAAAGACCCCGCGCTCCAGCCATTTCGAGGTGGTTTGCATACCCCGGCTGGACATATCCTCGGTGAATGAGGTCAGATGCGTCAGCGATTGCTCGACCCGTGGCACACGCTCACGGATGAACGAACCCGATCCCTGACGCTGTTCGATGACGCCCTCGCGCACCAACTCCTGAATCGCTTTGCGCACGGTAACGCGGGACAAGTCGGTGATTTCCACCAATTCGCGTTCGGATGGCAGGGATGAGTTCGGCGGCAACACTCCGGTGTCGATCCCTTCCTGCAATCGACGCCGCAACTGCACATAGCGCGGGCCACTTTCGGAACTTAACCACGAGTCCGGGCGCAAGAAATCAGCAATGCTCATGTGCGACCTCCTTCGCCAAAGCCAAAGCGCCGGATAACGGTTCGCCCAGTGGCGGGCGAATAGCGGATTGCATTTCTGCGGACAGGTAGGGCGTATATTGCCCGGCAATCCCGCCTGTCAGGCACAAGGCCATTCCGGCCTGCCACCCCAACCGCTGCGCCGTTTCGGCTATATAACCTGCCCCCGTTAGCATTATGCCTTCGGCCACGATGTCTCCGGCTTGGGCCGCCGATGTCACAGCGGGCGCAAGTGCGCCTAACTGGGCAGGAGTAGCATTGCCAGCAAAACGGACGATACCAGCGGGGCCATCCATATCGGCCAACAGCTTGCGGGTCAGGGCCGTGCTGTCATGTGTTCCATCATACGCCTTTAACGCCTGAGACAACGCACGACGTCCAACCCATTGCGCCGAAGCCTCATCCCCAAGAACCGAGCCCCACCCTCCTGCGAAACGCATTGCGCCATCGGTTTGACTGGCAAGGAACGAACCGGTTCCGCAATGTGCGATGACACCATTCTGCAAACCAAGCGCGCCCCGCACGGCGGCGGGTCGGTCATCCTCAATACGCGCGCAAGTCAGGCGCAGCGCGTCGCGCAACCGCGCGGCCATTTTGCCGTCGGTAACACCGGCCAACCCAATAAAGGCTGATCGCTTGAGGAGATCGTTAACCGAGATATCAACTTGCTGAGACACGGCCTGAATCCCAGCGCGAATCTGTGCGACTGCCCCCTCGAAATCGGTTGAAACGTTCGCGGCACCGGTCTCGCTGCTATACACAACACCCGCGACCTCGCAGGCCACCCGGCACCGGGTCCCACCGCCATCCACAGCCAATACAACGCTATTCCGAGACTCTGTCATTTAAATACCAATATAATACCTATTAGGTTTTTAAAAGTCAGAAATGGCCGAACGCAAGCCAGAAAGCTGCGAAATCATTGAAAATAGTGGAAAGTATCTTTGTGAGAATAAATTTCTAGACAAGTGGTATTAAATAGGTATCGTAAGAGAAACCAAAGGGGGATTCTCTTGACGCTGCCGTCGACCGAACAATTGCACCCTGACGCCGTGCGTCTGGACCGGGATGACCTGATCACCTCGGCGCGCGTGCTGGCCAAGGGGCAGATCGCTGCCGCGGCATCTGTTCGCGGCGCGCTGGATCAGATCGCGCAGGGCGCAACTGCCATGGCCCGGACACTACGCGGCAACCGCGTGCTGCACTACGTGGCCGCTGGCTCTTCCGGCTTGATGGCGGCGGCCGATGCGCAGGAACTGGGCGGCACATTCTCGATCCCAGCCGAGCAATTGCGCATCCATATGGCGGGTGGCCTGCCGACCGGGGTTGAGATGCCCGGAGATGCCGAGGACGCAGCGGACGGGCTGACAGAAGCCCTTAGCACATTGCGCGCGGGGGACAGTGTGATCGCGGTTTCGGCTAGCGGATCAACGCCTTACACGATGACCGCCGTCAAGTTGGCCTGCGCGAAGGGTGCAACTGTTATCGGGATCGCCAACAATGCGGACAGCCCGCTTTTGCTTGAATCGGATATCCCGATCCTGCTGGCGACACCGCCCGAACTGATCTCGGGCTCGACACGGATGGGGGCTGGGACAGCGCAGAAAATAGCTCTGAACATGCTGTCGTCGCTGATGGCAATTGAACTGGGGCACGTGCATGGCGGCATGATGGTGAACCTGCGGGCTGACAACGACAAACTGCGTAGCCGAGCGGCCGGGATCGTGGCCCGAATTGCCGACGTGGATGCGGCAACCGCCCATAAGGCCCTGACTGCCACACATGGCAACGTAAAGCCCGCAGTTCTGATCGCGGCGCAAGGACTGACCCCTGCAAACGCAGATGCGCGGCTGCGCGCGTCAAACGGAATTCTAAGCGCCGCACTGGCGCAAGACTGACACCAATAATCAAAACGGGAGAGAGAGATGAAACATAAAAGCCTGAAACTGGCCTTACTTGGGACAACCCTGATGGCCACGTCCGCCTTTGCCGAGGATGTGACGCTGACCATCGAAAGCTGGCGCAATGATGACCTGACCCTTTGGCAGGACCAGATCATCCCCGCATTTGAGGCGAAACACCCAGGCATTAAGGTGCAATTCACCCCGTCTGCCCCGGCGGAATACAACGCCGTGCTGAATTCGAAACTTGACGCAGGTTCTGCCGGAGACCTGATCACCTGCCGCCCGTTCGATGCCTCGCTGGCATTGTATGAGGCAGGCCACCTGACTGATCTGTCCGGCGTTGAAGCGATGGGCAATTTCTCGGACGTGGCGAAATCGGCCTGGCAGACCGATGACGGCTCGGTCAGCTTCTGCGTTCCGATGGCCTCGGTTATCCATGGCTTCATCTACAACAAGGACGCGTTCGCGGAACTGGGTATCGAGGTACCAACCACCGAGGATGAATTCTTTGCCGCGCTCGACAAGATCCGGGAAGACGGCACCTATATCCCTATGGCGATGGGCACCAACGACCAGTGGGAAGCCGCAACGATGGGCTATAACAACATCGGCCCGAACTACTGGAAGGGTGAGGAAGGTCGCCAAGCCCTGATAGCCGGTGAGCAAAAACTGACAGACGAAGTCTGGACAGCGCCCTACGCGACGCTTGCCCGCTGGGGCGAATATCTGGGCGACGGGTACGAGGCTCAGACCTATCCCGACAGCCAGAACATCTTTACGCTGGGCCGTGCCGCTATTTATCCAGCCGGGTCGTGGGAGATTTCGGGCTTCAACGCTCAGGCCGACTTTGAGATGGGTGCCTTTAAACCGCCTGTCCGGAATGCAGGCGACACCTGCTATATCTCGGACCACACCGATATCGGCATCGGCATGAACGCCGCGACCAAAAACCCCGAGGCGGCTGAGACCTTCCTCGCCTGGGTCGCAAGCCCCGAGTTTGCCGAGATCTTTGGCAACGCCCTGCCGGGCTTCTTCCCTCTGTCCAGTACGCCTGTCGAATTGCAGGACCCGCTGGCGAAGGAAATCGTCGGCTGGCGTGATGAGTGCGAGTCGACCATCCGCTCGACTTACCAGATCCTGTCGCGCGGCACGCCGAACCTTGAGAACGAGACCTGGGGCGCATCGGTCGCCGCCATCAAAGGCGCCAAGTCGCCAGAAGAGCTGGGTGCCGAGCTGCAAGAGGGCCTCGCGTCCTGGTACGCACCTCACCAGTAATCTGACACTTACCCGGGCGGCAATCGCGCGCCCGGGTAACCCCCGCACCCCTTAGAAAGCAGTCCTATGACCCGCCCCCGCTTCCGCTGGCATATCGTCGTGTTTCTGGCACCCGCCGTGCTTGTGTATACGGCGGTGATGATCTTTCCACTGTTCAACACGCTGCGTCTGGCGCTGTTTACCGAAGTGGACCAGACCCGTGTTTTCGTTGGTTTGCAGAACTTTCAGACGTTGTTCTTTGATCCGGTCTGGTCCGAGCAGTTCTGGAACGCGTTGGGCAACAACTTCTGGTTTTTCCTGATCCACATGCTGGTGCAGAACCCCATCGGTGTCGCGCTGGCCGCACTGCTGAGCCACCCGCGCCTGCGGTTCGCGGCGCTCTACCGATCGGCGATCTTCATTCCCACGATCCTTAGCTTCGTGATCGTCGGCTTTGCGTGGAAACTGATCCTGTCTCCGATCTGGGGTATTGCGCCTTCCATGCTGGACGCCATCGGCTTGAAATCCCTATTCGCCCCGTGGCTGGGGAAAGAGGAATACGCCCTGACCACGCTGGCATTGATCTCGGTTTGGCAGTTCGTCGGCATTCCGATGATGCTGATCTATGCCGCCCTGTTGACCATCCCCGAGGAAATCCTTGAGGCCGGAGAGATTGACGGCATCACCGGAGTCTCGGCCTTCTGGAAGATCAAACTGCCACTGATCCTGCCGTCTATAGGTATCATCTCGATCCTGACTTTCGTGGGTAATTTCAACGCTTTCGACCTGATCTATGCGGCGCAAGGCGCGCTGGCGGGGCCGGATTTCTCGACCGATATTCTGGGTACTTTCATGTACCGCACCTTCTTCGGCTTCCAACTGCAACTGGGCGACCCACATATGGGGTCTGCCATCGCTGGGGCCATGTTCGCAATCATCCTTGTGGGCGTGTGTATCTACCTGTTCGGCATCCAGACCCGGATGCGCCGGTATCAACTGTGAGGGCGCAGGGATGAACAAAGCACGTCAAAACCCGTTGAATACCGCCGCGATGCACGGAGCGCTGATCCTTTACACGCTGATCGCCCTGTTCCCGGTCTTCGTCATTCTGATCAACAGCTTCAAAACCCGCCGCGCGATCTTTCGCGAGCCGTTGGCCCTGCCCAGCGCGGACAGCTTCTCGCTGATCGGGTATGAGACGGTGATGAAGCAAGGGGACTTTTTCCTATACTTCCAGAATTCGATGATTGTCACCGTGGCGTCCCTGTTCTTCATCCTTCTGTTCGGAGCCATGGCGGCCTATGCGCTGTCAGAATACCAGTTCAAGGGCAACCTGCTGATGGGCCTGTATCTGGCGCTGGGGATCATGATCCCGATCCGCATCGGCACTGTGGCAATCCTTGAGATGATGGTGGCGACCGGGCTGGTGAACACGCTATGGGCTCTGATCTTGGTTTACACGGCGCAGGGACTGCCGTTGGCAGTGTTCATTCTGTCCGAGTTCATGCGGCAGGTCAGCGATGACTTGAAGAATGCCGGTCGGATAGACGGGCTGTCGGAATATACGATCTTCTTCCGGCTTGTTTTGCCATTGGTCCGACCGGCAATGGCAACCGTGGCCGTGTTCAACATGATCCCGATCTGGAATGACCTCTGGTTCCCGCTGATCCTCGCGCCTGCCGAGGAAACCAAGACGCTCACACTGGGCAGTCAGGTCTTTATCGGTCAGTTCGTCACCGACTGGAACGCGGTTCTGTCGGCACTCAGCATGGCGATCCTGCCGGTGCTGGTGCTTTACGTCATCTTCTCGCGCCAACTGATCCGCGGCATCACTTCAGGAGCTGTCAAATGACCCGTGTTCTGATTGCAGGCCTTGGTAATATGGGCCGGAGCCACGCCTTGGCCCACCATCACCACCCTGAGGCACAAATCGTGGGGCTGGTGAACCGGTCTGGTCAGGTAGATCACCCTGAACTTGCGGGCTATCCGGCTTTCTCCGAGTTCCAAGCCGCTCTGACCGAGACGAAGCCAGATTTGGTTGTCATCGCCACATATTCGGACAGCCACGCCGACTACGCTTGTGCCGCGATGGAGGCCGGGGCGCATGTGTTCGTGGAAAAACCGCTGGCCACCAACGTCGCCGACGCACGGCGCGTTGTAGAAACCGCGACTCGGCTGAACCGCAAGCTGGTCGTAGGTTATATCCTACGACATCACCCGTCATGGATGCGCCTGATCGCCGAAGCGCGCGATCTGGGCGGGCCGTATGTGTTCCGCCTTAACCTGAACCAGCAATCTTCGGGCGCGGAGTGGGAGACGCATAAGGCGCTGATGCAGACCACCTCGCCCATCGTCGATTGCGGCGTGCATTACGTGGATGTGATGTGCCAGATCACCGACGCGCAACCGGTTCGTGTGCATGGCATGGGCCTTCGACTGTCCGATGAGATCGCCGAGGACATGTATAACTACGGTCAGTTTCAGGTGATCTTCCAGGACGGTTCGGTTGGTTGGTACGAGGCTGGCTGGGGGCCCATGATGTCCGAAACCGCGTTTTTCGTGAAGGATATCGTGTCACCGAATGGTTCGGTCTCGATCACTGACGGCAACAAAGGCGCCTCTGCCGATATCGACGGCCACACCAAGGTGGGCGGGCTGCTGGTGCATAAGCCGGACGACGACCGCATCGTGGAAATGCCCGATGAACCCGGCCATCAGGAACTCTGCGACGCCGAGCAAGCCTATATGTTGCGCGCAATCGCTGAAGATATCGACCTGACGCGCCATATGAATGACGCCGTCCAATCCCTCGCCATCTGTCTGGCCGCCGATGAAAGCATCCGTACCGGCCAGCCCGTTTCCCTTGAGGAGCCCACGTCATGACTGCTTTGACCTTGACCAATGTGAACAAGTCCTTCGGCGAGGTACATGTCCTCAAAGACATCACGCTTGAGGTCGACGAAGGCGAATTCGTCGTATTCGTCGGTCCTTCGGGCTGCGGTAAGTCCACCCTGTTGCGCGTGATTGCGGGGCTTGAGGATGCGTCCTCGGGCGAGATCAATATCGGTGGTCAGCAGGTTAATCTGGTGCCACCCTCCAAACGCGGGATCGCAATGGTGTTCCAGAGCTATGCGCTCTACCCCCATCTGAATGTACGCGGGAACATGACTCTGGCGCTGAAACAGGAAAAACAGCCCAAAGCGGTGATTGAGGAACGCGTCACCAATGCCAGCCGGATGCTAAACCTTGAGGACTATCTGGATCGGTACCCGTCAGAGCTGTCCGGCGGTCAGCGCCAGCGCGTCGCCATCGGGCGCGCGATTGTGCGTGAGCCGAAATTGTTCCTGTTTGACGAACCGCTGTCGAACCTCGACGCCGCGCTGCGGATGAATACTCGGATCGAGATCGCTAACTTGCACCGCGCGCTGGATGCCTCGATGATTTATGTCACCCACGACCAGACCGAGGCGATGACACTGGCAGACAAGATCGTCGTGCTGCGCGACGGGCGGGTGGAACAGATCGGCAGTCCGATGGAACTGTATAACAACCCCGCCAACCAGTTCGTCGCGGGGTTCCTTGGCTCACCGTCGATGAATTTCCTGCCCGAAGACCTGCTGGGCGGCGGGAATAACACGATCGGCATCCGACCCGAAGACCTGTTCCTGTCCGATGACGGCCCGTTGGCCGCACGTGTCAGCCACGTAGAAAAACTGGGCGGAGACACCAACGTCATCGCCAAAGTCCACGACCATGCGGTGACGGCGCGGCTGTTCGGACAGCACGCGATTTCAGAGGGACAGGAGTTGCGCTTGGCCTATTCGGCGGACAAAGCCTATCGGTTCGACTCCGCCGGGGTGCGTTTACGCTGAGATTTTTGGCGGCTTCCCGCGCCTGTTAGATGTCCTCGCCGGGTAATTCCAGCGGACCACCCGGCCCCAGAAGGTGCCTCTCGGACAGCCACGGGTTCAGTTCCAAAGCCTGCTGCAATGCCTCACGCGCTTCGTCGATCCGCTGCAAACCCAGCAGGGTCAACGCACGGCCGCTGATAGCGGCAACGTGGTTCGGAGACAACTCAATCGCGCGGTCCAGATCAGGCAGCGCGGCCTCGAAATCCTGACGCAGAAAATGCGCAAACGCGCGCTGGTTATAGCCTTCGGCATAAGACGGGCAATACGCGATCAGCTTGTCGAAATCCTCAATCGCGCCCAGCAGGTCCCATGCGTTGCGCCGCGTCATGCCGCGATCCAGCACCGCCTGCGCGCTTTCGTCGGGCGCATCGGTCCAGAACTCCCACAATTGGTTCGACAAGGCACGAGCTGCCTGTTCGTTTTCTGCCTGTTGGATTTCCGAGATGACGCCAGAGATATGCGCGGAATGATCCGGTGCGACCGGGCACTCTTCGGCATAGGCTGCGGTGGACAGGAATATCAGGGCAATGGCGATCTGTTTCATGCCCCAATGGTGACGCGCGGCAGGGTTTCGTCAACCCAGCCCATCTATGGCACCTGACACGCCGGTCTCTTTTACAGCCTCCATCGCAACGAAGGTTGACGTGCTGCCGACATGTGGCAGAGACGAGATCTTTTCGGCCAGAACCGCGCGATATTCTGACATAGAGCCGGTGCGGATTTTCAGCAGATAGTCGAAATTCGATGCAATCATATGGGCTTGTTCGATCTCGGGCACCTTGCGAACCGCCGCGTTGAACTCGGCCAACGCCTTTTCGCGGGTGTCGGTCAGGCGCACTTCGACAAAGGCGACGTGGTCCAGACCAAGGCGGATCGGGTCCAGCAAAGCGCGGTATCCGGTGATGATGCCCTCAGCCTCAAGTCTTTTCACACGTGCTTGAGTGGGCGATTTCGACAGCCCGATACGCCGCGCAAGGTCGGCGACCGAGATTCGCCCATCCTCGGCCAGCGTCGATAGAATCGACCGGTCAAACCGATCCAGATCAGGGCGGTTCGTTTGCATCGCATTTCCTCAAAACTTCAGATCATTCGCCTTCTGAAACCTCAATATAAGGCGATTGTTCTGAAAATTCGACTGTATACTCTCCAAAAGCCCGGAGGATACATGACACACAGCCTGCGCACTCAAATTGACGGCAAAACCTATGCCGATCAGTCCGAAGTTCTGGATCAGCTGATTGCCCATGCGAAGCTGACCGAAACCGACCGCTCTGCGATCTGCGCGGGTGCGGCACAGTTAGTGCGCGACATCCGGTCCAGCACCTCGCCCGGCATGATGGAGGTGTTTCTGGCCGAATACGGTCTGTCCACCGATGAAGGCGTCGCGCTGATGTGCCTGGCCGAGGCTTTGCTGCGTGTTCCAGACGCCGAAACAATTGACGCGCTGATCGAGGACAAAATCGCACCGTCGGATTGGGGCAAGCATCTGGGCCAATCCTCGTCTTCTCTGGTCAACGCATCGACATGGGCGTTGATGCTAACCGGCAAGGTTCTGGACGAAGGCAAGACCTCTCCGGTCAGCGCCTTGCGCGGGGCGATCAAACGGCTGGGTGAGCCGGTGATCCGCACCGCCGTTGGCCGCGCGATGAAAGAGATGGGCCGCCAGTTTGTTTTGGGTGAAACCATCCACTCCGCCATGGACCGCGCCAGCGGGATGGAGGTCAAGGGCTACACCTATTCCTACGATATGCTGGGCGAGGCAGCGCGCACCGAGGCTGACGCCGCCCGCTATCACCTGTCCTATTCCCGCGCGATTGCCGCCATCGCGGACACCTGTACCCATGATGACATCCGCGCCAATCCGGGCATTTCGGTGAAGCTTTCAGCCCTGCATCCACGCTATGAACTGGCGCAGGAACAGCGCGTGATGGACGAGCTTGTCCCCCGCCTGCGTGCCCTTTGCCTGTTGGCCAAAGCCGCCGGGATGGGCCTGAACGTGGACGCCGAAGAGGCTGACCGCCTGTCGCTGTCGCTGCAAGTGATCGAAGAGGTCATGGCGGAACCTGCCCTGGCCGGATGGGACGGGTTCGGGATCGTGGTGCAGGCCTATGGTCCACGTGCCGGTCTGGTGCTGGATACGCTTTATGACATGGCCGAGCGGCACGACCGAAAGCTGATGGTCCGGCTGGTAAAAGGTGCCTATTGGGATACCGAGATCAAGCGCGCCCAAGTCGAAGGCGTGGATGGTTTCCCGGTGTTCACCCGAAAAGCGGCGACCGATATTTCCTACATCGCCAATGCGCGCAAATTGCTGGGCATGACCGACCGGATTTACCCGCAATTCGCCACCCACAACGCCCACACGGTCAGCGCGATCCTGCACATGGCTGACATCCAGCCTTTCGAGTTTCAGCGCCTGCACGGGATGGGTGAAACCCTGCACCAGATCGTCAAAGATAAAAACAACACGCGGTGTCGGATCTATGCGCCGGTTGGCGCGCATCGCGATTTGCTTGCTTATCTGGTGCGGCGACTGCTGGAGAACGGCGCAAATTCGTCCTTCGTGAACCAGATCGTGGATGAGAATGTACCGCCAGAAGAGGTCGCTGCGGACCCGTTCGACACCATTCAGGAGCCGAAACAGCCCCTGCCGACCGGTCCCGAGCTGTTTCAGCCGGAGCGGCCTAATTCAAAAGGGTTCGACCTGCATCACACACCAACGCTCGACCGGATCGACGCCGCGCGTGACGCGTTCAGGGCGCATCACTGGTACGCGCAGCCGCTGTTGTCGGACGACGCGCACCCCGAACCGGACCAACCCGTCACCAACCCGGCGCAACCTCAGGACCGGCCCGGCGCTGTTGCGCCTGCCAGCGCGCGCGATGTTGAACTGGCGCTGGCTTCGGCAAGCCCGTGGCAAGTCCCGGCAGCTGAACGGACACAGGCTCTGAACAAAGCCGCCGATCTCTACGAAGAACATTTCGGCGAGCTGTTCGCCCTTTTGGCGCGCGAGGCTGGAAAGTCCGTACCTGACGCCGTGGCCGAACTGCGCGAAGCGGTCGATTTCCTGCGCTACTACGCGGCGAATATTCCTGCGGCCGAACCTGCGGGCATCTTCACTTGCATCAGCCCGTGGAACTTTCCGCTGGCGATCTTCACCGGCCAAATTTCGGCTGCACTGGCCGCCGGCAATGCCGTGTTGGCCAAACCCGCGCCACAAACGCCGTTGATCGCGCATCGGGCCGTACAGCTGCTTCACGAGGCCGGAGTGCCGCGCGACGCTCTGCAACTGCTGCCGGGCGGGCCGTCTGTCGGCGCGGCACTGACCTCGGACCCGCGTGTTTCGGGGGTGGCCTTTACCGGCTCGACCGCAACTGCGTTGAAAATCCGCGCGGCAATGGCGGACAACTTGCGGCCCGGGACGCCTTTGATCGCCGAAACCGGCGGGCTGAACGCGATGATCGTGGACAGCACCGCCCTGCCCGAACAAGCTGTGCAATCCATCATTGAAAGCGCGTTTCAGTCAGCGGGTCAGCGATGCTCGGCCCTGCGCTGCCTCTATGTGCAGGAAGACATCGCCGATGACCTGCTGACCATGCTGATCGGCGCCATGGAAGCGCTGGTAGTTGGCGACCCGTGGTCGTTGTCGACCGATAGTGGCCCGGTGATTGATGAGGACGCGCGGCAAGGAATTTCGAACCACATTGCGCAGGCTCGCGCCGAAGGGCGGGTTTTGAAGGAAATGAGCACCCCACCCGAGGGCACGTTCATCGCCCCCGCCCTGATCGAAATCCCAGGCATCGCTGCATTGAAGCGTGAAATCTTTGGCCCTGTTCTGCATGTGGTGCGTTTCAAGGCGTCCGAGCTTGACAAGGTCATCGCTGATATCAATGCCACAGGTTATGGGCTGACCTTTGGTCTGCACACGCGTATCGACGACCGCGTGCAGCACATCACCGAGGCCGTCCACGCAGGCAATATCTACGTCAACCGCAACCAGATCGGCGCAATCGTGGGCTCTCAGCCCTTTGGCGGCGAGGGTCTGTCAGGCACTGGACCAAAGGCGGGCGGGCCGAACTACATGGCGCGGTTCTGCGCCCCGGACCGGCAGACGAGCAACGGTCAATGGGACAACACAATGGCCGATCTGCCCGCCCCTCAGGGTCAGCCCGCCGCCGTTCGCACGCAATCCCTGCCCGGCCCAACCGGTGAGTCCAACCGTCTGAGCGAAATCCCCCGCGCCCCTCTGCTATGCATGGGACCGGGCGCTGAAACGGTGCAGGCGCAGGCCGAGGCGGTCGAAGCCATTGGCGGGACTGCCATCCGTGCGACTGGCATGCTGGATCTGCACCGGCTGGAAAATGTCGCCGGTATTTCGGGCGTTCTGTGGTGGGGGGATGACGACACCGCGCGTGAAATCGAACACCACCTCGCCCACCGCGACGGCCCCATACTGCCGCTGATTCCCGGCAAACCGGACCGTGCGCGCGTTCTGGGCGAGCGCCATGTTTGCGTCGATACCACCGCCGCGGGTGGCAACGCTGCGTTGTTAGGAGGTGCGGCGTAAGCGAACCTTGACGCTGGGCCGGGAAAAGCCCAGCGTCGCCCCATGTTTCCGATCCGTGACCATAACCCCTCGGGGCGCACGCCATATGTCGTCTATCTGTTGATGGCGGCCAATATCCTGATTTTCCTCAGCTATGTGGGAATAATGAGCAATGACCGGCTTATCGGTCAGTTGTATTTCGACTACGCCATTATTCCGGCGCGCATCACCGACGGGTTTGCGTTTGAAACCCTCGTGACCTCGATGTTCCTGCATGGCGGATGGATGCACCTTGCAGGCAATATGCTGTTTCTCTGGATTTTCGGAGACAACCTGGAGGACGAGATGGGCCACCTGCCCTTCCTGCTGTTCTATCTGGTCGCAGGAATCGGGGCAGGCCTGATCCATGTCGTAACCGCACCCGACTCTGTGGTGCCCACGATCGGAGCCTCGGGCGCGATTGCAGGGGTGATGGGCGGCTATCTCCTGCTGTTTCCAAAGGCGCGCGTGGACATCCTGCTGTTCCTGATCGTCTATTTCCGCATCTTCACTATTCCCGCCTTTATCATGCTGGGTATCTGGCTGGGCATGCAATTCATGGGCAGCCTCGCCAGCAACCCGGATAAGGGCGGCGTAGCTTATTGGGCGCATACGGGCGGGTTTATCGTCGGCCTGATCCTCTGTGTCCCGCTTTGGTTAAAACGCGGTGGGCCTGCATTTTGGAACCGTACCCACGGCCACCCGCCTCATCCCGAACACAGATACAAACTGACACAATCCCGCATTCCGCGTGTACCGCGCCGATAGGTTACACTCCGTTTGTGACGGGAAGCCGGCCACCACTCAGATCTGTGATCTCTCTTGCGGCGTCACTTACCAGCCTGCCCAATTCGGTGATGCGTCCGGCATGGAACCGGACCGAGGGGCCGGACACTGAAATACCCGCACAAGGTTCTGCTCGGTCATTGAAGATTGCGGCGCCTATGCAGGACATACCCTCGTACCGTTCTTCATGATCGTGCGACCAACCACGGGCGTGACACTCTGCCAAATTCCGCCGGAGGCCTTCCCCCGGCACCAAAGTGTGCTGAGTGAACTGGGTCGGTGCCGCCATCTCTAACGCCTTGTTCGCGGCGGTCTCGTTCATCGCGGCCAAAATCGCCTTGCCAATCCCCGACGCATACATCGGCGTCCGTGCGCCGGGTGGAAAGAACGCCCGGATCGGGTTCGGTGTTTCGACCTGACCAACGAAGACCACCTCAGCGCCGTCCATCACCGCCAGATTTGCCGTTTCGCCGCTATCCTGCATAAGGCGGCGCAGGATCGGTCGCCCGATTTCGATGACGCTATTGCGGCGCAGGAATGAGGCTCCGGTGCGATAGGCCTCGATCCCGATCATCCATTCCTGACGTTCCTCATCAAAGGCTGCAAAGCCGTGTTTCTGCAAGGTCGCCAGAATGCGGTGCGTGGTGGCTGTCGGCACATCCACCTCGCGCGCCAGATCGCTGAGCGCGGCCCGTTCCATCCGTGCCACGGTGGTCAGAACGCCCAGCGCACGATCAAGCGATTGCATGGTCCCAGCAGAGCTTTCCTTGAACAGCGATTTGGGCCTTCCCCGTGGCCGTTTCTGTTGCTCCATCCCCGAACTCTCCTCTTTTTAACCGAATAATATTTCGCCCTGATTTTCCAAACTTCGAAAATGAAAAACGAAAAGCAGATATTTTTCAGCGCTTTAATAATTTTATCCAATAAATGAAAATATTTTTCAAGAAAATTGCACCCGACGCCCTTTTCCCCAACACTTATCGGTACATTGGAGGATTAAAGCGATGTCATCACAGAACCCGGTTTTCATACCCGGCCCGACGAATATCCCGGATCGGCTGCGTCTGGCGATGCAGGTTCAGACACAGGACCACCGCGCGCCTGACTTCGTTGAAACTTTTGCGCCTGTGCTGGAGGACACCAAACGCGTGTTCGGAACGACCTCGGGTCAGGTCGTCACCTTCCCGGCCAGTGGCACGGGCGGATGGGAGGCTGCGGTGACCAATACGCTCAGCCCCGGCGATGCGGTTCTGGTGGCGCGCTATGGGATGTTCAGCCATCGCTGGATCGACCTGTGCCAGAGGCATGGGCTGGATGTGCGGATTATCGAATGCCCGTGGGGCAGCGGTGCGCCGGCGGATAAGTTCGCCGAGGCTCTGGCGGCTGACAAGGGCCATGAGATCAAGGCGGTTCTGGTTACGCATAATGAGACGGCCACCGGCGTGCGCTCGGACATTGCGGCGGTGCGCAAGGCTATGGATGCCAGCGCCCATCCGGCGATGCTGTTTGTGGATTGCGTCAGCTCGCTGGCCTCGATGCCGTTCGCGTTTGACGACTGGGGCGTTGATATTGCGGTCTCGGGTTCGCAAAAAGGCTTCATGCTGGCCACCGGCATGGCGATCCTGTGCGTCAGCCCCAAGGCGTTGGCCGCGATGGAAACGGCCAAGCTGCCGCGCACTTTCTTTGACTTCCGCGACATGATGAACGCGAACGCCTCGGGCGGCTTTCCGTATACCCCGCCACTGCAACTGATCTATGGCATGGGCGAAAGCCTGAAGATGCTGTTCGAGGAAGGTTTGGACAATGTCTATGCCCGCCACTTCCGTCTGGCCGAAGGCGTGCGCAAAGCCACCGCCGCCTGGGGGCTGGAGCTGGTGGCGCAGTCGCCCGATCTCTACTCGGACACGGTCAGCGCGATCTATGTGCCCGAGGGCTTCGACAGCAATGCGCTGACCGATCACGCCTTCAACGCCTATGGCGTCAGCTTTGGCATTGGTCTGGGTGAGATGAACGGCAAAGCCTTCCGCATCGGTCATCTGGGCAGCCTGACGGATGTGATGGTGCTGTCAGGCCTCGCCACGATCGAAATGGCGATGGCCGATCTGGACTATCCGATCGAGCTGGGCAGCGGTGTCGCCGCGGCACAGGAGTATTTCCGCGCCGGTCACGCCACGCCGATGCAATCTGCCGCGTAAGGAGGAGCCTGATGTTGGACGACATGACCACAGCCGATTGCCTGACCATCGCCGATATGCGGGAAGCGCACGCGCGGATCAAACCCCATATCAACCGCACGCCCGTGCTGCGGTCCGACTATCTGGACGATCTGACCGGCGCACAGCTGTTCTTCAAATGCGAGAACTTCCAAGAGGCCGGGGCCTTCAAGGTGCGCGGGGCCTGCAATGCGGTCTTTGGCCTGAATGACGCGGCCGCCGAACGCGGCGTCTGCACGCATTCCAGCGGCAACCATGCGCTCAGCCTGTCTTATGCGGCGGGTCGCCGGGGCATCCCGTGTAACGTGGTGATGCCGCGCACGGCACCGCAGGCCAAGAAGGACGCGGTCCGCCGCTATGGCGGGATCATCACCGAATGCGAACCCTCGACCACCTCACGCGAGGCCGTGTTTGCCGAGGTGCAGGCTCGCACCGGCGGTGAGTTCGTGCACCCCTATAACGACCCCCGGGTGATTGCGGGTCAGGCGACCTGCTCGGCGGAACTGCTGCAGCAGACCGACGGTCTGGACGCGGTGGTCGCGCCCATCGGCGGCGGCGGCATGATCTCGGGCACCTGCCTGACCCTGTCGAATCTGGCGCCCGAGGTGAAGATATACGCCTCGGAACCGGAACAGGCCGATGACGCCTACCGCAGCTTCAAGGCCGGTCACATCATCGCCGATGACGCCCCGGTCACCATCGCCGACGGGCTGAAAGTGCCGCTGAAGGAAAACACCTGGCACTTCGTGTCGAACTTCGTCAGCGACATCCACACCGCCAGCGAAGACGAGATCATCGCCGCGATGAAGACCACCTGGAAATACCTGCGCATCGTGATGGAGCCCAGCTGCGCCGTGCCGCTGGCGACCATTCTGAAGCACCCCGAGGCCTTCAAAGGCAAACGCGTCGGCGTGATCATCACCGGCGGCAATGTGGATCTGGACAAACTGCCCTGGACCCGGGGCTGAGGAGGACATCATGAACAAGCCCGTAAACATCGAGCAACTCGAAGTCGGTTACGACATTCCCGCCGCTATCGGCATGGACGCATCCGATATCCAGACCCCGGCGCTGGTGCTGGATCTGGACGCGCTGGAGCGCAACATCAAAAAGATGGGCGACTACGCCAAGGCCCACGGCATGCGCCACCGGGTGCATGGCAAGATGCACAAATCCGTCGACGTGGCGCGGCTACAGGTCGAGCTGGGCGGCGCCTGCGGTATCTGCTGCCAGAAAGTGTCCGAGGCCGAGGTCTTTGCCCGAGGCGGCATCAAGGACGTGCTTGTATCCAATCAGGTGCGCGACCCGGCAAAGATCGACCGTCTGGCGCGGATGCCCAAGCTGGGCGCACGCACGATCTGCTGCGTTGACGATATCGACAATGTCGCCGACCTGTCCGAGGCCGCACAGCGCCACGGCACCCAGATCGAATGTCTGGTCGAGATCGACTGCGGCGCGGGTCGCTGCGGCGTGACCACCACAGCGGACGTCATCGCCATCGCCAAGGCCATCGACGCGGCCCCGGGCCTCAAGTTCGCCGGCATTCAGGCCTATCAGGGCGCGATGCAGCACATGGACCTCTACGAAGACCGCAAGGCCAAGATCGACATCGCCGTGGCGCAGGTCAAAGACGCCGTGGACGGGTTGAAGGCCGAAGGTCTGGACTGCGACATCGTCGGCGGTGGCGGCACCGGGTCTTATTACTTCGAGAGCACCTCGGGCGTGTATAACGAACTGCAATGTGGCTCTTACGCCTTCATGGATGCCGATTATGGCCGCATCCTGGATGAAAACGGCAACCGCATCGACCGCGGCGAGTGGGAGAACGCCTTCTTCATCCTTACCAGCGTCATGAGCCACGCCAAGGCCGACAAGGCCATCGTCGATGCGGGCCTCAAAGCCCAGTCGGTCGACAGTGGCTTGCCGGTGATCTTCAGCCGCACGGATGTGGAATACGTCAAATGTTCCGACGAGCACGGCGTTGTCGCCGACCCGGATGGGGTTCTGAAGGTCAATGACAAGCTGCATCTGGTCCCCGGCCACTGCGACCCGACGGCAAATGTGCACGACTGGTATGTGGGTGTTCGGAACGGCAAGGTTGAAGCGCTTTGGCCCGTTTCCGCGCGCGGCAAGGCTTACTAGGCCGCCGCACCCTGTGTCCCGGGCGGCAGGTCTCCCTTCCCCTGCCGCCCGGACCTGCCCCCAGAGCTTAAGGAAAAGGTCATGAAAGATATGACAGACAAACCCCTGCTGATCGTCGGAGAAGACCTCTGCCAGCAACTGGTCGGCCGCCGCGACGCGTTCGACGCGGTTCAGGACGTCTTCGCCGCCATGGCGCGTGGCGACGCCTATAACTTCCCGGTCATTCGTGAGGCCATCGGCTATGCCGACGCGCTTTACGGCTTCAAATCCGGCTTCGACCGCGCCGGTCAGGTGCTGGGTGTCAAATCCGGCGGCTACTGGCCCGGCAATATGGATAAAGGGCTGACCAACCATCAATCAACCGTCTTTCTGTTTGATCCGGATACCGGACGGCTGTCGGCGCTGGTCGGTGGCAACTACCTGACTGCCGTGCGCACCGCCGCGTCCTCGGCGGTGTCGATTGCCCATCTGGCCCGCAAGGACGCCAAGGTACTGGGCATGGTCGGCGCAGGTCACCAGTCCGCCTTCCAACTGCGCGCCGCCGCCGAACAGCGCGATTTTGAGAAAGTCGTCGCCTGGAACCCCCACCCCGAGATGTTGCCCCGTTTGGGCGCGGTTGCATCCGAGCTGTGTCTGGACTTCGAGGCCGTTACGCAAGAAGAACTTGGCGCACAGGCGGATGTGATCATCACCATCACCTCAGCCTTCGAGCCTTTGCTGATGAAAGACTGGATCAAACCCGGCACCCATCTGGCCTGCATGGGCACCGATACCAAGGGCAAGCAAGAGGTCGACGCCGCGCTGGTCGCATCCGCCACCGTCTTCACCGACGAGATCGCCCAGTCCGTCTCCATCGGTGAGGCCCAACACGCTATCGCCAACGGCACCCTTACCGAGGACCAAATCACCCCCATCGGGGCCGCTATTAACGGAACCCATCTGGGGCGCAGCTCCGAGGAGGAAATCACCCTCTTCGACGGAACAGGCGTCGGCCTGCAAGACCTCGCCGTCGCTAACGTCGCCGCAAAACTCGCGAACGAGGCAGGGCTGGCGGAACACGCAACTCTTTGAAATGAAAAAGCGCGCCTCGGATGGCGCGCGCTTGCTTAGTCGGGTTATCGGGAAATCAGCCCCTGATAACCTTGGCGAACTGGTCAAAGATCGGCTCGTTCGCACAGATCACTTCACCATCTTCCAGCACGCTGCCTTCGGGGTTCAGCGGCTGAACGAAGCCACCGGCCTCTTTCACGATGATAATCCCGGCGGCCAAATCCCAGGCATTCAGACGACGCTCCCAGAACCCCTCGTAACGGCCCGCGGCCACATAAGCCATGTCCAGAGCAGCCGCACCCCAGCGCCGCACACCCGAGCAAACCGGCATCAGGCGTGCCAGATCCTGCAACGTCGCAGGCAGATCGGAACGGCCGCCAAACGGCAGACCGGTCGAGAAGATGGACTCGATCATCCGATGACGGCCGGAAACCCGAATACGGGTGTCGTTCATCCATGAGCCCTCGCCTTTTTCAGCGAAGAACATCTCATCCTTGGCGGCGTCATAAATCACACCGGCGACGATCTTGCCCTTGTGTTCCAGCGCAATCGAGACAGCCCAGTGCGGCAACCCGTGCAGGAAGTTGGTGGTGCCGTCCAGCGGGTCCACAATCCAGCGGCGGGTCGGGTCTTCGCCAGCGATGGCGCCGCCCTCTTCGGCCAGCCAGCCATAAGTCGGACGCGCACCCAGCAGTTCCTCTTTCAGGATCGCTTCGGCGGCAATATCGGCCTTGGAGACAAAGTCGCCCGCGCCTTTCATCGACACCTGAAGGTTCTCGACTTCACGAAAATCCTTGACCAAAGAACGCCCCGCCTTGCGCGCGGCTTTGATCATGATGTTGAGGTTTGCACTGCCAACCATTGTCCAAAGGCTCCTGTCCGGTCAAACCGCGCGTATACTGGGGCAATGCGCCCTTGCCAAGAGGAATGATGCGCATAGCAGACCCGCGTTTTGTGCCTATTGCTCTTGCAGCTTACGCGCTTCGGTTCCAGCCAGTTCAATCAGCTCTTGCACATAGGGTTTTTCAAGGTCTTCGGTACGTACAGCCGCATACAGCCCACGGGTGATCCCGTCTTTGGTCAGAGGTCGGGTGACGTAGTCCGAGTTGTATTTCACCTCGCGCACGACCCAGTCGGGCAACACCGAAACACCCCGGTTCGATGCCACCAGCAACAGGATCACAGCGGTCAGCTCCACTTGCCGGATCGCGGCAGGTTCAACGCGCGCCGGGATCAGCAACTGGCTAAACAAATCCAGCCGCGTGCGTTCGACCGGATAGGTGATCAGGGTCTGCCCCCGAAAGTCTTCGGCCTCGATGAACTCTTTCTGCGCCAGAGGATGGGCCGAGGCGGCGACGAACACCGCGTCATAGTCAAAGAGTTTGATGAACTCGACGCCCGGCAGGTCTTCGGGGTCGGAGGACACGACCAGATCAACTTCCTCTTTCTGCAATGCGGGCAAGGCGTCAAAGGCCAGACCCGGGCGGATATCGACATCCACGTCACCCCAGGATTTACGGAACGATTCCAGCACCGGGAACAGCCATTCGAAACAGGCGTGGCACTCGATGGCGATGTGCATCCGACCGGTGCGACCGTCGCGCAAAGACGAAAATTCCTGTTGTGTCGCCTCGACCTGCGGCAGGATTTGCTCGGCCAACCGCAACAGACGCAGCCCCGCAGCTGACAATTTCATCGGCTTGGATCGGCGCAGGAACAATTCAACTCCGGCCTGATCTTCCAAGCCTTTGATCTGATGACTCAGGGCCGATTGAGTGATGTTTAGCTGATCCGCCGCGCGGGCCAAGCCGCCGCATTCATGGATGGCCTTGATCGTGCGCAGGTGCCGGAATTCGATGTGCATTGAAGTGTGACTCATGTTGTTCTTGAGTAATATGAGTTTGTCTCACAATGCGCAAACTGGCACAAGGGGATCAGATTGGACCTGTGAGGCTACGATGACGAAACCTGAAATTTCATTCGAGTTTTTCCCGCCGAAAACGCTCGAGGCCTCTTTCCGTCTGTGGGATACCGTGCAGACACTGGCCCCGTTGGAGCCTCGATTTGTCTCAGTCACCTATGGCGCAGGCGGCACAACCCGCGAGTTGACCCGTGACGCCGTCGCAACGTTGCACAAGTCTTCAGGCCTTAAAGTTGCCGCGCATCTGACCTGTGTTGACGCATCTCGCCAGGAAACGCTGGAAATCGCGGATACCTTTGCACGCGCGGGTGTTGAGGACATCGTTGCCCTTCGCGGCGACCCGCCAAAAGGTCAGAGCCGCTTTACTGCACATCCCGAAGGTTTTGCGAGCTCGGTTGAACTGATCGAGGCGCTGGCAGACACCGAGATGTTCAGCATCCG
This sequence comes from Ruegeria sp., assembly GCF_965221235.1. Classification (GTDB taxonomy): domain Bacteria; phylum Pseudomonadota; class Alphaproteobacteria; order Rhodobacterales; family Rhodobacteraceae; genus Ruegeria. The sequence continues at coordinate 688,718 of NZ_CBDCRS010000004.1, forward strand.
CGTCGGTGCCTATCCGGACAAGCACCCCGAGGCACAGGATTTTGCGGCGGATATCGAATGGCTCAAGGCCAAGCTGGATGCGGGCGCAGATGAGGCTCTGACCCAGTTCTTCTTTGAGGCCGAGACGTTTTTCCGGTTCCGCGACGCCTGTGAAAAAGCAGGGATCGACAAGCCCATCGTGCCGGGCATCCTTCCGATCGAGAACTGGAAAGGCGCGCGTAACTTTGCCCGCCGCTGTGGCACACATATTCCGGGCTGGGTCGAGAATGCCTTTGAAAAGGCCGTTCGTGATGATCGCGAGGATTTGCTGGCCACTGCCCTATGCACCGAGCTGTGTTCGGACCTGATCGAAGGCGGCGTGGACAAATTGCATTTCTACACTCTGAACCGGCCCGAACTGACCCGCGACGTCTGCTTTACACTGGGCATCACCCCCAAAGCCGAATTGCAGAACGTCGCCTGATAAAACCCTGTGACTTGACAGCCCGGACCCTGAAACGGTCCGGGCTCTTTTTTTGCCGCGATCTTTTGGCTTGAACAATGAACCCTCAGCTTGGGCATTGTGCGCGCTCAAGCGATAAAATTTTGGAAAAATTGACATATTCGTGAGCGCCCTCAAACTGACGCTGTGTAATGTTTTTTTAATGAGTGATTTGGGTATGGAACCTGTTGAAAAGATTGCGGCGCGCGCCGATGCGTTAAACGCCCTTGGTCTGGATCAGAATGCGGGATCGGATGATATCCGCGACGCATGGCGCCATATCGCCTTTCATGCGCATCCCGATCACAAAAACGGCGATTGCACCAACTTTTCCCGGGCCAAGGAAGCCTATGACTTTTTACGCAGCGAAGGGCTGACGACCAAGGGGCGCGTACCGGGTAAACCGCGGCGACCAAAGCTGCGCAAGCGTGTGGTCGAGCTTGAAACCGCCGACATTGACGCCTGCCGTGTGCTGTTGAACACCGCTTTGGCACATAGTGTCGACGGAGCAGATGACGCTGAGGCCGCACAGGTCGTAGAAGCGGACCACGTTCCCGAAGCGGTCGGGTTCCACGGTCGTCATCTGACCTACTTCGTATCGACACCGGTTTGCCGGGGGGCCAACCGGGTGGCGTTACCGACATCGTTTCTGGCCTCGGCCCGGCGGCTGGAAACCGAAGTGCTGAGCTTTCAATCCAACGATGCAGGGGCCGGTGAGGTTGTGGTTCCGGATGCGATTACGGAACGCAAATTCCCCGGTGCCAAAAGCGTTCGCATAAAATTCGACGCAGATCAGCAAATGCGCGACGATTTTTGGCTGGCAAGCTGATACGAAAAAACCCGGCCTGGTGAGGCCGGGTCTGATCTTCGTGAGTGGTAAGCTTAGTTGGTGATCGGGCCTGCCGATGTAAATTTCGGGATCACGCTGCCCGACGCACCGTCGGATTCGATGCCCGGCCAGTTGCCTTCGGCCAGGTTGATGTTGCCCGGGACGTCTTCTTCCCAGAAACCAACAACCACGTCTGTGATGTTCAGATACAGAGTGTCGTCAACAATGCGCCACAGGTTCGGGTTTGCCGGAACCTTGCCGCCGCGCGATACACCATATGCACAGTGGCCGTCATATGCCGGAGCGTAATAGGCTGGGTTTTCCAGGAATTTGTCGCGGTTTTCTTCGCTCGAAAACGCCCAGGTCGCACCGTTGTATTCTGCGGTGATATCTGCACGGCCTCGCACGGCCTCGGGCTGCGATTGGCCAACCGGTGCCTGATCCAGGCTGCGATAGGCCACAACGTCATAACCCGACACGGCAAATCCGGTGCCGTCGATATACTGATCCCCGGCAAAGGCGGGTACGGCGAGGGTCAGAGCGGTGGCAAGGGTCAGGGCAAAGCGTTTCATGTGGTCAATCCTTTTGTCCTTCGGGGTTTTGGGTCTGGACTGACAATAAGTATTTTCTCTGCCATGGGCAGTCCCCCTCGCGCCGCTGTGACCGCGAATGAAGAAACGTGAGATGTTCGATCCTGTTTGTTACAAAACGGACCCGATGTCCGGGGTTGGACTCTGGTCTTTGCAACATTAGCTGTTGTGACGAACGGATGATTCACCTGAACTTTGCTGAGAAAGAGACCAGATGACCGAGCAATCCTCATACGAGCCCCCCAAAGTCTGGACATGGGACAGTAAAAGCGGCGGCCAGTTTGCCAATATCAACCGCCCCATAGCGGGTGCCACGCATGATAAGGACCTGCCGGTCGGCAAGCACCCGTTGCAGCTGTATTCGCTGGCCACGCCGAACGGTGTAAAAGTGACCGTCATGCTGGAAGAACTGCTGGCCTTGGGCCATGAGGGCGCGGAATATAATGCCTGGCTCGTCAATATTGGTGAGGGCGATCAGTTCAGCTCGGGCTTTGTCGAGGCCAACCCGAACTCGAAAATCCCGGCCCTGTGGGATCGTTCAGGGGATGAGCCTACGCGCGTGTTCGAAAGCGCCTCGATCCTGTTTCATCTGGCCGAGAAATTCGACGCCTTCTTACCGAAGTCTGGGCCAGAGCGGACAGAGGTCATGAACTGGGTATTCTGGCAGATGGGAAGCGCTCCTTATCTGGGCGGTGGCTTTGGTCACTTCTACGCCTACGCCCCAGAGAAATGGGAATACCCTATCAACCGTTTCGCGATGGAGGCCAAGCGCCAACTGGACGTGCTGGATCGGCAACTTGCCGAGACGACCTATATCGCAGGCGAAGACTATACTATCGCCGATATGGCGATCTGGCCTTGGTACGGCCAGTTGGTTTTGGGCCGCCTCTACAGCGCCGCCGAATTCCTCGACGTTGAGTCCTATGAAAACGTGCTGCGTTGGGCCAAGGCGATCGACGCACGCCCCGCCGTTCAGCGTGGCCGCATGGTCAACCGCGCATTTGGTGAGCCGCATACCCAACTACACGAACGCCATGACGCGAGCGACTTTGAGACCCGCACGCAGGACAAGCTGGAACCTGCGGCGGAATGAACTCACTGGCCTCGCGGCTTCGACAGCTGCGGGGCATTTATTTTGGCTCAGTTCGTAAATCGTATGCAAGCTTCACGTTTCTGATATGATCTTGGGAAAATCGAGGAGGTATTGACAGTGGATCACAAGCAGTTTCAGGAGTGGTTATCCCGCATAGACGGTCTCAGTCTGGCGCAGAGGCAGCAAGCACAGGCTGTGTTGCTGGGGGAAACTGAGCCATCCGCTTCGCTGGCAGCGATCGAAGCGCGCGTCGCCGAGGACCGTGAGTGCCCGCATTGTGGCACGCCTGGCGCGGTTTCGCGGGGCAAGGCCCGAGGGCTACAGCGGTATCAATGCAAGACCTGCAACAAGACTTTCAACGCGGCAACGGGCACGGCTTTACAGGGCCTGCACAAGAAGGACAGATGGCTCGCCTTTGGGGGCTGCCTTGCGGATGGGCTGACCGTTCGCGCGTCTGCAAAGCGCTGTAATTTTGCCGTCTCTACGGCGTTTCGTTGGCGGCACCGATTTTTAGGCACGAAGGACCAGGACCCTCCAAAACTCAAGGGCATTGTCGAAGCCGACGAGACCTATGTTCTCAAGAGCCGCAAGGGCGATCGCAAACTTGATCGCAAGGCGCGCCGCAGGGGCGGCAAGGCCAGCAAGCGCGGTCTGTCAGACGAACAGGTTCCGATATTGGTTGCCGTGGACCGAGGCGGCACAACGGCGTGTTCCGTCCTTCCATCTGTCACAGCTGACAGCATACACAGCGTTCTGGAACCCCGGATTGATGATGACATCCTTCTGGTCACTGATGGAAACAACGTTTACCCGCCCTGCGCCAAGTCACTTGGGGTCAGACACGAAGCATTGAACCAGTCCGCCGGTGAACGGGTGCGTGGGGTGGCTCACATACAAACAGCCAACAATCGGCACAGTGGGTTGAAGGACTTCCTGCGCCGCTATCGCGGCGTTTCGAGCAAATACCTCGAAAACTACCTGCGATGGTTCGAACGGTGTGACCTGCTGAAATCATCGGCCAGATCCTGTCTCGCGACCGCGATTGGGACCTCATGCACACAATTTGCGAACTGAGCCTTTATTTTAGAACCGGCGGTTTATCCGGGTCACTGCCCGGCGCAATGTGCTGAACAACCCGCTCTTCGGGTTGCGGCAGGTCGAATTTCAAACCGACCTTCGCCAGAGAGGCCGCGGCAGGTTCATGCGCGGCGAAAAAGCCCACATCCATCGCCCCGGCTTCGATTCCGGAAAACGTCAACGCCTCGGATGCGGCTTTGGCCAATGCAGGTTCTGCACCGTTCACTGCGCCGACGAACCCCAACAAATGGCCCGCACCGCCGTCCTCGGATTTTGTACCCACCAGATAAGCAGCTTGTGCCAACCCCACTGCTGTGGCCAGCTTTGCGTCCAAGGCCGTCAGCAGATGATCTGGCAAGCCCGCTGGCGGCAGAAACGCGGCCAGGCGCTGCTCGACCACTTCAGGGGCATGGTCCAAAGTTGCGGCCAGCCACGCCAGAGCTTCAGCCGGGATCAACATTGACGAAGGCGCGACCTCAAGGTTCAGCCCCAATCCGATCCCCTGCCCTGACAGCATCGCCGACAACACCCGCCCCGACAGTGCGACGTAAGGCACGGGGCGTTCGGCGAACCGGGCCAGCCTATCCTCGCGGTCAAAGGCCAACACAAAGCGACCATCGGCGACATCGAACAACTCGGGCGAGATGTTCTCGCCCTGTGCTTCTTCGGTCAGCATCAAAAAAAGCTCACTATCGGCAAGCCGTTCAAAGAACCGAAGGCGTGCCGCATCATCCTGCGGGCTGGCCTCCATCGCGGCATGGGCGGCATCCAGGGCCGTAGTCTCAGTCATTCAGAACCTCTTGCACCCGCGCGCGCAGAACTGGCAGCAATTCAGCCTCGAACCACGGGTTTTTCTTCAGCCATGCCGTATTCCGCCACGACGGATGAGGCAAGGGGAACACGCGCGGCGCATGGTCCCTCCATCCGCGCACCGTGTCGGTCACGGCGGTGCGCGTGCCAAGGTGATATTTATGTGCATGGCCACCGACCAGAACGGTCAGCGGCATGTCACCAAGGTCGTGCATGACCCTGTCGTGCCATGTCTGCCCACAGATCGGCGGCGGCGGCAAATCGGCATTGCGCGCATTATAGCCGGGAAAACAAAACGCCATGGGCACAATCGCCACGCGGTTCCGGTCATAGAACGTGGCCTCGTCGACCCCCAGCCAATCGCGCAACCGATCCCCCGAAGGATCAGTGAAAGGACGGCCCGACGCATGCACGCGCGCACCCGGAGCCTGCCCTGCGATCAGCAGTCGTGCGCCCCGTTGAAACCAGACCACCGGGCGCGGCTCGTGTGCGGTATGCGTGGCACGAAACCTGTCGGCGCACAAACGGCAGGCGCTTATTTCTTTCTGCAACGCATTCATAAGATCGCAAGAACTCCTGCATCAGACTGGTTCCGAGTCGGAAGGAAAGATAATCAGCGCGCGGGCCGCGGCCAACCGTTGCAAAAGTCACAATCACAAAAGGCGGTACCGAAGCGCATTGATCATTTGTTTCACAATTCGACATAATGTAGCCAACATGGATCGGTAGCGCAGATGCGATACAGCCGGCACGAAACACGGAACTGAGCAGACCGCACATGCTGGAATTCGAGAATGTCAGCAAATCCTTCTGGACCGGGACACGCCGTAAGGTGATCCTGGACCGGGTCTCGTTCCGGATTGAGCTGGGGCGTTCGATTGGCATCCTCGCCCCAAACGGAACCGGCAAGACGACGCTTATCAACATGATGGCCGGACTGGAAAAACCCGATGAGGGCGTGATCCGCAAGGACTGCCGGATTTCTTTTCCAATGGGGTTTACCGGCGGGGTGGCGACCCGGCTTTCAGCTTTGGAAAACGCCCGCTACATCGCCAAAATCTATGGCATGGACCCCGACTATGTCGAAGCTTACTGCAAGTGGCTGTGCGGGTTGGGTGAGTATTTCGATCAACCGCTTGGGACCTATTCCTCGGGAATGCGCGCGCGGTTCACCTTTGCGCTGATGCTGGCGCTGGACTTCGACATGTATCTGATTGATGAAGGGATGCCCGCGACCACGGATGTCGAGTTCAACAGAAAAGCGGGGGACATCCTGAAAGAACGCCTGCGCACGACCACGCTTGTGATCGTTTCGCACAGCCCGGCGACGCTCGAGAAGTTTGCCCAGCAGGCGGCGGTTCTTCTGGACGGTCAGCTTTACATGTTTGAAACCTTGGAAGAGGCAAAACAGCTTTATGACTACCAAACCCAAGGCTAAAAAATATAGCTGGCGGCGGAACCGGCGGGGTGAGGGATCTCCGGATGCCCGCGCCGACGCGATTTCGCGTATCCGAAAGGCAACGCAACCTGCTGAGGCGGCCAATACGGCACCACCCTCGACCGACATCGAAGAGATCAAGCGCGAAGGCCTGACCGGTCGGCAATTGCGCGTGGCGCGGCGGCTGGCGCAGAAAAACGGCTTGGCGGCCACGTCGGACTACGACGCCGTGCGCCTGCTACGCGAACAGGGGATCGACCCATTTGAGCGCGCCAACTTGATGGATTTGGCGGCCGAAAAGAAGCAGGACGACGATCCGGCCAAGGACAAAATCACCATACAACTGCCGCAGACGGTCAAGGACACCCCGCAGAACCTGCCGGGACCCGAGATGAGTCCGGCAGAGCGGCGTAATCTGGAAATCGGAGAAATACAAAAGGACATTGCGCGCCGGCGCAGACGCAAGCTGTTTGCCCTGTTCGCTCGGCTGGCCGTTTTTGTCATGCTGCCAACGCTGATTGTCGGGATTTATTTCTATCGGATCGCGACACCCATGTACGCCAGCGATTCCGCGTACTCGATTCTTCAGGCCGATGGCGGTGGCGCGTCGTTCGGCGGTTTTCTGGCGGGGACGCAATACGCGACCGCGCAGGATTCGGTTGCAACGCAGGAATTTCTAGAATCCAAAGACGCGCTGGTCCGGTTGGAGCAGGACACCAACTTTTCGGAAATCTTCAAACAGGAATGGATCGACCCGATCCAGCGCTTGCCGCAGGATGCGAGCCTTGAGGATACCTATAAGCTGTACAAGCGGATGGTGACGATCGGCTATGACCCAAGCGATGGCATCATCCGGATGGAGGTTGCAGCCCCAACTGCCGATATCGCGGTCGAGTTGTCGAACCGTCTGCTCTCTTACGCCGAAGAAACCATCAATGGCCTGACCGAGCTAAAGCGCGAAGACCAGATGCGCGATGCCATTGCCAGTTTTGAACTTGCGCAGGAAGAACGCAGGAAAGCGCAGGAAGAACTGATCGAATTGCAGCTGCAAGGCGCGGTTCTGGACCCCGAGAATGTGCTGGCCGGCTTGCGCGGGCGCATCAATGAGATTGAATTTCTTTTGCAGGACAAAGAACTGCAACTGGCTGCGTTGCTGGACAATCTCCGACCGAACCAGGCCAAGGTCGATGGGGTGCAGGCAGACATTCAAAGGCTTGAGGCGGTGCTTGCGGAACTGAACGCCGAGATGCTGGATGTCTCGGCAGGCGAAAATTCGCTGGCGCGGCTCAGCGTTCGGATTCAGATGGCACAGGCCGACCTGGTGGCACGCGATATGATGCTACAGACCGCTATGCAGCAAATGGAAACCACCCGCACCGAGGCCAACCGCAAAGTGCGCTATCTGACGGTGTCGGTAAGACCTGTCGCAAGCCAGGAACCCACCTATCCGCGCAAGTTTGAAAATACGATTTTGGCTTTCCTGTTGTTTGCTGGTATCTACCTGATGATCTCGCTTACCGCGTCGGTCCTTCGTGAACAGGTATCCTCGTAAGACATATGAAACATGTAAAAATCTCCGACCTCACGGTCGGCAATGATCTGCCCCTGACGATCATTGCTGGCCCCTGCCAGCTTGAAACTGCCGATCACGCCCAGATGATCGCCGGCAAAATGAAAGACGCCTGCGACGCCGCCGGTGCGCAGTACGTATTTAAAGCCTCGTACGACAAGGCGAACCGGACGTCTTTGTCAGGCAAGCGGGGCATGGGGATTGATGCCGGGCTGAAGGTTCTGGATGACATCCGCAAGACGATGGGCATCCCGGTTCTGACCGACGTGCATACCGAAGCTCAGTGCGCCATTGCCGCCGAGGCAGTCGATGTTCTGCAAATTCCGGCCTTCCTGTGCCGTCAGACCGATATGCTGTTGGCGGCAGGCAACACCGGAAAAGCCGTGAACGTCAAAAAGGGCCAGTTCCTTGCCCCGTGGGAGATGACAAATATCGTCACCAAAGTCGAAAGCACCGGCAATCAGAACATTCTGCTGACCGAACGCGGCACCTCATTCGGCTACAATACGCTTGTGGCCGACATGCGCGGTCTGCCGCAGATGGCAAAGACCGGGTATCCCGTGGTCATGGACGCCACACATTCGGTTCAGCAGCCCGGTGGTCAGGGCGGCTCGTCAGGTGGGCAGCGCGAATTTGCCCCCGTGATGGCCCGCGCGGCGGTGTCGTTGGGTGTGGGCGCTGTTTTCATCGAAACACATCAGGACCCCGATACGGCGCCTTCGGATGGGCCGAACATGATCCCTCTGGATCAGATGCCCCAATTAATTGACACATTGATGCGATTTGATGCGCTGGCCAAGGCCAACCCGATTCAGATTTGATAACGAGTAAAGCGATGACCAAACCCATCCCCGAGGTGACACCAAACACCTGGAGCTTTCTGCGTGACCCGATGATCAAGCCGACCGGGTTTCGCGAATATGACGCTCGCTGGAAATACCCCGAAGAGATCAACCTGCCCGGAATGACGGCGTTGGGCCTGGGTCTTGGCACCCAGATGCGCAGACGCGGGATCGCGCCTGTTATCGCAGTAGGCAACGATTATCGCGACTACTCCTTGTCGATCAAAAACGCGCTGATCCTGGGTCTGATGCAGGCTGGTATTCAGGTCAAGGACATCGGCCCCGCGCTCAGCCCGATGGCCTATTTCGCGCAGTTTCATCTGGATGTTCCAGCAGTGGCGATGGTTACGGCCAGCCACAACCCGAACGGCTGGACCGGCGTGAAGATGGGGTTTGAGCGTCCGCTGACCCATGGCCCCGATGAGATGTCAGAGCTGCGCGACATTGTTCTGAACGGCGAAGGTTCACCGCATGAAGGCGGGTCATACGAATTCGTCGAAGGCGTCAAAGAGGCTTATGTCGACGATCTGGTCGGTGACTTCAAAATGTCCCGCCCGCTTAAGGTCGTCTGCGCCACGGGCAACGGTACCGCCTCGGCCTTTGCACCTGAGATATTCGAACGAATGGGTGTTGAGGTCGTACCCAGCCATAACGAGCTGGATTACACCTTCCCCAACTACAACCCCAACCCAGAGGCGATGGAGATGCTGCACGACATGTCCGACAGCGTTAAATCCAGTGGCGCCGATCTGGCGCTTGGGTTTGACGGCGACGGTGACCGCTGCGGTGTTGTGGATGACGAAGGCGAAGAGATTTTCGCGGATAAGGTCGGCGTGATCATGGCTCGTGATCTGGCCAAGCTCTACCCGAATTCAACCTTTGTGGCCGACGTGAAATCAACCGGCCTGTTCGCCAGCGACCCCGAGTTGCAAGCGCATGGCATCAAGGCGGATTACTGGAAAACCGGCCACAGTCACATGAAGCGTCGGGTCAAGGAAATCAACGCCCTCGCCGGGTTCGAGAAATCGGGTCACTACTTCCTCGCCGAACCGATCGGGCGTGGTTACGACTGCGGCATGCGGGTGGCCGTGGAAATCTGCAAGCTGATGGACCGCAACCCGGACAAAAGCATGTCGGACCTGCGCAAGGCGTTGCCAAAAACATGGGCGACCCCAACCATGTCGCCCTATGCCGCCGACACTGAGAAGTATGACATCCTCAACCGGCTGGTCGACAAACTGGTTGCAAAGGCCGATGCGGGCGAAACCTTTGCCGGCCGCGCGATCAAAGAAGTTGTCACCGTCAACGGCGCGCGCGTCATTCTGGACAATGGCAGTTGGGGGCTGGTGCGCGCCTCGTCGAACACGCCAAATCTGGTCGTGGTGTGCGAAAGCAGCGACAGCGAAGAAGAAATGCGCGCCATCTTCGCCGATATCGACGCTGTGATCCGGACTGAACCGGGCGTGGGCGATTACGACCAAACGATCTGATCGAAACTTGGATGGGGCGCCCCGGTGCGCCCTATCGCTTTAATTTCCGCCCAGCAGTTTCAGCAGGCCCTTCTTTGCTTCTTCTTCAAGCTTGTTCTTCAGGGCATCCTCGACGCTTTCGGTATCTGTCACCGCGGTGCCAAGCTCATTTCCGACCCGGTCCAGAACCTGTTGTTTGGCGTCATCTTCCAGTTTTTTCAGCTGACCTTCGGCAGCAGCTTCGATCACCTTGCTCAGGTCTGGTTTGATGGACGGGTCGCTCCACGGCCCGACAATCCGAACCGGCACAGACAGGCCCTGCCCGGAATTGGCGCGCAGGGCAGTAGGCGTGAACAGGTAGTCGATTGTGCGACCACCGATATTCACCTGCCCGGATCCGTCGGCGCGGAAATTATCCAGCGACATCAGCAGATCATTATTGTTCAGCACGCCCTGATCCATGGTAAAACTGGCAGTCAGACTGTTGAAAACGGTCGTTCCGCCTGCCCCATTGGCACGCCCCATCAAACGGTCAAGATCAAAGCCCGAGATGACCCCCTGCCCCACATTCAGGCTGCCCTTTCCGCTGAGCGAGCGCATGATCTGGTCTTCGGTCTGACCAACGCCCAGAAACTCGAATTCCCCTGACCCGGTGCCGGAAAGGCGCTCGATCCCGCCCAGTGCAAACAGGGCCTGCTTAAGGTCAATCCCAGTTGCGTTGAGCTTGCCACCCACCGAAAGACCATTGCGATTATTGGCGACCACCTGCCCATTGACCTGCCCCCCATATAAGGTCGCGGGGTTCATTTTCAGAACCGCACGAGAACGGTCGAGCGACATCGTCAGGTCACTGGGGCCAAGCGCAACCTCAGGCAGGGTGATGGACGAGGCGGTCAGGCGAATTTCCCCATTCGCCAGCGCAAGAGCCGAGGCATCAATCGGTGCGGTGGACCAGCCCTCAGTTGGCGCGCCGGCTCCTCCGCCTGAGGGGGCGGACGTTTCGTTATATCGAGACAGATCCAGATCGCCGCCTTGAAGCCGCGCAGTTAGTTTTGGCGGTTCTGAAATCTCAATATCCGCCTCGCCGGTAAGGCGGTTATTGTCCAGCCGCGCCACCATCTCGCGCAGCGAAATCCGACCGTCGCTGGTATAGGTCATCCGGGCAGAAACATCTGCCGCACGGCCCAGCCCCAACGGCACCCCAACTCCAGCCTGACCGAAGGCGGCCAGCATCCTTTCAGTATCCGAAGTCTTGACCTCAAGCGCGCCATCCATGTCACCGGCCAGATTGACACGCCCGTCAAAGCCCACTTCTCCGCCCGGTGCGGTCAGGGCCAGTTCAAGCCCGGTGACAGCACCCGCCGCATAGGCGGGAAGATCAGGAATTTTGAGATCAACATTCACGTGGCCGCCCGGAACCGCTATCCGAGCCTCTGCAATCATCGGCGCGTCCGGCCCCGGCCAACTGGCCGACAGATCAACTCCGGCAAAATCAAACGTCGTCTCACCGTTTTCGACATAGAGCAGCCGCGCATTGGTTAGCTCCAGCCGGTCCAGCGTCACCGCGCTCGGCTGCGATGCCTGTGCAGATGTGCCACTTTCGGTATTGGCGGGAGTGGTCGCGCCGAACTCCCAATTGCCGCGCCCGTCCGATAGTTCAAGGCGCAGGGTCGGGTTTTCGGCGATCACCCGGCGGATGCGCAGGTCTCCATTGATCAGCGCAGCGGCATCCACGCCAATGGCTAAACTGTCCGCGCTGAGCATCGGCTCGGACCCTGCCCAGGAGGCATTTCCGAACGTGACTGCGCCTGTCTCCATCCCCAGAACCGGCCAGAAGGAGAGGTTCACATCTCCCGACAGCTTCAGTTCCCGTCCGGTTTCACTTTTGACCTGCTCGGCCAGAATAGCGGCCAGTTTGTCCCCCGGCATCAGCAGCAAAGCGCCGATCGCCAGGCCGAAAGCGACCACGAATAGGAAGAGAATGCGCAACAGCCACTTCATTTTTCTGCTCTCCGCTTATTGGGCATGCGTTAAAAAGATCATTCAAAGCCTAGCCCGCATTTGCAAGGGGAAGCGTTCCCCACTATATGCCGCGCCATGACCACGAACCCGCCAAACCTCCGCCCCGACCTGGCGCCTGCCGCCCGGATCACCGATACGCCCCGCCCGAACCAGCCAACCATTGGTATGGTGTCGCTGGGCTGCCCAAAGGCATTGGTGGATAGTGAGCGCATTCTGACCCGCCTGCGAGCGGAAGGATACGGGATTTCACCCGATTACGCGGGCGCCGATGCCGTGATTGTGAACACTTGCGGGTTCCTCGACAGCGCCAAGGCCGAGTCTCTGGACGCAATCGGAGAAGCTCTGGTCGAAAACGGCAAGGTTATCGTGACCGGCTGTCTGGGGGCCGAACCGGACTATATTCGCGAGCATCATCCCCGCATCATGGCGGTTACCGGGCCGCATCAATATGAGCAGGTTCTGGATGCGGTTCACGTGGCGGTTCCGCCCGATCCGGATCCGTTTGTGGATCTGCTGCCTGCGGCCAGTGTGCAGCTGACCCCGCGCCATTACAGCTATCTCAAGATTTCCGAGGGCTGTAACCATAAATGCAAGTTCTGCATCATCCCCGACATGCGCGGAAAACTGGCCAGCCGGCCCGCCCATGCTGTGCTGCGTGAAGCCGAGAAACTGGTCGACAATGGCGTGCGCGAACTTCTGGTGATCTCGCAGGACACGTCCGCCTACGGGCTGGACCGAAAATACGACGTGAACCCGTGGAAAGACCGCGAGGTGCGCAGCCACATCACTGATCTGGCGCGCGAGCTGGGACAATTGGATGCGTGGGTACGGCTGCACTATGTCTACCCCTATCCGCATGTGCGCGAGATGATCCCGCTGATGGCGGATGCGGGCTGTAATGTGTTGCCTTATCTGGATATTCCGTTCCAGCACGCACACCCGGACGTTCTGAAACGCATGGCCCGCCCTGCCGCCGCCGCCAAAACGCTGGATGAGATCGCGGCATGGCGCGCGACTTGCCCTGACATCACCCTGCGTTCAACCTTCATAGTCGGCTACCCCGGAGAGACCGAGGCCGAGTTCCAGAGCCTGCTGGACTGGATGGATGAGGCGCAGCTGGATCGCGTCGGCTGTTTTCAATACGAAAACGTCGATGGTGCGCGGTCAAACGATCTGCCCGACCATGTTCCCGCCGAGGTCAAACAAGAACGTTGGGACCGGTTCATGGAAAAGGCTCAGGCCATTTCCGAGGCCAAGCTGGCGGCCAAAGTCGGTCAGATCATGGACGTGATCGTGGACGAGGTCGATGATGAGGCCGCAACCTGCCGCACCAAATCCGACGCGCCTGAGATCGACGGGAACCTGTTCATCGACGAAGGGTTTGAGGCCCTCAAACCCGGCGACATCGTCTCGGTCGAGGTTGATGAGGCCGGTGAATACGATCTGTGGGGCAAATTGCGCTAACTCACCCCGGATCGGAGAAGCGTGAGGCAAGTTTATTGGCGTTTTAGGCGCGATCGGTGGATCATGTCAGGACATCTCAATTCGTATGAAGGAGGGTCCGATGTTTCGAATGCGTTCGTATGTTATGACATGTGTGGCGGCGCTCCTGGCTGTGCAGCTTTTTGCCGCCCCAGCCGCCGCGAACAGTATCAGTGTTCGTTCCGGTGGCTTTGTCGTGGTCGGCGGCAAAGCGTTCAAGCATCACCATCGCAGCAAGCATAAGGTGAAGAAATACTACGCCGCGCCCACAGTGCATCATCACAAAGCCCGCCCCAAAGTAGGTCACGTCAAGCCTGTGAAACGGCATCACAGGTCGTTCCGCAGGCACCACGGGAAACGGGTCTCGCCCTACTACGTTCCAAAGCGTTACGGCATTCGGCTACGCGGGTTTTCGCGATACAAATAGGCGGCGATCTTCAGGCAAGAAAAAACCGCCCTTCTCAGGCGGTTAACGGTGGCGATGGGCGGACGGCTACGGAAATAGCCGTCCGCGAAATTCTTACGAGGATACCGGGTTACACACGGTCTGGCCCGCTTCGGTCGTGGCCAGTTCTGTGCCAGCCGGGCAGCTCGGCGTGCCGAACTTGTCATACTCGGGCGTGATGTAAACCGGGGTCGGCTCTTCCTGCTGCGAGCAGGCCCCCAGAATCAGGGCAATCGCACCAACGGCAGCGAATTTGAGTTTCATGTCCGTCATTCCTCTATTACTTCTCTGATATTGCCCAATAATTCGGGGCCAATCTCAGGTTAAGACTTCGATAGTTATTTGGCAACAAATTCAATCACGGAAATGTGAATTCAGGCGAAACCACGCTTGCAGGTCATTCTGAAACAGCGGTTTTTTGTGCAAACGCTACCGTTTTGCTTAAATCGCCCTACACTGCCCAATGACATCAGCCAAAGTCGGAGAAGCCATATGTCAGACAGCCCCACCATCGCGCAGAAAGAACCCTATCCGGTCGAAGTGACCGAAGGGAAAACCTATTTCTGGTGTTCCTGCGGTAAATCCAGTCGCCAACCGTTCTGCGACGGATCACACAAAGGCAGCGGCTTTGAACCAATCAAGTACACGGCGGATAGCAGCAAAAAGGTCTTTTTTTGCGGTTGCAAGCACAGCGCCAAAGCTCCGCTATGCGATGGATCGCACTCCAAGCTCTGACTAGGTTTTCAACCCGTTCAGCACGTCAGCATTGGCGCAGAAGTCCGGGGCCAGAGGGGCCTCGGACTGTTGTTCGGCCAGCCACAGCACACAGTGTTCACTGCACTTTGAGGCGCGGCAACGTGTCACCAATTCGGCATAGCGGTCAGCGCTCAACCTCCCTTCTGACATCGCTTCTGTCAGCGAGATGTTCATGCAGCGCGCAACAGATCGGGTCAGCCAAAAGTGCTTTTCGACATCGCCCAGAACATCGCGTTGCATCTGATTGCCCTTCACCTAGACCGGATCGTGATCGGCCGCCGCATGAAAACCCTGAGTCATCAGGGCATCAGTTTGCTGAGCAAATCCTGATTCCGGCAATACTCTGGCGTATGCGAGACCGAGGCGTGCTGGTCCAGCAAACCCTGACAGTGCTCCGGGTTCGAGCACCCTGTGCATCGCAGCACTGCGTCCGAGAGTTGATCCATGGAAACATCGCCACCAATTGCTGCTTCTTGCAGGTCTACCCCCAGCTTGGTCGCCATTTGATCGACCAGACCGGCATGGCGTTTCAGAACGTCTCGGCTGTGCATGAGAAATCCTTTCCTGTCGCACGTCCGGAACAGGATAGTTCAATGCTCAGGTTTCGCATTTGACTCAAGTCAAGGTCCAACACCGATATGGTCGAGATAGGCCCGGGTTGCATCCTGCACCCTGCGGAATCGATCTCCACCCAGTTTCTTGCCGCCATACCAGCGGGTAACGATCACCACGTGATTGTCCAACCCGGCACGCTCAAGCATCCGCAAGATAACGATGCCTGCCCCGCTTTCGCCGTCATCAGCCTTCAGCGCCCCTGTCGGCAGAACGGCCGCCCAGGTGTTATGCGTGGCGCGGGCATAGGCCTTGTCTGATTTCAGGTCTTTCAACACCGCATCTACGTCTGCGCGGGTGGTGACGGTCGCACCCGAGACCGCGTATTTTGAGCCCCGATCCGTCAGGATAACGCCCAGCTGAGTCGGCGATGTCATTCAGTAAGCCCCAGCTGTCTTGCAGTGTCCTTGACGATCTGAATCCGCGCCGCATTCGGCGGGTGTGTTCCCAGGAACTGGTCCCCCGGATCGGGAATACGGTCGAAATACTTGGCGCCGATCAACGGGTTATAGCCTGCATTATAGGTAATGATTGTTCCCAACCGATCGGCCTCCAACTCGAACTCCTTGACGTTCACCTGCACGTTCACTTCGGCCCCCAGCTTTTGTGATCGTTCCAGATCGGCCCCGTCTTCGCCGTGCAGCTTGCCCAGACGGTCGAATATCGCAGCGCCTTCCTGCGCGTTTTGTGATTGACGGTCAATGTGCGCCAACACGTGATGCGCCGCCTCATGCCCCATCACGAACGCCAGCTCATCCGGGTTTTTGGTCGATTGAATCATCGAGCGGGTAAAAATGATCACCGGCTGATCCTTGTCGTCCAGGGTCTGAAACGCATTGGCCTCGGCGCGCGGGTCAAGATCGACCAGAATTGTGAAATCACAATTGCTGACCCGACGCTGTCGCAGACACTCGGCGCGTGCCTCCTTGCCGACCGTCTGACTGACCGAGCGGAACGTCTCGGCACGGGGCATTTCCTCAGGTGTAATCCCTGGCCAATCAGCGGCCGGAATCACACGCAGGCCATCCGCCGCGCAGGCCGACAGCAGCAGGGAAGCAAACAGAAAAATGAAATGGCGCATCAACTGTCCTTTGAGCCAATCAGGCGTTGCGTTCAACATAGCCGCAGCAACCGGGTTGTTCCACCGCGGTCTGTGCGTGAAACGGGTTGCATTGCAGTGCCTTGCCTTGCACTGTGCCCGTATGTTTTCGATTGAGCATGAATTCGACTCGACAGTCATTACTCTGGTGGACGAAGGCCCCAAACCTTTGCAAGAGGATGTGGTCATCAACAGCTTCGCCGAATGTGTGACGCTTGAACAATGGGACCCGCGCACAGAGCAGATGCAGAAAATCACCCTGTCACCGGAACAGGTACGGGATCTGGCAGCTGCGCTGGATCTGCCAGAAGGTGTGTATCAAATCCACGAGAAACCGGATCAGGACGCGTAGACAAGGAGCCGCTTTCGCGCAGCTTTGTTTGCCCAGCCGCTTCGGGGCTTGCGCTTGCAGGCCGTGGGTGAAATTGATCCGTCGATTGCAGCTGTTTGCACTTGAAACAGCTGAGGCGCTGAACCAGATACAATCTGCCCATGTAAAGGAAGTTTACATATGTCCCTCAAAAACCCGGCCGCTCTGGAGTTCCTGCAATCGCGCCGGTCCCGCCCTGCGAAAACGCTCATCGCCCCAGCCCCCACGCGGGATGAGCTGCTGCCCCTGCTGACCGCAGCCGCACGCAGCCCAGATCATGGCAAGCTTGAGCCTTGGCGGTTCATCGTGCTGGAAAAAGGCGCCATGCCGCGCCTGTCCGCGCTGACGCAGGAATGCGGAGTAGCGCTGGGCAAAACCGCCGAGGATATTGCCAAGGCGCAGATCCAGTTTGATATGGGCCAGCTGGCCGTCGCCGTGGTCGAGGTTCAGAAACCGTCCGAGAAAATTCCCGCGATCGAACAGACCTATTCCGCAGGGGCGGTTTGCCTTGCCTTGCTGAACGCGGCATTGGCGGCAGGCTGGGGTGCAAACTGGCTGTCGGGTTGGCAAACCCATGACCCTGCGTTCTGCCGTCAGGCCTTTGGATTGCAGGACAACGAACGCATCGCCGGTCTGATCCACATCGCGACCGAGGGCAATGTCCCGCCGGAACGCCCCCGCCCCGATGTTTCGGCACTGACCACCTGGCTTTCGGAATGATGATCCTCAACGCGTTCTTCGCGGCTCTTGGACAGATCGGAGACCCCAAATTCCGCTCGGTCCTGCTGCGCGGTGTTGGCCTGACGATCGTGCTGCTGATTGCGGCCTGTGCTGGTGCGATCTGGTTGATTAACTGGCTGTCCGGGGACGAGATTTCGCTGCCCTGGATCGGAGCAGTGCCGTGGTTGAACGACGTGCTGTCCTATTCCGGCATCTTCGTGGTGCTGATATTGCCAGTGTTCCTGATGGTGCCGGTGGCCTCAGCCATCACCTCTATGTTTCTGGACGAGGTCGCTCAGGCAGTTGAAGACAGGCACTACCCGACCTTGCCCACCGTTCCGGGCATTTCGCTGAGCGACGGATTGCGCGATGCGCTGGGGTTCCTGGGCGTGCTGATTGTCGCCAACCTGCTGGCGCTGATCCTCTATGTGATTTTCACTCCGCTTGCGCCGTTTATCTTTTGGGCGATGAACGGGTTCTTGCTGGGTCGGGAATACTTCACACTGGCTGCGATGCGCCGGATTGGCCGGGAGGGCGCGCGTAAGCTGCGCGCCAAGCACACGGCTACCATCTGGCTGGCCGGGACGCTGATGGCCATCCCGCTGTCGGTGCCGTTGGTGAATTTGGTGATCCCGATCCTCGGGGCCGCCACATTCACCCATATCTATCACAAGCTGTCAGGGCCAACGCCCTGACGCTTAATCGCGCGGTTCCAGCTGATTCAGCCAATCGAAGTCGCGCACCGAGATCACACCCGAAAGGATGATCCCCGCGATAATCGCCCACAGCACCACCGAGATACCGGTGGTGATCCACATCTTTTTCTTCATGTGATGCACTTCCGGTGCGCCCGCATGGGTACCCGGAACGATGTCGCCCAGATCGCCCTGCGTCTTGATCCGCACGGGCAGAACAACCAACAGCGTCATGAACCAGATAACGGCGAACAGAACCAGCGCAGCAGTGATCGTCATAGCAGCCTCTTTTGGGTTAGACCTGTTCTAGCTCGACCAGGCAGCCGTTAAAGTCCTTGGGGTGCAAAAACAGCACCGGCTTGCCATGCGCGCCGATCTTGGGTTCTCCGGTCCCCAAAACGCGTGCGCCGGTCTCTTTCAGGTGGTCGCGGGCGGCGATAATGTCTTCGACCTCATAGCAGACGTGATGAATGCCGCCGGCGGGGTTCTTTTCCAGAAACCCGTTGATCGGGCTGTCCTCGCCCAGCGGGTAAAGCAGTTCGATTTTGGTGTTGGGCAGTTCGATGAAAACGACCGTCACGCCATGATCAGGCTCATCCTGAGGTGCGCCAACCTTGGCCCCAAGAGCGTTGCGGTACTGCGCTGAAGCGGCCTCAAGATCAGGAACGGCGATGGCGACGTGGTTCAGGCGACCAATCATGGAACTCTCCTTACGTTCTGCGTTGCAGCGGTTATGGGGGGAGTTGGGGCAAAGAACAAGTGCGCCAAATTGCCGTTAACGTCGTGTTAGCCAGAAGTTCCTAGCGTGAGGCATCTGCTGATTAGGAGTTCTGCCATGGACGATTCGAGCCCCTTCGCCTCTCCCGCACAGCCCACGGCCACGCGGCCTCTGCTGGGTCAGACTATTCTGGTTGTTGAGGACAGCCGCTATGCCTGCGACGCAATCCGCCTGATGTGTCTGCACAGCGGCGCGCGGATTCGGCGTGCGGATTGCCTAACATCGGCCCGCCGACATCTGCAAATC
Organism: Ruegeria sp.; assembly: GCF_965221235.1. Lineage (GTDB taxonomy): Bacteria > Pseudomonadota > Alphaproteobacteria > Rhodobacterales > Rhodobacteraceae > Ruegeria. The sequence goes on from NZ_CBDCRS010000004.1 coordinate 708,142, forward strand.
TACCGCCCCTCGGTTATTCTGGTGGATATCGGCCTGCCTGACGGCTCTGGTGCCGAGCTGATTGCCGAACTGACCGAGGCAACGCCTCGTATAGGCGCCATTCTGGCGATGTCCGGCGATGCGTATGGTCAGGATGCAGCTGTGCAGGCCGGGGCTGATGGTTTCCTGGCCAAACCGCTGAAATCCTTGTCTCATTTTCAGCAGTTCATTCTTGAGAGCCTGCCCGAAGACCGCCGTCCCAACAATCTGCACGCCATACGGGATGAAATCATTCGCCCCGACCCGATGGCCTATCAGGACGACATGGCCCACATCGCCGATGTTCTGGCCGGGCCAAACGATCATCGTACTCTGGACTACGCTGCCCAATTCCTGCGCGGTGTGGCCCGCGATGCCGAAGATACGGTGCTGGCGGATGCAGCCCAAAAGCTGGCCGAGTCTCGCGCGAGCGGCACGCCGGTAACGGCACTGGCCGCACAGGTCGCGGGCATCGTGCAGGCACGGCTGGAACAGCGTGAGGCGATCTGAGATGGCGACGGCTTACTTTCTGACCGCCGCGATCGTCTGCGTTTGGGCCTACACGCAGGCTCGCGCAGCGGCCCGAAACATTCGGATCGCCCGCGACTCTCTGCCCTGCCCGCTGGATATTTCCAACAAGGCAGGCAGCCCCAGCGGGAAATGAAAACCCCGCCGCATGGCCTGCGACGGGGTTCTGTTTATTCTTGCGGGATGACCCGCAGACCCAGTTCCATCAACTGATCCGAGGTCGGATCGGACGGCGCGTCCATCATCAGGTCTTCGGCGCGCTGGTTCATCGGGAACATCATGACCTCGCGGATGTTGGCCTCATCGGCCAGCAGCATCACGATCCGGTCGATGCCCGCAGCACAGCCACCGTGCGGCGGGGCACCATAATGGAAGGCGTTGAAGAGCGCACCAAAACGGGATTTCACCTCATCCTCGCCGTAGCCCGCCAGTTCAAAGGCTTTCAACATGATCTCGGGCTTGTGGTTCCGGATCGCGCCCGAGACCAGCTCATAGCCGTTACAGGCCAGATCGTACTGATAGCCCTTGACCTCAAGCGGATCACCATTCAGCGCGTCCATTCCGCCCTGCGGCATCGAGAACGGGTTGTGCTCAAAATCAATCGCGCCGGTTTCTTCGTCCTGCTCATAGATCGGGAAATCAACGATCCAGGCAAAGGCAAAGCGGTCTTTCTCGGTCAGGTTCAGTTCTTCGCCGATCACGTCACGGGCCTTGCCAGCGACCTTTTCAAAGGCTTTCGGCTTGCCGCCCAGGAAGAACGCCGCATCGCCGACGCCCAGACCCAGTTGTTGACGGATCGCCTCGGTCCGTTCGGGGCCGATGTTCTTGGCCAGAGGTCCAGCGGCCTCCATCCCCTCACCCTGATCGCGCCAGAAGATGTAACCCATCCCGGGCAGGCCCTCTTTCTGGGCAAAGGCATTCATACGGTCACAGAACTTACGGCTGCCACCGGTCGGCGCTGGGATGGCGCGGATTTCGGTGCCCTCTTGCTCCAACAGCTTCGCGAAAATCGCGAAGCCAGACCCGCGGAAGTGGTCGGAGACCACTTGCATTTTAATAGGGTTACGCAGGTCGGGCTTGTCGGTGCCGTACCACAGGGCGGCGTCCTTGTAGGAGATTTGAGGCCAGTCCTGATCGACCTTGCGGCCACCACCAAACTCTTCGAACACGCCGGTCAGAACAGGTTGGATTGTGTCGAACACGTCCTGCTGTTCGACAAACGACATCTCAAGGTCGAGCTGGTAGAAATCGGTGGGCGAACGGTCGGCGCGTGGGTCTTCATCGCGGAAGCAAGGTGCGATCTGGAAATACTTGTCGAAGCCCGACACCATGATCAGCTGTTTGAACTGCTGAGGGGCCTGCGGCAGCGCGTAGAACTTGCCCGGGTGCAGACGCGACGGCACCAGAAAGTCGCGCGCACCTTCCGGCGACGAGGCGGTGATAATAGGCGTCTGGTACTCGCGGAATCCCTGATCCCACATGCGGCGACGCATCGAGGCCACAACGTCCGAGCGCAGCGTCATGTTCTGCTGCATCGCTTCACGGCGCAGGTCCAGATAGCGATACCGCAGGCGGGTTTCCTCAGGGTATTCCTGATCGCCAAACACCATCAGCGGGAGTTCGTCGGCCGCGCCCAGAACCTCAAGCTCACGCACATAAACTTCGACCTCGCCGGTCGGCAGTTTCGGGTTCACCAGCTCGGGGTCCCGAGCTTTGACGGTGCCGTCGATGCGGATACACCATTCCGAGCGCACTTTCTCCAACTCGGCAAACGCCGCGCTGTCACCGTCGCACAGAACCTGAGTCACGCCGAAATGGTCGCGCAGGTCGATGAACAGCACACCGCCATGATCTCGGACCCGATGCACCCAGCCAGACAGGCGGACGGTTTCACCGACATTGGCGGCGGTCAGAGCGGCGCAGGTGTGGCTGCGATAGGCGTGCATGGAATATCCCTTCGGGCGCAGAATTCGTCGCGCCGATACACCCTGTCAGGCTTGGAAAGTCAAGGCGGGTCGCGCCGTCAAAACGGCCTTTGCACGTTGCCCGAGTAGAAATAGACGCCCAGACCGGCGGCGAAGATGATATTCCCCGCTATCGCATGTAGCAGGACCGCATAGAAAAACGATCCGCGTTTGCGGTAGGCCCAGGTGAACAGCAGCCCCCCGGCGAAGGTCATGATGGCGACGATCCAGCTCCAGTACATCAGGTGTGCCAGTGAAAACAGCCCTGCGTTCAACAGGTAAGCCGCGCGCCCGTCGGGTAGGATCGCGTGATAGCGGCGGAAGAACAGCGAGCGGAACAGCAACTCTTGCGGCAGGGCTGACAGGATCGGGTAACCCAGCCAGATCACGATCAGAAATTCGGGTCGGTTACTCAACAGGAAGAACGCCGCATCTGGCCGCATAACCATCACAAGTGCGGCACAGAACGCCGTCATGGCGATGGTGAAGACCACGACCTCACGCCACGACCAGTTTTGCCAATTGTACCGTAGCTCAGCCCAGGCATATCCCGGTGTGTAATGCAGCAGCACGATCCCGATGGCCGTAAAGGTAAAAAGCGACGGGAACATCCAGTTCGGCGGGAAAAACACCGCGATCAGCACCGGTACGGCGATGAAGAACAGTCCAAACTCCAGTCGCAATCGCAGATGCGGTGTCGCGCTGTCCGCCCAATCGGTTTGTTTGCTCACTGTATTGCCAACTCCACCCGGATCAGACCACGCAACGAATTTCCCACAAAGATTTTTGTTGCGTTTTTTAGGTCGGTCAAGGTCAGGGTGGCTTCGGTAACCTGTTTATTATCCAGCAATTCTTCGCGCAGGATGCCCGGCAGGACGCCACTGATGAGGGCCGGGGTCAGGCAGCGGCCGTCCGGCATGTCCAGAAAAACGTTGGTAATGGTACCTTCGCAAAGCTCGTCGCGTTCGTTCAGAAACAGAAGTTCATCGACCCCGTCAGGCAATTCCGCTCGGGCCGTATCATACACAGCGCGCTGAGTGGTCTTATGCTGCAACCAGATATCAGACGCTCTCAGGCGCGGCGCGGCGATAGTCACGCGCCAGACCGCAGGATTGTCAGCCAATGCGCCGGTCGTCACGTCGGTCTCGCCGTCAACGGCCAGCGTCAATCGGCAGCGCAGCGGAGCCTTCCCAGCATTTGCCTCAAGGTGTTCGACCGCACGTTCACTATTGAAGGGAATGCCAAAAGCCTGTGCCGACCGCGCCATACGGGCCAAGTGACGATCCCGCCGCACAAACCCCTGATCGGGCCGGTAGGCCAGCGTTTCGATCAGACGGAAGTCAGGGTCAACTGGCGGGCAAAGCGGGCTTTCCATAGCGCTTCCTCATACTCTGACGGGGCTGTGCTGTCCCAGACTACTCCGCCGCCTACATTCAGCGTGGCCTTGCCATCCTCAACCATCAGAGTACGGATCGCCACGTTGAACTCGGATCGCCCGTCCGGCGCAGCCCACCCGATAGCGCCACAATAGATATCGCGCGGCCAGGGTTCGAGATCGGACAGAATTTCCATCGCACGAATCTTGGGCGCGCCGGTGATCGAGCCGCAGGGAAACAGTGCCATCAGGATATCGGACAGCTCGGCCCCCAGATGCAGCTGCGCCTGCACCAGCGAAATCATTTGGTGTACGGTCGCATAAGTCTCGACCTTGAACAGCTCGGGCACTTTGACCGATCCGGGCAACGCGACGCGGCTGATATCGTTGCGCAGCAAATCGACGATCATCAGGTTCTCGGCCCGATTCTTGTCGTCGGTGGTCAGGAAGGAACGGCGGCGCGCGTCCTCGGCCATATCCTCGCTGCGCGGCTGGGTGCCCTTCATCGGACGGGTTTCGATCCCCCGGTCGGCATCAGTGCGGAAGAACAGCTCGGGCGAGCGGCTGAGCAAATCGGGCAAACCGTCCTGCTGCACCAATGCGCCATGGCCCACCGGTTGCCCGGACGCCAGCGCGGCATAAAGCGACGCGCTGTCGCCCTCGACGGTCAGATCAATCGGAAAGGTCAGGTTTGCCTGATAGATGTCTCCTGCCCCGATGGCATCATGCACCTGCTGAAAGGCGTCCGTGTACCGCGCCTCGTCCCAGCGAGGAACAAAGCCGGTCACCCCGCCTGCCGCCGGTGGAAGATCACGTTGGGTGGGTGCATCATAAACGCCAAAGCACAACAATGGCAGGCGGCGATCCTCAGGCAGACGGTCGATCAGGCGGGGTTCCAGCGCGTACCCAAGTTCATAGCTGGCATAGCCCGCCAGCCACACACCATCCGCGCGCGCCTCATCCAGCGCCGCCAGAGCCTGGGGCACGTCGTCCGGCTGGTCCGCACGGATCACCTTGGCTGGCCGGTCAAAACTGGTTCCCGGCCCAGCCGGCCCCTGATCGAAACGAATACGCAAGTGCATCCTCATTTGTCGTGCTGCGCGGTATAGAGAATACGGCGTCAAGTGAAAGAGGGGAAAGCGGCAATTTCACCGCCGTTTCCGATACCCCTTGAACCTTTTCGCGCGGTCCCTATAACGCAGGACAATTTGGGCGCTTGGGGGTGCCCTGACTCGCAGATAACCAAAGGAACCAGGCCATGCCCAGAAGAACCGACATCCAGTCGATCATGATTATCGGGGCGGGGCCCATTGTTATCGGTCAGGCCTGCGAGTTCGACTATTCCGGCGCTCAGGCCTGCAAAGCGCTGCGGGAAGAAGGGTACCGGGTCATTCTGGTAAACTCAAACCCGGCCACCATCATGACCGATCCCGGACTGGCCGATGCCACCTATATCGAGCCCATCACCCCCGAAGTTGTCGCCAAGATTATCGAGAAAGAACGTCCCGACGCCCTGCTGCCCACCATGGGTGGACAGACTGGCCTGAACACCTCGCTTGCATTGGAAGAGATGGGCGTGCTGGAAAAATTCGGTGTTGAAATGATCGGCGCCAAGCGCGACGCCATCGAAATGGCCGAAGACCGCAAGCTGTTCCGCGAGGCGATGGACCGTCTGGGTCTTGAGAACCCCAAAGCAACCATCGTGACCGCACCCAAGCGCGAGGATGGCAGCACCGATCTGGACGCGGGTGTTCAGATGGCGCTGGACGAGTTGGAAGAGATCGGCCTGCCCGCCATCATCCGCCCCGCGTTTACTCTGGGTGGCACTGGTGGCGGTGTGGCCTATAACCGTGAGGATTATATCCACTTTTGCCGCTCGGGCATGGATGCCTCACCCGTAAATCAGATCCTCGTTGATGAAAGCCTGCTCGGCTGGAAAGAATACGAGATGGAGGTGGTGCGCGACACTGCCGACAACGCGATCATCGTCTGTTCGATTGAAAACGTCGACCCAATGGGCGTTCATACGGGCGACTCGATCACCGTGGCCCCTGCCCTGACGCTGACCGACAAAGAATATCAGATCATGCGCAACGGTTCGATTGCCGTTCTGCGCGAGATCGGGGTCGAAACCGGCGGTTCGAACGTACAATGGGCGATCAACCCCGAAGATGGCCGCATGGTTGTGATCGAGATGAACCCGCGTGTATCGCGCTCCTCGGCGCTGGCGTCGAAGGCAACCGGTTTCCCGATTGCCAAGATCGCCGCAAAACTGGCTGTGGGCTACACGCTGGACGAGCTGGACAACGACATCACCAAGGTCACGCCTGCGTCGTTCGAACCGACCATCGACTATGTCGTCACCAAGATCCCGAAATTCGCGTTTGAGAAGTTCCCCGGTTCGGAACCTTACCTGACCACCGCGATGAAATCGGTGGGTGAGGCCATGTCCATCGGTCGTACCATCCACGAATCGATGCAAAAGGCACTGGCCTCGATGGAATCGGGCCTGACCGGCTTTGATGAGATCGAAATTTCTGGCCTGAACGTAGGTCTCTGGGAAGAAGCGGACGACAAGGCGGCCGTGATCAAAGCGATCAGCCAACAGACGCCTGATCGTCTGCGCACCATCGCGCAGGCCATGCGTCACGGTCTGACCGATGATGAAATCTTCGGCGTCACCAAGTTCGACCCGTGGTTCCTTGCCCGTATCCGCGAGATCGTCGACGCCGAGCGGCAGGTCCGCAAGGATGGCCTCCCGATGACCGAGGACGGCATCCGCAGGCTGAAAATGCTGGGCTTCACTGATGCGCGTTTGGGCAACCTTACTGGTCGGGATGAAGACAACATCCGCCGTGCCCGCCGCAATTTGGGCGTCAACGCCGTGTTCAAACGTATCGACACCTGCGCCGCCGAATTCGAAGCGCAGACGCCCTACATGTATTCGACCTATGAGGCCCCGATGATGGGTGAGGTCGAATGTGAAGCACGCCCCTCTGACCGCAAAAAGGTTGTCATCCTTGGCGGTGGCCCCAACCGGATCGGTCAGGGTATCGAGTTCGACTATTGCTGCTGTCACGCCTGTTTCGCGCTGACCGAGGCGGGATATGAGACCATCATGGTCAACTGCAACCCCGAGACGGTCTCGACCGACTATGACACCTCGGACCGCCTGTATTTCGAGCCGCTGACCTTTGAACACGTCATGGAAATCCTGACCAAGGAACAGGAAAACGGCACGTTGCACGGCGTTATCGTTCAGTTTGGCGGCCAGACGCCGCTGAAACTGGCCAACGCGCTTGAGGCCGAAGGTATTCCGATCCTCGGCACCACGCCGGACGCGATTGACCTGGCCGAAGACCGTGAGCGGTTCCAGGCTCTGGTCAACGATCTGGGCCTGAAACAGCCGAAGAACGGCATCGCCTCGACCGACGAACAGGCACTGGAAATCGCCGAGGAAATCGGCTTTCCGCTGGTGATCCGGCCCTCTTACGTTCTGGGCGGCCGCGCCATGGAAATCGTGCGCGATATGGATCAGCTGCGGCGCTATATCAACGAGGCTGTGGTGGTCTCGGGCGACAGCCCCGTTCTGCTGGACAGCTATCTGGCCGGTGCGGTCGAGCTGGACGTAGACGCCTTGTGCGATGGCACTGACGTGCATGTCGCGGGCATCATGCAGCACATCGAAGAGGCTGGCGTTCACTCGGGCGACTCGGCCTGTTCGCTGCCGCCCTATTCGCTGTCGAAAGAGATCATCGCTCAGATCAAGGATCAGGCGTTCAAACTGGCAAAGGCGCTGAACGTTGTCGGCCTGATGAACGTCCAGTTTGCGATCAAGGATGATGAGATTTACCTGATCGAAGTGAACCCGCGCGCCTCGCGCACCGTGCCTTTCGTCGCCAAAGCGACCGACAGCGCAATCGCTTCGATTGCCGCACGGGTCATGGCCGGTGAGAAGCTGTCGAACTTCCCGCAGCGACCGCCCTATCAGGAAGGTCAGGACACCAAGATCGCGGACCAGATGACGCTGGCCGACCCGGACATGCCGTGGTTCTCGGTGAAAGAGGCGGTGATGCCTTTTGCCCGCTTCCCCGGTGTCGACACCATTCTGGGGCCGGAAATGCGCTCAACCGGTGAGGTCATGGGCTGGGACCGCGACTTCCCGCGTGCCTTCCTGAAGGCACAGATGGGTGCAGGTATGGTACTGCCTTCCTCGGGACGGGCGTTCATTTCGATCAAGGATGCCGATAAGACGGCGGCCATGCTTGAGGCCGCGCAAGTGTTGATCGGGCAAGGGTTCACTCTGGTCGCGACCCGTGGCACCCAAAGCTGGCTGTCTGAACACGGTGTGGCCTGTGACGTGGTCAACAAGGTCTATGAAGGCCGCCCGGACGTGGCTGACATGCTGAAAGACGGTCAGGTTCAGTTGCTGATGAACACCACCGAAGGCGCGCAAGCGGTTGAGGACAGCAAGTCCATCCGCTCAATCGCGCTGTATGACAAAATCCCCTATTTCACCACCGCAGCCGCCAGCCACGCCGCCGCGTTGGCGATCAAGGCGCAGGCCGAAGGGGATGTTGAGGTGAAGTCACTGCAAGGCTGACCGGCCCGAAACCGCTTAAACGAAACACGTTTTACGCGCCCGTTGACCTTGTGTCTTCGGGCGCGCATCTTTTCTGCAAACGAGCAGAAGGATAACGAAATGCGCAGGTTCTTGATTTTCGCCGCGTTGATGACACTCGCAGCATGCGACGTGCCGCTAATCCCATTGATCTGACGCGGCCTCAGGCTCCATTTTGCTTTCCCTGTTGCACGGCAGGCTCCATGATACGGACCTGAACCGGGCAGGAAAGCTATGCACCTTTACACGACTTACGGAACCAACAACCTGCCGCAGGCCATCCGGTTCTATGACGCGATATTTGCTGTTTTAGAACAGCCACGCCTTCCGGGATGGACCGAAAACCGCGCGGGCTGGGGAACAAATCCCGAAGCCGGTACCGGATTCTGGGTCTGCACACCCTTCGACGGCAATGCGGCCAGCGCGGGTAATGGGACAATGTTGGCCTTCCCTGCCCGCAGTGCGGAGCAGGTCAGGCAGTTTCACGCCGCCGGTCTGAGACATGGCGGCGCGGACGAAGGCAAACCCGGCATTCGGGATTACTACGCGCCCGATTTCTACGTGGCCTATTTGCGCGATCCGGACGGCAACAAACTGTCCTGTTTTTACTACCACTACGATCCGGCAAAAGATCCGGGCGACTGAAAAGCCGCCCGGTCCCATCAGGCTGCCGCAGCTTCGCGCTTTTCATCCCGCGCGAAGAACACGAGGTAAAAGACCGGAGCCGCGACCATCGTCAGAATGGTGGCAAAGGCCAAACCACCCATGATCGTCACCGCCATCGAACGGAAGAACGCGTCCGTCAGCAGAGGCGCCATGCCAAGAATGGTGGTGATCGCTGCCAGCATCACCGGGCGCAAACGCGAGACCGAGGCTTCAACAATCGCCTCGCGCAGGGGCTTGCCGGTGGCGCGTACAAGGTCGATTTCCTCGACCAGAACGATGCCATTCTTGATCAACATCCCCGACAGGCTGAGCAAGCCCAGCAAAGCGGTGAATGTGAATGGAAGCCCAGTTCCCAGCAGGCCAATCACCACCCCGTTCACCGACATCGGCACCAGCAGCCAGATGATGATCGGCTGACGGATTGCGTTGAAGATCAGCACCGAGATCAGCACCATGATCAACAGGCTGAGCGGCAATTGGCGCCCAAGGCTTTGGTTGGCTTCGCCAGCGTTTTCGAACTCGCCGCCCCATTCCATGCGGTAGCCCGGTGGCAGGTCCATATCCTCGATGACACTGCGCACTTCGGAATGCACCTGAGCCGCCGTCAGATCGGGCGGAATGTCCGCCCCGACAGTGATGGTCAGTACGCGATCCCGGCGGTGCACCAGAGTGTTGAGCGATTTGTATTCGAACCCATCCAGCATCTGTTCAATTGGCACAAATTTTTCCGACTGATCCGAATACACCACCTGATCGACGATCGAATAGTCACCATCCACCGGGCGGCGCACGATAATCGGGATCAGACGGTCCCGTTCACGGAATACGCCTGCCGTGAACCCGTCTGTCGAGAATTGCAGCGTCCCGGCAATGTCTTCGCGCGTGACGCCAGCAGTCTGGGCGCGTTCGGTTGCATAGATTGGCTGCACAGCCAGTTCCTGCTCGAACCAGTCATGGGATACATTCAGCGCGTTGGGGGATGCGGCCTGCATCCGGCGCACGGCCTCATCCGCCAGTTGCCGCAGAACAGCCGGATCGCTGCCCGAAAACCGCGCCTGGATCGGATCACCACCGCCCGGACCGAAGATCAGCCGCCGGGTTCGGAATTCACCTTCGGGGAACTGAGCCTTTCCGAACGCTTCCAGATCGGCCTGTAAGGGCGGAATGTCATCCAGCGTTTCGGTGCGAATGATCATGTGACCATAACTGGGGTTCGGATCCTCGGCGGAATAGGTTAGCAGAAACCGGGTTGCCCCCTGCCCCACAAAAGTTGCCACCGAGACAACGTCGTCACGTTCCGCCAGCCAGTCTTCGAACACTTCCATATCCTGCGACGTGCGCGCGATGGTGGTGCCTTGTGGCAGCTTGTAGTGCACAAAGAACAGCGGCGTATTCGAGTCGGGGAAGAACTGTTGTTTGACCAGACCGAAGCCCGCGAAACAGGCCATGGTCACGCCGACAAGCGCGGCAATGACAAGCCAGCGGAACCGAAGCGCCCAACGCAGGATCGCGCCATAGACCCGGAACATGATCCCGCCATAAGCATCCACACCGCCCTCTTTCCCCTGCTTGAAGAAATAGTGACCCAGCAGCGGCGTCACCGTCAGCGCCAGCACCCAGCTGAGCAGCAAAGAGATACCGATCACCGCGAATAGCGAGAACAGGAACTCACCCGTCGCATCCGGGCTAAGGCCAATCCCTGCAAAGGCCATGATGCCGATCACCGTGGCCCCGAGCAGCGGAATTTGGGTTTTGGACGCGGCCTCATCCGCGGCATCGCGCGAGTTTTTGCCGCGCAGCATGGCAATCTGCATCCCTTCGGCAACCACGATGGCATTGTCCACCAACATCCCCATCGCAATGATCAGCGCACCCAGCGAAATCCGTTCCATCTCGATCGAGAAGATGGACATGAACAGCAATGTACCGACTACGGTCAGCAGCAGGGTCGAGCCCACGACAAGTGCCGCGCGCCACCCCATGAAGATCGCCAGCACCGCAACCACGATGGCCACGGATAGGGCAAGGTTCACCAGAAAATCGTTCGAGGCCTGCTCGACCACCACATGCTGCTGATAAATGGGCAGGATATCCACGCCGAAGGGTATCTGGGGGTTAAGCTCGGCAAATTTGGCATCAGCGCGCTTGCCAACTTCGACAATGTTCTCAGTCGACAATCCGGCGATCCCCAGCGTGAACGCTTCAGCGCCGTTGAAACGGATTATGACCTCAGGATCGGTCTGACGTCCACGGTACACATCCGACATGTCGAACAGGTTGATGACCTGCCCCTGCGAGCCCACAGACAACCCCGCAATCGCGGAAACCGAGTCCGACCCTTCTGCGGTCAGGATCGTCGTGCGGTCGTTTTCCGACCGCAGAGACCCGGATGAGTTCACCGAGTCGGCATTGGCAATAGCTTCGTTGATCGCATTTAACGGGACGTTTTGATTGACCGAGATGGCAAGGTCCGGCTCAACAAAGATGGCTTCTTCAGGCAGACCGCGCACCTCGACATCGGCAACGCCGTCGACGGTCAAAAGCTCGCGCCGCAGGAAGGTGGACAGTTCGTGTTTCTCGGCATCGGTAAACCCATCGGCCGTTACGGCATAGAACAGGCCAAAGACATCCCCGAACCCGTCATTGACCAGTGGCTCCCCCACACCGGATGGCAGGTTGCGCGCAGTATCGCGGACCTTGGCACGCAGTTTGGTCCAGATTTCCGGTAGCTCGCTGCCATCATAGGTGGATTCGATTTCGACCTCGATCAGCGAAAAACCGGGCTGGTTGACCGAGGTGATGGTGTCCACCTCGCCCATTTGTTGAATGGCGGATTCCAATGGCTCGGACACTTCCAGCGCCACTTGCTCCGCCGTCGCACCGGGGTACTGTGTGGCGATGACGGCGTTTTTGATGGTGAAGGCCGGGTCTTCGAGACGACCCAGCGAGAAAAACCCCCATATCCCCCCGAAGAGGGCCAGCAGGATGATCAGCCACGTATAGATCGGCCGGTCGATTGAGGCGCGAGCGATGTTCATCAGTCCGTCCCTCAGTTCGCAAAGCCGGTGAACCGGCGCACGGCCTGCCCATCGGTCAGCGCGGCCACTCCGGCTACGACAATCTCGTCTCCGTCGGACAGGCCGCTCAGCACGCGGACATCGCCAGTCTGGGTCGGCTCAATAGTGACAGGCACCCGTCGCACCGTGCCTTCATCTGCACCAACCGGAGAAAACACCATGACGCCAAGCTCACCCGAGGCATCCGCGACAATGGCGGTCGGGGGAATAACAATGCCGGTCCGACCGTCCTGCACCTGAACATTGACTGTCACGGATGAGCCCGGAAGGATCTGCAATCCTTCTGGCGGGGTCAGCCCGAACTGAATACGGAATGTCTGGCCCACGCTTGAGGTTTCCGCGTCAAACTCGCGAATTTGAAGGGGAAAAACCTCGTCGCTGACAGGGAACCGAGCGGTGATGGTGATTTCATCTTCCTGACCCGAACGCTGGAACAGAATCTCGGGTACGTCGACCTCGATCCGCAACTCGGACATGTCGTGGATACGCACGATGGGGGTACCGGAGGACACGGTGGTAAAGGACTCGACCGCGCGGCTGGACACGAGGGCATCGAACGGAGCAGTCAAAGTGGCGTGTCTCAGATCGTATTCCGCGTCTCGCACAGCGATTTCGGCCAGTTGCGCCTCGGTCTCAGCATCGTCCACGGCCACCTGGCTGGCCGTCGTTCCGCGCAAACGCGACAGGCGCGCAACGGTGCGATCCGCCTGATCCTTTTGCAAAACAGCGCGGTCGTAACGGCGCTGGAACGGCTCTTGATCCAGTTGGGCGATCAACTCGCCCTTGGGGATCACAAAGCCTTCGGTGACGGGCATTTCGACGATCTGACCCGAAACCTGAAAGGCCAGATCAACTGTCTGACGCGCAGCGACCCGGCCAAAGAACTGGCGCGAAAACCCCGGCGCGGTTTCCTGCACCTGCATCAGTTTCACCGGCTTACCGACGTCTTGTGCCAGAACCGGCATGGTCACGGCGATCAGGGCCGCGCTCAGAACAGAGAGGAGTTTCATTTCGTCAATCCCTCGGGAATTCCCGTTTTCAGAATGTTGTCTCGGATTTTGCGCGCCAACCGCGCGAACTCGGCCGTTTCGTCCGTATTCAGCCCAGAGGCGCGGTGAAACAGATCTCCGGCTTCGGACACCAGCATGTCGCGGGCCTGTTCACCCTGCTCGGTCAGAACCAGCAGCCAGGCACGGCGGTCTTCGGGGTCACGCTGCCGGGTCAGGTAGCCCGCTTTTTCCAAACCATCAGCCGTAGCTGTGATCGTCGAAGGAACGCTGAGCATATCCGCCGCCAGAACGCCCATGCGTTTGGGCTGATCCAGCTTGATCAGCATGTGGCATTCCGGATGGCTCAGGTCCGTTTCGATGCAATCGAACGTCTCTTCTAGCTTCCAGTACAGGGCATAGACCCCCATGATCGACTGGATCTCGGGGCTGAGACGGCCAAGACGCTCATTGATGTCATCAGACATAGAAAACTCCGCGCGTGTGTGGCGGCCATATACTTCAATTTATGAACTATTCAAGATGTGAAGCTGAATAAAGCCAGATTCCGCATATTCCCTTGGGTCACGTTCCCTTGATCAAATCCCGCCGTGACTGCATTTTAGGCGAATTCGCAACCTTCAGGACCTGCCATGTACACGCCCGCTATCACCGGCACAGGTGTTTTCACGCCCGAGAACGTCATCACCAATGCCGAGCTTGTCGCCGCCTTCAACGCTTATGCCGACAAACAGAACGCAGAAAATGCTGACGCGATTGCAGCGGGTGAGATTGAGCCGATGCAGCACTCGTCGGAAGAGTTCATTCTGAAGGCGTCAGGTATCCAGAACCGATATGTCATGGACAAATCAGGCGTTCTGGACCCGGATGTGATGCACCCCCTGCTGCGTCAACGCAGCGATGACGAACCCGGCATCATGACCGAGATGGCCGTGGACGCTTGCAAAAAGGCGCTGGAGCAGGCAGGGCGAAGCGCCGAAGATGTCGATCTGGTGATTTGCGCAGCCTCGAACCACGAACGCGCCTATCCGGCTATTGCCATTGAGATACAGCAGGTTCTGGGGATCAACGGGTTCGGGTTTGACATGAACGTTGCCTGTTCCTCGGCCACGTTCGGCATTCAGGCGGCAGCGGATATGGTCCGCTCGGGATCGGTCCGGTCAGCACTGGTGGTGAACCCCGAGATTTGCTCGGGCCATCTGGAATGGCGTGATCGCGATTGCCATTTCATTTTTGGGGATGTGGCCACGGCGACCCTGATCGAACGGATCGAGGATGCACAGGGCCCGCATTTCGAAATCCTCTCAACCCGCTGCGCCACAGCTTTTTCAAACAACATCCGAAACAATAACGGCTTTCTGCGCCGCTCGCGCCCAGACGGGGTGGTCGACCGGCGCGACATGCAGTTCATGCAGAACGGTCGCAAGGTGTTCAAAGAAGTGCTGCCGATGGTCAGCAAGCATATCTCGGACCATATGCAGGCCGAAGGCATCGCCAGCACGGACCTGAAACGCCTGTGGTTGCATCAGGCCAACAAGACCATGAATGATTTCATCGGCAAGAAAGTTCTGGGACGTGAACCCGAGGCCGGTGAGCAACCCAACATTCTGCAAGACTATGCCAACACGTCTTCGGCCGGGTCGATCATCGCCTTTTCGAAGTATTCCAGTGACTTGACCGACGGAGATGTCGGCCTGATCTGTTCCTTCGGCGCCGGGTATTCGGTCGGGTCCGTGATCGTAAGGCGGCACGCCTAGCCAAACAAATGCATCCATTTGAGCAACGGCAGAGTACAAATCTCCGGTAACGGATCGTATTCTGGCGACTTGGATGCGACCCTCATATGCGGTTTTGTTGATTTATTTCACGAAACACGCTATTTTTCGGATATTACCGTGGGGGTACTTGTTATGAACATTAAAGCCGCGATCGTTAGCGCATGTGGCGTTTTACTACTTTCGACCGAAAAATCCGATGCGTTGTATGTAGACATACTGGACATGTCTCCTGCATCGTTTTCCGTGAAATGCAATTCCTGCGTCGGCATTCTTGATGACGGCAGCCTTGATCCCAACAACTCATTTGGCACGAATATCGGCAGCGCCAACGAGGCCAATATTGCCGCGTACCTGACCAGCATCGGCTTCTCCGGCACTACGACCACAGATGTCACCAAGTTCGATCTTGGAACCGGTGGGCTGGGTGGTTCCGGCAGCAGCACGAACTATTCGTTCGACGTGGGCTCTGGGGTATTCTTCGTAAAATACGGGACGAACACGGCATTCTTCCAATCGTCCGGGCCGGATACCATTACCTTCGTCAAAAGCGGAGGTGGAGCTGGCGCGCTGAGCAACTATGGAACAGTTGGTCCGGTCGCTCCGGTGCCGTTGCCTGCGACTATCTTGCTGTTAGTTGGTGCAGTTGCAGCCCTTGGGGTGGTCAGGCTACGCAGATCGCGCACAGCCTGAGGCTTTTGCCCAGAATAGAGTTTATCAGGTAGAGGTTAGCTTACGCTTTCCTCTTCCAAATGCAGTTTCATCTCGATCAACACCTGTTGCAGCAGGCTTGTCTCTTTCAAAAGGCGTTTTGCCTCATTCACTGTGATGATGCCGTCTTCGATGGCCGACTGATATTCGGTCATCAACATTGCAAACCGCTGGCTCAGCGCGATCACGTCCGAGTTCACGCCCCCGGTGCGGGGGGCCTCAGAATTGCGCCCGTCATACGACAGCGTGATGTTCTTCAAATCCGCCAGCGCCGAAGTGACATGGGGAAAGGTCGCTACAGCCTCAAGCCGGGCAACGGCGTCCACGGGCATGAAACGATCGGCATGTTCGGCATTGTCCGAGTAGTACCGCCCCAAAGTCGCCTTGGATTTTCCGGTTATTTCGCACGCGGATTCGATACCTACATCTTTGACCAGCGCTTCAGTGTGCTTTTTCAGGTAGGCCCCGATATCTGCCATAGTTTTACCTTTTCTGCCTGCACCCCCCACAAGATGTGCCATTGCGGGGGAAAGGGAACTGAAATTTCCCATATTCGATTCATAATTGAAATGTCATAAATTGGCTATCCCTCAGATATGCGAGGGGTTTTGTGAGTGAGTGGCGGCTGTTCTGGCCGGTAACGAGTGTTTGCGGGGGGAATAGTAACCTCGCTCAGTGTAGGCCGCATGTTGGCCGACGGCGTCGCTGTTGTGGACGCGGGGGATCCATCCCCTTTGAGCTTATGCTCAGCCTCTGCAACGACAACGGCGACGTCGCTTACGCAAAAGCGTTAGGAGCCTTGCCCAGGCCGGTTGTGCAATTTAGACCCAGGGGCATGGCCAAGTTATATTTCAATTATTCCACCATGAACGCGGGCAAATCGACCGTGTTACTGCAAGCCTCGCACAACTACCACGAGCGGGGTATGGACACCTATCTGATGACCGCGGCGCTGGACGGGCGCGCAGGGGTGGGCAAGATCGCCTCGCGCATCGGGATATCTGCTGACGCGGATACCTTTGTTGCAGGCGACGACGTTTATGACATGATCGACGCAAGGCTAAAAAAGGGCGACATCGCCTGTGTTTTTGTCGACGAGGCGCAGTTTCTGACCGAAGAGCAAGTCTGGCAGCTGGCGCGCGCAGTGGACGATCTGGATGTGCCGGTGCTGACCTATGGGCTGCGGGTCGATTTTCGGGGCAAGTTGTTTCCCGGGTCGGCAGCCTTGCTGGCACTTGCTGACGAGATGCGCGAAGTGCGCACGATCTGCAAATGCGGACGCAAGGCGACGATGGTGATTCGTCAGGATGAAAACGGCAACACGACGACTGAGGGTGCTCAGGTGCAGATTGGCGGGAACGAGACCTACATCTCGCTCTGCCGCAAACACTGGCGCGAGGCGGTCGGCAACTAGACCGGATTCGACAGCGGGCGGCCCGCGACAAAAGCCGCCACGTTATCCAACGCCATATGGCCCATATCGGTGCGCACTTCTTCGGTGGCAGTACCGAGATGCGGCAGCAGGGTCACGTTCTCCATATTTCGCAGCGCCTGCGGGACGGCGGGTTCGAACTCATAGACATCCAGCCCTGCACCTGCGATCTGACCAGCTTGCAGGGCCGCGATCAGAGCGGCCTCATTGATGACCTCTCCGCGCGCGATATTGATCAGGATGCCCGAAGGGTTCATGGCCTCCAGCACCCCGGCGTCAATCAGGTGGCGGGTTTCCGCGCCGCCGGGTACTGCGAGGACAAGGAAATCGACCCTGGCGGCCAGCGCCGTCAAATCCGAGAAATACTCTGCCGGGAAATCCAAGTCTTTGCGGCTGCGCGATTGATAAGACACGCGCATACCGAAGCCAAAGTGACACCGTCGGGCGATGGCCTGACCAATGCGCCCCATGCCGACGATCCCAACCCGCTTGCCGGTCACGTGGTGACCCAGCATTTGCGTCGGATGCCAACCCTGCCAGTCACCTGCGCGAACCAGCCGTTCGCCTTCACCAGCGCGACGGGCGGTGGACAGCAGCAGCGTCATGGCGATATCGGCAGTTGCATCCGTTACCGCTCCGGGCGTGTTGGTGACGGCAACCCCGGCGGCATGCGCGGCGTCTACGTCAATATGATTGTAACCAACCCCAAAATTGGCCAGCAATTTGCAGCGCGGCTCAGGCACCTCAGCAAAAATCTGGGCCGAGAACTGATCCCCCAATGTGGGTACAACAACCTCGAATTCACGCAAGGCTCGCAGCATCTCATCATGCGTCATCGGCAGGGTCTCGCTGCGAACTTCCACATCGAACTCCGCGCGGGCGCGGGCCTCGACAGCGGCGGTCATGGGGCGGGCGATCAGCAGTTTCATCAGTGCATCCGTCCGCCAATAGGAACCTCACCATCTGGCCCGATCAGAACAATCTCGCCGTTTTCGTCGGGCAGGCCCAGCACCAGAACCTCGGACATAAAGCGACCAATCTGGCGCGGAGGGAAATTCACGACGGCCATTACCTGTTTGCCCACCAGCGTAGACGGATCGTAATGCGCCGTTACCTGAGCCGAGGTCTTACGCTCACCAATCTCATCGCCAAAGTCGATCCACATCTTGATCGCAGGTTTACGGGCCTCGGGGTATGGCTCGGCACGGATCACCTCGCCCACGCGAATGTCGACTTTGAGGAAATCGTCAAATGTAATCTCACTCACGAGACAGCTCCTTGGATCGGTCGGTTGCAGCTTTGACAGCGCGGTGCAGCAGGTCGGGGAAGCCTTCCTCTTCGTGCATCAGCACTTCAAGCGCGGCTTGTGTGGTGCCATTGGGCGAGGTCACGTTGACGCGCAGTTGTGAGGGGTCTTCTTCAGCCGCCTTAGCCAAGGCCCCTGCTCCGGCCACAGTGGACTTGGCCAGTTTCATCGCCAGCTCATGTGGCAGACCCTGCGCCTGCCCGGCGGCGGCCAGCGTTTCGATCAGGTGAAAGACATAGGCCGGGCCAGAGCCGCTGAGGCCGGTCACGGCATCCATCTGTGCCTCGTCCTCTAGCCGCACGGTCTCGCCAATGGCGGACAACAGGTTCTCAGCCAGCGTTACGTCAGCGTCTGACGCATTGCCGTTACCGATCAACGCCGTGATTCCCTGCCGGATCGCTGCCGGAGTGTTCGGCATCGCACGCACGATCGGCGTGCCTGCACCCAGTACAGTTTCGAAAGTCTCAATCGACGTCCCCGCCGCGACTGAGACAAACAGGCTGCGTCCACCGCCCAGCGCCTTGATCGCTGGCAGCGCCTCGCCCATCATCTGCGGTTTGACGGCAACCAGAACAACGGCAGGCGCTTCGGGCAAAGGTGTGTTGATGTTGACGCCCTGCGCCTTCAACCAGTCCGAAGGGTGCGGGTCGATCACCCAAACCGCTGACGCAGGAAGGCCATGCTCCAACCATCCGGCGAGCATGGCCGATCCCATCTTGCCGCATCCCAAAAGCACCAGCCCCTGCTCGGCGACGCGTGACATGTCCATGATTGCCCCTCCCCTTAGTCGGTTTGGGGCAAAGCTTTACGCGCGGCCGTAGGCCTCTGCAATGGCGACTTGCATCGCTTCTTCCGGAGTGCGGTTGCCCCATGTGACCAGTTGGATTGCGGGGTAGTAACGCTCGGCACTCAGCACGGCGGCAGAGATCATCGTGTCGATCTGATCCGGGCTGGCCATCTGGCCGCCGGCCAGAACCAGACCATAGCGATAAACCATCAGTTTCTGATTGGCCCAGTACGTAAACGCTCCGGCCCAGCACTGATCGTTCATCCTGTTCAGCAGCTCGTAAAGCTCGGCTTCACGATCCGACGGTGGTTCCATTTCAAACGAGCACACCATCCGAAGTGTTTCGTCATAGTTCGACCAGGCCAAAGTGATCGAATATGTGCGCCACTGTCCTTCGACAGCCATGGCAATCTGATCATCACCGATCCGGTCGAAATCCCAGTCGTGATGTTCGGCCAGATGCTCAACAATATCAATTGGATGAAGGTCTTCTTCGAGAAACTGCTCGGAAAGGGCCATAATGCCACCTCACTCATCTCTAGCATTTTGGGGCTGGCAGCGCCCCAGCGCTAGTTGCCTGCTCTACAAGCCGGGCTTCCCCCATAGGCCTGTACTAAATATGGTGCGATGCGAGAGGGGTTCTGACAACCCTATTTATTGGGGATAACAGCAATAAGTTGTGGACGAATGGCAACGCCGCCCAAAATATTGGCGTGAGTTGCACCTTTGCCTTGATTAAATTCTGCAAGGCGGCATGATACACACCACCGCACAATCCAGACACGGATTGCGCGGCGGATGTCTTTAGCCAAAAATCATGTGAACAACGAAAGTTCGGGCGTTACTTGTCCAGCTTCGCCTCAAGCGCGGCAATGCGGGCTTCGAGCGCTGCGTTCTCTTCACGAGCTTTCTGCGCCATGGCGCGGACCGCGTCAAATTCCTCGCGGGTGACAAAATCGCGGTCGGCCAGCCAACGGTCGATCATCGACTTCATCGCATTCTCGGCTTCTTCCCGTGCACCCTGCGCTACGCCCATGGCGTTGGTCATCAGCTGGGAAACATCGTCGAGGATCTTGTTGCGGGTTTGCATGGCTTTTCTCCGGATTCGCGGTTGCATTCTATATGGGGAATGATTGGCGCAGGCTCAAGGTTGACTTGCCCTGCAAACCCCGGGCAATGAGACGCACATGCAGGCTGTTCTGAATTTCCCCGATCTATCGCCCGAATTGTTCTCGATCTCGCTGTTCGGGATGGACTTTGCGCTGCGTTGGTACGCGCTGGCCTATATCGTCGGCATTCTGATTGCGTGGCGGTTGGGCGTGATGGCGTTGCGGCGACCGGCCCTGTGGCCCGACAAGACGCCGCCGATGAAGCCAGAACAGCTGGAGGATCTGATCACCTGGATCATCCTTGGCGTGATTCTGGGCGGGCGTCTGGGATTCGTGCTGTTTTACCAACCCGCCTTTTACCTTTCGAATCCGGCCGAGATTCTGAAGGTCTGGCAGGGCGGCATGGCGTTTCATGGTGGGCTGCTGGGGGTGGTTGTCGCATCTTACTTGTATGCGCGGCGTCATCAAATTCAGGTTCTGTCTCTGGCCGACCTGATCGCACATGCAGTGCCGCCGGGCTTGTTGCTGGGCCGACTGGCGAATTTCGTCAACGCAGAATTGTGGGGTCGCCCCAGCGAATTGCCATGGGCGGTGATCTTCCCCGGCGCGGCGGCGCAGGATTGTCCCGGCGTTGTGGCCGGGATGTGCGCCCGTCATCCATCGCAACTCTATGAAGCCGCGCTGGAGGGCGTGCTGCTGGGTGCGGCCCTGCTTTGGCTGGCTTACCGGCGCGGCGCATTTCAGCGCCCCGGCCTGATCATGGGCATTTTTCTGGCGGGTTACGGAGCCTCACGCTTTTTGATCGAGTTCTTTCGGCAACCCGACGCACAGTTCATCTCGCCCGGTAACCCTCTGGGGCTGGCGTGGCATGTGGGCGGTTATGGCCTGACGATGGGCCAATTGTTGTCCCTGCCGATGATCGCACTTGGCCTGTGGTTCGCTCTGCGGGCGCGGCGGGCGTCATGAGCCTGACCGAGCACCTGTTGGCCCGTATTGCCCAAGACGGCCCGATGAGTGTGGCCGACTACATGGCCGAATGCCTGCTGCACCCGACACACGGCTATTACACCACCCGCGACCCTCTGGGTGCGCGGGGGGATTTCATCACTGCCCCCGAAATCAGCCAGATGTTCGGTGAGCTGATCGGCCTGTCTCTGGCGCAAAGCTGGCTGGATCAGGGACATCCGGATCACTTCGTTTTGGCCGAGCTTGGACCGGGGCGCGGCACTTTGATGGCGGATATGCTGCGCGCCACGGCGCGCATCCCGGGGTTTCACGACGCCGCTGAGATTGTGCTGTTCGAGGCCTCCCCTACACTGCGGGACATACAGGCACAGTCGTTGCGCGGTCATAACCCGCGCTGGATCGACTCGGTGACCGATCTGCCCGAGGCACCCTTGTTTCTGGTGGCTAACGAGTTCTTCGACGCTCTGCCCATCCGGCAGTTCGTCCGAGACGGCGCAGGCTGGCGCGAGCGCTTGATCGGTACCGACGGTGGAACACTGGCTTGGGGGCTGGGGCCTCAGGCGGATCAGGTGGCGTTGAAAGACCGGCTGGCTGACACCGAGGACGGCGATCTGGTCGAATTGTGCGCCGCCGCGATTCCGATTCTCACCGTTATCGCCGGACGAATCGGTTCCTTTGGCGGAGCCGGTCTGATCGTCGATTACGGCGACTGGCATTCTCTGGGCGATACGTTTCAGGCCCTGCACGCGCATGAACGCACCGACCCGCTTAGCACGCCCGGGCAGGCAGACCTGACTGCGCATGTGGACTTTGAGCCGCTGGCGCTGGCCACCCGCGCCGCCGGGTGCGCTCATTCTCGCCTGACCCCACAGGGCGTGTTTCTTGAGCGGCTTGGGATCACAACCCGTGCTCAGACCCTTGCAGCATCTCTCGGCGGGTCCAAGCTGGAAGCGCTGATTGCCGCACATCGCCGGTTGACGCACCCGGATGAAATGGGAAACCTGTTCAAAGTACTGGGTCTCTACCCTTCCCCCTCATCGCCGCCACCGGGACTTGAGCCATGACATTGGAAATTCTGACCTCGGATTTGCTGGCCCCTGTGCGCCACGGGTTCTTCAGCCGCCGCGGCGGCGCGTCATCGGGGGTTTTTGCGGGGCTCAACTGTGGCTATGGCTCGTCGGATCAAACTGAGGTGGTCACCATCAACCGCGCCCGTGTTGCCGAAGCGATGGAGGTGGCGCCCGAAGCACTGATCGGTGTCCATCAGGTTCACTCCCCCACTGTACTGACGGTCGAGTCCCCGCTGAACGGCGAAAAGCCCAAGGCCGACGCCGTTGTCACCGCGACCCCGGGACTGGCATTGACGATTCTGACCGCTGACTGCCAGCCGGTCCTGTTTGCCGATTCTGACGCAAACGTGATCGGGGCTGCCCATGCCGGGTGGCGCGGTGCGCGGGACGGTGTGCTCGAAGCCACTCTGGACGCGATGGAGGCCCTTGGCGCGAGCAGGGAAAACACTGTGGCCGTCATCGGCCCATCAATATCGCAGGCGGCTTATGAAGTCGGGCCTGAATTTCTGGACGAATTCGTTGCGGAATCTTCGGAAAACCTGCGGTTCTTTGCAAATGGCGAAGGGGATCGGTTGAAGTTCGACCTGCCCTCATACGGCCTGCACAAACTGCGTCAGGCGGGGGTCGGACAGGCAGAGTGGACTCGCCACTGCACATATTCCGATCCTGACAGATTCTATTCTTACCGCCGGACCACGCACGCCAAAGAAGCCGACTATGGCCGTCTGATTTCTGCCATAAAACTCTGATCACAAGTCCCAATTGTGGCGATATCGCCGCTTTTTTGCCACATTTATTGTGTCTATCTGAGTCGCAACAATTTGATGATTATTGTCCGTGCTCAGGTGCTTACAGACTGTTTCTCCAGCAGAGCCAGACAAGTTTAACAAGAAGGAACTGTTTCGCTTCGTTTGTCCTGAATTCATCCCGGATCAGCCTTATCGCCGCCTTATTGGCCCAGCAAATTAGGCTTGAGAAGGAAACGGGGCCTCAGACCCCAAACGAGCAGGATACGAACATGAGAACGAAATCCCGCTTTCTAAGCGCCGTCGTTGCGGCCACCAGAGAGCATGATCTGGAGATGCCGTGGAAACGGATTTCCAGCGCCTCGGTCAGAGTTGCGCGCCGTCTGGCGGCAAGGGCCTGACCATGAAGACCCTGGGAACCAAGCTGCCGGGACCTGGGAATACGGCACATGACGGAGAATTGCTCCGCCCCGTTTTGTGCGCTGCCGCCGCTGTATTGCGGCAGTCTTGTTCAGGAGTGTGTGTGCGCAGGCAAGTAAGCCAGCGCTTTTATGAGTTTGTCTGGGGGGTCAATGTGCTGACCAAAGGTGTACGAGTAACTTTCGCAAGAAGCGTCCGGTTAGAATGGCGCCCTGCGCTCACCCTTCTCCTTCAAGGCAAAGCAATAACCGAACAGGCGGGCCTGCACGGGGGTTCATCCTGCCTGCGCGGAACTTAGAGGGGACGGAATAGTAATGACGATTCCACATTCTTTTGCGCGTGCTGCCAGAAACGCCGTTGAAACCTCGGCGCTGCTGCGCGAAGCGCCAAGACCAGTTTCAAAACCTAAGGCGCAGCTGCGGCGCTATGAAGTCAGCACGCTGATGGAAAACGGTGACGTGGTTCAAACCCGCCACATCGCCCCGGCCCTACCGATGTTCGAAGATGCATTCTGCGCCTTCACACGCGGATCTCTGGTTGAAACCGAAAGCGGCCCGATGGCGATCGAGGACCTGCTGCCCGGCGACACCGTTCTGACCGAGAATGGCACATCCGAGACTGTGGTGTGGAAAGGATCGGTCACATTGATTCCCGGGCGCGAGGATTCCCGCGGTCGAACACGCCCTCTGACGCGCATCATGCCCGATACGTTTGGGATGCAGAAACCGATGTCCGGCGTCATCGCTGGCCCTGCGGCGCGGCTGCTGGGAACACCGGGGCATCTGCGCCACGTTCACGGCGACGGGCCAGTTCTGACCCCAGTACACGAGTTTCAGGACGGTATGGGCGTGATCGAAACGCTTCCGCCTACGCCGGTTGAGCTGTTTCATATCTGCCTAAAGCGGCATGCAGTCATCAAGGTAGACGGCTTGCAATTTGAAACCTATCATCCAGGTATCAACGCCGTTCGCAGGCTAAGCCATTCGCTTCGCTCAATTTACTTGAACCTGTTTGCACATGTTGATTCGTTGAACGATTTCGGGCCGCTGGCCATGCCACGTGCCGGAGATGGTGAAATAGATGCGATAACGGCCTGATATTTAAAGAGTTCTGCAATGTGGGGGCATTATGCAGCTGATTCTAGGTTGGATTCTATCATTGACGGTGGCGTCGCTTTTGCCACCGATTAAACCGCAGCAAAAAAGAATGATGTTTACGCCGTCCGGTTCATTCGTTCTTCCAGAACATCGAAGGGAACGCCGGGCTCATCTTTTGCGCCGCGGATAACAAGCGAGGTCTTGACGCTGGCCACGTTCGGTGTGGTCAGTAATTCGCCTGTCAGGAACTGTTGAAAACTGCTGAGGTCGGGGGCGACGCATTTCAGGATAAAGTCGACTTCGCCATTCAGCATGTGGCATTCACGGACCAATGGCCATTCACGGCAGCGCTCTTCAAAGGCGCTGAGTTCGGATTCGGCCTGGCTTTCCAAACCGACCATGGCAAAGACCTGAACCTCGAATCCCAGCTCACGCGAATTCACCTCGGCGTGGTAACCGCGGATCAGGCCTGATTCCTCAAGGCTTCGCACGCGTCGCAGGCACGGAGGCGCCGAGATACCGACGCGTTTTGCCAGTTCCACGTTGGTCATACGACCGTCTGCCTGCAATTCCGCCAGAATCTTGCGGTCAATTTCGTCCAGCCGTATAGCGACCATCAAATACTCCTGAATTTTCGGTTGTTATATCAGCACCCGACGGATGCGCAATAATCTTTCGCGATTGCGCAATTTTGTTTGTTTTCAATGTTCTTTTTTGCCTGCTATGCGGCAGATGCAAAGCGGCTGCCAGACAGGAAGGGGCTTTAAGCGCGGCACAGGGGTCGCTATATGCAACCGCCAGGGGCTACGTGCCCACATCAGGCAGATCGAGTTGGGGGTACCATGGCCGAAACACGTCACACCAAGGTTCTGATCGTCGGGTCGGGACCGGCCGGTTATACTGCGGGCGTTTATGCAAGCCGCGCGATGCTGGAACCGATCCTGGTACAGGGCATCGAGCCCGGCGGTCAGCTGACCACCACCACCGAGGTTGAGAACTGGCCCGGAGATACCGAGGTTCAGGGTCCGGACCTGATGGTACGCATGCAGGACCACGCCAAGGCGATGGGCTGTGAAGTGATCGGCGACATCATCAGCGATCTGGACGTCAGCAAACGCCCCTTCACTGCCAAGGGCGACAGTGGCACCACCTACACTGCCGACGCGGTCATTCTGGCCACCGGTGCGCGTGCCAAATGGCTGGGCCTGCCGTCGGAAGAGAAATTCAAGGGCTTCGGCGTGTCCGCCTGTGCCACGTGTGACGGGTTCTTCTATCGCGGTCAGGAAATCGTGGTGATCGGCGGCGGCAATACGGCCGTGGAAGAGGCGTTGTTCCTGACCAACTTCGCCAGCAAAGTGACTCTGATCCACCGCCGCGATGAACTTCGGGCCGAAAAGATCCTTCAGGATCGTCTTCTGAAGCATGAAAAGATCGAGCCCCTGTGGTTCCACGAACTGGACGAAGTTATTGGCACCGACGCCCCCCTGGGTGTCGAAGGTGTTCGCGTCAAGAATGTAAAAACCGGCGAGATCACCGAGATTCCGTGCAAAGGCGTTTTCGTCGCAATCGGCCACGCCCCCGCCAATGAACTGGTCAAAGACACGCTGGAAACACATATGGGCGGCTACGTCGTGACCAAGCCGGGCTCGACCGAAACGTCGGTACCGGGTGTGTTCGCAGCCGGCGACCTGACCGACCATATCTATCGCCAGGCCGTCACCAGCGCCGGGATGGGCTGCATGGCCGCGCTGGACGCCGAGCGGTTCCTGGCGGAGCACGAATAAAGTGATCTCAGAATTCTCCGGCCCGGTCTGGAGAATTCTGTCTTTGTCACATGCTGACGCCCCTCTGGTCCCTGCGCAGGCACCCGAGGGGCGTTTTCATCACTCGGGTCAGACCGCGCTTTATGCCTCGCTCAGTGCAGAAGGGGCCGGGGTTGCTATTCGCCGCTATGTCTCGGCTGGCGACCCGCCCCGTATCATTCAACAGGCAAGAGTGACTGGCGCACGGCTGATCGATCTACGCGGCCAGCGCCACACCACGATCATCTGGCAAGACGTCCGCGAAACGGGCGCGACCTCTCCGACGTGGCAGTATTCGGACCACGCCCGAATGAGCGGAGCGGATGGAATGCTTTACAGTTCACGATCCCGCCCGGATCTGAGCCACATCGTTCTGTTCAACATCTCCGATGCGATCATCCGCACAGACGGCCCGCCAATCACCTGGACGCCGCCATACCCCGAACCTTAGCTTGACCCCCATGCCGCCCCGTACCAGACTCGGGACAACGCACAGGACAGATGCAGGTGATTTGAGTGAATAGCGTGTTGTGGCAGGGCAACTGGGCAACCCGGCTCAGGATCGCAAGCGGTCTGATGCTGTTCGTCTTTGCCTTTTTCCACTTTATCAACATCGGGTTGGGCCTGTTCCACACCGATTACCTGCACGGTATGCAGGACGGGCGCAAAGCCGTCACGCGCCACGATGTGATGAGCGTGTTTCTGTATATCGCGCTTCTGCTTCACGCCGGTCTGGCGCTTTATTCCATCAGCCAGCGCAGGACGCTGCGCATGCCGTTCAGCACGGCCTTGCAGGTCGTTCTGGGGCTGCTAATCCCGCTGCAATTGATCTCTCACATCGTACAAACACGGTTCGCGCACGAGGTTTTCGACGTGAATGACGAGATGGGCTATATCATCATTCTGATGTGGCCCAACTCTGCGATCTGGATGCAGAGCCTTCTGCTGCTGGTGGTTTGGGTTCACAGCTGCATCGGACTGCATATGTGGCTGCGCCTGACGCAGTGGTGGCCGAAAACAGTGCCGTATCTGATCGGTCTGGCCGTCTTTATTCCCTCTTTCGCTATGGCCGGGCTGCTGACCGAAGGGCGGCGCATCTGGGCCGATTTCTCGGACCCGTTTCTGCGTGAACAATATATCGACCACTATAACTGGCCCTCTCCCGAAGAGTTTCAGGTGCTGTTCAGCGTCAAAGACAATGCGGTGCTGGCGTTCTGGATTGCGCTGGGAGCTTCTCTTTCGGTCTATGTGTTCCGCAAACTTTGGCGGCGCAGACATTCGGTGCGGGTAAAATATGTCGAAGGCCCAGAAGTGGTCGCCGAAAAGGGCATGACCTTGCTTGAGATTTCGCAGGCGAACGGCATCCCGCATACCGCCCTGTGTGGCGGTAAAGGGCGCTGCACCACCTGCCGCGTGATCGTTGAAGATGGGGCGGATCAACTGCCCCCTCCCAGCGACGTCGAAGCGCGCAGTCTTGCTGCGGTCAGCGCCCCGGCAGGCGCGCGGTTGGCCTGTCAGATCCGCCCCACAGAACCCATGACCGCTTTTCGCATGTTCCGCCCCGATGGTGGGCGCTCTCGGGCGCATGCGAGTCAGGGGCAGGAACGGAAACTGGCGGTTTTGTTTCTGGATATGCGGGGGTTCACATCGTTGACCACTGGCCAATTGCCCTATGACATCGTCTTTCTGCTGAACCGGTTCTTTGACGCTATTGTTCCTGCAATCACCTCTGACGGCGGCGTGGTCGACAAGTATATGGGGGACGGGTTGCTGGCGGTTTTCGAAACACCCGACGCCGCAAGCTCGGCCCGGGCCGGGCTGAAGGCCGCAGCCGATGTGAGCCGCGCTCTGGAACGCTTTAACCAAATGTTGGAATCCGAGGGCAGCCCCCGCATCCGCATCGGCATGGGCCTGCATCTGGGCGATTTGGTACTGGGTGAGATCGGTGCCGCCGGCAATGCGCCGCGCACCATCATCGGTGACGCCGTAAACGTGGCCAGCCGCCTGGAAGGCGAAACCAAGGGGCTTGGGGTCGAGCTTTTGGTCTCGGCCGAGTTGCTACGGGCGGCCGGGCATGAAGAAAACCCAGAGGGCGTCAGGTCGTTTGACTTGCGTGGCGTGACTCAGGCAGTTCCCGCCTTACCGGTTCTCAGCGCGTCCGGCCTTTTTCCAGAAATGGCGGCGCAGGAACACGCGCTCTGATTTTGGTCAATTAGCCCAGATTGCCGGGACATGGATCGCCGCAAACTGTGAAAAACCAGAAAATCCTTCCAAAACCGGCAAAAACCGCGCATATCGTCCTTTGTTTCTTAGAGGTATATGGACTTCGATAATCAGTCGGTGCAAATGCCCACCAAACGCCCCTGAATCACAGGCAAAATCTACTTTGATATGAGTGCTCCCATGACGATGCTAAGCAATCTGGCTCCTATTCCCGAACTTTATGTTTCTTACGAGTCGGCGCAGAAACTGAAAGTTGAAGCCGCCGACCTGACCAGCTGGGACCTGAGCCCGCGCCAGATCTGCGATCTGGAACTGCTGATGAATGGCGGTTTCAACCCGCTGAAAGGTTTCCTGACCGAGGCCGACTACGACAATGTCGTCGACAACATGCGCCTGGCCGACGGCACCCTGTGGCCGATGCCGATTACTCTGGACGTGAACGAAGAGTTTGCCGAAGGCATCGAGCTGGGTCAGGACATCGCCCTGCGCGACCAAGAGGGCGTGATCCTCGGCACGATGACCGTGACCGACCGCTGGACCCCGGACAAGGCCCGCGAAGCGGAAAAAGTATTCGGTGCGGATGACGACGCCCACCCCGCGGTGAACTACCTGCATAACGTTGCGGGCAAGGTCTATCTGGGTGGTCCTGTCGTTGGCATTCAACAGCCCGTTCACTATGACTTCCGCGCCCGCCGCGACACTCCGAACGAGCTGCGCGCCTATTTCCGCAAGCTGGGATGGCGTCGCATCGTTGCGTTCCAAACCCGCAACCCGCTGCACCGCGCGCATCAGGAACTGACCTTCCGCGCGGCGAAAGAGGCACAGGCCAACCTGCTGATCCACCCGGTTGTCGGCATGACCAAACCGGGCGACGTGGACCACTTCACCCGTGTCCGCTGCTATGAAGCCGTTCTGGACAAATACCCGGCCTCGACCACCTCGATGAGCCTGCTGAACCTGGCGATGCGTATGGCTGGCCCGCGCGAGGCGGTCTGGCACGGTCTGATCCGCGCCAACCACGGTTGCACCCACTTCATCGTTGGCCGCGACCACGCTGGCCCCGGCAAGAACTCAGCCGGTGAAGACTTCTACGGCCCCTACGACGCGCAGGACCTGTTCCGCCAGTTCCAGGATGAAATCGGCGTAGAAATGGTCGACTTCAAGCACATGGTCTATGTGCAGGAACGCGCCCAGTACGAGCCGAATGATGAGATCGAAGACAAAGACAACGTCACGATCCTGA
Organism: Ruegeria sp.; assembly: GCF_965221235.1. GTDB lineage: Bacteria > Pseudomonadota > Alphaproteobacteria > Rhodobacterales > Rhodobacteraceae > Ruegeria. The sequence goes on from NZ_CBDCRS010000004.1 coordinate 738,085, forward strand.
ACATCTCGGGCACCGAACTGCGCCGCCGTCTGGCCGAAGGTCTTGAAATCCCAGAATGGTTCAGCTTCCCCGAGGTTGTGGCAGAACTGCGCAAAACCAAACCGCCGCGCAGCCAGCAGGGCTTCACCGTTTTCTTCACCGGTTTCTCGGGCTCGGGCAAATCCACCATCGCCAACGCGCTTATGGTCAAGCTGATGGAGATGGGTGGCCGTCCGGTCACGCTGCTGGATGGTGACATCGTTCGTAAGAACCTGTCGTCGGAACTGGGTTTCTCGAAAGAACACCGCGACCTGAACATTCGCCGCATCGGCTATGTGGCCTCCGAGATCACCAAAAACGGCGGCATCGCCATCTGTGCGCCCATCGCGCCTTATGCCACCACCCGCCGGGCAGTGCGCGAAGACATCGAACAGTTCGGTGCCTTCTGCGAGGTCCACGTTGCGACCAGCATCGAGGAATGCGAACGCCGCGACCGTAAGGGTCTGTATAAGCTAGCGCGAGAAGGCAAGATCAAAGAGTTCACCGGCATCTCGGACCCTTACGACGTGCCGCAGAACCCTGAGCTGTCCGTCGAGACCGAGAATGTCGACGTCGACAACTGCGCCCATCAGGTGCTGCTCAAGCTGGAAAGCATGGGCCTGATCGCAGCGTCCTAAGTTCTGTAAATAATTGATGAACGGCCTCCGACTCTCGGGGGCCGTTTTTCATTGGGTGCGATTGACATCACCTGCTTCTGTTGATGCAGTTGCAGGACATGATCAGGCCAACCCCTAACCTGCCCACCATTGCCAGTTTCTGGTTCGGCTCTGACCTCAGCTGGCTGGAGGCGCTGTGCATCCAATCCTATCTGGACCGCGGGCATCCATTCGTCCTTTACACTGCGCATCCGGTCAACGGCATTCCCAAAGGGGTCGAAGAGCGCCCCGCCAGCGACATACTCTGGCCCGCACCGTTTGAGTTACGCGCCGAGGACAGGCTGGGCGTTGCCGTGTTTTCAGATATCTTTCGGCTGCACCTGATGCAGAAAACGGACTTTGTATGGGTCGATCTCGACGCTTATTGCGTGAAACCTTTCGACTTTCAGACGCCGTTTGTTTTCGGCCAATCGCACACCGGCAACTACCCGACTGGCGTGCTGCGTCTGCCGCGCGGCTCTGAAACCCTGTCACGAATGTTGGAATTCGTGACGTCCGACAACCCAACCCAGCCCTGGCGCGGCGCTCGGATGCACAGGCTCAACCGACAGCGCGTCCGAAACGGTGAGACCTGGGGGATCGAGACGCTGCCCTGGGGCAGTTCCGGCCCCAAGGCTTTTGAGTTCTTTCTAAGTCAAACCGGCGAATGCAGGCATGCGCTGCAGGCCGACATGTTCTATCCGTTGACGCCGAAAGAGCTGCGGAAGCTGCACGATCCCCGCGTCCCCACGACAGAGATCGAACGGGACGGCGTTCATTCAGTACACATATATGGCCATCAGAAACGCGTGATGGCGCAGAGCTTAGGCGGCCTGCCTGTAGTCGGATCTTACTTGCAGAGGCTGTGCAACCGGCACAGCATTGATCCCACCGCCAATCCGATTTTGCCCATAGGATGGTTGGCACCAAAGGATTAAACCGCAGGTCTGACCGAAGTTTACTCGGGCAGATCAACTTGGCCGCGCATCAAAACGTGACCAAAACCGGCGACCTTAATGCCCGTCATCGCGTCAGCCGGACCAACCCGCGTAACGGTGGCCTGGCCAGGCCGGCCCATGTCATGACCCTGTTCGGCAATGAAACTATCCTTTGGCATCAGCCCGTATTTCCACAGGTAAGCCGCCATCGCACCGGTCGCCGACCCGGTGAAGGGGTCTTCGGGCGGGCTGGGCGGGGCCATCAGCAGGCGCGAGAACGTGTCGCCCGCCTCGGTCGCACCCTTGAGCGTCACAAGAAAGGGTTCGGCCATGTCCGACCCCGAGACCCCGGCTTTGGCCGCAACATCGCGCAACACCTCAATATCCAACCTCGCCGCGCGCAGGGCGACGTGATCGCGTAAAACGGTGATGCAGAATGGCAAGCCGGTCGACACGAATTGCGGCGGCGAGATGATCCCGTCTTCGGGCAGGTTGATGGCGGCAGCGACCAGATCAGTGGGGACAAGGTTGCCAAATTGCGGCGCGACCTGTGTCATCTCGATCTCATCCCCGTTCAGGCGGATCGTTACAATCCCCGCACCTGTCTCCAACGTCAGTGTATCGCCTTCAAACAGCCCGCGTGACTGCATCGCCGCGACGGTGGCAATTGTCGGATGCCCGGCGAAGGGAATCTCGCGGCTGGCAAGGAAATAGCGCACCCGAATATCGGCCACATCCGAAGGCCCGGTAAAGGTGCATTCGACCAGAGAGGTTTCTCGCACATAGGCCATGCAGGTCTCTTCGGACAGAGCTGCTCCGCCATGCACCACGGCGCAGCCGTTACCGCCAAAGGCGCGGTCGCTAAAGGCGTCTACCCAGTCAAAGTCAAACCAGCTCATGTCTTGCCCCTTTTCGATATGCGAACCACTTTAGGTCCGCATATCTCGCCTGCGGGGCGGCAGATGTCACGGAGAATTCACGTGACTTAGTGTACGGCCACCGGAGAAAAATCGTGCTCGCGCGCCAGCACAAAGGCCAGCTTGCGGTCGGCGACCAGCGCCAGTTGCTGACCATCCGAGTCATGGACTGCATAAAGCTGATCGAGATCACCTGCCTGTTCACGCACTTCCCGAGGCAGATCAGCAACGTCTACAGCTTTGACATAGACGATCCGATCACCTTCGGCGTTCAGTTCAATCGGTGTATTCATAGCTCTTACCCCTTTCTTATGTTGATCGTTTGCACCACGGTTTCCGGCACGGCGCGGGTCAGATCCACATGCAGCAGACCGTTTTCCATGATCGCCTCGCCCACCTCGACACCGTCGGCCAGCACGAACATGCGCTGAAACTGACGCGCCGCGATGCCACGGTGCAGGAAAATACGCCCCTCGCTGTCGTCGCGTTGACGGCCCCGGATCACCAGTTGGCGATCCTCGATGGTGATCGCCAGATCCTCTTCCGCGAACCCAGCTACGGCCAGAGTGATGCGGTACGAAAAGTCCGAGGTCTGTTCGATGTTATAGGGCGGGTATCCTTCGTTGCCAGCCTTTGCAGACCGCTCCAGAAGGCGTTCCAACTGCTCGAACCCCAAAAGATGCGGGTATGAGCCAAGAGTAAGTTTTGACACGTATTTTCGTCCTTTATTGCCAAAGCGACGTGTGGTGCGGCCCCATTCTGGCAGCCGCGTAGAATAGAATATGGGAATATGCAGGGATGTCCACAAGGTCTGGCCGGATAAACCCTGACACACTATCTTGTGTGACAAGCACCACAAAAGGCACTGAGTCGCACATGAACGCGCCCACCGATCTTTCGATGAAAACAGACGAGGTTTTGCGGGTTGAACTGGAGGTTTTCCGCCGCCAGCACCGTGATCTGGACGAGGCGATTGAGGCACTGCAATCCACCGGAACCGCCGATCAACTGACGATCAAGCGGCTGAAAAAGCAGAAATTGCGACTGAAGGACATCATTCGCCTGATCGAAGACCGTTTGACCCCTGATATCATTGCCTGACGCATTGCCACGAAGTTCGATTTGGCTATAGTGCGCGCTCTTTCGAACGGCAGGGACGCAAGCGGATGAGCGATGTGAAAGTGGGGATCATCATGGGCAGTCAGTCGGACTGGCCTACGATGAAAGAAGCCGCAAATATTCTGGATGAACTGGGCATTGCGTATGAAAAACGCATCGTCTCGGCGCATCGCACCCCGGATCGCTTGTGGGAGTATGGCAAAACCGCCGCATCGCGCGGGCTGCATGTGATCATTGCGGGGGCCGGAGGGGCCGCGCACTTGCCCGGCATGATGGCCTCGAAAACACGGGTGCCGGTGATCGGCGTTCCGGTGCAGACGCGGGCGCTGTCGGGTGTCGACTCTCTGTATTCCATTGTGCAGATGCCCAAAGGGTTTCCTGTGGCGACCATGGCGATTGGTTCGGCAGGTGGCGCAAATGCGGGTCTGATGGCGGCTGGAATTCTGGCTTTGCAGGACGACGCTCTGGCGCAGCGGCTGGACGCGTGGCGCGAGGCGCTTTCGGCCTCGATCCCCGAGGAGCCTGTCGATGAGTGAAGCACTGAAACCCGGCGCAAGGATCGGAATTCTCGGCGGCGGACAGCTGGGCCGTATGTTGTCGGTTGCAGCCGCGCGTCTGGGATTTGTGACCCATATCTATGAGCCCGGCGCCAACCCGCCCGCAGGTCAGGTGGCCGACCGTGTAACCACGGCGGCCTATGACGATGCTGAGGCGCTGAAGGCTTTTGCCGAGTCGGTCGACGTCATCACATATGAATTTGAGAACATCCCGACCGAGGCGCTGGATATTCTCGAAGCCCACCGCCCGATCCGCCCGGGGCGTGAGGCTCTGCGTGTCAGTCAGGATCGCCTGACCGAAAAGACCTTTTTGCAAGAGCTCGGCCTGCAAACCGCGCCCTTTGCCGACATCACCGATCTAGACAGCCTGAACGCAGCGATTGAACAGATCGGCACGCCCGGCATCCTGAAAACCCGCCGTTTTGGTTATGACGGCAAGGGACAGGCCCGGCTGCGCGCGCCCGAGGACGCCGAGGCCGCGCTGGCCGATATGGCGGGCGCTCCGGCGATCCTTGAAGGGTTTGTGGATTTCAGCCACGAGGTCTCGATTATCGCGACGCGGGGGCTGGACGGTCAGGTTGCCTGTTTCGACCCCGGTGAGAACGTACACCGCGACGGCATCCTGCACACCACGACGGTCCCTGCCCGATTGCGCCCGGCACAGCGCACCGATGCGGTGCTACTGGCGGCCAATATTCTGAACGCGCTGAACTATGTTGGTGTCATGGGTGTTGAGCTTTTTGTCACCTCCGGCGGGCTGATTGTGAACGAAATCGCGCCGCGGGTGCATAACTCTGGCCATTGGACCCAGAATGGCTGCGCGGTGGATCAGTTTGAACAGCATATCCGCGCGGTGACCGGATGGCCTTTGGGTGACGGCCAGCGGCATTCGGATGTGGTAATGGAGAATCTGATCGGCGCAGACATGGACCGCGTACCCGAACTGGCGCAAGAGCGTGATGTAGCCTTGCATCTGTATGGCAAAGCCGAGGTCAAATCAGGCCGCAAGATGGGCCATTTCAACCGCATAGCGCGCTAGGGAACATCGTACATGCGCGCGGGATCGCTCAGTTGACGAACCGCGTGGCGATGTCTCCGGCCATGTAACTAACGCGCCCACCCGCCAGTGTGGCAGAGACGCGGTGGGATTTTGCGTCGAGGATCACCAGATCGGCGCGTTGGCCGGGTGCCAGCGTGCCCCGATCCTGCAACCCCAGCACCCCTGCAGGACCCGAAGACACCAGAGCCCACGCATCTGCCAGATCAAGCAGGCCCGAGCGGGCTATCATCAAAGCAGCGCGGCGTGGACTGGGATAGTGATAGTCCGAAGCCAGCGCGTCGCAATACCCCATCGCGATCAGGTCCAGCGCGCTGGCATTTCCCTTGTGCGACCCGCCACGCACGACGTTGGGTGAGCCAAGGATGATATGATCTCCGGCGGTACGTGCGGCCTCGGCGGCCTCAAGGGTTTCGGGGAATTCCGAAATTTGCGCCCCACGTGCGCGCCACTCTGCGCGGGTTTCAGCGGTGCCGTCATCATGACTGCCCAAACGGATGCCCTGCGCGGTAAGGGTTGCGCATAGTGCGTCCAGTGCGGCTGGAACTTCAGCACGACGGGCGTGCATGGATAGCAGCATGTCGAAATGTTTGTCAGGGTTTCGCCCAGCCTTCAGGGCCTGACCTGTAAGACGGGGCGGCTTGCGACCTTCTGCCAGCCGATCATGCGGAAGGTGGTCATTGAACACCACATATGGCACGCACCATTCAGCGATGCGCTGAGGCAGGCCCGCGTAATCATCCAGCATATGCGTCTCGAACCGCAATTGCGGCATCAGGTCGGTGACAACGTGATCCCTGACCGACGCAATCGCACCGAACACCTGTTCGGCGAATTCGGGGCCGCGCACGCCGCCTTCCCAGCTGTGGAACTGGGCCAGAACGGCGGTGGTGATGCCATTGGCGGCAAGTTCAGCCTCGACTGAGAGGATGCCCTCTTCCATCTGTTTCATCGCCCCACGGCGCGGCGCGATGTGGCGTTCAAACCCGTCGCCATGCAGGTCGATTATGCCAGGCAGCACAAGATAGCCCGACAGGTCTATGGTCCGCCCACTACGCCCGGATTGGACAACCCCTTCCGCCAGCGACAGGTCAGCCGGTACAAGGCCTTGCTCTGGCAAAAGCACATCTGCACCGGTCAGGGTCAGATCCAATGCAGTCATTGGGTCGGCTCCGATGCGGGTTCCGAGCAATCCTGCCCGATGCAAATCTCGTCAATAATATCCAACACACCGTCCAGCCAGGTGATCTGGGGATCGAACTGCCCGAATTCTATGAAGTGCAGCGCTTGCGCCATCACCCGCGGGTTGTTCATCATGAAGGTGTGGGTCACAGGCAGGACAATGTGATCCTTCATACCCTCGACCTTTGTGGTTTCGACCGAGACCTTCCCATCATCCTTGCCGTCAATGATCGACGAAAACACCGGATTCAACGAGTTCTTGCCCGCAATCACGCCCAGCTCGAAATCCACGGGTGGGAGTTGCCGTGGAATGCCCTCGGGACCAGTACCCAGCGCCTGCCCGGCAGGGCCGTGCAGCATGCCGAACACCTCATAAGCGCCCAGCTCATCCACCAACTGACTGCCCTGATTGGGCGGACCAAGCATGACGACGCGGCCCAGATTCTCAGGGTGATGGTCCTGCAGCCAATACCGCAACAGGATGCCGCCCATCGAATGCGCCACCACGTTTACCGTGTCGCCACCACACGCTGCAAACGCGCCCGGCAGGGTCCGATCGGCCAACTCGGGAATGGGCAGATCTGTCGACGGATAGCCTGGACGCACCACGGTGTAGTCGTGCGCTTTGAACAATTGCTCCATCACCGTGAAGGAGGCTTCGGTGCGTGCGAGACCGTGCAACAGCACTACACATTTCGCGTGGGCCGCGACCGGGACGAGCAACAAGAAAAGGGCGAGCAGGTATCTCATAGCCGCCAGATAAAGCCTAACCAGAACCGATTAAACCCCCTGACGCGGTTTCAGCCGCAGAACGGCCAGAGCAATGCCCCCAAGAACCAACACGGTACCAAGGATCAGGCGTAGATTGATGGCTTCGCCCAAAATGGCAACCCCTCCGGCGATGGCGATAATCGGGACGCTCAGTTGAACAACTGCCGCTGTGGCGGGCGCCAGCTGCGGCAGGACGCGGTACCAAAGCGCGTATCCCAGACCTGATGTAACACCGCCAGACAAGGTCGCCAGAGCATATCCGGCCAGCGACATATGCCACTCAATCCCTGTTGCGAACAAAGCCAGCGCTGTTATCGGCAAGGCAACCACAAAGTTGGCCGCCGTTCCGGCCAGCGCATCCGGCTCGAACCGGCCCACCAGAGTATAGATCGCCCAGCCAATCCCCGCCGCTACCATCAGCGCGGCTCCAACCGGATTGACCTGCACCGCGCCCGACGGCCAAAGCACATATGCCAACCCTGCCAGAGCAATCACGGCACCGCTGGCCTGACGAACCTGCGGCATATTCCCTGCAATCGACGTGACCGTGAACATGGCGATCTGCACAACACCGAACAGGATCAGCGCGCCAAGCCCGGCATCCAATGTCAGATATGCCACTGAGAACCCGATCATATAGAGCGACAATGCCCCTGCCCCCGCGATGCGGCGACGGCTCAACAATGGCAAGTGTCCGCCACGCAACCAGACCAGAAACGCCAAAACCAAAGCCCCTGCCAAAACCCGGACGACGGCAAAACCGGCGGGATCACTGGCGCCGCTGTCAATAGCCAGACGGTTCAGGATCGAATTCGCCGCAAAGGCGCACATGGTCAGGGCGGTCAGCAGAAACAATCTCATATCAACCGCATAACCCGATCCGCATGGTTTGCACACTCACATTCCTGCGCCATGCGCCATAGGCTTCTTCTATTCCAAAGTTCCTCTGCCAGAGGCATAGGCGCATAGCAGCTATTCAAAACGAAACGGGGCCGCCCAAAGGCGACCCCGCTATTCTTACCACTAGGCGTGGGCCGATTACATCATGCCGCCCATGCCGCCCATGTCGGGCATGCCGCCTGCAGCAGGCGCATCTTTCTGCGGCTTGTCAGCAACCATTGCTTCGGTGGTGACCAGCAGGCCAGCAACCGATGCCGCATCTTCCAGAGCGGTACGGACAACTTTGGCCGGGTCAATCACGCCGAACGAGAACATGTCGCCATATTCTTCGGTCTGCGCGTTGAAGCCGAATGCTGCGTCGCCGCTTTCGCGAACCTTGCCAGCAACAACCGCACCGTCGACACCTGCGTTCTCGGCGATCTGGCGCAGAGGTGCTTCGATTGCCTTACGAACGATGTTGATGCCTGCGTTCTGGTCAGCGTTTGCGCCTTCCAGAGTTTCCAGTGCTTTACCGGCCTGAACCAGAGCAACACCACCGCCGACGACAACGCCTTCCTGCACAGCAGCGCGGGTCGCGTTCAGAGCATCGTCCACACGGTCCTTACGCTCTTTCACTTCAACTTCGGTCATGCCGCCGACGCGGATCACGGCAACACCACCTGCCAGTTTGGCAACGCGCTCTTGCAGCTTCTCACGGTCGTAATCCGACGAGGTTTCTTCGATCTGAGTGCGGATCTGAGCAACACGTGCTTCGATCTCGGCTTTCTCGCCTGCACCGTCAACGATGGTGGTTTCGTCTTTGGTGATCTCGATCTTCTTGGCGGTGCCCAGCATGTCCATGGTGACGGACTCAAGCTTCATACCCAGATCTTCCGAGATGACCTGACCACCAGTCAGGATCGCGATGTCCTGCAGCATGGCTTTGCGGCGATCGCCGAAGCCCGGTGCTTTGACAGCAGCAATTTTCAGGCCGCCGCGCAGTTTGTTGACAACCAGAGTTGCCAGCGCTTCGCCTTCAACATCTTCCGCGATGATCAGCAGAGGTTTCTGCGACTGGATCACCTGTTCCAGAAGCGGAACCATCGGCTGCAGCGAGGACAGTTTCTTTTCGTGCAGCAGGATCATGCAATCGTCGAGTTCTGCGATCATCTTGTCTGCGTTGGTGACGAAGTAAGGCGACAGGTAGCCGCGGTCGAACTGCATACCTTCGACAACATCGGTCTCGGTTTCCAGACCTTTGTTTTCTTCGACGGTGATAACGCCTTCGTTGCCAACCTTCTGCATCGCGTCTGCGATCTGCTGGCCGATTTCGGCTTCGCCGTTGGCCGAGATGGTGCCAACCTGAGCAACTTCGGCCGAGTCTTTGACTTCGCGCGACGCGTCTTTGATGCCTTCAACAACCTTGGCGGTCGCCAGGTCGATGCCGCGCTTCAGGTCCATCGGGTTCAGGCCCGCTGCAACCTGCTTCAGACCTTCGCGAACGATGGCTTGAGCCAGAACGGTTGCGGTGGTGGTGCCGTCGCCGGCTTCGTCATTGGTGCGGCTGGCGACTTCTTTCACCATCTGCGCGCCCATGTTTTCGAACTTGTCTTCCAGTTCGATTTCCTTGGCAACCGAAACACCGTCTTTGGTGATGCGCGGCGCGCCGAAGGATTTATCCAGAACCACGTTGCGGCCTTTGGGGCCCAGGGTCACTTTAACAGCATCGGCCAGGATGTTTACGCCTGCCAGCATGCGGTTACGGGCATCGGTGTCGAACTTGACGTCCTTTGCAGCCATGTCGTTTCTCCTTGAGAAATAAGTTTGGAATGAAGATCAGAAGAAGCGCGACGGCTTACTCGATGATCCCCATGATGTCGCTTTCTTTCATCATCAGCAGCTCTTCGCCGTCGACCTGAACCTCGGTGCCCGACCATTTGCCGAACAGGATCTTGTCGCCAGCTTTAACAGCCATTGCGATCAGCTCGCCGCTGTCCTTGCGCGCGCCTTCGCCGGTTGCGACGACTTCGCCTTCGCTGGGCTTTTCTTTTGCGCTGTCAGGAATGATCAGGCCGCCTGCGGTTTTCTCTTCGCTTTCGGTACGGCGAACCAGCACACGGTCATGAAGCGGTTTCAATGCCATCTTTGTAGCTCCTTGGGCTCAAAGTTTATCTATCCTCCCCTCGCCTTCCGACGAGGCGTTAGCACTCGGAGTGTGTGAGTGATAACGACGCATAGCTAGGGAGTTCAAATCCCCGAGTCAACAAGCTGTGATGGATTTTTTGGCAATCAGCGTCAGACAGGCTGCTCCCAGCTGTAGGCCCAGTGTTTCAAACCCTCTTGCCCGGCTTCGGTCAGGCCATAGACGCCCTTTTCAACCTTGTCGAACCACCCGTAGTGATTGTCACGCATCAGGCGCGTGGCCTCAGCGACTCCGGTTGCCTTTGCCACCTCGGACCCTTTGGTGGCACCGCATTCCGCCAGATGAGCCGCGCATTTCAACGCGTCCTGCCGATAGGCCGTGACAATCCCGTGCCGGGTTGCTCCGCCTGCGTTGGGGTCGCCCTGCAACCGGTCGAACTCTCGCAGCAACCGCGCCGCGCGAGCCTTCTCTTTGCGTGGGGCATAGGGTCCGGGATCGCACTGCACCTCGACCGTACCGTCCGCACGCACCGTGATCAGGCCAAGCCCCAGACGTCGGCACAGGGCAAGATTGTCTTTCAAAGCCCGTCGGGCGGTGCGTCCCTTGGGTTTGCAAACAGCGATATAAACCTGATCGGTGATTTTCAGCCGAGTGATGGCCTGATGGAACAATGCCAGTGAAAACCGAAGCTTAAGCTCGACAATCACTGGCTCATCTTCACCGCGCACGGCCACGATATCGGCCGGACCGACCTCGCCTTTGACGGTATAGCCCTGACGCTCTAACAGCGCCTTAATGGGCGGATAAAGATCCTGCTCACGCTCCATGGCTTCATGCTAGGGAAATTGCTGTGGAATGCCAGACACAGTTGCAACCGCCCTGTCCCTCGCCGCTTGCACCCATGCCTTTGCCACGGCAAGGTCGCACCATATTCCAATTGCAAGTTCAACCGGTGGCCCTGATGCGTTTTCTGTTCTTCCTTTTCTCTTTACTGCTGCCCATCAGCGCCCACGCCGCGTGCGAGGGGCAGGATTTGCGGGCGAACCTGACGCCGGAAATTCAATCCGAACTGCAAGCGGCCATTGCCAACACTCCGTTCACCGAGGGCAATCACTGGATCGCAACCAAAGACGACGCCGTCCTGCACCTGATCGGAACTCTGCACACCAGCGATCCGCGTATGGGCGCCGTGGTCAAACGCCTGACGCCAGTCCTGAGCGAAGCCGACGCCTTCTATTTTGAAGTGACGCAAGACGAAATAAAGGCGTTCGAGCAGAGTCTGGCAAAGGACATGAGCCCGGTCATGATCACATCCGGCCCGACCCTGATCGAACTGATGCCCGAAGAGGACTGGGCCGCCCTCTCTAGCGGACTGGCCGATCGTGGTATTCCCAGCTGGATGGCCGCGAAAATGCGCCCATGGTTCCTGAGCATGATGCTGGGCATCCCACCCTGCATGACCCAGGACCCGGATGCCGACTATGGAATGGACGCGCGCCTGACCGATATGGCCAATGAATATGACATTCCGCAGCACTCGCTTGAACAGGTCGAGGATCTGATGACCATGTTCAACAGCCACCCGATTGAGAAACAGGTGCAGTCCCTCGTCCGCATGGCCGACGCCTTTGCTGGCAGCGAAGACCAGCTTGCCACCATGGCCAACGCCTATATCGAGGAACAACATGGTCAGATTATTCAACTCGCACGTTTGCAGGGCCGTGAAACCTCGGGCTTATCGCAAGAGATTTTTGACGAGGAATGGGACGGGTTCGAGAACCAGCTGCTGATTGAACGCAACAACAACTGGATGAAGCACATTCTGAACATTCAGGACCAAACCGCAGTTATCGCGGTCGGGGCCGGACATCTGAGCGATGAGCACGGTTTGCTGAACCAATTGCAGTCGGCGGGCTACACGCTGACCCGTGCTCCGTTCTGACCAATCGGGCGATCTCAGACCAACCGTCGCAGCGTGATCACTGCCGGGTGACAACCCCGGCAGACCGACCTATAAGGCGCGCAAATCTACCATCCTCAGGACGCTGACATGACAACCCTAGTTTTTGGCCACAAATCCCCCGATACCGACTCCACAGGCTCGCCGATCCTGTGGTCCTGGTATCTGAACGAAGTCAAAGGCGAACAGGCCGAGCCTGTTCTGTTGGGCGAACCCAACACCGAAGCCGCTTTCATGCTGGAAAACTGGGATCTGCCCAAGCCGCGCATCCTTGGCGATCTGGCCGCAGACACTCCGGTGGTGATCGTGGACACCAACAACCCGGCCGAGCTGCCTGCCAATATCAACGACGCTGATATCCGCGCCATCATCGACCACCACAAGCTGGTTGGCGGGATTGAGACCAAAGGCCCGATCGACATCACCGTGCGCCCTCTGGCCTGTACCGCAACCATCATGGTCGACCTGATGGGCGATGACGCCGCCAAGATGCCCGACGCCATCAAAGGCGCGGCACTGACCTGCATCCTGTCCGACACGCTGGAATTCCGCTCGCCCACCACCACCGCGCATGACCGCGAAGTGGCCGAAAAGCTGGCGGCGGAACTGGAACTGGATATCTCGGCCTATGCGGCAGAAATGTTCGCAGCGAAATCGGACGTATCCTCGTTCTCGGATGCCGAACTGATCCGCATGGACAGCAAGGAATACGAAGTCGACGGCACCAAGTTCCGCGTTTCGGTTCTGGAAACCACTGCACCGGGCGTTGTGCTGGACCGCAAGGCCAGCCTGGCGGACTCGATGGTTGATGTTGCCAAGGAAGACGGCGTCGATCAGGTTCTGCTGTTCGTGGTCGACATCCTGAACGAAGAAGCCACCCTGCTGGTGCCGAACGATCTGGTGAAGGGCGTTGCCGAGAAGAGCTTTGGCGCATCCGTCGACGGCGATGCCGTTGTCCTGCCCGGCGTCATGAGCCGCAAAAAACAGATCATCCCGAACCTTAAGGTCTGATCAATACACAACTGCTTTTAAAAGGCGTCCGGTTTGGCCGCCTTTTTCCTTTTTCCGAGGCTCTGGAAAATCGGCTCAAGCTCTGCCATAGCCTTGGCAATACGCAGTCCTGTGCCGAAAGAGACCCAATGACCCAGATCATCCATTCGCTTTCAGAAGTATCCGACCGTTACAAAGCACTGTTCGTCGATCTTTGGGGCTGCGTCCACAATGGCATCACAGCGTTCCCCGAGGCCGTCGCTGCATTGCAGGATTACCGCGCGCGGGGCGGGGTTGTTGTTTTGGTCACAAATTCTCCGAAACCGCGCGCTGGCGTGGCCGTGCAGTTAGGCCAGTTCAATGTGCCGGCTGACGCCTATGACACCATCGCCACCAGCGGAGATTCCGCGCGGTCCGCGATGTTCCGCGGGGCCGTCGGTCACAAGGTCTATTTCATGGGGGAGTGGCAGCGCGACGCCGGTTTCTTCGAGCCTCTAAAAATACTGCATCACCCGATCCATATCGAACGAGTCCCTCTGGATGAGGCCGAGGGCATCGTCTGCTGTGGCCCGTTTGATCCGATGGCGGACCCTGCGGTGAACCGCCCGGATTTCCTATATGCCAAGCAGAAGGGCATGAAACTGCTCTGTGCGAACCCTGACATTGTGGTCGACCGGGGCGAGGTTCGGGAATGGTGTGCTGGCGCTCTGGCAAAGCTTTACACCGAGATGGGTGGTGAAAGCCTGTATTTCGGCAAACCGCATCCGCCGATCTATGATCTGGCGCGCCGCCGGTTGCAGGAACTGGGTCACGACATCCCCGATGGCGACATTCTGGTGATCGGAGATGGCCCGCATACCGACATTCTGGGCGGTATGGGAGAAGGGATTGATTCTCTGTTCATCTCGGGTGGATTGGCGGCCGCAGAAACAAAAACTGAGCACCATCCGCACCACGAATCCCTAACCGATTATATCGCAAGGGAAAATATCAATCCCACGTATACAATTGGCCGCCTTCGCTAAGCAGAAAAGGCTTGATTTTCTGCGCTTGCGAAGTAATAAAGTTGCCGAACAGGGGTAACTTTGATTGTTTTGTTGCCCAACGGATTTAAGTGAGGGCGACATGTTGGACAATCTTCCGCGCGGCACGATCTGTATCGAGGACATCGAGATGGGCATGACCCGTTACCTGCGCAAAGTGGTGACGGACGAGGATATCGAGATGTTCGCTCAGGTCTCAACCGACCGGAATCCGGTGCATCTGGATGACGACTATGCCCGCGACACGATCTTCGAGGGGCGCATCGCGCATGGCATGCTGACGGCAGGTCTGATCTCGGCCGTGATCGGCGAACAACTACCGGGTCACGGCACGGTCTATATGGGCCAATCGCTCAAGTTCCTCGCTCCCGTGCGCCCTGGCGACATGGTCTATGCCGAGGTCAAGGTGATCGACATTGATTTTGCCAAGCGTCGCGTGAAGCTGGATTGCCACTGCGCCGTTGACGGCAAAAAGGTTCTGATCGGCGAAGCGATGGTTCTGGCACCATCACGCAAGTTCGACTGATCTACGTGAAAATTAAGTCAAAAGGCGCCCGTTCGGCGCCATTTTTGTTTGATGCCCGCATATCACTCACGTCGCCACTGAGGCCCATCAGGTTTTGCGTGTACGCTTGCGCCCCTTCAAAGCACCGGATTCCATTATGATTTCAGAAACCAAGTGTTCGCGCCGGTAGGCCATAACATGCACCCCTGAAACCCCGGCGATTTCCTGAATCTGCTGGATCAGCTCAACGCATATTTTCTTACCCTCGTCGGCTGACTTGTCAGCTTTCTCCATCCGTTCAATGACCGTATCCGGAATGTGAACTCCGGGCACATTGCTGCGCATCCATCGCGCTGCACGTGCCGATGCAATCGGACCAACCCCTGCGATTATGAAAACCTTTTTGTCCAAACCGCTATCCCGCACCCGAGTCATGAATTTTTCAAACAGCGGAATGTCATAGATATAGTTGGTCTGAATATACTCTGCCCCGGCCTCAACCTTCTTTGCCAGCCGGTCCGGACGCCAGTCATAAGGCGGAATGCAGGGGTTCTCTGCCGCCCCCAGAAACAGTTGCGGTGGACGTGTGATCTTGCGACCGGACAGAAACGTTCCGTGGTCGCGCATGGTTCGAATAGTGCGCAACAACGTAAGTGAGTCAAAATCGAACACCGGCTTAGCCCCGGGCTGGTCTCCGACGCCAACGCCGTCTCCCGTCAGGCATAAAACATTGCTAACACCCAGAGCAGCCGCCCCCAGCACATCGCCTTGAATTGCGATCCGGTTCCGGTCGCGGCAGGAGATCTGATAGACCGGCGAATATCCCGCCCGTGTCAGTAGCGCGCAAATCCCGATCGACGACATATGACAGTTGGCCCCCGAAGCGTCGGTCGCATTGATTGCATCTGCCACTTCGCCCAGAGGCTGCGCGGCCTGGAACACATCCTCTGGATCGGCGCTGTCGGGTGGGTTCAATTCTGCTGTCACCGCAAAACGGCCCGAGCGCAAGACCCTCTCTAACCGACTGTGCGACACGTATCCCTCGGGCACCGGGACATAGCCTGTGGCTTCTACTTCACCATGTCGCGTATCGCTCATTTCTTCAGTTCCCGGTTCACCGCGTTAGGCGGTTCGGCGGCCAGTGGCGCAGCGGACGGTTCGTTCTTGCGTGCCTCGGGAAACGCCTGAGCCAGCGTCTCGCGCGCTGCATCCCGGGCCTTGCGTTCTTTCGCCGCGATTTCCCGACTGACCCGCAGCCAAGAGGACGAGCCGCGCAATGTATGCTCAACCGGCGGCAACACTTCCTTTATCTTGTCAGATCCGTCGCGCATTCGACTGGCCCCGTCCCACGCCAAGGCCCAAACGCATTTCATGTCGGGCTTCACTTCGCAGAACTCGCCGGGCCTCACGCCGCCGCATGGGCCGTTGCGCAATTGCTTCGGGCAGTTCATCGGGCAGGACATTCCGGTCGAAGACAAAACGCATTGTCCGCACATTTTGCAGTCGAACAACAGAGTCTTCACACCTTTTTCGACCAACGCAATGGGGCGTTCCACGCGGTTGTACCCGATTTTTGCGAATACCGGATCCAGCGCGACCATGCCCCGTTCGACACACTTGTATATCCACTCGAAAGAACGGGCATGGCGTATCGCGAACAATCGCAATCTGTACACAGCTATGCCTCCTTTGCCGGGTTCCCCTGAACCGCGTCAGGTTCCCAACCCGGAACACCGCGTTCCCGTAGGTCAGGCTTTCAGTCTACACTTAGAATTTTTTTGAACTCAAGCAGTTGTCGGCAATCAGAATTCACGGTCGACGCTGCCCAATCGGGAAGCGGTTGTTGGTATGTGTGCTCCAGCATCGTCAAAATTCATTCTGACGCTTGAACATGTTCCCCAGCCCCGCTACGCAAACCCTCATGCGCATCATCCGGGATTTTCAATTCACCGAGCCTCAGGACCGCGGCGCCAGTGTGGCGATCGGGAATTTTGACGGCGTTCACATCGGCCACCAGTCGGTGATCGAACTGGCGCGGAAGGCCGCGCCCGACGCACCGCTGGGGGTGTTGACCTTTGAGCCGCACCCGCGCGAGTACTTTGCCCCCGACACCCCGCCCTTTCGCCTGATGCGCGGCAACGCGCGTGCGCACCGTTTGGAAAAGCTGGGGGTTCAGAAACTGTACGAACTGCCCTTCAACGCCGCTCTGGCAGGGCTGACACCGGACGAGTTCGCCCGCAACGTTATCTGCGACGGCCTGGGCCTGTCGCATGTGGTCGTCGGAGCCGATTTTTGTTTCGGCAAAGGCCGCAGTGGCACGGCTGAGGACATGGTTCGATTTGGGCAAGAGATGGGCTTTGGCGTCACGATTGCGCCGCTGATGGAGCGGTCCGAGAATGTTGTGTCCTCTACTGCGATCCGTACTGCGCTTACCGAGGGTCGCCCCCACGACGCCGCCTCAATGCTGGGTCACTGGCACCGGATCGAAGGCGAAGTGATCGGCGGGGAACAGCGCGGGCGCGAGCTGGGCTTTCCAACCGCAAATATGTCAATCGAAGGACTGCACCCGCCGAAATTCGGCGTCTACGCGGTGCTGGTTGATGTATTGGACGGCCCGCATCAGGGCAGCTACCACGGGGCGGCCTCGGTCGGCACGCGGCCGATGTTTAATGGCGAAGTGCCCAATATCGAAACCTTCCTGTTCGATTTTTCAGGCGACCTTTATGGCTCCACCCTATCTGTCGGGCTGGTTGAGTACCTTCGCCCCGAAATGACCTTTGATGGTCTGGACGGCCTGATCGCGCAGATGGACGCTGATTGCGACAAGGCCCGCGCCCGGCTGGCAGCGGTATGACCACAGACCCGATTGACCGCAACGGCCTAAGCGCGCGTTTCTGGGAGCGCAAGCCGCTGACCAAGATGAACCAGCGCGAATGGGAAGCGCTGTGCGACGGCTGCGGCAAATGCTGTCTGAACAAGCTGGAGGATGAGGACACCGGCGAAGTCGCCCTCACCTGCGTCGCTTGCCGCCTGCTGGACGATGAAAGCTGCCGCTGCACGCAATACGACATCCGTCACCAATTCGTGCCGGAATGTATCGTGATGAAGCCCGATAACATCGACGACCACGCCTATTGGCTGCCGCAAACCTGCGCCTATCGTCTGCTGTGGGAAGGGAAACCTCTTTACGACTGGCACCCTTTGATATCTGGTACGCCGGACAGCGTGCATGCCGCCGGAGTCTCGGTTCAGGGACGCACGGTGTCTGAGTTCGAAACCCCCATGGAAGAGTGGGAAGACTATATAATCGAGGAGCCCAACTGATGTACTTCGCCTCTGACAATTCCGGCCCGGTTCACCCGCAAGTCATGGCCGCATTGAACGAAGCCAATCAGGGGTATCAGATGGCCTACGGGGCCGACACTCTGATGAACGAGGTGCGGGATCGCATTCGTGGTATTTTTGAGGCTCCGGGCGCAGCGGTATATCTGGTGGCCACAGGGACGGCAGCCAACGTGCTGGCGCTGTCGACGCTGACAAACCCGTGGGAGACGATCTTTTGCTCTCCGGTCGCGCATATCCACGAAGATGAGTGCAACGCGCCGGAATTCTACAGCGGTGCAAAGCTGACGCTTGTTCCGGGCGACGACAAGATGGACCCCGAAGCCTTGCGTCGGTCGATTCTGGCCGAGGAAACTCGTGGCGTGCATGGCCCGCAGCGCGGCCCTGTGTCGATCACGCAGGTGACCGAACGCGGCTCAGTCTATTCGCTGGGCGAGTTGCAGGCACTGTGCGGTGTGGCGAAGGAATACAACCTGCCCGTCCATCTGGATGGCGCGCGGTTAACCAATGCGCTTGTCGCGCTGGACTGTTCCCCGGCTGAGATGACCTGGAAATCGGGTGTGGACGCGGTCAGCTTTGGCGGTACCAAGAACGGACTCATGGGGGTTGAGGCGGTCGTCTTCTTTGACGAAGCCAAAGCCTGGGAATTCGAGCTGCGCCGCAAGCGCGGTGCGCATCTGTTTTCGAAACACCGATACCTGTCCGCCCAGATGGCAGCTTATCTGAAAGACGACCTGTGGCTGCAAATGGCCCGCCAAGCAAACGACAACTGCGCGCGTCTGGTTGATGGTCTGCGTGCCAAAGGCGCGTCCTTTCTGCATGAACCGCAGGCCAATATGGTCTTTGCTGAGTTTTCCCGCGCCCGGCACAAACAATTGCACGAGGCCGGAGCGGTCTATCACCTATGGGGCGCTGAATTGAACGGGGCAGATGACGAAGAACCCCTCGCCTGCCGCCTCGTCTGTGACTGGTCGATCAGCGCAGACGATATCGACCAGTTCCTCGCCCTGCTTTAAGCGCCCTTCATAGTGGCCAGATGCCGGTCCAGATCGTCCAGTCGATCCTGTCCCCAGAACCTCTGATCATCTTCGGTGATGTAGAACGGCGCGCCAAAGACGCCGCGGTCCACAGCCTCTTCCAGATTGGCGGCATAGGTTTCGGCTCCGACCAGCAGTCCACTATCGGCGAGGCTGGGATCAAAACCCGCTTGCGTCAGGCAATCGCGGATCACTTCATCCTGCGCGATGTCCTTTTCCTCGGCCCAGCAGGCGCGCAGGAAGGATTGGACCAGTTTGCCCACATCGCCAGATCCATCCTTGACTGCCGCAATCACCGCGTATGAAGACGGCGCCATATTCGTCGGCCAATGCGCCGGTTGCAGGTTGAACGGCAGCCCCAGCGTGCCGGACTGCCGCACCAATTCCTGCGCACGGTACTCAATCCGGGATTTGTGCCGATCCTTGGGCGGAGTGCCCCCGGTGCGCGCAAACAGCGCCATGATGTCCAGCGGTTTGTAGTTGATTGTTGCGCCATGTTTGGCCGCGATTTCTTCCAGCCTGGACCCTGCCAGATATGTGAATGGCGAGAGTGTCGCAAAATAGTAATCAATGTCGGCCATGAGCACTTTTCTCCGCTGCAAAATCTTTGCTGGACGGTAAGGCCATGCTAAGCGGTGTCAACATCACGAATCTGTCACATTTGCCATTGCTGCCCGGGGACCTTCAGCCGATGCCGACACTCAACGAACCCAAGCTTATCGCTGGGAACGCAAACCTTCCGCTTGCCGAATCCATTGCCCGCCGACTGAGCCTGTATCGGGGCATTGATCAGGGTCTGGTCGATGCACGGGTCGAACGATTCAACGACGGCGAGATTTTCGTCGAAGTGTTCGAGAATGTTCGGGGCGAGGATATGTTCATCGTTCAGCCGACTTCGAACCCGGCCAATGACAACCTGATGGAGCTGTTGATCATCGCCGACGCTTTGCGCCGGTCGTCGGCTCAGCGTATCACTGCTGTAATTCCCTATTTCGGCTATGCCCGTCAGGATCGCCGCACCAAGGCGCGCACGCCCATTTCCGCCAAACTGGTCGCTAACATGCTGACCGGAGCGGGAATTGAACGGGTTCTGACCATGGACCTGCACGCTGCCCAGATTCAGGGTTTCTTTGATATCCCGGTGGACAACCTCTACGCCTCGCCAATCTTTGCCTTGGATGTGAAACATCAGTTCAAGGATAGTCTGGATGAGATCATGGTCGTCTCGCCCGACGTCGGCGGTGTGGCCCGGGCCCGCGAACTGGCCAAACGTATCAATGCCCCCCTTTCGATCGTGGACAAGCGCCGCGAAAAGGCGGGTGAAGTGGCTGAGATGACCGTGATCGGCAATGTCAAAGACAAGATCTGTCTGATCGTCGACGACATGTGCGACACCGCCGGAACGCTCTGCAAAGCGGCTCAGGTTCTGCTGGATAACGGCGCCAAAGAGGTCCACTCGTACATCACTCACGGCGTCATGAGCGGCCCCGCGGTCGAGCGTGTGACGAACTCGGTCATGAAGTCTCTGGTTTTGACCGATACGATCCAACCAACGCCCGAGATCAACAAGGCCAAGAACATCCGCATCGTTCCGACCGCTCCGATCTTTACGCAGGCGATCCTGAACATCTGGAACGGCACCAGCGTGTCCTCGCTGTTCGAGGACAAGACCCTGACGCCGATCTACGAATCCATGTACCACATGGACTGATCCCAACGGGTGGCCCAATCGGACCGCCCTATCCAATCTCAGACATAAAGGCAGGACGTTTCCGTGACCGCCAGCAAACGCATTGTTCTCTCCAGCGACCACGCAGCCATCGAACTGCGTCAGGCCGTGGCCAATCACATCGCCGCTCAGGGGTGGGACGTGGTCGATATCGGCCCCACCACCCCGGAAAGCACGCATTACCCCCTGCACGGCAAGGCTGCTGCCGAAGCGATTGCCTCGGGCGATTGCGCCCTTGGGATTGTGCTGTGCGGCACCGGTCAGGGTATCATGATGGCGGCCAACAAAGTGCCCGGTATCCGCTGCGGCGTGTGTTCCGATACGTTCTCGGCCCGGATGATCCGCCAGCACAACAACGCCAACATGCTGTCCATCGGGGCCCGCGTTGTTGGTGAAGGTACTGCGCTGGATATTGTTGATGCGTTTCTGGGGGCCGAATTCGAAGGTGGCCGCCACGCAACCCGCGTCGATATGATTGAACCGCAAGACAACTAAAGCGCCCCGGTCAATGGTTCCTCATCGAAAAGGCAGGGTATTGATACCCTGCCCTTGAGCTGCGTTATTCGGTACCCCTGAAACGTTTCGGAACGCGCCGGAACAACAGAACACTCAGAATCCCCCATACCCCCAGTGGCTTTGAGTTTATCTCTGCACCGACATCATTGTCATAATCTTCGGTTGAAAACTCATACCGTTCTATCTCGCGGATGTTTGAGAAACGTGTTCCTGCGACAGCCTGCCGGACTGTTTGTTCCGCAAGATCAAAATCTGTGACAACGAACCCAAAATTCACCTCGCCTGACCCGATTTCTGCACCGGACCATTCCCCAAGCCCCGCGTCCAACAAAGCCTGTTCGATATGCTCCATCGCTGCATTTCGGAAGTCCAGCGCCTTGGAAATAGAGGGGCTTCCGTTGGTGATACCGGGGACCTCTGAGATGTCGTAATAGATTTCGATGCTCTTGTCGGTCATACCACTAAAATTCCTATGTTATGGCGACCCTGCCTGCTTACCGGCACACAGCCGCTAAGAAATATTCCAATCATCGGCATGCGCCACTTCTCCGATCGCGGTCCACGCCACCCGAATGCGGGCAATGCGGGTATCGGACCAGGTGCGGAAAATCGCGTTGAACCCTTCGGCGGTGATACTCTCGGCCTGAACCTCGGCACGCAGGGCCGATGTGGTGTCGACATCCCACAGAGATATGCCAATCTGCACCACCGGGGGCGTTCTGAACCCCTCTTTAAACCGGATTTCTGTGCGACGCTCGCGGGGGCCTTCCCCGGTCCACATGTCGCCGCCGTTGCCGAATTCAGAAAACAGGACGGCCTCGCCCTGATCAATACCAATGGGATGGGTTTGAAACGTCTTCATACTTGTCATCTGTATAATAATGAATGCAGCCTATCCCCAAGCCTGGGCGAAATCACGACAAAAAAACGGCCCCGCAGGACGGAGCCATTTTAAATGATCTAATTACAACAAGCCGTTACAGGCTCATATGCGTTCCCAAGGCTTCCATGTCGGCCAACAGCTTGGCGGCGTCGTCAACGATGGTTTGGTCATCGCCTTCTTTTGCCGCCTCGTGCGAGGCGCGCGCTTCGGCGATCAGGTCATCCAGATGCGACCGGGTCACTTCGGCAACCGGAATGGCCTTTTCGGCCAGAACCGACAGGCCATCGCCGTTGATCTGAGCAAACCCACCGGTCACCAGATACTCGCTGGCGCCTGCGGGTGCTTCGACCTTCAGGATGCCCGGACGCAGCGTGGTAATCGTGGGGGCATGATCGGGCATCGCCGTCATGTCCCCGTCCGCGCCGGGTAGCTGGACCGCGGTGGCCTCAAGCGAAGCTAGGCTCCGCTCGGGGCTGACGAGGTCGAATTGCATTGTGTTTGCCATCAGGGATACTCCTTAGGCGGCTTCTGCGGCCATCTTCTCGGCTTTGGCGATCACGTCGTCGATGCCGCCAACCATCAGGAAGGCCGCTTCGGGCAGGTGATCGTATTCGCCAGCCACAACAGCTTTGAACGATGCGATGGTCACGTCCAGAGGAACCTGAACGCCCGGCGAACCGGTGAAGACTTCGGCCACGTCGAACGGCTGAGACAGGAAGCGCTCGATCTTACGGGCACGGGCAACGGTCAGTTTGTCTTCTTCCGACAGTTCGTCCATGCCGAGGATGGCGATGATGTCCTGCAGCGACTTGTAGCGCTGGAGGATCTGCTGAACGTCGGTCGCAACCTTGTAGTGCTCTTCACCAACGATGGCCGGGTCGAGCAGACGCGAGGTCGAGTCGAGCGGGTCAACCGCAGGGTAGATACCCTTTTCCGAGATCGCACGGTTAAGAACGGTAGTCGCGTCCAAGTGGGCGAACGAAGTTGCCGGCGCGGGGTCGGTAAGGTCGTCCGCAGGCACGTAAATCGCCTGAACCGAGGTGATCGAGCCCGACTTGGTCGAGGTGATGCGTTCCTGCAGGGCGCCCATGTCGGTGGCCAGTGTCGGCTGGTAGCCCACCGCCGAAGGAATACGACCCAGCAGAGCCGAAACCTCGGAACCCGCCTGCGTGAAGCGGAAGATGTTGTCGACGAAGAACAGAACGTCGGTACCGGATTGGTCACGGAACTGCTCGGCCAGGGTCAGACCGGTCAGAGCAACACGCGCACGCGCTCCGGGAGGTTCGTTCATCTGACCGTAAACCAGGGCCACCTGCGATTCCGACAGGTTGTCAGGCTTGATAACGTTCGATTCGATCATCTCGTGGTACAGGTCGTTCCCTTCACGGGTCCGTTCACCAACACCCGCGAACACGGAAAAGCCCGAGTGCACTTTTGCGATGTTGTTGATCAGTTCCATGATCAGAACGGTTTTACCAACGCCGGCACCGCCGAACAGGCCGATCTTACCGCCTTTGGCGTAAGGGGCCAGCAGGTCAACAACCTTGATGCCGGTGACCAGGATTTCCGACTCGGTCGACTGTTCGTCGAACTCGGGTGCGGGCTGGTGGATCGCGCGGGCCTCTGATGCTTCTACCGGGCCTTTTTCGTCAATCGGCTCGCCGACAACGTTCAGGATGCGGCCCAGAGTTGCGTTACCAACCGGAACCGAGATCGGTGCGCCGGTGTCGGTAACAACTTCGCCACGGACCAGACCTTCGGTCGCGTCCATCGCGATGGTGCGGACGGTGTTTTCACCCAGGTGCTGAGCAACTTCCAACACCAGGCGTTTGCCGTTGTTGGTGGTTTCCAGCGCGTTCAGAATTTCAGGCAACTGATCTTCGAACTGCACGTCAACGACGGCCCCGATGATCTGTGTGACTTTGCCTTTTGCATTCGCCATGTTTCGTCTCCGGTTTTCTTACAGCGCTTCGGCGCCGGAAATAATTTCAATCAGCTCGTTGGTGATCACGGCCTGACGCGAGCGGTTGAACTGGATCGTCAGCTTGTCGATCATCTCACCCGCGTTGCGTGTCGCGTTGTCCATCGCGGACATCCGTGCACCCTGTTCAGACGCCCCGTTTTCGAGCAGAGCCGAGAAGATCGCGGTTGCAACCCCCTTGGGCAGCAGGTCGGCCAGAATGGCCTCTTCGCTGGGCTCGTAGTCGAAAATGGCACCGCTATCGTCACCTGCCGCTTCGTCCTCGAACGAGGCGGGAATGACCTGCTGTGCCGTCGGGATCTGGGTCACAACGTTGACGAACTTCGAGTAGAAGATCGTGGCAACGTCGAACTCACCCGCATCGAAGCGAGACAGGACGTCCTTCGCGATGTCCTGCGCATTGGTGTAGCCAATACGTTTGACTTCGCTCAGGTCGACATGACCGACGAACAAGTCGCCCAGATCACGCTTGATCGCGTCACGGCCTTTTTTGCCAACGGTCAGAATTTTGACCGTCTTGCCTTTGCCGCGCAGCTCTTCCGCTTTGGCGCGGGCAAGCTTGGCGATGTTCGCGTTGAAGCCGCCACACAGGCCGCGTTCAGCTGTCATCACAACCAGCAGATGGACATCATCACTGCCCGTACCACGGAGCAGCTTGGGGGCGCTGTCGCTGCCCCCGACCGAAGCCGCCAGCCCCGCCATCACGGCATTGAACCGCTCGGCATAGGGGCGCGAGGCTTCGGCAGATTCCTGGGCGCGGCGCAGTTTTGCTGCCGCGACCATCTGCATGGCCTTGGTGATCTTGCGGGTCGATTTGACCGACTCGATCCTGTTTTTAAGGTCCTTCAGACTAGGCATCGGAACCTCCTATCAAGCGAAGGTCGCGGCGTATTCGTCGATCGCTGCCTTGATCTTGTCGGACGCGTCACCTTTGATCTTGGGGTCTTCGTCGGTGAGCCATGTCAGCAGGTCAGCGTGCTTACCGCGCAGGTGCGCCAGCAGACCGGCCTCGTAGCGGCCAACATCCGATACGTCGATCTTGTCGAGGTAACCGTTGGTGCCCGCGAAGATGACGCAGACGATTTCCGCGTTGGTCAGCGGCGAGTACTGCGGCTGTTTCATCAGCTCGGTCAGACGCGCACCACGGTTCAGCAGCTGCTGAGTTGCGGCGTCGAGGTCCGAACCAAACTGCGCAAACGCAGCCATTTCGCGGTACTGAGCCAGTTCCAGTTTAACCGGGCCAGCAACAGATTTCATCGCGTTGGTCTGAGCCGAGGAGCCCACACGCGAAACCGACAGACCGGTGTTCACAGCAGGACGGATGCCCTGGTAGAACAGTTCGGTTTCCAGGAAGATTTGGCCGTCGGTGATCGAGATCACGTTGGTCGGAATAAACGCCGAAACGTCACCACCTTGGGTTTCGATAACCGGCAGAGCGGTCAGCGAGCCTGCGCCGAAGTCTTCGTTCAGCTTCGCCGAACGTTCCAGCAGACGGGAGTGGAGGTAGAAAACGTCACCCGGGTAAGCTTCACGTCCGGGCGGACGGCGCAGCAGCAGGGACATCTGACGATACGAAACGGCCTGTTTCGACAGGTCATCATAGATGATCAGCGCGTGGCGGCCATTGTCACGGAAGTACTCGGCCATCGCAGTCGCGGCGTAAGGCGCCAGGAACTGCATCGGAGCCGGGTCGGACGCGGTCGCGGCAACAACGATCGAGTATTCAATCGCGCCGGACTCTTCCAGTTTCTTCACCAGCTGCGCAACGGTCGAACGCTTCTGACCAACCGCAACGTAAACGCAGTACAGTTTCTTCGACTCGTCGTCGCCTGCTGCGTCGTTGTAGGTTTTCTGGTTCAGGATGGTGTCCAGCGCCACGGCGGTTTTACCGGTCTGACGGTCACCAATGATCAGTTCCCGCTGGCCACGGCCAATCGGGATCATCGCGTCAACCGATTTCAGGCCGGTTGCCATCGGCTCGTGAACTGATTTACGCGGGATGATGCCCGGTGCTTTAACGTCTGCAACGCCACGCTTGGTTGCGTTGATCGGACCTTTGCCGTCCAGCGGGTTGCCCAGACCGTCAACAACGCGGCCCAGAAGTTCGTCACCAATCGGAACGTCCACGATCGAGTTGGTGCGCTTAACAGTGTCACCTTCTTTGATGTCACGGTCGGAACCGAAGATAACGACACCTACGTTGTCGCTTTCCAGGTTCAGCGCCATGCCCATGATGCCGCCGGGGAATTCGACCATTTCACCCGCTTGCACGTTGTCCAGGCCGTATACACGGGCAATCCCGTCACCGACGCTCAGCACGCGGCCGATCTCGGCCACTTCGGCTTCCTGACCAAAATTCTTGATCTGGTCCTTCAGGATTGCAGAAATCTCTGCAGCTTGGATTCCCATTTATCCGACCTCTTTCATTGCATTCTGTAGGGAGTTCAGCTTCGAACGGATCGAACTGTCGATCATTTTCGAGCCCACTTTAACGACAAGACCGCCGATGAGGCTTTCATCCACGGTCGCATTGATTGTCACGGTCTTGCCCACACGCTCGGACAGCGTCTTGGACAGTTTTTCCAGTTGTGTCTTGGTCAGCGCCTTGGCCGAGGCGACATCGGCGGTCACTTCGCCGCGCTCTTCGGCCAGCATGTCGCGCAGAACCTGCACCAGCTGAGGAACCACGAACAGGCGGCGCTTCTGCGCCATCAGACCCAGCGTGTTGCGCAGGATCGCGTGCAGACCCATTTTGTCAGCGACTGCTGTAATGGCGCTTTCCTGTTCAGCGCGCGAAACCAGCGGCGATGCAATCAGGTCGCGCAGCTCGGCGCTTTCGCCCAGTGCTGCTGCCAGATCATTGATGCCGGATTCCAGACCTGCGAGGTCATTATTCTCTTTGGCGATCTCGAAGATCGCAGTGGCATAGCGCTCGGCGATGCCTGTGGAAATCGAAGCTGGTTCGGACACGTCCACCCTTCCGATATTTGAGGCCCCGATTTTGGGTAGCGGCCGCTACCTTGGGGCGTGAGGAAACCCCGTCCGTTTAGGGCGGGGATCAAAATCACCGGGGATGTAGCAGAGCCGAACTCAGCTAGCAATATATTATCAAGGGAAGGACTTTATCCACAAATTGTTTAATTTCAATTGGTTACACCGGGTGCGACCCTTTTGTCCGATTGGCGGAGGTGAAAAATGTTACCAAAGTGCAGGTTTTTGCGATTCCTGTGACCATTTTCCCGCATTTTCACAGGCGAACACCGCATGTCTCAGGCAGGCTTCAACAACCCGTCCAGCGCTTTGATCGGACGGCGCTGAGTGTCCTTGGTGACACTGCCGCTTGGGGGGCGGATATGTTTCGTGACCTCGACCATCAGAACGCCTCCAGCCATGACGGTCGGGATCCGTTGACCGGTTTTCTCGATCAGACTGCCGGATTTCAGCCAGAACCGCCGAAACGACGGCGGCAGGTAAAGTGCCGAACAATGGTTTTCGGGTCTGAAATGATGTTCCTTCAGCTGATGTTCCAACTGCGAGGCGGAATAGGGTCGCCCAAAGCCAAAGGGCGTTTTGTCCGTCCGCGACCAAAGACCCGCACGATGAGGCACAACAAACAGCGCCCTGCCCCCTGGTCCCAATACTCTCCAGCATTCGTCCAGCAACTGATTTGGCCTGCTCGACGTCTCAAGCCCGTGCATCACCACCAGCTTGTCCACATGCCCGGTTTCTATTGGCCACATGGTTTCTTCTGTCAGAACTGAGACATTGGGCATCCCGGCAGGCCATGGCATAACCCCCTGAGGGCCGGGCATCAGGCCAATCACCCGGCGCGCATCGACCAGATAGGGACGCAGCAACGGCACTGCAAAGCCAAATCCCGCAACCGTTTGTCCTTTGGCTTCCGGCCACAATTCGGTCAGCCGCCCACGGATCGCCGCCTGCGCCGCACGGCCCAGCGTGCTGCGGTAGTAGAAATTCCTCAGATCCTGCACATCAAGATGCATTGCGGACACCCGGTCAATCGGCTTAGCTGAGCGCAGTCTAGCAACGAAAGGGCAAAAGGCCATGCCTCTTGAGATCGTTACCATCCCATGTCTCAGTGATAACTACGCTTTTCTGGCGCATGATGCCGCCAGTGGCCAGACCGCTTTGGTCGACGCCCCCGAACCAGGCCCGATTCTCGAGGCCCTGGATGCGCGCGCCTGGACCCTTAGCCACGTGCTGCTGACGCATCATCACTGGGATCACGTGGATGGTCTGGCCGGTATTCTTGAAAAACACCCCGCCAAGGTTATCGGTGCCGCCGCCGACGCGTATCGCCTGCCACCGCTGGATCAGCAGGTGTCAGAAGGCGATGTCTTCGAGATCGGAAGCGAACCGGTTCAGGTGATGGATGTGTCCGGGCATACGGTCGGCCATATCGCATTCTATATGCCGCAAAGCCACGCGGTGTTCACTGCCGACAGCCTGATGGCGCTGGGATGTGGTCGCCTGTTTGAAGGAACCCCTGCCCAAATGTGGGAGTCGCTGAGCAAATTGGCCGCGCTGCCTGACGAAACAATTGTCTACTCGGGCCACGAATATACACAGTCCAACGCAAAATTCGCCATTACCGTCGATCCGGACAACCCGGCACTAAAACAACGCATCGCAGATATCGAAAGCGCAAGGGCCGCCGGAACACCTACGGTACCGTCGTCTCTGGCGCTGGAAAAAGCGACAAACCCCTTCCTACGCGCGGAAAATCCCGAAATTCAGGCCCATCTTAGCATGGAAAACGCCCCCGCAGCTGATGTATTTGCCGAAATCCGGGCTAGAAAAGACCGATTCTAGTGCTTATTTGCCACCCCTCACGGCCACGGTCACAGGAAATGTGACTGTCAAGTGAAAGAAAACCCTTGAAGCCGGGCCACGATCAACCAAACTCTAATAGTATGAGGACATGGTTGGATTGGGGTTCCGGCCGAAGCCTGCCCCCGTTCCGACCCAAGACAGAGGAGCACCCGCGTGCCTTCATTCTCGAGCACATTAGAACAAGCCATTCACGCGGCCTTGGCGGCTGCGAATGAACGGCGCCATGAATTCGCAACGCTGGAACATCTGCTTCTGGCGCTGCTGGAAGAACCTGACGCCATTCGCGTGATGAAAGCGTGCAGCGTCGATCTGGACGAACTGCGCAGCACCTTGGTCGAATTCATTGACGAAGACCTGTCCAATCTGGTGACAGATATCGACGGGTCCGAAGCGGTGCCAACCGCAGCCTTCCAACGCGTGATCCAGCGCGCCGCGATCCACGTGCAAAGCTCGGGCCGGACCGAAGTGACCGGTGCCAATGTGCTGGTCGCGATCTTTGCCGAACGCGAAAGCAACGCGGCCTATTTCCTGCAAGAACAGGACATGACCCGCTATGATGCTGTGAACTTCATCGCCCATGGTGTGGCGAAGGATCCGGCCTATGGCGAAAACCGCTCGGTTTCGGGGGCGGATCAGGTCGAGGATGAGGTGCAGCCTGCCGCCAGTGAGGGCGAGCAGAAGGAAAGCGCGCTCAGCAAGTATTGCGTAGACCTGAACGCCAAATCCCGTGCAGGCGATGTTGACCCGCTGATCGGTCGCGCCGACGAGGTTGAGCGCTGCATTCAAGTTCTGTGCCGCCGCCGTAAGAACAACCCGCTGTTGGTGGGTGATCCGGGCGTGGGCAAAACCGCCATCGCCGAAGGTCTGGCCCATAAGATCGTGGCCGGAGAAGCACCCGACGTGCTGTCTGAGACAACGATCTACTCGCTGGACATGGGTGCTCTGCTGGCCGGAACCCGCTATCGCGGTGATTTCGAGGAGCGGCTGAAAGCGGTCGTGACCGAGTTGGAAGATCACCCTGACGCGGTGCTGTTTATCGACGAAATTCACACCGTGATCGGTGCCGGAGCTACGTCCGGCGGTGCGATGGATGCGTCGAACCTGCTGAAGCCTGCGCTTCAGGGGGGCAAGCTGCGCACCATGGGCTCGACCACTTACAAAGAGTTCCGTCAGCATTTCGAAAAAGACCGCGCGCTCAGCCGCCGGTTCCAGAAGATCGACGTGAATGAGCCTTCGGTTGAGGACAGCGTGAAAATCCTGCGCGGCCTGAAGCCGTATTTCGAGGAGCATCACGAGATCAAGTACACAGCCGACGCCATCAAAACGGCGGTGGAGCTGGCGGCACGCTATATCAACGACCGCAAACTGCCGGACAAAGCCATCGACGTGATTGATGAGGCTGGTGCCGCACAGCATCTGGTCGCGGAAAGCAAGCGTCGCAAGACCATCGGTGTCAAAGAGATCGAGGCCGTCGTTGCCAAGATCGCACGCATCCCGCCGAAGAACGTCACCAAAGACGATGCCGAGGTTCTGAAAGACCTCGAGGCCTCGCTGAAACGGGTGGTATTTGGTCAGGATGACGCCATCGTGGCGCTGTCCAGCGCGATCAAACTGGCCCGCGCCGGTCTGCGCGAACCTGAAAAACCCATCGGTAACTACCTGTTCGCAGGCCCAACCGGCGTGGGTAAAACCGAAGTCGCGAAACAGCTGGCGGATACGCTTGGGGTTGAACTGCTGCGTTTTGACATGTCCGAGTACATGGAGAAACACGCAGTTTCCCGACTGATCGGTGCGCCTCCGGGCTATGTCGGGTTCGATCAGGGCGGCCTGCTGACGGACGGCGTCGACCAGCATCCGCATTGCGTGCTGCTGCTGGATGAGATCGAAAAAGCCCACCCCGACGTGTTCAACATCCTGTTGCAGGTGATGGATCATGGCGAGCTGACCGATCACAACGGACGCACGGTGAATTTCCGCAACGTGGTGCTGATCATGACTTCGAACGCGGGCGCGCAGGAACAGGCTAAGGCCGCCATCGGCTTTGCCCGTGACCGTCGCGAAGGCGAAGACACCGCCGCGATCGAGCGCACCTTTACGCCGGAATTCCGCAATCGTCTGGATGCGGTGATCTCGTTCGCGCCGCTGCCGAAAGAGGTTATTCTTCAAGTGGTTGAAAAGTTCGTTCTGCAACTGGAAGCCCAATTGCTGGATCGCAACGTGACCATCGACCTGACGCCCAAAGCCGCCGAGTGGCTGGCCGACAAAGGGTATGACGACAAGATGGGCGCCCGCCCATTGGGCCGCGTCATTCAGGAGCACATCAAAAAGCCGCTGGCCGAGGAACTTCTGTTCGGCAAGCTGGCCAAGGGTGGTGTGGTGCGCGTCTCGGTCAAGAAAGGCGAATTGGACCTGCAAATCTTCGGCCCCGATCAGCCGCGCATTCCGGGGGATAAACCTCCGCTGCTGACGGCAGACTAAGTGCCTGTCAAAGACATTTCAAAGCCCGCCGGTAAACTGGCGGGCTTTTTTGATTGCTTCACACCATCCCGTAAAGGAGCAGCAGAATGCGCAAGATCGGAGCGTTGATTTTCCCGGGCTTCGAGTTGCTGGATGTGTTTGGACCCGTGGAGATGTTCGGCCTTCTCGATCAGGACTTTACGCTTGAGCTTGTGGCCGAAGATGCAGGGCCGGTCGCAAGCAATCAGGGGCCTAGAGCTTTCGCCGAAAAATCGATTGAAGATGCCGCAACCTACGACATCCTGTTTGTCCCCGGCGGTGCCGGAACCCGCCGGGAAGTGAACAACGCGCTGTTACTGGATTGGATAGCACGCAGTTCTGAACGCGCGGACTATACGCTCAGCGTCTGTACCGGCAGCGCCCTTTTGGCAAAAGCAGGCGTGTTGAACGGACGGTGCGCCACAACCAACAAAGCCGCGTTTGCATGGGTGTGTGAACAGGGGCCACAGGTCGACTGGGTTCCGCGGGCACGATGGGTCGAGGATGGTCCCTTCCTGACTTCGTCAGGCGTCTCGGCTGGCATGGATATGGCGCTAGGAGCTATCGCGCTGATGCACGGCGAGGACAAGGCCGAACAAGTGGCCAAATGGTGCGAGTACACGTGGCACCGAAACAAAAACGAAGACCCGTTTGCCCGCATTCACGGGTTGGTCTGATGACCAGCGTTTAGCGCTCGGTCAGTTTCAGTTCGATCCGACGGTTCTGAGCGCGGGCTTCGGGTGTATCGGCTGGGTTGACGGGTTGGAATTCTCCAAATCCGTTGGCCGCCAACCGGTTCGGCGGGATACCCAGCGCCTCGACCATATAGCGCACCACTGACAGCGCCCTGCCCTGGCTCAGCTCCCAATTGTCCCGATAACGTCCGGACCCGGCGAGCGGTACGTTGTCCGTGTGACCGTCCACCCGGATCACCCAGTTCAAACCTTCGGGGATTTCCGCTGCAACACTGCGCAGGATGTTCGCTACCTTTGCGACCTCCAGCTGACCGACCGGCGACAAAACGGCCGATCCGGTATCGAACAGAACCTCGGACGAGAACACGAACCGGTCACCTTCGATCCGAACACCTTCTTCATCGCCCAGTACGTCGCGCAAACGCCCAAAGAACTCTGACCGATAGCGTTGCAAATCCTCGGCCTGCGCGGTCAATTCCTCGTTCTGACCTGACAGTGCCTCGGCCTCAGCCTCAAGACGGGCGCGTTCGGCCTCTTCCAACAGACGACGGCGGCGTTCTTCCGACGCCGCACGGGCCAGCGCCGCGTTCAGGTCCTGACCCAGCGTCTGAATCCGTATGTCAGAGGCGGCATTGCGTTCCTCATAGTCATCCAGCAGCGCCTGTAGCCCGCCCAGTTGCTGGCGCAGCGCCGCCAACTGTTGGTTAAGCAACGCGGTTTCACGCTGTGCCTTTTCGGAAATCGCCTGCTCATCCGACAGCGTGTCGCGCGCCAGCGCCAACAAGGCCGCGCGTTCTTCGGCCAGCGAGCGTTGCTCAGACGCTTCGGCCTGGGCCTCGGTCTGACCAGCCAGAGCGGCCTCAAGCTGAGCTTTCAATTCCTCTGGGTTCAGATCGCCGAACCGACGTTCCAGTTCTGCTTGGGCAGCCTGCGCTGCGGCCAGCAGGGTCAGCGTGTCTTCGGCCTGTTTGCGCTGCGCCTCCAGCGCAAGCGTCATGGCAGTTAGTTCAGCATCCGCATTCTGCAACCTATTGCGCAGGTTCTCAGCGGCGGCGGCTTCGGCCAGTTTGGCGGCCTCTTCCGCGCTCAACTGCTCCTGCAATTCGGAAATCTGAGCGGTTTGCGCCGCGTCGCTGTCTTCCAGATCGGCGACCAATGCCTCCAGTGCTTCACGCTGAGCGGCGGCCAGACGGGCGGCTTCGGTCTGTGCGTCGATTTCGGCCCGGCTTTGTGCCAGTACCAGATTCAACGCGTCCTGTTCGCTCAGCAGTTCATCGCGCCGGGTTTCCAGATCAGCGATTGCACTACGCGACCGTTCCTGATCCAGCAAAAGCGCGGCAACCTGATCTTCGAAATTAGAAACTTGTATCTGCGACTGGACGAGTTCGGATTCCACCTGCGACAGGGTCGAGTTCAGCACGCCCAAACGCGCCTGCAACCGACTGTTTTCCCGTTCTTCCAACCCCAACGCCCCGGCCAATGCCGCGACCTCATCGGACAAGGCGGTAAGTTCGTCCTCTTGCCCGGAAATGGTTTCGCGCAGCACGAACTGCACCACCATAAAGATGGTCAGCACGAAGGTCAGCACCATCAGCAACCCGGTCATCGCATCCACGAAACCGGGCCAGACCGAACCCTGGAACCGCTGACCTGTGCGACGGGAAAGGGCCATACCTTACTCTCCTTCCGGAGCGGTGCGTACTGCGCCTCGGGGCAATGTCAGAGCTTTGACCAGCAATTCGATATCCTTACGCAGTTCGCTCATGCTTTCCTGACGACCGGCCGAGATTTCTTCGAGGATACGCAGCAACTGTACGTCCATCGACCGCAGGCGCATACGGCTTTCGGCGTCGATTCCTTCGCCCGCGCCATGTTCGCGCATATGTTCCAGCAGAGCGTCCTGCCCCAATGCGACACGTTCCAGCGCCCCTGTGACGGCATCATTGTCGGACTGGCGCTGGTTCATCTCACCGATGGAATCCGCCAACTGACCCAGACGCGACGACACCGCCGCACGGTCGGCTTCTTGCGCGGAAAACAAGTCTTGCAATGCGTTCATCTGCTCGGACATTGCATCCAAAACTGGCGTCAAAACCGCCAGTTCCGCGCCCCCCTCATCACTGGCGGCAAATCCAACACGAGTGATCGAGGACAGCCATTCCTCAAGCTCACGGTAAAACCGGTTTTGGCCGTGGCTTGCGAACAGCTCGAGCAGGCCAACAATCAGCGATCCAGCCAGACCCAACAGCGAGGACCCAAACGCCACACCCATACCTTGCAACTGTGCCTCAAGCCCCGTCATCAGGCGGTTGAAGACAGCCAGACCCTCTTCGCCTTCTTGCGGGTTGAGGCTGCGGATGGTGTCGACAATGGCCGGAACAGTGGTGGCCAGCCCGAAGAACGTGCCCAAAAGGCCCAGGTAAATCAGGACGTTGGTGATATAGCGCGTGATCTCGCGCTCTTCCTCGACCCGTTCGGCGACCGAATCCAAAATGGATCGGGTTGAGGTCGAACTGATCTGCGACCGCGCGCCCCTTTCACGCAGAAGCGACGCCAGCGGGGCCAGCAATTGCGGTGTGCGCGCGTCTTCTCGGACCACGCCACCGACAAATGCTTCGATCCAGCGAACCGAGCCGATCAGCTGTGTCACCTGATGGAAACAAGCAAATACGCCGATCACGAAAACCAACAGGATAAAGCCGTTCAGATAAGGGTTGGCGTAGAAAACCGGCAGAACATAGGGCAGTGCCATAAAGACCCCGAACCCCGCCAAACCAATCGCGACCAGCATCGTAACGATCTGACGAATGGGTTGCGAGAAATGCGGTCTCGCGCCCTGATGTGCCTGCGCCATGCGCGTGTTTCCCGGTTCTGTCCTGCTCTGCGCCGAATCTAGCGAATATCCGCCGGTGACGCCAAGGGTTTATGCGGTAATGTCACGCACTCGTTGCGCCAACCACTCAAGATCGGGATCACGCAGGTCGATATCGGCCAGATGTTCGGCTGTATTATAGAGGTACTCGGTGTTCGGCCCACGCCCGCCGACGGCATGCGCGATGATCTGGGCCTGTTCCTCCAACGGCATGCCGCCACAATACTGCACGTGATCTGCGTCGATCACATAGGTCACCGCGTTGATCACTTCGCCGCTGTCCAGATGCACGTCCAGCATCTTTTCGACATAGGCCGACGAAATAAGCTCACGCTCACGCAATTCGTGCAAGGTGCGGTCTTCGTGACCGGCCTCAACGGCCAGCGCCAGGCCTGTGCAGTGTGCCTCGATCTGCTCGTCCAGTGCCAAAACCAGACCGGGGTGATCCTCGGTCCCGCGGTGGTGGATAGAACTCATGCAAAACGACCGGGCATAGCCGTGCAGCGTGGCGCGTTCGCTGCGGGCCACCGGAAAGCCCGGATTCCACAGCAGCGATCCATATCCGAAAACCCACATCGTCATAGCACTGGTCCTTGCCCGTTTGGGCCTATAAACATCAAATCCGAGGTGGGAAAAAGGGCGAACTGCCATGCGCGGCCTAATACGAGTTGTCATTTTCATAGGTGTGATCTGGAGCGCTTATTGGTTCGTCGCCGGCTTCGGATTACGGAACGCGATCACTGCGTGGTTTGATGCACAACAGGATCGGGGTTGGCAGGCCGAATTTTCCGACGTCGAAACCGCCGGGTATCCGCTGCATCACATGACCCGCCTGAACAGCCCCGCGCTGGCCGATCCCGTCACTGGAACCGCCTGGAGCGCCGATTGGATCGAGTTCCAAAGCCCCGCGATCTGGCCCGGACGGCAGGTGTTGCGGTTTGCCGATACTCCGCAACGCCTGTCCTACTACGACCAGACGGCCACGATTGAGGCCACCGACTTGCAGGCGGAACTGCAACTACAGCCGGGCGTGGCGCTGGTATTGGAAAAGATGGCGCTGACAGCCGGACCATGGTCGGTCACCGATGAGGCCGGGGCTCTGGCTGGCGGCGACACCTTGGCGCTTGTGATGGAACAGACCTCCACACCCGAGGCTTATGCGATCAGCGCCCGCGCGGATGGCTTCACCCCCGGCGACGACCTGCGAGAGCTGATGCGCTCGGCCACAACTCTGCCGCAGGCGTTTGAGACACTGGAACTGGACATGACGGCGACGTTCGACAAGGCGTGGGACCGGTCGGCGCTGGAAGAAAGCCGTCCGCAGCCTGTAAAGATTGATCTGCGATTGGCCGAGATGAAATGGGGTGCGCTGCGCCTGTTCGCAGCCGGTAAACTGGACGTTGACCAGCAAGGCATCCCAACCGGCGAGATTGCGGTCAAGGCCGAGAACTGGCGCGACATGATCGCCATGGCCAACGCCGCAGGTGCCCTGCCCGATCAGGCGGTTGATCCCGTGACACGGGCGCTGAACTTCATGGCTGGCCTGGGCGGCAACCCCAACGCGCTGGATTTACAGCTGAATTTCCGCGACGGGTTTGTTGCGTTGGGGCCGCTGCCCCTTGGCCCTGCGCCGCGCTTGATCTTGCGCTAACGGCAGTAAGGTCCGCTGCGGTGCCGGGCGGTATCCAGATGGAAGTGGTCCCGGTGAAATCGGTCCGAGTTTGGCCCCAGCACCGTTCCGAACGGACCGCAGGCTCCGCGCCAGATCTTTTTTAATTGCCTTTGCGAGGGGTTCTTTCGCCAGCCACTCAGCACCGTCACAACCTCACCGTCGGCCATTTTAAAGCCCGAAATATCAATCGCTCGGCCCTTGCCATGTTCGGAAATCCGCGCGCCCTTCTGATTGTTCCGGGTTCGGCAAGCATAGTGTGCGGCGACCTGTAACTCGATAACCGGTCCGCGTCGCTTGAAGGTCGGCTTGACCGTCTTATCGACCCATTTGTTCAGCGCGATCGCGGTGCCGCAATCCATCGTCGACGGACGGCTGAGAGCCACTCCAGACACTGACGTGATCTGTACCGCGTCCTTGATCCCGCAAGCCTTGATCCGGCCGGGAACTCTGCCCACGGGCTTGCCCTGAATATCAATATCTCCGCAAACCGAGGTTTTGCGCAGCTTGCGCTTTTTGAACAGCACCTGAAGCTCAGCAGACTTCGGACGCAGATACGGCCTGAGCGGTGAATGCCCGCTCAGGGCGGACAAGTCAGAAGGGCGCACGGCGGCGGCTGACACCTGCGCCAACGCGGGGCGCAGCCGGGGACGGATCGGGTCGACAAAAGCCAAAACTGGCGCGGCAGAGGGCCGCGTCACCGGAACCAAAGATGTTTCAACTGGCGCTGCGTCAGACAATGTGGCACAGGCCGCAAGGCAGCCGACCAACAGAAACTGCCATCGGCGCATCATGAAGGCGCCTTACCGCGACCAAAGTCGGGCGCATCGGTATCCTGACCTGCATCAATGATCCCACGTCGGATCGCGCGCGTGCGGGTAAAATAGTCGTACAGATGTTCGCCGTCACCCGTGCGGATGGCCCTTTGCAGGGCAAACAGCTCTTCCGTGAACCGGCCCAGAATTTCCAGCGTTGCATCCTTGTTGGTCAAGAACACGTCGCGCCACATCGTCGGATCCGAGGCCGCAATCCGCGTGAAATCCCGGAAACCGGCGGCGGAATATTTGATGACCTCGCTATCGGTGACGCGCCGCAAATCGTCGGCCACACCGACCATCGTATAGGCGATCAGGTGCGGTGCATGGGATGTCACCGCCAAAACCAGATCGTGGTGATCCGCATCCATCTCATCGACATTTGCGCCCATGCCTTCCCACAACGCGCGCAGGTGGGCGATAGCGTCCGGGTCAGTCCCGTCGACCGGCACCAACAGGCACCAGCGGTTGTCATAAAGTTCCGCGAAGCCCGACTCGGGGCCGGAATGTTCTGTCCCGGCCAGCGGGTGCGCCGGGATGAAATGCACACCTTCTGGGATATGGGGCGAGACCGCCTGTATCACGTGGCGCTTGACCGAGCCTACATCCGTCACCGTTGCGCCCGGTTTCAACATCGGAGCAATATCTGCTGCCACCGCACCCATTGCGCCAACGGGGACACAAAGCACCACCAGATCGGCCCCCTCGACCGCCTCTTGCGCGGTGTCGCACACACGGTCACACAGACCAATCCGGCGGGCGGTTTCGCGAGTCGCCTCGGACCGGGCATAGCCTGTGACCTCGCCCGCAAGACCTGCGCGTTTGATGGCCCAATACATAGAGGACGCAATCAGGCCCAACCCGATCAGCGCGACGCGGTCGTAAACCTGGCTCATGCGGCACCTCCTTTAAACGCCGTAATCGCGGCGACTACTCGGCGACAGGCCTCTTCATCTCCCACCGTAATCCGCAGGGCATTCGGCAAGTTGTAACCCGCCACGCGGCGAACAATCAGCCCTTGGGTCTTAAGGTAATCGTCACAAGCCTCGGCCTCGGCCTGATCGGCAAATCGGGCAAGGATGAAGTTGGTACAGGACGCATCCGACGGGACATCGATCTTGGCCAACTCATCCGACAACCACACCCGAAGACGGGCGTTCTCGGCCTGACAGAAAGACAGGAATTCCACATCCTTCACCGCAGCCTCTGCCGCAGCCAAAGCGGTCAGAGACAGGTTGAAGGGCTGCCGCACCCGGTTCAGCACGTCGATGATCTGCTGCGAGGCATAGCCCCAGCCAACACGCATTCCGCCCAGACCGTAGACCTTGGAAAACGTCCGCGTCATGATCACATTGTCGAACCGATCCACCAGCGATGCGCCGCCGTCGAACCCGTCGACGAACTCGGCATAAGCGCCATCAATCACCATCAGGCAGGTCTGCGGCAGCGCTTCGGCCAGTCGCACCAGTTCCGCCTCGGGTATCATGGTCGAGGTCGGGTTGCCCGGATTGGTCACGAACACGATCCGGGTTTGACCAGTGACAGCGGCAAGGATGTTGTCCACATCCACATGCCGGTCGCGTTCTGCCACCATCACAGGCGTCGCACCGGCCATTCGCGCGATGATCGGATACATCGAAAAACCATGCTCGGTATAGATTACCTCATCCCCTGGCCCCGCATAGGCCTGAGCGATGAATTGCAGCACCTCATCACTACCAACGCCACAGATGATCCGCGCGGGGTCCAGCCCGTGGCGCGCACCAATCGCGGCCCGTAATGGGGCATGGTCGGTGCTGGGGTATCGATGCAGAGTCGCGGCACTTTCGCGAACCGCCTCAATCGCCTTGGGGCTGGGACCAAATGGGTTTTCGTTCGAACTCAGCTTGATCACATGCTCGACCCCGGCCACATGCGACTGGCCGCCCTGATAGAGCGCGATGTCCATAATGCCGGGTTGAGGGGTGATCTTGTTCATAAGAGGCTCCGTTGATTGGAGCCTCTCATACCTGTCTCAACGGGTTGAGAAAAGCGGCAATTCCGTCACGCCGCCTTGAAGCGGGCGGTCGCCGGGTCGGCGCTGTAAAACGGCGCGAACTCTTCGGTCCGGCGGGACAGGTCGTTGACGCTGTCGATGATGAACTGAACCGTCTCCTCACTCATCAGATAAGAAAAGTTCAGTCGCACCCAACCGGGTTTCTTCATCTCTTCTCCGGCGGACAGCGCGGCATGCAACTCATCTGACGTTTCGCGGTCAATCCCCAACAGACGATGCGCGTACGGCCCGGCACAGGCACACCCGCCCCGCGCCTGAATACCAAAGATGTCGCTCAGCATCCGGGTGAACAATTGCTGATGCACCGGCTGACCGGAATTGTCCCGCACAAGGAAAGAGTAGATCGGCAAACGGTGTGGGTTCTCTGTACCCAACAAGGTCAGGTTGGGATTGTCGCCCCACCCTTCTAACGCCATGCGGTTGTATTGCGCCTCGCGACGAGCAATCTCGTCGGTACCGACTACATCCTTGACGATGAATGCCAGCGCCGCGCGGATGTCACCGATCACGTTGGGCGTTCCGGCCTCTTCCCGCGTCGCCAGATCCTCGCTATAGTCGTGCCGCCACGGCGAGACGAAACTGACCGTACCACCGCCAGGCCAGCTGGGGCATGTGCGCTGCACCGCGTTCTGGTTGACGATCAGCACACCAGACGCACCCGGCCCACCCGGAAACTTGTGCGGAGACACAACGATCGCATCCTTACGCGCATCCTCTGGTCCCATATCCATCGGCAGATACGGCCCACCGCCTGCGTAATCCCAAACCGAAACCGCCCCATGCGCCTTGAGCATCCGTGTGATCGGGTCAGGGTCGGTGATGATCCCGGTCACGTTCGACGCCGCCGAGAAGGATCCAATGATCAGATCGGCCGCGGCATGGTCGATCAAGGCCCGCTCCAGCGCGGCCATGTCAACACCACCCTCAGCAGCTTCGGGGATTTCAATCACCCGCGCGCTGCTTTCCCGCCACGGCAGAATGTTCGAGTGATGCTCATACGGCCCGAGCAAAACAACCGGCCGGTCAGCCGCATCCACGCCCAACAAACTGACCAGCCGGTTCAGACCCGCAGTGGCGCCAGACCCGGTAAAGATCACCGCGTCCTCTCCCCTCGCACCAACGATGCGGGCAATCTCAGCGCGCGCTTCGCGGCGCAATCGCGTCATGTAAGAACCGCAATAGGAGGCCTCGGTGTGGCTGTTCGCATAGAAGGGCAGCACCTCATTGGCTACAAAATCCTCAACCTGCCTCAGCGCACGGCCCGAAGCGACGTAATCCGCGTAAACCAGCGGCACGTCCCCATGCAGACCCGGGATCAGAACATTCTCTCCGATCAGCCCGTCACGCAGACGTGAATTGCGAGTGGTGGTTTGGATGTCGGCGCGAAAATTGGACAGGGTCATGGTAAAGGCTCCGTATTGCCCATCCAATATGATTGAGATATAGCGTGAAAACTTCACCTTTATTTGCTGATTTTTCCCTAATTTTGTGTCATATGACTTCTTATGAGCGAAAAAATAGATCAGATTGACACGCGCATCCTGAAAGAACTTCAACAGGACGCCACCTTGTCGCAACGCGAACTGGCCGACCGGGTTGGCCTATCGCAGAACGCCTGCTGGCGGCGACTGAAGGCGCTGAACGACAACGGCGTGCTCCTTGGCTCCACGGCACGGATCGCGCGCGAAAAACTGGGGCTAAGCCTTGTGGTCTTTGTCATGCTGCGCACCCGGCACCACTCGGCCGAATGGTTACAAGCCTTTCGCAGCCATGTTTTGACCATCCCTGAAGTGGTGGATTTCCACCGGATCGGCGGCGATTATGACTATCAGCTAAAGGTGGTCACGCAGGACATGGCATCCTACGACAAGGTCTATCAGCGCCTGATCGAAAAGGTCGAGCTGGACAGCGTCACGTCTTACTTCGCCATGGAAGCAATTGCCGAAGGGCGCCCTCTCCCGCTCTGATCCGTTCTTCATCTGGCCAAAAATACCTCGGGGGAAGCGCGGCCTGCCGCGATTGGGGGCAGAGCCCCCACCCAACAAAAAAGACCGCACCAGAATGGTGCGGCCCTTTGAATTTCCAGCGTCGGCGAAGATTAGTTCTTCGCGTAGAATTCGACGACCAGGTTCGGTTCCATCATAACCGGGTACGGCACATCGCTGAGGCCCGGTGCGCGCACGAAGGTCGCGGTCATTTTCGAGTGGTCGGCGTCGATGTAGTCAGGAACATCACGCTCGGCCAGAGCAACAGCTTCCAGAACAACAGCCAGTTGCTTGGACTTGTCACGAACTTCGATCACGTCGCCTTCTTTGACACGGTAGCTGGGGATGTTGACCCGCTTGCCGTTCACTTTGACGTGGCCGTGGTTCACGA
The DNA here is from genome assembly GCF_965221235.1 of Ruegeria sp. GTDB lineage: Bacteria > Pseudomonadota > Alphaproteobacteria > Rhodobacterales > Rhodobacteraceae > Ruegeria. The sequence continues at coordinate 780,141 of NZ_CBDCRS010000004.1, forward strand.
ACTGACGTGCCGCAAACACGGTCGGAACGAACTTGGCGCGGTAGACAACGGCGTCCAGACGGCGCTCCAGCAGACCGATCAGGTTTTCACCGGTGTCGCCTTTGACACGCTCGGCTTCGGCGTAGATGCGGCGGAACTGCTTCTCGGTCAGGTCACCGTAGTAGCCTTTCAGCTTCTGCTTGGCGCGCAGCTGCAAACCGAAGTCCGACAGTTTGCCCTTGCGGCGCTGACCGTGCTGGCCGGGGCCGTATTCACGACGGTTGATCGGGGATTTCGGACGACCCCAGATGTTTTCGCCCATCCGGCGGTCGATTTTGTACTTGGCAGACGTGCGTTTGGTCACGGCTGATCTCCTTCGTTTAAGTCGAGGCCCCAAGGGCCACTATGAAGGGCGTTGTCCTCTTGAGGCCTCCCCCATGACAGGCATCCCCTTGCGGGGGCCACCAACACCAATGAAGCCGCGCTTATATCCGCGAAACTGGCAGAGTCAACACGGCTCACCACGTGATTAACAGAAATTACGCGCCAATGGCTCGATTGCAGATTAGTCTGCCCAGTTCCCGGCTGCCACTGCAGACAAATGATCCGGGTCATCCATGCTCAAAGCCGGTTTCGATCGAACCGGGAAGGCAATCACGGTCTCATCTGCCAAAACAGCATCATCGCTCTGCCGAACCATTTCGACAATCTCGCTGATCCAAAAGTCCTGATCCCGCTCCGGACACTCGCCTTCGAATACCAGCATGGGCGCAGATTCGCCCGAATGGGGAAACAACGTCGCGGTGAATTCCTGCGCGCCGTTCGTCAAAACAACCGCACCGCTGGCATCCTCGGATTGCTCGGTAAGGCGCATATGATGTCCAAGGGTCCGGGCAAGACACGTAACCGCTCCGCCCGCTTTTTCCTGAACCTGTTCGCCTATCTCAGCCAGAAAACGCTTTTGTCCACGCCAGGACCAGGCAGCGCCGATCACAAGTGACGACAGAGGAGCCCCCTCTAGTCCGTCAATTTCTGTCTGATTCCATAGTATAGCTACACGACCGCTTTGTCCGGCTCTCATTATACCGCTCGCACCCTTAAACCCATCACTGCTCACTGAGCCCGTCTTATCAATGTAAATTGAGGCGGAAAAGAGACGTTAATACAACATTAACAAAAATGTTGCCCAGAAGATTCAGGACCAACGCGCCAGCGCGCCCACTTCACGGAAACGTGACCATAGTTTGCTCCTGAAACGCCAGGCAATCGAGACCCAAGCCAACGCTTTCATCCCTTGCCGCAAAGGCCGCCTGCGTTGACGGTGCGAGACCTGCTGCCTCGAAACTGGATTGGGTTTGACTTTTTGGCTAACCTGCCACCCAAGCTAGGGAGGTTAGGCATTGGAACGGCGCCTCACGGCGATTGTTGCAGCAGACGTAGTGGGCTACAGCCGCCTCATTCGGGAAAATGAAGCAGGCACTCTGGCGTCCATTAAGGCACATCGCGAAGACCTGATTGAACCCATCGTCACTGCCCGAAGAGGGCGCATAGTCAAATTGATGGGCGATGGTCTTTTGATCGAATTTGCCAGTGCCGTCGAAGCGGTGCAATGCGCGATAGAGTTCCAACACTTCATCAGCCTGAAAAACAAAGACATCCCGGACAAAAACCAAATTCACTACCGAATTGGGATCAACGTCGGTGACATTGTTGTAGAGGGCGATGACATCTACGGGGACGGAGTAAACGTTGCTTCACGGTTAGAAGGCCTGGCCGTTCCCGATGGCATCTACATGACAGCCAGCGTATTTGATCAGGTTAAGGACAAGCTCGACCTTAATATCCAAGACCTTGGGCTGCACGAAGTTAAAAACATCTCAGAACCCATTCGTGTTTTCAGCCTGTTGTTGGATGACAAAGCATTAGCTCTCGTCACGGCTATTACCCGTCCCGTAACATCGGCGCGTCGCACTGGGTTGATCGCCACCGTTGTCGCTGTTGCAGTGTTAGTTGCAGGGGTGGTCCTGTGGCACACCTGGAACGCATCGGGCCAGTCATCCGATACGGCGGATACCACCGCCGTCCCGCTGATTGGTAAACCCTCGATAGCGGTTCTGGCGTTCGACAATTTGAACAGTGATCCGGCGAAAGACTATCTCAGCGACAGCTTCAGTGAAAACATCATCACTGCGCTCTCCCGATTCGTCGACTTCTTCGTAATCTCGCGCAATTCGACGTTTACCTACAAGGACCAGCCGGTAAAGGTACAGCAAGTGGCCGAGGAACTGGGGGTTCGCTACGTTGTCGAGGGCAGCATCCAAATAGCCGGGGAAAAGCTGCGCGTCACAGCCCAATTGATCGACGCAACAAACGGTAAACACCTTTGGGCAGAAAGCTACGACCGAAGCCTTAAGGACATTTTCGCTGTTCAGGACGAAGTTACGCGCACCATCGCCCTGACTCTCAATGAGAACATCGACCTGGCCGAGTATGACCGGCTAGAGCATCAACCCACTCACAATCTGAGCGCATACGAGCTTTTTAAACGCGCGCAGGAACAGTCGTTCAAATTCACGAAAGAAGGCAACATCCTTGCAATGAAGTTGAGCGAGAAAGCGATCAAGCTCGACCCAAATTTTGCAAACGCCTACATCGAACTCGCCTGGGCCCATAACTTTGGCTACCGGTGGGGATGGACAGAAATCACGCCACGTGAAGAGTCTTTAGATCTCGCATTTGAAATGGCCAGGAAAGCAATAGAACTGGAGCCATACAATTTCAAAGCCCACCAGGTTCTGGCAAGCATCACAGTGCAAACTGGCGATCTCGAGAAGGCAGCAACTATTTTCGAAAAGGCGATATCGTTAAACCCAAATTCGGCACAGGTACTGGCCGATTCCATTGACCCTCTGGTCTATAGCGGCAGGGCCGAAGAAGCCGTGGAACGGATGAAAGCTGCAATACGCCTCAATCCACATCATCCGGATTGGTATCTGTGGAATCTGGGCTGGGCCCAGTACTTTGCCGAGGACTACGAAGGAGCGCTCACTTCAATCGAGGGGATGAACGAGGTTCCGGATCGCCTCAGACGCACTCTTGCTCCGATTTTGCTGAGGTTAGGACGGGATGACGAGGCGCGCGCCGTCATCGGTGACTTCCTCGAGGACAATCTCGACTATGACATCCAAGAAGCCAAGGCCGCGCCGTTCACCGACAAAGAGTTCCATGACCGCTGGTTAAATGACTTGCGAGCATTAGGCGTTCCGGAAAATGCGCCTCCCTGATCGGGGGTATGCCGGGTTGTTTGAATTGGACATCCAAATCAAATGCCTTGTACATCTACATCAAATTCGCAGACCCGTTACCTTTCACAAATTAGCAGCCACCATGAATTCTCGGCGCTGGCCTCACTAAACTGCGCGGTCAGCTGGATGTGTTATGCTGCTCAGCCGATGAGATTGATGGTGGGCCTCCGGGACCAAAGGGCTGGTCTATGCAAAACCAAAAGAAACGAACCAAGGGGCCACTGAAGGAAACGCTTTTGGCGATATGCAAAAAAACTGTGCAGGCACTCCACCATCCGCAAAATTTAGCTGATAAATTGTGCTACCCGGCAGCCTGACGCAGAGTTTCCTAACCCCGGAGTTGTGATCAATGAAGCTTGGGATCAGTTGAGTTCCCATGAAACAACATCTGACTGTCGTTGTGGTCGAGCAGAACCAGGAACGCGCATTCGAGATTGTAGACGCACTGAAAGAGTCCGGAGATATAGACGTCATTGCGATTGGCAGTGTTTCCGGGCTGGCACGTCAGATCGCGACGCATAGCCCAGACATTGTGCTCATCGATATCGACAATCCCTCGCGCGATATGCTGGAGGAGTTGACCGTCGCATCGGGTCCGTTGGAGCGACCGGTTGCAATGTTCGTGTCGGGCGCCGCTGGAGGACTGGCCAAAGCAGCCGTTGAGGCTGGCATGTCTGCCTATGTTGTCGACGGCCTTCAGGCCGATCGGATCAAGCCCGTCATGGACATCGCAATCACGCGGTTTCAGATGCTGCGTCAGATGCGCGTTGAATTGGAAGAAACGCGTCGCGCGCTGGAAGAACGCAAGCTGATCGACCGAGCCAAAGGTCTGATCATGAGGGCCAAGAACCTTCAAGAAGATGAAGCCTATGCCCTGCTGCGAAAAACCGCGATGAACCAGAACCGGCGCGTGGCTGATGTGGCCGAGGCTCTTGTGACCGCGTCGGGGTTGCTGTCATGAGAACAGTTGCCCTGCCCGTCGCCTATATGCCGCTGGTTGACGCTGCCCCTTTAATCGTCGCGCATGAGATGGGATTCGATAGCGCCGAAGGCATCTCGCTTGACCTGCGGCCCGCTCCGTCGTGGTCATCATTGCGGGATATGCTCGCCTTTGGCCATGTCGATGCTGCGCATTTGCTTTCTCCGGTCCCTGTGGCAATGGCGTTGGGATTGGGCGGTATCGCGACGCCTCTGTCTGCCGTCTCTGTCCTGTCCCTGAATGGCAACGTCATCGGTATCGGGACCAAACTGGCACAGCGGTTGGAGGATTTGGGATATGCGTTCGACTTTTCGGATGCCCAGGCCGCCGGGGCCGCATTAGCGCAGGCTGCTGGTGAGGTTCTTGTTTTCGGCGTTCCGTTTCCATTTTCGATGCACGTTGAATTGCTGCGCTATTGGGTTGCGAGAACGAAGCTTGCATCGAAACAAGTTGAAATCCGCACCGTCCCGCCACCCTTGATGGCACAGGCTCTGGCCAGCGGAGAGATTGATGCATTCTGCGTAGGTGAACCATGGGGATCATTCTCGGTCGACGACAATGTCGGTAGCTTGCTGCTGCCCGGTCGGGCGATATGGACCTGCGCACCAGAAAAAGTATTGGCCGTCAGGACCGATTGGGCCGAAACCGAGCCCCACCTGCTGGGAAGTCTGATGCGGGCGGTTTGGCGTGCAGGGCGGTGGCTGTCCAACCCAGACAGCCGAACAACCGCGTCAGAGATGCTGTCGCGCAAAACGTATCTCAATGTCCCACCCGAGTTGATCGACCGCGCCCTGATGGGCGAGTTCACGATCTCTGCCCGCGGAGAGCAGCGCCATATGAACGGGTTTGTCGATTTCTTTGACGGTGCCGCGACCTTCCCCTGGCGCAGTCAGGCGAAATGGATCGCACATCAACTCGCGCTGCGAAATGGTTTGGACACTGGTGCAGCAGAGCGTCAAGCGGCGAATGTTTTCCGCAGCGACCTTTATCGCCGGGAACTACAAGGATTAGACGCTGAGACGCCCGGCGCATCCGAAAAGCTTGAGGGGGCGTTGACCGAACCAATGGCAGTTGCCTCAACGACGGGCAGCTTGATTCTGCCGCAAAACATGTTCTTTGACCGGCGCATTTTCGAGCCGACCGGATGAGTCTGCACATTTTTTTTGCACTGCAGCATTGAGTCGTGCTGCAATGCAGAAAATTTGAGGTCTAAACGCTAAAAATTGATGACGGGCCAGTGTTTGACTGGCTTAATCAAGTCATCGGCAGGCAACGAAGCCCACCGAAAGAATTCGCCCAAGTGTTTGGGCACCTCACAAGAGCAAAGCCGCTCGACCACCCGCCAACTCCTCCCGGCGGTGTGTGTCGGCGGCTTTTTTTGTTTGCCCAAGGGGTTGGGCTGAACCGAAAGGGATCGAGATGAAAAAGCTTCTTTTAGGCCTCGCTGCGACAACGGCGTTTGTGTCTCCTGCACTAGCCGAACTGGAACTGGAAAAAGACGAGCTGACCTTTGGCTTTATCAAACTGACCGACATGGCCCCGTTGGCTGTCGCTTATGAGAATGGGTACTTTCTGGACGAAGGCCTGTTCGTGACGCTGGAAGCGCAAGCCAACTGGAAAGTGCTGCTGGACGGCGTGATCGACGGGCAGTTGGACGGCGCACATATGCTGGCCGGTCAGCCGCTTGCGGCAACCATCGGCTACGGGACCGAAGCCCACATCATCACGCCATTTTCCATGGATCTGAACGGCAACGGCATCACCGTTTCCAACGAGGTATGGGAGGAGATGAAGCCGAACATCCCCAAGATGGAGGATGGCCGTCCGCAGCACCCGGTCAGCGCGGAGGCGCTTGCTCCGGTGGTCGAGAAATACAAGTCCGAAGGCAAGCCCTTCAACATGGGCATGGTCTTCCCGGTTTCGACCCATAATTACGAACTGCGCTACTGGCTGGCAGCCGGTGGGCTGCATCCCGGATACTACAGCCCGGACAATGTGACCGGTCAGATTGGGGCGGACGTGTTCCTGTCCGTGACCCCTCCTCCGCAGATGCCCGCGACGCTCGAGGCCGGTACGATTTATGGCTATTGCGTGGGTGAGCCGTGGAACCAGCAGGCCGTGTTCAAGGGCATCGGCGTTCCGGTCATCACCGATTATGAGCTGTGGAAGAACAACCCCGAAAAGGTCTTTGGCCTGAATGCCGAGTTCGCTGAACAATACCCCAACACCACTTTGGCTGTGACCAAAGCGCTGATCCGCGCTGCGATCTGGCTGGATGAAAATGACAATGCCAACCGCCCCGAGGCTGTCGAAATCCTCAGCCGCGCCGAATATGTGGGCGCGGATTATGACGTGATCGCCAACTCGATGACCGGCACCTTCGAATACGAGAAGGGCGACAAGCGCGAAGTCCCAGATTTCAATGTATTCTTCCGCTATAACGCGACCTACCCGTTCTATTCGGACGCTGTCTGGTACCTGACCCAGATGCGCCGCTGGGGGCAGATTGCCGAAGCCAAGCCCGACAGCTGGTATGACGAGGTCGCCAAGTCCGTCTACAAGCCCGAGATCTATCTTGAAGCAGCGCGCCTGCTGGTCGACGAAGGTTTGGCGAATGAGGCCGACTTCCCTTGGGAAAGCGATGGTTACAAAGCGCCGACCCCGGCCGAGGATATCATCGACGGCATCGCCTATGACGGCCGCACTCCCAACGCCTATCTCGAAAGCCTGTCCATCGGTCTGAAGGGCGATCAGAAGATCGTCGGCTCGGACGTGCAAGGCTAATCCCGAAACGCCGCGCCCGGCATCGGTCGGGCGCGGGCCTCAACGTGCCCCGCCATTGCAAGGACGCATCAGATGACAACGGTCGATCCCGAATTTAATGCAGACGCCGCCCGAGAGGCGCGACGCGCCCGCCTGTTCACCCGTATCAACGCTGCCGACAAATGGTTCCAGGTTCTGGGCCTCAGGTGGGCCACCCCGGTCCTAAAAGCCGCCGCTGGGGACAATCCCCGCGCCCAGATGACTGAGATCTGGCGGCTACTGGTCGTCCCTCTGCTGTCGATCTGCGCCTTCCTGTTGCTGTGGGCGACACTGGCCCCGAAAGTGCAAACCTCTCTGGGTGCAGTCCCCGGACCGGCTCAGGTCTGGGAAGAAATGATCAACCTCAACGAAGACGCGCAGGCCAAAGCCGCCAAACGCGCCAAGTTCGAGGCAATGGTCGAGAAACGAAACCAAAAGCTGATCGACGCGGGCCGCGCGGATGAGGTCAAGCAAGTCGCCTACACCGGTGCTCCGTCCTACTACCAGCAAATCTGGACCTCGATCAAAACCGTGTTCTTCGGGTTCCTGATTGCGACCGTTGTGGCCGTGCCTTTGGGGATCGCTGCGGGATTGTCTCCGACCGCTAATGCCGCGTTGAACCCGCTGATCCAGATATTCAAACCGGTCTCACCGCTGGCATGGTTGCCCATCGTCACCATGATCGTTTCGGCGGTTTATGTGACCAATGACGGCTGGTTCGCCAAGTCCTTCCTGATCTCGGCCATCACCGTGACGCTCTGTTCGCTGTGGCCCACGCTGATCAACACATCATTGGGCGTGGCGTCCATCGACAAGGACTTGGTGAACGTCTCTAAAGTTTTGAAAATGAACACTTATACCAAGATCACCAAGCTGGTGCTGCCCTCGGCCCTGCCGCTGATCTTCACCGGCTTACGTCTGTCGCTGGGCGTCGGCTGGATGGTTCTGATCGCGGCGGAAATGCTGGCGCAGAACCCCGGTCTGGGCAAATTCGTCTGGGATGAGTTTCAGAACGGTTCATCCAGTTCGCTCGCCAAGATAATGGTTGCGGTCTTCACCATCGGCATCATCGGCTTCCTGCTGGACCGGGTGATGTACGCGCTGCAATCCCTCTTTACCTTCACGAACAACCGGTGAGCGCAATGAGCATTCTAAGCTTCAAGAACGCCTCGAAATCCTTTGGCGAGGGCACCGCGCGCACGGATGTGCTGAAAGGCATCGATCTGGACGTGCAAGAGGGTGAGTTTCTGGTGATCCTCGGTTTCTCGGGCACCGGCAAGACCACCCTGATCAACCTGATGGCGGGGCTTGATAGCCCGACCAGCGGAGAGGTCACATTCAAAGGCGCCCCGATCAAAGGCCCCGGCCCCGAGCGTGGCGTGATCTTCCAGAACTATTCGCTGATGCCGTGGCTGACGGTTAGCGGCAATGTGGGGCTGGCGGTTGATACGGTCTTCCCAAGCCTCAGCAAAGCCGAGAAGGCCGAGAAGGTCGCGCATTACGTCAAGATGGTTGGCCTCAGCCACGCCGCAACGCGCCGCCCGGCAGAACTGTCCGGCGGGATGCGACAGCGGGTCAATGTGGCGCGCGCTTTGTCAATGAACCCCGAGGTTCTGCTGCTGGATGAGCCTTTATCGGCGCTTGACGCGCTCACCCGCGCCAATCTGGCGGACGAGATCGAGCATATCTGGGAAGCTGACAAGAAAACCTGCGTTCTGATCACGAATGATGTGGACGAGGCGATCATTCTGGCCGACCGGATCATTGCCCTGAACCCAGATGGCACGCTGGGGCATGAGTTCAGGGTGTCGATCCCGCGCCCGCGCGAACGCGGGGCGATGAACAACGATGAGACGTTCAAGCGCCTGCGTGCCGACGTCACCAAATACCTGATGGATGTGGGAATCGAGGCCAAGGTTGAAGGCTCTCGCATCCTGCCCGACATCACACCAATCCATGGCGTACCCACGGCGGTGGCCGAGGCGCAGAAGGGGATGATTCAGGACCGTTTCCTCGACTTCTCGCAACTGCACAAGGTTTATCCTACGCCCAAGGGTCCGCTGACCGTCGTCGAGGACTTCGACTTGAAGATCGACAAAGGCGAGTTCATCTCGCTGATCGGTCATTCTGGCTGCGGCAAGTCCACGGTTTTGACAATGGCCGCCGGGCTGAACGAAATCTCGAAAGGCGCGATCAAGCTGGATGGTCGCCATGTCGAGGGGGCCGATCCTGAGCGCGCCGTTGTGTTCCAGTCACCCAACCTGTTCCCGTGGCTCAGCGCCAAAGAGAATGTCGCGATTGGTGTCGACAAGGTCTATCCCAAGGCGAGCATCTCCGAGCGTCAGGATGTCGTTGAATACTATCTGGAACGCGTTGGTCTGGCCGATGCGATGGACAAATCTGCAAGCGATTTGTCGAACGGTATGAAGCAACGCGTCGGCATCGCACGCGCGTTTGCTCTGTCTCCCAAGCTTCTGCTGCTGGATGAACCGTTTGGAATGCTCGACAGCCTGACGCGTTGGGAATTGCAGGAAGTCCTGATGGAGGTCTGGTCCCGCACCAAGGTCACCGCGATCTGCGTAACCCACGACGTGGATGAGGCAATCCTGCTGGCCGACCGCGTGGTGATGATGACCAACGGCCCGCAGGCGACGATCGGTAAGATCACCAAAGTCGACCTGCCTCGGCCCCGGACCCGTAAAGCGTTGTTGGAGCACCCGGATTACTACGCCTACCGGCAAGAAGTCCTGGATTTCCTCGAAGAATACGAACACGGCGCCAAGCCCAAAACGCCCGCCCCCAAGGCGATAGCAGCGGAGTGAAATCATGAAGCAAAGACTTGTTGTCATAGGCGCAGGCATGGCCTCTGGTCGGGTGCTGGAACACTTGACCGACGCCGCGCCGGATGCGTTCGACATCACCCTGTTCAACGCCGAGCCGCGCGGAAACTACAACCGCATCATGCTAAGCCCGGTGCTGTCGGGTGAGAAGACCTATGAAGAGATCGTCACCCATGACGACACCTGGTATACCGAACGTGGCATCGACTGCCGCTTTGGCGAAAAGGTCGCAAAAATCGACCGCGAGATGAAGGTGGTCGAGGGTGAGAACGGCCACGTTCCATACGACAAGCTGGTGATCGCCACCGGGTCTAACCCGTTTATCATCCCCTTGCCCGGTCATGATCTGGACGGCGTCATCGCCTATCGCGATTTGGAAGATACCCAGCGGATGATGGGCATGAGCCCGGACAACAAAGTGGTCGTGATCGGCGGCGGCTTGCTGGGGCTTGAGGCCGCTGCGGGCATGGCCGCGCATGGCGTTGACGTTACCGTAGTGCATATCATGGGCCACTTGATGGAGCGTCAACTGGACGAAGCAGCCGGGTATCTGCTGAAGAAATCGCTGGAAGACAAAGGCATCAAGATTTGCTTGCAGGCGAACTCCAAAGAAATCCTTGGGGAAGGCGGCAAGGTTCGTGCTCTCTTGCTGGATGACGGCACCGAACTGCCCTGTGATCTGCTGGTCATGGCCGTGGGTATCCGCCCGAACACGGCACTGGCGCAAGAGGCCGGTCTGGCGAACGGGCGCGGTATCCATGTGGATGACCAGATGTTGACTTCGGACGCGGATGTCTACGCGGTAGGTGAGTGCGTCGAACATGATGGAGAGGTTTTTGGCCTCGTCGCCCCACTGTATGACCAAGCGACAGTCGCAGCGCAGTCGTTGTTGGCGGAAGACGCTGCATTCGCGCAGAAAACCCTTTCTACTAAGTTGAAAGTCACTGGCTGCGACCTGTTCAGCGCAGGAGATTTCGCCGACGGGCCGGGGCGCGAGGATATCGTATTCCGCGACCCCTCGCGCGGGGTCTACAAGAGGCTCGTCATCGAAGAGGATCGGCTGGTCGGCGCGGTCATGTATGGCGACACTACCGATGGCAGCTGGTTCTTTGGTCTGATCAAGGACGGTACCAGCATCGAAGACATGCGTGAGACGCTGATCTTCGGCCCGGCCTATCAGGGGGGCGACACTGCGGACCCTCTCTCAGCCGTTGCAGCATTGCCGCCTGAGGCGGAGATTTGCGGCTGCAACGGCGTATGCAAGGGCGAGATTGTCGAGGCGATCAACTCAGGTGCCAGCGATCTGGGCGCGGTGCGCGCCGGCACCAAGGCCAGCGCGTCCTGTGGAACCTGCACGGGGCTGGTCGAGCAGGTCTTGCAAGTCACTCTGGGCGACGACTTCCAGATGCCAGCGGCGCAACCGATCTGCGGTTGCACCGACTTGACGCATGAGGATGTGCGTCGTCTGATCAAGGGTCAGGAATTGAAAAGTCAGGCCGCAGTCTGGCAAGAGCTGGGATGGACAACGCCCAACGGCTGCCATGTCTGCCGTCCTGCGATCAACTACTATCTGCTGGCGGATTGGCCGCTGGAGTATCAGGACGACCCGCAAAGCCGGTTCGTAAACGAGCGCAAGCACGCCAACATCCAGAAGGACGGCACGTTCAGCGTCGTGCCGCGCATGTGGGGCGGGATCACCACGCCCGAAGAACTGCGCGCCATCGCGGACGCCGCCGACAAGTACGACGTGCCAACCGTCAAAGTCACCGGCGGCCAGCGCATCGACCTGTTGGGCGTGAAGGGCGAGGACCTGCCTGCGATCTGGTCGGATCTGAACAAGGCGGGTCTGGTCTCGGGCCACGCCTATTCCAAGGGCCTGCGGACGGTCAAAACCTGTGTTGGCACCGATCATTGCCGGTTCGGCACGCAAGACAGCACCGGCCTTGGCATCAAGCTTGAAAAAATTCTGTGGGGATCATGGACGCCGCATAAGCTAAAGCTCGCCGTGTCGGGCTGCCCTCGCAACTGTGCCGAGGCGACCTGCAAGGATATCGGTGTGGTCTGCGTAGATTCCGGCTACCAGATCAGCATCGGCGGGGCCGCAGGCATGGACGTCAAAGAGACCGAATTGCTCTGTCAGGTTTCCACCGAAGACGAAGCGGTTGAGGTGGTGATGGCCGTCACCCAAGCCTATCGCGAAGGCGGCAAGTATCTGGATCGCCTGTATAAATGGTTGGGCAAGGTCGGCATGGACTGGGTCAAAGCGCAAATCGTCGAGGACCTTGAAAACCGCGCCGCTTTGGTCGCCCGGTTCGAGCTATCGCAGAGCATCTACCGCAAAGACCCCTGGGCCGAACACGTCAAAGAAAAAGCGCAGTCCTACGCGCCGATTGCAGATTTCACACTGGAGGCCGCGGAATGAGCTGGATCGACATCGGACATATCGACGAAGTGCCCTTGCGCGGGGCGCGGTTGGTGAAAACCCATATCGGCTGCATCGCCGTCTTTCGCACTGCCGAGGCGGAAGTCTACGCCGCGACCAATAGCTGCCCACATAAAGGCGGCCCATTGTCCGAGGGCATCGTCCACGGCCAGTCGGTCACCTGCCCTCTGCACAATTGGGTCTTTGACTTGAACACGGGCGAAGCTCAGGGCTCGGATGATGGCCGCATCACCACCTATCCCGTGCGCCTTGAAGACGGTCGTATCCTGCTGGACGACAGCGCCGTGGCGCGACGGAGCGCTGCCTGATGGACGGAACCGGCTTGCCCGAGGTTCGCTCGACTTGCGCTTATTGCGGCGTCGGTTGCGGTGTTCTGCTGCGCCCGGACGGGGCCGGCGGGCTAGCGGTGCGAGGAGACCCGGATCACCCAGCGAACCACGGGCGTTTGTGCTCGAAGGGGCTGGCCTTGGGCGAAACTGTGGGGCTGGAGCATCGGCTGCTGGCCCCGCGTGCCTTTGGCCAAGACACCAGTTGGGACCACGCGCTGCAACTGGTCGCCGACCGGTTTACCGCCGCGATCAAAACCCACGGGCCGGACAGCGTGGCCTTCTATGTCTCGGGCCAGTTGCTGACCGAGGACTATTACGTCGCCAACAAGCTGATGAAGGGCTTTATTGGCTCGGCCAATATCGACACCAATTCGCGGCTCTGCATGGCCTCGACCGTGGCAGGACATAAACGCGCGTTTGGCACGGATACGGTTCCCGGAACCTATGAAGACCTCGATCACGCCGATCTTGTGGTGCTTGTCGGATCGAACCTGGCATGGTGCCATCCGGTTCTCTACCAACGTGTGCTCGCCGCGCGGCAGGCGCGCGGAACAAAGATCGTTGTCATTGACCCACGCCGCACGGCCAGCTGCGATCAGGCAGACTTGCATCTGGCGCTGAAGCCGGGCAGCGATGTGGCCCTGTTCAACCGCCTGCTGACTAGAATTCACGAAGGCGGGCATATTGACCCGACATTTCTGAACCGCACCAACGGGTTCCAAGAGGCGCTGGTTGCAGCGCAACAGAATGATCCCAAGGCGACAGGCCTGACCACCGACGAAATCGAGCGTTTCTGCGATCTGTGGACCGGGACCGAGCGCGTTGTGACCATCTTCAGTCAGGGTGTGAACCAGTCTTCAAGCGGGACGGACAAGGTGAACGCGATCCTGAATTGCCATCTGGCCACGGGCCGGATCGGACGCGAAGGTATGGGTCCGTTCTCGGTGACCGGTCAACCCAATGCCATGGGTGGGCGCGAAGTTGGCGGCCTTGCCAATATGCTGGCCTGCCATTTGGATATCGAAAACGAAGATCATCGCAACGCCGTGCAGAACTTCTGGAACGCTCCGTTTATTCCCCATTCGCAGGGGCTGAAAGCGGTCGACCTGTTTCAGGCCATCGAGGATGGGAAGATCAAAGCACTGTGGGTCATCCACACCAACCCGGCGGCCACCATGCCAGACGCTGACCGCGTGCGGGCGGCTATGAAAAATTGCCCTTTCACCGTAGTGAGCGATCTGACGGACCGCACCGACACTGCGCGTCTGGCAGATGTTTTGCTGCCCGCAGCTGGCTGGGCTGAAAAAAATGGAACTGTCACCAACTCGGACCGCACACTCAGCAGGCAGCGCGCAGTACTGACACCGCCGGGGCTGGCCCGAGCAGATTGGGATATCCTCGCCGATGTGGGACGTCGTATGGGCTGGACCGAGGCGTTCAGCTACGACTCTCCGGCGCAGATCTTTCGTGAATACGCCGCGATGTCCTCGCTTGCGAAATCCTTTGGCAAAGACTTCGACATCTCGGGGTTCTCGGACATTACCGAGGATGAGTACGCGGAACTGGCCCCAACACGGTGGCCGGTGATTTCGGATGCTTCGGGTGAACGGTTCTTTTCCGACGGGTCGTTCTTTCACCCTGACGGCAAAGCACGTTTCGTTCCGGTAAATCACCGACCACCCTTAGCCAAAACATCGGCGCAATATCCGTTTCTTTTGAACACAGGGCGAAACCGCGACCAGTGGCATACGATGACGCGATCCGGTTTGTCGCCGCGCCTGTCCGCCCATCTGGCCGAACCCTTCGTGGACATGAACCCCAATGACGCCGCTCGCCTGAACCTCAACCCCGCTGATCTGGTCGAGATAACCAGCTCTGTCGGACGAGGGATTTTTCGCCTTCGCATAACCGACATGGTTGCGCCCGGTCAGGTATTTGCGCCGATTCACTGGACGGGCGAAACAGCTCCGTCCGCCCGCGTAGATGCCCTGATCCCGAGTGTCACTGATCCGATCTCAGGACAGCCGGAAAGCAAGGCAACGGCAGTATCTATTCGCCGTATGAAGGCGGCGTGGTACGGCTTCGCGGTTTCGTGCAAAGCGGCTGCGCCAAAGGCCGAATACTGGGCCACAGCCAGGACGGATAAAGGATACCGGACCGAACTGGCAGGCTATCAGTCCGTTGAAAACTGGGAAGCGACAGCGCGAGACTGGTTTGGACTGCCCAATGCACCGGCCACTACAGCCGAAGACCCAAAGCGCGGCGGCTTCAGAATTGCGTTTTCTGACGGCCAGCATCTTTTGGCCGCCTTGTATGTCTCTCCCGAGCCGGTGACATTGATGCGGGACTATGTTGCAACACTCCCCGACGTCGCGCCACAGCAGGTTCTGTCCGGTCGTTCATCTGCTGCTGCAGAAGATTGCGGACCGATCGTCTGTTCCTGTTTCGGAGTCGGGCTGAGAACGATCATCCGCGCGATTCACGACAAACGTTTGATCAGTGTGGACGATATCGGGAATGCACTTCAGGCTGGAACGAATTGCGGCTCATGCCGGCCAGAGTTAGCTGATCTAGTTCATGCGCATTCGAAACTTTTTCACCAGGATTCGGAAAGCGTGTCTTAACGTTACTATCGACAATCTATCATTAAAAGCCAGACATGCTGAAGCTTTGCCACTGCCTCGGAAGCAGTGGCAAAGCTTTGATGTTCATTCGCGCACTTCGCCCCGTTTTGAACAGAGGGTGTGTAGTGGGTCAAAAACGCCCTCTGAAACCAAAACACGTCTGCGCGATCCGAGTGTGCCTCGAACTTGCCGATAGCCATCACGATCTTGCGCTCTTCAACATGGCAATCGACAGTAAGCTCCGCGGCTGCGATCTGATAAAGATGAAGGTGGCCGATGTCATGTCATCGGGTCAGATCAAGGAACGGTCTTCGGTCCTTCAATGCAAGACACAGAAGCCCGTACGCTTTGAGATATCCGAAGGCACGCGAGCCTTGGTCGAGAAGTGGATGCAAGAAGAGCTGATGGTCGTCTCGGAGTCCCTTTGGCCCGGCCGATTTCATGAACGCCCGCTCATCTCGACACGCCAATATGCACGCATTGTTCGAGACTGGGTCAAGTCGATCGGTCTCGAGGCGAGCGCTTACGGCACCCATTCAATGAGGCGCACGAAAGTTGCCCATATCTTCAAGAAAACTGGAACCCTCAGAGCAGTTCAACTCTTGCTGGGCCATACTAAGAAGGACAGTACAGTCCGGTATCCCCGTGTTGAGTTTGAGGATGCACCTTCCATCGCCGAAGCCATTGATACTAAACGCTAAAGGGCAGCCCTCGCGTGCGGCTCAATCCGACCGTTCAACCCTGTTTACCGTCGCTACGGTGCGGCCTGTTAGAGGAGGCATTCGCTGCAGGTGTTCGCTTTCAATTGGCGCGGAATGCAAAACCGCAGACAGAGTTGCTGCCTGATATCATGTAGGCCAAATTAGCGAATAGCATGTTTATTTCTGACCCTTCTCAGAGCTTGAAGTATTTTGGCTAACCGGTACACGTGACATCAAACTCAGCAGCTCGCCTGGCGTCTTTTTCAAAGAACTTCACCTGACCGCTTGCGCCTTTGAATACTCCAGTGCCGCCGACAACTGCCAATTGAGTTTCGAAATGGGGCACGGAGTCGGGACTGCTCGGGGCTGGGTAGGAGCCAGAGTAGATCAGTTGGTTGCTGTCGATTGTTAGGTAAGCGTTAACGATAAGCTGGGTTTTGCCCTCACTTGCGCCAGGCGCTATCAGCGTCGTGACGTTTTGCGTACCGATGACCTGTCCATCTTCACTGAAAACCGTGACGTGCCCAAGCGCAGTATCTCCGATGCTGTCGCCACCAGACTTTATTTTTAAGTCCTCCAAGTAGACAGTAAACTGGCCGCATTCTGGAGCGTTGTCAGCGGAAGCTGGAAGAGCAACGGCGAGCAAGAACGGTACGGCAAGAAAACGCATTTTTGGTACTCCGACATAGATTACAAAGGCTTGGCGAACTAAACTCCAGATTACTTTAGCAAGCGCTGTAAATAGGTGTGATTGAGGCTGCTTGGGATCGATGCTTGATCATCGTTTCTTAAGCTCAATCGTCAACAACCAGATCTCAAAGGCGTATTTGCCTGCCCCATTTCTGATAAACGTTTTAAAACGGTCGTAAAACTCGTTCAGATTTGCTTCGGTCGCTTGGTCAGTTTCGCCGCGTAACAAGGATTGCCTGAAGGTGGACACGGTGAAAGAGCGAACAAAGCCCGTATAGCTTTTTTCGTACTCTTGGGGCGCATTGATCTGGTCTGCAAAGATATCCTCCGGGTTTTGCTGAGCCGGAGCTACCTCTGCTCTTTCGATCAAAAAGCCATCTGCCAATTCCTTGTTGCGTTGAAAGGGCTCAAGCGCCTCTTCCCTAGACATAAACCAGATTGGCATAATGAAGTCGCGAAGCGCATGCTCAGATATCAACCCGTCGTTCACCATCGTTTCGGCAACGTTGTACATCGCGCGGTAAGTATGTCGGCCAGAACTGCAAATTCCATTGACCTCGCCCGCATCAGCAATTGTCCCCAGCGTCGAGACCATAAGCCTGCAGCCACTTCGCAACTCTCGAAGTCGCAAGGTTAGGAAGCTTTCCCAGTCTCGTTGCGCTTGTCTTTTGAGCTCCAGGCGAGCTTCTCCCTGCAAATCTGCGAACCAAAGCGTGCCCTTTGAAGAGATTACGGGCTGTGTGCTGAGCCAATGGCTCGCCCCAAACGAAGTCCCGACGTCAATGGAAGATGCCGGTGCAGCCATCGAGAAAAAACTACCCACACTTGCAACAGGGCGAATACTGGAAGAGAGGTTGGCGTATCCGTCCTGACCAGCAGCACAGTCGAATAGCGTATTCCAATCGTTTTCCGCCTGATCGACATGGTGAACAAAGATGGAGCGACCCGGATAGCGGTCCACAAAGGACTTTACGGCAGGCTTGACCGACAAGATCGCGTTAGATCCTGTGCCACAGCCATAGTCCGCGATGTGTATTTCGTCTGATGAGGGCAGAACCTTATCGGCCATCTCCCGAATATCTTCTGCGCGAGATTGAATAGAATGCCTTTGCGGGAGGGAATTTCCTGCATAGTCTATCATTCCCTCAGTAGGACTGTTCCTATCGTCCATTCAATCCTCGCACGAGTAATTGGGGCGGCAGCTAGAGCCGATAGTATACATTGATTGTTGCGCAAAATCGATGATTTGCCTGACCCATAACCGCGAACGCCGCCCACCCGGCAGCCATTTGATGCGAACAGCAATCACCCCATTGCCCTCTGATCCGCAACCGGCTTGCGGGACATATTGGCAAACGCTACGTTGACCTGAGGCCGTTCCGAGGCGGCCCCCTGGTCCGCGGAAAGCTGTCATCGGCACCTCGCACAGAATGTGTGACAACCACATCGGTTTCTCAGCCCGGATTAGCGGACCGTCGGGCAGTGGAGGGAAGACCGATGACCAAATCACTCGATCAACTGCGCCGTGATGCCAAGGCTTTAGGCAAAGCTCTGACAGAAGGCGACAAAGGCGCCATACTTCGCGTCCATGGCATTGTAGCGCCCCCCGCAAACGGTGGCTACAAACACGCGGATTGTCTACATGTCATCGCGCGCGAGACTGGATACGCTTCTTGGCCGGCATTGAAACTTGCCGTTGAAACACAAGGCATGGATCGCGCGCAGAAACAAGGACGGCTGCGTTGGGCGCTTTATAACGGCTCGAACGAGACGATCAAGCATTTGCTTGCAGATGAGCCGGACCTCGCCGACGGTCAGGTGCCTCTTCTTGTCGCTCTCTACGACGTGGCCGCAATGCGAAAAGTCCTGGCGCAGGATGCCGGTGCCGCGACGCGCGAATACCCTCCGCGGCGACCAATCTGCCATCTGGCGTATTCGAAATACATCAAGACAGCGCCTGAGAAAGAACCCGAGATGCTCGCCATGGCGGAATTGCTTGTCGAACACGGGGCAGACGTAAATGACAGTTTTGCATTCGACCCCGAGACAGATCACCGCTTGTCCGCGCTCTACGGCGCCATCGGCCATGCAGACAACATGCCTTTGGCAAGGTGGCTGTTGGAGCATGGGGCAAATCCCGACGACAATGAATCCCTCTACCATTCCACCGAACTCGGTCATACCGAAGGTCTTCGTTTGTTGCTGGAACATGGGGCAAACCCGAAGGGCACAAATGCACTGCCGAGGGCGATTGACTTCAACAGCACCGATGCAGTCCGGCTGTTGCTGGAACACGGCGCTGATCCCAATGAAGGCGTCAATCCTCATCCGTCGGGTGAACCTTCCTTGGTGATCCCCGCCTTGCATCAGGCGGCACGGCGTTTGGCTTCGGGCGAGATCGCTCAGCTTTTGTTGGAGCATGGCGCGAACCCAAATGCTGTTAGCCGCGGCCACTCTCCCTATGCCTTTGCCCGCATCTTCGGAAACAGGGATGTTGCGTCGGTACTGAAGCGCGCAGGTGCGTCCACACAGTTGACGTTGATTGAAGAACAACTGGCACGGGCAGCCGACGGAACGCCACAGGAGGACGACCAGATTGACATGAAAGCCCTGTCGCAAGAGATGAGGTTTCTTCTTTGCCGCCTCGTCTGGCGCGAAGGAACCCTGCCTCACATGCAACGTCTGGTCGAGATTGGCTTTGACCCAAATCTGCCGGACGAGATGGGAATGCCGCCCCTGCACCTTGCTGGTTGGGAAGGAATGCCCGACGTCATGTTGTATTTTCTGGACCAGAACCCGGACCTCGACCACACAAATGCCTACGGAGGGACACTGCTATCAACGATCGTTCACGGATCCGAAAATTGCCCACATAAGGCACATCGCCATCACATTGATTGTGCGCGTCTGGCACTGGAGCAAGGTGTGGCGCTTCCTAGAAACACCTCACAATTCGCAACCGTTCCCGAGATGTCCGCGTTTCTTGCTGATTGGGCGGAAGCGCATCCCCTGCAAGTGACGGAACATGGAGTCGTTTAAGGCGAGAAATGTTTGCGCCAGACGCACGAGCTGGCGCAGCCAGATTGACTAACGGTTGACCTTCATCGGCAGGATCGGCCCCCAAGGCGTCTGCTGCGCAGGACCAAATGCAGAGAATCCCACCTTTTTATAAGCCGCGATCGCGCGTACATTTTCTGGGTGCGGATCTGTTGCGACGACCGGGACACCTGCGGCGAACAATCTTTTCAGATGCTCTGAAATGAAGGCCGGTCCGTGACCTCGCCCGATCATATCTGGCTCACCAATGAACTGATCGATTCCCCGAGAACCCGGTGGAAGGGAGAAGAAATGATGATCCTCCCAACCGTGAACTGTGTAGTCCTGGATATATGCAAATGGGCGTTCCGCAAGCGAAACGATCCATCGTTGGACTCGCGCGTCTTCCAAGTCTCTGTTTGTGCTTGGCTCATTGGAATCCCACCATTCGCGAACATGTGGGTGCGATTGCCATGCCGAAATCATCGCAAGATCAGCCGATGTCATCTTGCAAAATGCATATCGGTTGGGCGTAAGCATGGGAAAAGGTAGCAAACAGGGGGCGGTTGTTTAAGGCCACATGCCAATCCCTTGGGACGTGGAACGAAGCCTTAAGGACCAATGGTTTGTTTTGCGCTGCTGCGTCTCGCCGCTGCATCTACGTGACGTGAAGAATCGACACAGAAATAGGGGCTTATTTTGTTGAAAAACTCTTCCTTGATCGGTGTTTGAACTGCTGATTCAATTCTTCCAATGGGCGGGAGGATTGGCGATGATGGGACCGAGGCAGGAAGCGCAATCGTCGCTGTTCTATGAGTTCTCATTGGAGAACCACATTCCCAACGATCACTTGCTTCGATCTATTGATCGCTTTGTTGATCTGAGCAGCATTCGAGCGCATCTCGCGGATTTCTACAGCCACACCGGTCGTCCATCGGTTGATCCTGAACTGCTGATCTGGATGCTGCTGGTCGGCTATTGCTTCGGCATTCGGTCAGAACGCCGTCTGTGCGAAGAGGTGCATCTGAACCTGGCATATCGATGGTTCTGCCGCCTCGATCTGAATGAGCGTATCCCGGATCACTCGACCTTCTCCAAGAACCGGCATGGACGCTTCCGCGAGAGCGAACTTCTGCGTCATCTGTTCGAGACGACTGTCGCGCGGTGCATCGAAGAAGGTCTCGTCAGCGGCCAGTGCATGGCAGTAGATGCCAGCCTGATTGAGGCCGATGCAAACAAACAGAACTCAACGCCAAAGGAAGAATGGGATGCATCAACCATCGATCCAGAAGATGCGCCTCGCGCGGTCCGCGAATATCTCGACACTCTGGATGAGGCGGCTTTCGGAGCTGCGAGTAAGGTGCAGCCCAAGTTCACCTCGCATTCTGATCCTGCCAGCCAATGGACGGCAACACGCAAAGGTCCTGCTTTCTTCAGCTATTCCGACAACTACCTGATCGACACCGACCATGGGGTGATAGTCGACGTGGAAGGCCCCAGATCAATCCGGCAAGCAGAGGTCGGATCGACCAAGACGATGCTGGACCGCGTGAAAGCGAAGTTCGATCTACATCCGGAGCGCCTGATCGCGGACACCGCCTATGACGCCGGGCCGCTCTTGGGCTGGTTGGTCGGTCGCAAGATCGCCCCGCACATTCCGGTCTTCGATAAGTCCGGGCGCTACGACGGAACCTGGACCCGTGCGGACTTCGAATGGGACGCCGGGAACGATCAGTACATTTGCCCTGAGGGCCAGGAACTCAAGCAGTTCCGCCGCAACTATTCTGACCCAAACCGAGGGCCAACTGGCAAGGGCACGGCCCGCTACCGCGCCCTGAAAGACGTTTGCGAGGCCTGTCCATCAAAAGCCAAATGCTGCCCTAATGCCGAAGCGCGCAAAATCACCCGCGAAGAGCACGAAGACGCTCGCCAGGTCGCTCGCGAGATCGCCAAAACACGCCAATATGAGATCTCAATGAAACTCAGGAAGAAGGTCGAGATGCTCTTTGCACACCTCAAGCGCATTCTCGGGTTGGGCCGCCTCCGATTACGTGGCCCATGTGGTGCAAATGACGAATTCCTCCTCGCCGCAACCGCCCAGAACCTTCGCAAACTGGCAAAGATCTTTCCTGCACCGCAGCAAACACGCAAAGCCTGATCAGAAAGGCGTTCGTGCTCTGTTCAAAGAACCGCTTTCTGCGTCAGCACACGTTATTTCTCAACAGAATCCGCGGACAGCTGCCATCCCCTGCACCTGCACCTGCAAAGAGTAGGCGTCGTCTGGGCGGAGCGAATATTTGGTTTGAGCCATGACTGCCAAATTAGTTGGACCATCAGAAAGGCATGCATTGTCGAGATTTCGTGACATCCGTTAGACTGCTAGCAGGAGGGTCCTATGCAGCGCCGACTCGCCGCGATCATGGCTGCTGATGTCGTTGGGTATTCGTCGTTGATGGGCAACGACGAGGCAGGGGTAATGTCCGCTCTCAAAACTCTGCGTTCAGAGATTTTTGATCCCGCAATTGCAAGACATCACGGGCGCCTCGTCAAGTTGATGGGGGATGGTGCTCTTGTCGAATTCGCTTCGGTGGTCGATGCCGTAAACTGTGGCGTCGATATCCAGAGGACAATGGCTGAGGCTGCTCCAGCCCTCGCCAACGGGTCGCGGTTGCAACTTAGGATCGGGATAAACCTCGGTGATGTAATGATTGCTGATGGGGACCTCTATGGAGACGGGGTGAATGTTGCTTCCCGCATCGAAAGTCTGGCGGACCCAGGTGGTGTTGCGGTGTCTGAGAGTGTCGCGCATCAGGCAACGGGCAAGGTAGATGCCGGATTTGACGATCTCGGTCTAAAAAACCTGAAAAACATCGCTGAACCGGTTCGGGTTTTCCGCGTCATGCCTGTTAGAGCGCCCGCCTCTGAACAGCGATCAAACAAGCTGCGCCTGATGACCGGTGCATCGGTGCTGGTTGGTCTGGGCGTTGCGGGTTTGTTAACGTGGTGGATCAGCTTTGGTCCCGAGCCGCCCGACGCCCTGACCTTTGATGAAGCCGCTTTGTTGACAGAGCCAACAGGTCCGACCATTGCGGTTCTGCCATTTCAAAACCTTAGCAATACGGACGCCCGCGATTTATTGGCTGTAGGCATTGGTGAAGACATTATTGTTGAGCTGGGGAGCTACCAGGACCTCAACGTCCTATCCCGCCAATCCACCCATTCCGTCCGGGCCGAGGAAAGTGACCCGCGCAGTATCCGGCAGAAATTCGGTGCAGACTACGTGCTGGAAGGTACTGTCCGGCAGGTTGCAGATCGTCTGCGTGTGACAGCGCGACTTATAGACACAAGCTCGGGGCTTCAGGTCTGGTCGGACGCGTATGACGAAAGCCTCACGACTTCTAATATTCTGGACGTTCAGCTGAACGTTACCGAAAAAGTGGCCTCGGCTGTGGGTGACGCGGGCGGGGCGATCAAGCGCATTCACGCAGGTCATGCGCGCGCGAAACCTCCGGAACATCTGTCGTCTTATGAATGTTCTCTGCTGCGGGTTGGCTTTCTGAACCGACGGGACATGCAAGAGCGCGTCCGCGGCTGTATCCTGCGGGTTGTCGAAGACGAACCCGAATATTGGCGCGGGTGGGCGCAATTGGCCGAGGCACTGTTAACAGATGTGAAGCTTTTCACCGGGCTGTATCCAGGGACGCAGGACGAGAAAATTCAACGCGCGGAAAAGGCAGCGCGGAACGCGGTGTCGCTGAACCCATATTCTGCGCGCGCTCACTTCCTTTTGGCGCTTGTGCTTCAGATTCAGCGTGACCTTGACGGGTTCTTCTCGTCCGCCGAAACAGCGCTTGCATTGGGGACAGATCGGTATCTGCAGGGGCAGATCGGATACGAGTTCATTTGGTCCGGGCGTCTGGAACTGGGCGCGGCTCTTGTCGAGAACGCAATTGCACTGGACCCAAATGCAGCAGACCCAAACTGGTATCAGTCACTGGCCGAGTATCATTTCCTGAACGAAGATTATGAAACAGCGCTGAGCACCTATCGCAAGGGGGCTCAGCCGGACACTTGGTGGTCGGTGTCAATCGAGGTTGCAATTTTGGCTGAACTGGGTCCGCGCGAGGCAGCCATTTCCGCGCGGGACAGGCTAAACAAAATTCGTCCAGGGATAAAAATTGCTGACATTGTCTGGATGTATCGGCGCTTTGCGCGCCCGGATGAACACATTCTGCCTTTCGTGGAAGCCTACAGAGCTGTGGAAATGCCAGAGGGACGGTTTGCCCCGCTTGAGGAAAGTGGAGGCTGACCGACAGGGCGCGGTAAGGCTTAGGGTGGCGCCAAGTCTGGTACCTATTCTTATTCGGGCACGCCCGCTCTTTGCAGGCTCGCCAGCCAGATCCGTCGGTTTTCGGGGTGGTTCTTTGAACCAGCGAATTGCCTGCGCATCGCGGAGATTGACAATTTGGGGTTAATCTCCAGTGCTGCGTTGACTGCCTTCTGCGCATCTTCTTGCCTGTCCATCTCGGCAAGAGTGGCCGCGCTTAGCAGGTAATGGAACAAGCGCCATGTATTGCTTGTTGCGACCGCCCCCAACTGCCGGGCAGCGTCCAACGCCTCTTCGTAGCGCTCCAGGTGAAAAAGGATATGGCCTTGGTAGAAGTACATGTTTTGCAACATCGGATCGCGCGGGCTTAGCCGAATTGCCATCTCTATCTCGGGCAGGGCGCGGTCCTGCATGCGGAACCAGTCATAGGTATGCGCCAATTCCAGCCGTATACGCGCATCATTGGGGTTGAGCGCGACAGCGCGTTCGAGATTTGCGATTGCTGGATCGGCCTCTCCGGTAAAGCGGTAGATATAGCCAAGGGCCGCATGTGCCTGCGCGTCCTGATCGTCCAGTTCAATTGCTCGCTTGGCCGCCTCTGTCGCGGCAATCAACGTGTCCTGAGGGGTATCCGACCACTGAAAAAAGAATATCGTTCCCAGCGCGCGGGCCAACAGGCTGTGTGCTGCCGCGAATTCCGGATCGGCTGCGATGGCAGACTGTGCAAACGTCACCGCGTCTTGCTGGGCCTCTTGCGAAAACACGGCCTGCCGCGCCCGACCGCGCAAATACAGATCCCAAGCCCCCATGTCTTCGGTCGGCTTCTCCTGCGATCGTGCTTCGCCGGACTGATATATCTCAGGCAACAACTGGCCGGCGATGGCCCGGCTGATCTCGTCTTGAACGTCAAAGACATCCGTTACCTGACGATCAAAAACCTCGGCCCAGATGGTTTCGGCGCTGTCGACATCAATAAGTTCTCCGCTGACGCGCATCTGACCATCTGCGCGGCGGACGCTGCCGCGGACAACATAGCCAACCCCAAGGTCGCGCGCGATTTCGATCGGGGTTGCCTGATCCTTCGCGTAAGAGAACATCGTCGCGCTGGACACAACGAACAATTCCCGGTTGCGCGACAGATGCGCGATCAGGTCGTCGGTGAGACCATCGACGAAGTACTGACCCGTTCTTTCGTCTCCGATATTGTCAAACTGTACAACGGCCAAAGAGGGTTTCCCGGTGTCCGGCAATCGCTGCCGATCGGCAAATATGGAGAGCGACAGCATGGCGATTGCCAAAGGCAACAGAATTCCCGCAACAAGAACGCCGCGTTTGGGCGCCTGGGAAATGTGCTCAGGCAGTTCATCCGTTGCAACCGGTGCCACAAATTGGAACCCGCGCTTTGGAAAGGTCTTGATGTAGTCCGAGCTTGCCGCAGTGTCGCCCAAGGCCCTGCGCACGGACCGGATTCGCGTGTTCAGGGCCGCATCAGTAATCGCGGCCCCGTCCCAGATCTCATCAATAATCTCTTGCTTGCTGACAATCCTGTCTCGGTTCCTGACAAGAAATTCCAGCAATTGCAGGGCCTGAGGTTCCAGAGCGACCGGTTCGCCACAGCGGTTCAATCCCTGTGTCGGATCAAGTTGGAACTCCAAAAAACGGTACATACTGAAACCTACACTCCGCCATGTCCTTGGCTCAACGAAGTTTGCGGATTGTCAGATGAATGTCAGAAAAAATCAGCTTCCGATCAAGCCCAGCGCGTTCGCCAGGCGTAGCGTTTTAAGGGGTTAGCGCTCCATAGCATTACCCAAAGCAAAAAGGAGACACGGTATGGCACAACTAAAAACACTTAGCATTGCGGCCGCAGTCGCTCTGGCGGGAAGCACTGCATTCGCTGAAACGGATCTTGAGGCGGCATTGGATAACGGTGCCGAGCGCCTCAATGCCGATCAGATCGCAGAGTTGCTGATCGGAAATACTGTCACTGCAACATCCGGAGACAAGAGGTTTCGCTTTTTCTATGACCCGAACAATGTCGTGAGCGGAGAGCTTACGAATGGTGGCTGGAATGGTGTTGGCGCATTTGCCATCACCGACACAGATAAGGTTTGCGTTTCCATGGCCGCCGACAAGGGGCGCTTTCGCTGTATGACAGTGCTGCGTGTCGGGGACACGGTCCAGAAGTTCAGTGCCGACGGAAAGCGCACTTTCGAGTTGCACAGCTTTGAACCGTCTACCGGCCTTTGAATTTCGGTTTCATTCTGGTTCTGACGCTGAATCTGCCATTTTTCCTCATTCAGAAAAATGGCAGCTACGAAGACAAGGATGGTACGGTCGCAAACACATTGGTCGACCCAGATTAGATCTCAGGCCCTTCGAACCGAGCTTGATGATTCTGTTGTCAAAGTCACTTACACAGATGTCTATGGAACGGGATTTCCAGAATTCGAATACACACTGATTGCTCAAAATATCATCCTTCAATGATGATTAGCCCTCGAATTTAGATAGCTGCAAGGATGCGAAGGGCTATTACGGAATCAAGTGTATTCGTTAGAGGCGAACTCTGCCCACCTAACGAAAGTTCAGTTCGGTGATCTTCGGACTCAGGTCACCTGGTGACCTTCACCTGTCAAAAGTTTGCGACAAAGCCCGATGCGGCGCTGTTCTCAAAGGACCAAAACTGGCTTTGAGCACAAAGGCCCCGCACAGTCTCTGCGCGGGGTCCTTCAATCTCTGATCTTTGACTTAGTTCCCAGCCGAAACCGAACCGATCGACCAGAACATCGTCTCGCCCGAGGCATCGTCGACGCCGTCATTGTCGGTCATCACAAACGCCTCGCCCGAGGGCAGGATGGCCAGACCTTCGATCTTGTCCAGAACGTAACCTCCGGTCGAGGTCAGGTCGGGCAGCAGGTCGCGGACCTCTTGCTTGCTGACCACTGGCAGCTCGCCGCCCAGTGGAGCCGGGATCATTTCGGAGAGTGGGATGCGGTAGATCTTTTTGGTCACCGCACGGTGGTCATGCTGGTTGTCGCGCTCGATGACATAGACATGATCCCCGAAGGCCGCGATTTCCGACAGGCCGACCCAACCTGTTTCGGGGTCCGCTTTGGGATAGTGCACGGCGCCCCATTCCTTGGTGTCCAGATTATAGGCGACCAGCTTTACGTGGTTTTCCGGGTCGTCTTTCCATTCGCGCTGAATGGCCATCCACAGGGTGTCACCAATCTTGGTGATGCCTTCGAAACCAAAGCGTTTCTCAACCGCCATCAGTTCCGACGGCAGGCCGATCTCGCCCTTGCGATCCTTGATTTTGCCCTCGGCAGAGACTTGGTAGATCGCGTGCGGGATGACGCGGTCGGTGCGGCCTTCCGATGCGACATAGAAGCCGCCCTCGCCGTCCAGCGTGATGCCTTCCAGGTCCAGCTTTTGTGCCGGGCTGCCGTCCTGACGGTGGATGCGGATCACGTCGACGATGCGGGCGGGTTGCTGGCTGGGGTCGATCTTGAAGATCGAAGGCTGGAAGCCATAGAAGCTGTCATTGACCGCATAGATCATGCCGTCTTCGTCAGCCACTAGACCGGACAAGGCACCCCATCCGATCAACTCATCCGCGCCTTCCGAAGTCAGGTGCGGGTAAGCGGCGGGGGCGTCCTGATATTCGAAGATCGAGACATGCGCGCGCGGGCCGCCATCTTCGATCAGGTCTTTTTCGTTGGCCGAGATCAGCAGGTTACGGTCAGGGATCGCCACATAACCTTCTGGGCCAACGCCCGAGGGCAGCAGTTGCTTCAGCACCGGGTTCGACGGATCGGTGGCGTCATAGACACCAACGACCGAGGCACGCTCGGTCCCGACAAAGATCATCGGCGTGCCGCCAAAGGTGGCTGCGGTCACGCTTTCCGGCTCAACCCCTTTGCTGTCCGAGCGTTTATCCGGGTAGTGCCCGATCTGGATGATAGCTTTCTCGAACTCGGTGCCGTTCTCGTAAACAACGGTGCCGTCCTTGTGAAAGATCGTCCAACCGCGCGAACCGCCCTCATAGTCGCCTTCATTGGCGGTGGCGAAGTGGTTGTCGTCGATCCATTTCACCGCGTCCGGCTCACGCAGGCGGCCCGGCTGGCTTTCGGTAAAGATCAGCGCGCCGCGCTCGTCGGTGGCGTCGATGCCTTCCAGATCAACCGCGCCTGCCGAGAAATGGCTGACCACGTTGCCGTCTTTGTCGACAACCGCGATGTGGTTGTTCTCTTGTAAGGTAACGACGGTTTCACCCAGAGCGTTGATATCGACGAACTCAGGCTCAGGGTCGGTCGGGGCAATGTCTGCCAGACCGGTCAGTGAGGCCATCTTCATACCCGCGCACTCCAGCGCGCCGTCTTTTAGCGGCACCAGAGCCAGCGACCCGGCGGGCAGTTGCGGGATGATGCCGTCATTCAGGTCTTCGTCGCGTTCATTTTCAATCGCAACAGCAACAAAGCTACCATCAGGGGCAATGGCGACGCTGTCAGGCTGACCGCCCAGATCGCAAGCACCGGTTTCAGCCTTGCCTACAATATCGACCGAGATCAGCTTGCCCGACGGCGCGGTGTAGCTTTCCGAGGTGTTCACGCCCACAAAAGCTGTCGCGCCAACGATCCCCACGGATGTCGGCTCACCGCCAACCTCCATCGCGCTCAAAGGTGCAGGATTCGCGGGGTCGGTGATATCGACCATACCGATCACGCCCAGCGGGCTGTCGGTGTAAACCAGCGTCATCCCATCCGCGGTCGCTGCAATGATCTCGGGCGAGGTCTCACGGCTGGTGTCGGCCCCCTCGGCCATGTTCTTGACGACGGGGAAGGATGCAATTCGGTTGAAGTTCATCTCTGCCACAGCCTGACCGGCGGTCAGGGCAAGGGCAGATGTCAGGCAGACAAAGCGCAATGACATCGTTTGGTGTCCTCTCTCAATTGGATGAAAGTGGGATGGCCATGGATGGTTGCGATTTTGTGACGGTTTGGATTCAGTTTGATGACAAGCTTGAAAAGTGGGATGGGTATCCCGATCAGACAGGACCGTGTCCTCGGCGGCGTTTACGGGCTGCACCGTGCTTGTCAAATCAGCATTGGCTCGCCCCCTCCCGCCTTCGCCACGTGGCAGATTAGCAGAAACAGGCAGCTTCGCCGTCTGAGCTGCAAATCAATCCTGATTTTCCAAGTAGGAAGGCAGATCCAACCATTTCCCGAGCTTTTTTACGCAAGTTTTGGGTTACATTCTTCAATCCCAAGTCAAAATGAAGTTGCGACGCTAGACTGTTACGGCTTGCAACAATTGATCGCGCGTCACGTCTTCCCTGGTACCGTTAATCAGGACTTCTCCACGTCGCAACGCGATAAATCTATCGGCAAGATCATAGGCAAAGTCAAAATACTGCTCCACCAAGATGATCGCCATTCCGCTCGTCGTTCTGAGGTGCCGGATGACGTCGCCTATCTGCTGGATGATGTTGGGCTGAATACCTTCGGTCGGCTCGTCCAACAGAAGCAGGCGTGGGCGCGTGATCAGTGCCCGTGCGATTGCCAGTTGTTGTTGCTGACCGCCAGAAAGGTCACCACCGCGCCGGTTTTGCATTTGCTTGAGAACCGGAAACATATCAAAGATTTCGCCCGGAATGAAATGCTCACTGGCCGGCAGGCAGGAGAACCCCGTTTCAAGATTTTCGCGAACCGTGAGCAAGGGGAATATTTCACGACCTTGCGGAACATACGCCACGCCTTTCCAGGCCATTTGATGAGCAGGCAGGACGCTCAAAGGTTCCCCATCCAGTTCCAGATGGCCATCCGAACGCGGATGCGCCCCCGAGATCGCCTTCATCAGGCTGGTTTTCCCGACACCATTGGTCCCCATGACGCAAGTCACTTCTCCTTGCCTGGCTTCCATGGATATCCCGTTGAGGATTTGCGAATGCCCATAGTGCAAAGTCAGATCGGTCAGTTTCAGCATTGCTTAGCGCCCCAGATAAACGTCAATGACGTCCTGATTGGACGTCACGTGATCAAGACTGCCTTCAGCCAAGACAGACCCTTCGTGCAAAACCGTGACTTTGCAATTCAGACGTCGGACAAACTCCATATCGTGTTCCACCACGACAACGGCGCGGGTTCTGGCGGCCTGAACCAGCAAATCGGTTGTGTGTTCGCGCTCTTGTGGTGTCATACCGGCGGCAGGTTCGTCGACCAGCAAGAGCCGCGGCTCTTGGGCCAGCAGCATGCCGATTTCCAGCCACTGCTTTTGACCGTGGCTCAGTTCGCCAGCCTTACGGAACAGTTCGCCAAAAAGGCCAATTTCAGCAGCCAGGTCTTCGACCTTCTTCAAATCCCCCTTGGAAGGGCGATAGAAAAGCACGCCAGTCCAACCGCGGTTGTTCTTGAGCGCCATCAGCAGGTTTTCTTGGACATTCTGATCTTCAAAAACAGTTGGCTTTTGAAATTTCCGCCCGATGCCCGCCTGCGCGATCTTTGCCTCGCTCATCCGTAGCAGCGAGACGGATTTCTCTCCCCAGATGACACGCCCTTCATCGGGCCGGGTTTTACCTGTGATGATATCCATGAAGGTGGTCTTGCCGGCCCCGTTCGGGCCGATCACGGCGCGCAATTCAGCCTCACCAATCTGGAAGGACAGGTTGTTGATGGCACGAAACCCGTCAAAATTCACCGAAACACCGCTGACTTCCAAAAGAGTGCTCATTCTGTGGCCTCCTTTTCGCGCAGTGACCCATCATCGGGTCCAAGATTCGCACCATGGCGCTGGGGCGCACGGCGGTTGGTCCAAAGGTCGAACAACCCTCCGATCCCTTGCGGTGCAAACAGAGTGACCAGTACGAAGGACACGCCCAGCAGCACCTGCCACCAATCGACCCATTTGATCGTGTAGAAGCCCAGCGAGATGTCCGGCGCCTGCCCTCCGGTGAACCAAGTGCTGAGCAGGCTAACGAACGCTGCACCCATGACCGCGCCATACAGGCGGCCGCGCCCGCCGATGGCGACCCAGACAGCCAGATAGATCGAGGCGATCGGAGCCATCTCCTCGGGGTTGATGATGCCTGCCTGCGGGTAGTAGAGCGCTCCCGCGATGGCGGCGATACAGGCGGTTAGGGTGAAAACGGCCAGTTTGTAGACCTCGACCGAGTAACCGAGGAACCGCACCCGCGCCTCGTTATCGCGGATACCGCGGATGACCGAGCCGAACTTGCCAGACACGATCCACGCAGCGAGGATATAGCCCAGCCCCAGCGCCAGTGCTGAGGCCCAGAGGAACCAGATCGACACCACGTCCTGTGAGGCGGTCACGCCGGGCAGGTTCTGTAGGCCCGATAGGCCATTGTTACCGCGCAATCCGCTGTCGTTCTGGAACAGGTAGAGCGCCAGCGCCAGCGTCATGGCCTGTGTCAGGATCGACAGGTATACACCCGTCACCCGGCTGCGGAAGGCCAGCCAGCCGAAGATCAGCGCCAGCAGGCCGGAGACCAGCACGATCAGGATCAGTTGCAGCGCCAGGCTGTGGGAGAAAGCCCAGATCAGCGGGAATTCTGACGATCCAACGACGCCGAAAATCTGCGTGCCGATGGCATCAACGACCTCGGACGGGGTCGGGGGAATTTCGGTTTGTGCAAGCGACTCGACCACGATCAGCCGCGTGCGTTCATACATCAGCCACATGCCGATCATGTAGCCGCCCAGCCCGAAGAAGGCGAAGTGACCAAGCGACAGAATGCCGGTGAAGCCCCAGACCAGATCCATCGCCACGGCGATCAGGCACAGGCACAGGGTTTTGCCCAGGGTTTTGACGAAGCTGGTTGAGATCATGCCGATCCCGAACCCTTCGGAAAGGATGGTGACACACAAGGTGAACAGCGCCAAGATGGCCAGAAAGACCAGTACCGAGGGGTTCTTGGCAACAAAACTGCGGTCCATGGTTCAATCCCCCGCCGCGCGGCCTTTGAGGGCGATGATGCCCCTTGGCCGGAACTGGATGAAAATGATGATGAAGATGATCATGTAGGTTTGGGCCGCCAGCGTGTTCGACGGGTTCATCCACTCGATCCCCTTTTGCAGGAAGCCGATCATCCCGGCCCCGGCCAGCGCACCCCAGATGTTCCCTACGCCGCCGACAACCACGGTCATGAAGCTTTGTACGATGTAATCGTTGCCCAAATCCGATGTGACTTTGGCGAAGAGGCCAATCGCAACCCCAGCTATGCCAGCGATGCCCGAGCCGAGACCAAAGGTCAGCATATTCACCCGACCCGGATTGATGCCCATTGACGCTGCCATGCGTGGGTTCTGCGTTACGGCACGCATCTCAAGCCCCAACCGTGTACGCTTCATGATGTAGAGGAACAGTGCCAGAAAGATCAGCGCCAACACGAAGATAGCAATTCGGATATAGCTGATCGAGACCACGTCGTTCAGCACCCACGCGCCATTCAGCCAGCCGGGAGCGGTCAGCGGTCGAGCCTGCGTGCCAAAAATGTTTTTGGCCAACTGTTGCAGCGCAATCGAGATGCCGAAGGTCGCCAACAGTGTCTCCAGCGGGCGGGCATAGAGCCAGCGGATCACCAGCCGCTCCATCGCGACGCCCATGGCGAAGGTCACGGCAAAGGCCATCGGGATCGCCACGATGATCGAAAGCGTATGGTCAGGGATGAACTGCTGCACCACGTAGCCAGTGTAAGCGCCCATCATGATGAACTCGCCATGGGCCATGTTGATTACGCCCATTACGCCGAAGGTGATTGCCAGACCGATGGCGGCGAGGAAATAGATCGACGCCAATGAGATCGCGTCCAGCGTCAGATCGAGCGTCTGGTTCAAGCCGACCTTCAGCTCAATCTGTTCCAGCGCCTTTTCGGCGGCGGCTGTGACTTCGGGTGAGGGTTCCGAATAAGTTTCAAAGAACACATGAGAGTCCAGCGCCGCGTCGATCTGGGCCTGAGTGATGAACGCTGGCACTGTCCCGGCCTCAGCCAGCGCTGCATAAGCCTTCGCACGGGCGGCGTCGGTATTCAATTGTGCTACCGGGATACCACCCACACGGCCCACCTCGATATTGGTGGCCAGCGCGGCGCGGATATCTTCTGAAGAGGTGAGAGCAGGAACGAGGTCATTCGCAATCAATAGATCGTATGCCTCGGTCTCGCTGAAGGTGGACGCGCCGGGGTCCAGAACCGCCGCAACATTCACATCTGTCGGCAACTCGGCAGCTGCCTGCCGTTTGGTGACGACCAGAGGGTTCAGCGCCGCCCGAACATCGACGCTCAGATCGCCGGACATTTCTTCAATGGCCGTCACACGGGCCGCTGTATCTTCGTCATACCCAATCGTCAGCAACCGTTCGAGCCGCTGCTTCTGCGCCTTCATCTCGGCATCTGGCTCATCCTCAATCGAAGCGCGCAAAGGCTCCAGCAACGCACCCTCGGGATCGCGCTGTATGGATTGCAGCGCCGCTTGACGTTTCGCACGATCCGGGTCGGTCAGTTGGAACTGGACCAAAGCCGTTCCAATCATCGAGCGGATGCCGCTATTGGGTTTCAACTGCTTCAGATCGGATTTCTCGAACGTGCCAATGACCTCCCCGGTATCGAAGTCGGTCAATTCATACGACCGCCCTTCACCTTTCTGGCCAGAAAAGAACAGACCGTCCGACTTGCGCATCCACATGTCCTTGGCGGCCCATGTTTCAAGCATCACCTGCGCTTGCGGCAACCCGCTCGATGCTATCGCATCAATTGCCGGTTTGATCGTCTTGCGCGAGCTTTTGGCGATGATCTCCTGATGCTCTTGCAGGATCGGTTGCAGACTGGCCTCTTGCGCATTGGCAGTCAGGCAGGCGCACAGGATTGCGAGGCCCGCAAGGAAAAGTCGTACCATGTGGTGAAACCCGAGTGTATTGAGAGCAAGGCGGGCGAACAAACCCGCCTTGCATGTCGGTTAGTAGTTCGACAGTGTCTGAACGCAGGTTTTGGTCTCGGTGTTGTACATACCGCAACCCAGCTCTTTCCAATCGGACACCAGCACCGCCGATTCCGGAAGGAAATCGGTCCAGGCGTCACCCGGCACAACATCGGTTTCGCTGATGATGTCGAACTGACCGTCTTCCTGAATCTCACCGATCAGAACCGGCTTGGCCAAATGGTGGTTCGGCAGCATCACTGCGGTGCCACCGGTCAGGTTCGGGAATTCCTGCCCGTACATCGCGGCGCGCACGGCGTCGACTTCGGTCGAGCCAGCCTCGGTCGCCGCGTTCACCCACATGTTGAAGCCGATGTAATGCGCCTCCATCGGGTCGTTGGTCACGCGGTCATCACCCATAGTCGCTTTCCAGGTGTCCACGAATTCCGCGTTGGCTTCTGTATCTGCCGACTGGAAGTAGTTCCAAGCGGCGAGGTGACCGACGAGGTTCGTGGTATCCAGACCGGACAGCTCCTCCTCACCGACCGAGAAGGCCACGACCGGAATGTCATCCGCTGAAACACCTGCGGCAGCCAGTTCCTTGTAGAAACCAATATTCGCGTCACCGTTGATCGTTGAGATCACGCCAACCTTTTTACCATCCGCGCCCAGCGCAACCACATCCGCCACGATCTTGGACCAGTCGGAATGACCAAATGGGGTGTAGTTCACAAAGATATCCGCCTCAGCGATCCCCTTCTGCTTCAGATAGCTTTCCAGGATATTGTTGGTGGTCCTGGGGTAAACATAGTCCGTGCCGAGCAGAGCGAATTTCTCGACTCCCAGTTCATCCAGGAAATAGTCGGTCGCCGGGATTGCCTGCTGGTTCGGGGCCGCGCCGGTGTAGAACACGTTTTTCGATGACTCTTCGCCCTCGTACTGGACCGGATAGAACAGCAGGCCATTCAACTCCTCAATCACCGGCAGAACCGACTTTCGGCTGACCGAGGTCCAGTTGCCGAAAATCACATCCACCTCATGCACGGTCAGCAACTCACGCGCTTTTTCGGCAAACAGAGGCCAGTCCGAGGCCGGGTCGACCACAACCGCCTCAAGCTGTTTGCCCAGCAGGCCACCTTTGGCGTTTTGCTGGTCGATCAGCATCAGCATGGTGTCTTTCAGCGTGGTTTCTGAGATTGCCATCGTGCCCGATAGCGAGTGCAGTACGCCAACTTTAATCGTGTCTTCAGCCGAAAACGCGGCGGTGGCCAAGGCAGCAAAGACAACCGATCCGGCGAGCGTTGATTTGAGCGAATTCATGTATTCCTCCTGACGGGGCCGGGAGAGAGGGCTTGCGCAATGGCGCACTCTTCTTCTACCTGATCCCCGCAACTGTTGTTGCGTTCCGTGTGGCGGTTGTGTTCGAGGTCCAATTCGCGCAGCCGTCACACACCCCCGGTTTGTTTCCGCGGTGGCACCCATACGGTTTCTGCATTGCAGCAAACTTGGCAACTTACCTTCGACCCAATTCTGGAAATCGGTGAGGTCTGCTTATTTTTTCAGCTAAGCGGGACGTCTCCGTCTAAAATTTAGCCATACGAAGCGGAAATAGGCAGTTTCCGACACCGTAGATTAGAGTTCCGACGCCTCACCAGAGAAACAAGAGGCACCAACCGATGCTCTAAAGGTGCCTGATTACCCAAGTTGCCAACATATTGCCCGCTTGCAGTGCAATGCCGCCTCGTGCTGCTGGCGCCGTCAGCCTGAGCACCAAACAATTGGGTCACAGGACCGTGCTGGACAAGTTTCGCCAGTCTGGCTCATTTAAGTGCCTGTTTCCTAGGACCACGACGTCTGACCTTGATGCGGTTCTTCTGAACACGGCAGGTGGAGTGACCGGAGGCGATACATTCCGATTTTCCGGCAAGGCCGCAGAAGGCACCGCACTGACTTTGACAACACAAGCCTGCGAGAGGGCTTACAAGGCGCAACCCGACGAATGCGGCCAGATTACCAATCACCTGACAGTTGAGGCCGGAGCACGGCTGAACTGGTTGCCGCAAGAGACCATTCTGTTCAATGGCAGTGCTTTGGACCGCCGCCTCAGGATAGAAATGGCACCGGATGCCGAGGTGTTAATGGTCGAGCCGCTGGTCTTCGGGCGCGCGGCCATGGGCGAGACGCTGACCGACATCCGCCTGCGCGATCAGATCGAGATTTGGAGCGCAGGGGCGCTGGCGTTTCTGGATACGATACGGTTCTCGGGGAATTGGCACTCTCACCTCTCAAAGCCACATGTTGCAGATGGCGCGGGTGCGATGGCGCTGATCGTCTTTGCGTCGAAAGCCGCCGAAGCTCATCTGGATTCCATTCGCAAAATGCTACCCGATACTGCCGGCGCAACCGTGATCCAAAAGGACCTGCTGGTCGCCCGCGTTCTGGCAGAGAACAGCTTTGCCCTGCGCCGCACATTGATGCCGGTTCTGCGCAGGCTGAACAAAGATACCCTACCCCGATGCTGGATGCTCTGACATGAACCTGACACCGCGTGAAAAAGACAAATTGTTGGTCGCCATGGCCGCCGAAGTCGCCCGCAAACGGCTGGACCGCGGCGTCAAGCTGAACCACCCCGAGGCTATCGCCCTGATCACCGACGCCGTGGTCGAAGGCGCGCGCGATGGCCGGTCAGTTGCCGACATGATGCAGGCCGGGGCTGAAGTGATCACCCGCGACCAATGCATGGAAGGCGTATCCGAAATGATCCACGAGGTGCAGGTCGAAGCCACCTTCCCGGATGGCACCAAGCTTGTGACTGTCCATAACCCTATTCGCTAACCATCAGAGGAGTTCCCAATGTACCGCATGCTGTTTCCCGCTCTTATTCTGGCTGGCCCTGCCATGGCCCATTCGGACACCCATGTTCACGCCCATGGCAGCGATTATACCCTGCTCGCAGCTGGGCTGGCATTGATCGCGGTTATCGCCGTCACAGTGATAATGAAACTGCCAAAATGATCCCGGGTGAGATCATACCCGCCGAGGGTTCACTGACGCTCAACGCGGGGCGCAGCAGTCGTCTTGTTGTGGTCGCCAATACAGGTGATCGACCCGTGCAGGTGGGCAGCCACTACCATTTCGCCGAAGCAAACTCCGCCTTGGATTTCGATCGCTATGCAGCTTTAGGGATGCGTTTGGACATCCCGGCAGGTACTGCCGTGCGATTTGAGCCGGGTCAGACTCGCGAGGTTATTCTGGTGCCTTATGACGGGCGCCGCCACATCTACGGTTTCAATATGCATATCATGGGGGCTCTGAAAGATGCCGGGCAAGATCAGCCGGAGTGACTATGCCTCCATGTTCGGCCCCACGGTCGGCGACAAAGTACGATTGGCAGATACCGATCTGATCATCGAAGTCGAGAAAGATCTGATCGTTGAGCGCGCAACCGCTGCGCGTTTCAGCGAAACCGGCCACCGCGAAGACGTCTATGGCGAAGAGGTCAAGTTCGGCGGTGGCAAAGTCATTCGCGATGGTATGGGGCAATCTCAGGTTACCCGCGCTGAAGGGGCGGTGGATACGGTGATCACCAACGCGCTGATCGTCGATCACTCCGGCATCTACAAAGCGGATGTGGGGTTGAAAGACGGCCGTATCGCCAAGATCGGCAAATCCGGAAACCCTGACACGCAGCCCGGTGTGGACATCATCATCGGCCCTGGCACCGAGATCATTGCGGGCGAAGGTCGCATTCTGACCGCAGGCGGATTCGATAGCCACATCCATTTCATATGCCCACAACAGATCGAAGACGCGCTGCATTCCGGCCTGACTACAATGCTGGGCGGCGGCACCGGTCCGGCGCATGGAACGTTGGCGACCACCTGCACCCCCGGTCCCTGGCATATCGGGCGGATGTTGCAGGCGGCGGATGCCTTTCCCATGAATCTGGCCTTTGCGGGTAAGGGCAACGCCTCGCTGCCCGCAGCACTTGAGGAACAGGTCAAGGCCGGAGCCTGCGCCCTGAAACTGCACGAGGATTGGGGAACTACCCCTGCCGCCATTGACTGCTGCCTCTCGGTGGCAGACGCGATGGATGTGCAGGTTATGATCCACACCGACACGCTTAATGAATCAGGCTTTGTCGAAAACACCGTGGCCGCCATGAAAGGCCGCACGATCCATGCCTTCCACACCGAAGGCGCTGGCGGAGGCCACGCACCGGACATCATCAAGATCTGCGGTGAGAACCATGTTCTGCCGTCCTCAACCAACCCGACGAGGCCTTTCACCGTCAACACGGTTGAAGAGCACTTGGACATGCTGATGGTCTGCCACCACCTCGACAAATCCATCCCCGAGGACGTGGCCTTTGCCGAAAGCCGTATCCGGCGCGAAACCATCGCCGCCGAGGATATCCTGCACGACATGGGCGCATTCAGCATCATCGCGTCTGACAGTCAGGCCATGGGCCGGGTCGGAGAGGTTTTGATCCGCACGTGGCAAACCGCTGACAAGATGAAGAAACAGCGCGGGCGATTGGCGGAGGAAACCGGCGACAACGACAATCTGCGCGTCCGTCGGTACATCGCAAAATACACCATCAACCCTGCCATTGCACATGGCCTGAGCCACGAGATTGGCAGTATCGAGGAAGGTAAACGCGCCGACCTCGTCCTGTGGAACCCCGCCTTTTTCGGTGTGAAGCCCGAGATGGTTCTGTTGGGCGGCACCATAGCCTGCGCGCAGATGGGCGATCCCAACGCGTCGATCCCTACACCGCAGCCGGTTTATAGCCGCCCGATGTTTGGCGCTTACGGTCGGTCAGTGGAAAACTCGGCGATCACATTTATCTCGGAAGCGGCCCATGCGGACGGTATCGGTGATACACTGGGATTGGCAAAGCAGACCGTCGCCGCCCAAAACACACGAGAAATTGGCAAGCAAGATCTTCTGCTGAACAACGCGACGCCGCATGTCGAAATTGACCCGGAAACCTATGAGGTCCGGGCAGATGGCGAACTGCTGACCTGCCAACCCGCCGAAACGCTGCCAATGGCGCAACGATACTTTTTATTCTGATTAAATAATGTGCTGCGTTGCGGCACGTGCAAGACAGAAATGACCAAACACGCTCTACTAAGTGAGGCCGACATGACAAATATTAGACCCCATGGGAGGACCACCGTTTACGAGGGTTCAAATGGCACACTCAGCAACACAGACAAACTCACGCTATTCGCTGCCCGGTCTGATCGCATCCATCGGGTCATCCATCTACTCGGCTTTGATCAGCGTGGCCCAAGCCCAATCGCGTGTCCGGCAGGTCGAATTCCTGCAATCGCTCAGCGACGAAGAGCTGAAAAACCGTGGGCTGACGCGCGAACGGATCGTGCACCGGGTCTTTGCGGATTCAATCTGGCTCTGATCATTCCCCTTGCAGAGGAGGCGATGGTATGACCGCCCTGCTCTGCACTGCCCGCCAGTATTCGGATCACACGCACGGCGATCCGACAGACTGCTTGTTTTTGACATATGATGACCGCTTTTTGCGCCGCAAAGTTCTGACCTGTGAAAGTGGTGAGCAGATTCTCATCGATCTGGCACAAACGACTTCTTTGAACCACGGCGGCGCGTTAACTCTGGATGACGGTCGCGAAGTGGAAATACAAGCTGCACCTGAAGCATTGCTGGAGGTCACCGCCCCGGACCTGACGCGCATCGCATGGCATATCGGCAATCGCCATACGCCGTGCCAGATCGAAAAGGATCGCCTGTTGATCCAGGTCGATCACGTTATCAGAGACATGCTGCTCAAAATCGGGGCCGCCGTGCGAGAGGTGCATGAGCCGTTCACCCCCGAAGGCGGGGCCTATGGCCACGGCAGGACCCATGGCCACACCCACTGACGCCGATGTCCTGACGCTGACCCAATGGTTGTCCCCGGCCTATCCAGTGGGCGGATTTGCCTATTCTCACGGGCTTGAGGCTGCGATTGACCACGGAACTGTCGCGAATTCTCAGGACACCTATGCCTGGATTTCAGATGTGCTGGAACATGGCTCTGGGTGGAATGATGCTTTGTTCGTTGTCGCGGCATTTCATGCGCAGGACAAAGATGAACTGATCAACGTCGATGTCACGGCGCGGGCTTTTTGCGCGACATCCGAAAGGCTCATGGAAACCGAGCTACTGGGCCAGGCATTCGGAAAAATCACCAATGGCGTCTGGGAATTAGATCTTGGACAGTTCACTTATCCTGTCTCGATTGGACAGGCCGCAAGGCAACAAAACCTTCCCTTGCTGCTGACGACCAAATTGTTTCTGCAAGCATTCGCAAGCAACCTTGTCGCATGTGCAACGCGTCTTGTGCCACTGGGACAAACCGATGCTCAGAGGTTGATCCGCCAGCTGACGCCACTGTGTGCCCAGATTGCTGAAAGAGCACAAACGGAAAGTTTGGACGCGTTAAGCTCTACAGCGTTTTTGGCGGACATCGCATCCATGAAACACGAAACACAATATTCGAGGATATTCCGCACATGACGAGTATGAACGGCCCGCTGCGCGTAGGTATTGGAGGCCCGGTAGGCGCCGGAAAAACCACTTTAACCGCTGCCTTGTCCGAAGCGCTGCGCGATGTCTGCTCGGTAGGGGTTATTACCAACGACATCTATACGCAGGAGGATGCCGAAGCGCTGATGCGCATGCAGGTCCTGCCGCAGGACAGGATCATCGGCGTCGAAACGGGCGGTTGCCCGCATACAGCAATTCGCGAAGACGCCTCGATCAATTTGGCCGCCGTCGCCGAGATGCAGACACGTCATCCGGATCTCGATGTGGTTTTGATTGAAAGCGGAGGCGACAATCTATCGGCCACATTCAGCCCGGAACTGGCGGATTTGACTATCTACGTGATTGATGTCGCCGCAGGTGAGGAAATCCCCAGGAAAGGCGGGCCGGCGATTACGAAATCGGACATCCTTGTAATCAACAAGACCGACCTTGCGCCGCATGTTGGTGCTTCGCTGGAGGTTATGGAACGTGATGCGAAAAGGATGCGAAAAGGACGGCCATTCTTATTCTCGTCACTTCGTCACCGAAGTGGTGTCGACGCGATTGTGGATCTGCTTGTGAAAGGCGGAGGTCTAGA
Organism: Ruegeria sp.; assembly: GCF_965221235.1. Lineage (GTDB taxonomy): Bacteria > Pseudomonadota > Alphaproteobacteria > Rhodobacterales > Rhodobacteraceae > Ruegeria. The sequence goes on from NZ_CBDCRS010000004.1 coordinate 821,281, forward strand.
GTTTTCGAAAGCGAGTTAGTCCTCGCTGACGCAGAGACCAAGCCGAAAGTGCGGGAATTATCGAGAGATACACCAAAAGCAAAAAAACGCCTTCAGGAAGCGTTGCCTTCCTTCGCGATCTTAAATCTTGTTCTTGTACCCACGGCCTCCGCCACTATTGCAGTTGCAAAATATCCGGAACGCACAGTTTTCTTTTTGCTGGCATTTTATCCGCACCATCCGATCGCTTCAGTCGTTTCGGGCCGTCTTTGACCTTGATATTCGGCTTAGCCAGTGGGCCCTTTAAGGTCACTGGCCAGGGGCTTTTTGAAAGAGGTTCGCCAATCTTGCGGGGCTGCAAATTTAAATCCAGGACCTTGCCCGCCACATTAACACCGCCAAAGACAACAACTTGGACATGGTCTGTTTCCAAAGTGGTTTGTTTCGTCGAAATACTTCCATTGGAAATACTGATCGGCGCACGCAAACACACAATTGGAGCAACCTTTTGCTTTTCTTTAGTAAACACCCAAGGCAGCACCCCGAGCCCGGCCAGGTCCAAAAGCTGCGTCTCGATCGAGCCATCACGCATCGAAACAGTGGCATTGCCGCTCATGCTGTTGGCAAAATGCTTGGGTGAATCGGTTCCTCCTGTCACCGAAAAATCTGCAAAGATCGTGCCGCTTGCGCCCTTTTTGAAGTTCAGGCTGTGAAGAATATCATCCAGCTGCCAGCCACCTGCTTTGCCGCTCAACGTAAGCAAATGCGCGTCGTTCGACAGATCCATTTGCGCGCTGACGTCGAAATGAGCGCCTCCGTATTCAAACTTCACAGGGCCGGCCTTGAGCTTATTTTCATTAAGCGTCAGTTCACTCTGCAAACTGCTGACGCCTTTGGCCCCTTCGATATGTCGAAAATCAATATCAACATCCATATTCACACCGGACAAGAGAATTGAACGCCCGATAGGTTTAAGCGTCACGTCTCTTAGAGGACCTGTGCTTTCGGCTTCTTGATTGGCGTCTGCGTCGTCGGGCTCTGAACCGCCAATCTTTCGCAACTGTGCGGCGGCCTGAACGATGGTTCGGATCTGATCTATCTTTATCAGGTCACTCTCTATCGAACCCCGCAGTACAGGATCACTGGTTGCATCATCAAGATCGGCCGCAATTTGCAGAACCGAGTCTGCGACCTCGACACTGGCGCTCGCGTTCCAATCGGTGCCTTCGCTGACGAGGTCGATTTCCAGATGAGCCTGCCCGGTTTCAACGCGTTCAAGCGACAGGGCTTCCAGCAGGTCCGCCCCGGACGGAACGTCGACGTCAATTGCCAAATCCAGATTCTCGAATTTGAGGACATTTTTAACGGTACCGTGCACCTCAAGGTTCCAGACTTCGGTTTCGCTTGTCTGGCCATCCAAATTGGTCAGCGAAAGTTCATTGATGTCGCCATTCAAATGAAAATCGCCGGAAAACCTGCCAAGTTGATCATCCGGGCCCAGCAGCTCTGGTGAGATCAAGCTGCTTGCTGGTATGTCCATCAACCCTTCGGCCGATATGCCCTGCAATTGGAGGGCATCATCGACCGAGCCGTTCAAAATGATAAACGGGTTGGCGGGGTTTCCAATTCTCAAGTTGATGTTCCCGACCCTTAAGGCACCTTCGGGCGTTCTGGAAAGCTCGGAAAACTTGATCGGCGGTGGCCCTTCACCAGAGGTGTCCAACGTGAACCCGTTGGTTTTAATAACCATTTTCCGTTGCGGGACCTGACCGGATACACTGTCGATGACCATGTCGACTGCGATGAGTTTCAGATCATACCGTGATGCTGCCGGGGCTGGTTCAGCATCTTCAGGGTACAAACGTATGCGGGTTGTCAGCGATACGTCTTCCGGGTTTCCCAACTCTCCGATTTGGCCCGTCAGCGAGAGGCTTTGCCCGCCTTCCAGTTCCGTCAAAACACTCAGGTCATCAATACGGGCAACGCCGTCGACCGCTTTGAATGTTGCACCAATGCTCCCTGTGCCTTCCAAAACCCGGTTGAGTTTCAGGATATCGAGAAGCTGGCCGAGTTCGGCGACCTCTATCGTCGCCTTCACTTGCAGCCCGTTCTCTTGGGCAACTTCTTCGGCAGCAATGGAAATTTCCTCGAAATTCACGGCCACCTGAAACGGGTCTTGCGCTGGGAATATCCCGTTCAGGTCAAAGGGTTCTCCATTCACTGAACCGGTCCCTACTGCTGTTACAACCCCGCTCTTTTCATCACGCGCCAAATGCAGTTCAGGAAGCTGCAAATCCAGCTCAAGCCCGTTAAAGTCGTTCCGATAGAGAACCGTAATATCGGTCAGGTCAATTTTGTGATCCGCTACAATTCCAGACGCAGGCAGCTTTGGAGTTTCGTCAGGTTTCTCGGCGTCAACATCTTTTTGGGAAACGGGTTTCCAATTTCCAACGCCGTCTTTGTCCGTGATCAGGTTCAGGTGAACACCCGTAACGGACAGATTACTCAGCGAAAGCTCACTGTTCCAAAGGTCGCGCGCGGACACGTTGAACTCGAGTTTGTCGATTGCCGCTAGATCCGCTTCGGTCTTGGTCGAACCGGGCAATACCAGCCCCGCGGCTGACACTTGCAGTTGCCGGCCAAAGCCTAGGCTGACTTCATCTTCTATTATGACCTCCTGACCAAGTTTCTTGGAGATCAGGTTTTCAACGAAACCAATCCTAAATGAATTGAACAACGCAGAGGACAGGAAAAGCCAAGCCGCAACAAAAGTTACAAACGCGACAGCGCAACAAACCATTACGCCTATTGTTATGTACCGCACGCATTTCTCCTGAGGTTCTGATTCATGTCTGGGGCAGCCTAAACCATTTAAGCATGGTGGCAGTGGAATTTATGATCCGTTGTTTTCCTGAACCTGATTGATCCCGGCTGTGCAACTGACATCTCCAAAACATTTGCTCGCTTTGTGCTGTGGTCCCTGTTTCACATAGGTCGTTAGAGGCGAGTTGTATCGGTCTCGAACGTACACTTTGCTTTAGCTTTCTCAACGGCGACTCGACCCGTCACCCAATCCGTTGACAGCCAGACCCTCTCGATTTCATACATTCATATAATTACTGCTATATGTGAATTCTTCCAATGATGAGGACACAATGAACTCACTGACCAGAATAACACGAGGGATAGGCGTCGCTTTTAAGGACGGTAGAGTGAAAGGCCTTCTGGCCTTCACAGTCGGAATGATTTTGTGGGCTTCAGTCTTTTACCACTTCGTCGAAGGTTGGAGTTGGCTCGACTCAATCTACTTCTCTGTCGTTACAATTTCGACCGTAGGGTTTGGTGACTTTTCACCTGAGACCGCGGCTGGGAAAATCTTCACGATGGTTTACATCATCGTGGGCCTCGGTGTCTTCGTTACAGCGGCGACTACGGTGGCAGATACAATCTTGTCCCAAGACGACGAAAAAGCAGACCAATAGATATCCGTTAATCTAGCCAAACCAAATTCGTGCACAGGCGTGAGTCTGTTTGCGCTTCTAAAGCCGTGGAGCGGATTCATTTGTGTCTTCAAGCCCATAGGTGATCACCCCAATCTCAAAAAAATATACATATTATGTTTTTTGAGTATAATATTCAGAAAACATATCCAGGGGGATGGAATGGAAAAGACTCAAGACGCCAAGATTGTCGATCTAGCGATACGATTGCTGTTTCTCGGACTATTTCTCTATAGCGCACTGGTCATGGTGGCCCCGCTCGCAAGTGTGGTCATCTGGGCAACGATCCTTTGCGTGGCGCTCTATCCGGTGTTTGATTGGCTGCAATCGAAATTGGGAGGGCGAAAGAAGCTTGCAGCGACGATCTTGGTTTTGTTGGGCCTTGTTCTGACCCTGGGGCCAGTCGCAACTGCGGTTTCCGGTGCCGCAGAACTTGGTTCAGATTTTGCGGAACAGGCCGACAAAGGCGAATTGAAAATTCCCCCAGCGCCAGAAGGTATCAAGGAATTACCACTGATCGGCGGGAAAATTGCTGATGTCTGGGGCATGTTCGAGCGGAATCTGGACGGTGCGCTTGCAAAATACGGTGCGCAAATCCTTGAGATCACCAAGTCCCTTTTTGGAAAGGTTTTGGGGATCGGAATTGGGCTTCTTGGCCTTGCCCTGTCGGTATTGATAATGGGCGCTCTGTTCAGCCCCGGGCCAAATATGGTTCAGGGTCTTCAGCGCTTTGCCAACCGGGTCTTCGCACCGCGTGGTGGTGAATTCGTTACGCTGGCGGGCGCAACGATCCGAAATGTGACAAAGGGTGTCATCGGCGTTGCGGCCATTCAAGCCGTCGTCGTTTGGATACTGTTGGTTCTGTTTGGGATAGGCTCGGCTGCTACGTTGGCGTTTATCTGCCTGATCCTCTCGATCATCCAGATTGGACCCGGCTTGGTGCTTTTGCCTGTGATCATCTACGCATGGAGTTCCATGTCCGGAGGTGCCGCTTTGATCTTCACCATACTGGCCATTCCCGTGACCATAATGGACAGCTTTCTGCGCCCGGTTTTCATCTCAAAAGGCCTTGAAACGCCGATGCTTGTGATCCTCATCGGGGTTCTCGGAGGCATGATGGCCTATGGCTTGATCGGCATTTTCATGGGGCCGGTATTGTTTGCTGTCTTCTATGAGTTGTTCAAAGTCTGGATTGACGCGGCACCGGAAACCGAAAATGCCGCTGAAGGAGCGGCAAAATGAGGAAGACGATCTGGTCGACACTGGCCGTCATACTCATCTTTCTCATTTGGTATCTGGTCGCTGACCGCAAGACACCGTTCACAGGTAACGCCAGAGTAAAAGCCGTGGCGACCCAGATCGTTCCGCAGGTCACTGGTACCGTGACCGAGGTTCTCGTTGAAAACGGTCAGGTGGTTTCGGCCGGGGATGTTCTGGTTCGGATTGATGCCAGGCCTTACGAAATTGAGCGTGACAAAGCCGAAGCTGATCTCGAGGCAGCCACTCAGGAGGTGGGCGCATCGTCAGCAGAAGTAAGCGCTGCGCAGGCCAAACTGGCAAGGGCGCAGAGTGATCTCGACACGATGCGCCTTCAGACAGAGCGTGTGTTTGCGCTCGAAAAGAAAGGGCTGATTGCCGTCTCAAAGGCAGATGATGCTCGAGGGCAGTTGGCAGAGTCCGAGGCGAATTTTGAGAACGCTAAAGCGGATCTGGAAAAAGCAAAACAAAGGCTCGGTGACGATGGGATTGAAAACCCGAAGATCCAGCGCGCGTTGGCGGCCTTGGCCGATGCAGAATTGAACCTTGAATGGACTGAACTGCGTGCTCCGGCGACGGGCGTCATCTCCAACTTGCTGATAGCCCCCGGAACGTACGCGCGATCCGGCCAGGATCTATTGACGTTTCTGGATGCAACGGACGTCTGGATCGAGGCGTATTTTACCGAGAACAACCTGGGAAGAGCCTCGGTAGGGTCTCCAGTTGATGTGGTGTTGGATATGCATCCCGGTAAGATTGTTCCGGGCGTCATTGAGAGCTTTAGTGCCGCTGTTTCTTTGAGCGGCGGTGATGAGCCTGGGCAATTGGCGAGCGCACCAAGCACCAAAGGATTTTTGCGCGAGCCTGAAAGGTTCCCGGTCAGGATCATTTTACCCGGTTATGAAGCTGGAAGTGCCGAAGATGATCTTCGCTTTCAGCTGAACGGGCAGGCCGATGTGATCATGTATCTAAGCGACAACTCGCTGCTGAACCTCGTTGGCCGTACCTACATACGCTTGGTTTCAATTCTGTCCTATGCGTACTGAGGACCAACGCTCTGTCATCCGGCTTGCGCTGGGTGTTACCGGCGTCTTTGCCTTGGGTCTGTTTCTTGGATGGCCGCTTGCTGTTGTAGGGGCAGTGTTCACTGCCCTTTTTCTGCAAGCACCTGCGGCGTTGTCTTTGGCGGCGTTTGGTAAGCTGTTTGTTTTCTCAATTGGATTGATGTTCATTTCATTCCTGGTGTCGTCAATCTTCTCACCATATCCACTTGTTTTTCTCATTCTGGTGGCCATCGGAATAATCTTGTCTTTCATGTGGTCAGTTTCTGGGGCCGGAGTATTGCCGGGTGTCATCGCCCTCATGGGTGCATTGATGATCCCGAACCTGGTTTTGCAATCACAGGACCTGGCTTTGGTGCTCGTGTACTGGATACCGCTGAATCTGCTGTTTGCAGGCTTTGTATCGACGCTGATGTTCGTGCTAATACCCGCCGAACCTCAGACGGCCGCCCAGAAAAAAGCCGCAACGTCGCCAGACTTCGACCCACATCGCCGCATAGTCAGGATGTCGCTTGTTACTGTTCCTTTTGCCATGGCGTTCTTTGTTTCCGGCGCATCCGCATTACTGGTTCTGTTTTTTGTCGCCCTGCTGAGCCAGCAACTCGCGGCGATGCCCGCCGCGGGTAAAACCGTCGCAAAAGCAATGCTGACGGCAAACCTTCTCGGGGCGGCAGTCTCCATCATTTGTTACGAAGTAAACGTCATAGCTCCGGTTATTCTCACCCCTATTCTGCTGTGTTTTTTCTTTTGCCTGTCCCTCGGAGCACTTGGAAAATCACAAGCCCCACTCGCCGCCGCCGCCGGCTCGGCCATCACCACCGCACTGATTGTATATGGGGGTTCGGTTGCACCGTTTTCAGACGAGGCCGACGTCAAGAGCATCATTCGCGTTGTTCAAGTTGCCAGCGCCGCTTTTTTTGTAATCATCGCTTATGTCGTGGTGGATGAATTCTGGCCAGAAAAGCAGCGTCAGACGACTTAGTGACGTTAGTTTCCACCGAAATCAGCAGAATTCCCAGTCTGACCACGTCTACTCCGAGTATTTGTGCCGAAGGGCGTCAGTTTTGTTCCCCTTAGTTCATGGTGTAAAAGTCAAATTCAACTGATGCTCAACATTGGGGGTGCCTTCTGATGTCGAACGTCCACTGCTTTTCCGGTCAAACTATGACGGTTGGGTCAGGTTCCGTCCGGCAGGTCTCTGATTGCGAGGCATTGATGTCAGAACCTCAGAACGACCGTCTATTGCACAGAGTGAGGCAGCAGTAACTTCGCTACAAACCGGATGTCGGGGCTTACTTTTCACGCTTTTTATCTCGCTTCTGATGCAGAGCGAAAACAGCTAAGAAAATGATCTGCTACCTGACGTTCTTCGTACTACCATTCAAAGACTGTTGGAGAAGTCATGCAGGTTGTTTGGTTCAAACGCGATCTGAGAGTGCAGGACAATACTGCCCTGAATCAGGCCTCTCGCGTTGGGCCAGTGTTACCGCTCTACGTTGTTGAAACTGAGCTATGGCAACAGGCTGATGCCTCAGCGCGGCACTGGGCCTTTGTCGCAGAAACGCTCGCTGAATTGCGTAAGGACCTTGGCAAATTAGGGCAGCCGCTTGTTATACGCCTGGGTCCAATTCGATCTGTTCTTTCCGACCTTAAGGCACAAGGTCTGCTCGAGGCTCTTTGGTCGCATGAGGAAACCGGCAATCACTGGACCTATCAGCGCGATCTTCAGGTTGCTGCGTGGTGCCGGGATCAAGGCATTCCGTGGATCGAAGTGCAAAATCATGGCGTATTTCGAAAGCTCAAATCGCGCGACGGTTGGGCAGCGCGTTGGGACAAATTTATGGACCTGCCCACCACGCGCCCCACTCCGCTGGCCCCAATCGAGGTTGAACTTGGCCCGATCCCAACAAGACGCGACCTTGGTGTGCCGGATGACAAGTGCGACGGGCGTCAAATTGGGGGAAGGCGCGCGGGCCAGGAGAGGCTAAACAGCTTTTTGACCCAACGCGGCGAGCGGTATCAGCGCGCCATGTCTAGCCCTGTTGAGGGCACCAAAGCATGTTCGCGACTATGCAGACCAAATACAGCATGATTGTTTGCCTGCAGCGTAGCGCAGGCTCGACAAAGGCAGAACACTCAAAAATAAGACGCCGCGCATACATCCGATTTGCCAACAATTGGGCTGCAATTCCACTCTAACGGCCTAGAGACTCTTTTTTGCCATCAGAATATGAACGGCACAGGCAGTGATAGATGAACGTTAGATGAACGAGCAAATGTTACTTTCGCAGCCCGTCGCTCACTATTCGCAAAGAGCGCCTCGTTTTGTGAATTACCAATCATGGCGCATCAAGCGATTGCCTGCTGCGAAACGTAAGCAGTCTTTGTTCCCGGCCTAACTAATAGCAGACTTGTCGGCAAAATGTATGATCGCTGTGATCGGACGAATGAGCGAACCGAGCCCGAAGCTGAAACCGCCTCGCGCTGGACCCACCGGATAGCATTATTGATAACTCAGAACCTGCAAATCAATCGATCAAATCTAAATTTTCATTCAACAAAACCGAGAAACGGGTTTGAGAAAGTTACAACCAACTTTGCGATCTGTGCGCTGATCATTTAAAAAATATCAGAGATACATCTGTTCGCCTCTGATCGATGACATGTGTTGCACATCGGAAAGCTATGTCTCCGCGAGCATTTGCCGTTACAGGAAATTCCACAGCTCGGCGGTGGCCAGTTCAGCTTCGAAATCGACAACAAATGGGGTATCTGTCCCTTCCACAACAATAACGTTTTCAATGTCGTACACCATCAAGCCTAACGCCTCGTAGTAAGTGCCTCCGCACATTTCGAATGCGGTCAATTCCACCGCTGCATCCTCGACGCGTATGATCAGGGTGTCCTCGCCCGAACCGCCATAGAAACAGTCCATTTCATCCGCATCACGCCCAAGAAGGTTGTCTTCAGTGAAGATGAAAACGTCATCTCCCTCACCGCCAAATGCCAGATCAGATCCTGCACCGTCAATCAGCAGATCTGATCCAGATCCGCCAAAGACACGATCATCACCGGACCCGTCTGCCAGAATATCGCGTCCCGAGTTGCCGCAGAGAAGGTCGCGGCCAGACCCCCCGGCCAAAAGGTCGTTGCCTGTCCCGCCAATCGCTCGATCATCGCCCAATCCCGCAATGGCCACGTCATTGCCTGCGCCTAAGTCAAGAAAGTCATTTCCCGCGCGCGCCAGAACCAGATCATCACCAGCGCTGCCCAGAATGCACTCATATTCAGCCGAACCAACTTGCACATGCGATGTCAGGCTTTCGGCCTGAAAGACCGCCAGAATTTCGTGCAATTCTGTCGTTGGATGCACTGGATCGTAGAACGCGATTTGATCGTGCGGTATGCCCAAAACCGCCGGATTTGGCCCCTCAGAACCCAATTGCCCCAACAAAACGGGATCGGCAAAAGTCTTGAAGCCGAAACTCTCGAAATCGGCTGCAATTTCCTCCCACATTGCGCCAAATTCCACGATCACTACATCTACGCCGAGAAGTTCGAGCAGTCCCGCCCCTTCGACAAGCGTTGCATTATACGACTCCAGAAGGACCGAAGACAAAAGTTGCTCCTCCGGGGATTGTCCGGATGTGGTTGGCAAAACACTAAGCGAAGGCAGGGTATTGAATATAATCGTTCCGACACCCGAAGCAGCCAGAACGGCCGAGCTCTGCAACGTGGCGATCGCTGTGTCCGCGCCAAATTTAACGCCTTCCACCACAGCAGTAAGGGAGGAGGTAGGGGCGAAATTGCCAAAATCGTTGACGCCTATCAGAACAGATGCAGCCGTAGCTGATAAGTCGGTCCCGGCAGTGTCTTGAACAAACCTTTCAACCTGCGCGACAAAATCGACCCGAAACGCCAGATCGTCTGGCAGCGCATCAGGTCTGATCAAGCCGGTATCTGCCAGGACATCGCTAATGGTCCGATCGGTCAGAGCCTGCGCATCCCCGACCGCGAGGTTTATGGCGTCGACACTCAACAAACCGGGCACGATATCAGCATATACATCGCCGTTCGAAAACTGCTGGTCGTACCCAAGCTGCACGGGAGGTAATCCGAACAATGCCACGGAAGAGCTTGCGCCAAAGAATATACCGCTGTCAGTGAAGCTGTCCCCGAAGAAAACAATCTTGTCGAAGTTGGGTTGTCCAAGCATTTTACTCTCCTCATACAGGTTGAGTTTTCGTGCCTTAAACAACCTAAGGTAGTTCATAATATCCAAAATCAACCCAATGCTATACTTGTTCTAAAACTGTCAGATTGTCCTCCTCGCCTGAGTCTGTTCACTTTACTTCTGGCTTCAGATCTTTCACATCTGCCTCAGAAACGCTTGCTCCTTGAAAGTGGTGAAATTGCGTCGAAGAAGCAATTTGCTGAGTTCAGGATGCATTGAAATCCGCTGCGCGCGGTGGTTCACCGCTCAAAACGCTGCGGTGGTATGGGTGATCTGTGTTGCCTAACTGACGATCAGATGCCAAATTTAGCCCTTTATGGTTGTTCTTGCCTCAGTCAAGACGGTCGCGAACGCGTTTCTAACCAAAGCGGTTGTGTCAAAACCAAATGCTGCTGATGTGTTTAACAATGTTTGCACAATCGGGTCTTTGAACCCGGCAATTCCTCGCAGGTCGAGATCAGAATACGGGCGGTAATCGATACGAAAAGAGTTTGCCCGGACCCACGTGAACTCAGCCCTGACAAAGCAGAAGTGCTGAAATCGACAATGAACTGACCGGCGATTTGTTACAAAATACGCCATTGTCGCGCTGCGAAGAGCTGATTGTTCCATGTCGCATTCAACTCTGCATCCGCCGTAGTGCGATCGCCTTTGGTACGGGCGGTCAAAGCGATCGAAACCTCAGCCGTTCCGTCAGGCCGTTCGAATCCCATCTTGTGACGTACACTTGTCTGTTGATCAACGACATCTGAGGTCTCCAGACTGTGCGTTATGCTGGTTTCATAACTGAAAGTAGTTTCTGTCTGGGCGAAAGTCGCTTTCAGAAGCGGTTGATGCCAGCCTATCTCAATCCTGTTTCCAGTCGTCTGGGTCCAGCGAGACAGAGGGTCAGCTGCACAGGTGGAATGCCGCTTCTGCTCAGGCAGGTCTTGTGCCGGGGGCAGTGGTTTAGACAAGTCTACGGGCTCATGGGGTAAAACAGGCAAATGCAGCGTCGCGTGTTTTATCTGTATGTCCAAGGCCGGTGATTTTGCGTGAAGAAGAGGCCAGTAAGATGAAGACAAAGCCAGTCGCAGGCTGTGTCCCTTGCGCACGCAATAGGCCGTTGAATGAAGTCGGATCTTCCCATTGAATTCACCAGCTTTCGCCGCTGACGGGGTACGATCCAAATTCTCATCAAGCGACAGGTTTCTAACGCCGAAACTGACACGTGCAGCGACCCCTTCTGGGTTCACGTCGCTGAGTCTTGCGATGATCTGCGCCAGTTCGTCGCCGGACTCGCTGCGCAGAGCCAGTGTTACTGAACCGTAAATTATGATGTCCTGAACCAAAGGAGCCGTTTCGAAGACCAATGACCGGGCATCGTCTTCGGTTTGATCAAGAGGCAGCCCGCCGGGGCGGCCAAAATACCCTGTTTCCCCGGCGGCCTGCCCGACGGCCGAGTCTGTGGGAACCCTCCATGGTGCAGTGCCGTCGCTGGATTTCAGCGTGGACAAGTCCCAATCCTGCATTATGCTTTCCTGCGAGGCTGGCCCGCTTTGCGCCCATCTCCCGGTTCTTTGGGCCAAACTGTCGCCCGGCCTGTCGAATTCGCGCATCCAGACCCGCAGGCGGGGCCAGTCCGGCGTGTCAGGCCGATCCGATTTCAGCCAATGATCCCACCACTCCAGCGCCAGCTTTTGAAAGCCGATGGCAGGCCCCGGGCTACCATGGTCGGGATAATGGTGCCCCCACGGACCAACGACCCCCCAGACCAGATCGGGGCGGGCATCAACCAGAGACATGACAGAATTGGAGTAGCGATCGCTCCATCCGCCGACTGACAGGATCGGAACCGAAAGGGCGTCAGCGGTATGAATAACCGAGCCGTGGCGCCAATAGTCACCGCGGCCATCCTCGCGCAACCAGTTTTCCAAAGGAAACGTCAGATTGTCGATCCGTTCTTTCCAAAGCGATTTCCATTCCGGCCCGACATTCAACGACGGCGGAGACGCCAGGATTGAAGGAAGTGTTGCCCCCCATTCGAACGTATCCGAAAGAACGCAACCGCCCATATAATGGATATCGTCCTCAAATCGGTCATGCGTGGCACAGACCGCTATTGCCGCCTTCAACGGTGCGGGCGCATCGACGCTTGCCTGGAGAGATGCGGTCCCACCCCAAGACGTGCCGAACATGCCCACGCGGCCATTGCACCAGGGTTGTGTAGCCAACCATTCGATCACGTGCCGCGCATCGTCCAGTTCTGCCGGTGCGTACATATCCGGCATGTGCCCTTCGCTATCCCCTGATCCCCGCATATCCACGCGGATACATGCGTAGCCATGGGCGGCAAAATAGGGATGGTTCCTCTCATCCCGTGCGCGAACCATGTCGGTCTTGCGATAGGGTATGTACTCCAGAATGGCGGGCACAGGCGCTCGAGTCACAGGGCGCCACAACCGTGCGGCCAGGCGCACGCCATCGGACATTGTGATCCACAGATGATCCGTCTCCGACACCCCGAAAGGGTATTCTGGTTGGCCTGTCATAATGATCCGCCGCATGCATTTGGTGTTTGTTCCACTTCTGCAAATCTAGATCGAACTTGCAATATGGATGCCTTATTCGATTAAAAATAGAATTTGACTCTAAAATTCTAGTATGATTTCAATTTTGATAGAGTTTAGCCGCTCAGATCATTTCGGAGAGCCGCATGCCATCTGACAACGTCGTCGCTTTGCCATCCGCAATATCCTCGCTGGGCAGTGAGGTTCGGCAATTGCGCAAAGCCCGCCAGCTGACGCTCAAACAATTAAGCGAAGAGGCGGGCATTTCGCTTAGCCACGTGTCGGCGATTGAGCGCGGTGTCTCCAAGCCTTCGGTTGATGTGTTGCAGGCTATCGCCAGCGCACTCAGCGTCACGCCAGATTGGTTTTTTGCCCGCCGGGCCGGGGCCGGTCCGATGGAACAGGCCTTTGTCGTGCGCGCCCAGAACCGTCGGGCGCTGAATACTCTCTACGGTCAGGACGCGGCTGAGTTGGGTTACACCGATCACTTGCTGTCCAGCTCGATCGGCGGGCAGTTTTATATGGGCATGGCCGTCTATGCACCGCATTCGGAGCGCCCCGAGGACCCTTTGCAAAAACACGAAGGCGAAGAGCACGGGCTGGTTTTGGAAGGCGAGCTGGAAATGCAGATCGGGGATGAGTTCATCACCCTGCGCGCCGGGGACAGCTACAGCTTTGACGCACGTATCCCGCACCATGCCCGCAATCGGACGGATCAGGTGTGCCGTTTGATCTGGGCGGTCTCACCGGTCGTCATTCCAAAGGATGTCGTCGCACCGCAGGCGTCTGACAGGGAAACCTCTTCATGAGTCGCGACGCTCTGTTGCAACCCTATCAGCTGAAGCACCTGACCCTGAAAAACAGGATCATGACCACCAGTCATGAACCCGCCTATCCAGAAGACGGAATGCCCAAGGAACGCTATCGCGCCTATCACGAAATGCGTGCAAAAGCGGGCGTTGCTATGACGATGACTGCGGGTTCGGCAACCGTCAGCCGTGACAGCCCGCCGGTGTTCAACAACATCCTCGCCTACAAGGATGAGGTCGTGCGCTGGATGGGCGAGCTGACCGACGCCTGCCACGCCCATGGCTGCGCGGTGATGATCCAGCTGACCCATCTGGGACGACGTACCGGTTGGAACAAGGGAGACTGGCTGCCCTCTGTTTCCCCCTCGCATTCCCGCGAACCGGCGCATCGGGCCTTTCCAAAAAAGATGGAAGATTTCGACATCGAGCGGATCGTGACCGACTATGCCGATGCGGCTGAACGCATGCAGGCTGCTGGCTTGGACGGGATCGAATTGCAGGCTTACGGGCACTTGCTGGACCAGTTCTGGTCGCCGCTGACCAACACGATGGACGCGCCGTTCGGAGGAGATCTCGACAACCGGCTGCGCTTTGGCTTCATGGTTCTGGATGCAATCCGCGACCGCGTGGGGCCTGAGTTCATCGTCGGCGTCCGTTACACCGCCGATGAAGTCGAAAAGGGCGGCATCACCGAGGAAGAAGGGCTCGAGATCGCGCGTAGGCTGCGTGACAGCGGTCAGGTGGATTTCCTGAATGTCATTCGCGGGCGCATTCACACCGATCCTGCCATGACGGATGTGATCCCGGTGCAGGGCATGAAAAGCGCACCGCATCTGGATTTCGCCGGTCGAGTGCGGGCTGAGATCGGAATGCCGACCTTTCACGCCTCGCGCATCCCTGACGTGGCAACCGCGCGACATGCGGTGGCCGCGGGTCTTTTAGATATGGTTGGGATGACCCGCGCGCATATGGCCGATCCGATGATCGTGCCCAAGATTCAAGCCGGACAGGAAGATGACATCCGGCCCTGTGTCGGCGCGACCTATTGCCTCGACCGCATCTATCAAGCTGGCGAAGCGCTGTGCATCCACAACGCCGCCACGGGGCGCGAATTGTCGATGCCGCATGTCATCCCCGCCGCCGCCACACGCCGCCGCGCGGTTATCGTCGGCGCAGGCCCCGGCGGGCTAGAGGCGGCGCGCGTTGCCGCCGAACGTGGCCATGACGTCACCGTTCTGGAAGCCGCCCCCGAACCCGGCGGGCAAGTGCGTCTGACTGCGCAATCCAAGCGCCGTGCCGAGATGATCGGGATCATCGACTGGCGTATGGCACAATGTGCTGCGCGGGACGTCCGGTTTCAGTTCAACACTTATGCCGAGGTCAGTGACGTGACCGCGCTGTCGCCGGATATGGTCGTGATTGCGACCGGGGGCCTACCAGGCACAACGATCCTCGATTCGGGTAAAGAACTGGCGGTGTCCGCCTGGGATATCCTGTCCGGCGATGTGCAGCCGGGCGAAAACGTGCTGATCTATGACGATGCAGGGGATCACCCGGCCCTTATGGCCGCCGAGGTCATCGCCGCCTCCGGCGCAAGGGTCGAGGTCATGACCCGTGACCGTAGCTTTGCGCCCGAAGTCATGGCGATGAATCTGGTGCCCTATATGCGCTCGTTGCAGAAAACCGGAGCCGTGTTCACTGTCACCCGGACTCTGAAGGCGATCGAAAAGACAGGCAATCAGTTGCAGGCCCACATCGGCACCGACTATTCGGATCTGGTCGAAAAAAGGGAATATGATCAGGTGGTTGTCAATCAGGGCACGCTGCCTCTGGACGATCTCTACTTTGACCTCAAACCTCTGTCGCGCAATCGCGGGGCCATGGATCACGATGCACTTGTCTCGGGCTCAGGTCACCTGTTCCCGCTTAAAAATCCCGAGGCGGGATTTGATCTGTATCGCATCGGAGACGCCGTGTCCGCGCGCAACATTCACGCCGCCATATACGACGCCCTAAGGCACGGTATTCGGTGGTAGGGGACATGCGAAACTGAAATTTGGACAAGGCGAGAAATCGTCAATACGGGAAAAATGAACAAAAATTCTTGCGGATAAGAAAAGTTGCCGTAACATTCTTTAATCACCTAGCGACCGAAGGGAGGATTCGTGAGCCAGGGCACATCTAAGAAACACTCCCGCGCTGCCAGCGAAGAGGGCCTTGCCGCCTTCGGTGCCGAGGTGCGTCAGCTGCGCAAAGCCCGCCAGATGACACTGGCCGAGCTTGCAACCAGCAGCGGTGTTTCGATCAGCCATCTCAGCGCGATCGAGCGCGGAACTGTTAGCGCGTCGCTCAACAAGATTTCACGCATTGCCGATGCTCTTGGCGTCCCTGAAGAATGGTTTTTCAACCACCGCCCCGGCTCGGGCCCGTTGGAGCGCGCCTATGTCGTGCGTCAGTCCAACCGTCGAAATCTGAACTTGCTGTATGACGAACCCATCGAGCAATCTGGCTATGCGGATCAGTTGCTATCCAGTTCAATTGGCGGCGGGTTCTGTTTGGGCGTCTCAGACTACCGCCCCTATTCCGAACAGGTCGTAGACCAGTACTTTTCGCGCGATGGCGAAATGCATGGGGTCATTCTTGACGGTGAGCTGGAACTGGTGCTTGAGGACGAAACCGTCACCTTGCGCACTGGGGACAGTTTCAGCTTTCCCGGAGAAATTCTGCACGTCCTGCGTAACGTAACCGATCAACCCGCGCGCATGATCTGGGTGAACTCACCCGTGATCATTCCAAGATTCTCAGCGCTTGGCGCTGATGAGCAACTGCCACAGTCACACAAGAAAAAGAACGGATAACGCCAGCTGGCACCTGAAGTCGCGGGCACGCCTGCCCGCAAGCAACCAAACCGGACAGATGCCCGGAGACGAAGACAAACAGGGAGTAAGCAAATGAGTTCGATTTTCAAAGGGGACGTTTCCAGACGGTCCGTATTAGCCGGAGCCGGAGCCTTGGGTGCAGCCAGTCTGGCATTCCCACATATGGCCGTCAGCGCCGATGGCTCGGTCCTAACCATTCGGTCTTATAGCGATTTACAAGTGCTGGACCCCGCATTCTGGCTAGCGCTGCCCGAGGCCGATATCATGCGGTCGATCTATGCCCCACTGGTGTCAAACCAACAAGGCGATGAATGGAACTGGCGGCCGGTTGCTGTCGAAAGCATCGAACAGTTGGACGACCTGACCATCGCATTCAAACTACGCGACAATATTGGGTTTACCGATGGCTTCGGCCAGATGACCGCCGATGATGTGAAGTTCTCGATTGAGCGCATCGCCGATCCGGCCAATGAAAGCCCCTATGCCGGGGACTGGAGCGCCCTGAAAGAGGTTGAAGTCAAAGACAATCTCTCGGGTCTGATCCACCTGAAAAACAAGTTCGTGCCGCTTTGGACGACCACACTGCCGACGCCCGCGTCTTGTATCGTTTCGCGCAAAGCGGTCGACGAAATCGGCGGCAAGATCGGGGCCGAGCCGGTGGCGCAATCCGGTCAGTACATTCTGACCGAATGGGTTCCCAAACAGAAAACCGTTCTGAAGCGTAACCCGGACTGGGCCTATGAGCCGGGCGGGTATGAAGAAATCCACATCCTGCCCATCGAGGATCCCTCGACCGCCGAGCTGGGATTTGAGGCGGGCGATCTGGACTACACCTGGACCTCGGTGTCCTCGCTGCCGCGTCTCAAGGAAAATCCGCCCGCGGGATCAATTGTCGAGGAAAAACCCTCATTGGCCTATGTCTGGCTGGGCATGAACCACGACAACGAAGCACTGAAAGACGTTCGCATCCGCCGTGCCATTCAGCACGCGATTGATCGTCAGACCGTGGTTGATGCGGCCTATTTCGGCGCCGCCGCCGTGGGCAACGGCATCATCGCACCGGGCCTGCCGGGCAGCCGGGATAGTGTGACTTATGACTACGACCCGGATAAAGCCCGCGAATTGCTGGCCGAAGCGGGTGCGGAAGGCATGACGGTCACTCTGGATATCCTGAACCAGTCCGAACGTCTGACAGCGGCTCAGGTCATTCAGGCCAATCTGGCCGATGTCGGCATCACCTGTGAGATCAAGCAGAATGACAGTGGCACATTCTGGACGCTGGGTTCCAAGGACGGTGACTATTTCATGGACCTGCAACTGGTGCTCAGCCGGTTCTCAATGAACCCTGACCCAAGTTGGGCGACCGTCTGGTTCACGCCGGAACAGGTTGGCGTCTGGAACTGGGAGCGCTTCAACAACGAAGAATACAAGGCGCTGCACGAAGAAGGTCTGGTCGAAAGCGATCCGGCCAAGCGTGATGAGATCTACAAGAAAATGCAGGGTCTCATGGATGAAAGCGGCTGCTATGTCTTCCTGACACATGAGGTGGTCGGCCTGATCCACAAGGACACGGTCAACCCGGGCCTCAAACCGAATGGCGAGCCGCTGCTGCCGCTGTTCAAACCCGCCTGATCCACGCAAACGGGCGGCGCATGACCGCCGCCCGCACGGCCTTTTTGGGGGGCGCGTATGCTGAGCTATTTTATCAAACGGCTTGGACTGGCCGCGGCGATCGTGTCAGTCGCCATGTTCCTGCTGTTTTGCATGATCTACCTGATCCCCGGCGACCCAGCCTCGGTCGCATTGGGGCCTCGAGCGACCGAGGAAATGCGCGCCGCCCTGCGCGAGAAAATGGGGTTGAACCAGCCGGTTCTGGTTCAGTTCTGGAACTTCTACATCGGGGCATGGACGGGCGATCTGGGGGACGAGGTTCTGTCGGGCCGTCCCGTTACCACGGTCGTGTTCGAACAACTGCCCTACACGCTGGCTCTGATCGTCGGCGGTATCACGTGGTCGGTGGCTCTGGGCATTCCGCTGGGCTGCTGGGCGGCGGTCAGCCGCGGCAGCTGGGCCGATCGGATCGTTGGCATCCTGTCCGTTGCCGTGATCGCGGTGCCATCCTTTGTGATCGCGATCTATGCGCTACTGATCTTTGCCGTCGAACTGCGCTGGCTGCCCGCCATCGGCGCGGGCGAGCCGGGCAATCTGGGCGATCAACTTACCCATCTGATCCTTCCGTCTCTGGCAGTTGGTCTGGGCTGGGTCGGCTATATCGCCCGCATGGTTCGCGCCTCGATGCTCGAAGTGCTTGAGGCCAGCCATATCCGCACCGCGCGCGCCTTTGGCCTGCCGGATCGGACGATCACCTACCGTTACGCCCTGTCGATTGCGATCCTGCCCACGGTCACCTTGCTGGGCGTGGGCATCGGCCAGATGTTGTCCTCGGCTGTCTTTGCCGAGATCGTCTTTGCCCGCCCCGGCGTCGGCAAGCTGGTCTATGACGCCATCCTGACTCGCAATTTCCCCATCGTGACAGGCACCGTCCTGATCACAACCGTCCTGTTCGTTCTGCTCAACCTATTGGCAGACCTCATTATCGGAGCTTTGGATCCCCGTGTCAGAAGCAGTTTCTAACCCCGCCCCCGGGCGCATGGCCGAGCTGTGGCGCCCGATCCGCAAAATCCTGCGCGAACCGTTGGGTGCGCTCGGATTGTTCCTGGTGTTGTTCGTGATCTTTGGTGCCGTCTTCGCAGATCTACTCACCAGCTGGGACCCGACCAAGATCAACCCGCGTGACCGGTTCCAAGGTCCTAGCGCTCAGCACCTTATGGGTACCGACCAGTTGGGCCGAGACCTGTTCGCCCGAGTGCTGCATGGCGGACGGATCGCGTTGTTTGTCGCTCTGGTCTCGACCGCAGTGTCGCTGGTGATCGGCATCATTCTGGGCCTGATCGCGGGCTACGGGCCGCGTTGGCTGGACAACCTGATGATCCTGCTGTTCGATGCGATGAAGAGCTTTCCCACTGTGATGCTGGCCCTTGCACTGGTGACGCTGATGGGCCCCTCGCTGACCGCCGTGATGGTTGTTGTCGTTCTGGTCACCGTGCCCGGTTATGCACGGATTATCCGAACCCAGACCATTGCCTTGAAAACCTCGGAATATGTCACCGCTGCGCAAAGCATGGGCGCGTCCTCGGCACGTATACTGCGCGTGCACATTCTGCCGAATGTAATCGGACCGCTGGTTATCCTCGCGTCGATGGACATCCCGGTCGTCATCGGGATTGAGGCGGGGATGAGCTTTCTGGGCCTCGGCGTGCGCCCTCCGACCCCAAGTTGGGGCTCGATCCTGAACGACGGGTTCACCAATATCCGCGATACTGCCTGGATCGCGATTGCGGGCGGTGTTCCGATCATTATCACCACGCTGGGCTTTACCTTCCTGGGTGAGACGCTGCGGGACGTGTTCGATCCCCGGCTGAAAGGACGCTGATGACCACGCTGCGCATAGACAACCTGAACGTCAGCTTCTCAACCGAGGCAGGCCCGTTGCACGCCTTGAAAAACGTGAGCTTCGATGTGCCGGAAAACCGGATCGTTGGGATCGTGGGCGAATCCGGCTGCGGCAAGTCTACGCTGATCAACGCCATTCTGGGCCTGCTGGCCGACAATGGCAGCATCGACAGCGGCTCAATCCTGTTCGAAGGGCAGGATGAGCTGACCACTCTGCCCCCGTCGCGCATGCGTGATCTGCGCGGCCCCCGTATCGCCACCGTGTTTCAGGACCCGATGGGCGCGCTGAACCCGGTGATCTCGGTCGGCAAGCAGATGCTGAATATTCAGTATCGCTCATCCCTGTCGAAAGAGGAAAAGCTTAACCGCGCGGTCGAAATGCTGGAACTTGTCCGCATCCCCGACGCCCGCGCGGCGCTGGCGCGCTATCCGCACCAGTTCTCGGGCGGGATGAAGCAACGCATCGCAATAGCCATGGCCCTAATGATGGAGCCTGCCCTGCTGATCGCGGACGAACCTACGACGGCTCTGGATGCGACGCTGGAAGTGACGACGATCGAGCTACTCAAGGACCTGCAGCAAAAGATCGGCTGCTCGGTCATGTTCATCTCGCACCATCTGGGTGTGATTGCCGAGCTGTGTGACGACGTTGTGGTCATGTATGCGGGCGAAGTGGTGGAGCGCGGCACCGTCCGGCAGATATTCCAGGATCCACGCCACCCCTACACGGCGCGGCTGCTGGAATGCGACCCGGCGCGGCAAAGCGAGCGCACCCGGCATCTGCCGACGATCCCCGGAGAAATCCCCGATCTGCGCGCGCGGCCTGCGGGCTGCATCTTTGCCAACCGCTGCGACCGAGTGAGTGACGCGTGCTCGGCCCCGCCACCCGACAAGGACATCGGAGACGGCCATATCGCCCGCTGCTTTGTCGCAGACATCCCAGCAGAAACCGGAGTGACGGCATGAGCAGCGATCCCATTCTCAAGGTCGAAGATGTTCAGGTGTCTTTTCCGGTTGGGGGGCTGGGGCGCCGCAGCGCAATCCTTGGCGTGGCTGGCGTGAGCTTTGAGGTAAATCGGGGCGAAACATTTGCCCTGGTCGGCGAAAGTGGCTCCGGCAAAACAACGCTGGCCCGTGCCGTGAACGGCTTGCAGGAGATCAGCGCCGGAACCATCACTTTTGAGGACCAGCGTATCGACGAGCTGGACCGAAAGGCAATGAAGCCGGTGCGCAAACGCATGTCGATGATGTTTCAGGATCCCGTGGGGTCTCTCTCGCCTCGCATGACCGTCGGCGATCTGGTGACGGAACCGTTCCGCATCCACGGGATCGAAGGCCGTAATTTGCGCGAAGAAGCCGCGCGACTGCTGACCTTGGTGGGTTTGCCGACAAGTTTCGCCTCGCGCTTTCCGCATCAGCTGTCTGGTGGGCAGGCCCGACGGGTCGGCGTGGCGCGGGCCATTGCGTTGGACCCCACGTTGATCATCGCGGACGAACCTACGGCGGGTCTTGACGTTTCGGTGCAAGGCGAAGTTCTGAACCTGTTGAACGACCTGCGCGAGCGGTTGGGCCTGGCGATGGTGATCATCACGCACAACCTGCACGTGGTGCACCACGTGGCGGACAGGACTGCGGTGATGTATCTGGGCCGCTTCGTCGAGGCCGGAGATACCGAAGAGGTGTTCAGCGCGCCGCAACACCCCTATACGGCGGCGCTTCTGTCAGCCAACCCCGAGCCTGACCCGGATAAGACCCATGACCGGATCACGCTGCCTGCCGAAGTCCCCTCATTGTTGGCCCGCCCATCGGGATGCGAGTTCCACACGCGCTGCCCCTGGGCGCAATCACGATGCAGTGTGGATGCGCCTGAACGGCAGGTTACCGATGGACGGGCAGTTGCCTGTCATTTCCCTCTCGAACCCGGTGCCCGCCCGCCGGACATGGAAGAAAAGGCCGCATCATGAGTGCCATCGAGGTCATTGAAACCGTCTGGATTCCCATGCCTGACGGGACGAAACTCGCCGCGCGGCTCTGGCTGCCGGAAACGACCAAAACCTCTCCGTTGCCCTGTATTCTGGAATACATCCCCTATCGCCGCCGGGATCGCACGCGCATGCGCGACGAGAGCATGCACCCGTATTTTGCGGCTGCCGGATACGCCTCGATCCGCGTCGACATCCGGGGGTACGGCGACAGTGAAGGCGTGGCCGAGGACGAATACTCGCATCAGGAAATTCAGGACGGCCATGACATCATTCAATGGATAGCCGATCAGGATTGGTGCGACGGAAATGTCGGCATGTTTGGCAAAAGTTGGGGGGCCTATAACGCGTTTCAGGTCGCGGCGACCCGGCCCCCGGCGCTGAAAGCTATTGCCCCGGTGATGGGCACGGATGATCGCTGGCGCGAGGATATTCACTTTTATGGCGGCTGTCTGGCCAATGATAATTTCTGGTGGGGCTCGATCATGCAGCTCTATAATGCGATGCCCCCCGACCCCCAGATCGTCGGTGCCGATCGCTGGATCGACATTTGGCGCGAGCGGCTGTCAGGCGCGAAATTCTGGCCGGCAATGTGGCTGGAACATCAGACACATGACGAGATGTGGCGACGCGGCTCGATCTGCGAAAACTACGCGGATGTTGAGGTTCCGGTGTATTTCTTCGGCGGCTGGATGGACCTGTATCGGGACACGCCCTTCCGCATTGCCGAGCATCTCAAAGGTCCGGTGAAAATCTTGATGGGACCTTGGGCGCACCTTTATCCTCATGAGGGTATCCCTGGACCAAAAGCCGATTTTGTCGGCGAGGTTATCCGGTTTTGGGACCATTGGTTGAAGGGGACAGACACTGGCCTGATGGATGAACCCCCGCTGCGGTTTTTCTTGCAAGACAGCGCGACCCCCTCGGGAACCCATCTGCAACGCACGGGGCGCTGGATCGAGGAACCCTCTTGGCCGTCGCCCAATGTGTCCGAGCAGACACTCTGGCTGAACGATCAGACGCTGGACGAAACGACACAGGCCGGGGCTGGGATGTCGATCCGCTCGCCGCAAACCTTCGGAGCAGCTGCGGGCGATATGTGCTCGTTCGCCATCCCCGGTGATATGGCTACGGATTGCAGGATTGATGCCGGGGGTGCTTTGCAGTTCAAGGGGGCACCCCTGGCTGAACCGCTGGAGTTGTTGGGTCAGCCCAGCGTTGACCTAACGGTGTCCGCTGACCAACCACAGGGGTTTGTCGCCGCGCTACTAGTGGATGAGGCACCGGACGGCGCGCAAACGCTGATCGCGCGGGGGTTTTGCAACCTCAACCACCGCGACAGCGACACCCAACCTACGCCGATCACGTCCGGCGAAGACATGACCGTTACGGTTCCTATGTATGGAACCGGCTACCGGGTGCCAGCAGGTCACCGCATCACGCTGCAAATCGCCTCAACCTATTGGCCGGTTCTGTGGCCCGCGCCGCAGCCCGTAACGCTTACAATCCGACCTGGCACATCCCGTTTAATCCTGCCAGTGCGAACCCAGCCTGAAGGCAACGCTGAACCGCGTCCGCTGCCCGAACCCGAGCCTCCCACAGTTGCCCCGCGAAAAACCCATGTTCGCAGTGGCTCGATGGAGCGCTCGGTCCACACGGACCTGACAAACGGCGAGATGACCCATCGGTTCTTTCTGGATGGCGGTGTTTTTGGACCGGTCGGCGATTTCCGTCTTGATGACATCGGAACGGTACTCAGCGATGTGTCAGACCGGCGCTACACGATCCACCCCGGCGACCCCTTGTCAGCCGTCGCCTCCATGGAACAAACCGCCGGTTTCGACCGCGACGACTGGTCCGCAAAAATCTGGACCTATTCTGAGCAAAGGGCAACGGCGACAGAGTTTCACCTGATCTCACGCCTCAAGGCCTGGTCGGACGAAGAGCTCATTTTCGAAGAAGAAGAGACCCACATCATTCCCCGCAACGGGATGTAACGCGCCCCCGCGGCCATAGGAGCCTTCCAATGTCAGCTTTCCCTGAATTTGGGCCAAAAGCAGAAACACATCAATTGACCATCGGCGGCGTCACCATGCGGGTTGTGGTGGAAGGGGATGGGCCGCCAATCGTGTTCGTCCCCGGCGGCGATCAGACAGCTGAGGCCTATTCCGAGCAGTTTGCACGCCTGTCCAACAATTTTAAATGCATCACCTATGATCCACGGGGGGCGGGAGAGACGCAGTCGCCCCCTCCGCCTTGGACGATGCATGATTACGCGGCGGATTGCGCGGCGGTGATTGACGCTTTCTCCGGTGGGCAGGCTACTGTTTGTGGTTTGTCGCTGGGCGGACTGGTCACGCAGCAAACCGCGATAGACTTCCCCAATAAGGTGCGGCTGGCCATTCCGATGGGCACCTCGGCCTATATCGACGGGTTCACCCGCGACTGGATGCAGGCCGAGATCGACCTGCGCAAGGATGGCATCACCCTGCCCGACTATTTTCTGGCCCCGCACTACGCCGTTTATGCATTCCCGGCCAAAGCGCTGCACGAGCCAGAGCTTTGGGTGCAGCTCAAGGCGTCCTATACCGAGCGTTTTCGGGATCGCGACCCGCAAGCGACGATTGATCAGTGGGAGGCCTGTCTGGAATTTGACTGCCGCGAGGGGTTAAAAACCTGCCCGGTTCCGATACATGTCATCGCCTTTTCCGAAGATGTTCAAACCGCTCCGGTCATGTGCAAAGTGGTTTCTGATCTTGCACCAAACGGCGTGTTCCACGAAATTCCCGGCTTGGGTCATGTTTCGATGACCCGCCACAAACCTGAAATCGTGGCGGCAAAACTGCGTGAGATTTTGACCGCCGAGTTGGTGCAGCAATAGGCGGCTGAAGGGTCAGATGAGAATTGCAATCGCGGGATTTCAGCACGAAACCAACACTTTCGTCGACACTCCAACACAGCTGAGCGACTTTGAGCGGGCCGACAGCTGGCCGGAATTGCTGTTGGGCCACGACGTATTGGACGTGACCCGCGGCATGAACCTACCCATCGCGGGGTTTGCAAAAGCTGCGTTGGCGGACGGGGTCGATGTGGTGCCCATCCTTTGGTGCTCGGCAGAACCGGGCGGCAAGGTCACTGATCACGCCTTTGACGACATTGCCGGGCGCGTCACCACTGCGCTTGCAGACATGACACCGCTGGATGGGGTCTATCTGGACCTACACGGCGCCATGGTCACAGAGTCCTGGGATGATGGCGAAGGAGAGCTTTTGTCGCGGATCAGACAGATCATCGGGCCAGACCTCCCGCTTGTTGCAAGCCTTGATATGCACGCCAATATCTCGGGGCAAATGGTGGGTCTGTCCGACGCGATAACTATTTTCCGCACCTATCCGCATCTCGACATGGCAGAAACAGGCGCACGGGCATACCGTATGATGCGCGACATCTGCGCAAACGGTCCGCCCGCAAAGGCGTGGCGGCAGGGCGAGTACCTGATCCCGCTGCACAGCCAGTATACCGAAGTGGACCCGGCCAAAACGCTTTATGCAGCGCTGGGTGCCTTCGACGGGCCGGGCGCGAGACTGGTTGAACTCGCCGTTGGATTTACCGCGGCAGATACCGCCGATTGTGGACCATCTGTCTTGGCTTACGGCGCTTCTCAGTCCGAGGCCGACACAATGGCAGAGCAGATTTTCGCAAAGCTGCAAACGGCGGAAACACAGTTCGACACCAGTTTGTTAACCCCAAAGGACGCCGTCGAAACCGCCCGAAAGGCAACCGGAGAGGGACCTGTTGTAATCGCGGATACGCAGGACAATCCCGGGGCCGGCGCATCGGCAGACACAACTGGTCTTCTGCGCGAGCTTGTGCGTCAGAATGCGCCGTCAACCATTCTCGGGCTGCTGCATGACCCGCAACTGGCTGCCAAGGCCCACGAACTGGGCGAAGGCGTTGAGTTCGAGGCCAAGATTGGCGGCAATGGTCCCGGCGACGCCCCTTACACTGCGCAGGTGCGAGTACATCAACTGAGTGACGGCCAATGCCGCTACACGGGTGAAATGTATGGCGGCGGTGTTGCAACGCTGGGCCCGTCGGTCGCGTTGCAGCTGACCGGAACGAAAATCCATGTCCTTGTCACCAGCATTCGAAATCAATGCCTGGATCTGGCACAATTGCGCTTGTTTGATCTAGAACCAACAGACGCACGCATACTATGTGTCAAAAGCACAGCCCACTTCCGCGCCGATTTCGAACCCATCGCGCAGAAGGTCCTGATATGCGCCGCGCCAGGGCAATTTCCATGTGAGCTCGCGGATGTCTGCTATACAAAGCTGCGCCCTGGGGTTCGTATAATCTAAAAATGACGGCCGCTGTTTCTATCACAATACCAAACCCGCCACGCAACTGCTTTGAAAGGTTAAGGCAATGTCAAACAAAGGATTGACGATCGGGATCGTTGGCGGCTCAGGTATGCTGGGGCGCGCGCTTGCACAGGCCGTTCTTCAATCCGCTCTTGTTCCACCCGGTCAGTTTTGGATTTCCAACCGCAGTGGGCATTCTGATCTTTCCGAACGGTTTCCGGGCGTCACAGTTACCAATAACAACCAAGAGCTTGCGGACGCATGCGACATAGTCGTGTTGTCTGTCCCGCCTGCGAACGTGGAGCAGATCAACCTGTCCTCCCCGGACAAGCTGGTGATCTCTGTCATGGCCGGAGTCACTTTGCATCGGTTGCACCACCTGACCGAATCCAATCGCGTCATTCGCGCCATGAGCAGCCCGGCGGCCAAGGACGGATTGGCCTATTCGCCATGGTGCGTCAGTGCCGACGTGTCGGAAATGGACCGCAAACAAACGATGGCATTCTTTGAGGCCTGCGGTCTCAGCGATCAGGTCGATACCGAAGCTCAGATTGACAGTTTCACGGCTATGACCGGTCCGGTTCCCGGCTTTGTCGCTTTGTTTGCCAAGGCTATGGTGGACTATGGCATAGCGCAGGGCATTCCAGATACCGTCGCGGACCGGGCTGTCCGTCAATTGTTTCTGGCGGCCGGAAAGATGATGTCCGAAGGTCCAATGTCTCCTGCCGATCACGTAGAAGAGATGATCAACTACGCGGGATCAACCGCGGCGGGTATGGAAGCCATGGTGAACCTTTCAGTTCCGGATCGCATCGCGGATGGGCTGGATGCGTCAGTGGCCTGGGTCAGAGAAATTAACTGATCAACGAGTATCGTAAATCTTGGTTACTCCGTACTGTCTAAGCAATTGAACCAAATGGGCCAGATCCCCTCATAGCTCAGGCGACCATCTGTTCCAATATCCCTGACGACAGACAGAAACTCAGTTGCTCTCTTTTGTAATTTAATCTGGAGAAAATCGCTCGAACTTGATCGTTAAACTGAGAATGCGATCGTCCTTGGCGAACCGAAATTACGTTAGCAGTTGGCTCGTTCTGGCCTGAGTGACAGATCCCGGCGAGAAATCAAAGCCTTCGTGTAATAATATGCGGCAAATGCCTCTCGGCGTCGTGTCTTGTAAGGTCTCGTCTTGACAGCGGTTTCACATGTCGTTCTGATGCCGAAGGGGAGAGCAAACAATGCACAGAGGCAGCGGCATATTTCTGAGCAAACACTTGATGTTAGATACGGACGGTTTTGAATTAATCCGGCAATCGGCACTAACAAAAGTTGACGCACGCTGCGTAAAGGCCGCTGCGTGACAGCTGTGATGAAGGCATATGTCCGGCATGTGGACCGCGCCAACAGGATGCTCGGGCGGGTCATCATGTATGGCATCTTCGTCATGATGGCGATCCTGCTGTATTCCTCAGTCTCCAAGACGTTCTTTGTCCCGTCGCTCTGGACCCTTGAAATGGCCCAGTTCGCCATGGTCGCCTACTACATGCTTGGCGGACCGTACGCGATGCAGATGGGCGCGAATGTGCGGATGGACCTGCTGTACGGGGAATGGAGCGACCGACGCAAAAGCCAGATCGATCTTATGACGGTGTTCTTCCTGATCATGTATCTGGCCTTTCTGTTATGGGGCGGCTGGGACAGTCTGATGTATTCGTTCCAATACGGGGGCGAACGGTCGTCGTCCGCTTGGCGACCCTATATCTGGCCCATCAAAACCATCATGGTCATTGGCATCTTTCTGATGCTGTTGCAGGCGATCTCGGAACTGTTCAAAGACATCTTGCGGCTACAAGGCCATGACATGGGCCCAAAGGATGACGAGCCCGTGCATATGGCTCCCGAGGACCTTGAAGGAGGACACCGCGGGTGAGTTACGAACTGATCGCCGCGCTCATGTTCTCGACCATGATGCTGATACTGCTGACCGGGCAGCGGGTCTTTGGGGCCATCGGGTTTGTCGCGGTGATCGCAGCGTTTTTCCTGTGGGGCGATCGGGGCGGGTATGATCTGGGCTTTGCAGCCGCGATCAAGGTGATGCGCTGGTATCCCTTGCTGACGCTGCCGATGTTCATCTTCATGGGCTATATCCTGTCCGAATCCCGGATTGCCGATGACCTTTACCGCATGTTCCACGTCTGGATGGGCGGCCTGTCCGGCGGGCTGGCCATCGGCACGATTGGTCTGATGGTGCTGATCTCGGCCATGAACGGGTTGTCCGTCGCGGGTATGGCCATCGGAGCGACCATCGCTCTGCCCGAATTGCTGCGCCGAAACTACGACAAGCGCATGGTCACGGGGGTCATACAAGCCGGATCCTCCTTGGGCATTCTTGTGCCGCCGTCGGTTGTCCTCGTCCTCTACGCCATGATCGCGCGCCAACCGGTCGGGCAGCTTTGGCTGGCAGGCGTCGTGCCCGGTTTGATGATGGCGACGCTGTTCATCATCTACATAGCAATCCGCTGCCGCCTGAACCCATCGCTCGGCCCAGTTATGAGCGCAGAAGAACGTGCGCAGGTCACGTGGGGCGAGAAGCTGCGCTTGCTGGGGGCTGGTCTGCTGCCCATCGGCATTTTTGCGGTGATGATGGTGCCGTTCGTGAACGGCTGGACTTCACTGGTCGAAAGCTCGGCCTTGGGGGCAATCGCAGCCTTTTTGGCAGCCGTACTGAAACGCCGCATGACGTGGCAGGTCTTTGAAACCTCGATCAAGCAGACGCTTGGGATCACCTGCATGTTCATGTGGATCATCCTGGCCGCCCTTGCTTTCGGCGCTGTGTTTGACGGCTTGGGTGCGGTCAAGGCGATTGAGAACCTGTTCACGGTGCAGCTGGGCCTGAACCCCTGGATCATCCTGATCCTGATGCAGCTGAGTTTTCTGGTAATGGGTACATTTCTTGATGACACTGCCATGCTGGTCATCGTCGCCCCGCTATACGTGCCGCTGGTCGGCGCGCTGGGGTTCGACCTGATCTGGTATGGCGTCCTTTATACGATTACCTGCCAGATCGCCTATATGACCCCGCCTTTCGGGTACAATTTGTTTTTGATGCGGGCCATGGCGCCGCCCGAAGTAACGATTGGAGATATCTATAGATCCATCATCCCCTTTGTGGCGGTGATGGCATTGGCTTTGGGGTTGGTAATGGCCTTCCCAGAGATCGCATTGTGGCTTCCGGGCATCGTCTACGGAAACTGAGCACGTAAAGAACGAGAAACCGGGTCAACCGGATCAAGTTCAATGAAAAGCACAGGAGAGGAAGACCATGACTACTAGACGTCGATTTTTGCGGACCGCTGCCTTGGCCGCGCCCGCGACGCTGGCCGCGCCGGCCATCGTTAAGGCTCAAGCCCCCATCAAATGGCGGTTTCAGACCTATGCCGGGGGCGCGTTGGGCGAGCATGTGACCAAGCCTGCAATCGATTACATCAACGCCAACGCCAATGGCGAGCTGGAGATCGAGTTGTTCTTCGCGGACCAGATCGTCCCCACGGGTGAACTGTTCCAGGCTCTGCAACGCGGCACGATCGACGGCGTACATTCCGATGACGACTCGATGGCATCGCCCACGCCGTTACGCGTGTTCGGCGGGTACTTCCCCTTTGCCACCAAGCATATTCTCGACGTGCCAGTGCTGTTCAACCAATACGGGCTGGCGGATATCTGGCGCGACGAATACGCAAAGGTCGGGGTTCAGTGGCTGTCCGCTGCAGGACAGGACCCCTGCAACTTCAACACCAAAAAGGAAATCACATCGGTTGCCGATCTGGATGGGCTGAAGCTCTATACCTTCCCGACAGCTGGTAGATTCCTGGCCAAGTTCGGCGTCGTGCCGGTTAACATTCCTTATGAAGACGCCGAGGTCGCGGTTCAGACCGGCGAGCTGGACGGCATGGCCTGGTCCGGCATTACCGAGGATTACACCGTGGGTTGGGCCGATGTGACCGACTATTTCCTGACCAACAACATTTCGGGCGCGTGGATCGGATCGTGGTTCGCCAATCAGGAGCGCTGGAACGAGCTTCCCGATCACCTCAAATCCATCGTGATGGCGGGCATTGAGGCCGGCCATACCTATCGCAACCAATGGTATTGGGGCGGCGAGGCGGCGCTGCGGGCCAATGGCGACAAGCTGGAGCTTCGATCCGTACCGCCATCCGAATGGGCTGAGGTCGAAAATGCAGCTAAAGAGTTCTGGGAAGAGATTGCTCAGGAAGGCGAAGTTCACGAGAAAATCGTTGGAATCTTCCGTGAATACAACGGCGTCATAAACCAGGCGGGTGTTCCCTACAACTTTGAATGAGCTAGCCGGAAGTGGCCTCTGCCCGAGGCCACTTCTCATTCATTAGTCACACACATTTGTTGCCGGGCGTTTTGTCAGGCCATTAGGGCTTTAGGCTCAGGACCCACTAGTTTCCCGGCGAAGACATGTATCATCGCCTAAAACAGCGGTTAGTGTGTCCGATCCTTTCTGGCTGATGGCTGCGCAGATGTCGCGCCTTTACTTCCTCTTCCCAAAGCAAAGTCGTTCAGCATTGATGACGCCCAAGATACTTGTTCGGCCTTTGATCATTTCCAAAACGCCTCACGGCAGCCCATCCAAGTAATCCTTCGCCGTACGAGCAAAGGCGTCAGGTTTTTAGCAAATTGCCATCAAGCTGTGGTCGGCTGGACAGAAGGATCAACACAAGGAACGACAGATTTAGTACGACATTGAACGGAGCGCCCACGAGTATGGACCCTGCGCTGTCTGTGCAAAACCATGTCCATGCCGAAATCTTTGCGACTTTGGAGGCCACGGCGGACGACACTGGCGCGACGTACGTTCCCAAAGCCCATTGCATACCTCCCAGCCCGGCAGTCAAACCCCCGGTGATTGCGAGCAACAACGGAGAGGGAACGGACAAATCAGTGGGAACGGAATGGATCGGCCAATAGGCCAATTTCAGAAAAAGATGCGCGAGAAAGTGCAATGCGGGTAGCGCGGTCAGTGCAAACAGAACCCCTGTGACGACCAAGACTCCGCCAGAAAGACGCATCGCAGATTGTTGTTGGGTCATGAGTCCCTCCTATAAAGACACGCCCTTCTTGCGCCTTTGCTCTGACGCAAAGCAATTACCTCAGAGGTAAGTGATTTCTGTTTCAGTGATTGCTAGTCTCGCCTCATGACTCCGTATCCCGGCTTGCTGAAAGAATGGCGTAAACGTCGAAGAATGAGCCAACTTGATTTGGCGATCGAGGCGGATGTCAGTGCACGTCACATATCTTTTCTGGAAACGGGACGATCCCGGCCCAGCCCGGATATGATCCTGCACTTGTGCGATGCTTTAGACATTCCTGTCGACACCCGAAATCAGATGATGCGCGCGGAAGGTTTTGCTGCGCGCTTTGCTGCGACACCCCTCGATGATGCAGCAATGGCACCAATCCGCGGCGCGGTCGATTGGACCCTGAAAAATCATGACCCTTATCCGGGAATAGTGTTGGATCGACTCTGGAGGCTAGTCAGTCTCAATAGACCTGCTGAGATTCTGTTTTCTCCGTTGGGGATTGAAAGGGGGCAAAGTCTGTTGTCGCTATTGACCAGTCCGACCATGGAAGGGCTTGTTGAGAACTGGTCAGAAGTGGCTCATCACACAATGCTGCGCCTGCGTTCCGAGAGCGCCAATGCGGGTGGGATACCAGAGTTGGAAGCCGCAGCGCGTGCGCTTGCGCCAAAGGCGAAAGCGCCGATTGATATTGCCTTCGGGCCTACCGTTCCGACGATCTACCGCTTTGGCGACCAACGTGTTTCGATGTTTGGCATCATCGCACAATTCAGCACGGTTGCGGACGTCACACTTGACGACCTGAAGATAGAACTCTTCTTCCCCTCCGACGACAACAGCGCCACTTTTCTCAAAGCTCTGTCTGATTGAGACCAAAGCCGAAGGAACTACACGCGGCCGACAGGCCTATGCGATCTGGACGCGGCTGGACTAATCTTTTAGAACCGGACGAAATCCACTGTCCAGAAAAGGACCCAGATCATGATTCTCCCGTCGCAAGGCTGAACAGCCCCTGATTATCCGGAGCGGAATGCTCCTCAGTGCGACTTTGTGGCCGGGCAGGTACCGGTTTTGGAATCATGACAGACCAGACCTTTGCTTCTCCGGCGACGACGCGCGCCGAATTGATACCGCTAATCAAGCTTGCAGTCCCACTAATGGTGGGTCTTGCCGCAGCTCTTTTGATTGGCGTGGTTGATACAGCGATGATTTCCCCGCTTGGGACCATACCTCTGGCGGCGGCTGGTGTGACGACTGCGGTATTGATCATTCTGATTTCCGCTCTCTGGGGTGTTATCACGGCTCTTTCAGTACAGATCAGTCAGGCCGAAGGTGCCCGTGACCCCGCAAAAGTCGCTCTCGCATTGCGGAGTGGGCTTTTGCTGTGCCTGTTAGGCGGCGGAGGCGCAGCACTGTTGATGATCGCTCTGTACCCTCTTCTTGGTCCGTTGGGCCAACCGGGGGAAGTTCTGGCGATCCTGCTGCCCTACTGGGTGTCGATGGCCGCACGGTACACGACGCTTCTTGAAACGAGGGGCGAAAAGGATTCGAATTGAAGATTCTTCACTACAAGGATCTTCAGGATGTTCGGATTTCTCCTCACCCCTCTGATGACAACGCTAAGCCCACATTTTGATCTGAGCAAGACGCGATTGGAGACCCTGGCCATAATGCTGATTGGTCTGGCAAACGGTCGAACTGTGAACCTTGGTCATCTGGCGAGTCAGTTCCCCGGCAGCGCTCTTCATGCATCGAGTTATCGCCGCCTTCAGCGCTTCTTCCAGCATGTTCGATTGGATGGAGATGTGGTTGCGCGGTTGATTATCTGCCTGCTTGATCTGAAGGGTCCAAAGCTCCTTGCGCTGGACCGGACCAACTGGAAGTTGGGCAAGACCGATATCAACTTTCTGGTTCTGGCGATCGTGACACGCCGCTTCAAGGTGCCTCTGATGTGGTCGCTTCTGGGTAACAGCGGTAATAGCTCAACGCGGCAACGCAAGAAGTTGATCCGACGATATCTTCGAGTGTTCGGGGCATCTTCCATTGAGGCTCTGCTGGCAGACCGGGAGTTCATTGGGGATAAGTGGTTGGATTTTCTCGCTGAAAACAACGTTCCATTCGTCGTCCGCTTACGCGAAAACATGCACATCCACACCGAAGACGGACGCCGGTTCCAGTTGCGTTCGCTGCTGCGCAAACGCCGCAAGGGCCAATGGAAAGGCTGGCTGGGCGGCATGGCGCACACGCCCAAGAACCTATTTCGCTTTCAGGGGAAACGGATCAAAGGTGGCGAGTTGATTTGGGTCGCAACAAACATCGACGCCCCAAAAAACCCACTCAAACTCTATCGCAAAAGGTGGGGCATTGAATGCCTCTTCGCAGATGCCAAAACTCGTGGCTTCAATATCGAAGACACTCACATCACCGACCCGCACAAGCTTGCGACACTCCTTACGATCGTTGCGCTGGCCATGACCTGGGCATACCGATGCGCAAGTCAGGCGATGGGCCGACAGGGGATCCCGAAAAAAGCCCACAAGCGGCGGGCAACGTCATGGTTCAGGGTCGGGTTCGACGCGCTCCGACGTTGGATCTTATATAACCCGGAAAAGGCTCTTCAGGCCTGGCGACGAACCTGCCCAAAGCGGTCGCTTTCAAGCCCCAAAATGGAGCGCGTTTGGCCATGAGTCGTGTACCATGCGATGGCCGTCTGGATTGTCCCGTTTACTTTGTTCTTCGGTCTAAAAGCGCTTTTTGATGCGGTGGGTCGACCTTGGACAGCCGTGTTTCTTTCCTATCTCGGCGTGCTTTTTAATGTGCCTGCAAACTATACCTTCATCCACTTGCTGGATCTGGGGGTTCTGGGCGCAGGTCTGGCCAGTATTCTGTCTCAATGCGTGTCTTTTGCAGCTGGTGTGGTCGTTCTGATGCGCACACCCGGACTAGCGGCATTTCGTCAAAAAGTAACGGTCGTTTGGGCAGACGTATGGGCACAGGCGAAGGACGCACTTCCACTATGCCTTGGCTATGCTGGTGAGGGTGGAACTTACGCTGTTGTCGGCCTGATGATGGGTTGGATTAGTGCCGAAGCACTCGCAGCACACCAGATTGTCAATGCGCTGGCAGGTCTGGCTTACATGATACCCCTTGGCATGGCTGGGGCCGTTTCCATTCGTGTGGGTCTTGCTGTCGGTGCGGGTGAGCACGCGCGTCTTCGACCAATCCTGAAAGCGTCATTTGTCATGGTGACACTTTGGCAAGCTGCTGCCGCCATCGTGTTCGTGACCGCAGGCCGGACGATGGCAGAAACCATGTCGGACGATCCTTCAGTGATCGACCTCGCCGTAGCACTGTTTTTCATCGTTGCGCTCTTGCAGGTCGCCGATGGTATTCAGGGCACTGCTCTTGGCGCCTTGCGAGGAATGTCTGACATGACTCTGCCGACGCTCATCACCCTGACCGCGTATTGGCCACTTGCCTTGCCGGCAAGCTACATTCTTGGCTTCATTTTTAATCTTGGTGCCACAGGGTTATGGATCGGGTACACAATCGGCCTGGTCGTCGCGGCTATTGCGCTTCCCGTACGATTTTGGTCGCTGACTAAAGCGCCATAGTCATATCACCCAATTCGTGATGCATTTTATGATGGCCCGAAGGCGACTTTCGAATACTCTTTCAATACTGTATTGCAAGGTTTGCAACACAGGCGTTGGGCAACCGCAACCAAAGCACTAGGCGTCTCACTTATTGGCGATCCGTCTAGATTAGGGCCGAAATCCGCTGCAACGTATTCGCCAATCCTTCCCCCCTCGGGCAACCCTATTAGACAAAAAAACCGTGTTCTCGACTGCGCCTACGGGCCGCACCACTATTGTCGAATAGCTTTGCCTCACCCCCATCCGCGTTCGCCACGTGGCAGATCAGAACGAAAAGGCGCACTCGGCGTCTGATCTGAAAATCAGCCCTGATTTCCTCAAATGTGGAACGTCACTGGTATTTGACTCAATCGACAGCAAAAACCTCAACAAATCGGTCGGTCACTCCATTTAATTCTGAACCAAACGTCAAGCATTTATGACCCATTACGAGTGATGGCTAATCAACGACGCTGCTGCTAGTGCCTCAAAAGAGTACAGTTTACCATCCATCTTTCCGAAAAGACTGACCGCTATTCCCGCTTTAAGGTTCCCGAAACCCAGAATTCGTTTCGCCTGGATCTGACCCGATCCGCAAGAAAATCGACAAACAATCGAACCCTTGCTGTATTCCGAAGATCCCGATGCAGCAGCAGCCAGATGCTCCGGTAAGGGATAGGCTTTTGGAACGGGGCACGGATCAGGCCGGAGTGCCGGTCTCCGAGGTTGCAAGCCAGATAGGCCATGCCGAGACCGGACGCCGCCAATGTGATCAACGGTACAAGCTCTGAAACACGGTGCCTGAGCTGGGCTTTCGGGTAATAGCTTTCTTTAACCCACTTGGCCGTGGTTGCCTCTTCGGGCTCGTGCCACCCGATCAAGTGCAGTCCTTCACCGCCATTGTCGCTGATCCGTTCGGCGTAGTCGCGTGTGCAATAGGCTGCCTGTGACATTTGGACGAGTTTCCGCCCAACCACATCGTCTGTCACTTCGTCAGCAATGCGCAACGAGACGTCGGCTTCCCGATGCATCAAATCGCGGACATCATTTGTGAAGTTCATGTTCAGGATGATATCCGGGTAGAGCTCTGCAAAGGCCGCAAAATCATCCATCAACGATGTCATCGCCAAACCATGGGGAAGAGTGATGTAGACCGTGCCCGAGGGCTGCGCATCTCGGCCAACAATGACGCGTGATGCAGCGGACATTTCCTGCTCGACCCGTTCAGCGTGAGGCATCAGATCTTCGCCCAGCTGTGTCAGGGCGAGGCCGGACTTTGAGCGATCAAACAACCGGCTGCCAACGCGTTCTTCCATGACCGAAACTCTGCGCGTTAGCGTAGTGTGGTTCACCTTAATACTGTCCGCCGCCCCCCTAAGAGTTCCGATTCTTGCAACGGCTAGAAAGTACTTCAGGTCGTCCCAATTTAGGGTGTGGCTTTCCTTGATCGACATGAACAACCTGTTTCATTTTTGAACCATCATGTCCAGTAATACCTATATTCAGATCATTTATTGACCGGACTACCTTGGACCTATCAATCGCAACCCAAGGACCTCACCCGATGAACCAGATACAATCTGTATTGATCACTGGCGCAAATGCCGGACTGGGCCGCGAGGCGGCTCGGCAGCTTGCGCTTCAGAAAGGCATATCCAAGATCTATCTGGGCTGCCGAAACCCATCCAAAGCAAAAGTCGCAAAAACAGCGCTGGAACGTGAGACTGGACGCAAAATCTTTGAAATTGTCCTGATGGACATGACCGATCAGGCCTCGGTTCGTGCCGCAGCAGCCGAACTTTCCACTCCGATTGAAGCGGTAATCCTGAATGCAGGCGGCACGGGTGGGCGGCATCCAAACAGCCTCACCAGCGAGGGCGTGACTAATATATTCGCAACAAATGTTCTGGGTCACGTGGTGTTGGTAGACGCGTTGCTGCAGCGCCAGTTGGTGACATCCACAATTCTCTATGCCGGATCTGAGGCAGCACGCGGCATTCCCAAAATGGGCATGCAGCGCCCGGACTTGTCCGATGGAACAGTGGACGAGTTCAAATCAATCGCTGATGGCAGCAAATTCGGCCCCGACAGCGATCCAATGCAGACCTACGGCTATGCCAAACTTACTGCGACCCTGTGGATGGGAGCGATGGCGCGTCAGCACCCTCATATTCGCTTTGTCACTATGAGCCCGGGTGGTACCGCAGGAACAGCTGGCTTTGACGACCTGCCACTTATGAAACGTATTGTATTTAAACACGTAGGTGGCGTTCTGATGCCACTGTTCGGCATGATGCACAGTGTGGAAGCCGGAGCAAAACGGTACCTGGACGGTTTGCTGTACCCGGAGTTCAAGACCGGCCATTTCTACGCCAGCCAAACCGGATATCCCACAGGACCGGTCGTGGATCAGGTCGACATCGACGGATCGCTGTCAGACGTCACTACACAGGACAACGCAAGCCAAGCGTTGCGCCAATTCGCCTGATCCAAAGGAGAAATGAAATGGAAACCACACTGAACATCTTGGTCATTCTCGCAACTTTCATGCTGTCTGGTCTCGGCATCATGTCGATGTTCGCCCCCCGGCGCATCGTCGCCAACTTTGCCGTCGAACCGGTGGGGACTGCTGGACTCAGCACAATCCGTTCGGTGATCGGCGGGTTGTTTCTGGCCTCAGTTGCCTTGCTGGTGATCGGTCTGACCACAGGGCAGACATTGGGCTTCTTGGCTGTTGCGATCCTGATGGCCGTTGTTGCTGTCGGGCGTATAGTCGGAATTCTGGCGGACGGGTTCGACAAAGCAGTATTGCCGCCTCTTGTCGTCGAGCTTGTCATCATCGCTGTGTTGATCACGGCATACACGCAGCTTTCCGCATAGTCGGGTTGGCTTGAGAAGGACGGTGGCTAGCATGATGTCGCCGCCGTCCATAGTTTTGACAAAAGCCAATAACCATCGTTCGTGCAAATCGCAGCGAAAGATATGTAAGAGTCCAAACTCACAACACATCATGTGAAAAATGACCCTTTACGTTTTTCTTTTTGCTTCGTTATCAGTGAGTTACAATTACACAGATGCGCTTATTTAGCGCCGCACGACAGCTCTAGCGTGTCGATTTCAAAATGCCCCAAAACCGTTTCGATAAACTCATGGACTTTGTGTGCGTCCGCTATGGCTCTTGTAGAGGCGTCAAAGACGGAAAACCAATGCATGTGACACATTTCATTCCTGAAAATGGGAACGTGTCTGCAAGTGAATTTTCTGAATGGGTGATGCTAGCTGAAAATATTGGCCCGGATTCGAACTTGGCTTTCCGTGAGCAGCACAAGAAGGACATAGAAGCTGAATTTTTCAGGACAATGGGAGACATTACTGTTTCTGGCACCGACCTAAGATGGGACGCCGACAACTAGGGTCTGTTGACATTTGGGATTCACAATTTGTCTGAACTCTGATTCAAGTTTCCAAAATGGAGGTTTGAATGGACGAAAACCGTTTTGTGATTTCGGATGATCTTTGGGAGAAGATGGCGCTGCTCCTGCCCGGCAAGGCCGGTGACCCGGGGGCGACGGGTCAGGATAATCGACGGTTCATGGAAGCGGTACTTTGGCGCGTACGAACAGGCGCGCCATGGCGTGACCTACCCAAGGATTTCGGTAACTGGAATTCGGTTTTCAAACGCTTTCGTCGATGGGCCAAAGCCGGTGTGTTTGAGAGTCTTTTCAATGCTATAAGCAGAGAGCCCGACCTCGAATACGCTCTGATCGACGGAACAATTGTGCAAGTCCATCAGAAGGCGTCGGGCGCAAAAGGGGGACTCAGCATCAAGCCATCGGACGCTCTCGCGGCGGGCTGACGACCAAGATTGTGGCCCTGGTCGATGCGCTCGGCAACTTGTTCCGTTTTCTGCTTCTACCGGGGCAAGCACACGACATGAAAGGAGTTGCTCCCCTGATCCAGGATGTCTCCTTCGGAGCTTTGCTGGCCGACAAAGCCTTCGATTCTGATTGGCTTCTGAAAGACCTTGATGAGCGCGGCGCTACTGCTGTTATCCCGCCAAAATCGAACCGAAAAATGCTGAGAGACTACGATACCCACATGTACAAGTGGCGTCATCTGATTGAAAATTACTTCGCAAAGA
This sequence comes from Ruegeria sp., assembly GCF_965221235.1. GTDB lineage: Bacteria > Pseudomonadota > Alphaproteobacteria > Rhodobacterales > Rhodobacteraceae > Ruegeria. Next base: position 860,289 of record NZ_CBDCRS010000004.1, read on the forward strand.
TCAAGGAATTCAGAGGTATAGCAACGCGATACGACAAGACCGACATCAGTTACGCTGCTAACTGGCACCTCTGCGCTATGCTCGTCGCCGCACGCTGATTGTCAACAGACCCTAATCTAATTAGAAAAATGTAAGTTAAGAAAACGCAGTTTTGTCCGCACTTCGCGAGTTCAGGCAGCCTTTTGTTTTGCGCGCGCAGCGAACCGCAGGTTCGACTGGCCGCGCCGCAGTATGGAGGCTATGGAGTGAACGTCCGGAAAGAGCCAGTCGTATCAGCGGCCAATGTCGGCATTCGCCAATCGCTTCGAATTGTTCATGGTGCAGCATCTTGGAGGTTTGGGCACTTTCCAGACCTAGGCGAAAGTGCAGCATGTGCTCAGGATTCCAGCTAAAATCGAGCACCTTTGGCCCAAAGTTGCCGTTGGAGCCTAGTCGAAATCGCCGCGATCCGGCATGCGTTACACGGAACCCTCGCCGCAACACGAACCTTGCCAACTGAATTCACACTGTAAGAAACGCAGCGGCCATTGGTCGAGCAGGTGCGAAATCTGGTTCCGGTGATTGATACATTCTCTTTCGAGTGCACGTTACGGGCTATACATCTGAACCAAATACCACTATCGCCAAGTCTTTCCCGGCATTTGGTGACCTATGCAAGATTTCTCTGCCCTTCCGAACACTCTATCCGCGGCGCTGTCCCGTAAAGGCTATAGCGACTTGACGCCTGTACAAAAGGCGGCGTCAGACAATGCGCTGGCGGGAAAAGATCTGCTTGTCTCTGCCCAAACCGGTTCCGGCAAAACTGTGGGATTCGGACTGGCAATGGCGGGCGAGCTTCTTGACCAGCACGGTCGATTTGACCGACCTGCGGCGCCATTGGCCGTGGTTATCGCACCGACGCGCGAACTGGCCTTGCAAGTCCGGCGAGAGTTCGACTGGCTGTTCGCTGAAGCCGGGATCGTCACTGCATCGGCAGTAGGTGGAATGGATGCGCGCACAGAACGCAGGGCGCTGGAGCGTGGTGCGCATGTTGTAGTCGCCACACCCGGTCGGCTGCGCGATCATATCACACGCGGGGTCATCGACCTGAACGATTTGCGGACCGTCGTTCTGGACGAAGCGGACGAAATGCTGGACATGGGGTTCGCCGAAGACCTTGAATACATCCTTGATCAAACGCCTGAGAACCGGCGCACCCTGATGTTCTCGGCCACTGTTCCGCGCGGCATTGCCAAGCTCGCCCAGACTTACCAGAAAGATGACGCGCAGAGGATCAAGGTCGGAAACGCAGAAGCGCAGCATGCGGACATTACATATAGCGCCTTGAACGTGGCGCCATCGGATATCGAAAAAGCGATCATCAATTTGCTGTGCTATCACGACGCACAGACCGCGATTGTGTTCGCCAACACCCGATCCATGGTTGCGCGTCTGACCGCCAAACTCTCCAATCGGGGGTTTGCTGTCGTCTCACTGTCAGGGGAGCTCAGCCAGACTGAGCGCACCAATGCACTGCAAGCCCTGCGTGACAGGCGCGCGCAGGTCTGCGTCGCAACGGACGTGGCTGCCCGTGGCATTGATCTTCCGGGGTTGGAGTTGGTGATCCATGCTGACCTGCCCTCAAATGCGGAAACCTTGCTGCATCGCTCTGGACGAACAGGCCGTGCCGGGCGCAAGGGAACGTCGATTCTGATTGTGCCGGGTCGACACCGCTCAAAAGCGCAGCGATTGCTCAAAACGGCCAAATTGGAGGCCGAGTGGGGCGCCCCGCCCTCTGCGGATGAGGTGTTCGCACGGGAAGAAGAGCGCATCATTTCCAATCCCGCCCTTGATGAGCCGCCAAGTGCCGAGGAAACGGCTTTTGCGGAACGGCTGCTCAGGGGCAGAACTCCCGAGCAGGTCGCGGCAGCCTATTTGCGCCTTTACCGAGAGCGTCACTCGGCACCGGAGATCCTGGGAACGGTGCCAGAGTCTGGAAAACGCAACACTGACAGGCGCGCGGCGTTTGGACCAAGCACCTGGTTCTCACTTTCCTTGGGACGCAAACAGCGAGCAGAGCCGCGTTGGTTGTTGCCAATGCTGTGCCGCAACGCGGGTTTATCCAAAGACGCGATCGGCGCAATCCGCGTTCAATACCAAGAGACCTTTGTCGAGATTGCCAATGATGCAGTGCCTGCAATGAAAAAGGAGTTGGGGGCCGATCTCACCATAGAACAAGGTGCGATGCTGACCGAGCTGGCGGGCACACCAGATTTCGATGCCTCGCCAAAAGGGCCACCGGCGGCACCACATTCATCAGACGACGCAGCCAAAACCCGAGGGCCTCGTTCAGGCAAGCCTTCAAAAACTTCGCGTGTCTCTAAACGTTCCGATAAAGATGTGCAGATTACCTCCGAGCGCCCAATGGGAAAAAGAAAACCCACTGCAAACATATCGAATAAGAAAACAAGCGAAGACAAACCAAAGCAGCCCAAAGCTCTGCAAGCGCAGCCGACACGCGAGCGTGGAACGGCAAAACCTCAGCCCACCAAAAAGGACAAGAAACGGCAAAACCGCGACCAGAACGCTTCCGCCTCACCCAAGCCTTCGAAAGCACGCAAAGCGCCTTCCAAAGCCAACAACAATGCCTCAAACGCACCGCGCTCAAAAAGCAGAAACGGCAAGGGCGGAGAAGCAAGACCTTTCCGCAAGCCTTCGAAGAAAAATTGAGCGTGCGCAGCCGCGAGGCGACCTCGGTGATTGAAGCCGAAAACATTCATGAGCCCACATTGGGTGCCGTCTTTAACGAAATTGGCCTGATCACACTCTCGGGGGGGGAATCCCGATCGTTTATGAAGGCGCTGTCATAGGCGGCATCGGCATTGCGGGATCGCCGGGTGAGGACGCAACCGGCAAGGAGTTTGACGATATCTGTGCCGAAGCCGGTATTGCGGCTATCAGCGATCATCTGAAACCGTAGCGCAGTTTACATCGGACAGAGGGGCATCCTTGGGTGCTCCTCTGTCCAACAACCACCACTAAGTCAGCTTTTGATATGTCCGGTTAAATACGGCACGTAGCTGAACTCAAGCCGAGTTTCGAGGCAACACCGTTCCAAACAACATGTAGTTCCAGTTGGACGATCTGATGCACCACAGCTGATGGCAGCCATGATCGACCTTGCGCGAAACTGTGGTCAATATGGCTATTGCCCCCTGATACATCTCGACCAATGCGGGCCTTTCCAATCCGCGCCTTATCTTTGTCCCAAAGCCAGAATAGTGTGTCGCGCGAGCGTGTTAACCCCCCAAGCCTGGGTATTCGGAGACTATTCAATGCGAGTTACGAGCAATGGGGCTATCATAATTGGGGCATTAACCATGATGGCAATCATGGTCACAGCAATTGCGTATCAAAAGTTCTCTTTGTGGGTTTTACCGTTCTGCTTGTTGTTTCTGACAATTTTTGCGGGGATTCTGTGGACATGTTTCCTGAACCACCGCGAAGATAGATTTCGCCGCGCGTCCGAACGTGATTATCCGGATGAACCCTGGATGGGAGACATACGGTGGCGATCAGATCGCATGATGTCTCGAAGCAAGCCGGAATTCTGGGGAAATCTCGCCTTCGCTATAGTCTTGGGGGTATTTGCGCTGTTCGGCGTTGTCACCCTGAATTCAGGACTATCGGACGGGAACTATTGGGTATTGCTCAATATCATTCCCATTGCTGGCGCGGGCTACTTTGCGCATGGCACTTATCTTGCTTGGAGCACATGGCGTTTTGAGCGTGGCATCACGCTAACCTCCAAGACTCGGCCAGCATGGGTTGGCGCAGAATTCTTGGCAGTGATGAAGGCGGTAGACGTTCGGCGGGCCGACCAAGTCGAAGCGTGGTTGGAACAGGTGAAAGTCGTGCGTCGAGAAGAAAGTGATGGTGTCACTTTTGAGAAAGTTGTGGAACATAAACTGGCGGGCCAGACGGAAGTGGTAAGGGGCGGACAGATCGAAATCTCTGTCGACATCCCCGACAATTGCCCTGCCACGTCTTGGAGCGAAGACGAGCAAGAACGGTGGTGGGATTTAGTTATTGAAATTGACCTCTCGGGCAAAAAGTTCACTTTGAGATACGAAATACCCGTTGCCGACCCAGTTTTGCACCACCTTTCCAAAGCCTAAGGTCGTTGCGATTGTCCAATACGGGCCGCTCTAAGCGCTTCTCAGAAAATGCCCCCTCCCAAAATGTGTTGGTTCTCAAGGAAATTTCTGCCGGGGTGCGCCTTCAGGTTGCGGGCTAAACGCCTTGGCGAGTTCGAGGTCGCAGTTTCTGCAATCCCTCAGGTCTGATGCAGTCCCTTTTGGGCCCCAAAAGTCAGGATGAATGCACGAAATTACTCCTCAAAACTGACAGCAAGGCTCTTTTCTGTGGCGACACTTTGACAGCACAATATGAGACCCTTGGAAACATCATCGTCCTCAAGTGCAGCGCGGCTTCGCATGTGAACAGCCCCGTCGGTCAGGCGGGCCATGCAGGCGCCACAGACGCCGGACTGGCAGCTGAACGGCGGGTTCAGACCGGCTGCGACAGCGGCGTCCAGAAGGGTTTGATCAGCAGCCACCGGGACCTCATGCCAAGCACCGTTGAGCTGTATTCGGGCCGTCGCCGCGATCCCGGAAACGCTCAGGTCGCCTTCAGCATCTCCGCCAAAACTCTCTGTGTGAATGCGGTCATCGGGAACGTCGAGGTTCCGCAAAGCTGTGCGGATATCCTTGTTCATGCTGCCGGGGCCGCAGATCCAGTACTGGGCATCTTGCGCCACCGGGGGTGTCTCTGAAATGGCGGCCTCAATTGCGTCGGCATCCAGCCGCCCCGTGCGCCAAGGGCTGAACCAACTCAGCAATGCGGGATGGGATAGGACATGGCGCAGGGTGAACCGCTGTGGGTGTTGCGCTTGTAGCCGCTCCAACTCCTCCCGGAAAATGATGCTGTCGGCATTTGAATTGCCGAAAACCAGATGCGCCACGGAATGAGGCTCACCGTCCAAAACGGCGTTGATCATCGCGAATAACGGCGTAATACCGCTGCCTGCGCCAAAGAAATAGTGGGTGCGGCGTTTCAGGGCTCCGGGACTTAAGGTGAATTGCCCGAAGGGAGGCATGATGTCGACCCTATCACCGACCGACAGGGCGTCGCCGATATGGTTCGAGACGATCCCCCCCTTCACACGTTTGACCGTGATACGCAGCGCAGAGCCGGGCGGGTTCGATATGGTGTAGCTGCGCCTGTGCTCTTTTCCCTCGATCAGAAACCTAAGCGTCAGATGTTGTCCGGGTTCCCACTGAAACTGATCCGTCAGAGCTGGCGGGACATCAAAAGTAACACTGGTTGCCGCGCCTCCAATTTCCTTGCGAATTTCGGCAATGGTCAGAGCGTGAAAGTCACTTGGCATAAGAAAGCCCCGTCACCTGTAGTCATAGGTCGTGGTCAAAGACCGGATTACTTCCCCACCAAAATAGGGTGTAATAACGAACTCGTCCGTCTGGCGCATTTTCCCTTTGTACCCCTGCCAGTCATAGTCGACATGGGTCACCGCGGTCACATGAGATATCCCATCGTCGAGCCGCAGCGAAATCTCAGGGACCGATCGTGCGGTTTCTATATACCCGTCCAGGGCCTTTGCTACCTCCGGGTCCTCGCCTTCGCCTTCATCTGCGAGCCGATACGAAAAGACGTCATCCGGTTGCCCCATCCCATATTTGAGTATGACACGATGCGTGGCCTCGGGATGCCAGTCGCTCCACGTCGCCAGCAGCCTTTGTTCGTCCTGAGCCTCAAGGACACGCGCAGCGATATCTTCGGGTGCGTCGGCCTGTGCGGTCAGGACCAAAGCCGATGCCAACGCAACACCGATCAGGGTGGCTTGAACAGGTTTCATGATGTCTCTCCGCGGCTTTGGCTTTCCTGCATGAACTCAAGGACCGTTTTTTGGTGCTGGGTAACCGGGCTTTCGCCGATCCCCGCGGGGCCGACCTCAAAATAGGGGCTTTTCAGAGATTTCTGCTGCTGTTCGCAGGCGTAGATGTCCTCGGCCGTGAAATCGCCTGAGGCCATTGGGTCGTCTGTGCCAGCCGCATCATCCCCTTGGTATTTCGCGCCGCCGAAGTCCTTCCAGAAGCCCCAGCTTTTCCACTGCTGTTTCTGAAACGCCCAGTCCGATGCGTTGGCCAGCTTGGTGCGGTTTTCGACCCGTGTCAGATCGGGGGCCAGCGGAGTGATGATGAACAGGTTCCAGCTTTCCTCACTGGCCCCAATCCCAATGCCGGGAAACAACATCGGCACCCAAGCGCCGACGTGCGGTTCGGGGATCGTGCGCGGCATCGGCAGGTTCGCTTCGTGGTCCTTTGCGTACGCGGCTGATGGGGGTTCCCAGAAATGATAGTGCGGCCCCTTCCAGCCGTATTCGGCCTTGGCGTGGTCATACATATGCAGCGTGTTCGAATGCAGGTGGCTCAGATGATAGACGTCGATGTAGTTCTCGACGACGATCTTCCAGTTGGCCTTGATCTCATAGCTGTTCCGACCTTCTTTGTATTCGACCAAATCTTCGGGCTTGTGCGGACCAAGCAACGGATCAACCTCTCCGAACCATTCTGCAAGGGTTGGGGCATCCGGATCGGGATGCACAAACAGCATACCGCGCCAGACATCCACGCTGGCCGGTTTGAGACCCAGACAGGATTTGTCGACACCGTCCGGGAACTCAGACGCTTCGTCCGGAACCGAGATCAGATTGCCTTCCAGATCGTAGGTCCAGTCGTGGTACGGACAGGTTAGCGCTTTCTGCGTCTTGCCAACGGCGCGGATCAGTTGGGTGCCTCGGTGGCGGCAGATATTGTGAAATGCGCGCAGCCGGTGATCGCGCCCCATGACGATGAACAGATTGTTCAGGCCTGCCTGAACCGACAGGTAATGTCCCGGCCCTTCGATATCTTCGACCAGTCCAGCGAACCTCCACGTGCGGGAAAAGATCATCTGTTGTTCCCAATCGAACCAATCTTGTGCGGTATAAGCCTCGACCTGTACGCCGTCAACCATTTTGTCCGGTAGCGACAACCTCGTTGTCCGGTTTTAGCCGCAGTTCATGACGTGTTTATGGTCTGGTTTGCTTCTCCTTCAGGTTTTGGCTTTTCCGGTGGATTTTTGTTTTGGCCGACGTTGATTTTCAGCTGAGCGTCGCCTGTAGCTTTCGAAGTTCATCTCGAGGATCGTGGCGTGATGAACCAACCTGTCGATGGCTGCGACGGTAACAGCTTGGTCGGGGAAGATTTTGCCCCATGCACTGAATGGCTGGTTGGCAGCGATCGCAAGGCTTCGGTTTTCATAGCGCCGTGCGATAAGTTCGAAGAGAACAGAGCTTTCGGCGTGGTCTTTCTGGGCATATGTGATGTCGTCCAGAATGACGAGATCGAATTTGTCGAGTTTGGCCAGTGCAGTTTCCAACACGAGATCTCGCCGGGCAGCCTGAAGTTTCTGTACCAGATCGGTTGTTCGCGTGTAGAGGACGCGATTCCCGGCTTCGATCAGAGCATGTCCTATGGCGCAAAGAATATGCGTCTTGCCCGCGCCGGAGTTTCCGATGGCGATCAGATTGGCGCCGGTTTCAACCCAGTCGCCTGCTGCGAGCGCCTCGATCCGGGCTTGTGACAGCTCAGGTACGGCTTTGAACTCGAATGTGGCCAGGGTTTTTCCGCCGGGCAGGCCCGATTGGCCCAGGTGGCGTCGAATGCGGCGTTCCTCGCGCTCAGCCAATTCGATCTCGGCTAGAGTGGCCAGCAACCTGGCTGCAGGCCAGTTCTCGGTATCGGCCTGTTGCGCGAAGCGCTCCCAGTGGTGCTGGAAGCTGGGCAGACGCAAAGCGGTGAACAGGGCGGGCAAGGCGTGCACATCGACAGTTTGTGGTTTGGACACCTGTGTCATGTGCGCACCTCCAGCAAGCGATCGAAGCTGGACAGATCCGTCAGTCTGACCTTTCGGTCTTCCGGCAATTCCGTGCGTGACCCAAGGAGTTGTTTCCGCAGGGTTTTGGCATCTGGCAATGCGCCATTTGCAAAGTCCCCGGCGATCAGCGCGGCCAGGTCTGCCTCGCAGTTCTCGCTATGGGCCAGCCAGAGCAGATCGACCATGCGTTTGCAAGCCTCTTTGCGGGGCAAAACCTCGGAGAGGCGGTTCCAGGCCTCAGCGTATTCGGACCTGGGGAAGAGATTGTCGCGATAGACGGAATTTGCCAAAGCCTGAGGCTTGCGACGCAGGGCATGGATGACATGCCGGTAATTGATGCTATGGATACGTTTACCGTCCTTGCGCCCGCGCATGCGGGGATGGGAGACCACATGCGTGGCCCCGAGATAGGCTTCGATCCGGTCGTCATAGACGTGAACGCGCAAGCGCTGGCCGATGAACTGCGAGGGCACGGAATAGAACACGCTGTGGACCAGGAAACCTCCGGTCCTGACAACACGCACGACAAGTTCGGTGAAGTCGGTGGTGCGCTGCGTGGGCAGCGGCTTGAGGTGTTGCAACTCGACTTTTATCTTGTCCTCACGGCGGCGGTTGCGGCGGGCGACAACTTCGTCGACAAACCGGCGCCAGGCATCGATGTCGGGAAAGTCCCGCGATCCCCGCAGGATCAGAGCCTGATCCAAAGCCACCTTGAGATGATTGTTGTGTGCTTCGATCGCGCCATTCTCATGGGCTTCGCCGGGATTATTGCGGCTCGCGACCATCCCATAGTGCCGACAGAACGCCTCATAACGTTCGGTGACATCCCTGGTCGCATCCTTGTCGAGATTGCGATACGCGGCCGACAGGCTGTCGGTTCTGCTCTCCTGCGGCACGCCCCCAAGTGTCCAGAGCGCATTCTGAAGGTTTTCAGCCAGTGCCGTGAAACTCTCCCCGCCCAGAACCGGCGCGGCATGCTCCCAGCCGCTGTAGGCGAGAACAAAGTGGAAAAGCCGATGAAGCAGCAAATGACCGGCGATTGTCACGCCGAGTTCAGTCGCATCGGTGAAGTCCGACAGTCCCATACGCCCTGGCTCCGGGGACTGGCGAAAGATCACGTCGCGCTCGGGGCCATGCAGGGCGCGCCACTCCCGAACCCGTCGTTCCAGCGTCCGCCGGACCCGATCATCGGGGAAGCCGTCAGGATCCAGCATCTGCAAATGACGGAGCAACGTCACAGCTTGCACGGAAGAATCCCGTTCGAGGAGCGGGATCAGGATAGGCTGCCACACAGCCTCCAAAGGATCAGGGACGGTGCGACCACGGACTGGTTTGCGCTGCGAAGGCAGTACCGGGTTTGCTTCAATCCTGCGCCCGGTGCGTTCGCTGAAACCGGCACGGGCTGCGGCAACACGTTGGTTATGAAAGGGTCGGTCGGACATGTACAATCTCATTTGCTGGTCGGTGACGGGTTTCCCCGGCATTCGGAACCTCCGTATTCACGTTCAGAGGTCTCCAACCTACCGGGCCACAGCGGCCAGCACCTACCCCGTACCCCTCCCAAAAGGGCCGATCCGGTGGCTCAAACCTCCAATCGGGCTCCGCCCTCATTCCGGTTCAAGCCACCGGCCAACTTGGCTGTCGGTGCCGGTCAACTTGGTTGTCGCTCATCACTCGACCGGCAAATGGTGATACATTCTGGTCATCTTAACACCTTATGTAAGTAGATGGGCATATTGGGGAAACAGGCTGGCGGCGATCATCATCAGTCCCGACAGAGCCCACAGGCAGACTATGGCCCAATAGAGAAACGCGTCGTCGTCTCGGTTGACCTCGAAGATCAGAAAGGCCTGCCCGTTCAGGATGGTCGGGACGATCCACCAGACGAACAGCAACCCCCAGACCCAGTAGAGACCTAGCGCCGTGGCCACCAGAAGGATGGGCAGGGCAATGTAGTTTGATGATCTTGCAGCGCTCATTGTTTGGCCTCCAAAACCGAAGCCAAAAGCGTGGCAGCTTGTTTCAGCTCAGCGCGCCATTCTTCAGGCGGATTCAATGGTGTCAGAGCGTCCATGCTCACAAAAATCGCTGATATCCCCTGAGTGACCGCGCGAATACTTATATCCAGCGCGTCAGGTGCGGCACGGCGCAAGATAGCCTCGACCACATCGAAGAAATCCGTGAGACTGTCCATCAAACCTTGTCGGAGGTCAGGCCGGTCCGGAACCGTCGTCACCAAAGCTTGATAGGCCAGCATCAAACGGGGATCTGTCCCGACATCCTCGGCGAAAAGGGCATCCACCAGATCCTTAGCTGTTGATCCGTCATGCAACGCCCGACGCAGCCCGTCCAGAGATTCAGCGAAGCCCGAAACGACATAATCCGCCAGTGCGGTTATCATTTCGTCTTTATTGCCAAGGTAGTGACGCAGAAGGGGGCGCTTGACGCCAGCTTCTTCTGCAATCCGCTCCTGTGTCGCACCTTCAAGCCCGAACCGCGCCACGCAGGTGAGGTAGGCGTCCAGTATCTCTTGTGACCTTTGGTCCTTTAGCGATGGTCTTGGCATATATGTGCCCCTTAAACTGTCACCGCTGACAAATAACCATCAATATTAATTTGTCAACAATGACAATTTATAAATCTACGAGGTCAGAGCGATAATCCGACGTGATCGGCAATGACCTATTAGGTGTTTTGATGTTAGCGCGGCCAGCCTCCAACCAAAGCAACGCGTCCATTGCCGGAAGAAACGCCTCGGACACGATCCACGCGCCAACCCAGATGCCGCCGGATTGTTCATGTTCGTGCAAGATCGGTACCCCGAGTTATGCAGCGTACTGCTTAACTCGGGGGCAAGCAGAATGGATCATCCATGATCCGTGCTCGTTGTCAGAACCTTGAGACGCAAGGTGTCGATAAGCGATACGCCGAGGCTTCGGCCCGCTCAGGTCATCCCAATATGCCCGGCAGGCGCAAACCATGTTCCCGGGCACAGTCTTTGGCGAGGTCATAGCCCGCATCGGCATGCCGCCAGACACCCGAGGCGGGGTCGTTCCAGAGAACGCGTTCGAGGCGTTTGGCGGCCTCATCGGTGCCGTCGGCGCAGATGACGACGCCTGCGTGTTGACTGAATCCCATGCCGACGCCTCCGCCATGATGTAGAGATACCCAGGTCGCGCCCGAGGCGGTGTTGACCAGCGCATTCAGCAATGGCCAGTCCGAAACGGCATCTGAGCCGTCTTTCATCGCCTCGGTCTCGCGGTTGGGCGAGGCGACCGAGCCACTGTCGAGGTGATCGCGGCCAATCACAACCGGTGCTTTCAACTCCCCATTGCGGACCATCTCGTTAAAGGCCAGCCCGGCCTTGTGACGATCCCCCAACCCGATCCAGCAGATGCGCGCGGGCAGGCCCTGAAACGCAATGCGCTCCTGCGCCATGTCGAGCCAGTTGTGCAGATGGGTGTTCTCGGGAAAGAGCTCCTTCATCTTGGCATCGGTCTTGTAGATATCCTCGGGGTCGCCCGACAGCGCACACCAGCGGAACGGGCCTACGCCACGGCAGAACAGCGGGCGGATATAGGCAGGGACAAAGCCCGGGAACGCGAAGGCGTTTTCAAGCCCTTCATCCTGCGCCACCTGCCGAATGTTGTTGCCGTAATCCAGCGTTGGCACGCCTGCGTTCCAGAAGTCGACCATCGCGGCCACATGCTGTTTCATCGAGGCGCGAGCGGCTTTTTCAACCGCCTTGGGATCGCTTTCGCGTTTGGCGGCGGCTTCAGCCAATGTCCAACCCAAGGGCAGATAGCCATTTAGCGGATCATGGGCCGAGGTCTGGTCGGTGACGATATCAGGGCGCATCCCGCCCGCCTGCATCCTTCGATAGATCTCGGGGAAGATTTCGGCGGCATTGCCCAAAAGGCCTACGGATTTCGCCTCACCAGCCTTGGTCCAGCGGTCGATCATCTCAAGCGCGTCGTCCAGCGTCTCGGCCTTTTCATCCAGGTATTTGGTGCGCAGGCGGAAGTCGATGCTGTCCGGGTTGCATTCGACCGCCAGACAGCAGGCCCCGGCGAAGACAGCCGCCAAAGGCTGCGCGCCGCCCATACCACCCAGACCACCCGTCAAAATCCATTTGCCGGTCAGATCGCCGTCGTAGTGCTGGCGCCCGGCCTCGGCAAAGGTCTCGTAGGTGCCCTGCACGATGCCCTGCGTGCCAATATAGATCCACGAGCCCGCGGTCATCTGGCCGTACATCATGAGGCCCTTCTTATCGAGCTCGTTGAAGTGATCCCAGTTCGCCCAATGCGGCACGAGGTTCGAATTTGCAATCAACACCCGAGGCGCATCCGAGTGGGTCCGCACGATGGCCACAGGCTTGCCGGATTGGACAACCAGCGTTTCATCCTCTTCCAAGTCCTTGAGGCTGGCGACGATGGTGTCAAAATCCTTCCACGTCCGCGCCGCGCGCCCGATGCCGCCGTAAACGACCAGCTCATGCGGGTTCTCGGCCACATCCGGGTGCAGGTTGTTCATCAGCATCCGCAACGGCGCTTCGGTCATCCAGCTTTTGGCATTCAGCTCGGGACCGGTGGGCGGATAGACGTCACGGGTGTTCTTGCGAGGATCGGTCATGCGGCAATCTCCAATGCGGTGTCCTGGATCGCATCCAGTATGTCTTTGAGCCAACGGCGCAGGCGGTCGGCTTTTTTGGTGTCATAAGTCCAGGGCGCGGCCTCGGCGCTCAGGTATGTGGACTGGGCCAGTTCCATCTGGATGGCGTGCAGCCCCTCAGCCGGGCGGCCATAGTGCCGGGTCGTCCAGCCGCCCTTGAAGCGCCCGTTGAGGACGGTGCTATAGGGCGATGAGGCCGCAAATTCATGCGCAATGGCTTCGATTTCAGGGACGCAGGTCTCACCGTTATTCGTACCCAGATTCATGTCCGGCAGAATGCCGTCGAACAGAAAGGGGATGTGGCTGCGGATCGAGTGGCAATCGTAGAGGACAGCAAACCCATGGATCGCCTTCACCCGCGCCAGTTCGGCTGCAAGCGCTGCATGATAGGGCGCGTGGAACACCGCCCGGCGGTCTGCAATCTCAGCCTCGGATGGCGGCTGATCCCAAATATCCTGCCCGTTAAAATCCGTCAGCGGCACCAGCGTCGTGGTGTTCTGACCGGGATAGAGAGAAACACCCGAGGGGTCGCGGTTGGCGTCGATCACATAGCGATGGAAGGTGGCCCGCACCGTTGTGGCATCAGGCAGCAACCCGTCATAGAGCGTATGGATGTGCCAGTCGGTATCATCCAGCCCCCTGCCCCGGTCGTTCAGTTTTGCGTCGATCTCGGGCGGGACATAAGTGCCGGTATGGGGCAGACCCAGCACGATTGGGCTGTTGCCCTGCGTGATCTCAACCGGGTGGGTCATGCGCCAAGCTCCGGCATATTGACCCCTGTGTTATGGGCGATCTCACCGCTGGTGATCAGGGCCGAGGCCGCCTCGATATCCGGCGCGGTGTAACGGTCATCGCCCAACGGCAGCACCACCGCACGCAGCCGCGCCATCACGCCCTGCAGGGTCTCGCTGGTCGGAAGCGGGGCACGGAACTCGATCCCTTGTGTGGCACATAGCAGTTCGACCCCCAAAATGCGCTCCAAATTGGTCACCATCTGACCCAAACGCCGCGCGCCATGGGCGGCCATGCTGACGTGATCCTCCTGATTGGCCGAGGTCGGTGTCGAATCCGTCACGCAGGGGTTGGCCAAATGCTTGTTCTCACTCATCAGTGCCGCCGTGGTGACCTCGGCAATCATGAGCCCCGAGTTCAGCCCCGGATTGGGCGTCAGGAAGGGCGGCAGATCGAAGCTGAGCACCGGGTCAACGATCAGCGCGATGCGGCGTTGAGCAATCGCTCCGATCTCAGCCACGGCAAGGGCAATCATATCGGCGGCAAATCCTACCGGTTCGGCGTGGAAATTGCCGCCCGAGACGATCAGCCCTGCCTCGGACAGAACCAAAGGGTTGTCGGTGGCGGCATTGGCCTCGATCTCAAGCGTCGTGGCGGCCTGACGCAGCACATCCATCGCCGCGCCAACGACCTGCGGTTGGCAGCGGATGCAATACGGGTCCTGCACGCGCGTATCGCCCTCGCGATGGCTTTCGCGGATCACCGACCCAGCCAGCAGCGCCCGCATCGTGGCCCCGGCCTCGATCTGGCCGCGATGGCCGCGCAAGGTGTGGATTTCGGGCTGCAACGGCGCGGTCGAGCCCATGATGGCGTCCGTGGTCAGCGCCGAGGTGACCAGCGCGCTCTGCGCCGCCTGCCACGCGCCGAACAGGCCCGCCAGCGCAAAGGCGGTCGAGAACTGGGTGCCGTTGATCAGCGCCAGACCTTCCTTGGGGCCAAGTTCAACCGGGGTCAGACCAGCGGCAGCCAGCGCCTCGCCCCCCGGCATGACAGCTCCGCCGAACTCGGCCTCGCCCGCGCCCATCATAACAGCCGCCATATGCGACAGAGGGGCCAGATCGCCCGACGCCCCGACCGAACCCTGCGCAGGGATGACCGGGGTCACGCCCTTGTCCAGCATCTTTTCCAGCAGGTCGACCAACTCCAGCCGCACGCCGGACGCGCCGCGACCGAGGCTGAGCAGTTTCAGCGCCATCATCAGCCGCGCCACCGCGCGCGGGATCGCAGGCCCTACCCCGCAGCAATGGGACAGGATCAGGTTGCGTTGCAGGGTCGCCGTATCCTCGGACGCAATCTTAACGCTGGCCAATTTGCCAAAGCCGGTATTGACCCCGTACACCGCCGCCTCGCCCGCCGCCGCATCAGCAATACGGGCATGCGCTGCCTCAATACGCGGACGGCACGCCGCATCCAGCTGCACCGCGCATTCGTCACGGTAAACCTGCTCCAGTTGCGCCAGTGAAACAGCGCCGGGGGTGAGCGTCAGGGTGGTCAAATTTCGCCTCCGAAAATGCGTGTGTGAAGCGGGTTAAAACCGACGCGATAGGCAAGCTCTGCCGGATGGGATATGTCCCAAACGGCCAGATCAGCACGTAGGTTGGGGGCGATGCGGCCGCAATCGCTCAGACCCAATGCACGGGCAGCATGGGTGGTGACCCCTTGCAGCGCCTCTTCCGGCGTCATCCGGAACAGGGTGCAGCCCATATTCATGGTCAACAGCAGCGACGTCACCGGCGCCGAACCCGGGTTGCAATCGGTCGCCAGCGCCATGGGCACGTTGTGCTTGCGCAGCAGGTCGATAGGCGGGGCTTGCGTCTCGCGCAGAGTGTAGAAGGCTCCGGGCAGGATCACCCCGACCGTGCCCGCCGCGGCCATGGCCTCGACGCCCTCTTCATCCAGATATTCGATGTGATCGGCGGACAATGCGCCATAAGAAGCAGCCAGTTTCGTGCCACCGAGGTTGGAAAGCTGCTCAGAGTGTACCTTGATCGGCAGGCCAAGTTCTTTCGCCACATCAAACAGTGGCACCAGTTGGTCGGGCAGAAAGGCAATCCCCTCGCAAAACGCATCCACCGCGTCTACCAGACCCTCCTCATACGCCGCACGCAGGGTCGGAATGCAAACCTCGGCGATATAGGCGTCGGGGCGGCCTTGATACTCTACCGGAACCGCATGCGCGCCCAGAAAGCTGGTGACAACCCGCACAGGCCGATGATCGGGCAAGGCACGCGCGGCGCGCAGCATGTTCAACTCGGTGTCGCGATCCAGCCCATAGCCCGACTTGACCTCGATGGTGCAGATCCCTTCGGCCAGCAACGCATCAAGCCTGGGCAGAGCCTGCGCGATCAGGTCATCGACACTGGCCTCACGCGTGGCCTTCACGGTCGAGATGATGCCGCCGCCCGCTCGCGCGACCTCTTCATAGCTGGCCCCGTTCAGGCGCATCTCGAACTCAACCGCCCGATGGCCGCCATGCACCACATGTGTATGACAGTCGATCAGCGCCGGTGTCACCAAGCGACCTCCGAGCGCGGTGTGGGGCAGCGCTGCGTAGTCGGTAGGCAATTCGGCCTTTGGCCCGACCCACGCGATCCGGCCATCCTGAACGGCAATCGCCGCATCCTCGATCATTCCGTAGGCACCTTCACCAGTCATCGTGGCGGCGCGCAGATCGGTGAACAGATGATCGCGGGCTTGCATTCGATTCCCCCTTCTCCTGCAATTCTCTCTTTTCTGGTACAGGTCTTTATGTCATATGTCTATCCATAAAACTGGAGGACAGCGTGATGGCCATATTCGCAAACCGTGCCCTGACGGCGGCAGGATGGGTCGAGAATCTGCGTCTGGAAACCTCGGGTGAGCAGATCACGCGACTGACGCCGGGCGCTGAGGCGCAGCCGGGCGATACGCGTGTCGATACCTTGCTGCCCGCGCTGGCCAACCTGCACAGTCATGCCTTCCAGCGCGCCATGGCAGGGATGACTGAATACCGGCTTGCTGGTCGCGACAGCTTT
Source organism: Ruegeria sp. (assembly GCF_965221235.1). Classification (GTDB taxonomy): domain Bacteria; phylum Pseudomonadota; class Alphaproteobacteria; order Rhodobacterales; family Rhodobacteraceae; genus Ruegeria. The sequence goes on from NZ_CBDCRS010000004.1 coordinate 876,743, forward strand.
TGGACATGGCGCGATCTGATGTATCGCTTCACCGCGCAGCTCACTCCCGAACAGGTGCAGGCTATCGCGGCGCTGGTGTATCTTGAGATGCAGGAGGCCGGGTATGCCGCGGTCGGTGAGTTCCATTACCTGCACCACCAACCGGGCGGGCAGCCCTATGACCGTCTCGCCGAACTCAGCGACCGGATCATGGCCGCCGCCGCAGAAACCGGGATCGGTCTGACCCACCTGCCGGTGCTTTATTCCTATGCGGGTGTCGGGGAAAAACCTCTTGAGCCGGGACAGGCCCGGTTCGGCAATGATGTCGACCGTTTCTGCACGCTGGTCGATCAGGCGCGCGGCGCGCTTACCGCCATGCCTAGTGACTGTCGCGTCGGCATCGCGCCGCATTCCTTGCGCGCCACATCGCCCACCGATCTGGCTCAGGTGGTAGCGGCACAGGGCCAAGGTCCAATCCATATCCACATTGCAGAACAGCCTAAGGAAGTGGCCGAGGTTCAGGCCGGAATCGGTGCCCGCCCGGTCGACTGGCTGCTGGCCAATGCGGCTGTTGATGGCAACTGGTGCCTGATACACGCGACTCACATGACCGAGGGGGAAACCCGCGCCATGGCCGCCAGCGGTGCCGTAGCTGGCCTGTGCCCTGTGACCGAGGCCAATCTGGGCGACGGCCCGTTTAACGGCCCAACTTACCTGTGCGCCGGAGGGGCCTTTGGCGTCGGGTCAGACTCCAACATCCTGATTTCCCTGACCGAAGAGCTGCGGTCGCTGGAATACTCCCAGCGCTTGCGAGACCTTTCGCGCAATGTGTTGGTGTTGGGTGAAGGCTCCGTGGGTCAAACGCTGTATTGCGGCGCGGCCTCTGGTGGCGCGCAGGCTCTCAGCCGTAACGCCGGAGAGATCGCCGAAGGCAAGCTTGCCGATCTTGTGGCTATTGACAGTCAAAACCCGGCACTTTGCGCGTTGCGGGCCGATCAGCTTCTGGACGGGCTGGTTTTTGCCGCCAAGGACCATGTGGTCACGGATCTGTGGTCCGCCGGACGCCATCAAGTGAAAGACGGCCGCCATGTGAACCGAGATCGGATCATCGCGAACTATCAAAGCGCCATAGCTGGGCTTCTGTCAGGTCTCTAGGTCGGCGTTTCGACAAATCGGACGTGCAGAACCGTAGCATCCGAGGCCAGAGTGATCGTGACAACCTCTTCCGGCCTGAACCCCTCACCCGCGACAATCGGGGCACCGCCTGCGGTAGCCTGCCCCGACGCCACAAACACAAACGCGCCCATCGCGACGTCGAATACCTGCGCGCCCGCGCGAACATCCACGTGGACCGCCACGACCCGAGGATCATAGATCACGTTAAAGGCCAGGCACGGCCCCTCCAGCAGCCGCGCGGTCAGGGCAAGCCCTCCGTCGAATGGCAAAGGCTCGAACGGTCGGGCTTTCAAAACGCCTATTTCCCCATGCAGGTCCAGCCCCGCCCCGGCGATAATCGTGTGCCACCGCGCCAGCCCCGGAAAGCACGAGAATGGCCCATCCCTTTCGATCTCGGCCACGCTGATGCGCCACACAACCCGATCACCGATCCGTTTCAGCGCCAACTCACGGGTAACGCCACCCCCGTTGGCCCAAGGGGTGGCTGCGCAGTCATCAAGTCTTATGCGCATACGGGTCGATTTCTTTACATGCTTCCCTTAATCTGGACATAATATGAATATGACCACCAAAAATACAGAGGGCAGAGCGTGACCGGGCAGAAGAATGTCGGCTTTCAGGCAATCCGCGACGAAGTGCTCAACCGCATCCAGACCCGCATCTGGCCGCAAGGCAGCCTCTTGCCCACCGAATTGGAACTGGCCGCCGAGTTCGGCTGCGCCCGCGCCACTGTCAATCGCGCCCTGCGTGAACTGGCCGATCAGGGTATTGTCACCCGCAAACGCAAAGGCGGCACACGCGTCACCACCACGCCGATCAAACAGGCCAAGCTGCCCATCACTGTGGTGCGCCAGACCATCGAAGAGATGAATGCCGAATACCGCTATGCTCTGGTCAGCCGCACTGTGATCGACTGCCCGGCCTGGCTGCAAGCCAAACTGGGCCTGTTTGAGGGCGCGCAGGTTCTGCACCTCACTTGCATGCACCACGCCGACAACCGCCCTTTCCAGTTTGAAGAGCGGTGGATCAATATCGACGCCGTGCCTCATGTGACCGGTGAGGACTTTCTTACGGTCGGCCCCAACGAATGGCTGCTAGCAGAGGTCCCATTCTCAAACGCGGAAATCGCGTTCTCGGCAGTCCCGGCCACTGGTCAATTACAGGAGTTCCTGTCAGTGCCACCCGGAACGCCACTGTTCCAGCTTGAACGCACAACATGGTTCCAAAACCAACCTGTCACATTCGTGCGAATGACGTTTCACCAAGGCTACCAAATGAGAACAACCTACTAAGCACGCTCGCCGCAAGGGCGGTTAAACCCCGGGGTCACTCCAGCGACACCCAAAGAACCTGAGCGTCTTCCTCGCTGGTCGACACGCAGCCATGCCCCATGCCGCTGTCGTAATAGAGGGAGTCGCCTGCCTTCATCGGCAACGGGCGGTAATGTTCCGAAATGAAAATCAGCTCTCCGCTGAGCACATACATGAACTCTTCGCCCGAATGCCGAACCCAATGCTCAAACTCTGAAATATCGCGCGCCCGGATCGTGGCGACGTAAGGCAGCATACGTTTGCTGGTCAGCTCGGAACACAGCAATTCGTGCAGATAGGTTGCGGTTTTGCGAATTTCACCCTGCCCTTTGGGCGTAAAGTCGCGACGGCCAGAGATACCGGACTGACCCGATTGCAGGAACAGTTGTGGCGGGTTCATGTCCAGCGCCTGCGTCAAACGCCGCACAATGTCAAAACTGGGCTTGGTCTGGTTGTTCTCGATCTTGGACAAGGTGGATCGCCCGATGCCAGCGGCCCGACCGGCCTCTTCAAGCGTCCATCCCTTTTCACGTCGCGCATCGCGGATCGAGCGTCCAAGCGCCGCGCCCTCGTCTGTATCCTCAGGCGGAGTGCCGTCAGATCTTGGGTCTTCTCCCATGGAATTCTCCTGTTTCCCACCAGACTAGCCATTCCCCTTTACTCAAGCAACTTTACGAATATGAGAAAAATGTTGCTTCAGGGGATATAATTCCACTATAGGAAACATTGTTTCGAACCGGAGATTCGAAAAGGAGGGGACCATGCTCAGAAAATCGCTACCGCAGGCCGAAATGATCATGGATTCCTGCCGCGCCACCCTGGCCCGCCCTGCCCACGCCTGAGAGAGAGCCGCCATGACCATCCAGCTACGACCGCGCCACCCCGAAAAGGCCAAGAAGGCTGACAGTGTCATCCCCCGCAAACCCAAGTGGATTCGCAAGAAAAAGGGCGACAGCTCCGAGTATTATGAAACCCGTCGCCTGATGCGCGAACATAACCTGTCGACGGTTTGCGAAGAGGCCGCCTGCCCCAATATCGGCGAGTGTTGGTCTAAGCGCCACGCAACCATGATGATCATGGGTGAGGTTTGTACCCGCGGCTGTTCCTTCTGCAACGTCGCAACCGGACGCCCGGATGCGCTTGACGCCTTTGAACCGGGCCGGGTCGCAGCGGCTGTCAAGAAACTGGGCCTGCGCCACGTCGTGATCACCTCGGTTGACCGCGACGATCTGGACGACGGCGGGGCTGAGCATATTGCCCAGACCATCCGAGCCGTGCGCCACCAAAATCCCGGCACCACAATCGAGGTTTTGACCCCCGATTTTTTGGGCAAAGGTGAAGCGGCGAACGTCGTATTCGAAGCCGCACCGGACGTCTTCAATCACAATCTGGAAACCGTCCCTCACCTTTATCCAACGGTCCGTCCCGGCGCGCGCTATTATGCCTCGCTACGGTTGCTGGATGACGCAAAGCGTGCAATTCCCGGCATTTTCAGCAAATCTGGTCTCATGGTGGGACTCGGAGAGACGCTCAGCGACGTGCGACAGGTAATGGACGACCTGCGTGCCGCGCAGGTCGATTTTCTGACCATCGGTCAGTATCTGCAACCAACCCCGAAACATCACCCGATTGACCGCTTCTGGTCTCCGGAAGAGTTCGCCCAGCTGGAACAGATCGCACGTTCCAAGGGCTTTTTGCACGTGTCAGCCACGCCGTTGACCCGTTCCTCGTTCCACGCGGACGAAGACTTTGCCGCCCTCAAGCAGGCCCGCCAGCGGGCCCTCGCCACCGGGGCATAAACCTAACGCTATTGGGAGGGAAACCATGGAAGCGTTAAATTCAATCGTAGGGGCCATTAATGGCGTCGTGTGGGGGCCGCTAATGCTGGTTCTCATCCTTGGCGTCGGCTTCTTCCTGCAGGTCGGCCTGAAATTCATGCCAATCCTGCGCATTGGCAAGGGGTTCAGCCTGCTGTTCCAAGGCCGTGAAGGTCAGGGCGAAGGTCAGATCAGCCCGTTTAACGCGCTGATGACCTCGCTGTCGGCGACCATCGGTACAGGTAACATTGCCGGTGTGGCCACTGCTGTCTTCCTGGGCGGTCCGGGCGCCTTGTTCTGGATGTGGATGACCGCCCTGGTGGGCATGGCTACCAAATATGCCGAGGCCGTCTGCGCGGTGAAATACCGTGAGAAGGACGAGCTGGGCAACTATGTCGGCGGCCCGATGTACTACATCAAGAACGGTCTGGGCGCGAAATGGGCTTGGCTGGGCGTCGCATTCGCTCTGTTCGGCGCAATCGCAGCCTTCGGCATCGGCAACGGTGTACAGGCTAACGGTGTTGCTCAGGTTCTAGAGTCCAACTTCGGCGTCAACACTTCGGTTACTGGCGTTGTTCTGATGGTTCTGACCGCAGCCGTCATTCTGGGCGGCATCACCCGCATCGGTGCGGTTGCCGGTAAACTGGTTCCGTTCATGGCTATCGCCTACATCATCGCCGGTCTGCTGGTTCTGCTGATCAACATCGGCAACATCGGTCACGCACTGTCGCTGGTCTTCACCTACGCCTTCACCCCATCGGCGGCCGAAGGTGGTTTCGCGGGCGCAGCCGTCTGGGCCGCCATCCGCTTTGGTGTGGCACGCGGCGTCTTCTCGAACGAAGCTGGTCTGGGTTCCGCTCCGATTGCACACGCGGCAGCCGAAACCAAAGGTCCGGTCAACCAGGGCCTGATCGCGATGCTGGGTACGTTCATCGACACCATCATCGTCTGCTCGATCACTGGTCTGGCGATCATCTCTTCGGGTGCATGGACTTCGGGGGAATCGGGTGCGGCTTTGACCTCGCTGGCCTTCGCAAACTCTCTGCCTGGTGGTGGTCACCTGATCGCAATCGCTCTGTCGATCTTTGCCTTCACCACCATCCTTGGCTGGTCGTTCTATGGCGAGAAATGCGTTGAGTTCCTGCTGGGTGTGAAATCCCTGATGCCGTACCGCGTTCTGTGGATCATCGCGATCTACTTCGGCGCAACGGCGGATCTGGGCTTCATCTGGTTGCTGGCAGACACGCTGAACGCCATGATGGCAATTCCGAACCTGATCGCATTGGCCCTGCTGAGCCCGATCGTCTTCAAACTGACGAAAGAGTTCTTTGCCTCGAACGGTCAGTCCGAAGAACCGGGCGGCAGCCCAGCGGAATAAACTCCACTCTGATAAAACGGAGGGCCATCCCGGCCCTCCGCCTTTGAAACAGAATTCCAAATCCCGAGGAGAGACGTGATGGCCACGAAAATCCTGCTGCCTATTGATCATACCGACGACCGCTCGTGGAAAAACGCCCTGCCGCTCGCGCTGGAGCAGGCCAAGTTCTACGGCGCCGAATTGCACGCGGTTGCCGTCATCCCCGAGATCATCCAGCTGCCGAACCTGCCCGCCAACTACGGCGCTGGCGCGAAAGAGCATGTACGCAATGCGGTTCAGGCCATTCTGGATCACGGCAACGCCTCCGACGTGGCGCTGCACGTCGAAGAAGGCAGCGTCTACCGCGAAATCCTGAAGCTCGCCTACAAAGACGGCTTCGATCTGATCGTCATGGCATCGACAAAAGGCGATTTCCCGAATTATGAGATTGGCCCGAACCTGGCTCGTGTCGTGCGCAACGCGCATTGCACCGTCACGGTTGTTCGCGACCAATCCCGCTGATTGAAAGGTTAGAACGATGACCGAACCGAAGCGTACGCCGCTGTACTCGTTGCATGTTGAGTTGGGTGGCAAGATGGTTGATTTTGCGGGCTGGGAGATGCCTGTTCAGTATCCGATGGGGATTATGGGCGAGCATAAGCAGTGTCGTGAGAAGGCGGCGGTGTTTGATGTATCTCACATGGGTCAGGTGATTTTGCGCGGTGAGAATGTGGGCGAGAAGCTGGAAGCTTTGTGCCCGCAGGCCTATGCGACGCTGAAGGAAGGCAAGGCGCGGTACGGGTTCTTTACCAATGCCGACGGCGGGATCATGGATGACCTGATCGTGTCGAATGCGGGGGATCACTATTTTGTGGTGGTAAACGCGGCGCTGCGGCATCAGGACATTCCGCATATGAAAGCGAACCTCGAAGGCGTCGAAGTGACCGAGATCTTCGACCGGGCGCTGGTGGCTGTGCAAGGCCCCAAAGCCGAGGATGTGGTGGGCGCGCTGTGCCCTGCCGCGCGCGATCTGAAGTTCATGGAAACCACCGTGGCCGACATCATGGGTGTCGAATGCCGGATCTCGCGGCTGGGCTATACCGGCGAGGATGGCTATGAGATCTCGATCCCCGAGGATAAGGCGATCGAGATCACCAAGGCTTTCCTGGCGCATGAGGATTGCGAACCGGCGGGTCTGGGCGCGCGCGACAGCCTGCGGCTGGAGGCGGGGCTATGCCTCTATGGCAATGACATCGACCAGAGCACCTCGCCGATTGAAGCCAGCCTTGGCTGGGCCATTCAGAAACGCCGCAAGGAAGAAGGCGGCTTTCCGGGCGCGGATCGCGTGCAAAAGGAACTGGCCGGGGGTGCCGCGCGCAAGCTGGTGGGCATCAAGCCCGAAGGCCGCGCACCGGCGCGTCAGGGCGTGGAAGTGCAATGCCTTGAGGGCAACACCATCGGCCAGATCACCTCGGGCAGCTTTGGCCCCACAGTCGGCGGCCCGGTTGCGATGGGCTATGTGAGCAAAGGCCATGGCGAGCCGGGCGAGAAGGTGAACCTCATCATTCGGGGCAAGGCACAACCGGCGCAGATCGTGGCGCTGCCCTTTGTCAAACAGAACTACAAGCGTTGAAGTCAGGAGAGAGAGACATGGCAACCTATTATTCCGAAGAGCATGAATGGCTGACCGTCGAAGGGGACGCGGCCACTCTGGGCATCACCAAACATGCCGCCGAGCAGCTGGGTGAAGTTGTGTTCGTCGAGCAGCAGGAAGCGGGCGACGAGTTCGAGAAGGACGGCGAGATCGGCGTGATCGAATCCGTCAAAGCCGCGTCCGAGCTGTACGCCCCGGTCGATGGCGAGATCGTTGAAGTGAACGAGGCGCTGGCCGACAACCCCGGCGCGCTGAACGACGACCCCGAAGGCGAGGCCTGGATCTACAAGATCAAGATCGCGGATGCGGCGCAGCTGGACGATCTGATGGACGAAGCTGGCTACAAAGCCTTCATCGGTTAAACCAAACTCGGAGCCCTGTTTCCGGGGCTCCGCCCGTTCGGACCTGAACCTGTCCACTGGACAGGTTCCAAGACGGCCCTCACCTTCCGCCGGAGGCTGCTGCCTGCCCGGCCGGACCTGACCTATTCGACAGGAGCGCACACATGGCCTTCAAACTGACCGACTACGAAGCCTATGACTTTGCCAACCGCCGCCACATTGGCCCAAGCCCAACCGAGATGCGCGACATGCTCAAGGTGATCGGCTTCAAGACATTGGACGAACTGATCGACGCCACCGTCCCGCCTGCGATCCGGCAGAAGGAACCGCTGGACTGGGGTCCGGCGATGACGGAACGCGATGCGCTGTTCCACATGAAAGAGGTGGCGAGCAAGAACACCGTTCTGACCTCGCTGATCGGTCAGGGCTATTACGGCACCACCACGCCGGCGCCGATCCTGCGCAACATCCTGGAAAACCCGGCCTGGTACACCGCCTATACCCCCTATCAGCCCGAGATCAGCCAGGGCCGTCTTGAGGCGCTCTTGAACTTCCAGACCATGGTCAGCGACCTGACCGGTCTGGACGTGGCCAACGCCTCGCTGCTGGACGAAGCCACCGCCGCTGCCGAGGCCATGGCGATGGCCAAGCGCGGCGGGCGTTCGAAAGCCAACAACGCGGCCTTCTTTGTCGACAAGAACTGCCACCCGCAAACAATCGCGGTGATCAAAACCCGGGCTGAGCCTCTGGGCATCGACGTGCAGGTGGGCGACCCCGATGAGCTAGAAGCTGGTGCCGTCTTTGGCGCGATCTTCCAGTACCCCGGCACGCACGGTCATGTGCGCGACTTCACCAACGAGATCGCGGCACTGCACGAACACAAAGCCATTGCCATCGTCGCTGCCGACATCCTGTCGCTGGCGCTGCTGAAGTCACCGGGTGAGATGGGCGCGGATATTGCCATCGGCTCGACCCAGCGCTTTGGCGTGCCGATGGGCTATGGCGGCCCGCACGCCGCCTATATGGCGACCACCGACAAGCTGAAGCGCTCGATGCCGGGCCGGATTATCGGTGTTAGCATCGACAGCCGCGGCAACAAGGCCTACCGCCTGTCGCTGCAAACCCGTGAACAGCATATCCGCCGCGAGAAAGCCAACTCGAACGTCTGCACCGCGCAGGCGCTGCTGGCCGTCATTGCCTCGATGTATGCCGTTTACCACGGCCCTGACGGCATCAAGGCCATCGCGCAATCGGTGCACCGCAAGACCTCGCGCCTGGCCGCCGGTCTGGAAGAGGCGGGCTTTGCTGTTGAGCCGGAGGTCTTCTTCGACACCATCACGGTTGAGGTCGGCCATCTGCAGAAGACCGTCATGGAGGCTGCCGTGGCCCGGGGCGTCAACCTGCGCAAGGTCGGTGACACGAAAGTGGGCATCAGCCTGGACGAACAGACCCGGCCCGAGACCATCGAGGCCGTCTGGGGTGCCTTTGGCATCGACCGTCAGGATGACAGCGCGAACGTGGCCTATCGCTTGCCGGAACATGCGCTGCGCGAAAGCGAATACCTGACTCACCCGATCTTCCACCAGAACCGGGCCGAGGCCGAGATCACGCGCTATATGCGCCGTCTGGCTGACCGCGATCTGGCGCTGGACCGGGCGATGATCCCGCTGGGGTCCTGCACCATGAAGCTGAACGCCACGATCGAGATGATCCCGGTCACCTGGCCCGAGTTCGGCAACCTGCACCCGTTCTGCCCAGAAGATCAGGCACAGGGCTATCACGAGATGATTGCCGATCTGAACGACAAGCTGTGCCAGATCACCGGCTATGACGCGATCTCCCAGCAGCCCAACTCGGGCGCGCAGGGCGAGTATGCGGGCCTGCTGACCATCCGCAACTATCACTTCGCCCGGGGCGAAGGGCAGCGCAATGTCTGCCTGATCCCGACCTCGGCGCACGGCACCAACCCGGCCTCGGCCCAGATGGTGGGCTGGCAGGTTGTGCCGGTGCAGGCGGATGAGAACGGCAATATCGACGTCGCCGACTTCCGCGCCAAGGCCGAGAAGCACTCGGACAACCTTGCCGCCTGCATGATCACCTACCCGTCCACCCATGGCGTGTTCGAGACCACCGTGCAGGAAGTCTGCCAGATCACTCATGATCACGGCGGTCAGGTCTATATCGACGGGGCCAACATGAACGCCATGGTCGGTCTGGCCCGTCCCGGCGACGTGGGCGGCGATGTCAGCCACCTGAACCTGCACAAGACCTTCTGCATCCCGCATGGCGGCGGCGGCCCCGGCATGGGTCCGATCGGCGTCAAGGCACACCTGACCGAGCATCTGCCCGGCCACCCGGAATACGGCACCGCCGTGGGTCCGGTCTCGGCAGCGCCGTTTGGGTCTCCGTCCATTCTGCCGGTCTCGTGGGCCTATGTGCTGCTGATGGGCGGCGCGGGTCTGACGCAAGCGACCAAGGTGGCGATCCTGAACGCCAACTACATTGCCGCGCGGCTCAAGGATGCCTATCCGATCCTCTACACGTCCGAGACCGGTCGTGTGGCGCATGAATGCATCCTCGACACAAGACCGCTGGATGCCGAGGCGCATGTCACCGTCGACGACGTAGCCAAGCGCCTGATCGACAGCGGCTTCCACGCGCCCACCATGTCCTGGCCGGTGGCCGGCACGCTGATGGTGGAACCCACCGAGTCCGAACCCAAGGCAGAGCTGGACCGCTTCTGCGACGCCATGCTCTCGATCCGCTCGGAAGCGCAGGACATCATCGACGGAAAGATCGACGCGGAAAACAACCCGCTGAAAAACGCCCCCCACACGGTGCGCGATCTGGTCGGCGACTGGGACCGCCCCTACACCCGTGAACAGGCCTGCTTCCCCCCGGGCTCCATGGGCGTCGATAAATACTGGTCCCCCGTCAACCGCGTCGACAACGTCTACGGCGACAGAAACCTCGTCTGCACATGCCCTCCAATGTCAGAATACGCAGACGCAGCTGAGTAAAACACAAACAACCCCCGCCACAAAAAAGCGGGGGTTTTTCCGGCGATGTCGAAGCTGGGCCAGCCCACTCAGACCAAGGAGAGGAGTAATGAAACACTGTGTTATTGGCGGCAGCCACGCGCAACCGGCCGACACGGTTTCGGACCGACAGCGACACATAGAGGTGTTTCTGAACGACGCCGAAGCGCAAGCCTCGACCGAGATGCTGCGCGAGTTCTTTCACGCTCTGAATGACATCGTTGAAAACCACACCTACACCGTGAATTTTCGCCACCTGTCAGAAGCCGCCGTTGGTGACCCGGCCTATTGGGCGGGTCGTACAGCGATTTTCTGGGGTGGTCTTCACAAGACCTGGCAATGCAGGGAACAGGAAAGAACCCGGGTGTCGCAGGTTTTGACCCTGGCGCCTCGCACGATTTTGGTCGGCAGCGCCGTTCTGCTGCTGGCACAAACCGGGCGGACTGACCAACCTGTCGCCGCCATTCATCCAAATTTCCTGGCTGCGGGAAAGGAAACCGGGCTGTCCGATAGCCCCAGTTATGTGCATCAATCCCCAAACGGACGCGTACACAGCGCGGCAACCAAACTGGCCGCCCTGCGCCTTATGACGGAATTTGTCGCTCTGGACCACGGAGAACATCTGGCTGAGACCCTCAGCAGCTATATCGGCCTGACCGAGCCGAAACGGCGCTGCCCCAGCCAACTTGCCAACCGACTTATTCAGCGCTCAGGCGCGGACCCAATGGTGCGGCAGGTCATAGAGCACATGCTACAAAACGTGGAAGAGCCGCTGAAGATCTCGGATCTGTCGCAAACCCTTGGCGCGTCGACCCGCCAGTTGCAAAGACGGTTTTTGAACAAGACAGGCGTCAGGCTGTTGACCACATACCGCGAGCTGCGGTTGGAGCGTGCGTATAGTCTGTTGCGATACACCGACATGCCACAGCTGGAGATTTCGGCTGCGACCGGATTTTCATCTTCGGCAGCGTTGGGCCGTGCATTTCGGATGCAATATGGCACCTCGACCGACACCGTCCGCAGCCATCGCTTTGCTGGTACGCTGTCTGGTGAACGCGCGACGTAACAAGCGGCGTGCGGACCCGCAAGAATTCAGCACGGGGCTTGCCTGCCCTCGGGACTTGAGATTTCCTGACCCCGTGTATCAACTAAAAGGCCGGGCCTTCATGAAGCTTGAATTCCACCACATCAATTTTGTCACCGAAGACGTAGAGCGGCTGCATAATTTCTACACGCAGGTGCTGGGTCTGGACGATATCCCGATCGAGAATTTCCCCCGCCCGGATGAAACCGACGATCAGGGGTACAGCGGCCAGATCCGGTTCGCGACCGATGGGGCCATGCAGATGCATCTGGCTGAACGAAATCTGGATGTCGCGTTCAAACATGGTGAGGCCATAAACCCGGTCGAACGCGGCCATATCGCCTTTCGTACTGACGACATCGAAGCCTTCAAAACGCTGCTGGAAAACAACGGTATCCCCTATTCCGACTACGGCACAGCTTTTGCGAAGGAATGGCACCAACTGTTCTTTCACGACCCCGAGGGCAATATCATCGAGGTTCATCAGGCCGTCTGATACCCGCTTGGCACAATGACGCAGGCGGCGGAACGTAGGATAAGTCGACCGCGCCCGCGAGGTCTGCGTCGACCCCTGATCTATAGACCAAACTACGCATCATTACAGTGCCATAGAAAACTCGAACCAAATATCGTAATGTATCAATGTGAAAGCGTGCGGCGCACCTGCTTGTCGTACGTCACAGTACATGGGGGATGGGATGGATTTGAGACGATGGATTGCACTGATCGCTGGTCTGGTGGTCACACCTGCGCAAGCGCAGGAAAGCCCTATTCAGCATGACGCGGAATTCTACATCCTACAGGCCCAGCATGCCGAACAATGGGCGCAGGATGACGACGCTGTTGACGAGGCCCTGACTGCTTTTCGGGACGGCAACGGCGGCAAACCTCCGAACATCGTCAGCGTCCTGATCGACGATATGGGTTTTGGCGACATGGGCATTCCTGAGTTGAATGCCGTACGGGGCTACGAAACACCAAACATCAACGACTTCTCGGATCAAGCTTTGCGAATGGTGCGGATGTACACCGAACCTTCCTGCACCCCGACCCGAGTGGCACAGATGACAGGACGTTTGCCGGTGCGCATGGGCATGGGCGACACGACCGTGGACATTGCCGGTTTTGGCTTGCCGGGGGCCGAGGTCACTCTGGCCGAGGTGCTGAAACAAGCGGGCTATGCCACCAGCCATGTGGGCAAATGGCATATGGGTGATATTGCCGAAAGCTGGGCGATGAATCAGGGCTTTGATTACGCCCAACATGCTATTCACCAGCAGGGTCAGCTGACCATCTTCAACGACGACGCGATCAAGGAACAGGTCTCAGTCGCGATCCGGGACTTCGACGACAAATACACGCTGGACGGCTGGTTCCGGCCCGATGCCGCCGCGATGATGACTGTGATCGAAGGTGAAACCGGCGGCCCGATCCGCGAAATCCGTATGGCAGAAGGTGAACGCTGGAACGCCGCCAAATATGACGAGATGAACCAGGCGTTTCAGGACAAGACAATGGAAGAACTGGATCGCCTCGCAGGCGGGGAAGAGCCGTTTTTCCTGCAATACTGGCCCATGATCCCGTTGGACAATACCCGCGCCGGACGGTCAGGACCGGAAAGCGTGAATGGCGGCCTTTATGTGGACAAAATGCAGCTGCTCGACGAGTGGCTCGGCGATCTGTTTGCCCGGATGGATGAGCTTGGACTGTCCAAGAACACCATTGTCGTCGTCATGGGTGACAATGGCCACTTCACTAAATACGCCCCGCAATCGGGCTTCACTCCGCTGATCTACAAAGGTGGCAAAGGCGACACGACCGAAGGCGGCGTCCGCGTTGATGCCTTCATCCGCTGGCCCGGCATGATCGAGGCCGATGGGCTGCTGAACAGTATCATCCACGTTTCGGACCTTTATACGACACTGTCCCGCTTTGCCGGGGCCGATCAGTACATCCCGCGGGATCGTCTGGTGGATGGGGTGGATCAATCCGCAGCCCTGTTGTTTGCCGATGAATCCAAAGCGCGCCGTGACCACGTCATCATTTATTCGGTCGCAAAACCCGAGGCCATTGTCAAAGACCAGCTCAAGCTAAAGCTGCCGGGACCCGGAGAAAGCGCAATTTTGGCAAAATTCTTCGATCTCTACCGCGACACCCGTGAAGAATACTCGGTATCAACCGAGGTCGGAGCCTGGGGCGGGCAGGAGTTCGCGCGGGTTCTGGGCCGACATATGGCACGAAAAGAGAAGTTCCCCGACACGCCCCCGGCCTATGGTGTGCCGTATGAGGGGATCGAGAACATCCGCCCGGAAACGCAACAGGCCGTCGACGCGTTCATGATCAAACGCGCTTCGCCGCAGCAATAACGCCGATCGGGAGATTTTGATGGCTGGACTCATCCTCTTTGCACTTGGCCTGATCGTCTCGCTCGGGATCGGCTTTGTCTATTTCCGCGATCTGGGTGACGTGTCGCAAATGCTTCTGAAGGTAAAGCGCGAGAATATGGTGCGCTTTATTCGGCATGAATACCGGCTGATCGGCGTGGGACTGGGCGGGTTTGTCGTTGCCACATTGGCGCATTTCATTCTGGGTGGCGGCCCATTTTGGCTGTGGATCATCTCGGCGCTGTTGGTACTGCTGCTGTACGGCTTTCCTTATGTCTGGGTGCATCTGGGCCTGCGCAATCAGTTGAACAACGCGGCCTTCTTTCCCATTAGCGAAGCGCAGAAATATGTCGGCCCAACCGCACCTGTCATCGTGATCGAACATAACGGCCATGCCCGGGCGCATCCGGATGCGCAGATCATGCGGCCTCATCTGGCGGGCGACGCGGACGGGCTGGGCGGCGAGGACGTGGTGATGACCTACTGCGCCATGGCCAATCTGGGTCAGGGCTACTCCCCCCGGATTGAGGGCAAAAGGCTGGACCTTGAGGTGCTGGCGCAGCACGGCAACAACCTGATCCTGCGCGACAACGAAACCGGCGAACCGATCCAGCATATCTACGGTTTCCGCGAAGCCGACCGCGACCCGAACGCGGACGGCCCCGCCTGCCCCATTCGTCCCGAAGCTCAGATGACCCCTTGGCCAACGTATCGGATGACGTTCCGGGGGTTTCAAAAAGCCTTTCCCGAGGGCGAGGTTTACCTGAACAAACCCTCGCCCAACCTTGTGTTGCGCTTGTTGGACATGGTGACAGAGATCACTTTCGGCTGGGGTATCGGCCGGCAGCATCAGGAAGATGCGCCTGTGATGGATAACATGGACCGCTCGGACGACCGGCTGCCGAACAAGACCTATGTCTGGGGGATCACAATCGGCAAGGACGCCGCCTGCTGGACCGATGATTTCGTCGTCGAGAACAACTGGATTATCAACGCCACTGTCGGCGGGCGAGACGTTGTTGTCAGCCTGGACCCGAAATACGAAAGCCTTGGCGTCTGGTATAATGACAGCGGTAAACCTGTGACCCGTTGCGATTTCTGGGGCATGTCGGATCAGGGCAGATTGCAACGCGTTGAGACCCTGCGCGCCGGGGTCTTTTGGCATGTCTGGTCGGAATTCTTCCCTGAAACCGACATCAACCGTGTGGGGCACACGACGACCAAGAAAGGGGAAGAGGCAGCTTGAGCAGGCTGCCCGAACGGAGATCAACCGCTAAATCATTGAATTTTCATTTGATTAACGAGGGGGAGATTATGATTTCGAAATGCAAACTGACAGGTTGCGCGGCTGGTCTGGCGCTGCTGGCCATTGCAACAACGGCGTCGGCTCAGCAATCCGGCTGGAAGTACGAGGCGACCTTTTATCTGTTCATGCCCGAGACGGAGACCAGCATTGAGACGCCTCGCGGCACGGTGGAAGGGACGCTCAGCTTTTCGGATGCGCTTGAAAATCTGGATTTTGCTTTCATGGGGGCCTTTGCGGCCACGAACGGCCAGTGGAGCGTTCTGTTCGACTACAATTACACCAACCTTTCCTTTGGAAACACGCTGGGCGGCCCTGCTGGCGGCAGCCTTGAGACCTCCGTCAAGACGCAGTTCGCCACGGCCATGCTGGGGTATCGGGTTCGGCAAAATCCATCGGCGGTCGTGGATCTGGCGGCTGGTTTGCGGTGGTACAGCACGGATACCGGCTTTACACTGACACCGGGCATGGCCCCGGTTCAAAACTTCGGCGCGGATGAAAGCTGGGTTGATCCAGTGGTCGGTCTGCGCGCGCGCTTCGATCTGTCCAGCAGATGGAGCAGCACGGCCTATTTGGATTACGGAGGATTCCGAAGCGGCAGCCAGACCTGGCAGGTGTTGGTCACAGCCGACTATGCCCTGAATGATCGGTGGCTGCTGCGCGGCGGATATCGCTATATCTCATTCGACCACGACATAAACGGCAGCGAATACGAGTTCTCGCAATCCGGGCCTATGATCGGAGCCACATATCGTTTCTGAAACTGCCTCAGGCCTCGTGCGCCCGCCCGGACACTTGGCTAAGGACTTTCACCGGCTGCGCATGAAACCCGGCGGCTTCGCCATGCCCGCCCTGATACACGGCCAAACTGTCGCGGACCCATGTCCGCCATTCTGACACAGGCGTTTTCTGCGCGGCCATGGACACCAGATTCCCGAGGTTCACAAGCAGGATCGCGCCACCAACTACAACCGTTGCACTTATGAACGGAGCGGCGGCTACCTCATGGCTCTGCGTCGTCACCACCCACAATGCGAACGCCAGCCGTGTAACGGCCACCGCATCTGTGATCTTCCGCAATCCCGGCAGGAAATAGGTTGTCGCTGCCGCGGCCACCACAACAGCGACCATGTAAATTAGGCCCGTGATCACAGGCACTGGCAGTCCCATCTGTGTTGCGTTGATATGAGAATACAGGACCACACCCGCAGAAAAGGACAAGAAGCCAATCGCGTACAGCCTGCGTCTTTCAAGATAAACATGTCGCAGGATGGACTGCACGGCTCATATCCTTTTGGGCTTCCTTGGGATATGTGTGAAAGGTGAATTTGTGGTTGATCTGGCGGAATAACGGCAGAAGTTGGGCTTTGTTGCTGGGCTGTAACCAGTACGGTGGCAGTATCGCTCAAAATTGCGCTTGCCCCGCGTGACACACGGTCAGCCGAAGTGGCTTAAAATAGGCTCACACGCCCACGTATTTCTCTGATATCTCTGGCGTCAGGTCAGCCATTGACCCGGACCAGACCGTCCGTCCACGCTCCAGAATAACGGCCTTGTCCGAGACGGTCGCCAATTCCTTTAACGATTTGTCGATCAGCAGGATGGCCACACTGGTTTCTTGCCGCAGGCGATGCAACGCGGCCCAGATCTCTTGCCGCACAATCGGCGCCAACCCTTCGGTCGCCTCATCCAGAACCAAAAGACGCGGGTTGGTCATCAAGGCTCGACCGATTGCAAGCATATGCTGCTCGCCCCCCGACAGCGACGCCGCTGCTTGCCCCTGCCGCTCTGCCAGTCGCGGGAACAGCTGAGTTACGCGCGACAACGTCCAGTAACCGGGGCGCGCGGCGGCAATCAGATTCTCGCGCACGCTGAGGTCGGCAAAACAGCGCCGCCCTTCAGGCACCAACCCCACCCCCAACCGGGCAACTTTATGACTGGGCAACGCATGGAGATCCTGCCCGTTCAGAGTCAGTGTACCTTGTGATTGGATCATCCGGCATAAGGCTTTGACGGTGGTTGTCTTGCCCATCCCGTTGCGCCCCATAAGCGCCGTTACTTCGCCTTCGGCCACATCAAGATCAACGCCATACAGGGCCTGACTTACGCCATAGCTGGCGGTCAGGTTCTCGACCCGCAGCAAGGTCATGCCTCATCCCCCAGATAAGCGTCACGAACCTTGCGGTCAGAGCGGATTTCATCGGCCGTACCCGTGGCAATGACCTTACCATAGACCAGAACGCTGATC
Source organism: Ruegeria sp. (assembly GCF_965221235.1). Taxonomy (GTDB): domain Bacteria; phylum Pseudomonadota; class Alphaproteobacteria; order Rhodobacterales; family Rhodobacteraceae; genus Ruegeria. Next base: position 894,434 of record NZ_CBDCRS010000004.1, read on the forward strand.
CGGTCGGCCAGTGCAAAGACTGCGTCCATGTCATGCTCTACCAAGAGGATCGGTGCCTCTTGCCGCAACCCGTCCAGAAAGCCGGTCAGCCGCTTTGACCCCTCGGCCCCAAGCCCGGCCATCGGTTCATCCATGACAAAGGCCTTGGGCGACAAGGTCAGCGCCACGGCCACCTCTAATTGCCGCCGCTGACCGTGGCTGAGATTGGCGCAGCGCGTGTCGCGCTCTGCGCTTAACCCGACCCTCTCCAGCGCGGCTTCTGCTCTTTCGCACAGATTGGACAGTTTCAATGCAGGCCGCCAGAACCGCCAGGCCATACGCTCCGCCCCCATCGCGCCCAGCACGACGTTTTCCAGAACACTATCCTCCATGCAAAGCTGCGAAATCTGAAACGTGCGCCCCAAACCCGCCTGCGCCCGCGCCTGGGTGCTAAGGCCCGAAACGTCCTGATCTTTCAGAAAAACCTGCCCTGAATCTGGCTCCAAACCACCGCAAATCTGCTGTAAGAGCGTCGACTTGCCCGCACCGTTCGGGCCGATGATGGCATGGATTTCTCCGGGCCTCAGGTCGATCGAAACATCGTCGGTGGCCTTCAGAGCCCCGAAGCTCTTGTTCAGATTTCTTGTGGCGAGGACGGGATCAGACATGCGCGCCCTCTTTCCCGGTCAGCAGGCCGATCAGGCCACCACGTCCGAACAACACGATGCACAGCAGGACAACGCCGAGATAGACATGCCAGAAATCGGTGAGTTCGCCGAGGAAGTGCTCCAGCGCGACAAACACGCAAGCCCCGATCACCGGTCCCATCAAGCGTCCCACCCCGCCGATGATGATCAGCACGATCAACTCGCCCGACAGTTGCCAGCTGAACATAGTCGGCGAGACAAAGCGATTCAGGTCAGCGAACAGCGCCCCGGCCAATCCGGTGATCGCGCCCGAGATCACGAAAGCCAGCAGCTTCAGCCGCATCGGGTTCAGGCCCACGGTTTCAACCCGCGTGGCCGATTGCCGCGCAGCGTTCAGCGCCAGCCCAAAGGGTGAGGTCTGAAGGCGTGCGAACAGGAACAGAACCACGCAGAGCAGCGTGAAACATATGGCGTAGAACTGGATTGGAACCAGCGTGTTCAGGCTCGGGAAATCGTTGCGGACATAGATCGACAGCCCGTCCTCGCCCCCATATTGCGCCCATGAGATCGCAAAGTAGAAAAACATCTGCCCAAAGGCGAGCGTGATCATGATGAAGTACACGCCCGAGGTTCTTAGCGACAGCAACCCTATGAAGAAAGCGACCAGCGCCGACAGGATCATCGCCACCAACCAGATCACCGGCATGGACTTGGTGCCGTCGGTGCTGAACAGCCCAAGGTCCAGTGCTGTGTAGGTCTGCGCGTGATAGGCAAGGATGCCCATCGCATAGCCTCCGATCCCGAAGAACGCGGCGTGACCAAAACTGACCATGCCGCCGATGCCGAGGATGATGTTCAACCCCACCGCCGCCAGCGCAAGGATCACCGCCCTCGTCACCAGCGTGATCGTAAATGGCTGATCTGCAATCACGGCCCAAAGCGGCAGCGCCAGCAGACCGGCGATTACCAGCAGGTTGAGGTATCTTTCGTTCAACCTCATGCGCGGGCTCCGAACAGGCCGGTCGGTCTCCAGACCAGAACCAGCCCCATCAGCACATAGATACCCATCGAAGCCAGCGCCGAGCCGGTCTTTTGCGCCGCGCCATTGTCCATGAACAGCTTGAGCATCTCGGGCAGGAACACCCCCCCCAGAGTGTCGGTCAGCCCGACCAGCAACGCGCCGATGAAAGCCCCTCGCACCGAGCCAATACCGCCGATGACGATAACCACGAAGGCGAGGATCAAGACCGGCTCACCCATACCGACCTGAACAGACTGGATCGCGCCGACCAACGCTCCTGCTAGCCCGGCCAAAGCCGCGCCCAGCGCAAATACCAGCGTGTAGAGCTTCGAGATATCGACGCCCAACGCCGCGATCATCTCGCGGTCATTTTCTCCGGCGCGAATTTGAATACCCAAGCGGGTCCGCTCGATCAGTACCCAAAGTCCCACGGCCACGGCCAACCCGATGCCGATCAGGGTCAGGCGATAGAGCGGGTATTCGATCCCGCCCGGCAAAGTGACCGGCCCCGACAGCCCATCCGGGATGTCCAGAAACAAAGGAAATGATCCAAAGACCCAGCGTGTGCCTTCCGAAAAAATCAGGATCAGCGCGAAGGTGGCCAGCACCTGATCCAGATGCGGCGCGTTATACAGCCTTCGGATCACAACCATCTCGACAATCGCCCCGGCCAGAGCAGCAGCGGCCAACGCAGCGACCAGCGCCAATAGGAACGACCCCGTCGCCCCGGCCACAGCCGCCGCCGCAAAAGCGCCAACCATATACAGCGAGCCGTGCGCCAGATTGATCAGCCCCATCACGCCGAAAATCAGCGTCAGGCCAGCCGCCATCAAAAACAGCATGACGCCGAATTGCAGCCCGTTAAGGATCTGCTCGATAATCAGGATCGAGGACATGGAGACTCCGGTGGTCTGCCCGCCCCATCATCTGGGGCAGGCAGTAGGTCAGTTACATCTTGCACTCGGCCGCGTAGGCGTCGGAGTGGTTCTCCAGCGCAACGCCGAGGATCTTGTTGGTGAACACGTCACCTTCCTTGATCACCTCGCGCGCATAGATGGTCTGAACCGGGTGGTGGTTCGGTCCAAAGCTGAACTCGCCACGTGTGCTGTCAAACTCGGCTGCCCGAAGGGCTTCACGGAAAGCATCCGCATCGGACGGATCGGCCTTTTCCAACGCGGACAGCAGCAGGTTGGCCGTATCGAACCCCTGGCTCGCATACAGTGAGGGTAAACGCCCGTATTCCGCCTGAAAACTCTCGACAAACGCCGCGTTGGTAGGGTTTTCTATATCCTTATTCCACTGCGAGGTGTTCACCACGCCCAGCGCCGCGTCGCCGACTGCTTGCAGGATACCCTGATCAAAGCTGAAGGCCGGGCCGACAACAGGTTTGTCGATACCGCTGTCGGCATATTGCTTGAGGAAGGAAATCCCCATGCCGCCGGGCAGGAAAAAGAACACGCTGTCCGCATCGCTGGCCCGGATTTGGGCGATCTCGGCGGCGTAATCGGTCTGGCCAAGCTCGGTGTAGATCTCACCGGCCAGATCGCCCTCAAAGAACCGCTTATAGCCGGTCAGCGCATCAACTCCAGCTGGGTAGTTCGGAGCCATGATAAAGCTGTTCTTGTAGCCCGCGCCGTTTGCATAGGCTCCGGCGGCCTCGTGAAGGTTGTCGTTCTGCCAGGCGACGTTGAAATAGTTTTGATGACACCCTTTCCCGGCCAAGGGCGACGGCCCAGCGTTGGGAGACAGGTAAAACACATTCTGGTTCACCGCCGCAGGGACAACCGCCATGGCGAGGTTTGACCAGATGATGCCGGTCATCACATCAACCCGTTCGGACTGAATCATCTTGTCCGACAATTGCACGGCTATGTCGGGCTTGCGCTGGTCGTCTTCGATCACGACCTCGATGTCATCGCGCCCCGATTGCGCAATCGCCAGCATGAAACCGTCGCGCACGTCGATGCCCAACCCAGCGCCACCCCCCGAGAGCGTGGTGATCATCCCGACCTTCACCTCTGCCAGCGCCCCGGTAGCACACAGCGCAGACACCGCGGCAGCCGCTAGAAACTTTTTCATCTTCATCTCCCTTCGTTGGTCCTTTGAACGCAACTTACATCTGTTTTCCCCATGGTCAGCTTATGCCCCTGACCGGGCGTTCTTTTTTATTGCTTCGCTGACCGGACAAACAAACACCGATCATCCCCCGCCGTCGAGAGGGATTTCGGAATTTTTCCCGAACCTGCGTGGGTTGGAACATCGCGACGCCGGGCTTTGCGCCATTAAAAACCCAGCGTAATCATGGTTGCGTAATTCCGGGCCAACATCTCAGCGTCGGGGCGGTTGAATTTGACCGACGGTAGAGATTGCATGTCGATCCGGGCTGAACTGTCGAACAGCTTCGCCAGATCCACGTTCAGATGCACCTCACCGGCTCCGTCCTCCAGAACTTCGGGCGCCAGTGAAAATGCAATCTCCTGCGCGTTTTCGTCGAACCCGACGTGGTACACCAGCGGCGAGACCTCATCCCCAACCCGCAGCGCGCCTTCAAAGACGACGAATTTGTACCCGACCTCCCAATTCCACGCCATCTGGCTATTAGGGTCCAGATCGCCGCGCGCCTCGATTGAGCTGTTCGCTGCCGGATCGACCCCGATCAGGAACCGAATACTTTCGACCGAGGGCATCGGTACCTCTGGCAAAGTGATCGAATGCGTTTTCTCGGGGTTGTCGAACCGGATCAGGTGGTAGCTGTCGGGCTCAGCGTACGTTTCGCCTTGGTGCTCGAATGACAAGTTACTGAGATAAAACCTGAAATCCCGGACACGGAACTGACCCTCTCCGCCCGGGTTGTCATAGACGAACTGATCATGGATCAGAGGGTCCTCGCCCATCTTGGCGTGAAACCTCAGTGTGATCGGCGTCGTTTTCTTTGGCTGCGGAACCAGAAATATCCACGCGACGATCAGCAATGCAGCAGCCAAAATCGTAAGTATTAATCGCATCAGGAACCTCCATCAAACGGGCTCGAGAATTTGGGATCGGACAGGAAAGCCTCATCCGTCAGCGTGTGCAAGAACGCGATGATGGCCTGCATTTCGTCGGGTGTCATGCGCAGTCCGACCGTTTCCTGCCCTGCCTCGGGGGCGTTGTCGGCCTCAAGGATCAGCGGGCTGAGCGTATCGCTGACCACGATACCGTCATTGTAGTGGCCCATCACGTCTTCGAGCGTCTCGAACCGACCATCGTGCATATACGGCGCGGTAACGGCGATATTGCGCAGGGAAGGCACCTTGAAGAATCCTTTGTGTGCAGGATTTCCGGTCACGGCCATCAACCCGTCCGGCAACGCGCCATCCGGGTCCAGACCGTTGTTTGAGAACCCGTCCAGCGCGTCGCGAAAACCTGACGTCAGAAACTGGCTGTGACAGTCGATACAGTTCCCGCCGCGCAACGAAATCTTGGTATCCGGGTGCGCCATGAACAGCTTGCGCCCGTGCTCTTCTTGCGCGGTCAGCCGAACTTCTCCGCGCAGATATTGGTCGTATTTCGAGTTCGACGAGATCAGCATCCGCATGAAGGTCGCCAGAGCCTTGGCCGTGTTTTCCGGGCTGACCGCTCCATAGGCGTGACGGAACATTCGGCGATAAGGGCGCGAGGCGCGAAGCTCGTCCATCAGGGCGTCGATGTCCTGCCCCATCTCGTCCGGGTGCTGGATCGGCATTAAAGCCTGTTCTTCTAATGAGGTCGCCCGGCCATCCCAAAAGAACCTCTCTTGTCCCCATAACAGATTGGCAAGGCTCATCGAGCTGAACTCCAGCTCTCCGCCGGACAGCGTCGGGGATCGCGCGCGACCATCGGTGAAAGCCAGCGCTTGTACGTGGCAAGTGGCGCAGGACACCTCGTTATTTCCCGACAGAATAGGATCGTAGAACAAATGGCGGCCTAACTGAAAAGCTTCCTCGGTCAGCGGATTGTCGGGCGGTACGGAAAAGCGGCCGAACACAAACGGGGCCGAAAAATCGGCAATCGGGGGCGCAACAGGCGCGCGCAGCCGGTCCCAGACAAACCATGCCGCCACCGCGAGGATCGCGGCGGCGGTCAGGGTCAGAAGCACCCGATGCATAACGCCCTCGGGCCGTTAGTGGTGGTGGACAAAGCCCGAACCGAACAGGCCTTCGACGTTCTCCACCCCTTTGTTGTACCGCTCTTTGAAGTCGATCGTGGCGAGGCGTTCACCGGTTTTCAGATCATGAACCGTGATCGTGTGGCTTGCCAGATCGGCGATGAAGTCCACATCGGTCGGATCATCCTCAGCCCCATTGCCCAGATTGAGCAGGTTGTTCTGAATGGCGATCAGATCACGCCCCGAGGCGGATGTGTAAAAGATCATATGATGCGCCCCCGGATCAGCAACGATATCGGGGCCGCTGGACACCAGTTCAGGCAAAGCTGCCAGTTCATAGCGTTTCACCACACCCGGCAAGGCGTGTGAGATGAACAGCTCATCCTCGGTGCCGTAGAACTCAAGCGGTACAGCGGTCTCATTGGCGACACCGCTATAGATCACCTCAGCCTCACCAAAGCTTTTGCTGGCAGCGTCATAAGGCACCTTCCATGTCTCGAATCCGAACATGGTATTGGCCAGAATTGCAGGCTCGATCTCGGGGTGCATGGTGGGTCGGGCGAACAGCACCTCGACCGGGGAGGACGGGAAATTCAGCGGTTTTTCATTCTCGATCGTGATGTTCTGGATCGGCTCCAGCGCGTTCAGATCAATGATCGTCAGCACGTTCCCGACGCCAGTGGCCAAATCCGGATGCACGGTCGAGGTCACGACCATGCGGTCCTCAAAGGCGGAAATACCGTGCGGGTACATGATATAAGGCGCGCCATCGCCAACCTGACTTTTGCGGGCTTCGATGACTTTGACGACTTCGTTGGTCTGAGTGTCAAAAACACCAACGGAGCCGCCGTCATCGCCGCCCGTTCCCCCCATGAAGGTGACGAACATATACTCCTGCCCGTTCGAGTTTGCCCACATGATATCTTCGCCCACCATCTGACCTTGCGTGTCCAGACAGGTGAAGCCCGAGATCACCGGCGCACCACTTGAATCGCGGGACAGGCCGATCTCGGCCAGACTGCACGACGGATCCAGCCCGGTGGAATAGAGCCGACCGTTGGGGCTGTAGTACAAGTGGTGCAAAGGATGATCCATGTCCGGCTGTTCAACCTCGCTCAGGATTTCGCCGAAGCGGTCGGATTCCGGGTCCAGTTCAACAATCGCAATGCTGTGGCTTGTGTCCAGAGTAGGAAGCCCGCGCAGCAGAACCATGCCGTGGCTTTCCTCGCGGTCCTGAGACAATGCCGGTGACATGCTGACGGCAATCAGACCGGCCCCCAGCAGAACGTGTTTTGCAAGATAACGGAAACGCATGACATACCCCCCTTTTTGACAGGCGAACGCAAAAATCTTGAATGTGGGATCGTCTTACCCATGTCATACCACATCGTTGGGGATGCACCAAATCGGGGCTATTCGGGGCCGTTTACCGTTGCAGGGCGCAGATTTGTGACAGAAGTCGCTCCGATCTGCGCCATTGTGATGCTGAATTCATCGCTCAGAACGTCCCATAGTTGATGCAAGCCCGCTTCACCGGCTGCGGCGATGGCAAATTGCATCACCCGGCCGAAAAACAGGAAGTCCGCGCCATTCGTCAGAGCTTTGACCGCGTCCTCGCCCGACCGCAGCCCGCTGTCGTAAAACAAGGGATAGTCATCGCCCACAGCGGCGCGAATGTCGCGCAACGCCTCAAACGCCGCCGGAGCACTATCCAACTGTCGCGCCCCGTGGCTGGAGACCTGCACAGCATCCGCCCCCGCCCCCTTCACGGCCAGCGCATCCTCGGGGTCCAGCACACCTTTGACGACCAGATTGCCATCCCACTGGTCGCGCAGGCGGGTCAGCGTTTCCCATGTCGCCTTTGCCCGGCTTTCGGTGCGGTCGAACGCGTAGCCATCCGTCAAAAAGTTCGCCATCTGAGGTTTACCAGCCAATAAGGTCGCAAGCGACCATCTTGGGTGTAACGCGAAATCGACGAACTGGCGCGGGCCGATGCGGAACGGCATTTTGAAACCATGCCGCAGCTCTCGCGGGCGGCGACCAACCTCGGGGACGTCCACGGTCAGGACCAGTGTCTTATAACCCGCAGCCCTGGCACGTTCGACCAGCTTGAACGTGCCAGACCCATCTCCGCTGAAGTAAAGTTGGAACCAGGCGTTGCCCTCTGCAACTTCGATTATCTGCTCCATCGAGGTTGAAGCGACGGTCGACACCCCCAGCGGCACATCATAGCGCGCCGCCAGTCGGGCGAGCATCAGATCGGCGCCGGGGCCGGACAGGTTGCACATGCCCATCGGCGCAATACCAAAGGGGCGCTGCGCCGGTTTGCCAAACAGCGTGGTCGCCAATGACCGCTCGCTAACATCCCGCAGAACACGTGGACGCAGGGTCATCGCGTCAAGTGCGGCGCGGTTTCGGGCAGCTCCAACCTCGGCCCCTGCCGCGCCGTCGATATAGTCGAACACCATCCACGGCAGACGCCGCCGCGCAAGACGGCGGGCGTCCTCGGCGCTGTGGATGGCGCTGGCTGGCATTAGGCCTGAACGGCCTTCATAAAGCGGTCGCGGATCACCACCGGGTCCATCGTGATCGGTGGCATCTTGGCATTGCCGCTTTCGCACTTGCTGACGATGATGGTCATCTGCTTGGCGTCCAGCGCCCCTTGCAGCACCCGACCGGTCTCCTCGGCGGCGCACTCGATGACGCGCTCACAGCCCGCAGCCTCGGCCATTTTCGTCAGCGAAGTTTTCTGCCCCGCATAGGTCGGCTGGTCCCCGGTCGATCCATACGAGCCATTGTCCACGATCAGCAGGATGTAGTTGTCCGCCACATTGTTGGCGATGGTCGGCAGGGTCCCCAGATTGGTCAGGATCGAGCCGTCTCCGTCGATTACAATCACCGGCTTCGGCTGCGACAGCGCCAGACCCAGCCCAATGGACGAGGCCAGACCCATTGTGCCCAGCATGTAAAAGTTGGTGGGCTGATCGTCGATGGCATGCAGTTCCTGACTGGGGATACCGATATTGCAGACAACCAGTTGATCCCGCAGGATCGGGGCGATTTCTTTCAGAATCTCAGAACGGATCATTGGTCGCCATAGCCTCCCCAGAAATTGGCGTCGGTCAGGATGGCGACCGGCTTGTTGCACATGAAGGTGTATTTCAGGATCGCGTCCAGCTCTTCAACGTCCGCTTGATGGTGAAAGTGGTAGGTCGGGATATTCAATTGCGCCAACAGGGCCTTGGTGTGCACCGCCATCTCGACCTGACAGGCGATGGGTTCGCGCAGCTCTCCGCGATATGAGATCAGCATCGGCAGCGGCATCCGGTAGTATTGGATCAGCGTCGCCAGAGTGTTGATCGTGACACCGATGGCCGTGTTCTGCATGATGATGGCTGGGCGTTTGCCACCCATCCATGCACCTGCACACAGACCCATCCCCTCATCTTCTTTGTTTGAGGGGATGTGATAGATACCATCGCGCTGGTCGATTTCATCTATGACCCCGGCCAATTGTTTGCATGGCACGGTGGTAACAAACGAGATGTCGTTTGCGACCAGATCATCAGTGATCTTCTTGTCTATGTTCATATCCGGTCTGTCAGTCCTGTTTGGGGCGCACTGGGCGCGATTGACGGGTTAAAGTCTTCGATGGACGTGCACGGCACATCCGGCATGGCGCACGACCCGAGACGCGGTCGAGCCCAGGAAATAGTCGCTGATGTCAGGCTTGTGCGAGCCGATGACGATGCAATCCACGTCATTGTGATTGGCAAAGTCGATGATTGTCCGGGCAGTATGCCCCTTAACGATTTGAGCCGTAACGCCCTCAATACCTTCAGTCTTTTCGCGCAGCAGACGGGCGGCCGAGCGATAGGCCTCGGCAACCATTTCATCATCCAGATATGCGCTGACCGATCCCTGCGGCATCTCATAGACATGGAGTGCGATGATCTCAGCACCCTCTGCGGAAAGGGCGCGAGCAACCTCCAGCGTGTGCTGGGAAATGCCGTGATCCAGCGCCATTGGAACAAGAATTTTCTTATACATGTTTGTCTCCGTTTCTGACGGGCCTAGCCCCATGGGCCGAGGATGATTTTCGGCGCGGCAACATCCCCGTTGCGCAAGTCCCGGAACGCTTGGGCTCCGTCAGACAGAGCCCGCTCTTCGATCCAGTCCAATGCACCCAGGCGACCGTCAAAAATGGCTTGAGCCGTTTGCCGGAAATCCTCGACTGTATACGTATAGGTGCCGACAAAAGTGATTTCTTGCAAGGTCATGCGGCGGATATCCAGCCCTCCGGCATCCTCGCCCAGCCCCACATGCACGATCACCCCGCCCGGCAAAGCCTGCGCCGAAGCCAAGGCTCGCGTGGCCGCATAGCCAACTGCGTCGATCACCAACGGGAAGGCATCAGCGGTTTCCTTGACCACGTTGAATGCGCCTGTTCCCTTCAAATAAGCGCGTCGTGCCTCACTGGGTTCTACGATCACCACATCCTCGAGCCCCATCGCGGACAGGGCCAGAGCAGCAGCAACACCGATGGCCCCACCACCAATCACCAGGGCTCTGCGTTCCATCGCCGGGTGAAGGGTTTCAAGACCCAGACGGACTGCATGCCAGCTGACCGCCAGCGGTTCGGCCAGCGCGGCTTTGGCGAAACTCACATGCTCGGGCACTTCAACCAGATTAGCGTCGGGCATGGCAACGTATTGTGCGAACGCGCCCTCACGCGGTGGCATTGAGATGATCTGACGATTGCCGCACAGGTTCTCGCGCCCAGATAGGCAGGCCGAACAGGTACCACAGGTTACAAGCGGATTAATCGTCACGCGCGCGCCGTCCCGCGGACCGCCGATGATGGTTCCTGCCGCCTCATGCCCAAGGATCAACGGGGCCGGACGGCGTGCATCATGCCCCAGATAGGCGTGCATGTCCGAACCACAGATGCCCGCGGCCTCGATGCGGATGAGGTGTTCGTCAAGTTGCGGAGTGGCATCGGGAACATCCCGAAACGCCACCCGTTCGACACCCTCGTAGACCAGAGCCTTCATTTCGCCGTGAACCCCCCGTCAACCATCAGCACCTGCCCGGTGACATAGTCCGAAGCTTTTGAGCACAGAAACAGGATCGGCCCGTCGATATCCTCGGCCCGCCCATTGCGCCGGATACAAGTCTGCGCCGCGTTACGCGCCGCCCGCTCGGGGTCGTCGAACACAGCCTGCGTCAGTTCGGTCGGGAAGAAACCTGGCCCGATGGCGTTGGCGGTGATGCCGTGCGGCGACCACGCCTCGGCCATGGCGCGGGTCAATTGTCCGATCCCGGCCTTGGTCGCGCCGTAGGCGATGCCACCCGGGAAAGCCCGTGTAGTTTGCAATGAGGCGAAATTCACGATCCGCCCCCAGCCGCGTTTTTTCATAGCTGGCACCATTGCCTGGCTCAGAAAGAACGGCGCGCTGAGGTTCAGAGCGAGGGTCGTGTCCCAGCCTTCAGGCGAGACGTCGTCCGCTGCTTCGCGTGTGTTCACCCCGGCGGCGTGAATTACGATGTCCGGCGGGCCAAACTTGGACCCGATCTGCTCGACCGTCTCTTCGATTTTCGACCGGTCTGCAACATCAGCCACCACGGCATCGGCAGCTTCGCCGATCTCGTCTTTCATCTCAGTCAGTGCTTCTGCGCGGCGGGCCACGCCGACCACGCGCGCTCCGGCGGCGGCCAAGACAGCAGCAGCCCGCCGACCAAGGCCGGAACTGGCCCCGGTGACGCACGCCACCCGTCCCGTCAGGTCGAAAAGCATTCGGGGGTCATCCATCTGCGGTCAGATCGAACTGTTCATCAGGGAAATACTTGGCCAGACGCACATCCGCCGCGCGAGCATGCCCTTCCATCCCTTCCAGTCGGGAAATACGTGCGGTCGCCACGGCAATCGGTTTGGAGCCTTCCCGCGTTGCACGCTGCCACGTAACGATTTTCATGTATTTATGGACACTTAGCCCGCCGGTATAACTGGCCGCACCCGAGGTTGGCAGAACGTGGTTCGTCCCGGTGGCCTTGTCGCCGTAGGAAACGGTGGTCTCCTCACCTAGGAACAGCGAACCATAGCAGGTCAGCCGGTTGAGCCACCAATCCAGATCCTCGGCTTGAACGGTCAGATGTTCAGGCGCGTAGTCGTCGGAACAGGCAGCCATTTCTTCCCGGTCCGCACAGACGATCACCTCAGCATAGTCACGCCACGCGGCAGCGGCGTTTTCGCGGTTCAGTTCCGGCAGGTCTTCGATGAGGGCCGGAACCAGCTCCATCACTTTCTGCGCCAGTTCGCGGTCATCCGTCACCAGCCAGACGGGCGAGTTATACCCGTGCTCGGCCTGACTGACCAAATCGGTTGCAACCACATGCGCATCCGAAGTCTTGTCTGCAAGGATCAGGCTGTCCGTCGGCCCGGCGATCATGTCAATGCCGACCTTACCGTAGAGAATGCGCTTGGCCTCAGCCACGAATTGGTTGCCCGGCCCCACGAGGATATTGGCGCGCGGCAGCCCGAAAAGGCCATAGGTCATCGCAGCCACGCCCTGCACACCACCCATGGCCAGAATGCTGTCAGCGCCGCAGATATGCGCGGCATAGACAATTGCAGGCGCGACGCCCTCACCCGGACGGGGCGGAGAACACGCGGTGATGTGGCGGCACCCGGCCACCTTGGCCGTGGTCACGGTCATGATCGCGCTGGCGATGTGGCTATAGCGACCACCGGGTACGTAACAGCCGGCCGCGTCGACAGGGATTGCTTTCTGACCAGCGATGAACCCCGGAACGATTTCCATCTGCACATCCGAGACAGTGGCCTTTTGCGTTTCGGCAAAGCGGCGCACATTGTCATGGGCAAATCGGATATCGGCCTTCAGCTTTTCAGGAACCAGGGCGATGGCCGCGTCGATATCGGCCTGCGTCATCAGCACATTCCCTTCGAACTTGTCGAACTTGGCCGCATATTCCAACGCTTTGGCATCGCCGCCCGCCTCAATATCGGCAAGGATGGATTTGACCGTGTCATGCACTTCTGTGGCATGAGATTGCGCCGTCAAAGTCGCCTTTTTGAGATAGTCACGAGGCATGGTCAGCAGGTCCTATTGGTAGATTTCAGGAAGCAAGGTGGTCGACACCGCCGGAACATAGGCGATCAGGATCACCACGATCAGCATAGTCAGTACGAAAGGCACGGCCCGGGCGGCAATCTTCAGAATGGACTCACCGGTAATGCCAGATACAACGAACAGGTTCAGACCCAGCGGCGGAGTGATAAAGCCCACGCCCAGCGCGGTGATCATCATGATGCAGAACTGAATCTCGTTCATGCCGATATTGTCGGCCAGAGGTTTCAGGATCGGCGCGAGGATTACGATGTTCGGCGTCGTCTCCATCACACAGCCCGCAGCGATCAGGATGCCGATCATCAGCAGGATCAGCAGGTATGGGTCATCGGTCAGGTTGGTAACGGATGTCACAAAGCCCTGCGGTACGCCCATGATCGCCAACGCTTCGGCCAAGGGAGCGGAGAAGGCAATAATGGGAAGGATAACTCCGTTCACCTTGGCCGAGCTGACCAGCATCGACGGAAAGTCGGCCAGTGTCAGCGTGCGCAGGATGAAGCCCATGATGATAGTGACAACCACGGCGGTCGCGCCAGCCTCAGTCGGCGTCAAGCGGCCCGAAAAAATGCCATAGAAGATGATGCCGGGCACGATGAACGCATACCAACCGGATTTCAGGGCTTTGCCCAGATTGGCCAGCCACTCGCCCATCGTCATCATGCCGCCGCCCTCATAGGCGTAGATGCGGTTCATGATGATGTTGGTGATCAGGATCGAGATCAGAATGGCCAGACCGGGGATCAGCGCCGCCAGGAACAGTGTCGAGGCAGAGATACCCAGCACCAGACCAATGATGATATAGGCGATGGAGGGCGGGATCAGGATGCCGGTACAAGCCCCTGCGGCCACTAGCGCACAGGCGTATGGGCGCGGATAGCCGCTTTCGACCAGACGGTTGATGGTCATGCGACCCACGGCGGCAGCGCCCGCCGCGTCTGAACCCGAGATCGCCGCGAACATACCGCAGACCAGCACCGTGGCCGATCCAAAACCACCCTTGGCGAAGCACGTCAGCGCCTCGGCCACATCGAGGAATTTGCGCGATAGCCCGGTGCGGACCAGCACGTCTCCGGTCAGGATGAACAGCGGCACGGCGGTCAGGGCAAAGGCGTCAATGCCTGTAAACAGGCTTTCGCCCACAAGGCTCAGCGGCAGGTCGCCCGACATGACCAGCATGACGATCGCAGCAGTACCAATCGCTGCCCAGACGGGCACGGCCAGGGCGATCAGACCGACGAACAGGATCACAGGCAGGTAAAAATCCCAGCCCAGTTCAACGGTTTGATTGAGGGTATTCCAGAGCATTTGGGTTCTCCTCAGTCAAACAGCTTGTCGCCTTCGAAGACGGGCGTGCCGTCACGAAGGGATTTCACATCACGCAGGAAGGATTGGATCAGGCGCCAGATCATCAACGCGAACCCCGTGGGTACGGCCATCAGGAACCAGACCTTGGACACCCGCAGCCCGTCCGTCACCGATCCGAACTTGGCAGAGACGTGGACAGCTTCAAACGACCAGTACAAAGCAATGATCGCCACAACGAACATCACCAGATCGCCAAAGATATACAGCAATGCCTTGGGTCGCTGCGGCAGGTAGTGCATGATCACGTCAATGCGGATGTGGGCGCGTTCTTTGACCGCAGCCGCAGCCCCGATCCACGCGAGATAAATGAAGGAATAGCGGACGATCTCTTCGCCCCAGATCGAGGAGAACGCGAAAATCTCACGCCGCAGCACCTCGATGGCCATGGTAATGACCAGCATCACATAAAACACCAGCAGCAACCAGCGCTCAGCGTTTCGGTCTATGTTTTGAAGAACGGTCATCCGTATCCCTCGGCGATAGAACAGCCAGGCCGCAGCCTTCTGTTTCGGGCCCTCTCAGACCTGACTGTCAGTGGTAAAAATGGGGCGCCCGATGCAGGCGCCCAAGACGGCGTTACGCGTCGTGGACGTAGTATTTGCCTTGCGTACCGGCCGCCTCGACCAGCTTTTCAAAGTTGTCCATGGACCCGGCCAGTTCAGTCTTGAACGGGTCCCATTCCGAGCGCTGGTATCCGCCAGCATCCTGCCATTCGGCCAGTTGATCAGGGGTCAGCGACTGGAACTGAACACCGGCCTTGTTCAGCTCGGCCATGGCATACGCGCGGGCCGAGGGCACTTTGGACAGGTTCTGGTGGCTGGTCATTTCCGCCCCCCACATGATGCCTTCCTGCACATCGGCAGGCATCGAGTTGAACCATTCGAGGTTACAGGAATAGACCTGACTGTCTGGCACCGCCTGCGTGAAGGTCACATGGCTGAGGATGTCCTTAAAGCCAAACACGAACAGCGCACCGACGGACGGATCAAGCGCATCGGCAACGCCCTGTTTGATGGCCGAGGGTGTCTCACCCCAGGCAACAGGCGTCGGGTTCGCACCCACCATACGGTAGTATTGTTGCAGCATTTTCGATCCGGGAACGCGGAACTTGATACCGCTCATGTCGCCCGGCGTGACAACCGGGTTGCCACCCTGACGCACGGCAACGACGCGTGGGTCGATCACCACGTAGAACAATGCCTTAAAGCCCGCAGCTTCGACTTTGGGATGCACTTCGTTCTTCCACGCGTCCGAATGCACGAGATTGGTGAACCTCTGGTTCGAGCCGCAGAGATAAGGCATGTTGATCAGGTCAACGGTGGACGCAAACGGCGCGAAATTCGACAGCGAATGCTGCGCCGCCTGAATGGTGCCGCCCTGCACTTTCTGGACCAGCGATCCACCTGCGCCCAGCTGTCCACCCGGAGCCAGTTTGACGTAGACCTTGCCGTTGGTGGCGTTCTGGATGTTTTCCTTCAGGTCCAACTGCATGATCGGATAGCTGCGAGATGCGCCCAGCACGTAGGCCGTGGCGACGGTCATCACATGGTCAGCGGCTTTCTCACGCTCGCTTTCTTCTTTGGCGGTCTGCGCCGCGGCCTCGGATGACCACAGCACCCCTGCCGCCCCGGCCACCATCGCAGCCGTAAACGCGCCACCCGCGCTGAGTTTCAGAAAGTTGCGGCGCTCTGCCGAGGCCAGTTCGGTTTTGTCGTCGTTCATCAATTGCCCTCCCAAGCAAAAAAGTCAGCTGTCGCTTTCTGCGTCGCGGTCAGCTTCCCTTTTCAGAATTGCGACAACGAACAGGATCGACGCCGCGAACAGGACCAACATCTCACCTACGTCCCCAAGAAATGCGCTGCCCGCAAAGGCACCCATGGCGACATTCGCAAAGTAGATAACGAACACGATGATGGATGCAGTCAGATACATTTCCCGGACTCCCTGTAGATTCGGCCCAAATCCATTTGTAAGCGCTTACATGAAAAATGCAAGCGCTTACATAATTGCTTCCCTAAACCTGTTCTTGCGTTTAAACTTATTGGGAAAACTGAATTGCGGGTTTTAAAATGTCGAAACTGGGATCGGCGCCAACATTGGATGATGTGGCCAAGCTGGCGGGGGTTTCGACAGCGACCGTATCGCGTTGCCTGAACAACCCCGACCGGGTGGTCGAAGCAACACGCTCGCGTGTTCTGTCGGCTGTGGATGCGCTGGGGTACACGCCGAATTTCGCCGCGCGGGTTATGGCGGCCAAGCGGACCTCGACCATTGGTGCGATTATTCCCACGATGGAGAACGCAATCTTTGCGCGCGGGTTGCAAGCTTTTCAGGAAGAGCTTCACCAACACGGTTATACGCTGCTGGTCTCAAGTTCGGCCTACAAACCTGACATCGAGGAAGAACAGATCAGAACTCTGGTCGCGCGCGGGGCGGATGGGCTACTGCTGATCGGACATGACCGTGACCCAAAGATCTATGACTATCTTGAGCAGCGCAAAATTCCGGTTCTGGTCGCGTGGTCCTTTGTGGAAAGCGCAAAACTGCCGTCCATCGGCTTTGACAACCGCGCCGCAATGGCGGAACTGGCGAACCATGTGGTCGGGCTGGGTCACACGCGGATTGGGGTAATTTCAGGCATCAGCACAGGCAACGACCGAGCCCGCCTGAGGATCGAAGGCGTCCGGGACGCTCTGCGTTGCAACGATTTGCCCCCATCGAACCTAACCATCATCGAAACATCGTATGAGATCGAAAACGGGGCCGAAGCGTTTTCCCGGCTTATGTCGCAGGACGTGCCGCCCACTGCGGTATTGTGCGGCAACGACGTCTTGGCTGTAGGGGCGCTGCATCGGGCGCGTGAGACGGGGTTACAAGTGCCTGGCGATGTCTCAATCACCGGGTTTGACGATATCGAGCTGGCCCGGATCGCCTCACCGGCCCTGACGACGGTACATGTTCCGCACCGAGAGATGGGGCGCCGGGCCGCGCTGGAATTGGTCGGGATGCTGGAGAACAAAGCAGAAGGCTCGGGTCTGCGCCTCGATACGCGTATTGTTGAGCGCCAATCCCTCGCGCCACCCGCGACCGGTTAAGCGAAACTTCGAATCTACTTTCTTTTCGCAATGTCACTCCACCACGACCACGTCGACATCATTTGCGGACAACATGTCCCGGATGTCTTTCGCCGGTTGCGTGTCGGTGAATAGAAGGTTGATCCGGTCCGCCTCTTCCAAAGTCACCGGAGCGCGTTTTCCCAACTTCTCACTGTCGGCCACGACAATACGAACCTGCGCCCGATCCATGGCGATATGGGCCAGATTGGCCTCTTGCAAATCATGCAACATGAACCCCTGCTCTGCATTGACCGCCCCAACAGACAGGATCGCAAAACGCACGTTCAGCCGACGGATCAAGTTTTGCGCCTCAACGCCAAAAGCGCCGCCATCATGAGGGCGCAGCTCGCCCCCTGCCATGAACAACTTATTGTTGTTCCGCGTAGCCAGGGTGTGGGCCACAAAGATCGAGTTGGTCACAACAAATAGATCACTGTGATCGCGCAAGGCTTGCGCGACATAGGCTGTTGTCGAGCCGATATCCAAAAACACTGAATCGCCATTGCTGATAGTCTCTGCCACCGCCTTCGCCAGCTTTTCTTTGGCGTCTACCTTCTTGTCCAGACGGCTTTCCAGCGGCGGCTCAAGGATGTCTTCCAGCAGGTGAACACCCCCATGCACCTTGCGCACGATACCGCGCTTTTCAAGCGTGCGCACGTTGCGACGGATGGTTTCCAGCGTGACGCCTAACTCATTGGCAAGAAAGCTGACCCGACAGGACCCTCCGGTTTTGAACAGCGTGCGTACAATCTCTTCTTCGCGCTGGTTGGTTGTCCTTAGGTTCATTTCTTCACTTTACTTTCAGACCCGACAAACTGCCAATAACGGATACCACAATACCCACAAAAAGCAACGCGGCGCAAAACTTAAGCGCCTTCCTGGCTCGCCACATAAGGTATATGTGGTCAAACGTGGTTTTTATTGACACAAAACCCCACAATGTGCTGCACTTTCCGCAATACCACCGATTCACCAAGAAAAACCACGACAGGGAGATGGTATGATGAACCTCAAATTGGGACTCAGTGCGTTAGCTTTAACAGTCGCAACCACGTCGGCCTGGGCCGTTGAATCCACGGACCCGATCAAGCTGACACTGCATGACTGGTCCGGGCAGCTGATCAACACAAAGATCATGGGCTCGATCCTGCAAGAGGCGGGATATAACGTTGAATACCTTCAAGCAGATTACATTGCGCAATTCGCGGGCCTGAAAACCGGCGATCTGCATCTGGCGATGGAAATCTGGGAAACCACCGGGCGCGAAGCGCTGGATGAGGCAACCGCCACCGGCAATGTCGTCAATGTCGGCGAAACCGGCCTGATGGCGATCGAGGAATGGTGGTATCCGTCCTATATGAAGGACCGCTGCCCCGGCCTGCCCAACTGGGAAGCGCTGAAAGACTGCGCCGAGGAATTCGCCACCGCCGAAACCTCTCCGAACGGGCGCTATGTGGGTGGACCGGTAACGTGGGGCGGCTTTGACGAAGAAAGAGTCGAAGCGCTGGAGCTGGAGTTCGAGGTCGTCCACGCGGGTACCGACGCGGCCCTGTTTGCGGAACTGGAGTCCGCCTATCAGCGCGAAGACCCGATCATGCTTTGGGTTTATGTCCCTCACTGGGCGCCTGCGAAATATGACGGCGAGTTTGTGGAGTTCCCCGCATACACGCCCGAATGCTATGCCGACCCATCCGTAGGCGTAAACCCAAGCCTTGCTTATGACTGTGGTAAGCCGCGTGGCCCGATCTGGAAAGCTGCATGGTCCGGCTTGCAGGAAAAGTGGCCCGGCGCTTACGACATCATCGAAGCCTACAACATCAACAATGATGAGATGAGCGCGATGGTCGGCAAAGCTGATCTTGAGGGCGTCGAAATCGACACCGTTGTTGCGGATTGGATGGATGCCAACAAAGACCGCTGGTCGGCCTGGATATCCAAATAATCTGCCCAGCCGGAGCGAGCCCCCCCCTCCTCTCCCGCTCGCTCCGGCATTTTCGATTGCAACACCGGACCCGCCTGATGTCTCCAAAGATCAAACTATCCTGCCGCAATGTGTGGAAACTATATGGGCCCGGCGCCGAAGCTCTGCTGAGTCACAACCCGACCCCATCCGCAGATACCATCCGCAATGCAGGTATCATCGGCGCGGTTCGCAATGCCAATATCGACATCGCAGAGGGTGAGATTTTCATCATCATGGGCCTGTCCGGCTCAGGCAAGTCGACGTTGGTCCGGTGTCTGTCGCGTTTGATTGAACCCACGGGTGGAGAGGTTCTGTTCGACGGCAGTGACCTGCTGCGCGCGAATGACAAGGAACTGATCGAAATTCGCCGCCACAAGATGGGCATGGTGTTCCAACATTTTGCCTTGTTGCCGCACCTGACCGTTTTGCAGAACGTAATGTTCCCGCTGACCATTCAGGCCACGCCAAAGGCGGAAGCCGAAGCCAAGGCCCGCGAAGTGGTGGAACTGGTCGGGCTGAAAGGGCGCGAAGACTACTATCCGCGTGAGCTGTCCGGCGGTCAGCAGCAGCGTGTTGGCATCGCCCGCTCGCTGGTAACAGAGCCTGACCTTTGGTTTCTGGATGAACCGTTCTCGGCCCTCGACCCGCTGATCCGGCGCGAAATGCAGGATGAGTTCCTGCGTCTTCAGGAACGGCTGCACAAAACCATCGTCTTCATCACCCACGACTTTGAAGAAGCCGTGCGTCTGGCCGACCGCATAGCCATCATGAAAGATGGCGAGGTGATCCAGGTCGCCACCCCGGAAGAGCTGGTGATGAACCCGGCCACCGACTATGTCTCTGAATTCACAAAACATATCCCCCGCTCGAAGGTTCTGACCGTCGGCGGTGTCATGACCCCCGGCGCCGCAGGTGAAGGTGAGCCAATTACCCAATCCGCCCGCGTGTCGGACGTGGCTGAACGCATCATTGCCGCTGATGAACCGATCCCTGTTGTGGATGCAGAGGGGCAGATTATCGGCGCAGTTGACCGTAAGGCCATCGCGCATGTGCTGTTCGGAGAAGGGGACGCAGCATGATCCGGCCGAACCGGACTCAGGCCATTGGGCTGACGCTGGTTCTGATCACCATCGTGCTGGGTTACTATGGCCGTGATCTGGGCAAGGCTCTGGATGCGCGCTGGCTGACCAAGTTCCCCTCGGCCTGGGTGATCCCGTTCAAGACCTATATCTCCTCGGCGATGACATGGCTGATCGAGGATGCCGCTATCGGTCCGGTCTCGTTCACTGATGTGACCCGCGCCATCGCGTGGCTGATCGAGCAGCCGTATAATCTGGTTCTGGCCCTGCTGGCCGACGGGTTTGTCAGCGGTCAGGGCAATGACGCGCAGGTCATTCTACCCCCGATTAGCTGGATCGTTGTGATTACCGCCGTGATCGCCTTGGGGCAGTATTGCCGCGATTGGGGTCTGGCCGCGCTGGTCGGGGCCTGTTTCATCTATCTGGCCGTCTTCGGGCAATGGGACAGCGCGATGGTCACGCTCGCCTCGGTCTTGATCGCGGTGCCGATTGGCGCGGGTGGAGGGTTGTTGCTGGGTATTCTCGCCTATCGCCATCCGCTGTTCGAAAAGATCATCTCGCCCATTCTGGACCTGATGCAGACGATCCCGATCTTTGCCTATCTGGTGCCGATCTTGTTCATGTTTGGCTTTGGGCCGATCTCGGCCTTGGTCGCCACGATCATCTACGCCACCCCGCCGATGGTGCGGATCACGACGCTGGCGTTGAAAGGCGTGGACCCCGAGATTCTGGATTTCGGCCGCATGGCGGGCACGACCCAGCGACAGTTGATGTGGCGCGTGCTGGTGCCGTCGGCCAGCCACAGCCTGATGGTCGGGGTCAATCAGGTGATCATGCTGACGCTGAACATGGTCATCATCGCCTCAATGATCGGGGCTGGGGGGCTGGGCTTTGACGTCCTCGCCGCGCTGCGCCGCCTGGACATTGGTGCGGGGTTCGAGGCCGGGATTGCCATCGTGGTTCTTGCCATCGCCGTCGACCGGCTGAGTCAGGCTTTCGCCGAACGCATGGGGCAGGTGCATCACGAACAGCCGGGCTCGTGGATCGCGCGTCATCGCCGCACGATTTTGGTTCTGATCCTGCTGGTCCTGACATGGGTGCTGGGGCAGTTCTCACCGCTGCTGCTGGAGTATCCCGAAGGTCAAACCATCACCACCGGCGCGTTCTGGGACAACACGGTCGAATATCTGAACGTCAATTATTTCGACACGTTCGAGGCGATCAAGGTCTTCTTCCTGACCTGGTTCATGATCCCGATCAAGACGGTCCTGCTGGGCATCCCATGGCCCTGGGCGATTGCGATGCTGACCCTGCTTGGCTGGCACGCAGGCGGCTGGCGGCTGGCGCTGCTGTGCGGCGGCATGGCTTCGCTGATCCTTGTGTCGGGCCTGTGGTCCAAGGCGATGGTGACGGTCTATCTGTGTGGTGCATCGGTGATTTTGGCGACGCTGATCGGGGTGCCTCTGGGCGTGTTTGCTGCGCTGAACAAGCGCGCCGGAACAGTCATCAACCTGCTGATCGACACGCTGCAAACTCTGCCCAGCTTTGTTTATCTGATCCCCGTTGTGATGCTGTTCCGGGTCGGCGATTTCACCGCCCTGATCGCCATCGTCCTGTATGCGCTGGCCCCGGCGGTGCGCTATGCGGCCCACGGCGTGCGGTCCGTCAGTGAGGAATTGATCGAGGCCGGGCTGGTCTCGGGCTGCACCCGCACACAACTGCTGCGCCATATCCGCCTGCCGATGGCGCTCCCCGAGATTCTGTTGGGCATCAACCAGACCATCATGCTGGCCCTGTCGATGCTGGTGATCACGGCCCTCGTCGGCACCCGCGATCTGGGGCAGGAGGTCTATATCGCGCTGACCAAGGCCGACACGGGCCGGGGTTTGGTGGCCGGTCTGTCCATCGCCTTCATTGCCATCATCGCCGACCGACTGATCAACGCCAGCGCCCGTCAGGCCCGCATCCGCTTTGGACTGGAGAATTAACATGAGCCAATCCGATCTGATGACCCGCATCCGCGCTCTGCCGCTCTGGCAGGGAGAAATCGAGGCCACGCCACTGACTGGCGGCATCACCAATGTGAATTACAAAGTCACGGATGGCACCGGGTCATACGTGGTACGAGTAGGCGACGACATCCCATTGCACCAAGTGATGCGGTTCAACGAGCTGGCCGCCAGCAAGGCGGCTCACGCGGCGGGCTTATCGCCTGCGGTGGTGCATTCTTCGGGCGACCTGACAGTGTTGGAGTTCATCGAAAGCCGCACGCTCACCGAAGGAGATATCCGCCACCCCGACATGCTGCCCCGCGTGCTGGATCTAATAAAGCGATGCCATATCGAGGTGCCAAAGCACCTGCGTGGCCCGTCGCTGGTGTTCTGGGTGTTCCACGTCATCCGCGACTATGCCGCCACGCTTGCGGAACGCGGCAGCGCCCACGCGGCCCTGATCCCGGAATTGGTGCAAACAGGAAGCGGTCTGGAAACCGAGGCCGGACCCTATGACATGGTGTTTGGCCACAACGACCTGCTCTGCGGCAACTTTCTGGACGATGGCAACCGCCTCTGGCTGATCGACTTCGACTATGCCGGGTTCAATTCGCCGCTGTTTGATTTGGGGGGGTTGGCCTCGAACAACGGCCTGTCACCCGAACAGGAAGACTGGGTGCTTGAGACCTATTTCGAAACCCCCGTCACCGACGGCCTGCGCCATCGCTATACGGCAATGAAATGCGCCTCGCTGCTGCGCGAAACGATGTGGAGCATGGTGTCCGAGATTACCTCGGATATCGACTTTGATTATGCGGCCTACACGGCTGAAAACCTCGCGCGGTTCCGCGCGGCCCTGACCGATTTCAAAAATACCTGAGGACAGACATGACCGACCTTCCGAAAACAGCCAAAGCCGTCATTATCGGCGGCGGGATCATCGGCTGCTCGACCGCCTATCACCTGGCCAAGCTGGGCTGGACCGACACGGTGCTGCTGGAACGTAAAAAGCTGACCTCGGGCACCACCTTTCACGCCGCGGGTCTGGTGGGGCAGTTGCGCTCGAACGCGAATATCACCCAATTGCTGGGATATTCGGTCGATCTGTATAACAAAATTGAAGAGGAAACCGGCCTCGGTACCGGCTGGAAGATGAATGGCGGTCTGCGTCTGGCCTGCAACGAGGAACGCTGGACCGAGGTCAAACGACAGGCCACCACAGCGCATTCCTTTGGTCTGGACATGCAGCTGCTGACACCGTCCGAGGCGCAGGAGTTGTGGCCGTTGATGGATGTCTCGGACGTGATCGGCGCCGCTTATCTGCCGACCGATGGTCAGGCCAACCCCTCGGACATCACGCAGGCGCTGGCCAAGGGCGCGCGCATGGCTGGGGCAAAGATATTCGAGGACACCAAGGTCACCGATATCGAGATCGAAGATGGCAAGATCCGCGCGGTGATCACCGAACATGGCCGGATCGAGTGCGAAAAGGTGATCTGCTGTGCCGGTCAGTGGACACGCAGCTTTGCCGGGCGCTTTGGCGTGAACGTGCCGCTGGTGCCGATGGAGCATCAGTATATGGTCACCGAACCCTTCGATGTGCCCTCGAACTTGCCCACATTACGCGACCCCGATCGCCTGACCTATTACAAGGAAGAGGTCGGCGGGCTGGTGATGGGCGGGTATGAACCGAACCCGATCCCATGGGCAACGAAGGGCATCCCGCAGGGTTTCCACTACACGCTGCTCGACAGCAATTTCGACCATTTCGAACAGTTGATGGAACTAGCTCTGGGTCGTGTGCCTGCTTTGGAAAACGCAGGCGTCAAAACGCTGACCAACGGGCCCGAGAGTTTTACACCGGATGGCAACTTCATCATCGGTGAAGCGCCCGAACTGAACAACTTCTTCGTCGGCGCTGGCTTCAACGCCTTCGGCATCGCCGCAGGCGGCGGCGCGGGCATGGCGCTGGCGGAATGGGTGCATAAGGGAGAACCGCCGTTCGATCTGTGGTCCGCCGATATCCGCCGCTTTGGCCGACCGCATTTCGACACCGATTGGGTCCGTACCCGTACGGTCGAGGCCTATGGCAAGCACTACACAATGGGCTGGCCGCATGAGGAGCATGACTCGGGGCGTCCTTGCCGCAAGTCGCCGCTCTATGACACCCTGAAATCGCAAGGCGCATGTTTTGGCGAAAAACTGGGCTGGGAGCGTCCGAACTGGTACGCGGATGCCTCGCTGGGTGAGACCGCCAAAGACGAATACAGCTTTGGCCGTCAAAACTGGTTCGATGCGGTGGGTCGCGAACATAAGGCCGCGCGTGAGGCGGCGGTGCTGTTCGATCAGACTTCGTTTGCCAAATTCGCCCTGAAAGGTCCCGATGCCTTGGCAGCGATGAATTGGATTTGCGCCAATGACGTGGAAAAACCCGTGGGTGCGCTGACTTACACTCAGATGCTGAACGATAAGGGCGGGATCGAGTGTGACCTGACCATAGGCCGCGTCGCGCACGATGAGTTCTACATCGTCACTGGCACCGGTTTTGCCACCCATGATTTCGACTGGATCAGCCGTAACATCCCCGAAGGGATGAATTGCCAGCTGTTCGACATCACCTCGTCCAACGCCGTGCTGTCGCTGATGGGTCCAAAAGCGCGGGATATACTGGCGGAAGTCACCCGCGACGATGTCTCGAACGACGGGTTCAAATTCGGCACGATCCGAACCATTGGCATCGCCGGTTGCCCAGTCAAAGCGCTGCGCGTGACCTATGTGGGAGAGCTGGGATGGGAACTGCACCTGCCAGTCGAATATGCCCAAACCGTATATGCCGCGCTGATGGAGGCTGGCCAGCCGCATGGTCTGGTCAACGCAGGCTACCGCGCCATTGAATCATTGCGTCTGGAAAAGGGTTATCGCGCCTGGGGGGCGGATATCGGGCCGGATCACACGCCATATGAAAGCGGGTTGGGCTGGGCCGTGAAGCTGCGCAAGGACGTGGACTTCAAAGGCCGTGCCGCGTCGGAAAAGCAAAAAACCGAAGGCGTAACAAAAATGCTGGCCTGTTTCACCGTCGCCCCGGATGTCGTGCTGCTAGGGCGCGAAACGATTTATCGCGACGGCAAGCGCGTCGGCTGGCTCAGTTCGGGCGGGTATGGCTATACCGTTGGCAAATCCATCGGCTTGGGTTTCGTGCGCAATTCCGACGGGGTCGATGCGGAGTATGTTACCTCGGGCGAGTATGAGCTTGAGGTGGCGACACAGCGCGTTCCTTGCAAGGTGACTCTGAAACCGCTCTACGACCCGCAAATGGAACGGATCAAGGCATAAGGTCACACCATGCTGGACGCGACAACACTTGAGGTGCACGCAAAGGCAATCGCAGACATCGCATCGCAGGTCGCGATGCGGTATTTCCGGGGCAGTCTGGGCATCGAGTTCAAACAGGATGAAAGCCCGGTCACACAGGCCGACAAAGCGGTTGAATCCGAGGTGCGCAGATATCTGCGCCAACACTTCCCCGACCATGGTGTGTTTGGAGAAGAAGAAGGTCAGGATACCGGCGACGGTCGCCACATGTGGGTGATCGACCCGATCGACGGGACGCGGTCATTCCTGTCCGGGCATCCGCTGTTCGGCTTTTTGCTGGCGCATCTTTGCGATGGCCAGACGCAACTGGGTGTTGTCACCATGCCTGCCCTGCAAGAAACCTTTGTCGGGGTGCGTGGAAAAGGGGCGAGCCTGAACGGCAAACCAATTCAGGTTTCAGACGTGTCGCGTCTGGATGAGGCCATCCTCTATGTAAACGAAGGCGACAAAATCCATCGCGACCACGCGCAGGTTTTTAATCGCCTGATGCAGGCAGGGCAAACCCGCCGGTTCGCCTATGACTGCTATCCCCATGCGTTGCTGGCTGCGGGCTATGTGGACGCGGTCGTGGACTATGATTTGCAGCCATATGACTACCTTGCCCTGCACCCCCTGATCGAAGCGGCAGGAGGGGTGATAACAG
This sequence comes from Ruegeria sp., assembly GCF_965221235.1. Lineage (GTDB taxonomy): Bacteria > Pseudomonadota > Alphaproteobacteria > Rhodobacterales > Rhodobacteraceae > Ruegeria. The sequence goes on from NZ_CBDCRS010000004.1 coordinate 920,884, forward strand.
ACTGGAAAGGCCACCCGCTGACCTTACAGTCCGACGGAGCCGTCGTATCAGCCGCAACCCCCGAGCTACACGCCCAAGTATTGGAACTGCTGGCCATCTGAACCACCAAAGATCTCCTCGGAATGACTTTTGAGAACCGGAAGGGCGCATGGGGTTTGACGATATCAAACCCGCTGAAGTTTAAGTGGCCTCGGTCTCCATGGTGCGGAAATCGTTGTTCAGCCAGGAATGGGCCTCACACATCGGATCGGTAAAATGTTGCCGGATCAGCTTTACCATCACCTTTTGGATCAGCTTCGAGGTCGTCTCGGGATAGACCTCGGTCGTGAACAGGGACACCGTGCGCACGAAGTTGCGCCCAGGGAAGGGAAGCGCCCGGACGCTGTTGTGGAACCTTTGTGCGCGGTGGAAACAGGCGGCGGTGGTAATCGCCCAACCGCTGCCCTCGGCAACCAGACCAATGATCGAGTGGTTGCACTCCAGTTCGAACCGATTGGGCAGGCTGTACTTGCTGCGGGTTAGCTGAATTTCGATCTGCTTGCCAATAATGAAGTCACGCGAATAGCGCAGCAGCGGCAAGTCCGCATCCGGCTTCAGCAGGTCTTCGGGTTCACCGCTGAACGTGTTCGGCAGGATCACGATGAACGGATCGCGCATCAGCGGGTATTCGATTAGCCCTTCGGTGCGTTCCGAAGGACGGGTGGCGACTCCGGCGTCCAACTTGTGCTCTTGCAGGTTGGTGATGATCTCGTGGCTGGGGCGCGTGTAGTGGCGAAAACTACAGCGTGGCAAGGCCTGCGCCAGAAACCGAAACAGGTCTGGCGCGATCTGATTGTCGAAATCGTCGATCAGGGCCAGCCTCAGATCAGTTGCGTGTTTCCAGTTACCCGAGCGGATTTCGGTTTCGCCTCGTTTCAACACCGTAAGCCCGTCACGAACATAGCGCGCAAACACCTCTCCCGCCGGGGTCAACCCCATGGGACGCCGCCCATGATCAACCAGATCAACGCCCAGCGCGCTTTCAAGGCTGCGCAGATGGTTCGAGACAGTGCTGATCGACAGCCCGGTTTCTGACGCGACCTGCTGAATAGATCCCGATTTAGCGACCAAACGGAAGACTTCCAGCCAGCGAAGGCTCAGAGTTTTAGACACCACACACCCGTTGTTTCGATTTCTTCGAAACAATCGAAGCAAAGATTGACGCAGGCGGCAATGGTGAAGTTGGCCGGGAGGTCAAGATCTCATGCGTTCGAACCCCGGGTCATAAGGGGACCTAGGGATAACCGTCGCGCGCACGCGATGGCCACAGGAATCCAACTCCATCTCGGCTCCAATACCGGCCAATTCTGGATGCACGAAGCCATGTGCCAGATTCAGGCCGGTACGATGCCCCCAATCACCTGAAGTTATTGTGCCCACAACTTGTTCTCCCTGCATCAACGACGCCCCCGGATGGGCCGGTTGCTGTGTTGCGTGGATTTGCAAAGCAACCAGCTTTTTGCGAGGCCCTTCGGCCTTCTGCCTCAGCACGGCATCCCGCCCGACAAAATCACTCTTGCCCAGTTTCACAAAGCGATCCAAGCCGGTTTCAAACGGGCCAAATTCGGTGATCAGGTCGGCCTTCCAATGCAAAAAGCTCTTCTCCATGCGCATGGACTCCACCGCGCGCGCGCCGAACAGTTTCAGGCCGTGGGCCTCTCCGGCCCGACGCACCGCAAGATAGGCCGCATAAAGCGAGCTGTTGGGGACATGAATTTCATAGGCCAATTCACCCGAGAAACTCACGCCCATCACCGTCGCCGGGGCGATCCCAATGAAACACTCGCGCACACTAAGCCAAGGGAAGGCTTCGGTGGACCAGTCTCCGCGCGCGCAGGCAGACAGGACATCGCGCGCCTTGGGGCCAGCCAGAACCAGAATGGTCTGATCGTTCGTGAGGCTACGCAGTTGGACGTCTTCGTCGGCTCGCTGATGTTGGGTCAGCCAGTCCATGTCGTGGAATTCGCTGGCCGCGGCGGACCCGTACCACAGCCGCTCCGGCCCCCGGTCGGTTGCGGGCAGGTTGGCTATGGTCGCCTCGGCTTTTATCATCCCATGATGGTTCAGCAGATAACCCAACCCAACCCGGCCCTCCCGCCGGGTAACGGCACCGCAGAACATACGATCCAGAAAAGCGTGCCGGTCCGCGCCCGTGATCTCGATTCGATTGAACCCGTTTACCTCGGCCAGCCCGACGCCGTTTTGCACATTTGCCACCTCTGCTGCGACCAAATCGAATGTTTCGTCAAAATCGAAACTGAGTGTCGGTGAAAAATCAGAGACTGGCTTGAGGTATTCGACCCTCTCCCACCCGTTTACTACTGTAAATTCTGCGCCTTCTGCGGCCAGAATGGGGGTCAGAGGCGTTGTCTTCGCCGGTCGCCCGGCGGGTCGGTGTTCGTGCGGGAAGTGAAAACGGAATTCGTTCTGATAATCCTCAATGGCCTTCAGCGCCGTCAATTCTACATTCGCATGACCGGTGAACCGCCGCGGGTCCAGGCACCACGTGTCGAAACAAGCTTCGCCGTGCACAATCTGCTGGGCCAGCAGCCAGCCATGGCCGCCACCTTCGCCCAACCCGGCGCGCAGGCCGATAATGCAAAAGGCGTTGCGCTTGCCCGGGATCGGCCCGACCAGTGGTGCACCGTCGATCGTATATGTGATCGGACCGTTGACGACCGTATGCACCCCGACCTCCATCAGGGCCGGCATCCTCGCAAATGCGCCCTCTAACACGTCGGTCACGCGGTCCAGATCATCAGGACACAGGGCATTGACGAAGTTGGGGTCGATCCCGTCCATGCCCCATGTTTTGCATTCCTGCTCATAGAACCCCAACAGCAACCCGTTCTTTTCCTGTCGGCAATAATAGTCACTGATCGGACACCGCAGCAGAGGCATCCTATGACCCGCATCCCGGATGGCAGGGATTTCTTCGGTCAGAAAGTACTGATGCTCCATGGACGAGACCGGATGATGCACCCCCATCATCGCGCCGACCTCGTTCACGCGGTAGCCGCAGGCATTGACCACGATATCGCAGTCGATATCGCCCTGTTCGGTGTGAACGGTCCAGGTGTCATCACTGTGCTGGGTCAACCCGACGACCGGTGTGTTTCGGTACACCTCAGCCCCGGCCTTGCGCGCCCGACGCGCCAACGCCTGACACAGCTGCGCCGGGTCGATGTCGCCATCCATCGGGTCCCACAAACCGCCGATCAGGTTCTCGGTCGAGATCAGCGGGTGACGGCGGGCGCATTCCTCGGCGTCGATCACCTCGAAATGCACATCCATCCCACGCGCCATCGAGGCGAAATGGCGATAACCCTGCATCTGCGCTTCAGTATTGGCCAAGCGGATACCGCCGTCCCCGTGGTGGTAGTTGATCGGATAGTCCGGGTCGTCAGCCAGTTCCCTGTACAGCCGGATCGAGTGCGATTTCAGTCCAACCATCGTCTGGTTCATGCCGAAATTCGTCACCTGCGCCGCAGAATGCCACGTGGTACCAGACGTAAGCTCGTTGCGTTCGACCAAAACCACATCCGTCCACCCCTCTTGCGTCAGGTGATACAGCGTTGAACAACCGGCGATCCCGCCCCCGATCACAACAACTTTGGTGCGTGACTTCATCGACTTTGCTCCCTCTGATCCGGAACAAGTTGTGCGGAAGAATGGACCGAGCCGACAACAAGGGCGGTGACTGTATTAAAAAATCGAAACAGCGATTGAGGATTCTGATATTCGCCGTTCCTCTTTGCGGCGGGGCAGAGTTGCCGCTTAGTGTGCCGACAGGGCAGCGGGAAAGGAGCGCAATGACATCAGAGGCCAGCAAACGGAGTGGCCGTCGCGCCCGGCACGCGCAGCGGGCTGCAAAACCTGCGTTTGACCCCTGCCCACCCGGTCAGAAAGGGGGCGCGTTCAAACCGCTGACACCGCTCGAGATTGAGCAGATTTATGACACAGCCTTGCGCCTTTTAGAGACACTGGGCATGGGGAACGTGCCGGACAGGCTGGCCGCTGACTTGCGGGCGGCGGGCGCGCAATCCGGAGAACAGGATCGGCTGATCTTCCCACGCGAAATGGTAGAGCGATTGATCAACTCAGCCGCCAAGACATTCACCCTCCACGGTCGGGACAAAAGCCGCTCGATCGGAGTTGGTGGTGATCGCGTATTCTTTGGCACCGGGGGCGCGGCCGTGCAGACACTGGATCTGGACAGCGGACTTTACCGCCCGTCCACACTGGCAGACCTGCACGATTTCACCCGGTTGCAGGATACACTGGCCAATGTCAGCTGGTTCACCCGTTGTTGCGTGGCAACCGACGTCCCCGACATACTTGATCTCGATATCAACACAGCCTACGCGCTGGTGCGCAACACGACCAAACCGGTGGCTACCTCATTTACGCTGGCCGAAAACGTCGCACCGATTGTTGAGATGCTGGACATCGTCGCCGGTGGTTCTGGAGAATTTGCTAAACGCCCCTTTCTGAAGGCCCATATTAGTCCGGTGATTTCTCCATTGCGTTTCGGAGAGGACGCAGTGGATGTGGTTTATGAATGCGCCGCCCACAACATACCTATGTCCTGTATCACCGCCGCGCAGGCCGGCGCGACGGCCCCTGCTACTCTGGCCGGATTTCTGACCCAGTCGCTGGCCGAAACACTGGCCAGCCTTGTCATGGTCAATGCGATCCGGCCGGGTTTTCCGATGGTGTTTTCCAACTGGCCGTTCATCGTGGACCTGCGCACCGGGTCTTTCGCTGGCGGCAGTGGGGAAACCGCCATCCTGAATGCCGCATCGGCACAAATCACCAACTGGCTGGGACTGCCCTCGGGCGTCGCCGCATCAATGACCGACGCCAAGGCGATAGACGCGCAATATGGGGCGGAAAAGGCGATGACCTCTCTGGCCGCCGCGCTGGCCGGGGGTAATCTGATCTACGAAAGCTCGGGCATGACGGCATCACTGCTGGGCGCAAGCTTCGAGGCGTTCATTCTGGACGATGAAATGCACTCGCACACCTATCGGACATTGCGCGGCATCGAGGTGACCGAGGAAAACCTGGGGTTTGACGCCATCTGTCAGTCTGTTTTGGGCGACGGCCACTTTCTTGGCAGCACCCATACCTATCAGGCGATGGAGCGGGACTACTTCTACCCGTCTCTCGCTGACCGGAACGAGCCGCGCACGTGGGAAGAGGAGGGCGCCACCGACGCATGGTCTGCCGCGCGGACGAAGGCCAAAGAGGTTCTGGCCACCCATCACCCGCAATACCTGAGCGACACGCAGGACGCTGAAATCCGCAAACGCTTTCGCATCCTGATCTGAGCGCACCACCCCATTCCCAATTCATGCCCCTGCCGCTAGGTTCGCAGCGGAACCAGTGAGAGGAAGCACATGACCAACTCGTTTTTTCAGCCCGTCTCGGCAATGGAACTTGCCCGGTTCGCTGGTATCCCTACCTTCATGCGCCTGCCCAGCATGACGCTGGACCATGAACGCATTGCCGAGGTTGAACTGGGTCTGGTTGGAATCCCATGGGATGGCGGCACCACCAACCGCCCCGGAGCCCGGCACGGGCCACGACAGCTGCGGGATTATTCAACGATGATCCGCGCTATGAACCCGGTGACCGGGGTTGCGCCTTTTTCGATGGTCAAATGCGCCGATCTGGGAGACGTCGCACCGAACCCGGTGGATATCGAGGATACGCTGGATCGCGTGACCAGCTTTTATGCTGATCTGACCGCGCGCGGCATCACCCCTCTGACCGCCGGAGGGGATCATCTGACCACCCTGCCCGTCCTGCGCGCGCTGGCCAAATCCGGCCCACTGGGCCTTATCCAGTTCGACAGCCATACCGATCTGTTTGACACCTATTTCGGTGGCCACAAATTCACCCACGGCACCCCGTTCCGCCGCGCGGTCGAGGAAGGGCTGGTCGACCCCAAACGCTTTGTGCAGGTCGGCATTCGTGGCACCGCCTATAACACCGAAGACATCGAATGGGGCGAGGCACAGGGCATCCGCATCATCCGTATTGAGGAGTTGTTCGACCGGGGCATCAACGACGTCATGGTCGAAGTGCGCAGCATCGTTGGAACTGCGCCCACCTATTGCACCTATGACATCGACTTTGTCGACCCAACCTATGCCCCCGGCACAGGTACGCCGGAAATTGGCGGCCCCAACAGCTTTCAGGCGCAGCAGGTCATACGTCAGATGGCGGGCGTCAATCTGGTTGGTGCCGATCTGGTCGAGGTCGCGCCGCCCTTTGATCCCGAAGGCGGCACGGCGTGGCTGGGTATCTCGCTGATGTTCGAACTGCTTTGCGTGTTGGCTCAGGCGGTGGATGCGCGGGGCTAACCGACGTTTTCCGCGATCATCGAGATCATCTCGAACATCACCGCCGCTGCGGTCAGGGCGGTGATGTTGTTCGGGCTGTCTTTGGTCGGCATCATGCAGACGACGTCTCCGCCGACGATATTCAACCCGCGCGCGGCACGCAGAATGCCGACAGCCTCATCAATGTCGAACCCTTTTTCACCGGGTTCCAGATTGGATACGGCCGGCGCAACCGTCGGGTCGAGGCAGTCCAAATCGAAGGTGATATAGACTGGACGATCACCCAGAACCTCGCGCGTCTGCGCCACAACATCCTCAAGCCCGCGCTGCCGAAATTCACGCATGGTGACGATGTTGTAGCCATAGTCATAGGACGGTTGCAGCCAATCCAGACTGCGCGGATGCCCCCTCAGCCCGATCTGCATCGACCGTGTCGGATCGACCTGCCCCTGATCGGCCAGATAAGCGCCCCAATGGGCCGCCGATTTCTTGGCGCCCAGAAAATGGTCAACCTTGGTAAACACATCCGTGTGCGCGTCCAAATGCAGAAAGCTGACAGGCCCGCCGCCCGCCAGCTTGCCGTTGCCCAGCGCCTGCACAATCCCACCGGTGATCGAATGATCGCCTCCGACCGAGACAGGCCGCGCGCCCGCCGCATCTATGTCCTTATAAAAGGCCGTAATTTGCTCAATGCAGTCCTCATTGTCATTCGCACGCGGAAACGGCACGTCGCCCACATCGGCAATCCGCGCGCTGTTCCATGGATCAATGCCGAACACCGAATGCACCCTGCGCTGCACAGCCGAGACATGGCGCAGAGCGCGTGGGCCAAGGTGTTGATCCCGCTCGGTCGTGCCATTGCCGGTCGAATGCGGCACGCCCACCAGCGCAATATCTTGTCCCTCGGGGCCTTCATTTGGGCAGCGGAACAACGTCGGCACGCCCCACCAATAGAGATTGTCCATCATGGACTGTTCATAGCGATCGGCCATTATCTTCCCCAATCAAAGAGAAACGCCCCCGGCGACAACCGGGGGCGTGAGCGTTCAGATTTTCTCGTCTTCTCGCCGGAAGGCCCCCTGCACGATCCGGTCGATGACCATCGCACAGAACAGGATGGCAAAACCACCAAGCAGGCCCGGTCCCTTGGCGGCGTATTGCAGCGCCTCGAGGATCTCTTTGCCCAGACCGCCGCCGCCGATCAACGAGATGATCACCACCATCGACAGACACATCAGAATGGTCTGGTTCACGCCGGTCATGATAGACGGCAAGGCCAGCGGGATTTCCACATCCTTCAGCAACTGCCATTTCGAGGCGCCAAATGCGACTGCCGCCTCTTTGATGCTTTCCGGCACGCCCCGCATTCCCAGCGCAGTAAGTCGGATCACTGGCGGCATACCAAAGATGATCGTCGCCAGAATGCCCGGCGGATTCCCTGTACCAAAGAAGGCAATGATCGGGATCAGATAAACGAAGGCCGGAAGCGTTTGCATCAGGTCCAGCACCGGTTCCGCCGCGCGATAGGCGCGCTTGGATTTGCCGAACCAGATTCCCAGCGGGATGCCGAACACCACACACAGCAACACCGCCGCACCGACCAGCGCGACCGTCTCCATTGCCACATCCCAATAGCCCAGCAGAGCGATATAAGCGAGCGATGACGCGGTGAATATCGCCACACGCGGACCCGCCGCACGCCATGCGGTCACGCAAATAACAAGCATGACAACCGGCCACGGCGACCCGATCAGAGCAATCGTCAAAGCATCCAGAACCGAGCGAACTCCGGCGACGATCCCGTCAAAGACATCGCCCCCTGCCGCCGCGGCTGCGTCGATCTGCGCCTCCATCCAACTGGCAACGGCGGAGAACAACGTGCCGTTGTCTTCACCCAGAATGAGTGCGGACACTTCCTTTTCGGGAAAGGCATCCAGCATCGCCAGCGAGGCATTCACGGTAAACTTGTAGACGATAAGCGGCCCGATCGCCGCGATCAGTATGGCGCCCAGAACTGTGTTACGCGTGGAACGCCCGCTTTCGGTGCTGTCAGGGTCAATCCGCCATCTGGAGTATTGTCTTTCGTAGATACGGTCTGCGTAAAACCCCTGAACCAGTTTGAACACCAGTAGCATCAGCAGGCCGGTGATCAGAATGCCCGCCGCCTCGGACTGTGCAGCCGCCGCCCGTTCCAAACTGGTATCCGCTGCTTTTTGTATGTTCTCCGCCAGTTTAGTGAAACGGTCGATGTCTGCCTTTTCCGTGGCTTCCGCCGCACGCGCCAGTAACTCGGCGGCGCGTTCCTGCTGGCGCGCTGCCCGCTCGGCGAAATCCGACCCTGGGTTGCCCCAAGCTCCGCGTCCGATCTGGACCCATGCGATGATTTCAAGGATCAGGAACGCCCAGAACATCCCCCAGATCGCACGAGAGGCTGACCAGAACGGCCCCAACACCGCCGCCCACAGGTTGAACGTGTTCGGCACGGCGCTGGTCGCGTCATGGATTTTGTGGAACGCGTTGACGTAGTAGTCCCCGTTCGGACCCGCAAATTCCTGAATGGAACGGTCCAGAGCGTCGCGGTCCACCTCAATGTCAGAGGCGGCGGTGACCTTCAGTTCTGTCGCTGCATCAGTCATTTTTGCCCCCCTGAATACCACGCAGCAGGCGCGGTTTTGTCACAACACCCACATCGCTACCAGAATCCGTGATGATGACCGGCAGGTCCGTGTTGACCGCCAGATCGATCAACTGATCCAGATCAGCCCCTTCATCGGCGCGTGGAGCGCCCTCGGTCGGGCCGGAGTAGCTGCTAAGGGGCTCCATGATCGAATGGGCCTTTACCAGCTTCAGCTTGGAAATGCCCTGCACAAACTCGCGCACGTAGTCATCCGCCGGGTTCATAACGATGTCTTCTGGCGTACCGATCTGCACGATCACGCCGTCCTTCATGATGGCGATGCGATGGCCGATGCGTATGGCCTCATCCAGATCGTGAGTAATAAACAGCGTCGTCTTTTGCAGCTGCGCCACCAGCGCCTTGAACTGGTCCTGCAACTGTAGTCGGATCAGCGGGTCTAGTGCCGAGAACGGCTCATCCATCAACAGGATTTCCGGGTCCGACGCCAGCGCACGGGCAATCCCGACCCGCTGCTGCATTCCTCCGGACAGTTCCTTGGGCAGGCGATCTTCATACCCAGTCAGGTCAACCAGCCCCAGAGCGTGATCAGACACCGCCCAGCGCTTGGATTTGGACACTTTGCGGATTTCCAGCGGATAAGCCACGTTATCCCGGACTGAGCGGTGCGGCATCAGTGCCATATGCTGGAACACCATCCCGATCTGTTGCGCCCGGATGCGGCGCAGTTCAGACTCGGAAATTTTTGATACGTCATGACCGAGAATCTCGATCTTGCCCGCCGTGGGTTCAATCAGACGGTTCACATGCCGCACCAGAGTAGACTTGCCCGACCCCGAAAGGCCCATGATGCAAAATATCTCACCCCTCGGGACTTCGAAGGTCGCCCCCTGCACGCCGACGACACAGTTGAATCTCTCCAGAACTTCGGGCTTGCCGATGCCCTCGCTCCGGACTGCTGCCATAGCCTCTTCGGCCCGTGCGCCGAAAATCTTCCAGACATTATCAAGTTTTACGACAGGTTCGTCCATTTGCCCCCCATAAGGCGTAGTTTCGCCCGGCAGATATGAAAAAGGCCGCCGCGTTGTGTCGCGACGGCCCCCGGATGCGCAATTTAGTTGGTCAGCCAGCCGACAACGGTGTCTTCGTTATCGTCCACCCATTGCCGAGCAAAATCAGCTGCTTCGACGTTATCCACGGCCAGCGCCTTGCCCATCGCGCTCAGATCGTCGCCCTGCATCTGGTAGTTGCGGAACAGGGCGGCAACCTCGGGGTAGTTGTCTTCCAGTTCCTTGGCGTAGTGCAGGTGAAGAGTTGCGCCATTCCAGGCCGTCGAAGCCTCGGATTTGGACAGCCAGTCCGGGTCATCAGTGGGCTGCACGATGGTCCAGGTGGCCGGATCATGCGCGGGCTCTTCCAGAACGGTCAGGTCTTGCGTCACAAAGATGTAATGCGGGCTATAACAGAAACCGATCCATGGCTCATTGGCCTTGGTGGCATTGGCCAGATTGGCATAGGCGATCGTTTCCTCATACTCGGTCATGTCGAAGATCTGATCGTAGCCGTAGGACTTGGCGCGGATCTTCTCGACTACGGTCGAAGCCCAGCCGGGCGCGCCGATCCAAACTTCCGGGGTGCCATTTCCATCCGTATCAAAGATCGCCACCTTGTCGGGATCGCTCAGATCATCGATGGATTTGATGTTGTGCTCTTCCGCGATATAGGTCGGAACGCACATGCCCTGCTCGGCCTGCACCGGGTTTTCGTTCATGACGACAGTGCCGTTGTCCTTAACATAGGTGTCGTGCAGGTTCTGCTGGTTCGGCATCCAGACCTCGGGATGGACATGCATCGATCCGCTGTCCATCGCCTCGAACACAATCGGGTTCGTGCCGTTTTGCAGTTCGACATCAAGGCCCAGGTTTTCTTCGATAATCAGTTCCAGAATATGCGCCGTGGCATTCACTGAGGCCCAGTTCGGTACACCGATCACGATATCTGCCGCCATTACTGGTCCGGCGACCGCTGTCGATACACCTCCCAATAGCATCGCTAGTTTCTTCATTTGAGATCTCCATGTTGGTCACTTGTTATGCTTGTTTTTTGCGTCTTTATCAGACGTTGGCGAACCTTGCGGACAGTTGCGGGAAGTCACCGCGTCCGGGTCTTCTTGGCCAGCGGCTTGTAGCACCGGATTGGCCAAAAAATTGAACCATGCCAACGCGCCATCCTTCAAGAGCTACGCGCAACAATCTTATCCCTGCGATATTATCGTAAATTAGTTTTGAGTTTTTGCAAATTAACCGCCACTTTACTCGGGTCGGTGCTGATAATGTTCAGGTTTAAAATAACAGTTCGGCAACTGTCGTGTTATCTCACTGAAACCGACCTCAACCAACATCAGCGATGCGACTTACCGCCTGGCAGATCAGTGATGCCCTGAGGAAGCACTCATATCAGCCCACTACGGCTTTCAGCTGATGGCACAGCACGACAGTCGGAAACAGAACACCCAAACAGAGGGTTCCGTTATTTCACAATTAAACGAAGAGAAAACTACCGTCCGTCGGGCTTATCACGGGCTGCTTTTCCACGAAATCCGCATTGATCAGAAGGTAGACCCTAAATGGTGCCCGGGGGCGGCCATGAATACTTGTGCCATGGCGGTTCGCGAAATACCTTAATATTATGATTTTATTATAATTACTAGAAAATACTTGTATCAAAGTGCCCCATCTTAGGTCATAGTAATCCACATATTGTGGGTGGACAGAAAGGTGGATAGATACCACGGACTATCAACCGCCTTACTTCGCTGACCGTAAATGCAGCCAAGCCTGGAAAGTACAATGATGGCGCTGGCTTGTGGTTGCACAAGCGGCCTGACGGTGGAGGACAATGGTTCTTGCGGTTCACCCACCATGGCCGTCGTCGTGAGATGGGACTAGGGGCGCTCCAGCATGTCACCTTGAAGGAGGCACGGGAGGCTGCTGACCAAGCGCAGTCTCTGGTGCGACAGGGTATCGACCCTATCAAAGAAAGACAAAACCGGGAGCGTGAGGCGATCAAGAACCTGCACTGCCTACGCGACGTGGCACTTGATGCATTGGAAAGCCGCAAAGCAGAACTCAAAGATGAGGGAAAGGCGGGCCGGTGGCTTGTCTGACGTCAGCGCCAATGGGACAGTTTAGGTTGATTTGATAAGAGAGGGTTTCTGGCTCATCGTAACCGCCAAGGAGTGGAGATGAGAAAGAAACCCGGAACTAAGCAGAGCCACGGTGAGAAGGTCGTAAAGGACATTCGCCGTGCGACCCGCAAACAGTATTCCGCAGAAGAAAAGATTAGGATCGTTCTGGACGGCCTCAAGGGCGAGGACAGCATTGCGGAGCTCTGCCGCCGTGAAGGCATTGCACAGAGCCTCTACTACAGCTGGTCCAAAGAGTTCCTGGAAGCCGGCAAGAAACGTCTGGCCGGCGACACGGCACGTGCCGCGACATCGACCGAGGTCAAAGACCTGCGCCGTGAAGCCCGCGATCTGAAAGAAGTTGTGGCAGAACAGGCCCTGGAACTGCGGCTTCTCAAAAAAAGCATGATCGCGGATGGGGACGACGAGGAATGAGATATCCTGCATCCGAAAAACTGGAAATCATCCGCTTGGTTGAGCAATCGCATCTGCCGACCAAACGCACTTTGGAAAAGCTGGGCATTCCGAAGACCACCTTCTATCGCTGGTACGACCGATATCTTGTCGGTGGCCCCGAGGCGCTTGAAGATCGTAGACCCACGCCGTCACGGGTCTGGAACCGCATTCCCACACCAGTGCGCGAGAAGATCAAGGATCTGGCCCTGAAGGAAAGCGAGCTGTCTCCGCGTGAGTTGGCTGTCCGCTTCACCGACACGGAAAAGTATTTTGTGTCAGAGGCTTCCGTCTATCGCATCCTCAAATCGTACGACCTGATCACCAGCCCGGCTTATGTGGTTTTGTCCGCAGCGGATGAGTTTCAAGACAAAACGACACGACCGAACCAGCTTTGGCAGACCGACTTTACCTATCTGAAAGTGATCGGCTGGGGGTGGTTCTATCTCAGTACGATCCTGGATGACTTCAGCCGTTACGTCATCGCCTGGAAGCTTTGCACGACGATGAAGACCGAGGATGTGACCGACACTCTGGACCTCGCCTTGCAAAGCTCAGGCTGTGATCAGGCATGCTCCGCAACAAGGCCGGGAAATACGCGACATACACAATCGGCATCTACCCGAACGTTTCACTCAAGACCGCTCGCGCCACAGCCAACCAGCTTCGAACGGAGGTGCAATTTCTCGGGATGGAAAAACCGTCTGCGCCCGCCGTCGCCAAATTCGACAATATAACCCTCCGGGAACTTCTGGACGAAGTGCAGCCAGTATTCGCCAAGACCAAGAAAAGCTGGAGACCCCGTGGCGGGGCTGAATCGTCCGCCTACACACGGAACGCGATTGAGCGGGTCTTTGCCCCGCTACTGGATAAAACCGTCGAGGCGCTGACCGCTGAAGAAATAGCCGTGGTGGCCAATGGCTATAAACCAGTTCGCCCTTTGAAAGGGAAGACCAGTGCGAACGGTCAAGTGTCCCGCGCTTTGTCATACCTTTCTCCGGTGCTCGACTGGGCCGCGCACCGGGGTCGCAAATTCGGTAAGATTGGTGCGGGCCGCCCTACTCGCCTTGATGTGGCCGAGCTTCGCCGCATCCATGATCCCGCGAGCGATGATCCAACAATCAAGGGCAAGCGTGAACGCGTGCTGACAGCCGAAGAACTCGCAGCAATTGTCCCGTTGCTGCGATACCCGGCACCGGAAAAAATCCGCCGTCGGAACATGCTGCCAAAGAACGACTATGGCCCCGCCGCCATGCGTTTTCTCCTGCTGACCTTGGCACGGCGCGAAGAGGTCGCCAATGCCCGCTGGCGGGATTTTGACTTCCTGAATGGCGTCTGGACCAAACCCGAGGTGAAAGACACCAAAGGTGAAGGCCGTAGCCAGCGCCTGCCGCTGTCGCAAGCAGCTTTGGACCTGCTCAAAGTGCTTCCTGGCTACTCGAAGGAGGATGGCTCTGCTTTCGTGTTCCCGAACCGGGATGGTGGCAAGCTCGACAACTGGAACCGGATCGCCGAGCACATCCAGAAGGGCAGCAAAACCTGTGACTGGACACGCCATGACTTGCGCCGCACTGGTGCTACTTTGCTGAACGAATTGCAGGTGCCGATCCAGACTGTCGAGGAAATCCTCGATCACACGGACCGCTCTGCCAAGACCGGCGCAAGTGGATCAGCGGGTCATTACATGGTGGTGACCCGGATCATGAACGATACGGAAGACCCGAAGGTCGTTGCGCTGACCAAATTGAGCACCGCACTGGACCACATCGTTGCGACCGTGAAGCCCTCGAATCCTGCGTAGGACACCGGACGGGCGGACGCCCCTCTTTAGAGGGTGCGTCCGCCCGTCCGGAAAAATGCAGGTTTCTTTGCCGCATTTTCACCATCGGCACAATATCACGCTTGGCTTCCGATTTCCCCCCGCGAAGCCCGCAGAAATCAACCAATCATATGAGGTAAACAGTAGTGAAAGACATCAACGAAACCAAACCGATGGCCACCAAGGAAGCCCCAACATTCAAGGGCCATTCGACGGTTTCCGCCAACAAGTATAAGATCAACCCGAACCGCCCATACATCGTGAAAAATCTGCTGTTGGCAGGTCAGGTTGGTATGATCGCAGGTGAATCCAACTTGGGAAAATCCGCCGTCATGTCCAGCATCGCGTCCAGCGTCGCAATGGAACAAGACATGGGATACCTGAAGGTGAAACAAGCCGCCGTTCTGTATGTTGCCGTGGAAGACCCAGAGGGCATTCTGGAAAGGGCGTATCCGTTCATGCAGACAGCGCCGGACGACGCGGCGGCGTTTGAAGTGTTGGACGAAGGCCCGGACCTGAGCGATCTCAACGAAGTTGTCGCCTTCCGCGACTACGCCCAAGAATTCCAGAAATACCACTACTGCGAAAAACTGTTGATTGTCTTCGATACGCTTAATCTGAGTATCGGCGATGCCGACGAAAACTCTGCGAAAGATATGAGTAGAGTATTCAAAAATGCCCAATTCATTGCGAAAACGACTGGCGCACATGTTCTTTTCATCCACCATGTCGGCACCGGAGACAAAGGCAGGCCGCGTGGCTCGTCGGCTATGAAAGCGACACTCGACACATTGCTTACACTCGAAAAGGCAGAAGACGATACCGGGCGCGCATCGATGCTTCTGCAAAAGAAACAAAAGCGTATTCCGGTCGGGAAAACATGGTTTTTATCCACGCCAAGCCTATCATGCAAACAACGGTGAGCGCGCGATTTGGAAGAAGAAATGGCGAGCAGATGGTCTACAGGACTTACGCGACTGGACCGGTCTAAGGAAGGCGGTGAACCGTCAGGGGCGCACAAGGTGGATAGAGGAAGAATTTTCCAACCGATCCAAAGTGCCGCCACTGTTGTCTCGGGTAGAGTTTGATTACATCCCCGCCATTCGTGGGAAGGACTACCTTCGCAATTTGCGTGGGCGTATCTATCGAGTAATATCTGAGGTTTCTGAGCAATCTTTCCGTGACAGCAGCACCGAGTTTGAGAACGCTATCGGGAACAATGTGACCGCTCTGATCGACGACATTTCGAGCGAAATCCACGATACGACCCTATTGAAGCTCCCCAATGACCTGAGCCACATTTTCGAGACTTTGGACTTTTTGAATGGCGAACAGCGAATCTCGCTTGACCAAAGGGGAGACGGCGTCAAAGGCAGATACGTCCCTCTCATTCTAAAGTTCATCGCCGACAAAAAAAGCTCCCTTTTGGAAAGAGGCGGCACACCCTACACCTTTATCTGGGCCTACGAAGAACCTGAAAACAACTTGGAGATGCGCCGTGCGCGTGAGACGTCTCAGCTGTTTCAACGTCTGGCAGCAGGAAACACAACGCAGATCCTGCTGACTACTCATTCTCCGATATTCTTCAACGTGTCGCCTTCAGAAGATCTGACTGTTTCAACAACATTTGTATCAAAATCAGACGACATCGCAGGAAGCCAAGCACAGAAAGTTCCTCCATCTATCAACGAGCTTGATGCAAGAATGGGAGTGATGCCGATTGTCGCCCCCCACATGGCCAACGCAATGGCGCAGTTAGAGGCATCAGATCGCGAGCGCGCCGACATGCAGCGAACCATTGCTGAACTCGAAGCCACAACTCCGACAATCTACGTGGAAGGCGAATCTGACTTCATTGTTCTGAGTGCTCTAATAACTGCAATGAATGTCTCTGAAGAAACGCCTATTTCAATTACGCGCCCTCCTCAGAGGGCAGGAGTAAATTACGTGGCGAACATGCTTCGGGCATGGGAGTTCAAAACCAAGCACCATGATGGTGACAGGCGGCGTTCAATTGGTTTTGTCGATTGCGACGAGGAAGGGGAACGAGCATTCAAGCAGTTCTCCGAAGAGCTAAAGCGTCCTAAGCACGTGAAGCTTCTAAAGTTGCCTTCGTCGGGAATCGTAACTGAAGCTCAAAATCTGGGCCTATTGTTCTCCAACTGTCTGGAAGAGCTTTTTCCACAAGCTTGGTGGGAGCATGCAAACGGCCAAGGGTGGCTGGGAGAGCGGGATATGGACAGGGTTCTTTCCCACACCGCGCTGCTTGAAATCGCCAATGGACGAACGACCCGAGACGACCTCTATGCTGGGATGAACTGGGAGCTTCACACGACATTAAGCGTGCTCGACGATCACAAAGTTGAATTTGCAAATTGGGTCGCCGCTCTGGATCCTGCAGACTTGTTGAATGGTCTCGGTTTCTTTGCAGACGTGCTGCGAGAAGAACTCGACTGGATGGGGATTCAATTTGTTCAACCGGAACCGGTTGAGTAGCGTATTGGATACCTTCCACGATCAGGCCAAGTTGCTGACGGCCTGATCGATCTTTCCGGACAAAGCCATCTTCCTTGCAATCGAATAAATGGAAAGTAAGGTGCGAATTCGCAGTCCCGGTGCAGTCCCGGGCAATCAACCAACGAGGTGCAACCGCGGCCACACCGTCAACACATTGCTTTTCTTGGAGAAAAGTGGTGCCCGGGGGCGGAATCGAACCACCGACACGAGGATTTTCAATCCACTGCTCTACCCCTGAGCTACCCGGGCACGGGAACGATCATCATCGTTGGGTGAGGGCCTTCTATGACTTGCATCACGCAGTGTCCAGAGGCTTTCTTACATTTTTTCAATGCGGGCGTGATTGCGTTTGCTCGCTGTCCAAAACATCGGCGTCCGGGTCCTCTTCGCGCTGCGACGGGACGGCATATGAGCCGTTCAGCCACTTGGCCAGATCAATGTCTGCGCAGCGTTTTGAGCAGAAGGGGCGGAACTTGGTCACGGTACCTTCGCCGCAAATCGGGCAGCTCATTTCAACACCACAGCCAGTGGAATACGGCTGCGCTTGCGTTGCAACTCGTAGTGCCCCAAAGGGGTCCAGCCGGCCAGTGTCGTCTCAATTCCGTCCGCTTTGAATGCGGAGCGCAGGGCCGATTCAAAGCCACGGCGATCTTTTTTGGGCATGGGGGCCAGATCCAGCGTGATTTGCCCGCCAAGGCCGCGAATACGCAGCGCACGCGCCAGTGTTTTAGCGCAGGCAAAATTGGCTTTGGTTCCCGCGGCCAGCGATGTATCTGAGCCGGTATTCACATCCACAGCGACCAAGGCCCGCGTCGGCTGGATGTATAGGTGGCCACCGCCCGGCAAAGGTTCGGAAATGCCGCGCGCCTCATCCAAAGCGTCAAGCACCGCTTGCGCTTCAAACCCTCCGGCCTGGGTCACGATCTCAGCAGGGTCGGTCCAATCACGCCAGGCCAGCACATGAGGGCCGTCACCTTCAAGCAAAACGTCCGGCTCGGTCCCCTGATCGTTCAGGACCTGCTCGGCATGGGCCAGCATGGCGCTGATGTCTTCGGCAATCTCACCCGCATCCTCGCCTGCACAGCATGACCGCAGGATCAGGCCGTGGGCACAGCCATCCATGCATTCATGCGCAATCTCTAGCAGTCGGTCACGCTCATCCTCATCGCGGATCGAGCGTGAGATATTCAGGCCGGGCGCATCGGGCGTGACGATCGCATAACGGCTTTTGAACAGAACCCGGTCCGTGACCGGCAGCGCCTTGCCCGGCTCGGCAAAGCCTGTGACCTGCACCAGCAACATTGCACCCGGCGCCAACCCTTTGACCTGGCGCAAAAAGGCCGGGCCATCGGGCGTTGTCAGGAACATGCCGCCCTGCCCTTTCACGGGTCGGTCGGCGCGGGCGCGATAGATTGTTCCCGGCGCAGGAGCGTCCGAGGCAATCAGGAAATCGTCCAACTTGCCATCCACCATCAGAGCAGCGGCTTCGCGGTTGTCGATATGGTCCAGAACGATGGTGCGACCCTTCATGATGCCTCACGATACAGGGGATAGCCGATGCCTTGCAAAAGGGCGGCAGTTTCAGACAGGGGCAGGCCCACAATGCCGGTAAATGACCCCGAAATCCACGGGATGAACGCGCCAGCCGGGCCTTGGATGGCGTAGGCACCGGCTTTGCCCTGCCAATCTCCGGTCGCCAGATAGGCGTTGATCTCAACGTCCGAGAGGCGCTTGACCTTGACCTGAGATACCACGTCCCGTTGCAGCACACGTTCCCCGCGCCGCACCGCGACCGATGTGATCACGCGATGCCGACGACCGGACAGAGCGTGCAGGAATTCAGCCGCTTGGCCTTCGCCTTCGGGTTTGCCCAGAATGCGGCGGCCCAGAGCCACGGTTGTGTCTGCACAGAGGGTGACATCGTCGCTATCCGCCTGAACCGCTTGTACTTTTGCCCGCGTGATGCGGTTGCAATAGGGCACTGGCAACTCGCCCTTCAAAGGCGTCTCGTCGATATCGGGCGCGCGGATGGCATCGGGCTGCACGCCAAGCTGGGCCAGCAGGTCCAGCCGCCGTGGGCTGCCCGATCCTAAGATAAACGCCATTGCGGCAGGCGTTACTTGAAGCGGTAGTTGATCCGACCCTTGGTCAGATCATAGGGGGTCATTTCGACCTGAACTTTATCGCCGGCCAGAACACGGATGCGGTTCTTGCGCATCTTGCCTGCCGTATGTGCGATGATCTCATGGCCGTTTTCCAGCTCGACCCGAAACGTCGCATTAGGCAGGAGTTCCTTCACGACACCGGGAAATTCGAGCGTATCTTCCTTGGCCATGTTGTCTCCACATTTACGTTGCACTCGCAGAATCTGCGAGGATGTGCGCTTAAATGAGCCTATTTCTAGCTCATTTCAAGGCCAGAATCACCTAAAGCGGGGATATTGTGACTGAATTGACTCTGGGGGATTGCTCCTCCCAATGGGTGCGGTTCAGTACATGACCGTCGGCGCGAACCTCAGCAATGGCCGAGGTGTCAACCTCAGCATAGGTCCACCCGGGCTGGTTCAGGGTGCCTTCGGCCAGCACTCCGGTGGGCGGAAACCCTTTGTCGGGCGGGCCGAAAATGCCGCCCGTTCCGGTGTTCATATCCACCGCCTCGGACCAGTCGTTGTTGCCCACCAAGGACGCCATCACCGTAACACATTGATTTTCCAGCGCCCGTGACATGGCTCCGATGCGCACGCGCCAATAGCCCGAGAGCGCCTCGGTACAGGACGGCACTAGGATCAGATCGGCTTCTTGCAACGCGCGACCCAGCAAGGGGAATTCGCTGTCATAGCAGATCAGGACGCCGATCTTGCCCAGCGCCGTATCGAACAGTTTCAGCGGCCCGCCCGGTGCAATATCCCAGGCCTCACGCTCGAACCGTGTCATGATTTGCTTGTCCTGATGGTCTGCCCGACCGTCGGGCGCATAGAATGCAGCCCGGTTGACCGGACGACCCGGACCGTCCACGATAGGGGCTGAGGCCCCCATAATGTAAACGTTATGCGCCTGCGCCAGACGCTGATGCAGCGCTTGCGCCTCTTCCATCCGGTTTGACACCGCGTGGATCGAACGCTCAAGATCGCCGGCCACCTCTGGCCCGTCCAAAGTCGACAATTCCATCGCGCCGTATTCGGGGAAAACCAGCAGTTCCGCCCCCTGCCCCGCGGCATCGCGAACCCAATGATCCAGCTTGTCCTCGTATTGCGCCCAACTGTCGAGCCAGTCGAGGTTGTAAGCGGCGGTTGCGATTTTCATGGCAGCGTCCCTGTACGGTCAAATTCGCCAGACCTTAGTCGGGGATACCGGCCAGAGTACAGCCCCCGTTATCCTGCGGTTGTCGGATCAATGATGGTGGAAACCTCGGTGACCGTGTTGGCAGGAAACCCGCTTAGCTCTGCATGTTTGTGGATCGCATCTTCGTTCTCGGCCAGATAGACGCAAAATGTTTTGTCACCGGCCACATAGGAATGCTCCCATTGTACGCCCGGTATTTGAGCCAGTGCTTCGTTTGATTTCGCAGACGCGCCGCACAGCTCTTCACCAGACATAGAGCCTACACCCGGCAGATCGCGTTCAATAACATAGCGTTTCATTGCACTTCCCCCAACAGAAAGCCCAACAATAACACAATTCGAGCAACTTTTCTGCGCCCTTTGATCAGAGGTCTCTGATCCAGAACTGCAGGGGCTTTAGCGTCTCGCCCTCTTCGCCGATGTCTTTCCACGAGAACTGCGCAACCACGCCGGGCAAAGGTTCGTAGCCCCGCGCGCGCCAGAAGGCGTCCAGTGGGCGATAGTGCTCCGGTCGCATCGGATGATCCGCCGGGCGTTGTACGCCGCAGAACGCGCATTTGCGGAAGCCCTGCGCGCGGGCATGAGCTTCGCGCAGATCGAAAAATTTGTGACCAACCCCCTGCCCCCGGTAGTCGGGCAACAGGACGGATTCGGCGCAATAGAAGATCTCGGACAGGTCCAGCCCTGTGCCCTCGAAGGCGGCCGCAAAATCGTCGGCGTGATCGACTAGTGGCGCGCCAGTTGAGGCACCGATCAAACGGTCGCCGTCAAATGCGCCAACCACAATGGCCTTGTCACTGTTGCGATAGGATTGCAGGTATTTGCGTTCGTAGTCGAGGTCACCGTCATAAAGGTACGGCCACGCATGAAACACCTCAATCCGCAGGCGGGCCACATCGTCCAAGGCAGCCTCAAGCGCCGCCCCGGTCAGGGGACGGACGGCGCTGACCTCAGGCACTGGACACCTGTTTGGTCCAGTCGGCAAGGTTGTAGAAAGTGGTCACGCGGGTAATTTTGCCGTCCTTGAGGTCAAAGAACGACCCGGCAGGCAGGCGATAGGTCTGGCCGTGCGCTTCGGGCAGACCCTCGTCGGTTTCGAGATAGGTGCCGTTCACGATGAATTCCGCCGCCGCGCGGGTGCCGCCTTCGGCCTCGAACACGACGATATCGGTCAGGTTCTCACGGTAGCAGCGGTTCATGTGATCACAGAAGGCAAGAAACTTTTCTTTGCCAACGCGGATCTGGCCTTCGTTCACGTGATGGGCCACATCGTCGGACAGGCAGGCCAACATGCCATCCACATCACCCGCGTTGAAGGCCTCGAAATAGGTTTTGACGGTCTGGTTCATGATCACTCCGTTGGTTCACCCCAGCGGTCCTTCAGATGCTGAACGATCTGATCGCGGGTCTGTCGGTAGTGGTGTAGCTTCTGTTCGCGGCTTTCGCCCAGTCCGGTAGGGTCCATTATTGGCCAATAATCGACATCCAGATGAAAAATCCGGGTCAGCTCCAACGCTTTTCGCTGACTGGCCGGGGACAGGGCCACCACCAGATCAAACGAACTGAGGTCATCCCCCCATTCCTCCATCTCGTCGAACGAGCGTGACCGGTGGCGCGAAAGCTCAACGTCGATCTCATGACAGACCGCGATACAGAAACCGTCAATCTCCAGATCGTTGTGTACTCCGGCGGATTGCACATAGGTGCCGGTGCCGTAGAACTTCTTCATGATGCCTTCGGCCATCGGCGACCGAACCGAGTTGTGGTCGCAACAAAACAGGACCGACTGCGGCAGCGGCTTCACCCGTCAGCCCCCGAAATGCAGCACGCAGATCAGCGTGAACAGGCGGCGGGCGGTGTCGGTGTCGATCTCGGCCTTGCCTTCCAGTCGTTCCTGCAAGACCCGGCTGCCTTCGTTGTGGATGCCACGACGGGCCATGTCGATGGTTTCGATCTGGCTGGGAGGCAGGGATTTCACCGCGTTGAAATAGCTTTCACAGATCTGGAAATAGTCTTTGACCACCTGCCGGAACGGACCCAGTGAAAGGTGGAACTCAGCCGCTTTCTCTTCGGCCTCGGTGGCGATGTCAAAAACCAGACGCTTGTCGCGGATCGACAGTTGCACGTGGTACGGCCCGTCCGGAATTGCACGCTCTTCCCGCTGCGGCAGGGTAAAGCTGTTATCTTCCAGCAAATCATAGATCGCGACCTTGCGCTCCTGCTCGATCTCAGGGGTCGGTGGGGGCAGGTTACTGTCGTCCAGTTCGATATGCGAAATGCGGGTCATTTTAGGGTCACAATCCTTCACGTCAGCACAGACCTATAACAACGCATTTCATTGAGCAACGGACAGAAGCGCCACATTTCATAGGTCTTTGCGTCACATCAGCCGTTCAAGCGGTTCAGACGCGCCGTCACCGACAAACCGTGCGCCTCAAGGCTCTCTGATTGCGCCAACTGTTCGGCCGCCGGGCCGATGGCGCGCAAAGCTTCGGGTGTCATCTGGCTGAGCGTGGTGCGTTTGAGAAAATCCATCACGCTGAGGCCAGACGAAAACCGTGCCGACCGCGCCGTAGGCAGCACGTGGTTGGGGCCGCCGACATAGTCGCCAATGGCCTCAGGCGTGTATTGACCAAGAAAGATGGCCCCGGCGTGGATGGTGTTCTGGCTCAACGCGACGGGGTCAGCGACGCAAAGCTCAAGATGTTCCGGCGCAATGCGATTAGACAGGGCGGCGGCTTCGTCCAGATCGCGGACCGTTATGATTGCGCCAAAGTCACGCCAACTTGCCCCGGCAATGGCGCGGCGCTGCAAGGTTTCCAGCCGCTTCTCGACCGCCTGCGCCACAGCCTGACCAAAGCCTGCGTCATCGGTAATCAGGATCGACTGCGCACTTTCGTCATGCTCGGCCTGGCTGAGCAAATCCAAAGCGATCCAGTCGGGGTCATTGTCCTTATCCGCAATCACAAGGATTTCGGACGGGCCAGCAATCATGTCGATGCCAACCTTGCCGAACACGCGGCGTTTGGCGGCGGCGACAAAGGCGTTGCCGGGGCCGGTAATTTTGTCGACCGGAGCAATCGTCTCAGTGCCATAAGCCAAAGCGGCAACCGCCTGCGCGCCGCCGATACGATAGACTTCATCCACACCAGACAGCTGTGCCGCCAGCAGGACCAGAGGGTTCACTTGCCCGTCCGGCGTAGGAACGACGATGGCCAAACGCTCGACACCGGCAACCTTGGCAGGGATGGCATTCATCAGCACTGAGGACGGATAAGACGCCAGCCCGCCCGGCACATAGAGCCCCGCCGCCGAAACCGCAGACCAACGCCAGCCCAAGGTCGCGCCAGCCGCATCTGTCCACTGACGATCCTCGGGCATCTGCTTTTCGTGATAGTCACGAATACGTGCCGCAGCCAGCTCCAGTGCGGCCCGATCCTCGTCCGAGACTTGTGCAACCGCCGCCGAGATTTCGTCGGCGGAAAAGGCCAAGGTTTCAGGCGTCAATTCCAGCCGGTCGAATTTTGCGGTCAGCTCAATGACGGCCGCATCCCCTCGGGTTCGCACATCGTCGATGATCTGCGCCACAGTTGCATCGACGTCCGGGCTGTCTTCGCGCTTGGTAGACAACAGGGTTTGAAAGGCAGCTTCAAACTCGGACGATGTAGTGTCGAGGAAAACGGGCATGATCTGGCACTCCGGGGCGTTTCAGGGGGACATATCGCCGGGACAGGCCGTCCTCAACCCTTAGTCCTTGGGGTGCAGCGATTTGTGCATGCCAAAACAGGACACATCGCCCCGCGCGCCGCATAGGCCCGTGGGTTGCCAGCCATGCCGCCGATAGAACTCTTGCGCTGTCCGAGTGGCCTCGAGCCGGGCTTCAAGGTGTCCGGCAAAGGCCAGTTCCTGCTCCAAACGGTGCAGCAGGGCGGCACCGATACCCTGCCCAACAAACTCCGGGTCGATATAGAGCAGCGTGATCTCTGCCTCGCGCAGCCCACCCACCGCCGCCACTTGCCCGGCTTCCTCGGCCACCCAAAGCTGCGATCCCGACGTGATCCATTCGCGGATCGACGCCGGGGTCTTGTTCGCCGTCCATTTTGCGATCGCCTGAGGATCATCGTGATGATCCGCCCGACACAGCTGCGTGATCGAGCGGGTTAAAACCCGGCTCATATCGAAGACGTCAAAAACCGTGGCGGGACGCATTATCAAACCCGCCTTAGGCCCCGGGAAAGCCTGCGATATGCCGCGCTTATTCCGGATGGTTTGGAGCCTGACCCGACGGAGCCTGATAGGGCCGCGTCACGTCCTTGAGGGTCGCATCCAGCGCTTCGACGGACAGTCGGATTGCCCCGTCGCCGGCCAGCGTCAGCATGATTTTACCTGCGCCATCTTCGCTTGCTTCGAAGTCGACGGAAAGCAGA
Source organism: Ruegeria sp. (assembly GCF_965221235.1). Taxonomy (GTDB): domain Bacteria; phylum Pseudomonadota; class Alphaproteobacteria; order Rhodobacterales; family Rhodobacteraceae; genus Ruegeria. Next base: position 945,648 of record NZ_CBDCRS010000004.1, read on the forward strand.
GACATCACCATGTCCTTGTCGCTGCGGTCGATCCCCTGACTGGCCACGGATAGCACCGAATCGAACACCAGCACGGACTGCACCCGCTCAAACGGGCGATCCCGGCGGGTCGCTGCGTCCTTATCCTCCCACCGGAAGCGGTTCAGCAGCAGACCAAAGCGGCGTTGCGAAGGGTGCCACGTCATTTCGGTGATCGGAAATACCGCGTCCTGCGTCAGGGTCGAGATCACCTGAAGGTCATCTGCATCCTCGGCACCCAGATTCAAAGGGGCCTCGCGCCCGTCGTGAAAACTCGCGTCTGTCATTGGCCCTTGATCCGTTCGATTTTAGCACCCACACCTTCCAGCTTGCGCACTACTTGCTCATATCCGCGGTCCAAATGATAGACCCGGCTGACAGTGGTTTCCCCTTCTGCCGCCAAGCCCGCCAGAATCAACGAGACCGAGGCACGCAGGTCCGTCGCCATCACCGGCGCGCCCTTCAACTGCTCAACGCCGGTCACGGTAGCCGTGCCGCCATGAACCTCGATATTCGCGCCCATCCGCACCAATTCAGGGGCGTGCATAAAACGGTTCTCGAATATGCGCTCTTCCAGCACCGAGGTGCCTTCTGCCGTACACATCAGCGCCATCATCTGTGCTTGCAGGTCAGTCGGGAAGCCGGGGAAGGGTTCGGTCACCACGTCCACTGCGGCCACACGCCCATTCTTGCGCGCAACCTTCAGACCCGCCTGGGTTTCAGTGACACTGACACCCGCCGCGTCCAGCTTGGCCGCGAACGAGTCGACCAATGACATCCGACCGCCCAACAGCTCTACCTCGCCGCCGCAAATGGCCGGGGCCAGCATATAAGTGCCCAATTCGATCCGGTCCGTGACGACCTGATGCGTCGCGCCATGCAGACGATCAACGCCCTGAATTTCGATGGTCGAGGTCCCCTCACCCGAAATCTGAGCACCCATTTTGCGCAGGCACTCGACCAGATCCACAATCTCAGGTTCACGGGCTGCGTTCTTTAAAACCGTAGTGCCCTTGGCGAGTGTGGCTGCCATGACAATGTTCTCAGTCGCACCCACAGACGCAAAACGCATCTCATGCACCGCGCCTTTCAAGCCGCCCGGAGCATGCGCGTGCAAATACCCGTCTTTCAGCTCAATCTCAGCGCCCAGCGCCTCAAGCCCTTCGACATGCAGGTCCATCGGCCGCGCGCCGATCGCGCAACCGCCGGGCAGCGACACAACCGCCTGACCAAACCGCGCCAGCAATGGGCCGAGCACAAGGTTCGAGGCACGCATCTTACGCACGATGTCATAATCAGCTGTCTGACTGGTCAGGTTGTGGCTCGACATTGCGATCACCTGCCCGTCCTGCAACGACGACACTTCGGCCCCCAGCGATTGCAGCAGGGCAGTCATGGTTTTGATGTCGCTCAGCCGCGGCGCATTGGTCAGCGTCAGCGGTTCTTCGCTCAGCAAAGTTGCGGGCATCAGCGTCAAACACGCGTTTTTGGCCCCCGCGATCGGTATCTGACCGTTCAGCGGGCCGTTGCCCGTCACCAGAATCGAATCCATCTGCTCTTATCCCTCGTCCTTGTCGGCCTTATCCCCGGATGCTGCGCGCGCCTTGGCCTGCGCCTTGCGCCGCGCCATATTTGCCTTGAGCGCAGCCTTCAGCCGCTCTTCGCGCGCATCCCCGGATTTGCCTTGTTTTGTAGGTGAGTTTTTATCTGTCATGATCTTTCTCTACAGGAGGCGAAAAAAACCGTCCAGACACCCTTGCGCCCCGTTTCGTTTGAGTCTAATCACCCGCCCACAGCGCTGCTGTAGCTCAGAGGTAGAGCACTCCCTTGGTAAGGGAGAGGTCGAGAGTTCAATTCTCTCCAGCAGCACCATGATTTCCTTATAAAAACAAATATTTAGGCCAGAATTCCTCGTGGTCTGATCACGTAACTCGCAGAAACTTGCAGGAACAAACCGTGCATTGCTGACAAGGTTTCGTACAAAACCCGTACAGAGTTTCCCTAAACGTTCTCCGGAATCAATATCGAACTGAATCCACCTCTGGCTACTCCGGCAGTTTTTCCGGCGCTGGCACATCGTGACGCTCCAGCCATTCTTTGATCGCCATCCAGTGATCCTGCGGCTTGACCACATACCTACGCGAATGCAGATCAGCGATGGTGATCTCTAACTGCCGCCACCATTGGATTTTGAGCTTCAGACCGTGCGCCTTCGCCCAGACGCGCAGCGCGGCTTGCCAGCCATCAATCGGGCGGGCCTCAAGTTGTTTGTGCAGATCGAAGGGGATTCGGTTGGGCCAGTCTGGATTGCTCATCTGTCTCAATTTTGCGATACTTTTGGCGTTTTTGTCTTATTTTTGGTTGCATTGCTGCCCTCTTTGTCTTATATTTAAGACATGGAAGGCAATGAGGCCAACCTGCCCACCCGATCAGGGCAAGATGATCGAAACGGAGGTTAAGGATGGATTACATATCCTTAGCGCTTCAAACCCTCCAACTAGCGGTCTCGGTGGCCATACTGATAACCGCTAGAAGGAAGTAAGAAGCGGGTCGGGGGCGAAAGCTCCCGGCCACTCCGCCAACATAACCACAAGGGAAGGCCAGATCAATGACAGCGGACGATTTCAACGCTTGGCTTGAGCACATGGGTATCAGCGGTCGAGAGGCTGCAAGACGCCTTGGAACTGCTGACAACACCATCACAAAATACAAGCGTGACGGTGCGCCAGCATATATCGGACTTGCGTGCGCTGCGATGGCGTTTGGCCTTCCCGCGTGGAGAAAGGTAACTAATGATTGAGGTTTTTTCGCTCATCATCGGGGCCGCCAATCTGGCCCTTCTGATTTTGATCTACCGAAACCTAAGGTGATCCGGGCGGCTTAGGCCGCCCCTCCCTTATCTGAGCTTCCAATTCCCACAACAGTCACAATACCGAACCGGCAGCATCGGCAGCTTGAGCCAAGAGTGTCCATAACGGTAACATACGTTGGCGCGCTTCGGGTCCAACCGCTTCCTAAAACTCACAGTCGTCGCTCCTTTAAGTGATAATTTTCTGTCTATGCATTTCGGCCAGCGCGCCTTTCATCGCCGACAGATCAACGACCGATTTCCCGCGCCACAATACACCGAATTGACGCCCCCTCTCGTATGCCAACTGGGCGCTGCGCAGGTGAGGGTTCGGACCCTTGGCGCTAGGATAGCTGAACGGCAGATCATTGCGCCCGTCGCGAAACCCAATCACGAACGCGGGAGAATAGAACAAACGCTCAGTACTAGCGCTAATACGCCCTGTCAGGTTCCCGTAATTCCGCACCAGCCCGCCTCCTATTCGTCATCTACAACATCAAAGAATAACCACAGCACGACCATTGAACCAAACGGTGACCAGCAAAGGGATATAATCCACCACGGCCAAGGGCTGTGACCTCGGGCCCGTGCCATTTCGCCAACAGTCCAAAAGATCAGCCAGAACAGCAGAACCGCTACCAGCAGAACGATAAGTGGCAGGCTAAATTCCATCCTGTGCGCCTTCCTCAATCTTGTCTTCGTCGCGCAGCTTCAAGCCAGGACAACCCTCTTCCAGCCACCGTGTGATGGTCAACGTGTTCTGGATTGGCTTTTCCTTTTTCGTGCAGTCGTTCAGCACCTTGAGGATCTGCGCCAGCTTAACACCGATACCGGGTTTGATCCGGTAGCCGATCCGTTTTCCCTTGTCGGGGCCGCGCTGCTTGTATTTGGGGGCCAATTCGAACTGCTTCCCATCATACAGCACCTGCAACTGCTCAAGCCGCACAGGCACATCAGCAATGCTGCGCTTGGCACCGGCGCGAAATTCGGGGTCTGCGAGTTTCTTAGCGAGCATACCGGCCTTCGTCCTTTCCGAAGTCAGGTTGCGTTCGAACTCCGCCATCGCTGCCATGAAGTGGAAATACAGCCGCCCGGCTGGTGTGGTCGTGTCGATCTGGTCGGTGATGCTGACGAAATCCGCCCCGGCCTCTTCGATCATTTCCACGATCTGGATCAGCTCTTTCATCGAGCGCCCAAGCCGGTCCAGTTTCCAGACCACCAGCCGTTCGCCCTTGCCGATGCCGCGCCTCAACAGGTCGTAAAGCTTGCGGCCTTTCAGCTTCGCGCCCGATTTCTTTTCGGTGATGATACGGCTTTCCGGGACGCCGTAACGCTTGAGCGCTTCGATTTGCAGGCGCAAATCCTGATCTTCCGTCGAAACCCGCGCATAGCCAATGAGATACCGATTTTCCATGACAGCCAGTCATGCGCCGATTCCACTCATCATGTCGAGTTTCAATGTGAAGTTTCATTATTCCCTACAGCGTGTCGATTTTTATTTGTTAAGTTTATTTGTAAAGTTTCTATTGTCATGCGTCAACGCATTGTGTTAAGTTTTTAAGTGAAGTTTTTTCTTAACAGAATGGAACGAAGCGATGCAGACCGCACACGTCATCAACTACGCAGACCCGGCCATCAAAGGTGACGGCGCGAAGTCGTGCCAGTGTGAGATTGTCCGCTTTGTGCGCGGCGTTCGCGGCCCGCGCAAAAGCCCGGTGACCGCCACCCAAATCAAGAAATGGCTGCGGGCGACGCCGGATGAGTTTGTTGAAGAGCAGATCGACGCGGCCTGCGCGGCTGGGAAAATCATCATTCGCCGAAAGTCGCTGTCCAGCGGGCGGCGATTCAACGGCTCTTACGTTTACGAGGTGGCACAATGAGTACAAATCTAAGCGAAATGGCGTCGGAAATCGCTAACGCCCTCAACGGCGCAATAGATGGTTGTGACGCATTCCACATGGCTGACCTAGACGCGGACGATGTTGCGGAAATCTCAGTTGAGATGTCAGACGGTCGCCGCTGCATGATTTCCGTGGTCGCCCACTGGGAAGACGATTGAAAGGAATACCCGTGCGCTGCCGTTACTGCCAAACCAGCTACAACCTAGTCCACGAAACGTGGCGGGATGAGGACGGCTTCTTAAGCGAAGACCCGATCAACCTGTGTGAAGACTGCGTTGAGCATGACGCAGAGCGGTCACGGGCTCGTCGAGAATGGGCGCATTTCCACCCCGGCGAACCTTGTCCAGAAGGGGAACTTCCACAACCAGCGCCACAACACAACTAAAAGGAACCGAGCAGTGACCGCCACCGTTACAGCCAGCGACGTAAACCGCGCGATCAAAGCCAAATACTCCGATCAACAGTGGCGTGTTTGGTTCGAGGTCTCGCAGGGCACAGGCCACCATCCAGGCAGGCGCGCCGACGCAGTTGTGATGAATATCTGGCCGTCCAAAGCGTACCAACTGCATGTGTTTGAGGTGAAGGTTTCGCGGGCTGATTTCAAAAACGAAATGGCCGATCTGACCAAGTGGCAGGCAGTTGGAAAATATGCTGATTTCTTCTGGCTGGCCTGCCCTGTTGGGCTGGTGAAACCTGACGAAGTTCCAGAGGCTTGGGGCCTTATGGAACTGACCAAAGGCGGCTTGCGCATTAAGAAACAGGCACCCGCCCGCGAAGATCCAACGCCACTAGACCGCAGTTTTGCAGCCAGCCTGCTGCGGTCTGGTGAAGACCTGACCGAAGCCGAGATTGAAAAGCGCGTGAACGAACGCGCCGAGGCGGCTACTGCCGACATCAAGGAGGCGGCAGAACGTGGCTACAATCGCAGTTTGGCAAGCCTACAAAGCAAGCTGGAACGGATGGAAAAGTGGAAGTCAGAGTTTGAGAAAACCTTCAAGGTTGAGCCTAATATCCACTCCTACCCCGAAGACATGGCCGCCCGCCTTACGCTGGCCTCACAGCTTGAGCGAAAGAGTTTTGATGGCCTCGCGCGACAGGCAAAGGCGCTGGCCGAACTGATCGAACAAATCGAAGCAACATAAGGGAACGAACAGATGCTGGAACCGCTGCCTGCCGACATCACCGTCAAGAACCCGAAGCTGGGAACTGTTGAGCTTGATCTTGTGGAATTTGGTCGCGGGCGCTGGTCGTACCACCTTGTTTCTGTGGGCGGTGAAAAGGTTCACGACCTTTGCAACGCCGAGCCAATGCCGAAGAAACAGGCGGAAAAACACGCCCGCTATTTTGGTCGGACATGCCGCAAAGACCCGCAATGGGGATACGTGATCTGATGAAGAACCTATCAGCAATACAAAAGGCTGCGCTTAGGTTTTCGCGCTATAGCGACCTTGGTGATTGTTTTTACATTGAGCGGGATGACTACACTGCGGCAACTATTCGAAAGCTGACAGGGGAAGGCTACCTGCACCCTCAGCGAGTGCTTAGTGAAAAGTTGTTTTTGACCCCTACCGGCGTGGAAGCTCGGACCGCAATCCACTTCACCTGCGTGACGTGCGGCAAAGAAACAACCGTCGCCTGCCCGACAGGTCATACCAAGTGCCCAGATCACTGTGAGGATCATGAGTTCGAGTGGATGTCTGAGGCCGGAGCCGCTCAGTGCATTCATTGTCACGCGCATGCGCCTGACGATTTCTACGACGAGTCTGGCGGGCTCGAACCCGGCCAAACCGAAATCTACTGAAAGGAACCAGCATGGCCGTTTATGTCGACAACATGCGCGCAAATTTCGGGCGGATGAAGATGTGCCACATGATGGCAGATACGACCCAAGAGTTGCTGGAAATGGCTGATCGCATCGGAGTGCAGCGCAAGTGGTTGCAGAAGGCCGGAACGGCTTACGAACACTTCGATATCGCACTATCCAAACGCGCTCTAGCGGTCAACGCAGGCGCTCAGGAAGTGACCATGCGGGACATGGGAATGTTGATCAGAAAACGCTCGGGCAAATCCTTCGATGAATCTTGCCCGACATGTCAAACATAAAGGAACGGCAGGCTCATGTCAGAGAAAACGGTCACTGTCGAAGTGAAGATTTCACGCAAGACACCCTTTGCGGCAGCAGCGGCGCTTGAGGCTATCGCAGAGGCAATCCGCAAGGACGATGTGTCAACGATTCCAGCCCGCTTCACGTTTGGAATGGGCTTAGACCTGACAGTTACGAAACACGATTAAGAGGAACCTGGAATTTTGAAAATTGATCTTTCTAGACAGGTTACTGTCAGAGATTTACTCATTTACGTGATCGCAATGTCAACGTTGCGGGCTTATGAGCCGCTGTGGCTTCCAAAAGTCCTTGCGTGGATAACGTCACTTTAAATAGGTATTGGGCTAATTCGCCCATTTACGAGGTGGGCGCATGGCGCGCCAAATCTGATCAACTCTCGGCAATCCCAATAGCACAAAGCACAAGCCTATGAGGCCGTAGACCAGCGGCCAGGGCGCACCCTGATTAACAACGACCTGTTCAACTGCATCCGCCTGTACGCTGTTTGTATCATTGTGCTGCCTGATCGTGCGCGCCTGCGGTCGCACAATCTTTTGATCGGTGTTGTGGGTGGTTCCGATTGTTTGGCTGTTGGTCTTTCCCGCCTGCACGTTGGCAGCAACATTCGGACCTCCGCCCGTTAGGAGGTTCAGGGCCTGCCCTGCCGAACAGGACGACAGGGCGACACACAGGAACAGTGCGCACCCAAACCGGATCAAGTGAACACCTGCTGAGTTGCCCGCAGAATGGCGCGCGCCAATGACCGCATTTCGTGCGGCTCATCGGTGGCTTGTTGACCATTGGGCGACGAACCGAAGAAGGGTTCAATCAGGGCAGCGGGCGCGCGGCCTGAAATCAGGCTTGCAGATCCACGACCTGTCCGCACTATCTTTTCACCTCGATCCCGGAGACCAAGAGCCTCCAGCATTTCATCCTGCAACGCCTCGGCGTAGCGCAGGGACAACTTGCTGCCACTGGTCAGAGTTTCCGTGCCGGTTGCGCCCGGATTGTGGTGACTGTTGAAGTGCAGCTCATTGGTCGCAGTCGCCCCCCAAGCGTCCGTGCGTCGGTAGACATCGCGGATTTCTGCCGTGGTTGACCGCAATGCAGGGTTTCGGAAGAAGGTCTTGACCTCGATCCCCGGATATTCGTCGGCCAGGTCTTCGATCATTCCGGCAAGGCGAGTATTCCATGCCCACTCGGTTTCACCTGTATCTGGGCGCACAGCACCTTGGGCGCGGGCGTTGTGACCCACGACAATAGCCAATTTCATGGCATTTCTCCTAGATTTTATGGGGTTTGGGTCAGGCCATCAGAATGATGGCGACGACGATGGCGGCCCAGAGAAGAGCCGAGATCGTCCACCTTGTTGATTTGTACCAACGGGACCGGGTTAGGCGCTTGAACGACTGGTAAACACGGCTCATTTCCCGGCCCTCTTCATCCAACGCAGGAACCAGTCCATAACCACCTCACGGGCGTCCGTAATGATGGAATGAGCGGCCCAACCCAGAAGAAAGGATATCAGCAACATACCACCAGGTCCGGCCTCGAAACTGATCATGGCAAGTAGCAGCGGCCCGCCAAAGGTGCCCACTATGGTGTTGAACACCACAATCATTCCCGCCTTTTTGGGTTGCCAACCATCCAACTCAAGAATCGCCACCACCGCGCCAAGCAATGCGATGATCATAAACTCCCAAGCTGATCCCCTTGCCGCCAGCCACGACCCGGCCACAGCAAAAAGGCCCGCCGAAGCGGACCCGAGCATTTCCAGTTTCATTTTACTGCCCTACTTTTTTGATTTTCGCCGCACCCGAGGCCGTGGTTTCTTAAAGACCGATCACCTGAAACCGATCGTTCCCGGCGTCGTACCAGAGCTTGACGGCTTCACCGGACGCGAGATCAGAAGCGGCCAACGCGGCCCCGCCTGCCTTCACGACGGATTTCGCGCCGAGGCTGTCGATATTGAGCGTTACGGCTCCGGTATTGGCCCCTGCCGTCACCAGCAGTACTTCAACCAACTCGCTGTATGCGGAGAGCGCTGGCGTCAGGCTGGCCGTAATTGTGTCAACCCCCGCGACGGAACCCAGAACCGGTGTACCGCTGCCATGGGTGAACTGGTTTTTTCGACCGGTCACAATAATCGTCCCGCCGGAGATATTGTTCGAACTGCCCGAAATGATCCGCATGCGGTTCACGGGACCGGCGAAATCCGTCCAGCCGCCGCGCACCCGAGCAGACGCAGCCCCACCTCTGTTTGCAGATCTGACGTGATGACCGCCCATCGTGTAGTAGGACGGACGCCCGACCTGCAGCCCCCAGAACCGCGCCGCGATTTGCTCCCCGTCCGTGTCCGCTCCGAAGCCGAGCGGAAAACTGCCTGCCGAATACGCCGCGACCGCGCTGACAGCATCGAAATAGCTTTGAACGTAGTCGGTGTTTGCGGCCTCCCAGGTCGAACCACCATCCGTCGAAAACTGCACTTCCAGACGATCCGCCGCCGCAAAGGTGACATCGATTGCGGTAATTTCGACTTCCTGAAATCCAGTGATATCAATTTCGTAACTACTGACCGTGTTGTTGGGCGAAATGGTCTGCATGCCCTCGGTGAGCGTCAGGGTGCCGCCCCCACCGCCCCCGCCGCCGGTGCCGATGTTGCTCATCAGCGCCTTGCGGCTTTCCCATTTCGAGATCGTCACACTGTCGCCCGCCGCCTCATCGACAATAACGTCCCCTTCCGTGCCGCCGATGGTCATCTTGGCAACTGTCAGAGCCGTGATTTCAGCAACCGTGATATTGTTGACGGCATTGCCCGAGAAGCCCGCAACAACCACCCGGTTTCCGACCGCAAACCCCGCCGTAACAAACCCGGAACCGGAATCGTTGTAGCTGTTGTCGGACGCCTGCGCGCTGATCGTCGTGGCGGTGATTTTCGTGGTCGTGGACGGCTGCGAGGTCTCGACAAACTCGTCGCCGTTCAGGGTGCCCGCGTCAGGGAGTTGGGTAATGGTTGTCATTCCAGTGTCCTCGTTGTGCCGTCCTCAGTGGTACGATCCACGCCTGCCTCGGTGGTGCGGATGGTTGTTATCATTTTGATGGTGGGAACCTGCCAGCACTCGTAGCCGTCCCGCAGAGACGCGACTTCGAATGTCAGATACGCCGCTGTTGCCGATGGCGTGGGTGCGGCAGTGTAGCTGGTGGCGGTACCGACATTGGTATCGATCAGCGTGGAAATCAGCGTGTCGCCGGAATCGTATTCCTTGACGCGGACCTGATACGTGGTGCCCGCCTCGGGACCGATATTGCCGTGCGTGTGATCTTCGATACTGCCCGTGGTCTGTTGCGTCCGGTCGGAGTGCGTCCAGGCCAGATCGACCGAGCCGTCGAACAACCTGTCATCGGTGTATTCCCCGTCTGCAGTAAACGCACCCGGGGGATAAGGACGGACGGCGCGGCTGTTGAAGGTGATCTGGTCGTTGGGGGCTTCGCTGAGATTCAGCGTCTCGTCAAAGGTTTGCCCAAGCAGACGAATGTCGACCTGTTCTGATACAAGATAGGTAACCTGATCCGACTCTGCGTTGCCCTGCCAGAAGATTATGTCTGTCCCGACACCATGTTTAACTGGCGCTGTATCGAGGCACGCCCGGCCAAGAGTGACAGTGACAACGTCACCAACTCTCGTCATGTTGTCGATGCGGACATACTCTCCGCCGATATAGGCCAGTGACCCCGCCTGGACGGTTTCAAGACCATCCATCCAGGCAATATCGACAGAGGTATCGTCAGCAGCTCTTGTCAACGCGGTGAGGGTCGTCGAGGCAGGGGAATAGCGCGCAACACCGGAACGACCCCAGCCGCTACCGCTGTCTACCGCAAGCCCCATATCCAGATGCGTGTCCGTTGGCCGGTTGCCCGTTGCATGGAACAACCCACCATCTGGCTCGCCGGAAAGCGTGTCATCAATGCTGCTTTGCCCCAGACGCTGAACAAGTTCGTAATACGGCGCTTCCTCAACCAGTCGGATTGTCGAAGCCTGCGCATAGTCCGGTATGACGTTGTCGGAAACACCGGCAACCGGAATGTCCGTGCGCTGATCAAAACGCTCCTGCTCTACCGTCAGAAGCGTTTCGTAATTCTCCATGCCTTCGCCGCCGATCTCCTTGATCCGAAAGACGACATCGTTGATCCCAAGTTCGGGTTGGTTGATCCGGATTGGAGATCCGACGTGGTATTGGGGTTCGAGATAGGCCACGTAAAAGGCGCCGCGGATACCCGGAACCGTCCGCGAGATCTTCTCCCGCTCACAAACCTGTGTGGCCAATGGTTCATAGCTGAACCCCGGCCTCTCAATCGTGACCGGGTTAATTTTACCCGCCAGTTGGATACCGACGATGTTGAAGCTGGTGACGGACGCCTTCTCACCATTGTCCCGGCGCGTGTATTGCAGCGTTACCTGGTTGGGCAAATCGCGCTGCCATGGCTTGACCGGCCCCTCTGCCCAATCGCCTTTTTTGATGATCGTCTTGTCAAAAACCGGGAGATTGGCTTTCACATAGTTTTTGCGGATGGGATATAGCTCCCATTTGCCGGTCTGGCGGCTACGATACAGGCGACTGTTTGTATGTTCCTCTAACTGGCGTCGGTACTCTGCCCGCGTACCGCCCTTCCAAAAGAAGTTAACCCCCATCCCTTCGTTGAAGTAGAGATCGGCAGAGGTGGTGAAACTGTCTCCGATTGAGGCAGGGTCGTCATTGCCACCGATAACGGGATCAACCACCAGAGCGCGAAACGCATGCGCCGGGTTGATATCCGACCAATAGGAAAACGCATTTGCCAGAGCGACTGACAGGTCGTCCGGATCCGCGCCGGAGACCACCGGAACCCCATCCCCCGGGGTGTTGTCCAGCATATCCGTGTAGGTCGTGTCAGTCAGTTCGATGTTGAAGCAATGCACCCGCACATCCGCGATAGTGGCGAGAGTAGCGACGGCATCGGTTGCCGAAGAGGTCGGCACCGGCTCGCCGTCCGTGACGAAAACAACCACCCGCTGCTTTTCGGTCTGGCCATTGTCAAACAGACCGCCAACGGCCTCCGAAATCAGCCCGGAAAACGAAGTGTCAGTGTAGGAATCAACCCCCTCGGCCCGGCTGAAAAACCCAGGCGCTGAAGACACCGCCGCGTCATAATCCGTTCCAAACGCGGTAGTAGTCTGCGTATCCAGCCAATCCTTGATGTCATCGTAATCGCTGTCTGTGCAGTTCAGCCGTTCGATTGCTGCCCGCTCTGTTGCGGCGTAGGATACGATCCGCACGTCGTTCCGGAAGCCTTTCAGGCTGTCGATGAAGGTCTTGATCGCGTCACGCTGGGTGGCCAACCGGCTGCCGATGGCCATCGAGTCTGACGTGTCCATCGCGATGTAGAGCGCTGCGTTGCTGATCCGGCCCTCTGCATTGACCCGGGCTTTTTCCGGATACCAGTTGTCATACTTCGAATTGATGGCAACCGACTTGTGGCGCAATGGCTTAAGGATTGGCCTGTTGCCGATATAGACACGACGCCAGACATAAGTAACGGCGCCCCGAAACGCAGGGATGGCTGTCGTGTTCCAGACCTTCTGCAGATAGTCGTTCGCGCCTTGCGTATTGCCGCCTAGCAAAACATCGACATAGCCGGAAACGCCCCCCTCCTTTTCGTCGCCGCCGAAAATGTTGGGCTTTCTAATCCGCAACCGCCCTTGGCCCTGATATCCCTCCCAGACAATCTTATCGTCCATCCGGATCGCCAGCAGCGCGTCCGCATCGGTTGGGCCAATAAAGTGAAAGCCGCGAAAATGCTTGTGGCCGATGACCTGGTCGTCGTTTTTACCGCCCACCTTTGGCCTCCCGTTCTATCGCGGTTCTTTCGAGTTCATCGATCTTGTCGAGTTGATCACCGGCCTTGCGCAGTTGATCGGCCGTCGCGCCATTGCGCAGGAAGTCCCGCCAGGTGATGTCCAGCTGATCCGCATAACGTTTGAAAAACAGGATCCGGGAATCCTTGCAGACTTCCGCAGCCCGGAAGTCACAGAACCTGATGCGAACCGTCATTTTTTGCCCGTATCGGATTTGATTTCTATCTTCCTGGGGTTCCCGTCCCAATGCGGCTGCACCGGGTGCCATGCGGTGCCGACGAGATAGCCGATATCGGCCCCCTCTTCCTTGGTGACGCTGTTTTCGTCAAAGCTCTGGGGCTTTACGCCCTCTGGCCGGTCCACGAAGAACGAGGCGATGACCGAGAAAATCAGCCCGATGGCGAAATTCAGCAGAAAGTTCATCCGTCGATCCTCCGTCCGTCGAAGGGGTTCTCACTCAGTTTCGAAAAGCCGCCAAAGTTAAGGAGATTGTTGAACTTGTTGTGACAATCGCCCGTCGTTAGGTCGTCAGACAGGTTGCAGCCCGGCGCGATCTGCACCGACGCAGAGCCGTTGGTGGTGATTTCGTCCGCCAGACCAGGAAGAACCCCCAGGATGGTCAGCTGGGTGCCCGCATGTGCCCGGATCATCGCCATGCCGGTTCCAAACTGGATGACCCCGCTCGAATAATAGCCATCCGGCTGCAACGCCGCCTCGGTGACCGTGACAACATCTTCTGAGAGCGCCGTGGCTGTCCCTGGAACCTGCCAGTCAGCCAGATTCAGGGTGCAGCCGGTGTGGTAATGCGCCCAACGACAGGGACGCTGCACTACCTGACCCAGTGCCTTTGCATTGAACGCCGTGAAGTCGTTCTCGCAAATCAGCTCGTAGCGGGCCCATTTCTGCTCGATGCCGCGAATCCGCCCGACAAACACCCGCACCAACTCCCCGTCAGGATCGTTTGAAAAGGTCTTGTAGATGGTGACTTCGGTTTCCGAGAACCCCTCATCGGCGGCGATGTTCTGCGCCATCACGTTGTTGCGCGACACAAGTAAACGCGTCTCTGCCCGTTCCTCGGCGGAGGTTTACCTGATTTGGGTGTGCCGGGTCGGAGAACCCGCCCAGGTTCGATTTGTCAGTGCCGGATCACCAAAGCCGCCGGGGGCGTGGGTGAAATCCGCAGCCCGCGAGGTCAGGAACTCTTCCGTGCTCCCCAGCCGGATGCGGTAAAGCCAGATCGGGCGCTTGCCGCTGATCCACTGCAACAGGGCGTCATAACTCATGCCGGCACCTCTTTGAGGACGATCTGGCCAAAGGACCGAATACCCTCGTGCTCGATTTCAATGGCGTCCTGATCGAAGCGGAATTTGCGCAGAAAGCAGATTTCCGGATCCGTGAAAGCCTGGCTCGTTGGTGAAATCGTCAGGTCGTGGTTGGCACCATTCACAACCGCATCAGCAATGGTGCGGTAGATGGAGCCGCCGATGGAAATCACCCGGCCGATATAGTCGGTGATATTCGGCAAAGCGGGCTTCACCGAGATCACATTGTCTGTTGCACCGATTGGGCTTGCCGCGAGGATTTCGCGTGACCGGGTCGCCATGTAGAACGCCTGGTCGCGACCACGAACGATGTTCAGCCACTCGCGCCGGCGCTTTTTGGCGGCCAGCCCCTCGTCCTGAAAGTTCATGCCATAGGCTTTTTCCGAGATATCCCGGATAGCCGTGATGTCGATCGTGCCGAAGCCATTGTCGAGGATCTCCACCTCGTGACGCACACCGCCGCTGATCGGCTGGATGGCCAGGGAGATGTCACTGACCACGTCCAAACCGTTGAACTGTGCAAACGGGCTTGCCGCAGTCTCGTCGCGACCCCGCACCCACCAGCGCATCGAGGACACCACGTCGTTGTGATAGCGGCGCTCGAATTCCAGCCCCGCCGGGGCAAATCCCGTCACCACCGGCGCAATCACCGGGTTGGTATATGCAGCGCCAACCGCGGCGGTCAGACCCAGAGACCCGGCGTTTACCGCGTCGATCTCGACAACGCTGAAGGTTTCCCGGTCCTGGTAGATGACGGCGCGACCACCGGCTTTATAAGACCCGTCCGTGTCGCAGGTGATGGTCGTGTCGGTCGGAGAGATCGTCCCACCAAGGCTTTCCTCGAACCACAGCGGCACGTACCAGTCCGCCGCCGGGTTGGCGTCGATCAGCCCTTCGGCAATCACCAACTCATTCGCGGTCATCCGGTACTGCTTGGCCAGGAACTGCCGTCCCTCTGACAAGGAATTGCGAAACTCCCCGGTCTGCGTCGGCTGGATGTCCGTCACCCAGACCAGTTCTTCCCCGATCCGGTGTTCCGGCATGAAAGGCCACAACTCAGCCACGGCGGAACCCCGCTTCTTCCATGGTGCGGATCATCACCGATTTCGCCCGGTGCTTACGCACCCAGGCCTCGAACAGGTTTTCATCCATGAAGAAACCAAAGGCTGGCTGCTGCTGTTGCCCACCCTCTGCCTTGACCCCGAGCGCGCCATCGGAACCGCGCTGCAGCGGCATTATCGCCTCTTTTCCGGCTTCACCCATGAGGCCCGTCCGGCCATCCTTGAGGGGGAAAAACGTGGGACGATCGACAACTCCACCATTCGCGAAGGGGACGACGTTTCCGCCTTGGAACGCGGCACCATTCGCAAAGGGCACCGGGTTGCCGCCGGAAAACACGTTGCCGTTGGCCGAGGGGAGGATGTTGCCGAGGAAGGAAAACAGGCCGGAGCCTCCACCACTACCGCCTCCTGCGAAGAGCGGCCCCGTTCCGAACAGGGAAGCCTGAATATACGCCTCCGCAATACGGGACGCCAAGTTGCCGAAGGCAGAAGACAGGCTGTCGATATCGCTTACCGAGCCGACGATTGCCGACGAGATGCTTTGATGCGTTGAGCCCCATATCCCGGTGGCTTGTCCTGCTTCGTCCTGCTTCTGGCGTAGTCGATCAACCGCCCCGGTATACTGGTCGATGTCGATAATGCCGTTGGCCAGCGCGTCGTTCAGCGTCTCAATACCCCGCGCAAGCGGGCTGTTTGCCAACAACTCGTCGCCAATGGTTTCCCGAAGGAAGGCAACAGCAGAATTGTAAGTCTGGGTGGAGATTTCGCCTTGTGCCAGGACGACGTTCAGCGCGCTTGTAGAATCCCTCAGTGCAAGCTCTGCTGCAATTGCGGGGTCAATGCTGGTGATCAGCTTGTCATAGGCGCCTGACAGGCGCTCAAGTTCACGCTGTTCCTTTTTGAGGTCGCTGGCACCGGAGCGCTCGCCCTTTCTTAACAGACGTTCCCGCTCTCTTGCCGCCTCGCGTTCAATATCGAGGGTCTTGTCGACCTCGCGACCGTATTCCCGAGCGCCGCGCACCAAAGATCCGAATACTTCACCGGCACGACCGAAGCGGCTTTCAATCCCCGTGACCAATGCATCTGTCTCGGTCTCGAACTTGAAATCCGCCGCGGCCTGAGACGCTTCTTTGATGGATTTGCCTGCGCGCAACGCGTCGATCTCGACCTGAGCGGCCGCGGTGCTGAGTGCCGAGTTGGAAATGCCCGACAGCGACGACAGGATCGCGTTGATTTCATCGGCAACACCGCCCATGGCGGCGGCCCAAGAGTTGGTTTCCCCAACCGCGTCTTGTGTCAGCCCCAGCGCGCCGCGGATCGAGTTCGAGAACTCCTCCATGCGCTGATTGCGCCGGTCGGCCTCGTCAACGATTTCCTGATCAAGACCAAGCTCATCCGCAATCGTGGCAAGCAGGGTCTTTGCCTCGGTATTCAGCAAGCCACGCAGACGCAGCCGTTCCGTGGTAGCCTCAACAGATTGGAGGATTTCCCGCCGTGTTTCGCCTTCAATGTCCTTGATCGCATTCAGAACGAACAAAGCTTCGTTCAGACTGTCCAACCCGAAGAACTCGAACTCCGGCGCTGCGGCACCCAGTTGCCCGGCAATTGATTCCTGGAAGATCTGACCCTGAATTGCATCCTGAAGGCCAGTCTGATCCCGCAGTGTCTGCAGCGCACTTTCGAGGGATTTAGCCTGCACCTCGTCAATAACCGCCAGAATGCCTACAAACTCATCGCGAATGTCGACAGCCGAGGCGTGCATGCCATCGAGAACGGTATCGAAGTCGTAGCGCTCGATGCCACCAAGCGCGGAATTCACATCTCCGATCGCATCCGCAAGGGCATCGACCGGATCTTTTGCGCTCTCCGCGTCATGCCCCACGCCCAAAAGAGCCGCACCCACAGCGACAGCCGTACCTGCCAGAGATCCAAACAGGGCGAGCTGTCCAGAAAAACCCAAGGCGCCAAGGAATTGTGGAGCCTGCTGCGCGAACGCGACTGACGCAGAGGTACCAGCCGCCATCTGAATTGCAAAGTCTTGCACCTGAAACGAAGCGTTGCTGATGGCCGGTGTAAAGTTTCGCGTCGACGCCCCGGCTCTTGCCTGTGCATTAGCCAGCAACTCTGCGGCGGCAGCGGTGGCGTCATATCTACCTTTTGCCTGCGCCAGTACACGGTTCGCCTCTTCCTGGGTGGTGATCCCAAGACGAACGGCGCGGGTTATTTCCTGCTCCTGTTTCTCAAACCGAACCTTGGCCGCATAGACCGGATCAAGGGATGCCTTGAGGGCATCAAACGCATTTTCTTCCTTCGCTATGGCACTTGCGAAGTTGTTGGCTGAATCCGCCGCGCTTTTCGACTGTCGGCCAACGCCGGTTAGAGTGTTGACGTAATCGGAAAGCTGTCGTTCTCCGGCCAAAGCCTCGCGCTTGACCTTTGCCAAGGCAGTTTCGGCACGTTGCGAACCGGTCTCTGCACTGGTTGGTTCGACGTTGAGTTCGAGTGTCGCCAAATCAACCTCCTGTTGACATTTTTGGAGGCACGTCGTTGCATCCCCTTACTGGAAAGAGGAATTTCGAATGCCGATACTGACCGTGATTGCTTTTCTGCACTGGCTGGTTGCCTTGGGCGTGCTGGTGTGGGGCCTCAGTGAAGAAAGCCCGTTTCTTATTGCCCTAGCCATCGCTACAGCGATTGCAGGCATTTTGTTCTTGGCGTTTGAGCGGGTGATTTCCCTGCTCACTGACATCCGGGATGCCGTGGGGCCGAAGATCCACCCAGATAAGAAGTCGAAAGCTGAAAGGATTGGCGGAGACGAAGAAAACTTCGATCCTGCAACTCAAAGCCTTAAGGATGACCTAGATCGCATTCGCGCCGGGCTCCCCCCAATCGAGAAGCCCAGCTAGCCTTCCTCTTCCTTCCCCCATCCCAGGAACACTTCATCCATCTTGTCGATCGCCATGGCGAGCCGGATGCGCTGCGCCTGATCGGTGATCCCGAACAGGTTGCAGTATTCGGAGATGGCCCCGGGCTGGATGGGTTCTGACCCGTTGAAACCAGCCTGACGGCGTCGGCTCAGATAGGCAAAAGCCTCCCAGAACAAGGGGTTGTCCGGCCATGTGATCTTGGCTAGTTCGGCTTGCGCGGACACGTTGCCCGCATCGGCCTTTCGTTTCAGGTATTCGTAGCGCCCATCCAGCCTAAGCTGAGACCGAAGGGCTTCTACGAGTTTCCCACCTCTTGCTCCTGCGCCTCTTCGGCGGCGTCGAGGCTGAACTTTTCGTGGTCGGACAGGTCCGCCTGAATCTTGGCGAAGAGATCGGCGATGACCGGGTGCTCGTATTCGGCCAATCCCACAAAATTCTCGCGCGTCGGTTCCAGGTCCTTGCCACCATTCTGGATATCGGTCTGCCAGGACAGAATGCAGTGATCATAGTTCAGGACTGCGATGGATTTCTGCACCCATTTGGCACCTTCGGTGCGTGCTTTGACAAACGCATCAGCATCTTCGCTGGCCTTGTATGCCTTGTCGGATTTCAGGTCATGGACCTTGGCCTCGTGCATGATTGCTTCCAAACCCGCGCGAAACTCTGCGTTCACAGAAGCGGCGGGTCTGGCGACGATCTTGAGTGTGGCCGGGCCCCGATCCGGGCCAAAGGGTGCAGGAATATCGTAGGTGAATTCCTTGCCGTCCATTTCGAGAGCGGCACCGTCGAGAGTAGCCGGTATAGGCACATTCGTTGGTGGACTGATCCCCGGCCTCGCCAGGACTCGCCGAGTGCAGCGACAGGTACAGGTTGGTCGCGGGTGACGTGCTGTCATTCTCCGCCAGATCGGCAATCGCCGTGGCGTTGAAGATCAGGTCGAGATAGTCGTTTTCCAGCGCGTCCGCCTTGGACTGCGCCAGAGCGGCCATGGGAAGCAGAAGCAGCGCAAAAAGCGCCGCTGCGAAGCGGGTAAAAAGTTTCATGGGATTTCCTTTCGAAGGAGTAGAGATCACACCACGCCGAAACCAATCGGGTGGCTGATGATGCGGGAGAGGATGTTTTCGACGGAGGTCAGCAGCGGCTGTAGGTCGCTGACATCACCTTTCAGGGCGCCCGTCTCGTAAGACACGGAGGCCGGGCCAGCCTTGGCGCTTTTCAGGTTGGAGACCTTGGCACGCACATAGTCCGGCGTCAGGCTGTTGGGCACGGTCAACTCGCGATAAGCCGCCTCGCATTGGGCGTGAAATACGGCCACCGGGATTGAGGCGTCATCGATCGCGTTGCCGTAGAAGTCGGTGGCACCTGATGCAGGCCAATGAAGCCGCTGATCGGTATCCGCCGGATTGCCAGGGAAACGCGGCCGGTACTGGCCTTCCAGCCAATCCGTAGCGCGCCGGGCCGCCTTTTCGATCTCTGTGTCGGTCTTGCCGGTATAGTCGTAGCCAACTGCATCCCAGCGCGCCTTGATCGCGTTGAGATCGCCGTAACTGTCGGAAGTTGTTCCGCTGATCGTGACGTCGAGAGCCATCGTAGTTCCTCAGATAACCGCCGAACCTAATCCGCCGGGATCTGACCGACGGACAACATGATTGGCGGATGGATGGTGCCGTGCAGGGAAACGTGGATGGACGCACCGGCCTTGATTGCCGCGACCTCGTCGGGTGTAGGCTGCCAGGCGGTCAGCATCCGCGGGGTGCCCGGACCAAAAACGGGGCATTCGATAATTTCGTCCCGAATGGGCAGTCCGAGAAACCCCTGGGATTTCCCGATGAAGCGCGTTGCGTTTTCGATGCGGCCAATCAACATGGGCGGTTTACTCCGCCTTGGTTGATTTGTTTTCCAATGGGGCCTCATCCATCTTTTTGTCGGGTGCTGGATTGGCTTTTGCCTTGGCGGCTTTGCTGGGCGCTTTCTGCACCATC
This sequence comes from Ruegeria sp., assembly GCF_965221235.1. Lineage (GTDB taxonomy): Bacteria > Pseudomonadota > Alphaproteobacteria > Rhodobacterales > Rhodobacteraceae > Ruegeria. Next base: position 965,704 of record NZ_CBDCRS010000004.1, read on the forward strand.
TTTTCTTTTTCCAGACCCGAAATGAGGTCGGCGGGAATATCCTCGAATTCACCTTCAACGGCCTCTTCCATCGTGAAGCCGTCGCGCGTGAACGGGAAGGATTTCAGGATTTTGCAGCGCATGATTGTCTCCCATCATGATTGGAAATGGACGGGCGTCCGCCTGATGCCCGTCACGGATCATTCAGCGTTAGACCGGAGGATTCGCGGTCGGTGCCGAAGACGGGTGACCGAGCAGCGCAACGGCCGCCAGCAGCGCCGCCGAGGCATTGGCCGCTGGCGTTACGGTCAGGCGCACATAGCGCTTGCCGCCCGAATAGCCGATCTTGCGGGTTTCATCGTCATCATCGAACTGGAAACCGGCCAGGGCCTCGGTTCCGATCAGGTCAACGTCCGCGACTGCGGCTGCATCGCTCAGTGCCGGATCGTCGCCTTCCTCGACCAGCACCGCGAATGTTGCGTCCGCGTCGCCGAGGGCACCGGTCAGAATGACGAAGGTCAGGGAGTCGTAGCCCTGCAGGTCGATGATTTCAGACACCTGGGCGGTGTCGTCGGAGACCGAAACCGGGCTGATCGCGCGGACCGGATGAATGTTGTTCATGAGATCTTGCATGGATCTGTTCCTTTGTGAGGAGTTCAGGAGGGAACCGGCCCGAAAGCCGGTTCAACGCTCATAAGGCTGCGCATTTCAGCTTGCGGAAGGCCTCGGCCAGAGTGACCTTGCCGCCGGTCCGCTTGCGGAACATGAACCGCACCATGCCGCCGGTGGCTTGGGTGTAGGGATCACGCAGCAGTTCCATGGTGATGCGGTCGAGCATGGTGTAGCCGCGGCGGAAATCGCCATAGGCGATGGGATAGGCACCGGCGCCTTCGTTCGGCATATCCGGGAACTCCATATACGGGTCACCGTCGATGGTGTTCGGTGCGCCGGTGGCAATACCGGGCATCCAGATATAATTGTTGTTGCCGTCCTTCAGCTTGCGCACCGAGCCGATGGTCTTGCGGTTCATCAGCCAGTTGGCATTGCGCGCGTAGGATGATTTCAGGTCATGCTTCAGGGTCAGAAGCCCATCCGCCTGGCCGTTGGCATCAGCAACGGTTGCCGCACTGCCCGAATTGTTTTCGGACACCTTGGCATTGACCAAAATGCCCTCCAATTCGCCAACACCGGAGCCGGAAACAAATTCCTGGCCTTCCTTCACGGCAAACTGTTCGGTCGCCTCGAAATCGACCTCTTCGGCGATATCAAAGGCGGAATCCTCAAGCATGTCGTTGGTGATGTCGATCAGTGCGTACATCTCCGGTGCGACCAGTTCCTCCAACCCGTAGGTCAGGCCTTCGGTTTCGGACTTGGTGCCCATCTCGTGGACCCGGCGCGCCGCGAACTGCCCCGTGCGCTTGAGCATTTCTCTACGAGCTCAGAAAGCTCGGATTGATTGCGACCGGACGCTTTTCCAATGGGGCGCGCACTATCGCTGGTCCGGTCGCGCCCACTCTGACGGGCATTCGAATTAGATAGCATTGAAATACTCCTTCTCGGGAACGCAGGCGTTCATCGGTTGGCCGACAGACTGTTTTCCATTTCGGTGATGCGCTGGCGAAGGTCTGCCAAGGCGGGCTTGAGCTTTGCTCTTTCTTGGTGGTCCAAGCGGCCATCCTCCAAAAACTCAGCCATCAGCCCGCTGGTGGGCAGGAGTTCGGTGAGAAGTTGGGGAGGAGAAATGTCGGTCGTCTCTGTAGATCGAACCTCAAAGGGCAGGTGTTTTATGGTTGCCGCAAAGAACGCCTGACCAAGCACAGAGCAAAGCGATTGATACCGCTCTAGCGAGTGCATCGCATCTCCCGCCTTGTAGCTTTCAATCGTACGCTTGCAGACACCGCTTGCAGCAGACAGCTCCAAACAGGAGTAACGTTTTCCCTGCCCCACAAAGAGGTTCAGGGCCGATTTAAATGATCGCTGCGCAGTTTCTTGCGAAACGACAAGGTCATTGCTCATTGGATTGCTCCTGCCGTCACGCCATGTTCAGAACATGCGAGTGAGTGAAGATTTGAGTACGAAAACATTTTCCCAGCGGGGGTCTTCTGTCCGAGGCCCCCGCCTGTTCGTTGCGAGCGCGCGATATCTCCGTCGACGCTCATTCGGCGGTCTCTGCGGATTTTTCGTGGATATCCAGAAGGCGTTGTGCCGAGATCGGAAACTCACGCTTCTTGGCTGCCTTGACGATTTTGGACATAAATTTCTGCGGAATTGCTCCGTTTTGCGCCCACTTGTGGACGCGATCAACCTTTACGCTTTCTTCGGGCGTGCTGATGTCGTCAGCTAAATCCGCCCGCGAAGGCCACATTGAAATGAGTTCATAAACGCTGCTTGGGTGTTCCATGCACCCTATATAATGGACATTTCTTCCATTTTACAAGATGGAAGTTTCTTCGATTGGCAATTTTTCCAATGTCACAAAGAATAGCACCAGCGAACCAACCACTTGAGTGCTCCATGGATTTGTTAGAAGTCGGGCGAAGACTAGACGCTTTACGTGCAGCGACTGGCCTGGAGAAAGGCGAGTTTGCTGACACAGTGAAAATAGACCGCTCGAGTTATTCCAAAATAATAAAGGGCACCAAACCTTTAAAAATAGAGATGGGGTATCAGGTGTCTGAGCGTTGGGATGTGTCTTTAGACTTCTTGTATCGCGGCCAGCTGGACAAGCTCCCTTCAAGCTTGTCTAAAACAATCATTGAGCACCTCAATAATCCCGAAGAATAAAGTTTATCCATGGACGCTCCGGTGATTTTGGCAACCCAGAAGAACCAGCGATCGCCCAAACTATAATTGCTCATACCCCCCCTATCCTTGAAATTTCGGCAGCAAAAACCCGCTGTGGCGGGAAAGGGATCGTGACAGGCGCTCAAGGACGAATCCGAGCTTTTCGACTCTCACATTGCACCTAAGCCATACCGGAACATTCAGAGAACATCCAGTCACGATATGTGGTGATCCGGCGTGGCGGGCATGACTATCCGGCCACCTGAAATACCAGATGTTGTGTTTCTTGCGCATTTTAGGCTTTGTTTCCCCTGGGGAATTTCTCAGTTTCTAGACGGTGAACTTGGGAAATGCCTAGGTCAAGAATTTTTGCCCTTTACTACCAAATACTACCGGATGCCTTGGCGGATACTCCAATTGGTAGTGAAGACGCTGGCATTGTTGGACAATCGGCCAATCAGTGATCCGCGAGATGCGAATCAAAAATGTACGCAGTCAAATGAACTGTCACGCCCCCGCTCGATCCGGTTAAACCTACAAACGTGTGCTTATTATAGAATATGTTCGGTTATTTGTAAGGGCGGCCTTTTGAATACCCGACCTTCGGCTTGATAGGCTGCGTTCAAATTAGGGTATTGACGGAGCATTCGAACGAAAACGGAACAAGAATCACCGTTACCAACAAAAAACTTGAGTTATCCACAGGAATAGTTGTCGCCAAATTATTGACACAAAGATGTAAATTGCCGCTTATTTAGGGGTGTGGGTACCCCCGAAGCACTAGATCCAACCCAAGTGCCTCGGGGTTTTGAAACCGATAAAACCGCGATGCGACGCGGTCCACCACTCACGTTTCGCTAGGGTCTGTTGACAATCAGCGTGCGGCGACGAGCATAGCGCAGAGGTGCCAGTTAGCAGCGTAACTGATGTCGGTCTTGTCGTATCGCGTTGCTATACCTCTGAATTCCTTGATCTTTGCGAAGTAATTTTCAATCAGATGACGCCACTTGTACATGTGGGTATCGTAGTCTCTCAGCATTTTTCGGTTCGATTTTGGCGGGATAACAGCAGTAGCGCCGCGCTCATCAAGGTCTTTCAGAAGCCAATCAGAATCGAAGGCTTTGTCGGCCAGCAAAGCTCCGAAGGAGACATCCTGGATCAGGGGAGCAACTCCTTTCATGTCGTGTGCTTGCCCCGGTAGAAGCAGAAAACGGAACAAGTTGCCGAGCGCATCGACCAGGGCCACAATCTTGGTCGTCAGCCCGCCGCGAGAGCGTCCGATGGCTTGATGCTGAGTCCCCCTTTTGCGCCCGACGCCTTCTGATGGACTTGCACAATTGTTCCGTCGATCAGAGCGTATTCGAGGTCGGGCTCTCTGCTTATAGCATTGAAAAGACTCTCAAACACACCGGCTTTGGCCCATCGACGAAAGCGTTTGAAAACCGAATTCCAGTTACCGAAATCCTTGGGTAGGTCACGCCATGGCGCGCCTGTTCGTACGCGCCAAAGTACCGCTTCCATGAACCGTCGATTATCCTGACCCGTCGCCCCCGGGTCACCGGCCTTGCCGGGCAGGAGCAGCGCCATCTTCTCCCAAAGATCATCCGAAATCACAAAACGGTTTTCGTCCATTCAAACCTCCATTTTGGAAACTTGAATCAGAGTTCAGACAAATTGTGAATCCCAAATGTCAACAGACCCTAGATGACCATGCTCATAATTGAGCTTTTCGGTCAAGCCGCGTCGCAGCGAGAAACCGCCCCAGGAGGGTCGAGCGACATGTCTGACACCAGAGATTACTTTCTCTATTCCGGGCCAATGGAACGATTGGTCGACTTCGATGTAATCAAATCGATTTCCGAAAACCAGAAATCTAATGCGGTTACGTTGATACTATGCACAGCAGGGGGCAGCCCGGACGCAGCCTACAAAATAGGGAAATATCTACAGTCAAAGTATGAGGACATCAGCATCCTCATTTCCGGAATCTGCAAGAGCGCAGGTACACTTCTCGCCATTTCGGCCAACGAACTGGTTTTCTGCCCATATGGAGAACTTGGCCCACTTGATGTTCAGATGTCCAAACAAGACAACCTGATGTCATTGGAAAGTGGCCTGAACATCACCGAAGCACTGAGCATGTTAGAGCAAAGATCTCGCGACACATTTCACACCGCCGTCAGAGAGGTTGTAAGTGGAAGTGGTGGCGTCGTTTCTTTTGCGACAGCTGCGCATAGTGCCGCAGAGCTGATCGAATCTATGTATGCTCCAATGTTCGGTCAGATTGACCCAGAGGAAGTAGGATCCAGATCTCGAGCCATGCGAGTTGGTGAATATTATGGCACGCGACTTAACCTAAAGTTTAGCAATTTGCGAGATGCAGACTCCATGGTTACGCTGTCAAGGAACTATCCTAGCCACGGTTTTGTGATCGATGAACATGAGGCCAAAAGCCTTTTTAATCGTGTGAGACCTGCAACAAACGAAGAGAAGCTACTAATTGACGCTCTCGGAGAAGCTTGCAGGTTTCCTAAACCACAGCTAGAATTCCTGCACGTTTCCCATATATATGAGGAAATCAACAAAGGGACCGCTGCGAATGGAGACACAGACCACGAGATCGCAGGGGAAGCCGATCAGGGAAAACCAAATGGAAGAGCTTCTTCGTCAAGAACAAGAAAAAATAAGGTTTCATCCGGCAACGACAGTATTGAAACCGGCCCAACCTAATAAAGGCCAACCTGCAGAACCTGCTTTGAATTTTTGACAAAACCCCGCTTCGGCGGGGTTTTTCATTGCCTGACCGATCTTACAGCCGCTTGTAAGAGCCCCGCCCCGGCGGGGTTTTTCTTTGCCCATAACGCGCCGTTCATCTTGCCTTCATTGCGATCCCGCAACACCCGCCCCGGAAATTAACCACCCTAATGTCTCGAAGTGATATTTCACTACAGAGCCAAAAAACTGTGGATTACAGATTTCATACGAAACAGAAAAACGAGGGATTCGAGTTGTTTAATTTCGGTAGATTTTTCACTGTGGCATTGCTGGCCGCAACACCAGGTATTCTTGCTGCGCAAGAGGTTACGGGTGCAGCAACTTTAGGTTTTGGCACGGGCGACATTTCTGGCGGTGGCGGAGATTTTGGAAGCTTCACCGCTGATGCCGTGGCCACCGTAAACTTCGAAAATGGTCTGTTCTGGGGGCTCGGCGCCAAATATGTCTATATCGACCCAGATGACGTTCCGGGCGATGAAACCATCTATGATTTCGACACCAGCCTGAACTATCAGTTCTCAACTGGCGCGGTTATCGGAGCTTACTTTGAATATGCCGATGACGAACTTGATACCGGTCTCGGCTTCGATCTGTCGGGCAGTACGACATCTTATGGCGTTTCCGGCGGATACGTAGCGGACGGCGTGGGGTTCGAAGCGTGGATTGGCCAAACAGACACCTCACCCAGCCTACCCGGTGGCGATGACTTTCTCGACTACGGTGCTCTTGTCCGCTACCAACCGACGGAAGAAGGCGTTTTTGGCGCGCATTTGGCACGCAGTGACGTTTCTGTAAGCGGCATAGATCTGGACCTTTATAGCCTTGGCTTTGGAGGTCGCTATCAATTCGGACCCGGCTGGGGTGCGTTTGGCGGCATATCGCACCAGTCCCTTGCAGACTTCGATGTAGACGCAACCACTTTCGGGGTCGGCGTCGATTACAACTTCATCAATGTGATCGACTTTCCGCTGCAACTTTCTGTGGAACTGTCCCGCACAAACCTGGATGCGGGCGGAGCGGACGCAGACATAGACACCCTGCGCTTTGGACTTACAGTGCCGTTTGATGGAAGAACTTCTGCAACACCGCTGAACAGTGTTGCGCGCGCCGCAATGGCTCCGCGTTACAACACCTATAATACGCTCGTCGATACAGCGTTCTAAAGAACAGATCCAAGCTAAACAAAAGGGCTGTCAGTTCGATCTGCTGGCCCTTTTCCTTTGTGTGTCACGCAGCCCCGGCCGCTTCATCATAGGATAGCTGCACAAGAATCCGGATGTACCCGCGCAGCTCCTCGCCTTCCAAGCCCTCGGCTCCGGTGATCAGCGCCGACATGTACATACTGTCTGACCATGCCTTTGCCTCAGGACTGATGCTGTCCAGTATTTTCTGGATGTCTTCCTCAGGGTCCATGTCAGTCTCCGTTTGGCTCAGCGTCACTCTATCTGACAATTGAATTTCCAAGGACAGCTATTCTTGCGCCCGGCCCCCCGCGCGACAGTTCCCCTGACATTTTCACGTTTAACTTGGTTGATTCTATTCTTGCGTGAAATTATTAATGGATATTTTTTCCATTTTAGTCTTGTAATGGACATTTCTTCCATTTATCTTCCCTCTTGTGACACGAGGGAGACGGACATGCTGACAGTCAATGACATCACTAGCCGATGCCCGGTTTCGGAGAAGCCCGCGTATCTGGTTTTTCGCCGTTCAACTGACAAGCAAAGTGGTCAAGCGTTTTGGCATGTAGGTGCTCTGCTTCGCGGTGCTCAGCGCGCGATTGACAACGCCAACGACCCTTCGGCGTACCCGGACGCCGCAAATGATGCCTTCGTTGTTGCGACCACCTTCAAGGAAGCGGTGAACCTGCAAGACGCGGACCCCCGCTTCACCGACGCGGAGGTTGCGATCTACCGCAGTCCGTACCCGTCACTGGCTGCGGAGTAACGGATATGTGGTCAATCCTCATTTACGCCCTTGCTGCTCTTTCCTGCATCTGCGGAACCACCGCCATCATTGTGATCCTTGCTAACGGCAGGCTGGACGATGGAGACGATCAGTGACCCACATCGCCTCCTCTCTTAACCCCGCGCCTATTGAGCAGGCGCAGAACCCGGCGGGTCTCACCGCTAAGGCCACCACTCGCTCCCCCGATGGTCGGACCTGCCGGGACGTATTCGACGCAAAGCCCGTTACCGAGTGTTGTTCGGTTGTTAACGAGTGCAGGGCAAGCGCGTCAGAGGCTTCTCCCCAGCCGCAGGAGGTGAAAGCCCTCCATACCATTCCGCAGACCTTTGAGTGCGTGAACGCGCCGCAGATCGAAGCGAACGAACTGGATGACGCCTATGGAGCGCTGCCTGTTCACGCTTCTGGTTGCGGACATCGCCTATTCGGACTTTTTCCAATGGATGACAGGAGTTTCGCTATGACCGCAGACTTCGGCTTTTTCTTCGTCATCCTGACAACCCTTTACCTATTCTCGCCCGGACCTCTGTCCCCCCGGTGCGAGTACGACCCCGGTGGGCGTCACCTGTCCACCCAGATAGCCACCGGGGTCACCTTGGAGGTGATGAAATGAAACACTCGATTCCGCAGCATTACCCAGACCCATACGGAAACGGTCAGGCGGTCGTTGCTCGTATTCACTTGAACCTGTCTGAGCAGGGAATGGCCAAGGCTGCGCCTGACGCATTCGACACGGGATACCAAAACCCGCTGTGGCGGGCCGCTAAACGCCGCATCTTCTACACAAACCGCTCCGACTACGAGCGCGCCAAGGCCATTTTGTCCGATCTGAACGCATTGCCGGAGGGATATACAGCATGAATATTCAAGCAAAAATGACCACGATCGAAGAACGCTATGCGTCTCAGCGCTTTGTCTATTTCGATCTTGAAACCATTCCCTGCCAAGACCCTGACTATGCTCAGGAGCTTGAGCGTAAGGTGAAAGCACCCGGCAATATCAAAAAGCCGGAAAGCATTGAAAAATGGCTGTCCGAGAACCGTAAGTCTGCGGCTCAAGACGCCATGGCAAAGACCAGCTTTGATGGTGGTCGGGGTCATATCTGCACCATCGCATGGGCCAAGAATGATGGTGAAATCAAGGTTTCACACGCCAAGAGCATCGGCACCGAGGCCAAGGTACTCGCCGACTTCTTCAACGATCTGGATGAATATCACAGCGAAACCCTGGTGGGCCACAACATCGTCGGTTTCGATGTTGGCTTCCTGCGCAAGCGCGCTGTTTCCCTTGGGATGTTCATGCCGGGACCGACAAGCTTCCCGCGCGACCCAAAGCCCTGGGACAAGAACGTCAACGACACCATGGCGATGTGGGCCGGTGCAGGCAACCGCATCAGCCTTGATGAGCTGTGCAAGGTTCTCGGGATCAAAGGCAAAGAGGGCTTCGATGGCTCAATGGTCGCCAGCGCCTGGGCCGAAGGAGACCATGACACCATCAAGGAATACTGCCGCGATGACGTCTGGCGTGTTCGCGAAATCCACAAACGTTTTCTGCAAGTGGGGTTTTGATCATGGATTGGGAAAAGGTCACAGCAGAACTCAAGAAGCCGTTGGACGCTTCGGCGGTTCGTCCACCAGCACCGGGCAAGTTCGGGGAATATGTCGATGGCAAACACGTCATTGACGAGGCCAATCGCATTTTCGGCCACGACGGCTGGTCCTACGAAGTCACCCGCCTGCAGCAGGTTTCCGAACAGACAGTAGAACACAGGGGCAAAGACCAATACCGCGTCGGCTATCTCTGTACCGTGAAGGTGAACATTGATGGCGTGATCCGTGAAGGGACCGCTGTTGGGTCCGGCGTTGGCAATCCCAACAGCGTTGCCGACCATCACGAAAGCGCGGTGAAGGAAGCTGAGACAGACGCCTTGAAGCGCGCGCTGCGCACCTTTGGCAATACCTTTGGATTAGCTCTCTATGAGAAGGACAAGGACAAGCGCGAGGTTTCCGACCCCAACCAAGCCATTGGTTTGCGCGATCAGCTAAAAGCAGCAGTAGAGAGCCGCGCAACTGCGGAAGATCTCGCTTCGGTCACCAATGACCCGAGATTCAAGCGCGATATGGAAAGCTTCAAAAGCATGGATGAAGCCAAGGCCAATGAGGTTTCCGCTCTGATCACCCAACAGGAAAACACCCTGAGCAACAGGAGCGCTGCATAATGGCTGGAAGCGTCAACAAAGTGATCATTGTCGGAAACCTCGGCGCCGATCCCGAGGTTCGGACATTCCAGAACGGTGGCAAAGTTTGCAATCTGCGCATCGCCACATCCGAGACCTGGAAAGACCGCAACACAGGCGAACGAAAAGACCGCACACAGTGGCACAGCGTGGCCATTATGTCCGAACCCCTCGCTCGCATCGCCGAGCAATATCTGCGCAAAGGCAGCAAGGTTTATATCGAAGGCCAGCTGGAAACCCGCAAATGGCAGGATCAATCCGGCCAAGATCGCTATACGACCGAGGTTGTGTTGCGCCCCTATCGCGGTGAGCTGACCCTTCTGGATTCGCGCGGGGAAGGTGGCAGCGGCGGTGGCTACGGCGGCGGTCAGTCAAGCGGCTATGGTGGTGGTCAGGCCGGTGGCGGCTATGGTGACCCCTATGGTGCGCCGTCCGGTTCCCCTGCCCCAGCATCCGGCGGAATCGACGACGACGAGATACCGTTCTAATGCCCCATCGCGTGATTGATACCGTGGACGACCTGTCCGACTTCACCCGGTTTCTTAGCAACCTGAAACTGCCGATCACCGTGGAGTGGGTTCAGGGTCGAGACCGGACTAAGGACCAGAATGCCTTGCAATGGCTCTGGGCGTCCGAAGTCGCCAAGCAGCTCGGTGACAGGGATGCTGCTGACGTTCAGGCAGATTGGAAGCTGCGCCACGGTGTTCCGATCATGCGAGAGGACAGCGCCGAGTTCCGTGAAGCCTATGACTCAATGATCAAGCCTCTGCCCTTCGAAGCCAAGCAGCGTGTCATGCGTGACCTAGACTTCGGAGTAACCCGGCTGATGAAGGTACGCCAGATGGTGCGGTACATGGACACGATCCAGCGCGAGTGCCTCCAGTTAGGCATTCACCTGACAGAACCCGATCCAGAGCTTTCTAAGTACCAGAACCGCTATCGCCAGAAGGACGCGGCATGACCGGGCGCAAGACAAGGGAATGGATCGGTGCAACGCCTGACACCCCCGCCCCGCCACGTGTTCGCCTGCGGGTATTCGAAGCCTATGGCGGCAAGTGTGGCATCACCGGGCGCAAGATCAACGCAGGTGATGCGTGGGACCTCGATCACATCCAGGCTTTGGCGAACGGTGGAGAGAACCGGGAAAGCAACCTGCAGCCTGCGCTGAAAGAGGCCCACAAGGCCAAGACCGCACGTGACGTAGCCCAGAAATCCAAGGATCGCCGTGTGAGGTCCAAGCATCTGGGAATTCACCAGAGCAAGACACCTCTGCCCGGCGGTCGCAAATCCAAATTCAAGCGCAAGATCGGCGGCGGCGTCGTTCGCCGGGACGAGGAATGAACGCCCCGCACGGTGCCGGGCGCCCCTTCCCGTATGTGAGCTTGCGGGGAGGCCGTATCGCACAACCCCGATAGGTGACAGATGAGCAACAATAAGGCCGGGAAAATGGGCCACAACAAGCCGCCAATGAAGCCAGACCCAGAGTTCGACGCCGCAAAGGACAAGGCCTATCGAGTGACTGCGGATGAGTTGCGCAGTTTCATCGAACGGCTCGAACGCCTGGACGCTGAAAAGAACGAACTAACCGAACATCAGAAGGCCGTCATGGCTGAGGCTAAGGCGCGTGGATACGACACAAAGGTCATGCGCAAAGTTATCGCCCTTCGCAAGCGCGACAAGGACGACATAGCCGAAGAACAGGCCGTGCTGGAACTCTACACCGAAGCGTTGGGGATGTGATCCATGACCTGTGGCGTCTGCGAACCAAACCACATGGCGACCGTACACGGCGCGAGTGACTGCGACACCAAAGTGGTGGGCTACGCTGTCCCCGCTTCCGGGGCCAAATTGGAAGACGAGGTCGCACGCCTGTACCTGCTGGGTGCCAGCATCGTCTTCTGGGACGAAACGACTACGTCGGGACACCAGATGTCGCGCCGCCCCAAGCTCAAAAAACTCCTGCCGCACCTGCGCCAAGGCGACGTTCTCATCGTGAATAGTCAAAATGCCATGGGTGACCGCCCATCACGCCGCGCTGCCTTCGTGGAAAAGTTGTCGAAACGAGGTGTCACAGTAGCACCCGCCAAAGAGGCCCGAGACGCAAGCCTTCGGGACTTGAGAGAAATCTGAATAGGACCACCAATGAGCGACCAGGACGCATACCGCCGCGAACAAGCCCGACAGACGCAGTTGCTGACGGAAGCCATCGACAAGGCGATAACCGACACCTCATCCGATTTCGCAATGCCGATGCTCAACGCTGTCGCTGGCGCTCTGGTGGCTGTGCAGGGCCACGTACTGGCATCCGCGCCCCGCAAGCACCGCAAGGCGCTTCAAGCGGCCATGGAGAAGCAACTGCCCAAAGCCATCGCTTCGGCCAAGGGCCGCGTCTCCACCGCCCAAACCGCCACCATCGGCGGCAAAGTTCACTGAGGATCACGGACCATGCAAGCCTTACGAATTTCAAATGCCACCCGCATTTTGGCCGAGGAACAGGACGAATATCACGCTCTGGCAATCCTTGATGAAGAAATCGGTGGCGTGAACCACATGACCAGTGTCTGGGAACCCACGCCCGCCGAATTGCAACAGCTCATCGATGGCGGCGCGGTCCGACTGACCATTCTCGGAACCGCACACCCTCCGATCATGCTGACCACTCAAGCACCGCATCCCTGTGAATGAATTTCGCTGACGATCTGTTTTCGAACATGAAATGACGAGGCAACCCGATGTCCATGATGCCACCCACCGGATCGTTTATCATCGACAACGGCAAATCGCCGGAACAGTGGTGCGACCTGCTGGCCGAACGTGGCATCGACATCAGCCCGCGCAGCCTGCGCGAGAAAGCCCGCAAACACGACGCTTGCCATATCATTGGCCGAGCGATGATTATCACACCGCAACAGCTTGATGTTATTTTGGAGAATTGCTTATGCCGCTCGAACCGTACCCAAGGGGCAAGGTCTGGTGGGTCAAAGGCCGCGTCGAATACAACGGGCTTGCCATCACAGACTACTACCGCTGCAGCACGGGCGCATCTACTGAAGCTGGCGCAAGGGACTGGATCAAAGCCGAAGAGGAACGGCAGATCCGTTGTCACATCCTTGGCGAAGAATCCGCGCTGACCTTTGCCGATGCGGTGACGCTTTACCAGGCCAAACCGGCTGAGGCCAAGTTCCTGTTGCCGATCCTAGACCAAATCGGCGATGAGTTTGCCCACAAGATCACGCCAGAGCAAGTGCGCGACCTTGGCCCGGTGATCTACCCCAACGCCTCCACCGATACATGGAAGCGCCAAGTCATTACGCCCGTGTCTGCGGTTATCAACAACGCCCATGACAGGGGCAAATGCCCCCCGATCCGCATTCGATCCTATACATCGCAACAGCGCTTGGACCAGGACAAGATACGCGGCAAGCAAAGCCGACCGGAACGCAAGGCGGGAAGCTGGGACTGGATCAGGGCCGTTCAGCCGCATGCCAATCCGTATGTGGCAGCGGGTCTCGAGTTCATGTTTGAGACCGGCGTGCGGGTGTCGCAACTGGTGGCTATTGAGCCAAAGCATTGCGATCTGCAAAACGGGCGCGTCAAGATCATCGCCTCAAAGGGCCACCCGGAACAGTGGGTATCCATCTCGACGGCGCTGGTGGTGACCATGGCCAATCTCAAGCCCAGAGAACCGCACAATCGCCGCCACCACTACAAGCTGCCCAAGCGCATGTTCGGCTATGCTGATCGATCCGGCTTCACCGCCGCGCTGCGCACCGCCTGCAAAAACGCGGGCGTGGACTATCTCAGCCCGCACCAGGCAGGGCGGCACGGGTTCTACACCGAACTCAGGGTGCGGCAGGGCGTTGATCCGGTCACCGCCGCCAAGGCGGGCCGCTGGTCGAACCCGGCGCTACCGGACAAAATCTACGCCCATGTGGAAGGCGATGACCGCGAAATGAGAGACCGGATTCGTACAGGGGCCGTACAGCCGCTGGATGCGAAACATATTAAGGGATTGAAAAAGTAACGGAATTTGGTGTTTCTATTTTCCCTTGGTAAGGGAGAGGTCGAGAGTTCAATTCTCTCCAGCAGCACCATCAGACTCCCGAATCCAGCGTATTCTCAGGACCCTCAGATGGTTCACTGTTTCCAATGGATTTTACTGCGCATACACCGAATTTTTCCGAGCGGTTGCGAAACTCAGACACCTGAAGACAACGCCACCCGCCGAAAACCGCTGGCTCCGGCTTTCAAAATTCAAGTCCAAGAGATTATAGAGTATGTACCGATCAATTGATCCGTGCGGACGCTGCCATTGCTCCGGTCAGTGCGTTTTGGATTTCGCCGGGCAACTCACCGCCTTTTTCATGTAAACCGGCGGCGACCCAACCAACTGTATGACCACGGCTGCCGATCTCGTTGGCGCGCACCAGCATCGGAGAAGTGCGTTCGATGCTGACCAGTGCCATCGCGCGCTCAATCTCTGTGTCTGACAACACCATCTTGACCGCACTGTAGATATCAACCGACACCTGTAGCGTATGATGCTCAAGCCGATGTGCCGCGTCGGTCAGCAGGCGGGTGCAGTACGCAGACAGAAAATACCAGCGGAAGATCGCAAACACGCGGTCCTGCAACTCTCCCTGCACGCTATTACCCACACTCTGCGCGATTCTCTCAAACGCTGCTTCGGCTGCTTTGGAGGCCTTACAGATTTCCTGTTCGCGCTTTGCGATGGAAATGACGCGCGGGGCAAACTCTGTGGCGGCTTCGTGAGAGTCCAAATTCATGACAATTCTCCAACATCTACTGCTGTTGGAGACATGGAAAGCTGCAAAGAAATCTCTTTGTGATCTAAAGCCATTTTTTGCCGAAACTGTCCGAATAGTGGCATAATAAAAATGTCATAAATCCGCGTTCAAGGCAAATGTAAGCGGTTTCCGACGTGGAAATTCTGGCTATATGTTGATTTTTTGCGCCATTCCGAATTGCGGCGCAAACTGAGTTTTTTCCCGCTCCCCACATAGAACTGACACGATCTTGTAATAGTTATGCCCATTTCAACATGTATGAATACTCAATCCTGCTAAATAGTTTGGCTCAGTTCGCAAATTGTGTGCATGAGGTCCCAATCGCGGTCGCGAGACAGGATCTGGCCGATGATTTCAGCAGGTCACACCGTTCGAACCATCGCAGGTAGTTTTCGAGGTATTTGCTCGAAACGCCGCGATAGCGGCGCAGGAAGTCCTTCAACCCACTGTGCCGATTGTTGGCTGTTTGTATGTGAGCCACCCCACGCACCCGTTCACCGGCGGACTGGTTCAATGCTTCGTGTCTGACCCCAAGTGACTTGGCGCAGGGCGGGTAAACGTTGTTTCCATCAGTGACCAGAAGGATGTCATCATCAATCCGGGGTTCCAGAACGCTGTGTATGCTGTCAGCTGTGACAGATGGAAGGACGGAACACGCCGTTGTGCCGCCTCGGTCCACGGCAACCAATATCGGAACCTGTTCGTCTGACAGACCGCGCTTGCTGGCCTTGCCGCCCCTGCGGCGCGCCTTGCGATCAAGTTTGCGATCGCCCTTGCGGCTCTTGAGAACATAGGTCTCGTCGGCTTCGACAATGCCCTTGAGTTTTGGAGGGTCCTGGTCCTTCGTGCCTAAAAATCGGTGCCGCCAACGAAACGCCGTAGAGACGGCAAAATTACAGCGCTTTGCAGACGCGCGAACGGTCAGCCCATCCGCAAGGCAGCCCCCAAAGGCGAGCCATCTGTCCTTCTTGTGCAGGCCCTGTAAAGCCGTGCCCGTTGCCGCGTTGAAAGTCTTGTTGCAGGCCTTGCATTGATACCGCTGTAGCCCTCGGGCTTTGCCCCGCGAAACCGCGCCAGGCGTGCCACAATGCGGGCACTCACGGTCCTCGGCGACGCGCGCTTCGATCGCTGCCAGCGAAGCGGATGGCTCAGTTTCCCCCAGCAACACAGCCTGTGCTTGCTGCCTCTGCGCCAGACTGAGACCGTCTATGCGGGATAACCACTCCTGAAACTGCTTGTGATCCACTGTCAATACCTCCTCGATTTTCCCAAGATCATATCAGAAACGTGAAGCTTGCATACGATTTACGAACTGAGCCAATAGTTTACGAGTTGGAATTTAACGAGGGGGTACGAGCGGGGACAGGGGGTGAGCGCCTGATCAGCCGGGCTCGCCGACGTCAGAGCAGCTCCCCCCGCTGCGCTAATTCAGTCGATTTTGTTTTTCTGCGCATGCGGCGTGACGCCGAAGGTAGACCGATACACGCGCGAAAAATGGCCCGGGCTTTCAAACCCGCAGGCCATGGCAACCTCAGTCACCGAGGCTTCGGTCTGTAACAGCAGTTTCTGCGCCCGCTCCAGCCGCAGCTCCATAAAGTACTTCTTGGGCGACGTGTTGAGGTATTTGCCAAACAACCGCTCTAACTGGCGGGTCGAAATACCAAGGTCTTCGGCGATTTGCGACGGTGAAACAGGTGCCTCGATGCAGTCCTGCATGACGTGGATCGCTTTGGCCAGATGCGCATTGCGCATTCCGTTGCGCGATTGCAGCGACACCCGCTGTTTGGCGGTGGCATTGCGCACCGCGTTATAGACCATCTGGTCCGCCACGGCGATGGCCAGTTCCTCACCGTGATCACGTCCGATCAGGTGCAGCAATAAATCCGCGGTCGCCGTCCCACCCGAGGCCGTGATGTGTTTTTCGTCGGCGACAAATACGCTGCGGACAAGGTTCACTTCGGGGAAGGCCTCCATGAAAGCGTCGTGATATTCCCAGTGAATAGCGGCCTGCATCCCGTCCAGAAAACCGGCTTCGGCCAATAGCCACGCACCGGAACACAGCGCACCTATATCCGTCCCTCGGGCGCGTTCCCGGCGCAAGGCAGCCAGCAAAGGGCGCGTGACATGGTTGCGCATGTGGATACCGGACAAAACGAACAACTGATCGGTTTTGGACAGCGCGTCCAGCCCGCCATGCACCAAGGTCACGGACCCGTTTGAACATACAGCCTGCGCGCCGTGCTCGGACAGGAAGGTCCAGTCATACAGCTCTTCGCCGCTGACCAGATTCGCGATCCGCAACGGCTCTACCGCGCAGGAAAACGCAAGGTGCGAGAACTCCTCGATCAGAATGAACGTGATGTGGCGTGGTTGAGGCATGAGCCGGTCCGTAAAGCTTGGTGCATTCGACAGCTTATGCTGCATCATTTTTTTCTGTATACAAGTTGTATTTTTGTGAAATACAGAAAGAGCACAAACTGCCAGTACGATTCGCACTTGATTGGGATGACCGAGATGAAAGACGACGCCAAATCTCGCAAGGACGCGCTGAGGGATCACCTGCGCGTGTCTATCCTGACCTTGCGCCTGCAACCCGGCACCGATCTGGATGAAGCACATTTGTCCGACGCGTTCGGCCTGTCGCGCACCCCTCTGCGCGAGGTGTTCCGGCAATTGGCAGGCGAAGGCTATCTGGACCTGCGCACCAACCGCAGCGCGCGGGTATCCGAGATGTCCTATACCACCCTGCGCGACTTCTTTCTGGCCGCGCCCATGGTTTATGGCGCAATCCTGCGGCTGGCCGCGCAGAACGCGACGCGAGCGCAGATTGATGACCTGAAGGACGCGCAGCAGGCGTTCAAGGCCGCGCTGCGCTCGGGACCTGCCGAGGACCGCGCGCTGGCCAATAACCGCTTTCACGACGTGACCGGAGAGATGTCTGGCAACGTCTACCTGCTGCCCTCGTTCAATCGGCTGCTGATCGATCACGCCCGGGTCGGGATGACCTTTTATCGCCCGCAAACGGCGAAGATGTCTGAAAACCTGTCCGAGGCCAGCACCCAGCATGACGCCATCATCGCCGCCATCGAGGCGGGCGATGAGGCGGCTGCTGCGCAGCTGGCCGAGGATCACTGGAACCTGTCACGCGACCAGATCGAGTTGTTCGTGATGCCTGACGCGCTGGATGTCCCAATGGGCCTCCCGCCCCTGTCGAAACCTGCATGAGGACGGAATGAACCCGATTTTCAAGTTTGAGGGGATCTACACCCCGGTGGTCACGCCTTATCACGCCGATGGCAGCGTGAATTGGGACGCCCTGTCGGATGTGATCGAATACCTGATCGAGAACGGCGTACACGGCCTCATCTCGGGCGGATCGACTGGCGAGAACTATGCGCAAACAGTCGACGAACGGCTGGAACTGGCTCGGTTCACGCATGACCGGTTGAATGGCCGCCTGCCTTTGGTCATGGGAACCGGGGCAATGCTGACGCCGGACTCGATTGCGCTGGCCGCTGGCGCGCGCGAGATCGGCGCGGAGGCGATCCTGCTGGCCAGCCCGCCCTATTCGGTGCCGACCGACCGCGAAAACGCGTTGAACGCGCTGGCCATCGACAAGGCCGCTGACCTGCCGGTGATGCTGTACAACTATCCGCACCGCACCGGAACGATGATGAATGAAGAATTCCTCGACCGCGTAGGCCGCAGCCGGAATTTCTGTGGAATCAAGGAAAGCTCGGGCGATATCAATCGGGTTCATTTGCTGGCGCGGGATTACCCGCATATCCAGCTTGGTTGCGGTATGGACGATCAGGCGCTGGAGTTCTTCGCCTGGGGTGCCCCGTTCTGGGTCTGCGGCGGGTCGAACTTCCTGCCTGCCGAGCATGTGGCGCTTTACAACGCCTGCGTGATCGAAGGCAATTTCGCCAAAGGCCGCCGGATCATGTCGGCCATGATGCCACTGATGCGGGTGTTGGAACAGGGTGGCAAGTTCATCCAGACGATCAAGCATGGCGTCACCATGAACGGGATCGACGCGGGCGCGATGCGGCCTCCGCTGAAAGGTCTGAACAAGGACGACAAGCGCGCACTGGAACAGGTGACCCGTGTGCTGAAGAAAACAATCGCAGATATCGTGGCGGAGGGCTGAGCAATGGAATTGCTGACACAGGACGAATACAAATCCATCGCCGCAGGCCTGACCCTGCCGACCGGTGCTTTCATCGACGGCGCGTACCGCCCGGCGATCTCGGGCGAGACGTTTGAAACGGTGAACCCCGCAACCGGCGACAAGCTGGCCGATATCGCGGCCTGCGGGGCGGCGGACGTGGATTTTGCCGTCGAAAAGGCGCGTGAGGCGTTTGACGATGGCCGTTGGTCGAAACTGCACCCGTCCGAGCGCAAGGACGTGCTGATCCGTCTGTGCAAACTGATGACCCGCAACGCGCGGGAACTGGCGGTGATGGAGAGCATCGACAGCGGCAAGACCATCTTTGACTGCGAAACTGTAGATGTGCCTGAAACCATCCACTGCCTGAAATGGCACGCCGAGGCGATCGACAAGATCTACGATCAGGTCTCACCTGCCAGCGACGATCACATCGCCATGGTGGTGCGCGAGCCCATCGGCGTTGTAGGTCTGGTCCTGCCGTGGAACTTCCCTTTGCTGATGCTGGCGTGGAAGATCGGGCCAGCTCTAGCAGCAGGGTGCTCGGTAGTGGTGAAACCAGCGGCTGAAACCACGCTGACGGCCCTGCGCATGGCCGAGCTGGCGATGGAGGCAGGCCTGCCCCGTGGCGTGTTGAACATGGTTCCGGGCGGTGGCGCAGAGGTCGGCGAACCGATTGGACGGCACATGGATATCGATATGGTATCCTTCACCGGCTCGACCGTCACCGGCAAGCGCTTCCTGACCTATTCCGCTGAAAGCAACGCCAAAGAGGTCGTGCTTGAGATGGGCGGCAAAAACCCCGCCATCGTGATGGACGACGCCGAGAACCTCGACCGAGTGGCTGCGCACGTGGTGAATGGTGCGTTCTGGAATATGGGCGAGAACTGCTCGGCCTCGTCGCGTCTGATCGTGCATAAGGATGTGAAGGCCGAACTGCTGGAGCGCATCGCACACCACGCCAAACAATGGAATATCGGCGACCCGCTGGACCCGGAAACCCGCATGGGCGCGCTGGTCAGCGAAGGCCACTACACCAAGGTTTGCAGCTATCTGGACCAGGCCGAGAATGTGGTGATCGGTGGCAAGGCCGCAGATGGCTTTGTCGAAGCCACCGTGGTCGAAGTTCCCGGCAATGACGCCACTTTGGCGCGCGAAGAAATCTTCGGCCCTGTCCTGTCAGTGATCGAGGTATCGGGCTTTGACGAAGCCATCAAAATCGCCAATGACACTGACTATGGCCTCTGCGCCTCGATCTTCACAGCCAACGCCAAACGCGCCATTCGCGGCGCTCGGGCCATCCGGGCGGGTACGGTAACGGTGAACAGCTTTGGCGAGGGCGACATCACCACGCCCTTCGGCGGCTACAAGCAATCCGGTTTTGGTGGGCGGGACAACTCAGTCCACGCTCACGACCAGTACACTCAGTTAAAAACCATCTGGATTGATTTGGCTGATGACGCGGATGAGGCCGTGGATTGAGCGCCTACTCTGCCAGGACCTTACCCGTCCATCGCGGGCCAGCGGCCTGGAGCGCCATCCTTGGCGCCCAACCGCCCGCGCAGAAGCTGGACAGGGACCAGACAGCAGATTTCGTGATCGTCGGCGCCGGCTTTGCCGGATTGTCGGCGGCACGACGGCTAAAGCAGTTGCAACCCGAGGCCCGCATCGTCGTACTGGAGGCCGGTCGGGTGGCCGAGGGCGCGGCCGGGCGCAACTCGGGCTTTATGATCGACCTGCCGCATGATCTGGCGTCGGTTGATTATGCAGGTACGGGTGACGGCAAGGCGATGGTTGCCTTAAACCGGCAGGCCATCGCCTTTGCGCGCTCGGCCGTTGAACAATACCAAATCAACCCGAACTTCTTTGACCCGGCGGGCAAAGTGAATGGCGCGGCAAGCGCGGCGGGGCAGGCCCATAACCTAAGCTATGCAAAGCACTTGGAAACACTGGGTGAAGCCAGCGAGATGCTGGACCCTCAGCAGATGCACGACCTGACCGGATCAAAGCATTACCGGTCCGGCCTCTACACGCCCGGTACGGTAATGCTGCAACCGGCGGGCTATATCCGAGGGCTGGCTGCTGGGCTGGTTGCGGCAGGTGTGGCCCTGTTCGAAAATTCTGCCGTGACCGGGTTCGAAAAACAGGGCAACGCGTGGCGGGTGACAACGAAAGGCGGCACCGTGAGTACGGGCGCGGTTATCCTCACTGTAAACGGTCATTTGGAAAGCTTTGGCATTGAAAGCGACCGCCTGATGCAGCTGTTTCTATTTGCCGCGATGACGCCGGAACTGGATAGCGATGCTCTGACTCGTCTGGGCGGACAGCCGCGCTGGGGGGTCACGCCGTCCGATCCGATGGGAACCACCATGCGACGGATAGACACCGGACAAGGCGGCAATCGCATCATCACACGCACCTGCGCGGCGCTGCGTCCTGGCATGGCCTCAACACAGCGCGATCTGGCGCGAGCCGCACGAGTCATGCAACGCAAATTCGACCAACGCTTCCCGCAACTGGCCGGAATGGAAATGCAATACCAATGGGCAGGCCATCTGTGCCTGAGTCTCAACGGCGTCTCGGTCACGCGTGAGATCGAACCCGGTGTCTATTCCGGTTGCGTTCAGAACGGACTGGGCATCGCACGCGGCACCCTGACCGGGATCGCGGCGGCGGAACGGGCTTGTGGTCACAGCTCGGACATTACCCGCCATTTCGAGGCCGAGGCCCAACCCAAACGCCTACCCCCACAGCCGTTCCGGGAAATCGGTGCAAACGCCGTGCTGCGCTGGAAAGAATGGCGCGCGCGGGACGAATGATCAGGGCAAGCTCAGCTTGGCCATGCGACCGCCATCGACTGTATAGACCTGCCCTGTGATGAAACTGGCGTCGTCTGAGGCGAGGAACGCCACCAATGCCGCGACCTCCTCGGGGGCGCCCGTACGTGCCACGGGATGGATGCGCTTGATATCCTCGTGAAATCCCGCGGGGTCGGGCATTGAGGCGATGAAATCCACATTCAGTTCGGTGTCGATCCACCCCGGCGCAACGGCGTTGCAACGGATGCCGTCCGCTCCGTGATCGACCGCCACCGCACGGGTAAGCCCATGCAACCCGGCCTTGGAAGCGCAATACGCTGCATGGCCGGGATTGCTGCCGAGCCCTTCGATCGAACCTGTATTGACAATGCAGCCACGTGTCTGGCGCAGGTGCGGCAGGGCCGCTTTGATCAACAAGAAAGGCGCGGTGAGGTTGACCATCAAAGTACGCTGCCAGTCGTCCAGACTCATATCTTCGACCGTGGCTTCCTGCATCATTCCAGCGTTGTTGATCAAGATATCCAACCGCCCTGCCCGGTCGATGACATGATCCAACACGGCTTGCGGGCTGCGCGGTTTGCTGAAATCGGCTTCAATCCCTTCAAAGTCCGGGTCGGCCCCGCGCTGCGCTGTAAACACGCGCGCGCCGTCGTCGCGTAACCGTTCAGCTATGGCGCGACCGATACCGCTGCGGCCGCCGGTAACAAGTGCGGTTTTGCCTTCAAATCGAGTCATGAGACCGGCTTGCCTCCGTTCACTTCCAATAGCGCGCCGCAAACATAACGCGATGCGTCCGAGACGAGAAACATGACCACATCGGCGATGTCTTCGGGTTCCGCAATGCGGCCAAGCGGTACGGTTTGGCCCAACTCGGCCACGGCGGTGTCTGGATCAAACCCGCGCTTTTCGAACCCGGATCGCAACATCGGCGTATTTACCTCATTCGGGCAGACGGCGTTGATGCGGATGCCCTGATGCGCGTGATCCATGCCCATACACTGGGTCAAAGACGCAATTGCCGCTTTGGTCATGCAATAGACCGCGTGGTTGGGGCCAGGGCGCAGACCCCAGCATGAGGCGGTATTGACGATGGCCCCTCCACCAGTCGCCGCCATGATCGGGATCGCGGCACGGCAGATGCGGAACGGGGCCTCGACATTCACCCCCAGCGACAGGGACCAGTCCTGATCTGTCGTCTCGGTGACCGAGCCGCGCGTTATGACGCCCGCATTATTAACCACGATATCCAACCCGCCCAGCGCATCCGCAACAGATTGAGGCAACGTGTCCGCATAAGATCCATCCAGCAGGTCACCGGGCAGATGCGCGTCCGCGTCAATGCCCTCGACCATGCGGTCAGCGACCGCCACCCTTGCACCTGCGTGGCGCAGGCGCTGCACTAGGGCCGCCCCAATTCCGCCCGCGGCTCCGGTCACAAGGGCTGTTTTGCCGTGTAAGTCCATTGATCCTCCGGCCAGAGTTGAAAAAGCCCGCCCGGTCGGCCGGGCGGGTGAGTTGCGGGGAGTTTGCGTTAATAGCTCTGGTTGAGTTCATCAGCCGCCGGGATTTCTCGTTCGCGTCGGGCGATGTAATCCAGCAAAGCCTCGTTCCTGGCCTCGTCCAGTTTAGGTTCCTCATATTCGGCCAACAGAGTTCGGGCGCGGTTCAGGGCGCGTTCGGTGATCTCGACCTCACCTTCAGCGACCCATTGCTCGATCGAGTTGTTGTCGAACATCTCGGGCATGAAGAAGGCGTCCTGGAAATTGTCCTGCGTATGCGGATGGCCCAGATAGTGCCCGCCGGGGCCGACATCCGGCACCGCAGCAATGGCCTGATCGAAATCGTGCCATTTCGGCCCCTCGGCCATGCGGTAGGCCATGGCGCATTGTTCGGCATCGACGATGAACTTGGCGACGGAACAGTGCATGCCCGCCTCGTTCCAACCTGCGCTGTGCCAGATGTAGTTGGCCCCGGCGTGGATCACCGCCTGCAAAGTCGTCGCGGATTCATACCCGGCCTGCGCGTCAAACGTCTTGGCCCCGCCCAGCGTGTTCGACGTCCGCCACGGCACATCGTAGTGCCGCGCCATTTGGCCGATCATGAAGTTCATCAGACTGATCTCGGGCGTACCCGCCATCGGCGCACCGGATTTCATCGAGACTGTCGACAGGTAATGGCCGTAGATCGCGGGCGCGCCCTTACGGATGACCTGAGTATAAGCCAGCGCGCTCAGCGCCTCGGCGTTCAGCTGCGCGACGGTAGCAGGCACAGACGCGGGCGTGTTGGCCCCGCCCAGCACAAAGGGTGAGCACAGCACCGGCTGATTGCGGCGGCAGAAGGCGCGCATTGCGCCCAGCATGGTTTCATCCCAGACCAGCGGAGAATTGCCATTGCAGTTGCCGGTGGTGACAGGGTGGCTCTCAAGGAACTCTTCTCCGAAGAGAATGGCGCACATCTCCATCACATCCTCAGCGTTCTTGGGGCTGGTGGTCATGCCCATGAACGTCTTGTCCGAATGCTTCATCGACGAATAAGTGATCCGCAGATGCCGCTGGCTGATCGGGTGATCATAGGGTTCCACAATGTGGTGCGCCGAAGAATGCAACGCGGGCATCATGTGGCTGATCTTATGGAACATCGCCAGATCGTCCAGCGTCGGGTTGCGGCGTACGTCGTCCAGATCACGCAGGAAAGGCGCACCCGTCATCGGGACAAAAATCGAATGCTTGCCGCCCAGCCGCACATTCTTTTTCGGATCCCGGGCGTGATAAGTGAAATCGCTGGGGATGGTGGAGATCAGCTCGCGCACCAGACCGCGATCCAAGTAGACCAATTCGCCCTCGACCTTGGCGCCGACCTTCTTCCAGTCTTCCAGCGCGATAGGGTCGCGGAATTGCACGCCTACGTTTTCGAGAATGTCCATCGAAGCGTTGTCGATCCGCTCAACCTGCGCGCCGTCCATCACCTCGCACAAGGGGATGCCACGGGTCAGGCCGGGCAGCATTTCAAAGTTCGGTGCGGTGCGCAGAGCGCGGCGGGCCGAGCGTCCGCCTGCGCGGGTCGCGGTTCGGATGTTCATCGGGCAATCCTCCAATCTTGTGTATCACATTGGGGGATTCGCGGCCGATTCACCTCACTGATAGCGATATCTGCTTGCAAGAAGCGACATGAGGAAAAAGGAAACGCCGCCCCCAGGCGGGGGCGGCGTTGGTGTCAGATTGGCCTGATTTACTCGGCGGCTTGTGTAGAAACGCCGTGTTTGTCCCGCTGGCCGTCGCGGAACAGCGCCTTACCCAACGCGATGCACATCAGGCCCATCACCATTGTGAATGGCAGCGCGCCAATGATCATCGCATTGCGCAGCGCGTCCATCGGGTTGTTTTCCCCGGCAGCAAGGATCAGCGCACCGATCACAGCGGTCAGGATCACACCCCAGATGATGCGATGCTTGACGCCTGTTTCCTGACTGCCGCCGGACATGATGGTGTTCATCACCAGAATTCCCGAGTCTGCGGACGTCACAAGGAAGGTCATGATCAGGATCACGCACATGACGTTCAGCATGGACAACAGCCCACCGTCAATCATGTAGGACAGGGTCACGAACAGCTTGTTGGTGTTCGACGCGCCGATGATTGCACCCTCGGCGGCACCTGCCAGCTCCAGATCAATCGCCGTACCACCAAGAACAGTCATCCACGCAAAGCAGACCAGCGCCGGTGCGAAAACACAGCCCAGAATGAACTCACGCACAGTACGACCTTTCGAGATACGTGCGAGGAACAGACCCACGAAGGGCGAGAACGCGATCCACCAGGCCCAGTAGAAGGTGGTCCAGCCCGCCTGCCAACCGAACTGACGACCCTGCTCACCTGCGGCATAGGCCGCGGCCAGCGTCTCGGCGTCCAGCTCGGCAGCGGCACCAGTCAGGCCCTCGCGAAAGCCCTCAAAGCTGCCCCACGCGTTGGTTGCGCCCCCCATCAAGTCCGCCGCATGCGCCTGTGCCTCGGCAGGCAGAGCCGCCGCGAACGCTTCGGTCGAAAGCGGGCCATAGGCGTTAAAGCTGAGCGACAGGAAATGCAGGATGTAATCCACCATCGCAGAGCCATAGGTGGTCATCGCAAAGACGAACGAACCGAAGACGACGAAGGTTCCCAGCAGGATGATCGACAGAACCAGGTTCAGGTTCGACAGGTATTTCACACCCCGGCCCACACCGGACACAGCCGAGATGATCGACAGGCTCATGATGACGACCAGACCGGTGATCAGACCAACTTTGCTGGGGGTCGGAACTTCTCCGCCCAGATCCATGACCCACTGCATGCCTGTAATGGCATAAACACCGTCGATAAACTGGCTGACGCCATACCCGATGGTCACGGACACACCAAGGATCGTTGCCACAACGCCCAGCACATCGACCACATGGCCGAAAAAGCCGTTGACGAAACGACCGAACAGCGGTGTCAGCGCCGAACGAATGGTCAGCGGCATGTCACGGGTATAGGCGTAGTAGGCCAGCGACAGGCCAGTGACGACGTAAATCGCCCAGGCGTGGAAACCGTAGTGCAGATAGGTAAAGCGATAAGCCGATTGCAGTGCTTCGGGCGAGTTGCCCTCGACCGCGCCGGACACGACCACGGGGTTCGACCCCCACAGGCCCAGCGGTTCAGCCGTGGCAAAGACCATCAGGCCAACACCCAGACCGGCACCGAACATCATCGAGAACCATGAGAAATTCGAGAACTCGGGCTTTTCACCCGGCGTGCCCATGATCCGGCGGCCCGTGGCCGGAATGATGGCGACAATGGCGAGAAAGAAGAAAAACGCGCCGACGATCAAAACGTAAAAGCTGTTGAAAATCTCAAGCAACTGACCGTTCAGAGACCCCAGCGTGCTGTTTGCGTTAGCTGGGAAAACAAGCGCCCAAAGCACCAGCCCGACCATGATGGCCTTACTGATCAGGGCAATGGGGACGCTGTAGTTTTCATAGAAACCGGCATCGGCCGTTTCTATCTCAACATCCGTAAAGGGTTCGGGTACCGACATCTTCTCCTCCGTGTTGACGGTATGCGTTGGGTTGAGCTCGCCTAAACGAGCCCCCCCAATTCTGGTCTTTTGTCTGGCCCGCTCCCTTGGTGCGTAGCACCGTTCCTCCAGCTGGGCAGGCATCTAAAAGCTATGTCAGGCGCAAGGCCCAGGCCGCCGTCAGAATGCGGCGGTTAATGGTTTTCTTGCGTATACTGCCAGTTTCTGGTTGATCGGGCTGGAACCGACGCATTCTGTACTTTTGCGACACGGGTCCGAAAACGTGCCCGGCAAATACACCTTCCGACCACATACCTCTGGTCTTCAACCGCAAAAATCTTAATACTCGGATGAGGTAAGCTCAACCGAACCCAAGTGAAGAATCCACAACCACTATGTCCAGACGCCACTACAACCTGCCGCCCCTGACCACTTTGTCGGCTTTCGAAGCTGCCGCGCGGCATCTGAGTTTCAAAAACGCCGCCGAAGAACTCTCGGTCACGCCGGGCGCGGTCAGCCACCAGATCAAGGCGCTTGAGGGCGATCTGGACACCACCTTGTTCCAGAGAAAACATCGCGGTGTCGACCTGACCGAGGACGGCAAAGCGCTGTACGAGGCACTGTCGTCCTCATTCAGCCGTATTTCGAAAGTTCTGGCGTCGATCCGGGACCGAAAATCAGGTGGCAAGGTTACGGTCGGCTCTACGATCGCTGTTGCGGCGCTTTGGTTGTCGCCTGCTGTGATCCGGTTCTGGCGCGAGATGCCCGAAGTGAATGTGGATCAGATTTCGCAGGACCGCCCGTTTCGTGATCGGCCCGATGTGGATTTTTTCATCCGATATGGACAGGACGCCGACCCGAGCCTGTCCCACACACCCTTGTTCCGCGACCACCTGATCCCGGTCGCCAGCCCAGAAGTGGCCGACCGACTTGCCGGAGCCAGCCTTGAAGACCTCGCTGCGGAACGGCTGATCCATCTGGATTCCGAAGATCGCAGCTGGACCACATGGCCGGAATGGTTTCGGCAACTGGGATACGGCGGGCAGGTCCCGATTGAATCCCGCGTCAACAGCTATTCGGTTGCGCTGCAACTGGCCCGCAAGGGCGCAGGGTTGGCACTGGGTTGGCGGCGCTTGATCCTGCCGATGCTGCAATCGGGCAAATTGGTGCCTATCGGCCCTCATCATGTACCGGCACCGAACCAATTTTATCTGGTCGGGCGCCCCGACGACGAACTCTCAGACAGTGCCCGCGCCCTAAAAGCTTGGATCATTCAAGAGGTTCAGGAAGGCTCGGTTTAGATTCAGTCACTCTGTGATGAGCTTTTCTGATATTGAGCGAAGACCGCGCCATCCGCCAATAGAGATAGGAAACCATCCAGCAACGCCCAGGAGAGCCCGATGAACAAGCACAGCCCGCTGAATTCCGTTCTGGCCGATGTGACTGTCGCCAACGGCCTGCCGAACGAACACTATATCGACCCGGCCATGTTCGCCGAGGAAAAGCGATCCGTGCTTTTTGCCAACTGGTCAGGCATCGGGTTCGGCAAGGATGTCCCCGAAGAAGGCGATGCCAAGCCAGTGGATTTTCTGGGTATGCCGCTGCTGATCGTCCGCGACCGGGATGGCGAGATCGGCGTCTTCCAGAACACCTGCCGTCACCGCGGCATGATCCTTGTGGACACGCCGCGCAAGATCGGCGGCGCGATCCGCTGCCCCTATCACAGCTGGTGCTACAGCCTGAAGGGTGAGCTGCGCGCGACCCCCCATGTGGGCGGCCCTGGCCAGAACAAGCACGAAGATGTCAACCGGGACGATCTTGGTCTGGTCCGCGTCCGCTCGCACGTCTGGCGCGATGTGATCTTTGTCAACGTGGACGGCAACGCGCCTGCGTTTGAGGACGCGCACGGCGCTCTGCTGGAACGCTGGAAGGAATTCGAACAGCCCCTGCATCACGGTGGCGAGACGTCGTCGTTCAAGCTGGAGGTCAAAACCAATTGGAAGCTGGCGGTCGAAAACTACTGCGAAAGCTACCACCTGCCTTGGGTCCATCCCGGCCTGAACAGCTATTCCCGGCTTGAGGATCACTATAACATCGAGGCGCGCGGACATTACTCGGGCCAGGGAACGCTGGTTTACCGCCAACTGACCGATCAGGACGGCGCTACTTTCCCCGATTTCGAGGGCCTCAGCGACAAATGGGATGAAGGCGCTGAATATATTGCAATTTACCCCAATGTCCTGCTGGGCGTACAGCGCGACCACGCCTTTGCAATTGTGCTAGAGCCGGTCGATCACGAAAATACGGTCGAACACATCGAACTGTACTATGCCAAAAGCGTCGAAGACACGCCCCAGCATGACGGTTTGCGCGCCTCGAACGCGCAGCTGTGGAAAACGGTATTCGAAGAGGACGTCTTTGTGGTCGAAGGCATGCAAAAGGGTCGTCATGGGATGCTGTTCGACGGCGGGCGGTTCTCTCCGGCGATGGATGGACCAACACATAACTTCCATCACTGGGTCGCCTCGCAGGTTGAGAATGGCCGCGCAGAATAGCATCGTGGGTCAGGGATTTCTGACGGAACTGCGATGAACAAAGAAGAGCTGGATCGTCTGCTGCTTGAGGCGCATGATCGCAACGATCATGCCGCCCTCATCCGCTATTATACGATTGCGGCAGATGAACAGGAGGGCGCAGGCGACATCGACGCGGCCTGTTTTTATCTGACCCATGCCTTTGTCTTTGCGCTGGAGGCCGGCGCGCCCGAAGCCAACGCTCTGAACGCGCGGCTGGCCGCTCATGATCGGGCGCATCGGCTGGACTTCTGACGGGATTGTCAGTGCATTTGCTCGTGGGCTGACCCTACGAAACCCTATTTGTACAGGCGCGCCCTCTTATATGCTCAAAGGACCATCACGGTCGCTTTGGGAGGGGCGGACGCATGGAACACAGCACGGACATGCTTATCATCGGTGCCGGCTTCTCGGGGCTGACCATGGCCATCGAGGCGCGCAAACGCGGCATCCGCGACATCGCGATCCTAGAGAAAGCAGATGATATCGGCGGCACATGGCGCGAGAACACTTACCCCGGTGTCGCCTGTGATATCCCCTCGCATCTGTATTCGATGGCCACCCATCTGAACCCGAACTGGAGCCGCGCCTATGCGGGTGGGGCCGAGATTCAGGAATATCTGCAAAAGGTCTGCCGCGACGAGGGGCTTTATGACCTGTGCCATTTCCACCAACAGCTCAAATCCGCCCACTGGGACGGCGCATGTTGGCAGGTCGAGACAGAGGGCGGGCAACGTTGGTCGGCACGATTTCTGGTTTCGGCCATCGGCGCGCTGCACTTGCCCAGCATACCCGACATCCCCGGGGCGGAAAGTTTCCCCGGCCCTAAGTTTCACTCAGCCCAATGGGATCATGAAGCAGATCTTGCAAACAAAAGCATCGCAGTGGTCGGCACCGGGGCCTCAGCCGTTCAATTCGTACCCGAAATCGCTAAGTCGGCAGCCAATGTCACGATCTTCCAGCGCACCGCGCCTTACGTCCTGCCCCGCCCGGACGGGCCGATTGCACCCTGGGTTCGCGATCTGTATCGGCGCGTGCCGGCCCTGCCTCGATTACGGCGCAAGCTGATCTATCTGATCTTCGAATACCGCCACCGGGTCTTTCGCGGCGAAGAGCGGATGGTGAACTTCGCCATGAAGATGTGGCGCAAGGCACTGGAGGCCTCCATTTCGGACCCCGAAGAGCGCCAGCGCCTCACCCCCGATTACCGAATCGGCTGCAAACGCATCCTCAGCTCGAACGACTGGTACCCGGCCTTGGCACGGGACAATGTGCACGTGATCCCTCATGGCGTCGCGTCGATTGAGGGCAACCGGATCATCGCGACCGATGGCAGCCAAACCCAAGCGGATGTGCTGATCTGGGGGACCGGTTTTCACGTCACCGATGTGGTGGACCGGCTGGATATCTCGGGGACTGACGAGCTGACCCTGCGCGAAGCCTGGGCTGATGGGATGAAGGCCAATCTGGGCACTGCCATCGCTGGGTTCCCGAACTTCTTTATCCTGCTGGGGCCGCACACCGGGCTGGGCCATAACTCGGTCGTGCTGATGATCGAAGCACAGGTGCGTCACATCGGTTGGGTGCTGGACCAGATGCAGCGCGACGGGATTCGGGCCATCACCCCTGACGCGGCCAAACAGGCGAGCTTTACGCAAGAGATGCAGAACCGCCATTCTGACAGTGTCTGGCAGGCAGGCGGCTGTAAATCATGGTATCAGGACGCCGAAGGCCGCAATACAACGCTTTGGCCCGGTACCGTATCAGAGTATGAAAAGCGTATGGCCCAATCCGGCATGGAGCAGTATCACCCTGCCCCATCCCAAGGCGGAGACCGCTGAGATGACCACGATCCTGACCCTTATCCTGCTGATCGGAGCCTTCCTTGTCGGCATGAACATTTGGACGCGCAAATTGACCCGAGACGGGCTTAAACGGGTGCCACAAATGGGAGAGGTCGTGCCGGTCAACGGCGGCAGCATTCACTACGTTGAGAGAGATACCGTAATGGCCCCGGCGCGAATCACGAACGTTTCGCTTGTTGCAGACGTGGAGATGCGGTGTCGTTGCCCCAGACACGCGAGGCGTGTCCGTCTCCACGGGATCATCCCCGAGGGGCGTCCCAGCAACTGAATACGAACAGGAGCAACGACGTGAGTGTTTTTATCGGAGTAGACGTGTCCTTGGCAAGCTCGGCCATTTGCATTCTTGGCGAAGGCGGCAAAATCATCAAAGAGGCCAAGATAGACAGCGAACCGGCTGCGTTTGTCGCCTTCATGCAGAACCTGCCCTACGAGATCACCGGGATCGGCATGGAGGCCGGTCCGCTGTCGCAGTGGCTGCACAAGGCTCTGGCCGATGCGGGGTTCCAGGTTGTGCTGATGGAAACCCACAGGGTGAAGAAGGCGCTGTCCGCCATGCCCATTAAGACCGACAGGAGGGACGCCGAGGGGATCGCGCACTTGCTCCAGCTCGGCTGGTTCAGTGCGGTGCATTGCAAGTCGGTCACCGCCCAGGAGACGCGCGCGGTTCTGACTGGGCGCAACGCACTGAAAAAAGCGCTCATTGCCATGGAACTCTCCATGCGTGGGATCCTGCGCAACTTTGGATTGAAGATGGGGCAGATCTCCAAGAAGGGCTATGAAGAACGGGTCCGGGAATTGATCGACGGCAATGACATGCTGAAGCAGATGGCGTTGCCGATCCTGGCGGCGCGGGCAGAACTGCGCAAGCAACTGGCTGTCTTTGAGCGGCAGGTACGCAGCATGGCCATGAAGGACCCGGTATGCCGCAAGCTGATGACCATGCCGGGGGTCGGGCCGGTTGTCGCACTGACCTACCGGGCGGCGATTGATGATCCGACCCGGTTCCGCAGATCGAAGGATATCGGCCCGTGGGTCGGACTGACGCCCAGTCGGGAAGAGTCCGGCGAGCGCTCTGTTGTAGGGGCAATCTCCAAGACTGGGGATGTCGGTTTGCGCTGCGCACTTTTCCAAGCGGCGAATAGCATGCTGAACTGCGGAAGCGAGAACTGGTTGAAAACCTGGGCGCAGCAACTCGCTGAGAAGTGCGGCAACAGACGGAAGGCTAAGGTCGCGTTGGCGCGGCGGATCGGCGTGGTCCTGCACCGCATGTGGATGGACAACACCGACTTCCGGTCCATTCGTGAAGAGGCGATGGCGCTGCGCGCTGCCTGAGAAACCGAGGCAATACACGATGAACGTAACACGAGCAAAAGGAGCAAACGGCGACGCCTGAAAGCGTCTGCCCAGCGGCGTCCCCAACCGGGACGCGGTCCCCGATGATGCACGAGACCCCCTGGTCGCCAGCCCTTGCAGGGTTGAGCACGTAGTGAAGATAGGCACTCGGGACTGCACTGGACAAAGTATCAAGTCGGCAACCACAGCAACGGCGTTGTGCGTTGACCACGAACGGAAGGCAGAGCCTGGTGGAGACATATCAGTTGCGCGGAACAGCACAGACGAAAGCCAAGCATGATGAACATAATCTTCTGAGAACCAGGGCCATGACACCTGTGTGCTCTGCATATGACCGACCCCGCGAAAACCAAATCGGTCTCGCGGCGCGCCCGGTTGCCAATGTAGCGCTTGACACGGAGAGGGCCATTACGGAAGGTGATCCGTCGAACCAGAGCATCGTCATGATCCACGGGCTGACAGGGCAGTTGCAGCATTTCACCTATGCGCTTGTCGATATGCTGGCCGATGACTACCACGTCATTGCCGTTGATCGGCCCGGTTGCGGATACTCGACCCGGGACAACCCCGATCTAGGCCGCTTGCCGGAACAAGCGCGCATGATCCAGGAGTTTCTGGACACCAAAGGTGTGACTGATGCGGTTCTGGTCGGCCACTCGCTTGGCGGTGCGGTGTCGCTGGCGATGGCGTTGGATCACCCTGACAAAATCAAGGCACTGGCCCTGTTGGCCCCGTTGACGCAAAAGATGCCGTCCCCTCCGCATGTTTTCAAACCGCTGGAAATTCGCGCTGAGTGGCTGCGCCGCCTAATCGGCAATACAATCGCCGTGCCGCTGGCCGCCAAAACTGCCCCTCATACGCTGAACGCCGTATTCACGCCCGATCCCGCACCCGCTGATTTTCTGGATCGGGCGGGCGGCGCACTGGGTTTGCGCCCGTCGGCTTTTGTAACCGGCTCGCAGGATGTCGTCGGCATTGACGCCAGCATCGAGGCGCAAGCGGAACGTTATGGCGACCTTAAGGTAACCGGAGGTATCCTCTACGGCGCGCAGGACGCGATACTGTCACCAACCACACATGGGGACTCGATGGAGCAGTTCGGCCTTGGCTGCGAAAACATCGAGGGCCTGGGACACATGATCCTGATCACAGCCCCGGAGGCATGCGCCACGTTTATCCGCAACATGGCTGCCCGCGCTATGGCTGATCCAGACACAAAAATTGAAACGGGCTAGAACGGGGCAAAAGAATCCTGTGGGGACCGTGTTTTCCCTCTTGACGCTAACTACCCCCTCCCTTAAATCGCCTCTCACTCATGGCGGAGTAGCTCAGTTGGTTAGAGCAGCGGAATCATAATCCGCGTGTCGGGGGTTCAAGTCCCTCCTCCGCTACCAAATTCCCCTTAATGAAGAAGCAGGCGCGGACGATGATGTGCGCAGCGTTTTCTCGTCTTTCAAAGGCTTTGGCCGCACGCGATCGGCGGCCATTACCGGCGATCGAGCAACTTCCAACGCCTTGATAGATCAGCCCGTTTTGACCGCCTGACCGACCTGCATCTCGACCAGCTCTACGGCTTTGTCGATCAGAAACAGCGCTTCCATCTTGGTTGAGGCTTCCAGAGTGATCTCTTCACCTATCTGGAACGCCAGTGCGTGATCTGTTGCGGCGCCGGTGATTGTTGGCACTTGCAACAGCGACGGCTCTGACTTCATTCCCGCTTGTTTGTCAAAAACGATCAGGAAAACACCATTGCCCCAATAGGTTGCGACCTTGCGCCCCTCTTGAGTAGCTCGAAGCAGAGCTGTACCCGCGGCTGCCATGGCTTCGCGGAATTCGCTTTTGCTGCTGGACCGGTACATGTGTTCTGCATCTGATACCCGGACCGCCACGATCTTGGCTGCGGCCGAGTGCATTGTCGCAAGCTGAATGACATAGTTTTCAAACTCGGCCAAACCGATGCATCCGGGCAAATCCCCGAAA
This sequence comes from Ruegeria sp., assembly GCF_965221235.1. GTDB lineage: Bacteria > Pseudomonadota > Alphaproteobacteria > Rhodobacterales > Rhodobacteraceae > Ruegeria. The sequence goes on from NZ_CBDCRS010000004.1 coordinate 1,000,040, forward strand.
TACTGCGGCTCGCTTACCGAGTCGTCGGGATACAGTTCCGATTCCGGCCACGCATGTGCATCGGCCTCAAACACCTCGATCGCTGCCCGACGTTCTGCTGCCATCCTGTAGGCATCCGACAGGCGCTGCTTGAGGTCCGAAAACTCAAAGGGTTTTGTGACGTAATCTGTCGCCCCGGCCTCAAACGCTTCGTCGATATATTGCTTCTGCACCATGGCCGTTACCATGATGATCGGCGTGTACAGATATCCCGGCAGTTTGCGGGCCTCTTCGCACAACGCGATCCCGTTCATTTGCGGCATCTGCACATCAAGAAGCAAACAGTCGAACGCCTCGGACGGGTTCGACAGAATCTCCAGGGCTTCGCGACCGTTTCGGGCGGTCACAACATCCTTGTACCCGAATGCAGCGAGCACATTATGCAGCAACTCAAGGATGCTGGGGTCGTCGTCTACGGCAAGTATACGCATAACTTTTCACCAACCTCTTGCACCGAACCAATCGCTGGGCATTGCAGACTTAAGAGCAGCGAGCGGATCGGTGCGTAAAAACTCTTAGGACTGGACCATGATGCCGAACAAAGACGGCAAAAGGTTGACCCAAGATGGGCCACGTTATGTCTGCGCATCATTTCTCATTTGCGCAGGTTTAACGGGACGCCCCTGTTCTTGTCGGATTTGTTTTCTTTTGCCAAAGAAGGCCAGCTTTGCGGTGGAACCGGCGGGCTTTTACCCAGCATCTTCAGGCAGACCATCAGCCCAAAAATCGCGTTTCCAACTGGGAAAGCGCATTGCCTCTAAATCAAACCATTACAGCATCTTGGGACAAAAAGCGTAAAGCCAGCATGTGACCAAAGGCGAGTGCACATTCAGGCTCATTCAATGAGCCCGACTCAACCAGCGAAGAAAACACGAAAAAGGATGTGATTTGGACACAGTTTTGCGACAAATCCTGAAATTACCTCATTAGGTTGTGGACAGACCAGATTGAATCTTGTCATAAGTGTGCCGACATTATGAGTAAAATATGGACAGACCACTCAGGTATGAGCAGGCATTCCCAGCGTCGGAGATCTTTCCCGACCTAAGCCCTGCCAATGACGCTTCGGCCGCACCAAAGGCTGTGGAGCAACACGATTCGATCGCGCCCCAGCGCGATGTCGCGACGCCGCAGGGCGCGCTTGGAGACGTGCGCGCAACCACAATGAGCTTTCGTAACATCCACGAACACGGCACTTTGCTGGCGAAATACCTTGAGATGCGGAAAACCATCTTTATTGACCGGCTAAAATGGCAGGTCGGCCAAGCGGATGGGATGGAGTTCGACCAATATGACACTCCGGCCTGTCAATGGGTCGTATTGCATGAGTTCGGCGAGGTTCTTGGCGGCGTGCGGCTGTTACCAAGCACGGCGCAGTGCGGAATATACAGCTACATGCTGCGGGACGCGCAAAAGGGCATCCTGAAGGGGATGCCAACGGACATTCTGTTCTTTGATGCGCCGGTGAAACCAAATGTTTGGGAGGCGACCCGGTTTTTTGTAACTGACAACGTCTCATCCGCGCGCAGGTTACAGGTGCAACAGGAACTGTTTCACCAAATGACAGTCACGGCCAAAGAGGGCGGTGCCTCAAGCATACTCGGTATAGTTCCTGCCATCTGGGCGCGGTGGTCACGCAGACTGGGGGTTGAGGCCTCGCCTGTCGGCGCGAAATTCTCGATTGATGGCACGGCAAGCCAGTCGGTCCTGTTCAACATCGACAGGTAAGCGCGACCCTTCGCAATGGTCATATTCACATGAACCATGTTGCTTCGGGCAGTGACCCCGAAGCCCATCGGTATTTATAACACCGCTGGATCGCCGTAGTTTTTCCTTTTGACCCCCACCACAGAATCGGGCGCCGCCCCCTCTTAACCGTGGCATCAGCACGGCAAATGCCAAATTAAGGTCAAGAAAATACCGCGTTTGACGCGGTTTTTCTGCTGTTTTGCCGCTGTTTCGTCCCACTCGCCTCCTAATCTGCCCCTGTTAAACAGAGTAAACGTGGTTTATCAGTCATGAGACATTCGACCCTCGGCCATGATCGGTTTCAGAACAAACTGGAACTCCGCGCGCTGAGGCAAGTGACGCTCAACGTGCTGGTTGTCGATGACGAGCCAAGCATCCTGGAGCTTCTGCAATCCGCCCTGCCCGAGCTGGAAAACTGCGCCGTATCGGTTGCCGCTTCGGCTGATGCGGCTTTGCAAATGATAAAAACCGCCGAAGCCCCGTTCGACTGTCTGCTTTTGGATATTCAGATGCCCGGCACCAATGGGATCGAACTACTCAGGCAGCTGCGAAAAACTCCGGGCAATCTGGAAACGCCGGTCATCATGTTGACCGCGATGGACGATCAGAAACACATCGAAGAGGCGTTTCTGGAAGGTGCATTTGACTATATCACCAAGCCTTTCGACTTTTTCGAACTGCGCAGCCGGATGAACGCCGCCCATCTTTTGATGATGGAGCGGATTCGGGCCAAAACGTCTTCGGCCTCGATACAGGACCTGCGCAACGAACTGGAATTCAATCAGCAGTTCAGCTTTGAAGACCCTCTGTCGATCGAAGGGCTCGAACGCTGTTTGCGCTATGTCGAGTTCGACCACTATATTGATCAGCTTTCCCGTGGCCGCCGCAGCGACTCGTGGGTGACGGCGGTTAAACTGCAAGGTGCAGAATACCGTTTTGATCTGATCGAATTCGGTGCGTTCCGGCGCCTGATCTCTGACATTGCTCAACGCATAGACGTGATTTCACACCGGACAGAAGGCGTATTCTGTTACCGGGGAAGCGGCGTGTTTCTCATTGTTACGCATGGGCGTGGCTTGACCAGTCAGCTTCCCACTGAAGACATTCTGAACAGAGATTTAAAGCAGGCCGTCAGCGATGGCTGTCTGAGCGCAGTGATGAGTTCGCCGGTCTCCATGCGCTCGTTCTCAAAGTCCGGCGCGATTGCAGCGATGAATCAAGCATTGGAAAAAGTAAACAGCAGGGAGAGCGCGCTTGGCAAAAGCGCGGCTGTACACACACATATGAAATTGGAAAACACACCTATCCTCGAAGAAAAATCGACCGGCAGACTGTTTGATACGGTGCTGCGTGAAATGTACGGCGACACCACCTATCTTGATCGCAAATAAGCTTGGTTGCCTTTTCAGGCCTGCTCGACCTCAAGGATCAGTGGGCCGCTGGTGCGCATTGTAAAGGTCAGAACCGGTTCGGGCATTGGCGCGTCACCCAATGAGAAATTGACGCGGCGCAGAACCGACGCCATCAGAACCATGATCTCAGTTTCAGCGTATTGCGCGCCGATGCAAATTCTAGGACCGTCTCCGAACGGGATATACTGCCCACGCGGCAAAGCCGGACCCATAAAGCGTTCTGGCCGATACTGATCGGGCTCATCCCAGAGCTTTTGGTTCCGATGCAGCGAGTAGACGGGATAGAACAGCGCATCCCCTTTTTCGATCTTCACGCCCTTGATCTCGACGCTGTCAGCGGCGTCGCGGGCAAAGAAGGCGGCAGACGGGTACAGTCGCAGTGTCTCTTTCACATGGGCGCGCAGCAAGGGCATTGCCTCAAGGTCCGAGAACTCGATCAGTCCATCCGGGCGCGCTGAACGGATTTCAGTGCGAATTCGGTTTTGCATGTCCGGGTTCAGCGCTAGCAGGTAATACCCCCAGGCCAGCGCATTGGCCGAGGTTTCATGACCGGCCACAACGAAGGTCAGCAGGTTGTCGACCGTTGTTTCCTTGTCCTCGAAATCCGTTTTCAGCGCTTCGATCATGAAATCCAGAAAGTCGAGAGGCTCAGCGCGGTTTTCAGCCCGGCGCTGTTCGATCACCTGCCGCGCGAGGTCGCGCATCGTTGTGACCGGGGCTTTGCTGCTAAGCCACTTTTTCCTCGGCAGCCATTTCGGCAATCCCATCAGATCAAACAGCGACAGGTCCGAGATATAGTTGAAATAGGCGATCAGTCCTACCCGGATCTGTTCCGAGCTGACTTCTTTATTTCCCGAAAAGATCACCCGTGAAATGTTCGTCAGGGTCGATGCCGGTGCAACCTGCGCCATGTCGACTGGCCCCGGATGCTCGGCCAGCGACTCGGCCACTTCTGTGCCCGTTTCGGCAAAATGCCTGGCCATGACCGGCAGGTTTCTGGCCGCGAATAAAGGCGAGTATCTGCGGCGCTGCTGACGCCACTTGTCGCCCTCGGACAAGATCAGGCCATTGCCTACCGCCGATCCGATGATGTCTTTCGTGAACTTAGCCTTTGGAAAGGACCGTCCCTGCCCGACCAGCAATTCAGTGATCATTTCCGGATCACAGATATAATGAATATTCAGCGGGCCGCGCACGTAGGTCTCACGCAGGGTCTCAGCGGGAATGACCTCCAGCATGTTCCGGCCAGCGGATCGCGCAAACTGAATCAGGCTTACAGGTTTTTCCGCCAGTCGCGCCGATACCGGAGTGACGTCGAACTGCTTCATTTTCGTCATTCCAAACGCGGTCAAAGCGCTGTTCCTTCACGTGTTTTTGGCCTGCCTTGCCTTAATTTAGATACAAAAAAGCCACCTTAGCAACGAATTCGTGAAAATTTGGCGCAGGTGTAGGCACTTAGGCAACAAAAGACGGCAAAATTCGCCGTCATCAAACTCAACAATTGGCGGCAGCGTCCGAAACTATTGCCAAACTGTGAACCCAATTCCGACCAACTACGTCCTCATTGTTCGGATATGGCATTTCTGAGACGTCATGGAAAAAGACTTTGGGATGACCGCCACCGATCCAGCGCAGCCAGATCGCCCCAAGGGCGAGCCGGAAAACCGGTTGCTGCAAAACATCAAGGATTACACTGCCATGAGCTTTGCGCTCTTGTGGCAGCGGCAGGCTATTTTTCTGGCCACAACCATTCTGACCGGGTTCTTCTTCGACCCGATCAACGCCTTGCTGTTCTACGGCATCATTCTGGTTTGCGAGGTACAGGACCTGCTGCTCGCCAAACGTGTGCCGCGTCTCAAGCCGGAACAGCACAAGGCAATTGCCATGATGGTTGCCTGGATTCTGCTGAACACAATCCTCAGTGCGACTGCGATTTGCCTCTACGCCGTCTCGGTGGCCTTCAAACAGCCGACCGGAGGGCATTTCACCCCCTTGTTCTTCCTGTTCGCGGCGGCCCTGTTTGCGGCCATGAACAACCACCAGTTCGTCTGGGCCATGGCAGTGCGACTGGCCATGTATGGCGTGTCGTTCATGGTGATTGTCGTCAAAGACATCTGGGTCGAACGTCCCGAGTTGTCCTCAGACCTGTGGCTGCAATTCTTCACCGTCATCTTTGTGATGTATTTCCTGATCGACTGCTCACTGGTTTACCTGAGGCTCTATCGCAGAAACCTTGAGCAACTTGAAAAACTCAGGGAAGAGCATGAACGGACTAAGGCCGCTTATATCGCAAAATCCCAGTTTATTTCGACCGTCAGCCATGAGTTGCGCACGCCCCTGACGTCGATCAAAGGATCGCTGGATTTGATCAATTCCGGCGCATTGGGTCCGGTTCCCGAGTCCATGCAGAACCTTGTCGAACTGGCGGGCAAGAACAGTGAACGGCTTGCGTCACTGATCAATGACGTGCTGGACATTCAAAAGATGGAAGCCGGTGAGATGAATTACCGTGAAGGCATCATTGATGTCCACGAACTGGTGCGAGAGGCGATTTCCTGCAATCTGGGATATGTCAGCGCACATAACGTGGAAATCGCCGAAGATATTCGCGGCTCCGGCAAAGTGTATATCAAAGGGGACGCAACGCGGCTGTCTCAGGTTCTGGCCAACATGATCTCGAATGCAGCCAAATTTTCGTTTGACGGCGGCGAGGTCACTGTTGGCTGCGAAGAAGCCGGATCTCAGGTGCGCATCTTTGTGAAGGACGAAGGTGTTGGTATTCCTAAAGGCAGCCGGGCCAAGGTGTTCGACCGCTTCTCGCAAATTGACTCATCGGATGAGCGGCACGTGGGCGGCACGGGGCTTGGGATGAACATTTCAAAAGAAATTGTCGAGCATTTTGGCGGTAAAATTGACTACAAAAGCAAGCTTGGCGAAGGCACCGAATTCTTCATCGAACTTCCCATACTGCCCCGAAACGTTGCCCGTCCGGACGTTCGGGAGTTGCCCAGAACCGACCAGCACAGCGTTGCGAAAGCGACGTGATGAAAGTCATCCGATTGCTCAAACTGAATTTGGCCGGCTGAAAAAGAAATGTCGTCCCGGCGACACCACCGGAACGACATACTCGTTACCCAATACACTTCCGAAACAGCAGAACTTCCAACTCTTTCGGTTTACCGCGTCACCCGAAAAGGTGACTAACTCATGCAATTATATTTAGCTGATGTTCTGCCTGAACTGGAGAGTTTCCATCATTTGGCGCCCTTTACCCGCTCAAAGCGGCAAATATTGGAAACAAAGCATAAGCGAATAGAAAACTGTCATCCCGTTGAGGAAGATTCCGGGCGATTCGACGTCGCGAAGCGTAACTAAGGTCATTTGCCCGCAGACCGACAAAGCGGGTGTTTGTTTTGAACTGGGTCCGGTTACGGGCCGAAAGCCCTGTCAAAATGACAGGCTTGGGGTCGCACGGCTGACGTTATGCGTTTTCTGTGCTCCGGCACTCTCGATGAAAACTGTCAGTTTGTCGGCTCTCTGAAAACGCTCAAAATAAATGAACCGGATATGGTCGACCTCTTCGATCACCTGACATTGTATCTGATACTCGGCCCTAAATTCAGAGTGATATTCCTGGCTTCCCTCAGCCTCCGCCCCCGCCTGCGACAGAGTAACATTTGCCGAGACCGCAAAACACAGTGCCTCGTCGGGCGGCAGAAACAGGTCCAGCGGTTCGGACAGCGCCGATATCGCACCTGCAACCAGGGCGCGGTCTTCGTCGGTTTCCGCTTGATGCTCAAACCCTAAGATATCCGCAGCGGGGACCGTCAAAGACAACGAATATTCTGCCCCTGAGAACGTGATACCCAGCTGCCCGGTTCCATGTACATGGCTCTGTCCAGGCTGTGCGCAGGCCATCGCAGGAAAAAGGGTCGAGGCAAGGAACAGATGTTTCATAAAAACGGCACCAGAAAACTCAAACATATTAGGCATATCTTAATCTGTTTAGAACCGCTTTCAATCCGAACGGGCCTCTCCCTGCCCCGCCAAAAATGGGGAGGTTCGGAAATAAAATAAATTCCCGACAATAAAACTCAGGTTGACATAGCTGATTAATTCACTCAGTTATTCCGCAATATGCGCCGCCCCATGGTGGCACAGCCGGATATGTTTCTGACAGGAAAGCACCTCTCGATGACCAAAATCTTTGCCGCCTCCAGCGTCCTGACGCTTGGGATCGCCACAGCAGCCGCTGCGGCGGATGCGCCGTCCAAGGCCGAAGTTCTCACCACCTATGCCAACATTGCCGAGGCGAAATTCGACGACAGCCTGATCGCTGCGAAAGCGTTGCAAGAGGCCGTGAACGTCTTGATTGCCGAGCCATCCGACGCGACTTTGAATGCGGCCCGTGCTGCATGGGTCGCCGCGCGCGTCCCCTATCAGCAGACCGAGGTTTACCGCTTTGGCAACGCCATCGTGGACGACTGGGAAGGCAAGGTGAACGCCTGGCCACTGGACGAAGGCCTGATTGACTACGTTGACGCGTCTTACGGCGGCCCGACTGATGAAAACGAATTTGCCGCGCTGAACGTTATCGCCAACCCCAGTTTCGAGCTGTCGGGCAAGAGCATCGACGCCACCGAAATCACCCCCGAACTGTTGGGCGAGACCCTGCACGAAGCCGACGGGATCGAGGCGAACGTGGCAACCGGCTACCACGCCATCGAATTCCTGCTGTGGGGTCAGGACCTGAACGGCCACGGTGCAGGTGCAGGCAATCGTCCCTACACCGACTATGTTCAGGGTGACGCCTGCACGCACGGCAATTGCGACCGTCGTGGTCAGTATCTGAGCGCCGCGACCGATCTGCTGGTCAGTGATCTGGCATGGATGGCAGAGCAATGGCAACAAGGCGGTGAAGCCCGTGCCGCGCTGACCGAGAATGAGGCCGCAGGTGTTGCCGCCATCCTGACCGGCATGGGCTCTTTGTCTTACGGTGAACAGGCCGGTGAGCGGATGCGCCTTGGCCTGATGCTGAATGACCCCGAGGAAGAGCATGATTGCTTCTCGGACAACACCCACAACAGCCATTACTACGATGGTCTGGGCGTTCAGAACGTCTATCTGGGCAGCTACACCCGCATCGACGGCACACCAGTTTCCGGCGCATCATTGTCGGATCTGGTGCTCGCGTCTGACCCGACGCTGGACACCGAAATGAAGGCCAAGCTGTCGACCACGATGCAGGCTTTGGGCCGGATCAAATCGACCGCCGAAGCAGGGTTCGCCTATGACCAGATGCTGGAACGCGGCAACGAAGGCGGTGAGCTGCTGATCATGGGCGGCGTCAACGGTCTGGTCGATCAGACCAAAACCATCGAACGCATCGTGACCACGCTGGATCTGGATCAGATCGAGTTTGAAGGGTCCGACAGTCTCGACAACCCAAACGCGGTTTTCCAGTAACCCCCTCGGGGCAGGAGGCGTGGGCAATTTCACGCCTCCTGCCCAGCCGCGTCGCAACTTGACACTGGCCTTTTACGGAATAACTGACTAATTGACTAAGAAATGTAACTGAGCCCCGACTCACTATGATCGTCTGCCACTGTACGAATATCACAGACCACGACATCCGCGCCGCAATCGACTGGATGCGCGTCTCGGACCCATATGCTGCACGGTACACGACGCTTCTTGAAACGAGGGGCGAAAAGGATTCGAATTGAAGATTCTTCACTACAAGGATCTTCAGGATGTTCGGATTTCTCCTCACCCCTCTGATGACAACGCTAAGCCCACATTTTGATCTGAGCAAGACGCGATTGGAGACCCTGGCCATAATGCTGATTGGTCTGGCAAACGGTCGAACTGTGAACCTTGGTCATCTGGCGAGTCAGTTCCCCGGCAGCGCTCTTCATGCATCGAGTTATCGCCGCCTTCAGCGCTTCTTCCAGCATGTTCGATTGGATGGAGATGTGGTTGCGCGGTTGATTATCTGCCTGCTTGATCTGAAGGGTCCAAAGCTCCTTGCGCTGGACCGGACCAACTGGAAGTTGGGCAAGACCGATATCAACTTTCTGGTTCTGGCGATCGTGACACGCCGCTTCAAGGTGCCTCTGATGTGGTCGCTTCTGGGTAACAGCGGTAATAGCTCAACGCGGCAACGCAAGAAGTTGATCCGACGATATCTTCGAGTGTTCGGGGCATCTTCCATTGAGGCTCTGCTGGCAGACCGGGAGTTCATTGGGGATAAGTGGTTGGATTTTCTCGCTGAAAACAACGTTCCATTCGTCGTCCGCTTACGCGAAAACATGCACATCCACACCGAAGACGGACGCCGGTTCCAGTTGCGTTCGCTGCTGCGCAAACGCCGCAAGGGCCAATGGAAAGGCTGGCTGGGCGGCATGGCGCACACGCCCAAGAACCTATTTCGCTTTCAGGGGAAACGGATCAAAGGTGGCGAGTTGATTTGGGTCGCAACAAACATCGACGCCCCAAAAAACCCACTCAAACTCTATCGCAAAAGGTGGGGCATTGAATGCCTCTTCGCAGATGCCAAAACTCGTGGCTTCAATATCGAAGACACTCACATCACCGACCCGCACAAGCTTGCGACACTCCTTACGATCGTTGCGCTGGCCATGACCTGGGCATACCGATGCGCAAGTCAGGCGATGGGCCGACAGGGGATCCCGAAAAAAGCCCACAAGCGGCGGGCAACGTCATGGTTCAGGGTCGGGTTCGACGCGCTCCGACGTTGGATCTTATATAACCCGGAAAAGGCTCTTCAGGCCTGGCGACGAACCTGCCCAAAGCGGTCGCTTTCAAGCCCCAAAATGGAGCGCGTTTGGCCATGAGTCGTGTACCATGCATATGCTGTTATCACGCCTGGCAAAATCTACCATGCGCTTGGGAAATCCGCGGAATGCGGCGGATGTATGCCTCTTTTCCTAGACTCAATGCGATCGAGCGATAATCTGGAAGTCCCCACGCAGCTCCGTGCGCTTCGCACCCGAGCAACTCAGGAGAAAGCAGATGAAGGGCGATCCCAAGGTAATCGAATACCTCAACAAATCACTGCGGCATGAACTTACGGCAGTCAGCCAGTATTGGCTGCATTACCGCCTTCAGGAAGACTGGGGCCTTGGCCATATGGCCAAGAAAAGCCGCGAAGAATCCATCGAAGAGATGGGCCACGCGGACCAGCTGATTGAGCGGATCATTTTTCTGGAAGGCCACCCCAACCTTCAGAAACTCGACCCGCTGCGCATCGGCCAAACCCCCAAGGAAACACTGGAATGTGATCTGGCCGCCGAACACGACGCGCGTGCCCTATATGTCGAAGCACGCGACTATTGCCGAGAGGCGGGCGACTATGTCTCGATGTCGCTGTTTGAGCAATTGATCAGCGATGAGGAAGGTCATATCGACTTTCTCGAAACGCAGCTTGATCTGTATGAAAGGATTGGCGAAGCCAATTATGCGCAACTCAACGCATCGAAAATGGACGAAGGCGAATAGCCTTATTGCACTATCGGTGGCTGCTTTGGCAGCCACCCCATCCCATGCAGCCGATCTGCAGGATCTCCATCTGAACTTCACCCCCCGCACCGAAGATGAGCGCCTTCGCATTGAGCGAGTCACCGAGGCGCCTTCGGATTTCAGCGCACCGCAAAAGTTCGAAGACCTGCCCGCTGGCGCCGCCACGGTTCGCGTCCGCACTGACGCGGATGCGTTTTCGCAACCCTCTGGCAACCTGAGCTTTGAGCAAGAGCTGGACTTCAAGGTCGGCAACGGCTTGTTCAAGAAAATCTGGGTGTCTTCGCCCTCTTCTACACTGGCCTCCGACGGGCTGGGGCCGCTGTTCAACGCCCGCTCGTGCCAGCGTTGTCATATCAAGGACGGACGCGGGCATACGCCCAATGGTCCGGACGATAACGCGATTTCCATGTTCCTTCGGGTCTCGATCCCCGGCGGGGCCGAATATGATGAGATCGCGGACTACCTCGCCACCCAACCCGAACCGAATTACGGCGGGCAGATGCAGGACCACGCTCTGCCCGGCCATCCGGCGGAATACCGGCTTGAAATCGCCTATGAAGACGTCCCCGTCACCCTGTCTGACGGTGAGGTCGTGACCCTGCGCAAACCGACCTACACCGCCGCTGATCTGGGATATGGCCCCCTGCACCCTGACGCGATGCTCAGCCCGCGCGTTGCTCCGCAGATGATCGGCCTTGGTCTGCTTGAGGCGATCCCGGTCGAGGACCTGCTGGCCAATGCCGACCCCGATGATGCGGATGGCGATGGAATCTCGGGCCGTGCCAATATCGTCTGGTCGGTTGAGTATGGCGCACCGATGATGGGCCGTTTCGGCCATAAGGCCGGGATGCCGACGATTATGGAACAATCCGCGGCGGCCTTTGTCGGAGACATTGGCATCTCGAGCCCGCTCTATCCGGCGGGTCACGGGGATTGCACCCCGGCACAGGTCGATTGCGTGAACGCGCCGCACGGCGATGGCGATGACCGGGTGTTCGAGATCGATCAGACCGGAATGGATTTGGTTGCCTTCTACAGCCGCAATCTGGGCGTTCCCGAACGGCGGGATGCGGACGATCCTCAGGTTCTGCGCGGCAAGCAGGTGTTCCACGATAGCGGCTGCGCCTCGTGCCACACACCCGCCTTTGTCACGCACCGCATGCAGGACCGACCCGAGCAGAGTTTTCAGCTGATCTGGCCTTATTCCGACCTATTGCTGCATGACATGGGCGAAGCGCTCGCCGACAACCGCCCCGAAGCCCGCGCGACGGGTCGTGAGTGGCGCACCCCGCCCCTGTGGGGCATCGGGCTGACGCAGCAGGTCTCAGGCCACACGCAATTCCTACACGATGGCCGCACACAATCGCTGCTCGAGGCGATCCTGTGGCACGGAGGCGAGGCGCAGGCCGCCCGCGACACCGTCGTGTCGCTGCCCAAACCCGACCGCGACGCCTTGATCCGTTTTCTCGAAAGCCTCTGACTCATGCGCATCTTAGCTATTGCTCTTGTTCTGACCCTGCCGGTTTCTGCGCTGGCGCAGGATCGCGGACCGATCCTGACGGATGTGGTTGCGGGGCATATCCTGCCTGGCTTCGCGGCTCTGTCCGACACGTCCTCTGTGCTCGCGCAAACGGCGCAATCCAATTGCGCTGCGACGTCGCCCGAGTTGCGCGCGGCCTATCACGCGGCCTTTGACGACTGGATTACGGTCAGCCACCTGCGTTTTGGCCCGTCCGAGGTCGATGACCGCGCCTTTGCGCTGGCCTTCTGGCCCGACACCAAAGGGTTCACGCCTAAGGCTCTGTCCACTTTGATCGCCGCGGAAGACACCGCCGTTGAAAGCCCCGAGGCATATGCCGAAACCTCGGTCGCCGGACGCGGGTTCTTTGCGCTGGAGCAGATGCTATACGACCCCCGGTTTGCGGAACAGGGTAGCGCGCCCTATCGTTGCACCCTGATTCAGGCCATCGCCAAAGATATCGACCGCAATGCCCGCGCGATTGACAGAGGCTGGGAAAACTACGCTGCCGCACTGACCCGACCGGGCGACAACAGCCCTTATCGGTCGGACGATGAGGCCATGCAGGAACTCTACAAGGCTCTGATCACCGGGCTCGAGTTTACCTCAGACACGCGCCTGGGCCGACCGATGGGGACTTACGACCGCCCCCGTCCCAACAGGGCCGAGGCACGCCGGTCCGGGCGATCTCTGCGTCATGTGGAGTTGTCGCTGATCGCCCTGCGTGATCTGGCCGCGCGCCTGTCTGTGGACCACCCCGAGATTGCCACCAATCTGGACCACGCGTTCGACAAGGCCATCGCCCGTGCACAATCGCTGGACGATCCGGCGCTGGCTGGGGTCTCTACCCCTCAGGGCCGCTTGCGGGTCGAAGCTCTGCAACAGGCGATCAACGATATTCGCGCGATTGCCGCAACCGAACTGGGACCGACACTGGGTATCAGCGCCGGGTTCAATTCGCTGGATGGAGACTGACCCATGCCCAGCCGCCGCAACTTTCTGGCCGGTCTGGCCGCCACGACCCTTGCGCCGGTTCGGGGCTGGGCCGCGGTCGGCGCGCCGGATTATCTTGCCGCCGCCCTGTTCCCGGATGGCAGCTATCGGTTGGCGGGTCTGAACGCGGGCGGAGATATCCTGTTTTCCCTCCCTTTGCCCGCGCGCGGCCATGCTGCCGCGGCCCATCCCCATAAACCGCAAGCCGTTGCTTTTGCCCGCCGTCCCGGCACCTTCGCGGTCGTCATTGACTGCGCAACCGGGGCTGAGGTCAAACGGCTGACCGCCCCCGAAGGCAGGCACTTTTATGGTCACGGCGCGTTTTCGCCAGACGGCGCGTGGCTGTTTACCACTGAAAACAACTATGAGGCCGGGGATGGCGTGATCGGCATCTGGGACACGGCAAGCTATACACGCGTCGGAGAATTCCATTCCGGCGGCATCGGCCCGCATGACATGCGTCTTATGCCCGACGGCCAAACGCTGGTCGTTGCCAATGGTGGCATCGAAACCCACCCCGAGACCGGCCGCACCAAGCTGAATCTTCCCACCATGCAGCCCCGGCTGACCTATCTGAATCTGTCCGGAACTGTTCTGGAACAGGTGGAATTGCCACGCACGCTGCATAAGAACTCAATCCGCCATCTGGCCGTGCGGTCAGACGGTTTGGTGGGGTTCGCCATGCAATGGCAGGGTGACAAGACACAACATCCACCCCTGCTGGGCCTGCACACTCGCGGCAAAGCCCCGCGCCTGTTATCCGCCCCGGACGCTGACCAAAGCCGCCTGCAAGGCTATGCGGGCAGTATTGCTTTCGCGGGAGACGGTGAGACCATCGCCATCACCTGCCCGCGCGGCAACGCCCTGCATCGGTTTACCGTCGCGGATGGTCAATTGACCGGGGCGTTCGCGCTGGAGGATGTTTGCGGTCTGGGGGCCGGTCCCTCGGGGTATGTGTTCACAACCGGCACCGGACTCGTCGGCGAACTGGTCCCAGAACCCCGGATTTCAGCACGACCGGACTGCCAATGGGACAATCATCTGGTCCCAATTCGCACCTCTGCATAAATTCGGCAAATCCTACCGCATAGATTACACTTGGAAGAATCAAACTGCTGCCGTATTGGCGGGCGCGAAACTGGTACCCTACGTTAAGGACTGACTTGATTGAAACAGACGCCCGACGCACCGCATTCCATCTATGGGGTTGAGAAATGGGGCAAGGGCCTCATTGAGGTGACGGAGCAGGGCGAGATCGGTCTGCGCAATCCTCTGTCCCCCGAAGCCGAAGCTATCAGCCTGCCCGGTATCCTCAGCGATCTGGACGACCGAGGCATCAAGGCCCCGATGGTCCTGCGCGTGACGTCTTATCTTGAACATGAGATTGCCCATCTGAACGAAAGCTTCCGCGATGCCATTGCGCGCGTGGGCTACCGCGGGGCTTATCGGGGCGTCTTTCCCATCAAGGTGAACCAGCAGGCGCAGGTCGTCGACCGGATCGTCGAATTTGGCAAAAAATACAACTACGGCCTAGAGGCGGGGTCTAAGCCCGAGCTGGTGATCGCCTTAGCGCATCGTCTGGCCTCCGAAGCGCTGATCGTCTGCAACGGCGTCAAGGATACCGAGTTCATCCAGCTGGCCATCCTAAGCCGCAAGATCGGGTTCAACACCGTCATCGTTCTGGAAAGCCCGAAAGAGGCCGACACCGTGATCGAGGTCTACAATGAGCTGGGCATCGAACCCCTAATCGGTGTGCGCGTGAAATTGACCAACCAGATCAGCGGCAAGTGGGAAGAAAGCTCGGGCGACCGTTCGGCCTTTGGCATGAACACCGACCAACTGGTGGCGACGGTCGACAAGCTGAAAGCGGCCGGTCTGCTGCATTGCCTCAAGTTGCAGCACTCGCATCTGGGGTCTCAGGTTCAGGACGTCAACGATGTCCGCCGCGCTGTGGGTGAGGCCTGTCGCTACTACACCGAACTGACACGCGAAGGCGTGCCGCTGACCCATCTGGACCTCGGCGGTGGTATGGGCGTGGACTATACGGGTGAGAAAAAGGCCGCCGAAAACTCGATCAACTACACGGTCGAGGAATACTGCGCCAACGTAGTCGAAACCGTGGCCTATGCGATGGATGAGGCCGGGATGGATCACCCAACACTAGTGACCGAAAGCGGCCGCGCCGTCGTGGCAACATCCTCGATGCTCGTGTTCAACGTGCTGGAAAGCACGCTGTATGATGCACCCAATGGCCCCGAGGTTGAGGCTGACGATCACCATCTGGTCTCGGATCTGGCGGCTATCAATGGCTATCTCAGCAAGGATCGTTTGCAGGAATGCTGGAACGAT
This sequence comes from Ruegeria sp., assembly GCF_965221235.1. Taxonomy (GTDB): domain Bacteria; phylum Pseudomonadota; class Alphaproteobacteria; order Rhodobacterales; family Rhodobacteraceae; genus Ruegeria. The sequence goes on from NZ_CBDCRS010000004.1 coordinate 1,015,643, forward strand.
GCCACCTTCTACCGCAACGAATTGCGCGCGCTGTTTCGACGTGGCTATGTCGACCTGCGCCAGATGGCCCGCGCCGAACGGATATACCTTTCCCTGATGGCCCGCCTCAAGGCGCTGGCCGCCAGCGATGATCTGGAAACCGATGTCGATGAACAGCTAGAGAAAGTGGCCGATATCTACCACTGCAACTTTTCGCTGTTTCAATCCCTGCCCGACGTCTGGGCGATCGACCAGCTGCACCCGATCGTTCCCTTGCAGGGTCTGAACCAGACACCAGACCGCCGCGCAGTCCTGTCCGATATCACCTGCGACAGCGACGGCAAGATCGACCGCTTCATTCTGGCCGACGGTGTTTCGCCCAGCCTGCCGGTGCATTCACTGCCCGAGGACAACGAATATTACATGGGCGTATTCTTCGTCGGCGCTTATCAGGAAACACTGGGCGATCTGCACAACCTGTTCGGAGACACCAACGTCGTCACCATCGACCTGCGCGCCGATGGCGGCTTTGACCTGCTGCACGAACAAGAGGGCGACACGATCAGTCAGGTCCTGTCCTATGTCGAGTTCGACCCGCAAGACTGTGTCGCCGCCTTCCGCAAAATGGTGGACGAGGCGATCTCGACCGGTACTCTGAAAGCCAAAGACCGCAAAACCCTGATGAGCGCCTATCGCGACTCGATCAACGGCTACACCTATTACGAATAAGAAGGAGACACACCATGGGCAAAACACTGGTTGTCGGCGCAGGCGGCGTATCCCACGCAGCCGTGCACAAAATGGCGATGAATTCGGACATCTTCACCGAAATCACTCTGGCCAGCCGTACGAAATCGAAATGCGACGCCATCGCCGCGGCCGTGAAGGATCGCGTTGGCGTGGAGATCAAAACCGCCGAGTTGGACGCCTATAAGGTCGAGGACACGGTCAAGCTGATCAAGGAAACCGGTGCCGAAATCCTCGTGAACCTCGCCCTGCCCTATCAGGATCTGGTGCTGATGGACGCCTGCCTTGAGGCGGGCATCCACTATCTCGACACCGCGAACTACGAGCCCGAGGATGAGGCCAAGTTCGAATACCACTGGCAATGGGCGTATCAGGAACGCTTCAAAGAGGCTGGCCTGACCGCCATCCTCGGCTCGGGTTTCGATCCGGGTGTGACCAGCGTGTTCGCCAAGTGGCTGAAGAAGCACAAACTGGACACCATTCGTCAGATCGACGTGCTGGATGCCAATGGCGGCAGCAACGATCAGGAATTCGCCACCAACTTCAACCCGGAAATCAACCTTCGCGAAGTGCTGGCCGAGGTGCGCCACTGGGAAGGTGGCGAGTGGAAACACTCCCCTGCCATGACCCACAAGGTCGAGTTCGACTTCCCCGCCATCGGCCCCAAGAACATGTACCTGATGTATCACGAGGAACTAGAGTCGCTTTCGACCCACTTCCCCGAGATCGAACGCGCGCGCTTCTGGATGACCTTCGGTGACGCCTACATCACTCACGCCAAGGTGCTGGAAAACGTCGGCATGACCCGCATCGACCCGGTGATGCATGACGGTAAGGAAATCATCCCGATCCAGTTCTTGAAAACCCTTCTGCCCGATCCCGGCGATCTGGGCGCTGAAACCAAGGGCAAGGCCTGCATCGGCGACATCGCGACGGGCCAGGCCAAGGACGGCTCGGGCGAGAAGACCTATTACATCTACAACATCTGCGATCACGAGGAGTGCTATGCCGAGGTCGGCTCGCAAGCGGTCAGCTACACCACCGGCGTCCCCGCCATGATCGGTGCCGCACAGGTGCTGAAAGGCAACTGGACCGAGCCGGGTGTTTGGAACATGGAACAGCTGGACCCGGATGATTTCATGGACATGCTGAACACCCACGGTCTGCCATGGCAGGTCCACGAACTCGACGGCCCGGTCGAGTTTTAACTTCATCTTTTCCTAAATACTCCGGGGGCCCGGGGGCAGCGCCCCCGGCCTCTCCATCACACGGAGACGCCGGTTATGTCCGACATGATGACCACACAAGCCGGAGACGCCGGTGCGTTCCGCAAATTCGACCTCACCCGCGTCCCCACGCCCTGCTTTGTGGTCGACGAAAAAGCCGTCGAGCGCAACCTGACCATCCTCGCCGATATCGGCACCCGCTCCGGCGCGTATGTCCTCAGCGCGCTCAAGGCGTTTTCGATGTTTTCGCTCGCCCCGTTGGTACGCCAACACCTCGGCGGCACCTGCGCCAGCGGCATCTACGAGGCGCGTCTGGGCCGTGAGGAATATGGCGGCGAGGTCGCCACCTTCTGCGCGGGCTACAAAGACGCCGACATGGACGAAATCCTGTCGCTGTCCGACCACATCATATTCAACAGCCCGGCACAGAAGAACCGCTTTCTCGCCAAAGCCCAAGCCGCCAATGTGCAGGTCGGCCTGCGTATCAATCCCGAGCATTCCGAAGGTGAAATTCCCAAATACGACCCCTGCGCCCCCTGCTCGCGCCTTGGCACACCTGTCAGCCAACTGACCGCCGAGGCCCTGACCGGCGTCGATGGCCTGCATATGCACACGCTCTGCGAACAGGGGTTTGAGCCCTTGCAACGCACGTGGGAAGCGGTGGAACCCAAACTCAAACCCTTCCTCAGCCAACTCGAATGGCTGAACTTCGGCGGTGGGCACCATATCACCCGCGACGATTATGACCGCGACAGGTTGGTCGATTTCATCAAGGCAATCCGCACCGAACACAACATCGACGTCTATCTCGAACCCGGCGAAGCCGTTGCGCTGGACGCGGGCATTCTGGTCGGCGAAATCCTCGACCTGCCGACCAACGACATGACCCTTGCGATCACCGATATCTCGGCCACCTGCCACATGCCCGACGTGATTGAGGCCCCCTATCGTCCTGCCCTGATGGATGAGGCCGAGGCTGGCCATACCTATCGTCTGGGCGGCCCCTCCTGTCTGGCGGGCGACGTGATCGGCGACTACACATGGGACAAACCGCTTGAGATCGGCCAGCGTTTCGCTTTCCTCGATCAGGCGCACTACTCGATGGTCAAGACCAATACGTTCAACGGCGTGCCTCTGCCCACCATCGCGCTGTGGAACAGCGAAACGGACGCGCTGAAAATCATCAAACAGTTCGGCTATGAAGACTTTAAGGACCGCCTCTCATGAGCATATTCCTAGACAGTGAACTGACCGCGTCCGAACGATCCGAGAGCGCAAGATTCCGCGTGATCCCGGTGCCGCTAGAGCGGACCGTCTCTTACGGATCAGGGACAGCGAAAGGTCCAGAGGCTATCATCGAGGCCAGCAACGAACTCGAACGCATCACCGGCCATGTCGAACCCTGCGTCGAAGGCATCTTCACCGAAGAGCCGCTGAACTGCGTTGGCCCCCTGCCCGAGGTGATGGAGCGCCTTGCCCAACGCACTGAGGCCGCCATCCACGCGGGTAAAGTGCCGGTCACATTGGGCGGGGAACATTCGCTCAGCTACGGCGCTGTCATGGGCGTCGCACGCGCGCTGGATCAACCCGTCGGCATTGTCCAGATCGACGCCCACGCCGATCTGCGAAATGCCTATCAGGGCGAGAAACACTCGCACGCGTCGGTCATGCACCTGCTGGCCGAGGAAGGCATTCGCCTCGCGCAGTTCGGGGTCCGCGCCTTTTCCACCGAAGAGGCCAAAAGCCGTCTGAAAAACCACATCTTCCACGTCGACGCCGAGGAACTGGTCACCGGCAATATCCACGCCGCAGACCTGCCCGAGGATTTCCCCGAGCTGGTCTATGTAAGCTTTGACGTGGACGGTCTGGACCCGTCCCAAATGCCTGCCACAGGAACACCCGTGCCGGGCGGTTTGGGCTATTATCAAGCGCTACGGCTGGTCGAACACGCCCTTAAAGGCCGCAAATGCGTCGGCTTTGACGTGGTGGAACTTGCCCCGGACGGCAATGCCGCCTGGGACTTTACCGCTGCGCAGATCGTCTATCGCCTGATGGCTGCCTGTTAACCCTCAGCTGTTTCGTTCAGTTCCATGTGCCCCTCGCCTTTGTTCAGGACGCGGCGCAGCATGGGCTCGAAGAACTCCAGCGGTTTGGTCGGATAATCCGGATCGAACGCTTTCTGATCGTATTCGTGGCAGAAATAGCGGCAGTCTTCCCAGTAGGGGCTGTCGCGGTACTTGTCGCGCACATTGCGGTCGCCGCCGAGATGGTGGTTGTAGTAGTAGCCCTGAAACACACAATGGTGCTTGAGAATCCAGTAAACCTTCTCGCTGACGTAAGGTTTCATCATCGCCGCTGACAGCTCACCATGATTGTAGGGCGACAGGATATCGCCCGTATCGTGGATCAGTGCGGCGACCACGAGTTCTTCATCCGCGCCGTCCTCATAAGCCCGCGTAGCCGCCTGTAGGCTGTGCTGGTAACGGTTCACGGGGTATGGCGTCCAATCCTCGTCCAGCGAACGTATGGCATCCAGAATCCGGTCTGGCAAAGCGGCGTTATACGCTTCTTCATACTCCATCACGGCGTCCCAATCGGCCTTGGTGGCTTCTTCAAAACTGGTCCAGGTGGGTTTGTGGCTTTTGTCCAGCATGTCAGGGTCCTCTGGCTGATCTGTCCCCACCAGACTAGCGCAGGGTAATTGCGTAAAAAAATGAATTGATTTTATCATATCAATCAAAAAATACTTTCAACATGCAACTCAAGGCCATCGAAACCTTTCTCTGTGTCGCCGAGACCAGAGGCTTTCACGCCGCAGCGCGCAAGCTGAACGTCACGCAGACGGCAGTCAGCGCGCGTATTCGCCTGATCGAAGAGGAAACCGGCCGTCAATTGTTCACCCGCGGCGCCGGCGGCACCAACTTGACTGAGTTCGGACGCCAATTCCGCCCCTATGCCGAACAGATGCTGTCACTGTGGTCTTTTGCAGCCCGCGACCTGCCTGCACAGACTCATAACCGCGTCGCCTTGCGGCTGGGCGCACAGCTGAGCATATGGGACCCGCTGCTGGTTGATCTGGCGGTGCAATTTGAGCAGCGGCTTGGGCAGCTGCTACTGACGCTGAACTATGACCACGATCTGAACATGATCAACGCGGTCGCTACCCATGTTCTAGACGCGGCGCTGACGCATGAACGCCCCAGTGACCCAAGGGTGCAGTCGCATGAGCTGAGCCCGGAGCGCCTGCGCCTTGTGGAAACCCCCGACACGCAGGACCCGGTTTTCGTCAATCTGGAACTGGGTGAGGTTTATCAGGACCATGTGCGGTCCACCGCGCGACGGGCGTCTGGGCAAACAGTGTTTCTAGGCAATTGCCTGATGGCGCTGCGCTATGTTCTGGGACGGGGCGGAACCGGCTATTTTCCGGACTATGTCGTCCGGGATCATCTGTCCGCAGGCGAATTGCTCCCGGTTCCCGGAGCCATCGACCTGATGCTGCCGCTTTATCTTGTGACCCGTCAGGGCAGTGCAATTGCCGAGGATATTCTGTCCTGTCTGACGGATCTGCGCGCGGAAGGCTAAGCCTGAGACAGACTGCCAGATGCTGCATTCACCCGCTTGCGTATCAAGGGCCGCCCGGCGACCAACAGGAACAGGCCGGAAATCGCGATGCCAATAATCGCTGGCAGATACAGTATCATCCACAGCGACGGGTCCTCGATCACGATCGGCGAAACAAATCCTCGCACGCCCTCAAGAAGGATCAGGATCGTAAATGCCCCCAAAATCTGTGGCCACAGGCCAAAGCGTGAAAAGCTGCCCAGCATCAGCGTCGCATAGCCGGCAAGGGCAACCGCAATACAGATGGCGATCCATGAAAACCTTTGGTGCAGCTCATCAATCAACTCGCCTTCGGTGAACCCTTCGGCGGCGCGGATCGCCGCACGATCCTGCATCAGCTCGATTGTGGGAATCGCCTCGAGGCTGCGGCTGGCGATGTCATCCGTGTTGGTCAGGGCAGAGATATCGTATGAGGCGTCCTCGAACAGGGTCGAGGACAACGTCCTGCCTTCTTCGTTCAACCGCAGCGCCACACCATCCACCATAACCAGATGAATGCCGGTGCCGTTGTTGACCAGATAAGCCGTTTTTGAGGAATAGCTGACCGGATTCAACCGATCCCGCCGGTCAGAGACAAACACCTCGTGCAGCGTACCGTCCAGATCAATGGTACCGATATACACCGCGACGCCTTGCGCAGGGTGCAGAAACTCGCCCTCATTCAACAGCTGCGCGGTGACATCTCCGGCAACCTCGGCCTGTCGCTGCTCCAGTTGTTCGACCGAGGCGGGGCGCAGAAACACACTGATCACCGCCATCATCATTCCGGCCACCAGGCCAAACAGAACCACGGCCCGCGCAAGCCGCCACGGGCTGGAGCCGGTGGCCAACATCACCGTCAGCTCGCTTTCCCGGCTGAGACGGTTGGTGGCATAGACGGCCGCTGCGAACACCGCCATTGGCATGACGGTTCGGATCAGAGTCGGCAGCGTCAGCGCGGTGAACTCCAGAAACACCATCGCCGATTGCCCGCCGCTGATCACGCGGTCGAACAGGCTGACCGATCGGGTGATCCAGAACACGCCCACCAGAACCAGGGTGAAAAAGCCGAACAGAATCAGCAATTGCCGCAGGAAGTATCCGTCAAAGCGCGACATGTGTCCTCTTACGCGTGTCCGTGATGGCCGGACCTTATGTCATTCCGCCGTCATAGGAAACCGGGATCGACCGAATAACGCGTCGCTCGAAGATGAAGGTAATTAAACAAACGTTAATTTCGCAATCAGGCGAGGTTCAGCCCAATCCCCAATCTGAATTGCAGACACAGCCAGTCATAAATAGGAGGATGATATGATGGCCTATGCAGATTTCATCACCGGGAACGGTCTTTTCTCAAACCTGTTTGCGTCTGCCGAGGACAGAAAAGCAAAGCGTGAAAAGAAGGCCGAATACAAACGGAAGCAGCGCGAAATCGACATGATGTCGGACCGTGAGTTGCTGGACCTTGGCTATTGCCGGGGGGATATGCACGAAATGCTCTACCGTCATCATTTCCGCGGTTAGAGATAGTGTTTTGCCTCTGAGGCGCTCGGCTTCTGGTGGCCGGGCGCAGAAACCTGGAAGCTACTGCGATCTGTTTTCAGTTTTGCGGGAAATGGCAGGGGCAGCAGGGTTCGAACCCGCGACCTACGGTTTTGGAGACCGTCGCTCTACCAACTGAGCTATACCCCTAAGGTGCGCCCCAGATATGCCAGCCACGCGGCGGACTCAAGAGGCTTTTTCAGATTCCGCACGACTTATGCACCCGACAAACAAGTTGCACGCGGCGTTGAGTTCTATAAGACACGGTTTGGTCAGTATGAGGGACCCATCCGTGAGTATCCGCAAAAAGATCGCCGACAGCGAAGCCGTGTTAAACTGGGCGGCGCGCCGTATTGCGAGCTATATTCGGATGGTAAACCGCAACACCAAATGGCAGCGTATCGGCTATGAAGAGCTGGACCAGCTGGCCGAACAGGGCGAACCGGTCATCGTCGTTCTGTGGCATCAGCGGCTGGCGCAGTCACCCTATTTCTTCCCGCTGGACAAAGCGCAGATCTGCTCGATCACGTCCTCAGCGCGGGCGGGCAGCATGGTGGGCCGGGTGCAAAAGCTGTTCGGTATGGACACGATTGCAATGGCCAGCAAGAAACGCCATGTCGCTCTGTCGCGGGAAGTGCTGGGTAAGATGAAACAGGGGATTTCCATCGGCATCGCCGCGGACGGCCCACGTGGCCCGGAACGGGTTCTGTCTACGGTTCCGCTGGTGTGGGCGCGGACCTCGGGCAAGCGGGTATTTGGGATCACGTTCTCGGCCAAACATGGGCGTGAGGCAGGCACATGGGACCGCCTGCTGATGCCGCGCCCTTGGCGCAACGAGGGTGTTTTCCTGTGCCGGGAATGGACTGAGTCCGTGCCGCGCAAAGCCTCGGAAGAGCAGATCGAGGCCCTGCGCCTCAGCCTTGAGCAACACATGAACGACATCACCGCCGAAGCCGACCGCATGGTCGGGCGCGAGCCGTGGTCGCCGGACGCCTAACCGCCCCTCAGACGCTGCATCAGGTAGACTTCGCTGCCCTCGGGGATCGGTTCCGTTAGCCCGCTGGCGATGACGCGCCCGTCGATGGCAACAGAAACACCTGCATCAATCGGGGCCTGAAGTTGCGGGTGCGCACGCACCAAAGCGCGTAGCAGTTCGCCGGTGGTTTTGGCCTCAACCTCCACCACCTCGCGACCCCCGGTCAAAGACCGGAGGCCGGACCAAAGGTGGACTTCAACCATCGTCCTTCAGCGCCGCCAAAATGCGCGGCGGTGACATAGGCAATTGCTTCATCCGCACACCTGCCGCGTTGGACACGGCATTGGCGATTGCAGCCAGCGGCGGCACAATGCCTGTCTCGCCCACGCCGCGCACACCAAACGGGTGACCGGGGTTGGGTACTTCGACAATCACCGTGTCGATCATCGGCAGGTCACTCGCGACCGGGATGCGATAGTCGAGGAAGATCGAGTTTTGCAGGCGACCGTCGTCGCCGTAGATATACTCTTCGTTCAGCGCCCAGCCGATGCCTTGTGCGGCACCGCCCTGATACTGACCTTCCACATAGGTCGGATGGATTGCCTTGCCGGCATCCTGAACAACCGTGTAGCGAACCACCGAGGTCTTGCCGGTTTCCGGGTCAACCTCGGCATCGACGATATGTGTACCGAAGGACACCCCTGCGCCTTCTGGAGTGGCCTCAAAATGGCCCGAGATCGGACCGCCAGTCCGTCCCATGTTGGCGGTGATGTCGGCCAGCGGCACCGGATCGAAATCACCTGCGTTCGGGCCGGACGGTACGGCGCAGCCGTTCTCCCATTTGACCGCGTCCACGGGGATACCCCACTTGGCCGCAGCCCGTTCGCACAGCTTTTCAACAGCATGTCTGGCGGCTTTGATCGTCGCAAGACCTGACGCATAGGTCACGCGCGAACCGTGGCTGACGTCGTTATAGCCCAGCGTCGCCGTATCGGCGATGGTCACCCGGATATTCTCGTAGGGAATGCCCAGCACTTCGGCTGCCATCAGCGCCATCGACGCGCGCGAACCACCGATATCCGGCGTGCCGACCATCAATTGCGCCGAGCCATCCTCGGACAGGGACAACGACACCGAGGTCTCGCCACCGTGGTTGAACCAGAAGCCACAGGCAATCCCGCGTCCCTGCCCCGGCTTCAGCGGGGCGGAGTAATGCGGATGAGCCTTGGCGGCCTCAAGCGTTTCGACCAGTCCAATGCGTTCGTAGGTCGGGCCATAGCTGGCTTTGGTGCCCTCATGCGCCGCGTTCTTCAGGCGGACGTCGATGGGGTCAAGCTCAAGCTTCTTACACAGTTCATCAATTACCGATTCAACGGCGAAGGCCCCCATCGGTGCGCCCGGCGCGCGATAGGCAGCTTGTTTAGGGCGGTTGGCCAAGACGTCATAGCCGATCTGCTTGACGTTGGTCAGATTGTACGCCGCGAATGCGCACATTGCGGTCATATCACCCGGAGCGCCCGGAAACGCACCGCCCTGCAACCGGAACTCACCGCGCGCGGCAGTGATGGTACCGTCTTTCTTCATTCCGATCTTCACGTCCATTGACGCAGAAGAGGTCGGCCCCGTGGCGCGGAACACTTCGGATCGGGTCATGACAACCTTGACCGGACGGTTGGCCTTGCGGCTCAGCGCCAGAGCGACGGGTTCGATGAAAACAGTCGTTTTGCCGCCGAACCCACCGCCGATTTCAGACGCGGTGACACGCAGTTGCGAGGTTTCAATGCCCAGCAATGCAGCACAGGTTTTCTGCGCGATCCAGTGGCCTTGGGTGGTGCACCACAGCTCACCCTTGCCGTCGTTGCCCAGCATACCCAGACAGGCGTGCGGTTCGATATAACCCTGATGGGTCGCCTCGGTAACAAAGCTGTCTTCCAGAACCAGATCCGCCTCGGCGAACCCGGCCTCGACATCGCCATGGCCGCTTTCGTGATAGCGCACGACGTTCGGGTGCATCCCCTCAGGCACGGAATAGTCTGCGGCCCCTTCGCGGATTACAGGCGCATCAGGGGCCATCGCCTTGTCCACGTCGGTGACGTGTGGCAGGACCTCGTATTCGACCTCGATCAACTTGAGTGCATCACGCGCGGCCAGCGCCGATGTCGCGGCGACCGCTGCCACAGCGTGTCCGTCATACAGGGCCTTCTCACCGGCCATGACGTTTTCCAACACGTTCCAGAACTCGCCTTCCAGACCGGGTTTGAACGGTACATCGGCAAAGTCCGCACGGGTCACAACGGCTTTGACATCCTTGTGCGCCTCGGCCTTGGAGGCGTCGATTTTGACGATCCGCGCATGAGCATGGGGCGAGCGCAGTATCGCGCCGTGCAGCATGCCGGGGGCCGACATATCCGCGCCGAACTTGGCACGGCCTGTCACCTTGTCCAGCCCGTCAGGACGGTTGGGGCGGGTGCCAACGAATGTGAAGTCAGATTTACGATCGTCGAGTGCCATTACGAAGCCTCCCGCAGCTCTTCCGCCGTTTCCATCACGGCACGAATGATCTTGTCATAACCGGTGCAGCGGCACAGGTTGCCCGCCAGCCAGTATCGGGTTTCCTCTTCGGTTGGGTTTGGGTTCTTCTCAAGCAGCGACTTGGCCGCGACCAGAATGCCCGGTGTGCAGATGCCGCACTGAAGCGCGGCATGTTCGATGAACTTCTGTTGCAGCGGATGCAGGACGTCGCCATCGGCAATGCCCTCGACGGTTTCGATCTGCTTGCCGTCGGCCTCAACGCCCAACATCAGACAGGAACAGACCAGTCGGCCATCAACGGTGACCGAACAGGCACCGCAGTCACCTGTACCGCAACCCTCTTTCGCGCCGGTCAGGTTCAGCTTGTCGCGCAGACAATCCAGCAGGGTTTCGCGCGGGTCACAGAGGTATTCGACCGTGTCTCCGTTCACAGTGGTAGATACGTGCAGCTTGCTCATGCGTTGTCTCCCTTGGCACGGGCATAGGCGATTTTCGCGGCGCGTTTGGCCAGAACGCCAGCGACCTCGGTACGGAATTCAATCGTGCCACGCTTGTCGTCAATTGGATTGCAGGCGGCTGAGGCCGCGGCGGCCAGCGCGTCCAACGCTGCGTCATCCAGCGTGCTGCCGATAATCGCGTTGGCACAGTCTTCGACAAGCAGAACCGTCGGGGCGACGGCTCCCAGCGAAACGCGCGCCTCAGTGACGGTATCGCCATCCAGTCGCAGGCTGACGCCAACGCCGACCACGGCGATGTCCATCTCGGTCCGCGGGATAAAGCGCAGATAGGCGTCACCGCCATTGTCCCCGCGTGCAGGGATGTTGACGGCCGATACCACCTCACCCTTGCCCAGAGACGTCTTGCCCGGACCAGTCGGGATATCTTCGACAGCCACCTTTCGATCGCCATCCGGCCCGGTCACTGTAACGGTAACACCAGCCGCCACCATCGCCGGAACCGAATCCGCCGCCGGTGAGCCGTTGCACAGATTGCCGGTCAATGTCGCGCGGCCCTGCACCTGTGTCGAACCGATCAGATCCATCGCCTCGACCACGCCGGGCCAGTCACGACCAAGTTCGGGATGCTCGCTCATTTCGGCACCGGTGGCAGCAACGCCCAGCGTCCAACTGCCATCAGCATTACGGGTGATGTCGCTGACACCCTCGATTTTCTTGATGTCAATAAGCGTATCGGGCGTCACCAGTTCCGAGCGCAGCTGCACCAGAACATCCGTGCCGCCTGCCAAAAACCGAGTAGTGCCCGTTGCGTTCGCGGCCAGAGCCGAAGCCTCGGCAAAGCTGGCGGGGCTGTGATAATCCATGAAAGTCCTCGCACCTGTTGATCAGGATTCACTGGGGTTCGAAGGGGACGTTAGTGCAGCAGATAGCCTGCGTCCATGGCTGTAACGACCAATTTTTGCGTTATCTGGTGTCGTTTCCTGACCTTACTTCACAAGTCGATCTCAATCACGCCTTCGGGCTGCGCAGCGCGGCTCTGGCAGAGGATCATTGCGCCTTTGCGCTGCTTGTTAGACAGGACGAAATCGCGGTGCTCAACTTCGCCGGAAATCACGCCGCATTTGCAGACACCACAAATGCCATCCGAGCATTTGACATCAACATGAATGCCTGCCTCGTTCAGAACCTGCGCTGCGTCTTTACCCTTAGGAACAATCAATTCCCGACCCGATTTTAGCAGCTTTAGCGTGAACGGGTGGTTCTCATATTCTGGCTGCTCTGGAACCGAAAAATACTCCAGATGCCGCGCGTCCTCGGGGAAGCCCTGCCGCTCGGCTGCCTGAATAACTCCATCCATGTAACGATCCGGGCCGCAGGTATAGACGTGCCAGCCGTCCAGATAGCCGGACAGGATCGCATCCAGATCGGCCCGTGTGCCCTCGTCCGAGAAATGGTAATGCACGCACTCTGCCCAAGGTGCGGCGGCCAGATCATCCAGATACCCCGCCGCGGCGCGGGTGCTGGCAGAGTAGTGCAGTTCGAACGGTTTACCCAAAGCGTGCAGGCGATGGGCAAAAGCGATCATCGGAGTGATGCCAATCCCGCCGCCCATCAGGAATGTCTTGGTCGCGGTCTCGTCGAGTTCGAAATGGTTGATGGGTTTCGAGATAAAAACCTTGCGCCCTTCATTGAAAATCCTGTGCAAAAGGGCCGAGCCTCCGCGCCCTTTATCCTCACGCAGCACACCGATCTGATAGGTCGACCGATCCGCAGGGTCGCCCGACATCGAATATTGCCGCAGAAACTCGGGCGCGACCAGCACATCCAGATGCGCCCCGGCGGTCCAGTCCGGCAAGGGTGTACCATCCAGGGGCGCGAACTCGTATTTGGTCACATCCGCTGTCATCTTGTCGACCTTGGTCACCTCGACCCGCATCACTGGTGCGTCGCCGGCGATGGAGTAGCGATGGATGACCGACATATCCCCCGCAGCCTTGCGGGCTTGATATTCCTCGGCTGTCACCATCGCCTGATATGCCGCAATCCCGGCCTCGCGGTCCATCGCAAAGGGATAGGGCCAGGGATGCGGGGCCAGATAGGCGGGATAGACCGCCAACGTCTGGTCTTCGTATTTCAGATCCAGATCAGTTTGCAGGCCACGGCTGTTCAGCGGATGCTGCGTAGGTCGATAGGCGCCGTCCGCCTGCAACTCCAGATCCCACCACCATTTCTTGACCTCATTCAGCCCGCCATTTCCGACGGCATCGTCCAGTCTCGCCAGCGCGGGTGCAGCAGACGGGATATTCATGGCCGCCCAGCGGAACGGGCGTTCTTTGAAGATACCTTCGAGGTTCCATGGGCAGGTTTTCATGCAGCGCCCGCACATTGCGCCTCCGGGCGTTGTGACGCGGTAGGTGGCGCATTTCTGACTGTCGGACTTCCAGATTTCATAGCCGTTGAACATCAACTTCGGCCCAGCGGTGATCGCACCCGAGGGGCATTCCCGCGCGCATTTGTTACAGCTTTCGCAGAATGTTTGCAGGCCGAAATCAATTGGTTTGTCGTGCGCCATCGGCATATCGGTCGTGACCGCACCGGACTTCAAACGCGGTCCGAGGTAAGGGTTCAGGATAACCTCGCCGATGCGGCTGACCTCGCCCAGCCCGGACAGCAATAGCAATGGTGGTTGCAGCACCTCGCCATCCATCACCGTATGCGCCCGCGCCTTATAGCCCAGATTGCGGATCTGCTGCGCGATCACGCCGCCCAGCAGCGAGAACCGCAGATAAGCGCGCATCGACTGGGCAACGCTGATCCAGTCATCACCACTGGCGCCCTCCATCGTTTCATAACCCTGGTCTATGATCATACTGATGGCCTGATCATGGGGCGGTGTTATCTCTGTGCCCGTCGAGTCGTGGGAATACCACGCCCAGTCCGGACAGCGGCTGAGGCCGACCGCGTCGACGCCCAGAAAATAGCTCGCGGCCTTGATGTTTGCAGCGTTGCGCGCGGCATCTGTTGGGGGCTGCGTGTCGGCGCTTTCGCCGTCCTGCAACAAAACAAACGCGCCCAGCGCGCGGCGTTGCGCGCTGCTTGGGGCCGCCTTGCGCACGTAATACCCACCCTTGGCCGCGTCCTGAAGCGGCTTGCCCATGTCCCCGAACTGCGCCCGCGCGAACATGTCGGCGCGTTTGGGGACGCGGGCGACGTTTTCCTCGTCGATATAGGTGGTAGGCGTCTCAACGCGCTTGAGCTTCTCGAACGGATGCGCTCCGTCCACATAACGTCGCTTGGCATAGGCATCCCGGTTCAGCGCGTTCTTGGCGAAACCGGTTCCCAACCACCACGCCGGACCTTGCGTCCGGAACCATGGCTGTTGCGCTATGGGCCGCAAGGGTTGGTCATGTGCGATCTCCAATTCTGTGGTGACGGCAGCCAGACCGAACCGCTTGCCCAGCCATGGCGCAACGATGTCGCCACCCTCGACCGTGGCCAACCCTGCCGCAACGGCCAGCCGCCCCAGATCGACCTCTGAGGACATCACTGTGTGCGCCCGCGCGTCAAAACCCAACAGCCGAATATAGTTTGCAATCACCACCGCATTTTCAGTGGCCAGCAGGCAGGCACGATGATCCTGCGCGTCCATGATCCACTCGGCCCCCGGCTCATCCGACTCAGGGTCGCGGTTGTACTCGTAGAGAAACACAATGGCATGGCGGTGGGTGTCCAGTGGCCGGGGCGTGGCCTCCATGCTTTCCTTCAGGTCGGCCATGATAAGGTCGATCCCCGAAGCCAGCGTCTTTGTCTGCCGCGTTTTCAGCGCATGGGCCAGACGGTCAATATCGGGGTTGCGGCGCGGTTTGGACAGCAGCGCCCCAGACGGCAGTGGGCCACACCCGATCATGGACGCGTCGTTAAAATAACCAAATGCTTTGAGGTGGTTGGCGCGCGTCAGAGCGTCCGCGGGGATTTCCGAGGCAACGGGATTCACAAATCCATCCCGGATCGTGTCCAGCATCGCCTGAAACTCACCCATCGCGTTGACGATGCTTTCTGGTCGGTCGGGTCGGTGGAAACTCAGCTCCGCCATAGGCGCAACTGAGGACAGGTCTGGCATTTCGGACTGCCGCGCCAGCCGCTCTAACGGATAAGAGCCCATATGGACCGGTCGGTTCTTATCCGAGAAAAAGCGGATTCCCATTGCGCGCCTCCTGTTGCTGAGTGTCACCTAATGCGCCGTGGACAGCAAATCCATTCATGACTAGTCATAAACAGTATGAGCAAAACTGATTTCACTGATCTCGACGGCAAGGTCCTGCGAACATTCCTTACGATTCTTGAGGAAAGCTCGGTCTCAAAAGCAGCCGACCGGCTGGGCGTGACGCAATCTGCCATCAGCCACACGCTTGCCAAACTGAGGCAGGTGCTGGGCGATCCGCTGTTCGTGCGCTCGGGTCAGGGTCTGACGCCGACCGAGCGCGCCCTTGCGTTGAAAGAACCGGTGCAGCGTGTCCTGGACGGGATGAGAGCGCTGACCGATGAGCGCCCGTTTGATCCGCAAGCTGAAGAGATCAGCATCCAGATTGCCACCAACGACATGCCGCGCGAGTTGCTCTTTCCACCACTGCTGCATGCGCTCCGGGCCGAGGGCGTGCGGTTACGACTGGGCTTCATTCCCTCGGGCGTCCCGGACCCGGACCTGTTGCGCAGCGACAGGTGCCAGTTGATGCTAACCCCGTTGCCCCCGGATGGGCCGGACATTTTCCAGAAACGCGTGCTGATCAGCCCTCTGATGATTTTCTACGACGCCCAACAGCGCACACCGCCCGAAAATTGGCAGGGCTACTGCCAGACCGAGCATGTCGAGGTGCGCTTTGCTGACGGACGCAGTTCTCGCGCGGTGATGCGCGGCGTGGATCAGAACCAGATCCGACCGCCCACTGTCACACTGCCGCATTTCAACGCCATTCCATCATTTGTGATAGGCAGCGACCTGATTTCGACCGACACCGCACTGATGAAACGCGGGCCGCTTGCGGCGCTGGATTGCGCCCCGCTGCCGTTCAAATGTGATCCGGTGTCGATCTATATGGTCTGGCATCAGCGCACCGCCAACGACCCGGCCCATCGCTGGCTGCGCGGACGGATCGAAGCCATCGCAGCCACGTTGCAAGATTGAACTCAGAACCGCGCCTTGACGAAATGTGTCAGCGCCGCTCCGGTTTCAAAGAACGCCTGTCGAAGGCCGGTCCAGCTTTCGCGATGTTCGTCTACTGCCGGAACGGGCAACAGCGCGGGATTATCCTGCAACAGGCTTTCCGCCATCAAACCGCCAAATACCGTACCCGGCCCGATCCCCCTGCCGGAATAGCCATGGGCCGACAGCGCGTTCGGACCTATCCGGGTAATTTTGGGAATATGGTCCGAGGTCATGGCAATTCGCCCATGCCATCCTTCGATCAGTGGCTGTTCCACAAGCTCGGGGAACAGTTCAGCCAATTTGCGTTTGATCCAGCCAGCGTGAAACGAGTGGCCCGCCTGCGCCAGATTCCCCATAGCGCCGATGATCAGCCGGCCCTCTGCATCCAGGCGGAACGAGGTCATGATCAAACCAGTATCCCACCCCCCTTCTCCACCGGGCAGGATGCGCGACCGCAGAGTTTCGGGCAGCGGAGCTGTGGAGAACTGAAAGTAATATACCGGCACGTAGTTGGTGGCCGTATCCGGAAGGCCCCGATGATAGGCATTTGTGGCCTGAATCAGCGCCTTTGCACGCACGATGCCCTGCCCTGTCTTAAGCGTCCAAACCCCATCCTCGTGGTGCATCGATACAACCGGGCAATGCTCGACAATCCGCGCGCCTGCCTCGACCGCCGCGCGGGCCAAACCGCGTACATAACTCAAGGGCTGGATCGTCCCCGCACGCGGATCAAAAAGAGCACCGTGAAATGCCGCACTGCCCGTTCGCTGAGCGGCCTCACTGGCAGAAAGTAGCTGTACCGGAGCATCCTTGGCCACCAATTGCGCGTGGCGGGTCTGCAAATCACGCAGGCCCGCAGGCGAATGCGCACAATGCAACGACCCACTGCGAACCGGATCGCAACGGATGTTATGCTGTTCGATCAAACCGAAAACCTCGTCCGGAGCCGCTGCCAGTAGCGAGATAAGCCTCTCGCCATCGGCATCCCCCAGATGTTTGCAGATTTCGGCTGGCGGCAACCATAGCCCGGCATTGACCAACCCGACATTGCGGCCCGATCCCCCAAATCCGATCTGCTCTGCCTCAAGCACGCACACCGAGGCCCCAGCCTTCGAAGCCGTCAGCGCGGCGGAACAGCCTGTAAAACCGCCCCCGATCACGGCCAGATCAACGGTCAGACCATCAGAAAGAGAGCAGCTTTTAGCATCTTCACGGCAGGTTATCCGCCAAAGAGATTGGTCGTGGTCTCGCACATCGGTCTCCTTGAATTTGGGCGGATCATTAGAGCGAATCCGACCGGATGCAAGCGTACTGCTGACCCATCCAATCTGCGCGGCCTTCGGCCTTGCGTCCTGCGGACGGCAGGGGCCAGGCAGGCGCGGGCTGTGCCCGCGCCTGCCTGGCCCAACTGGACGAGATGTTTCGAAAGAAACGGCGAGGACGGGCGGGAGCCCTGCCAGTCTGGTTATTTGTCCAAAGATCGGGCGATCAGTTCCTTCATGATCTCATTCGTCCCACCATAGATCATCTGAACCCGCGCATCCGCATAGAGACGCGCAATTGGGTATTCCATCATGAACCCGTAGCCGCCGAACAGCTGGAGGCATTCATGCATGATCTCATTCTGAACTTCCGAGCCCCAGTATTTCACCATCGAGGCCGTTGCCGCATCCAGCGTCCCGGCTTCAAGCCGCCCAATGCAGTCATTCACAAAACTGCGCAGAACTTCGGCCTTGGTCTTGCACTCGGCCAGTTTGAACCGCGTATTCTGAAAATCCATCACCCGCTGACCAAACGCCTTACGCTCCTGCGTGTATTTCACGGTCTCGGCAATGGCGAAATCAATTGCGCCCAGCGCCCCGATTCCGATGGTCAGACGTTCCCATGGCAATTGCTTCATCATCTGATAAAACCCTTGCCCCTCTTCCGCACCGAGAAGATTGGTCATCGGCACTTTGACGTCTTCAAAGAACAGCTCGGCCGTGTCATTGGCCTTCATGCCCAGCTTTTTGAGGTTGCGACCTTTGCGAAACCCTTCGGCCCCTTCGGTTTCAACAGCAATCAACGAAACGCCTTTGGACCCCTGCGATTTGTCCGTCTTGCAGGCCACAAGGATCAGATCAGCTGACTGCCCATTGGTGATGAATATCTTGGACCCGTTCAGACAGTAAGAATTCCCATCCTTATCCGCCGTGGTCCGAATGGACTGCACATCAGACCCGGTGCTGGGTTCGGTCATTGCCAGCGCTCCGACCATCTCGCCCGAGGCCAGTTTTGGCAACCACTTTTGCTTTTGATCCTCGCTGCCATAGGCCGACAGATAGTGGATCACGATGGACTGTATCCCCGCACCCCAGCCAGTATCGCCATGGGCCGCCTGCTCATAAACCGTGATCGCGTCGAAGCCGAGGCCACCGCCGACACCGCCGTATTCTTCGGGGATCGCCCCGGCCATCAGCCCCATGTCTCCGGCCTTGTGCCAGAAGTCACGGTCCACCACGCCATTCTCATTCCAGCGCTCGATATTTGGCACCAGCTCATCTTCAATGAACCGATCCGCCATTTCGGCAAACATCCTGTGCTCATCGGTGACCCAGGCTGCGGTGGTGGTGAATAGCGACATGCGGTGTCCTCCCCAATCATTATTCCCGTCAAGGTAGCGGGGGCATCCGCGCAATCCAATCAGCCTGAACCGACGTAACGCAACGTCCTTTCGACAGTCAGACCAGCGCTGCGTCCAGCAGGACCTGTGCTGCCGCCTTGGCATCGCGCGCCGGATCGCAGGATTTCAGAAAAACGGCGGTTACGATTGCACCTTCCTGCAACAGCAGGATTTGGCAAGCCAGATGCTCGGGGTCGCGCGCCCCGGCCTGACGCGCCAGATCGGTAAAATAGTCCAGCATGATCTGCTTGTGTTCCGCCGATTGCTTGTGAATCGGGTGATCGCTTTCCTGAAACTCTGCCCCGGCTTTGATGAACATGCAGCCGCGATACTCTTTCTCTTGAAACCAATCACTGAGCACGTCGAAACTGGCCAGAATACGCCCCGCCGGGCTATCCGACATCTCGCGGATGCGGCGCAGAAAATCCTCGCGAAAGCTTTCGTCTCGCAGCCGAAGCGCCGCCAGGATCAGCTCTTCTTTGGTGCGGAAATGCTTGTACATCGAGGTTTTGGACACACCCGTTTCAACCACCAGCTTATCCATTCCGGTGGCGTGAAACCCATCGCGATAAAAGACCTGCAAAGCCTTTTGAACCAGTTCATCTCGTTTGTTGGGGCGCATGTAACGGCTCCTGAGTGTACAGATCAGTACATAATCCGACAAAGCCTCAAATACAACCTTCAAGCGATCTGGGCGGTATTTCAAAATAAGACTTGCAAAAGTTTACCGATCGGTACACATTGAACTCAAGATGTACCGATCTGTCAACCTTGGAGCAATCTGATGCGACGCCATGCCAGCCTTATCTCTCCGCAATATGTCCCTGTCCTGTTGACCCTTGCGATGATAGCGGCGGCGTTGACATGAAGGACGCCGCACCCAACCGCCCGCCGCTGCCGCCCTTTACGCAGGAAACTGCGGTTCAAAAGGTCAGAATGGCTGAAAACGGCTGGAACAGTCGCGACGCTGATATCGTAACCCCGGCCTATACTGAGGACAGCCAATGGCGGAACCGGGCCGAATTCCTCAGCGGTCATGCCGAAATCCATGCCTTTCTGACCCGCAAGTGGAATAAAGAGCTGGACTATCGGCTGATCAAGGAACTCTGGGCATACTCGGGCAACCGCATCGCTGTGCGCTATGCCTATGAATGGCGCGATGACAGCGGTCAGTGGTTCCGCTCATACGGGAATGAGAACTGGGAGTTTGCCGAGGATGGGCGGATGGCCAAACGCCATGCGTCGCTGAACGATCTGCCAATCTCTGACGGCGACCGCCTGTTCCATTGGCAGCAAGGCCCCCGCCCTGACGATCATCCCGGCCTGTCTGATCTGGGGCTCTGAGAGGACACACTATGCCCCGCGCATTTTCCGAGCTGACCTTCACCCCCGCCGTTCGCGCACATCAGGAACGAATGGGTTCGGCGCGTACATATGCGAAATTCATCGAGGATGGACCAAAGCAGGGCCATCAGATCGGCTCGGCGGAAAAAGCGTTCATCGAGGCGCGCGACGGCTTTTATCAGTCCACCGTGTCCGAGACTGGCTGGCCTTATGTCCAGTATCGTGGCGGGCCGGTCGGGTTTCTAAAGGTTCTGGGGCCGCAGACCATCGGATATGCCGATTTCTCGGGCAACAAACAGTATATCTCGCGCGGGAATCTGGACGGGAACGACCGGATCGCCCTGATTTTGATGGATTACACCAATCAGCGGCGTCTTAAGATTCTGGGCCGGGTCGAATTTACCGAAGGTGAGGCCGCCGCGGCCAGCCTCTATCCCGAAGGGGCAGAAGCCCGCGCTGAGCGCGCCGCCATCATCCGTGTGGATGCGTTGGACTGGAACTGCCCCCGCCACATTACGCCGCGCTACACCGAAGCAGAGCTGCGCCCGCATCTGAACGCTCTGGGCCAGCAACTGGCGCAGTTGCAGGCTGAAAACGAGAAGTTAAAGCAGGAACTGGCCCGGCACACCTAACCATGGATGCACACGCGGCCCCCAAGACGAGGAACCAACCCATGATGCGTTCTGCGTTTAATGTTGCCAGCCTTTGTATTTTCGGCACCATACTTCTGAGCCTTGCGCTGATGGTCGCCTATTTCGTCTCGCCCCAAGCCGTACGGACCGCGCCGCCCGCCTCGAACAACTCGCTACTGCTTGAGCGGCTTTCACCCGACTGACGGCAACCGCGCATGTTTATGCGGAAAACGGGCGTGATCCCTTGACCTTCCCGTGACTGGAACCCCCATTTGGGACGGTAAGGAACTATAGGTGAGTCGGATGGCCACGCCGCAGACAATGCAATTGAAAATCACTGGTATGGGATGCGCCTCCTGCGTGGGGCGCGTGGAAACTGCGTTGTCCGATGTGCCGGGGGTGTCCGATGCTACGGTCAATTTCGCAACCGGAACGGCGCAGATCTCGTATGGCGGTCCGGCGCACGCTTTGACTGACGCCCTCAGCCGCGCAGGGTATCCGGCGGCCACTCGCCACACGACCCTCAAGATTGGCGGGATGAGCTGCGCCTCCTGCTTGTCAAAGATCGAACGGGTCCTGACGGCTGATCCTGCGGTGGTTGAGGCGCAGGTTAATCTGGCTACGGAAAGCGCGCGGATCACCTATCTCGAAGGCGCAATCGATCCACAGGCTCTGGCGAAACGCTGCGGAGATGCCGGGTACCCGGCGCGCGTATCTGATGAGGCCACGACCCGGCCTGATCCGGGCCCGGCTGACGAAGCCCGGGCACTGACCCGCGCGACGATCATTGCCATGGCGCTGGCCTTGCCGGTCTTTGTGCTTGAGATGGGCGGCCATATGGTCCCGGCTTTTCATCACTGGATACACGCCACTATCGGTATGCAGACCAGCCACCTGATCCAGTTTGGCCTGACCTCGGCCCTTTTGCTGGGACCGGGGCGGGTGTTTTACACCAAAGGCATCCCCTCGCTGCTGCGCGGAACCCCTGACATGAACGCGCTGGTGGCCTTGGGGACAGGGGCAGCCTACCTGTTCTCGGTCACGGCAACCTTTGCACCGGAGATATTGCCGCAGGGCAGCGCCAATGTGTATTTCGAGGCCGCCTCGGTCATTGTGGCCCTTATCTTGCTGGGTCGTCTGATGGAGGCTCGCGCCAAAGGCCGGACCGGCGCCGCAATTCGCAAGCTGATGGGGTTGCAGCCCAACACCGCACGGGTTGAGGTCGATGGCCGTTTTGTGGACCGCCCGATTGCCGAAATCGCCGTGGGCGAAACTCTGCAAATACGCCCCGGTGAACGGGTGCCTGTGGACGGAGATGTGCTGGACGGCACCTCATATGTCGATGAAAGCATGATCACCGGTGAACCTGTTCCAGTGGGCAAAGCGCCCCATGATCAGGTGGTTGGCGGCACGGTGAACGGGACAGGCGTGCTTCGGATACGGGCCACGCGAGTCGGTGCCGACACCGTTCTGGCGCAGGTCATTCGGATGGTGGAACAGGCGCAAGGGGCCAAGCTGCCGATTCAGGCGCTGGTCGACCGGATCACCGGGTGGTTCGTGCCGGTCGTGATCGGTGTTGCCCTGCTGACAATCTCGGTCTGGCTGCTTTTGGGCCCCTCTCCGGCGCTGCCGATAGCGCTGGTTGCCGGGGTCTCAGTCCTGATCATCGCCTGCCCCTGCGCTATGGGGCTGGCGACGCCGACGTCGATCATGGTCGGCACCGGCAGGGCTGCCGAACTGGGCGTGTTGTTCCGCAAGGGCGACGCGTTACAGCAATTGCAGCAGGCCCGTATCATTGCTCTGGACAAGACCGGGACGCTGACGCAGGGGCGTCCCGAGCTGGAACACATCGGCATCGAGAACGGGTTTGAGAAAAGTGACGTGCTGCGCTTGGCCGCGGCGGTTGAGGCGCAGTCGGAACACCCGATCGCCAGTGCAATCACCCGGGCGGGTCCGGCAGAACTTCCGCCGGTCGCGGATTTTCAATCCCTGACGGGGCTTGGAGTTCGGGCAAAGGCCGAGGGGCGTGACGTCCTGATCGGCTCACCCCGTCTGATGGCGCAGAACGGTGTCGACCTGACCGGGCTGGCCGCCGAAGCCGATCTGCGCGCCAGCGAGGGCACAACGCCTCTGTTCATTGCCATTGACGGTCGTGCAGCAGCGTTGCTTGCGGTGTCCGACCCGGTGAAACCCGGAACTCCGCAAGCGTTGGAGCACCTGCACGCGACGGGTCTGACGCTGGCGATGGTGACTGGTGACAATGCTCGCACCGCGCAGGCGCTGGCCGACCGGCTGGGCATCGACCATGTCACAGCCGAAGTTCTGCCGGATGGCAAACTGGCCGCAATCACAGCGCTGCGCGACCGGTTCGGCACGCTGGCCTTTGTGGGTGACGGCATCAACGACGCCCCGGCGCTGGCTGCTGCGGATATCGGCGTGGCTATCGGCACAGGCACCGATGTGGCGATTGAAACGGCGGATGTGGTGCTGATGTCCGGCGATCTGCGCGGCGTGGTCAATGCGGTCGATATCAGCAAGCGCACTATGCGCAATATCCGACAGAATCTGGGCTGGGCCTTTGGCTATAACATCCTTCTGATCCCGGTTGCCGCCGGTGTCCTGTACCCGGTCAGTGGCGTGTTGTTGTCCCCTGCTCTGGCCGCCGGGGCAATGGCGCTATCCAGTGTCTTTGTCGTCTCAAACGCGCTGCGCCTACGTCGGGTGCAAGCAAATCTGCCTCACGAACACCAAAGCCACACCAGCCAAACGGTGGCGACATGAATATCGGAGACGTAGCGACCCGCACCGGCCTGCCTGCCAAGACGATCCGCTATTATGAGGATATCGGCCTGATCAAACCAATGCGCGATGACAATGGTTATCGCCGGTTCCGTGATCAGGACGTACACAAGCTGAACTTTCTGGGCCGTGCCCGCGCGTTGGGGTTCACGATCGAGGATTGCCGCACCCTGATGGCGCTTTATGAGGACGAAACCCGCGCCAGCGCCGATGTCAAAAAGGTGGCCCGCGCGCATCTGGCGCAGATCGAAGCCAAAATCGCCGACCTCAACGCGATGCGCGACACGCTGGGTCATCTGATCGACGCCTGCGCCGGAGACGACCGGCCCGATTGTCCGATTCTGAAGGATTTGGGCGGCAAACCCTGAGCCGGGGTTGCTCTTTCGGCGCGGCTTTGCTTTGTCTGCGCTGAACCTTCCGGCCTGCTGCATTCAATGGCTACCGGACAGCAGAAAGGATGATGAAAAATGGCAAAAGTCGCATTCCTCGGTTTGGGCGTGATGGGCTATCCTATGGCTGGCCACCTGCAAGCTGCCGGACATCAGGTGACAGTCTACAACCGGACAACCGCCAAGGCCGAAGCCTGGGTTGCCGAACATGGCGGCGGGATGGGCGTGACCCCCCAAGAAGCCGCCCAAGGGGCCGAGATCGTTTTTGCCTGCGTGGGCAATGACGATGACCTGCGCGATGTCTGCACCGGCAGCGAAGGGGCGTTCAACGGGATGCCGAAGGGGACGATCTTTGTCGATCACACCACGGTTTCAGCGAAGGTCACGTATGAGCTGTGCGACACGGCAAAGGCGCAAGGCATCGCATTTGTCGATGCTCCGATATCTGGCGGTCAGGCCGGGGCGGAAAACGGGGTTCTGTCAATCATGTGTGGCGGAGATCAGGCGGCGTATGATGCAGCCGAACCGGTCATGGCCGTGTATTCAAAAATCTGCCGTCGGATTGGTGACAGCGGTGCCGGGCAACTGACCAAGATGAGCAACCAGATCGCTATTGCCGGTGTGGTTCAGGGCCTGAGCGAGGCGCTGCATTTCGCCGAAAAAGCCGGGCTGGACGGACGCGCAGTGGTTGAGGTGATCAGTCAGGGTGCGGCTGGCAGCTGGCAGATGGTAAACCGGCATGAGACGATGCTGGACGATCATTTCGACTATGGCTTTGCGGTGGACTGGATGCGCAAGGATCTGGGCATTTGCCTGGATGAGGCAAATGACAACGGGGCGTCGCTGCCGCTGACCGCGCTGGTCGATCAGTTTTACAAGGACGTGCAGAAACTGGGCGGCGGTCGGTGGGACACGTCCTCATTGTTCAAACGGCTGCGCGCGCTGGACTGATGGAAAAGGGGGGTGTCTGCCCCCTTTTGGCCCCTTGGCCAATTCATCCCCGAAGGTATTTTTAGCCAGATGAACAGGACCCCGATGACAGAAGGACAGAAAATCGGATGAGCGACATGACTGCATTCTGGGCAGACGCCCTGCGGACGCATTGGGGGCTGGACGCCAAGCTGACGCGGCTGGATGGGGAATATGATCTCAACTTTATGGTCCGGGCAACTAACGGTCAGGACTATGTGCTGAAGGTCATGCGCGCAGGATGTGAAGCCGAGTTTGTCGACCTTCAGGTCAAAGCACTGGAACATATCGCCTCCGAGGCTCCGGGATTGCCATTCCCAAAGGTCTTTCCTGATGTGAACGGCACTTTGCTGCCCGAGATTGCCGATCCGCAGGGCGCGGCGCGACTGGCTTGGTTGCTGGAATGCCTGCCGGGGCAGTGTTACGCCAAAGCTGCGCCGAAATCCGAGGAACTGATTTTAAAGCTGGGCCGCGTTCTGGGCGCGACCGACAGGGCGCTGGAACAGTTCACACATGAAGGACTGCTTCGCGACGAGTTCAAATGGGATTTGACGCAGGGCGGCTGGATCGCTGAATGGCTCACAGTTGTCGCCGATCCTGAGCAGCGCAGCTTGCTGTCGGATATCTGCGCTGAGTTCGAAGCGATCTCGGGTCAGTTGGCCGGTTTGCCGAAACAAGCGATCCATAACGATGCCAACGATTACAACATTCTGGTCGAGGGCGAGCTGGGTCAACGTCAGAGTATCTCGGGCCTGATTGATCTGGGAGATATGTGTGCGGCGCCGCGGATCTGTGATCTGGCGATTGCCGGGGCGTATATCGTTCTGGACCATCCCAAACCCGAACGTGCTCTGTCTGCTTTGGTGCGCGGCTATCACGCGGCAAACCGTCTGCGACCAGACGAGGTTGATCTGATCTGGCCGCTGCTGCGGATGCGGCTAGCTGTGTCCGTTGTGAACTCTACCCTGATGGCCGCCCAAAACCCGGACGATCCGTATATCACCATCAGTCAGGCCCCGGCCTGGCGGTTCCTTGAGAACAAAAGCGTGAACGGCGATCTGATGTCTGCCCGACTGCGCGTCGCGTGCGGCCTGCCCGTGACAGACGGGGCCGAGCGCATCCACGCCTACCTGTCCGAGCATCGTGGCCAGTTCGCCCAAATGTTCGAACAAGACCTGAGCGATGTACCCATGGGATCGTTGTCGGTTGAGAACTCGACCTGGCCACAGAACCCATTCCACATGCCGCTGGAGGAAGCCGCCCGTGTGGGTGAGGAATTTGGCGATCTGTGGTTGGGGTATTACAGCGAACCGCGCCTGATCTATGCAGAACCTGGATTCCGCAAAGGGCCATGGAAGGCCTCGGATCGGCGCACCGTGCATCTGGCGGTGGATGTATTTGCCCCGGCAGGCACCGTGCTGCATGCGCCGATGAGTGGTCGGGTTGAGGCGGTTGAGAACCGAGACGCCCATCTGGACTATGGCGGCGTGGTGATCCTGCATCACGAAACGCCCGAGGGTGATCCGTTCTATACGCTCTATGGTCATCTGGACCCCGAGGTCTGCGACCGCTTGAAACCGGGTGATCCCGTGGCGCAAGGTGCGGCATTTGCCCGGCTTGGTGACGCCAGCCAGAACGGCGGTTGGGCGCCGCATGTGCATTTCCAGCTGGCCCTGACCACAGACGGGATGCAAAACGACTGGCCCGGTGTCGCCGACCCGGATGAATTAGAGCTGTGGCACGCCGTCTGCCCCAACCCTACCGCGCTGTTGAACCTGTCGGATGATAAGGTGTTCTATCGCCCGACTGACAAACAGGCGATCTTGCAAGGACGGCAAGATCATTTCGGCGGCAACCTCAGCCTGACTTATGACGATCCGGTCATGTTGGTGCGCGGGTGGAAGCATCACCTGTTCGATGAATGGGGGCGGCCTTATCTGGACGCCTACAACAATGTCCCTCACGTCGGCCACGCCCATCCGCGGATTCAGGCCGTTGCGGCGGATCAATTGAAACGGATGAACTCGAACACCCGCTATCTGCATCCGGCGCAGACAGCCTTTGCCGATAAGGTGCTGTCGAAGCTGCCCGATCATTTCGAGGTCTGCTTTTTCGTCAATTCCGGAACCGAGGCGAATGAACTGGCGCTGCGGCTGGCCCGTGCGCATACCGGGGCCAAGGGGATCGTGACGCCGGATCATGGTTATCATGGCAACACCAACGCAGCTGTTGCGATCTCGGCCTACAAGTTCAACAAGCCGGGTGGTGTTGGTCAGGCCGATTGGGTTGAGCTGGTTGAGGTTGCCGACGACTATCGCGGCTCATTCCGGCGCGACGATCCCGACCGGGCCACCAAATTCGCGAATTTAGTCGACCCCGCGATTGCCGCCTTGCAGGACAGAGGACAAGGCGTCGCCGGTTTCATCGCCGAGACCTTCCCCTCGGTCGGTGGCCAGATCATTCCACCCAAGGGTTATCTGCCTGCGGTCTATGAGAAAATCCGCGCTGCTGGCGGTGTTTGCATTGCGGATGAAGTGCAAACTGGTCTGGGGCGTCTGGGCGAATACTATTTCGGCTTTGAACACCAAGGCGCGCTGCCCGACATCGTTGTTATGGGCAAACCCATCGGCAACGGGCATCCTCTGGGCGTGCTGGTCACCACCAAGGAAATCGCCGAGAGCTTCGATAACGGGATCGAGTTTTTCTCGACCTTCGGCGGATCAACCCTGTCCTGCCGGATCGGGAAAGAGGTGCTGGACATCGTCGATGACGAAGGGTTGCAGGACAATGCCCGCGACATGGGTGCGCGACTGATGGACGGTTTGCGCCAGATCGAAGCCGAGTTCGGATGCGTTGGAGATGTGCGTGGCATGGGCCTGTTCCTGGGGGTCGAGCTGGTTAACCCCGATGGATCCGAAGGCACCGAGATCTGTAAATACGTCAAGAACCGGATGCGCGACCACCGCATTCTGATTGGCAGCGAAGGGCCAAAGAACAACATCCTGAAAATCCGTCCGCCGCTGACGATCGAAGCAGAGGACGTGGATATGATCCTTTGGGCCTTGCGCGACGTGCTGACCGAGGTTGGCGACTATGCCCCTGCCCCGGTCTGCGACCACGACCATCACCACGCAGGGTGCGGATGCTGCTGATCTAACAAAAAACCCCGGCGCGAGGAGAGCGCCGGGGCTTTGCGCTGACGTGCTGCTGCCTAATGTAGCACGGCTGCGGGGGGTTGATGCCCGGTGGTGGGCAGTGGGACAGACGCGGTCATGCGACGCAGCGCCAGCCCAAGTTCTTCGGATAGTGAGGCTAAAGCGGGCGCGAAATCCGGCCGCACGATCAGCGACGCCATCATCATCGCGTCTTCGCGTGCGCCCTCAGATGCGGCGGCGATCATCTGAGCGAAACAGTTTTCGTCCGCACCCAGACAGGAACAACTCAGCCCATGCCGGATCAGGGGACGCCGTCCGTGATGCGCGCACAAAGAACACAGCCGGTCCAATGTCAGCATCGCCGCGCGTCCGCCTTCTGCGCCCAGCGCGATCTCAAAATCGCTGGCGGCATCCGCCCGACCCTGCGCCCCATCGCCCCAAAGCCGTAGATACATCACGGCTCCGGCCTCAACCGGGTCAAGGTCGGTCAGGCGGCCAACAGCCGCTCCGCCACGAGGGTTTGGTGCGCTCATTTTGTCAGGATCAGCTTACCCGCGCGGGTGATGCGCAGCGTATACAGTTGGTCGCCCAGTTCGATATGGGCAAGGTTTCCCCCTTTGGTCAGGTCTTCGGCCTTATGGGCGGGAAGCATGGATACGGCGTAGGACTGGCTGGGATTCGGGTTCTGCATATTCATCAGGACAACTCCAGAGGGTCTCGGGCGCGGGGCCTTGATCAGTTTGCGGTGTTTGGTGTTCTGGCTGACCCGGAGAAGGGTTGGCTGATGGCTTCTCGGATAATCTGATTATTTTAGTCAGGTATGTCAAGGCCGTTTCTTTCGCTTCCCCCAAATCTGTGTGATTGCACCAAAAACCAACGCGCGTTAGGTCTGGCACGGCCAATCAGACCAAAGGGAAAACCGATGAGCGCGACAATCATGTTTGATCTGGACGGAACGCTTGTGGACAGCCTGCCCGACCTTGCGGCTGCGACCAACAGAATGCTGGAGGACACCGGCACCGCGCCCCTGTCACAGGATCAGATCAAACAGTTTGTGGGCAACGGGCTGCTCAATCTGGTCGAACGTGTGATCCGCCACTGCGATCTGTCGATGGACCGGCACGCGGAACTGGCGAAGGCCACGCTGGCCCATTACAACGCGGCCTCGACCGCGCAGACGGTGGTTTACAACGGCGTACCCGAAGCGTTGCAGCAGCTGCGCGATATGGGCTGTGTGATGGGCGTTTGCACCAATAAGAACGAGGCCCCTGCGCGCCACGTGCTTGAGGCGTTGGGGCTGGCGGCATATTTTGACACCGTTATCGGCGGCGACAGCCTGCATACCAGAAAGCCGGACCCTGCGCATCTTGAGGCCAGCTTTGCCGCCGTCACATCCGCCGGGCCACAGATTTTTGTCGGCGACAGTGAGGTCGACGCGGAAACCGCGCAGCGCGCTGGCGTGCCGTTTCTGCTGTTTTCCGACGGCTATCGCAAATCCCCGGTTACCGAGATTCCGCACACGCATAGCTATGACCAATCGTCAGAGTTACCGGCGCTGGTCCGAAGCCTCATACGGGTCAGTGGCCAAAACGCGTAACGAAGGCGCGGGAAAGGATAGAAGGATCGAGTTGCTGAGGGGCCGGCCGAGGGGGTTAAGAAGCCAGCCCCTCACAGGGGAAAAGTGGTATGGTCCGTTGTGACCCTTCCAGTGATTTGAAATTAGCGAATCGGGCCTGAAGTCGGAATTGGGGGTTTCCCGTAGAGATCCGAAATGCGTTGAAATTGCTGAAAATTTTTCTGCCATTTTTTGGCACTTTCACGCGAACACACGGACGCGCCGCCGTCTGACACAGCCTCAGCCCCCAAAAATGCAAAAGACGAGGCGGATAACCACCCCGTCAATCGCCCCTCCCCGACTCTTGCGCGGGCCTTCCGGCCCGGCACACTTCAGATCGCCAGATACTCTTCGCGCAGCTGCGTATTCTCCAGCACTTCATTCGCCGAACCGTCAAATACGATACTGCCGGTATCCAGAATGATCGCCCGGTCCGCCAGTTCCAGCGCCCGGACCGCGTTCTGTTCGACAATGATTGTGGTCATGCCCTGTTGTTTGACGTGGACCAGGGTCTTTTCGATTTCATCCACGATCACCGGTGCCAGCCCTTCGTAAGGCTCATCCAGCAGCAGCACCTTGATATCCCGCGCCAACGCACGGGCAATCGACAGCATCTGCTGCTCACCCCCTGAAAGAGTGACACCCTCTTGCTTACGCCGTTCGCCCAGCCGCGGGAACAACTCATACAGGCGATCTAATGACCAGCCGATGGGCGGTGCGATTTGCGCCAGTTGCAGATTTTCCTCGACCGTCAGGCCGGGAATGATCCGCCGGTCCTCGGGTACCAACCCCAACCCGGCTGTCGCGGCCTCGTAGCTGGTCATGTTGTGCAGCGGCTGGTGATCCAGCCAAATCTCGCCATGCCGCACCTCGGGTTCGCCCACCCGCGCAATGGACCGTAGGGTCGAGGTCTTGCCCGCCCCGTTGCGTCCCAGCAGCGCCAGAATTTCGCCCTCGTGAACGTTAAAGCTGACACCCTGCACGATATAGCTTTCGCCATAGTAAGAGTGCATGTCCCACACCGACAAAAAGGCGGGGGCGGTGGTGGCCTGATTGGCGTTTTTCGAAAAGTCAGGTTTCTCGTTCATAGCTTTTCCTTACGCAGCCTCGCCCAGATAGGCCTCGCGGACCTTGGGATTCCCGCGGATGTTTTCCGGAATGTCTTCGACCAGAGGTGTGCCTTGCGCCAGAACCGTGATGCGTTCGGCCAGGCTGAAGACGACATGCATGTCATGTTCAATGATGGCGATGGTGATGTCGCGCTCGTCCTTGATCTGTTTCAGCAGGTCGATGGTGTTGTTGGTATCAGCCCGCGCCATACCTGCCGTCGGTTCGTCCAGCAGCAACAGCCGCGGGTTCTGGCTGAGGCACATGCCGATTTCCAGCCGCCGTTTGTCACCGCGCGACAGCGAGGCCGCGTTCATCTCACGCTTGTCGGCCATGTTCATCTCGACCAGCATTGCCTCGGCCTGCTCTACGATGTCGCGTTCATTGGTGATGGTTTCATAGGCGTGCATGCGGAAGGCCCCGTCGCGCATCGCGAAGATCGGGATAAGCATATTCTCCATCACCGACAGTTCGCCGAAAATCTCGGGTGTCTGAAACACGCGGCTGATGCCCATCTGGTTGATCTGGTACGGCGCAAGCCCCAGGACCGAGTTGTTGTCGAACAGCACCGATCCGGTATCGGGCATCAGCTTACCCACCAGACAGTTCAGCAAAGTCGACTTGCCTGCGCCGTTGGGGCCGATGATGGCGTGAACCGAGTTCTCCTCGACATTCAAGTTCACATCCGTCAGCGCCTTGAGGCCACCGAAGCGTTTACTAACGTCTTTGACGCGTAGAATTGCCATGATACGCCCCCTATTCCGCTGGCTCGGTTTTGCCCGACGGTGCGTCGTCGGTGCCTGTTTTTCTGCGTTTGAACCGGTTCAGCAAACGCTGCCCACCTTCGACAAGGCCCCCCGGCAGGTAGATCACCACCAGCATGAACAGGATGCCCAGCGTCAGGTGCCAGCCCTTGCCGATGAACGGGTGGATCAGGAATACGACCGCATCCTCCAACCCGTCCGGCAGGAAGGCAAACCAGCTGTGCAGGACGTTGTCGTTGATCTTCGAGAAGATGTTCTCGAAATACTTGATGAAGCCTGCGCCCAGAACCGGACCGATCAGCGTCCCGGTGCCGCCCAAGATGGTCATCAGCACGACCTCACCCGAGGCGGTCCACTGCATCCGTTCGGCCCCGGCCAGCGGATCCATCGCCGCCATCAGGCCACCGGCCAGACCGGCATACATGCCCGAGATCACAAAGGCCGCCAGAGTGTAAGGTTTGGAATTCAGACCCGTGTAGTTCATCCGCTGCTGGTTCGACTTCACCGCCCGCAGCATCATGCCAAAGGGCGAGCGGAAGATGCGGATCGACAGATAGAACACCACCATCAGGATCACCGCGCACAGGTAGTAGCCTGCGTTAAAATCAAAGCTCCACGCACCCACATCCATCGTGTAGGTCGCCCGCATCGGTATGCCGAACAGGTGCGGCAGGTCGGGCGCGTTGGCCCCTTGCAGGATTTGCGGATCGTCCGCGTATACTTGCAGACCGGTTTCCCCGTTGGTCAGGTTAAACTTGGGGTTCGACAGCACCGAATAGGCCAGCGCAAAGCTCATCTGCGCGAAGGCCAGCGTTAGGATCGAGAAGTAAATCCCTGATCTCCGCAGGCTGACAAATCCGATCAGAAGCGAAAACAGTCCGGCAACCACAACGCTCAGCGCGATGGCGGGGACGACGTTATAGCTGAGTAGCTTGAACATCCACACGGCGGAATAGGAACCCACGCCCAGAAACGCCGCGTGGCCAAAGGACAGATACCCGGTCAGGCCGAACAGGATGTTGAACCCGATGGCGAAGATTCCGAAGATCACGAAGCGCTGCATCAGATCCGGGTAGCCCGCATTGAACTGCGCCATGGCGCTGCCCTCGGGGAACGGATTCAGGATGAAGGGGGCCAGCAGGGTCAGGATCGCGACGATGATCAGCAGGCTGGTGTCTTTTTTGTTCAGTCCCAACATGGATTATTCCTCCATCACGCCTTTGCGCCCCATCAGCCCGCGCGGCCGCGTCAGCAGCACGATGATGGCGACAAGGTAGATGATGATCTGGTTGATGCCCGGGATCGTGGTGGTCGCCCAAGTGGTCGAGGCAAAGCTCTCCAGAATACCCAGCAGGAACCCGGCCAGCACAGCCCCCGGCAATGAACCCATTCCGCCCACAACAACAACCACGAAGCTGAGCACAAGGAAGTCCATGCCCATGTGGTAATTTGGCGGATTGAGCGGCCCGTACATCACGCCGGCCAGCCCCGCCACGGCGGCGGCGATGCCGAACATGATGGTAAAGCGACGGTCGATATTGATGCCCAGCAGACCCACGGTTTCCCGGTCCGCCATCCCGGCGCGCACGACCATGCCGAAGGTGGTGAATTGCAGGAACGAGAAGACCGCCCCTATGATCCCCACCGCAAAACCGAAATAGACCAGACGCCAGATCGGATAGATGATTGCGTTCGGATCGAACCCAACCATGATGCCCAGATCGACAGACCCGCTCAGCGCATCGGGCGGCGGGGTCTGGATCGGGTTGGCACCGAAGAAATACTTGACGATCTCCTGCAACACGATGGCCAGACCAAAAGTCACAAGGATCTGGTCGGCATGCGGGCGCTTGTAGAAATGCTTGATCAACCCACGCTCCATCACATAGCCAACAAGCAGCATGATCGGGATCGCGAACAGGATGGCCAGCGGGACGGACCAGTCGATGATGGTTGCGCCCACCTCGGGGCCGAACCACGCTTCGATATAAGGTGTTTCGACCTTTAGCGGATTGCCCAGAAAATCCTTTTGGCTCTCATCTATGGTCACAAAGCTCAGGTTCATGAGCTTTTGCAAGGTCACAGCGCAAAACGCCCCGATCATGAACAAGGCCCCATGGGCAAAGTTCACGACCCCCAGCGTGCCGAAGATCAGCGTCAGACCCAGAGCGATCAGCGCATAAGCCGACCCCTTGTCGAGCCCGTTCAGGATTTGCAGAAGAATGGCGTCCATTGTCCCCACCTTTGGCCTTTCATCGGACTCCCCCACAGGCGGGAGAGTCCGTTTTTAGGTCTGAGAATTTTCGTCGAAAATCCCAGTGCGCCCGGTTATGCGCCCGGGTTGCACTTGCCCAGTTCGCCACCGGCAAACATCGGATGTTCCGGATCGTATTCGACCTGCGCACGCGGTGTGATCTCGACGATCTCGAGCGTGTCATAGGCGTTGGTCGGGTTCTCATTGCCCCGCACAACCAGCACATCCTTGAAGCACTGGTGATCGGCGCCACGATACCAGGTCGGACCGTTGCCCAGCCCGTCAAACTCGAAGTCTTCCAGCGCTTCGACAACACCGCAGGGGTTGAACGTGCCCGCACGCTCGACCGCATCGGCATAGAGCAGAACTTGCGCATAGCAGGTCTGGGCCGAGTTGGACGGCGGCTTGCCGTATTTCTCGCCGAAGGATTTCACGAAGGCTTTGGTGCCCTCATCCTGCAACTGCCAGTTCCAGTTCATCGAACCCAGAACGCCTTTGATGTTCTCGCCCGCACCAGCGGCCATCAGCTCGGAGTACAACGGCACGACAATCTTGAAGTCCTTGCCGTTGGCCACCTTGTCGAGCAGGCCGAACTGAATCGCGTTGGTCAGCGAGTTCACCATGTTGCCGCCGTAGTGGTTCAGAACCAGCACGTCCGCGCCCGAGTTCAGAACCGGTGCGATATAGGACGAGAAGTCCGTCGACGCGAGTGGTGTCTTGACCGTGTTGACCGTTTCCCATCCCAAGGCTTCGGTCGAGGCGACGATCGACTCTTCCTGGGTCCAGCCCCAGTTGTAGTCAGCCGTCAGGTGATAAGCGCGGCGCTCCTTGCCCATTTCCGCGGCCAGCACCGGCGCCAGAGCGGCACCCGACATGTAAGCGTTGAAGAAATGGCGGAACCCGTTGGCCTTTTTGTCCTTACCGGTGGTGTCATTGGCGTGGGTCAGACCCGCCATAAAGATCACACCCGCCTCTTGGCACAGGCCCTGAACCGCAACGGCCACGCCCGAGGACGAACCACCGTTGATCATGATCGCACCGTCTTTTTCGATCATCGACTTGGCCGACGCGCGCGCGGCATCTGATTTGGTCTGGGTATCGCCGGTGACAAACTCGACCTTCTTGCCGAGGATACCGTTCCCCTTCAGCGCCTTCGACGTGAAGGTATTCAGGCAGCCGCCATCGCCTTCGCCGTTCAAATGTTCGACCGCCAGCTGTTGTGCCAGCAGCTCGTCATTACCTTCTTCGGCATACGGCCCGGTTTGCGGAACGTTGAAGCCCAGAGTGACGGACCCTCCGGTCGGTTCATTGGTGAAAGCAGCAGCCGACGAAGCCGTAAAGATCGTTGGCAGGGCCAGTCCGGTTCCTGCAACTGCACCAGACTTCAGCACGCCGCGGCGTGTGACAGATTTGTTAGTCATTCATTCCTCCCATTTCCCATTCTTTCGCTCTCTGGCTCCTCTTCCATCGGGCGAAAACGCGGTTAAACGCGATTTTGAGTATGGAGGCGGTTCTGAAAAATCACCAATAACCTATTCAAAATGAAAGAATGTTATGTAAACAAATGCACAGAAATTGATATTATTTTGTAAAGTTTTTCGAAGTTGATCGATTCAATAGACTTTAAAATATGTGTTTTCCTGAAATATCTGCGGCGCAGCAATTTTGAAAGCCAAGCGTAGATTATCAACACCGACTCTCGCCAAGTATCAAAATGGATGTACCGACGCCCCATTCCCATCCCGCCGGGCTGCGCGTTGCCAGATGCCAAGTGAACAAACACGCCCAGATTTCGACCATATGACAGAAGGCCGTACCCTCAGGCGCGTCATCACCTTTACATCCACAATCGGTTAGATAATGTCAGTGCTTGACCAAGCGCGTTGCCGGAACAAACCAGTTCCTCTACCGAACGTTACGGGATCGCGGCCGGATCAACAAAAAAACAAAAATGAACGACTGGGAGATTCAAATGCTCAAATCCACCATCTCAAGCCTTGCTTTAGGGCTGACCGCAACCGCCGCTTTTGCAGATTGCGGCACCGTGACATTCTCTGACGTGGGCTGGACGGATATCACAGCCACGACCGCCGCGACCACCGTTGTTCTCGAAGCTCTGGGCTATGAGACAGACATCAAGGTTCTCTCGGTTCCGGTGACATACACGTCGCTGGCCAATGGGGATGTGGACATCTTCCTCGGGAACTGGATGCCGACCATGGAGGCCGACATCGCCCCCTATCGCGAGGCCGGAACCGTGGATACGGTACGCGCCAATCTTGAGGGTGCGAAATACACTCTGGCCGTCAACAAGGCCGCAGCCGACCTTGGCATTGGCAACTTCGCCGATATCGCAGCGCAATCCGAAGCGCTGGAAGGCAAAATCTTTGGCATCGAACCGGGCAATGACGGCAACCGCCTGATCATGGACATGATCGAGGCCGATGCGTTTGGTCTGACGGGTTTTGAAGTGGTCGAAAGCTCTGAACAGGGGATGCTGGCGCAGGTCTCGCGCGCGGACCGGCGGGGTGAACCGGTCGTGTTCCTGGGCTGGGAACCCCACCCAATGAACGCCAATTTTGAACTGACCTATCTTGAAGGCGGCGATGACTGGTTCGGACCGAACCTGGGCGGCGCGACGGTGTTCACTAACACTTCTGCCGGATATTCCGAGACCTGCCCGAATGTCGGCACCCTGCTTGGAAATCTCGAATTCACGCTGGCGATGGAAAACGAGATCATGGGCGCGATTCTGGATGACGGCGCGGACCCGGCCGAGGCGGCCACCGCATGGCTGACAGCCAATCCCGGCGCTCTGGACGCTTGGCTGGCAGGCGTTACCACCAAAGACGGCGGTGACGGAATGGCTGCGGTCAAAGGCGCTCTGGGACTGTAAGGTGCATTGGCGGGGCAGCCTGCAAAAGGCTGCCTCGCGCACCCTCGCCCAAAACTTAAAGAAAAACGAAAGACCGGGACAGTATGGACTGGCTGACAGAGAACAAGATTCCGGTCGGGCGCGCCGCGGCGGATGTATTTGAATGGCTACAGATCAACGGAGCGTGGTTCTTCGACGGGCTGTCGGACTCGCTGGAAGCGCTGATTGACGCGATCCTCTGGGTGCTGCAAACACCTCACCCGCTGATCATCGCCGCTGTGTTTGTGGCCCTGACCTGGCTGCTGCAACGGAACTGGAAGACCTGCCTGCTGGTTGCGTTGGGCTTCCTGTTCATCCTCAATCAGGGATATTGGGAGGAAACGACAGAAAGCCTCACGCTTGTGCTGTCGGCCTGTGTGGTCTGTATGGGGCTTGGCATACCTATTGGCATCGCCGCCGCACACAGGCCGCGCCTGTTCCGCGCGATGCGCCCGGTACTGGACCTGATGCAGACCCTGCCAACCTTCGTGTACCTGATCCCGGCCATTGTGTTCTTTGGCATCGGCATGGTGCCCGGCCTGATCGCGACGGTGATTTTCGTCCTGCCTGCCCCGATCCGCCTGACGCATCTGGGCATCACGTCGACGCCAAAACCCCTGCTTGAGGCCGCGCAGGCCTTTGGGGCGACGCCACGACAAACCTTGATCAAGGTAGAGCTGCCTTATGCGTTCCCGCAGATCATGGCCGGGCTGAACCAGACGATCATGCTGTCACTGTCGATGGTGGTCATCGCCGCACTTGTGGGCGCGGACGGGCTGGGTGTCCCAGTGGTCCGGGCGCTGAATCAGGTGAACACGTCGCTCGGCTTTGAAAGTGGATTTATCATCGTGGTTGTGGCGATCATGCTGGACCGTATTCTGAGGGTTGACCGCTCATGACCGCTGTAGTTTTCGATACCGTGTCAATCGTTTTTGGCAACAAACCAAAGACCGCACTACCCCTGATGGATGCCGGCAAAAGCCGCAGCGAAGTTCAGGCGGAAACCGATCAGGTCCTAGGGGTGCATGATTGCTCACTGACCGTGGAAGAAGGTGAGATTGTTGTCCTGATGGGCCTGTCTGGCTCGGGCAAATCGACCTTGCTGCGTGCGGTTAACGGCCTCAACCCGGTGGTCCGGGGGGATGTCCGCGTCAATGCGGGAACCGAAATGGTCTCGGTCACACAAGCCAACAGCGCCCAGCTGCGCCAGATCCGCATGTCGCGCGTAGCGATGGTGTTCCAGCAGTTTGGTTTGCTGCCCTGGCGTACAGTGCAGGAAAACGTGGGGCTTGGCCTTGAGCTTGGCGGCATGAACCGGTCCGAGCGGCTTGAAAAGGTCAAAGAGCAGCTCGCGCTCGTCGGATTGTCGGACTGGGCTGATCGAAAAGTCGGAGAACTGTCCGGCGGCATGCAACAGCGCGTTGGACTGGCCCGCGCCTTTGTCACCGACGCGCCGATCCTGTTGATGGACGAGCCGTTTTCAGCGCTGGACCCATTGATCCGAAGCCGGTTGCAAGACGAATTGCTTGACCTGCAAGAGAGGCTGAAACGCACTATCATCTTTGTCAGCCACGACCTCGACGAAGCGTTCAAGATCGGCAACCGCATCGCCATCATGGAAGGCGGGCGCATCGTCCAATGCGGCACCCCGCGCGAAATCTTCTCGGCTCCGGCGTCGGAATACGTGGCGGATTTTGTGGCCGAGATGAACCCGCTAGGCGTGCTCTGCGCGCGCGACGTGATGGAGCCTCTGGCAGCGGAAACGCGCGGCGATGTCGCGGCCGACGCCAAGATCCGACACGTCATTGAGGTCGCCAGAACGTCCGACCGCCCCATCGCCGTAACCGACGGTGGCAAGGTTATCGGCCAAATCACAAAAGACAGTATCCTGACCAAACTTCTGGATACGCGCAGATAACAATCCGGTCCAAGCGTAATTTTGGTCGGCGAAAAAATGGCAGCAGCAGCGAGGACAGGAATGGCACTGGAACTGAAAGAGATGTGCAGCGGGCTGGGCTTTCCCGAAGGGCCGGTTGCAATGAACGACGGCTCGGTGCTGTTTGTGGACATCAAAGAACAGACACTGGCGCGCCTGTCGACGGACGGCACCGTCAGCGTGGTGGCCAAGATTCCAGGTGGCCCTAACGGTGTGGCCATTGGCCCGGATGGTGCCGCCTATGTCTGCAACAATGGCGGAGTATACAGTTTCGTTCCCTTTGGCCCGGATGAGATAACCGTTCCCGCTCCGATCAGGCCGCACTACCTAGGCGGCTCGGTGCACCGGGTTGATCTTGAAACAGGGGCCGTGACGCAGCTGTTCGACTCATATGAGGGCAAACGGCTGATCGCCCCCGACGATATTGTGTTCGATACTTCGGGCGGCTTCTGGTTCACCGACACGGGTATAGAAGACGCCGAATCCACACGCTATGGCGGTCTCTACTATGCTTCGATTGATGGCAAAACGCTGATCAAGGCCGCCACGATTCCGATGCCAAACGGGGTCGGCCTGTCGCCGGATGGCAAAACTGTCTATGTCTCAGACACTGTGTTCGGACGGCTCTGGGCGATGGAGATCACCGGCCCCGGACAGGTCAAACCCGGCCCGATTCCGGGGATGCCGGGCAATGTGGTGCAAACATTGCCGGGGTATCAGTGGCTCGACAGTCTCAAGGTCGAGGCGGACGGGCGCGTCTGTGTCGGGACGCTGTTCAATGGCGGGATCACGGTGTTCAGCCTTGATGGCACCACCGAGCATGTCGAGATCCCCGACATGTTCACGACCAATATGTGCTTTGGCGGCGAGGACATGCAGGATTTGTGGATCACAGCCTCAAGCACCGGCAAAATCTACAAAGCACGGTGGCCGCGTCCGGGTCTGAAGCTGGCCTTCACAGCCTGAGGTTTTGCAACCAGTGACATTTTCGTTGCCATTTGACTGCACCTTAACGTGATTTTACGTGCAAATACTGGCAGCCCCCGACGGCGTGATGTAAACCAATGCCGACATGGGGGAGATTTCGGATAAACCTTCGCAGGCAAACGCAGATCTGGAGCAGCGGCGCCAGGTCTCGGTTCTGTTTGCCGATATGGTTGGCTACACCGCCATCGTTGCAGCGCTTGACGAAGAAAAAGCGCTGCAATTTGTGCGCATGGTCTATGAAACACTGGTGCGTGCGGTGGAATCCCACGGCGGCGCAGTGCGCGATTTCGCCGGCGACAGCATCATGGCACTGTTCGGAATTCCCGAAGCTCTGGAAGACACTGCCCCACGAGCCTGTCGGGCCGCGCTGGCCATCCACGCGGCCTTTGACGCGGCCGCCGAGGATATCGAGGCGCGATTTGGCGTGCGCCCGAAAATGCGTGTGGGAATCAGCTCTGGCACCGTGGTGATGGCCGCGGTTCAGGGTGAAGGCAGCCCGCAGACCGCTGTTGGCAGCACCGTCAATCTGGCCGCCCGCCTTGAGAATCTGGCCCCGTCCGGGGGTACCCTGCTCTGTGACACAACGCGGGGTCTGGTCGAGTGGATAACCGAACTCAGCTTTTTTGGCGAACATCAGATCAAAGGCCTGACGGCCCCGCAAAAGCTGTGGCAATTGCAGGCGATCGAGTCCGATGCGACCCGGTTCGATGCATCGGTCGCGCGGGGGCTGAGCGGACATGTTGGTCGCACGCGCGAGCTTGATGCGATGTCCGTCGCGTTCGAAAAGTCCGCGACCGCCCGAACCATCGTGGATCTGGTCGCCGAACCCGGGCTCGGGAAAACGCGGCTGGTGTTCGAGTTTCTGCAACATCTGCCCTCGGACAAGGTTACGGTTCTGACCGGATATTGTTTCGCCGATGGGCAGCAGGTTCCATTCCTGCCGTTTCTGGAAATTATTCGAAAATCCTTCCGCATCGGTGACGCGGACAATCCACTGCGGGTTCAGACCAAGCTGGAAGCTGGACTAGAGGCATACGGTCTGCTGTCGCAGGAAAACCTTGGGCTGATCATGACCCTGCTTGGGCTCAACCCACCCGAAGGCGCGCTGGAGGGTCTGGACGGTGTCCTGATCGGCCTGCGCAGTCGCGAATTGCTGACAACGCTCTTGCGACTGGAATGCGAAAAAGGGCGGGTCATTTTGCTGATCGAGGACAGCCATTGGATCGACAGCGCCTCGGCTGATTTGCTGGCGATGATTGCCGAAGACTCTGGCCTGTCGAACCTGATGATCATTCAGACGCGTCGCCCGGAATACGAACCTGACTGGCTGGGTCAGGCAGGGGTCACTACGGTGGCGCTGCAGCCTCTGGGCGTTGCTGAGTTTGCCGATCTGGCACGTGGTCGTCTTGGCGTGGCCACACTGCCCGATGGGTTGGCGGAGCAACTGACAGAACGGGCCGGAGGCAACCCCCTTTTTGGCGAAGAGATTCTGGGCTTTCTGCTGGATCAGGGCGTATTACGTGTCGAGGACGGCACAGTCCACGCCAGCTCAGACATCAGCGAAAGCGGGCTACCGGTCACGATGCGCAGTCTGCTGACGGCCAGAATCGAAAGGCTGGACCCCGAAGACCGCGCCGTGTTGCAGGCCGCAGCAGCGATCGGGCGCCGCTTTGACCCGGGACTGCTGTCGCAGATCGTTGACAACCCGAACGCGACCGGAGCCACTCTGCAACGCTTGCAGGCGCAGGATGTCTTGTCGCGCGAGGCGAGCTCGTCGGATTATGTCTTCAAACATGCGCTGCTGCGCGATTCAGTGTATCAGAGCCTCATCGGCTCGCGCCGTGCTGAACTGCATCTGGCGGTTGCCGATGCTTTGGTCCACCGCAACGCGAACCGCTTGCAGGAGGCCGCTGAAATGCTGGCCTATCACTACAGCCAGACCGATCGCACCGATCAGGCATTTAAGTTCAGCGCCATGGCCGGTGAAAAGAGCCTGGGCGTTTACTCTCTGGATGAGGCCAACCGATATTTCGTTGCGGCGCTGGAGCTATATCAGAGCGACCCGAGTTGCGCCACAAATGAACAGTTTGCGCAGTTCATGGCCAGCTTTGCGCTGTGTTCGAATATCTCACTGCGGGTCAAAACGATCATCGAATTGGCGGGCGAGGTGCGCCCGATCCTGCATCAGGTTGGTGACAGTCAGGATCATGCCCTGTTCCTGCACCACTATGTGTCCTGTCTGGTCTGCAATGGCAAATACCACGAGGCACATTGGATTCAGCAGGAACTGACCGACATGGCCAAGCGCCTGAAGGATCCGGCGTCCAAGGCCTATGCCATGGTCAATGAGCTGTCCGTGTCCATCTATCACGCCCCTATCGACAACGAGAAATTCGAGGCCAAGAAGCGTGAGATCGAAGCGGTTCTGGAACAGATCGACGACGCCTATATCCACAACTTCTATCTGGCCACGGTGGGGTGGAACGAGCTGACCCGAGGCCGTGTAGCGCGGGCGCATGCGACGTCGGACCGGATGATTGCCCTCGGCAAAGCCAAGAACGACCCGCGCGCGCTGGGTTATGGGACGGCGATGAAGGCGCTGATTGCCATGGTCTCGGATGACAATGAGCTGGCGCTGAAGATGGCGGAAGAGGCCCGCAAAGCCTCAAAAGTTGAATTTGAACTGGCCATTGCCCAAGCTGCTTGCGTCGCGGCCATGGTGGCGCTGGAAAAACCCGGCGCGCAAGAGATGGTCCAGCGCCATATCAAGGCGTGCGACGAAAAGGGCTGGACCT
This sequence comes from Ruegeria sp., assembly GCF_965221235.1. Taxonomy (GTDB): domain Bacteria; phylum Pseudomonadota; class Alphaproteobacteria; order Rhodobacterales; family Rhodobacteraceae; genus Ruegeria. Next base: position 1,058,228 of record NZ_CBDCRS010000004.1, read on the forward strand.
TGTTCACTTTCGGCCCCGCGACCATGTTGGGTGTGTCTTACGCGCTGAGGGGGCAGGTCGCTGCTGGTCTGCGGCAGGTCGAATGGGCCATTCAAAAGCGCACGGACGAAGGGACTCAGGTCGCCGCCGACTGGGCGCGGCTATTCCTGTGCGAAATGTATCTGGCCATTCTGACGGGCGAAGGTGGAGCGTCTCTAGGTGTTCTGCTGCGAAACTTCCGGCCCATCCTTTGGGTCATGCTGTTTGGTAGGAAACGTCTGATTGAAATGATCGAGCAGGTGCGCAAGAACCCTCAGTTTGATGAAAAGGGGCACTATATCGCGCGCTGCGACATGATCGTGGGACTGCTCTACAAGGCGAAAAAGCAGAAGGCGCTGGCCAAGGATTACCTGACCCGCGCCCGTGTTATCGTGGAATCCGCCGGACGCTCACCTATGCTGACGCGCATCGATGCAGCCTTGTCGGAACTGGCTTAGGTCGTCAGCTCCGACAGGTATTTGATCGCGGTCAGGCTGGGCAGGAACGTGTAAGCTCCGCCGCGCGTCTGGATCAGGCGCGGAAACCCGTGCAGACGGATTGAGCCTCCATCCGGCAGGGTCAGATCGAACCAGCTTGTCTCTGGTGTGTTGGCCCCCAACAGCGGATCATTAGCACCGGTGATATTGGGGTCTTGCAGGCCAAGATTGATCCAATCGCACATCACTGCTTCGAACTGCGCCCCGATATTGGCGCCGATAAAGCTGCCCAGCAGGCCGCGTTCCTCGGAATCCGGGTTCTGCGGATCAAAGTCCGGACCGTAAGACATTCCGCGCCGGACCAACCGGCGGGTGTAATTCGCGATACGCTGAACGATCGGTCCGCCGCGCGGATTACCGCGCCGCAGGTGCGACCCCGCGGGGCAGCGCGATGCGTGCGTATAGTCGAAATTGGTCAGCGAGACTTCTTCTTCGGGCCATTGTGCATACGGCGACAGCTCGTACGGCACGCCATTGCGCCAGCGCCCGCACATCTGTGCGGCGACGACCTCGCGCAATGCGCCGTGCAGGTCGAGCCCCTTGCCGATCCGGTCGAGATTGTTGGGGTCGACCAACTGGTCGCGCTCGGGGTGCTGCATCAATTCATCGGCGGCCTTGTCCAGGTACGCCTCGAACCCCGCCGCATCCTGCGCCAGAATTCGGAACGCGTTGAACGATCCGTTGAACCCAAGTGCATTGGGTGACGGAACGCGGAACAAAACCCCTTCCTGCTTTGTCGGATAGCCAAGCAACGCAGTTCCGAGCGGGTCAATGGGTTCGTCCACGCCCTCTTGGTCGGGATCATAGACCTGCTCAAAACGCGGCTGCGAGATGCCGTCGACATAGCCAAAAAACACTTTGCCCTCAGGCAGATTGCGACCGTTGCGAACGCCCAGAACGGTGAACGCCTCGGCCACCTGTTTTTCGACCATATCCAGATGTTCGGGGTTATCGGAATGTACAGAGGCAATCAGATGCACCCGCTCGGGCTGATCAAACGGTGCGGGCCAATTCTCGGGGCCGCTGTCGCCGAAATCGCCCAGCTTCATAGCGCGCTGGGTCATGCCTTGCCGAAACTCGGTCGGGAAGGTGTTCAGGTGTTCGGGCGCAGCCCCAAGGGCGCGCAGACCTTCATAGGTGATGCCAATGTTGAAGCAGAAGGGCGGCTTGACCTCCCACAACACACCTCGGGTGATTTCGGGAACGGCTTCGCTGCCGCCATCAACCGAAGCGGCCAAAAACCGGCGCGCGGCTGAGCGGTCGGTGACTTCAAGGATCAGATGGCGCACAAATTCGCGGCGGTATCCGCGCAGAATGTTGCCCTGAATGTCGGCGAGATCGAGTTTTGTAGTCACCAGCCTTGTCCAAATTTCTGGCGCACCTGCGCGGCGGAAACTCCGGGGTAAGCGCGGTAGCCGCCCCCAAGCGAGATGTTGCGGTTCGCGTGCAGTTGCAGAACAAACTCACGCGGCAGCGTCGCCAGATCATGTGGCGGCTGGTTCGGCGGCAGTCCCTTGGCGGCATCCTGAAGGCCGAACAGATCGGTCGGGAAGTCGGCCGCCTGAAACAGGTCATGTGCATGAACCCAGTCGATGAACTCTTCGACGTTATGTTCGGTCGGGATCAGGTGTTCCGCCCCCTCCACTAGCGAGATGACATCGTTGAACACGCTGCCAATGGTGGTGATGAAGTCGCGAATATAATTGGTGAAATCGCCATCATAGACCGAGATCATGCAGATATTGTTGTCGATCAGCAGGAACCGGGCGAAATGAACGGTGCCGACATTGTCGAGCCCGGCAAAAATCTCATCGACATTCTGTGCAATCGCCAGCGTTGCGCGCGCACGTCCGGCGGGCGAAGGGTCCTTTAGCGGCATGATCAGGTTCATCATGCGCTGAACATTTTCACTGGGTTGCGGTGAAGGGCGCGGGCCGCCGGGCAATTTCGGCTTGGGGTCACGCCAGTGCCAATAGGGCACTACGATGTACCGCGACAGGAATTTGAACCATCCCCGGTCCGGCAGGCTGTTGACGTAGCTGTTGAACCAGCTGTTGCGACTGGTCATGGCCTTATCCTTCTGAGAACGGGCAAGGCGTACCGCCGCGCCATTCGCTTGAGATTTTGTACGAGTCGATGCGCACTTTCAGCACCGGATCGTCCGAGGTCTCAATCCCGTTGGTCAGCAAACCGGGATTGAAGCTGAGCTTTTCCGACTGCGCAATCTGATCCTCAGGCACCGCATCCAGAGTCAGTGTCCCCATCATGATTCGCTTGCGATGCGGCGGCCAGGGGCGGGAGGAGTTGTTGAAGTCGTCCCCTACCTCTCCGATCATCATCATCAGGGAAAACCGGGCGGGTTCTTTGGCCAGACGGTCTTTCAATTCGGCGCGCAGGTAGTCGTCAACAGGCGGTTCTTCGGCATTCGTCGTCAGAACCCCGGCGATGGGCTGCCATGAGAACCGAACCCAGCGACGCACCCCGTCAGGGCCGGTGACCACAAAGGTATGCACGGCATGATAAGCCGCCCGGACATAACTGGTAGGCGCGCCGATCTGGGCCGCCTGCATTACGCCCAGTTGCGAATAGGCGTTCTTGTCCGCAAATTCGATAGCCCCGTCATCGGGGCTGATGGTCTCGCCCGGATAGGGATCACGTTTGGGCAGGACCAGATGCAGATAGTTGAGGATTTTTTGCCACGGGGTCTCGCCCTCATATTCGCGGGGGGCGGCCTCTTCGGCGAATTCCAGAAAGGTTTCAGGGGTTGGGGCAAAGAATTCAGGCAACGTCATCGCGATCAGGTCGGTATCCGTCCCGTCGGACAGGTGAAACCGAACCGCCATACCCCGTACGTCCGACCAGCCATCATGCACAACAGCGCATCCCGACCCGTTTGAAAAGCGCACAATCACATCGGTTTTGCCCGCGCAGAAGTGATCGGCGACGCAAAAGTTGCGCGCAACCGGAGACGGCTCAAAATACCCAGTAGCACTGATTCCGATTGTGTGGACCGGGCGCAGGGCAGGATCACCATCCGGGCGATGCAAAACCTCAACCAGCTTCTCGGCAATGCCGGGATCGCTCATATCTTCTCCAACTCTGAGCTGAAAGTTCCCAAATTCGTCGCGTTAACCTTAATTAACGCGCTGACAAAGGCAACCGGGCGATCGCATAAGGGGCCGAAAAACCACGATTTTGTCAGAACCGGTCACCAATTGCGCAGCATCTGTACGGCGTGATCCCAATAGGCGCTTTGCTTGCTGGTCTGAAAGGCTTTGTCCATCAGGTGGTAGGATTCCGGCCGATGCGTGGCCAGCCCCACAACTTTGGGCAAAGGCGGATTGAGGCGCACCAGCCGATCCTTCAGGACCAGATTTGCCATCCAATACTGGTTTTCGGCGGATGTGGTCAGCAGCAGCTCGATCAAAGCTCCGCGCGGGGCGTTCGAGGTGATGCCGAACCACTTCAGCAGGCCCCAATCGTCAGGGTCCCGGATCATGTCCTCGGAAATATCCGTCGGTTGCTGTCCGGTGCCGATGGACAGCGCCTCGATATGTTCCAACCCCTTTGCCCGGCCAGCTGCAATTGCGACGTTGATGCCGTTCATTACCGGGTTGTTGGCAAAGGTTCCACCGTCAGCGAAATAACCGTAATCCACCCCATCGGCGTTGATCAGGTGAGGCGGGAAATAGGACGGCGCGGCCGAGCTGGCCATGGCAACATCCAGCAGTTTGACCGCGCTCATATCCAGCCAGGTTTCATAGTCCAGCGTCTGGTTGGTGATCGTGAACGGCGACCACCCGACCTTGTCGCTGCGATGCAGACAAACCGTGTTTACCGCTAGCACCAGATCAGACGAGAGCGAGTTGACCGTTCGGTCTCCGACCAGCGTCAGGCCGATCTCTTCCAGACCCGTGGCGTTGTATTGCGATGCCGTGATGCCCGGGCCGCCGCCAAATTTGAACCGTCGCAGCAAAGCGTCCAGCCCCTTATCCAGCGCGCTGCGCTCGTTTTCGCGAAAGATCTTGTCGGCGTCATCGCGGTAGTGCGCGGCCAAGTCGGCGACCAACGCACCCATATCCTTACCCTGCGTGCGGCCATCGGCCAGCGCCACTGCAATGAGCCCGCCGGTCGAGGTGCCCGCAAACCCGTCGGCCTTGTCCAGAAAGCCGGTCTCATCGTGCAGGCTTTGCAGCATCAGACAGGTCAGATACCCCCTGATCCCGCCGCCGTCGCAGGACACCAACTTGAATACCATTCGATGCGCCTCGTGTCTTTTTTGTATCCGTCACACTCATGGATGTGACCTTTTGCACATCATGAGGAAATCCATTCGTTTCGCAAGAAGGCTCTGCGCTGCTTTCGGCGGACCTAGGCCACGGGCGTTCTTTCCCGACGGTGATGGCTGAAAATCAGCTGGTTCGACTGGAAGTCCGACCGGAAATCCGCCACCCGGCCCGAGAGCGTGTAATAGAATCGTCGCAAGCCCGGCTCGATAAGTTCGGCAAGCGCGACGCAATCATCACTCATTCTGTCGATCCGTGCCTGAGACTGACGGTCCCGGATGGCCCGCACCAGATCGTTGTGTAGGGTTTCCAGCTTTTGGAACTCAGGAGTGTTCAGCACGTCCTGATTGCCGACCAGCACATAGACCGACTCCAGATCGCTTCGACCCTTGAGGTCGACATAGCCAGCTTCAAGCATGGCCATGTCCTGCTTGGTTTTCTCATAAACCGAACTGGAGACGAGGATATCGTATTGAACATGTCGGCAGCTTTGTTCGATCCGGGCGGCAACATTCACCACGTCCCCGATGACCGTATAATTGAAGCGGCTTCTGGATCCGATGTTGCCCACACAGGCCCGACCGGTGGCACACCCCGTGGCCAGAGCAATCGGCGGTCGCCCCCGCATGACGCTGGATGCGTTGAAATCCACCAGCGCCTGACGCATCAGCAAAGCGGCCTGTGCGGCGCGGCAGGGGTGGTTCTCAACCGGAAGCGGGGCGTTCCAGAACGCCATCACCGCATCGCCGATGAATTTGTCGATGGTCCCTCGCTCCAGCAGAATCTGATCGCCGACCTGCGAAAACAGCTCATTCAGCAAAGCAACAAGGTCCGTGGCCGAAACTGACTCGGACAAGGGTGTGAAGCCACGGATATCCGAGAACATCACGGTAATCTCCTGCGTCTCGCCACCCAGTTGCAGCTGGTGGCCCGACAGTTCCATCTCGTCCAGAATCTCGGGCGCGACATAGTGCGAAAAGATTTGCCGGATCACCCGCTTTTCACGCTCGGTCGAGACGAACAGATACCCAGCCAACAGTCCGAAATTGACCATGCCACCCAGCAGCGGAAAGGTGACGTCGAACAGGACAAGCTGGTTCTGAAAGGCGAGCCAGCTGATCCCAAGCACCACTGCCGCCGACACGCCGCCCGCCACGAATGATGCGACCGCCCCGAACCGGGCCATGACGGCCGTTACCACGACGCCCAGAATAACAAAGGACAGCAGTTCAAGCGCTGCAGTGACATCCGATCGGCTGAGCATTTCGTCAGACATGATCTGCTCAAGCAACTGCGCATGGATCGACACGCCGGGGACGGATTCACCCAGCGAAGTCTGGTGCATGTCGAACAATCCCGCCGCCGACGTGCCGATCAGAATGATCCGGCCCTCGATCTCGGCCCTCAGATCGGGATTGTCCGGCGGCTGCATGACGTCGTTGGCCGAAAGATACAGGTTGTGGTTCTCATGCCTGTACCTGAGCCACACCTCACCGCTTTCCGTCGTCGGCAGGCGGAAGCCGCCGATCTCGACGGCCAGCATGATGCCCTCTTCGTCCGCCGCGCCTTCGACGATAATGTTGGTTTCATCCATGGCGACCCTGAGCGCCTCGATCCCCAGGCCCGGCAGCGGTCCGTTCGGACCGTCCCACAGAACCGGCACCCGGCGCACGATGCCAGTCCCGCCAAGGGGCGAGACATTGACCCCGCCTATCCCCGCCGCAGACCGGTCTAAAGGTGGGGCGATCGGCGTCCAGTGTGGAACCGAGGTCAGACCCGCGATCGGGTTTTCTCCGAATTCAACGATGCCGGCCTTGGCGGCGAGGTGATTACCTTCCACAGACAAACGTGCCGCTGTGCCCAAGACCACCGGCCAATAGGCGATCTCCATCGCAAGTAGCAGGTCATTGTCCAGCTTATCGGCCCGTCGTTCAACGGTCAGGACACCTTCCAGAGATGGATCTTTCAAAAGACGCGCGGGGGAAAATCGGTCAGGTTCGGCGAACAGCATATCAAACGCGATGGCTGCGGCACCGTATTCGCCCAGATTTTGAACCATCTGCGCAACCAAGGTTCGCGGCCACGGCCATTGCCCCCAATCCGCCAACGAGCGCTCATCAATGTCAACAACCCGCACCGGAAGGTCGGGATCATACGCTCGTGGCAATATGCGTTGAAGAATGTCGAAATAAACCAGCCGCGTCATCTGCACCGGATACGGGTCAAGCACCCTGATAAAGCAACCGATCAGTATCAGGCCCAGCCCTACAAGCTGAAAGGCGCGTCGTCGCCCGGTCCGTTCCTTGGGCTTTCCGTTCACTTTTTCCTCCGAATGCCGTGGTCGGTCCTTTTGGTGCCACGACTTCGTTCGAACTGATGTCAGGTGCGGGGGCGTAGGGCTTAACTACCGCCGCTGTTACCGCCATTGCCGTTGGTGCCACCACTGCCAGCGCTACCGCCAAAGCCGCCGGTGCTACCGCCGCCAATCGTGCCGCCACTGCCGGGGCCGCCGCTGCCGGTGCCGCCCCCGATTGAGCCACCGCTGCCGTCACCACTGCCGCTGCCACCACCGATATTTCCACCGCCGCCGTTCCCGTCGCCGCCGGTTGTACCACCAATGTTGCCACCATTGCCGTTGCCGGTGCCGGTATTGCCCCCGATATTTCCGCCATTGCCGCTGCCGGGATTTGCTGCCGGACCGGGGCCGGGATCAGCGGGCGCAGGGGACGCAGGGGGATCACTGCGCGGTGCCGCGGCTTCGGCGCTTTTGACAGTGCCCGCTTCACGACGTTCACGAGTTGGCGTAGGGGCATCAGACCGTGGTGGAGGAACACGCAGCGCCTCGGTTGCGCACCCACCTATATCCACCTGCAATGGTGCCAATAGCTGTTCTTGCGATTGCACAAAGGGAAACCCGCTTTTCAGCGCCTTTTCAAATTCTTCCTGATCCACTGCACGCCCGACCGAGCCATTCTGCGTTGTCGCAAACAGGCTGCACTGACGCCCTGTGGCCCTGCATCCGCCGTTCAGGCTGCACATCTCGACCCGGCCTTCCAACACTAGCATCGCGCTTTGGGTACCCGAGGCCACCCACATGTCGAACGTGGTGCCGCGCACGGCCATGGTGGCGGTTGGGGTTTGGATGGAATAAGCGCGCTTTTTGCTCTTGCCGGAAATGAACCGGAAACTGCCGCCCAGCGCCTGAACCGCAAAGTTCTTGGCTTTTTTGTTGCCGCGCAACATGGTCACGTCCAGCGTCATCCGCGCATTTGGTCCGATGGCGATCTTTGTTTCATCGACAAACAACAGCTGCACCACACCGCTGCCGTCGGTCGAAATCGAGTCGCCCGAGACCACAGCCATGCCCGCGCGCAGCGTCTGTGACTTACCCTCACGCGTGACCTTTGCGCCCTGCTCGACGCCGATGACTTGTCCGATGTCAGAGAGAACCTGCGACGGCAGGATCAGAATGCACCACGTAACCAATAACAATTTAAACCAGGCCAAACCTACTTCCCTTCCCCCAAAGGTGCGTATTGAGCGCATGGCGCCCGCCGCTCGGTTTGTGCCTCTGATAAATTCAGTTTTCTGAATTTCTTTAAATAAATATAGACAAATATGCCTTAAAACGCGCTCTCTTGGCAAGTTTTACATCCGCAGCGCCTTGATGACCCAACCCAAGGGCCGCGCAACTTAGGACGGTGAACAAAGGCCAAAGGTGAAATTCCGGTGTGCTTCCGTTGCCTTGGGCTGTTTCGCAGGTCGAGTTTCAGGCCTTGTTGCGTCGGTTTCCAGAAAAATGCAAACGGCGTAGAAAATCGCCTTGTATCCGGGTGACATGCAGGGATATACCCGCCAGCGGAGACGTGGCCGAGTGGTCGAAGGCGCTCCCCTGCTAAGGGAGTAGGCGGGAAACCGTCTCGAGGGTTCGAATCCCTTCGTCTCCGCCACTTTACTCATAAAAACAATGAGTTGGTGAGCGTATATATCACCAGCCCCCTTATCTGCCCCCTTGTAGGATTTTACATAGTTCGGCTTCGGCTAAACTCCCTACTTACCCATCTGCCGAGTCGGAATGTCGCACCCCGACCCCCCGGCCTCACCCGAGCGCAGCGCAGTTTTGTTTATACCCCACGCATACCAAGCGCGGGGTTTCTGGACTTTTGACATAGCAGTCAGATGAGACTAGGGCAGTTATGACCCGCGTGCGTTACGCGTGGCTTTCTGCGGGTTGCGCCATCAGCCAAAAACCGAAGCCAGCCCAGCCAACAAACGGCACTAAGCTTGACACCATTTCCAGCGTGATAGCTTCCGCGTGAACGCCCTGTATGTAGGCTAGACCAACAATAGCCCCAACGAGAACCAGACCGACCACCCCCAAGAGAATTGGAGGCAAGGACAAATGTCTATGTCCCATAAAGCTGATCTGGGGCGCGAAAATGTAATAAGCAACTAACCCCGGTACGATTGAAATAATGGCGCGCAACGGGCCAAACCAACCAGAGTAGTCAGCACTCAGTCCCCAAACCAAATCCGCTATCAAATTTCCGCCAACGAAGCAGATACCGACCAAACCAAAACCGACGCCATAGCATCCAAGTTCTTTAAGCATTCTTCCCTCAAAAATTGTTTTCCACCGAGACAATACACCTGAAATCTTTCAAGGAAACCAATAGTCAATCGTTGTTCCGTGGAGTCGTCAGAAATAGAATCGCGCCAAGTACGGCGACGTCCGCCGGTAGTTCAAAGGAATGTTCTGTTGGCAAATTCACCGGCTCTTTACCCAAGCACAACAAAAGCAAGCACGGCTGCCATGCCGCCGTTGCCTGACGGCTTCACGCTGGACGCCGCGCCGAACGCAGGAGTGGGCCAGAAACCCGGTGCTACCAAGCCCGCTGCCGACTTCGATCTTTCGAAGATGCCCGGCTTACCTGACGGCTTCACGCTGGACAGCGACCCGTCCATTTCAAACCCGGCTGGTACGGCGCTCGGCCGGGCGCTGAAACGCGGTTTCCTGCGGACGCGTTCGACCCTGCCCGCCATTCAGGCGCAGAAGGGTGCGACTGTGCTGGCGGACGCTGCACTGTCCGAACCTGATTTGATCCGAAACGCGTTCCTTGAAACGACCCGCCTGCCGGACGTGCCGGAAGGCATGGACATTTCCACACCCGAACTGGCGTCCGCAGCGATTGCACGGATGGGCTACCCGGCAGAGTTCGCCAACACTTTTCGGCAGGCATATGACATTCGTGCCCGCGACGCGGGGGCAGCGCGCGGCAACGAAAGCCGAGTGGCGCAGCGCGCGATTGAAAACGTGCAGAAGGCACAAGGTCTGAACGACCAAGCTGCGGCTCTGCCGGGTAGCGCCAGCGCAGAGCAATTCAGGCAAATCCTTTCCGCTGCACCGGACACAACTTCGGACGTCCTGAAAGCTTACGCGCAGAACCCCGGCACCGCGCTCGCGTTTCTGGGCGAGACGGCCGCGGAAAGTCTGCCTCAAATGGGTGCGTCGGCTGTGACCACGTTGGCGACGCGCAGCCCCGCAGCTGGCGCTGCTGTGCTTGGTGGCGGTACTCTGACGCAAGAATTCGGGTCCAGCGTAAACGAGTTTTTCGCGGAACACGGCGTTTCCCCCAAGACGCCAGAGGAAGCCGAAGCCCTGATCCGTGACCCTGAGTTCATGGCCGCAGCATCCCGGCGCGGCGTCGGGCGTGGCGTGGTGATTGCACTAGCTGAAATGGCCGGGCAGGGCGTTGCGGCAAAGCAGCTGTTCAAAGGCGCAGGCAAAGAGTCCGTCAAGAACGTCACGGCGCAAATGGGTTTGTGCATGTGTACGACTGCATCAAGCACCACTTGCGTGACTCGCTTCATGTAAAGAGGACTGTCTTTTTCTGCCGCCCCAAAGCAAATTCTGTCCAAGAACGCGTTGACGAGAGATGGGCGGGCGTCCTTTAGCTCCGATCCCTCAAGCCGAACAACTGCTTCTGCTCGGTCAGAAGGGAAGTAGGAAGAACATATTATGCTTTCTAAGTTTTGAACCGCAGCCTTGCCTTGGCGCGGGTGCTGCGTAAGGACGAGAACCAGAGCATTTCTGATGTGTAGGCGCGCCAACTCAGCTGATGGTGTGAAAGGGATTGCGGATTTTGAGAACGTAGGGTGCGCACAACGGTTTCGGTCCTCTCGCAACCTATCAAGCTCATCGAATTCGTTTTTGCCGAAAAATTCGAATTTTTCTCTGAACGATTCCAGCAACCCGCGCTCAAATTTGAGCAGACCGTTGATTGCGCTAGGGTCGCCCTCGTCATGCTTTTCTTGCAACTTTTGAAGACGTTGTTCTTCAGCTTTTGCCGCTCCGTCACCAGCAGCAGCTAAGATTTTCACCTTTTCGATCAAGTCGAAGCAAACGGCGACGTAAGCATTTACGATTGCAGCGCGGTAAGCTCCGCTTTGGTAGCACTTGATGGCCTCACCAATATTGATACGCGCGTTTTCATCAGCACACCCAAGCGCCAACTCATCTAGATCTGAAATCATTCTCGTGCCCTAATCAACTTTGCCGAGTCTGCTAATGGTTGATCGAGGTTAGGGCAACGCAATTTTGCAGGTATGGCACCTTACAACTTCAACAAAAGTGTTATAAAATAACATCCCATGTAAGCTGCTGGGGTAATCGTCATGACGGCGCGAAAACACGGATCATTTGTTTCACTTGAACACGAGGCCAGTTTTCGTGAGGCGGGGCGGGGTTTTCGGCTCGGCTCGCCATCACTGCCTTTCTGCGGGGCGAAAGACCGTACAGGTTCCACGTGCCAAAAAGCCCCTATTGTCGAGAGCAAACAAGGCCGCTGCTTGCGTCACGCCGGGCCACATGCGGCACGCGCATATCGTGAGCGTCAGAAACGCCGGTTTGAGGCAGGTAGCGTGTCTGCCGAAGAATGGAACCGTGCCGAAGCCCGCCGTGCGGCCAACCGGCTAGGGGACCAATGGAAGAAAAACCCGTGGCTACGGGGCAGTACAATCGACCTGGGCAAGCATGAGTGCGCATTTCGTGACGCGCTGGGCGGGTTGGATGTAGATACCTTGCCCACTGCGGTTCTGGACTGGCTTCGGTGGCGGCACCGGCGGACACAAATCGACCGACAGGACGGCGCAGCTTGGCAAAGGGCGGTGGCGCAAGACTTGCCCCGGCGAGTCGCAGACGCGGGGCCACGTCCGGCTGATGCTGGCGGACGCGAAACAAGACCTTGCGCGCAACCCCGGACGTGGCGTGTCGATGCCTCAGAGCGGCGCGGTGCGTCCAAGCGAACCCTGCCGGATAAACCCAAAGCAGCCCGTGTCCAGCGCGGGAAAGGCTACGGACGTCGCGGACGTCCACGGACACAACCTGCCGGTGAGAATGAACAGGCAGAGTTGTCGCGGGTATACCGAGAGAATGCAGCCGTGCTGGAACCGATAATGGCAGTGGTGCCAGACGAGGCAAATCAGCTGGCAGTGCTGCGCACCTTACGGGACTATCTGGCGCAGCCTGCGGACTCAGAGGCGTGCAAACGCTGGCTGGCGGTGGTTGCGGCGGCGCGGGCGTAATGGGGTGTCAACGGCGCTGTATGCGCCGCCGATTGATATCTTTGCGGGCCAACTTCACTTGACGCCCATTTGTTTCACCGCCGCGTCGAACCGCGCTTGACCGTTGCAGGCAATCCAATAGCTGCACAGGCTTAGGGGGTCGTCCGTCGCAAAAGTCTCAGGAACGCCGGGGACGTAGTTGGATAGGTGCACGGCGTCCTCAATCAATGAGTACCGGGGCTTTGGCCCTTGATGCACCGACTGCCATTGCCGCCAGACCTTAGAGCCTGACCCAAAAGTCCCCGAGACCCTGATTTCGGGCCGATTTTGAGTGTCCCCGCATCAGTTCTCACTGCCTCCGTGTGTCTGTTGGGGCCAAATTCCGGTCACAAGGTCGGGGTTTTTGAACTCCTGAGACTTTTGGGTCAGGCTCTTAGGCTGCATATCGAAGTGGGGACGGGCCAACGATCCGAACAGGCTCAACGCAATGCGTTCTTCTTCCAGTTCCGTTGGTGGCAGAGACGAAATCGCGGCACCACCAATCCCCAAAGTGCATTGGTCGTTCGGAACCATCACGTAATCTAGCAGCCAGCCTTTTGGATTGCGGGGCGCTGACTTTCGGAAGGCAATGAACGCACTGAAAGCGGATGAGTGCGTGTTTTCTTTGATGATCCGCAGCCGAACCGTGCGGTCGGAGTGCTTGAGGAAGTATTCTTCATCGCCGTGCCGGTTCTGCCCCGGAAATAGGTCATGCCGGGTTGCGGTATCCAGCGCCATTTCGACGGCAGTTTCGTAAAAGCGGTTTGCTGCTGTGTTGGACATGCTCTGCCCTTTCAATTCAAAATGTATTCATCACAGACCGGGCGTTGCCTGTTTGTCGCGCTTGTTGCGCCTTGTGTGTATTTGCGCCCAGAGCGGGACAGCGGCCCCCGCGTGATTATCGCTGTGATTTTCGCTCTGATTGCTCGCGCTGCGTGCAATCAGAATGAATGGCACCTTCGTATCTAATACCCTTCAAAGCGCCCAAATTTGGCGCAATTTCCTTCAATTTTGCGCAGTCGGGTACGGCAACTGCGGCAATCAATTGGCACGGGGCATTTTTCCGCGCGCAGTAGTTGCGCCCTTAAGTAAAACAACTACTGCGCAGTTGTGCGCAGTTGAACTGCGCAACTGCGCACGACTTTTTCGGAACAGTCAGATTGAAGGACCGGGCGGTCATTGCTGACCCCCTTCGGCTTCTTTTCGAACTACTGCCGGTTCACCCGCTGCAACGCACTCGACTTCACGCTTTGCCCGTTGATCGAATTCCGAAACGGTGCGCAACCCGCCGTCCGCCAACCAACCGTCCAGCATGTCCGATACGGCGCTGAAAGCCCGTGCCTGTTCCGGCGTGCGGTCTGCTGCTTTGGTGCCGGGTGTGCCGACGTCCATGCCCAGCGCGTCGGAAATCAGGTAGCCCGCCCAAGATTGCGACCGCTTGTCTGCGCGGGGTTTGGACGTGGCGGACTGGATGGCGGCTTGGACGCGGTGAAGATCGCTAGGTGTACCGACCGTCGGGCCGGGCGGCGTCCAATCCTCGACAACCGCGACCGTGTCCCCAGCTGGGTATTCAGGCGTTCCGTTGTGCAGCTTAACCGAGACCAAACGCCGCCAGCGCGCTTTCGCGGCAGGCGCAAGGTTGGCCTTGCCGTTTTCCACGCGCACGAAATGGTTGCGTTCATCGTCAGCGATACCAAACTGCCGGGCTTCTTTTTCTGTCATGCGGACCAACTGACGAACGACCCGTGCGCCGTCTACGATGGCGGATGCGCCACGCGCTGCACTTGCCCCCGACGCGCTCATGTCTGCGCCCGCTGCTTTGCCGACATGGTGAACCGATACGATTGCTGCCCCGGTGCGGTCCGCGATTTGGCGCAGAGCGCCCATCAGGACGTTGATGGCCGTGTTGTCGTTCTCTGGCAGGCTGTGGATAGCGCCCAGAGGGTCCAAAACCAGCACGTCAACATTCACGTCCAGCATAATGTCCACCAACGCGTCCACTACACCCGGCACCACTTCTGGTCCATCACGCCCCATCCGCGCCAGACACAGGTGCAGGTCGCGTCCAGACGTCATGTAAAGCCGTCCGCCAATATCTGCGTCCGTGATGCCGTAGTGCGATTGTGCAGCTGCCAGGCGGCGCAACTGTTCGTCGTGCGGGTCTTCGGCGTTGTGGCTCCACACCTTCAACTGGCGGATTGGTTCATCGCCGCTGAAAAGCACTTTCCCGGTCGCCATTGCCAACGTCTCAGCGGTAGTAAGGGCGCTTTTGCCAGTGCCGCCGGGCGCAACAAGAACCGAAGGAAAGCCCGCGATGACATTTTTACCGTACAGCCAACGACGGGGCGGGATTTGCCCCGGTACTGGCGCTTTAGCGGGTGTCAGCGTGAACCCTGTCAATGCGTGTGCAATCGCGCTGCCAGCCGATACTTGCGCCGCCAGTGCGTCCACGTCCGCCGAATTGACAGGGCTTCCACCAAAAACGGCCACCGCATCAGCATGCGCTACACGCTCCCCCAACGCTGGGTCCAATCGCGTGGCATAGCCGCGCAGCCATGTCCAGCCGATTCGAGTGTCGCGGATCGTGTCGTAAAGCTGCGCGTCGTGCGTGGCATCGCCACCCCAAGCCCAGCGTGCAGACCAATCAAGAAACAGGGTGCGCCCTTCGGCTTCCAACCCTGTGCCTTCAACTGCGCCACGCACGGCGTGGGCAACGGCCACCTGTTCATCCCGACCGATGCGATCAGTGTTTGGAAGCCCTTCCATCAGCATCTTGAAGGGCTCAAGATAGGCGACTTTATCCGGCGCTGTGTCTGCGCTGGGCGATGCGGCTGCGGACGTGGACGCGCGGTTGCGTCCGGGCAATCCAAGCCGGGCAGCAAGTCCAGCAATAGTATTTCGGAGTTCTTCGGGGGTGGGTGCCGGTGCGTGCATCATGCGGCAAGTTCCTGTTGGTTAGCGGGTTGCTCTACGGGCACTGCAAGGCGCAGAACGGCCCCCCGCTGCCGCTTGCGTTCATTCGGAATGTTGAGCGTGTAAGGCAGCCGCATAATCCGGGCCGGGTCCGCAACCGCGTCCGAACCAAGCGCGGCAAGCGCGTCAGCCAATGAACCGACCGACGACGATTGCAACGCCTCGTCCCGTTGCTCTTGCGCCCGCAACCAAACTTGGAAGCCGTTACCGCTTTGGACTGTCATGGAAGGGTGCAGAGTGCTCAGCGCCTCTACGGTTCGCGCCCAGTCCGGGTCCATGTCGGGGGCGTCCTTAAAGTCCAAGTCCGCGACCAGATGGCGGCGGCAAGCTACGTCCTGCGCCTTGGCCCGGCGGCGTTCACCTGCCATGTGTTCTTTACGCGGACAGACGCCCAGGTAAAGATTGCGATGCCCGAACTGTGCATTGATGAATTCAAGCAAGGCCGTTCGGCCTTCTGAGCAGTCTAGCTTTTCACAGATAGCAACGACGCTGCCCTCCGTGCCGATGGCACAAAGTTCGATTACATCGCCGGGCAAGAATAGCGAGGCGACTGCATCAAGTGCGCGCTGAGCAATGCCGTTTGCTAGCAATGCGTCTCGTGTCGCTGCAAGTGCATCTTCAAAGGTAAGAGACCCGAAAGCGAACTGCGCGGCCAACTGTTCAAGCGTGGGTTCGCCGTTGTCTGTTAAGCCGGATATCTGCGCAACTTTAAGGACTTCAATGGCTTCTTCGGGTGAAGGGGATTGTTGCCCGCCGTTAGCGGGTTTGATAGTTTCTGACTGCATCAATAAGTACCTCAAACCCTGTTCCGCGTGTCCGTGCGGGCGGGGTTTTGTTTTTCTGATATTGGTTCAGGCGGCTAGCCGGTCTGCCAACTGTTCTTCAATCCAAAGCCCGATTTCATTGGCTGACCACCGAAGGCAACGTTCACCAATCAACGTCGGGCGCGGGAAATTCCCACGTTTTCGCATGCGGTCGATAGTCGCCCGGCTCAAACCTGTTCGAGCGGCAACTTCATGGATGTTCAGCAACACGTCGTGCGTAAGGGTCGTGGTCACGTTGAAACCTCTCAGTTATCTACGGTGTGCGGGCGTTGCGCAGCGGCGCTACCCGAGAATTGCGAAGCTTCTAGTGTTTTCCCTTCGCTGCCTTGCACCAGTTCGGTGTCCGTATGTGCTTAAGTATGGCGCTGTGTGAGCATACCCGCAAACGCTAAATTTACTTTAA
This sequence comes from Ruegeria sp., assembly GCF_965221235.1. Classification (GTDB taxonomy): domain Bacteria; phylum Pseudomonadota; class Alphaproteobacteria; order Rhodobacterales; family Rhodobacteraceae; genus Ruegeria. Next base: position 1,074,831 of record NZ_CBDCRS010000004.1, read on the forward strand.
CTCATTGTTTTGTTTGACAAACCAGACAGAGTGCGGTCGGAAATTGTTGTAGTTCAATCACTTGGGCGGGCGGGATTGGGATGAATTTTCTTTCGCTCCTGCCAGCCGTTTGACATACCCGACAAATGGTTTCCCGGAAGGAGCGTTGCATGTTTCAAATTTCACCGGACTACCCGGCGTCGGGTTCAGGCATCCAGTCGCCATTCAAGTAGTCAGCCCAAGTCGCCAACAGTTTACGGCGTGCTTGGAAAGCATCGTCGCGCATATAGGCGGCGTCCACTTTGTCGGTGAGGGTGTGCGCAAGAGAAAGCCTAATCGCGCCGTAAGGTGCTGCGGCTGCGACTTCGGCCCAACCTCGAAAGCTACTGCGGAAACCGTGGGGGGTTGCGGGAACTTCCATACGACGCAGAACGTTTAATAGAGCCATGTCCGTTAGGGCAGTGCCCGAGCGTGGGCCGGGAAATACTACAGTTTCCTCGGACCCATCGATTTCGGGGCGCAGCTGTTCCACTTCGCGCAATATTTCAAGCGCGCGGTCAGACAGAGGAACCCTGTGCTGGCTACCTGCCTTCATCCGGTCACCCGGTATGGTCCACGTCCGAGTCGCGAAGTCAATTTCACCCCAAATTGCTCCCCTGACTTCGCCTGACCGAGAGGCACAGAGAATAGCAAACTCCAACGCACGCGCTGCGGTGCCCTGACGTCCGCGCAAGTCGCTAATGAAATCGGGCAGTTCGGACCAGGCCAAAGCGGCGTGTCCTTTTTGCTGTCGCTTCTTTTGCTGAGGTAGGATGAACTCCAGGTGCCCTTTCCAACGTGCCGGGTTTTCCCCTTTACGCATATCTAAAGCTTTGGCCGCGTCCAATATTCGTTCGATCCGCCCCTGTGTTCGCTTCGCGGTTTCCGGGTTTTGCGTCCATTTTGGGCGTAGTGCTTCTACCACTTGCTTTGTAGTGATTTCGTTTATCGGCAAGTTGCTTAGAGGCGCGGCGTATTTCGTCAGCGTCATGACCCATTGCTGTCGATGTTTTGGGTTGCGGAACCGGCTTAAGTTTTTAGCCATCCATTCCTCCGCAAATTTGCCAAACGTGGGCATGGGGGCAGCATCGCGTGCTTTCGCTTGTCTTTCCTTTGTTTCCCTCGCTCTTTGCTCGATGGGATCAATACGTTCACGAACTAGAGCGCGAGCTTTTTCGACCTCTTGCCGTGCGTCGGCCAGACTGACGCCGCCTTTCCCTGCGGGGCCAAGGCCCATTTCGCGCACCTTGCCTGTCTCGGGGCTCGTAAAGCGCCAAATCCACCGTTTCCCGCCGGTCTTACTGATCGTGAGTGCGAGGCCACCCCCGTCCAGGTGCCGCCCCGGAGTCTTGAGAGTTTCCACCTTGCGGGCATTCAGTCGGTTGGTGGTTCGGTCACGTGTTTTTGCCGGTTCTACGGACATGATGAGTTCCCTAGTGTTCGATTTTGGCGGGGGCGAATTGCTACCCCCGCCCGGAAATAGTTTTTCGGCGATCAGTGCAGCGTTGCACCTACTGGGACTTGATTTTGTCTGCGGGGGGCTATCGAAACGTACCCCTCAAGGAAATCGGATCTATGCTCGACTTGGCGCACGTTGTCTGCGCCCACTGCCTGTGCCAAATCCGCGACGATTTTGCGGAATTGGTCTGGGCAGCCTGCCGTGATCTTCACTGTCACGTTGGTAGTATTCTTTGTGATCTTCACTTGGTGTTCCTGTGTCGGTTGCGCTGAGGGGCGAACCACTCGCCCCTTTTCAGCCCCCTTATCTGCCCCCTTATTATCTGAGATTGCAAGATATGAAATGAGGACGTATGAAAACCTATACTTTCACAATAATATGTATTTTAATGATTTTTAGAGGTCACCTGAGGGGTTAAGAAACCTCATGAGGAACTAAAAGGGCGGACTTGGTCTCCGCCACCTATCACTGCTGTAGCCGCCGTATCTGGCCATCCCCTGCGGACCTCAACGCAGTGAATTGCCGTACTCCGGTACAGGTTTTGACCTGCTCGCCAGACAATCCTCTCGATTCCCGCGCAACGACGCCGCAGCCTGCTGTTGATGGCGTTCGCAATTCTTCCAACAACAAGTGACGCAACCGTTTCAGCGCCGACCCTTGTCGAATCAAAAAGTTTCGTATTTCGTCGCCGCGATGGTTCTCCGGCCTTGATTACGAGGAAGGGGATAAAAGGGAATACGGTGCGGCCTTGTTTTCAGGTCAAATCCGTGACTGCCCCCGCAACTGTAGGCGGTGAGCGACCCGAGATCGTCCACTGGGCAAATGCCTGGGAAGGATCGGGACAGCGTTGACCCGCAAGTCAGGAGACCTGCCATCCGACTATGAATGAACCTGGGCGGGGTGTCCCAGAGGGAGATGACAGTGTTTCAAGCGGTCCTTGCCGTTCAAAGCCTTGCACTCGCTTTGCCCTCGTCCGAACAAAGGAGGCGATGAGCTTGTCATTGCAGAGACCTGAGACCCAACGCGCGGCGGATTTTGACGCTGGATCGCAATGGGGGCGTTGTCTGACGGAACTCAGCCTGCCGACGCTGATCGCGGGTGCGCTGGCCGTGTCGGCGTTGCTGTGGCTTACCATTTACGCGGTGCTCTGATGTCGGCTGTACTGCAAATCCGCGACCTCACGCTTGGGTACCGCGACCTGACATTATTTCGCCGCCTGTCCATGGACATCGACGCAGGAACGACCTTGGCCGTTTTGGGGGCCAACGGATCGGGGAAAAGCACTTTCGTCAAGATGCTGCTGGGCCTGATGGACCCGCTCTCCGGCTCTCTGAACTGGCCACAGGGTCGCCCTGCTGAAATCGGCTATCTGGCACAAATGACCGAGTTTGACCGGCGTTTTCCCATTCGCGTGCGCGATCTGGCTGCAATGGGTGCGTGGCGCGGGTTTGGCCTCCGCTCGGGGTTGGATAGTGCCGCACGCGACCGGATGACAGCCGCGCTGGATGAGGCCGGAGTACTGGATATCGCCGACCGTCCCCTGCACATGCTGTCAGGCGGGCAACTTCAGCGCGCCCTGTTTGCACGTGTGATCATGCAGGATGCCCCTCTGATCCTGCTGGATGAACCCTTTGCCGCCGTGGATCAAAGCACCGAGGCACATCTGCTGTCGATCATCCGCCGCTGGCGCGACGAAGGTCGCGCCGTGGTGCTGGTGGTGCATGATCTATCGTCGGTGCTGGACCATTGCAGCCACGCGCTGCTGCTGGGCGGACAGGAAGCCACGCATGGCACAGTGAATGACGTCCTGACCCCCGACCGGCTGGTCGCGCAGGGGTATCTGTCCGAAAGTCAGGCGTCCTGGATGTTCCGGGGCAGCCCATCAGCCGTGGAGACCCCGCATGTTTGACCTCCTCTCTGAGATGTGGAACTTTGCCTTCATGCGCCGGGCCTTTGTAGCAACAACAGTGCTGTCGGCCTCGGTCGCGCCGGTGGGGGCTTTCCTCGTGCTGCGGCGCCTGTCCTTGGCGGGCGAGGCGATGGCCCATGCCATTACGCCGGGCATTGTCATCGGCTTTGTCACCGCGTGCCTTTCGGTCATGTCGCTGCTGATCGGCGGGCTGATCGCCGGGGTTGGCGTCGCCATCCTGACCGCGCTGCTGGCCCGTCGCACCATTCTGCGCAGCGATGCCAGCCTTGCCTCGCTCTATCTGATTGCGCTGGCGGTCGGGATATTCATCCTGTCGGCCGCAGGATCTGCCGTACCGCTAAAGAGCTTCCTCTTTGGTTCGATCCTGGGGATTGACGATGCCTCGATGCTGCTTGTGGGCGGGGTGGCAACCGTGACGCTGGTGGCGTTTGCCTTCTTACTGCGCCCGCTGATCGTCAGCACCTGCGACCCGGTGTTTTTTGAAACCCAGACGCGCCGTCCCTGGCTGGTCGATCAGGGTTTCATGTTGCTGCTGGTCCTGAACCTGCTGGCCGCTTTTAAGACTCTCGGGACGCTGATGGCGGTTGGCCTGATGATCCTGCCCGCAACGGCGGCCCGCTATTGGGCCAGCACGATCACCGCGCAGCTGGTTCTGGGCTTTGTCTTTGCCGTATCCAGTTGCTGGATTGGGCTGACCCTGTCTTACCTGTTCCCTGACACCCCGTCGGGTCCGGCCATCGTGCTGGTCGCGGGCGGATTCTTCCTGATCTCGGCCATCTTTGGCCCGCTTGGTTTTGGCGGACGGCTACGCAAACCGTCCGTTTCCAAAGACATCCCTGTTGCGCAAGTTCCACAAGAAGAGAGAGTACAATGACTCTTATGAAATCCCTGTATGCCGGTGTTGCCTCGGCATCCTTCGCTTTGGTCGCATTTTCGGCCGTGGCGGATGAAGACGACGTAAAGATCGTCGCCAGCTTCTCGATCCTCGGTGACATGGTCGAGGAAGTCGTGGGCGATCTGGCCGAGGTGACAACCATCGTCGGCCCTGACGCGGATGCACATGTCTATCAGCCGTCCGTTGCCGACGCCAAGGCCGTGGCGCAGGCGGACATCATCTTTGTCAACGGTTTGGGCTTTGAGACATGGTCCGACACTCTGATCGCAGAGTCCGGCACTGAAGCGACTGTGCATATCGCCACCGACGGCGTCACGCCGGTTGAGGTCGAGGGTGAGATTGACCCGCATGCGTGGAACTCGCTATCGAATGGCGTGATCTACGTGACCAATGTGTCGGAGACATTGCAATCAGCGATGCCCGCGCACGCAGATCAGATCGCTGCCAATGCCGACACCTATATTGCCGAGCTGAAAGCGCTGGATGCGGAAACCAAGGCCAAACTGGCCGGGCTGCCCGCAAACCGCCGCACTGTTGTGACCGCACATGACGCGTTCGGCTATCTGGCGGATGCTTATGGCCTGACCTTCCTGGCACCGGTTGGCATCGACACCGAGGCCGAGCCTTCGGCAAAGGACCTCGCGATTCTGATCGACCAGCTGAAGGCCGAAGGTGCGGCTGCTTTGTTTGTCGAGAACATCGCCAGCCCGGCTCTGGTTCAACAGATCTCGGACGAGACCGGCATCGAGATCGGCGGCCGTCTGTACTCGGACGCGCTGTCCGAACGGGGCGGTCCGGCGACCAGCTATCTGGCCATGTTCCAGCACAATCTCAGCACGTTGCTGAACGCGCTGGACAACCAAACAGCCAGCTAAAAACGCACGGGGCGGGCCTCTGTGGTCCGCCCCTCTGCCTATGCAACCGCAGCAAACACCGAATCTTTTGCCAGTTGCGCAGCTTCCAGGCGCTTGAGTTCTTCTAACGCCCGGCTCTGGTCTCCGGTCCGCGCCAGTGCCGCGTTGTAGGCCCGCAAAACCGAACGTGGCCGCCAGGGCAGAGCCGCCTGCGAGACCCAGGTACGCAAGACCGGCGGCAACCGATCATATTCCCGCATCGGGCTCTCATTTCGACGCCGTTTGCGCAGCTTGGTCTGCCCAAGGTTTCGGCCCATCACTCGGCCTCTTCCAAATCGAAGATCGGGTCCAGCACCATAACCATTCGTGTTTCGCCCGTGCCTGCGATGGGGGGCGAGCGATGCAGCAGGCCCGACGGCGGGGTCTGAGGCCACAACGTGCCGCGCATGATCATTGGAGCCCCGGTTGCGAGGGTGAACACCCGCTTGGGATCTTTGCCATCGGTCGAAATACCATATTGCGTCCCGGTCCCGCGGTATGTGCAGATCAGGCGCGAATGAATGGCGTCGATATGGAATTTCCGGCAGGCATTTGTGCTGATCGCATCCAAACGCAGACGCAGGTAAGGCGCGCGCATGATCGCGGCAAAACGCGCCGCCAAATCAGCGATGTCCGCCTCTAGCCATTGCCGTTCCGCACTGTCCAGAATGCCAGCCATATCGAACAAATGTCGCACTGCGTCCGGTACCGCCGCCGGGCGCAGGATCAACCGACCGGTCGGCAATTGAGCGGGGTCCAGCGCGTTGACCCATGTTTGGACCTCGGACGACAGTTGACGTCGCCAGATCGTTGCGGCGCATCCCGGCATCTCAATCCGGGACAGACCGTCCGGGGTGTCGGCAACACCAACACCCGCGGCGGCATTCCTGATTTCAGTGCGCAGGATATTCACGCTGCATCCTCCACCCGGCGCCACCCCGGGAACGGGTCCGGCAGGTCCAGAGGCAGCGCGTCTGGCCCCGGCGCGGCGCTTTCGGACAGAAGGCAGGCATCAAGCCGGGATTTCAGCGTCGGCCAGTCGATGCCAGCGCCGATAAAGACGATCTCTTGCCGCCGGTCGCCCCATGGCTCTGCCCAGTGCTGCTTAATGTAGTCAAGGACCGAGGGGTGATCGGGCCACCGGGCCTCGGGGACTGAGGCCCACCATGTGCCAATGGGCTGCACGCTGGACAGCGCCCCTGCCAGCGAAAACTCGGCCACCCATTCAGGGCGTGTCGCAATCCAGAAATGCCCCTTTGCCCGGATCACGCCCGGCAAATCCCCGTCCAACAGCGCCAGAATCTTTTCAGGCTCAAACGGTTGGCGCGCGCGATAGACAAAAGAGGCCACCCCGTATTCTTCGGTTTCCGGGACGTGATCGGCAAAACCGTACAGCTCTTTCACCCACATCGGATGTTGATGGGCGACCTCGAAATCGAAAAGGCCCGTGTCAAGGATTGCGTCGCTGTCGACCGCGGAGCGGTTCGTTTCGATGATTTTCGCGTCCGCGTTCAGACTGCGGATGATTTTGCGCGCGGCATCCGTGCGGTCCGGTCCGGCGTCATCGACCTTGTTCAGAATGACCACATCGGCAAACTCGATCTGATCCGTCAGAAGATGCACCAGCGTACGCTCATCTTCTTCCCCCAACGTCTCGCCGCGATCATGCAGGAAGTCGTGGCTCGAGAAGTCTTTCAACAGATTCACCGCATCCACAACCGTGACCATGGTATCCAGACGGGCAACATCCGACAGGCTATCGCCGTCTTCGTCGCGGAAATCAAAGGTCGCCGCGACCGGCAGAGGTTCCGAGATTCCGGTGGATTCGATCAGCAAATAGTCAAACCGGTCTTCTGCGGCCAGCCGTCGAACCTCGGCCAGCAGGTCGTCTCGCAGTGTGCAGCAGATACAGCCGTTGGACATTTCGACCAGCGTCTCATCGGTGCGGCTGAGTTCGGTTTCAGCCCGGACCAGATCGGCGTCGATATTCACCTCGGACATATCGTTGACGATGACAGCAACGCGACGACCTTCGCGGTTGTTCAGCACGCGGTTCAGCAGGGTGGTTTTTCCTGCCCCGAGGAAGCCGGACAGGACGGTAACAGGCAGACGGCTGTCTGCTGTAGAGGTTTCTTGTGTGGCGTCAGGTGTCATTGCGCTTCCCTCGATTCAATATGTAATATCATAACATCTTGAACAACAGAAATGCTGACAATGCAAGGCGTCATGACGGCTTTGGCTTTGAGGGCTGGAATGGGATGGTGTTCAGGTGTTTCGCGGGGTGTCAGGGACACTGGGAACACGAACACTAATTTTCAGCACTGTCTCTAACGGCGACAGGCCCGACCGTCTGTTTCACGGTCGGGCGGGCCAAAAAGATCAAAGGCACTCGGCCAGAGTGTTAGCCATATTGCGGATGAGTTGCGGATACAGCGCCGCTCCGGGCTCAAGATCCGATCCGAGCGGGTCAAGCACGCCGGTACCGGCGTCGACTCCATCCAGAACGGTCGCAACGATGCCGACGTTGAACTGCGGTTCAGCCAAAACGCAATCAACGCCTTCGTCACGGATGCGGCCCTGAATTTCGGCGATGCGCGCGGGGCTTGGGTCTGTTGCGTCACCGATCGAGATCGCGCCCGACGCCGGAAAGTCAAACGCATCTTCGAAATACTGGTACGCGTCGTGGAACACGATGAAGCTGCCTCCGCGTACCGGGTCAAGCGTTTCGGCTACTTCGGCGGACAGCGCCTCCATTTCCGCGCGCGCAGCGGCTGCGTTCGAAAAATAGGCACCGGCGTTGTCCGGGTCGGCCGCAGACAGCTGTGCCGCGATCACGTTCAGCCAGGTTTCTGCATTTGCCGGGGACAGCCAGGCATGCGGGTCATGGTCGCCATGTGCATGGTCATCGTGACCGTGTTCGGCGTGGTCGTCATGATCGTGATCGTCATGGTCCGCGTGATCTTCATGATCGTGGTCATCGTGGTCTTCATGACCGTCATGATCCGCGTGATCGTCGTCATGCGCATGCTCATCGTCATGCGCGTGCTCATCATGCTCGGCATGTTCATCGCCATGATCATGGTCATCGTGCCCATGATCCTCGTGATCGTCATGGTCTTCGTGATCGTCATGATCATCATGATCTCCGTGGTCATGCGCCTCGAACAACGCATTTTCACGGAAGTCGAGGAGAACGGTGCCATCCGCTTCCAGCAGAGTGGTAACGGTAGCCCCATCAGCAAGCGTGTCGATAGCGCCCTCCATCCACGGCGTCAGATCCTCACCGATCCAGAACACCAGATCGGCCTCTTGCAGCGCGGCGGCCTCGGACGGGCGCAAGTTGTATTCGTGGGGCGATGCACCCGGCGAGATGATCAGCTCGGGTGTCCCGACGCCATCCATGACCCGCGCGACCAGAGAGTGAACCGGCGCGATATCGACCGCCACTTTCGGCACATCAGCCAATGCCGTGCCGCCCAATAGCGCAGCAGTAATGGTTAGCGGGAGAAGCTTTCTGGACATCAGACCCTCTGTGTGATTTTATAACGTTACGAGCGGCATACATGATATGGAATAACATGACAAGTGAGACGCACCCTGCCCCGGCTGACGGATCGGCCCCTGTTGGGTTCCACGACCATGACCACGCCCATTGCGTGGAAACCGCGCTGGCCAACGCGGAAGCCCGCTGCAAAGAGGAAGGCCTGCGCCTGACCCCCGTTCGGCGCAAGGTGCTAGAGATGCTGGTGCAAGAGCACCGGGCGCTGGGTGCCTATGCTATTCTTGACCGTCTGCGCGAAGAAGGGTTCGGCTCACAGCCACCGGTGGCCTATCGCGCGCTGGATTTTCTTGTGCAAAACGGCTTCGTCCACAAGATCGAGCGTCTGAACGCGTTTGTTGCCTGCGCGCACCCCGGGGCCGATCACTCTCCTGCGTTTATGATATGCAGAAAGTGCGATGCCGTGGCCGAAGCCCACTCGGCACCCGCCAAAGGTATTCTACGCGATGCTGCGCGCGCTGCGGGTTTCGAGATTGAGCGAACAGTTGTAGAAGCCGAGGGAATCTGCCCGGACTGCACCGAAAAGGCGTGAAATGACCTTGATCACCGTTGAAAACCTCAGCGTGCGCTATGGCGCAAATACCGTTCTGCGTCATGTGGATATGGTGATTGAGCCCGGTGAGATCGTCACAATCGTCGGCCCCAACGGGTCGGGCAAAACCAGCCTGTTGCGCGCCATCATCGGTGCCACCAAACCGTCTGTGGGGCGCGTTGTCCTAAAGCGCGGTCTCAAGATCGGATATGTACCACAAAAGCTGCATATCGACCCGACCCTGCCGATCTCGGTCGAGCGGTTCATGCGCCTGACCCATCGTGTTTCGCAAGCCCAATGCACTCAGGCACTTAAGGCTGCCGGGGTGCCAGACCTTTTGAAACGCCAGATGTCGCAACTGTCCGGCGGCCAGTTCCAGAGGGTTTTGCTGGCGCGCGCTCTGATCAACCGCCCGGACGTTCTGCTTCTGGACGAAGCAACGCAGGGGTTGGACCAGCCAGGATCGGCCGCCTTTTACCAGCAGATCGAAGAGGTGCGCCGTGAAACCGGTTGCGCGATCCTGATGATCAGTCATGAGCTGCACGTCGTCATGAGCGCTTCGGACAGGGTGATCTGCCTGAACGGGCATGTCTGTTGCGAAGGCTCTCCGGCTGTGGTGGCATCGGCCCCGGAATACCGGGCACTGTTCGGAACTGGTACTGGCGGGGCGCTGGCCTTATACCGCCATGACCACGACCACGATCATGACCATTGTGACCATTCCCAGGAAGCCGCAGAATAATGCTTGATGACTTCATGACGCGCGCAACGCTTGCGGGCATTGGCGTGGCTTTTGCAGCAGCGCCACTTGGGTGCTTTGTCGTCTGGCGCCGGATGGCCTATTTCGGAGACGCAACCGCTCACGCCGCGATCCTTGGCGTGGCTCTGTCCCTGACCTTTCAGATGTCCGTCTTTGCCGGAGCGCTGATGGTCGCACTTGCCATGGCGCTGACCGTAACGCTGCTGTCGGGGCGGGGCTATGCGATGGACACGCTTTTGGGCGTCATGGCGCATTCCGCGCTGGCCTTCGGCCTTGTCGCCGTTTCGTTTCTGTCCGGTGTTCGCATCGACCTGATGGCCTATCTCTTTGGCGACATTCTGGCCGTTTCCCGTACCGATCTGATTGTCATCTGGGGCGGGGCCGCATTGGTCATCGCGCTGATCACATGGCGCTGGTCGCAGCTGCTGACCGCAACGCTGAACGAAGAACTGGCTTATGCCAGCGGTTTTGACCCCAAGCGCGAACAGCTGATCCTGACACTGGCGCTGGCCGTGACAGTGGCTGTGGCGATCAAGGTTGTGGGGGTTCTGCTGATCGCCGCAATGCTGATCATCCCGGCCGCGGCCTCGCGCAGCCTGTCACGCTCGCCCGAGACAATGGCGTTGATCGCAGCCGCTATCGGAGCGTTCTCGGCCGCCGCCGGGCTGAGGGCGGCATATGTGTTGGACACGCCAGCTGGCCCTTCGATTGTCTGCGTAGCGGCGATCGTATTCGCGGTGCTCAGCTTAGTCGGATGGCAATCCCGACACAGACTTTGAACCAGCTGCAGGCAGTGTTCTGCCGTCAGCCGAAGACCGAGGGTTGCGATACGTCGCGCGGCAGTAAGCTACGTCACTAGCCCTACGTCGCGGCTCAACACTCTACGGGCATTCCACACGCAGTGGTCCAATTGGACACAAAGCACCCGAGCCAGTAACACTCGTTGTAGGGCGGCTGGTTGAGGATGCCGACCATTTGACTGGCTTAAACCGTGTTCATTTCAAGCTGGAACAATCGGGGTCTCGTCGAGGTATTTGTTATGAACCTTTCGCGATAGTCGCTGTTACTTGTCATATTTTTTGACTTAGTGGGCTTTGGGTTAATCCCGCCGATTTTCAACACCAACCTGTTGGACCCGCAGCAGACCTTCCTGCCGCATGACACCCCAACCCTCATTCGTCAGTTCGACTGCACTATTCTCATAGCCGTTTTCTTTCTGTTTTACATTTTCGGCGCCCCATTCATTGCGAAAGTGTCGAATTATACTGGTCGCAAAGGGGGTATCATGATCTGCCTGAACGGCACCTTGGTCGGATATCTTCTTACCGTGGCCGCAATCACGACATCCAACTATTGGCTGCTGCTTTTGGGGCGCGCGATTTCCGGCTTTGCAACCGCCAATCAGCCTATCGCTCAGGCTGCATTGATCGACAGTAAGCGTTGCATCTGACCCCCAAATTGGCGTCTTCCGGCATAGGCATCTAAAGCCGATATTGGCGCCACGCGCCAATACGGAAATTCATATTTGTGTCCTTACGGCCCACAGCCGACACTGTTCGCTTGAGCGTGCCGCTCTGCAGCATTCCGCAAAGCGGCCCCACCCTCAATCACAGTTTCGTTGCTTTCAACTCTTCGGCCCGACAATAGGCCAATCTATTTTTGCTAAGCTGGAGCTCGCCGCGCTCTCAAATACGGCTAGGGCAATTTCAAAAGGTGACATCGTCCCGAGCTGGCGAATTTGTTGGGAACTTTCACGATCCATTCCGAAAACGTAAAGTGGTTAACGTTGACCTCATTCAAGAAGCGGTAAACTTGTTTTCGAGAAAGAGCGAAACAGAATACCCGACTATCGCGCCGCTCATCCATCGGCTTGCTGAAGCGCAACGAACATTTGGCAGATACGCGAAAGAAGATCGAATACTTGATCTAACGATCATCTTTGAACGTTATTACCCGAAAGAAAATACACGTAGCAAACAATTGAATAAGAAGGTTTCAAGTGCTTTGGGTGGCAGTGACGCAGAGATCACGGAGACGGAAGAGGCCTTCAGACATTTTTATAAAGTTCGAAGCGCCATAATCCACGGAGCAAAAAGAGAGAGTGATAAGGAACTATTGCAGGAAATCGACGTCGCATTGGAAAACGGCTCTCATGCGTTGACCCACTTCATTTTTGAATTTTCTGGGCCACAGTCGACGGTCGTCCTTCCCAACGGGAATTGAGTAGCCATAAGCTGGAAGACTTTTTCGATTTTCTGGTCACTTGCGAGTTCACCTAGAGCTTGAGAATTCATGATGCCTGTATCCTTTTGGAGGCATCATATACTTCTAGGTGTTGGCTGATGAGGTGCTATCTAAAGCCTTTCGAGATTAGTTTGCAACATATCCTGCGGCCTTGAAGTAGTTCCAGCACTCTGTTGGATCGTAGAGATCGCAGATTGATCCGATAGCCTCGAAGACTTCGGTGAAGGTTCTCGCCCCGATCCGTCTCAAATGGGCTTTCAGTTTTGAGAAAGCTAGTTCGATGGGGTTCAGGTCGGGCGAGTATGGTGGCAGGTAGAGAAACCAACATCCATGGTCACGCAGGGCCTGTGCTGCCTCTTTGTTCCGGTGCGTGGCTAGGTTGTCGAGGATGACGACAGTGCCGGGCGCTATTTCCTTGACGAGGACTTCTCGGATGTAGGCGGCGAATGCCGGGCCATCCATTGCGCCCTTGATGACCCACGGCGCGATCAACGCGTCCTGAGTCAGCCCCGCGATCAGCGTCTGTGTACCCCAACTGCCAAACGGCGCGTCCATGGTCAGCCGTTCTCCTTGAGGTGCCCAGCCACGGAGCCGGGTGAGGTTCGTCTTTACCGCCGTTTCGTCGATGAACACCACGCGGTCCGGCATTCGGGCGATGGCTGGCGAACGATAAGCAGACCAATCGTCGCGCTGTCGTCTTACCTTGGCGCGACGGCGTTCGGTGGCCACCAGCGACTTTTTTTGTGAGTGAAGCCAAGGCGCTTCAACAATCCGGCAATGGCCGAATGATGAACAGTGATCCCCACAGCATCGGCAAGCGCATCGCGCAACTCGAAAAGGGTAATGTCGGGGTCTTGAGCTAACAACTCGCGGAAGAACCCGACATGGGGTGCCAACTTTCCGCTGCCCGGTGGACGCCCCATCGGGGCAATTTGGGCCGCGCCAGACGCGTGTATCTGGCGTCTCCAACGCGCACCGGTCGCGGCGGACACCTGAAGACGGCGCGACGCCTCCCTCCCTGACAGCCCTTCTTCGATCAAGCGCGCAAAACGATCTCGTAGTTCCTTTGGCAACGGTGCTGGCATATTCCTGATCCTCCCAAAAAGGGTGAATCACAAATCAAACCTCAGGGGAACCCTGCCGATTCAAACTTTGCTCGAAAAGCTTTAGTACTACAGTTGCGCATTGAGGCGGGACTTTCGATGGGCTCTGGCAGCAGCGGCCTGATGTGTTCTTCGCCAGAGGGACCATCCGAGAATGAAGGCGTCAGAAGGGGGCGTTGGGAGAATGAGGCGCGCGATCAATCTGAGGATTTCAACGGTCGAAAGAAAGCTTGGCGTAGTATATATCTCGGTTCGCAGAAAGCCTATGCGCTGCGGCCCGTTGCCGGACTCGTTTTGTTCACTTTCCCGAATGCATTGCGGCGCTGGTCCGCGCTGAGCTTTGCCAGAAATGCGGCGGTGTGTACGCCGTCAACCATTTTGTCCGGTAGCGACAACCTCGTTGTCCGGTTTTAGCCGCAGTTCATGACGTGTTTATGGTCTGGTTTGCTTCTCCTTCAGGTTTTGGCTTTTCCGGTGGATTTTTGTTTTGGCCGACGTTGATTTTCAGCTGAGCGTCGCCTGTAGCTTTCGAAGTTCATCTCGAGGATCGTGGCGTGATGAACCAACCTGTCGATGGCTGCGACGGTAACAGCTTGGTCGGGGAAGATTTTGCCCCATGCACTGAATGGCTGGTTGGCAGCGATCGCAAGGCTTCGGTTTTCATAGCGCCGTGCGATAAGTTCGAAGAGAACAGAGCTTTCGGCGTGGTCTTTCTGGGCATATGTGATGTCGTCCAGAATGACGAGATCGAATTTGTCGAGTTTGGCCAGTGCAGTTTCCAACACGAGATCTCGCCGGGCAGCCTGAAGTTTCTGTACCAGATCGGTTGTTCGCGTGTAGAGGACGCGATTCCCGGCTTCGATCAGAGCATGTCCTATGGCGCAAAGAATATGCGTCTTGCCCGCGCCGGAGTTTCCGATGGCGATCAGATTGGCGCCGGTTTCAACCCAGTCGCCTGCTGCGAGCGCCTCGATCCGGGCTTGTGACAGCTCAGGTACGGCTTTGAACTCGAATGTGGCCAGGGTTTTTCCGCCGGGCAGGCCCGATTGGCCCAGGTGGCGTCGAATGCGGCGTTCCTCGCGCTCAGCCAATTCGATCTCGGCTAGAGTGGCCAGCAACCTGGCTGCAGGCCAGTTCTCGGTATCGGCCTGTTGCGCGAAGCGCTCCCAGTGGTGCTGGAAGCTGGGCAGACGCAAAGCGGTGAACAGGGCGGGCAAGGCGTGCACATCGACAGTTTGTGGTTTGGACACCTGTGTCATGTGCGCACCTCCAGCAAGCGATCGAAGCTGGACAGATCCGTCAGTCTGACCTTTCGGTCTTCCGGCAATTCCGTGCGTGACCCAAGGAGTTGTTTCCGCAGGGTTTTGGCATCTGGCAATGCGCCATTTGCAAAGTCCCCGGCGATCAGCGCGGCCAGGTCTGCCTCGCAGTTCTCGCTATGGGCCAGCCAGAGCAGATCGACCATGCGTTTGCAAGCCTCTTTGCGGGGCAAAACCTCGGAGAGGCGGTTCCAGGCCTCAGCGTATTCGGACCTGGGGAAGAGATTGTCGCGATAGACGGAATTTGCCAAAGCCTGAGGCTTGCGACGCAGGGCATGGATGACATGCCGGTAATTGATGCTATGGATACGTTTACCGTCCTTGCGCCCGCGCATGCGGGGATGGGAGACCACATGCGTGGCCCCGAGATAGGCTTCGATCCGGTCGTCATAGACGTGAACGCGCAAGCGCTGGCCGATGAACTGCGAGGGCACGGAATAGAACACGCTGTGGACCAGGAAACCTCCGGTCCTGACAACACGCACGACAAGTTCGGTGAAGTCGGTGGTGCGCTGCGTGGGCAGCGGCTTGAGGTGTTGCAACTCGACTTTTATCTTGTCCTCACGGCGGCGGTTGCGGCGGGCGACAACTTCGTCGACAAACCGGCGCCAGGCATCGATGTCGGGAAAGTCCCGCGATCCCCGCAGGATCAGAGCCTGATCCAAAGCCACCTTGAGATGATTGTTGTGTGCTTCGATCGCGCCATTCTCATGGGCTTCGCCGGGATTATTGCGGCTCGCGACCATCCCATAGTGCCGACAGAACGCCTCATAACGTTCGGTGACATCCCTGGTCGCATCCTTGTCGAGATTGCGATACGCGGCCGACAGGCTGTCGGTTCTGCTCTCCTGCGGCACGCCCCCAAGTGTCCAGAGCGCATTCTGAAGGTTTTCAGCCAGTGCCGTGAAACTCTCCCCGCCCAGAACCGGCGCGGCATGCTCCCAGCCGCTGTAGGCGAGAACAAAGTGGAAAAGCCGATGAAGCAGCAAATGACCGGCGATTGTCACGCCGAGTTCAGTCGCATCGGTGAAGTCCGACAGTCCCATACGCCCTGGCTCCGGGGACTGGCGAAAGATCACGTCGCGCTCGGGGCCATGCAGGGCGCGCCACTCCCGAACCCGTCGTTCCAGCGTCCGCCGGACCCGATCATCGGGGAAGCCGTCAGGATCCAGCATCTGCAAATGACGGAGCAACGTCACAGCTTGCACGGAAGAATCCCGTTCGAGGAGCGGGATCAGGATAGGCTGCCACACAGCCTCCAAAGGATCAGGGACGGTGCGACCACGGACTGGTTTGCGCTGCGAAGGCAGTACCGGGTTTGCTTCAATCCTGCGCCCGGTGCGTTCGCTGAAACCGGCACGGGCTGCGGCAACACGTTGGTTATGAAAGGGTCGGTCGGACATGTACAATCTCATTTGCTGGTCGGTGACGGGTTTCCCCGGCATTCGGAACCTCCGTATTCACGTTCAGAGGTCTCCAACCTACCGGGCCACAGCGGCCAGCACCTACCCCGTACCCCTCCCAAAAGGGCCGATCCGGTGGCTCAAACCTCCAATCGGGCTCCGCCCTCATTCCGGTTCAAGCCACCGGCCAACTTGGCTGTCGGTGCCGGTCAACTTGGTTGTCGCTCATCAGCGGTGGCCATCACAAGGCTCATATGCCGGTGCCAGCCATGCCAGGACCGGGCCTCGCAATGGTCCAGGCCCAGATCATCCTTTGCCCTGAGAAAACACTCTTCAATAGTCCAGCGCAGCCCGGCCGCAGCGGCCAGTTCCGCCAAGGTGGTATTGGCGGGCGCATAAGCGAAGTAATAGGCTATGGAAGCGCGATCATGACGGCTCCTGCGCGCCAGAACCCATTTGATAAACCCGTCTTTGGTCTGTTTACCGATGGGCAGACGCGCCCACTCGTAAAGGCGCGGTCCTTTCGCGCCCTCTCCGGCGGCAAGAGGTCGCCAGGCTTCGGGGCCCAGTTCTCCGGTCAGGGTGGCGGGATCGGTCTGGATGAGGTGATCGTCTTCGACAAGACGCAGTGTATGCGTGGACTTCACCGCCAATACATAGGACTGCCCGCGCTGCTCCAGCATGCGCCGGAACCCGCTGTCGGACCCGTAAACAGCATCGGCCAGCACAAAGGCGCAGGGGACACCTTCATCAAGGAGACGGGAAACCATCGCGCGAGCCATCTGCGGCTTGGTGGCAAATCCCACCTCCTGCGGGACATGAGCTTTGGCACGGCGATCCGGATCCTCCGCCCACGCCTTCGGCAGATAGAGTTGCCGATCGATCAGCGCATGACCCCAGCGGCTCGCATAAGCGGCAAATACCCCGATCTGACAGTTCTCTACCCGCCCCGCTGTACCCGAATACTGTCGGGCAACCCCAACCGAATGCTCGCCCTTCTTCAAAAAACCGGTCTCGTCCACAACAAGAACACCTTCAGGATCGCCAAGAATGTCAACGGCATATTTGCGAACAAGGTCACACAGCGCATCGGCGGACCAGGAAGAGCGCCCCAGCAGCGACTGTATCCGATACGGCTTGTCAAAACCGGCTTCTTCCGAAAGCATCCAGCCCGTCTTGCGTTCAGCCCCCGACAGCAAGCCGTCTATGAAGGCACCCGCTGTCCGGCGCTGTTCAATACGCCGGAAGGCCGGGGCAACAAAAGACTTCAATTCTTCCAGAGACTTGCGCCAGTCAACAAGCGTTTCCCTCCAGACCGAAACCGCCATCTCCAAAACCTCCCAATTACCAGATCACCAGTAATGAATCAGAGATCAAGTCAATGCGCAACTGTAGTATTAGGGGGTCGGATGCAACGCTTACGATCGACATCAGCCACGACGATCAGGAAAAGCCCTGTCGCCTTCGAACGGAAAGTCGCTTAAACGTACACTTGGAGCAGCACTAAAGCGTGACATGTCCAAACAGTCCAGTGGACTGTTTGTAGATCGAGCGGGCTGTTTGGTTTTTGACGCTGGTTGCCGGCGTTGGATTTGACCCTGTGCCCTTCAGGTTATGATCCTGGCGAGGTGAAGACGTTAGGCGGTTGATCCGGGGGATCAATTTTAGTCTGAACGGGCTGTTTTGAGAGTTTCCGACCTGGTTGCGGGAGTAGGATTTGAACCTACGACCTTCAGGTTATGAGCCTGACGAGCTACCGGGCTGCTCCATCCCGCGACACTAGGTTGGCCTATCGCTTACGCTACTTGAGGCCGGGGTCGGTAATTCTGATATCGTATTAGAGAGAGGGGGGATTTTACTAGGTTTGGCGGTGACCTACTCTCCCGGGGCTTAAGCCCAAGTACCATTGGCGCGGCAGTGCTTAACTTCCGGGTTCGGGATGGGACCGGGTGTTTCACTTGCGCTATGACCACCAAACCGAGGAAAATCCCCGTCGCTCTTTTTGCTTTGCAAAAAGGCGACGCGCGGGAGGCAGCGTCTTTTGTTCACAAAAGGCACGTTCCCGCACGGTTATAGTATCAATCAACATCGCGGCTAGGTGCTGCGACGCTATCCTTAGTCAAGGTCGGTGTATGCTTTGGTCTTGTCTTTCCATTACTGGATCAAATCAAGCCTATCGGGCGATTAGTACCGGTCAACTGAACGCATTACTGCGCTTACATCTCCGGCCTATTGACGTGGTGGTCTTCCACGGCCCTCAGGGAGACCTTGTTTTGAGGGGGGCTTCCCGCTTAGATGCCTTCAGCGGTTATCCTGTCCGATCATAGCTACCCAGCACTGCCGTTGGCACGACAACTGGTCCACCAGTGGATCGTTCACCCCGGTCCTCTCGTACTAGGGGCAACTCCTCTCAAGTCTCCTACACCCACGGCAGATAGGGACCGAACTGTCTCACGACGTTCTAAACCCAGCTCACGTACCTCTTTAAACGGCGAACAGCCGTACCCTTGGGACCTGCTCCAGCCCCAGGATGAGATGAGCCGACATCGAGGTGCCAAACACTGCCGTCGATATGGACTCTTGGGCAGTATCAGCCTGTTATCCCCGGCGTACCTTTTATCCGTTGAGCGATGGCCCTTCCACTCGGGACCACCGGATCACTATGGCCGTCTTTCGACTCTGCTCGACTTGTCAGTCTCGCAGTCAGGCTGGCTTCTGCCATTGCACTCAACGAGCGATTTCCGACCGCTCTGAGCCAACCTTCGCGCGCCTCCGTTACGCTTTAGGAGGCGACCGCCCCAGTCAAACTACCCGCCACGCAGGGTCCCGGATCCGGATAACGGACCGCGGTTAGACATCAAGAGTGCGAAGGGTGGTATCTCAAGGGAGGCTCCACGGATACTTGCGTTTCCGCTTCAAAGCCTACCACCTATCCTGCACATCACAATCCTGATGCCAGTGCGAAGCTGTAGTAAAGGTGCACGGGGTCTTTCCGTCTAACCGCGGGAAGCCTGCATCTTGACAGGCAATTCAATTTCGCTGAGTCGATGTTGGAGACAGCGGGGAAGTCGTTACGCCATTCGTGCAGGTCGGAACTTACCCGACAAGGAATTTCGCTACCTTAGGACCGTTATAGTTACGGCCGCCGTTTACCTGGGCTTCAATTCAAGGCTCTCACCTCTCCTTTTAACCTTCAGGCACCGGGCAGGCGTCAGACCCTATACGTCGTCTTGCGACTTCGCAGAGCCCTGTGTTTTTAATAAACAGTCGCCACCCCCTGGTTTGTGCCCCCAGCCCCTAGTTGCCTAGGAACCGGGCCTCCTTCTCGCGAACTTACGGAGGTATTTTGCCGAGTTCCTTCAACATCGTTCTCTCAAGCGCCTTGGTATGCTCTACCAGTCCACCTGTGTCGGTTTAGGGTACGGTCTGATGGAGGGCTATTTCCAGGAACCACTCAGCAGCCCAACCAATCCGATAAGATTGAACTACACCTGTGATCCGTCACATCCTCCTGGCCTAGGAATATTAACCTAGTTCCCATCGCCTACGCCTTTCGGCCTCGGCTTAGGGGCCGGCTTACCCTGCTCAGATTAGCTTTAAGCAGGAACCCTTGGACTTTCGGCGAGAGTGTCTCTCACACTCTTTGTCGCTACTCATGTCATCATTCTCACTAGTGATCTCTCCACCGGATCCCTCACAGGCCGGCTTCATCGAAAGAACTCGATCCGTCATTACATCCACTGATATTTCACAGAAAGATGCAAATACGGATGAGTTCTATGTCACACTACGCTCTGCTACCATGCCTTACGGCATCCTAAGCTTCGGCTCATGGCTTGAGCCCCGTTACATCTTCGCCGCAGGACAACTTATTTAGACCAGTGAGCTGTTACGCTATCTTTAAAGGATGGCTGCTTCTAAGCCAACCTCCTGGTTGTTTTGGTCGTCCCACCTGCTTTCCCACTTAGCCATGAATTGGGGGCCTTAGCTGTAGGTCAGGGTTGTTTCCCTCTCCACTACGGACGTTAGCATCCGCAGTGTGTCTGCCATCTAGT
>NZ_CBDCRS010000004.1:1100000-1385000 GCF_965221235.1 Ruegeria sp.
CTGCCTTTAAGTGCTTCCGTCCGCATATGACAGAGACGTTTCCGCTGAAGCCCGGAGACGAGGTGATGTTCGAGTCTGTATCCCGCGAGCGACTGGAGCGCATTCAGGCAGACAACAGGGACGGCACGGGCGGGGCGACCTGCGAGGAGATCATCCAATGACTCTGATCGTTCGCAGCATCGGCCCGGCGTGCAGTATTCAGGATCAGGGGCGCACGGGGTATTTGGATCAGGGCCTGTCCCGATCCGGCGCGGCCGATATTCTGGCCCTTTACGAAGGGGCCGCTTTACTGGGGCAGAGCCCGGACCTTGCCGCGCTTGAGATGGCCGGGATGGGAGGTGAGTTCGAGGCCAGGCAGAATATGCGGATCGCTTTGACCGGGGCGCGAATGCAGGTCAGCATTGACGGCAGCTCTGTGGCCTGGAACGCCTCACACATATTGGAAGCCGGGCAGAGGCTGACCATCGGAGCGGCATTGCAAGGCAACTATGGCTATCTCCATTTGGGCGGCGGAATTGCGTCCGAAGTCCTGTTGGGATCTCGCTCAGCCCATCTGACGGCTCGGATCGGTCGGGCGGTACAGCAGGGCGACAGGTTGACTTGCGGTCCCGACAAAGGTGACGCCGGATTGAAGCTGAGCCCAGCCGAACGCTTTTCGGGCGGAGTGCTGCGTATTGTGGCCAGTTTTCAGACCCAATTGTTCGATGACGCAACACTGGAGCGGTTTGCCGCGACCAAGTTCCGGCGCGGCGCACGCGCCAACCGGATGGGCATGCAGGTGGACAGCGAAGGCGACGGGTTTGCAGCCTCTGGCCAGTTGAACATTTTGTCCGAGGTCATCACCCCCGGCGACATTCAGATGACCGGAACCGGGAACCCTTATATTCTGCTGCCGGAATGCCAGACCACGGGCGGATATCCCCGAATCGCGACCGTTATCCCATGCGATATGCCCCGCGCCGCGCAGACCCCTGCTGGCGGGCAGATCCGATTTGAATTTGTCAGCATGGATCATGCCACAGAATTACACGGAGCATTCCTGTCCGATCTCGCGCGCCTGCCATCGAAAGTCGAGGCTCTGGTCCGTGATCCGCATGACATCTCAGATTTGTTGTCCTACCAATTGATCAGCGGAATGATCTCAGCCACCGAGTAAGGAGTTTTGCCGATGCCCAGCGTCGATCTGAATGCCGATATGGGAGAAAGCTTTGGCCCCTGGAAGATGGGTGACGATGAAAGCCTGCTGAAGATCATCACGTCGGCCAATATTGCCTGCGGTTTCCACGCGGGCGACCCGGATGTGATGGCAAAGACGATGACCCTGGCCGCCGAGAACGGCGTGGGCATCGGCGCGCATCCGGGTTTTCCAGACCTTCAGGGCTTTGGCCGCCGCAATATGAAGGTGCCGCATGACAGCCTGCGCAATCTGGTGCGGTATCAGTTGGGTGCGGCAATGGGCATGGCGGCAGCCGTTGGCACTAAGGTGCGGCACCTAAAACTGCATGGGGCGCTGGCCAATATGTGCTCGGTCGATATCGACATGGCACGGGCCTGCTATCGGGGTGCGCTTGACGTAGACCCCGACATTATCATCATGGTGCTGGCCGTCACAAAACAAGAAGAGGCCGTGCGCGAGCTGGGATGTAAGTGGGTCGGCGAGATTTTTGCAGACCGCGCCTACAACGACGACGGCACACTGGTCGACCGCAGCCGGCCCGGAGCTGTGATTCACGACCCCGATCTAGCTGGTCCGCGCATCCTGAACATGGTCCGCGAGGGCGCAATCATTACCGAGTCCGGCAAACGACTGGAGACCTCTATCGACACGATCTGCTTGCATGGCGATGGCCCAACCGCCGTACAGATTGCCCGATCCGTGCGCGAGAGCCTGATCGCGGGCGGCGTCGACGTGACCAAATTCATCCGATAGACATGTGGGCGTAAGATCAGCGCCCCACCTTCTAATTGTTGCCCGACACGATTTCAGGCCCTAATACTACAGTTGCGCATTGAGGCGGGACTTTCGATGGGCTCTGGCAGCAGCGGCCTGATGTGTTCTTCGCCAGAGGGACCATCCGAGAATGAAGGCGTCAGAAGGGGGCGTTGGGAGAATGAGGCGCGCGATCAATCTGAGGATTTCAACGGTCGAAAGAAAGCTTGGCGTAGTATATATCTCGGTTCGCAGAAAGCCTATGCGCTGCGGCCCGTTGCCGGACTCGTTTTGTTCACTTTCCCGAATGCATTGCGGCGCTGGTCCGCGCTGAGCTTTGCCAGAAATGCGGCGGTGGCCATCACAAGGCTCATATGCCGGTGCCAGCCATGCCAGGACCGGGCCTCGCAATGGTCCAGGCCCAGATCATCCTTTGCCCTGAGAAAACACTCTTCAATAGTCCAGCGCAGCCCGGCCGCAGCGGCCAGTTCCGCCAAGGTGGTATTGGCGGGCGCATAAGCGAAGTAATAGGCTATGGAAGCGCGATCATGACGGCTCCTGCGCGCCAGAACCCATTTGATAAACCCGTCTTTGGTCTGTTTACCGATGGGCAGACGCGCCCACTCGTAAAGGCGCGGTCCTTTCGCGCCCTCTCCGGCGGCAAGAGGTCGCCAGGCTTCGGGGCCCAGTTCTCCGGTCAGGGTGGCGGGATCGGTCTGGATGAGGTGATCGTCTTCGACAAGACGCAGTGTATGCGTGGACTTCACCGCCAATACATAGGACTGCCCGCGCTGCTCCAGCATGCGCCGGAACCCGCTGTCGGACCCGTAAACAGCATCGGCCAGCACAAAGGCGCAGGGGACACCTTCATCAAGGAGACGGGAAACCATCGCGCGAGCCATCTGCGGCTTGGTGGCAAATCCCACCTCCTGCGGGACATGAGCTTTGGCACGGCGATCCGGATCCTCCGCCCACGCCTTCGGCAGATAGAGTTGCCGATCGATCAGCGCATGACCCCAGCGGCTCGCATAAGCGGCAAATACCCCGATCTGACAGTTCTCTACCCGCCCCGCTGTACCCGAATACTGTCGGGCAACCCCAACCGAATGCTCGCCCTTCTTCAAAAAACCGGTCTCGTCCACAACAAGAACACCTTCAGGATCGCCAAGAATGTCAACGGCATATTTGCGAACAAGGTCACACAGCGCATCGGCGGACCAGGAAGAGCGCCCCAGCAGCGACTGTATCCGATACGGCTTGTCAAAACCGGCTTCTTCCGAAAGCATCCAGCCCGTCTTGCGTTCAGCCCCCGACAGCAAGCCGTCTATGAAGGCACCCGCTGTCCGGCGCTGTTCAATACGCCGGAAGGCCGGGGCAACAAAAGACTTCAATTCTTCCAGAGACTTGCGCCAGTCAACAAGCGTTTCCCTCCAGACCGAAACCGCCATCTCCAAAACCTCCCAATTACCAGATCACCAGTAATGAATCAGAGATCAAGTCAATGCGCAACTGTAGTACTAAAGCTTTTCGAGCAAAGTTTGAATCGGCAGGGTTCCCCTGAGGTTTGATTTGTGATTCACCCTTTTTGGGAGGATCAGGAATATGCCAGCACCGTTGCCAAAGGAACTACGAGATCGTTTTGCGCGCTTGATCGAAGAAGGGCTGTCAGGGAGGGAGGCGTCGCGCCGTCTTCAGGTGTCCGCCGCGACCGGTGCGCGTTGGAGACGCCAGATACACGCGTCTGGCGCGGCCCAAATTGCCCCGATGGGGCGTCCACCGGGCAGCGGAAAGTTGGCACCCCATGTCGGGTTCTTCCGCGAGTTGTTAGCTCAAGACCCCGACATTACCCTTTTCGAGTTGCGCGATGCGCTTGCCGATGCTGTGGGGATCACTGTTCATCATTCGGCCATTGCCGGATTGTTGAAGCGCCTTGGCTTCACTCACAAAAAAAGTCGCTGGTGGCCACCGAACGCCGTCGCGCCAAGGTAAGACGACAGCGCGACGATTGGTCTGCTTATCGTTCGCCAGCCATCGCCCGAATGCCGGACCGCGTGGTGTTCATCGACGAAACGGCGGTAAAGACGAACCTCACCCGGCTCCGTGGCTGGGCACCTCAAGGAGAACGGCTGACCATGGACGCGCCGTTTGGCAGTTGGGGTACACAGACGCTGATCGCGGGGCTGACTCAGGACGCGTTGATCGCGCCGTGGGTCATCAAGGGCGCAATGGATGGCCCGGCATTCGCCGCCTACATCCGAGAAGTCCTCGTCAAGGAAATAGCGCCCGGCACTGTCGTCATCCTCGACAACCTAGCCACGCACCGGAACAAAGAGGCAGCACAGGCCCTGCGTGACCATGGATGTTGGTTTCTCTACCTGCCACCATACTCGCCCGACCTGAACCCCATCGAACTAGCTTTCTCAAAACTGAAAGCCCATTTGAGACGGATCGGGGCGAGAACCTTCACCGAAGTCTTCGAGGCTATCGGATCAATCTGCGATCTCTACGATCCAACAGAGTGCTGGAACTACTTCAAGGCCGCAGGATATGTTGCAAACTAATCTCGAAAGGCTTTAGCATGCCTGCAAGTGTATGTTCTGATTATTGGAAATCCAGGCACGGCAACCACCCGCGTTGCGCAAGGAGGAAATTTATGTCTTTCGATTTGATGTCTTACGAACCCCGGGGCGACAAAAAGAACTCGGAGTTTTTTCACGAGTATCTGCCTAAGATCTACGAGCGCCGCAACAGTTCAGGCATTGCCGATCAGGTTGGCGCAATGCGGGCGATTGTGCTGCAAGTCGAAACCGCCGCGCTGTTCGACACATTGATCGAGCTTTACGTGATGACCCCATATCGCCACACGGCGACCTATCTGGGGCAGACGCATAAGTTCTCGATCCTGCATTCGCATCCCGATTATCCCGCGCTGATCGTGATGGCCCCTCTCAGCCCCGGTTTCGAAGACTTCATCCCCCGCATCAACCGCATGTACCCGCTGGCGCGCAGCACCCCGCAGACCCGCTATGTTGGTGAGATTTACGGCGCAACCGATCTGAACACGCTCAGCAAGACGCTGGAGGATCAGAACATCCGGTTTGAATACAAAGGCGACACCGAGAACCCGTTCTACACGCTGGACGGCTTTCGCTTTACCACACCGTCCGATTTCACCTGTAATCGGGTCGGCTATTCCACGCTGGATTTCAACGAACCCGACAGTCTGGGTCTCGGCGATCGGGTGCTGCTGAGCGATATCGAAAAGACGCAACTGGATCAGGCTGCAGCGTTTGGGGCCGACAGCAAAATCTCACCCCTGATGCTGGGCATCGACCATCTGGCAACGCGCATTCTGGCTGGTGAGC
This sequence comes from Ruegeria sp., assembly GCF_965221235.1. Classification (GTDB taxonomy): domain Bacteria; phylum Pseudomonadota; class Alphaproteobacteria; order Rhodobacterales; family Rhodobacteraceae; genus Ruegeria. The sequence continues at coordinate 1,105,296 of NZ_CBDCRS010000004.1, forward strand.
GAGAGGATGCGATCCTCGAGTTCCTGACCATGGTGCCCTATTACTTCTGGGGCGCGTACAACATCTTTGACATGAACTCGTCGACCAATGTGAACCGGAACGCGAATGTGGATGATGACAAGAAATCCCCCGCCAAGGTTTTCACCGCGAACAACACGCCATCCTTCGTGAACTCTTTCGCGCAATTGCCGATGCCAACCGAGGATTTCGTCCGCAATTTCGGTCGCCGCCTGCATCATATGGCGGTCGAGGTTCAGGATGGCGATCATGGCGCAGGCGAAAAGAACGTGGACTTTGTGGTGAACACGCTCAAAGACAAAGGTGTTCCTTTCCTCGCTCATGTGGTGGGTGAGTGCAAAGACGATCCAAACCTCAAGCAGATCTTCTCAAAACACTCGAAGAACACGCTGTTGATCACCGAGTATATCGAGCGCTGCCACCACTATGACGGGTTCTTCACCAAGGACAACGTCGCCGCCCTGACCGCGGCGGCTGGGCAGGATGAGCAGTATCACCACGGCGCTGTGTTCGACTGAAGCGTGTTGTACATCTATTGGCTCGCCCCACTACACTAGGGTAAAAAAATGGCTGCAAGTTTCCTTGCAGCCCATGTCCAACAGGAGAGTATTTGTCGGGCCTTATGATGGCCCGATCATGAAACACGTGACATTGCGGGCCTGAAGCCTGCGGCAGGCCAGATCGGCCTGTTCGCGGGTCATGCCCTGAAACGTCGCGTCGAAACCGCGCGAGCTTTGGTTCACCTTGCGCAGCGTGCCTTCCAGAGTGGTCATTTCCGACAGGGCGGTTTTCAACAGGACCTTCTCCGCCTCATATCGGGTGGTATAGCGGCCTACGTTCACGCCCCACAGGTGTCCGCCGGACGTAGACAGGCGGGTTACGATTTCCTGTTCGGGCTCGGGCTCTGCAGCGGGATCGGTCGAGGCCAGGACCAGATCATCCGGACGCGCAGCGGGGCGCGTCGTCCCGTCGGTTGGTGTTTGAACATCCGCTGCCGCAATAGCCGCGGCGATGCCATTCTGAATGCGCGAACGGTTTTTGGCGGCGGTTGCGGCAACCGTTCCGGCCACCTGAACCGCTGCGCCCGGTCCTGGCCGCAGCACGGGCCGCAGACTGGTTTTCGGCGCGCCGGTCACTGCCGCGATGGTCACACCCAAACCAGTATTGCCGGCATAGGCCGGGCGGGCCGGTTTGCGGATCGGCGCACGCGACGGAGCGCGGCGGAAACCCATATCCAGCAGTTCGGCGACTTTGGCATTACGAGAGGCGCCGGATTTCCCACCAAACACAGTGGCAATGATCCGTTCGTCCTTACGCTTGGCCGAAGCCACAAGGTTAAAGCCCGCCGCGCGGGTGTACCCGGTCTTGATCCCGTCTGCCCCTTTGTAAGCGGCCAGCAAACGACGGTTGGTGTTCGGAACCGTCTTGATCCCGGCATGAGTCGATTGGCGTGAGAACAGGTTGTAATATTGCGGGTAATCATACAGCAGATGACGGCCCAGCGTGGTCATGTCCCGTGCGGTCGACAAGTGGCCCGACTCGGTCAGGCCATGCGCGTTCTTGAAGGTCGTCCGGTTCATGCCCATGGCTTTGGCGGTCCGCGTCATACGGCGGGCAAAAGCAGCCTCGGACCCGCTGATCGCGATGCCAATGGCGGTGGCCGCATCGTTTGCGGACTTCACCGCAGCTGCGCGGATCAGGTAGCGGAACGCAATCGTCTGGCCCGTACGAAGGCCCAGCTTCGACGGCGGCTCAGCTGCTGCTGCGCGTGTGATGCGAACCGGCGTATCCAGCTCGATCTCACCGTTCCGCACTGCCTCAAACGCGATGTAGAGGGTCATCATCTTGGTCAGTGACGCCGGGTGCAACCGCGTATCCGCATTGCGCGAATGCAGCACCTCACCGGTGCGTGCGTCGATCACCATCGCCGCATAGGGCGCGGCCATCCCTTGCAAAGGCGCAAAAGAGAGCAGCCACAACAATACTATAAGAAATAAGCCCATTCGGGCCGGAACTGTCCGCCGAACCTGCACGATCTTTGCCTCTGTCTACCTCACGCCGCCGGGTTTTCCCGGTCAGCAAACCAATTATTTTATTGTTAATAAGGCTAGCACAGGGGTCCGGCGAAATAAACCGAAAGCTCATAAATTCGCTGTTTCGTTATCCTTGACGAACGCCACTATATCTTGCTGAATTTGCGCTCGCCCCCACCAAATCGGCGAAAATGTCCAGAATGCGCCGGTGCCTCAGGCGGAAAATCCCAAACTGAGACCATTCGGCAACATCAGCTGAGTGCCCGAACAAGCCCGGTCAGCTGGCTTAAATCCTGCAATTCGCGGAATCGCGGATGATCTGCCGGAGTGTCGGCTTTCTCCACTTCCCAAACCAGGCCATGCGGTACGTACACACCCCAACACCCGGCCTCAATCGGGGCCACCACGTCGGACCGCATCGAATTGCCTACCATCATGGCCGCAGCCGGGCCATTGTCATATTGGCCAAAAATATCCCGGTACGTCTGCGGCGTTTTCTCAGACACGATCTCGACCGCGTCGAACAGCTCACCCAGCCCGGATTGGGCCAGCTTCCGTTCCTGATCAATCAGATCGCCCTTGGTGATCAGAACAACCTGATGCGTCTCAGTGACGCTCTCAATCGCCTCGCGCGCATGGGGCAGCAGCTCGATCGGATGGGCCAGCATCTCTTGCCCTGCCTCAATCAATTGCCGGATCACCGAGGCCGGAACCCGGTCATCCGTAACCTCAATCGCGGTCTCGATCATCGACAGGACAAAGCCTTTGATTCCATACCCATAGTGCCGGATATTGCGTTTTTCAGCCTCAAGCAGACGGTCCAGCAGGTGGTCCCGCTCGGCGTGATCCGCCAGTAGATCGGTGAAATATGCCTGAGTCAGCTGAAAAAACCGCTCATTATGCCACAAAGTATCATCCGCATCGAAACCGATTGTGGTAAGGTTTTGACCCATATTGAATACGTCCTGCTGGCTCTTTTCTCTGGCCCGTTCGACGTTATATAAGCGCAAAGATAAACCGAAGCCTGAATCGGACAGTAGAACTCGATGCTTGAACACCAATGGATGATGTCTGACAAATCGGACGACGATGCGGATTCGTCCGTCCTGGTGCAGACCCGCCCCAAGACCAAGCGCCCGCCGCTGTATAAGGTTCTGCTGCTCAATGACGACTATACCCCGATGGAGTTCGTCGTGCATGTACTGGAGCGCTTTTTCGGCATGACCCACGCGCAAGCGTTCGAGATCATGTTGACCGTCCACAAAAAGGGCGTGGCCGTTGTCGGTGTATTCAGCCACGAGATTGCCGAGACCAAAGTAGGTCAGGTCATGGATTTCGCCCGCAGGCACCAGCATCCGCTGCAATGCACCATGGAACGGGAAGAGTAAGACCAGACAGGTCTTACGGAATCGCTTATGTCCCCTCGCCTTGACCTTGCCCTGCAAAGCGGTCTGACGCTGACGCAACCGCTTACGGTGCTTGGTCCGACGACGGCCAGCGATCTGTCGGCCCTGCCCCGCGAAACGCAAGTGGTGCAGCCTTTCAAACCGTTTCACGATCATTTCGCCACTCAGGGCTTCGATGTCACACCCGAGGCACAAGACGCCCGCCAAGATGCCATCGTGATCCTGCCGCGCGCCAAAGCGCTGGCCCGGTCCATGGTCCATCAGGCCTGTACCCGCGCCAGTGGAGTGATCGTCGTGGACGGAGCCAAGACCGATGGCGTCGACAGCCTGTTAAAGGACATTCGTAAACGCGTCGCGATTGAGGGACCGATCTCAAAGGCGCACGGCAAGATTTTCTGGTTCCAGTCAGATGCGCAGGCGTTTGAAGACTGGGCCGCCCCGGCGCATCAGACCGCAGACGGATATCAGACTGCCCCCGGCGTGTTTTCGGCGGACGGCGTTGATCCGGCGTCGGCCCTGCTGCTGACAGCGTTGCCCGATAAGCTGGGCGCACGCGTGGCCGATCTGGGGGCTGGATGGGGATATCTGTCTGCCGGGCTGCTAAAGGCCCCTGGCCTGAAAGCCCTGCATCTGGTTGAGGCTGACCACACAGCCCTGACTTGCGCCCGCGCTAATATAGACGACCCCCGTGCGCAGTTTCATTGGGCGGACGCCGTGACGTGGCGCGCGCCCGAACCCATTGACACTGTGGTGATGAACCCGCCCTTCCATACCGGGCGCAGTGCGGAACCCGCGCTGGGACAAGGCTTTATTTCGTCGGCCGCAAAGAACCTGTCCCGCAATGGGAACCTTTGGATGGTTGCCAACCGTCACCTACCCTATGAAACAACGCTGACCGACACCTTCGCACATGTCGAAGAAGTGACCGGCGACAATCGGTTCAAGGTGTTCCACGCCTCTCGCCCCCGGCGATGATCCCGGTTAACCTGCCCCGCAATTCAGGAGGAAACGCATGTCCTTTTCCATAGCTGGCAAAACAGCAATCGTGACCGGTGGGGCCAATGGCGTCGGACTGGCGATCGGTCGCCACTTTGCCGATGCAGGCGCAAATGTGATGTTTGCCGATATGGACGAAAAGCGGCTGGCCGACGAATTGGGCGAACAGGCCGATGACAGCAACATCCGCTTCTTCGCGGGCGACCTGCGGGAAAAGCTGACCATCGCCAACCTTCTTTCGGCCACTATCGACGCCTTTGACCAAGTGGACATCCTGATCAACGGCGCGCGGCAGGTGATCCCGTCCGATCCGCTGGATGCCGAGGATGACTCGGTTCGCACCCTGCTGAACCAGAACCTGATGCCCGCTTTGCGTCTCAGCCAGATTGTGGCCAAGCGCATGATCAAGCAGGCCGGAGATGACGAAGACGGCCCCGCCGGGTCGATCATCAACCTGTCGTCTATTGCCGCGCGGCGCACCCACCCTGACCTGATGGCTTATTCCGTATCGACCGCCGCACTGGATCAGATGACCCGGTCGCTGGCGGTGGCATTTGCACCGAACCGCATCCGGGTGAACTCGATTGCGCTGGGGTCTGTCATGAGTGCCTCGCTGCAATCGACCCTCAAAGAGAACCGCGAATTCCGGAACGATATCGAGAAACATACCCCGCTGGCCCGCATCGCCGCCCCGACCGAACTGACCGAGACGGCGCAGTTTCTGGCCTCGGACGCGGCCGGGTTCATCACCGGGCAAATCCTGACCATTGACGGCGGCCGCACACTGCTGGACCCCGTCGCAGCACCGGCGCACTGACATTCATGTTCGACACTGAAAAATCCACCGCCTCCGCCTGGTTCCGCGAGCTGCGCGACGACATCGTCGCGGCCTTTGAAGCGTTGGAGGATAGCCACGACACTGGCCCATTGTCAGACGCCAAGGCCGGACGGTTCGAGGTCAAGGAGACCACCCGCCAGTCCGAGGATGGCTCGGACGCAGGCGGCGGGTTGATGTCCGTGATGCGCGGCGGTCGGGTGTTCGAAAAGGTCGGCGTCAATATCTCGACTGTCTATGGCACTTTGGGCGCGCGCGCGCAGCAGGCGATGGCCGCCCGCAAGGGCATTCCGGGCATGACCGAGGACCCGCGGTTCTGGGCATCGGGTATCTCGCTGGTCGCGCATATGCAAAACCCGCATGTTCCGGCGGTCCATATGAACACCCGCATGTTCTGGACCCCGCACGCGTGGTGGTTCGGGGGTGGATCAGACCTCAACCCCTGTATCGAATATGACGAGGACACCACCCATTTTCACGCCACGCAAAAGGCGCATCTGGATCCGCATGGTCCGGGGCATTACCCGCGCCTGAAAGACTGGGCTGACGAGTATTTCTACATCCCCCACCGCAAACGCGCGCGCGGCGTCGGCGGTATTTTCATGGATGACTATTGCACCGGCGACTGGGCAGCGGATTTTGCCCTGACGCAGGATATCGGCCGCGCCTTCCTGCCCGCCTTTTTGCCGTTGGTGGAAAATCGCCGCGTGCAGGGTTTCAACGACGACGATAAGAACACGCAACTGGTGCATCGGGGGCTCTATGCCGAATACAACCTTGTCTATGACCGGGGCACCAAGTTCGGGCTGGAAACCGGCCATGACCCGGATGCCGTGCTGATGAGCCTGCCGCCCATGGCAAAATGGGTGTGACGCTCAGAAACTGAAATCCATGAAGGTGTCGTAGCAATAGCCCTGCGCCTTGCCTGCCGTCATATTCGCACCAACCCGCTTGACCGTGACGGAATACCCCGGTGAAGTATCCGCGCCCTCAGGTGGCGTTAGCGAAAAGTCGACCGTGCGCACCCCCTTTTGGTACGGGCTGGCAATATAGATGCGCTGGGTAGCCGAAGTTCTGAGCGTCCGAATGGCAAAGTCCCCTATCCCGCACCAATAGGCCACGGGCGCGGATGAGCCGCTGGTCGCAACCCGGTAGGTGCCGTTTTCCAACGGCGTGACCTTGGTGCGAAAGGCCGGGTTAATCGCGACCCCAAATCCAACCGCCAATGCAAGGCCCGGTAAAACACACAAGGCAACTGCGCCTGATAATTTCCAAATGGCTCAGTTCGCAAATTGTGTGCATGAGGTCCCAATCGCGGTCGCGAGACAGGATCTGGCCGATGATTTCAGCAGGTCACACCGTTCGAACCATCGCAGGTAGTTTTCGAGGTATTTGCTCGAAACGCCGCGATAGCGGCGCAGGAAGTCCTTCAACCCACTGTGCCGATTGTTGGCTGTTTGTATGTGAGCCACCCCACGCACCCGTTCACCGGCGGACTGGTTCAATGCTTCGTGTCTGACCCCAAGTGACTTGGCGCAGGGCGGGTAAACGTTGTTTCCATCAGTGACCAGAAGGATGTCATCATCAATCCGGGGTTCCAGAACGCTGTGTATGCTGTCAGCTGTGACAGATGGAAGGACGGAACACGCCGTTGTGCCGCCTCGGTCCACGGCAACCAATATCGGAACCTGTTCGTCTGACAGACCGCGCTTGCTGGCCTTGCCGCCCCTGCGGCGCGCCTTGCGATCAAGTTTGCGATCGCCCTTGCGGCTCTTGAGAACATAGGTCTCGTCGGCTTCGACAATGCCCTTGAGTTTTGGAGGGTCCTGGTCCTTCGTGCCTAAAAATCGGTGCCGCCAACGAAACGCCGTAGAGACGGCAAAATTACAGCGCTTTGCAGACGCGCGAACGGTCAGCCCATCCGCAAGGCAGCCCCCAAAGGCGAGCCATCTGTCCTTCTTGTGCAGGCCCTGTAAAGCCGTGCCCGTTGCCGCGTTGAAAGTCTTGTTGCAGGCCTTGCATTGATACCGCTGTAGCCCTCGGGCTTTGCCCCGCGAAACCGCGCCAGGCGTGCCACAATGCGGGCACTCACGGTCCTCGGCGACGCGCGCTTCGATCGCTGCCAGCGAAGCGGATGGCTCAGTTTCCCCCAGCAACACAGCCTGTGCTTGCTGCCTCTGCGCCAGACTGAGACCGTCTATGCGGGATAACCACTCCTGAAACTGCTTGTGATCCACTGTCAATACCTCCTCGATTTTCCCAAGATCATATCAGAAACGTGAAGCTTGCATACGATTTACGAACTGAGCCTTCCAAATTCTCATAGCAAATCACCCTGAAACACATTCGAACATTATCATAGATCATAGGCGGCACAGGTGATGAGTAAAGATCGAAGCGCCAGCCTTTATGCGCCCAGCCGCCCGCCAACATCCTGCGGAGCAAGGGCCACCGTCTTAATCACTGCGTAGCATGGCTTGCCCGGCCGCAACCCCAGCGCCTCGACCGAACGGCGGGTGACGCGGGCCAGAATAGACCCGGCTGGGGTTCTGACCGAAACGATAGCTCCGGGCCCCTCGCCCGCGCGGATCGTATCGACCACGCCTTTCAGCATGTTCAGGGCCGACAGCCCTTGGGGCCGCCCGGTGGACAGGATGACCTCTTGCGCGGGGATGCGGATGCGCAGTTCCTCGCCCGCCTTGTGCGGGATGCGCGGCAGGAACAGGGGGACGCCGCCCGCCTCAAGCTCGGTCAGGCCGTCGGCATGGTGCGTGTGGACCCGGACATTCAAAACCGCGCCCACTGCCCGTACCCCTGCCGGGGCCACAGATGGGTCGGCCATGACCTCAGAGGCCGGGCCATGCCGGACCACCTTACCGTCCTGTAGCGCAACGACCGAGGTTGCCAGCCGCGCGACCTCAGCCGCTGAATGGGTGACATAGAGAATCGGTACCGAAACCTCATCCCGCAGACGCTCAAAATAGGGCAGGATCTCAGCCTTTCGTGCGTCATCCAAAGCAGCCAGAGGCTCATCTGCCAAGATTAGGCGTGGGCTGGCCAACAGCGCGCGACCAATGGCGACGCGCTGCTTCTCGCCCCCGGACAGACCCGCAGGGCGGCGATCCAGCAGGTGGCCGATGCCCAGCATCTCGATCACCTTGTCCGGGTTTTCCCTTCGTACACCTTTGGGTGCGAACCAGCGGCCATAAGACAGGTTTTGCCGAACGGTCAGATGCGGGAACAACCGGCCTTCCTGAAAGATATAGCCCAGCCGACGGCGATGCGGCGGTAGCCAGAGGTTCTGATCGGTGTCGAACAACTCCCAACCGTTCACGGCGACACGCCCGCCTTTGGGGCGCAGCAACCCGGCCACCGCATTGACCACGGTGGTTTTCCCGGATCCTGACCGCCCAAACAGAACCGTCACGCCGGGCGGCGCGTCAAAGCTGAGGTCCAGCTTGATGTTGGGCAAATCGTGTTGCAGGCGAACAGACAGGCTCATGACCCGGACACCCTGGCTGCGGCACGACGACCAACGTATTCCGACAATAGCAACGCCCCCATGGCGATAATGATCGAGATCACCACCAGCCGCGTCGCCGCGCCCTCACCCCCCGGCACTTGCAGGAAGGCATAGACCGCGGAAGGCAGAGTCTGGGTTTGGCCGGGAATGTTCGAGACAAAGGTGATCGTGGCCCCGAACTCTCCCATCGCTTTGGCAAAGGCAAGGATGGACCCGGCGATCACGCCCGGCAGGATCATTGGCAGGGTGACGGTGGCAAACACAAACGGACGAGACGCGCCCAGCGTTGCACCAGCCTGTTCCAGTTTCGGGTCAACCGCCTCGATCGACAGACGGATGGCGCGGACCATCAGGGGAAAGGCCATAATCCCAGCCGCCAGCGCAGCACCAGTCCAGCGAAAGGCAACGACGATGCCGAACTCGGCCAGCACCTTTCCCAGCGGGCCCTGTATGCCGAAGGTCAGAAGCAAAAGATACCCGGTCACGACCGGTGGCAAGATCAACGGCAGATGCACCAGCCCGTTCAACAGCTGACGCCCGGGAAACCGCCAGCGGGCCAGCGCGTAGGCCACGAATATCCCGAACGGCAACGTCACCAGCGTTGCCCAGAAAGACACGCGCAGAGACAGCTTCAGTGCCTCAAGCTCAGCTGGTCCCAACCACCCCATGCGTCAGCGCCCGGGCAGGGTAAAACCCTGCTTTTCAAAGATGTTTTGCGCATTGTCCGATTGCAGATAATTCAGGAACTCCTTCGCCTCGGGCGCGGCCGACGGGCGAACAGCCGCCGGATAGATGATGGGCGGATGCAGATCAGATGCAAATGTGGCCACGACACGCACGCGGTCTTCAACGCCGGCATCCGACTGGTAAACGATCCCCAAAGGCGCGGCCCCGGTCGCCACCAGTGCAAGCGCTGCGCGCACGTTGTCGGTTTGCGCAACCCGGTCCTGAAGCTGGTCCCACAAACCAAGGCTCTGCAAAGCAGCCTTGCCGTAGATACCGGCCGGAACCGCATCTACGAGCGCCATCGCCAGATAGCCATTTCCCAACGCCTCGGACAGGTCGGTCTCTGGCCCCATCTGGCCAATTCTCGGATGATCCGGCGCGCCGATCAGAACCAGCCCGTTGCCCAGCAAGTCCACCCGTGACGCCGGATCGACCCGGTCCAGATCCTGCAAATAGTCCATCCAATCTGCATTGGCCGAAATGAACACATCTGCGGGCGCGCCCAGCTGTATCTGTCGCGCCAACACTGATGACGCGGCATAAGACAGTGTGACCTCATGCCCGGTCTGGTGTTCAAATGCAGGTGCAATCTGATCCATTGCTGTCTTCAGACTGGCGGCAGCAAAAACCAAAACTTCTGCCGCGCTGACCCGCACCGGAGCCAGAGTCATTGAGCCAAACACCAAGGCCGCGACCAGTATCCGGCGGGCAAGGGACAGGATCATATACTCTCCCGTCTGGAAAGTTGCAGTCCCTTCGGGAATATCTGACGCAACAGGGGACGCGCAAGCGCCTTTCCCATTCCCCAAGTCCGCAGTTCGCGGAAATTGAACGATTTTACCGATGGCGGCTATCAGGCCAGCTGCCTGTTCCGACATTAACACAAAGAAATTGTGCCAGACCCTCTTGCACCCGCGCGCAGGCTTGGCTACATGCAGCGTCACGGGTGATTAGCTCAGTTGGTAGAGCGCTTCGTTTACACCGAAGATGTCGGGAGTTCGAGTCTCTCATCACCCACCATCCCTCCACTGCGATGTCTCAAGGTCTTACGCGAATAGCACCTTTTGTCGTGCAGTGCGCGAAGCTGCGCCCACCGCGGTTAAACGGAAAAGATGCCGCGAACACTCGAGATAAGCCCAGATCTTGCGACGTGGCATCTGTCGTCTTTGGGCAAGTTCCGGAAAACTTAACGCGAATAGAAACCTTCACGAAGTTCTTGCCGTAGGCGCAGACGCTCGGGGTATTCTTTCAGGAATTGTTCGGGCGGCTTGCCTTCCCAAACCTGCGCATAAACCCGCATCTTGTTACCGCCGTAAATCTTTGCAAGATCCTCGTTTGAATAGCCCCGCGCCCAAAGGTCGTCGGTAATTGCCGCGAGGATTTTGGCAAGTTCGCCGTTTCCGGTTGCCCCTTTGTTGAATGCATCGATCATGTACCCACCGTCATCGTACATGCTGGCGTTTGCAGTTGCGAACTGCACGACAAGTTCGAGTGAGAACATATCATCTGTCGCGATCCCGACATGATCAACGCCCACAAGCTGGACGTAATAGTCGATCATATCAGCAGCCTGCTTGGGCGAGATATCCTCGGGCCAAACGCCGTCCATCATCCATTCGGTGAATGTAGGAGAGATATAGCCCCCTGACTTGGCTGCGCGCAGAGCCTCATCGTCGGGAATCGCTCGATAGCATCCGCGTGGCGTGGCATTCGGCTCGTTCGCATAAGAGCCTGAATCTAAAGTTTTACGTTGCATAGCAGTGCCTTGCCAGTCTGCGTGTCAGGAGGCGGATATTGGCAACGAGCGCCCAGGCTGTTGAGCTTTCGATTGTGCGTTCCCAGTCTTTGGCCAACCGTCGACACCTTCCCAGCCATGCAAAAGTGCGCTCAACGACCCATCGCTTGGGCAGAAGAACGAAGCCTTTTGCCTTGTTAGGTCGCTTGACTATTTCCAGTGTCCACTCATCACCCATGGCTTGTCGGAGCTTATCCCCCGCATACCCACCATCGGCGAAAATATGGCGCAAACAAGGGAATTTTTTGCCGACCGCTTTGAGCAGATCGGGAGCGCCGTCACGGTCCTGGATGTTGGCGGCATGAACGATGATAATCAGCAGAAGCCCAAGGACGTCCGTCACAATATGACGCTTGCGCCCCTTGGTCTTTTTGCCGGCGTCATATCCGCAAATGCCTCCACTTTCTGTAGTTTTCACACTTTGGCTATCAATCACACCCGCCGTAGGCTCGGCAGCGCGGCCCTCCAATTCACGAGCGGCAGCAACCAGCAAATCACTCATTGCCGCCAGCAAGCCCGCGTTCCGCCAATTATAGAAATATCCCTGTACAGTCGTCATGGGAGGAAAGTCTGTCGGCAAAGCGCGCCACTGGCAGCCTGTCGATCCGATGTAGAAAATCGCATTCATCACTTCCCGCATATCCGTCGTTCGAGGACGACCGCCAGACCGTGCCGGTGGAATCATTGGCTCGACCAGCGACCATTCATCGTCTGACATGTCACTTGGATAGCGGTCCGTTTTGCGTGTATGTTGAGCGCGAGCGATATCATTCCAGGGCATCTGATCCTCCGTTTGCCAGCAAAATTCAGAGAATCATAACCCGATGATATCCTTCAACTACTTTTCGGTCAGGCTCTAAAGCCCAGCTGGGACAGAGTGCGTATAAACATAGGGCACACCGGGATAGTTCTCGTCCATGTAGTCCATGGCATCGTTCGCCGTTTTGGAACCGGTATGGCTCAGGTCCAGCAGGATGCCGAACCGCACCATTTCATCAATGACAGACTTCCCCCAAGGCGTAAGGCCGATATCGCGCCCGTTATAGGCCGCCAACTGCCCCGAACCGGTTCGGAAAATGTCGTTGTAGGCCAGGATCATACTCTTGATCCCCATATCCTTGAGCAATGCCATCTTCTTAAGATCGCCGTCCAATACGGTGGCCGTTTGACTGTTCCAGATGACCGCTGTCTTGCCTTGGATATGGGCGGCCTCAATATCGCGGGTTTCATTCACGATCAGGTAGTTTTCCGGTTGCTCCGCCATCGCCGCGCGGAAGTGGTAGTGCTGTTCAAGCAGGGTCTCGAAAGACATGTCTGCAGCGGCCAAGGTCATCTCATGCCCTGTAATGCCGTTGTCCCGCGCGCGTTCAAAGTAAGTGTGGAGCTGCTCGTACTCGGTCCAGCCGGTGCCGTAGGGACTGGCCAACATGCCAATGACAATTGTGTCCTGCACAAATTGCTGAGCCCCGTCTGACGCATCCCAAGTCTTGCTTTCTTCACTGGCGTGCAGTGCGCCACCAAAGGCGATCAATACGGCGCTGGCGGTCAACAGGGTCTTCATGGCGGATCCTCCCTAATCACTTTGTTTTTGGCTACCGCGTGAGAGCCACTTCAGAAAACGATCCGGGTTCTTAGGCCGAACAGAGTGATGCTATCCTGAGAGGGGTTCAGCAGCGGGTTTGAAATGAACTGCACCGACGGTGTGATTTGCAGTCCAGGTGAGATTGAAAAGCGGTAGAAGGCTTCCAGAGTGAATTGATCACCGTCTATGCCCCTTGCTTCGGCCCAGTTCAGGCCAAGCCCTGCCAGATCGGTATTGCGACCGTAGTAGCCGAGACCGGCAGAAACAGACCGATCATAGAGTGCCGCTGTCCCCTTTGAAGCCCCTGCCCGAAAGAACGGCATCCACTTGTTGTCGACAAACCAAGCGGCGGAAAACGCAGCGCCATAGTCTTCTGCGCGACTACCATCGTCTGCCGCGTCCGCATGCCAGAGGGTCAGGTGGATATTGTCAAAATAGATGCGATCAAAGCCGGAGGTGTAGCCAAGCTCGAGCGATTTAAAGAGATTGCCATCGCTGAACACATCAAAATCAGGCTCAGACGAGTCCGCGTTTGCGTCCGAAATGCTCGCAACCGCGTAGAAGTTTTCGCTGAGCTTTACTCCTCCTGCAATGCCAAGGCCCGGATTGGGTGCGTTAAGTGTCGGGTTGGTATTGAAAGACAGATTTTGGAAGCCATTGTAGGGGCTGACCAACCCGTAAATATCCACAAAGTCCGTTACATCAATCTGCCCGACTTGCAGCGTCCACGAACCATTCTCAGCCCTTTGGGTCCAGAACAGGTTGGTCAGCAACAGGCCATTGTCGTTGAAGGCAGTCCCTGTGATCGACAACGCTCCACCATCCAGCCCAAGAAACTGCGGGGCGACATCGGTGTAACTGTGCCGGTCTTCGATCTTGAATGTCAGCGAACCCCGTTCAGTTGCCTGCCAACTGCCGTAGAAGCGCGCAATTCCGCTGGCCGCTTCGCCGGTTCTCAGATCAGCATTCGTCGTTTGGCCCAATGCCAGGTAATCAATGTTGAAACGAAATCCGCCATCGGCCAGCTGATCTTTCCACTCAAACCAAACCGGTGCGATGTTGCGCGGAAAGTCCGAGCGGTATTGCGGGTCGGTCAAACCATCTCCGGGTTCAAGATCAGCTTCAACTGAAGAGGGTCCCGACAGCCCCTGCGCTGAAGCCGCACCAGCAAATGCAATACTCAATGCGACAACCAGAAGTCGTATCATTCAGACGCCTTTGCCCCGCCTGTCTTGCGATTGCCTGCCGCTCGGATGCGATCAGCAGCACGCTGTTTCCATTCCAGCCCATCTGCCTCGGTTTCCAGCGTTTCGACGCTGTCCGTGTCCAACTGGAAGGTCGCACTCATAGGCATAACGCCATCCACGACCACCATGTCCTGAACCGATGGGGCAATCGTCAGAGTACCCGTAAGTCTTACAGGTTCATGAAAATAGCTGGGTGCCCAATCGCCATTTAACCGCACGCGGATCATCTGGTTTGGCGGCGGCGGGGGCATATGACTGCACATCCCTCTTTCTGGTACCAAATACGCCACAGGCCGACCGTCCGGATCGCTCGGGGCTGGAATGGCAAAACCCGCGAGTGTGATTGTTTGGCCGTCGAATTGCGGATTTCCGTTCGTTCCAGCCTTTCTTCGGCGTTCAATCACGACCTCTCGCTGATCGAGCAGCCAGTCGATATCTACCCCACCTGACGCCAAGGCATCCTCGGTCTCAGTCAAAAGCTCTCGCCATCTCTGCCTTTCTTCCTCGCTGCCAATGTCCTGTTGAAGCCGACCCCGCAAGCGCACGACGAACAGAACATCATCGAACTGTTCAGGGCTCAGGTCGCGGTAAGGGTCCTCAAAGACCTGTACAGCCGGATCGGGAAGGTCGGCCCAGTCCAACGCTGTTCCAGATGTCGCGATCGCGGGTTGGGCGCAGTAAACCAACCCAGCAAGTAAGACGAAGCGAAACCAATGACGCATGAAAGCTCTCCGGCCCTTCTGTGCGGATCAATCCAGTGTGTCTTTGTAGATGATACCGTCTTTCATAATAACATCGATCGTGTCGATTGGCGTCCACTCAGGGTCGGCATCAAACCAAGCCGTGTTGCCACCGATCACAGTGATATCTTCCAGTGGGTTGCCATCCACGAGGATGATATCCGCGTAAGCGCCTTCCTCGATTACGCCCAGTTTACCTTCTTTATAGGGGTTTCTGGGACCAGACAACGCAAGCATTTCACCTGCTATAGATGTCATCTGCTTCAGCACTTCGAAGTTGCTGTCAAACGTTTGAGTACGCCACCAAATTTCGTAACGGCGGGCACGTTCGGCATCCTCAAATTTACCTACATAGTCAGATGCAAAGACGACTTTCACACCGTTTTTGAGGAGATTTCTGCCAAAGTCTGCATACTCTTTACCCAGCGCACTCACTTCGGGAATCTTGTCTGGCGGCATCAACGGATTTTTGGCTAGGTCAGGAGAAATGCCCCACATCTGCGGAACGACAAAAGCGCCAGCTTCTGCGATCCGTTTCATTGTGGCTTCTGAAATAAAGAACCCGTGCTCAAACGTTTTGACACCGCAATCAAGAAGCCTGTTTACCGAGCGGTCATTGAACGTGTGTGCAGCAATATAAGTACCCCAGTCAGCGGTGGCCTCGACTGCTGCACAAATTTCATCTTCTGAGTATTGCGTCGTGTCGATCGGATCGAAACGCGACGACCCCCCGCCGCCACCCATGATCTTAATCTGGCTGGCGCCATTTCGAAGATTGAGGCGTACTGCCTTCAATACCTCAGGTATACCATCGGCGACAGTGCCAATACCCATGCGTTCAAAGTTGGATAAATCACCCGCGTCATTGGGACTGTACCCCGGGTCTGCGCGATCGCGAAAATCACCATGGCCGGAGGTTTGCGAGATGAATGCACCTGACGGATAAAGTCTTGGTCCAATAACTGTGCCGTTGTCGATAGCCCTAGCCAGACCGAAGGCCGGGCCTCCCATATCTCTTACTGACGTGAACCCGTCTTGTAAGAACCGATCCATAACGATTACCGAGTTATAAGCGATGTCGTAAGGCGTCATGTTGTGTTCAACGGGGCCAAAGTCGTTATTGATCATCACATGCGCGTGCCCATCAATGAGACCCGGCATTAGCGTGCGGCCGCCACCGTCAATGACCGTGGCATTCGGGGCATCGATCGCATCGGTTGATACGGCCTTAATCAAGTTGCCCTCAACCAGAACACTGGCATTCTCGATCCGCTGTTCATTCACACCGTCGAAGACATGCACGTTGGTAAAAAGCGTTTGCGGCTGTTCTTGATCCTGAGCCTGCGCGGACGTCGAAAAAGTAAAAAGTGCAGCGGCAATTACTTTCGAGAAAAGGGGCATTCGTAGACCGGACATAAGTACTCCCTTCATATTCATGTTTTGCCAACTGTAGTTCGGAAAACCTTGGATCGGTTGCCACTTTTAAATTAGGATGTTCGAATGTGATTGCAAAAGTGGCCACTGGGCAAATCTCCCAGTCTTACAACGGGTGACGTGCTTGCCTTTCAACTCCACCTCTCAAGAGCATAGCGAAGGCTTTATTCGCCTCGCATTAGCAGCTCCGTTTCTGCAATATCTCATCGACCGTGGGATTGATCCGCAACCAGCCTTGGATCAGGTCGGCCTGAAAGCGGAGCTTCTGTCCGACCCCTCGGTGTTTGTTCACTCAGAGCTGGTCTACGGTTTGGTGAACGCCTTCTCGGACCTGTCAGGGGATCGGTATCTTGGCCTGAATGTGGGAGAAACATTTGACCTGCAAGAATGGCCTCCGTTCGCTCAAGCCCTGCAATCTACTAAAACGCTGTTCGAGTTTTTTACCCGTTTCGTTGGGCTTGTACCGCAAGAGTCCAATTCCGTGCGGCATAGCCTTGTGATTTCAGCAGACAAAGCGACGTACAGCATCGAACGGCAACAGGAACCAACTGTCCCACCGATTCAGGTTACCGGATTTGGAGCCGCAATCTACGTACGACTTTTACAGACCGTAGTTGGAGAGTCGTGGGACTCTTCCCGTGTGCGATGGGCAAGCAGATACATCAATGGTCTGCCAATTGGCTACAAAGGGATCGAGGTTGGCCTTGGGACTGATCCCGGAATGCAAATCAGTTTTCCTGTGGAATGGTTGTTTTTGCACCATGACACACAGGGCTCTGCCACGCCCGTTGCCCCGACCCGGCAAGATGAAGAAGTGACCGTGGTGGCCGCTTTGCGATCTGTTTTACGCGAAAAACTGGATGAAGCAGAATTGGGGCCTGAGGTGGTGTCTGGCCTGCTGGGAATACAGCAGGAAAGGTTTCTGAAGGCGCTTCAGCGGCAAGGCACAACGCTGCCCCGCGAGATCAAACGACTGCGTGTCGATGTCGCCAAAGAGCACCTCAGAGAAGACAAGATGACAATTGCAGAGATTGGTCTGATGCTCGGCTACTCCGACAAGTCCCATTTCACTCGCTTTTTTCGCGGCCAGACTGGAATGACACCGACCAAGTTCCGTGTTGGTTCGTAAATTCGGTGACAATACTCGGATTGGACGTCCACTGCTGCCCCGGAATCGGTCGCAAATCAGACCGCGCGACCTTCAAGCCGCTGACAACACTTGGCATCTCTATGGGAGGTGCTGGTTGACGCAATTGCAAAGAACACATTTCTGCTCGCGCGGAGTGAGATAGTGAGCTCGGCTCACACCAAAGATATTGGGAGCCCGTGACTTCAATAACCACCATTCGTTCAGTCTTTAACATCTACCTCGCGACCGCCGCTTAACTCGAAAGTGACATTTTGCAACCGATTGCAAGTTTCATGCAATGATGCGTAATATTGCCCGCATGACTCTGCCCGAATGCTTTTCGCCAATCCGTTGGACCCTGCCATGAGTGTTACCCTGAAAGACGTTGCTGCGCTGGCCGGGGTTTCCCGTTCGGCGGTGTCCCGCACCTTTACCGAGGGCGCGTCGGTTTCGGCCAAAACCCGCAGCAAGGTTGAGAAGGCCGCGAAAGAACTGGGGTACAGCCCGAACGCTCTGGCCTCATCACTGACCACCGGGCGGACCAAACTGATCGGGCTGATCTCGAACAACTTCCACAACCCGATTTTCCTTGAGGTTTTTGACCAATTCACCCGCGCCTTGCAGGAACGCGGGCTACGTCCGCTCATCGTGAACCTGACCGATGAGACCGAGCCCGCCAATTCGGTAAGGATGCTGCGGCAGTATTCCGTGGACGCCGCGATTGTGGCATCGTCGACCCTGCCGCCCAGTTTTGCAAAGGCGTTCCATGATGCGGGCGTGCCGGTGGTGCATACGTTTGGCCGCTCGGCCACCTCGCCCGAGGTTCACGTCGTCGGAATCGACAACGTTGAATGCGGGCGCATGGCCGCCCGAGAGCTACTGGCACGCGGATACAGCCACGTTGGGTATATGGGCGGGCCGCAGAATGCGACCTCGGCCATGGACCGGTATAGGGGATTCATGGAAGAGGTCGAAAAGCAACCGGATGTGGTGACGTCGCATTCCTTTGCCAGCAACTATTCCTTTGAGGCCGGGCGCGCCGAGATGCTGCGCCTGCTGGCCGACAACCCAGCCGACGGGTATTTTTGTGGCGATGACATCCTGTCGATCGGTGCGCTGTCGGCCCTGCGCGACCACGGGCTGAAGCCCGGTGCGGATATCGGTATCATCGGCCTGAACGATATGGAGATGGCACGGTGGGAGAGCATTGATCTGACTACCATTCATCAGCCCATCAAGCAGATCATAACCTCATCCGTCGATCTGGTCGAAGAGATGCTGAAAGACCCCAAACGCTATCCTGAGGCGCGGATTTTCCCCTGCCGGGTGATTGAGCGGGGCACATTACGGCCCCGCCCCTGACTACCGGAACATCGGCGGGCGGGCGTCTTTCCAGGCACCGTCCTCTTTGCCGGACGCGACTGCTGCATGAACGGCGGCAATCGACCGGACACCATCCGCAGCACCGGGCAGGCCATCACGGGTTTTCCCCCTGATTGCATCCGCCAAATCGCAATAGATATTGGCTACGGCCAACGGGAAGCCTTCGGGATGCGCAATCGCCACACGAGACAGCCGCTGCACCTCATCGTGCAGACCGCCCTCGCCTTTCTCGATGATCTGAGTGCGCCCGCCGACGGGTGTATAGATCAACTGGTTCGGCTGTTCCGAGGCCCAGCGCAGACCACCGGTTTCCCCGAACACCTGAATGTCGAACCCATGCTGTCGCCCAATAGCCACGGATGAGGTCCACAGACGGCCCACTGTGCCGCGCTCCATTCGGAAATTCACCATCGCGTCGTCTTCCAACTCGCGGCTGGAGATGGTCGAGGCCATGTCGGCGGACAGGGACTTCACCTCATCATCGCAAATGAAACTGGCCATGTGCAGCGCGTGGATGCCGCAATCGGCGAACTGGCCCGAGACACCGGCCATCGCCGGATCATAGCGCCAGCGCACGCGCGGGTTGTCGGCATCGGTGGCGTCTCCGTGGTGTCCGTGGCTGAAATTGGTGACCACCAGACGGACCTTGCCGATATCGCCAGCACGCACCATCGCGCGCGCTTGGCGCACCATCGGATAGGCCGAATAGCAGTAGTTCACCGCGCAAATCTTGCCGGAGGCTTCGGCGACACGGACGATCTCTTCGCCCTCTTCTACCGTCATGGTCATGGGCTTTTCACACAGCACATTGAACCCGTCTTCCAGAAACGCCTTGGCAATCTCAAAATGAGTAGAATTCGGCGTGGCGATCGTCACCAGATCAATCCGGTCGGCACGGTCCTTTTCACCGGCCAGCATTTCCTGCCAGTCTCCATAGGCGCGATCAGCCGCCACGCCGAGCCGCTGCGCATATTCGCGACCTACATCCGGGCGATGATCCAGCGCGCCTGCGGCGAATTCAAACATCCCGTCTGCCAACGCCCCCAATCGGTGGGCGGGTCCGATCTGGCTGCCTTCGCCACCGCCGATCATGCCCCATTTCAGCTTTGCCATGGTCTTGGTCTCTCTTCAAAATGTGTCGTTGAGCGATCAGAAATCGCGCGTGTTTTGCCATGTCTGGCGCTCGGATGAGGCCAATGCCGCGGCCAGCACCCGGTTGACCTCATGCCCGTCGCGAAAGGTTGGCCAGATCGGTTGACCGGTATGGATGGATTCAAGGAAATCCTTGGCCTCAATGATGATCTGGTCCTGATACCCGGTGCCGTGGCCCGGACCCTGACAAAAGGGTTCGTAGTCCGGATGCGCCGGGCCAGTGAGGATTTTGGTAAACCCACGCTGCGCCTCTGGGCCTTCGCGGCGATAGAACCACAGGGCGTTCTGATCCTCCTGATCGAACCGCAACGCGCCTTTAGTGCCCGAAATCTCATAGGCGTAGCCCATTTTTCGCCCTGTCGAGATGCGGCTGACATAGATATTGCCCATCGCACCGCTTTCGAACCGGCACATGATCTGGGCATGGTCATCGTTGGTAACCTTGCCGCCGGGGCGGGTTTCGTGAACGGTTTCAACTTCGGCCATGACGGCCTTGATCGGGCCAATCAAGGCCAAAGCTCCGTTAACCATATGTGGGGCCAAATCGCCGATGGTGCCGTTTGCCATACCCGTGGTGCGCCATGTGGCCGGGGCGTCGGGGTCGGCATAAAAGTCCTCGGTATGCTCACCCCGGAACCAGGTGATCTCACCTAACTCACCATCCGCGATCAGCTTGCGCGCAAATTGTGTGGCGGGCGTGCGGACATAGTTGAACCCGACCATATTGGTGACACCTGCCGCCTCGGCTGCGGCGACCATGGCCGCGCCATCCTCCATCGACGCACCCAGAGGTTTTTCGCACAGCACTGGCTTGCCCAAAGCAAAGGCAGCCTCGGCAATTTGACGGTGGGTTTCCTGCGGCGACGCGATGACCACAGCTTCGACCGCCGGGTCATTGACCAGCGCCAGCCAATCCTCGGTCGCGCGCTTGAAGCCATACGCCTCCCGATAGCGCTCGGCGCTTTCAAGGGTCGAAGCGCAGATCACCTCAAGCCGTGGTCTTAGCGCCGTATTGAACACAGCCCCTACAGCGGACATGGCAACAGAATGTGCCTTGCCCATATAGCCGCCACCGACGATTCCAATTCCGATTTCAGGCATCTGTCACGGCTCCGAACATACTATTTGCAACCGGTTGCAAAATCAGTATCGTGTGAATCGATTCAAGGCAAGGTCCAAACTTTGCCCACCCAACTTTGCCGGAGGACATGACGTGAGCGCTTTGATGGACGGTATCAAAGGGAACCGCTTTGCCGTGCTGGGCCGCGCGGGTATGGACATGTACGCCGACCCTATCGGCGTCAAAAGCGAGGATGCCGACACGTTTCGCGCCGATCTGGGCGGTTCATCTGCGAATACCTGCGCAGGTCTGGTCAAGCTGGGCTCTCAGGCGTCGCTGATCACCTCGGTTTCGGACGACGCGGTAGGCCGGTTTTGCCTAAACCGGCTGCGCGACTACGGCGTGGATACGTCCTATATCCGCGTTCTGGGTGGCGAATACCGCATGTCTCTGGCGGTTTACGAAAGCTGTATCGAGAATTTTCAGAACGTCATCTATCGCAACGGCGCTGTCGATTTTCAGGTTACCGAAGAGGATATGGACAGGGTCGATTTCACAGGGTTTTCGGCGGTGATCTCAGCCGGTACTGTGTTCGCCGCCGAACCCTCGCGCAGCGCCACGTTCCGCGCTTTTGACAATGCCCGAGCCGCTGGTCTGCCAATTATCTTTGACATCGACTACCGCCCGTATAGCTGGCCTTCGCCAGACGTGGCCGCCGAGGTGCTGTCTCGCGCCGGGGAAGCCAGTGACCTGATCGTCGGCAACGATGAGGAGTTTGGGTTCATGGCCGGTGGTATCGACAAAGGCTTCGCCAAAGCCAAGGAGCTGGCTGAAAAACCGGGCCGGATCGTCATCTACAAGATGGGTGAGAAAGGTGCGGTCACTCTGGCGGATGGTGATGAAATCCACACCGGGATTTACCCTGTGACTGCCGTCAAACCAAACGGTGCGGGCGACAGTTTCATGGCGGGTCTGCTGGCCTCAGTCGCGGCGGGGCATTCGCTGCGCGATGCGGTCATGCGTGGCTCGGCCTGCGCTTCGATCGTGGTGTCCCAACCCGGATGCGCGGGTGCAATGCCGACCACCCCGGAACTGGACGCGTTTCTTGCCAATCACCCCGGCCCGACCACATAGGAGTTTCCCATGCACATCGCGCCCTTTGACAATCAGAACAAACCCATCGTCGATGCCGATGACCCGACCGTGCCGTTGAACTATTTCAACATCGTCAAACTGAAAAAGGGTGAGGCGTTTGAATACCAGGTACCGGGGTACGAAACCTGCATCGTCCCTGCCACCGGCAGCGTTGATGTGGACGTGGAAGGGGCCGCGTTCCCCAATTTGGGCAATCGGGGCGAAGATGTCTGGGATGGCGAGCCCGAAGGCGTCTACGTGCCGGTCGGCGCCAAGGCGCAACTGGTCTGCGTCTCGGATGAAACCGAGGTGTTCATCGCCGGGGCCAAATATGACAAGGTGCTGGACCCGTTCGATGTACGTGAACATGACCTTGTGCAATATGGCAGCGACGACACCAAAACCCATCGCAAGATCAAGCATATCCTCGGCCAGAAACAGCATGACAAAGTGGGCCGCCTGCTGGTCAGCGAGCTGTTCACCGTTGGACAAGGTGGCTGGTCGGGATTCCCCAGCCACAAGCACGATACCACCCGTCTGCCGGATGAATCGCGCCACGACGAGACCTATAACTTCCGTTTCAAACCCAATTGGGGCTCGGGCCTGCAAATGTTACAGCGAGAGGATAACGAACCGGGGGATGCCTATCACATCGTTAATGGCTCAACGATCTGCATCGACAAGGGCTATCATCCTTGCTGCGTGTTGCCGGGGTACGAGATGTACTATTTCACCATCCTCGGCGGTCTCAGCCAGCGGTCGCTGGTGCAGTATTTTCAGCCTACTCACGCCTACCAGATCGAGACGATCCCGGGCATCAAAGACATGATCGCGAAGTTCAAATGACTCTCGTCACACTGAAAGATGTCCTGCAACCGGCGTATGAGCAAGGCTATGCCGTGGGCGGGCTGGTGACCCTCGGTTGGGAAGACATGCGCGCCTACGTTGCCGCCGCCGAGGCGGAAAACGCACCTCTGATCCTGCAAGCCGGACCGAGCTGTCGCGAGCACACTCCCCTGCCCGTTCTGGGCAAAATGTTTCGCCATCTGGCCGAGAATGCCTCGGTCCCTGTGGTCGCCCATCTGGACCATGGCTATACGTTTGAAGACTGCAAGATCGCGTTGGACAGCGGCTTTACCTCGCTCATGTTCGACGGGTCGCGCAAGCCCTTGCAACAGAACATAGACGAGACCGCCGCAATCGCCGAGATGGCCCACGCGGCCGGTATCTCCTGCGAGGGAGAGATCGGGTTTGTCGGCTATTCAGGCGGAGAAGGCTCGAACGGAACCGACCCGGACGAGGCAGCGCAATTTGCCCGAGAAAGCGGCGTGGATGCGATGGCAATCTCGGTCGGTAATGTTCACTTGCAACAGAACAAAGAGGGTGGTCTGGACGAAGAGCGCATCGCCCTGATCGACGCCGAGACAGACGTGCCTCTGGTCATCCACGGCGGCTCAGGCGTGCCGGTCGAGCAGCGCGCGCGCCTCGCCCGCGAGACTTCCATCTGCAAGTTCAACATCGGAACCGAACTGCGCATGGCGTTCGGCGCTGCGCTGCGCGAGGCGGTGAACAGCGACCCTGACAGGTTTGATCGCGTTACGATCCTGAAAGAGACACACGACCCTGTCGAAGCCGCCGCGCGCATCGTCCTGCGGGCCTTTGGCGCGCCGCCGCAACGATAGCTGACGCGCCTGAATCGAGCCCCCTTCGACCATGAAGTTTCTGGTGCTGCACGTTGCGGCGTTGCCATCCAAAAGGCCTGCCTTGGCCCCTTGGGCCGCAAAAGCGTGCGCAGGCTCGGGTCATCCGTCCCGCTCCATGATCCATTCGACCTCGGGGGCCGGGACAAAGCGCCATTTCCGCAAAGGACCGGCCATGACGTTCAGGTAGTACATTTCAAACCCATAAGGCGCGCCGCAGGGGTGGTGGCCACGTGGGACGGTCACGACATCGCCATCGGACACAGCCATCGTCTCGTCCAACTGACCGTCATCGGTATAGACCCGTTGGATTCCAAAGCCGTTGGCAGGATTCAGACGGTGGTAATAGGTCTCTTCCAAATAGGTGATACGGGGGTAGTCATCCTCGTCATGTCGGTGGCTGGGGTAAGAGGACCAGTGACCGTTTGGCGTGAACACCTCGGTCACCAGCAGGCTGTCGGCATAGTCCTCGTTTTCCATCGCGATATTGTTGATATAGCGCGTGTTCACGCCCTTGCCACGCTCGGTCAGGGTGATGCCATCCGGGCCGATACGCCGGGCCTGATGCCCGCCTTTACCCGGTGCCGAGCAGACCGCGACAACGCAATCGGTTTCGGCCACCGCTTCCCAATCAGTACCATTGGGCAGGTAAAGGCAATGCGGCGGAGTTTTCTCAAACACATTCATCCGATCGCCAAGAACGCCCCAATCCTGCCCGGCACCGGTGATCTGCGCCTTGCCTTCGACCATGACCAGAATGACCTCACGGTCCCCTGTGGCCTCAGCCGCCATGTCACCGGCCCTCAGGTGATAGAGGCCAAACCCGACATATCGCCACCCGGCGCTTGCCGGCGTGATGTCGTGAACCTTGCCGCGCGTGCCGAAGGGTTTCTTGAGCAAGTCTGCCATTCTGGTCTCCTTTTTTGGGCGGCTGCATCAACCGTCCGGGTCTTGTTTCAGGCCTCTTGCCTGTGACGCAGGGCCGAGAGTTCCCCGGCCAGTTGCGCTTTGGTCCAGCCTGCACCGACCGCCCGGCGCAGGATATCCGCCTGACTTTCCGGCGCGTTCCCCCCAACTGGAGGGTCCGTGTCCAGATTGGTTGGGAAGGGATAGCCTTCGGCCGTGGCTGCAATGGCCGCGTCCAGCTCTGCTGCTGTCAGGTTGTCGCTGTTTTTTAGGGCAATGAGGGATGGGAAGACGGCCACAGACATTGCGTGCCGGTCGACCGTCTCCATCGCGCGCCCAAATGCCGAGGAGATCTGCAACAGGTTCGCCATGCGGTCGATATCAGCACTGCTGTTCTCACCCGCTGCATGGAATAGGGCCGGGTTAAAAAACAGCGCGTCGCCTTTGTTCAGCGGCAGCTGGATACAGGCTTCTTCAAAAAAGTCCCGGTGATCCACATCGTGAAACGCGAGATATCCCGGATCGTAAAGCTGCGAATAGGGCAACAGTTTCGTAGGCCCGCTTTCCACCGGCATATCGCAATGTGCCACGGCCCCTTGCAGGGTCAGCGCCGCTGTCAGGTGGTGCGCATGGGCGGGGTAGCGGGCGGCGCTTTCGGCGCTTTGAAATCCCAGATGATAATCCCGATGCGCCTGCTGTGCTTTGCCGCCGGGCCGCACCTGATTGACCTGCGCAGTCATCTGATAATTCGGGCCAAGCCATGCTTCGCAGACTGCTGCAACCGCGATATTACTGAAATACAGCGCAAACCCCTCGGGGTCGCGCAGGCACTGTTTTTGCAGCGCGTTCCAAATCCGGTCATTGGCACCCGAGGCGGCAAAATGGTCGCCCTCACCCGCGCTGCTTTGGCGTTCCTCGGTGATTATCTGCCGGAAGACCTCGGTCGCCCGATCAATCACGGTTGTGTCCGCATACGCCCCTTTCAGGACGATCACGCCGGCCAACCGCCCCAGCACCAGTGCCCACTCGGACAAAAGGTCCGGGCGCTTCTCCGGATCGGAAAGAACCGAAGTCAGCGCTGCAACGTCGTAGATTGGTACGTGTTTTTCCACGCGGGCGGCAAACGGCATTTGCCCGGTCGGAACCGAGGACGCCGTCAAGCTTTTCAGAGCCTCGAGGTCGATGGAGTTCGTGCTATGAAACCCAAAAGACTTTTGGCCTCTGCCGCTCATCTTCCTACCTTTCCCCGGCTTCTGCGTCAGTTGATGTCCAACCCAGCAACCTCACAGACATCGACAATGTGGTCATAGCCCATCTTGGAATACTCATAAGGCGGTGCCTTGACCGGGTCCTGTTCGGCCTCGACCACGATCCAACCGCTGTAGTCCATGGCTTTAAGCGCATTCGCAACAGCCTGAAAATCAATGCAGCCGTCTCCCGGAACCGTGAAGGCACCGGCAATCACTGCATCCAGAAAGCTGCGGTTGTTTTCCCGCACGTCCTGCACCACTGCCGGGCGGATATCCTTGAAATGCACATGATGCACACGGTCGCCCCAACGGTTCAAGGTTGCCATCACGTCGCCGCCGCCGAACAGCAGATGGCCTGTGTCGAAACACAGGCCGACCTCAGGGCCCGAACCCTCCATCAGCCAATTCACGTCATCTTCGCTTTCGATGATCGTGCCCATGTGGTGGTGATAGGCCATCGGCATGCCCTGATCGGCCATCCATTTTGCAAGTTCGGTGATCTTGGCCGCGTAGGCCAGCACCTCATCCCTGGACAGTTTCGGTCGGTGATTAACCGGCGTTCCGATCTGCCCCTGAACGGTGTTTGAGCATTCGGCGTAGACAATGCACGGGCTGTTCAGCGCCACGAATTGCTCAACCTGTTCACGCACCGCCTCACGTTCCGTCGCGAAGTCGTTGACCAGTGACGCGCCGGAACACCATCCACCACAGAGCGAGATGTCATTCCCGTCCAGATAGGCGCGCAAACCTTCGGTGTCGCCAGGCATCCGCTGGCCGCGTTCGACACCGGTGTAACCAATCTCGCGCGCCTCTTTCAGCGCTTGCTCCATGGTATAGGCCGCCGTCAGGTCGGGCAGATCGTCATTCTGCCAGGCAATCGGAGAGATGCCGATCTTCAAGCTCATTTCGTATTTCTTTCTTTGATCGCAACTTCATAGGCCGCGCGTTTTTCGGTAACTTCTGGGCGGATTGAGACCTCGGGCACCGCGACCTCCCACCATGTGCCGCCATATTCGGTGGACGGGTACGGATCGGTGTCGATGACCACCACGTAAGGCCCTTTAATGTCGGCACGTTTGGCCAAGGCATCTTCCAATTCCGCAATCGAACTGACCTTAACCGAGGTCGCCCCCATCGCCGCCGCGTGGGCGGCAAAATCAATGGCCGAGGGCGTTTCATGCACCGCGTGATCCAGCAGGTTGTTAAACTCGGCCCCGCCGGTGCCCATCTGCAAACGGTTGATACAGCCAAAACCGCGGTTATCGGTGATCACGACGGTGAAGGATACACCCATCATCGCAGCGGTCGCCATTTCCGAGTTCGCCATCATATAGGTGCCGTCGCCGGTAAAGCAGATCACGTCCCGCTCGGGCTGGGCCATCTTGATGCCCATGGCTCCGGCGATCTCATATCCCATGCAGCTAAAGCCGTACTCCATGTGATAGGCGCCCGGTCGGGGCGCTTTCCACAGCTTGTGCAGCTCACCCGGCATGGTGCCCGCCGCGCACATCACCACCGTATCGTCATGCGAGGCGCGCTGGACTGCGCCCACGACCTGCATGTCGGTTGGCAGCGCGTTACCGTCACCCGGCGCGTCGGTCAGCTTGTCGACCTTGCCAAACCATTCAGCCTTGAGCGTGTCGGCAACAGAATCCGCGCGGTGGCCTTGCAAGGCAACGCCCAGTTCCTCTAACCCGACGCGCGCATCGGATTGCAGGGGCATCGCGCCATGTTTCTCGGCGTCATAGGCAGCGGTGTTCAGGCACACCGTCTCGCGTTCGGGGTTCGAGAACAGACCCCACGAGCCGGTAGTGAAATCCTGCAACCGTGTGCCGACCGCCAAGACCAGATCAGCCTCGGCGCAGATGTCATTGGCGGGCTCACCGCCGGTCACCCCAATAGGGCCGAGGTTCAGCGGATGATCCCACGCCAGAGATGACTTGCCTGCCTGTGTCTCGGTGATTGGAATGTTGTGCGTTTCCACAAAGCTCTGCAACGCGTCGGTCGCGCCCGAGTAATGCACACCGCCCCCGGCGACGATCACCGGACGTTTGGCCGATTTGATCGCGGCAACCGCGCGGGCCAGTTCGCCCTCATCCGGGCGAATGCGGCGTTGATACCAGACGCGCGGCTCAAAGAAGCTTTCGGGATAGTCATAAGCCTCGGCCTGCACGTCCTGACAGAAGGCCAGCGTCACCGGCCCACAATCAGCAGGGTCCGTCATGGTGCGGAAGGCGCGCGGTAGTGCCGTCAATAGGTGCTCGGGGCGCGAGATACGGTCATAGTAGCGGCTGACCGGGCGGAAACAGTCATTGGCGCTGACAGTGCCGTCGCCAAAATCCTCAATCTGCTGCAACACCGGGTCCGGGCCGCGCGTTGCAAACACATCGCCGGGCAGCAGCAGAACCGGCAAACGGTTCACATGCGCCAGAGCCGCCGCCGTAACCATGTTGGTCGCGCCCGGCCCGATGGACGACGTCACCGCCATCGCCCGCGTCCGCCGCATCTGTTTGGCATAGGCAATCGCACAATGGGCCATGGTCTGCTCGTTATGACCGCGATAAGTGGGCAGGCTGTCCTTGACGGCATGCAACGCCTCACCCAACCCGGCCACGTTGCCATGGCCGAAAATGGCCCAGACACCGGCGATAAAAGGCTCTCCGGCCTCGTTCATCTGCGCGCCCACATAGCGCACCAAAGCTTGCGCTGCGGTCAGTCGGACTGTTTTGCCCATTGTGATCCCTTTCAACACAAGGCCAATTTGGCCATTCCAGAATTTTCGTTAAATGTTGGGTGCTTGAGCCCAGGATTGGGGGAACGGCGTTAAACCGTTCCGCCCAGTGAGCCTTCCAGCTGAGCCAGTTCCTGCCCACCTGCCATCAGGTCCTGCAACTCTTCCGGCGTGATCTCACCCCGTCTGGCAGTACCCAGAGTCTGACCCCGGTTAAGAACGGTAAAGCGGTCCCCCACGGCCAGCGCATGACGCACGTTGTGGCTGATGAACACAACGCCCACGCCCTGACTGCGCACCTTGTCGATGGTCGCCAGAACATTCGAGGTCTGACGCACACCAAGGGCCGAGGTCGGCTCGTCCAGGATCAGGATCTTTGCTCCGAAATGCACAGCCCGCGCAATGGCCACCGTCTGACGCTCACCCCCAGACAATGTGCCAACGGCCTGATCCGGACCACGCAGGTTGATGCCCATCTTGCGCATCTCTTCCATGGTGATCTCATCGGCCAGCTTTTTGTCGAAGAAGTTGATACCGGCCACTTTGCGGGTCGGTTCATTGCCCATGAAGAAATTGCGGCTGACGCTCATCAGCGGGATCATGGCCAGATGCTGGTGGACCGTTGCGATCCCGGCGGAAATTGCATCGCGCGGGTCTTCGAAATGCATCGGCTTTTCTTCGAAGAATATCTCGCCTGCGGTTGGCTTATGCACACCGGACATGGTCTTGATGAAGGTCGACTTGCCAGCACCATTGTCGCCCAGAAGGCAGTGACATTCGCCCGGTTTCAGATCAAAGCTGACCCCCGCAAGCGCAATCACCGAGCCAAAGTGTTTCTGGATGTCGACCATCCGAATGATCGGCTTTTGATCCTGCGCGTCGCCATGATGGAACTTGGTATCTTCGGTCATCTCAGCGTTCTCCTGTGATGATGCGACGGATATAGGTGTTCAGGATCACCGCACCCAGCAGGATCACGCCCAGGAACACCCGGAACAGAGAGCTTTCCACGCCGGCAAAGAACAGTCCCTGTTGAACCACACCAAAGATCAGCGCGCCAAGCGCCGCGCCAAGGACCGAGCCATAGCCGCCGGTCAGCAATGCGCCACCGATAACCACGGCAATGATCGCTTCGAACTCCTTCAGCAGACCACGATCCGCACCGGCTGATCCGAACTCCATCACCTGACAGGTGGCGAAAACCGTGGCGCAGAAGGCGGTGAACATGAACATCAGGATTTTGACTTTGTTGACCGGAACACCCGAGTTCCGGGCTGCCTCGGCATCGCCACCAGCGGCGAAAATCCAGTTGCCGAATTTGGTCTTGGTCAAAAGCACATGGCCAAAGATGATGATTACGATGGCCCAGATGATCAGCATTGGAATGCCGTCCACCACCGGCTGACCCTGACGCGATCCCCGCTCGAAAACCTCGATTATGCCGTTATCGCCCAGCCAAACGAACAGGCCCTGCCCGACCTTGCCGCCAAAGATAGATGCCAGCCAATCGCCTTCGGCTGCGTCCTTGATCCCGCCGATGATGGTTTTACGTTCGATCGTCTGCGGCAGGTAAATCGTGAATCCGCGCAGAATGAACAGAAACGCCAGCGTAACAATGAAACTGGGCAGGCCTGTGCGGACAACGATGTAGCCGTTTAGCGCTCCGATGGCGACGCATAGGACAAACGTGATTATGATCGCCATCCAGACCGGCCAGCTCATCGTGACCGAGAAAATAGCAATCATCATGCCCGCAAACCCGATCATCGACCCGACTGACAGGTCAAATTCACCGGCGATCATCAGCAGGCAGGCCCCAACAGCGATGATCATGAACTGAGCCGAAACGACCGACCAGTTCATGACCCCCTGAGCGGTGAACATGCCGCTGTCAAAGGCAAATAGCAGGAAAAAGGTGAATACGGCGACAGTGCCGACCATCCCACCCAATTCGGGGCGGATCAGAGCGCGGCGCAGTGGTGAGATCTCTTTGATCCGTTCGTCGCCGCCTGCCGTGGATTGAACTGACTCAGACATCGTGGTCCTCCCTCGCGCGGGGTTCTGAGTTTTAGGGGTACAGCGGGCACGCCGAATTGGTGCCCGCTGTGATTGAGAAGATCAGCGGTATTCGCCCGCGAACTCTTCGATCTTGGTCAGACCGTCTGCGGTTACGAAACCGGGGCCCGAGTTGATGTTGTTGCCCGGCAGAACGCCATAACGGTGGTAGTTGGTCATAACTACAACCGGCAGATAGGCTTGCAGGAAGGGCTGTTGGTCGATGCCCCACTGGATGGTGCCGTCCTTGATGCCTTTGACGATTTCACCGCCCAGATCGAATGTGCCGAAATAGATGTCACCGGCCATGCCGTTTTCCTGTAGCGCCAGAATGGTCGGATCAGCCGAGGTCGGGCCAAGTGTCAGAACAGCGTCGGTGTCCGGGTTAGCCGACAGATAGGCCAGAACCCGGTTCTTGATTTCGGCAGGGTCCTGCCCCGCGTCGATCATCTGCTCGCCCAGTTCGACGCCCAGACCATCGGCGAAGCCCTGACAACGCTCTTGGCTGGATGGCTGTACGATGTAGTGGTTCACGCAGAGGAACGACCCGATGCCGTCAGCCTTGGCGCGCTGACCGGCAGCGAGGCCCGCGTCATATTCAGGCTGGCCCACATACATCAAGGCGCCTACTTCGCGCGCTTTCTCAGGCGTGCCGGTGTTCATGATGATAACGTCGATACCGGAATCCACCGCGGCCCGGATTGGACCTTCCAGAATGTCTGGATCGGCCAGCGTGGTGATGATCCCATTCGGGCCGGAGGCGGCCGCCTGATCAATGATCCGCGCCATATCCGCAAGGTCACCGGTCGGAGGGTTACGGTATTCCACCTCGACCCCCATCTGCTCGCCCGCCAGAGCGATGCCGTTTTTGATCGTATTCCACCAGCTGTCGCTGTCAGGGGCGTGGCTGACCAGAATGTACTTCTCGCCCTCCGCAGCCGCGCCGGTCACGGTCGCCAGCGCCATCGCACTGGCCGCCAGAGCGCTTTTTACGAACTTATTCATTTGGTTTCCTCCCATAAGAACAGTTTGTCTTTTTTGCCGGGGTCTCAGCCCCAATCATTCGGACGGACCGAATCTCCTCCACTCCGGAAGCTGACGGAGCTGTTCCCAGTTTCCGTATATCGACTCATTTTGCAACCGGTTTCAAAACATCTGCCATGGCTACAGGCTGACCGGACTGCGCCGAACGGGTCGCGGCCTCGGCCATGGCGAGGGCGGCAACACCGTCTCCAAGCGTCACTGGCATCGCGGTTTCCCCCTGGACGGCTTTCACAAACGCGTCCCATTCCGCGCGATATGCAGGCATATAGCGTTCCAGGAAAAAATATGTGGGCTTTGCACCGGTGACACCATTGGCCGTCGACTTCACTACCGCGTTTTCCAGAATGTTGTGGGCCTGTAGCAACCCGTCCGATCCCAGCATCTCAATCCGCTGATCATAGCCGTAGACAGCCCGCCGTGAGTTCTTGATCACAGCGATCATACCATCTGCATAAGTCATTGTAACAACAGCTGTATCCACGTCACCCGCGCGCCCGATCTCAGGGTCGACGATTGCGGTGCCGACAGCGGAAATCTGCACCGGCAACTGCCCCATGAGATAGTTCGCCATGTCGAAATCGTGGATCATCATATCCCGGAACAACCCGCCCGAGACTTTAATGTAATTGACAGGCGGTGGGGCTGGGTCGAAAGAAGTGATCGACAGCAGCTCTGGCTTGCCAATCTCTCCCCCCTCAGCTGCGGATTTCAGAGCGGTAAAGCTGGGGTCAAATCGCCGGTTGAACCCAACCATCACTGGTTGGCCGGTTTCCGCTGCCGCCGCCTGACATGCCATCGCCCGTTCAAGGCTAAGATCAACCGGTTTTTCGCAAAGAACGGCCTTACCAGCTGCCGTCGCAGCCTCAATCAGGTCAGAATGGGTGTCCGTTGGCGTTGCGATCAGCACTGCATCAATAGATGGATCAGCGATGATCTCCATGGAATCGCGGGCCGTTGCCCCATGTTCAGCGGCAAGGCCTTCCGCCGCATCGGCAATTGCGTCAGAAACGGCACAGAGCTGGCTGTGAGGATGCGCGGCAATGGCCTGAGCATGCACCCGCCCGATACGCCCGGCCCCAAGCAATCCGATTCTGAGCATGCGGTTCTCCCGATTCTAAAATTGAGGATACCATGAGTCTCTTTGCAACCGGTTGCAAGAATTTTTTCAATAAGGGTTCCCAGCGCGGCAAACTCAATGCGCCGTTATTGTGATCAACTCGACCCGCAATCAGGTTCTGGCTTTTTCAAAGGCAGTCCAAGCGGTTTCGAACATTTCGAAATCAAAGCCCGGCTTACGGGCGGCGTCCAAGACAATGCGTTCTGTCGTCAGGAGCTTTTGTATCGCAGCCTCCAAATGATCAACGACATCCTCTGGCACAACCAACGCGCCATGACGGTCGGCGTGAATCAATTCGCCGGGGCTGACTGTCAGGCCAAAAACGGAAACCTGAGTATCAATCTCGCGTATGTGGACGAAGCCGTGGCTCGGCCCGATGGACCCGGCGACAACCGGGAAACCTTCGGGCAAGTCCCCGAGATCGCGCATGACCCCATTGGTAACGACACCGGACACACCGAACCCCTTATGGACCGTCGTGTTGATCTCACCCCAATAAGCGCCAATGCAATCTGGATAATCCAGATCTTCGATCACTGCGACTGACGGGCCCGACGCTTCGGCCATGTATTTGTAATAGGCCATACGCCGCGTTTTGATGACGTCAGGCGGCTCGGTCGGTGGATTGACGGCTGCAATCTTGGCCGTGCGGGCATAGCCGACGATTGCGGGTTCATCAGGGGCAGAACACAGCATGGTGCCGCGCGTAAACCTGTCGAACCCCCGTTTGCCTTGCGCCACTTCGATGGCATTGCACACCGTTGGCGTGTCGACCTTGCGGAGCAAAGATAAAAGGGACGGTGTCATGTGTCCTCCAGCCAGCGGGCCAAAGCCGCTGTTGTTTCCTTTGGTTGTTCCAATGTGGGCAAGTGACCTGCCCCTTCGATAATTTGCAGAGTGCTGTCGGGTAGCAGATCATGCATCAGTTGATGCCGTTCCACCGGGCAAAGCCCGTCTTCTCGTCCGCACAGAACCAGCGCCTTGCCTGAATAGGCGGCAAGGGTGGCGCGTTGGTCAGGGCGATCCATGAGCGCCCGGGACTGACGCAGAAAAACGTCCGGGCCCAAATCAACAGCCATCGCCATGCACAGATCTAGAATAGCCCCCTGCTGAGGGCCCTCGGCCAGATAATTGGGCTTCATCTCTTCCCGCATCACTTGCCACAGGCGACCGTCTTGAACGGCAGCCATCTGAGGCGCACGGCGGGCCTTTACTTCGGGCATCTCAGCCAGCGGGTTTGTATCAAGCAGCGCCAGACGCGACACACGCTCGGGGGCCTGACGCAGCACCTCCATGGCGACAATCCCGCCCATCGACAAGCCCGCCAGGGCAAAGACCGGTGGCGCGTTTTGCAGGATGTCAGCGGCCAAGGCCTCGACGGTTTCGTGTCGGCCCAGTGGAAAGCTCATGATGGGCATCAAGCTCGACAACGCCTCTATCTGAGGGCCAAACAGACGCGCATCGCACATCATGCCAGGTAATAGGATCAAAGGGATCATGGCGTAGCCAGCTTTGCCCCTTCGGACAGGGTTGCCAGCTTGGCGTAAGCAATCTGCGGATCGACCGCGCCAAAGCCTGCAAAGGTTCCAAAGCCGCAATCGCTGCCTGCGATCACCCGGTCCGCTCCAACGATCCCAGTAAAACGCTCAATCCGCTGGGCCACGAGTTCAGGGTGTTCGACGAAATTGGTGGTGGTGTCGACCACGCCGGGCACCAAAACCTTGTCATCAGGAATCTCAGACTTGCGGTCGCGGAACACCGTCCATTCATGGGCATGCCGCGGGTTCGACGTCTCAAACAGGACATAACGCGATTTGGTCGCCATTAGGGTGGTGAAAACCTTGTCCATCGCGATGTCACAGCAATGCGGACCCTCGTAGTTGCCCCAGCAGATATGCACACGCACGCGATCCTGTGGAACGTCTTGGAGTGCGTGGTTCAGCGCCTCGACATGTAAGTTGGCGATCTTGATGAATTCGTCGTCCGTGAGGTCGGTGAACAGCATATGGCGCGACAAGGCCAAGTCGGGGCAATCCAGTTGCAGATCCAAACCCGAGGCTACGATGGTTTCGTATTCCTCTTTCATTGCGTCCGCCAGAGCCGCCAAATAGGCTTCGCGCGTGGGATAGAAATCGTTTTGCAAAAACAGCGAGATCACGCCGGGAGACGCGGCGTTCATAAAACCCCGCTCGGCCCCGTGCTGCGCCATGGCGGCTTTGAGGTTGGCAATGTCCTTCTTCAGCTCGTCTTGCCCCTTTGATCGCACATCGCCTGTACACATCGGACGTGCGTATTGCGGCGTGCCGCCGTCATCGGCCAGCCGTTGCAGAAAGCTGGGAAACATCTTCAAGTCCGCCGGCGCATTTCGGGGACTGTCACCCGAAAACCCGGTGTAGCGATCCTTGACATAGGTTGCGTAAGAGATCTTCGACGTTTCGCCGTCGCTGACTATGTCGACACCGGCTTGAACCTGTTTGCGCACTGTTTCAGAGACCGCATCGCTCATGCAGGTGTCAAACGCAGGCACTTCATATGGTTCATCGTTTTCGCGCGCAAATATGAAATCCACGACATCCTGCGCTCGGGGCAGAGACCCAACATGTGTGGTTTTGACGGTCATAGGGGCCTCCTTAGAGTTTTCGTGCCATCAGGACTGTATGGCTCTGGGTTTCGGGGTCTTCGGCCAGAAACCCGGTCATCAACAGTCCGTTTTCCTCAAGACACCCAGCATATCCAGCCGGGGATAGCGAAGCATGAAAGACACGTTCCGCTCCGACCGAACCGCTTTCCTCGCCGGCACGCGGTCCCACGGTCAGCATCAGCATTCCCCCGGGCCGCAGATGTCGCGACATACGGGCGATACAAGCCTTTTGCTCATCGGCTGTCAGATGGTAAAAGCTGTTCCACGCGATGATACCATCGAACTGTTGATCCAGTTCAAAGTCCCGCATATCGGCGCACCGCCAATCCCCGTCTGGCCAACGGTCGCGGGCAATGGCCAGCATCGCCTCGGCAAAGTCGACACCCGTTACTGCAAACCCCTCGGCCATGAACCAGCGTGCAATCGGATCGCCTGTGCCGCAGCCCAGGTCCAGCACATGCTCACCCGGCTTTAGGCTGGCAGTGAAGCGCGCCAGCCAGCGCGCCTCGAACAAGGCCTTGGAGCGACGTTTGTCGTATTCCGTCGCCTGCCGTTCATAAACGGCATGGGTGTCCTTTGGGTCCGCGCTCATCCTGTCCAGGTGGCTCCTGCCGGGTCATCGGTTGCGGTGATCCGGTACAGGCCCGCCTGCCCGGTCATCGAGGGTTTTACACTATATGCTTCATTGGGCAGAACCAAAGCCGTGTCACCGGTGGACAATGTGGTTTCATGACCGTCAATCGAAACAAGCCAATGGCCACTTGCGGGCATCAGGACCACAGGTTTCTTTGCGACAATCGCTTCGGTCACACAGGACCCGCGCCCGAGGAAATCGACCTCGAACCCGGGTTTGTCCTTGATCATCCCATTCTCGCCGATCACTTGCGCGGGCTTGTTGGCCGACAACGCCATCAAATCCCAATACCTTGCGACGTATTTTCCGATAACGTCCTCAATCGGCACTTCAGGGTAATCCTTTAGCTGCTCGTCGGTGAGCAGAGGCATCGGGCGCACATTATGCGGCAGCTCCTGTCCCTTTTTCGAGTCGTATAAAACACCGTTGTCGCCCAGCATCAGCCCATGCGCCTGCGCATCCTCGATGACCTGCGGCGCCCATGTGACACCACCACCTGCATCGTCACCGCCGAGGATCGACATGATCATGCCGTAGTCCTGACCAACGTTCTCAAAGCCGCGGAATATGCCAGTGGGAATGTTGAAGATATCGCCCTCTTCGGCAATGAACTCTCCGGCGGTGCCATAGCGACCCCAGAAGAACCGCCAGCGACCTTTGGCGACAAAGAACACCTCGGCCGTCGTGTGGCTGTGCAATGAGTTGCGGCATTTCGGAGGCTGCCCCGCCGCGCCGATGTTAAAGCCGACTTTATCGGTGATGTGGACGTGTTGATCAGGCGACTCCGAAACGCCGCCGCCGATGATGGTGAAGTTCTCTTTCTGGTCGCTGCCGGGCGTATGCGCGTCGATAAAGGCGGTTTTGCAGGGTTGCAGCTCGCCATAGCGGACGATGCGTTGTTGGATGGTGCTCATGAACGTGTCTCCTTGAAAATGCGGGTTATGGGATCAATCCCGTCCCCCCGGGAGGTCGGTTGTTCAGACGCCGCGCGCGCAACGAGGCACGATGCGTGTGATAGCGCCGCGCCGTCTGACTGGCGTTCAGGGATGAGACCATCGCGGTCACTCAGCCCTCTCCACTCTGCAAAAGGATCTGTTTCCAGACCGAGGTTTCATCGAACAGTGTGTATTCCCGGCGCAATTGCGGCTGGCCACTGATCAACTCACCAAACTCGCCGTGGCTGATGCCCAGAACATAGACCTGCGCGCCAGTCGGCGCGCCAAAGGCGCCCCAACCGTCATGTTTGCCCCAAAGGCTCCAGCGGATCGCGGCACGGGGCGGCATGTTCGGGTCATCGCGGCCAATCTGGTGTTCGATCTTGAACTCGGCATTCGGGAAGCTGGCGCGCAAGCCCATCCAGAACCGATCCACCGCGTCCCAGCCATGGCCGGTCACGCCGCCTACATATTCTGACTGCACTGCGCGGTCATACTCACCCTCAATCACGCCCATATCGGCATTCATGATCCGGGTCAGGATATCCGCGTAACGCTGACCCCATTCATTGTCGTTACCGGTGCCCTTGTAGGGGCCTGGTTGATCGATCTCAGGCGTCAGCGGTTTGACACAGTTCGCGGGGCCGCCTTCCCGCGCGATCAGATCGGCGGCGTATTCTTTAGGGTCCCAGCCCATCTGGCGCACGATGGCACCCTGATCGCGGATCAGCCATTCATCATTGATCTGGTTGTCGATCGCATGGCAGTCGGCCAGAATCCGATAACGCAGCTTGGTACCGGTGGGTTTACCGTAAACGCCCTCGGCCAGATGCGTCGCGGTCGAAATGATGCGGTGAGAGCTCAGCATCCCGTCTTCCGGCGAGCCGGACCAGATCACATCCTCTCCCAGCAGTTGACGGTCAGGAAACTCGGCCAGCGTTGCCATAGTCGCGCCGATGACGTTCTGGTTGCCCAGCACCACTGAACCGGGCGAGCGCACGACGATATCCTTGCTGTAATAGTCATGCAGCGTGGCGATACCCCGGTCTTCCCAGATCTCTTTGGTGATACCGATGATATAATCCGGAAAATCCCGGAACTTCGGATCGAAGCCTTTCATGTCTCAGTCCTTTGTGGGGTCCACCCTTTGGGCAACCGGGCCGAGGTGCGCACGACCAGCGGCCCGTCAATGGCCACTTTACGCGGCTCGGCTGCGTCGGGGGTGTCGATATGTTCAAAAAGGGCGGCAACAGTTTCGGCCACCATCATGTTGGCCCGTTGCCGGATCGTTGTCAGATTATAGGCAGGCCACCCGGCAGGCGGCACGTCGTCATAGCCCACGACCGAGACATCCTCGGGCACAAGCAGGCCAAGTTCGAAACGGATCACATCCATCACTGCCAACGCCATATGGTCGTTGGCGACAAACACCGCGTCGGGGCGTTGAACCGGTGCAACGTCAAACATCCGGCGCGCAGCTGCACGGGCATTCTCGGTATGGAAATCGCCCACATCATGGGCATAGACCTCTTGACCGGCCTCTGCCAACGCGGCGCGAAACCCGGCCTCGCGATCCCGCTGGGTCGAAGCACCCTGCCAACCCGCGATATAGGCAATTCGTTTATGGCCACCGGCCACCAGAAACTCGGCCACTTTGCGGCCGCCAGCATAGTTGTCGGAAGTGACCGTGGTGATGCCTTCGATATCCTGGCTCCGGTTAAACAGCACCACCGGCACCCCAGCCTGCTGACACCGCATAGCGATATCCGACGACATCGGGACCGAGGCCAGAATGACCCCATCCACTTGGTAGTCGAGGATTTCATCCATTACGTCGTCGATATTCCCGGCCGAGCGTGAGGCCATGAAGATCAGTACATGATAGCCCTGCTCCTGCAACGCGTTCGAGAGTTTCTCAAGCGCCTCGGGATAGAAGTAGTTGTCCAGATACCCGACCACCAAGCCAATAATGCGGCTTTTGCCCGACACCATCGCGCGGGCCAGAACATTGGGGCGATAGCCCAGCTCGGCAGCAGCTTTGCGCACTTTCTCTTCGGTTTTTTTGCTCACCGATGCGCCGGGGGTGAACACGCGGCTGACCGCCGATTGGCTGACTCCGGCGAGTTGGGCGACCTGCAGGGAAGTGACTTTCTCAGCCATCAGTCTGCCGTCCATCCGCCGTCGATCAGCATCGACGTGCCAGTGACGAGCGCAGAAGCATCCGAGGCCAGATAGGTAACAGCGCCCATGATGTCCTCAACCTCACCCACGCGATCCAGCTTGATCTTCTCCATGATCCACGCGGCGCGTTCTGGGTTATCGAAGGTCGATTGCGTCAGGGGTGTACGGATGAAGGTCGGGCAGACCGTGTTGATGCGAATGCGCCGCTTGCCCCATTCGATCGCCATGGCTTTGACCATACCCTCAAGCCCATGTTTAGTCGCACAGTACAGCGCCCGGTCGACACCGCCGACATGGCCCATCTGGCTGGAGATGTGGATGATCGAGCCCGGCTTGCCCGCCGCCATCAACGCCTTGGCTGCATAGGCCGACAGGAAATAGGCCGAGCGCAAGTTCACATCCGTGACCGCATCAAAATCCTCGGGCGTGGTTTCAATCGCTGCACTGTGGCGCGCGGTTCCGGCCGAGTTCACCACGACGTCAAAAGCCCGCCCTTTAAAAAGCTGCTGCAAGGCGTCCAGATCGCCCTGATCCACAACCGCTGCCTCAGCCGACCAGCCCTGCCCCTGCAACGCCGCGACGGTCTCGGCCAAACGATCTGCCCCGCGCGCCGAGCAAACCACATGCGCCCCGGCCTCGGCCAGAGCGACAGCGCAGCCCTGCCCGATGCCCGAGGACGCTCCGGTCACAAGGGCAGTTTTGCCGTTCAGCGAAAACGAAGGGGTGCGGGGCAGGTCTGTCATCAGCTCATTCCATCAGGCGTTTCAATGCGGCCCAGATTGCGGGCCTTATTGAATTCCCGCAGACGGGCGAAGACGTCAACGCCAAGCTGCCGATACGCATCCAGAAGATCAACCAGAACCCAGTTTTCCCGAATGCGCCCGTTTTCGAGTCGCCAGAAATCGAGGCTTCGCATGGTGATCTTCTTGCCAGAAGGCGCGATCCCAAGCCAACCATCATGGGTCACGGTCTGGATCATGTTGGGCCAGCCGGTCACCGCAGCGTACTCGCCGTCTCCAAAGAAGTGATAGGTAATGTCATCCACATATTGCCCGCGATCCGGCATACCGTTCAGGAACGGAATTTGGTGCCAGTTGCGGAACCCTGCATAACCGCGCCCGGTGCCGATACCCGAAGGCCCGTACCAGTTCATGCGTGGATGCCAGAAGCGTTCCATCTCCATCACCTCGGGGCCGCCTTGCGAAGGGTGCTTCTTGAGGTGTTCCAACATGTCGATGATGTGCTGGCAGGTCGCCTTTCCCTTGGCCGCGTCATAGGGGCCAGGCACGAACCCGTCCTGCGTGGCTGGCCCAGGCACATGCCATTCGTGGCCAAGGCTGGGCGCCATCGGCCAGGCGTTCGCCTGCATCATCACCTCGGGGATATCCCAGAGCGCCTGAACCTCAACGACCTTGCCGTCCACAAAGCGGAAAAACTCGTGGAACCGCATGGTGGCCTGATGACCGGTCGGCGGGATGTCCAGCCAAGGACCAGTGAAGGTTCCGGTATAGTACCCCCCACAACCGACCCAATCGGCCCCATCCTCATCCGGTCCGGCCATGACGATATAGTCGCGTCGCTCCAGATCGGGCCATGCGGTCAGCAGGTCCTTATAGGCGCAGTCGTAGAAAGCATCGCTGCCGGTGCTGTCGCCAAACGGGTGGCACAGGTGGAATATCGCTTCCGGAGTCGTAACCTCGGCCAGCGCCTTACGGACACCGGCCTCGGAAAAGTCGTACATCGCGGCCCTGAGCGGAGCAATCAGGGCCTTGTGCTGCGTATGCCTGTCACTCATTCAGCAGCGTCCCGGTAAGGGGCAGGCTCGCCATATGGCACATTGATCCCGCCGTAGCGGCGCACGCGGATATTGCACTGTTCGGCGTGGCCAACAAAACCTTCCAACATGCACAGACGCGAGCCATATTCGCCGACCAGCGTCGCCGCCTCATCGGTCAGAACCTTCTGATAGCTGTGTGTTTTCAGATATTTACCCACCCAAAGACCACCGGTATAGCGCCCGGCCTTTTTCGTCGGCAGCGTGTGATTGGTACCGATCACCTTGTCGCCGTTCGAGACATTGGTCCGCGGCCCTAGAAACAGCGCGCCATAGCAGGTCATTTTCTCAAGGAACCAGTCATCGCGATCTGTCATCACCTGAACATGCTCGGACGCGATGTCATCGGCGACCTTCAGCATCTCATCATAGGTATCGCAGACGATCACTTCGCCATACTCGTCCCACGACACTTTTGCCGTACCCGCAGTCGGCAAAATGCCCAACAGGCGGTCTACCTCAGACAGAGTTTCCTCGGCCAGTTTGCGTGAGTTGGTCAGCAGGACGCAGGGGCTGTTATAGCCATGCTCGGCCTGACCCAGCAGATCGGTCGCGCAAAGTTCTGCGTCGGCTGCGGTCTCATCCGCGATGACCATCGTCTCGGTCGGACCAGCGAACAGGTCGATGCCAACGCGGCCAAAGAGTTGGCGCTTGGCCTCAGCCACAAAGGCGTTGCCGGGGCCGACCAGCATATGCACCGGGTCAATGGTCTCCGTCCCCAGCGCCATCGCGCCGATGGCCTGAATACCGCCCATAACATAAATCTCATGCGCGCCACCCAAATGCATCGCCGCAATCACCGCCGGGTTGGGCTTGCCATTGAACGGAGGCGTACAAGCGATGATGCGCGGCACGCCCGCGACCGAGGCCGTCGCAACCGACATATGCGCCGAGGCCACCATCGGGAACTTCCCGCCGGGGACATAGCACCCCACCGACTGCACGGGGATGTTTTTGTGGCCCAGAATGACGCCCGGCAGCGTTTCGACCTCGATATCCAGCATGGAGTCGCGCTGTGCCTGTGCGAAGTTGCGCACTTGCTCTTGCGCGAACTTGATATCCGCCAGTTCACGATCGGTCAGCTGACCTATCAGATCGTCAATCTGCTCCTGCGACAGCCGGAAGGACTCGGGCGAGTAGTTGTCGAACTTCTCGCTCAGCTCGCGCACGGCGGTGTCGCCGCGGGTTTCGATGTCTTTCAGTGTCGCTTCGACCACAGCGCGGGTTTTGGCGTCGTCTTCAGCCCGGTCAGCGTCAGACTTACCGCGTTTGAGATACTCGATTGCCATTTTTCAATCCTCAGTTTTCGGGCCGGGGCGGAGCCTTTTCCCCCCGGTCAAATGCTTCCCAGCCTTGGCCATTGAACAGGTCCACGCCCAGCTGAGCGGCAACATGGGCAAAATCGACATTCACCCAGTTGTCGACGATCTTGCCGTCGACAACTTTCCAGAAGTCCATGTAGCGGATCTCGACGCGCTTGCCGGTCGGGGCGATGCCCAGAAACTCACCCGAATGGGTGGCTTCCTGACGGCCAAAGGCAGCCGCCCATTCGCCCATATACAGACGCGCCTCGTCGATGCAGATCTTGTCCGAAAACGCGGCCTGAAACGGGCGCTGCCAGTTGTCCTGGAACTCTTTCAGGCCGGTCTTGGTGCCGCAGCCCTGATTGCCCATCCAGCGAAAGCCACTGGCGAAAAACTCGCCAATATCGTCGATGCGATGGTCATTCAGACCGTCGACCATGGTTTCAATCACACGGCGAGTGTCTTCGGTTTTATTAAGGTCCGTGTCGCGGGTCAGAACCGCCTGTTCGGGGCGAGAGCCTTTCATGTCTTTGTCCTTTCAGAGTGCCGGAGGGTGAGATCAGAGTTCAGCCC
This sequence comes from Ruegeria sp., assembly GCF_965221235.1. Lineage (GTDB taxonomy): Bacteria > Pseudomonadota > Alphaproteobacteria > Rhodobacterales > Rhodobacteraceae > Ruegeria. Next base: position 1,148,394 of record NZ_CBDCRS010000004.1, read on the forward strand.
CCCAATGCTCAGAAAATCCCTCGGCATCCTGTTCAGCGCCGGGTGGCGCGACATGGCGTTATGTCGGGCATGATTGCTCATCAGCCTTTGACCGCCCCGGCTGTCAGACCACTGACGATCTGGCGCTGGAAGATCAGCACAAGAAAGATCAACGGAGCGGTAATGGACACAGCGGCGGCCACGGCGACGACCTGATCGGTCGTAGTGGTTTCGCGGTTGAACATACCGACAATGGCGGGAACCATGGTCTGGTTCTGCGCGTCCAGCAGCAATGCGGTGACAAGAAAATCGTTATAGGCCAGCAAAAAGCTGAACAGGCCCGTCGTGATAACCCCCGGCCACATCACCGGCATGATGACACGGCGGAACGCCTGGAAATGGCTGCATCCGTCAACGCGGGCGGCCTCGTCCAGCTCTGCCGGGATGTTCTGAAAGAAGGACCGCAGCATCCAGATGGTGAAGGGTTGGTTGATGGCCACCAGAACCGCAATCACCGCAAAGGGTTTGCCATAGAGCGTCGGCGCATTTTCCCCAAGGATCGGCGCAAGCCATTCGGCCGAGTTGATAAAGACCGGCAGATAGCCCGCGACAAGCACCGAGTGCGGCAATGCACGGAAGACCAGCGCGACAATCAGGATCCAGAACGCAAAGGTCGAACCCGAACGCGCAAGACCATAGCCCGCCAGTGTGCCAACAGTCAGCGACACAGTCACCACGCCCGTTGTCACGATCAGCGAGTTCTTGAAGTTGTTGGAAAACCCACGATCAATCCAGACGGTCTTGTAGTGTTCCGTCGTCAGGCCCAACACATCCCGCCCCAAGGGTCCGAACCATGGCTTCAGAACGCCCAGAACGGCTGGCAGGATGACAAAGAAGACCACAAGAAAGCCTATCAGGACGGCCAGAACACCGACGACCCATCCGAACCACTCCTGCCCAGGCTTCGAATATGATTTTACCATCGAAGGCAGAGTTTTGGTCGAGATCACAATCGTCGCCCAGATTACCCCGATACCCAGAATGATATCCAGCAGCGAAAGGCCTTTGCCGCCCCCCAGCGTTGCGGGGCCAAAGATCACGTTCAACGCATTGCTGTCGAAGGCATCGACCGGTGACTTGAAGCTCATCACCACGATCCAGAAGATCGGGAAGGCTGCGATCAGGCACCAGATTGCCAGAAAGACGTTCGAGGTCAGCCGCAGGCTGAAGGGCTGGCGAAGCGCGCGCGAGGACAAATCAGTGACCTCCTTTGTGATCGCGCCACGTGCGGCGCAGAGGCAGGATAAGAAGGATGACAACGCCGATCATGGTCAGCATCGAGTTGGCCGAGGCCCGGCTGATCGACCGGTTGCCGGCCTGATCCGGGGTCAGATAGTCGAATGTCAGCCATTGCAGCGAGATGACATAGCCCTGGCTTGAGAAACCAACGATCTCTTCGAAGACGCGGTAGCTGTCCATAAGGTGGATCATCGCCACAAAGATGATCAATGGCATCAGATGCGGGATCACAATGTACTTCAGTCGCTGCCAGCGGGTCGCGCCGTCAATCACCGCACTTTCCAAACTGTCCTGATTGACCGTTTGCAGACCGGCATAGAAGATGATCGCTGCAAACGGGGCCACGTGCCAGACTCGGTACAGCATCATAAGAACCTCGATGGTCCACGCCTGCGCGAACAGGGCGATATCGCGGTTCAGCCACCATTCCATCATCGCGGTCAGGATGCCGTCGCCGCGGAACAGCCAATTGATCGACAGCACACCAATCACCGGTGTGATAATGAACGGCAGCAACGAGATAAAGATCACAGGCCCCCGGATGGATCGCGCCGCGTTGTTGATCAGAATAGCAATTCCTAGACCACACCCAACGACCAGCGGCAGAGTAATCAACGTGAACGTTAGCGTGAACCGCAGGGCCTTCCAGAAGTTGATCGTCGAAAGCACCTGCCAGCTGCCGTCGCTTATGGCCCGCCATGCCCGTTCCGGTTCCAGAACATTGCGGTAGCTTTGCAGCCCGACATATTCGGTTTGCGTGATGATCTCGCCATGCTCATCCAGCTTTGGCTGCGAAACCTGCTCGGTTACACAGGTCTGTGTCAGGAAGCCGGGTGTGCAGGTCTCTTTTTCAACCGTCTCATAGATCGGCTGGGTGACGTAGAAGCTTTGTTTGAACACGCTGACCAGTGGGAAAGCGATAAAGAGAAGCATCATAAAGACAGACGGGCCGACAAAAGCGGCAAATGTCCGGAAATTCATGGCTCTGCCTTTCTCATGGTTCTCAGAGAGGGTGCAGGAGGGGCCGCCCCCTCCTGCAATTGGATCAGTTGCTGATCAGACCGGCTTCTTTCGCGGCCGTGATATAATCGGCTTCGATGTCCGCCAGAGTTGTCTGCGCGTCTTTGGCACCAGTCAGATAATCTGCCAGCCCATTCCCCAACGCGGTGTGCATGATGCCCATCGGTCCGGATGCCGGGTACGCCTTGGCTCCCGCTTGCGCAGATGCAGCCGCGCCTGCCGCCAGATCACCGGCGGAATAGGACGGGCTGAGCCAGACAGCGACGTCATTGTTGGCACTGACCATGTCACCGTCCATGCCCTCAAGCGCGACGCGGAAGGCGGCATCGGCCTCTTCATCCGACATGTTCGTCGCCAGCACGATGCCATCCCACCAGATGGTCGTCGCCGGTACTGCTGAACCCATCGGGGCAGCGGCCATTGTAACCTTGCCGACAACCTGGCTTTCGGCCTCGTCGTTCATCGCCGCCGCGCGGCTGGCCCAGAGGTTTGCCATCGCGATTTTGCCCTGCTGGAACTGCTGCTGAACATAGGTCGAGTCGGAAACCAGATATTCCGGATCCATGTACTCGGTCATGGCCTTCATGGTCTCAAGCGCGGCCACACCCTGATCATTGTTGATCGCAGGCATGTTGCCATCGCCAAAGAACGAACCGCCTTCGCCGAGGTACATGTTCACGAATTCCTGGCCCAGGTTCCAACCGGTCTTGAACGTGCCACCGATCGGATAGTCCATAAGGCCCGCGTCTTTGATCTTTGCCGCGGCAGCCAGAACGTCGTCGTATGATTTGGGCTCATCAATACCCAGCTCGGCCAGAACATCATCGCGATACATCAGGTGCTGGGCGTTCACCATCATTGCGATCGCCATGGTCTTGCCATCCACCTTGATCAGCTGGTTGGGCAGCAGGTCCTGGCCGTACTTCTCGACCAGATCGTCCAGCGGGCGAATGGTACCCGCGTTCAACAACGGCACCAGCGTGGCGTTGGACACACCGCCGATCTGATACAGCGCCGGATCAGCGGCAAAAGCCTCGGGCTGTTTCTCGCGGAATTCCTGATCCAGCGACGCGCTGAAATTGCCACATTCCGCCATTGCGTCAGTAACCGCCTTCCAGGCTTCAAAGCCCGCAGACAGCGATTTCAATGGAACATCATTTTCAAAGGCACAGTCTGCCCACGCGCCAGTGGCGCCGATGGACATGGCACCAGCCATAAGGAGTGTCTTGAGTTTCATGCGTTTCTCCCTGTCAGGATCGGTCCGTCGTCGACGTCCGGACCGCTGTTAAGCCCGTTTGGGCTGTTTGTGGGGTTATTCCCCGATCCGCGCACCGCTTTCAGCTTCAAAGAGGTGACAGATTTCTGTTGGCACCGAGAATGAGACGGACTCGCCGATCTCGGCACGGAAGGCTTTGTCGGCTTTGACCGAAACCAGCGCGCCGCCGACCCGGACCGAGATCATGGTCGCATCGCCAAGCAGTTCCAGCGTGTAGATCGGCGCGGTGATTTGGCCCTGTCCTTCGGCGAGGCTGGCATCCTCGGCCCGGAATCCCAGCGTCATCGGCCCGTCCGGCGCATCCACCGGGATAGCCACATGTTCAGCGCGGAACACTCCGCCCGAAACTTCGCCATCCATCAGGTTCATCGCAGGCGAGCCGATAAAGCTGGCCACGAAAGTATTCGCTGGCCGGTCATAGATTTCGGTCGGGCTGCCCACTTGTTGCACCACGCCCTGTTTCATCACCACAACACGGTCAGCCAGCGTCATCGCCTCGATCTGGTCGTGGGTCACATAGATCGTCGTCACTGCCAGTTCATGGCTGAGGTTCTTGATCTGCGCCCGAGTAGACACCCGCAGTTTGGCATCCAGGTTCGACAGCGGTTCATCCATCAGGAACACGTTGGGTTCGCGCACGATGGCGCGGGCCAGCGCCACACGCTGTCGCTGACCGCCGGACAGTTCGGCGGGCTTGCGGTGCAGGAAATCGTCCAGTTCCACCATAGCGCTGGCGCGCCGCACTTTCTCGTCATGGGTCGACGGGTCGATACCACGGACCTTCAGAGGGAAGCGGATGTTCTCGTAAACGTTCATATTGGGATAGAGCGCATAGCTCTGGAACACCATCGCAACGTCGCGGTCTTTGGGTTCGAGGTCATTGACCACGTTGCCGTCGACCAGGATTTCTCCCTCGGTCACATCCTCAAGTCCAGCGATCATCCGCATCGTGGTGGTCTTGCCGCAGCCCGATGGGCCAAGCAGGACCAGAAACTCGCGATCCGCGATTGTCAGGTCGAAGTTGTGAACCCCAACGAATGAGCCCCAGCGCTTGCCGACGTTCCGCAATTGAATTTCCGCCATGGTGCCCCCTGCAAGGAATCGTTTTGCATACGTTTGCAAAACTGTAATTCGCATATATCAAATCAGGCAAGACTTTTTTGCATACGTATGCAAAACTAAGGCGAACACCCGACTCACGCCGTCCGGAAATCGGGCGCACAACACTGATAAAAATGGCAAATTCCGTGAACTTCCAAACCGAGAAAAAACTCGTCTCCGGGTTCCACACCGCTCTGGATGCCGCGTCCGAGCAGGAAACCCCAAAGATCATGACCCAATTCTGCGACGCTGATTTGGTCTGGCGTGGCTTTCACCCCTTTAATCAAATCTGCGGTGCGGAACAGGTTGCCCAACAGTTCTGGCAGCCCCTGAAAAGCAGTCTAACCAGTCTGCAGAACCGCGTGGACATCCTGTTTGCGGGGCAGAATTCTCTGGATGCAGAAGGGGATGTCTGGGTCGCGGCCATGGGGCATTTGATGGGGCTGTTTGACCGACCCTGGCTGGGCATTCGCCCGACCGGCAAGCTGGCGTTTCTGCGCTATTGCGCCTTCTACAAGGTTGCGGGCGGCAAGATTGTGGATACAGCGATGTATTTCGACATTCCCCACCTGATGGTGCAGGCCGGACAGAACCCGTTCCCCCCTCAGACAGCGGCGCATGTGGTGCAGCCTGGACCAAGGCCCCATGATGGACTGCTGTTGAGCGAACAGCCCGCTGAAGAGGGTGCGAAGACACTGGCCCTCATCAATGCGATGATCGCCGATCTGGGCCAGTGGGATAGCGGATTGTCGCTTGAGGATGAGCTGGCCCGGACGTGGCATCAGGACATGCTGTGGTGGGGACCCGAGGGGATCGGCGCGACCTACACGATTGCACGTTATGCCAAGCAGCACTCTGGCCCCTTCCGTGCCGCATTCAAAGACCGATCAAAGACCAAGCATATCTGCCGCATGGCCGAGGGGCATTATGGCGGCTTCTTCGGCTGGCCCAACTTCACGGCGACGCCATCAGGCGGGTTCATGGGAATGCCCGCGACGGACAAATCCGGCGAATTCAGGGTTATCGACATCTATCGCCGCGCAGGTGACAAACTGGCCGAAAACTGGATTTTCATCGACCTGCTTCATTTCTGGAAAGGGCAAGGCGTTGATATTCTGGGGCGGGCCACAGGGATCGAAACCCCATGAAAATTGATGCTCACCACCACCTGTGGGACCTATCCGCCGTGAACTATCCCTGGCTGATGGAGAAAGGCGCCGTCCGGTTCTTCGGCGATCCCTCTTCGATCCAGCGGAACTATCTGCTGCCCGAGTTTCGTGCTGATGCCGAAGCACTGGGTTTTGGCGCTTCGGTGCACATTCAGGTCGGTGCCGCTGACCCCTGGGCCGAGGCGCAATGGGTGCAGTCTGTTGCCGCTCAGTTCCCTGACTGGCCGTTGGTACAGGTGGCTTTCTGTGATCTGACCGCTACCGACTTGGGTTCCCAGCTCGACCGCCTCCAAACCCTGCCATCGGTGCGCGGCGTTCGCCAGATTATTGGCCGTGCGCCGGGCGAGGACGCCTCAACTGGCACAAACTCACTGCTGAAGTCCCCGGAGTTTTTGGCTGGCCTGAAGCAACTTGGAACCCGCGGCCTTTCTTTTGACCTGCAACTTCTGCCCGAACTCATAAGCGATGCCGCTGATGTATTTGCGCAGGCTCCGGAAACCCAAATCGCGCTGTGCCATGCAGGCTCGCCATACGACCGGACGCCGCAAGGTTTGCAAAGGTGGGCAGATGAATTGACCGCTTTATCAAGCCTGCCGCATGTCTGTTGCAAACTCTCCGGCCTTGGAATGTTCGATCACAACTGGAGCGCAGAGAGCGTCGCGCCGATCGTTTCAACCTGCCTGTCACAGTTTGGCGCTGAACGATGTATGTTCGGATCAAACTTCCCGGTCGACAGTCTGACATCCACTTACGCGGATCTTGTTTCCCGGCATCAGGAACTCGCGCCGAACTCAGATCAAGAAGATGTATTCAGGAACACGGCAAAACGCTTCTATCGCATTGGCTAGTGAAAACTCTTACAAGCACGGGATATTGATCCCAGCTCTGGCGTCAAAAGCGTTTGGAGAATTGGCGAGCCGTGGAGGACTCGAACCCCCGACCTGAGAATTAGAAGTTCCCTGCTCTAATCCAGCTGAGCTAACGGCCCACTCAAGTCTAGGCTGTATCAGTGAAATCGTTTGGATTGTCAACTTGGCTTGGGGGCGGAAATCACACCCGCAACATCTTCAATTATTACAATGCTTTGCCCCAAACCGGCAGCACACAAGCATCTGGGCCTGTTCTATCCGATTGAGTTGAAAAACAACCCTTCTTTTCTTGCGGTTCTTAGGGGTGGGGTTCGAGGTTCAAGCGCATGAAGGCGCTGTTTGGGTCAGGCTCATATCCGAAGATCGGGCCGCAATAGGAATATCCCAACCTTTCGTACAATTTGCGCGCCGCGTCATATTCAGGCAGATGCGCGGCTCCGGTTTCCAGAACCAGCGCCAAGATGCCCTCGGACCGGGCCAATTGTGCCAGATGCTCCATCATCCTGCGCGCCAAACCACGCCCCCGAACCTGTTCCAGAATATGTACGGATTTCACCTCGGCCGTGCCATCCGGCAGCGCTTTTAGCGCGCCACACCCAATCGGCTGCCCCCCTTCGCACATGGCCCAGAACCGGATACCCGGCCCGGCCAATGCCTCGGCATCCATGGTGTGGTTGCTTTCCGCAGGCCCGGCGGTTTCGCTATGGGCAAAATGCGCCTCGACCACCGGACGCAACGCGTCCGAGGTTGGGTCGGCCTCGCGAATGTCGATCAATTTAGTGGGTCCAGGGGCTGCGCCGATCAGTGGCGAAGTTTTCGCCATAGCCGCGGGCGCGCAGGTTGGGTTTGCGCTTGTGCGGCTCGCTGACCTGTGCGTCGATGCCGTTGTCCTTGGCGTAGTCCAGCGCCTCTTCCTTGGTGTCGAACTTCAGGCGCACCTGAGTCTGCGTATCGTTGGACGAGGTCCAGCCCATCAGCGGATCCACCTCACGCGCCGACGCGGGGGCGAATTCCAGAACCCACTTGCGGGTCTTGGCCATCCCCGAGGTCATCGCGTTTCGCGAAGGCTGGTAAATCCGTGCGCGCATGTCGCCTCTCCGTACTCACTTGGCTGTGCTTGTTTATGCGTCAGGCGGGCGGCGTGGACAAGTCCGCATTTGTCGCAATTCAAGGGTTTGGAAATGCCCCCTTGAACAAGAACAAAAACAGATCAAAATCAGGCCCGAAAGGAATCCCCCTGATGCCATACGCTCATTCCGACAAGACCCAGCTGACTGCCGAGGACGTGCGCGCCCGCCTGAAACTGGAGGGTGGCAAGCAGTTCGTGATGCACACCGAGTTTTCGCCCGCAGGCGATCAGCCAACCGCGATCACGGAACTGGCCGGCGGCGTGCGGGACGGTGAGCGTGATCAGGTCCTGCTGGGCGCGACCGGGACGGGTAAGACCTTCACCATGGCCAAGGTGATTGAGGAAACTCAGCGCCCCGCCATCATCCTTGCGCCGAATAAGACGCTGGCCGCGCAATTGTACGGAGAGTTCAAAGGCTTCTTCCCCGATAACTCAGTCGAGTACTTCGTGTCCTACTATGACTACTACCAGCCCGAGGCCTATGTGCCGCGCTCGGACACCTACATTGAGAAGGAATCGCAGATCAACGAACAGATCGACCGGATGCGCCACTCGGCCACGCGGGCGCTGCTGGAACGGGACGATGTGATCATCGTGGCCTCGGTGTCCTGCATCTACGGCATCGGCTCGGTCGAGACCTACGGGGCGATGACGCAGGACCTGAAGGTCGGCAACGAATACGACCAGCGGCAGGTGATGGCCGATCTTGTGGCGCAGCAATACCGGCGCAATGATCAGGCATTTCAGCGTGGTTCGTTTCGTGTACGCGGGGATTCCTTGGAAATCTGGCCGGCTCACCTTGAAGACCGCGCCTGGAAGCTGTCCTTCTTCGGCGAAGAACTGGAACAGATCACCGAATTCGACCCGCTGACGGGCGAACGCGCCGCGACGATGGAACAGGTCCGGGTCTATGCGAACTCGCACTACGTGACGCCCAAGCCGACCATGCAACAGGCGATCATCGGCATTAAAAAGGAACTGCGCATCCGGCTGGACCAATTGGTCGGCGAGGGCAAATTGCTGGAAGCGCAACGGCTGGAACAACGCACCAACTTCGACCTTGAGATGCTCGAGGCCACCGGCGTCTGCAACGGGATCGAGAACTACTCGCGCTATCTGACCGGTCGCGCACCGGGTGAACCGCCCCCGACCCTGTTCGAATTCATCCCTGACAATGCCATCGTCTTCGCGGATGAATCCCACGTCTCAGTCCCGCAGATCGGCGGCATGTACCGGGGCGACTACCGTCGCAAATTCACGCTGGCCGAGCACGGGTTCCGCCTGCCGTCCTGCATGGACAACCGCCCCCTCAAATTCGAGGAATGGGACGCCATGCGCCCACAATCCGTCTTCGTCTCGGCCACCCCGGCCAAGTGGGAGATCGAACAGACCGGCGGCGTTTTCACCGAACAGGTCATCCGCCCCACCGGCCTTCTGGACCCCGAGGTCGAAATCCGCCCCGTCTCCATGCAGGTGGACGACTTGCTGGACGAGGTGCGCAAAGTCGCCGCCAACGGCTTCCGCACGCTGGTCACAACGCTGACCAAACGCATGGCCGAGGACCTGACCGAATACCTGCACGAACAGGGCATAAAAGTCCGCTACATGCACTCGGACATCGACACGCTGGAACGCATCGAAATCCTGCGCGACTTGCGGCTGGGGGCCTTTGACGTACTGGTCGGCATCAACCTGCTGCGCGAGGGGCTCGACATCCCCGAATGCGGGTTGGTCGCCATTCTGGACGCGGACAAAGAAGGCTTCCTGCGCTCGGAAACCTCACTGATCCAGACCATCGGCCGCGCCGCGCGAAACGCTGATGGCCGGGTGATCATGTATGCCGACAAGATCACCGGCTCGATGGAACGCGCCCTGAACGAGACCAACCGCCGCCGCGCCAAACAGCTCGCCTATAATCAGGAACACGGCATCACCCCCGAGACCGTGAAAAAGAATGTCGAGGACGTTCTGGCCGGTCTCTACGAAGGCGACGTCGACATGAACCGCGTCACCGCAACCATCGACAAACCGATGCACGGCGCAAACCTTGAGGCCCATCTGGACGGGTTGCGCGACCAAATGCGCAAAGCCGCCGAGAACCTGGAATTCGAAGAGGCCGCCAACATCCGCGATGAGATCAAACGTCTGGAAGCGGTCGATCTGGCCGTCGCCGACGACCCCATGGCGCGGCAATGGGCGGTCGAGAAAGCCTCGGAAGACGCAGTGAAATCGCGCGGACGGTCAACGGCAGGCAGGCCGGGGCAGAGAGGTGGGAATGTGAAGCGGCGGAAGCGATGACCAGCCGCGCAACTGATAGTTGCAATCTGGGACAAAGCGTTGAATGATCCTTTCAGGAAATACTGCCGGAGATCATTGATTTGCCAATTGTTATTCTCATCCTGTCCGCTGTTGGTGGTGCCATTTGGTGGTGGATCCGCAACAACCCCAGAGAAGCGCTCGACACCGCCCAAGACGTTGCGACGACCATTAAGAATGCCCCCAGAAAACTCGCCTTTCGCCGGGTGGCCAACGCACACCCCGTCGAAGGGATTGACGATGAGCGCATAGCGCTCTGTGCGATCGCTCAGGCCTTTATTGAACTGGATGACCTGCCAACCGCAGAACTACGCCAGCGATTGCATGTCCTCCTGCGTTCAAAGCTGCGATGTTCCGAGGAAGAGGCGCAAGAAATGGAGGTCCTTGGCCGCTGGCTGATGACCCAGTGCAATGGGCCCGCAAATGCGGTTATGCGCCTGGGGAGGCGGTTGAAAAAGATTGATACAGGGCAATCGTGGGATCGTTTGCAAGAGATGTTGATGCCCTTGGCTGGAGAACAATTGTCGCAGTCACAGATTACAGCAATCGAAGACCTCAAATCCGCCCTGCGCGTGAAATAGTTCAGGTGATTTACGGCTGGCATACTGTTGCAGCGGGCTGGGAATGCGAGCCCAGAAGTGCATCAGCAATCTACCTCAAGATCACCTGTTTGCCCTTGATGCGCCCCCGCACGAACACGTCTTGCTGATCCACTTGAGGAAAATGCTCTTGCCAGTCTCTGAATCTGTCGTTGGTGACTATTCGAGCCCTCAACTTTGTCGCGTCTTTGATGACCAACGGGTCAGCAGGGATACCTTTCGGTGCAATTGAAATGCGCCGCGCCGGATATCGAAGCGCTTTCGACAATTGGGTGGGGTTCATGTATTTACCCGTGACCAAGTAGCCGACATTCGCATCGAACCACAGTATGGGCTCGAATCCATCCGAACACAGCTTTTCAATCACCAGCCGAACAGAATGCAAAGCTGGCTTATTGTCCGACCAATAAAGCACGTTGGAACCGTCAACCACGACCCATTTAACCCGCCTCCGAAGCTTGAGGCGAAGCAGCAGTATAGTAGCCAATACAATTCCTGCTGCCCCGCAGAGCAACGGAAGCGTCAAGACCGGGCCGAATGTGGCGACCGACCAAAACGTGATACCAATAGAGAAAAGAAGAAAAAGAGACAGTCCAATCATCCTTGGATTGATAGCAAACTCACAGGGCGCTGCAATACAAAGGATTTTCCCTTGGTTGCTTCATTCTTGATTCAAGCTTGCAGCCCAGTGCCCTCTCCGCCACGTTTGAAATCACAAATTGTGATTCCAAACGGTTGCCATGACGAAACCCAATAACCTGCCCAGTACGCATGAAATCCATAGCGCCATTCACCGGGTGCGTGGCACCCGCGTGGTGATGGCTGAGGATTTGGCGCAGTTCTATGGAAAATCCGTCAGCGCCTTCAATCAGGCTGTCTCGCGCAACAAGGACCTGTTCGAGGGTTATCGCTTTCAACTCACCGATGCCGAGGTCGCCGATTTGCAATCACAGAATGTGATCTCAAAACCCAAGGGTCGCGGCGGGCGGCGGGTCAATCCGTGGGTCTATACCGATTACGGCGTGGCCATCGCCTCGGCCCTGTTCAAGGACCCGCGCGCGATCAAGATCACCCGGATGATCACCGAAGCCTTTGTCGACGGTGCGAATGCGCTGGCCGAGACCCCGCGCAGCGTGCCGGAAATCCTGCCGCCCGAGGATGCCCCTGCCCCGTTGCTGCCCAATGGCGCGCAGTTGCGTGATCTGGCCGAGAACATCCTCGATTCCGGACAGCAGAGCCTTGTCGATTACATCGCCAACCCCACAACCAAGCGTCAACAGGCCGTGGCCGCGATCATGAAGACCCTCGCCGAGACCGCCGGGGAAGAGGTCCGCACCCAGCATGAACGTCTGCGCCTGAGCATCGCGCAACGTCTGGCCACCGGCGATTATGCCGACGACGATGATCGCAAACGGCTGCTGGAACTACTGGCCGCGATGAAGGGCTAAACGCCTAACTCCGCCCGCAGCTTTTTGGTCAGCTTACACACGACCAGATCATAAGACGTCACGATATGGTCGCGCAGAGATGCATCGCTCATCCCGCGTTCCTCATAGACCTCCAACCATTTCATACCGCGCGAGGCCAGATAGGGCGCTGGGCGGATGCCGGGCTCATCACCCAGCACCTCAAACGCCAGATCGGTGGCCTTGAAGGTAAAGGCGTCACTGCCGTCGTTCCAGCCACAGATCGCAAAGACCTTGCCGCCGACCTTCCACACATCCGCATTACCCCATTGCACCACATGAGATGTGGCTTTGAGGCTGGCACAGAAAGTGTTGAATTCATCACGCGTCATCGCCCAAACATTGGCGATTGATCGAAATAAAGCAAGCAGCGCCGGGGCTTACCCCTTGTCCCAATGGACAACCACGTCGAACCCGGCGGGCGATGGCGGGCCTTCGAGGAACTCGGCGAAATGCCCCCAAAGCTCGGCCACTTTGGGCGCGTTGGCATTTGAGGTCTCTTCGTTCTGGACAACCGCAACGACAAAACCCGTGCCGTCTTCGTTCATGACGTTGGTAAAGCTGTGCATGCCATCCATGCCCATGATCTGGTCTTTGAGTTCGTTCATCTTTGCCTCGGCCGCATCCCGCATGCCGGGCTTCATTTTGAACTGAGTAATACGTGCAAACATGTCTTTTCTCCCTCTTTCCGGGTGAAATCCCCCAATGACGGCCTGAACGGCCTGCCGCGGAGTATAACATAGGACCGCAGATTCTCTGCCCCGGGCGATCAGGGTCGCAGAAACTTGGCGTTTCCGACCGCGCGTGGTGCTGATGTCTGTGGCTGTGCGGACTGCGGTTCGGACGGGGCTGGTGTGCCACAGGCCACCCCGTCTCGGTCAGGGTCATTGCGCGGGTGATAGCCCGGGCCTCCGGCGTAAAACGGCCCCGGCACAAGAGTTTCAATGGTCTGGCACCCGGCCAGAGCGATCAGGTGGACAAGCGCGGCTTCACGCTCAAACTCGGATACCCGGATATAGATACCCGCGGCGATAGCAGCAATCGTTATGGGTAGCATGAGAACCATCATCAGTATCCGTACCGGTGACAGCGCCCGTTTGCGCGTGGCTTCGGCGCGTTTCCTGCGCCGTTCGGTGCTCGGCCTGATCGGGCGGGTGCTGGTTGCTTGCTTTTGGGGCGGCATGCTTTGCGCTTAAACCGGATTTGTGGCGAAACCGAGACCGCCCTTCGACAATCACTCGCACCAGACATATCGTATCGCTATCGTTACATAGGCTTGAATACATCCGTTCCGGGAATGCAGATGGCAGATACCGACCCACACCGCACCGCCGACAAGACCGCCCGCACTCTGGCACATGATTTGATAGGGCAGGCAACCTATGGCGCGCTGGCAACCTTGCGTCCCGGTAGCGCGATGCCCTCAGTTTCCCGTATCGCGCTGGCCACGGATGGGGTCGGCAGGCTTATGTCCTTGATCTCAACCCTGTCGGATCACACACAGGCCCTGACCACCATTCCGACTTGCGCGCTACTGATCGGTGAGCCGCAGAAAACTGGCGATCCACTGACCCATCCACGACTGACCCTGCATGCCACAGCCGTTTTTGTTCAGCGCACAAGCACCGAGCATGAAGAGCTGCGCACGCGGTATCTGGCGGCGCGTCCCAAGGCCAAGCTATATGCGGATTTCGCCGATTTCCGCTTTGTCCGCTTTGAGCCGACAGACGCGTTGCTGAACGGTGGCTTCGGCAAAGCATGGCGCCTGAACCCGACTGACCTGAGTGTTTGATCAGCGCACGACGTGAACGGCGCAGGCGGCGTGGCGCACGACATGATTGGCTGTAGAACCCAGCAAGAGATCCTGCATACCGGGACGGTGTGATGCCAGAATAATCAGGTCCGGGCTATGGGCTTCCGCCCAGTCCAGAATAGTGCGCCCGGAATGGCCTTCGACGACCACGCCGACTGCGTTGGGTAGCTTTTCGGCCAGATCGTCCAGCTCGCGCTGAATGGCCTTGCGGGCTTCGGTCAGGTATTCGGGTGGCATGTAGGAAATCGCATAGTTCGGGATATGTTCGACCACATGCAGCAATGTCACCTTGGCGTCTGGTGTCGCCAATATTCCGGCCAGTTTCAGCGGGCCAGAAATATCCCTTTCAGCGTCGAATGAAATAGGAACAAGAATGTTGTGATACATGGCGCACCTCCTCTTTCCTGAGGTCATCCTGCGCCATGATTCAGCGTAAGGCTTTGATCCAGATCACGAACTGCCAAAGGTTTCGGCGACGTCGTACATAACCGGCTCAAAGCTTTTGCACAGTTCATTGATCTTGCGGTTCCGGTCGCGCATTTCCGGGGTGCGCAGCATGGCCAGAAAATCCTCGCGGCGCTGCCATTGAGAATAGTTGGCGATCCGCGTCTGTGCGTCGTTCACATGCAGCCCGGCGGACACAAAGCCCGGTTGTTTCGAAATAAATTCGGCATAAGCATCGGTCAGCGCCTCCAACAGGTCGTGGCAGGTGCCCGGCGTCATTTCAAACGTTGTAATGACGGTCTGGACGCTTGCGTTCTTGGATATCTTCGGCATCTGTATTCTCCCTTAACTTCTGCAAGCCTACCACAGGAACAGAAAAGGTCTTGTGTTTCCTTTGCGGATACAGCCACTTTCAATGGTTTCCCAAAAATGAAGATATCACTAACCAACCGTTAACCATGCTGGCAGATGCTGCGCGCATGTACCGGGCTGTTTTTCTGTTCTTGGCTTTGCTTGCCGCCTCCCCGGCTTGGTCCGGTGCTTGGCTGCGGGAAAAGGGATCTTCGTTTACGGCAGCGTCGGTGACGGCATTCCGGGATCAGTATGGTGGTTATGATTATAAATCATCGCTCTACGCGGAAGTCGGGTTCCGCCAAAACCTGACCATCGGGCTGGATTTCGAGTCCAACAGGGACCTTTACGGTCATGCCCTTGTGTTTGGTCGGATTCAGGTGGCTGATCTTGGTAAGTGGGGGCGATTTGCAGCCGAATTCGGGGCCGGAGTGCATCACAGGCAGCGCAGCGCCTGGGCCGTGTACAAAACTGGCCTGTCTTATGGCAAAGGGTTTCAGACGGGGTGGGGCAACGGCTGGCTGGCGGTCGACGCCGCGTTGGAATTCCGCACACATGAGGCAGTTTATCGGAAACTGGATTTCACGACCGGCCTGTCTGCGGATCGGTTGCTGAACCCATTGTTGCAAATCGAAACCAGCTACACCCCAGACACGTCATTTTACTGGAGGGTACGGCCCTCGGTCATGATCCGCACAAATAAAGGCAAAACCAAGTGGGTTCTTGGTCCCGAACGCACCAATGCCCGCAGTAAAACGGGCATCAGAATCGCAATCTGGAATGAGTTCTGAAATCGGCGCGTCAGGCGCCTGCGTGATCAGTATTCCATTCGAATGGTTGCCGACACCTCTCCCCTCACAGCTTCGGGCCAGCGCAGATTGATGTTGTCACCGTTGAACCCTTGGTTCAGCTGCACATAAGGCGCGGCATAAATGATGCTGCCAAAAACCGTCCGTATCGGCGCCTGCGCGGTTACGGCATCGCAACTTCGCGCCCGACCGCCAAAGGGCAAGCGCCCAGACGACGCGATGGACCAGGCCTGAGCGTTGGACTGCTGCACATGCCGCAGCCGCAACGGGTTGGCGACAGGCGTGGTGATCCCGTGAAACGTGTTATTCTCGAACATCACGTTGCGATGCGCAGTGTTGTTGAGGTTGGCAAAAGAAGTATCCACCCGTTCCGCCCGGTTGATATTGCCGTTGATCGACCGGAACTTGTTGCCAGTTATCGTCACGCCATTCAGGAAATGCCCACCCCCGTGCGGACGGATAACGATACAGCTGAACCATGAGGGGACTTCGCTGGAATAGAAAATATTGTCTGAAATCGTCATCGAACTGAACGAGAACCCGGCGGTATAAACAGGATTCGCATCCCGCTCGTTGGTCCATTGAACAAAGCAATTGTCGATGTAGTTCTCTGAAACGGTAGAGCTGTTATAGGTCCCGATCATGACCAGCCCTGCGGTACGCGGGCCTTGGGGGACGCTGTCGCCCTGAAAGAAGTGGTTGCCGAGGATCAGGTTATTGGTCCCACCCAGAACCGCGAAATGCAGGAACCGTACTGCCCGGTTATGGCGCAATTTGACGTCATTCGCCGTGGCGTTCACCCCCACGGATTTGCGATCCGAAACGTTGAAGGACTCCTCGCTCGACAGGAACTGACAATTGTCGATCAGCATGCCCTGGCACCCGGTTCCGATCGAGGTGATACCACGGTCTTTCGGGCGGCTGATAAAGCAGTTCGTGATGGCGAAAGTGCTGCCCGCCGGCGCCAGTCGAACCGCACTGCTGCGCCCGTTGCACTGGAATTCGATCTCTTCCATCCCGAATTTCCGAAGCGTGCTGAAGCCGCTGAAATCCAGAAGGTATTTGAACGAACTGAACGTGAAGTTTTGCGTCCCTGCGGCGTCAAAGATCGGTGCATTCAGGGTGATCTCGCCTGCGCCGACATTTTTGGAACGCACATAGATCTCGCGTCCGACGCCAGCGCCCTGCACGAAGGAACCAACGGGAATATTGGCCACATTGGCCACATTGCTCAGACGCGTCGGGTTAGAAGGATTGTAGGTCGCAACCGAAGTGAAAACCTCGGTATCCCAGTCCGGGCTGCTCTGAACGTCGAATTGACCATTGCGGATCACCCGGCGGGTCGAAAACCCGCTTTGCCGATTGGGAACGGCGGCGGCCATGTCGATGGGTGCGCTGACCGAAATCTTGCGTCCGCCCATATCCAGAGATTCATGGTCCGCGTTGTTCAACAGTGCCTGAAACGCCTTTTTGAACGCCAGCGTCTCATCGCCAAAAGCGTCGATGTAAGTCGGCAGGTCAAAGCTCTTGGTCAGCAACAGCATCTTGTCGTCGGGCATCGTGACAGTGCCCTCAAAATCCATTTCGGACGCCATCGAGGTGTTTTCGGCCAGAAGATAAGTCCCTTCAGGCACAAAAACCCGGCGTCCGTTTGCGGCCTGATCCGCCGCCTCAAACGCGGCCGAGTCGTCAGCCACACCATCCCCGACAGCTCCGAAATCGCGCACGTCGACAAGGCTGATCAAATCACGCAGGAACACCCCGGTGACATCGGTGATCTCGATATCGTCAACCCGGATCACGGCCCCGTTTGCGCCGTCGATATCCAGACCGAAATGCCCGTACAGCGCCTGTACACCCCAGGGCATATCCACACCGGGGCGCTGGCCGGTACCGACAATGGCCGAAATCTCATGCACACGGCCATAGCCCGACAGCTGTGTTGCCGGGCCTTGGTCGATCACGCCAGTGACCTGCACGTCTCCGGCACCGCCTGCCCAACCGGCGATGCGCACCTCGGGCAGCGGGCCGCTGATGGCTTTGACACGCGCCTTGATTTGCAGGTAGCAGCCCGGCAACAGAGGCGTCTGCCCCATGTGGCGCAACCGCTGGGTCGCGCTGACTTTCAGTATCTCAAGACAGCCGCCGAAATCCGCGTCCGCCGGAACAAATGCGCCCGTTCCGGACCCCGCATAGGTTGGCGAGCCCGGTGTCCCGTCGCCGCTGGACCACACATTCAGACCATTTGCGAAAGCAGGCGGCATGAACACGATGCCGTCGGTGATTGCCTTGTTCATAGAAATCCCTTTCCCAGTCGCGCGGCACAGGCGCGCGTAAAGCCAATGCTCAGGGCCACCGCCCCAAACGCAAAAGCCTAAGTATCGAAGAGGGATTAACCGCCGCTCATGTCACCGTGACGGTGGTGTTGCGTCAGGCCGCCGGGTCTGCGTCGCCCAGCAGCTGTACTCCGTTGATCTTCCAGTCATTCTCTTGCCGGATCATTTGGTAATCCAGAATGTGAACCCGACCCTCGCCATCCGTGATCATGACCTTCTGCCAGAGCGCTCCGGCCACTTCGCGCAGTTCCAGAAACCGAACCTCGGCCGGCCGCCAGACCATTGGATAGCCGCGTTTCACCATGACCCCAAAGTTGTCGGGCGTCTGGAACAAGCGTTGGATATTTGGACTGGCGAAGGTGAAGGCCGTGTCAAAGTCATCAGACTTGAACGCTTGTATCTGCGCCGCGATGTTCGCCTCGATCTCATCACTCTGGGCAAACGCGCCCGAGGCCAGACAGGCGCTCAGGGATACAGCGAGCAATATTCGACGCATGGGGCCACCTCCTGGTGAAAGGGTAGCCCCATGCAGTATCAGGTCAAATCAGGCCAGCTCTCCGGCCAGCGCCTTGTCGATCAAAGCAATCGTTTCCGGCACGCCATAGAGCGCGATGAAACCGCCAAAGCGTGGTCCTTGGGATGCACCCAACAGCACCTCATATAGTGCTGTGAACCAGCCGCGCATCGGGTCGAACCGCTCGCGCCCGATGGAATAGACCACCGATTGCAGCGCCTCGTCTTCGATGGGGCCGTCATAAGCCTCCAAGGCGGATTTCAGGGCCTCCAACGCTTCGCGCTCCTGATCGGTCGGGGCACGGTGCTGGCGGGTCGGTTTGACGAAATCGTTGAAGTAACGCACGGCAAACCCGGCGGCCTGATCCAAATCGGGATGCGTGTCCGCCGTCGCCTCGGGCGCATAGCGACGAATGAAGCCCCACAGCGCCTCTTTGTCCTCGGCACCGGAAACCGATGCGAGGTTCAACAACATCGCAAAGGGTACCATCAGCGTTGATTCCGGAACCTCTCCGCCGTGGATATGCCAGACGGGGTTGTTCAGCTGGGCTTTCAGTTCCTGCCCCGGATAAGCGCGCAATTGCTGGTGATACTCATCCACCGCTTTCGGGATCACGTCGAAATACAGGCGCTTGGCTGTCTTGGGCTTCTGGTACATGAAGTACGACAGGCTTTCCGGCGCGGCGTAGGTCAGCCATTCTTCCATCGACAGGCCATTGCCTTTCGATTTGGAAATCTTCTGCCCCTGCTCATCATTGAACAGTTCATAGCTCAGCGCTTCGGGCGGCTGTTTGCCCAGCGCCCGGCAGATTTTCGACGACTGCGTGACCGAGTCGATCAGGTCTTTGCCCGACATCTCGTAATCCACGCCCAGCGCTGCCCAGCGCATGGCCCAATCCGGCTTCCACTGCATCTTGACGTTTCCGCCAGTGACCGGGATTTCGACCTTCTCGCCATCCGGTTCCTGATAAACGATGGTGCCTTTGGCCACGTTGCGTTCCAGCGTCGGAACTTGCAGCACGTGGCCGGTTTTCGGACTGATCGGCAGGAAACACGAATAAGTCTCACGCCGTTCCGGCCCAAGCGTCGGCAGCATGATCTCCTGAATCTTGTCGAACCGTTCCAACGCGGTCAGCAGCGCCTCATCAAACTTGCCGCTGGTGTAATAGTCGGTGGCCGAAGCGAATTCGTACTCGAAACCGAAACTGTCCAGAAAATCACACAGCATCGCATTGTTGTGCTGTGCAAATCCCTCATGCGTGCCAAATGGATCGCGCACTTTGGTCAGTGGCAGATGCAGGTCTTTTTTCAACTCTTCCTGCATCGGCACATTGGTCGGCACCTTGCGGAACCCGTCCATATCGTCTGAGAAACAGATCAGCTTGGTCGGAATGTCGCTGATCTGCTCGAACGCATGGCGTACCATCGACGTCCGCGCGACCTCACCAAACGTGCCGATATGCGGCAGACCCGAGGGTCCATAGCCCGTCTGAAACAGCACGTATCCCTTTGCCGGAGCTGCTTTCTGATAGCGTTTGAGTACCCGGCGCGCCTCTTCGAAAGGCCAGGCCTTGGACGACATCGCGGTTTCACGCAGTTCAGACATCAGATTTGCTCCATCGGGAAAAACAGCGCCGGTCGCCCTATGCAACCGACCGGCCTCTCCTATTGTGCCGGTGCAGCATGAGTCAATAAACTGCGAGGTTTTTCCTGATTGGAAGGCCGATTTACGCGGTCAACTGGTCAAGTTTCGCGGCCCAAATGAAATCATTCTCACTAAGGCCACCGATTTCATGGGTGGTCAGTTTGACGTCAACATAGCCCCAGCCAAAGGAGACATCGGGGTGATGCCCCTGCTGATCCGCCAACCACGCGCACAGGTTGGCCAGATAAGTCGCCTTGGCGAAGCCTTTGAACTTGTAGTGCCGGCTTAGAACCTTCGCATCCGCATCCAGTTTCCAGTCAGCCGCAAGCTCGGCCATATGGGTATTGGCCTCATCGCGGGTCAAAGCAGGCACACCGCCAGAGCATGGCACGCAGGTTCGATCCGAAAGGCTGCACGTTTCTCCTGTAAGGGTCATGGTCTGGTCACTCCGCTGCGGTTGCTTTTTCCGGGAACTTGTTTGGCAGCAATCCAAGGGACTGCGCCTGACGCACATCGGCCAGCAAGTCGCGGTCGGCCGCTGCAAACAGCTCCTCTGGCGAGTTTAGCACGAAATACCCCATCTGGTGCATGTCGATCCGATAGGGCGTGCGCAGGATCGTCATGATATCAAACGGGTCGCGGTCAGGAACGTCGCTTTCAACCGCGTAAACCAATTCAGTCGGCGAGGACGCAAGCCCCGACCCCAGCGCTTTGATTTCACCGTTCTGACGGCGCAGGCCGAACTCAATCGAGAACCAGTATAGCCGGATCAGCCAGGAATAATCCTTGTCGCCAGCCTTGACCCCCGCCTTACCAATGGCATGGCTGAAAGCGGCAAAGCGCGGGTCGCTCAGCAGAGGCGTATGGCCAAAGATTTCATGAAAGATGTCCGGTTCTTCGATATAGTCGAAATCCTCGCGCGACCGAATGAAAGATGCAGCTGGGAACACCCGGTCAGCCAGCATTCCAAAGAAGGTCTTGAACCCGATCAGTGCCGGAACCGGTTGAACGCGCCAGCCGGTCATGTCCAACAGGCGTTCAGAAATGTCCGCGCAAGAGGGAACGCGCGTCTTCGGCAAGTCCAAACGTTCCAGGCCCGCCAGATAGTCGCGTGCCATATAGCGCTGCACGTTGCCTTGCTGCGCGGCATAGAGATCGGCCCAGACAGCGTCTTCTTCTGCCGTATAGACAATATGGCCGCGTTCATCGGCGATCTTGGCAACGTATTTGGTCGACTTTGGCATCACGTTTCCTCCTAAAGGCAAATATAACCAAGCAATCCGGTGAATTTGGTTTGATTTTGCAGAAAGTTCCGGTAATTTTGGATCAAACATGCCGCGAAAAGCAATCTGATGAAGCAAACACTTCAACCAGCCGACATCGCCATCTTACAAGAACTCCAGACCGAGGGCCGATTGTCGATGCAGGATCTGGCCGACCGCACCGGCCTGTCGGCCTCGCAATGCTGGCGTCGGGTCCGCGATCTTGAGGCCTCCGGCGTTATCTCCGGTTATATCGCGCAAGTAAGGGCCAAATCTGTCGGGCTTGATGCCATCGCCTATGTTCATGTCGCCTTAAGGGACCATCAGGAAGAGAGCATCACGTCCTTTCTCCGCCTTATTGAGACCGAGCCGCAAATCGTCGAATGCGCCTCGATCACCGGGGATCACGACTTCATCTTAAAGGTCTATGCCAAAACGCCCGAGGACCTTGAGCATTTCATTATGCAACGGTTGCTGAAATCTGGCCTGGTCCGCGATACGCGCAGCAATTTCGTGCTGCGTCAGACGAAAACGCGCGGGCCACTGCCCATTCTGTGACCAAACGCGCGGCAAAATCCGTTGAACCTGCCCGCCGCCACCCCTATCGTGCCAGCGCAGAAAAGCCCAATCAGGACGACACCATGACCGAACAAGTACCCCACCCAATGTCCCCACAGGATTGCCTTGTTGCGATCATGGTTGCGATCTCTGCCTCGGATGAAACCATCCGCACGGCTGAACTGGTCAAGATCGAAGGCGCGGTCAACATGCTGCCGGTCTTTGCCGAATACGATGCGGACCGCACCCGTCGCGTGTCGCAAATCGTATTTGACCTGTTCGAGCAAGAAGACGGTCTGGACGCCCTGTTCGGCCTGATCCGGGACAACCTGCCCGAACGTCTGAACGAGACCGCCTATGCTTTGGCCTGTGATGTGGCCGCAGCGGACGGGTCGCTTGCAGAAACCGAGCTACGCCTGCTGGAAGAAATCCGCTATGAGCTGAATATCGACCGCCTGCACGCAGCGGCCATCGAACGCGGCGCACGGGCACGCCACACAACCTGAGTCTAACTGCCTTGCAGTGTGCCCCAGCGCTCGATTAGGGCGCGTTGCAGCTTTCGGGACCGGCGGTTCCAACTGCGCGCGCCGTCCGGACGTTCGCGCAGCGCCCGTGGAATGGTGGCCCGGTGATCGACATCAGCTGTAAAGATGGCGAAGGCCAGTTCTGATCCGTCTGGCGCGGTGATGAACCCGCCCAGACCCGATACGAAATTCAGAGTTCCGGTCTTGGCATCCACTCTGATCGGATGGTCCTTGACCGGTCGACCCTGACTGTCCACCAGCGTAAATTTCTTAAGCAATGGCCGCAGTGCCCCATCCTTCCGCGCCGCCACCAACGCGGTCACAAGGTCTTCTGGTGCCACCCGCGACGCGTCCCCAAGCCCCGAGTGGTCCACCATCGCGATCCCGGTCACGCCATAGGTCTCGCTCGCCCAACGGTTCATCTCTGCAGCGGACTCAGCAAGGCTCTGAATATCGGCCCTGCGCGCCTTAGACGCCGCCATGCCGACCATCTCTGCCGTCACATTGGTCGAATACTTCAGCATACCGCGCAGAATGCTTTCCAACGGGTCGCTCTGATGCACCACCAAAACGGTACCTTGCGGCACTTCCCGCGTAATTTGTACACGGCCCAGCACGATACCGTTGGACCGGGCCAAAGTCCGAAACACATCGCCCGCGTAAAGCGCAGGCTTGCGCACCGGCAGCCACCTTGCGCCACCATCGCCCAGAGCGCCACGGGCCACCGTCCAGCGATCCTGTCGTGCGCTCGGCTGATAGGTGTAGATCGGTAAGTTGCGCTTTTCGACCCGCATGGATGCCATGTCGACCGACGGCCGATACTTGGCGGTACGCGCATCCATGGTCACATTGTAGCTGGACCCGGCGCGCTTCCACTCGAAATGCACACGGTTGAAATTGAGCGAAATACCACTGACAGCCGGGCTGTAGCCCAGGTGATCCGGCTGTCCGGGGTCGATGCTGAATACATAGGGCAACGCCCCGTCATAAACCTTAAAGGCTCCGCGCACTTCGGTGATCCCGGCCTCACGCAGGTTGGCCGCCATCGAAGCCAGATCATCGGTATCCAGCAGTGGGTCGCCGCCGCCGACAAGGATCAAATCGCCCTTCAGCACACCGTTTTCAATCGGGCCATCCGCGATCAAAGCGGTCTCGAACCGGTAGTCGGCTCCCAGAACATCCAAGGCATAAAGCGCTGTCAGAGCTTTGGCGACGCTTGCGGGGGGCAAACCCTGATCGCCGCCAAATTCCTCAAGCTGCGCGCCGGTTTCCACGTCAGCTACGGCAAAGACGACATCGCCCTGCAAACGAGCTGCCTGAATAAGGCGCTCGGCCCCGCTGGGCTGTGCGCCTCGAAGCTGCGGCCGCAGCGATTGCACAGGAGCACCTGCCCAGGCCGAGCCCGACGCAATTGAGGCCCCCAGACCTGCAAGAAACAAACGACGCGAAATACGATCAACCATGGGTCAATTAAAATCCCAGAGATCACAAGCAAACAACCACTGGCGGGGATTATGCGCGCAGGGGGGCTATTCCGGCAACACCCCATTCGACCAGATGCCGCGATTGCGAAGTTCAGTTGAACTGACATCGACCATCGGCACATTGACAAAACACCACGCCGGAGCCTGCGCCCGCCCAAGTAAATGCCGTGCCTGCCCGTCGATACGGTACCTGGCATAGAGCCGCGCGGCAGGCGACATCCGGGCCGAGATCCGATCCCCAGGTCGCGCCACCACGCCCACCGGCACACTGTCCATGATCAACCGCCAGTCCGTCCAGCGATGAAACTGCGCCAGATTGTCGGCCCCCATCAGCCAGACGAACCGAACCTGCGGGTACAATCGCCGCAACGCCGCCAGAGTATCCGCCGTCGCCCGTGTTCCGGTCAGTGCCTCTATGTCGGTGACCTCAACGCGTGGGTGCTGCATAACATCCTGCGCCGCCTCGAGCCGCCGCTGCAATGGCGCAGGGCCGCGCTCTTTCAACGGGTTGCCCGGAGAGACCAGCCACCACACCCGGTCCAGCCCAAACGCCTTCATCGCCTCAAGCGTGACATGCACATGTCCTTGGTGCGGCGGATCAAAAGACCCGCCGAACAGCCCGATGACCTGTCCGGGGCACGCGTATGGAATGTCGTATCGCTCCATTCCCCGCTGATGTTCAGAACTGGGGGGCGTTGTCAATCAACAGGTTGCACTAGATCGCCCAGCCTTACGCGCCCCGGCTTGATGACTTCGGCACACCAGCCCCCATGCCCGCGCACGGCAGAATAGCCACCTTTGCCCAGCGCCTCCTCCATCCGGCTGCATGGCGCGCAGATCACGGTAAAGCGCAGAATGGCTTCGCCCACCTGCACCTCACGCCCCTTGAGCGCCGCCAGGTTGATCCCCGAAACCACCAGATTGCGCCGCAGGATATCCGGCGCGATCGGCCCCTGTCCGAGATAGGAACCAATCGCCGCCAGATGCTCCTGCTGGATCAGAGTCACCGCCCGCTTACCAGCACGGCTGCGATCACCTTCGAGTCCGTCAAGCGTTACTTCGGCCGCTTCCGAAATGAGCATCTGCGCCCGCCGCTCTGGCCGAAGCCCAATCCATTCCACCCGACCGGGGCGCGCCCAGCCCGCTATCAACTCTGCCAGTTCTGCCAATCTGCCCCCCGCATTCAATTGCGCCAATCTTACCAAAAACGAACCCGCGTTAAATTCACAAAACCACCAGCTTGCCCCGCCCGCCCGGCTCGGATATCCAGCGTTTCAACCCAATTTCCCCGACCCAGAGGACGCGACATGGCCGCCTATCAATATGTCTACCACATGCAGGGTGTCTCCAAGACCTATCCCGGTGGCAAGAAATGCTTTGAAAACATTCACCTGAGCTTTCTGCCCGGTGTTAAAATCGGTGTTGTCGGCGTCAACGGCGCGGGTAAATCGACGCTGATGAAAATCATGGCCGGCCTCGATACCGACTTCACTGGTGAGGCATGGGCAGCTGAGGGCGCCAAGGTCGGCTATCTGCCTCAGGAGCCGCAGTTGGATGAATCGCTGACCGTCCGCGAAAACGTGATGCTGGGCGTGGCCGCGAAAAAGGCCAAGGTCGACCGCTTCAACGAAATCGCCATGGAGATCGCCGAGAATTATTCGGACGAGCTGATGGAGGAGATGACCACCCTGCAGGACGCGATCGACGCGGAAAACCTCTGGGATCTCGACAGCCAGATCGACGTCTCGATGGAGGCGCTGCGCTGCCCGCCGGATGATGCCAACATCGCCAACCTTTCGGGCGGTGAGAAACGCCGCGTGGCGCTCTGTAAGCTGCTGCTCGAAGCGCCCGACATGCTGCTGCTCGACGAACCGACCAACCACCTGGACGCCGAGACCATCGCCTGGCTGCAACAGCACCTGATCGACTACAAGGGCACCATCCTGATCGTCACCCACGACCGTTACTTTCTGGATGACATCACTGGCTGGATTCTGGAACTCGACCGTGGCCGCGGCATTCCGTACGAGGGCAACTATTCCGCATGGCTGGAACAAAAGGCCAAACGGCTGGAGCAGGAAGCCCGCGAGGACAAGTCCAAGCAGAAGACCCTGCAACGCGAACTGGAATGGATGCGTCAGGGTCAGAAGGCCCGTCAGGCCAAATCCAAGGCCCGGATCAACGCCTATAACGAACTGGCCGAACAGTCCGAACGCGAAAAACTGACCCGCGCGCAGATCGTCATCCCCAACGGCCAGCGCCTTGGTGGCAAAGTGATCGAGGTCGAGGGCCTGTCGAAACACATGGGCGATAAGCAACTGATCGAAGGGCTGGACTTTGCGCTGCCCCCCGGCGGCATCGTCGGCGTTATCGGCCCCAACGGTGCGGGTAAATCGACGCTGTTCAAAATGCTCACCGGTCAGGAACAGCCCGATAGCGGCACCATCACGCTGGGCGACACGGTCGAGCTGTCCTATGTCGACCAGTCCCGCGACGACCTGAAAGACAACGACACCGTGTGGGAGGCGATCACCGGGGGCGCCGAGATCATTCAGCTGGGCGATGCGCAGGTCAATTCCCGCGCCTATTGCTCGTCCTTCAACTTCAAGGGCGGCGACCAGCAGAAAAAGGTCTCGCTGCTATCCGGCGGTGAACGCAACCGCGTCCACATGGCCCGCCTGTTGAAAGAGGGCGGCAACGTGTTGCTGCTCGACGAACCGACCAACGATCTCGACGTCGAAACCCTGCGCGCGCTGGAAGACGCCCTGGTCGATTTTGCCGGCTGCGCCGTGGTCATCTCACACGACCGCTTCTTCCTTGACCGGATTTGCACGCATATTCTGGCGTTCGAGGGGGATGCTCATGTGGAGTGGTTCGAGGGCAACTTCGAGGATTACGAAGAGGACAAAAAGCGCCGCTTGGGTCCAGATGCACTGGAGCCAAAGCGGTTAAAGCATAAGAAGTTTGCGCGTTAAAAAAAGCTCTTGAGCTTTATGCTTACGATTGTACTCTCGGGGAAAGAGCATCGCGCTACTGGCGCGATGCGTTAATTTGTATTGTAGACATACCGTGTCGGAAATTTTCAAAAAAGACTTTCTGAGTTACACAAAAGCTATAGGCAGTATAGGCGGATTTCTTGCTGTCGTTTTTGTGGTTGTGCAAATCAGCAAAGGTCAAACATGGGTAGATAGCAACAGCAAGCTGTTGCTGACCCATGGTGCGTATTGGTTCTTACTACTTTTAGTTGGATGGCTCATAGTTAGCTGGCAACCTGAGGACTACCTCGCTTCGCCTAAAGTCCGTGTTGTAAGAGACGACGGAATACTTATCGTTGAGAAAAGTCCGTGGCTTGGTATTGGCGTCGGAACCGCGATCTATTTGATAGAAGATGACTTCGAAAAGCTAATATGCGGAGCCGAGGTCATAAACATACAATCTAATGAACTCGTTCAATTGAAAACAGCTGCGATTGACAGTGATCATCCTGATTATCTTGCAGCTCTAAAGGCTTCAAAGGACGATATCCTAGTAAAACCAGGGCTATACCGATGAACGACAACAAATACGAAGGTTTACCAAGAGTCGTGCAAGTCATAGATGAGTACACACTTGTGATTAACTCTGGCGAAGCCGCTGGAGTTTCCAGCGGTGATCGCTTCCTCGTTTTTCGCGTTGGAGAAAATGTTATCGACCCCAAAACAGGCGAAGACCTTGGAGTTCTGGAAACCGTAGTGGGGAAAGCTCGTGTTACGCATTTACAGGAGCGGATATCCACAATCTCAAGCGATCAACGTGAAAACTCGCCTGGGCGCAAAGTGATAACACGGAGAACTGGGGGCATCGCAGTACTCGGTGCCAGCGTGGAGGAGGTTGAAGAAAACCCAAGAGAGGACTGGATGCCTTTGAAAGCCGAGGTTGGTGATCTAGCTAAGCCAATATAGCAAAAACCGACTTGTTCGGGCATTTTAGGCGTTAGGTGCTTGCCACAACCCCACCCCAATGCCATATCCAAAGGGCTAACGTTTTTCTATTTCGACCTACTGTCTCCTTCTACGGCGCTCAGTCACTCGATCCAGACCGACGACGCCAGGCTGCCGCATCTACGTGGGCAGCACCAATTAGGAGACAACGGATATGCCCGCAGGCACCGTAAAATGGTTCAACACCACCAAAGGCTACGGCTTTATTGCACCCGAAGATGGCGGCAAAGACATCTTCGTTCACATCTCGGCTGTCGAGCGCTCGGGCCTGACCGGTCTGGCCGACAACCAGAAAGTCACATACGAGCTGCGCTCGGGTCGTGACGGCCGCGAAAGCGCGGACGACATTCAACTGGCATAAGCCGTTGAAAGGGCCGGGCATTCCCCGGCCCTTATCTTTCCCGGCACCACCACTGCGCGCATTTTGCCGACACGCAGGTGTGGCCGGACGATTACATCACAGTTGCGTTACTCTTCCCCAGTGATTGACCGTATCGGCTATCATTCCGACATTAGGGTCAAGATTATTCTGTTGTTTTGAAGAGAGCTGCCATGTTCACGCGCCGTACTTTCCTGACAGCGACCGCCGCCGCCAGCCTTGTGCCGGGTGTTGCGATCGCCAAGAAGAAAGCTGTCGAATACGATCCCACACCGCAATTCGTGCGAATCAAGAAAGAGTTCCAGCCGGGTCAGTTGCTGGTCGTCCCCCGGTCCTTTTACCTCTACTACGTGACCGAGCCGCGCAAGGCGATCCGCTATGGTTGCGGGGTCGGCAAGGCCGGGCTTGAGTTCACCGGCACCGCTACGATCGACGTCAAGAAAGAGTGGCCCACCTGGCGACCGACTGATGAGATGATCGAACGCGAACCCGTCACCTATGCCCGGTTCAAGGACAACGACTATGTCCAGCCCGGTGGAGGTGACAACCCGCTGGGCGCACGGGCGCTGTATCTGTTCCAGAACGGCGTCGATACCTATTTTCGCATCCACGGCACCACCCAGCCGCAAACCATCGGGCGGGCGGCGTCAAACGGCTGTATCCGGATGCTGAATGAGCATGTGATCGACCTGTACCAACGGGTGCCAATCGGAACGGTTGTGACAGTGGTTTGATCGGCGGATCAAGGCGCCGACCAATCCACGTCTTTCGCCTCTTGGATATGCAGCAATCCGTCGGGCCATGGCCGCGTTAGTTCTTGCGCTTGTTTCTCCGATCCGGTCAGCCAGGTGACTATGTCTGACGCTTTCAACAGAACGCCCATCCTGTGATGGATGGGTTTCACATCGCCATTTGGCTCGCATGTCACGGCGGCAAACTGATCCACCTGCAATCCGCCGGGTGCCTGCCATATGTCCGTGATCGCAGCAAAGTAGAGCGGCGCGCCGTCAGCAGATGAGATACGCCACGCGGTCTTGCGGCGCTTTTCTCCGGTCCATTCGTACCATCCATCCACTGGAACAACCGCGCGGCCGACGCCCTCAAACGCGGTTTTGTCAAAGACAGTCTCGGAGCGGGCGTTAAAGATGGTCTCCATCACCGGACGACCACGCGCGTTGACCCGACCGACCGGGATCATTCCCCAGCGCATTGGCACCAGCCTTGTCTGGTTCAGCACCAGCATCTCTTGCCCCGGCTGTATATTCCGACGGGCCGGTTGATCGGGTACGTCCCCTGAAACACCCAGCAACGCAGCGATTTCAGAGATTGGTCGCGTCAGAAAGAACCGCCCCGGCATGTGTTACTCCTGTTTTGTAACCTCATTGACCAGTTCCAACACCTTTGGCCCCAAAGCCTCGACAATCAAGGCGACGCCTTTGGCGTTGGGGTGAATTCCATCCGGTTGCATGAACGCCCCGACCGCATTCGGATCGCCATTTGCCGACAGGCCCTCAAAAAAGCTGGGCGCATACAGAGTCTCATACTGCCGCGCTAATTCAGGATAGATGGCATCGAAGGCCACTTTGTAATCGGCCCCATAGTTTCCCGGAGCCTGCATTCCGACCAGCAGGACATCGACCCCCGCGGTATCCGCCGCCCGGACAATCGTCTCAAGGTTGGTACGCGACACGGCCGGGTCGATGCCGCGTAGCAGGTCGTTGCCTCCAAGGGCCACAATCATTCCGTCCACATCCGGCGTCAGCGTCCAATCCACCCGCGCGGCACCGCCAGCTGTCGTGTCCCCCGACACACCGGCATTGATAAGGCGTACATCCGCGCCCTGTGCCTGCAACCACCGATCCAGCTGAGGGACAAACCCGTCCTGCTCCGGCAGCCCGTAGCCTTGCGTCAAAGAATCCCCGAGCGCTGCGATCACCACCTGTTCGGCTGTGGCGGTAAAGCCGCAGCAGACAAACAGCGCCGACATCAAAGCCTTGCGTAACATCAGATCCGCTCCATATCCCAAATGATCGCCCTCGCCTGGACAGACTTATGACGACACCCGTACTTTCGCTCCAAAATGCCGCTTTGTCGCTGGATGGCAATGCCGGGCGGGTCAATATCCTGCATGACATCTCTCTAACTGTGACCCAAGGCGAAACGCTGGGGCTGGTCGGGCCGTCCGGGTCCGGCAAGTCCTCGCTGCTGATGCTGATGGGCGGGTTAGAGCAGGCAACGGCAGGTCAGATCACCGCTTTGGGTCAGAATCTGACGGATATGGACGAGGACGCGCTGGCCCGGTTCCGGCGCGATGCGATGGGAGTGGTGTTCCAGAACTTTCACCTGATCCCAACCATGACCGCGTTGGAGAACGTCGCTACGCCGCTGGAATTGGCCGGGCACCGAGATGCGTTTGACAGGGCCGAGGCGGAACTGGATGCAGTGGGTCTGTCGCATCGCCGCGATCATTATCCAGCACAGTTGTCTGGCGGTGAACAGCAACGGGTGGCGCTGGCCCGCGCTTCTGCCCCGCGACCTCAAATCCTGTTGGCTGATGAGCCCACTGGCAATCTGGATGAGGCAAATGGCGCGGCCATCGTAGATCTGCTGTTCGGTCTGCGCGACCGCCACGGCGCGACGCTGGTACTGGTCACGCACAGCCACAGCCTTGCCCGAAAATGCGACCGGGTTGTGCGGCTGCGCGACGGCACAATCGCTGAAGACGCACAGCAAGAGGCGGCGGAATGAGTCTGCGACTGGCCGCTCGACTGGCGCGACGTGAACTACGCGGCGGCGTGCACGGCTTTCGTGTGTTTATAGCCTGCCTGGCTTTGGGCGTTGCCGCCATTGCCGCTGTCGGATCGGTAAGGTCGGCCATTCAGACTGGTTTGACAAATGAAGGTGCCGCGCTGCTGGGCGGTGATGCGCAGTTGGAGTTCACCTATCGCTTCGCAACCGAAGACGAGCGTGTCTGGATGCAGCAAACCGCCACGGATGTCTCTGAGGTGGTCGATTTCCGTTCGATGGCAGTGGTTCGGCAAGGCGAGGGAACCGAACGCGCGCTGACGCAGGTGAAATCGGTGGACGCGGCCTATCCGTTGCTGGGTACACCAGTGCTGGAGCCAGACCAACCTCTCGCCACTGCCCTGAACGGGGCGGATGGCCTGCCCGGGGCGGTCATGGACCCCGTTCTGATAGATCGGCTGGGCCTGTCTATCGGGGACCGCTTCGCCCTCGGCACGCAGGACTTTACACTGACTGCCGCCTTGATTGTCGAACCGGATGGGGCGGCTGATGGATTCGGGTTGGGGCCGCGTACACTGGTTCGTACGGAGGATTTACAGGCCTCGGGTCTATTGGCGCCAGGGACGTTGTTTTCCACAAAATACCGGCTGGACCTGCCGCCGGACACCGACATTGTGTCCGTGTCCGCAACTGCTCGGCAAAACTTTGACGGCACTGGAATGCGCTGGACCGATGCCCGCAATGGCGCGCCGGGGATCGCCGAATTCGTCGCCCGTCTCAGCGCCTTTCTGGTTCTGGTCGGGCTGTCCGGTCTTGCAGTTGGCGGCATTGGCGTGTCCGCTGCGGTGCGCGCTTACCTGGCGCAAAAAACGGAAACCATCGCCACCCTGCGCACGTTAGGCGCAGATCGGGCAACCGTCTTCCAAACCTATATGATCCAGATCGGAGTGCTATCTGGCATTGGGATCGTTCTAGGCATCATTCTGGGTGGCGTACTCCCGTTACTGCTGGCCCCGCTGATCGAAGCACGCCTGCCCGTCCCGACAGAATTCGCCCTATATCCCCGCCCCTTGGCCGAAGCAGCGCTGTACGGAGTTCTGACCGCGTTCCTCTTCACGCTCTGGCCCCTTGCCCGAACCGAGGAAGTCAGGGCTGCAACACTGTTTCGCGATGCGTTGTCTTCGGCAAAGGCCATTCCACGCCCAGTGTTTGTGGCGGCTACGGCCATCGGTCTGGCGTTGCTGATCGCGTCGGCCGCATGGTTCAGTGGCTCAACCCGCCTGACACTATGGACAAGTGGCGGGCTGGTTGGCGCGTTGTTTCTCCTGTCTCTCTCCGCCTTTGGAATCCGGAAACTGGCCCGTGTCAGCGCGAAGTCAGCGCGTGGTCGCCCGGCGCTGCGTTGGGCTTTGTCGGCCATCTCGGACCCGCGCGAAGGGGCGGCTTCGGTGGTGCTGTCTCTGGGATTGGGCCTGTCCGTTCTGGCCGCTGTCGGGCAAATCGACGGCACCCTGCGCAACGCGATCTCAGGCAATCTGCCGGACGTGGCCCCGTCGTATTTCTTCGTCGACATCCAAAAGGACCAAATGCCCGGCTTTACAGACCGGCTCGAAACCGACCCCGCCGTCAGCCGCATCGAAAGCGCCCCAATGCTGCGCGGGATCATAACGCAGATCAACGGCCAGCCTGCGCGCGATGTTGCGGGGGATCATTGGGTTCTGGAAGGCGACCGGGGCGTAACCTATTCCGTCAACCCGCCGGAAAACGCCCGTGTCACCGCAGGCGAATGGTGGGACGAGGATTATTCTGGCACCCCACAAGTCAGCTTCGCCGCAGAAGAGGCCGAGGAAATGGGTCTGTCCCTTGGCGATGAGCTGACAGTGAACATTTTGGGCCGCGATATCACGGCTCAGATCACATCCCTGCGCGAGGTCGATTTCTCAACCGCTGGCATGGGCTTCATTATGTCAATGAACCCGTCCGCCCTGGCCGGAGCGCCGCACAGTTTCATCGCCACCGTCTATGCCGAAGAACAAGCCGAAGCCGCCATCCTGCGCGATCTGGCCGGGCAATTCCCGAACATCACCGCGATCCGTGTGCGCGATGCGATCGACCGCGTGTCGGGCCTGCTGGCTGGCCTAGCGGCGGCCACCTCATATGGCGCGGGTATCTCACTGCTCACCGGTTTTCTGGTTCTGATCGGAGCGGCGGCAGCAGGCGAATCCGCACGGCGTTACGAGTCTGCCATCCTGAAGACGCTGGGCGCAGACCGGCGCCGTATCCTGATCAGCTTTGCTCTGCGCTCAGTCTTGCTGGGCGCGGCGGCAGGCTGCGTGGCCTTACTGGTTGGAATTCTGGGCGGCTGGGCCGTGGCCACCTATATCTTCGACACCGGATTCTCGGTCATTTGGGGCTCGGCCCTGGGCATCGTATTGGCAGGAATCCTTGTGACCCTGGGCGCGGGCCTCATCTTTGCCTTGCGCCCACTGGCCGTCCGCCCGGCCCGCATCCTGCGCGCCGCTGACTAGCGGACGCAAGCCACCGGTTGCAGGATTTGAAGCAAATGATCGTTGTCACAG
Source organism: Ruegeria sp. (assembly GCF_965221235.1). Classification (GTDB taxonomy): domain Bacteria; phylum Pseudomonadota; class Alphaproteobacteria; order Rhodobacterales; family Rhodobacteraceae; genus Ruegeria. Next base: position 1,182,039 of record NZ_CBDCRS010000004.1, read on the forward strand.
ACAAGCGCATCCAGCGTGATCTCGTCCAGCGAGGCATAAAACACCTCGGCCGCGTCTTGCAGCGCTACACGCAAGCGGCAAGCGTCGGTCAGCGGGCAGGTGTTGTCAGCATCAGCAAAACACTCGGCGATCGGCAAGTTGCCCTCGACATGGCGAAAAACCGACCCAATACGGATTTGATCGGCGGGATGCGCCAGCGACATGCCGCCGTTGCGGCCACGCTGAGTGCTCAGGTAATTCAGCTGACTTAGCTGATTGATCACCTGCGCCAGATGGTTCTCAGAGATGTTGCAGACCTCGGCGATCTCGGCCTTTGTCACAAGCCGATCCTGATGCGCGGCACAATACATCAACAGGCGTACGGCAATATTTGTCCGTTTGGTAATCCGCATGGTGGCCTCCCAGAAATCAAGATGCGACCTTATTGCATGTCCGGCAAAAAAGCGGTTTGACATACATCAATCGCTTAAAAAGGACATGCACCCCATGGCTGACCCCTATTTCTTTGGCTACGGCAGCCTTGTGAACCTTTCGACGCATGATTTCCCCGATCCACATCCTGCGAAACTGAAAGGGTGGCGGCGCGCATGGCGGCATACAGACCTGCGCCCCGTGGCCTTCCTGACCGCCGTGCCGGACCCGGATTGCGAGATCGAAGGAATGATTGCCCATGTCCCTAAAAATGACTGGGCAGCACTGGATGAACGGGAATGGGCTTATGACCGGGTTCCCGCGACCGATGCAATCACGCACCCTCTGACCCACGACGTTGAAATCGCAGTTTACTCGGTGCCACCCGGCCGACACGCCGAACCCAGTAATCGCCACCCGCTGCTGCTCAGCTATATCGACGTGGTTGTGCAGGGGTATCTGCGCGCATTCGGAGAAGACGGGGCGGACCGATTCTTTGCCACGACCGAAGGGTGGGACAGCCCGATCCTGAACGACCGCGCTGAACCCCGCTACCCGCGCCATCAACAGCTAAATCCGTCCGAAACTGCCTTCGTCGACGACCGCCTAGCCAGACTTAAAGCCCGCTTGGTCCAGCCAGCGTAACGAAAAGGGGCAGGCGCACAGGCCCACCCCTTCTTCTCGTCCCAAATACGGTCGCCGAAGGCGCGGTCCCTTACCCCCGCGCGCGGATCACCTGAAGCAGAGGCAAGAGCGCCGCCATCTCTGGCCCCCGCTCCATGCCGGTCAGTGCCTTTCGTAGCGGCATGAACAGGCCCTTACCTTTACGGCCCGTAGCCTCTTTTACTGCCTTGGTCCAAGTACCCCAGGTCTCGCCATCAAACGAACCTTCCGGCAGCAACGCAATGGCCTCGGCGATGAACTCACGATCTTCATCGGCGATCAGAGGTTCAGCGCCATCGCGGCACAGCTCCCACCAGCCTTTGAGGTCGGCCAGCGTGGTGATGTTCTCACGCGCCATCGCCCAGAACGGCTCAGCCAGTTCTGCCGGTACGCCAGCATCCGCGACTGCATCAGCCACATCGGTCAGAGGCAGCGATTGCAGGTGCTTTGCTGTTAGTGGGAACAGGTCCTGAACATCGAATTTGGTCGGCGCTGCACCAAAGCGGTTTACGTCGAAACCCTCAATCAGCTCGGCCATGTCCGAACGCAACTCGACCGGATCAGACGAGCCCAGACGCGCCATCAGGCTCAACAAGGCCATCGGCTGCACGCCCTGTTCGCGCAAATCGCGCAGGGCCAGTGTGCCCAGACGCTTTGACAGCGCCTCACCCTGTGGGCCGGTCAGCAGGGAATGGTGCGCAAAACGGGGGCAAGTGCCGCCCAGCGCCTCGATGATCTGAATCTGGGTTGCGGTGTTGGTCACATGATCCGAGCCACGCACCACGTCGGTCACGCCCATCTCGGTATCGTCGACCACCGACGCAATCGTATACAGCACCTGACCATCGCCGCGGATCAGCACCGGGTCAGAAACCGAGGCTGCATCAATCGAGATGTCACCGAGAATGCCATCAGTCCACTCGATCCGCTCATGATCCAGTTTAAAACGCCAGACGCCATTGCCACGTTCCGCGCGCAGAGCCTCTTTCTCGGCGTCCGACAGGTTCAACGCAGCGCGGTCATAGACCGGCGGCTTGCCCATGTTCAGTTGCTTCTTGCGCTTGAGGTCCAGCTCAGTCGGTGTCTCGAATGCCTCGTAAAACCGACCCATCTCACGCAGCTTGTCGGCAGCCTCGGCATAGCGATCCAGCCGCTCTGACTGACGTTCAACCCGATCCCAATGCAGGCCCAGCCAGTCCAGATCCTGCTTGATGGCGTCGACATATTCCTCTTTCGACCGCTCCGGGTCGGTGTCGTCGATGCGCAGGATAAACGTACCGCCAGCCTTGCGGGCGATCAGATAGTTCATCAAGGCGGTGCGTAGGTTGCCCACATGGATGTAACCGGTGGGCGACGGGGCAAAACGGGTGGTGGTCATGGAGTTCTCCTGTTGGCGCGGCTCATGTCACAGGAAGGACGTTTTGTCCAGCAGATGAAGGGAACGCGCCGGGCGACGTGTGCTGTCAGCGAGAGTATTTCTGCAAAACTGAAGGGGTCATCCAGGATGGACCGGCCAGTGCGTTTCCAGATCAGCCAGCCCCGCACGGATCAATTCAGACAGGACCTCGGGGTCAATATCGGCCAGCTTGTTCACGTAAAGGCAGGACTTGCCCGTTTTATGCTTACCAAGCCGGGACAGGATATCGCCAAAATCCGCATATCCCGGCATGATGTAGATCGACAACGCCGTTTTGCGCGGAGAAAACCCTGTAGCCAGAAAATCCCCCTCGCGCCCGGATTTATAGCGATAGTGATAGCGGCCATAGCCCACGATCGACGGCCCCCACATGGCCGGTTCAAACCCTGTGACTGTGCGGAAAAGAGCATCCAGCGCCCGCGCATCCGCAGCCTTCGCGGATGGTTGTACCGAAGACAGAAACGCCTCGACGCTTTCGCCTGTGGGGACGGTCTTGTTTCCTGATCGCGCCATGAACAAAAATTAACACGTAATGTTCATCCACGCAGCCCATATCAACAGGGTATAAACTGGCAAGAGACACACGCCGAGCTAACTGCACCCCATGGTGTTTTGACAGGGAGAACCAAAATGACCATCAAATTAACACGCCGCGCCGCACTGGGTTCCGCGGCTGCCTTGCCATTTGCAGCAGCCGCAACCCCACTTTTGGCCGCCGGAGCGGAGGCCAAGGCAAACTCGACCATCGCCAAATCTTTCACGCTGGGCGACTTCACCGTTACAACACTGCTGGATGGCAGTTTGCCCCGTGACGGCGCGCAGGAAATTTTCGGCGGCGGAGCCTCGGACGAAGAATTCGCCAAGGTATCAGCCGACAATTTCATCTCGCCCGACATCGCGCAGTTCTTCTTCACGCCAACGCTGGTCAATACCGGGGCCGAGCTGGTTCTGTTTGACACGGGCCTCGGCCAAGGCGGCATTCAGGCCGCGCTGGCGGATGCAGGTGTCACACCGGACCAGATTGACGTCGTTGTCATTACCCATATGCACCCCGACCATATCGGCGGCATGACCACGGGCGATGCGCCGACCTTTCCGAACGCACGCTATGTGACCGCGTCGCCCGAATATGATTTCTGGGCCGCTCAGGACGCAGGCAATCGAGTGGGCGATCTGGTTGCAGCGAAAGTCACTCCGTTGGCCGAGAAGATGTCTTTCCTCGGCGATGGCGGCGAAGTCACTTCAGGCATTACCGCAGTGGCGGCATATGGCCATACGCCCGGCCACACAGTTTATCATCTGGAAAGCAACGGCCAGCGGCTGGTGCTGACAGCTGACCTGGCCAACCACTATGTCTGGTCCTTTGCGCACCCGGAATGGGAAGTGCGGTTTGACATGGACAAGGCCGCCGCCACCGCTTCGCGGCGCAATGTGCTGGGCATGCTGGCGGCCGACAAGATCCCGATGATCGGGTATCACATGCCGTTCCCGGCGGCGGGCTTTGTGGAAACCCGAGGTGACGGGTTCCGCTTTGTCCCGGTCAGCTATCAGATGATGGGTTAAGCCCTAATACCCAGGGTCCGGCCGCACCTTTGAGCCATCCGTAAAGCGGGACAGGCGAAAGGCGGCCGGATCGACGCAGGGCGTGGTCTCTGCGACCAGATCAGCCATCAGACGGCCCGCGGCTGGCCCAATGCCGAAGCCATGGCCTGAAAACCCGGTCGCGATATACATGCCCGGCATATGATCGACACCCGAGATCACCGGCACCGCGTCCGGGGTCACATCAATCATCCCAGCCCAGCTTTGCACGATTTCGGCCTGTTCCAGCGCTGGAAACCCTTTGCGAGCAGCCGCCCAGGCTTGCCGCAGTGCTTTGGACGAGGGTTCGGGGTCCAGCACGCGACACTTTTCAAACGGCGTCACGTCGGTGGGCAGCCAGTTTCGCGCCTCTTGCGCCTCGACGCGCCACCGTTTGGAGACCCGAAAACGCAATGATCGCCATTCCTGAGCGAAAGCGGGCAGGAATTGACGCGCCAGCCGAAAACTGTCGGGCACGATATCAACCGTGTTTTCATGCCCCGAGGCGATTGTATAGCCGCCATCGGCCCGTTTCCGGATGGCAAAGGGATCTGCCCAAAGCGCCGTGTTTGGACCTTCGATCGGAGAGGTCCGCAATACCGTGTTCAGAACCTTGAGCTGCGGCAGATCAATCCCCGCATTTCCAGCAAACAGACGTGACCATGCACCTCCGGCCAGAACCACATAGCGGCAGGCGACCCGACCACGCTCGGTAAATACGCCAGTAATACCCTGATCGTCCGTCTCGACGCTGCGCACCGCACATTGAGTCATCAGAACAGCGCCCTTGTCGCGCGCTGCTTCGGCGATGGCGGGGGCGGCCCATTGCGGCTCGGCCCGGCCATCCTGCGGCATGTACAGGGCACAATCGTAAGTGGCCTGATTGCCCGGCAGCAGGGCGTCCATCTCGGCCCCTGCCACCAGTTTTGCACCAGTCTCTAACCCCTCCACATGGCGCAGCCACCGTTCCAACTGGCCGCTGCCCCGTTTGCCGGACGCGCCAAACACAATGCCGGAACGGGTGTAGCCAGTCTTGCGCCCGACGCGCTGATCCAAACCCTGCCAGATGCGGTGCGCCTCAGCCATCAGCGGGATTTCCCGAGGGTCGCGCATTCCCAGCCGCACCCATCCCCAATTGCGAGAGCTTTGCTCGCCCGCAATATGCCCCTTTTCGCACAGCAGAACCGACGCGCCGCGTTCAGACAGTTCCAGCGCAGTTGACGCGCCAATAATCCCGCCCCCAATCACGACGACATCCACGGATTTGGGCAAGTGCAAGTCAGGTTCAACGGGGGTTGGCTTTGGGCCGGGCATCAACCGCTCTTACTTCGTGGCTTGAACTGCCATGAAGGCGCGGAGCGAGCGCAGAGGCAACACGCCATGTGACCCACCAATTGCAATTTTAAGAAGCTGTGGCAAACGCGCCAACAGGCGCGGAAACATCGCGCCATCCCACTCATAATTCTCACGAAATTCAGGCCGCGCCGCGCAGTTCGGCCCATTTCTGACGCAGCGTAGCCGACAGCCCCGTGTCTTGTGCCGCGGTTTCTTCATCCATCTCGGCCTGATCGGGCAGGTCGGGAAAAGCATCGTGCGTTTTTACCGGTTCCGCCGCAGGCTCGGGTTCTTCAGGCTCATCATCGCGAAGGAGATCGGCAATCGCCGAATCCACCTTTGCTTCGTCCAGGACATGCCCCTCAGATTCCATTGACTTGTATCTCAGGGGCGGATGAAGAGGTTTATCGTATCCCTCATGCATAATAATCACACCAAATCGTTAACTCAGACATTCAAAACTAAATGCGCCACAGTGGCCGCCGGTGCCTGTCCGTCGAAAACGAACCGAATGAAATGTGTCGCACCGCCTTATGTGAGGCATCAATTAAGCTAAAATGTGGCAAGAAAATGTCACGATATCAAGGTGTAGTTCGCCCCGAGCGGCCGAATATTAACCTATCATTCACTTTGTCGAAACAATCCAATGATCAGGTAGTTCACCGGCCCGAAGTTGGAAACAAGAGGATCAAACACCCAGTCCGCGCGCGCGGGTCAACTGCGGTCACGCCAGCGATTCACAATCGGATACCGGCGGTCCAGCCAGAAGGCTCGGCTGGTCAGGCGCGTGCCGGGGGCGGACTGAAAGCGTTTATACTCGCTGATATAGATCAGGTGCTCGACCCGTCTCGCGACGGCTTCATCGAACCCGGCGGCTACGCAATCGGCGATTGATCCGTCCTGATCGACCAGAATATCCAGTATCGCGTCCAGAATCGGATAATCCGGCAAGCTGTCGCTGTCCTTCTGATCTTCACGCAACTCAGCACTCGGCGGTTTGTCGATGACAGAGGGGCGGATCACTTCACCCTCAGGCCCCATCATCCAGTCGCGGTGATTGACGTTGCGCCAGCGGCAGGTCTCAAACACGCGCGTTTTATACAGGTCTTTGATCGGGTTATAACCGCCGTTCATGTCGCCATAGATGGTGGCGTACCCCACCGCGACCTCGGACTTGTTGCCTGTGGTCAGCAACATCTCGCCAAATTTGTTTGAGATCGCCATCAACAGCAGGCCACGCAGACGGGACTGGATATTCTCTTCGGTCAGATCGGCCTCGCGCTCGGCGAACAGAGGGGCCAGAGTCTTTGTCACTGCTGCCCGGCTGTCCGAAATCGGAACGTAGTCATAGTGAACGCCCAGTGCCTTGGCGACTGCCTCGGCATCATCCAGCGAGGCCTGACTGGTGTATTCCGACGGCAGCATCACACAGCGGACATTCTCGGCCCCGATGGCATCCACGGCAATTGCCGCGACCAAGGCGGAGTCGACCCCGCCTGACAGGCCCAGCAGAGCCTTTTTGAACCCGGTCTTACCCATGTAATCACGCAGGGATTGCACCATCGCGCGATAGTCCTGTTCCCATTCATCCGGTTGCGGCACGATTTCGTCCGGCACGATGCGCCAGCCCTGGTCGCCGCGCTCCAGATCGACATGGGTCACAGCCTCGTCGAAAACGGGCATCCGAAAGGCCAGCTCCCCGCCCGGGTTCAGGCCGAATGTGGCGCCGTCGAACACCTGATCGTCCTGACCGCCCACCATGTTCAGGTAGATCAGCGGCAGGCCGGTCTCGACCACGCGGGCTACCATGTGATTCAGGCGAATGTCGTATTTGTTGCGGAAATAAGGGGACCCGTTGGGGATCAGCAGGAACTCTGCACCGGTTTCTTCAAGGGTTTCGGCCACGTCCGGGTGCCAACTGTCTTCGCAAATCGGGCTGCCAATGCGCGTGTTGCCGACCGCGTAAGGCCCACCCAGAGGCCCGGCGTCGTAAAGGCGCACTTCGTCGAACACTGTCTCATTGGGCAGGTGATGCTTCAGCGCTTTGCTGCCGATCCGCCCGCCCTTAAGGATCAGATAGGCGTTGAACAGATTGCCGTCCTCGGTCCACGGCCCCCCAATTGCCACCGCCGGACCGTCAGCGCATTGAATGGCCAGCTCTTCAACCGCATCCATCGCCGCGCGGTGAAACGCGGGTTTCATCACCAGATCCTGCGTATTGTAGCCGGTGATGAACATCTCGGGGAATGCCACCAGATCGGCCCCAGCCTCGCGCGCCTGCTGCCAGACGGCCAGCGCCTTGGCGGCATTGCCCCCGATATCCCCTACCGTAGGGTTGAGTTGCGCCAGAGTGATGCGGAAACGGTCGGCCATTGTGCCCTCTTGCCCTCGTCAGTCTTACTGCCATTTAGCAGATCATTGCGCGAGTGAAAGGCAAATGCGGCAAAACCCGTTGCTCTGCCCCCGGCAGTACCTTAGTTTTACGCGAAATGACGAAAACCGGGCAGGCAGGACCGATCATGAACGCTTTACGCACAACAATTGCCGCATCAGCCATGGCCCTGATCGCTGCGGGTGCCATGGCACAAAGCGGTGAAGTTATCCAAAAGGATGACGAGGTCGGAGGGGTCTACGAGGGCACCTTTGAAAACGGCCTGCGGCACGGAACCGGCACCTACCGCCTACCCAACGGCTTTGTCTACGAAGGCGAATGGTTCGAGGGTGAGATTCAGGGCAAAGGCATTGCCCGCTACGTCAACGGCTCGATCTATGAAGGGATGTTCCAGAAAGGCCAGCCCGAAGGGCGCGGCAAGATCGTCTTTGCCGATGGCGGCAGCTATGAAGGTGAGTGGTCCGATGGCACGATCACCGGGCAAGGCGTCGCGGTCTACGCCAATGGCGTGCGGTATGAGGGCGGCTTTCAGAACGCACAGCATCACGGCAAAGGTGTGATGACTGTCCCCGGTGGCTACAGCTATGACGGCGATTGGCTGGACGGCGCGAAACAGGGCAAGGGCAAGATCACCTATTCCAACGGCGACGTCTACGAGGGCGACGTTAAGGATGGGCAGCGCCACGGTCAGGGCAGCCTGACCCTGCCGGATGGCATGACCTATGTCGGCGACTGGGCCGAGGACAGCATCACCGGACAAGGCCGCATGTCCTATGTGAACGGCGATGTTTACGAAGGCGATCTGGACAAGGGCCGCCGTCATGGCAAAGGCAAAGTGGTCTATTCCAATGGCGACGTCTACGAAGGGGACTATGTCGATGGCTTCCGCCACGGGCAGGGCACCTTCACTGGTACCGATGGCTTTGTCTATACCGGCGAATGGACCAATGGCCTGATCGAAGGGCTGGGCGAAGTCACCTATCCCGACGGGTCCATCTATGTCGGCGACTTCAAGGCTGATCTGGCAGAAGGCAAAGGTCGCATCACCTATCCGAACGGCTCGACCTATGACGGCGACTGGATCGCCGGAGTGATCGAAGGTCAGGGCGTTTCGACTTACACCAATGGCACGGTTTACAAAGGCCAGTTCAAGAACGCACGCAATCACGGCAACGGCATCCTGACTTCGGCCGACGGGGCCAGCTATGACGGCGAATGGGTTGACGGGCTGCGGCAAGGCAAGGGCATTTCCACCTATCCTGACGGGACGGTTTATTCTGGCGAGTTTGTCGCCGGCAAGCGCCAGGGGCAGGGCGAAATCGTCATGGCAAACGGGTTCAGCTATTCCGGTCAATGGTCCGACGGCAAAATTACCGGCGATGGAGTCGCGACCTATCCTAGCGGAGATGTCTATGAAGGCAGTTTTGTAAACGCCAAGCGTCAGGGCAACGGTACGATGCGCTATGCCAATGGTCAGGAAGAAACCGGCGTCTGGGACAACGACAAAATCACGGACGCGGATGCACCTCAGACCGAGCCCGAACCTGATTCTGAGGCGACCTCATCCGAAACCACCAGTTCGGACGGCTGAGCCTTTACCATTGCACGGTCTTTCCGGCCCAGTCGAAAAACCCTCCGGTATCGGCAGGGGTGAGGGCCTGCATGACGTTCAGCAAGTTTGCGGCGGCGTCATCGGGGGCAACGGCCGGGTGTCGACCGAGGTATTTTCGCGTGAACTCTGTTTTTACGGTGCCCGGATGCAGCGCGACACAAATCGTTTGCGCGTGAGTTCGGGCCAGTTCGATTGCAGTTGTATGAACGATCTGGTTCACCGCAGCTTTCGCCGCGCGATAGCTGACCCAGCCGCCCAGCCGGTTATCTCCAATCGACCCGACCCGCGCGGACAAAACTGCACAGATCGCCCGCCGGTCTCGCGGCAACAGCCTTGCCGCGTGGCTTAGAATTAGCGCTGGCCCGACCGCATTCAGCGCAAACTGATCCATCATTGCCTGCGCCGAGACCGATCGGATTGTTTTTTCCGGCGCGGCCCCGTTGATCTCAAGCGCGCCCGAGGCCACGAGGATCAGATCGTAAGGTCCCGGCAATTCGCTCAACGCACGCTGCACGCCGTCCGGGTCGGCCAGGTCGAATCCGTTGACAGAGCGTGACTGGGATGTCACCGACACCCCCTGCCCGGTCAGATGTTGGCAGATCGCCCGCCCGATGCCGCCTGAAGCGCCGATGATCAATGCCGTTTCCATAAGCTACAGCTAGACGGCTTCTTTGACGGTTCAACTGCCGAAAAAAGTATCCGGGTCAGCGCCCTGCAAATGGGGCTTTTCATTCCCGGCAGGCACTGTATAAATTCCGCCCATGATCAACCGCGCAGATATCCTTGTTGCCGACACCGCCTTTTGCGGTGCCTCGCTGCGTGGCCTACTGATCCTAATCCGCCTCTGAGCGTGCCATCCGGCGCGCCCGCTCAGAGGAGGACGCCCGCGCGCCATAGGCTTTAGGACAGAAGAAGAAAGAGAACCCCATGACCAACGTGACCGACCAAGACCGCGTCTTGATCTTCGATACCACTTTGCGCGACGGCGAACAAAGCCCCGGCGCAACCATGACCCATGCCGAAAAGCTCGAGATAGCCGAGCTGCTGGATGACATGGGCGTCGACATCATCGAAGCAGGCTTCCCCATCGCCTCTGAGGGCGATTTCAAAGCGGTCTCCGAGATTGCCGAGCGGTCTAAGAACAGCCGCATCTGCGGCCTGGCGCGCGCCAATTTTGCGGATATCGACCGCTGCTGGGAGGCGATCAAACACGCCGGGCAAAACCGCATCCACACCTTCATCGGCACCTCGCCGCTGCACCGCGCCATTCCGAACCTCACGCAGGACGAGATGGCCGAGAAGATCCACGAAACCGTCAGCCACGCGCGCAACCTGTGTGAAAACGTGCAGTGGTCGCCGATGGACGCAACCCGGACCGAGTGGGATTATTTGTGCCGCGTAATCGAAATTGCGATCAAGGCCGGAGCGACAACGATCAACATCCCAGATACAGTTGGCTACACCGCTCCTGTAGAAAGCGCCGATCTGATCAAGCGCCTGATCGAAACCGTACCTGGCGCAGACGAAGTGGTGTTTGCCACCCACTGCCACAACGACCTTGGCATGGCGACGGCAAACTCTTTGGCTGCGGTGATCGGCGGTGCCCGACAGATCGAATGCACAATCAACGGTCTTGGCGAACGTGCTGGTAATACGGCGCTGGAAGAGGTTGTGATGGCCATGCGCACGCGCAATGACATCATGCCGTACCACACCGGGATCGACACCACCAAAATCATGCATATCTCGCGACGCGTCGCGACGGTGTCGGGCTTTAACGTGCAGTTCAACAAAGCCATCGTCGGCAAGAACGCTTTTGCCCATGAAAGCGGAATCCATCAGGACGGGATGCTGAAAAACCGAGACAATTTCGAGATCATGCGCCCCGAGGATGTGGGATTGTCCGGCACTTCGCTGCCCTTGGGCAAACACTCGGGCCGCGCGGCGCTGCGCGACAAGCTGAACACGCTGGGCTATGAGGTTGGAGACAACCAGCTCAAGGATATCTTCGTTCGGTTCAAGGATCTGGCCGACCGAAAGAAAGAGGTGTTCGACGACGACATCATCGCCCTGATGACGCTGGATGATGATGAAGCGAACGATCACCTCCAGCTGGTCTCGATGAAAGTTACCTGCGGCACTGGCGGTCAGGCGGAATCGACGGTCGAACTGGAAGTGGACGGCAAGGACATCATTGCCACCGAACACGGCGACGGTCCGGTCGACGCAACCTTCAAGGCAATCCGAGCGATCTTCCCGAACAAGGCGCATTTGCAGCTGTATCAGGTGCATGCCGTCACAGAAGGTACCGATGCGCAGGCCACGGTATCAGTACGCTTGGAAGAGGACGGCATGATCGCCACCGGTCAATCGGCCAACACGGATACTGTGGTAGCCTCGGCAAAGGCATATATTCATGCTCTGAATCGCCTGATCGTGCGTCGCGAAAAGACCGGTCCCGGCGCTGACGCACGCGAGATCAGTTACAAAGACCTGACCTGATCCAACAGCGGCTCGTCTCGGCGGGCCGCTTTTCGTAGCGTTGGTCAGGACAATCCGGCCTTTTGCATCCCGTCGACGAAATGCTGATAATCTTCGTCGTTAGCGTAGTGCAGCATGCCTTCAAGATCGGTGATCTTGAACTCTGGCTGAGCCTCATAGATTGCATCTACATAAGTGCGGGCCTCGGCCTCGTTTCCCAGCCACGCATGGCAGGCCGCAACATAGGCGTTCTGGACCGTGTCAAATGTGGGCAAGCGCGCGAAATCTTCCAACGCCTGTTCGTAATTTTTGGCCCCGAACCGCGCCTTTCCAAGATGGCTCCAGAACCGTGCCGGATGGTGAGGGTTCAGGCGCATCGCCTTTTGTATCCACTCGGCGCCTTCCTCGGCACGGCCCGACCAAGTCAGCAACTCGCCCATCTGAACCACGACCAGATCATAATTCGGGTTCAGCGACAGCGCGCGTTCCTGATGATACCGTGCCCGGCCAAGGTTGTTTCGCAAGATCTCAACCGCAGCCATCAGGCGATGAACATCCGCATCGTTGTCATCCAACGAAGCGGCCTTGAGGATCGCTTTTTCACACTCGCCCAACATGGCCTCACGGTCGTCGCACCATCCATACCCCCAGGCCTGACCGCGGATACACCCGCTCCAGGCATGAGCATGGGCGTAGTCCGGGTCCAGTTCGATCGCCCGGTCAATCAGCTTGGTCGCTTCGACATTGGCTTCGCGCGTGCTCCGATGGTGCAGCACCTTGGCGGCCAAAACGCACTCATAGGCCGCAAAGTTAGAGGGTTTCTTGCGCGTCAGACCTTCTTGCTGCGAGGCTTCGATGCGACCGGGCAGTGTCGCGACCACGGCCGAGATAACCTCGTCCTGAATGGTGAAAATGTCATCCAGATCGCGATCATATTTCTCGGCCCAGACATGGCCATCGTTGTGACTGTCGATCAGCTGTACGGTGACGCGTACCCTGTTGCCGGCCTTCCGAACACTCCCTTCGACAATATATTGCGCGCCCAGCTTTTCACCCACCTCACGCACATTAACAGCCTGTCCCTTGTAGACAAAACTGGAATTGCGCGAGATCACGAACAGCTCATGCCGGCGGCTCAACTCGGTCAGAAGGTCTTCAGTCAGACCGTCGGCAAAAAACTCTTGCTCGGTATCTCCGCTCATGTTGGCGAACGGCAATACCGCGATGGAGGGTTTGACCACCTTGGTATCGCCTTCATCCAACGGCCCGCCATCCTCAGCGGTTGCGTCCAACGCGACCCGATAAGCGTGAACAGGTTGCGACAGGTTCTTCAGCGACAAATCCCCAAGGTCGTGATATTGCAATTCCAATCGGCCCGAGACCTGCTCATGAACGGCACCCGAAATCAAAACGTCACCGGGATTTGCGGATTGTTCTAGCCGCGCGGCGATATTGACGCCGCTGCCAAAGATATCGCCATCCTCAAAAATGATCTCATCCAGATTTATCCCGATGCGGAAATGAATGCGCTGGTCCTTCGGAACATCTGCATTGCGACGCAACATCCGGTTCTGCACCTCGACCGCGCAGGTCACTGCTTCGCTGGCGCTGGGGAATTCAACCAGCATCCCGTCGCCCGTTGTTTTGATGATTTTTCCGCGGTTCTTGTCGATTGCCGGGTCGATCAGCTCGATACGGTGCGTACGCAGACGGGCAAGCGTGCCTTGCTCATCCGCTTCCATCAGCCGACTATAGCCCACCATGTCAGCGGCCAGAACCGTAGCTAGTCGGCGATCCATCGCGCACCTCCTCGACCAAAGTCTAGGACCGAACGCCCCTTTTCCACAACGAATTTTGCAAAAACATCCGAGGCGTGTATCGCGCTGATGCGATTGCCCTGATCGAGTGTATTCAGGTGGTCTTAGAGCTTGGCAAACAAGGCATCCAACCGGCGCTTCTCATCCATAAGCCCGAATGGTGCATTCACCACAAACATCCCCGACCCAATCATGCGGTGCCCTTCACGAGCGGCTGGAAAATGCACCTCGTGACAAAGTGTTTTCGGCAGGTCCTGAGATTTTAACGCAGATATCATCGCATCGTGACGTTTGTCCGTCAGGATCGGATACCATAGAGCGATCACCCCCACATTCCACTTGCGATGCAGTTTGGCGATGATACCGGGCAAGCGGTCGTATTCCGCCTTAACCTCATAGCTCGGGTCGATCAAAAGCATCCCGCGCCGAGGTGTCGGCGGTAACAGGGACTGCGCCAGCTCATACCCGTCCTGCTGATACACCTTTGCGCCATAAGGAGACATCGCCATTGCCAGTGCGGAATACTCCTGCGGATGCAGCTCAGCAAAATGCAAACTGTCCTGCTCGCGCAGCAGACTTGCCGCGATCATCGGAGAGCCTGGATAAGCCGCTGCTCCCTGCCTCTGCCGGACGACAGAAATTGCGCGCCCCAGCGGATGGTCGGCACCAAACCAGCCAACCTGCTGGACCCGCCGGATGCCTGCCTCAGCTTCACCTGTGCGCACCGCCTCATCTGCGTCTAGCTTATACAGGCCCCGGCCCGAATGGGTTTCGAGGTAAGTCAACGGCTTGTCTTTGCGGGTCAAATAGTCCAGCGCAGATGCCAATAAAGCGTGCTTTTGCACATCAGCCAGATTTCCTGCGTGGTAAATGTGTTGATAAGAGAGCATTTTGCCTTCTAAAGTCCCAATCAATAAGGCGGAAAGGTGCTGATTGTCGCGGAATCAACCCTTTTACCGGGCGTGATGGCACCCTATAAGGCATCCGTCCCGGAACCGTCGAGTCGCGGGCAGTGAAAATTCTGACAAACGGGATCAGGGGAAATATGGGCATCTTTGGCAATCTGGGCGGCCTGTTTACAGCAGACATGGCTATCGACCTTGGAACAGCAAACACGCTGGTTTATGTCAAAGGACGCGGTGTGATCCTGTCTGAACCGTCCGTGGTCGCTTATCACGTGAAGGACGGCGTCAAAAAGGTCCTGGCTGTTGGCGAGGACGCCAAGCTGATGCTGGGCCGGACACCGGGTTCGATCGAGGCCATCCGCCCGATGCGCGAAGGCGTGATCGCCGATTTCGACACCGCCGAAGAGATGATCAAGCATTTCATTCGCAAGGTTCACAAACGCTCAACCTTCTCGAAGCCCAAGATCATTGTCTGCGTCCCACATGGCGCAACCCCTGTTGAAAAACGCGCGATCCGCCAGTCTGTTCTTTCCGCAGGCGCGCGCCGCGCGGGCCTGATTGCCGAGCCGATCGCTGCGGCGATTGGTGCAGGCATGCCCATTACCGACCCGACCGGCAACATGGTCGTCGATATCGGCGGCGGCACCACCGAGGTTGCGGTTCTGTCGCTGGGCGACATCGTTTACGCACGTTCGGTCCGCGTCGGTGGTGACCGGATGGATGAGGCCATCATCTCATACCTGCGTCGCCAGCAGAACCTGCTAGTCGGTGAATCCACAGCCGAGCGGATCAAGACCACCATCGGCACTGCCCGTATGCCTGACGATGGGCGCGGACAGTCCATGCACATCCGCGGTCGCGACTTGCTGAACGGCGTACCGAAGGAAATTGAGATCAGTCAGGCTCAGGTGGCCGAAGCACTCTCGGAACCCGTTCAGGCGATCTGCGAGGCCGTCATGACCGCATTGGAGACCACCCCGCCCGATCTGGCTGCGGACATTGTTGACCGGGGTGTGATGCTGACCGGCGGCGGCGCGCTGCTGGGCGATCTGGACCTTGCACTGCGCGAACAGACCGGCTTGGCCGTGTCGATTGCCGATGAAAGCCTCAACTGTGTGGCTTTGGGTACCGGCAAAGCGCTGGAATATGAAAAACAACTGCGCCACGCGATTGACTACGAAAGCTAAGGCGCGCACCCTCTAAAGGGTGAAAACTCGGGCACGAGCAGCACGGGAAGGTAACCTGTGGCAAAGGACCGATCACAGCGCGACGAATACACAACCCCCTTGCGCCGCCTGCTTTTGGGGATAGTGGTGCTGTGCCTGATTGGCATCTTTCTGGTCTGGCGCATAGACAGCCCGCGCGTGGAACGGTTCCGCGCGCAGGTGGTGGACAGCGTCGTACCCTCGATGGAATGGGCCATGGTACCTGTCACCGCCGTGGTCAATCTGGCCCGTGATTTCCAAAGCTATCAGCGTCTGAGCGAGCAGAACCGTGAATTGCGCAGCGAGCTGCGCCTGATGCGCGCCTGGAAAGAGGCCGCGCTTCAGCTAGAACAGGAAAATGCCCGGCTGCTGGATCTGAACAATGTACGGCTTGATCCACGCCTGACCTATGTGACCGGCGTTGTTATGGCGGACAGCGGCTCTCCGTTCCGCCAGTCGGTTCTGCTGAACGTGGGTGAACGGGACGGCATCACCGACGGTTGGGCGACAATGGACGGGATTGGCGTGGTCGGGCGCATCTCGGGCGTAGGGCCGGACACGGCGCGGGTGATCCTGCTGACCGATGCGTCGAGCGCGATTCCGGCGACCATCCAACCCTCGGGCCAGACGGCACTGATCACCGGCGACAACACTTCGGCCCCTGTGGTCGAGTTTCTGGAGAACCGCGAACTGGTGCGCCCGGGCGACCGGGTCGTGACCTCGGGTGATGGCGGCGTGTTCCCCGGCGGGTTGCTGATCGGGCAGATCACCGCCGATCCCGGTGGCCGCCTGAGGGTGCGCCTTTCGGCAGATTTTGAGCGGTTGGAGTTCCTGCGGGTACTGCGATACCAGTCGGCCCCGCGTATCGAAGACCCGGGCGACATTGTCGGCCCCAGACAACCCGCAGCTGCGCTGACCCCTGCGGAGGTTGGTGATGGATAACCAACCCTCACAGCTGTGGTCCAAGCGGGGGCTGTATCTGTTTCTGGCCGCCCTGATCCTGTTCCTGCACCTGTTACCGCTGGATACAAAACCTGATCGCTGGCCGTTTCCGGACCTGCTGATCGCCCTGACCTTTGCTTGGGTGCTGCGGCGGCCCGAGTTTGTGCCGACGCTACTGGTTGCCGTTGTGATGTTGATGGCTGACCTGTTGCTGCAACGCCCCCCTGGCCTGCTGGCCGCGTTGGTGGTTATGGGCGCGGCATATCTGCGCTCGGCCGCGCCGGGCATGCGGGATATGGGCTTTGCCGGAGAATGGTCGACTGTTGCCGTCGTGATCACGGCAGTTTTCATGCTCGACCGCGTAATTCTTGCTATTCTGTCCGTGCAACAAGCGGCATTGGGGCCGGTGGTGGTACAAGTGGTTCTGACAATTGCGGTTTATCCGGTGATCGTTCTTCTCAGCCAGAACGCCTTCGGTGTGCGCCGAGTGTCCGCCGCAAATAGCGGCATTTTGGGAGCGCGTGGATGAAACAACGCAAACCCAAATCTCAAGGTCTGGCGTATAAACGCCTGCCCCGCAGGGCGCTGATACTTGGCGGGCTGCAAGCTGCCTTTATCGGCGGACTGGCCGCGCGAATGCGGTTTATGCAGGTGGATCAAGCCGATGAATACCGCCTTCTGGCCGAGGAGAACCGGATCAACATCCGCCTGATTCCGCCAACCCGGGGCCGGATTTATGACCGAAACGGTGAGATCATCGGCCAGAATTCGCCATCGTACCGCATCGTGATGGTGCGCGAGGATGCAGGTGACGTGGACGAGGTCATCGCCAAGCTGTCAGATCTGATCCCCCTGACCCAGGATGAGATTGACCGCGCCAAGACGGAAATGCGCCGCTCGGCCCCGTTCCTGCCTGTCACGCTCGCCGATCAGGTCACGTGGGAGGATATCTCGAAAGTCGCCGTCAACGCCCCTGCTCTGCCCGGTGTGATCCCCGAAGTTGGCCAAACCCGGCAATATCCACGATACGAAGATTTCGCCCATGTGGTGGGCTATGTCGGCCCTGTCAGCGACTATGACCTCAGTCAGATCGAAGACCCAGAGCCAGTTCTACGTATTCCCCGCTTCCAGATCGGAAAGGTCGGGCTTGAGGCGAAACAGGAAATCAGCCTGCGCGGCAAGGCAGGCGCGAAACGGGTCGAGGTCAACGCCACCGGTCGCGTCATGCGCGAGTTGGACCGGCAGGAAGGCGAGGCCGGAGCCGATTTGCAGCTGTCGGTCGATGCCGATCTACAACAATACGCGCAGGCCCGGCTGGCCGGTGAAAGCGCCGCTGCCGTGGTGATCGACTGCGAGACCGGTGATATCCGGGCGATCAGCTCAGCCCCTAGTTTTGACCCCAACCTTTTCGTGCGTGGCATCTCAGTCGCCGATTACCGGACCCTGACGCAGGACAATTACCGCCCGCTGGCCAACAAGACGGTGCAGGGCACCTATCCACCGGGTTCGACTTTCAAGATGATCACCGCCATGGCCGCGCTTGAGGCCGGAGTGATCGGACCGTCCAACACTGTCTATTGCCCGGGCCACCTGAAGGTCGGCAGCCGCCGGTTCCACTGCTGGAAACGCGGCGGGCATGGCACAGTTGATCTGGAGACCTCGCTGAAACGCAGCTGCGACGTGTATTATTACGACGTGGCCCTGCGGGTCGGGATCGACAGGATTTCCGAGATGGCCCGCATCTTCGGGTTGGGCGTTAAGCATGACATCCCGATGTCCGCTGTGGCTGCCGGGCTGGCCCCCAATCAAGAGTGGAAGCAACGTGTCCATGGCGAAGACTGGCTGGTAGGCGATACGGCCAATGCCTCGATCGGTCAGGGCTTCATGCTGGCGTCGCCGCTGCAACTGGCGGTCATGACCGCACGGATCGCCACGGGACGCGCGGTGTCGCCACGGCTGGTGCGGTCGATCAACGGGGTCGAACAGCCCTCGGGCGCGGGCGAGCCGCTGGCGGTGAACCGCAACAATCTTGAACAGGTGCGTCAGGCGATGTGGTCGGTATCGAACGACCGGCGCGGGACGGCCTATCGCAGCCGTATCATCGCCGATGACTTCCGCATGGCGGGCAAAACCGGCACCAGTCAGGTGCGAAACATCACCAAGGCCGAGCGTGCCGCCGGTGTGATCCGTAACGAGGACCTGCCCTGGGAACGCCGCGACCACGCGCTGTTCGTAAGTTTCGCGCCCTATGACAAACCGAAATACGCCATCGCGGTGGTGGTGGAACATGGCGGTGGCGGTTCGAAAGCGGCTGCACCGGTGGCCCGCGATATCATGCTGCAAGCGCTATATAACGGCACGCCTCCGCTTGAGGCCTATCCCACGGCAGATCGCGACCGCATCAAAGAACAGCAAAAACAGCTTGAGGGCGATCGTCGTCCCAAAGCGCGTCCGTCTGAGAAGGATCGCGCATGAGCTATCTTGAATACGCCGTCAAATCCACGCCGTCGGGGTTCCGCAAGTTCCTGTATATGAACTGGCCACTGACCCTGCTGCTGATCAGCGTGGCCAGCGCCGGTTTCCTGATGCTGTATTCCGTAGCAGGCGGATCGTGGAGCCCATGGGCTGAACCACAAATGGAGCGGTTCGGGCTGGGATTAACCGTGATGTTCATCATCGCGCTGGTGCCGATCTGGTTCTGGCGGAACATGTCGGTTCTGGCCTATCTCGGCTCGATTGTCCTTTTGATCTTTGTAGAACTGTTCGGAACCATTGGCATGGGCGCTCAGCGCTGGATTGACCTTGGGTTCATGCGCCTTCAACCGTCCGAAGTCATGAAGGTTGCGCTGGTTATGGTTCTGGCCGCCTACTACGACTGGTTGCCATCGCACAAAACCTCGCGTCCGCTTTGGGTGGTGATCCCGGTCATCCTGATCCTGATCCCTACATTCTTTGTTCTGAAGCAACCGGACCTTGGCACGTCGATCCTGCTGCTGGCGGCAGGTGGGGGCCTGATGTTTCTGGCCGGTGTCCACTGGGCCTATTTCGCCGCTGTCATCGCCGCGGTAGTTGGCCTGATTGCCACTGTGTTCAACAGTCGCGGGACCGAATGGCAGTTGCTCAAAGATTACCAGTTCCGGCGGATCGACACCTTTCTTGATCCCTCAACCGACCCGTTGGGCGCCGGATACCACATCACCCAATCCAAAATCGCGCTGGGGTCAGGCGGCTGGAATGGGCGTGGGTTTATGCAAGGCACACAGTCACGCCTGAACTTTCTGCCCGAGAAACATACCGACTTCATCTTCACCACGCTGGCCGAAGAGTTCGGCTTTGTCGGCGGCATAACCTTGCTGGTCCTCTACGGTCTGATCCTCGTCTTCTGTCTGGTCACGGCGCTGTCGACCAAAGACCGGTTCTCGTCACTGGTGACACTGGGCATCGCGCTGAACTTCTTCCTGTTCTTCGCCGTCAACATGTCGATGGTGATGGGGCTGGCCCCGGTCGTGGGTGTACCCCTGCCCATGGTCAGCTATGGCGGTTCCGCCATGCTGGTTCTGATGGCCGCCTTTGGTATCGTCCAAAGCGCCCATATCCACCGCCCCCGTTGATCTGAAAGGCCCTCCATGTCCGTGAACATCCTGTTCTCAGCGCGCCCTGCCCTGTGGCCGATATATGAGCCGCTTCTGACCAGTTACCTGTCCGAGGCAGGGTTGGACTTTCGTCTTGGTACTGAGTTCGCACCGGATCAGGTCGACTACATCGTTTATGCCCCAAACGGAGGGCTGCTGGATTTCACCCCCTTCACGCGGCTGAAAGCGGTGCTCAGCCTCTGGGCCGGGGTCGAGAAGATTGCGGGGAACGAGACATTGACCGTCCCACTGGCACGCATGGTGGATCACGGCCTCACGCAGGGCATGACGGAATGGGTGGTCGGCCATGTGCTGCGCTATCACCTTGGGATGGATCGGCACATCACCGTTCAGGATGGCATCTGGGCGCCCGACCCACCGCCCTTGGCCGCTGATCGTCATGTCTGTGTTCTGGGTCTCGGCGCGTTGGGCGAAGCTGCGGCACGCGCCCTGTCCGCGCTGAACTTTGACGTAACGGGCTGGAGCCGTTCACCCAAGGATATTCCCGGCGTTACTTGCCTGCACGGAGAGGACGGGCTGCGCGCCGCCCTGTCACAAGCCGAGATCGTGGTTCTGTTGCTGCCCGATACACCCGCCACGACAAACATGTTGAATGCCGAGACGTTGGCCATGCTTCCTCAGGGGGCGTGCATCCTTAATCCGGGTCGGGGACCTCTGATTGACGACGACGCCCTGTTGGCCGCGCTAAACTCCGGTCAGATCGGCCATGCCACACTGGATGTGTTCCGGGTCGAACCGCTGCCTGCGGACCACCCCTATTGGGCGTATCCGAATGTAACAGTGACGCCGCATATCGCTTCGGAAACCCGGCCGGTGACAGCGGCGCAGGTGGTCTGCGAAAACATCAGACGAGGTGAAGCGGGCGAGCCCTACCTGCACCTCGTCAATCGCGAATTGGGTTATTAAGCGGCGATCAAGCCGCGTCCTTTCAGCAGGGCGTCAACGCCCGGCAGACGGCCCCGGAAGGCGAGGTACAGCTCTTCGGCCTCTCGTGAGCCGCCGGTGGACAGGATGTTGTCCTCCAGCGCCTTGGCTCGTTCGGGATCGAAGGCGCCGCCCGCCTCTTCAAAAGCGGCAAAGGCGTCTGCATCCATGACCTCGGACCACATATAGGAATAATAGCCCGAGCTATAGCCGTCGCCCGCAAAGACATGCGCGAAATGCGGTGTGGCGTGGCGCATCCCAATCGCCTGTGGCATGCCGAGCTCAGCCAGAACCTCGGCCTGTTTCGCCATCGGATCGGCCGGGGCCGCGCCATCGTGAAACGCCAGATCGACCAGCGCCGAGGCGACATATTCCACCGTCTGGAACCCCTGATCGAAATTGGCGGCTTTCAGCACTTTCTCCAGCATCTCTTGCGGCATCGGCTCGCCGGTTTCCGCGTGGGTGGCGAATTCGGCCAGAACCTCGGGGACCTCCAGCCAGTGTTCGTAAAGCTGACTGGGCAGTTCCACGAAATCGCGCGCGACGCTGGTGCCTGAGATGCTTTCATAGGTCACATTGGACAGCATCTGGTGCAAAGCGTGGCCGAACTCGTGGAACAGGGTACGCGCGTCATCATAGGACAGCAGCGCCGGATCGCCCTTGGCAAAGTTGCAGACATTGATCACGACCGGGGCTTGCACCTTTGGGAATTTCGCCTGCGACCGCATCGCGCTGCACCATGCGCCGGATCGTTTCGAGCCACGGGCGAAGTAATCCCCGATGAACACCGCAATATGCTGCCCGTTGCGCGTAACCTCCCACGCCCGACAATCGGGGTGATAGAGCGGCACGTCCAGCGGTGCGAACTCCAGCCCGAACAGACGGTTTGCACAGGCAAACGACGCCTCGATCATACGGTCCAGTTGCAGGTACGGCTTGAGCGCGGCCTCATCCAGATCATGCTCAGCCTTGCGGCGTTTCTCGGCATAGTAGCGCCAGTCCCACGCGGCCAGAGGACCGTTGACGCCGTCCGCCTGCATCATCTGCGTCAAGACTTCTGCGTCTTCATCGGCGCGGGACTTGGCAGGCTCCCACACCTGCATCAGTAGGTCGCGCACCTTATCCGGCGTGCGCGCCATTTCGGTTTCCAGTTTGTAATCGGCAAAGCTGTCGTATCCCAGCAGCTTGGCCCGCTCTTCCCGCAGCGTCAGGATCTCGGACGCAATCTCGCGGTTGTCGGTGTCGCCGCCATTGGCCCCGCGCGCAGTCCACGCGCGATAGGCCTTTTCCCGCAGATCGCGGCGAGGCGAGAATTGCAGGAAGGGTACGATGAGTGACCGGGACAGAGTCACAACCGGCCCGTCTGCGCCCTTGTCCTGACCAGCAGCGCGTGCGGTATCCACGACGAAATCCGGCAGACCTTCCAGATCATCTTCAGACAGCTCCATGAACCAATCCCGCTCATCGGCCAGAAGGTTCTGAGTGAACGAGGTTCCCAGAGAGGCCAGCCGCGCCTTGATCTCTTGCATCCGTTCGTCATCAGCTCCCTGCAACGCAGCACCTGCGCGCACGAAGCCACGATGGGTCAGCATCAGCACGCGGGCCTGTTCGTCGGTCAGATCAAGGTCATCTTTGCGCGCCCACAGATCGGCGATCCTCTGAAACAAAACCTTGTTCGATGAAATCCCCGAGAAATGCGCCGACAGTTTGGGCGAAAAGTCCCGCTGCAATGCCTCACGCGCCGGGTTGCTGTCCGCGCCCGCCACGGTGAAGAACACGGACAAGACCTTGTCCATCTGTTCGCCAGCGGCCTCAAGCGCCTCGACCGTGTTGGCGAATGTCGGCGCGTCTGTGTTGGTTGCGATTGCTTCGATCTGGGCGTTGTGGGCCTGCATGGCCTGTTCCAGCGCAGGTGCGAAATCACCGTCGGAGATTGCGTTGAACGGGGCTATTTCAAACGGCGTGGTCCAATCGGACAGGATGGGATTGGTCATACGTATCTCCTTTGACCACACAGGTAGGAACGACGGGCCAGATGATCCAGAGCGGGCTTACGCCCCGGCCCCACAAATCGGGCAATCGGCGCGACGGGACAGGGTGATCTTGCGGCTTTCGCCATACAGCGCGTCATAGATCAGCATTTCCCCGCGCAGGGCCTGACCCGCGCCGGTGATGACCTTGATCGCCTCAACCGCCATCATCGACCCCACCACACCGGGCAAAGGGCCGATCACGCCAGCCTCGGCGCAGGACGGAGCCAGACCGGGGGCCGGAGCTTCGGGGAAGATGCATTGATAGCAGGGGGCGTCATTAGCCGGGTCAAAGACACTCAACTGGCCTTCCCACTGCGACAGCGCGCCAGAGATCAGCGGTTTGCCCAGCGCAACAGCCGTGCGGTTGGCCAGATAGCGGGTGTCAAAATTATCGGTGCCGTCGAGGATCAGGTGAAAGTCGGAAAACAGATCCGAGGCGATCTCTTCGGTCAGACGACGGTGATAGGGCAGAACCCTGACATTGGGGTTCTGCGCTTCCATCGCTTGTTGTGCCGAGAACACTTTGGGCATGCCGATATCCGCGTCGCGGTGGATCACCTGACGTTGCAGGTTGGCGTTTTCAACCTCATCATCGTCGATCACGCCGATGGTGCCGACGCCTGCGGCGGCCAGATATTGCAGGGCGGGCGCGCCCAGCCCTCCGGCGCCGATCACAAGCACCCGCGCCTGTTTCATCTTTTTCTGGCCCGGCCCGCCAAGCTCACGCAGCACGATGTGGCGGGCATAGCGTTCAAGCTCGGTCTCAGTGAACTGATCAGATGGCATCGCGGGCTCCTCGGTCGGCGCGGCGCGGTTGCGCAGCGCTTTCAGCATTTGCCCATAGAACAGAACCAGCAGCGTGGTGCCAGTCAGTATCAACCACACGGCGGCTGACCCGCCGGTTGCCTGTCGCAGCGGATGACCATCGGGCAGGACCAACTGCGCAGTAATTACCCCCAGCAGCAACACTCCTACCGAGGTTATGCGGGCAGTCCTAGATACCCCGGCCAAATAGCCGATACCCCACAGACCCGCAGCGAGGATCAGAACCAGCAGCATCAGCCGCGTCCGGTTGAGCCAAAGCCACCAGCGCCGCGCACCGTGTCGCTGAGGGTTTCAACCGCATCGAACGAAGCCTGCACAACCGGGGCCACGACCAGTTGCGCGATGCGTTCGCCATGGGTGATCTCGAACACCTCCTGCCCCGCGTTCAGGACGATCACACCCAAAGGACCGCGATAATCACTGTCGATCGTCCCCGGCGTGTTGGGCAAGGTGATGCCGTGTTTCAGCGCAAGCCCCGAGCGCGGCCGCACCTGAACTTCAAACCCCTGTGGAATTTCGATCCGCAAGCCTGTCGGCACCAGCGCCCGCTGACCCGGTTCCAGCGTGATCGAGGCCCCATCCGGCAAGTTCGCCCGCACATCCGCCCCGGCAGCCCCGGCAGTTTCATACGAGGGCAGAGGCACCGACGGATCAGCGCCCTCCTCCCGGATCACACGAATTGCAACCATAACTGTCTCTCTTCTCTAGCTGGTCAACACGTCGGCGATCTTGCGCGCCAGTCGCTCGGCGACCTGATCTTTGCCCATGCGCGGCCATTCCTCGGCCCCCGCGTCCGAGATCAGGATCACCGCATTCTCGGACCCGCCCATAATCCCCGTGGCCGGGCTGACATCGTTGGCAACGATCCAATCGCAGCCCTTGCGTCCGCGTTTGGCGGTGGCGTGGTCGATCACGTTATCCGTCTCGGCGGCAAATCCAACCACAAGCGCGGGCCTGCCGGAGTCCAGATGGGAAACACGTTTGAGGATGTCCGGATTCTCGGCAAATTCCAGCGTCGGCAGGCCGTCGCGGCTTTTCTTCAACTTTTTTTCCGAGGCACTGGCCACACGCCAATCCGCCACCGCCGCCGCAAATACGCCCGCATCGACCGGCAGCGCGGCATCCACCGCATCGGACATCTGTTGTGCGGTCTCAACCGGCACAACCTTAACACCTTCGGGCGGCGAAACATCTGCCGGACCGGTCACAAAGATCACCTCGGCCCCCAATGCTGCGAGCGCCCGGGCGACTGCCGTCCCTTGCGCCCCGGATGAGCGATTGGCGATATAACGCACCGGGTCAATCGGCTCATGTGTCGGGCCGGACGTCACCAGAACACGTTTTCCGCTGAGAGGGCCTTCCCCAAACTGGGCCTCAATCGCTGCAACGATCTCCAGCGGTTCGGACATCCGACCGGGGCCGTATTCACCGCACGCCATGTCGCCCTCGTTCGGGCCGACAAAACGGACGCCATCTGCCTGCAACTGCTTCAGGTTGCGCTGCGTCGCAGGGTGGTCCCACATCCGTACATTCATCGCAGGCGCACACAGTACAGGCGTGTCCGTCGCCATCAACAGGGTCGAAGCCAGATCATTGGCCAAGCCGGACGTCATCTTGCCCATCAGATCCGCTGTCGCCGGAGCGACCACGATCAGATCGGCAGAACGCGACAACTGGATATGCCCCATCTCGGCCTCATCTGTCAGATCAAACAGGTCGCGGTAAACCTTTTCTCCGGCCAAGGCTGACACCGACAAAGGCGTCACAAATTCCTCGGCCGCGCGGGTCAGAACAGGGGTCACAGACGCGCCACGCTCCCGCAATCGCCGGATCAGGTCCAGCGACTTGTAGGCCGCGATGCCGCCGCCGATGATCAGCAGAATGCGTTTCGATGCCAGCATGTTGAACCCTTCCCGTCTCGGTCGGCCCTGACATTAGGCAAGGGGGCCGGACAGTTCCAGCGGTTAATTCTGAGTCTCAAATGCCAGACACGGGTCTTCACGTTCGATCCCCGGACTGTCGATCACCATGTCGAATTCTCCGTCCACAACGCCGTCCTCGGACTGACCCAGCACAAACACCTTCAACCCCGGACGCAACCGGGACAGAAAGGTTGGAATGCCCCGGTCCTTGCGGGCATGCCCGTTGCCCGTGATGACTGCAACCGGCCCTCCGGTCTCATCATTGGCCCGCAGAATAGCGCGGGTTAAAACCGCGTCGCGTAAACGTTGAATGGCCACCATTTGGGGCAAAGCACTGTCGGGCAGTGCATCACAATGGGCAGCCAGCTGATCCGCCTCACGTGCAGCCTGTTCTGCGGCGGGCAGTGGAACCGTCAAACCATAGCGCGCCGCATCTGCGCCCAACGCGGTTGCTGCCCCGCGCTCCATCGCGGCACGGGCAGCGGCACGTGGCACCATGGCCCCGTAGACCGGAGCTTCGGTCGCCTGAAAAACCGGGTAATACATGCTGAGAGGCGGCCAGCCAGACTCCAACCACTCCAAAATCCGCGCAAGTTCTTCAGGGTCGGAAACAGCCTTATCCGCAAGCCGTTTTGCGCCCTCTTCTGTCACCATCTCCCATACGACGGCTGAAGGCGCGATGTTCTTTATTGCTTCGGCCTGAAGGACGTGGTGCCGAGGATTGTCGTGAATTTCACCCAAAATGACCACGTCCGCCGAGGTCATCGCGGTCATGACATCATCGGGGATCAAATCATCGGCACGGGCCGGTGCGGCCGTAACCGCAAGTGCACAAAGCAGAATCGCAAACTGTCTCATGCAATGAAGTGTTGCACCTCGCGCGATTGGGCTTCAAGGTTCTTGCGCATTTTCACGAAAGCCGCGGCCTCAAGCTGGCGCACACGCTCCTTTGACAGGCCAAGTTCCTGCCCCAGACTTTCCAGTGTCCGGGACGGCTCGCGCAGTTTACGTTCGCGCACGATGAACCTTTCGCGATCATTCAGGGCTTGCATCGCCGTCAAAAGCCATTCGCGCAACTGTTGCGTATCGTGACTGTTCTCGACCGTTTCGGCAGCCTGCTCGCTTTCATCCTCAAGCGCGTCGATCCATTCACGCCCGTCTTCATCCACCGATTGCACCGCGTTGAGAGAAAAATCAGAGCCGGACAACCGCCCCTCCATCATCTCAACATCGCGCAGGGGTACACCAATCTCGGCCGCGATCATCTGATGCAGCTGATGGCGATCCAAATTCATCCCTTCGGTCGCAGCTTCGCGTTCCAGGCGTGCCTGAACACGGCGCATGTTGAAAAACAGGGATTTCTGGGATGAGGTCGATCCGGTGCGCACCATCGACCAGTTGCGCATCACATAGTCCTGAATGCTCGCCTTGATCCACCAAACGGCATAGGTCGAAAAGCGCACGCCCCGGTCCGGGTCGAACTTGTCGGCTGCTTTCATAAGGCCCAGCCCGGCTTCTTGGATCAGGTCGTTCATCGGCGCGCCATAACGCTTGAACTTGGCGGCCATCGAAATAGCTAGCCGCATGTAGGCCGTGATCAGCCGGTGCAGCGCCTGTTCATCACGCTCATCGCGCCAGGCATAAGCCAGTTTTAATTCGGTCTCTGCGTCCAGCAGTTCAGCCTTCATCGCTTGCCGGGACATCGAGAAATCGTTCGCATTATCCAGTGCCATTGAAATCTCCCCTTTTCACAGGCGCGGGCCGGGCTTGCCTTGCCGACCTAGGGTCGATACGCAGAACAAAACCGGGTGGATCACCTGAAAGGTAAGAATAGTGTATCCGGATTTAACCTTTGTGCTGGGCGGGGCGGCCTCGGGGAAGTCGGCATTTGCCGAGCAACTTGTTGTTTCAACGGACAAAAAAAGGACTTATCTTGCCACTTCACAAGTGTTTGATGACGAGATGCAAGATAAAGTTCAGCGGCACATCGCCCAGCGCGGCGCAGGCTGGGCAACTGTAGAGGCACCGTTCGACCTTGGCCCTGCTCTGACGAACCTGACACAAGACGATATCTGCCTGATAGATTGCGCCACCATGTGGCTGACCAATCATATGCTGGCTGAACACGATCTTGAGCAAGCGCAGCCGGCGCTGTTGCACGCGGTGAAATCCTGCCGGGCACCGATTGTCATCGTTTCGAACGAGGTTGGTCACGGGATCGTCCCCGAAAACGCTCTGTCCCGACGGTTCCGCGAGGCGCAGGGGCGGCTGAACATCGCCTTGGCGGCGCAAGCTGATTTGGTAGTGCAGGTGACGGCCGGGCTGCCTCTGGTGCTGAAAGGGCAATTGCCGTGACCCGGCTGCACTTGGTTCGCCACGGGCCGACCCATGCAAAAACCATGGTTGGCTGGTCCGACATTCCCGCCGACCTCAGCGACCATGCCGCCATTGCGCGCCTGCACGACCACCTGCCACCTGAGGCGCTGGTGATTTCGTCAGACCTGACGCGCGCTGTCGACACTGCCTCGGCCATTCAAGGTGCGCGTCAGCGCCTGCCACACCATCCCGACCTGCGCGAGATTCATTTCGGCACATGGGAGTTGCGCGGTTTCAAAGAGATCGAGGCTGAAGACCCCGAACTTTCCTTTGCCTATTGGGACAACCCCGGCGACGTCCGCCCGCCAGAAGGCGAAAGCTGGAATGAAGTGCGCGCGCGTGTCGATGCGGTGATTGACCGCCTGATTGCAGATCATACGGGCCACGATCTGGTCATCGTCGCCCATTTCGGCGTGATCCTGACACAAGTCCAACGCGCGCTTAACGTTTCGGCCTATGAGGCGTTCAGCCACCGGATCGACAATCTGTCGGTCACCGATATCACACTTCACCGAGATCGTTGGTCGGTGGGGCGGATCAATCACCTCCCGTGATCACACGCCGCACAAATCACTGATTTACGGGATCGTCCCGCCGCGCCATCCTTGCGACATGACCTATGATTTGTTTATCGGAGACCGCCTGTTTTCCAGCTGGTCAATGCGCGGCTGGCTGATGCTGGAAAAGTTTGGCCTGCCCTATCGAAGCCACATGATCGGCCTCTATTCCGGCACCATGGCCGAGGATATGACACCGCTCGCCCCCGCCCGCCTTGTTCCTGCCCTGCGCCTGCCCGATGGCACCGTTGTTGGCGAAAGCCTCGCCATGGCCGAGACTTTGGCCGAACGCCACCCTGACGCCGAGCTGTGGCCCGCAGACCCTGCCGCACGCGCAACCGCGAGGTGGCTCTGCGCCGAAATGGTCGCTGGATTCGCCGCCTTGCGCGGGGAATGCCCGATGCAGTTGAAACATTGCTGGCAAGGGTTCGAACCATCACCCGAAACGCTGTCCGATCTGAACCGGATCGAAACGCTGTGGGCGCACGCGCGCGCCGTTTCCGGTGCCGTGTCCGGGCCATTGTTCGGCCGCTATTCTCTGGCGGACGTCTTCTACACGCCGGTCGCAGCCCGGATCATAGGGTATGGCCTGCCTGTCTCGGAGGACAACAAGGATTACTGCATGGAATTGCTGTCTGACCCGTCGGCCCGGCAATGGCGTGCCATGGGAATGACCGTGGCCTACGACCCATTTCCATACACCTTGGACCTGTCCGCAACGGATTGGCCAGTCGGCGGGCAGGCCGACGCGCACGCTGTACCGAGCGGCCCCTCGGTTAACGACGCCTGCCCCTATTCTGGCAAGCCTGTCACTGATTTTTTGGAATTGAACGGACAGCGATGGGGTTTTTGTAACCCATTCTGCCGCGACAAAACCGTCGCTGATCCGGACGCATGGCCAAAATTCTCTGTCATGGTAGCCGCTGTTAACGATTCTTAAACCGCAGCCATGGCAGCAACGACCTGTTAACCAAAAAGGTCGTTCATGGTCGCCCGTTCCCACACCGTTGCTTTCCAAGGGGTCGATGCCCGCCCGGTCGAGGTGCAATGCGCCGTCTCGCCGGGCCTACCGGCCTTTTCCATCGTCGGCTTGCCCGACAAAGCCGTGTCCGAGGCCCGCGACCGCGTCCGCAGCGCGCTGAGTTCTATGGCAATTGCGCTGCCGTCCAAGCGCATCACCATCAACCTTTCGCCCGCCGATCTGCCAAAAGAAGGCAGCCATTTCGACCTGCCTATTGCCGTTGCGCTGCTGTCCGCTTTGGAAATCATCCCCCCGGATGCCGCCGAGGGCTCTGTCTCACTGGGCGAGCTATCTCTTGACGGCTCGCTGGTTCCGGTCGTTGGCGCTCTGCCCGCTGCTATGACCGCCGCAGCCGAGGATCGCACCCTGCTCTGCCCCCGCGCCTCCAGCGCCGAGGCGGCTTGGGTTGACGCCACGCAGGTAATCGGGGCTGGGTCCCTGGGCGATGTGGTGCGACATTTTTCGGGCCAAGCGCCCTTGCCCGCAGCCCAGCCTGGTGAAGTGCAGCTTGCCCCCAGTACCCGCGATCTGCGCGACGTCAAAGGGCAGGAACGGGCCAAACGCGCGTTGGAGATTGCCGCAGCAGGGCGTCACCACCTGATCATGATCGGCACGCCGGGGTCGGGCAAGTCAATGCTCGCCGCGCGTCTGCCGGGCATCCTGCCGCCGCTGACCCCAACCGAAGCGCTGGAAACCTCGATGATCCAATCGCTGTGCGGATTGCTGGACGAAGGCGGGATCAGCCGTACCCGTCCTTTCCGCGAACCGCACCACACAGCCTCTATGGCCGCCATCGTAGGCGGCGGCAAGGGTGCAAAACCGGGCGAAATTTCGCTGGCCCATAATGGCGTCCTGTTCATGGATGAGTTCCCGGAATTCCCGAGAACCGTTCTGGAAACCCTGCGCCAGCCGATTGAGACCGGAGAGGTCATGGTCGCCCGTGCCAACGCCCATGTTAAGTACCCCTGCCGGTTCATGCTGGCCGCA
Organism: Ruegeria sp.; assembly: GCF_965221235.1. Taxonomy (GTDB): domain Bacteria; phylum Pseudomonadota; class Alphaproteobacteria; order Rhodobacterales; family Rhodobacteraceae; genus Ruegeria. The sequence goes on from NZ_CBDCRS010000004.1 coordinate 1,213,098, forward strand.
GCTGCCAACCCCTGCAAATGCGGGTATCTGACAGATCCTGCCCGTGCCTGCTCGCGCGCGCCGGTTTGTGGTGAAGATTACTTGGGGCGCATATCCGGCCCGCTTATGGATCGGTTCGATCTGCGCATCGAGGTGCCGCCTGTGGGATTCACCGATCTCGATCTGCCCCCTTCGGGCGACAGCTCTGCCACCGTTGCCGCACGGGTCGAGGCGGCGCGCGCCATTCAGGCGGAACGTTTCGTCGACACGCCCGGAACGCGGCAGAACGCGGATGTCGAAGGCAAAATACTGGAAGAAATCGCAGCGCCGGACGCCGAGGGCAAAGAGTTGCTGCTTAAAGCCGCTGAGCGGTTCGGCCTCTCCGCCCGCGCCTTTCACCGCATCCTACGGGTGGCGCGCACGATTGCCGATTTGGACGGTGCGCCGGATGTCCGGCGCCCGCATGTGGCCGAGGCGCTGAGCTTTCGCATCAGCGCCAAGGTGGCGTCTTAAAGCTTGGCCTCAATCGCTTGCCAGATTTTCTCGGCGATGTTGACGCCATCAAACCGCTCCAACTCTTGAATGCCGGTGGGTGAGGTCACGTTGATCTCGGTCAGATAGTCGCCAATCACGTCGATCCCGACGAAGATCTGGCCCTTCTCCTTCAGCAGAGGCCCAATCGCCGCGCAAATCTCAAGATCGCGCTCGGTCAGGCCGATCTTTTCAGGACGGCCACCCACGTGCATGTTCGAGCGCGTTTCACCCTTGGCAGGAACACGGTTGATCGCGCCAACAGGTTCGCCATCCACAAGGATAACGCGTTTGTCGCCGTTGCTGACATCGGGCAGGAACTTCTGCACAATCAGCGGTTCGCGTGAGAACCCGGTGAACAGTTCATGTAATGAGGTCAGGTTGCGGTCGTTCGCGTCCAGCCTGAACACGCCTGCACCGCCATTGCCATAGAGCGGCTTCAGGATGACATCTTCATGCTTTTCCTTAAACGCCTTGATGGTTTGCAGGTCGCGCGCAATCGTCGTTGGCGGAGTCAACTCGGGGAAATCCAGAACCAGCAGTTTTTCGGGATAGTTGCGCACCCAGAACGGATCATTGACCACCAGCGCCTGCCCTTTCAGACGGTCCAGCAAGTGCGTCGAAGTGATGTAATGCATATCGAACGGAGGATCCTGACGCAGCCAGATCACATCGAAATCCGCCAGATCCACTTCACGCTCCGGTCCCAGCTCGGCGGGGTTTGCGGCCACGCGTTGCACTTTCATGTCCTGCCCGCGCGCGGTGATCCGACCCTCCTGATAGGCCAGTTGGTCGGGGCTGTAGAAAAACAGCGAATGCCCGCGCGCCTGCGCCTCTTCGGCCAGACGGAATGAGCTGTCTGCGTTGATATCCACGGCCCCGATCGGGTCCATCTGAAAGGCGATTTTCATGGCGTGTCCCTCAGTTTCACGCCAGATACATGGCCCAGCGGGCCGAAGGGTTCAATGGGGGTCAGACCTGCCCAAAGGCGTTTTCGATGATTTGAACCGCCCCCGAGGCGTCCACCAATGCGGCGTCAAACCGGGTGTTTGTCAGCTGCCCTGCCGGTTCGTGCTCCAGAAACTGAGCGGCAGAGGCGCAAATCCGGTCCATCTGGCGGCGATTGATCCGAGCGGCGGCCAAATCAAAACTGCTGCTTTTCTTGACCTCAATGAAAACAACGCCGTCCGCGTTACGGGCGATCAAGTCTATTTCACCACCCGCCCCGCGCCAGCGACGATGTTCGATTAAGAAGCCAAGCCGCTCATATTCCGACGCAACCTGCTGCTCTGCCGCCTGTCCGGCGTGATAGGAAACCGAACTTCGGACAGATCGCGCGGTCATGTCATCCCTTTCCCAGCTTCAAAGCCATCTGGTAAATCGGACGGCGCGGCAGCTTGTACATTTCCGACACCAAATCTGCCGCGTCTCGAACCGAATGCGTTTCCAAGGCCCGTTTCAAAGCTTCTTCTATGTCAGAATCGTTAACAGTTTCCGAATGCCCGCGATCCACCAGCAGGACAATCTCACCCTTGACGGTCTGAACCTGAATATCCGCGGCTAGCTCGGCCAATGTCCCGCGCCGGACCTCTTCGAATTTCTTGGTCAGCTCGCGGCACAGCGCGGCCGAGCGGTCGCCACCCAGCACCTCGGCCAAATCCGAAAGGCACGCCGCCACCCGTTTGGGCGATTCGTAGAATACCAACGTGCCGGGGATGTCGCGAAGCGCTTCGATCCGGGTTCGGCGCGCGCCGGATGCATTGGGCAGAAACCCGGCAAAAAAGAACGCATCCGTTGGCAACCCGGCCAGCGTCAATGCCATCAACGCTGCTGACGGGCCGGGGGCGCAGGTCACGATATGCCCCGCCTCGGCCGCCTGCCGCCCCAGATCATAGCCCGGATCGGCGATCAGGGGCATTCCGGCCTCGGACGCATAGGCGACCGACTTCCCTTCGGCCAGCGCGTCCAGAATTTTCCCGCGTGCTCCCGCGCCGCTGTGGTCGTGATAGGCCAGAATGCGGCGCCCTTCGAGCGGCACGCCGTGAATCTCCATCAACCTACGCAGGCTGCGCGTATCCTCGGCGGCGATCATGTCCGCTGATGCCAAAACATCCAGCGCCCTGAGCGTAATATCGCGCGCAGTACCGATCGGAGTGGCAACAAAATACAGGCCTGCGCCCAATCTGACCTTTTGGAAATTCAAAGCTGGACCCTCACAGCGTGACGTTTATTATTGCGGCCTAACAGATAGGCGGTGCCCCAAGCCGCCGGGACAGGGAGTTTTCTTTTAGATGTTTACCGTTTGCAAGCCCGTTCGCAAACTGGCGCGCACCGCCGCCGTTCTGGCCACCGCTGCATTTCTGGCCGCCTGTGATGTCACCTCGATCGGCGGAGGGCCCTCGATCGACGCGTCCAAACCCGTTCCCGTTGCCCTTCTGGTTCCAGCCGGATCAGCCAATTCCGGCGATGCGGCTCTGGCGCGCAGTCTCGAAAATGCGGCCCGGCTCGCGATGTCTGACCTGCAAAATGTGCAGATTGATCTGCGCGTTTATGACACCCAAGGCAATTCAAACACTGCCGCAGCCGTAGCGCAGCAGGCCGTTGCAGATGGGGCCAAAATCATTCTTGGCCCGGTCTATGCACAGGCCGCAAACTCGGCCGGGCTGGCTGTGCTGAGCAACAATGTCAACGTTCTGTCCTTTTCCAACAACACCAATATTGCGGGCGGGAACGTGTTCGTGCTTGGCCCGACTTTCGACAACACGGCCAACCGTCTGGTCAGCTACGCAGGATCACGTGGCAAAAACGGCATGGTTATCGTTCACAGCAACGACGCCGCCGGGCAACTGGGCCAATCCGCCATTGCAACCGCGCTGAGCAGCAGCCGGGTAAACAATGCCGGAACGATCGGCTATGACCGGTCGCAGCAGGGCGTGATCAATTCGGTTCCGACGATCAAGGCGACCGTTGATTCTTCGGGGGCCGATTCTATTTTCCTGACATCGACGACTGCAGGTGCGCTGCCGCTTTACTCGCAGCTTCTGCCCGAAGCAGGGCTATCCCCGGCAACCACGCAATATATCGGCCTGACGCGCTGGGATATTCCGGCGCAGACGCTGGAATTGCCGGGTGTGCAGGGGGGGTGGTTTGCCCTGCCCGACCCGTCCAAAGCGCAGGCGTACCGTCAGCGATACAACAACACCTACGGCGAGGCCCCGCACCCGATCAGCGGGCTGGCCTATGATGGCATCGCAGCCATCGCCGCGCTGGCCAGCCAAGGCAAATCCGACGCTCTGACCGCCTCGGCACTGACCCAAAACGCCGGTTTCCAAGGCGTCGGCGGTATCTTCCGCCTGCGCCCGAACGGCACAAATGAACGCGGTCTGGCTGTCGCCACGATCCAGAATAAACAGGTAGTAGTGATTGACCCCGCCCCACAAAGCTTCTCAGGCGCTGGTTTCTGAGCAACCGGAATTGACGCTCATCCCCAAGGGTGAGCTGATCTGCCCGGCCAATGATATCTTCGACAGCACCGCCATTCTGGCGCAGCTGTCGGAGGCTTTCGATACCATATCCGACAATGCAGCACGGCGGAATGAAACCGTGCGCATTCTGCGTGACGCCCAGAAAGCCGGACGTCAGGCCATTGCTGATGCGTTCGCCAAGCGCCCCTTTGATGCGAGGCCCCTGACGCGTTCGTACACCTACCTGACCGACGGGCTGGTCTGCACTGCCATGAAGGTAGCCAGCGAAGACCTGCATCCGCTGGCCACACCGACACAGGGCGAGAAAATCGCGGTGATGGCCGTGGGCGGTTACGGGCGCGGAGAGATGGCGCCCGCCTCCGACGTCGATCTGCTGTTCCTGACCCCTTATAAGATCACCGCCTGGGCCGAGAGTGTCATCGAGTCGATGCTCTACATCCTGTGGGATCTGCGCCTGAAGGTCGGCCATTCCTCGCGCACCATCAAGGATTGCCTGCGGCTGGGGGCTGAGGATTTCACCATCCGCACCGCCATGCTGGAACAGCGATGGCTGGCCGGAGATATCGCGCTGGCACAAGAGCTGGACGGCCGCCTGAAATCCGACCTGTTCAAAGGCTCGGAACGTCAGTTCATCGAGGCCAAACTGCACGAGCGCGACGAACGGCACAAAAAGCAGGGCCAGCGTTACATGGTCGAGCCCAATGTCAAAGAGGGCAAAGGCGGGTTGCGCGACCTGCAATCTCTGTACTGGATCGCCAAGTATATCTACGGGGTTCAGGATGTCGCCGAGCTGGTACCGCTGGGCCTGTTCACCGCTGAAGAATTCAAGACCTTTGTCGAAGCCGAAGATTTCCTGTGGGCCGTGCGGTCGCATCTGCATCTGGTCACCGGACGCGCGACCGAACAGCTGACCTTTGACCTGCAGGTCGAAGTGGCCGAGCGGATGGGCTATGAGGATCGCGCCGGACGTCGGGCGGTCGAATTCTTCATGCAGCGCTATTTCCGCGAGGCGACCTATGTGGGCGAGCTGACCCGCATCTTCCTGACCAAGCTGGAAGCCTCGCATATGAAGGGCGAAGCCATACTCGAACGCATCTTCCGCCGCCGCCCTCGGGTCAAGGCTGGCTATAAGGTGGTGCATGGCAGGTTGGACGTAGCCGACCCCGAGACCTTTCTGACCGACAAGCTGAACCTGCTGCGCCTTTTTGAAGAAGGGCTGCGGACCGGCATGCTGATCCACCCGGATGCTATGCGACTGGTGACGGCCAATCTGCACCTGATCGACGATGATATGCGCGAAAACCGCGAGGCACAGCGCATCTTTCTTGATCTGATGCTGAAACACGGCAACCCCGAGCGCGCCCTACGCCGGATGAACGAACTGGGCGTGCTGTCTGCCTTCCTGCCCGAGTTCGAGCACATCGTCGCGATGATGCAGTTCAATATGTACCACAGCTATACGGTGGACGAGCACACGATCCAGTGCATCGTGAACCTCGCCCAAATTGAACGGGGCGAGCTGATCGAATCTCTGCCGCTTGCGTCTTCGATCCTGAAGGGCGGCGTGAACCGCAAGGTTCTGTATGTGGCGCTGTTGCTGCATGACATCGCCAAGGGGCGGCCCGAGGATCACTCGATCCTGGGCGCTCAGATTGCTCGCAAGGTTGCGCCACGACTGGGGCTGAACAAGGCCGATTCAGAAACTGTGGAATGGCTCGTGCGCTATCACCTGCTGATGTCTGACATGGCGCAGAAACGCGATATTTCCGACCCGCGCACCGTGCGCGATTTCGCCAAAGCCGTGAAGACGGTCAAACGGTTGGATCTGCTGACGGTGCTGACGGTCTGCGACATTCGCGGCGTGGGGCCGAACACGTGGAACAACTGGAAAGCCACCCTGCTGCGCGCCCTGCATGCCGAAACCAAGCGTGCGCTTGAGACCGGGATGGAGGACCTCAATCGCGTCAACCGCGGTGCCGAGGCCAAAAAAGCGCTGCGAACGGCGTTGGCAGGTTGGTCCAAACCCGATCTCAAGACCGAAACCGGGCGGCATTATCCGCCGTATTGGCAAGGTCTGAACCTCTCGACCCATGTGGAATTCGCCGAGATGCTGCGGGCGCTGGAACACAGCGGCGACCCAGGCGAGATGGAAATCCGCCTACACCCGGACGAAGACCGCGACGCCACCCGCGCCTGTTTCGCGATGGGCGACCATCCCGGCATCTTTGCGCGGATCGCCGGTGCCTTGGCTCTGGTCGGGGCGAATGTGGTCGACGCGCGCAGCTATACGACCAAGGATGGCTATGTGACCGACGCGTTTTGGATTCAGGATGCTGAAGGTCATCCGTTCGAAGCCAGCCGCCTGCCCCGCCTGACCCAGATGATCCACAAGACGTTAAAGGGCGAAGTGGTAGCTCGCGATGCGCTGAAATCACGCGACAAGATCAAAAAACGCGAGCGCGCGTTCAACGTTCCGACGCATATCACTTTCGACAATGAAGGTTCTGAAATTTACACGATCATCGAGGTTGATACCCGTGATCGCCCGGGCCTGCTCTATGACCTGACGCGGACGCTGGCTGCGGCAAATGTCTATATCGCAAACGCGGTGATTGCGACCTATGGCGAGCAGGTCGTCGATACCTTTTATGTCAAGGACATGTTCGGGCTGAAGTACCACTCGGAAAGCAAGCAGCGCACGCTTGAGGGCAAACTGCGCAAAGCCATCACCGAAGGCGCCGAGCGCGCGGCCTCATGAAGCAGATCCGTCTGTTCTCTGGCCTGTTCACGGTCAGCTTCTGGACCCTGACCAGCCGGATACTGGGTTTTTTGCGGGAAATCCTGCTGACTGCCTATATCGGCCCGGGGCCGGTGATGGACGCCTTTGTCGCCGCCTTCCGCCTGCCCAACATGTTCCGCCGTTTCTTTGCCGAGGGCGCGTTCAACGCCGCCTTTGTGCCGATGTTTTCCAAGCGTTTGGAGGGTGAAGAAGACGCCGCAGGCTTTGCGCAGGATGCGTTCAATTTACTGGCCGTGGCGGTGCTGGCTTTGGTCGGGCTGGCGATGGTTTTCATGCCCGGTCTGGTGTGGCTGACTGCCGAGGGATTCTATGGCGACGAGCGTTTCGATCTGGCGGTGGACTATGGCTATGTCGTCTTTCCCTATATCCTGTTCATGTCACTGGCGGCTCTGTTTTCCGGTGTCCTGAACGCCACGGGCCGTTTTGCTGCTGCTGCCGCTGCGCCGGTATTGCTGAACATTTTCGCCTGCACCGCCCTGATCGCCGGGGCTACCATGGGCGGAGAGGTCATCCGCTGGCTTATCGCCGTGATCCCGCTGGCCGGTATCGCGCAACTGGCGCTGGTTTGGGTTGCGACCGAACGCGCTGGCATTCGTATTCGCCCCGGACTGCCGAAACTCAGCCCTGAAATGCGCCATATGGTACGCATCGCTGTACCCGCCGCTCTGGCCATGGGCGTCACGCAGGTCAATCTGGTGGTGGGGCAGCTGGTGGCCTCAAAAACCGAAAAGGCGGTCAGCTGGTTGTTCGCGGCGGACCGATTGTACCAGCTTCCTCTGGGCGTGGTGGGCATTGCCGTGGGTATCGTCCTTTTGCCCGATCTGTCGCGCCGCCTGCGTGCCGGAGATAAAGACGGTGCCCGCAACGCCTTTTCCCGCGCCGGAGAGTTCACGCTGTTGCTGACCATCCCCTCGACCGTAGCGTTTGTGATCCTGCCGAACCCGCTGGTTTCTGTCCTGTTCGAACGCGGCCAGTTCAGTGCAGAAGACACTGCAGCCACGGCACTGGCAGTGGCGATTTACGGCATCGGGCTGCCCGCTTTCATGCTGCAAAAACTGCTGCAACCGCTCTATTTCGCGCGCGAAGATACGCGCCGCCCGTTTCACTATGCCGTGGTGGCGATGGTTGTGAATGCCGGGCTGGCCTTTGGGCTTTTCCCAGTGGTCGGTTGGATCGCGCCTGCCATTGCAGCCTCGGCCGCCGGTTGGGCCATGGTCGGGCTGCTGATCCTCGGAGCACGCGGCATGGGAGACGAAGCCCGGTTTGACGACCGCTTCAAACGCCGCGCATGGCGCATCATCGCGGCCTCGCTTGGCATGGGCGTCGTGCTTTATGCCGCCATTCACCTGTTTGGCTGGACGTTCGAGTTGGCCGGATGGCGCTATCTGGCGCTGCTCATCCTGATCAAGGTTGCAGCAGCCACTTATTTCTTCCTCGGCCACTTGTTGGGTGCCTTCGAAGTATCTGAGTTCAAAAAGGCCCTGCGGCGCTCGTGATCAATCGCGGCGGATGTGGCGCACGATCCGCGCCCAGCCGCCCGGCGCCAGAAAGAAGGAAAGGCCGAACCCGGTGGCAAACCCGCCCAGATCAGCCACCCAGTCCGAGGTGCCACCAAACAGCAAGCCAAACACCAGTTGGATGCCCATCAGCGCTGCGATCAACCCAAAGGCGCGATGCTGGTTTTCCCCAACCAGGGAAAGCTTACGCCACAGCAGCCACGTGAACGCACCAATCAGGCCGTAGACCGGAGGGAACCCTCCGACCAGCGGATAGTTCGGGTTCAACAGCAGCGCATAAGCCAAAGCACCGCCCACACCGGACAGCACAAAAATCACCAACATCTGCAACCCGCCGAAGACCTCGGCCACCATCTTGCCCATTGCCAATACAAAGACACAAACGAATACCGCTTGCGTGAATGTGCCCGACACAAACGGATAGGTTACGAACCGGATCACGTGCTCGAACGGCCAGCGCCCGTTCTCGACCATCCAGTAGAAGATATCGGGCGAGAAGGAATAACTCTGCAACGCATCCAGGCGCCAGCCCACAGCAGACGGGCCTCCGATCAATCCGCGCGCGCCAAGCGTAAAGGCCAGTTCCACCCCCATGATGAACAGCACCAAAGCCACCACCACCGGCGGCAGAGGGTTCACGGCGGGTGTATAATGTTCACTGCTCATTGGGCTGGCCTTTCGCGGCTGTTGACGTCCCTTGGCCTCATGGGTAAGCGACGGGGGCTGATTTTTCCAGACGGGAGTTCCCTTCGATGACCGAGACCCAGTTCACACCGCGCGTGTTTTCCGGCATCCAGCCGTCCGGCGGGCTGACCCTGGGCAATTATCTGGGGGCGATGAAACGCTTTGTGGATATGCAGAGCGCAGAATTCGAGACCATCTATTGCATGGTCGACCTACATGCGATCACCGTCTGGCAGGACCCGGCTGCGCTGGCCCACAACACACGCGAACTGTGCGCCGGATATATCGCGGCTGGCATCGACCCGGAAAAGTCTATCCTGTTCAACCAAAGCCAGGTGCCCGAGCACGCTCAGTTGGCGTGGATATTCAACTGTGTCGCCCGCATGGGCTGGATGCAGCGGATGACCCAGTGGAAGGACAAGGCGGGCAAGAACCAGCAGAATGCTTCGCTGGGCCTGTTTGCCTATCCCTCTCTGATGGCCGCCGACATCCTGATCTATCACGCGACCCATGTGCCGGTTGGCGACGACCAAAAGCAGCATCTGGAACTGACCCGCGACATCGCGATCAAGTTCAACCATGACTATGGCGTCGACTTCTTCCCGATCACCGAACCTGTGATCGAAGGGGCCGCGACCCGCGTCATGAGCTTGCGCGACGGGTCCAAGAAGATGTCCAAGTCCGATCCTTCGGACATGAGCCGCATCAACATGACCGATGACGCCGACACGATTGCCAAGAAGATTCGCAAGGCCAAGACAGACCCCGAGGCGCTGCCCTCGGAACTCGACGGTTTGGATAACCGCCCCGAAGCGAGAAACCTCGTGAATATCTACGCCGCCCTCAGTGACCAGAGCGCCGAGCAGGTTCTGGCCGAAGTTGGTGGCAAGCAATTTGGTGAGTTCAAGCCGATGCTGGCCGAATTGGCGGTCGAGAAACTGTCGCCGATCTCGTCCGAGATGGCCCGCCTGATGGGTGAAGAGGCCGAGATTGACCGGATTCTGGCCAAAGGTGCGGAAAAGGCGCGCGCCATTGCAGCCCCGATCCTGCAACAGACCTACGAAATCGTGGGCATGGTTGGCGCAAAACAGGGCTGATTGCTCTGGACGTTGCCCTGCCGCCTTCCTAGGTTTGCCGCAAAGCTTGGGAGGGCATCATGGCAGTCGGCAAGAATATCCGGACATATTTCGAAGGGCAGTGGCACGACGGGGATGCGCCGATCATGCGCGCCGCCGACCACGGATCATGGTTGGGATCGTCGGTCTTTGACGGCGCGCGGTATTTCGATGGCCTGGCCCCCGACCTTGCAGCCCATTGCGCCCGCGTGAACCGATCCGCCGAAGCGCTGATGCTGACGCCCTTCGTGACCACCGAGCAGATGGTCGAGATCATCCACGAGGGGCTGGCTGCCTACGGCCCGGACTCAGCCGTTTATATCCGCCCGATGTATTGGGGCATCGACGGCGATACGACTGCCATCATCCCGCAGGAAAACAGCACTGGCTTTGCGATTTGTCTGGAGGAAATTCCGATGGCGCCCGAGACCGCCTCGGCCACCTTGGGATATACGCGCTTCCGCCGTCCGGTTCTGGAATCATCGGTGGTGAATGCCAAGGCCGGATGCCTCTATCCGAACAACGCGCGAATGCTGCATGAGGTGCGCTCCAAGGGCTTCACAAACGCGCTGGTTGCCGACGCCCTTGGTCATGTGGCCGAGACGGCGACTGCCAATATCTTCATGGTGCGCGATGGCGAGGTTTTTACACCTACCCCCAACGGCACGTTCCTCGCCGGGATCACCCGCGCGCGCCACATCGAAAACCTGCGCGCCGACGGTGTGACGGTGCACGAAGCCATTCTCAGCTTTGAAGATTTTCACAAAGCCGACGAGGTCTTCATGACCGGCAACATGAGCAAGATCACTCCGATCACTGCGTTGGAAGATACGCAATATCAGGTCGGACCCATCGCCCGCCGCGCCCGTGAACTGTATTGGGATTGGGCGGCCAGCACCCGTTAAGCTCTGGTTGCCAGCGCGCATTTGGTCGGGCATGATCGCCTGAAATAACTGAGGACACTTCATGCGCAAATTCCTGGTCGTTCTGGATGACAGTCGCGAATGCCTGAACGCAATGCGCTTTGCCGCCATGCGTGCTGCACACACAGGAGGCGGCGTAACGATCCTGTCGGTGATTCCACCGGATGAGTTCAACCACTGGATCGGCGTCGCCGAAGTGATGCGCGAGGAAACGCGCGAACGGATTCACGCGCATTACGAAGTTTTCGCCAAATGGATGCGCGACAAACAGGGTGTGGACCCGGAACTGGCGATCCGCGAAGGGGATCCGGTTCCACAGATCATCGAACACGTCCAGTCCGACCCCGAAATCGGGGTGCTTGTTCTGGGTGCAGGTGTCGAAAAGAAAGGCCCCGGGCCACTGGTGACGCAACTGACCAAGAACTCGGGCAGCCTGCCGATTCCGATCACCATCGTTCCCGGCGACCTGAGCAAAGAAAAGCTGGAAGCGATCACCTGAGGTCTGGCCATGACGCGCAGCATCCAGTTCTGGTTCGAGTTCGCGTCGACCTATTCCTATCTCAGCGCCATGCGGATCGAGGATTTGGCGGCCCGGCACGGAGTTGCTGTTGAATGGCACCCTTTCCTGCTGGGGCCGATCTTTGCCGCTCAGGGCTGGGACAACTCGCCGTTTAACATCTACCCCGCCAAAGGGCGCTATATGTGGCGCGACATGGAGAGGTTGTCCACCCGGCGCGGTCTGCCGTTTGCACGGCCTGATCCATTTCCGCAAAACGGCCTGAAGGCCGCGCGGCTTGTGCTGACAATCGACTCACATCCCCAACGGGCCGCCTTTGTCCGGGCTGTCTATGCCGCCGAGTTTGCCGATGGCCGAAACATCTCGGACGATGCAGTTCTTGTCGATTGCCTGTCGCAGGCCAGCCTGCCCGCTGAAACCTTGGCCCGCACGCGGGAACCTGAGATCAAAGCGGCATTGATCGAGCAGACCAAAACCGCCCTGGCCAAGGGCATTTTCGGCGCGCCTAGTTTTCTGGTCGGGGATGAGCTTTTTTGGGGCGATGATCGCCTGGATGAAGCGATGCAACTGGCGGCTGAAATTTAGAACGGTTCCAAATCTTGACTTCCCCGGCCTGGACCCGCATATCAGGAACAACTGATACGGAGCCGTGCCATGTTCATCCAAACCGAATCCACGCCGAACCCTGCAACGCTGAAATTCCTGCCCGGTCAAACCGTGCTGGAGGCCGGCACTGCAGACTTCCCAACGGCGGAAGCAGGTGAGAAATCGCCTCTGGCCAAGCGGATTTTCGCGGTGTGCGGGGTCACGGGCGTGTTCTTCGGCAATGACTTTGTGACCGTGACCAAAGCGGATGACGTCCAATGGGATCACATCAAACCCGCCATTCTGGGCGCTGTGATGGAGCATTACCAATCTGGGCAACCGGTGATGGGTGCAGATGCCACCACCGCGTCGGGCCATGCCGAGCATACCGGTGAAGACGCGGAAATCGTCAACCAGATCAAAGACCTGCTGGACAGTCGCGTGCGTCCTGCGGTGGCGCAAGATGGCGGCGATATCACCTTCCACGGCTTTGACCGCGGCGTTGTCTACCTGCATATGCAGGGGGCTTGCGCGGGCTGCCCGTCCTCGACCCTGACGCTGAAAATGGGCATCGAGAACCTGCTGCGCCATTACATCCCCGAAGTAACCGAGGTTCGCCCCGTTGCCGTCTGACCCGATCATTCTGGCTTTTGACACGTCGGCCGCGCATTGCGCGGCCGCTTTGTTGCGGGGTGACTCTATCATCGTATCGCGCGTCGAACCGATGTCGCGCGGTCAGGCCGAGCGACTGATGCCGTTACTGGAAGAGGTCTTGACCGAAGCCGACTGCACCTGGCGCGACCTCACCGCCATTGGTGTCGGCAGTGGGCCGGGAAACTTTACCGGCATTCGCATTTCCGTGTCTGCCGCACGCGGGTTGGCTCTGGGACTTGGGATACCGGCTGTGGGCGTCTCGGGATTCGACGCTGTGGCCGAGATCGGAGAAGGGTTGCCCGCCATCCGCGCACCGCGCGAGCAGGTCTATGTTGCCCTGCCAGATCAGGACCCTGCTCTGATGGCGATTGAGCAAGCAGAATCACTCGGGCCTTTGATCCTGAACGATGACCCGGATTTGCAGGTCCGGGCCATTGCCCGTCTTGCCGCTCAACGATGGTCCAGCGGGACCGAGGCACCGGCCCCGCTATACGTGCGACCAGCCGATGCGGCCCCGTCCAAGGACACTCCGCCCGTTTTGTTGGACGGATGACCCCGCAGGATCTGGCCAATACCCACGCGGCGGCTTTCACCCAATCGCGCCCCTGGACGGCAACCGAGTTTGCCGATCTTCTGGCCAATCGGTTCACACATGTCATTGGCAACGCTAAATCTTTTGCCCTGTTTCAGGTCATAGCGGATGAGGCGGAATTGCTGACAATCGCGACCCATCCCAGCCATCAACGCCAGGGTCTGGCCCTGCAATCCATGCAGGACTGGCAGGCAATGGCCAAAAAATTAGGCGCAACCCGCGCCCTACTGGACGTTGCGGCAGACAATCATCCCGCCATTGCTCTGTATAAGCGCTGCGGCTATGCCACCTGCGGTCGGCGCAAAGGCTACTATCTGCGCGAAAACGCTGAGAAAATTGACGCCATCGTCATGGCACACGATCTGTTCTGACAGATCAGCCTGATTTTTTTCTACCATCCGGTCAAAAATCAGTTGACCGGACCGGTTGCAAACGCCCTTAATTCCCGCCATCACAACAGTTATGCTCGCTCACAGTGGGTAAACGGGGCTATCTTGGCCCCGACCGACAATAACAAAACGGGAGTATGAAATGACCCTGATGAAATCCTTGATGGGCGCTGCCGCCGCCGTCGCGCTGACTGCGGGTGCGGCTTTGGCCGAGCCGGCCCTGATCTTTGACCTGGGTGGTAAGTTCGACAAATCGTTCAACGAAGCGGCCCATAACGGCGCGGCCCGTTGGGCGGATGAGACCGGCGGCTCGTATCGTGAGATCGAACTGCAATCCGAGGCCCAGCGCGAGCAGGCCCTGCGCCGTTTCGCCGAGGCCGGTGCCAACCCGATCATCACCGTGGGTTTCGCAATGGCCGATCCGCTGTCGGCGGTAGCAGGGGACTACCCCGACACAAAATTCGTCGCAATCGACGTGAACTGGCTGGACGCACCAAATATCCGTCAGGTCAGCTTTGCCGAGCATGAAGGCTCGTATCTGGTCGGCATGATGGCCGCTATGGCATCCGAGTCCGGCACCGTTGGCTTCATTGGCGGCATGGATATCCCGCTGATCCGCCACTTTGGCTGCGGCTATGCGCAAGGTGCAAAGGCTGTGAATCCGGACATCCAGATTGTCGCCAACATGACTGGCACCACCCCGGCAGCCTGGAACGACCCGGTGAAGGGCTCGGAGCTGACCAAGGCGCAGATCAGTCAGGGCGCTGACGTGATCTATGCGGCCGCAGGCGGCACCGGTGTTGGTGTTCTGCAAACCGCAGCCGACGAAGACATCCTGTCAATCGGCGTGGACAGCAACCAGAACCACCTGCATCCGGGCAAGGTTCTGACCTCGATGCTGAAACGCGTGGACGTCGCCGTTTATGAGGCGATGAGCGCAGGTGAAAACCTTGAAACCGGCGTCTTTGCCATGGGTCTGGCCGAAGAAGGCGTGGGCTATGCGCTGGATGAAAACAACGCGCCGCTGGTGTCGGATGAGATGAAAGGCGCGGTCGACAAGGCGCGTCAGGACATCATCGACGGCAACGTGACCGTGACCAGCTATTACGAGAACGACAGCTGCCCGGCACTGCAGTTCTGATATCACGCGGGGCGGGGGTTTGACCTCCGCCCTGCCTCCATTTCGCTGCGCTGTCCGCGCGGCCCTTTCGGCAATTGAGGACAAGACATGACAGTCCCCGCCATTGAGCTCAAAGGGATTTCCAAAGCCTTTGGGCCGGTTCAGGCCAACAAAGACATCTCAATCAGCGTCGCCCCCGGCACGATCCACGGGATCATCGGTGAAAACGGTGCGGGCAAATCCACGCTGATGAGCATTCTCTACGGGTTTTACAAAGCCGACAAAGGCGAGATCTGGATCAACGGCACCAAGACAGACATCCCCGACAGTCAGGCCGCGATTGCCGCCGGTATCGGGATGGTGTTCCAGCATTTCAAACTGGTCGAGAATTTCACCGTTCTGGAAAACATCGTCTTGGGCGCCGAGGATGGTGGGATGCTGGCCCCTTCGCTTGCCAAGGCGCGCAAGGAACTGAAAGCGCTGGAAGAAGAATATGAGCTGTTCGTGGACCCTGACAAACGCATCGACGAGATTGGCGTGGGGATGCAGCAACGGGTCGAAATTTTGAAAGCTTTGTACCGCAAGGCCGAAATCCTGATCCTGGACGAACCCACCGGGGTTCTGACTCCGTCTGAGGCTGATCAGCTGTTCCGCATCCTCGACCGGCTGCGGGCCGAGGGGAAGACGATCATCGTGATCACGCACAAGCTACGCGAGATCATGGAGAACACCGACACGGTCTCGGTCATGCGGCGCGGGCAGATGACCGCGACGGTGAAGACGTCCGAAACCAGCCCCGAAGAACTGGCTGAGCTGATGGTGGGCCGCAAGGTTCTGTTGCAGGTCGACAAAGTGCCCGCAAAACCCGGCAAACCCATTCTTGAGGTCGAAAACCTTCAGGTGTTTGACAGCGCGGGTGTCGAGCGGGTCAAAGGCATCGACCTGACCGTCCGCGCTGGTGAGATCGTCGGAATCGCGGGTGTTGCAGGGAACGGCCAATCGGAGCTGCTTGAGGTTCTGGGCGGGATGCGCCCCGGTCAGGGTTCGATCAAACTGAACGGCCAAGCCTTGCCCCTGAGCGGCCATGGATCAGACGGTCAGGCCCGGCGCGCGCAGCACATAGCCCACGTGCCCGAGGACCGTCAGCGCGAAGGTCTGATCATGGACTTCCACGCGTGGGAGAACGTGGCCTTCGGTTATCACCGCGACCCGGCCTACAAGCGCGGCATCTTCATGGACAACGCCGCCCTGCGCGCCGATACCGAGGCCAAGATCGAGAAGTTCGATGTGCGCCCCCCCAATGGCTGGCTGACGGCGAAAAGCTTCTCGGGCGGGAACCAGCAGAAAATCGTCGTTGCGCGCGAGATTGAGCGCAATCCCGATCTGCTGCTGGTCGGTCAGCCGACTCGCGGCGTTGATATCGGCGCGATCGAATTCATTCACAAACAGATCGTCGCCCTGCGCGATCAAGGCAAGGCAATCCTTTTGGTTTCGGTCGAGCTGGAAGAGATCTTCTCACTCTCCGACCGGATTGCGGTGATGTTTGACGGACATATCATGGGCGAGCGCCTGCCGCATGAGACAGATGAAAAAGAACTAGGCCTACTGATGGCCGGTGTTGCGGGAGAGGCCGCGTAAGATGGATAAAATGCCCAAATGGGCCGATGTGGTGCTGATCCCGGTGATCAGCCTTCTGCTGGCCGCAATCCTTTCAGCACTGGTCATTCTGGCCATTGGTGAGAACCCGGTTGAGGCGGTGAACCTGATGGTCACCGGCGCGCTGGGGTCGACCTATGGCTGGGGCTACACGCTATACTACGCGACCAACTTCATGTTCACCGGGCTGGCCGTGGCCGTGGCGTTCCACGCGCGGCTGTTCAATATCGGCGGTGAGGGTCAGGCGATGCTGGGCGGGCTTGGCGTTGCCATGGTCTGCCTCTACATCCCTTGGCCGCATTGGAGCATTGCCCTGCTGGCCGCCGCCATCGCAGCCGCCTTGTTCGGCGCGGCATGGGCGGCTGTCCCGGCTTATCTGCAAGCCAAACGCGGCAGCCACATCGTGATCACCACGATCATGTTCAACTTTATCGCCGCGGCCTTCCTGAACTACATGTTGGTCAACGTGATGCGACCACAAGGCTCACAAGACCCGGCCACCGCGCGGTTCCCCGAAGCAGTGCATCTGCCGACCTTCCAGTCGATGTTCTCGACCGCCGAAAACGTGGTGTTCCGAGGCGCTCCTGCGAATATCTCGTTCTTCGTGGCCCTTCTGGCTTGCGTCGTGGTCTGGGCGCTGATCTGGCGCACGCGGCTCGGATACGAAATCCGCGCTTATGGCCATTCGGAAACCGGCGCCGTCTATGCCGGGATTTCTCCCGTGCGGATCACCATCGTCGCGATGCTGATCTCGGGCGCGCTGGCGGGAATGATGGCGATCAATAACGTGATGGGTGAGGCGGAACGGCTGGTTCTGAACTCGACCGAAGGCGCGGGCTTTATCGGTATCGCTGTTGCGCTGATGGGGCGGTCGCACCCGTTCGGCGTATTCCTCGCGGCGCTTCTGTTCGGGTTCCTCTATCAAGGCGGCGCGGAACTGGCGCTTTGGACGTCGATCCCACGCGAATTGATCGTAGTCATCCAGGCGCTGGTGATCCTGTTCACCGGAGCACTGGACAACATGGTTCGCATGCCGCTTGAGAAGTTGTTCCTGAGTCTGCGGAAGAAGGGGGCCGAGTGATGGAGTTTTTCGTTACCCTTATTCAGGTCCTCGATTCGACCATCCGTCTGGCAACGCCGCTGCTGCTGGCGTGTCTGGCCGGGCTTTATTCCGAGCGTGCGGGCATTTTTGACATTGGTCTGGAAGGCAAGATGCTGATCGCAGCCTTCTTCTCGGCTGCTATTGCGGCGGTGACAGGTTCCGTCTGGCTGGGCCTGCTGGCAGGGATCGGAGCGTCACTGGTCTTGTCCGCACTGCACGGCGTGGCCTCGATCACCTTCCGCGGCAATCAGCTGATCTCGGGTGTTGCAATCAACTTTCTGGCCTCGGGCCTGACTGTGCTGATCGCCCAAAGCTGGTTCCAACAAGGCGGGCGCACCCCGTCGCTGTTCGGCGGCGGACGGTTCGAACCGATCAACTTCCCCTTTGCCGAAGCGCTGAGCGGTGTTCCATTCATTGGACCGATCTACTCCGAATTGCTGTCAGGGCACTCGATCCTCGTCTACGTCGCCTTTCTGATGGTGCCGCTGACATGGTGGGTCCTATACCGCACCCGGTTCGGCCTGCGCCTGCGCGCGGTCGGCGAAAACCCGGCAGCGGTGGACACTGCCGGTGTATCAGTTGTCGGCCTGCGTTTCGCCGCTGTCGCCATCTGCGGCGTACTCTGCGGTATCGCGGGGGCCTATCTGGCCACCGCGCTGCAAGCCGGGTTCGTCAAGGAAATGACCGCGGGGCGCGGCTTTATCGCACTGGCCGCGCTGATCTTTGCGAAATGGCGGCCATGGCACGCGATGTGGGCCTGTCTGTTGTTCGGTCTGCTGCAGGCGATTGCGTTGCGGTTCCAGAACATTGATCTGGGCGGCGTGGTTATCCCGGTGCAGGTGATGGACGCCCTGCCTTATATCCTGACCGTCGTCATTCTGGCCGGTTTCGTGGGCAAAGCCATCCCGCCACGCGCAGGCGGCGAACCCTATGTGAAAGAACGCTGATAAGTCCAGTTTCGAACACAGATCAGTCCTGATCGCTGCAGAGCGGCATGCAGAGTTGATTTTGCATGCCGCAACCGTTCTAAAGGGGTATGCGAGTGTTCCCGATGATAAAACAGATCGAACTTTGCCCTGTGCGGGTGCCGGTCTTAGAGGAACACACCGCCTTCAATGTCTTTTTCTCTGTTCAGCCCGGTCGGATAACCCCGTGCGGGTCGTCTGACTACAATTGGTAATCCACTATGCAGATTTACCTTCCTATTGCCGAAGTCTCTGTCAATGCCTTCCTGTTGCTGGGGCTGGGCGGAATGGTCGGCGTCCTGTCAGGTATGTTCGGCGTGGGTGGCGGTTTTCTGATGACGCCGCTGCTGTTCTTCATTGGCATCCCGCCCGCCGTCGCCGTCGCCACCGAGGCCAATCAGATCGTCGCCTCGTCATTCTCGGGCGTGCTGGCGCATTTCCGACGAAAGACCGTCGATTTCAGGATGGGAACCGTGCTTTTGGTCGGGGGGCTGACGGGGGCCGCGCTTGGGGTCGTAGTCTTCAACTACCTCAAAAGTCTCGGTCAGGTCGATCTGCTGGTGACGCTGTGCTACGTTGTGTTCCTTGGCGTCGTCGGCAGCCTCATGTTCATCGAGAGCCTGCGGGCGTTGCGCAAGTCCAAGAAAGGCACGGCAGCCCCGCCGAAACGGCGGCAGCGCGGTTGGGTGCATTCCCTGCCGTTCAAGATGCGCTTTCGCACTTCGGGCCTTTATATCTCGGTCATCCCGCCGATTATGGTGGGGCTGTGTGTCGGCGTTCTGTCTGCGATCATGGGTGTCGGCGGCGGCTTTATCATGGTGCCGGCGATGATCTACCTGCTGGGGATGCCAACAAAGGTCGTGGTTGGCACCTCGTTGTTTCAGATCATTTTCGTGACTGGATTCACCACGATGCTGCATGCGACCACCAACTATACGGTCGACATCGTTCTGGCGGTCCTGTTGCTGATCGGCGGCGTCGTGGGTGCGCAGATCGGAACCGTTATCGGAGCGCGGATGCCCGCCGAACAGTTGCGGGTGCTGCTGGCCGCGCTGGTTCTGGTGGTTTGCGGCAAACTGGCGCTGGATCTGCTTATTGAGCCGTCCGAGCTGTTCTCTCTCGGCAGCGACGGAGGGCACTGATCATGCTGAAACGCCTGATTGCCCTGTTGATTTTGTGCTGCACGCCTGCCCTCGCCACAGAAGAGCAGGTGGTACTGGGGCTCAGCCAGGACCGCGTTGCGATTACCGCAACGTTCGATGGCTCGGAAATACTGATCTTTGGTGCGGTGAAACGGGAAACTCCGATCCCGCCCGGCCCTCCGCTTGAGGTGATTGTGGCCGTGGCCGGCCCCTCCAGCCCGGTAACGGTTCGGCGCAAAGAGCGTAAGCTGGGCATTTGGGTCAACACCGACAGTGTGCTGGTCGATCTTGCGCCCAGCTTTTATGCCGTTGCCACCAGCGGTCCGCTGGACGACATTCTGACCGACACCGAAGACCTGCGTTACCGTATCTCCATCGAACGGGCCATCCGCTCGGTCGGGGCTGCTATGCACATCCGCGGCGCTCAGGAATTTGCCGACGCGGTGGTCCGCATTCGCGAAAGCGAAGATCTCTATTCCATCCGCGAAAACACCGTTGCGGTAGATGAGCAGACGTTGTTCCGCACTCAGATCGCGATGCCCGCCGACCTGACCGAGGGCAACTATGCCGCCCGTATCTTCCTGACGCGCGGGGGGGAGGTCATTTCACAATACGAAACCGTCATCGACGTGCGCAAAGTCGGGCT
The DNA here is from genome assembly GCF_965221235.1 of Ruegeria sp. GTDB lineage: Bacteria > Pseudomonadota > Alphaproteobacteria > Rhodobacterales > Rhodobacteraceae > Ruegeria. Next base: position 1,233,500 of record NZ_CBDCRS010000004.1, read on the forward strand.
GGAGAGGTTCCTCTACAACATGTCCCGCGAACAGCCGGTTTGGTACGGGCTGATGTCCCTGGTCATCGCTATTGCCGCTGGGTGGGGCGCGTCGACTGCATTCCGGCTGTTGCGCGAGAACTGACGCTTATCCGCGTCCGATATAGGGCATTGTCGTGGCCATCACGGTCATGAACTGGACATTCGCCTCGGGCGGCAACGTGGCCATATGCAAGACCGAACGCGCAGCGTCTTCGACGGCCATGGTCGGGTCAGGTTGCTGACCTGCTTCGACCGCGGCGTCGACCAAACCCTGCACCATCTGCGTGCGTGCGTTTCCGATGTCGATCTGACCACAGGCAATCCCAAAGCCACGGCCATCCAATGACAGACTGCGGGTCAGTCCTGTGATGGCGTGTTTCGTTGCCGAATAATGCACCGAGTTCGAACGCGGCACATGCGCCGCGATCGAGCCGTTGTTGATGATACGCCCACCCTGCGGCGACTGATAACGCATGATGCGAAACGCCTCACGCGCGCACAGGAACATGCCGTTCAGGTTCACATTGACGCTCTGGTACCAGTCTTCCAACTCAATCTCGTCAATCGTGCCACCGGGCGCGAAGATCCCGGCATTGTTGAACAGCACATCCAGACGCCCGGCTGTGTTCTGAAAGCTTTCAAAAGCAGCCTGGACTGCTTTGGCATCCGTCACATCCGCAATCAGCGGGATAGCATTCGCGTGGTCTGATGCCATCTGCTGCAACACGTCTCCGCGGCGAGCCAACAGGCCGACCGTCCAGCCCTCGGCCAGAAACAGTTCGGCGGTGGCACGCCCGATGCCCGAGCTTGCACCGGTTACAATAATGGATGTCATGTCTCTTCGGCCTCCAATGTCAGCGACGCGGCCGGGACAGCGCGCAGATCATCCACGCGTAGCGGATGGGTTGGCTTGGCCAGACGGTTGCGAACCACCCAGATCAACCGCTCCTGCGCGCGGGTAATGGCCACATAGGCCAGCCGTTTCCACAAGGGTTGCCCCGCCTCGGTCCGGCCCATACGGGCAGCGGCATAGATGTCGGGCGCAAAGACCTGCACTGTGTCCCATTGCGACCCCTGCGCCTTATGGATTGTCACAGCCGCACCGTGCAGAAAGGTCGCCCCCATGCGCGCGGCATAGGGGATGAAGGGTTCTTCCTCGTCCGGCATCTCGATCTTGACGATGGATGCAGCGCTGACCTGCGGGTCCTCGGCCCCCATAACATGCAGGCGCGAAAACCCCGGTTTGCGCCCCGGCCCCAGATAGATGACCTGCGCACCCTTGATCAGCCCGCGCGCCTCAAGATCCAGTCGTTTCTTCCGGTGTTTCAGCGGCAGTTCGATGCCGTCACAGATCAGCGGCTCGCCTTCCAGCAATTCGGTGTCCGGTGCGCCGTGAACATGCCGGAACGCCTGGATCAGACGAATGCGCGTCGCATTGCGCCAGACCAGAACCGGGCTGCGCGCCATCAGGTCGACCTCGACCCGCTGCCCCCAGACCACACGGTCGTCCCGGCGGGCGGTCTGTTCGACCAGACGTTCGAAATCCTCAAACCCCATCTGAGGGTCCGCCAGAGCATGCGCGAGGTCCAGAATTGGGTTATCCGCATCCTGCCGGTGGACGCGGTGCAGAATCTGCTTGCGCGGTTCCGGCAGAGCCTCAAACACCATGCTGCCCGACTGGTTCACCGGGGCCAGCTGGGCCGGGTCGCCGAACAGCAACAAGGTTGGGAAAATCTCTTGCAGGTCCTCGAACTGCCGGTCGTCTAGCATCGAAGCTTCGTCCACAAACCCGATATCCAAAGGCTCATCCCGGCGTTTCCAGCCGGTGATGAAGTCGGATCCGCGCAATCCGGCAGCAGCCAGAGCACCCGGTATGGATTTATTGTTCTCATAAAACGCTGCCGCGCGGTCCAGCGCCTCATCGGTCAAGCCTTCGATCTCGGGCCGTTCGTCATTGCCCGCCAGCCATTCCGCGATGCGTTCATATTCCGGGTCATAGACCGGAGTGTACAGGATACGGTGAATGGTCGTCGCAGGTACGCCGCGAAGGCGCAGCACGCTGGCGGCCTTGTTGGTGGGGGCAAGAATCGCCAGACTGCGCTTGTCGCGCGCCTTGCGGCTTTCAAAATCACCCGAGACGATCTGAACACCGGTCTCGGCCAGTGCCTTGTAAAGCTCGGCCAGCAAAAGGGTTTTTCCCGATCCCGCCTTGCCGATCACCGCCATCACTCCGGACTTCCCAGTCCCCGGCAGCTTGAGCAAGGCGTCGTCATCCAGATCCACTCCGGCCGATTTCAACATCTCAGAAATGTTGTCAAAGGCGGCGGCCTGATCGTCAGAGAAGGTCACGGGGGGCATAGACATGGCGCGACCCTACAGGGCCGCGCCGGCTATCACCAGAGAGGGATTTGCCTTTTCGCCCCATCAGGCCGACAGGGCAAATCGGTGCTGTCGCCCGGTGCCGAATGCGGTCTTGAACCACAGTCGCGAAAGCTCGCGCGGGATGCCCGCACGCTCGGCCACGCGGTTGCAGTCATCCGCAGAATAAGGCCACAGCCCAACCGAAATCTGATCGCGCCCTTTCCCTTCGGACCCCAGCACAGTCGGCGACGACCCGATCAACCGGTAGATCCGAATCATCCGCGCATCAAACACACCCGCGATATGGGTCAGACCAAAGCCCTCCATCATCTCGCCCCCGCTGAGCATGATCGCCCCGGCCGTGTGCGGGCTGGCGGTGCGGGACAGGCAGAACCGTGTGACCTCCCAAATCAGAGGGCTGCAGATCGGTTCACCCGGGTTCAGGTGGCCGAACACTTCGTTCACCATCACCGGCCCCGTGGTCGGCAGCACGCGCATCGAGCCGCCGTGGCTGCCGTCCTCCTCCTCCCAAATTACATAGAGAGGGTTTAGATCGTCATATTGATCCCGCTCTTCCCCTTTTTCGTTGACATGGACATCCCAACCCAGCCGGGTTTTGAACTGGTCTGCGCGGTCCCGAAACATGCCATCGGCGAGGTCTGGAAACTTGTGCAGCTCGTCCGCATACAAATAACGCAACATGACTTTTTTCCCCTTGTCGTCCTGTGCAGGAACGAAGGGGGTACAAAGTCATGGTTAATTTCTCGTTTGAGCTGCGCGCGCCTCTTAAACCACTATTAATCCTCGGCTGAGTGCCGTGGCGATGGCATGGGTGGTATTCTGCGCCCCAAGCTTGGCGCGGGCGCTTTCGATATAGACGCGCAACGTATGCTCGGAAATCGAAAGTGAATGCGCCACCTGCGCCCGGCTTTGGCCCAGCGCCAGCAAGGTCATCGCATCGACTTCGCGCGGCGACAGGCTGCGCGGCGAGTCAGGCTGACGATCACGCTCAAACTCCAGCGCTTTACGGTTGAAGTAATGCGCAATCAGGATCAACTCCCGGCCATGCGTTTCGATGAACTGTTCCCAGGTTTTGTCGTCGCAGGAATGATTGACCGTAAACAGCGCGAACTGTCCGGCTGGGCCACGGATCGGAATAGAATATCCCTGATTACCGACACCATGGGTTTTGGCATCCTTGTGGAAGGCCTTGGCCGCTTTGCCCGACCAGTCCAGTGTCTTCCAGTTGACCGGATGGAACCGTTGAAAACAGCCCAGGATAACCGGGTCGATACGGTGGTAGTTTTTTTCCTGATATCGCTCGGCCCAGGCATCGGGATAGGTCGTATAGCCGTATTGATCCCCGGCCCCGTCAACCCAATGGTATATCAGATGTTCGACTTGCAGCCTGTCTCGCAACCGGACGGCAACGCCGCCCAGTTCATCAAGCGTGTTGGTGTTTTCCAAGTCCTCCAGGACCTGGCTCATATCGAGTTTTGTTCCCATCCGCAGGCGTCCGTACCCCAGCCTTCATGGACGCGATCTCGGCGGCGGCGATCAGCTTGGTGTCATCCAACTGCTCGGCCAGCGCGATCAAACCGTTCTCAACAGCGAAGGCGTTGAGGTCCGACAATACGTCCAGTATCCACTCATTTTGCGCCATCAGGGTCTCTCCGAAACGGTTAACGAAGGGTTAACACAACCATAACATGCATAGTATTTTTCAGACTATTCGCTGGTTTCTACTCCCCAAAAATAGCGGGTCCTGGGAGCTTAAATGGCTGAAAAGATTAGACCTATGACCCAAAAAAGTGACACCCGCGCGCCGTTGGAACGACTCGCGGGTGCCAATAATTTTTTTTGTGCTGCTCAACTACGAGCGTCTAAAACCTCTTCCAGGGTCCGCATTCCCGTGCGCGGGGCCTGAACCAGAACCGACATGTTGCCCGGCTTATGTTCGTTGCGCATCATCTTCATATGCGCCTCGGGCAGGTCGCTCCACGAGAACACCTCGGACATGCAGGGGTCCAGACGGCGTTCGACCATCAACTGGTTTGCGGCGGCGGCCTGTTTCAGATGCGCAAAGTGCGAGCCTTGCAGGCGTTTCTGGTGCATCCACATATAACGGACGTCGAAGGTCAGGTTATAGCCGGTGGTACCGGCGCAGATCACGACCATACCACCCTTTTTCACAACGAAGGTCGAAACCGGGAAGGTGCTTTCGCCCGGGTGTTCGAACACCATGTCGACATTCACACCTTTACCGGTGATGTCCCAAATGGCTTTTCCGAACTTGCGGGCCTCTTTGAACCACTCGGCATATTCCGGCGTGTTCACAGTGGGCAACTGACCCCAGCAGTTAAAGTCCTTGCGGTTGATCACGCCCTTGGCGCCCAGCCCCATGACGAAATCGCGCTTGCTTTCGTCCGAGATCACACCGATCGCGTTTGCGCCTGCGGTGTTGATCAGCTGGATCGCGTAAGAGCCCAAACCGCCCGAGGCACCCCAGACCAGAACGTTCTGGCCCGGCTTCAGGTCATGCGGCTCGTGGCCGAACAACATCCGGTAGGCGGTGGCCAGCGTCAGCGTGTAGCACGCGCTTTCTTCCCAGGTCAGGTGCTTGGGACGCGGCATGAGCTGCTGAGCCTGAACATTGGTGAACTGCGCAAACGAGCCGTCCGGCGTCTCATAGCCCCAGATCCGCTGGCTGGGCGAATACATCGGGTCGCCGCCATTGCAGAATTCGTCGTCGCCATCATCCTGGTTGCAATGGATTACAACCTCGTCGCCTACTTTCCAGCGTTTGACCTTGTCGCCCACGGCCCAAACGATGCCCGACGCATCAGACCCGGCGATGTGGAACGGCTGTCCGTGGCCATCGAACGGGCTGATCGGCTTGCCCAGAGACGCCCAAACGCCGTTGTAGTTCACACCCGCTGCCATCACCAGAACCAGCACTTCGTTGCTGTCCAGCTTAGGCACGTCGACCACTTCCAACTGCATGGCGGTGTCCGGCTCTCCGTGACGTTCTTTCCGGATTGCCCACGCATACATCTGCTTGGGTACATACCCCATCGGCGGGATTTCACCCATCTCATACAGATCTTTTTCCGGTGCTTCGTAGGACGCAATGCCGCTGTCGGTATCCAGAGCCATGTTGGCCTCCCTTGTTCATAACTGATTGCCGCGATGCAGAATCGTCGGCTTTACCCGATGAGTATTGCCCATCTGGTAACATTGCAACCCATTTCGGGCCTATTTTGTAATTTTATGACCCAGCGGACGCAGAAATTTCTTTCGCAGTCGCAGAAATCGCTTTATTTTCACCTAGCGGAGCCGAAGCTGCGTAGTAGTTGAACAGATCCGTTCGCTGACCGGACGGGGATAATACGCCCCCGTCCCGCTTTAAAATGCGCCGATCAATCAATTGCTGGATCGCATCCTGAATATCTGAGTCGGCCAGCGCATCGGACACTCCACCATCGCTCAGCATCTGCCTGATCTGATTGATCGCGTCTGTTTCCAGCATTTGCCCTTTTTCACGAACGAGCCAACACGCAGCAGGACCCGGCACCAGCGGAATTGCGTCCCCAATGCCCTTCATCAAATCACGAGCTAGGTCTGTCATGAGATTATCCGGATGATCGGCGCTGAACGCCTGCAACGATATCGGCAACCCGTATCGCACCGAAGCGACACCAAAGCGCTGATACCGTCCAACCAAGCGTCGTCCGATCTGTTTCAGAATCCACCAGGTGATCACGCCGATTCTGGCGCGAAACCGTCGCTGGTTGCCCAGTGCGGCGCGGGTCAGAATCGTGTCCTCTAGCACGCGGTCATAATTCAGTGCGACCGGAACGAAGACCACATCGCGCCCCTCAGGCCCGGTGGCGTCAATGATATACTTAATCAGACCCAGCTTTGGTCGCCCCAAGGCCCCAGTCAGGCTCAGACCGCCTTCGGGAAACATGGCCTGCGTCACTCCGGCTTCGGTCGCGTGGCGCACGTAGCAGGCCAGCACCTGCCGATAGAGCTCACTGCCCGATTTGCGGCGGATAAAATACGCGCCCATTGCCCGGATCAGACGGCTGAGCGGCCAAACCCGCGCCCATTCCCCCACCGCGTAAGACAGGGCTGATTGTTGGGCCGCAAGATAAGTGACCAGAACATAGTCCATATTGCTGCGGTGATTCATGACGAAAACAACCGTGGCCTCGGGGTCAATGTCCTTGATCGCGTCCTCGTCTCTGTAACTGAGCCTTACATTGTAAAACGCATTGCTCAGCATTCGGGTCAGGCGAATGGCGATGCTGAAATAGGCCACAGCCGAAAACGACGGCACAATCTCGCGCGCATAGCGTTGGGCCTGCTCGAACGCCACGGCCTCAGGCACGCCGGTTTCCTGTGCGTGGGCCTGCACAGCTTGACCAACCTGCGGGTCGTAGATCAGCCGTTGAATCATGTCGTGACGCCGCGCCAGCTTGAATGGCTGGATCGGCCGTTGCAGCCGGGTGTTCAGCCGTTTGACCGCGCGTTCCAGACGACGACGGAAGAACCAACGCACCGAAGGAAACAGAAAATGCGAGGCCAACGTGACCACGGCAAACACCAGGATCAGCAAAAACAGCCAAAGCGGAAGTTCCACGGTCTGAGTCATGCGCGCACCCTGCCATCAAACGTAACGTCCTACAATCTGAAGACCTCATATGCCGCGACGCAGCGAATTGACATATCCCGAAAATTGCGCTTTGTAGCCATTGAGTGTAATTTTCTTACCCACCCGACGCACGAGGCCCAGAAATGTCGCAGACGCAGAAAGATCGCCCCTGGCTCATCCGAACCTATGCCGGTCACTCCACCGCCAAGGCATCAAACGCGCTGTATCGCGGCAATCTGGCCAAGGGGCAGACGGGGTTGTCGGTGGCTTTCGACCTGCCGACTCAGACCGGATATGACAGCGACCACACGCTTGCGCGTGGCGAGGTTGGCAAAGTCGGCGTGCCGATCAGCCATCTGGGCGACATGCGGGTTCTGTTCGACCAGATCCCGCTGGAACAGATGAACACCTCAATGACGATCAACGCCACAGCCCCATGGTTGCTGGCGCTGTATATTGCGGTGGCCGAAGAACAGGGTGCGGATGTCTCGAAATTGCAAGGCACGGTTCAGAACGACCTGATCAAGGAATATCTGAGCCGTGGCACCTATGTCTGCCCGCCGAAACCGTCGCTCAAGATGATCGCAGATGTGGCCGAGTATTGTTATACCAACGTGCCGAAATGGAACCCGATGAACGTGTGTTCCTATCACCTGCAGGAGGCCGGAGCGACTCCGGAGCAGGAGCTGGCCTATGCGCTGGCGACCGCCATCGCCGTGCTGGATGAGCTGCGCCCGCGTGTTCCCGCCGAAGACTTCCCAGCGCTTTGCGGTCGGATTTCATTCTTTGTGAATGCCGGCATCCGCTTTGTCACCGAGATGTGCAAGATGCGCGCCTTCGTCGACCTTTGGGATGAAATCCTGCAACAACGCTATGGGGTCGAGAACCCGAAGTTCCGTCGATTCCGCTATGGCGTTCAGGTGAACTCATTGGGATTGACCGAGCAGCAGCCTGAAAACAACGTCTATCGCATTCTGATTGAGATGCTGGCTGTGACCCTTTCGAAAAAGGCGCGCGCCCGTGCGGTGCAATTGCCTGCGTGGAACGAAGCGCTTGGGCTGCCGCGCCCGTGGGATCAGCAATGGTCAATGCGGATGCAGCAGATTCTGGCCTATGAGACCGACCTGCTGGAATATGGCGATCTGTTTGACGGCAACCCGGCAGTGGACGCCAAGGTCGAAGAATTGAAAGAAGGCGCGCGCGCCGAGTTGGCCAATCTCGAGTCGATGGGCGGCGCGGTTGCCTCGATCGAATACATGAAGTCCCGGCTTGTGGATTCTAATGCCGAGCGTCTGAACCGGATCGAACGGAACGAAACCGTTGTGGTCGGCGTGAACAAATGGACCGAAGGTGAGCCCTCGCCCCTGCAAACCGAAGATGGCGGCATCATGGTTGTCGACCCGGCGGTTGAGCAAGAGCAGATCAACCGGCTGAACGACTGGCGGTCCGAGCGGGATGATGCCGCCGTGACAGCGGCCCTGAACGCATTGCGCGATGCGGCAAAATCAGGTGCCAATGTGATGGAACCGTCCATTGCCGCCGCCAAGGCTGGCGTCACCACTGGCGAATGGGCCGAAGAAATGCGCAAAGCTTTCGGCACGTATCGCGGCCCGACCGGCGTGTCCGGTTCAGTGTCAAACAAGACCGAAGGGCTGGACGACCTGCGCGCCGCCGTCGACGCGGTCAGCGACAAGCTGGGCCGCCGCCTGAAATTCCTTGTCGGCAAGCCGGGCCTGGACGGACATTCCAACGGAGCCGAGCAGATCGCCTTCCGCGCCCGGGATTGCGGTATGGATATCAGTTATGAGGGTATCCGCCTGACCCCCGAGGAAATCGTCGCCGCCGCGATTGAGGACAAGGCCCATGTGATCGGACTGTCGATTCTGTCCGGTAGCCACATACCGTTGGTCGAGGACGTCATGGCCCGCCTGCGCAAGGCCGGTCTGGACAACGTTCCCGTGGTGGTTGGCGGCATCATTCCCGATGACGATGCCGCAAAACTCAAAGCTATGGGTGTTGCCAAAATCTATACGCCCAAGAATTTTGAGCTGAACGCGATCATGGGCGATATCGTGACATTGGTTGATCCGAAAAACCTCGCCGCTGAATAAAAATCTCATTTAAATCTACGCGTGCTATCTATCCCTTTACCGAAAGGGATAGATATTCATTTGCTTTGGAATTACGGTTGCCCTCGCGCCCATAAGGGGCGGTTTTGGGATTGGAGAATACAGATGGCGGTAAGCCTCGAAAAAATGTCGCGCAAGGAATTGCTGGAATTACGCGACCAGGTGGAAAAAGCTCTGAAATCGGCGGAAAAACGCGAACGGAAAGAAGCGTTGAAAGCGGCAGAAAAGGCAGCAGCAGAGTTCGGGTTTTCCTTGTCGGAGTTGTCGGCTGACGGGCCCGCATCGGCTAAGCCAGCAAAATCTAAAGCGAAATATCGGAACCCTGCTGTTCCCGAGCAGACATGGTCCGGACGTGGGCGCAAGCCACAATGGGTTCATGATGCTCTGAAATCCGGAGCAGATATTTCGGAATTGGAAATCTGACAGGATTGGTATTGAAATGACAATTCATATCGGTGCTGAAAAAGGCGATATTGCGGAAACGGTATTATTGCCGGGTGATCCTTATCGCGCGAAATGGGCAGCGGAAACGTTTCTGCAAGATGCCAGATTGGTTAATAACGTGCGGGGAATGTTGGGATTCACTGGCACCTGGAAAGGAAATCCCGTCACAATTCAGGGCAGCGGAATGGGGATGCCCTCGCTGTCAATCTACGCAAATGAGCTGATCCGGGATTTCGGAGCCAAAACCCTGATCCGCATCGGATCATGCGGCGGCATGCAGGACAGCGTCAAAATTCGCGATGTGATTCTGGCGATGACGTCGACCACGCTCAGCACGCCGTCGCGCGGCATCCTGAAGGAACTGAACTTTGCCCCTTGCGCCGATTGGGGCCTTTTGCAGGCTGCGGCACAGGCGGCAGCCTCGAAGGGTACCCCGACCCATGTCGGCGGGATTTATTCGTCGGATGTTTTCTATGACGAACGCCCCGATCTGAACGAACAGATGGTGCGGCACGGCATTCTGGGGGTCGAGATGGAAGCGGCCGAGCTATACATACTCGCCGCGCGCCACAACTGTCGCGCTCTGGCGGTTCTAACCGTATCCGATCACCTGCTGACCGGTGAGGCCCTGCCCTCGTCCGAACGTGAAAGCAGCTTTGGCGACATGGTCGAGATTGCCCTTCAAGCCGCCTTTCCAGACGCTGCGTAAATTGGAGGCAGGGCGCGACCAGCGCCCTGACCGCCTATTTGTCCTTCATACACGTGGTCGGTTCCTCGGCTCCTTGGTGTTGCGCACCGCAATAGGCACAAGTCCAATAGCCTTCCTTGCGGTGCTGCCGCCAGCGGCAATCCCGCGTCAGGGATGAGGTCCGTGACCGCCAGAAGAAATAGGCAAATACTCCTGCGGCCAGCAAAAGAAGAAGAACAGGCATGCCAAGGCATCGCCCAATCTGACGGCAAATTCAAGCGTCAGGCGGCGTTGGCGTATTCAAACAGATCAGGCTCTCGGGTTTCGGCGACGGGCGCAGGTTCCGGTGTGTAATAGGCCCAAGCCTGTTCAAGCGCTTCGAGTGCCTCGGCGGCTTTTGTTTTGTTGTTTTGTGTGCTCATCGGAGTGATCCTCGGTCAAGTTATTCACTCCTCCCTGACCGGCAAACTAGTCAGACGGCCCGGGGGTTTCATCACATCTTTTCGCAAGCTGGATATGCTAAAGATGCATAAAGGCTGGCACTGGTGTCTGCCAGCCTTGAGCTTTTGTAGGTTACGCTGCCATACAGGCGTTTGCTTTGGCGGCCTGCGCTTCACTGACACCATTACCGGGAACAAAAACCTCGGACTGCTTACCATCTTGGAGAACGTATTCAGTGGTAAATGAGCCACTAATCCCCGCCTGATTGGCGCATTCCGCCTGTTTGAAAACGAGATCTGCCCGATCGCCACCCGATCCGCCGCACGCTGAAAGAAGGATAACCGCAACGAAGGGCAAAGCCTTTACCAGTATTTGGATCATTGATGTACTCCGATATCTCAATGCCCGCATAACACGAAAAAACCCGGGATGTTTCCATCCCGGGTTTTGTCTTTTCTGGTGACTGTGATCAAACGGCCCGATCGACCATCATCTTTTTGATTTCGGCAATCGCCTTGGCCGGATTCAGACCTTTCGGACAGGTCTTGGCGCAGTTCATGATCGTGTGGCAACGATACAGTTTGAATGGGTCTTCCAGATCGTCCAGACGCTCACCCGTCGCCTCATCCCGGCTGTCGATGATCCAGCGGTATGCGTGCAGCAGCGCGGCGGGGCCGAGGTAGCGGTCGCCGTTCCACCAGTAGCTCGGGCACGAGGTCGAGCAGCTGGCGCACATCACGCATTCATACAGGCCATCCAGTTTCTTGCGGTCTTCGATGGACTGCTTCCACTCTTTTGCGGGGCGGTTAGTCTTGGTTTCCAGCCACGGCATGATCGAGGCATGCTGAGCGTAGAAATGCGTCAGATCAGGGATCAGGTCCTTGACCACCGGCATATGCGGCAGCGGATAGATTTTCACATCGCCCTTGATCTCATCCATGCCATAGATACAGGCCAGCGTGTTGATCCCGTCGATATTCATCGCGCAGGAGCCGCAGATGCCTTCCCGGCACGAACGGCGGAAAGTCAGGGTCGGGTCGATCTCGTTCTTGATCTTGATCAGCGCGTCCAGAACCATCGGGCCGCAGGTATCCATATCGACGAAATAGGTGTCGACACGCGGGTTTTGGCCGTCATCGGGATTCCAGCGGTAAATCTGGAACTTGCGCACATTGGTCGCGCCTTCCGGCTTGGGCCAGGTCTTGCCCGTCGTGATGCGCGAATTCTTGGGGAGGGTCAGTTGTACCATAAGTTCCTCTCCTTAGAACGTCCGCGCCTTGGGCGCGATTTTCTTGAGGCTGATGCCGCCTTCGTCTTCGGTGGTCAGCGGGTCAACAATGACCGGGCGATAGCTGAGTTCAACATTGTTGCCCTCAACCCGACTGACGGTGTGGACCCGCCAGTTTTCATCGTCACGCTCGGTGAAATCCTCATGCGCGTGGGCGCCGCGGGATTCCTTGCGCGCCTCGGCACCGACGATGGTGGCCAGAGCGCTTGGCATCAGGTTGGTCAGTTCCAGCGACTCCATCAGGTCGCTGTTCCAGACCAGCGAACGGTCGCTGACTTTAAGGTCGTCCATCTTGGCGGCGATTGCCGTCATCTTCTCAACACCTTCCGCCATCGTTTTCGAGGTCCGGAACACGGCGGCGTCTTCCTGCATGGTCCGTTGCATCTCAAGCCGCAGATCGGCGGTCGGGACGGCGCCGCTGGCGTTGCGCACCGCGTCGAAGCGATCGAACGCCTTATCGACCGACGCCTGATTCAGAATCGGGTTCGGCGCTTTTGCGTCTACAACCTCACCGGCGCGGATCGCAGCCGCGCGGCCAAACACCACAAGGTCGATCAGCGAGTTCGAACCCAGACGGTTCGCGCCGTGGACCGAGGCACAGCCGGCCTCACCCACAGCCATCAGGCCGGGGACAACAGCGGTTGGGTTGTCGGTAGTGGGGTTCAGAACCTCACCCCAATAGTTGGTCGGGATACCGCCCATGTTATAGTGCACGGTCGGCAGAACCGGGATCGGTTCCTTGGTGACATCGACACCGGCAAACACGCGTGCCGACTCCGAGATACCCGGCAGACGTTCGGCCAGTGCTTCGGCAGGCAGGTGGCTGAGGTTCAGGTGAATGTGGTCGCCATTCTCGCCGTGACCACGACCTTCGCGGATTTCCATGGTCATCGAGCGCGAAACATAGTCACGCGGCGCGAGGTCCTTGTACTGGGGCGCATAACGCTCCATGAACCGCTCGCCTTCCGAGTTGGTGAGGTAACCTCCTTCACCACGTGCGCCTTCGGTGATCAAGCAGCCCGAACCGTAGATGCCGGTCGGGTGGAACTGAACGAATTCCATATCCTGCAAAGCCAATCCCGCGCGGGCCACCATACCGCCGCCGTCGCCGGTGCAGGTATGGGCCGAAGTTGCGCTGAAATAGGCCCGGCCGTAACCACCGGTCGCCAGCACAACCATCTTGGCATTGAAGACGTGCATCGTGCCGTCGTCCAGCTTCCAGCAGACAACCCCTTGACACTGCCCGTCGTCGGACATGATCAGGTCGATGGCGAAGTATTCGATGTAGAACTCGGCGTTGTTCTTCAGCGACTGACCATAGAGCGTGTGCAGGATCGCGTGGCCGGTCCGGTCGGCTGCGGCGCAGGTCCGCTGCACGGCGGGGCCTTCACCGAATTCGGTCGTATGGCCACCAAAAGGACGCTGATAAATCTTGCCTTCCTCGGTCCGGCTGAACGGCACACCATAGTGCTCAAGCTCATAGACGGCCTTGGGAGCTTCACGCGCGAGGTATTCCATCGCGTCGGTGTCGCCCAGCCAGTCCGAGCCCTTGACGGTGTCATACATATGCCACTGCCAGTGGTCTGGGCCCATGTTGGACAGCGAGGCGGCGATACCACCCTGCGCGGCTACAGTATGCGAACGGGTCGGGAAAACCTTTGTAACACAAGCTGTGCGCAAGCCCTGTTCGGCCATGCCCAAAGTTGCCCGCAGACCTGCACCACCTGCGCCTACGACAACGACGTCGTATTCGTGGGTTTCATATTCATATGCTGCTGTCATTGTTCTTATTCCTTACCGCGCATCATCACAGGGAGAGTTTGACCAAGGCAAACAGCCCGGCACCCATCAGCGTGTAACCCAAGGCATACACGGCCGCGATCGAGACTTTCTCCATCACCCCATGCACGTAATCCTCAATCGCTTCCTGCACTTCGTACATAAGTTGCAGCAGCCCCACGACCAGCATCAGGCCCGTGACAATCGCCGGGAAGGGACGGCTGAAATAGGCCAGAACCTCCTCGTAGGTTCCGCCGATGCCTGCGCCGAAGGTAAAGATGAACACCGGAACCAGAACGGTCAGGATCATCGCACGCACCATTGTGTGCCAATGCGTTTGCGTTCCGGATTTACCTGCGCCCAGACCCTGCGCGCGTTTGCGGTCAGTCAGATATCGCATGTGCCGTCCCCTTAAACCGCAATCACAGTGATGATGGTCAGGATGGTCGCGCCAACGAACATGCCCAGCCCCAGTTTCTCGGCGACCTCGACATCGAGGCAATAGCCGAAATCCCACAGGACGTGACGCAGACGGCCCAGCGTGTGATACCACAGCCCCCATACCGCAGCGGTCAGAACGATGTCACCGAACCAGCTGCGCAGAAACCCGTCGATCCCGGCAAACACAATGTCCGAGGTCGAAGCGGCCAGCAGCCACCAGACAACCAGAATAGAAACGGCGAATACGCCAATCCCCGAGAGACGCACCATGATCGAAGACATGGATGTCATCTGCGGGCGATAGATCATAATATGTGGCGAGAGCGGGCGGTTGCCCCGATTGACATCGGCCATGTCGGCTCCTCTTACGTTGGCTACCCGTCGTTTTACCGTTTTTTGCCGTTCTGTCACGTGCTGCGGGTGCAAAATTAGGTAAAAACAGCGCAATCTCACAGATTTTTGGACTATGTGATCACACAAAATAGGGCTGTGATCACAAAAACGCCTTCAATGCTTGAATGTTAGCGTTTTCAACGCAAAAGCGTTGTGATCACGAATCTGCGCTTAGCGTTCCAATGCAGCGGATTGCTGGGTAACTTCGCGCAGCAGTTTTTTGCGTATCCGTTCCGGATAATCGGCAAATCCCGCTGCCGAGACCACAAAAGCCCCCTCGCCGACGATGACATTTTCAAAGAAATAGGCCGTTAGATCGGGTTCGCTTTCCTCAATCGCAATGGCATTGACCGTCACGCCGCGCGTGCGCAGCGTCTTGTGCAGCTCGGCAGGCTCGACCCCTTCGTTCGAGACCCCATCACCGGAAATATCAATGAGATGACGCTTGCAATCCGACACAACGTCAAAGCTGTCCATTGTCATCTCAAGCGCCTCTCCGATCGCGGTCGAAAAATTGCGCCAGACTCTGGGGTCATTGGCAACCTGATCGGCAAACTGATCCAGCGTGTCGAAACTGTCGATCCGGGTCCAGGGGATTGTGACCTTTTGGCGCGAGGACCCGGTCCATTGCACCAGCATCAGCTGCGCCTGCCCGCGCACCAGCGCCTCGGACACCAGCGGGTCGCGCAGACCTGCGGCAAGGCCGTCCATCTGTATCCGGTATTCCGTTGTATCGACCGAACCAGACACATCCACAGCCAAGGCCAACGCCAGATCGCATGCCATTGCGGGCGGGGTCAGCAATACACAGGCTGCGAGTGAACGAAGCAGGGCCATGACCGTAACCTAGCATGAATGATGCCGGCGGCGATCAAATGAATGTGCGTCCTCAGATCGGCATCAGCGCCCAGTAGTCGAGGTCCAGCAGTACATCCGGTTTATAGCGGCCATCCTCACCCTTCAGTTCAAATGGCGCGCCTCCTTTGGTGGCGACCAGACGCAGACGGATGGCACCAACGCCCGGCACATCGGTTTCGGCCTTGTCCAAAACTTCGGACCACGCCTTGATCGTCAACCCTGCAAAGCAAGGATTGGCATGGGCGCCACCGTTGAGGCCAACGATCATTTGCGCATTGGCCAGCCCGTTGAACGACAAGGCCCGCGCCATCGAGATCACGTGGCCGCCGTAGATAAGCCGCCCTTCTGGCCGGAAAGTCAGGTCGAAATGCACCTTGGCGGTGTTCTGCCAAAGGCGGGTGGCCAGCATATGCTCGGCCTCTTCCACGGTCACACCATCCACGTGGTCGATGGTCTCACCGATTTCGTAATCACCCCAGCGATGCGCCTCACCCGCAAGCGCAAAATCGTAGTTCGAGAAATTCAGACCGCGCGGCACCACCAGATCACCCGGCGCCAGAGCCTTTTTAAGATCAGGCACCACCGCCTCAGGTGCAGGGGCGTCGAGGTTGGATTTGCGCACCATCACCCAGCGGACATATTCCAGCACAACCTCATCGCGCTGGTTCAGCCCTCGGGTTCGGACATAGACCACACCGGTCTTACCGTTCGAGTTCTGCTTCAGCCCGATCACCTCGGACTCTGAGCGCAGCGTGTCACCAGAATAGACCGGCTTGAGCCAGCGTCCCTCGGCATAACCCAGATTGGCCACCGCGTTCAGAGAGATATCCGGGACAGTCTTGCCGAACACCACGTGAAATGCGGCCAGATCGTCAATCGGGCTTTGCGGCAGGCCACAATTCCGGGCGAACTCATCCGAAGAATAAAGCGCATGACGCGCGGGATAGAGCGCGTGGTATAGCGCGCGCTCTCCATCCGTTACGGTGCGGGGCACTGCGTGGTGCAGCACCTGCCCGATGGAATAATCCTCGAAAAAGCGACCCGGATTGGTTTTTGCCATTACTGCTGTCCCAGTTTCATGTCGGGGGAATAATCGACCTCGACCTCTTTGGTTACGGCCTGTGCGCAGCGCATCATGCGGCTGTTCTCGTCATAAGCGTATGAGGGGGAGCCATAAAGCTCCCACCCTTTGGCCAGCGCGTCCGAGACTTTGTGGCAGAAGGCAGCTGTGTCTTCCTCGGTCAGGATACGGTAGAGTTTTGCCATAAATTCAGCTCCTTATCCGCCGAACGGGGACGGGCCGACCAGCCCGTGAATATATCCGATCACGCCCAGCAGCACGATCGAAGCGACAAAGAACATTGCATCCTTGCCATAGGTTCCGGGCTGTCCGGGGGTCCATTCGGGCTCGGATTTGTTGATCACGATGACTTCGACAACCGCCCAGGCCAGCAAGCCGCCGAACAGGATGATCGACGCCAGATCGCCATTTACAAGCAAATGCGCGAACGCCCACAGTTTGAACCCGCCCAGCATCGGGTGGCGCAGCTTGTTCAGCAGACGGCCTTTGGTGCCTGCGGGGCTCATCAGGTAGATCGCGATCAGCACCAGCAGGTTGTTCACGTGGATCAAGAAGGTCGGCGGGCCCCAGACATAGATGAAGTCGGTCATGCGATAACCGAAGAACATCAACAGGATCGCCGCGACCAACGCAAGTGCCACCGCACCCTTGCCACCATTGCCCATGGCAGCGCGTTGCGCAGGCATTACACGTTTGAACAGATGGGCGGCCCACCACAGCGCCACCCCAAGGATCAGAAGAACAAAGCCCATGCTGGCTTACCCCGCTTGCAAAGCTGAAATCGCCTCTGCTTTTGCCAGAATTTCGCGGGCTGTTACAACATGCAGGTTTTCAACAATCTTGCCATCCACGACAGCAACGCCCTGCCCCTGCGCCTCGGTCTCTTCAAAGGCGGCGATTTGACGGCGAGCCAGGTCGATCTCAGCATCAGATGGCGCAAAGGCCGCGTTGGTGATTTCCACCTGAGCCGGATGGATCAGCGTTTTGCCGTCAAAACCCATATCGCGGCCTTGTTCGCATTCAGCAGCAAGACCATCCGCGTCTTTGAAGGCGTTATAGACGCCATCCACGATGATCAGTCCTTCGGCCTTGGCGGCCAGCAGACATAGGCCCAGCGAAGTCATCAGCGGCAGGCGGTCCGGGCGGAACCGGGTTTGCAGATCCTTGGCCAGATCGTTGGTTCCCATAACAAAGCCCGTCATCAGCGGATGGGCTGCAATTTCGGCAGCATTCAGCATCCCGCGTGGCGTTTCCATCATCGCCCAGATCGGCATGTCGCCGGTGAGAACGGCCAGCGCATCCACGTCGGCGGCCGAGTTCACCTTGGGCAACAGAACCACGTCGGCGTCCATCTCGCGCACAGCTTCGGCATCGGCGCGGCCCCATTCGGTATCCAGCCCGTTGATGCGCGCGATTTTCACCCGGTCGCCATAGCCTCCGGCGGCAAGGGCTGCCTTCAATGTCTCGCGCGCGTTGGCCTTTTCATCGGCAGCAACCGCGTCTTCGAGATCAAAGATGATAGCATCGACCGGCAGGGTCCGCGCTTTGTCCAGTGCCCGATCGCGAGAACCGGGAATGTAAAGAACAGAACGATAGGGGCGCTGACGAGGGTCCATTGACATCTCTCTTTGTAATAAAGTTGCGTGGAATGGGGCATTTTTTGCCGGAATGTTCAAGGAAAAAATCGCCGCAACGCAGCATTGCCGACGCAACGTTCGATGACTTAACCGGATTTCGGTTAACGCAACCCACTCTGAACCCAGAAGGAATCGAGAGGGTTCACATATGAAAAACACGTTGTTCAAGATGACGATGGGGCTTGGGATTATGGTTCTGGCCGCGCAGCAGGTGCAGGCCCGCACCTGCGCCCCACGTGAGGATGTGGTGAAACGGCTGGCTGAAACCTATGGCGAAACGCGTCGCGGCCTCGGTATCGCGCGGCAAGGCGCGGTGATGGAAGTCTATGCATCAGACCAAACCGGCAGCTGGACGATCACGGTAACGCTGCCGGACGGCATGACCTGCCTGATCGCCTCAGGTCAGGCGTATGAGCAGATGGCCGATGCGCTGCCTCCCAACGTCTAGGTCAGCGCATCCCAGATCAGTTTGCCGCCTGTCAGGGTCAGCAAAACATAGGCGATGCCGAAAAATACGCGTTCGGACAGCATGAAATGCGCCCGGACGCCCAGCCACGCCCCCAAAATTGCAAACGGCGTCAGCAACAGATCGGCCAGCGCCGTATGCCATGTGAACAGGCCAAGATAGGCATATGGGATGAACTTCGCGACATTGATCACCCAAAAGACCAGCACGGTTGAGGCCTGGAACTCGGTCTTCGAAAGGCGCTGAGACAGCAGATAGACGGCGGCGGGCGGGCCGCCTGCGTGGCTGACAAAGCTGGTGAACCCGGCGACCAGCCCCGCAAACAGTCCTGCGGGTGGCGGCAGGCGATTGGCGAAGCCGCGGATCCAGCCTTTGGATTGCGCCACATGCCAGATCACGAAGCCGACTGAGATGCCGCCGATCAGCAGCCGCAACAGATCATCGTCCGTCACACGATACAGCCAAGCGCCCAACGCCACCCCGGGCAGCGCCCCAAAGATCAGCAGGCAGGAATCCGACCAGCTCCAGCGTTTCCAATAGGGGCCAAGCGTGGCCACGTCGATAACCATCAGGATCGGCAGCATCAGCGCCAGCGCCTGTCCCGGCGTCAGGATCAGCGCCAGAATCGAGGACGACGCGAAGGCCACTCCGGACCCGAACCCGCCTTTGGAAATACCTGCAAAAATCACCGCCGGGATCGCCACAGCAAAAAACATCAGGTTCAGTTCGAACATGCAGCGTTCCGGTTTCGGCCAGTCTCACAAGCCGTTTAGCGCAATCACTTGGGGCAGTGCAATCGGTATGCGGTTGCATGCCGCGCCGTAGAAGGCTTGCGCGAAAGCCATTTAGGGACTAGCACAACCGCGATTTCAAAACCGACCGGAGAGATTCCAAATGGCCAGACCCAAGATCGCGCTGATCGGCGCAGGTCAGATCGGCGGCACGCTCGCCCACCTCGCAGCAATGAAAGAACTGGGTGACGTCGTCCTGTTCGACATCGCCGAAGGCACCCCCGAAGGCAAGGCGCTGGACATCGCTGAATCCGGCCCGTCCGAAGGCTTTGACGCCAAAATGAAAGGCACCCAGTCCTATGAGGACATCGCGGGCGCAGACGTCTGCATCGTCACCGCCGGTGTCCCGCGCAAGCCGGGCATGAGCCGCGACGACCTGCTGGGCATCAACCTGAAGGTCATGAAATCGGTCGGCGAGGGTATCGCCGCCCATGCCCCGAACGCGTTCGTGATCTGCATCACGAACCCGCTGGACGCGATGGTCTGGGCTCTGCGTGAGTTCTCGGGCCTGCCGCACAACAAGGTTTGCGGCATGGCTGGCGTTCTGGACTCGGGCCGTTTCGCGCATTTCCTGTCGGAAGAGTTCAACGTTTCGATGCGTGACGTCACCGCCTTCGTTCTGGGTGGCCACGGCGACACCATGGTGCCGTCGGTGCGGTATTCAACCGTTGCCGGTATTCCGCTGCCCGATCTGGTTGAGATGGGCTGGACCACGCAGGAAAAGCTGGACGCCATCGTTCAGCGCACGCGTGACGGTGGTGCCGAAATCGTTGGCCTGCTGAAAACCGGTTCGGCCTTCTACGCACCGGCCACATCGGCCATCGAAATGGCAGAAGCCTACCTGAAAGATCAAAAACGCGTTCTGCCCTGCGCCGCCTATTGCAACGGCGAGCTGGGTGTTGAAGGCATGTATGTCGGCGTCCCAACCGTCATCGGTGCCGGTGGTATCGAGCGCGTCGTCGACATCAAGCTGAACGAAGAAGAGCAGGCCGGTTTCGACAACTCGGTCAACGCCGTGAAGGGCCTGATCGAAGCCTGTAAGGGCATCGACAGCTCGTTGGCCTGATCTGAATTCGGGACGGCCTCTCCTGACGGGGCCGTCCTGCTTATTGAACCGCATCGCCCAAGGAAGACAGTATGTTTCAACCCTGCAACGGCATGCGGTACGTTCCCTTCCTCAAGGCCCTGCACCGGGCGCATGTCTTTGACTGGTACATGGAGGTCGGGTGCCGCACCGGCAGGACACTTGCAGATGTTCGCGGAAAAACCATCGCGGTTGACCCTTTTTTCAAAGTGACCGCGGATATCATTCAAGACAAACCGGCCCTTCATATTTTCCAGCAGAAAAGCGACGCGTTCTTCAAAACCGCGTTTCTTGAAAAAATGACGACCGGGATAAGTTTTTCCTTTCTGGACGGCATGCACCTGTTCGAATTCCTGCTGCGCGACATCATCAACACCGAAAGAAACTCAAAGCCTGACGGTGTGATCGCCCTGCATGACTGCATCCCATATGATCACGAGATGACCTCGCGCATCGTCGGGCCAGAGGACACCGGGGCGTGGACTGGCGATGTCTGGAAACTGATCCCAATTCTTCAGCGATACAGGCCCGACCTGAATATCGACGTTCTGGATTGCCGCCCAACCGGGCTGGTCCTGCTGTCGGGGCTGTCCCCCGGGGATGCGACCCTGAGCGAATATTACGACCAAATCCTTGCCGAATGGACGAATGTGACACTGGAAGAGTTCGGAACTGAGCGGTTCTTCGGTCTGTTCGAGTACAAATCAGGCAAAGCCGAAGCCAAAGCCGGGTTCCCTGCGTTTGCCCATCTGTCGCTCGAGGCAGAGGCGCAACAAAAGCCTGAATTCGTCTCGCCGTAAGTTACGCCGATCTTCTGGCCCTGATCTCTCTCAGGAAATCCCTGCGTTGATCGGCGTTCAACATTGTTTGCCCATCCGCCAGACCAGCACATATCGACGCTTGTTGGACGGATGGGTCGGGCCTGTCCCACCCCAGCGACCGGTCGATCAGCCCGACATTTTCGAGGTCGGCGCCCAGTTTGTCGAAATCCAGCACCGAGACCGAAAGGTGATCACTGCGGACAGGCGGCCAGAAAACATCACGGATCGCATCGACAATATGCGGCCCCCGCCCTGTCCGGTCGATCAGTTGGCTGGAGATTAACGGCGGCAGGCTTTCGCGCCGTTTGATGACTGCACAGTTTTGTTCCGGGCGATTCATCAGCGCATACAGGTGCAGCGCCGAACCTTCGGCGAATATCAATTTTCCCGCCGAGCGGAACAGATGTGTTTGCTCGGCAAGGCCAAGCGTTTCCGGTGCAACAATGCGGTACCCTTGCCGCCGCAACTGATGCTCAAGGTGATCTTCGCAGGCATAGCGCCCGACATTGTGGCCCAGCCCGCTGCGGGTCACGTATAGCTTCAAGTCCGAGTCAATGTCCTGGGCAACCGGCAGCCGGCCATCCAGCCATGTATAAAACCCCGGCAGGCCCTGCCCGCCATATCGTTCTCCGAAAATGTCAGGGCAGGTGTAGAGTTCTTCAAAAGTCGTGTCCGTTCGCGCAAGCAGGAACTCACCGGAAAACCCAAGCCATCTGAGAACCGACGCGGTGTGGCGGTACTTTTCCGGCTCTTCCGATCTTTTGGGGATGAACAGCAATCGGGTCTCAGGGGGCAGATGTTGCAACGCCCACAACCGACCCAACGAGTTTATCAGGACATGGCCAAATTGCTCCAACGCCAGTCCCGCGAACAGAACTGGCCCCTGCACCCTCTTTGCGCCGGGTTGCGCTGGCGGGGTTTGGCAGGGGGGCGTGCTCAACTGCCCCGATACGATGTCGCCATTGGGCATCACCCTTCCGTCCGGACGGTAAAAAGCCTGCGGGCGCTCGGTTCTTGAAGACCGCTCTTCTTCTTTCAGAGTAACCGTTGCAGGACCACTGATGACTGGATTTGTCATTCGGTTTTCTCGATCCTTCATCTGGGTTAGCGTGAAAAATAGAAGCCGTCATTTACTGCTGTCAATTGATCGGACGGGATTTAAAACGCAATTGATTCGTTGCGCTTATACTTTGTGATCACACCCCAAAAACCTGTGATCACAAATAGTGAAAATCTTCAACAAAAAGCCGTGACACGTCAAAAAAGCCTTTAAACTTGCCCCCTAGACACCCCTATAAATGCTTAATCGCAGTCAGACGGGACAATTTCGATGAATATTCACGAATATCAGGCCAAAGCGCTTCTTCGCAGCTATGGCGCTCCGGTCTCCGACGGTCGCGCCGTATTGCGCGCCGAGGAAGCCAAAACCGCAGCTGGTGAACTGGATGGCCCGCTTTGGGTTGTCAAAGCACAGATCCACGCAGGGGGCCGCGGTAAGGGTTCCTTCAAAGAAGCCGACGCCGGTGAAAAAGGCGGTGTCCGTCTGACCAAGTCGGTCGAAGAAGCCGCGGAAGAAGCCAGAAAGATGCTGGGCCGCACGCTGGTCACGCATCAGACCGGCCCCGCAGGCAAACAGGTCAACCGCATCTATATCGAGGCCGGGTCCGGCATCGAGCGCGAACTGTATCTGGCCCTGCTGGTGGACCGCCAAACCAGCCGTATCTCTTTTGTCTGCTCGACCGAAGGCGGCATGGATATCGAAGAAGTGGCTGCTGCTACTCCTGAGAAAATCCTGTCCTTCTCGGTCGACCCCGCAACCGGCTATCAGGCGTATCACGGCCGCCGCATCGCCTTCTCGCTGGGTCTGCAAGGCGCGCAGGTCAAGCAATGCGTCAAGCTGATGAACCAGCTCTACAACGCCTTCGTAGAGAAGGACATGGAGATGCTGGAGATCAACCCGCTGATCGTCTCGGACAGCGGCGATCTGAAAGTGCTGGACGCCAAGGTCGGTTTCGACGGCAACGCGGTCTACCGCCACCCCGACATCGCCGAGCTGCGCGACACGACCGAGGAAGATCCCAAGGAACTGGAAGCCAGCAAATACGACCTGAACTACATCGCGCTGGATGGTGAGATCGGGTGCATGGTCAACGGCGCCGGTCTGGCAATGGCGACCATGGACATCATCAAGCTGTACGGTGCCGAGCCTGCCAACTTCCTGGACGTGGGCGGCGGTGCGACCAAAGAGAAAGTGACCGAAGCGTTCAAGATCATCACCTCGGACGAAAACGTTAAAGGCATTCTGGTCAACATCTTCGGCGGCATCATGCGCTGTGATGTGATCGCCGAGGGCGTTGTCGCAGCGGTAAAAGAGGTCGGCCTGCAGGTTCCGCTGGTCGTCCGTCTGGAAGGCACGAATGTCGAGAAAGGCAAAGAGATCATCAACACCTCGGGTCTTGACGTGATCGCGGCGGACAACCTGAAAGACGGTGCCGAGAAGATCGTGAAGGCGGTTAAGGGCTGATGTTGAGATTTGCCTTGGCTCTAGGCATTGCGGCGCTGGCTGGTTGCGCTGAGGAAGCTGCCTTGGACCAAGGCGGTGTCTCACAAAACCCGGTTTCGCGCCAACCAATTCTGTTTGATTGTCCCGAAGGCCCAGATGCTGACGCAATGCGAGAACAGTCACTCGCGACTGGTCGCTCAGTTTCCTGCAACGATGGAGAGAACACTTGGACAATCGGTGCGCAACAAGAAGCCGCCTAACCTAATGCACTGAACTCGCCAAATGGCGAGTGAAACGATAATTTTCTAAGGAGACTCCTAAAATGGCAGTCCTCATCGACGAAAACACCAAAGTGATCTGTCAGGGCTTTACCGGCTCGCAGGGCACATTCCACTCCGAACAAGCCATCGCCTATGGCACCAAGATGGTCGGCGGCGTGACCCCCGGCAAAGGCGGGATGGAGCATCTGGGCCTGCCCGTGTTCAACTCGGTTCACGAAGCCAAGCATGTGACCGAAGCCAACGCCAGCGTGATCTATGTGCCGCCGCCCTTCGCGGCTGACTCGATCCTCGAAGCGATTGATGCCGAGATGGAAGTGATCGTCTGCATCACCGAAGGCATCCCGGTTCTGGACATGATGAAGGTGAAGCGCGCGCTGGAAGGCAGCACATCGCGCCTGATCGGGCCGAACTGCCCCGGTGTCATCACGCCCGACGCCTGCAAGATCGGCATCATGCCCGGCCACATCCACAAGCGCGGCTCGGTCGGCGTTGTGTCGCGTTCGGGTACGCTCACCTATGAGGCCGTCAAGCAGACCACCGATGTGGGTCTGGGCCAGTCCACCTGTGTGGGCATCGGCGGCGACCCGATCAAGGGTACCGAGCATATTGACGTGCTTGAATGGTTCCTGGCCGATGACGAGACCGAGTCGATCATCATGATCGGTGAGATCGGTGGCTCGGCCGAGGAAGAAGCCGCGCAATTCCTGGCGGATGAGGCCAAGAAAGGCCGCAAGAAGCCGACCGCCGGTTTCATCGCAGGCCGCACAGCCCCTCCGGGCCGCCGCATGGGCCACGCGGGCGCCATCGTCGCCGGTGGCAAAGGCGGTGCCGAGGACAAGATCGAAGCCATGCGCTCGGCCGGTATCGTTGTGGCCGAAAGCCCAGCGCAGCTGGGTGAGGCTGTGTTGGAAGCGATTGGGTAAGATGCTCAAGGACCGGGACATAGCTCTGAGGGCAGCGCCCGGCCGCGGGTGGGCGCAAAGCGCCCGCCCATGGGGGCGGTCGGGCGCTGCCCGGCGGTGCCGCCGGGCGGGTGCAGTATTCGTCGCGCTAAGCACTCTGTGCAGCCCCGTATATGCATCCGGTGAACCGGAAACCGTCCGCGATGTACTGAGCCTGTGTTCTGACCTCGGAAACAACGTTGCGGCGGTTGATGACGAGTTGAAAAATCTTGGCTGGCAGGCTGCTGATACACCGCAAACGAGTTTGAACGTGCTGTTCTGGTCGTTGTTTGCGCGGGACTTCGCAGTCTTTGGCGATGAAGCCCTCGAGCTAATGGCGCTTAGCGACGACCCTGGCACGCAGCTTGGTTATTTGATTGTAAATGCTGACTTCATGGCCGCCTCAATTCTGGGCAACTCTGCGCTGCCTCCGAACCAGCCCGCATATAGCAAAAGCGAGTACCAACTGGCCGTTCTCGGCGTAAGCCTCGGTAAGGGTTATTGCATCATGGCGGGACCCAGCACCATCCTTGACGCCGTAACACAGTTCGACGGTTTTGCAGAAAAATGGCCCGAGGACATGCCAAAGAGCAACCGGGACGGCGTGACAGCCTTGTTTGGAACGTCGGGCAACGCAAAGATCTTTGCCGCCAATCTGGACGAACCGAAACTCAGAACGCTCTATTCGTCGACGACAATCGAGCTCCCCGAATCCAGAAGAACATTCGATCCGCAAATCTTCGATGCTCTGCCACCGGCAGTCATCAGTATCTCTCCCACTAAGCCTCAGTGAGGTAACCCCATGACCTTCTCTGACGCCATCCGCACCTGTTTCTCGAAATTCTTCACCTTCTCGGGTCGCGCATCACGCCCCGAATATTGGTTCTTTTTCCTGTTCATCGTGATCTGGAGCGTCATCGCCGGGATCATCGACTGGCAGTTCTTCACGCAGGTCGCCACGACGCAAACCGATGAGGTGAAACAAGTCACCGCGACGTCCAACCAGCCAGTGCAGCGCATTGTGACCCTGATCGTGTTCATCCCGCATCTGGCCGTCGCGTGGCGGCGGATGCACGATACCGGACGCAGCGGGCTGTTCGCTCTGTTGCCGATCCTGCTGATCCTCGGGGCCTTTGCGACCCTGTTCTTTGGCATCGGCATCGCCTCAAGTTTCCAGCACGGCGGCAATCTGGACATTCTGTTCACCCGTGCCACTTTACTCATCGTCATTCCGACACTCCTGATCCTGTTTGTGTCGCCCCTCCTGGTCCTGTGGTGGCTGACCCGCCCCAGCCAACCAGGCACCAATCAATACGGTCCCAACCCACATGAGGTAGCCCAATGACCGAACATTCGCCCAATTCTGCCTTTCACGCCTCAAGCTTTATGCAGGGGCACAATGCCGAGTATTTGGAGCAGCTTTATGCCCAGTACACCAAAAACCCCGGCGCGGTGGATGCCGCCTGGGCCGAGTTCTTCAAGGCCATGGGGGACGCCTCACCTGATGTTCAGCGCGAGGCTGAGGGCCCGTCCTGGGCGCGCACCGACTGGCCTCCGATGCCAGCGGACGACCTGACCGGCGCATTGACCGGGGAATGGGCAGAGATTGACGCCAAGGCGGCGGGCCAGAAGATCAAGGACAAAGCGGCGAACAAAGGTGTAGAGGTCAGCGATGACCAGATCAAACGCGCTGTTCTTGACAGTCTGCGGGCGCTGATGCTGATCCGGGCTTATCGCATCCGGGGCCATCTGGCCGCCAATCTGGACCCGCTGGGCATGCGCGCCGCCAGCACGCATCCCGAGCTGGACCCCAAAACCTACGGCTTCACCGAGGCCGACATGGACCGGCCAATCTTTATCGACAACGTGCTGGGCCTGCAGATGGCCAGCATGCGCCAGATCGTCGAGATCGTGAAACGGACCTATTGCGGCACTTTCGCGCTGCAATACATGCATATCTCGGACCCGGAACAGGCCGCGTGGCTGAAGGAACGGATCGAGGGGTATGGCAAGGAAATCGCCTTCACCAAGGAGGGCCGCAAGGCGATCCTGAACAAGATGGTCGAGGCCGAGGGCTTTGAGAAATTCCTGCACGTCAAATACATGGGCACCAAGCGGTTCGGTCTGGACGGTGGCGAAAGCCTGATCCCCGCGATGGAGCAGATCATCAAACGCGGTGGCGCGCTGGGTGTGCGGGATATCGTTATCGGCATGCCGCACCGGGGCCGTCTGAACATTCTGGCGAACGTGATGCGCAAACCCTATCGCGCGATCTTCAACGAGTTTCAGGGCGGCAGCTTCAAGCCCGAGGATGTGGATGGCTCGGGCGACGTGAAATATCACCTCGGCGCCTCCAGCGACCGCGAGTTTGACGGCAATAGCGTCCACCTGTCACTGACCGCTAACCCTTCGCATCTTGAGGCGGTGAACCCGGTGGTGCTGGGCAAGGTTCGTGCCAAGCAGGACCAGTTGAAGGACGAGGACCGCACTGCCGTGATGGGCATCCTGCTCCATGGTGACGCGGCTTTTGCGGGTCAGGGCGTCGTGGCCGAGGGCTTTGGCCTGTCGGGCCTGCGCGGCCACAAAACCGGCGGCACGATGCATATCGTGGTGAACAACCAGATCGGCTTTACCACCGCGCCGCATTTCTCACGCTCCAGCCCCTATCCGACGGATATCGCGTTGATGGTTGAAGCGCCGATCTTCCACGTGAACGGCGACGACCCCGAGGCGGTGGTTCATGCCGCCAAGGTGGCGACCGAGTTCCGTCAGAAGTTTCACAAGGACGTGGTCATCGACATCTTCTGCTACCGCCGGTTTGGTCACAACGAGGGCGATGAGCCCATGTTCACCAACCCGATCATGTACAAGAAGATCAAGACGCATAAGACCACGTTGTCGCTGTATACCGAACGGTTGGTCAAAGACGGTCTGATCCCCGAAGGCGAGATCGAGGATATGAAAGCCGCCTTCCAGGCCCACCTGAACGATGAGTTCGAGGCCGGCAAAGATTATAAGCCCAACAAGGCAGACTGGCTGGACGGGCGCTGGTCACATCTGGACAAGAACAAAGAGGAATATGTCCGCGGCGAAACCGCAATTTCACCGGATACGCTGGCAGAGGTCGGCCAGGCGCTGACCCATGCGCCCGACGATATCGCGGTTCACAAGACCGTTGCACGTCTGCTGGATCACAAGAAAAAGATGTTCGACAGCGGCAAGGGCTTTGACTGGGCAACCGGTGAAGCTCTGGCCTTTGGGTCCCTTTTGACCGAAGGTTATCCGGTGCGCCTGTCCGGTCAGGACGCAACCCGCGGCACCTTTAGCCAGCGCCACTCGGGCTTTGTGCATCAAGAGACCGAAGAGCGCTTTTACCCGCTGAACAACATTCGCGAAGGTCAGTCGAAATACGAAGTAATCGACTCGATGCTGTCCGAATATGCGGTGCTGGGTTTTGAATATGGCTACTCGCTGGCCGAACCCAACGCGCTGACCCTGTGGGAAGCGCAGTTCGGTGACTTTGCCAACGGTGCGCAGATCATGTTCGATCAGTTCATCAGCTCGGGCGAGAGCAAATGGCTGCGCATGTCCGGTCTGGTGACGCTGCTGCCGCACGGGTTCGAAGGGCAAGGTCCCGAACACTCGTCAGCGCGTCTGGAACGGTTCCTACAAATGTGCGGTCAGGACAACTGGATCGTGGCGAACTGTACGACGCCCGCGAACTATTTCCACATTCTGCGCCGTCAGCTGCACCGGACCTTCCGCAAACCGCTGATCCTGGTGACGCCGAAATCGCT
This sequence comes from Ruegeria sp., assembly GCF_965221235.1. Lineage (GTDB taxonomy): Bacteria > Pseudomonadota > Alphaproteobacteria > Rhodobacterales > Rhodobacteraceae > Ruegeria. The sequence continues at coordinate 1,262,402 of NZ_CBDCRS010000004.1, forward strand.
GCTGCGCCACAAGCTGGCGGTCAGTACGGCCGAGGATTTCACCACCGGGTCCAGCTTCCACCGGGTACTGTGGGATGACGCTCAGAAAGGCAATTCGGACACCAAGCTGGTGGCGGATGACAAGATCAAGCGGGTCGTCATGTGCTCGGGCAAGGTCTATTTCGACCTGCTGGAGGAACGAGATGCGCGCGGTATCGATGACATCTACCTGATGCGGATCGAACAATATTATCCGTTCCCTGCGCATTCGCTGATCAACGAGCTTGAACGGTTTAAACAGGCCGAAATGGTCTGGTGCCAGGAAGAGCCCAAGAACCAGGGTGCCTGGAGCTTTATCGAGCCCAATATTGAGTGGGTCCTCACCCGCATCAAAGCCAAACACACACGCCCGGTCTATGCCGGTCGCGCCACATCGGCCTCGCCCGCGACGGGTCTGGCCAGCCAACACAAAGCCCAACAAGAAGCGCTGGTTAACGAAGCGCTGAGCATCAAAGGAAAGTAAGCGATGACGATTGAAGTTCGTGTTCCCACGCTTGGCGAGTCCGTCACCGAAGCCACGGTTGCAACTTGGTTCAAGAAACCCGGCGACGCCGTGGCAGTGGATGAAATGCTGTGTGAGCTTGAAACCGACAAGGTCACGGTCGAAGTCCCCGCGCCCGCAGCCGGTGTGATGGGTGAAATCGTCGCCGCCGAAGGTGAAACTGTGGGTGTCAACGCACTGCTGGCCACCATTGTAGCCGGAGAAGGGGCCGCGCCTGCCCCGGCGGCAGCTGCACCTGCCCCGGCAGCGGCCCCGGCTGCATCCGGCGGCAGCGTCGATGTGATGGTGCCGACCTTGGGTGAATCTGTGACGGAGGCGACCGTCTCGACATGGTTCAAAAAGGTCGGCGACAGCGTCGCGCAGGATGAAATGCTGTGCGAGCTGGAAACCGACAAGGTCTCGGTCGAGGTTCCGGCCCCGGCAGCGGGCGTTCTGGCCGAAATCGTGGCCCCGGAAGGCAGCACCGTAGATGCCAGCGCCAAACTTGCGGTGATCTCGGGCGCGGCGGCAGGGACCGCTCCGGCGCCCGCAGCAGCGGCTGCTGCCACAGGCGGCAGTGACGTCGGTGGCAAAGACATCGCCAATGCCCCTTCGGCTGAGAAAGCGATGGCCGAGGCCGGGTTGTCCGCTGGTCAGGTCACTGGCACAGGTCGCGATGGTCGGATCATGAAAGAAGACGTGGTCAGCGCCGTTGCGGCGGCCTCTTCCGCTCCGGTCTCTCCGGCACCCGTGGCCCCGGCGGCGGCGGCCCCGGCTCCGCGCGCGCCTGTCGCCGCCGAAGATGCAAGCCGCGAAGAACGCGTGCGCATGACCCGTCTGCGTCAGACCATCGCCAAACGCCTGAAGGATGCCCAGAACACCGCTGCGATCCTGACCACCTTTAACGAGGTGGACATGACCGAGGTGATGGCCCTGCGCAACGAATACAAAGAGCTGTTTCAGAAGAAACACGGCGTAAAGCTCGGCTTCATGTCCTTCTTCACCAAGGCCTGCTGTCACGCGCTGAAAGAAGTGCCTGAGGTGAATGCCGAGATCGACGGCACTGACATCGTCTATAAGAACTTCGTCCATATGGGTGTGGCCGCAGGGACGCCTCAGGGCCTTGTGGTGCCGGTCATCCGTGACGCGGATTCGATGTCTTTCGCAGAGATCGAGAAAGCCATCGCCGAAAAGGGCAAGCGCGCCCGCGACGGCAAGCTGAGCATGGCCGAAATGCAGGGCGGTACGTTCACCATCTCGAACGGCGGCGTCTATGGCTCGCTGATGTCCTCGCCGATCCTGAACCCCCCGCAATCGGGTATTCTGGGGATGCACAAGATCCAGGATCGCCCGATGGCCATCAATGGTGAGGTCAAGATCCGCCCGATGATGTATCTGGCCCTGTCCTATGACCACCGGATCGTGGACGGCAAAGGCGCGGTGACGTTCCTTGTTCGTGTGAAAGAGGCGCTGGAAGATCCGCGTCGCCTGCTGATGGATCTGTGATCATGGCAACGCATGTACTCTGGCAGGCCGACGTGGCCGATTTCGATGTCTGGCTGAAAGTGTTCCGCGAAGACAAACCGATGCGCGAGGCCGCGGGAATCCGCGACCTCCACATCTGGAAAGACCCCGATCAGCGCGACCACGCCGTTGCGATGTTCGAGGTTGCCGATCTTGCAAAGGCGCGCAGCTTTTTCGACTCGGAAGAGCTGGCCATGCATCATGAACGCGGTGGCGTGGCGCATATTCAGGTAAAAGTGTTAGAGCCAGTTTAGCCACTGCTGAAGTAGTGCAGTTGAGGACATCTAAATGGACCGAGTGAGTTAGACATATTTCAAAGTGGGTATGTTCCATCACAACTCGGTACCATTTGGACGAACGGAAGCACAGTTTAGATGCGGGACAGCAAAGTAAACGCAATCAGCCGTTTAAGGCCTGGAGCACGTCCTGGCTTTTTATCACAAATTGCAGGCATTCGGTGTCCTGAATGTGCAACTATCCAACCCTTTTTTCGCATGGAGCAAACGAATCCGGGGAAAGGGCGGAACAAGTTCACTGCGCATGAATGCCATGTGTGTAAACGGCTTCTATTTCTGACGGGAAAAGCTCGGTACAAGCGCTTCTTTCTCATCGGAGCCCCTGTGTTTTTTCTTACCGCATTCTTTGGTAGCTATTGGATAACTCGTGTAGACGGACTCTCCTACTACAATGAGGCACGTCGCGGTTTAGAACCGAATTTTCTGGGTTTTCTTATGCTGATTGCTTTCTTCGTTTTTCCGGGCCAATTGTTCTTGCAAAGGTGGGAAGATGTTGCGGTACTTGTTAGCGAGGATGCGTCCGTATGACCCCGGTACTCACGGCCCTGACCCTTGCAGCGCTGCTACAGGTCATACAGTTCGCTTTGATGGCCATCCCGGCCAATCTGGAACTGGGGCCGGGGAAAACCATGTCCGCCCGCGACCGGGCGCGGCTGGGCGGATCGCTTGAGGATCAGCTGTCGGATGGGACGGCGCGGTTGTACCGTGCCATGAACAACCATTTCGAAGGGCTGATCCTGTTCGCGATTGCCTGCACGGTCGTAACGCTTTCGGGTCAGGCAACGGGTTTCACCGCCGCGTGTGCCTGGGTCTATCTTCTGGCGCGGGTGCTTTATATCCCCGCATATTTCTATGGCTGGAAACCGTGGCGCAGTGTCATCTGGTTCACAGGTTTTTTAGCCACCACCTTCATGCTTTTGGCGGTGCTATTGTGACTCCGCTGATATACAACCGCAGCAGTGGTTCCACCCCTGCGACTGCCCGAATTCTCAAGGAGACCCTCCATGGCAAGTTATGACGTCATCGTAATCGGCGCTGGCCCCGGCGGCTATGTCTGCGCCATCCGTTGCGCCCAGCTGGGCCTGAAAACCGCCGTTGTCGAAGGACGCGAGGCGCTGGGCGGCACCTGCCTGAACGTGGGGTGTATCCCGTCAAAGGCGCTGCTGCACGCCTCGCATCAGCTGCATGAGGCCGAGCATAACTTTGCCAAGATGGGCCTGAAGGGTAAAAGCCCCTCGGTCGACTGGAAACAGATGCAGGCCTACAAGGACGAGGTCATCGAGGGCAACACCAAAGGTATCGAGTTCCTGTTCAAGAAGAACAAGATCGACTGGCTGAAAGGCTGGGGTTCGATCCCCGCTGCCGGTCAGGTCAAAGTGGGCGATGAGGTGCATGAGACCAAGAACATCATCATCGCATCGGGGTCCGAACCATCCGCGCTTCCGGGTGTCGAGGTGGATGAAAAGGTCGTCGTGACCTCGACCGGAGCGCTGTCACTGGGCAAGATCCCGAAAAAGATGGTTGTGATTGGCGCCGGTGTCATCGGGCTGGAGCTGGGCTCGGTCTACAGCCGTCTGGGCGCGGAGGTTACAGTGATCGAATTCCTCAAGGAAATCACGCCGGGTATGGACCCCGAAGTGCAGAAAACCTTCCAGCGTATCCTCAAGAAACAGGGCTTGAAGTTTGTGATGGGCGCCGCGGTACAAAAGACCGAAGCCACCAAAACCAAGGCCAAAGTCACGTACAAACTGCTCAAGGATGACAGTGAACACGTGATCGACGCCGATACCGTACTGGTTGCCACCGGACGCAAACCGTTCTCGGATGGGCTAGGGCTGGACGTTCTGGGTGTTGAGATGACGCCGCGTGGTCAGATCAAGGTCGGCAGCGACTGGCAGACCAATGTGCCCGGCATCTATGCGATCGGGGATGTCACCGAAGGTCCGATGCTGGCGCACAAGGCCGAGGACGAAGGCATGGCCGCCGCCGAACAGGTCGCCGGCAAGCATGGCCATGTGAACTATGGCGTCATTCCGGGCGTAATCTACACTTGGCCCGAAGTGGCCAATGTCGGCGAGACCGAGGCGACGCTGAAAGAACAGGGCCGCGCCTATAAGGTCGGCAAGTTTATGTTCATGGGCAACGGACGCGCAAAGGCAAACTTTGCTGCGGACGGGTTCGTTAAGATTCTGGCGGACAAGGAAACCGACCGCATTCTGGGCGCGCATATCATCGGCCCTGCTGCGGGCGATCTGATCCACGAGGTCTGTGTGGCCATGGAATTCGGCGCGTCAGCCCAAGATCTGGCCCTGACGTGTCATGCCCATCCCACCTATTCCGAAGCCGTGCGCGAAGCTGCTCTGGCTTGTGGTGACGGGCCTATTCACAGCTGATTTACGGAAGGGGCAACCGCGAACCGACCGGGTTGCCCCAATAGTATCTATTCCGCAGGCTCATTGCTCATGGTTTGCGGCTGGTTTGGCTGTCCGGCGGGGCGACGTGCAGGCCGGAACAGACGCCATGCGTCTCGGAACGGCACAAAGTAAAGCTTCATGCAGCTGTCCAGTTCATGACCCTTATCCTTGTCCGTCACACCAAATTTCACATCTCTGTCGTCTTCCGGCATCACGTATGTGCCGAACAACACATCCCAACCCGGGAACATGAACGCAAAGTTCTTGTCCAAATGGTCCGGGTGGCAGCTGTGATGAACGTGATGATGCGCTGGTGAAGGAAAAACCTTTGACCAGATGCCGGGCCACCGCAACCAGATGTGCGAATGGCGAAGGTTGTAGCCAAAGAAATTGAACATGAACATCAGCACCGGCACGCCGAGCAATACTGGCATGCTTGGGTGATAACCCAGAATCCGAAACGCGAGCCCGGTAACGGCCCCAGTGCCAAACCCGATCAATGCCTTGTAGACCAGATTATCAACAGGGTGTTCCCGAAAGTTGGAAATCGGATGCATGACTTCGGCGCTGTGATGCACTTTGTGAAACTGCCACAGCAGAGGGACCTTGTGCTGCAAGTAGTGGATGTAGAATGCGATAAAGTCCAAAATCAAGAACAACACGAACATGAAGGCAACGGTCACGGCAACGCCCTGCCAGCCTTCCAACGGCTGTGCATTCGTGACCTCATGCCCGGTCAGGGCTCCGCTGGCCAGCTTATACCCAAGGGCCGCAGCACCCGCCCACAGGGTAAGCATCAGGAAATGACCGATGAACATGTGGAAAAAGAAATATCTGACATCCAGCCAGGCCGAGGGGTGCTTCCAGACCTTCCTCGGAAACAAAAAACCCAGGAAGCTTTTTGCACCAAACACGTCCAGCGCTTTCTTTCGTCTTACGACATAAATGCCAAACGCGATCAGAACCGAACTTGCCAGATAAAGGACATAGATGCGATTTCCGGGATCAAGCGGAGACATAAGCACGCCGCGGACATGCTCAAAGAACGAACCCAGAAAGGTTTGTAACTGCTGCATCGAGGCCTCCGATTTTTTCGGTATCCTATTGTTGGCCCTTCAATTGTCTACACTCATGTCGATTTCATGGCGAAATGTGGACTGATCACCACATCGTCTTTTCGGCTCGTGCGCCCCAGTCCGCGTCGTATTGCGCGCCGCCCTCTTCACCCTTGCTCGTTTCGGCCAAAATCTCGCCGATCGTTGGCAGGGCAGCGCTGTCATCGCCACAGGTCCAGGTCCGGGCGCGCATCATCGCGCGGGCGCATTGCGTGTAGATTTCGGCAATTTCAATCACAGCAACGGTGGCGGGCTGTTTGCCGTTTTTGTCGAACCGGGTGCGCAGACCTGCGTCGGCGGTTAATCGGGCGGTTCCGTTCACCCGCACTACATTGTTGGAACCCGGCACGATGAACATCAACGACACCCGCGGATCACGCACGATATTGCGCAAGGAATCCAGACGGTTGTTGCCGCGCCAATCCGCCATCGCCAGTGTCTTGGGGTCAAGTTCCAGCACCACCGGGCCGTCATCCCCGCGCGGGCTGCCATCCACACCTTCGGGGCCAACGGTGCTGAGGATGCACAGGCGCGAAGCCATGATCCATTTGCGATAGAGCGGCGTCAGACTATGCGCCACTTTTCGCAACGCGGGTGCGCCCGGAGTGCCATAAAACCCTTCGAGCGTTTCGATATCTTCAATGAACTCCATTCGGGTCAAACCCCACTTCTGTCATCAATGCGTTTGAGCGGGTCTCGATCTCGTTTTCCAGCCGCCCAAGGAAGGCGTCACGTGTGACTCCGGGTTCGATCGGCTCAAGGAAATCAACAATCGCCAGACCGGGCTTGCGCAGGATACCGGTGCGTGGCCAAAAGACACCGGCGTTTGTCGCCACCGGTACGCAAGGAAAGCCCAGCCCCTCATACAGGACGGCAGTACCAACTTTGTAGGGTTTTTGAACGCCCGGCGCGACGCGCGTGCCTTGCGGATAAATCACCAGCTGACCGGGTTCGGTAAACTCCTTGGCGACGTCCTTGACCATCTTGGCCACCGCAGCACCCTTTTTGCCGCGATCGACCGGAATACAGCCAAGGCGACGGGCGTACATGCCGATGACAGGTGTCCACAGAAGCTCTTTCTTCATGATGAACTTGCCATGGGGTATCGCGTCGAAAATCATGATGATGTCGAGGAAGGACTGGTGCTTGGCCCCGATCACCACTTCGTCCACCGGCACCGCGCCACGCACTTCCGAGCGGATGCCGACCATCCAGCGGGCCAGCCAAAGGGTAGTTCGCGCATAGGTTTTGCAGGCCCGCAGTGCACCGCGTTTGGTGAACAGGGCATATGGCGCAAAAACGATGCCCAGTATCAGCATCCACGCATAGATCACGACCATGAAGATCAGCGACCGGACCCATTGAAACGCCATGACCATCACGACAGCTCCTTCAATTTGCGGCTGGCGGCCGTCCAGGTGGCCAGAAAAGCCACCGCCGCGCCCAGCACCGGGATCAACGCTGGCAACAGCCAGCTAAACCCCCGAAATCCCAGTCCCGTCAGAAACCCGCCTGCGTCCGAGGCTTCGGGCAGCAACAGAACGCCGGTCATACCCAGCAGGACGCCAACCACTGCACCAAAAAACGCCCGGTAGGTAAAGCGCCGGACAAAGGCGCGGGCGATGAACCCATCACGGGCACCCACCAGACGCAGCACTTCGATGATCTGAGCGTTTGCGGCCAGTGAGGCGTTGGCCGCCAGCGTAATCATGGCCGCCGTCGCGCCGCCGATCAGCAGGATCGAAACCCATCCCAGCCGCCGCAGCGAGGTCGCTGCTTCTACCAATGGCTCACGCCAACGGGTGTGATCGTCCAAAACCGCTCCGGGAACCTCGGCCCCCAGCCGCAGGCGCAGGCCAGTGGCGTCCATACCGGGTTCGCCTTCGATGATCTCGATCAGTTGTGGCACTGGCAAAGCTTCAATCGGCAGGTCGGGCCCGAACCAGGGCGACAGCAAGGCCGCCTGTTCCTCGGCCGTCAGCGCGCGAGCCGTGGCCACGCCGGGGGTCTGGCTCAGCACGGTCAGCGCAGCTTGGGTCTGGGCCGCAAGCTGGTCGGCAGGAGCATTGATCCGCAAGGTGGCGGCCCCGGCCAGTTCGGTCCCCCAACGCTCGGCCAGCCGACCCGAAGCCAGAGACAGCGCCAGCGCAAACACCGCCAGAAACGCCATAGCGCCTGACACGAACAGGGTCAGTTGCGCCGTATAGCCCGTGGGTGGCACAACCCGGTCGGCCCGGGCGTCGCGCTGCAACAGCTGACGAATGGTGCCCTTGCTCATAAATCTGCCCCCGCCAGTTGCAACCGGCGCTGCGAGATGCGCAGTACACGCGCCTGGACCTGACTTTTAGCGGCGCGGATGAGGCTCAGGTCATGGGTGGCGATCAGCACGGTTTTACCCATCTTGTTCAGCTCGACCAGCAGGCGCAGCAGGCGCTGAGACATCTCCCAGTCGACATTGCCCGTGGGTTCGTCCGCCAGCACCACGTCCGGCGACAGGATCACCGCGCGGGCCAAGGCGGCGCGTTGACGTTCGCCCCCGGACAGTTCGGGCGGCAGCGCATCCAGCCGCGCCCCAAGCCCGACCCAGTTCAGCAGGTCGGACAGATCGCCATGCTGTGCCGCCTCGCCGCGACCCGAGACCATCAGCGGCAGCGCTACGTTTTCGGACAAGGTCATATGATCCAGAAACCGGCAATCCTGATGCACCACACCGATCCGGCGGCGCAGCAGGGCCATCTGATCGCGGTCAAGCCGTGCAATGTCCTGCTCGAACGCGCTTAGCCGTCCGGATGTCGGCAACAGCGCGCCATAACATAGCTTGAGCAGCGTGGTTTTGCCCGAACCGGACGGACCGGTGAGAAAGTGAAACGACCCTGGCTGCAATTGCAGTGAGACGTCGCTCAGCAACTCTCCACCGCCATAGGTGTAGCTGACGTTTTCCAGCTCGATCACAGGGGCCCCCGTTCTTGTTGCAGTCTTCTTGCCCGAGCCCGTTGGCGGATTCAATGCCTGTAGCGGGTCGAATGGGTGACAGTTAAGCGATCAGGCCGAAAACACCCTTTGCTGCGGGGTCTTAACCGAATATCATTCCCGAAAAAACTATTATCGGGTCGATGGATCGACCAGGAGGCAGCATGCGTCTTACGTGTCCGAATTGCAGTGCCCAGTACGAGGTTCCAGACGAGGTCATCCCAGAGGAAGGCCGCGACGTTCAGTGTTCCAATTGTGAGAAGACCTGGTTTCAACCCAAACACCCGGAACAGGAAGCAGCCGAGCCAGCGCAACCTGCGGCACCGGAACCTCAGGTTGAAGAGCCAAAGCCAGAGCCTGCCCCGGCCCCCAAGGCCGCGGAAGAACCGACCCCAGAGGCGAAGGCCCCTCCCGCGCAGCAACCTGAGCCTGAACCAGAACCCGCCCCTGAGGCACCTGCCACCGGGAACATAGACCCCGCCGTTGCCAGCATCCTCAAGGAAGAGGCTGATCGCGAGGCAGAGTTGCGCAAGCAGGAAGGCGGCGGGCTTGAGACCCAGCCCGATCTGGCGCTGGACGCCCCTGCGGAACCCGACACTGACCGTGCCATCAAGGAACTGACAGCCAGCGAGACCGCCGCTGATGCAGGCCTTAAGGATGCCTTGCCAGATGTCGAGGCGATCAACTCAAGCCTGCGCAGTGATGATGCGGCCACAAGCGCAGAAACCGTTGAGCCCCTGCCCCGGAAATCGCGTGGCGGCTTCATGCGCGGCTTCGCGCTGATGCTGATTGTCGGCGTTATCCTGATGATGGTTTACGGCAATGCCCGGCAGATCGGCGAAGCCGTGCCGGCAGCCGAACCGATCCTGAAGCCTTACGTGTCTCTGGTTGATCAGGCACGGCTGTGGCTTGAGGCGCAGGCAGGTGCCGGGCAGAACTGATTCAGAGAAGACTGCGATTAGAACCGCTCAAGCAGACGCTTGAGGTATTCCAGTTCGATCTCGGGCCGATCCGTTTCGCCGGTGCGGCGGCGGATTTCGTCCAGCAATTCCCGCGCGCGGCGATAGACATCTTCGCCCTGCAACAGGTTGTCATCGGTCGAGATTGACCCGTTCGCGCCGGGGCTACGGCCCAACGGATCGCGGTTGTTGGCCTGCATGTCGCCTTCCTGTGAGCCCTGCCCCGGTTGGTTCTGCTGGTTCTGGGCCAACGCCTCACCCAATGAACGCATGCCTTCACGCAGGGCTTCCATTGCCTCGGACTGGCGGTCAATGGCTTCGGCCAGATCGTCGCCGCGCAGCGCCTGTTCAGCTTCGTCCATCGCCCGACCCGCGCGGCCCAAGGCGTCACGTGCAGCCTCGCCTTCAGGCGTTCCGGAACCGGGCAGGTTCTGTTGCTGTCGGCCAAGCTCATCCCGCAAGGCCCGCTGACGATCCGCTAGCGATCCCTCACCCTGCTGACCTTCACCCGCCTGATCCGAGCCCTGACCCTGACCGCCTTGTCCCTCATGGCTCTGTCCACGGCCCTGACCGCCATTGCGACCTTCATTGCCCTGACTTTCGCCGGACTGCGCACCGGGGTTGAACTGTTCCTGTAAATCGCGGAATGCCTGATCGCTGAGGCCCTGTTGTTCGCGCAGAGTCTCGGCCAGCCCCTCCATCGCCTGTTGGCCCTCGGACTGCTGGCCCTGACCCTGACCTTGGGTGACGCGCATGTTCTCCATCATCTGCTGGAACTCTTCCAACGCCTGCTGCGCTTCGGCCATGCGGCCCTGTTCCATCAGTTCCTGAATGCGGTCCATCATGCGTTGCAGATCGTCCTGCGTCATCTGCATGGACTCGCCGTTCTGGCCCGGCTGGTTCTCGTCGAACTCGCCATTTTCCTGGGCCAGCCGCTGCAACTGTCGCATGTAGTCCTGCGTCGCCTCGCGCAGCTCCTGCATCAGTTCGGCGATTTCCTCATCCGTGGCACCATTCTTCATCGCCTCGGACAGACGTTCCTGCGCCCGGCGCATACGCTCTAACGCGTCGGCCAGCGTCCCCTCTTCGATCAGGATTGCCAAATCCCAAAGGGCCTGCGCAATCTCGGCCTGCTGTTCCGGTTTCAGACCGTATTCGTTAAACATTTCCAACCGACGCAGGGTCACACGCAAGCGCAGATAAGCAGTGTCCGAACGGAAGAACCCTTCGGGCAGATGCGAGACCGCCCGCAACAGCTGCGCCACGCGCGGGCCGTTTTCCCGCGTCCAGAGCAGGTCGCGCCGTTGTTCGATAACAGCAGCTGCCAGCGGATCAAAAAACCGCCGGGCCGGAAGTGACGTCATGAAAGGTTCGGACTGGCTTTGCTGATCTGCCGCATCCCGCGCCATCAGTGTGATTTCAACCGGCAGATGCGCCCACGGATGCTCAGAGAAATCCTCGATCAGGTCCTCGGTGAAATCCGCCCGATCCCCGGTGATCGGCATCGGCAGTTCAACCTCAATCACCTCGCGCGGTTCGGGTTGGGCGGTCAGGCCATAGCGGCGGTCGACCGAGAGCAGATCCAGCGCGATCACTGCTGTGCCGGAAACAATGCCATAGTCATCCTGTGCCGCAAAAGGCAGCTTCATCTGACCACCCGCCTCAGCCTCTGCGCGGCCGGTCACGGCGATCTGAGGGGACATGTCCGGCAGCACATTCAGCGCCCACTCGCGCCCCAACGGCCCGCCAATCACGATCTGCCCCGAACGGTCCGCTACGAAATCCTGTTCCGGGTCTGTCGCACCTTCGGCCCCTAATGGCGATGTGGTCTCGGTCAGATTGTGGGCGCCAACCTCGCCGTAGAAACGCAGGGTAATGCGGCTGCCTTGCGGAACCGACAGGATCGGGCCGGACTGATCCGCCAGATACAGCGTCGGCAGGCCGGTATAACGCGGCGGTTCTACCCAGCCCTCCCAGCTGGGCCCCTGTCCGGCCACAGCCGCGCCGGGTGCCATCTCGGCCACAGAGCCAATGCGCCAGAATGAGCCGAACAGACCCGCGATCACCAATGCCAGCAAAGCAGAATACCGCAGCGCATAGGGATCACGATCGGCCAACCGCAAATCGGGTTTGACCGGCTCTGCCTGCGCGGCCCTTTTTGCCATACGAGTCTGGTGCGCACGCCACAATGCCACCGAGTCCGCATCCATCGCGCCGATGGCCTGATCGTCCATCAACGCCTGAATCGGACGCCCCGGCAGGGATTCGTCCAGCCGCATCAGCGCCTCAGCCCGTTTGGGTAAATGGAATCGCCGAATGCCCCAGATCAGTGCAACCAACAGTGCAATCAGCGCCGCAACGCCGACGCCCCAGACCATTTCGACCCGGACGTGATCCTGCAATCCCAGCATCAAAGCAGCCAGAATCACCATGAAAATCGAGAAAAACGGCCAGAAAGCGCGCAAAACCTGCTCGGCCAGCATCCCTGCATGCGTCAGCCACAGGGACAGTCTCGGGATTGGCAGGGTCTGTCTTGCGGTCAAGGCGGGCCTCCTGAACAGGCCCGCACGGTCATCGCGTCAGAGCCACTCAGGTATGGTATCGCGGTTTATGATTTCGTCAAAGCTTGGGCGTTCACGAATAACTGCAAATTGATCCCCATGCACCAGAACCTCTGGGATCAGAGGGCGGGTATTGTACTCGCTGGCCATCACGGCACCATATGCCCCGGCACTGCGGAAGGCGACCAGATCACCCGGTGCCAGCGGCGGCATGTTGCGCTGCTTGGCAAAGGTATCCCCGGATTCGCACACGGGACCAACGATGTCATAAGTTTGCTGTTCAGCACCCGGCTCAGGCTCTTTTACGGCGACGATATCGTGATACGCCTCGTACATCGCAGGGCGGATCAGGTCGTTCATGGCCCCGTCGAGGATCAGAAAATCGCGGCCCTCGCCGGACTTCACATAGATCACCTTGCTGACCATCAAACCCGCGTTGCCCGCAATCAGGCGGCCTGGTTCGATCTCGATCTCACAACCAAGATGGCCCAGCGTCTTCTTGATCAGCGCACCGTATTCCACCGGCAGCGGCGGAGCATCGTTGGCGCGGGTATAGGGAATGCCCAAGCCGCCGCCCAGATCGAGGCGGCGAATGTTATGCCCCTCGGCGCGCAACTGTTCGGTGAGTTCGGCGACCTTGGTATAGGCCAGCTCGAACGGTTCCAGCTCGGTCAATTGCGAGCCGATATGGACGTCGATCCCGATCACTTCCAGACCCGGCAGGGTGGCGGCATGGGCGTAGACCTCAGAGGCACGGGCAATTGGGATGCCGAACTTGTTTTCGGACTTGCCGGTGGCGATCTTGGCGTGGGTCTTCGCGTCCACATCCGGGTTCACCCGAACGGTGATCGGTGCGACGACACCCAATTCCAGCGCGACCGCGTTGATCACCTCCATCTCAGGCTCGGATTCCACGTTGAACTGGCGGACACCGCCGGTCAGCGCAGTTCGGATTTCGTCGGCGGTTTTACCAACGCCTGAGAATACGATCTTGTCGCCCGGAACGCCTGCCGCCTTGGCGCGCAGATATTCTCCGCCCGAAACCACATCCATCCCAGCGCTCGCCTGCGCCAGCGTCTTCAGGATCGCCTGATTGCTGGCCGCCTTCATCGCGTAACACACCAGATGGTCGGTGCCCTCAAGCGCGTCGTCGAACAGCTGGAAGTGCCGCAGCAGAGTCGCGGTCGAATAGACATAGAACGGGGTTCCGACCGCAGAAGCGATCTCGGAGATGGGAACATCCTCGGCGAAAAGCGCGCCGTCGCGGTAGATAAAGTGATCCATGACTGCGCGCTTAGACCAAAACCGCAGGGCGGATCAATGGATTCCGCGCATGCTGCGGCGTTCGATCAGTTTGTGACCGAAACGCCAACCCGACCATAGCCCGAGATCGAAATGCCCGACCCGCTGGGTTCAGGCGCAGGTTCCGGGCGTGGAGAGGACGAAGGTTCGCAGGCCGCCAGCACGGCGAGGGACAGGATCAGGCCGAAAATTCTCATTGTATCGTCAATCTTTAGGGTATCGGCGCAAGGCCGGTTCACCCATGCACATGGGCATGTTTTGCACGAATTGCAATCCGTTTGATTCAGCGCCCGAAATAGATGCCCAACCCACCCGTTCGCAGGCCAATGCCGCCTCCGACATAGGTGCCACTGCTGCCAACACCGATATTGGCGTTCATGGTCGGTTGAATCGGTTCGCCATCGGCTCCGCAAGCCGCCAGAGAGAACCCTGCGACGACCAACAGCCCCACACGAAGGATTTTCATCACACCAGTGCCTTCCACCGCTTGATCTGGGCACGCACCTGATCCGGCGCCGTGCCGCCATAGGACTGGCGCGAGTTTACCGAATTTTCGACCGTAAGGACAGAATAGACATCGTCGGTGATATCTGCGTGGACCGATTGCATGTTCTCAAGCGTCAGGTCCGGCAGGTCACAGCCTTTGTTTTCGGCCATAGCCACCAACGATCCGGTGACGTGGTGCGCATCGCGGAACGGCAGGCCCAAAACGCGGACCAGCCAGTCGGCGAGGTCTGTCGCAGTCGAAAATCCTGACCCCGCCGCCGCTGCAAGGCTGTCGCGGTTGGCGGTCATGTCCTTGACCATGCCTTCCATCGCCGCCAGCGCCAGCATCCAGTTATCGGCAGCGTCGAAGACCTGCTCTTTGTCTTCCTGCATGTCCTTGGAATAGGCCAGCGGCAAACCCTTCATGACCATCATCAGCGCTGTGTTGGCCCCAAAGATGCGCCCCACCTTGGCGCGGATCAGCTCTGCCGCGTCGGGGTTTTTCTTCTGAGGCATGATCGAGGACCCGGTCGAGAAGCGATCCGAGAGCGTCACAAACCGGAACTGGGCCGAAGACCAGATCACCAGTTCCTCAGCAAAGCGCGACAGATGGACGGCGCAGATCGAGGCGGTCGACAGGAACTCCAGCGCGAAATCGCGGTCGCTGACCGCATCCAGCGAATTGGCGGCAGGGCGGTCAAAGCCCAGCGCTTCGGCCGTCATTTCGCGGTCGATAGGGAAGGACGTGCCAGCCAGAGCGGCGGCCCCCAGCGGGGATTCGTTCATCCGGGCACGCGCATCCCGGACGCGGCTAAGGTCGCGGCCAAACATCTCGACATAGGCCATCATGTGATGCCCCCATGTCACCGGCTGCGCCGTTTGTAGGTGGGTGAAACCGGGCATGACCCAATCCGCCCCGGCCTCAGCCTGTGCTAGAAGCGCGCGGATCAGGGCCAACAACCCGGATTCCGCCGCATCCAATTGATCACGGACCCAGAGTTTGAAATCGGTCGCCACCTGGTCATTGCGCGAACGCCCAGTATGCAGGCGGCCTGCGGGCTCACCAATCACCTCTTTCAGCCGCGCCTCGACATTCATGTGAATGTCTTCCAGAGCGGTCGAAAACTGGAATTCTCCGTTCTGGATTTCTGACAAAACGGTGAGCAGCCCTTCCCGAATGGCCTGCGCATCACTATCACTTATGACGCCTGTGGCGGCCAACATGGCGGCATGGGCGCGCGAGCCTGCAATGTCCTGGGCTGCCATCCGCTGATCGAACCCGATCGAGGCATTGATCGCCTCCATGATCGCGTCTGGACCGGCGGCAAAGCGGCCGCCCCACATCTGGTTCGAAGATTGATCGGTCATGTAAGAAAACCCGGAGTTGATATGCGCCTATTTCGTCTGATCCCCCTTTATATGGCCCTTGCGCTGGGTGCAAATGCGGCTTTGGCCACGGATGCGGAAACTCTGGGCCCGCTGCGCGACGGCACGTTGAAACGGCTCATTCTGCACAAAGAGCCCAAGCCCGTCGAAGCGGTCGAATTCCAGCTTGAGGATGATGGCGGCACTGCGACGCTGGCAGATTACAAGGGCAAATATGTCCTGCTGAACTTCTGGGCCACCTGGTGCGCCCCCTGCCGCAAGGAAATGCCTCAGATCGCCGAGTTGCAGGAAGAGTTCGGCGGCGACAAGTTCGAGGTTCTGACACTGGCCACCGGCCGCAACTCACCTGCCGGCATCAAGAAGTTCTTCGAAGAAAACGGCATCAACAACCTGCCTCGCCATCAGGACCCCGGTTCCGCCGTTGCGCGTGAAATGGGAGTAATCGCCCTGCCGATCACCGTAATTCTGGACCCCAATGGCAACGAAATCGCCCGCCTGATCGGCGATGCCGAGTGGAACTCGGACAGTGCCAAAGCGATTGTCGCGACATTGGTGGGTAGTTCCAGCTAATTCGGGGCAACCAAAACTCGCCGCAGCTTCGGCGTCATAACATCGACTAGCTCGGGCGACATGTATTCAAATTTGTCAGGGATACCCAGAACGATAATCTTGGTATCCCTGATACAGCCCCCAAATTGGTCGGACAAACGTTTCTTTTGACGGCCGTCCATTACAATGATCACATCGGCCCAATCGATGTGTTCGGTTGAGACTTTTTCGTCAGCATCTTGGCTGAGACCTGCAAAATCAGTTCGGTAACTAGGCCATTTCGCCACAATATCGGCGGCAGTGGGGCTGCGCATCCGTGCCTTGCCACAAATAAATAGAACATTCTTCACGAACGCATTCCTGTTCATTGGTTTTGCCACTTCAAAACCATATTCGTCAATCTCGTGCTATACTTGTCTCACCATTAGTAAAAACCCTCAATCGGGTTCAATTGAGAGGAGAAGGCAATGAAGCCGGTAGTTCTGTTGATAGGAAAACTACCAAATGTGATCGGCGACGTAGCGCGACAGCTGGATCACCTGCCGATCCAGTGGTTGGGCGCGCATGATCAGGAGGAGGTCCGGCGGCAACTGGATGCCGAACCACGCATCGTCTGCGCCATCATGGGCGCAGGTCTGGATGATAAGGTGCGTGGTGAAATGGTGGGCATCATTGCGTCACGCAGGCCGGATATCTGCATTCACCTGAAAGACAGAGCCTCCGGCCCCGACGGGCTGGTGCCCTTTGTCCAGCGCGTGGTGCAGCATGAAATCCTGGACGCGCTGGAAACAGGCTGACGCGACGCAACCTTTGACAGCTCTTTGGCCGCTCTGCACTCTGCCGGGCGGGAGGAAAGAATGCCGCTTGAAATTCTGCTGGTTCTGGTGGTCGGAGGGATCGTCGGGATCACTGTTTTGTTGCACCTTACGGGACGGTCGCGCGTGCGCGAACTGTCGCCTGAAACGGCGCGGTCGGAATGGCTGCGCCATGCGCCGGACGATGTGATTATCGACGTGACGATTGCACATGACAAACGCTCGGCCCTGATCCGGACCGAGACCGGCAACGGGTTGCTGTGGTCTTTCGGAGCCGACACTGTGGCGCGGCATTTGCTGGATTTCGACTGGATCGACCATCCCGAGGGGTTCGAGGTTCAGTTCCACGATTTCGGCACACCCAAAGCGCTCATCCGCCTTGACGACTTCGAACGCCCTCACTGGCAAAACCTGATGGATCCCACATGACCGATCACATTAGCTTTCCCGACGCCGTGCAATGGGCCGTCCCCTTCTTCATTGCCGCCATACTGGCCGAGTTTCTGTGGATCGCCTTCAAAGGCCGGGGTGGGCGGTATGAGACAAGGGACGCTGTGACCTCTCTGATCATGGGGGCCGGCAACATCGCCTCGGGCTTTCTGCTGGGCTTCATCGCCTATGGGTTCTTCATGTGGCTGTGGCAGATCACGCCGCTGAACCTTGGCACGTCGATCCCGGTGATCATCCTGTGCTTTGTGCTGGACGATCTGCGGTATTATTGGGTGCATCGGTTTGGCCACCGCATCCGTTGGGTCTGGGCCAGCCATGTGAACCACCATAGCTCGCAGCATTACAACCTGACCACGGCGCTGCGGCAGACCTGGACCTATACGTTCACCTTCATGATGGTTGTACGCGCGCCGCTGATCCTGCTGGGTTTCCATCCGGCTATGGTGCTGTTTGTCGGCGGTCTGAACCTGATCTACCAGTTCTGGATTCACACCGAAGCCATTGGCAAAATGCCTCGCTGGTTCGAGGCGATGATGAACACGCCCAGCCACCACCGCGCCCATCACGGCCGCAACGCCCGCTATCTGGATTGCAACTATGCGGGCGTTTTCATCATCTGGGACAAGATGTTCGGCACTTTCGTACCCGAGCAAGAGGATGACCGCGTTGATTACGGGCTGGTCCATAACATCGGCACGTTCAACCCGCTGCGCGTGGCGTTTCACGAATGGGTCGGTATCTGGCGCGACGCGACCCAACCGGGGCTGAATTGGCGCGAGCGGCTGGCCTATTGCTTTGCCCCACCGGGTTACAGTCATGACGGCAGCCGCGAGAACTCAGAACAGATCAAAGCGCGACACCTCGCCCGCCATCCCGAGGATCGTGGAACGCCCGGATTCGAGCAGATCAAAGCCAATATGCCCAAAACACAGGCAAAAAAGGCTTAGTCTCGCCACTCTCACGCCCCGTCTTCCTTGAAACTGCGGCTTCGCGTCTCATATTGAGCGGAAGTGAAGCGTGACGAGGAACCGGAGGCAGACATGACCCGATTGACAACAGTATCGACCGTTCTCGGGCTGGTGGGGCTGGTTCTTGCGATGATGGCTGCTCTGACCGGTGGTATGTCAGGGGTTGTGGGTTTTGGCTTTGCGATGATGGCGCTGGGTTTTGCCGGTGCTGTGGTCGGTGCAGCGGCAGCTCTTGGCCGCGCGTGGGAATCGGCACGCTGAAACCAGTCTAATTCACTCTTCTTAACCGCAGATTCATATCTTTGCCCTGAAATCAGGCCTTGATCGGAGACGAACGGGATTGGCAAAGACATGCGGGACAGGAAACTGGCAGATATGCCTGAGGGGTCGGACAGCCCGCTGAACGCAGCTGTCACCTCACGCGATATGACCACCGTCTACATGGCGACCGAGGCCGTGAAGCACAAGCAATGCAAACTGGCCTTTCAGCCGGTGATGCAGGCCCACCCCCCGCATGGAGTTGCCTTTTACGAAGGGTTCATTCGGGTGTTGGACGAAACCGGGCGGGTTATTCCGGCACGGGATTTTATACCTCAGTTGGAAAACACTCCTATCGGGCGCGATCTGGACTGCGTTGCCCTTGAAATGGGGCTGCGGACGCTGGTCAGAAACCCTGAGGTTCGATTATCGATCAATATGTCTGCGCGCTCGATTGGGTATGCCCGTTATGCGCGGGTGCTGGATCGGTTTCTCAAGAAAGACGTCAGCGTTGGCGAACGGCTGATTCTGGAAATCTCGGAAAGCTCGGCGATGACGGTGCCGGAACTGGTGATCGACTTCATGGACCGGCTGCAACCGCAGGGTGTCGCATTTGCATTGGATGATTTCGGGGCCAGCAATTTCAGTTTCCGCCATTTCCGCGAGTTCCTGTTCGACGCCGCCAAGATAGACGGGCAGTTTGTGCGCGGTATCAGCAACAACCCCGACAATCAGGCGCTGGTCCGTGCGCTGGTCGCGGTTGCCCGGGAATTTGAGATCCTAGTCACCGCCGAATCAGTCGAGACCAAGGAAGACGCCGAATTTCTGGTCGCCAGTGGCGTGGATTGCTTACAGGGCTTTCTGTTCGGCGCACCCAGTGTTTCGCCACCATGGAAGGGCGAAAAAGCCAAACAAACCGGTAGCTAAGCGCGGGTTCGCCGCCCGCGACACCCCTGAGACAAGCTGCCAGTTGCTGCACATGCAGCATTGCGCTATGCCATAGGCAGTTGGAGCGGGGGATCACGAGGCGCTCTTGTTCAAGGGGGCTGGGCCTCTGCGATCTGCGCCATTACGGTTCCCACAGGACCTTGATGGTAAAGGATTGTCTAAATGACCAACGTAGTAATCGCATCCGCAGCACGCACCGGTGTCGGCAGTTTTGGCGGCTCGTTCGCAAACACCCCGGCCCATGATCTGGGCGCAGCCGTTCTTGAGGCCGTTGTTGAACGCGCCGGTGTCGACAAGGGCGAGGTCAGCGAAACCATCATGGGTCAGGTTCTGACAGCCGCTCAGGGTCAGAACCCGGCGCGTCAGGCGCATATCAACGCCGGTCTTCCACAGGAAAGCGCCGCTTGGGGCATCAACCAGGTGTGCGGCTCGGGCCTTCGCGCTGTTGCACTGGGTGCTCAGCACATCCAGCTGGGCGATGCCGAGATCGTTGCCGCCGGCGGTCAAGAGAACATGACCCTTTCGCCCCACGCCGCCGCTCTGCGCGCCGGTCACAAGATGGGCGACATGAAGTACATCGACACCATGATCCGCGACGGTCTGTGGGATGCGTTCAACGGCTATCACATGGGTCAGACCGCTGAGAATGTCGCAGAGAAGTGGCAGATCAGCCGCGACATGCAGGACGAATTTGCCGTTGCCTCGCAAAACAAGGCTGAAGCGGCACAGAACGCGGGCAAATTCGCGGACGAGATCGTGCCGTTCACCATCAAAACCCGCAAGGGCGACATCGTGATGGACAAGGACGAATACATCCGCCACGGCGCGACTATCGAAGCCATGGGAAAACTACGCCCCGCCTTCACCAAGGATGGCTCGGTCACAGCGGCAAACGCCTCGGGCCTGAATGACGGTGCCGCTGCGACCCTGCTGATGTCGGCTGAAAACGCCGAAAAGCGCGGGATCGAGCCTCTGGCCCGTATCGCATCTTACGCGACCGCTGGTCTGGACCCGTCGATCATGGGCGTTGGCCCGATCTACGCCTCGCGCAAGGCGCTGGAAAAAGCAGGTTGGTCCGTTGACGACCTGGATCTGGTCGAAGCCAACGAAGCCTTTGCCGCGCAGGCCTGCGCCGTGAACAAGGATATGGGCTGGGACCCGTCGATCGTGAACGTCAACGGCGGTGCGATTGCCATTGGTCACCCGATCGGAGCCTCGGGCTGCCGTGTTCTGAACACGCTACTGTTTGAAATGAAACGCCGCGACGCGAAAAAGGGTCTGGCGACCTTGTGCATCGGCGGCGGCATGGGTGTCGCTCTGTGTGTGGAGCGCGACTAAGTGCTTTGACTTCCCAATAGAAAAGGGCGCCCGACCGGCGCCCTTTTTTGTTACAATTGACCCTTATCTCTTGGATGCGACAATATTGAAGATCAGAAAGACCAGAATACTGACGAAACGATATTGCGCATCCATATCCCTCAGAGTAACAGAATTACCAAGCCGACTAAATTTGGAGGATTCCTAAATGGCACGTACAGCACTCGTTACCGGCGGTTCCCGCGGCATCGGCGCAGCAATTTCCAAGGCGCTTAAGGCCGAAGGGTACAATGTTGCGGCCACTTACGCAGGAAACGATGAAGCCGCCGCAAAATTCACCGAGGAAACCGGCATCAAGACCTATAAGTGGAACGTGGCCGATTACGACGAATCCAAAGCCGGCATCGAAAAAGTCGAAGCCGAGGTTGGCCCCATCGACATCGTGGTCGCCAACGCAGGTATCACCCGCGATGCGCCATTCCACAAGATGACCCCCGATCAGTGGAAAGACGTGATCGACACCAACCTGACTGGCGTGTTCAACACAGTTCACCCGATCTGGCCCGGCATGCGTGAACGGAAGTTCGGCCGTGTCATCGTCATCAGCTCGATCAACGGTCAAAAGGGTCAGTTCGCGCAGGTGAACTATGCTGCGACCAAGGCGGGCGATCTGGGCATCGTGAAATCGCTGGCGCAGGAAGGCGCGCGGGCCGGGATCACTGCAAACGCAATCTGCCCCGGCTATATCGCGACCGAGATGGTGATGGCGGTACCCGAGAAGGTGCGCGAATCCATCATCGGTCAGATTCCTGCCGGTCGTTTGGGTGAGCCCGAGGAAATCGCACGCTGCGTGGCGTTCCTGGCCTCGGACGACTCGCAATTCATCAATGGCTCGACCATTTCGGCCAACGGTGCGCAGTTCTTCGTCTGATCATTAGATCCAAAAGCAAGCGGGCCGGTCCATTCGAACCGGCCCTTTTTTATCCCGTAAGAACACGCGCGCTGCGTTCAGCGGGAACCGAACAGCCAATTCAGGATTTTGTTGACCGCAACTGAGCGTTCGAAATGAGCCCGCCGAAAGGCGCGGGCGGTGTCCGGGTTGGCAGTGACCTCGATCATGACAGTCATCCTTTCAGTTCAGCTCTGTTTGACTTGATCTGAATATGAGACATACATTCAAAGCTGACAAACGAGCTTTCTATGGGTTTCAGTTAAGATATTCTTGAGTCATGAGCACATCTCTTCCCCCGTTGACCGCCTTACGCGCCTTTGATGCCGCCGCCCGGCATATGTCCTTTGCCAAAGCGGCAGATGAGCTACACGTCACCCCCGCGGCGCTGTCTTTTCAGATCAAATCGCTTGAGGAACATTTGGGCCGCCCCCTGTTTCATCGCCTGAACCGTGCGGTGGAACTGACCGACGCCGGGCGCGCTCTTGCCCCTGGTGCCGCCGAAGGGTTTGCTGCCTTGCAAGCCGCGTGGCAGGCCGCACGCAGGCAGGGAGATGACACCAGCCTGACGGTCACGGCCGGGCCTGCCTTAACCGCCAAATGGCTGGCCCCGCGCCTCTATGAATTCGCGCGGGCGCATCCGGAGATCGACCTCAAGTTTTCGGCCACCCTGCGCAACATGGATCTGGAGCGGGACGACGTGGATGTCGCCATCCGCTTTGGCTATGGCCCAGATGAAGGCCTGTATTCCGTACCCGTGCGCAAGGAATGGCTGACCCCGGTGATGACCCCGGAACTGGCCGAGCAGTTCCCCACCCCTGAAAGCCTGCGCGATGCGCCCCTGATCCATGACGATTCGATTGCCTTCCTTCGGCCACGCTGCGACTGGCCCACCTGGTTCCGGGCGGTCGGTGTGGACTTTGTACCAGAGCATGGTGCGCGGTTCTCAAACGCCGATCACGCGATTGACGCCGCCGCCGCGGGCGTCGGCGTCGTACTGGGCCGCCGCGCGATGATCCTTAAGGACATGACCGAAGGCCGATTGGTCGCGCCGTTCAAAACGGCCCTAGAAACAAAGGGGCGATTTCGGTTCCTATGCCTGCCCGGCGCAGAAAAGCGCCCCCAAATTGCAGCGTTCCGGGATTGGTTCGTTGCCGAGATCGAAAAAACCGCGCATATCTCGGACCAATTCGAAATCATCCCGGTGGAAGAGGTGCCCGCCCCATGACCAGAACGCGCGCGACGGCAGTTGGCTTTGTGGCCGTTCTGCTGTGGTCTTTGCTGGCCTTGTTCACTGTTGGGTCGTCTCCGACCCCGCCGTTGCTGCTGAATGCTGTCTGCTTTTCGATCGGAGGCACGCTGGGTCTGGTCTGGACATGGGCAAATGGCGGACTGGGCCAGCTGCGCGAGGTGCGTTGGACCACCTATCTGTTCGGAACCTTCGGCCTGTTTGGCTATCACGCGCTGTATTTCTCGGCCCTGCGCATGGCGCCTGCGGCTGAGGCCGGGTTGATCGCTTATCTCTGGCCCTTGCTGATTGTGCTGTTGTCCGGGCTGCTGCCCGGTGAGCATCTGAAGATAGGCCATCTGTTCGGTGCCTGTCTGGGTTTTGCCGGGGCCGCCGTGATCATTGCCGGGGGTGGCAGCACCGGATTCCAAGCTGCCCACCTGCCGGGTTACGGGCTGGCGCTGCTGTGCGCCCTGACATGGTCGGGGTATTCGGTGCTGTCCCGCCGGTTGGGCGATACGCCGACCAGTTCAGTTGCCGTGTTCTGTGTTGCCACTGCCATCGCCTCGGGCGGGCTGCATCTGATGGTGGAAGACACAGTTTGGCCGGACAGCGCCTTTGGCTGGGCCTCAGTCGTTGCACTGGGGCTGGGGCCGGTCGGACTGGCGTTTTACGTCTGGGATATCGGGGTAAAACAAGGCGACATCCAGATACTTGGCACCGCATCCTACGCGGCCCCGCTGTTGTCTACGCTGGTTCTGGTTGTGGCCGGGATCGCCGCCCCGTCTTGGGGGTTGGCGATCGCGGCTGTGTTAATCACCGGTGGCGCGACCATTGCCGCCCGCGCCAGTATGCGACGCTAGTTTGACAGTCGCTCGATCTCTTCCTTAAGCCTTAGCTTCTGTTTCTTGAGTTGCGCAATATGGAGATCGTCGATGCCAGGCGAGCGTTGGGCTTGTTCAACTTCGTGACCGAGTGTTTCGTGCTTTTTCTTCAGTTCGGTCAGGTGTGCGCTCACGCTCATGGCGGTACTCCTCTGTTGGTGTCTGAGTTTCACGTAAGAAGTTGACCACATCGTTTCCACCCTGTCACGCCGCAGACGCACAGAATCTGTCACAAATCCGACAATTTCGGCTGGTTAATGCCTATTGACCGGTAAATCCGGGCAGTGCGGCCCCCTCGCGCAATACGGCAGAGACCTGAGTCGTATAGCTTTCACCGTCTTTTTCGTGACGATCCCCGGCATGCAAGATCAGCGGCGCATGCAGCTGAAACGCCGCTTTTCCGCCCTTTCTGGCCCGCAAAATCACCAATTCGGCGGCTCGCCCGGCCCGCGCGGCCAAAGGCAACACTTCGACCGACCCCAAACGCCCGGCGCAGCCCGCCAACATATCGGGTAAACGGTCGGCTTTTTGAATCATGTGCAGATACCCTTTGGGGGCAAGACGTCTGGCGGCGACATCAAACCAGACATCCAGCGGAGTCCCCTCGCCCAAGGCCACGCTGCGCCCTTGATCAGCGGCAGGGCTATGCGCTCCGGCGCGATAATACGGGGGGTTTGCGATGACATGATCGAACCGGCGCTGCTTTAACTCCGCAGGCAGGGTGCTCAGATCGGCCTCATGAAACTCCATTGCGGCACCGTTTTCATCTGCGTTGCGTCGTGCCAGATCGGCATATGCAGGCTGCAATTCCACCCCGATACCCGACACACCAGGCACACGCGCCAATAGACACAGGATCGCGGCACCGGCCCCACACCCCAACTCCAGCACGGTGTGACCACGTGTCGCCGGGACTGCGGCTGCCAGCAATACCGGATCCACCCCGGCGCGGTATCCCGCGCGCGGCTGCCACAATCGCACCCGCCCGCCCAGAAAATCGTTTCGGGTCAGTTCATTGTCGGAAAACCGGTTCATCGACCCAGCGGGATTTCATTATCGCGCATCACCCGCTCGGCGCGGATCAGGTCATCGGCCCGCACCATCAGGCGGCGGGGAAAGATTCCGATGCCACCTTCGAGGATGCTCATATTTACGTCCATCTGAAAGCAGTCTATATCCTCACCCTCAAGGAGAGCCGAAGCAAAGGCCAAGATCGTCGGATCGGTGCTGCGCAAAAGTTCTTTCATGGGGATGGATGTAAGGGCAAGGACCGTCGGAAGTCGAGCCTTGTATCAGGAGTGTGATGGAAATCGACACGATCGCTAAACCGCATGAACGGCTGGCTGACATTCTGGCCGGCGAAATGGACGCGGTGAATGAGCTGATCCGAACGCGCATGGCCTCGGACCACGCGCCGCGCATTCCCGAAGTGACCGCACATCTGGTCGAGGCAGGCGGCAAACGCTTGCGCCCGATGCTGACGTTGGCGGCAGCGCGGCTGTTCGGGTATACGGGCGACCATCACGTGCGTCTTGCCGCGACGGTTGAATTCATTCACACAGCGACGCTTCTGCATGACGACGTGGTGGACGAAAGCGCCCAGCGACGCGGGCGACCTACCGCGAATCTTTTATGGGACAACAAGTCCAGCGTTCTTGTCGGCGATTATCTGTTTTCCCGCAGCTTCCAGCTAATGGTCGAAACCGGCTCGCTGCGCGTTCTGGACATCCTCGCCAATGCCTCGGCGACCATTGCCGAGGGCGAAGTGCTGCAAATGACCGCCGCCACTGATCTGGGTACGGATGAGGCGATCTACCTGCAAGTCGTGCGGGGCAAAACCGCTGCCCTGTTCTCGGCCGCGACCGAGGTGGGCGGTGTAATCGCCGGTGCATCTGAGGCGCAGGTTAAGGCGTTGTTCGATTATGGCGACGCCCTGGGCATCGCGTTCCAGATTGCAGATGATCTGCTGGATTATCAGGGCGACAGCAAGGCCACCGGTAAGAATGTCGGTGATGATTTCCGCGAGCGTAAGCTGACCCTGCCGGTGATCAAGGCTGTGGCGCAATCCACTGCCGAGGAACATGCCTTCTGGGAGCGCACAATTGGCCGGGGCCGTCAGGAAGAGGGCGATCTGGACCACGCGCTGAGCCTGATGAACAAATACGGCACGCTGGACGCCACCCGAGCGGACGCCTTCGGCTGGGCCAATAAAGCCAAGGCATCTTTGGACGCCCTGCCGGATCACGAAATCCGCACATTGCTGCGCGATCTGGCCGATTACGTGGTCTCGCGCCTCAATTAAGCAGGGCCGCGCGGCACCACCAATCCGGATGGGCCGCGCCGATCTCATAAGCTGCGAAATGCGCGTCTTTCATCGAAGGATACAGTGCAAAACAGGTCGAACCTGACCCCGACATGCGGGCCAAAAGCGCATTTCTGCTACCTGCCAGTTCATCCAGAACCCGAGCGACCTCTGGAGCCAGCCCCATTGTAGGTGGCTCCAGATCATTGCGTTGACCCTGCAACCAGTCGGCACAATCGCTTGGTTCTTTGAATGTGGGGATATCTTCAGGCATCGGAGGGTTCTCACGGCTGGTCAACGCCGAAAACACCGCGCCTGTTGGGACCTCCACCCCCGGATTGACCAGCAAAGCCGGCAGTTGCGGCAATGTAACGGGGGTCAGAAGCCCTCCGATCTCACGCATGCGCGAAGCCTGCGCCCTTATGCACACCGGAACATCCGCGCCCAGGGACAGCGCCAGTTCTGGCGAGATGTGACAACCCTGATCCGCAGCGACACGCAAGGTCGCGGCAGCGTCGGATGACCCACCGCCTATCCCGCCACCATGCGGAAGCGCTTTGTTCAGGTCGATATGTCCGGTCCAGCCAGCCGCCTCTGCTGCTTTCCAGACGAGATTGCGGTTGTCCGTCGGCACACCCGCTGCGTGTTCTCCGGTGACCGAGATCGAAAGATCATCGCCATTGGTAAAGGTCAGGGTGTCACCCACATCCGCAAAGACCACCAGCGAATCCAGCAGGTGATAGCCATCCGTCCGGTGGCCGGTCACATGCAGGGTCAGGTTGATCTTGGCGGGCGCGAAGGCCTCAGTTGCCATTGGCAACTTTCAGAGGCTCGGCCCCTTCTTCGGCCAATACAGCATCCAGTCCGATTTCGAGCTTCCTGCGGATACGCTCGGGGTCGGCCTCACCATCATCATCCTCGGAGTCAACGAAAGACAGCGCGCGTTTCCACTGAAATTCCGCCTCGCGTCCCCGGCCCACGGCCCAATAGACGTCGCCCAGATGGTCGTTCACCACCGGATCGACCGGCATCAGCTCTACCGCGCGTTCCATATGCTCAACGGCCTCGTGGTAACGGCCTAGACGGAACAGAACCCATCCCAGACTGTCGACGATATAGCCACTATCCGGCCGCGCAGCGACAGCGCGTTCGATCATCTCAAGCGCCTCGTCCAGCTTTTCGCGCCGTTCGACAAGTGAATAGCCCAGATAGTTCAGCACCTGCGGTTGATCGGGGTTCAACTCCAGCGCGCGGCGGAAATCGGCCTCGGCCTGATCCCATTGCTTGAGACGTTCGTGCGAGATGCCACGGGCATAATGCAGGAACCAGTTCCCGCCCGAGGTTTGCTCGGTCAGCGCGATAGCTTTGTCATAAGACGTGACCGCGTTGGTGTAATCTTCCTGCTGCCGTTGCAAATCGGCCAGCGCCACGTGCACGCCGGGCAAGTCAGGGTTCTGGCTGGCCAGCGTTTGCAACACCTCAGCGGCCGCATCCCGTTTGCCGGACCGGCTGAGCACCTCGGCCCGGCCCAGTTCGGCGGCGTGATAGTCGCTGCTGGTCGTCGGGACCTGGCGATAGGCTTCGACGGCAAGATCATATTGCTCTAACGCATCCAGCAACTCGGCGCTCAGCAGGATTGCGTCCACGTGGTTCGGGCGCAAAAACGCAGCCGTGCGCGCGTAAAGCAGGACATAGTTCTGCGCCGCTTCACTGCTGAGCGCGGCACCGACCGAGAAAAACACTTCGGCCTGACCATCCTGAGCCGATTGTACATGCGTAAACGGAAGTGTCTCACCCGCGGTCAGACGGGCCACGTAACCTTCGATCGACGGGTCGCTGCCAGCGGCGAAAACCGACTCCAGAAACGCAAGCGCCTCTTCATTTCGATCCAGTTGGGACAATACTTCGGTCCGGGCCAGCGCGGCGCGGCGCGACAATCGCGCAACAGCACCATTATGGGCGGTAAAAACTTCCTCTGCCCCTTCGAAATCGCCAACAGAGGCCAGCGCCAGAGCCTTGTGGAACAACGCGAAATCACGCAGTCCATCCTGCTCAGCCACCTTGTCGAATTGCTCAAGCGCGCTGGTCATCGCGCCCTTGCCCATATGCGCCCAGCCCAGCACCAAACCATCCACCAGCGGCCCAATGCCCTGCGTTTCGGGGTCGCGGGCCAGAAGCTCGTCCAGCTTACCGTCAGCCACCAGATTGGCAACGATCACCATCCGCGCTGCCTGACTGTTCAGGCCAAGATCGTCGATTACCTGTGCAACCGGCAAAGCCGACTGAAGCTCACCCAATGACAGGCGCGAAACAACGACGCTTTCCAGAAGTGTTGCGTTTTCGGGATCAGCGCGCAGAGCCTGCGCATAGTATCTTTCGGCGGCTGTGTAATCGTTCTGGAAAATCGCCTGACGCCCGGCCAGATATGCGCCAGACCCTGTATCCGCATGAACCGGAAGAACAAAAGACGAGGTGAAGAGCGCAGCGAGAACTGCACGACGAACCAGAGAAGCCACCAAAATCCTGCCTTGCTATTGTTGACTGCGCATCAAGCTAGGGCTTTGACCGGAAAGAGGCAATGGCAGAGCCTTCACGACCCTGCCAGTGCCCATATTTTTGCTTACATGTTGGGATAGTTCGGACCGTCCCCACCCTGCGGCGTGGTCCAGGTGATGTTCTGGCTGGGATCCTTGATGTCACATGTCTTGCAGTGCACGCAGTTCTGAAAGTTGATGACGAATCGCGGCCCATTCTCATCCTCGACCATCTCGTACACGCCCGCCGGGCAATAGCGCTGCGCCGGTTCGTCGAACTTGGGCAGGTTGACCTTGACCGGGATGTCCGGGTCGGCCAGTCGCAGGTGGCAGGGCTGGCTTTCTTCGTGATTGGTTGCCGCAAAGGACACGTTGGTCAGGCGGTCGAAGGACAGCACGCCATCGGGTTTGGGATAGTCGATCGGCTGATGCTTGCTGGCATCCTCGGTCGACTCGGCGTCGTTCTTGCCGTGGCCCAGAGTACCCAACAGCGAGAAGCCCAGCGTGTTGGTCCACATGTCCATGCCGCCCAACACCAGCGAGGCGGTCAGGCCATATTTCGACCACAGCGGCTTGACGTTGCGCACCTTCTTCAGGTCCGCGCCGATGGCGCCGTCGCGCACGTCGGTTTCATAAGCGGTCAGCTCATCGCCCGAGCGGTCGGCTTTGATCGCGTCAAAGGCGGCTTCGGCGGCGGCTTTGCCCGACAGCATCGCGTTGTGGTTGCCCTTGATGCGCGGCACGTTGACCATGCCTGCGGAACAGCCCAGCAGCGCCACGCCGGGTGCCACCAGTTTCGGCATCGACTGATAGCCGCCTTCGGTGATCGCGCGGGCACCGTAAGCGACGCGCTTGCCGCCTTTCAGCAGCTCGGCCACCATTGGGTGATGCTTGAAGCGCTGGAATTCCATGTAGGGATACAGGTGCGGGTTTTTGTAGTTCAGGTGAACGACAAATCCGACATAGACCTGATTGTTTTCAAGGTGATAGATGAACGACCCACCGCCCGCGTTGCTGCCCAGCGGCCAGCCCATGGTGTGCGTGACGCTGCCTTCCTTGTGCTTTGCCGGGTCGATCTCCCAGATCTCTTTCATGCCGACGCCGTATTTCTGCGGCTCTTTGCCCGCAGACAGGTCGTATTTGGCGATCACTTCCTTGGACAGCGAGCCGCGGACGCCTTCCGACAGGAAGACATATTTGCCCAGCAGTTCCATCCCCGGTTCAGTGTTCGGACCGTAGGTGCCGTCTGCTTCCAGACCGAAGACGCCCGCGACGACGCCTTTGACCTCGCCATTGTCGCCGTAAACCATTTCCGAACACGCCATGCCCGGGAAGATTTCCACGCCCAATTCTTCAGCCTGTTCCGCCATCCAGCGGCAGACATTGCCCATCGAGACGATGTAGTTGCCGTGGTTGTTCATCAGTGGCGGCATCGGCGCATTGGGGATGCGCAGCTTACCGGCCTCACCCAGCATGTAGAAATTGTCTTCATGCACCGGCACGTTCAACGGCGCGCCCTTTTCTTTCCAGTCCGGGATCAGCGCGTCCAGACCGCAGGGATCAAGAACCGCACCCGACAGGATATGCGCGCCCACTTCCGAGCCCTTTTCCAGAACAACGACGTTCAGGTCGGCATCCAGCTGTTTCAGACGGATGGCCGCCGACAGGCCCGCGGGGCCTGCACCCACGATCACCACATCGTATTCCATCGACTCGCGTTCAATCTCGGCCATCGCGGGCTCCTTAGCTAACTTTCCGAATTGGCGCTCTCACTGCATGGTCTGCGCAATTTTGTTTCACGGCTGATTACCCGGTCTGAAAGACCTTGGTCAATCGGAACACGGCGTAAAATCGCAGTAAATCGGCAGTTCAGCCCTCTGGTGCATCACCCATGAGATATCTGGGACCGCTACCATAGGATTTGGCCCTGTCATCGGGGTTATACAGCGCGCATTTCGGCAGGCTCAGGCAGCCGCACCCGATGCAGCCGTCCAAGTTGTCGCGCAATCGTGTCAGCGTATTGATTCGCTGATCCAGGCGGGCGCGCAATCCGACGCTGATGGCCTGCCAGTCCTTGGGCGTGGGCGTGCGGTTTCCGGGCAGGCCGGACAGAACGTCCCGAATCTCGGGCAGGGTCAGGCCGAATTGCTGGGCAATCATGACAAAGCTCAGCCGTCTTATGTCGGCGCGCTGGTATCGTCGCTGCCCACCCGCGTTGCGCCACGGTGAAATCAGGCCCTGCGCTTCATAGTACCGTATGGCGGAAACGGCCAAGCCGGTGCGTTCCGCCAACGCTCCAATTGCCAGCCCTTCGGAAACTGCCATGACAACTCCAATTTATACCTTGACCTAAAGTTAGGTTTAGAAATTACGGTGAGTCGGGACAAGCCTCAAGATACGAAAAGGAGATCCCATGATGGCGACACTTGAACACACCAATTTCACCGTGCGCGACCCGCAGGCCTCGGCCGCGTGGATGCAAAAGGTGTTTGGCTGGAAAACCCGCTGGGAGGGCCCCGCCATTGCGGGCGGGTACACGGTGCATGTGGGCAGCGCCCATACCTATCTGGCGCTTTACGCCCCCAGTAATCCGAAACCATCCGGCGAAAGCAGCTATGACATCGTCGGTGGGCTGAACCACGTTGGCGTTCTGGTCGAGAACATTGACACCACCGAGCAGAAGGTGATCGACGCCGGTTTTACCCCCAAATCGCACGCGGATTACGAGCCCGGCAAGCGGTTCTATTTCGATGATGACAATGGCATCGAATTCGAAGTGATCAGCTACAACTAGGCCGTAATCCGCGTGTTGCGCGGTCAACACCTCTTGCAATTCACGCCGCATTTGGGTCAGGTATTTGACGACCCATCAAATCGCCCCGACGCTATTCTTCTGCGGCGGGGCGCATCACTTTATGCGTGGACGACAAGAATATGGAAAAAATTCCAATGACGCCTTCGGGCAACGCTGCGCTCGAAGCGGAACTGAAGAACCTGAAATCCGTCGAGCGCCCCGCGATTATCGAGGCCATCGCCTCGGCGCGCGAGCTGGGCGACCTGAAGGAAAACGCCGAATATCACTCGGCGCGTGAAAAGCAGGGCTTTATCGAAGGCCGCATCAAGGAACTGGAAGGCATCCTGTCGCTGGCCGACGTGATCGACCCGGCCAAGCTGTCCGGTGCGATCAAGTTCGGCGCCAAGGTCACTCTGGTCGACGAAGATACCGACGAGGAAAAGACCTGGCAGATCGTGGGTGAGTATGAGGCCAATATCGAAAACGGCTTGCTCAACGTCAAATCGCCCATGGCCCGCGCTCTGATCGGCAAGGATGAGGGCGACAGTGTCGAGGTGCGCACCCCCGGCGGCGTGCGGTCCTATGAAGTTCTGAGCATCGAGTACGCCTGACCCGGAGCGCGCCTCATGTCCGAACCCACGCCAGAGCAAGAGACCGAGCGGACAACCTCGCTGGGTATCTATGACAAACCGTCCCGGCCATCGCTGACCGAGATCGAGATCGCGGCCATCGCGCTCAGCCTGATCTGGTTGGTGGTATCGGTTGTGTTTCTGGTCCTGCCCGACGATGTCGAGGGCGGCGGGTTCGTCGTGACCCTGCTGGCGGTGTTCATGCCGGTGGCGATGATCTGGGTTGCCGCCACGGCGATGCGCGCCAGCCGCGTCATGCGAGAGGAAAGCGAACGCCTGCAAACCGCCATCGACGCGATCCGGCAGACCTATGTCTTGCAACAGCAGCGCGCCGCCAGCGCTTATGAGCCGGCGGTCAGTAAAAAGCTGGACGAGATTGCCCAGACCGCGAAAAAGACCGAAAGCGCACTGGCAACGTTCTCGACCAAACGCACGGAACCTGCGCGCGCGCAGTCGAAGAATGGCACCGGCGATCAGACCTCGCTGGAACTGGGGACGCAGGCGGCGGATATCGCACCGCCGCTCAGCAACGACATCTTCATCCGCGCGCTGAACTTCCCGGAAACGCAGGATGACGCCGCGGGATTCGATGCGCTGCGTCTGGCACTGAAGGACCGTAAGGCGGCACAATTGGTTCAGGCGTCGCAGGATGTTCTGACCCTGCTCAGTCAGGAAGGCATCTATATGGATGACCTGCGCCCGGACATGGCCCGGCCCGAGATCTGGCGGCAATTTGCGCAAGGCGCGCGGGGTCGTTCTGTGGCCGCTTTGGGCGGCATTCGCGACCGGTCCTCACTGGCGCTGACCGCCGCGCGGATGAAGCAGGATCCGATCTTTCGCGACGCCGCGCACCATTTCCTGCGCCGTTTCGATCACATGATCGTCGCGTTCGAGCCCGAGGCCAGTGACGCCGACCTGACCGCCCTCGGAGAGACCCGCACTGCGCGGGCCTTTATGCTGCTGGGACGTGTGGCGGGAACTTTCGACTAAAGCCCGAAACTGCCATAGGGGATGAACCGGACCATATCGCCCGGTCTGATATGGCGCGCGCCGTCTTCGATCTCGACCAGTCCCTCGGCCCAGCTGAGCCCGCTGATCCGGCCTGATCCTTCCGAGGCAAACACCTCGGCCCTGCCATCGCGGACACGGGCGCGAAGATACTCGCGCCGGCCTGGCTTTTTGCGCTTTTCAAACGCCGCGGGCAAGTCAAAGCCCTGAGGGTCCTGCCAGCCCTCGCCCGCCATCAGCCCCAGAGCAGGGCGGGCAAAGATCAGGGTACAGACCATCGCCGCAACCGGGTTTCCCGGCAGGCCAAAAACCGGCGCACCATTCCACATTCCCAATGCAAGAGGCCGCCCCGGTTTCAACGCAATCCGCCATTCCTGCATCGCGCCCGCTTCGCGCAGCAGGGCCGAGACATGATCCTCATCCCCAGCCGAAGCTCCGCCGCTTGTCAGGATCACATCCGCCCGTTCCGCCGCGCGGTTCAGCCGGTCACGCAGGGCCTCGCGGTCGTCCGGGACTCCGCCCATATCAACCGGCCGAAATCCCATCCGATCGAGCAGCGACAGCAGCATCGGCCGGTTGGCATCGAATATCTGGCCCGGTCCCGCCTCGTCTCCGGGCTCAACCAACTCATCGCCGGTCGACAGAACCGCCACGCGCAACGGTTTGCGCACCGAAACCTCGGCGATCCCCGTCGCTGACAACAGCGCCAGGTCGGCAGGGGTCAGCCTGCGCCTGGCGGGCAGAACTCGGTCGCCTTCGGCCACGTCTTCTCCGGCGCGGCGGGTGTTGGCGCCTTGTTTCAATGGCCCGCGAAAGGCGATGTGGTTGTCCTGTACGGTGACGTCTTCTTCCAGAATGACCGTATCGACCCCGGCGGGTAAGGCCGCACCCGTCAGCACGCGCAGGGCATGGCCCTCTGGCACCAGCCCATCAAAGGGAATACCCGCTGCCGCGCGCCCCGGATGCAATGGCATAACCTGCGCACCCTCAGGCGCAGCGCCGGAAAATCCATATCCATCCACAGCCGTGTTGGGCTGTGGCGGGTTCGAGCGTTTCGCGGCAATTTCAACAGCAAGAATGCGACCAGCAGCTTGCGCCAGAGGAACCGTTTCAATCGGGGCAACCACAGTCAACCGATCTCGCAGCAGCGCCAGCGCGTCATCAACCGGTGTCCAGTTCACCCCAGCGGGTAAGGCGAAGCAATCGTTGCGCAGCGGGGGCGGAGCGATGTCCGGTTTGCTCATAGTCCGACCTCGTTCAGGATGAAATCCGCGATGGCTGCGGCGTTGTTCAGATCAAAAACCGGAACCGACACATCCAGCGGCGTGTCGCTGGCCACGGCTCGGATGGTGTCGTTCCCGGGGGCCATCAGCGGATTCTTTGCCTCGGCACGATATGCTTCAACCTTGGGATGGGCTTCGCGTTTGAACCCCTCGATCAACACCAGATCGACCGGCGACAAACGTGCCAGCAACGCGTCCAGCTCTGGTTCTGGCGCGCCGCGCAGCTCTTGCATAATCGCGACCCGCTGGCCGGATGCCAACAGAACCTCGGACGCGCCCGCCGCCCGATGACGATAGCTGTCGGTGCCTTTCTGGTCGACATCAACGGCGTGATGGGCGTGTTTCAGGGTCGAAACGGTAAAGCCACGCCCGGTGATCTCGGCCACCAGCCGCTCCATCAACCCGGTCTTGCCCGCGTTTTTCCAACCGGTGACGCCGTAGACCCTCATGCCTGCTCCAGCAGTTTTTCCGCCCGCACCAAATCGTCGGGCGTGTTGACGTTGAAGAACGGGTCGAACGGGTCGGCCGGAAACAGAGCCTCGCGCCCATCATTTTTGTCGGTCCACAGAACCACCTTGCGCAATCCATCCTGCAACGCCGCCCTCAGATCATCGCGCAACGCCACGGGCCAGAGGCCAAAGGTCGGGTGGCGGTTGATCCGCCTGCCCCCACCGGATTTCAGCGCCTCATCCCCGGTGCGCGGCGTGGTTGCCAACACCAGCGGATGCGCCTGCCCCTCAGCAGCGGCGATCAACCGTGCCACCAGATCGCGTGGAAAGAACGGAGTGTCGGCGGCCGCTGTGACAATGCTGTCCGCGCCTTGTTCCGCTGCCCAGTCCAGCCCGGCCAGAACACCGGCCAGAGGGCCTGCGAAGCCTTCGATCGTATCAGGCAGGATCGGCAGGTTCAGATCCGAAAACCGCTGAGGGTCGCCGTTGGCATTCAGAGCGAGACCATCCACCTGTGGGGTCAAGCGTTCGATGACATGGGTCAGCAGGCTCTGCCCGCCGATCTGCAACAGGCCCTTGTCACCACCGCCCATTCGCGTGGCCAAACCGCCCGCGAGGATAACGCCGAGAGGTTTGCTCATGGAGTGTCCTCAAGTTTGGGCCATTTTTTGTACTTGTCGAATGGGAGGATGAAACCGACGCAAACAATCACCACCATCGCGGCAAACCAAATAACCGGTGGAGAAGACGTGGCCGAGCCCAGCCAAGCACCAATCTTTGCTGAGCCAACAAGATAGACTACAGACAAACCGGGCATTCCAATTATCCAGAAAAAGAGGCGAAAGATCCGTGCAGATTTCCGAACGGATGCGTCTATCTCTTCGCATATGGGCAAGCCGTGGACTGCAACTCTTTGAAGAGTTTGCATCTGATCTCGCAAGCGCAGATTAGCGGCCTGCCAGTCCGATCCTAAAAACGGCAAAGCTTCCCAAATGTTCACGTATTGACCTGCTTTCCATCCGAGCAGATCGAGCTTGTCCGCACCAAGCGATGCAACGCCTTCAATAATGGCTTTTTTGCTGCGCTCAAAACGCATAAATGCTTTCACCATTATCCAAATGATCGGGATCACAAAAAGAAACGGAAGGATGTAAAACACTAACATCATCCCGCGCTCTTCCGTCGATGTTTTTTGTCTTCTACCGCCACGCTGGACGGATCCACGTCGCGCAGCAGGCGGTCCTCGCCGGACAGGCAGACGAACCGCTGCCCACGCATTCGGCCGATCAGGGTCAGGCCGACCTCGCGCGCGATTTCGACGCCCCAGGCGGTGAAACCTGACCGCGAGGCCAGCACCGGGATACCCATCATCGCCGTCTTGATCACCATCTCCGAGGTCAGACGCCCCGTGGTGTAGAGGATTTTATCCTCTGCCGCCTCGCCCTCGGACAGCATCCAGCCCGCGATCTTGTCGACGGCGTTGTGGCGGCCCACGTCCTCCATGTAGACCAGTGGGCGGTTCTCGCGGCACAGCACCGTGCCGTGGATCGCACCGGCCTCAAGGTACAGAGACGGGGTGCGGTTGATCTTGGCGGCCAGATCATAAAGCCAAGAGGTGCGGACCTGAACCTGCGGCAGGCGGACGTCCTCCAACCCCTCCATCATGTCGCCGAACACGGTGCCGACGGCGCAACCGCTGGTGCGGGTCTTTTTCTTTAGCTTGTCCTCATAGGACGTCTCGCGCGCGGTGCGCACCACAACGGTTTCCAGATCGTCGTCGTAATCGACCCGCGTGATCTCATCATCCGGCAGCAGCATCCCCTGATTGCGCAGAAACCCCAGCGCCAGATATTCCGGGTAATCGCCAATGGTCATCGCAGTCACGATTTCCTGTGAATTGAGGAAAATCGTCAGCGGGCGCTCCTCGACCACCGAGATCTGGCTGACCTCACCATTCTGATCCACGCCCTCCACCGCGCGGGTCAGGCGGACCGCGCCGGGGTCGGGCGCAATGATGTAGTCTGTGACATCCAATTCCGTAGCCAATTGCAACCCTTTCCCAAGACCGCTACTGCAGCGGCTGACACCATAGGATTTAGCCATGGCAGACACCACATCCAAGTCATACTTCTTTAAGGGCGTACGCGACGGGTCTCCGTTCATTTTCGTAGCGATCCCGTTTGGCACCTTGTTTGGCGTTTTCGCGACCGAGGCGGGGTTGGACATCGTCCAGACCATCGCCTTTTCGGCAACCGTCTTTGCGGGGGCTGCGCAGTTTACCGCGCTGCAATTGCTACAGGACAATACGCCGACGGCCATTGTGTTGGCATCCGCTTTGGCCGTGAATTTGCGCGTCGCGATGTATTCCGCCTCGCTAACCCCGTTTCTGGGGGCCGCGCCGCTGTGGCAACGGGCCTTTGCGGCCTATCTGACCGTCGATCAATCTTATGCCTGCTCGATCGTGCGGTTTGAGAAAGAGCCGAAAATGACCGTGCAGCAACGTATGGCCTATTTCTTTGGCACGGTTACGCTGATTACGCCGCTGTGGATACTGGCCACCTATCTCGGTGCGGTGCTGGGTTCGCAAATCCCCGAAAGCTGGGCGCTGGATTTTGCGCTGCCGATCACGTTTCTGGCCATGATTGGCCCCATGATGCGCACGCTGGCGCATGTTGTGGCCGCGCTTGTCGCCATCATTGTCGCCCTGCTGGCCGTTGCAATCCCCTTTAATCTGGGCCTGCTGATCGCTGGTGCAGCAGGCATGATCGCCGGGGCGCAAGCCGAAGTGATGCTGGAACGCCGGTTGGAGCGGAAAAGGACATGACCCAAGTCGACCCAACAACGATGTGGATCGTGATCATCGGTCTTGCTGTGGGCAGCTTTGCCCTGCGATTCACCTTCATCGGTCTGGTGGGGGATCGCCCGATGCCGCCCTGGCTGCTGCGTCATCTGCGCTATACCGCCGTTGCGATCATCCCGGCGCTGATTGCACCGCTGGTGGTCTGGCCCACGGCGACCGAAGGTCAGCCGGACGTGCCACGCATGGCCGCCGCGGCTGTTGCGCTGTCGGTTGGGGTGATCACGAAAAACGTGCTTGCGGCCATCTTTACCGGCGCAGCCACGCTCTATGGGTTGCTGTACCTATTGGGCTAGCGCACCGGCCTGCTGATTGAGAATGGCGTTGTTCACCGCCAGACCCTTTTGCAGATCGGCATCGTCATTTTCGCGGTACTCGGTCGTAGTCACGCCCGGCAGTTGACCAAACTGATCCGACAACTTGACCGGATAGAACGTGGTGTCGATCTGCTCAAACCCTGGCACCTGCTGCAACAGGCGCGCTGTGGCATTGGCGCAGAATGCACCGGCGACCGGCCCTGACTGCTTGGCCAATTGCAGGGCAATCTCGGCCTGTTGCGGGGTCACTTCGATCGTCTGGATTCGGGCATAATGCGTCTCACGCGCGTGGCTGCTGCGATAGGCGCGCTCGGCACTCGGGGTGATCCCGTACAGCACGTCATCCTTAATCGGCACAACATCGGCCAGGAATGAGCCTGCGGGGTCAAAGATGACCCGCTCGCTGCCGTTGATCATCAACGAGGTATGCGCACCCGAACCCGTCCGGGTGCTGATCATCGTATAGAGCGTCAGGGTCGAAGGCCCCGGATCGCGGTAGGATCGGGCCACGATCTCGGACTGCTGCGCCTGAGGTCTTTGCGAACCGGTGCAGCCCGCCACGGTCACTGCCAAAAGGCAGGCAAGCAAAATCCTGATCACGGTTGACCCCGTTTATGGATTACGACGCGAAGACAGCCAGGAACAGGCAGAGGAACGCAATCGCGACCACGCACCATGTGGTGGCTTTGATGAAGCCGTTGAAGGTTTTTTCCTGGACGGTGATGTCCATTTCGCCGTGCTTGTGTTCAGCCATGACTCAGAGATTCCTAATTCGCGTGTTTGAGATGTTGGATAAATGAAAATCCGGGGCCTGTCACCACGTCATTCGCGCGCAGGGGTCACAGTTTGGAAAACTGAACAGCCCGGATACCCAAACCCCCACCGCCACGGCAGGCCCGAACACGGGCCTCCACCCAGACGCACGGCGGCATGCATCGCCTCGGCAGTAACCGAATGGGCCGTACGAATCTGGTTCGGCGTCATGTCATATCGGATGGCGTAATCCTCGGCGTTGTCCTCTCCGTGCTGTTTGACACAGGTGCGCAGGGCATCGTCTGCCGACAAGCGCGCCTCAAAGCTTTCCTCGGCATGCGATGCGCCGCCTGCGTTGTGATAGGCGCGATCATGGGTGACGCAGCAATATTCCCAAGGGGGATGCGCCTCGTAAAGCGCGCTGAATTTGGGAAAGGTTTCTGCCACAAAGCGCCAGCTTGCAGACAGTCCCCCGGAACAACCGTCGGTTTCAAACGGGATGGGTTCGGCATCGCCCCGCTGTGCAAACAGCGCGCGATGCGAGGGCATTTCGAGGGTCCGCATAAAGTCCTGCGCTGCCGACGGGCCGGCCATAAGCGCAAGCAGCACCGCCAGTTTACGGACTGTCATCACGCGCCGCCGGAGTATCCATTGTCATGCCAAAGGTCGTCGCCAGCCACAAAAGCAGCCGTTCTGCCGGGCCCATTTCGGCCCGCACGCGCAGAACCTCGTTGGCCATCGCAGGCCGGTCGGTGATCAACCCGTCCACCCCCATCGAGGCCATCGCGGACATCTGCAACGGGTCGTTCACTGTCCAGACATAGATATCCTTGCCCGCCGCGTGGACCGAGCGCACCAGACCGGGCGAGCCCATCCCGGCATTAACGGCGATGAAATCACCCTCCAGCCCGGTCAGATCGCCCACAGCAGTGGCGGCCAGAACACCCGCGCGCCAATCGGGGCGGATGGACTTCATCTTTTGTACGGCCGGGTATTTCAACGACATGGTGGCGATGTCGTCCTGCATCTCCATCTCTTCGACGATGGCAGCGACGCGGTTTTCCAGATCGACGTCATGGCCGTAATATTTCAGTTCGATGATGACCTTGGATTTGCCTTTCGCGGCCTCAAGCACCTCTCGCAGCGTTGGCGTCCGCTCATCGGCGTATTCCGGCCCGAACCAGCTGCCGATGTCGATCTCGGCTATGTCGTCCATCGTCGCGTCCCAAACCTTAAGAGGCACGCCTGCCAGCTTCATGAAATCGCTGTCATGGGCGACGATAACCACGTCATCGGCACTTTCCTGAACGTCGATTTCAACCCAGTCCGCGCCATCCTCGATGGCTTTCACAACCGCAGCCATGGTGTTTTCCGGGCGTACAGCAGCTGCCCCTCGGTGGCCTATCACCTCGGCCCTGTCGGGGGCCTGAATCCGTTCAAGCAGATGCTGGCCAAACCACAGTCCGGCCACCACGGCCACCGCCGCCGCGCCGAGAATTGCAAACAGGGGCGTGCGCAGCTGAGCGGGTTCGGGATGGGGCGGTTCCTCGGTCCTGATCTCAAAGAACCCGTCCAGCAAAACGGCCAACGCGCCCAGGGCCGTCGCAGCCAGCACCAGCCCGGCCAGAGACCACACCCCCGCAACCAAAAGGCTGTACACCAATGCCAATCGCAGATTGCTTGCGCCTTGCAAGGGGACAATCGCAAACAGCAGACCCGCAACCCAGGCAATCACGCCCGCAATAATCACTCGCATGATGAGCCAAAGTGCCAATTCGATCTTCAGACGCCCGCGCCGACCCTCCATCCGGTTGGCGCTGATGTTGAAAGCGTGCGCCGGGTGGATGCCCTCGAACAGGACCAGATGCAGCGATTGCGCCCAGGCCGACAGACGCCGGATCAGTATCCACGCCATGATCAGAACCACCGCTCCGATCAGCACCACCGCCACCCAGAACGAGGGCGGGTGAAAGGTCAGGTAGTAGTTGATGTCGTATTCCGTCAACGTCCACCACGCGATCACGGCCGAGACCACGGCAAAGGGCAGCACCAGCAGCAGAACCCGTAGGACAAACCGCACCGCAAAACCAAACAGCGACGGCAGCCGCGACAGGATCAACCCAATGGCCGAGCTACCCGCGCGCCATGGATCGGTTTCGCCCATCCGAAGCGATCCCGCCATGACCGAGAACACAAACACCTCAGCCAGCAGAAAGAGGCTGAGCACGACAACGGCTGCGACGAACCCCGCAGGCGACAGGACAAAAGCGGCGATGGCCTGATCAGTCAGCGCGGTCTGGTTCGATAGCGAGACGGCCAGATTCACGGTGATCGCCACGCCGGGCGCAATCAGCGCCACCAGCAGCAAGCGCACAGCGATGTAGATGGGAACGAAGACACGACGACGCGCCCAGGCGCCCTTATAGGCCCTTGTTACGGCTGAGAAACTGGACACACTGGGCCTCCTTGAACGGTTAACTCATTCAAGGCTGCGCAGACGTGAATTGCAAGTCAGGCGGTCAGCTTTCTTCCAGATCCTTGGCCAGACGGAACCCGATACGGTTGGCGGGCTTGTCCTGCACCGTTTTGGGCAAGGCCCGCAGCATCACGTTCAGCTGGCTGACATGCTGAACCAGTTGAGTCCGCGCCCCGGTCCCGTCCGAGCCATAAAATGTGATGATATCGGGATCGAAATAGCCCATGCCTTCGATCCGCATCACACCGGCATCACCGCCGGTAAAGCCCATTGCAACTTCTTGATCGCCGGTCAGAGTTTGCTCGAAATTCTGGATATACAGGATCAACCGTTCATAGGCCCATTGCGCCGGGCTTTTGGTCTCGACCGGTTTTTGCAATGGGCCAGGCAGGTCTTTTGCACCAGATTTGGCCTCGGGGTTGGCGTGTACTTCGTAGCATCTAGGCAAAGCTGCTGCTTCTGCCGCCTCGGCCGATGTTTCGATCTGGTCCTGCATCGCTCTACCCTTTGCGCTGAAACTCCCACGCCCCGTCCGCGCGCCGCGTCCGGGTGACGGAACCAATGTGGTAGAGATGATTCAGATGTGCAACCGCCTCGACCAGAGCCAGACCATACTCGCCGCCACCGATCTGGCGCTTGAACAGCGGCACGAAGCACTCGGCTGCGGTTTTCGGCGTATCGAGATATTGCTGCAACCGTTCCAGCGCACCGTGGTGATTGTCGATCAGCTGCTGCATCCGCAGCGGCAGACCGGTGAAGGGCAATTTGTGCCCGCCCAAGGCCAGATGGTCGGGCCGTGCCAGCCCT
The DNA here is from genome assembly GCF_965221235.1 of Ruegeria sp. GTDB lineage: Bacteria > Pseudomonadota > Alphaproteobacteria > Rhodobacterales > Rhodobacteraceae > Ruegeria. Next base: position 1,304,510 of record NZ_CBDCRS010000004.1, read on the forward strand.
TGCAGCCGCTCACACGCCTCCAGCCATTCGGCAACCGGATCGGCCAGAGGTTCAGTTACATAGACACCCAGATTGGGGCTGATCGAGCTGAGGATCTGATCGCCGGTGATGACCAGATTGTCATCGCAGCTCCAGAAGGTCGCGTGTTCAGGGGCGTGGCCGTTGCCCATGTGCACATCCCAGTCACGCCCGCCCATACGGATCACACTGCCCTGCTTGATCCGGGTAAAGCCCAGCGGCATAGGATAAACTGTGTCACAATAGTTGAACGGGCGCTCGGTCATCCGTTTGGCTAAAATGTCGGGGGCCATGCCCGCGCTGCGGTAATAGTCCAGCGTTTCCTGCGGCCAGCTTTCCTGCACATCCAACTGCAACATGCGCGAAAACAGCCACGCGGTGCGGGTCGTGACCAACTCCACATCATGTTCCGACTGAAACCAGCCCGCATTGCCCACATGATCGGGATGGTGATGCGTGACCACCACACGTCTGATCGGCTTGCCGCCCAGCGGACCGGCCATCAATGTCTCCCAGATGCGGCGGGTCTTTTTCGAGGACATGCCGGTGTCAATCACCGTCCAGCCATCGCCATCATCCAGCGCATAGATATTGACGTGATCCAGCGCCATGGGCAGCGGCAGCCGCATCCACAACACCCCCTCTGCAACTTCGATCGCCTCGCCTGGTGCCGGAGGTTCGGGCCACGGGTATCTCATCGTCAGGGGGGTATCGCCGTCCATTATGCCATCAGTTCTTCGGGGCTGAGAGCGTAGACATCCTCGGCTCCGTTTTGTGCTTGCGCCAGTAGACCGGTGTATTCCGGCAACCGCGTGTTAATATAGAAACGCGCCAGTTTGTAGCGCGAACCATCCGGTTCGGCCAGAGCGGCCTTGAGGTGGTAATGCGCGCCCAAAACGCGGGCAAATGCGTGCAGATATGGCACGGCACCGGCGAAACGCGCGTTCATGTCCGACTGCGCCACAATCCATTCTGTCGTTTCGCGCAGGCTCTCGGTCGACTCCCAGACAGGTCCGGCCAAATCCGGCAGAGTGGCGCGCGCCTGTTCGGCATGATCTTCGATCTCGTCCAGCAGGCGCGAGGCCGCCTCGCCCCCATCCATCATCTTACGGGCCACAAGGTCCATAGCCTGAATGCCATTTGTGCCTTCGTAAATCGCCGTCACACGGGCGTCGCGGTAATACTGGGCCGCGCCGGTTTCTTCGATAAAGCCCATCCCGCCATGCACCTGAACCCCGATCTCGGACACGCGCATCCCGGTTTCCGTACCAAACGCCTTGCAGATCGGAGTCAGCAACGCCGCACGCGCGACCCAATCGGCGTCGCCAGTTGCGGTGCCCATGTCGATCGCCGCGGCGTTGGCCAGCATGATGGCGCGGGCGGCGAACGTATCGGCGCGCATGCTCATCAGCATCCGGCGCACATCGGCGTGGTCAATGATCGTGCCGGACGGTGTCTTGCCCTGCTTGCGCTCCATCGCATAGGCCAGCGCGTGTTGATACGCGCCCTCGGCGGCACCAACACCCTGCCCACCAACACCCAGCCGGGCGTTGTTCATCATGGTGAACATCGCGGCCATGCCACCATGCTCTTTCCCGACAAGCCAGCCCTTTGCCCCGTCATATTGCATCACGCAGGTCGGTGAACCGTGCAGGCCCATCTTATGTTCCAGTGACACCACTTTCAGATCGTTTGCCACGCCGGGATTGCCGTTTTCATCCGGCAGGTATTTCGGCACCAGAAACAGCGAGATTCCTTTGGTTCCCGGCACCCCGTCCGGCAGGCGCGCCAAAACCAGATGGCAGACATTCTCGGTGAAATCATTATCGCCCCACGAGATGAAGATTTTCTGGCCCGTCACAGCGTAAGTGCCATCGCCATTCGCCTCAGCCTTCGAGGTCAGCGCACCGACATCCGACCCTGCCTGCGGCTCGGTCAGGTTCATTGTTCCGGCCCAGTCACCGGCCATCATCTTAGGCAGGTAGAGCGCCTTCAACTCATCGCCGGCGTGATGCTCCAACGCCTCAATCTGGCCCTGCGTCATCAACGGTGCCAGTTGCAGCGACAGGCAAGCGGCTGACATCATCTCGTTCACCGCAGTGGTGACAGCCATCGGCAGGCCCATACCGCCATAGTCAGGATCACCGCTCATCCCGATCCAGCCGCCTTCGGCAATCGCTTTCCAGCCATCGGCATAGCCCGGAGAGGTCCGCAGCACACCGTTTTCCAATCGCGCCGGTTCCAGATCGCCTGGGCGTTGCAGCGGGGCCATCACCTCTTCGCACATCTTGCCTGCCTCGGTCAGGATCGCGCTGACCACGTCCTCGCTGGCTTCTGCAAATTTCTCGGTCGCCGCAATCTGGTCGAATCCGACCACGTGGCGGAACAACAATTCATAATCGGAGATGGGCGCGCGGTATGGCATGGCTTCCCTCGGGGTTGTCTGACTGGTTTTCGCGGCTGGGGTTGGAAATTTCAACACCCGCCTTTATGCATCCTTGATTAATCGAATACGTAACCGGCCCTAGGCTACAAGCAATCAAAACGCGGCGTCACCAGATATGATCCCCAACGGCACTTTGGATTTGGCCGCCGATCCGGGCGGAATCGCACAAGCAGCGGATCTGCTGCGGCAGGGGCTGCTGGTCGCCTTTGCGACCGAGACGGTCTATGGGCTGGGCGGCGATGCCCGCAATGACGAGGCCGTGGCCAGCATCTATGCGGCCAAGGGACGACCCAGCTTTAACCCGCTGATCGCGCATGTGGCTTCGGTCGAGGCGGCGCAACGCTTTGTGGAATGGTCCGACCGGGCCGAGGCTCTGGCCGCCGCGTTCTGGCCCGGCCCGTTGACCATGGTTCTGCCGCTGCGTGCGGGACATGGCATTTCGCAACTGGTGACGGCAGGGCTGGACACATTGGCGGTGCGGGTGCCTGCGCATGGCACAGCTCGGGCGCTTCTGTCCGAGTTTGACGGGGCGGTGGCAGCCCCTTCGGCGAACCCCTCGGGCCAGATCAGCCCGACAACGGCCCAGCATGTGCGCAATGGGCTGAACGGGCGCATCGCCGCGATTCTGGATGACGGACCCTGCGGCGTTGGCCTTGAATCCACCATTGTCGGATTGGCCGGAGAGCCCGCTTTGCTGCGCCCCGGCGGTGTCGCACTGGAACAGATCGAGGCCACCCTGAACACACAACTGCACCTGCATCAGGCCGGAGACCTTCTGACCGCGCCAGGCCAGTTGCAATCGCATTACGCGCCGGACGCGCCGGTGCGGCTGAACGCCCAAACGGCGCAGGGCGACGAGGTTTTGCTGGGCTTCGGCCCGGTCAGCTGCGATCTGAACCTGTCCGAGGATGCCAACCTGACCGAAGCCGCCGCCAATCTGTTCTCGGCCCTGCACAGGCTCAACACTACGGGCCGCCCGATTGCCGTCACACCGATCCCGGATCATGGTTTAGGTGCAGCCATCAATGACCGCCTGCGCCGCGCAGCCGCGCCGCGAGACAGCTGATCAGGCGCGCCCAGCGCTGGCCGACAAGGTCAACGGGTCAACGCCCAGAGTGGCCAGGGCGGCCTCCCATTTCTCATCATCCGGCACGTCGAAAACCAGTTTCTGGCTTGCATCGGTGGTCAGCCAGCCATTCATGGCAATCTCATCCTCCAGCTGGCCGGGACCCCAGCCCGAATACCCCAAGGCCAGAGTGGAATTCAGCGGGCCACACCCCGAAGCCAGATCTTCCAGCACATCCAGCGTCGCGGTCATGCTGAAATCTTCGGAGATTTGCATCGAATGCAGGTTGGCTTCGTAATCCGCGCTGTGCAGGACAAAGCCGCGCGACATCTCGACCGGACCACCGAAATGCACTAGCCGCTCGCCCACAACCGGGACGCGGCAGGCGATGTTGAGTTGCTCAAGCAAGGTTTTGATTCGCAGATCCGACGGTTTGTTGACGATCAGCCCCATCGCGCCGTCATCGCCGTGACTGCACATGTAAACCACCGAATGATCGAACCGCGGATCACCCATGCCCGGCATCGCAATCAACAATTTCCCGGTCAGGTCCATAAGCTATCATCTCTTGCAAATCTCCCCTAAACAATGGCCTTGGCAGACAGGGATTGGCAAGGGATCAGCGCAAAATTCCGAAGATTTCATCCCAGTGACCTGAACGTGACTTGGAATCGCCGGCCGGACCGCGCATTTATTGGGTATGACGCGTTATCTTGCATCCACCGCTGCCGCCCTGTCCGCCTGTTTTTGCCTGACTGCACCTGTGCAGGCACAGGTGGGGGATGGCGTTGTGCATCTGGACGTTCTCGATGGCGGGCGCACCGCCAAAGGCACCTACCTGGGGGCCATGCGGCTGACTCTGAAAGACGGGTGGAAGACTTATTGGCGCGCGCCCGGCGATGCCGGTATCCCGCCGCAGTTTGACTGGAACGGCTCGCAAAACGTGGGGGACGTGTCGATCACATGGCCCGCGCCTGACGTGTTTGTGCAGAATGGCCTGCAATCCATCGGGTACGAGGATCAGCTGGTGCTGCCGGTTGAAATTACTCCGCGGAACCCCGCCAAGCCGGTGCGACTGCGCGGCGAAATGGATCTGGGCGTCTGCAAGGACGTCTGCATTCCCGAGCAGCTGAATTTCGACCACACGCTAAATGCCGACGCGGCGCGCAACCCGGCCATCGCCGCCGCGCTGGCTCAACGCCCCTACTCCGCGAAAGAAGCCCGTGTAAGCGCCGCAAGCTGCCGCCTGAGCCCTTCGTCGGACGGGATGAAGATCGAAGCGCGCGTGACCATGCCCTCGGCTGGTGGGCAAGAGATCACCGTGATCGAACCGGGCAACCCGACGCTTTGGGCCTCACAACCCGAAACCACCCGTCAGGGCGATACGCTGGTGGCGACGGCCGAGGTGGTCAGCGCCTCGGGTGATCCGTTTGCGCTGGACCGCTCGGAAATCCGTATCACGGTGCTGGGCGCAAACCACGCGGTAGATATTCAGGGATGCGACGCGGGTTGACCTGATGAGCCAGACCCCCAAGATCGGTGCGCTGGCCGTCGTCATTCATGACGCGCATGTCCTACTGGTGCAGCGCAGCAAGCAACCTGATGCAGGGCTCTGGGGGTTTCCCGGCGGGCATGTGGAATGGGGCGAAACTGTCATGCAGGCCGCCCAACGAGAACTGCACGAGGAAACCTCGGTCCTTGCGGAGCCATTGCATTATCTCGACAATCTGGACCTGTTGCGTCACGACGATCAGGGGAAGGTGCAAACGCATTACCTGCTGGTGGGTGTCGCCTGCCAATATACCTCTGGTTCGCCGATCGCCGGAGATGATGCGCTGGATGCGCGCTGGTACCCGGTTGAGCAAATCCGGCAAGGCGATCTGGAGATGAGCGCACGGGTCGTCGATCTGCTGGAAACTGCTTTGCGCCCGCGTTAAACCGCCCGTCCCCGCAGGCGCACGTAAAGCAGGCTTGAGACTACAACGCTCAGCAACAGGATCACCAGCGCTCCGGCAAAAAACGCACCTAATCCCATTTGCAGGGCGGCAAGACCATCCTCATCCCCATAAAGAGCCGCCAGCAAACCAGGCGGTCCGCCGCTTATCGCAGGCCACACCATCGTGACTCCGAACCATGACAACAGGACCAGCCCGGTCGTGGTGATCGCCCCCTGCACAAACCGCTCGGGCGCGCGCAGGGCGCGACGCATGGCAGTCATCGGGCGCGACAGGTCGTTCAGAATGGCCAGCAGAGCAGGCACCAGCAACAGCACCAGCAGCATTCCGAAGCCCAACCCATAGACCAACGTGATCACCGTCGGCTTCAGAAACTGCGCCTGTTGCGAACCCTCGTACAGCAGCGGTGTCAGGCCCAGAACCGTTGTCAGCGTCGTCAGCATCACCGGCCGCAACCTGTCGGCCGTGCCTTCGACAATCGAGGGTAACAGCCCACGCTCTTGCTGGTAGCCGTCAATCGTCGTCACCAGCACAATTGAATCGTTGATGATAATCCCCGTCATCCCCAACAGCCCAACGACAGTAAACATGCTGAGCGGCACGTCCCAGATGTAATGACCCCAGATCGTGCCGACCAGGCCGAAGGGGATGATCGCCATCACCACCAAAGGCCGCGACCAGCTGGCAAAAACCCAGGCCAGCACCAAATAGATGCCCGTCAGGCACAAGATTAGGCCAGTGCGTGCTTCGGCTAGGAACTCGTTCTCTTGCTCGCTCAGGCCGGACATCTGCCATTCGATTTGCCGTTGCGCCGCAATTTCGGGCAGAATCTCTTCGCTCATTGCGCGCGTGATCTCGGTCGCGCGGGCCGGATCATCCTCTGAGATATCTCCGTTCACCGTGACCACTCGCAGGCCATTTTCGCGACGGATGGTGGCAAAGCCCGACTTGCGCTGGACCGAGACAATATCAGCCAGAGGCACATAGACCCCGTCCGGCGTCCGCATCAGGGTGCGCTCGAGGAAATCGGCAGTCAGTTCGTTTTCGGGCAGTTCTACCCGAATTTCGGCACTGCGGGGGCCGTCGGGGAAGGTCGCGGCCTCTATCCCGTTCAACCGATTGCGCAGCACGCGGCCCAGCGTATCAATCGTAAAGCCCAATGCCTGACCCTGCGCGGTCAGGTCCAGAATGAACTCTTCCTTGTCATAGGCCAGAGTGTCCTCCAGCGCCGAAACCTCAGGGTATTTGGACAGCTCGGCCTGCAAGTCTTCGGACGCGGCTTTGAGCGTGTCTACATCAGCGCCATAGAAATTGACCTCAATCGCGTCGCCGCCGGGACCGGATCGCCAGCCACGGAAGCTGAGCAGCTCGACCTTTGGATGGCGCGGAACGAATTCCTGCAACTCGCCGACGAATTCAAAGCTGGAATAGGGGCGCAGATCGGCGTCAATCAGTTCTATCGAGATACCACCGAGCAGATCAGCATCCTTGCCCTCAGCCGCAGACAGGCCAAATCCGGCCGTACCGCCAACTTCGGCAAGCACATAGTCGATGGGGTTTCGCCCGTGACGTTCTTCGTAGATCTGGCCCAATTCCTCGGTCGCGCGCTGCAACTCGCGCATCATGGCAAGCGTGTCGTCGCGGGTTGCGCCCTCGACCATGATAAAGTTGCCCGTGACCGATCCGCGCTCGGGCGCGTTGAAAAAGCGCCAGTTCACGTCGCCGCGAATAAACAACGCAATCTGACTGGCCAGAAACACGACCATCACGGCCACAACCACATAGCGCGCCCAGACCACCCAGCCTATCAGCGGTCGGAACAGATGATCGCGAACCCAGCGAAATCCCCTGTTCACCACTCTGTTGGGCAGGTCATACCAATGTTCCTTGGCCGAATGCGCTATGGCATGGGCCATGTGGTTGGGCAGGATCAGAAAACACTCGATCAATGAAGCGATCAGAACGGCGATCACGGTGAAGGGAATGTCGCGGATCAACTCTCCGAACCGGCCACCAATCGCGGTCAGGCCAAAAAAGGCGATCACGGTGGTCAGGGTCGCGGCAAAGACCGGCATTGCCATGCGCCGCGCCGCGCGTTCTGCGGCCACAACGGGTGGTTCACCCAGACGCCGCGCCCGGAAATCTGCATGTTCACCCACCACGATGGCGTCATCCACGACAATGCCCAGCGTAATGATCAGCCCGAACAGCGAAACCATGTTGATCGACAACCCGCCAAGATACATCAGCGCAATGGCGGCGGACATCGCCACCGGGATACCGGCAGCAACCCAAAAGGCGATACGGGCATTCAGGAACAAAAACAGCAGACAGACCACTAGCCCCAGACCGACAAGGCCGTTGTCGATCAGGATGTCCAGACGATCAGTGATCGCCTGCGCCCGGGTTCGGATCAGTTCGACCGTGACACCGGCAGGCAGGCTGGCCTGCATTTCCGCAACCACATCCTGAACCGTCACCTGAATTTCGATGGCATCCCCTAGGTTGGACCGGTCGACGCGGATAGACATGGCCGGACTGTCACCGACAAAATAGCTCCGGTTGCGGTTCACGCCTTCGACATAGATCTGTGCGACGTCCCCGATATAGAGCTTTGAGCCGTCCTCGAAATTGCGCAGGGCGATGCCCTCGATTTCTTCGGGTGTGCGCTTTTCCGTGCCGGTGCGGATGCGGGCATTGGCGCCGGTTACGTCGCCTGCCGGGTTGGCCGTGACCTCACCCGCGATGGCTGCGGCGATGTCAGACAGGGTGATATCATTAGCGATCAGCTGCGCAGTAGGAACCTCGACCACCACGCGGGGCGCGGCCAGACCTCGGATCGTCGTGCGGGTCACACCCACTGCGAACAGGCGGTTGATCAACTCGTCGGTGAACATGGCCAGCTGGTCCGGGGCGACCGGGCCAGTGACGACCACATCTGTCACCCGATCCCGCCAGGCCCCACGCCGGATCGTCGGCTCTTCGGAATCTTCTGGCAGGCTTGTAACCCCGTCGACAGCGGTTCTGACCTCTTCGACGGCGCGCGACATGTCCCAGTTGGGCTCGAACTCCATGCGGATACGCGCCGACCCCTCGCGCGAGGTCGAGGTTGTGCTTGCTACGCCTTCAACCGCAAGCAGCGCGGGTTCCAGCACCTGAACGATGCCGTTATCGACGTCCTCAGGCCCCGCGCCGTCCCATTCTACGTTGACGTCCACCCGCTCGAGAATGACATCGGGAAAAAACTGCGCCCGCATATTTGGGATCGCCGCCGCACCCAGGACCAGCATGACCAGCAACAGCAGATTGGCCACCGTCCGGTGCCGTGTGAAATAGCTGAGGATACCACCTGCCGCGCCGGGGATCTCGCGCATCATGGCGCTTAGCCCCCTGCCCGGTTTTCAATCCGGCGAACCAGAGATGCCGGGACTCTGGCTTCTTCCAGCTGGCCCAGCATCCGGGCCTTTTCGTCCTGCGGAACCCCGTCGCTGGCCTTGACCCGCGCCATCAGATCGGCGCGTTGCTCATCCGACAGTTCCACCATGCCAGCCTCGGCCCCGGCATTCGCCTCAACCCGCAGCGGTCGGACACGGACCCCCGCGCCCAGTAGCGGCGTGCGGCCAATGACCACTTCGCGCCCGGCCAGCCCCTGCCCGCGCAACAGAACTTCGTCGCCCTGACGGCGGATCAGCTGCACCGGCAGCGCCTCAAGCCGGTCATCCGCACCCAGCACCAGCACAGTGCCGACCGCGTCCAGAACTGACGAAGGCAGGCGCACCACATTGTCCAAAGGTTGTTCTTGCACCGATACGGTGACGAAATCGCCCGGTTTGAACCCCGGCGCATCGTCCAGCCGTGCGTAGATCAGCCGCCCCGTCTGCCCCTCACCCGCCGAGCCACTGTCGCGGCTGATACGCCCCGTGGCCGTCAGATCGGTGCCCGTGACCTCAAGCGACACAGTCACCGGCGCGTTGATCAGGTCGCCCTGACCGTCCAGCAGCCGTACGAACTGCGCGGTTGAGACACGGAAGGCCACTTCAAGCGCATGTGGGTCTACCAGTTCGGCCAGCTTTTCATTGGCAGCAACCAACCGCCCTTCGACCAACGTCACATCCGTCAGTGTTCCGGCAAAGCGGGCGCGGATGGTCATGTCGTTCAAATCACGTTCGGCGGCCTCCAACGCGATACGGGCGCGGGCCAGCAGCGTGGTCGCCTGATCCACCCGCGATTCTGCCTGCGCCAGTGCAATCCGCCGCGCCAGAACGGCTTGTTCGGCCACGGCTTTGGCCAGCTCGGCCTCTTCCACCGCAGCAGGTGTTCCGACGCCGCGGCTTTGCAAATCCTGCTGCCGTTGCAGCGCCCGGCCCCGCAAATCGGCCTGCGCTTCAGCCGAGTTCAATTCGTCCTGCGCCAGCAGAAGGGACCGTTCAGCGTCACGTTCTTCAAACTGCGCATCCAACAGGTCAGATTTGGCACGGTCCAGCGCCGATTGCGCGTCTGCCGGGTCCAGTTCCACAAGCACTTCGTCCGCCGAGACAAAGCCGCCATCCTCAAAATCGTCGGCCAGCGCAACCACACGGCCGCCCAGCGCCGCGCGCAGTTCCAAACGTCGGCGGCTTTGAACCTCGCCAAACGCGTCAAGATACGGGGTAACGGTTTCCGGTTCAGCGGGGCGTACACTGACGGCAAACACGCGCTCTCGTGCTTCGGGCGGGTCCTCGTCGCGGTTCAGCACCTCTTGCACGGCGCCAACAATCATCTGAACGGCAACAAACAGCAGCGCCAGCGTCAAAGACGCCAGAAACACACCTACAAGGCTTTGCCTCAGAAATCGCATTAATTACTCACCCCGGTCGCGTCAGGCTGCCACCCGCAAAAGGTAGCTGGACAGAAAAAAATGCCAAGCCACAAAGCGGTTATGAAGTGTTGAACGTAAGACCAGTCTACTTCCGTCGCAGATGTTCGTCCAATCGGGGCATTATTTCCACGAAATTGCAGGGACGATGGCGATAATCGAGCTGTTTTTCCAGAATCCCATCCCACGCGTCCTTGCACGCACCGGGGCTGCCGGGCAGCGCAAACAGATAGGTGCCTCCTGCCACACCACCTGTGGCGCGGGACTGCACGGCGGATGTGCCGATTTTCTCCATGGAAATCAGGGTGAAAACGGTTCCGAATGCCTCAATCTCTTTCTCATAGACATCCCGATGCGCTTCGACCGTCACGTCGCGCCCCGTCAGGCCGGTGCCGCCGGTCGAGATCACAACGTCAATTCCCGGATCACCCGCCCAAAGTCGCAGCTGGGCTGCGATTTCATTACGCTCATCGCGGATGATCTTGCGGTCGACCAGCTCATGGCCCGCGCGTTCGATCCGATCGACCAGTGTCTGACCCGAGCGATCCTCGTCCAGCGTCCGAGTATCCGAGACGGTCAGAACCGCGATCCGAACCGGGATGAATTCCATAGTTTCGTCAATACGCGACATGCGGCGTCAGGCCCTTTCCATGATGGCAAGCCGGACGGCGAGGGCGGTGAAAATCCCACCCGTTACCCAGCCCATGATCCGAGAGGCGCGCGGGTTCGAAATCAGCACCTTTCCTGCGCCTCCGGCAAACACTCCGACCAGCCCGTTTACGATAAAGCCGCCCAGCGCAATGATGATGCCAAAGATCAGAAACTGCGGCAGGATCGGGCCGGAGGCCGGGTTCACGAATTGCGGGATGAACGCCAGCACGAACAGGATGACCTTGGGGTTGGTCAGGTTCACCACCATTCCATCCCGAAACGCGTGACTTGCGGGTTTTGTTGGCGCATCTGCGGATACCGCTCCGTTGCGGATCGCGCCCCACGCGAGATAGAGCAGATAAGCCACCCCCATCCAGCGGATCACATCGAACAGCCAAGGCAGGCTGTTCACTGCCGCGCCCAGACCCAGTCCGGCGAGCAGCACATGGACCATCAGCCCCAAAGAAATCCCCGCACTGGCCACCAGAGCCGGTCGCGATCCTGACCGCAGCCCCTGACCAAAGCAGAACATCATATCCGCGCCGGGGGTAAAATTCAGCGCCAGAGCTGCCGGGATGAACGCCAGAAGCGTTACCGTTTCTATCATCAGGAAACCTCAAACCAGTTTACGCGGGGGCCAAGATTGGCGATCTGTGTGCGGCCAATTGTGCCGCGATAACCCCAGCTGTCATGGATATGGCCGCAAAACGCGAAGTGCGGCTGAACCCGTTCGATTGCGTCACGCACGGCCACCGACCCCACCGCATCGCCCATCGAGGTGACATCGCCATGCCCTTTGGGCGGCGAATGCGCAATCAGGACATCCGCGCCATCACAACGATCCAGTAATTCGGTGGCCTCGGCCTCGGTCATGTCACAGGACCAGTCGCCAAAGGGCGTGGGGGGCACACCATAGCCCAGCCCAAACAGGCGCAAACCATCAAGCGTCATCCCGGTCCCGTGCAGCACATGCACGCCCTCAGGTGCCGCGTCGATCAACTCGCCTGCGCTTTCGGCATTGCCCGGGATCAGCACCAAGGGCGCGTTGATACCCGTTAGCATCTCCATCGCCTCGTCCAGACCCTGACGCATGTTGCAATAGTCTCCGGCGCCGATCACCAGATCAGCCTCGGTGCTGGCGGCCACGACCTCCGCCGCGCGGTTGCGCGCCATATGCAGGTCGGAAAACGCCAAAATGCGCATCATTTGCCCTCCAACCGGGCGTTCAGTTCCAGCAAATCCGCCCAGGCCTGCCGTTTCATCTGCGGCTGGCGCAGCAGGTAGGCCGGGTGGAACATCGGGATAACCGGCAGGTCCAACGCCTGCTCCCATTTCCCGCGCAGCCGGGTGATGCCGCGTTTGCCTAGCACAGCCTGACAGCTGACATTACCCATGATTACCAGAACCTCGGGCTTGGCCAGCGCCACGTGCCGTTCCAGGAACGGTTTCATCATCCCGATCTCTTCGGGTTTGGGATCACGGTTCTGCGGAGGCCGCCATGGCAGCACGTTGGTAATATAGACGTTTTTCGTGCGATCCAGATCAATCGCCGCCAACATTCGGTCCAGCAACTGCCCGGCACGGCCGACAAAGGGCTTGCCTTCCCGGTCTTCCTCACGGCCCGGAGCCTCACCAACGATCATCACCCGCGCGCCCTGCGTGCCGTCGGCAAACACCAACTGCCGCGCACCGCGTTTCAACTCGCAAAGTTCAAACGCATCCATGGCCGCGCGCAGCTGATCTAGTGACGCGGCCCCTTGCGCGGCGGCTTTCGCCACCTGAACCGGATCGACCTTCTGCGGTTTCTCCGGCGCGGCCTGCACGGCAGCAGGCTTCTTGGCTTTGGGCGTGGTATCGGGCAACGCATACCGGTCAACCGGCGCATCGCCGATTGCATCCGTTGCGCCCAGCTCGATCTGCCATTCCAGCAGAGCCCGCGCGGAGTGATAGTCCAGACCCGATTCCATACCCCTCAATCTAACCAGCTTTTGACCGAGGGAAAGCGAATAGACCTTGATCGGGCGACCCGTCGCACCGACCATTGACGTGTTCATGACTGTTCTATTGCGATTCCTTTTGATTTCCCTGCTGCTGATCCCGCTCAGCGGTCCATCTTTTGCGCAACTCTTCGACCGCAACAGCCAGTGTCGCGCCGGTCAGTTCCAATGCGGCAGCCGCTGCTGTTCAGCCGGGCAAAGGTGCAGCTTTGATGGCCACTGCATTCCGCTGGGCGGCACCTATTGCGGCGGTGGACGCACCTGCGGCCCGTTCGAGCGTTGTGTGGCCGGTGGAACCCGCTGCGCCCCGGCCGGGGCCAACAGATGCACCTCACGCGCCGATTGTCCGGGCGGAACCACCTGCAGTGCGCGGGGCGAATGCGAGCGGATCAGACCCGGATTTGAGGCGGATTCAGACACGAGGGGTCTGCAGACCGTTTGCGATGACGGCCTGACCTGCACCGGGGGTACTTCGTGCCTGCCGGGCGGAGGATGCTCGCGCCCCGGCTGGTTCGTCTGCGAGGAAACCGGCTCGCAATGCCGTCCCGGCTTCAAATGTTCCGAACATCAGGGTTGCGTCCCGATCAAGGCGATCGACTGCGGCTATGGCAAGTGGTGCAAACCCGGCGAGCAATGCCTGCCCGAGGGCGGATGCGAGAAACTGCCCGAAGGGTCCGATCCTTAGGTTGCCAGCGGCGGCGCGGCTTCCTATAAGCGGCCCGATTGTCAGACAGGAGCCCGCCCATGCGTTTCGCCCATCGTCACCTTCTTGGCATCGAGCATCTGTCGCAATCCGATATCACTGCCATCCTCGATCTGGCCGAGAAATATGTCGACATGAACCGGCAGTCGACCAAGCATTCTGATGTGCTGTCGGGGCTGACGCAGATCAATATGTTCTTCGAAAATTCCACCCGCACGCAGGCCAGTTTTGAGATCGCAGGCAAGCGTCTGGGCGCGGATGTGATGAACATGGCGATGCAGGCCAGTTCCATCAAAAAGGGTGAAACGCTGATTGATACGGCAATGACCCTGAACGCGATGCATCCTGACCTGCTGGTGGTGCGGCACCCGCATTCCGGTGCAGTCGATCTGCTGGCTCAGAAGGTGAACTGCGCTGTGCTGAACGCGGGTGACGGTAAGCATGAGCACCCGACGCAGGCCCTGCTGGACGCTCTGACCATACGCCGCGCTAAGGGTCGGCTGCACCGTTTGAACATCGCAATTTGTGGGGATGTAGCCCATTCCCGCGTGGCGCGCTCGAATCTGATCCTGTTGGGCAAGATGGAAAACCGCATCCGCCTGATTGGCCCGCCAACGCTGGTTCCCGGTCATTTCGCCGAGTTCGGGGCCGAGATCTACGACGACATGAACGAGGGCCTTCGGGACGTCGACGTTGTCATGATGCTGCGCCTTCAGAAAGAGCGGATGGATGGCGGCTTTATCCCCTCGGAACGCGAATATTACCACCGCTACGGGCTGGACGCGGCCAAGCTGGCGCTGGCCAAGCCCGACGCCATCGTCATGCATCCCGGCCCGATGAACCGCGGGGTCGAGATTGACGGCACGCTGGCCGATGACATTAACCGATCCGTCATTCAGGAGCAGGTCGAGATGGGCGTCGCCGTACGCATGGCCGCAATGGATCTGCTGGCCCGCAACCTGCGTGAGGCCGCATGAGCGATCTGACCGTCGCCCCCCACGAACGCGGTGTAATTCGCCTGTTCGCGCTGAACATGCGCCCGGAAGAGGCCAAGTTCCTGCGCGAACCCGGTGCTGCCGATCAGGTTCTGGGCGTTTCCGGGTTGGACGCGGATCAGATCGACGTCTTCCCGGTCTCGGACCTCGAAGACCTTGGGCTTTATGGCTACCTGAACGAAGGCTGCGGCGTGTCCGCAGATCAACTGGACCGCAGGGCGCTTGAAGCTATTTCCGGCTGGGTGATGGTGGTCCGCAGCGCCGCGTTTGGCGGTCGCGCGGCCACTATCGTCCCCGACCGGCGTTTGCACCTGTTCGGCCCTTTCACCGAAGAAGCCACCAATTGGACCGGTGGGCCGATCAAAACCGAAAGCGCCAAGCCCTATTCCGCCGCACAACCCGCACCGAACAGTGACAAACCCCGCCGCATCGGTTCGGCCGTTCTGGCGCTGGTTATCTTGCTGGCCATCGGAGGCATCCTATGGCTGGTCCTGTGATCTTCTCCCCTGACAAGGCGACCTACATTCGCACCAACGCATGGCTGGCCGCATTTGCGATGGCAGGTGCGATGGTCGTTCTGTGGTTGGTCGGCAATCCTTACCCTTGGACCGGCGCACCCGCGGGCCTTGCCGCTGTTGGCTTGCGCGCGTGGTATCTGGCGTCCGAAGAACTGGTCGCGACGTGGGAGATGACCGAAACCACTCTCTCTGGCCCCGGCCCGCGCAAAGTGGCGCTGAACCAGATCGAAACCGTCAACACCATGGGCAGTTTCATCCAGATCGTCACCAAGGGTGGCGACAAGCACCTGATAAAATACCAGGCGAACCCGGCCGCCACCAAAGCCGCTATCGAAAGGGCCATGGCATGACCAACCTGATCTTCACCAACGCCCGCCTGATCGACCCTGAAACCGGCACTGACGCCCTGGGCTGGCTACAGGTGGCTGACGGTCGGATCACGGCGCGCGGAGAAGGCGATGCGCCCGCCTCGGACGCACAAGTCGTCGATTGCAAAGGCCAGTGTCTGGCCCCCGGCATCGTCGATATTGGCGTCAAGGTGTGCGAACCCGGTGAGCGGCACAAGGAAAGCTACAAATCCGCCGGTCTGGCCGCTGCCGCCGGCGGCGTGACCACCATCGTTACCCGCCCCGACACCAGCCCGGCCATCGACACGCCGGAAACGCTGGAATTTGTGACCCGTCGTGCGCAGGCGGACGCTCCGGTGAACGTGCTGCCCATGGCCGCCTTGACCAAAGGCCGTGAAGGCCGTGAGATGACAGAGATCGGCTTTCTGCAAGATGCCGGTGCGGTGGCCTTTACCGACTGCGACCATGTCATCGCCAATACCAAAGTGTTTTCGCGCGCGCTGACTTACGCGCGTTCTTGCGGAGCCTTAGTCATCGCTCATCCGCAGGAACCCGGCCTCAGCTCTGGCGCGGCCGCCACCAGTGGCAAGTTCGCCACCCTGCGCGGGTTGCCCGCCGTCTCGCCTATGGCCGAGCGGATGGGGCTGGACCGCGACATCGCTTTGCTTGAGATGACCAGAGCCAAGTACCACGCCGACCAGATCACCACCACGCGCGCCCTGCCAGCGCTGGAACGTGCTAAACGCAATGGGCTGGATATCACTGCGGGCACTTCGATCCATCACTTGACGCTGAACGAGTTGGACGTCGCTGACTATCGCACCTTCTTCAAGGTCAAGCCGCCGCTGCGGTCGGAAGGTGACCGGCAAGCGGTGATCGAAGCCGTGCGGAGCGGGCTGATCGACATCATCAGCTCGATGCACACACCGCAGGACGAGGAAAGCAAGCGCCTGCCGTTTGAAGAGGCGGCCTCGGGCGCGGTGGCGCTGGAAACGCTGCTGCCTGCCGCACTGCGCCTGTATCACGCGGATCAGTTGGACCTGCCAACCCTGTTCCGGGCGATGTCGCTGAACCCGGCGAAACGGCTGGGGCTGGAACAGGGCCGTCTGACCGAGGGCGCACCCGCCGATCTGGTGCTGTTCGACCCGGATGTGCCCTTTGTGCTGGACCGGTTCTCGTTAAAGTCGAAATCCCAGAACACACCGTTTGACGGCCAGCGGATGCAGGGTAAGGTCACGGCAACCTACGTGGCAGGAACAGAAGTATACCGGAGATCCTGATGCCCGCATTTGACGCGACGACGACCCAACTGATCCTCTGGGCGGTGCTGGGCTATCTGATGGGGTCGGTCCCTTTTGGCATGGTCTTTGCCAAGCTGATGGGGCTGGGCAATCTGCGCGATATTGGCTCGGGCAATATCGGGGCCACCAATGTACTGCGCACCGGCAACAAGACCGCAGCCGCGCTGACCGTGATCTTTGACGGTGGAAAAGGGTTGGTTGCCGTGTTGCTGGCACGGGCGCTGGCCGGAGAGGACGCAGCCCAGATCGCCGCCCTAATGGCCTTTCTGGGCCACTGTTTTCCCGTCTGGCTTGGGTTCAAGGGCGGCAAGGGTGTGGCCACATTTCTGGGCCTGTGGCTGGCGCTGGACTGGCGGGTGGGCGTGGCCTGCTGCCTGACCTGGCTTGTGGCTGCCGCGATCTGGCGGATGTCGTCGCTGGCGGCATTGGCAGCTGCGGCGCTGTCGACCATCTGGGTGATGGTGCTGACGGATGGCACACCATTCCTGCTGGGCGCGGTCCTGACCTTGTTGGTCTACTGGCGGCACAGCGCAAACGTGGCGCGGATCAGGGCCGGGACCGAGCCCAAAATAGGTCAGTCTTGAGCGCCTCTGACACCTTTCTAACCGCCTTTTTTGCTATCCCGACGGGGACTTGTACAGGTCAGAGCAATGGGCGGAAGTACGTTGTCAGCCGCACAAACTTGGCAGGGGGCAAGTCCCACAAGCTGGTGGCGCATGAACTCGGCGGCGGCGACTATATCAGCCTGAATCTCTATCTAACCCGCGACAGCGGCGCTTTGTTGCGCCCTTGTGAGATGGCGGAGAAAAAGGTGGTGGAGTTCGTGACCGCATTCAAACCCGATCCGCGAGCTGCTTCTGCGCATATCTGAACAGAACCTATTCGCCTTTGCACAATCACAATTGATTGCTTTGAACGTGATGAACCGGCTGCCCACTTCGGTTTCGTTACAGCCAATTTCAGGTTGTACGGATCAAAATCAAACGGGTTGGCCAGGTGCAATTTCAGCACCATAGGACAGTCTCTTTCACGAAAGGTGAAAACCATGAACAAGTTCAAATCCATCATCGGCGGCGTCGCGCTGTCTGTTGCTATCGCAAGCTCGGCTCTGGCCGCTGGCGTTGAGCTGAACGCAAGCTCGACCGGTCTGGCGATGCAGGGTTACGACCCGGTAGCCTATTTCACCGCCGGCGAGCCGACCAAAGGCGATTACCGCATCACCACACTGCACAACGACGCGCTGTATCGCTTTGCCAACGAAGAAAACAAAGCCGCGTTTGAAGAGAACCCCGAAGCCTACCTGCCCGCATATGGCGGCTACTGCGCATTCGGCGCGGCGATGGGCTTCAAGTTTGACGGCGACCCGACCTACTGGAAAATCGTCGACAACAAGCTGTACCTGAACCTGTCGCAGGACATTCAGGAACGCTGGGAAGGCGACATCCCCGGCTTTATCGAGCAGGCCAGCACCAACTGGGAAACCATTGCCGACAAAACTCCGGCAGAGCTGCAGCAATAATTCGCTGACAAAAGCTTGAAGATCGGCGGCAGAGTGATCTGCCGCCGATTGTCGTTTGAAACAACCTTTTCGCGAACTTACCTCTTCAGGAAACAACACGCCCGTTGTCACGGGCTGGTGGCCGGGATTGAACCCACGGCACCTCTTTTCGGGTCGGAATGTATGAACAAACTGTGATCCGGTCGTCAGGCCGGGCCGTAGTGAACAATACAATCAAACGGGCAGCACGGGTCTGCCAAAGACCATTTCCGACGAAAGGAATGACTATGACAGGTAAAGTTCTTCTCGCCTCTGTGATCGCAACTTTTACGGCTGGGGCTGCCATGGCGCAGTCTTCGGGCAACTGGACCGGCTTCTACGGCGGTTTGCAACTGGGGTATGCCGATATCGACACCAATGTGTCCGGCGTGGATGGCAGCGGCACGATCGGCGGTATCGTTCTGGGCTATGACTACGATCTGGGCGACTGGGTTGTTGGCGGCGGTTTCGACTATGACTGGAGCGACATCGAACTGACCCCCGGCGTTGATGTCGAGGACGTCTGGCGCCTCAAGGCGCGGGCTGGCTACAAAGTGTCTCCACAGGGGCTGCTGTACGGCATTGGCGGTTATGCCGAGGCCGGAACCAACAGCCTTGGCAGCGATGATGGCTGGTTCATCGGCGCGGGTTACGAGCAGATCGTTGCCCCGAATGTCAGCATCGGCGGCGAACTGCTGTACCACGAGTTCGACAACTTCAACTCAAGCGGAATTGACGTGGACGCGACCACCCTTCAGTTCCGCGCGACCTATCGGTTCTGATAGACCGAAATCGCAAATTGGGACCCGGCTTTGAAAGGCCGGGTCCTTTTTGGTTTTACAGTTCCAGAACTGTGCTACCGGTGGTCTGGCGCGCTTCCAACGCCCGGTGCGCATCGGCCACCTGATCCAGCGGGAAACGCTGGTCGATATGGATCTTGACCTCTCCGCCTTCGACCTTGTTGAACAAACGCCGCGCCATGGCCTGACAGACCGCGTGATCGGCGACATGCGTGAACAGTGTCGGCCGGGTGATTTTGAGCGAGCCTTTCTTGGCCAGCATACCAAGATCCATCAGTGGCACCGGCCCCGAGGCATTTCCGAACGAAATCATCATCCCCAGCGGCTTCAGGCAATCCAGCGACCCGTTGAACGTATCCGCGCCAATCGAGTCCATCACGACATCGACGCCCTTGCCGCCGGTAATCTCGGCTACACGTTCGGCAAAGTTCTGGGTTCGGTAGTTGATGCAATGGGCCGCGCCGTTGAACTGCGCCAGGCTGCATTTCTCATCCGTTCCGGCGGTACCAATCAATCTGATCCCTTCGGACTTGGCCCATTGGCAGGCAATCAGACCCACGCCCCCAGCGGCGGCATGAAACAGCACCGTATCGCCGCGTTTCAAAGGCGTGGTGCGATGAAACAGGTATTCGACCGTCATCCCCTTGAGCATCATCGCTGCGGCTGTGTCAAAAGAAATCCCTTCCGGCAAAGGACAGACCTGAGCGGCGGGCATCACCCGCGCCTCGCAATAGGCTCCGGCGGGCGCGGTGGCGTAAGCGGCGCGCTGGCCGGGTTTCAGATGTGTCACACCCTCGCCTACGGCCTCGATGACGCCTGCGGCCTCCATGCCCAGCGCATGCGGCAGGTCCATCGGATACAAACCGTCGCGCTGATAGACGTCAATGAAATTCAGCCCGCAGGCCCGGTGGCGAATGCGCACCTCTCCGGGGCCGGGATCGCCCAAAGGCTGGTCTTCGATCCTCAGAACTTCGGGGCCGCCGTGTTCATGGATGACGACGGTTCTTGCCGTTTGCTGCATGCTGACCTCCTGTTGCCTGACGCCAAGCTAACACGCCTGAAAATAAGGGCAATCGGCACAATTTCGCATCACGCAACCGCAAGGTGAAAAAATGTGCTATACTGTCTCTCGGGCGTTGCCGGATGGTCCGGCCACGGGCAACGGTTGCCGGATCCACCCTGCTGCGCAGATACGCTACGGGAGGGGATTATGATGGCGAAAACGATTGGAAATCCGATCAGTTGGGCCGCCCGGAACATCGGCGCGACCGGCGATCACATTGCAGAAAGCGTCAACCGCATCGGCAGCTCGGACACGAGACATCTGCCGGTGGTTCAAACGCTGACGATGCAGGACCTCAGGGCCTGTTTGCGGGCGGGGTATAACGATTTTCTGGAAACGCGGGCCGATGCCATATTCATCGTGCTGATCTACCCCATCGCGGGGTTGCTGATGTTCGGATTTGGCCTGAACCGCAACATGGTGCCGCTGCTGGCGCCACTGATCATGGGCTTTGCCCTAATCGGCCCGATTGCAGCAGTTGGGCTGTACGAAATCAGCCGGAAACGCGAACAGGGTGGTGACGCCCACTGGCTGGATGCGTTCGGCGTGTTCCGCTCGCCCTCATTCGGAGCGATTCTGATGCTGGGCTTTTATCTGGTCATGTGGCTGTTGATCTGGCTGATGGTCGCACAGAGCATCTATGTCCATACACTAGGCCCTGATCTGCCCATGTCCTTGAGCGCATTTGTGACGCAAGTCTTCACCACTGGCGCGGGTTGGACGATGATCATCTTCGGCAATGCAGTCGGGTTCCTGTTTGCCTTGGTCGCGCTGGCGATCAGCGTGGTCAGCTTTCCGCTGCTGCTGGACCGCAAAGTGGGGCTGCCGGTGGCGGTTGTGACCTCGGTTCGGGTGCTGCGACACAATCCCGGCGTCATTCTGGCTTGGGGTTTCATCGTTGCCGCGCTGCTGGTTATCGGGTCGATTCCGATGCTGCTGGGGCTAATTGTGGTGATGCCGGTACTGGGCCACGCCACATGGCACCTGTACCGCCGGGCGGTCGCCTGACAGGCTGGCGCGGGGCTGACCCTGCGCACTTGAGTTAACCGGCGACCTTCAGGACGATCTTGCCAATATGGCCAGATCTTTCCATCCGTGCATGCGCCGCTGACGCCTCTGCCAGATCGAACTCGCTGTCCATGACGGGGGCAACCTTCCCGGCCTCCAGCAACGGCCAGACCGCCTCACGCAGGTCTTGCGCAATCTTCGCCTTGGCCAGATCGCTTTGCGGACGAAGAGTGCTGCCCGTCAGGGTCAGACGTTTGACCATCATCATGGCAAAGTTTAGCTCGACCTTCGGCCCTTGCAGGAAGGCGATCTGCACAAGGCGGCCATCCTCGGCCAGTGCTTTGACGTTGCGCGGAATATAGTCGCCGCCCACCATATCGAGGATCAGGTTCGCGCCACCTTCGGCCCGCATGGTGGCCACGAAATCCTCATCCCGGTAGTTGATCGCCTTTTCAGCGCCCAGCCGGACACAGGCCTCACATTTCTCGGCCGATCCGGCGGTCGCAAACACCCGCGCGCCAAAAGCATTCGCCAATTGGATCGCCGTAGTCCCGATCCCGCTGGAGCCGCCATGGACCAGAAACCGCTCACCCGCTTTCAACCCACCGCGGGTAAAGACGTTGGACCAGACGGTAAAGAAGGTTTCGGGCAGACACGCCGCCTCTTTCATCCCCATGCCAGCCGGAACCGGAAGACAATGCGCGGCCGGGGTTGCGACGTATTCCGCGTACCCTCCACCCGGCAATAAGGCGCAGACCTGATCGCCAACCGACAGCCCTTCGACACCCGCACCGATAGCCACGACCTCACCCGATGCTTCCAGGCCCGGCAGATCGCTGGCACCCGGAGGCGGATCATAAGCCCCTGCCCGCTGCAATGCGTCCGGGCGATTCACGCCAGCGTAAGCCACTTTGAGCACCACCTGCCCGGCCTCAGGGTCAGGCACGGGGCGTTCGGTCAATTGCAGAACATCCGGACCACCGGGTTTGGTGATCTCAACTGCGCGCATCATCTGGGTCATGGGCAAATCTCCTTTGCCCAATGCCTAGCAGGCAAAAATCGAAAGGCCCAGACGCTTACTTGCGCGGGTTCAGCATCCCCGGCAGATCGGCCCGCATCTTCATCGGGGGCTTCACCTGCTTGGCGAACCAGTTCGGTACCGTCAGGAACGGTTTGAACAACGGATTGCCATTTACCTGCGCCTTGAGTTTCTCGAACTGCATCACATTGTCGATGCGGCGGTCCAGAAACTCCCACGTCTTCTGGTGGTCCGGAGAATCATCGCCCAGCCAGAACAGCAGGGTCGAGGAATAGACCCCCGACAAGGTCGCGCGTTTGGTGTACCAGTTCACATCGTCCGAGGTGTCGCCCAGCGTGTCCCAGATCAGATCGCAGGTTTGCCACAACGCCTTGGCCCCATCTGCCGCATGGGTCGGCAGAGAAAACAGCGTCATCCCCCGGCGCACCAGTTCCTTGTCCGACACGGCCTCAAGCCGGAACCGGACGGCAGCGGCCACGCGGTCGCGGAATTTCAGCTCGCTCAGATCGGTGGATTTCAGGCGCTCCACCATCTCGGCATCGCCGCGCGCATGAAACGCCAGCGCCAGATCAACCGCGCCGCGGGGGCAGATCGCACGCGCCAAACCGTCATCCAGATCGCAATCGGTGATCGCTGCACGAAAGCCGGCCTCGGACCAGCCATCAAAGGGCACGTGGATCAGGATCGCGTCCAAAAGCTGTTGTTTTGCATCTTCATAGGTGACAGTCATGGCGGTTCTCCGGTTCTCGGGGCCAGTACTAGACAAGATAGACCGGCTTTGCTATACGGCCAACTCCTGCAATTTCCTTGCAACTCTATCTAGAAAGGTGGTGACAACCACATGCAGGTTAGTGTTCGCGACAATAACGTCGATCAGGCGCTTCGTGCCCTGAAGAAAAAGCTGCAGCGCGAAGGCGTGTTCCGTGAAATGAAGCTGAAGCAACATTTCGAGAAACCGTCCGAGAAAAAAGCGCGCGAGAAGGCTGAAGCGATCCGTCGTGCCCGTAAACTGGCACGTAAGAAAGCACAGCGCGAAGGTTTGCTCTAAGCACCTGACGCTCGTCCAGCTTTGGATGGCACTATTTGACGACCCCCGAGGCCCCGCCCGGGGGTTTGTCGTTTCTAGCACCGGTTGTAATTCGCCGAATCGACCCCGGCCTTCGGCGGCAAGCTGCTAAATCCGACTCAGCAACATTTTGCCCGGCGTTTTACAGCGCAGCGAATCCCGTATCGGTAGCGCGCGCCTGCCAAAACTCGCCTGAAATTCCGCCCCCTCTACCCGTCGGTTCAACGCCCCCTGTAACTGGCCCCGTCTCAACAGACGACACACCAAAACGGAGGCTACCATGTCGACTGCAAGTACAATCGAGCAAGAAATGCTGGCGCTAATCAACGAAGAGCGCGTGTCCCGCGGGCTGGTCCCGCTACAGCTGGAAACACAGCTGAACGCCTCGTCCGAGGACCACAGCGCCTGGATGCTGGGAACGGATACGTTCAGCCATACGGGTGAGGGCGGCTCAAGCGCAACTGAACGCATGCGGGATGCCGGGTTTGATTTCACCGGCAGCTGGCGGTCGGGTGAAAACATCGCCTGGCAATCCGAACGCGGTGCTGAGGGGGCCAGCGATGATGTCGAACAGCTGCATCAGAGCCTAATGAACAGCCCGGGCCACCGCGCAAACATCCTGAACCCGGATTTCCGCTATATCGGTATTGGCATCGAAGAAGGCGACTACAACGGCTGGGATGCTGTCATGGTCACGCAGAACTTTGCGGCAACCGACGCCGAGGTGATGCTGGACACCGGCGCTGCCCCAACCCCACCTGCGCCGACCCCGGTTGTTGATGATGTCGACGACCTGGACGAGGAAACTCCTGCGACCCCGGCGACCGACCCGGAATTGCCGGACACAGACGTCACCGAGACCGACGAGCCGGGTGAGGAAACTCCGGATACCGACGTCACAGAAACCGACGAGCCCGGTGAGGAAACTCCGGATACCGATGTCACAGAAACCGACGAGCCCGGTGAGGAAACTCCGGATACCGATGTCACAGAAACCGATGAACCCGGTGAGGAAACCCCGGACACAGACGTCACAGAAACTGACGAACCAGGTGACGAAACCCCGGACACCGATGTCACCGAAACCGACGAACCCGGTGAGGAAACTCCAGACACCGATGTCACCGAAACCGATGAACCCAGTGAGGAAACTCCGAATACCGACGTCACCGAGACCGACGAACCGGACAGCGAACATTTTGACGTTCAGGCCTTCCTGGCAGCGATTGAAGACTTCGTGAATGGCTTTCTGGAGCTGGTCGATGACTTCAAAATGGACATCGCCGAGCTTGCGGATGAGGATGAAGATGATTTTCTGCTGACCGACGATCTCTACGATGACACTCCGCCCGCGACCGAAGATGATGCAGGCGAAAACACTGACCCAATGGACGAAATCATTGAAACCGTCGATTTCGGTGGCGGCTGCATGATGGACTTCGTCTAGTCGGGATTCCGCAGACCTAAAACAAAAATGCCCCCGGCTTCGGGGGCATTTGCAATTGATCAGTAGATCTTGGGCACGTGCAGCTCATCCGGAAGAACGCGGCGTTCGTAGTCCGGGTTGTACCGACGGTCCGGCAGGTCGACCTTTTCCTGCGGCACGTCGGTGTATGGGATCTTGGTCAGCAAATGCTCGATACAGTTCAGGCGTTCGCGTTTCTTGTCGTTGCCCTCAACGATGTACCACGGCGCCTCGGGGATGTTGGTGCGGAAGAACATATCTTCCTTGGCCTTGGTATACGCCTCCCAGCGAATGCGGGATTCCAGATCCATCGGCGACAATTTCCACTGCTTCATCGGGTCGTGAATGCGCATGAGGAATCGCAGCTGCTGCTCCTCATCCGTAATCGAGAACCAGTATTTCAGCAGGATGATCCCTGATCGCACCAGCATCCGTTCAAATTCGGGAACGTCCTGAAAGAACTGCTCGACCTGATCTTCATTGGCAAAGCCCATCACCCGTTCCACCCCGGCGCGGTTGTACCAAGAGCGGTCAAAGAACACGATCTCACCCGCCGCGGGCAGATGTGGGACGTAGCGCTGGAAATACCACTGGCTCTGCTCCCGGCGGCTGGGCGCAGGCAGGGCAACCACGCGGGCCACCCGCGGGTTCAAGCGCTGGGTGATCCGTTTGATCACGCCCCCTTTGCCTGCACTGTCGCGGCCTTCGAACAGAATGCAGACCTTGGCCCCGGTATGCTGCACCCAGTCCTGCACTTTGATCAGCTCAGCCTGAAGGCGCAGCAGATTGCGGAAATAGACCTTGCGGTCCAGCATGTCGGGATGCTGATCCTTGTAGATCTTGCGGACTTCCATCGAGAGCATGGGTTCGCTGAACTCAATCTCGAAATCTTCGTCCAGCGTGTCTTCCAACTCGGCTTCCAGCCAGTCCTTGGGGGCATCGTTGTTTTCGTAAGCCAAGATCTTATCCTTATCGTCTAACGGGTCCGGACCGTACTGCGCGCGTGTAACCACGAGATGTCACCGGAAAAATTGATGACAGCCCCGCCTCAGGGAAAACAAAGCGTCCAAGGTCAGGGCGGGATCACAAGGGGGTTCGGCCTCGCTTTGAATTTGGCCCCAATGGCTGCCGGATACAAGCGTCAGAATTGACGCATTGCCAACGGTTTGACAGCGGTCCCGCCCAAGATCGCTTGCCAATACACTCATTTCGGCGGCATCAATGACACCGTAATTTCCATGAGGCGACTTTGGCGCATTTCCTGTCCCTGCTGCCTGTAACTTGGCCATGGCTCATCCTGATCGCCGCACAAACCAGCGCGGTATCGGGCCGTCAGAGGCTGGGTCTTTTGCTGCTGGCCCTTTTTGCAACAACCGCATTGATCCTTGGGCTGGTGACACCGCTGGCCGGTCTGATTGTTGGGGCTGGCCTGCTGGGTGCGGCCGGATTGCGGCACCTTAGTGGCGCGGCGGCGCTTGCAGGTCACGCCGTCCTCATCTTGTGGTCGCTGGCGCTTGGGGCGCATCTGATCACCGGGTTTTACAACCTGCTGGTGCTGGACCAGGTGCAGGCCGGACCTAACAGCGCGGCGTTTTCGATGCACCTCAATCTGGACAAGCCGCTGGTTTTATTTGCTGTTCTTCTGGCCTGGCCCAGTATGATCCAAAACGCGAGGCCAACACGGATCGTGCCTTTACTGGCTGGCCTTGCGATCTTGCCTGCCCTGTTCGGGGTCGGAGTTGCCACGGGCGCAGTCCGGCCCGAAATCACACTGCCGCATTGGTGGCTGATCTTTGTCCTGTCGAACCTGTTTCTGACTTGCCTGACGGAAGAGGCCTTTTTTCGCGGCTATCTGCAATCCGCCCTGACCTCCAAGATCGGTGTCGCATTAGGTGTTGTTGCAGCCAGCCTGCTGTTCGGTCTGGCCCATGCCGCGGGCGGCCCGGCACTGGTGATATTTGCCTCGATCCTCGGGGCGGCTTGCGGTTTGGGATATTACGCGACTGGGCGTCTGTGGGTGCCGGTTCTGGTCCATTTCGGGTTCAACGCCCTGCATCTGGCCCTGTTCACCTATCCCGGCCCCGCCTGAGCCTCACACCGGCAGCGCCGTGGTCTTGAACACGGTACGCAAAGCGAATGAGCTTTGCATCTGCGCCACCCCCGGCAGCCGCGACAGATATTGGCGGTGGATGCGGGCGAAGTCCTCGGTGTTTTCGGCGACAACTTTCAGGATGTAATCCGCCGTTCCGGCCATCAGGTGGCATTCCAATACATCCGGGATACGGGCTACGGCCTTTTCAAACGCATCCAGCAACTCTTCTGCCTGCCCTTGCAACGTGATCTCGACAAACACCGTTGTCGGCACGTTCATCTTGCGCGCGTCCAACAGCGCCACATAGTTGCGAATATACCCATCCGCCTCAAGCCGCTGCACCCGCCGGTGGCACGCCGAGGGTGACAGATTCACCTTCTCGGACAGTTCAGCGTTCGACATCCGGCCATCGCGCTGGAGGGCAGCCAGAATCTTTTTATCTGTCGTGTCGAGGCTCATTCACGCAATTCCTTTGCAAGATTTTGGCAATATATCGGAAATACTCCCAAAAAAAAGCCCATCCACAGGCAGAGTTTCACAGAAATTGCGCTCTGAATTGCACATTATTTAAGCAGCTTATGAATGGAGGAGCAAAATGAAGATCGGTTGCCCCAAGGAAATCAAACCCCAGGAATTCCGTGTCGGTATGACCCCCAATGCAGCGCAGGAAGCTGTTGCGCGCGGTCATGAGGTTATCATCGAAACCAATGCAGGAATCGGCGCGGGTTTTGACAACGACGCATACGTCGCTGCCGGTGCCCGGATCGTGGACACGGCGGAAGAGGTGTTTGCCACCGCTGACATGATCGTCAAGGTCAAGGAACCGCAGGCCATCGAGCGCAAAATGCTGCGTGAAGGTCAGCTGCTGTTCACCTATCTGCACCTCGCGCCGGACCCGGATCAGACGCATGACCTGCTGGAATCGGGTTGTACTGCCATCGCGTATGAAACCGTAACCGATGCAAGCGGCGGCTTGCCTTTGCTGGCACCGATGTCTGAGGTTGCAGGCCGTCTGGCCCCTCAGGTCGGATCGTGGACGCTGCAAAAGGCCAATGGCGGACGCGGCGTTCTGATGGGCGGCGTGCCCGGTGTTGGACCCGCGAAAGTCGTCGTAATCGGCGGCGGCGTGGTTGGCACCCATGCTGCAAAGATCGCGGCAGGTATGGGCGCGGATGTCACTGTGCTGGACCGCTCGCTGCCACGGCTGCGCTATCTGGATGACGTATTCGGTGGCCATTTCAAGAACCAGTACTCGACGGCTGGTGCGACCGCCGAACTGATCCAGGACGCCGATATGGTGATCGGCGCGGTTTTGATCCCCGGTGCGGCAGCTCCGAAACTGGTTACCCGCGCGCAGCTTTCGACGATGAAACCCGGCGCAGTTCTGGTGGATGTGGCGATTGATCAGGGCGGCTGTTTCGAAACGTCGAAGGCGACCACCCATGCCGACCCGATCTATGAGGTCGACGGCATCATGCATTACTGCGTCGCCAACATGCCGGGTGCGGTCGCGCGCACTTCGACCATCGCGCTTGGCAACGCGACAATGCCGTTCATGCTGGCGCTGGCGGAAAAAGGCTGGAAGCAGGCATGCCAGGACGACCCGCATCTGTTGGCCGGTCTCAACGTGCATGCTGGACAGCTGACCTACTACGCAGTTGGCAAAGCACTGGGAATCGACGTGGTTTCGCCCAACGTGGTGATCAAGTCCTGAGGCTCTCCCGCCCCTGAAAGCGCCCTCTGACGAGGGCGTTTACAGCGTTGGGCCGGGCGCCGCACCTGCGGCGCGGCGCGGTTGGACTTTGTGCCGACAGTTGCGCAAAAGAAACGGCGCCGCGCGATCAGCGCGGCGCCGGGCCCAACCGGAGAAGGGCATTTTAATGCCCGATCGACGGGCGGGAGGCTTATGCCTCTTTGTGGATTTCGACCGAATGTGGGTATGGGATCGACACGCCTTTGGCGTCGAACGCCTCTTTCACCGCTTTGGTGACCTCGAATTTCACATCCCAGTAATCCGCTGCCGCACACCATAGACGGGCGGTCAGATCGACCGAACTGTCGCCCAGATTGGTGACGCGCACCCAGGGCTCGGGATCGCTGTGAATCCGCTCATCCGCCTTGGCCACGTCCAGAATGATTTTCATCGCCTCGTCAGCGCTGTCGCCATAGTCGATACCAAACACCAGATCGACGCGGCGCGTGTCGTGCGCCGAGTAGTTGGTAATCACAGTACCCCAAGCCTGTCCGTTCGGTACGATGATCTGCACATTGTCCGGTGTCACCAATTCGGTCGTGAACAGGTTCAGGTCCTTCACAGTCCCCGCCGTGCCGCCAATATCCACGTACTGGCCCAGCTTATACGGCCGGAACACCACCAGCATGACACCGGCCGCCAAATCGCTGAGTGTCCCCTGCAGCGCCAGACCGATTGCCAGCGACGCGGCACCCAGAATGGCGACGATACTGGTGGCCTCGATCCCGAAGATCCCCAAAACAGCGACCAGAACCATCGCCAGGATGACCCATTTGACCAGACTGGCCACAAAATTACCCAGTGTCGGGTCAATCTGCGGCGTCGCATTGATCCGGCGACGGACCATGCCCGCGATAGCCCCGGCAACGATCCAACCCAGGATCAGAACGATCAGGGCCTTGACCGCATTCATGATCAGCGGGGCAAAAGCACCCACCTGTGTTACGACCTCATCCACGCGCAACTCCTTTATCCAACAAGAAACCCGCGTCTTTCGCGCGGGATTCACCAAATTGTGAGCTAAAATCGCCCTTTGGTCTAGGTGCGAGTTGCGCCGGTTTTCCCCGTTGTTCACCTGCAAACACAAGCTGCCCCCAAACGCACAGGCATGGGGGCTTACAAGATGGCCCACCACACCCTAACTTCTGGAGATATCCAAACAGGAGCCCCCCATGCTGGACACCAAATCGCACCCGATCATGAACCGCTGGCCTGCGCAGTTCCCGGACCGTATTCAACTCTATTCCTACCCCACACCCAACGGCGTCAAAGCCTCGATCATGCTTGAGGAAACTGGCCTGCCGTACGAGGCCCACAAGGTCACTCTGGCCGATGCCGATGTCAAAAGCCCCGAGTTCCTGTCACTGAACCCCAACAACAAGATTCCCGCAATCATCGACCCCAATGGCCCGGACGGAGAGCCAATTGGCCTGTTTGAAAGCGGTGCGATCCTGCTGTATCTGGGGGAAAAGACGGGGCAATTCATAGGACAGACCGCATCCGACAAGCACCGCATCACCCAGTGGCTGATGTTCCAGATGGGTGGCCTCGGCCCAATGTTCGGGCAGCTTGGCTTTTTCCACAAATTCGCTGGCAGCGAAATCGAAGACCCCCGCCCCCGCGAGCGCTATGTCAACGAAGCCAAGCGTCTGCTGAACGTGCTGAATCAGCAGCTTGAGGGTCAGGACTGGGTCGCCGGAGAGTATTCGATTGCCGACATGGCAATCGCACCCTGGTTGCGTGGTCTGGACTTTTACGAAGCGAAAGATTTGGTCGGCTGGGACGATCAAGCCAATGTCGTGGCCTATCTAAACCGGTTCCTCGAACGTCCCGCCGTTCAAAAAGGTCTGGTGACGCCCGCGAGGGACTGAACCCCACACAAATTGTAAAGCAGGGCTTGCGGCCACACATGGTCGCAAGCCCTTTGTTCTTAGCCCGGCAGCTTACCGGTCAGCACATAGCGCAGAACTTCGACCACCTGACGCGGTTCTTCCGCCACGGCCAGCGCAGCCGCATCCACCTCTTTCAGTGCGTGTTGGTGATCAGGCCCGTGCAAAACGATCAGCGATTTACCCAGTGCCGCCGCATAGCCCGCGTCAAAGGCTGCGTTCCACTGTTTGTATTTCTCTCCAAATCGAACGACGACCACATCAGCATCAGAAATACCTTTGCGGGTGCGGATCGCGTTCACCATCGCCCCTTTATGGTCATGCCAGTATTTGTTGGGTTCCGCCCCCAAAATGGCCACGCCGCAATCGTCGCTGGCATCGTGATCGGTGACCGGGCTGTTGAAGGTGATATCCAACCCCTGCGCGCCGTCGATGATCTGCTCGCGCCAGTCGGTGTGGATTTCCCCTGACAAATAGACTTTCAGGCCCATGACTTCCTCCGCAATTGTTCAGGCCCTACTTAAGGCGTGAAAGCGCGAAGCCCAATGCGGAGTTAGAAGAAACCGCTGATGAAACCTATTTACTTCGCGCCACCAGATACCGCGATGGTGGTTTTGCCGGATGGTTGCCGCTTTCGATTACATCAAACCCGGCTCGGATAACTGCGGTCTCCAAAGTTTGAACGTCAAACAGATTGACATAAGGCGCTTTGCCGAACAGCTGCATCACCGGAAGCATGAGTTTCATAAGCCCAAACTTCAATCCCAGTCCGCCCTCGGACAGGCACGGCGTCTTGGAGATGAACAAACCGCCTGGCGCCAGCCTCGCATGAATATCGGCAAAGACTGCATCGATATCTGGAACCAGATGAAACAGGTTGAAGCCAAGTACGGCGTCAAAGGTCTGCCCAGCTTCTGGCTTGGTGATATCTATGGTTCTGAAAGAGATATTCTCGATCCCTTCTGACTGTGCTTTAGCCCGACCGATACCCAACATGGCTTCGGAAAAGTCACTGGCCGTGACATGTGTGACCGAGGGTGCAAGCAACAACGCGGTTGATCCCGTTCCACAGCCAAGCTCAAGAATATTGTCCTGTTTGGACAGGTAGGACTGGGTTCGACCCAAAGTATATTCATACGATTCCATGTCGCGGATTGGATTGCGCGAGTACTTCTCGGCGATACCATCCCAGAATTCTGCAGCCGTGGTCATAAGGGATCTCCTTTGCGGGGAAACTACTCATGCGCGGATCGGATATAAATTGCCGAAATTTGCAGATCACTTATACATATTTGCATGAATGATCTCGGCGAATTCGACTGGAATCACATCCGCGCCTTTCTTGCGACAGCTGAAACTGGCTCATTCTCGGCTGCGGCCCGACAATTGGGCCAGACGCAGCCAACCCTCAGCCGCCAGATCGCAGCGCTTGAGGGTGATCTTGGCGTGATGCTCTTTGAACGCGTTGGACGTACATTGGAAATGACGCAGGCGGGGATAGAGTTACTGGACCATACCCGAACGATGGGCGAAGCTGCCAATCGTATCGCATTGACCGCTTCGGGACAGGCAAATTCCATCGAAGGACGGGTTCGGATCACTGCAAGCGATGTGATGTCAGCCTATGTTCTTCCGGATCTGCTGCGCGAGATTAGGGCGCAGGCTCCGCGATTGAAGATCGACGTAATCGCCTCGAATGACATTCGCGACCTGATGCGACGCGAGGCTGACATCGCGATCCGGCACGTCCGACCGGATCAACCCGAGCTGATTGCCAAACTGATTCAGGACGCACCCGGTCATTTCTATGCCGCCACTGAGTATCTGAACCGTGTCGGACGGCCCAAATCCATACGAGCGTTGTCGCAGTATGAATTCATCAGCTTCGGCGATACGGACAGAATGATTGCCTATCTGAAACCGCTTGGCATTCCCCTGACAGACGGCAATTTCCGACTGAGTTCGCAAAACGGAATTGTATCCTGGGAATATGCCAGGCAGGGCTTTGGCATCGCGCCCATGTCCCAAGCGGTAGGAGATGCAACCCCCGGCATGGAACGCGTTTTACCAGAGATGGAGCCGCTTACCTTCCCGATCTGGCTGACCACCCATCGCGAGCTACACA
Organism: Ruegeria sp.; assembly: GCF_965221235.1. Taxonomy (GTDB): domain Bacteria; phylum Pseudomonadota; class Alphaproteobacteria; order Rhodobacterales; family Rhodobacteraceae; genus Ruegeria. The sequence continues at coordinate 1,337,199 of NZ_CBDCRS010000004.1, forward strand.
CCAGCCGTCGCATCCGCTTGGTGTTTGATCTTCTGGCCGACTTCCTGTCGAAATAAAAAACGCGCCCGAAGGCGCGCTTTTGAACCAGATGATAATGAGTTCAGCCGCGAAGAACACCGCCCGTGGCCCTAGTGACCTTGGCGATGATCTTCTCGGCCACCGCTTCGATGTCTTTTTCCTTCAGCGTCGTGTCCGTCGGTTGCAGGCGCACGGTGATGGCCAGAGATTTCTTGCCCTCACCCAAGCTGCCGCCGATGAATTCGTCAAAGACGCGCACGTCTTCGATCAACGCCTTGTCGGCACCGGCTGCTGCATTCACCAGCGTCAGCGCCTCAACGCCCTCATCGACGACAAAGGCAAAGTCGCGCTCGACCGATTGCAGATCGCGCAGTTCCAGCGCGGCGCGTGTGGCACCGGACTTACGCGGCAAGGGCACCTCGTCCGGCCAGATGGTGAACGCCATAGCCGGGCCTTTGATGTCCATCGCTTGCAGGATGCGCGGGTGCAGCTCGCCGAACACGCCCAGAACCTTTTTCGGCCCAAGACAGATCTTGCCATGACGACCCGGATGCCACCATGCGTCGCCGTCGCGCAGGATCTGCACCTTGGCGGGTGCACCAATTGCAGCCAGTACAGCCTCGGCATCTGCCTTGACGTCGAACACGTCGACCGGGCGGGACGCGCCATGCACATCCTTCGGCCCATCGCGTCCGACCAGCAGGCCGGTGATCTGGGTTTTCTGGTCGCCGGGCTCGCCGTCATGGAAGACAGGGCCAACCTCGAACAGCGCGACATCCACGTAACCGCGCGCCTGATTACGGGCGGCCGCCTGCAACAGACCGGGCAGCAGGTCGGGGCGCATATGGCTCATTTCCGAAGAGATCGGGTTTTCAAGTTGGGTCGCTTCGTCGCCACCACCGAACAGAGCTGCTGCGGCCTGATCAATGAAAGTATAAGAAACGCATTCGTTGTAGCCCAGCGCAGCACAGGTCCGACGCGCCATCGACTGGCGGCGTTGAGTCGGCGTCATCACCGCCTTAGGGATACCATCGGTCACACGCGGCAGCGGTTTGCCTTGCAGCTTGGTCAGCGACGCAATCCGCGCGACCTCTTCCACCAGATCGGCCTCACCCATGATATCAGGACGCCAGCTCGGCACATGCGCCATCTCGCCTTCCAGACGGAAACCCAGACGGGTCAGGGTCTGACGCTGCTCGCTTTCGGGGATATCCATCCCGACCAGCGACTGCACACGCTCGGCATCCAGCTTGTAGGCCCGCGCGTGGTTCGGGGCCTTCCCGGCCTCAACCACCTTGGAGACCTCACCGCCGCAAATATCAAGGATCATCTGCGTCGCCTGTTCAAGCCCTTCCAGCGTGTATTCCGGGTCTACTCCACGTTCGAAGCGGTAACGCGCGTCCGAGTTGATCTTCAGCGCACGCCCGGTCAGAGCGATTTGCACATGATCCCAGAACGCACTTTCGAGGAAGACATTCACAGTCTCTTCGGTACAGCCGGTCTCTTCGCCACCCATGATACCGGCGATGGACTCGGGACCCTTGTCGTCCGAAATCACCATCATGCCGGGTTGCAGGGTGTATTCCTTCTCGTCCAGCGCAACCAGCTTTTCGCCGCCTTTGGCGCGATGAACGCGCAGGTTGCCCTGCACCTTATCCGCATCGAACACGTGCAGCGGGCGGTTGCGATCGAAGGTCATATAGTTGGTGATATCCACCAAAGCCGAGATCGGACGCAGACCAATTGCCTTCAACTGATCCTGCAACCACTGCGGGCTGGGTCCATTCTTGACGCCCTTGATCAGACGACCGGTGAAATGCGGCGCGCCATCCAGCGTGTCGTCGTCAATCGTCACCTTGATCGGGCTGTCGAAATCACCCGGCACCGGCGCATAGTCGCGCTGTTTCAGCGTGCCGATGCCACGCGCGGCCAAATCGCGCGCGATGCCTTCGACGCCCAGCGCATCGGGACGGTTCGGCGTGATCGCGATTTCGATCATCGGGTCGATCTTGGAAGGATCGTTCTCGGCCAGCCAATCGACGAACGCATCGCCAACCTCGCCCGAGGGCAGCTCGATGATGCCGTCATGCTCATCCGACAGCTCCAGCTCACGCTCGGACGCCATCATGCCATAGCTCTCAACACCGCGGATCTTGCCGACGCTGATGGTCAGGTCCAGACCGGGGATATACATGCCCGGTTTGCAGACCACGACGGTGATACCTTCGCGCGCGTTCGGCGCACCGCAGATGATCTGCAAATCACCTTCATCGGTCGCAACCGTGCAGACGCGCAGCTTGTCGGCGTCCGGGTGCTTCTCAGCGTGTTTCACATGGCCCAGCGTAAAGCCCTTCAACCGGTCCGCCGGGTTCACGATCTCTTCGACCTCAAGGCCAAGATCGGTCAGCGCTTCAGCAATCTCATCAACCGAAGCATCAGTATCGAGGTGGTCTTTCAGCCAGGAAAGAGTGAATTTCATCGGTCGGTTTCCGCCAGTAAATCTCGGGTCAGACCGCGTTTACCGGATAATGCGCAGAGGGGAAAGAGGGTGCGTGGGGCACCCGCCCCTACTCTTCGGCCACCGTGTTGGCAACCGTGTCCGATCCGACAAATACCGCCAGTATCCGGGCGATCGCGTCGCCGGTATTCTCACCCGCATGAGGTGAGCGGAAAGCCTCAACCAGCGCGTCGCCTTCCCTATACACCCGGACACCCGCCTCGCCGTAATCCACTGTAATCTCACCTTCAAGCACATAGGCTGCCAGCGGCGCATCATGGCGATGAACGCCGGTTTTCTGGCCCGGCTGCATGGTGACGATGGCCATGGTGATCTGCGGCGTGCCTTCGGGATAGACCAGCGGTTCGCCGATGACCGAGGTTTCGGTCTGCAACAGCACATCAACGGGCGGATAGCTGTCGCGGGCAAAGGCCGGGGCTGACGCAAGCACAAGCGCGATGGGTAGAAGGAGTTTCATGGCGCGACCTCTTTTGACAAACACGTGCCAGCAGTGACAAAGCGGGCGCTGCTGCGCAAGCGCTGCGTGTTACGGATAGGTTGGGGTACGGCCCAAAAGCTCGTCCAATTGCCGCCCGATCCAGCCGTGGGGGATGAAATGCCCGCCCGGATGGGTGTCCAGCACCACCTGCCCCTGCGCGCAATCGGTCCATTCCACCCGGCTGAGGGTCAGGATCGGTACCACGCTCCAATCGCCGCGGGGGGTGGCTCCGTTACAGTTGTACTTTTCCCGCCACAGCGCCACCGGATAGGTCGTGTCACCATTCGCGCCATAGGGAAAATCCATCACCGTATCGCTGAGGCCGTGCACATGGCGCGCCTCGCGCGGGCCTTCGGGGCAATCCTCGGTCTGGCGAATGCTGCCCGCAACGGCCAGCAGGGCGGCGATATCATTGCCCGACTGGCAAACATAGCGCCACGCCATCGCACCGCCGAAGGAATAGCCCGAGACATAGATGCGGTCCGGGTCAATCGGATAGCGCTTGGCGACATCCTCCAGCACCCGGTCGGCAAAGGACACGTCGCCTGTGTCCGAGGTCCAGAAATCCCAGCTTTTGCCCAACCCGTTCGGGGCCACCAGCAGCACGCCGCGCAGCTTGGTCGCGCCTGCGATACGTTCGTGGTTGACCACCACAGTCCCCTGCCGCGCCCAGCCGTGGAAGTGCAGCAGCACCGGCAGAGGCGTTTCACCATCCCAGCCCTCGGGCTCCAGCACATGGTACGAGCGGTCGCCGACCTCGCAGGCCGTATCGCCATGGCATTCGGTGTTCCACGGCCCCATGGCAAAGGCAGGGGTCGCGGTCAGCAGGAAGAAGCAAAGCAGTCGATAGATCATGCGCCCGACCCTACCCGGCCCGCGCGCCATGTCACGTCACAACCCTGTGGGAACCTGTAACAAGCCGCGCCATCGCCAGACCGCGGGGTGGCGATCCAAGGGTTGTGTTGGGCGCTTTTTGTGGAGGCCAAATCCGCGCGCTGTTCGATCGGTGCGCTGCCGGAGACAAATCGCCAGCCCGTGCGGGCGGTCTGGCGATGGCGCGGCGGCCTATCGGCCTTTGCTCCGCGCTTTTAGCTTGAGCTATTCATCACGAAGGGAACGACCGTACGGCGTAACAGTTATCAGTTCTTCATTGGTGACAATGGTCTCACCAAGGTTTTCCTTTCGGATCGCCTTCATCAGCTTTGAAAGCAAATCATCGAATTCCTCATGGGGGACCCTAACGCCCGATGAAATTCGCTTATCAAAAGCGACAAACTTCTTCATGGTCTCATCTGAGGCGACGACCGCAAACTTCATCTTTGCTGTTGCATACTTCGAAAGCGCATCTTCCTTTCCGATGCCTCCAAGACTGTGCGCATTTGCCAACTCGCATATCGCTTCGAGCATTTCGATATAGATCTCAAAATGCCGTGCTCTGATTTGTTCGCGTCGATCAAAATGCTTTTGAACCAAATAAGCTACAATACCGAGCCAAAAGGTAACAAACGCTAAGAGCAACGCTTCCAAATTCACCGCGACAAACCACCATGCAGGTTCGGCATATCCAGAGCCGCAAACCCATAGTGCCGCAGCCAGCGCAGATCGGAATCAAAGAACGCCCGCAAATCCGGAATGCCGTATTTCAGCATCGCCAGGCGATCGATCCCGATGCCGAAGGCAAAGCCCTGATAGACCTCGGGATCAATCCCACCGGCGGCTATCACCTTGGGGTGGACCATGCCCGAGCCCAGAATCTCCATCCAGTCGTCGCCCTCGCCGATCTTCAGCTGACCGTTGTCCCAGGAACAGCGGATATCGACCTCGGCCGACGGCTCGGTGAAGGGAAAGTGCGAGGCGCGGAAGCGCAGTTCGACATCGTCGACCTCGAAGAAGGCCTTCACGAACTCTTCCAGAACCCATTTCAGGTTTGCCATCGAGATGTCTTTATCAATCGCCAGCCCCTCAACCTGATGGAACATTGGCGTATGGGTCTGGTCATAGTCGGCGCGGTACACACCACCCGGACAAATCACGCGGATCGGCGCGCCCTGTTTCTCCATCGAACGAATCTGCACCGGCGAGGTATGCGTCCGCAGCACATGCGGCGGGCGGTTATCACCCTCGGCGCGGTGCATGTAGAACGTGTCCATTTCAGCGCGCGCGGGGTGGTGGCCGGGGATGTTCAGGGCGTCAAAGTTGTGCCAATCGGTCTCGATCCGTGGCCCTTCGGCCACCGAGAAGCCAAGTTCGGCAAAGATCGCGGTCAGTTCCTCGGTCGCCTGACTGACCGGGTGGATCGAGCCCTGACGGCGCGCGCGGGTCGGCAGAGTGACGTCCAGCCATTCGGTGCGCAGACGCTCATCAAGTGCTGCATCGGCCAGCGCGGCCTTTTTCGCGGACAGCGCCGAGTTGATCTCATCCTTCAGGGCGTTCAGCGCGGGGCCTGCGACCTGACGCTCTTCGGGCGTCATTTTACCCAGCTCGCGCATCTTCAGCGCGACCTCGCCTTTTTTACCGACAGCGGCAACGCGGATCGCCTCAAGCGCGTTTTCGTCGCCTGCTTCGGCGATTTGGCCGAGATATTTTGCCTTAAGATCGTCCATGACGCTTCCTGACCGTGGCCCCTGAATTCTGTTCAGGTCCTGCTATCACAGCAGTCCGCGAAAGCAAGAGGGGGTCGCGCCGTCTTGGTCAGGCCGCGCGCAGCAATCTCACTGTCTTGTCCTGACGTACCGGACGCGCAAAGGCACCGTAGGCATCAGGCCTGAGGCGAAGTTCAGGGAACAACGCGTACACCTCTTCCGCAGTTCTCTCGGCCAGCCCAACCAAACCTTCCTGCCCCGGGAAGAAACTTTCGGAAATCAGGCCAGAGGTCCGAAGCAGCTGGTGCCGATCAAACAGGATATGCACGTATGTCACACTGTCGCACGGCACCTGTTTCACCGTCGAGCCATTCGCAAGCATCTTGGCGGGAACCAGAACTTCATCCTCGGCAAACATCAATTCCGACTGCCAGCCAGAGATCAAAATCCTGTGCTGCGGTGATACCAATAAATCCCGCCGTGCCCCCAGCGCACCCGCGCTGATACGGATCGGAGCCAGAGAACCGCGCCCCGACACCGTGCGCTCTCCGATCCAACGCACGGGCAGCGCGCCGTTGTCGATGGTGAAAACCAGATCCCCCGGTCGCAGCTCCTCAATCGCGAGCGGGCCGGTCGGTGTATCGACTAACGTACCGGCGGTAAAACAAGCTGCACCGCTGTCGCCTGCGTTAACATCTTCAAAAGTAAGAGTGTCTGGGTCCGGCTGATTGAATTGCAGTGTAGTTGTTGTCGCGTTCGGCCCCGCGAGAACGGGCAAGTTGGTGGACACCGCCCCATCGGCTGCACCGCCGTTGGCAATGATACCTGTCGTGCCACCGCCAATGTCGTAGAAATCAATTACTGTGTTGGGAACGGTCGAGGTATCTGTAAGGGCGATCCCTTCATAAACTATCGGGTTGCCACTGTCCGGGTCGGTAATCAGAAAATTGAAATCATCCGCCGAAATGACATAGACGAACTCGTTGTTGTCCGGATCCTGCTGAACGGGGACAGATGGGTTCGTCAGGGCCAGCACCTGATCCAGCGAGACCTCAAGCCCGACATCCCCATTCGCCTGATAAAACGAAACCGTAAAGTTCCCGGGGTTCAGATTTTCCGCCGATGTCAAAGCGACTTCGACAAATTCATTGACCCCCGTGGTGGCTGCATATGCGTCAGAATAATGTAGTTCGCTGATACGTGCCATTAACTCGGGTCTCTATTTTTTCGTGTAAACTCGATGGCATAGCGCAGGCATATTTCACACCACCTATGCGCCATCACAAAAGACGCAACCTAGGGCTGCATCTGTCTCGGTTATTGCTTTTAGCGCCCGAATGCCAGACCGGGCCACCAAATCTGGACGAATTGGTAAATCAGTAACTGTATTCCGGGAAAACCCGCGTCAGATCGCCCTTCCAATCGCCATTGTAGTGATCCAGCAGCTCATCGGCTGGCACCTTGCCGGTTTCGATGCTGTCTTTCAGGGCGTTCAGGAAATGAGTCTCATCCGGAACCAGACCTCCGGCACCGGGAAAGGCGCGGGATTTCAGACCGGCCTCAGAGATCGCGACCACCTCACGCGCCAGATCGTGCATGTTGATGTTGCCGACCTGCGCTTGCAGCCCGTCTTTGGCGGCCTCGATCCGTAGAGATTCACGGGTCTCTGCGTCCCAGCCTTTGACCAGATCCCAGGCCGCATCCAGCGCGCCCTGATCGTAGGTCAGGCCGACCCAGAAGGCAGGCAGAGCGCACAGGCGGCGCCACGGGCCTCCGTCAGCGCCACGCATCTCCATGAACTTCTTGATTCGCGCTTCGGGGAAAGCGGTGGTCAGGTGATCGGCCCAATCGGACAGGGTCGGCGTTTCCCCCGGCAGGGCGGGCAGTTTGCCTTGCAAGAAGTCGCGGAAGGACATGCCCAGCGCGTTGATATATTCGCCGTTGCGATAGACGAAATACATCGGCACATCGAGCGCGTATTGCACGTAGCGCTCGAACCCGAAGCCTTCTTCGAACACGAAAGGCAGCATGCCGGTGCGGGCATCATCCAGATGCCGCCAGATATAGCTGCGCCAGCTTTTCTGGCCGTTCACCTTACCCTCGAAGAACGGAGAATTTGCGAACAGCGCCGTCGCCACAGGTTGCAGTGCCAGCGCCACGCGCAGTTTCTGCACCATGTCGGCCTCTGACCCGAAATCAATATTGACCTGAACCGTACAGGTCCGCCGCATCATGGCGCGACCCATGGTGCCGACCTTCTCCATATAGTCGTTCATCAGCCGGTAACGGCCCTTGGGCATCAGCGGCATCTCTTCATGGGTCCAGATCGGGGCCGCGCCCAGACCGATGAAACCCACACCGATTTCGTCGGCGATGTCCTTCACCTCGCGCAGGTGGGTGTTCACCTCGTCGCAGGTTTCGTGGATGGTCTCCAGCGGAGCCCCCGACAACTCCAGAGCGCCACCGGGTTCGAGGCTGACATTCGCGCCATCTTTCTCCAGACCGATCAGCTTGCCAGCTTCGCGCACTTCGGCCCAGCCATGGCGGTCGCGCAGCCCTTCGAGTACGGCCACGATTGAACGGGTGCCCTCGAACGGCAGCGGTTTCAGGGTGTCTTTGCAATAGCCGAACTTCTCATGTTCGGTGCCGATGCGCCAATCCTGCTTGGGCTTGCAGCCCGATTCCAGATATTCGGCCAGTTGCTCATGGCGTTCGATCGGTCCGCCGCCGGACTGGGGGATGGACATGAACCGTGCTCCGATCCTGATGTGTCTGTCTAGTTGGTCAGTCGTGGGGGCAAACCGCGCCAGTGTCAATGCAGCCTGAGATGGGCAGGCCGCATCGGCGTACGCTCCCAGATGACCACCGGATGTGGTGACCCCCCGTTCAGTTCGGCCAGCATTTGTTCTGTTTTCAGCCCCGGAAGAGCCGAGAAGACATCGAACAATGCCTCGGCCCCTTCAGCATTCACAGGAATGTGAAGCACAGGTTGCCCCGGTTGCTCCAACACCCAATGCGCAGGTGATGAGGTCGGGTCCAGCGCCAGCCGTTCGATTTCACGCGCGGCCACCATGCCGCCGTCCAGCGCACCCAGATAGGTGATCTGCCCCTCGTCGATGGTCACGACACCGGGGCCACCCGCGCCAGTGCGGAAGCGGGCACGTTGGATACCAATGACCGCAAGCGCCACCGAGACCACGACCAGCACCCAGCCCAGCCAGCCCAACAACCCTCCGGGACCACTGATCCAGCTAAGACCCACGAGCAGGACCGCCGTCGCCACCAGCACCTCGCGCCAGCGCCACATCGTCAGTTTGGCTTCGGGTCGGATGAAACTCATGCCGTATCCTCGGGGTTTGTGAACAGGACCAGAGAATACTGCCCCGCCGGTTGAAATCCGATTCCGATATAGGCACGCGCAGCAGAATCGGAAGCCGCGAACAGAACAGCGCGTTGCGCACCGGCATTGCGCGCCTCGATCAGATGCAGCGCAACCGCCAGACGGCCATAGCCGCGACCGCGCAGGTCCGGCGGCGTGTAGACACCGCCGATCTGGACAGTTTCGGGCAGACGGGCGTTAAAGCCCGTCATCGCCACAGGCGCGCCATCGAACAACAGGACCCGGTGAGAATCGCGCGCCGTATAAGAGACATAGTCCTCTCCAGCCTGTTTCTCGGCCCGCTCGGGGTCGAAATCCATGGCTTCGATCAGATAGTCTCGCCGCCAGCTTTCCGTCACCGCCCGACCAATCGCGCCCAGCGGAACAAGCGTCGCACCGGACGTATCTGGTACAACCAGCTGGTCCAGATTCAGCGTGAATCCGGGTTCATCGCTGTTCAGTGTCGCGGGGCGACCCTCCCACCCGGCCAGCCGCATGATCCGTCGGGCCTGAGTGGCTTCGGCAGCGAGGCCAAACAGCTTGCGGCCACGAATCAATTCAACCGCGCCTGCAAGTTCAGCGTCGGAACAATCGGGGCATTGCGGCAGAACCATGCCCTCGTTGGTGATCGAGAACAGGGCGCGAGGCGCGTCTTCCAACAGCCACACATTCAACGCACGTGGGTGCGTCGCGTTCAGGCCGTGATCGCGCAGATTGGCCAGTGGAAACATCGAGGTCTGGATATGCTGCGACAGGAACGCGTCGATCTTTGAGACATCCGCGTCCTGCGCTGCGCGCCACGTCACGACCAATCCCCCAGCGCCTGCTGCCACATGGTCAGCGCCGCTACTGCCGCCGTGTCGGCGCGCAGGATGCGCGGGCCGAGGCTAACCACATGCGCAAAAGGCAAGCCGGTCAGCCGGGCGCGCTCGCGGTCGGAAAACCCGCCCTCGGGGCCGATCAGAATGGCCCAGGGCTGGCCCGTTTCATTGGCTGCAAGGCGCAGGGCCGAGCCGACCTCGGCCTCGTTGCAGAACATCAGTTGGCGATCTTCGGGCCACCCGTCCGGAACCCGGTCGAGCCGTTGCAGGTCGGAGACCTCGGGGACGAACGTACCGCCGCATTGCTCGGCAGCCTCAACCGCATGAGCCTGCAACCGGTCCTGCCGGATGCGTTCGGAATTGGTGAACTCGGTCTGCACGGGCATGATCCGCGCCGCGCCCATTTCTGCCGCCTTTTCAACGATGAAATCGGTACGGGCCTTTTTGATCGGCGCGAACAGGAACCACAGATCGGGCGGCAGTTGCAACGGCTTGGTCTGCTCGACGCAGGTCAGAACACCGCCGCGCTTGCCGGCCTCAGCCACCTCGGCCAACCACTCGCCGTCCCGTCCATTGAACAGGGCCACATGCCCGCCCACGGCCAGACGCATGACGCCGAACAGGTAATGCGCCTGCTCGCGCGTCAAATCTACCGATTGCCCCGGACCCAGAGGGTGCTCTACATACAGTCTGATCTTTGCACTCATGAGACGTTACATATGCAAGGCAACGCCCCAACACCAGACGGTCAGGTCGCCGATGCGGTCAGTGGCAACTGGGTCGACACATACGCACCCGCATTTGCACGCCCTTATCTGAGGCTTTCCCGCGCTGACCGGCCTATCGGCACGTGGCTGCTGCTGATTCCCTGCTGGTGGGGTCTGGCGCTGGCCATCCTGAGCGACGGCAATCCGAGGTGGGAGGATCTGTGGATCGCCATCGGCTGCGCCATCGGAGCCTTCCTGATGCGCGGCGCGGGCTGTACGTGGAACGACATCACAGACCGGGATTTTGACGGGCAGGTCGAACGCACCCGGTCGCGGCCTCTGCCGTCCGGTCAGGTCAGTGTAAAGCAGGCGGTGACCTGGATGGGGCTGCAATGTCTGCTGGCGCTGGGCATTCTGCTCAGCTTCAATCAGGCCGCCATCGCCATGGGGGTTCTGTCGCTGTTGCCGGTGGCAATCTATCCCTATGCTAAACGGTTCACCTGGTGGCCGCAGGTGTTTCTGGGGCTGGCCTTTAACTGGGGCATTCTGCTGGCATGGGCCGCACATACCGGCACGGTCGGCGTGCCTGCGATCACGCTCTATCTGGCGGGGATCGCATGGACCCTGTTCTACGACACGATTTACGCCCATCAGGACACCGAAGATGATGAGCTGATCGGCATCAAATCCACCGCCCGTCTGTTTGGCACCGACACCGCACGCTGGCTGAAATACTTCCTCGTCGCCACGGTCGCCCTGATGGGGTTGGCCATTATCGACGCGGTAACAACGCAAGCGTCGGTCATGGCTCTGGTCGTGGCACTGACCGGGCCGTGGGCGATGGGGTGGCATATGGCATGGCAATTGCGCGGACTGGATACCGAGGACAACGCGAAGCTGCTGCAACTGTTTCGTGCCAATCGCGACACCGGCTTGATTCCGCTGATCTTCCTTTGCGTCGCCCTGTTGCTCTGATTGCACCTTGGCGCACGGCTCTGTAAGAGTTCGCCCAATCGCTTGAGGAGTCGATAGCCCACACATGCGTTTGCCCTATGTCTTTGCCGTTGCCCTAATCTTTCTCGTGTCGGCGGGCCTGTGCCTGGTGGCCGCCAGCTATGCGGTGACAAAGGTTGAAGAGTCCTCGGAATTCGCAGTGCGCCGCGCGCTGGACCTGAAAGGCCATGACTGGGCCGAGGTGCATTCGGATGGGCTGCGCGTAGTTCTGACCGGCACCGCCACGGATGAGGCCACCCGCTTCAACGCTTTGACAGCGGCAGGCACCGAGGTCGATACCTCGCGCGTGATCGACGAAATGGAGGTCGCGCCAACGACCCAACTGGCTGCCCCACGCTTCTCAGCAGAGATCCTGCGCAATGACAGCGGCATTTCCGTGATCGGCCTGATCCCCGCCAGCGAGGATCGCGAGGCGCTGATGGACCTGCTGCGCGATCTGGACGCCACGGGCAGCGTTTCCGATCTGATGGAAACGGCGGATTATCCCAAACCCAAAGGCTGGGACGATGCGATCCGCTATGCGGTTGAGGCACTGAACAGCCTGCCACGTGCCAAAATCTCGGCCAGCCCCGGACTGGTCAAAATCACTGCTATTGCGGACAATCAGCAGGAAAAAGAACGGCTGGAACGCGACCTGACCCGCGCCGCGCCACCGAGCCTGCGGATCGGCCTGTCGATCTCGGCCCCGCGCCCTGTGATTACACCTTTTACCATGCGGTTCCTGATTAGTGACGCGGGCGGCCAGTTCGATGCCTGCTCAGCCCAGGACGAAAAGGCCCGTGACGAGATTGTCGCCGCCGCGCAAGAGGCTGGCCTGACCGGGCCTTACACCTGCACCATCGGTCTGGGCGTTCCCTCGCCCCGCTGGCCCGAGGCTGCCATCCTCAGCATTCGCGCGCTGGCCGAGCTAGGTGGCGGGTCGGTGACCATGTCGGATGCCGATATCACCCTGGCCGCGGCCCAAGGTACGGACACCGGAGTGTTTGACCGCGTCGTGGGTGAGCTTGAAAACACCCTGCCCCCGGTCTTTGCGCTGCACGCCATCCTCCCGGCGCCTGAAACGGAGGGCGAGGTCGGTCCGCCCGAATTCACCGCTACGCGCAGCCCAGAAGGGTTGGTACAGATGCGCGGGCGTCTGGGGGACGAGACCCAGCGCGATATGATCGACAGCTATGCCCGAGCAGCCTTTGGTTCGGAGCAGGTCCATACCGCCACACGGGTCGAGGCCGATGGTTTGCCCGCGGGCTGGCCCGTGCGGGTTCTGACCGGGCTTGAGGTGCTGGCCCAACTGCATAACGGCGCGCTGACGGTCACCCCCGACGATCTTGTCCTGACCGGGGTCAGCCATGACCCTGACACCAAGGCTCAGATCGCTGGCCTGCTGTCCGAGAAACTGGGCGATGCGCAGGACTTCACCCTGTCGATCACCTATCAGAAACCGCCCGAACCCGCCGACAAACTACCTGACCCCGAGGTGTGCGAGGAACGGATCGCCGAGGTCCAGTCGGCCACCAAGATCGCGTTTGAACCCGGCTCGGCCACTGTCGCGTCCGACTCGCGCGATACGGTCAACCAGATCGCCGACATCCTGCGGGAATGCGGCCCGATCCGGCTTGAGATACAGGGCCATACCGACAGTCAGGGCCGCGAAGAAATGAACCAGCAGCTCAGCCAGGCGCGGGCGCAATCCATCCTGAACGAGTTGCGTGGCCGCCGCATTCCAACCGCCAGTTACACCGCCGTAGGCTATGGCGAAACGCAGCCCATCGCAGATAACGATACCGAAGAGGGTCGTGAAGAAAACCGCCGTATCGAGTTCCGCCTGATACGCCCCGAATCCGTGGAACCCTCGGAAACCGGGCTGGAAGCGCTTGAGGCCGAGACGACCAGCGCCGAGCAGCCGGACACGACCGCATCAGAAGCGGATGCAGAGGACCAGTAAGTTGAACCGTATTGAATTCATCATCGCCACAGCCGTCATCCTGTTCGGGGCCTTCTGTATGGGCTGGTTCGCCAACTGGCTGGCCCACCGCCTGTCACGCGTGCGCCAAAGCGACGTGGCCGATCTGGACCGTATGAGCCAGGAACTGCACGAGGCTGAAGAGACCCGCGATCAGGCCATTACCTACCTGCAACAGCGCGAGGCCGAGTTGACCAATCAACTGACCCAGACCGAAGCCGAACTCGCCGCCGCCATGGACGGGCTACGCGCCGCCCGGCAAGAGGCCGAAGAACTGCGCGGTCGGATCAATAACGCGGATTAAGCGCCCTAACCGAGCGCTTACGCTTTTTTGTTCTCATTACGTTCTCACCTCGGTAAGGTCATCCCGAAACTTGGGGGCGACCAATGTCACGACAACAGATTCAGTTCGACCATTTCAAGAACCTGCATTTCGGACAAAAGGCTTTCGTGATGCCCAATGCTTGGGATGCGGGCTCGGCAAAGCTGCTGGCCGGTATGGGCTTTGACGCGCTGGCCACGACCAGTGCGGGATATGCCTATTCCCAAGGCAAACGCGATTCCTGCGCAGAACTGAGCCGGGATGAACTGTTGGCCAATGCGTCAGATATCGCCAACGCTGTCGCCCTGCCCGTCTCTGCCGACCTTGAGGGCGGGTTTGGGCACGCGCCCGAAGACTGCGCTGAAACAATCCGTATGGCGGAAGAGATCGGCCTGGTTGGTGGATCGATCGAGGATGCCACGGGCGATTCCGATGCCCCGATATATGGTCTGCACGAAGCGGTTGATCGCATTCAAGCCGCTGCGGAAACGTCAGCGCACTTACCGTTCCTTTTGACTGCACGGGCAGAGAACTACCTGTGGGGATGCCCCGATTTAGGCGATACGATCAAACGATTGCAATTGTACTCCGACGCGGGAGCAGACGTGCTTTATGCCCCCGGCCTGCCGAATCTGGACGCAATCAGGACCGTCTGCCGCGAAGTCGACAAACCGGTGAATGTTCTGATGGGATTAAGCGGACCGACCTATACCGTCTCTGACTTGTCTGACGCAGGCGTGCGGCGCATCAGCGTTGGCGGATCTTTCGCACGCGCGGCGTTTGGCGCGCTGAGACGGGCTGCGGAAGAAGTGAAATCGAAAGGTACATTCGGGTATGCGGCTGACGCGATTCCAGATGCCGAGCTCAGCAATCTGATGAAGTGAACACGGCTGATCTGATCACCAACGGGTCAGCGCGTCTTCGTCTTCATCCTTCGCGGCAACCCATTCGGCACCGGCGTTCGTGATCTCTTTCTTCCAGAACGGCGCGCGGGATTTGAGGTAGTCCATCAGATACTCCGCCGCCTCAAACGCATCCTTGCGGTGCCGCGCGGCGGTGGCGACCATCATGATCCGGTCGCCCGGCGCCAGACGCCCGTGGCGATGGATCACCAGCACATCGCCCAAGGACCATCGCGTCTGCGCCTCTTCGGCGATTTTTGTCAGGGCGCGTTCGGTCATGCCGGGGTAGTGTTCGATCTCCATCACATCCAGATCGCCCGAGGCCAGATCGCGGACCACGCCGGTGAAGGTCACAATGGCCCCGTTGGCGTCATCCCCGGCAGCAAAGGCGTTGGCCTCGGCCCCCAGATCGAATGCCTCTTCCTGAACCACGACGCGCATGTCAGCCACCGGTCATGGGTGGAAAGAATGCCACTTCGCGCACACCAGTGAGCGAGGCATCGAAATCGGAAAGCTCCTGATCCAACGCGACGCGCAGCGCGGACAGATCGGCAAAAGCTGCGGCGTAACGATCTTCACGCGCGCTGAGTTCGGCGACCAACTCGGATACAGTTGTCGCCTCGGTCTCGACGTTCTCTTTCGGCAGGCCGATCCGTTCGCGGACCCAGGCGAAATACAGCACGTCCATCGCTTAGCTCTCCTTCAGATGGGGCATGGCTTTACGTAGGTAGTCGTAGCCGGTGATCAATGTCAGCGTCGCGGCAATCCACAACAGCCACAGCCCGATACGACCAGACCAGAACATCCCCTCAAGATGCCAGCGCAGGTGATTTGCATCGTCAATCTGCCCGGTCAGCGCCTGATCAATCAGTTCCGGGTTCATTCCGAAAGTGCCCATCACAAAGTAGTGTTCAAAGATACCCTGCGAGAACAGAACTGCGATCGCCACCATCTGAGCGGTGGTTTTCCATTTGGCCAGCTTCGTCACTTTCAATGTCCCGGCGGTATCGCCCAGATATTCCCGCAGGCCGGAGACGAACACCTCGCGGAACAGGATCACGGTCGCAGGCAGCACCAGCCAGGGGGTCCAGTTTTCATTCGAATAGCCCACCAGGATCATCAGCGCGATCACCACCATCGCCTTGTCGGCTATGGGGTCCAGCATGGCTCCGATCTTGGTCTCCTGCTTCCATGCCCGCGCCAGGTAGCCGTCGAACCAATCGGTGATGGCCGCTGACAGGAACAGCACCAAAGCAAACCAGTCCGCATATGGTCGGGTGAAATACAGAAACATTACGGCCAGACCGGGGGCTGCGAGCAGGCGTAGCACGGTCAGAATATTGGGCAGGTTCCACTTCATGGTCTGGACATTACCTTGCCGGTTCCAGACATTAAAGGCAGCTTGGCAAAAATCTGACCCGATCACAGGCGGTTGCAGCGCTGAAGGTCAAAGGGTCGCAAGCGGAAACTCTCAGCAGGATACCCCCTTGGCGCGCGGGTGCTTTGCGGTCAGATTGGCGCTTGGTTTCCAACACGGCAAAGACATGACGGTCCATATTCAAACCGACCCCCGCTCCAACCTGATCGGCAGCGCCTGGATGATCTCGGCCATGGCGCTTTTTGCGCTGGAGGACGCATTGCTGAAAGGTGCGTCTGCGGCACTGCCAATCTGGCAGATCCTGATCCTGTTCGGGGTGGGCGGGTCCGCCATCTTTGCGGCAGTGGCCTTGATACGTGGCACAAACCTGTTTCAGCCCGACGTCCTGTCACGACCGATGAAGGTGCGGGTGCTGTTCGAAATCCTCGGACGACTGTTCTATGTGCTGGCGATCACGCTGACGCCCTTGTCTGCCGCCACCGTGATCCTGCAAGCCACGCCACTGGTCGTCGTCGCCGGAGCGGCGCTGGTCTTTGGCGAGACCGTCGGCTGGCGACGGTGGAGCGCTATTCTAGTTGGGCTTATCGGCGTGGTGATCATCATCCAACCGACCGGAGACAGCTTTTCCGCGCTCTCGCTGCTCGCTGTGCTGGGGATGCTGGGTTTTGCCGGACGCGATCTGGCCAGCCGGGCAGCCCCGGCAACCCTTGGCACTGAGGTGTTGGGCTTTTACGGCTTTCTCTGCATCATCGTTGCCGGTCTTGCCTATCGGTTCTGGGAGGGCGCGCCAGTTGCCGCCGTGGACCTGCACACCGGGCTGCACGTGGCCGGAGCCGTCCTGATGGGCAC
The DNA here is from genome assembly GCF_965221235.1 of Ruegeria sp. GTDB lineage: Bacteria > Pseudomonadota > Alphaproteobacteria > Rhodobacterales > Rhodobacteraceae > Ruegeria. Next base: position 1,354,127 of record NZ_CBDCRS010000004.1, read on the forward strand.
CGCCGCCTATGCCTCACTGATGAAAGCAATGCGCACGGGCGAGGTCTCGGCCGTTACCCCGTTCCGCTATTCCCGCCTGCTGTTCGGAGTTGCCTTGGGTGTGGTGTTCTTCGGAGAACGTCTGGACCAGACCATGTGGATCGGCAGCGCGCTGATCGTGGCATCGGGGCTGTATATCCTGTGGCGCGGACGGCGGGCCTAGCCCTTGTCGTGGAAGAAATCATAGACCTTCTGCGCCAGCCCGGCTGAGATACCTTCGACCGCTTTCAGATCCGCCAGGTTGGCCCGGCTAACCGCCTTGGCGCTTCCGAAATGAGTCAGCAACGCGCGTTTACGCGCCGCGCCCACGCCAGGGATTTCGTCCAGCGGTGTCGCACCCACCGCCTTGGCCCGTTTGGCACGGTGCGTGCCAATGGCAAAGCGGTGCGCCTCATCCCGTAGCCGTTGTACAAAGTACAACACAGGATCATTGCGTTTCAGCGCGAAAGGTCGCTGGCCTATGCGGTGGAATTCTTCCTTGCCATGGTCACGGTCGACACCCTTGGCGACACCGACCATCGGGATGTCTTCGACGCCATGCTCGACCATGATCTCGTGCACAGCGCTCACCTGCCCGGCCCCGCCGTCGATCAGCAGAAGGTCGGGCCACATGCCCTTATCGCGATCCGGGTCTTCCTTTTGCAGACGGGTGAAGCGGCGGGTCAGAACCTCTTTCATCATGCCAAAGTCATCGCCGGGCGTCAGGTCATCGCCGCGGATGTTGAACTTGCGATAGGCGTTCTTCATGAAGCCCTCAGGGCCCGCGACGATCATCCCACCCACCGCGTTGGTGCCTTGGATATGAGAGTTGTCATAGACCTCAATCCGTCTTGGTGGGTTATCCAGATCAAACGCCTCTGCCACACCGCGCAGCAACTTGGCCTGTGTAGCACTTTCCGACATTCGGCGCGCAAGGGACTCGCGTGCATTGCGCAAGGCACCAGCAACCAGTTCCTGTTTCTCGCCGCGCTGAGGCACAAGGATTTCCACCTTGCGCCCGGCTTTTTCGGACAGCGCCTCTTGCATCAGGTCGGCATTCTCGATGGCATCGGACAGGATCAGCTGCCGCGGCGGTTCCTTGTTGTCGTAGAACTGACCTAGGAAAGCCTCCATCACCTCAGCCGGGGACACATCCGCCCCGACCCGAGGGTAGAAGTCCTTGTTCCCCCAGTTCTGGTTCGCGCGAATGAAAAACACCTGAACGCAGGCCTGCCCGCTGTCCATATAGAGCCCGATCACATCCGCCTCGGCGACACCGCGCGGGTTGATACCCTGCGAGGTCTGCACCTGCGTCAGCGCCCGGATACGGTCGCGCAAACCGGCGGCGCGTTCGAACTCCATCGCCTCGGACGCGGCCATCATCTGCTCGGCCAACTCCTCTTGCACCTTGGTCGAACGGCCCGACAGGAAGCGTTCCGCATCCTTGACGCTTTCGCGGTAATCGGCTTCCGAGATCAGCCCAACGCATGGCCCCGAACAGCGTTTGATCTGATACAGCAGGCAGGGCCGCGTGCGACTGTCGAACATCGAATCCGAGCAGTTCCGCAGCAGGAACGCCTTTTGCAACTGGTTCAGCGTCCGATTCACCGCACCGGCGCTGGCGAAGGGGCCGAAATACGCGCCCTTTTCCTTCTTCGCTCCGCGATGTTTCTTGATCTGCGGATAGGCATGATCCTTGGCGACCAGAATGTTCGGAAAGCTTTTGTCGTCCCGCAGCAGCACGTTGTACTTGGGCTTGAGCTGCTTGATCAGGTTCTGCTCAAGCAGCAGCGCTTCGGTCTCGGTCCGCGTGGTCAGGAACATCATCGAGGCGGTCAAGGCGATCATCTTCTCGATCCGCCCCGAATGACCCGGACGCGTATAATTCGACACCCGCGCCTTCAGGTTCCGCGCCTTGCCCACGTACAGAACCCGGCTGTCTGCATCCAGCATCCGATAGACACCGGGCGAGCTGTCCAGCGTTTTCACATAACGCTGAATGCAGGCATAGCCGGTCGGGGAGGATTCGCTTTCGGTGGTCATGAGCCTCAGATATGATTCTCTGTCCATGGCTGCAATCTTGCGTCCCTCAGATCAAGAGAAAACAAATCCACGGTTTCTGTGGATAACTATGAAGATAAGTTTCCCACGATCGCGGATGACCCTTGTTTCATTAAGGATTCTTTGATTTGCACAAAAATTAGGCACTATATTAGCGCATTGTTTTTAAATGATATTGGCTCAGTTCGTAAATCGTATGCAAGCTTCACGTTTCTGATATGATCTTGGGAAAATCGAGGAGGTATTGACAGTGGATCACAAGCAGTTTCAGGAGTGGTTATCCCGCATAGACGGTCTCAGTCTGGCGCAGAGGCAGCAAGCACAGGCTGTGTTGCTGGGGGAAACTGAGCCATCCGCTTCGCTGGCAGCGATCGAAGCGCGCGTCGCCGAGGACCGTGAGTGCCCGCATTGTGGCACGCCTGGCGCGGTTTCGCGGGGCAAGGCCCGAGGGCTACAGCGGTATCAATGCAAGGCCTGCAACAAGACTTTCAACGCGGCAACGGGCACGGCTTTACAGGGCCTGCACAAGAAGGACAGATGGCTCGCCTTTGGGGGCTGCCTTGCGGATGGGCTGACCGTTCGCGCGTCTGCAAAGCGCTGTAATTTTGCCGTCTCTACGGCGTTTCGTTGGCGGCACCGATTTTTAGGCACGAAGGACCAGGACCCTCCAAAACTCAAGGGCATTGTCGAAGCCGACGAGACCTATGTTCTCAAGAGCCGCAAGGGCGATCGCAAACTTGATCGCAAGGCGCGCCGCAGGGGCGGCAAGGCCAGCAAGCGCGGTCTGTCAGACGAACAGGTTCCGATATTGGTTGCCGTGGACCGAGGCGGCACAACGGCGTGTTCCGTCCTTCCATCTGTCACAGCTGACAGCATACACAGCGTTCTGGAACCCCGGATTGATGATGACATCCTTCTGGTCACTGATGGAAACAACGTTTACCCGCCCTGCGCCAAGTCACTTGGGGTCAGACACGAAGCATTGAACCAGTCCGCCGGTGAACGGGTGCGTGGGGTGGCTCACATACAAACAGCCAACAATCGGCACAGTGGGTTGAAGGACTTCCTGCGCCGCTATCGCGGCGTTTCGAGCAAATACCTCGAAAACTACCTGCGATGGTTCGAACGGTGTGACCTGCTGAAATCATCGGCCAGATCCTGTCTCGCGACCGCGATTGGGACCTCATGCACACAATTTGCGAACTGAGCCATGATATTTTTTCCTACACATGGCAAGTATATGAAAAAAAAGACATTTTTGTAACGTGCAGGTAACGCGAATGAGAGCGGTGCAAAACTTGCAGCGATTTTACCTATTCTACGCCCAGAACATCCGGCGTTTGCCAACCCAGATGCTGCCCGCCATCCACGCACAAAAGCTGCCCGGTAACGGCGTGAGCGTCCAGAAAATAGCCCAGTGCCGCGGTGATATCCGACGGGTTGGCCCCCCGCTCCAGAACCGTGTTCGCGCGTTGTGCCTTGAAGTGAGCCTCGCTCTGACGATGGCCCTGCATGGTCGGTCCCGGCCCGATTGCGTTGACGCGGATCGCGGGTGTCAGCGCCTGTGCCGCAGTACGGGTCAGCGCCCATAGACCCATCTTGGCGATGGTGTAGGACATGAACTCGGGCGTCAGCTTGCGCACCCGCATGTCAACCATGTTCACGATCAAGCCCGTGGCCACAGGCTCTCCGGCGTCGTCTGTTTCAGGTGTCAGCCCCTGTTCCGCCATCGCCTGCGTCAACACGAAAGGCGCGCGCAGATTGCTGTCCATATGGCGGTCCCAGCTTTGCCGTGTGGCCGTTTGGATGTTGTCATATTCAAAGATCGAGGCGTTGTTGACCAGACAGGTGATCGGCCCGCCCAGCGCCTCAGCCGCACGGGGCAGCAACGCACTGACCTGTGCTTCGTCCAGCAGATCGGCCTGCAGGGCAACCGCTTTGCGCCCCAGCGCCTCGACCTCAGCCACAGTCTCCAAAGCAGGTTGTTCAGAGGTCGCATAATGCACCGCCACATCAAACCCACGTTGCGCCAGATACAGAGCCATTGCCCGGCCAAGTCGAATTCCGGCACCGGTCACTAAGGCTCGGGTCATGGGGCTACCTCTCAGTCAAATCACGCCAACAGAGCGATGACGTAGACCGCATACAAAACTGTCAACACCACGCCCCAAACCCGCGTGATATCTTTTTTGAAAAACACGAACGGGATCAGCAGCAGTGACGCGCCCAGCATGACCCAAAGATCGAACTCAAGGAATTCCGGGTCGACGGGAATGGGGCCAACCAGAGTGGCAATGCCGACAATGGCCAGCAGGTTGAACATATTCGACCCGATCACATTGCCGAGCGCGACATCCGCCTGCCGCCGCAGGGCCGCCATTACGGTCGTTGCCAGCTCGGGCAGAGATGTTCCGACCGCGACCAGCGTCAAGCCAATCACCGTCTCGCTAATGCCATAGGTGCGGGCGATCTCGGTTGCGTTTTCTACCAACAGATGCGCGCCCATGGGCAGCCCGATCAGGCCCAGAACCAGATAGATCGAGATCTTCCAGTACGGCATGTTCGGATCGGCCTCTTCCAGACCGTCCAGTTCTTCCTCATCCTCGCACGCTTCGCCACAGGCTCTGCGATGGGCTTTGGCTTCGCGGAAGGCATTCCACAGAACCAGCGCCAAGGCCGCCAGCAGAATGGCCCCGCTGAACAGGTTGAACACGCCACAGAAAGCAAGCCCGATGAACAGCACCGAGGCCAACAGCATAAAGACATAGTTCCTGCGGCTATCGCATTCGCTGGTGTGCAGTGTCGCCAATAACGCGGGCAATCCCAGAACCAGCAGGATATTCGCCGTGTTCGACCCGACCACGTTGCCCAACGCAATGCCGGGCGCGTTTTCCTTGATCGCGCTGATGGCGATCAGCAGCTCAGGGGCTGACGTTCCAAAAGCCACAATCGTCAGGCTGACGATCAGCGCGGGCACACCCATGCGCAGGCTCAGGTTCACCGCGCCCCGCACCAGCGCGTCGCCCGCCAGCAGCAGGATCAGCAATCCAAGGCCGGATAACAGCCATGCCGTCATGAACGGCCTCCTTTTTCGCAGGCGCAGGGGCCTTTACCGATCCTGAACCGCCCGCAGCGCGGGCATCTTTGCGATTGCAACCGCTTCTGCCCCGGAAAGCGCAGCTTTCCGAACATCGCCAGGACCCCCATGGCAATCAGGAAGAGGGTGACAATCTTGATAATCACGTCACAAACCGAAACGCGCGTAGGCGGCGCGCTCCTCAAGCCCGGCGATGGCGTCCTGCGCCAGAGACGCGCCAAACCGCGACCAGAGCGGTTTGCGCAGGCCGTAGCGGCGGAATTTGACCTTGTCGCCAAAGCGTTCCTGCATCTTGGGTTTCAGATGCGCAATGCCGTCGATCAATCCCAGTTCCTGCGCGCGCCGCGCCAGCCAGATTTCACCAGTGAACAGGTCCTGAGTTTCGTCCAGCCGCATACCGCGCCGGGCTTTGACATGGGCGATGAAGTTCTCATGGATATCGGTCAACAGTGCTTCCAGCCGGGCGACATCCTCTTTCTTTTCCGGTGAAAACGGGTCGAGCATAGATTTCGACTCGCCCGCCGTATGCACGCGCCGTTCAATACCCTGCCGTTTCAGCAGGACATGCGCGCCAAAGCTTGACGATATCACCCCAATCGACCCCAGAACTGAACTGTCATCGGCGTAAATTTCATCCGCAGCGGCTGCCAGCCAATAACCGCCGGATGCCGCCACATCCTCGACAAACGCAAAAACCGGCACGTCGAGCTCTTCGGACAGCCGTCGGATACGGGCCCCGATCAGTGAACTCTGCACCGGCGATCCACCGGGCGAGTTGACCTCAAGCGCGACGGCGGCGGGTTTACCTTTGCGAAAGGCTTTCTCCAGCACAGGGGCCAGAGCGGTGTCGGACATCGACCCACGCCCGGACATCCCTATGGCTCCGGACAGGCGCACAACGGCCACAACAGGTTGCTTTTTGACAAACGGCAGGCTGAGTTTCATGGATGCCGATGTAGAGTGCGCCCAACCGGTAAACAAGAGAGCGCCGCTGCGTAAAACGCGACGTGAACACATTTCCTGAGGTCAGTGGGCAAAAATGCAACGCCCACCTGTTGCTTAACTGCGTATCCGCCAGCCGGTTTTGAAGATCCACCAGATGATGCCCAGACACAGCCCGGTAAAAGCCAGAATGGCCAGCAGGCTGAGCCCGATCGGCACGTCCGCCAACCCGTAAAACGACCAGCGAAACCCCGAGATCAGATATACCACCGGGTTGAACAATGTGATCGTCTGCCAGACCGGGGGTAGCATTGAAATCGAATAAAACGTCCCACCCAGAAAGATCAGAGGCGTCACCACAAGCTGCGGCACCAGCGACATTTGTTCGAAGTTACTGGCCCAAATACCGATGATGAATCCCAGCAAAGAAAAGCTGAGGCAGGTCAGGATCAGAAATGCCGCCATCGCAAACGGGTGTTCGATGCGTAAATCCACAAAGAAAGTGGCCGTAGCCAGAATGACCAAGCCCACAAACAGCGCCTTGGTGGCCGAGGCCCCCACATAGCCGATCACAATTTCGATAAAATTTACGGGAGCGGACAGCAATTCGTAAATCGTGCCCAGAAACTTGGGGAAGTAAATCCCAAACGAGGCGTTTGAGATCGACAGCATCACGACCGAAAGCATGATCAGCCCCGGAACGATGAACGCGCCGTAAGACACACCCTCGACCTCTTGAATGCGGCTGCCGATGGCGGTGCCGAAGACGACGAAATACAGCGAGGTCGACAGGACAGGGGACACAAAGCTTTGCGCCATAGTGCGAAAGAACCGGGCCATTTCGAACCGGTAGATGGCGGCAATGGCGGACCAGTTCATGCAGGCTCTCCCGACACCAGATTGACGAAAATCTCTTCCAGACTCGACTGCCGGGTCTGCACGTCGCGCAACACCAGCCCGGCCTGTGCCACATCATTCAACAGCGTTGTGATCCCGGTGCGGTCAGCATGGGTGTCATAGGTATAGACCAGCGCATCACCGTTGCCGTTCAGCACCAGATTATGCGCCGCCAGACACTCAGGAATGGTCTGGATCGGATCGGCCAGCATCACCTCGATCTGTTTTTTACCCATCTGAGCCATCAGCGTGTCTTTGTCCTGCACCAGCAGCAACTCGCCCTTGTCGATGACGCCAATACGGTCGGCGATGGCTTCGGCTTCTTCGATGTAATGCGTGGTCAGAATGATGGTCACACCGGCCTGTTTCAGCTCGCCCACGATCTCCCACATATCCTTGCGCAGCTCGACATCTACACCTGCGGTGGGCTCATCCAGAAACAGCACGCGAGGTTCGTGCGCCAAAGCCTTGGCGATCAACACCCGGCGTTTCATACCGCCCGACAGTTCCTTGATCGCATTCTTGCGCTTGTCCCACAAAGACAGCTTGCGCAGAATCTCTTCAATCCGCGCATCGTCGCGACCATATCCGAACAACCCGCGGGACAGGCGAACCGTGTTCCAAACCTTTTCAAACGGCTCCAACGCGATTTCCTGCGGCACCAGCCCGATCATCCGGCGCGCGGCACGAAAGTCGGTCAGAATGTCGTGGCCACCCACCGTCACCGAACCCGAGGTCGGCGTGGTAATTCCGCAGATGGTCGAGATCAGAGTCGTCTTGCCCGCCCCGTTTGGTCCCAGCAGCGCAAGAATCTCGCCCTCTTCAATCTCTAGCGACACGCCTTTCAGCGCCTCAAACCCGTCGGCATAGGATTTGCGCAAGTTCTTAATGGACAAAATGGTGGTCATACGTCGTCCCCGTTCTGGCCCGGACCTTATCTTGCGATGACAGCAGGGAACAGATCACTTACGCACAGTGTTCTGAGCATTTTTGCCAAAAGGTCAATCGCGTCCGGCCCTGCCAAGCAAAACCGGTCCGCTCTTCATCTGGCCAGAAATACCTCGGGGGATGAATTGGCCGCAGGCCAAGAAAGGGGCTGGCCCCCTTCCCTTTTATCGCCCGCGCACGGTGTCGATCATCAGCTGCACGTTCTCCGGGTCCGCATCCGGCGTAATCCCATGCCCCAGATTGAAAATATGCGGCCCTTTTGAAAACGCCTCGACAATCCGCCGCGTTTCATCGACCAGAGCCTGCCCGCCGGTCACCATATGCGACGAGGCCAGATTACCCTGCACACATCCATCGACCTGCACGTGCTCGGCCCCCCAGTCCGGCGACACCGAGTTGTCCAGCGCGACACAATCCACGCCGGTCGCCTTGGCAAAGCCGATATAGCCATCCCCGGCCTCGCGCGGGAAACCAATCACCGGAATGCCCGGATGACGTTCCTTGATCGCCTGCGTAATCACGCGGCACGGCTCAACGGCGTATTTCTGGAACGCCTCCCCCTTCAACGACCCGGCCCAGCTGTCGAAGATCTTGACCACTTCAGCCCCGGCCTCAATCTGGGCCGAGAGGTACTCGATCGTCGCCAGAGTGATCCGCTCCAGCAGCGCCTCGAACAAGGCGTTGTTTTCCTCGCGCAGCGCATGGGCCGGTCCCTGATCCGGTGTCCCGCGCCCGGCGATCATATAAGTGGCCACCGTCCAGGGCGCACCAGCAAACCCGATCAAAGTTGTCTCGGACGGCAACTCCCGCGACAGGATGCGGACTGTTTCGTAAACAGGCGACAGAGTTTCGTGGATTTCTTCAACCGGCTTCAGCGCGTCAAACTCTGATTGCTGCGTGATAGTTGACAGGCGTGGGCCCTCTCCGGTGACAAACCACAAATCCGCGCCCAGCGCCTGCGGCACCAGCAGGATGTCGGCAAACAAAATCGCCGCGTCGAACCCATAACGCCGGATCGGTTGCAAGGTCACCTCGGCCGCCAGTTCGGGATTGTAGCACAGAGATAGGAAGTCCCCGGCCTGCGCGCGGGTGGCGCGGTATTCTGGCAGATACCGCCCGGCCTGACGCATCATCCAGATCGGAGGCACATCCTGCACCTCACCCGCCAGTGCCCGCAGCAGTTTCTTTGTCTCGGCCATTGTTGTCCCCAATCGTCTGGTTTGCCGCAACGGGTCGGCCCTCAGTGGCAATTTGTCAAGCTCTGCCCCCATTGTCAGGGCAATGTGACGCGACTAAAGCTTGGCTTATGACACTGACCCTGCCTTCTCCCGCATCACCGCTGAAAATCGGCACACGTGGCTCGCCTCTGGCTTTGGCGCAAGCTTATGAAACCCGGCAACGACTGGGGACCGCATTTGATCTGCCGGATGAGGCGTTCGAAATCGTGGTGATCAAGACCACCGGCGACAATCGCGCCATGATCGACGCCGACCGCCCGCTGAAAGAGATCGGCAACAAGGGTCTGTTCACCAAGGAAATCGAAGAGGCGATGCTGCGCGGCGATATCGACATCGCAGTGCATTCCACCAAGGACATGCCCGTGGAACAGCCAGACGGTCTGGTGCTGGACACCTTCCTGCCGCGCGAAGACGTGCGTGATGCGTTTATCTCGCCCAGCCTCAACTCGATCCATGACCTGCCGCAAGGCGCAGTGGTCGGTACGTCATCGCTGCGCCGCCGGGCCCAGTTGCTGAACCGGCGCCCTGACCTGAACGTGGTCGAGTTTCGCGGCAATGTTCAGACCCGGTTGAAGAAACTGGCCAATGGCGTGGCGGATTGCACGTTTCTGGCGATGGCCGGTATCCGCCGCCTGAATATGGCGGACGTCCCCGCCACCGCCATTGCGCCCGAAGACATGCTGCCCGCCATCGCGCAAGGGACCATCGGCATCGAACGGCGCAGTGACGATTCCCGTGCTGCTGGTATGCTGGAGGCCATTCATCACGCCGAAACCGGCCAGCGCCTGTTGGCCGAACGCGCACTATTGGCGGCGTTGGACGGATCTTGCGAAACACCGATTGCCGGGCTGGCCGAGGTTCACGAGAACCGACTGCGACTGCGTGGAGAGGTACTGCGCCCCGACGGGTCAGAGGCGATTGCCGAGGAATTGACCGGCACCATCGAAGACGGCGCTGATATGGGCCGTGCGATGGCCGAAACCCTGCTGAAACGGGCGGGCCCAGGGTTCTTCGATTGGAGAAAATGAAAAAAGTTTGTGTAATGTGAACTGTTTCACTGTGGACGGCCCCGGGATAGGGCATCAAGGTGACATACCGAGTGAGACGCAGGGTTGGTCTCGAAAAAGTCGAAAAGTTTAGGTCTGTTTTATCTTTTAAGTGGTATTCGAGGGGGCGAGTCCTGACCCGCAGAACCATTCGGTAAGGGCCGCTGTCGTGGTTCGACAGCGGCCCGATTTCTTTTCTGGCAGTCCGAACTCAGATCGCGCTGATCGCCTTAACCGCCTTTTCAACGGCTGCCCGTGTCTGTTCCAGATCAGCCTCGGTCACAGCCAGCGACGGATAGAGCTTGCCCGGAGCTTTGAAGATACCATTCGCGCGCAGGTTGTCGTTGTAAACCACGCTGCGACGGGGATCATCATGCTTGGCGCTGCGATAGTCCCGGCAGGCGGCATCGGTGAAATAGACATCGAACAAAGTCTCATCTCCGACGATCTGATGCGGAATGCCCGCCTTGGTCAACGCGTCCACCTGCATCTGCTGCAATGCCGCCCCCGTGGCGCGCAGCTGGTCATAGATACCGTCACGCCGCAGAATCTCCATCGTCTTGAGACCCGCAACCGAGGCCACGGGGTTGCCGGACAAAGTACCCAGCTGCATCAGCCAGCCTTCCTCACCGACCTGAGCTTTGTCGAAATGCTTCATGATGTCAGCGCTTGCGCCCAACGCGGCCAGAGGGAAGCCGCCGCCCGTGATCTTGCCCAATGTGCAGATATCCGGCGTTACGCCGTATTTTTCCTGCGCACCGCCATACGCCAGACGAAAACCGGTGACGATCTCGTCGAAGATCAGCAGGACATTGTGCTTGTCGCACAGGTCCCGCAGGCCTTGCAGGTATCCGGGCGTGGGCGGAATGATCCGTTGCAGCGGCTCAACCATGATTGCGGCCACATCATCATGTTCGTCCAGCAGGGCGGCCACGGCCTCAAGGTCATTGAACGGCGCAACCAGCATCTGCTCGGCCACGCCTGCGGGGATGCCTGCGCTGTCCGGCACGGCTTGTGGGAAATTAACCTGACGGCTGGGGGCAAGGCTCATCTGCGCCTCGGCGCTCATGCCGTGATAGCCGCCTTCGAATTTCAGAATCTTGTCACGCCCGGTATAAGCGCGGGCCAGACGGATCGCATACATATCCGCCTCACCACCCGAAGCGACAAAGCGGACCTGTTCACAGCAGGGCACGGCGTCGATGATGGCTTCGGCCAGTTCGATGCCTTTGGCATTGTTGGCGAAGAAGGTCATGCCCTTGGGCAGTTGCTCCAGCACCGCCTCCATCACCTCGGGGTTGCCATGACCCAGCAGCATCGGACCCGAGCCGATCAGGTAGTCGATATACTCGTTGCCGTCTTCATCCCAGACATGGCTGCCGTCACCACGCGAGATGATGATACCGGGGTCAAAGTTTCCGAAGCCTCCGGCGGGCAGAACGGCGTTGGCGCGGGCAATCCATTCGGATTGAGTGTTTATTTTCAGCATCTCACACGATCTCCAATATCGGGGAACCAAGGACGTCCGGGTCTGGCACAACACCTAACCCCGGACCTTCGGGCGGCGCAATCCTGCCGTTGTCACGGTTGGGTGCACCGGGGCAGATTCGGGGCGCGACATAGGACGCCAGATCACAGGTGTTCAGCAGCGATCCATGCGGGGTCGAAGCCGCAAAGTGCAGCGCAGCAGCAGTGACGACATCCGATCCCCAGGTGCATTCGGCGCAAATCTCGGCCCCCAGCTGTAAGGTCAAATCCCGCGCCCGGCGCATCGCCGACAATCCACCGAATTTAGAGAGCTTCAGGGCTACCGCGTCCATGCAGCCCAACTCATGCGCGCGCATTAGCGAGGGCAGATCGTATGCGTTCTCGTCGATCTTCATGGGCAGGCCCGTGGCCTGACGAACAGCGGCGCAGTCTTCCAGCGTTTTGCAGGGCTGCTCCAGCATCATATCCAGATGCGCAACTGCACGGCCCGTCCGGGTGGCCTGCAAACGCGACGCGCCGCAGTTCCAGTCGCCATAGACCAGCGGCCCCGGCCCCACAGCCTCGCGCACTTTGATCAGGCGTTCAGCATCGGCCTGCCAGTCGCCTTCGACCCCCAACTTGACCTGAAACTGGCGAATGCCGGTCTGATAGGCCGTCTGAGCGATCCGCGCCATCTCATCCGGGGCGATACAGGTGATCGAATGATAGAGCGGCATGTCCTTGCGCGTCCGCCCGCCCAACAGGGCATAGACCGGCTGGCCGGTAGCCTTGCCGAACAGATCCCACAACGCAAGGTCGACAATGGACTTGGCATAAAGATGCCCTTGCAGGAACCCATCAAGTTTGCGCATTGGCGCATCCACACCGAACGGGGACATGCCCAGAATTTCCGGCCCCATCTCTGTTACCGCGCTTGCAACGCCCCCGGCATAGGCCGGAAGGTAGTGCGGGATCGGACAGACCTCTCCCCAGCCTTGCAGGCCGGTATCCGTTTCAAGGCACAGGATATGAGAGGTCACGGTCGCGCAGGTCTTGCCTTCGGCCATGTGATAGGTCTCATGGCTGGTCAGATCGACGGACCACAGCGTTAACTTGGTGATCTTCATGTCCGCGCTCCGATAGCCGTAAGCGGCGGCGTCAGTTCCAACCGCGCAGTTTTACGGGCCGCCCGGTTACCAGCTTCCACAGCGTATAGACCGCCCAAAACCAACCGGCGATAGCCGCGATCAACCATCCGAACACAAACAGCGAGGCTCCGCCCCCGGCGGAGGCAAAGGTTGAGAACGCCATCAAAATCCCTGCAGTCCATGCGATGAGCCAGCCAGACAGAAAAATCGACGCAAAAAGACGCATCCCGGCAGACATATCCCCTTTGCCCTGCTCCGACTTGCCGCTTTGTTGCGGGGGTTGAACGCTGCCAAAGATTGAATCGGCGTCCTTCCGTTTGCGGTTCTGACCAATCACCACCCCGATTCCCAGTGCGACGACTGCAACAATAACGTGAGATACGTCCATATTTGCCCCTAAAATTATTACTTATTTTCATTAACATAGGGGTGATAGCCGCAAATTTCAATAATTCAGCATACAATTGCATACCGTTTCCTTGCGTCATTTTCCGTACTCCGCGACCGGCTCACCCAGCGCATCCTCGTCTGGATGCACGCCAAGCCCCGGCGTTTCCGGCAGGTGCAGGTGGCCGTCGATATTGCGGGGACCACGCCCGCCTGCGATGTCCACAGTGATCATGTCCTGACAGGCCCAGACGGCGTGGCAATTGTCGTCGGGGATAGTCGCCGCCAGATGCAGCGCTTCTGTATCGGCCAGAACCGAGCCCCCGGTGGCCATAACGAACATGTCGATGCCATGGGCCAGCGCGATGTCCCTCATCCGCGCGGCTTTGGTCAGACCGCCAACGCGGTTCAGCTTGATCCCGAACACTTCGGCCAGACCGTCGCGGGCGATCCGGGCGGCGTCCTGCAAGGTCACGAGGCTTTCATCCACGGATACGGGCGAGGCGTGACGGCCCGAGATTGCTGCAATATCATCCAGCGACTCGCCGGGCTGCTCGAACATGACGTTCAGGTCCTCACAGGCGCTCATCACGCGCAGAGCCTGTTGCCGGGTCCAACCTCGGTTGACGTCATAGAGGACAATCTCACCCGGTCGCCGGATACTTTCAACGTCGCGGACGCGGGCAATGTCACGCTCGACATCGCCCCCAATCTTCACCGAATGCGCGACGTAGCCGCGGCTGCGATAGCGTTCCATAACCTCACGGGTTTCTTCGATTGTTTTCGCCCCGACCGAGGACGCAATCGGGCGCGGCGTCCTTGACCCTCCGCCCATCAGATCGGCTATTGGCAAGCCCGCTGCCTGACCGGCAATATCCCAGCAGGCCATGTCAATCGGGCTTTTGGCATAGAGGTGGCCGGGCAAAGCAAGGTCCATCGCTCGCTCGACGTCCAGCACCTTGCGCGGATCGAGCCCCAGAATGAACGGGGCCATCGTCTCAATCCCGGCGCGGATACCCGGACCATGTGCGGGCACATAGGTATGGCCCCACGGGGTGCCTTCACCCCAGCCTATCAATCCTGCATCCGTTTCGATCTTCACAATCGTTGCATCGAGAGTCTCGAATTTCAGCCTCCCACCTGAAAGCCAATAGGGATGCTCCAACGGCAGATCCACGTGGTAAATGGTGATGGTCTTGATCTTCATAAATTGTACTCCGCCACCGGCGCGCCGAGGCTATTGAAATCAGGCGTCACCCCCAATCCAGGCGCGTCCGAGGCATAAAGCTTGCCATTCCGCGACACAGGACCGCCGATTCCGGTCGATCGGGTGTTGTAGTTCATCAGATCGGTCGTGTTTTGCAGATACTCGGGCGGCGTCGAGGCCGCAAAATGGGCGACGACCGAGGTTGTGATCTCTCCGCCCCAGGTGTCCTCGCTGACCACGGGGATGCGGTTGTCGACCAGATAGTCCCGCACCCGCCGTGCCTTGCTGAGCCCGCCGAGGTTCGAGATTTTCAGGCAGCAGATTTCGGCCCCGCGATCTGCCACGATGCGTTGAGCCATGTGGATGCCAGTGACACATTCATCCAGCTTCATCGGCTGTTCGGCCACACGGCGGACCTGTTGGCATTCTTCGTAGGTGCGGCAGGGCTGTTCGAGGATGAAATCCAGATCGCGTGTGGCCCGCGCCACCCGGATCGCATTGTCGACGCGCCAGCCCTGATTGGCATCGGCCATCGCTTTTTCGCCCGGTTTCAGCAAAGGCACTGTGGTGCGGATTCGGTCGATATCGGTGGCCCAATCACCCCCGACCTTGACCTGAAACTGCCGATACCCTTGTTCGCGATAGCGGTTCATCTCGGCCACGGTTTCATCCACCGGTTTTTGCGGCGCGACCCGGTACATCGGAGCACCGTCGGTCAACTTGCCACCCAGCAGCATCCAGACCGGCTGATCGCAGGCTTGCCCCAGAATATCCCAGCAGGCCGCATCGAACGGCGCCTTGGCGTATCCGTGCCCCTGCACCAGATGATCCATCAACTGTTCGATCCGGCCCACCTGTCGCGGATCTTCACCCAACAGCTTTGGAGCAACCAGACGCGCCAGCGCCGTGACGCCCTCGGAATGGGCAACCATGTAGTTTTCACCGCAGGGCGTGAACTCACCGCACCCTTGCAGACCGGCGTCGGTGTCGATCACCACAACCGAGGCAATCGCCGTTTTAATCGCGTTGCCCGCCCCCCAGACGTAAGCCCCGCCCACATAAGGCAGCCCGGTCTGGTAGATGCGGATACGGGTGATCTTCATGCGGCATCCATTCTGGGCAGGTCGCCCATTCCTTCGCCGCGCCAAAGAACAAAAGTCAGGATCGGCTGATCCGTCGTGACCATCGCGTGGCTTTGCCAGCTTTGGTGTTGCCGCGTCTGGTTCGGGCCAACAAAAGTCTCGTCCCCGTCAACGCAGAACGTCGCACCGCCCGCAAGTGTCAGATACAGCTCTTCGGCCTGATGGCTGTGCCAGTCATAGTTCAGACCGGGACCCCAATACCCGACATAACCCCGCAACTGGGTCGAGTGGAAATGTCCGGTGGGGCCAAACAATTCATAATACCCGTAGTTGCGCAGGAATTCGGCCCCGACCTCATCCTCGGAATAGGTCTGTTTCCAATGCGCCAGATAGGTGGTCGCTTTCACCGCATCAATCAGCTTTTGAGTCAGGTCACTGCCCGCAAGATCAAAGTCCCGTACCAGATCGGTTGCGGGAACGTGGTTCGGTGCAAGATCGGCTGTCGAAACATCCGACGGCCACGCCCCGAACGCGGCCAGATCAGGATGCGCCTGATGCAATTGCCGCGCGGCTTCCAGAACGTCATCCAGCGTCATGGGACCACCACGATATTACCGGTATGCTGCTTGGCGATGAATGCGGCCTGCGCTTCGCGCAATTCCTCCAGCGGATAAGTCGCGGCAAGCGCGGGCTTGATTTCACCAGCTTCGATGTATGTCACCAGATTCTTCATCACCTGCGGATCAATCACGGTTGAGCCGGTGAAGGTCAGGTCGCGCAGGTAGAACGTGCGCAGATCAAACTCGACCATCGGACCTGCGATAGCACCGGAACAGGTATAGCGGCCGCCACGTTCGAGAATGTCGATCAGATGCGGCCAATAAGGGCCGCCCACCACGTCGGCCACAACCGTAATCTTTTCACCACCCAGCACCGCGCGCAGGTTTTTTGGTGCACGAGGCAGGATCATGTCGGGGCCAAGCTCGGCGACATCAGCGTGTTTCGCCTCGGATGCCATTGCGATCACCCGCGCGCCACGGCGTTTGGCCAGTTGCACCAGCGCACCGCCGACACCGCCCGAGGCTCCGGGGACCAAAACGGTGTCTTTGTCGGTTACATTGGCGCGGGTCAGCATGCCTTCGGCGGTGGAATAAGAACAAGAGAACGTCGCCAGTTCGGCATCCGACAGGTCCGAGTTGATCGGCACGGCGTTAACCGCAAGCGTGGTCGCGTATTCGGCAAACCCGCCATCTCGTTCCGAACCGAAATAGCCGGTCTTGTCCATGTTTTCCGGGTCAGCAGGGTCGCGCAGCCAGCCATCGGTGATGACGCGTTCGCCGATGCGCGCGGGATCGACGCCTTCACCGACGGCCACGATTTCCCCGCAGATGTCGGCCCCTTGAATGCGGGGGAAGGTGATCGGCGCGCCGCCCCATGTCGGGTCCTCTTCGCCGACCTCTTCGAAGGCACCGCCGGTGGTCGCCTCAGAGACGGTCTTGGAGTACCAGCCGGACCGCGTGTTCACGTCAGTGTTGTTTAAACCGCAGGCCGCGACCTTGATCAGCACCTCTCCGGCGGCGGCGTCCGGGCGCGGCCAGTTTTCGTGCAGCACCATCTGGTCCAGATCGCCATGGCCCATCGTGACCATGGCTTTCATCGTATCAGGCAGGCTCATTACGCAGTCTCCATCGCGACGTCAGTGCGCGGCAGCAGGTTCTGCGGATCGTAGGCCGGTTCGCCCAGCACACGCGCGGCACGGGGTTTGCCGTGGATCACGACTTCAAGCGCGGTTCCGGGTGTCGCCGCTTCGGGTTTGACATAAGCAAAGGCGAGAATTTTACCGACTGTGTGACCGTACGCCACCGAAGCGGTCGATCCCACGACACGTCCGTCCAGCATGACCGCCTCGCCGCCGTGGCCGTCAATCTCTCCATCCGGTTCGATTTCGAGATAGGCGCAAATCCACGGCAGGTCGGTGTTCAGGGTTTTGTCCTTGCCCAGATACTCTTTGTCGGTACGAGCAAAGCGCAGCACGTCGGCTTCGGCCAAGGTGACCTCATTGGTCAGCTCGCCTGCGCCTTTAAAGCCCTTCTCCATCCGCATCACGTTCATGGCGAAGCTGCCATAGTCGGTGATGCCGTGCGGCTCACCCGCCGCCCAAAGCGCGTTGTAAACGTCGAGACAGGCGGCGTTGAGCATGTGCAGCTCCCAGCCCAGCTCACCGGCATAAGACATGCGGAAGGCCCAGACATTGTGGCCCGCGATGGTGATTTCCTGCGCAGACAACCAGCGGAACCCTGCATTGGTCAGATCGGCATCGGTGCAGCGCGCCAGCACGTCGCGCGACCGGGGGCCGTTCAGCGACAGGGCCGACCAGTCGGCTGACAGAGCGGTGATCTGCACATCCTCATCCGCGCGCTGTTGCGCAAGATGATCCAGCAGGCGCTGTTCGAAGAAAGCGGCACAGACCAGATAGAAACGGTCTTCGGCCATGCGGACAATTGTCGTCTCCAGCTCAATCCGACCCCGGCGGTTCAGCATATGGGTCAGCGTGATCGAGCCCACCTTTTGCGGCATCCGGTTGGCAGTCAGCCGATCCAGCAGGGCATAGGCGTCCGGCCCCGAGACCTCGACCTTGGTGAAGGCGGTGACATCCATGATACCGACGCTTTCGCGCACTGCTTTGACCTCGGCCGCAACCATGTCATCGGCGGGGGTGCGGCGGAAGGAATAGTGATCACGTTGTTCCACACCGTCCCGCGCGAACCAGCGTGGGCGCTCAAAGCCGTAGACTTCCTCATGCACCGCGCCTTTGGATTTCAGCAGCTCATACAGCGGGGACGGCTTGATTGGACGCCCCTCAAGACGGTTGAAATGCGGGAAGGGGATTTCGTGGCGCAGGCAATAATCCTCTTCGGCCTTGATCACCTGCCAATCCTTGGTGGCATAGCTTCCAAACCGGCGCGGATCATACTCGCGCATCGAGATGTCAGCCGCCCCATGCACCATCCAGCGCGCCAGTTCGCGGGTCAGCCCCGGCCCCCAGCCGATACCGATCTGCGTCCCGCAGCAGCACCAGTAGTTCCGCACACCCGGCGCAGGCCCGATCAGCGGGTTACCGTCGGGTGGATGCGAGATCGCCCCGTGTACGTCGCGTTGAATACCCAGTTCGGCAAAGATTGGCATGCGGTTCAGGCTTTCCTCAAGCCACGGCATCACCCGGTCGTAATCCGCATCGAACAGCCAGTTTTCGTATTCCCACGGGCAATGGTCATGCCAGACCGAGTTCGGGTTCTCTTTCTCGTATATCCCGATCAGCCCGCGCTGCTGTTCCATCCGGATATAGCCCGAAACCTTGCGGTCATCGCGGATCACCGGCAGTTCCCTGTCCAGGTTCTGGAATTCCGGCACCGGCTCGGTCACGAAATAATGGTGGGTCATCGAGGTCATGGGCAGTTGCAGCCCCGACCATTCACCCATCTGCCTTGCATAAGTGCCGCCTGCGTTCACCACATGCTCGCAGGTGATGGTGCCTTTCTCGGTTTCCACCACCCATTCGCCATTCTCAGCCTGCGTGATGTCAGTGGCGCGGCAGTTGCGGAAGATTTGCACGCCCTTCTGGCGCGCACCCGTCGCCATCGCCATGGTCACGTTGGTCGGGTCCACATGGCCGTCATCCGGCGTGTGCAGCGCGCCCAATACGCCTTCGAGATTATAGAACGGGTGCAGCTCAGCCACCTTCTCAGGGCCAACCAGTTCGATGTTGAAGCCCAGCGAGCGACCCACCGACAGGGTGTGGCGCAGCCAGTCCATCTCATCCTCGGTATAGGCCAGACGGAAAGACCCGCAGCCGTGCCATGTCACCGGCTGGCCTGTTTCGGCCTCCAGCTGACCGGAGTAAAGCCCGATATTGTAATCCACGCATTTGCCCAGCCCAAAGCTTGAGGTCGAATGCGTAATCTGGCCCGCCGCGTGCCAGGTGCTGCCACTGGTCAGTTCGGCCTTTTCCAGCAGGACGGTATCCTCGCCCCACCCCTCATGCGCCAGATGATAGGCCAGACCGACCCCCATGACACCTCCGCCCACGATGACCACGCGGGCATGTGACGGCAGATTCTTCTCGGACATGATTTTTCCTCTTCCCGAGTCGCGTTTCTGCTCGACAGGCTAATTCCACAAATGTACCATCGTCAATCATGAATGACACAAATGTATCATCAATCGTTCTGGACCGCCTCACAGAGGAGTGGGAAGCCCTCACCCCCGAGGCGCAGAAAGCCGCACGCTACGTGCTGGAAAATCCCACGGATGTTGGGGTTTCAACCGTGCGTGAGATCGCCGAGGCCGCCAAGGTCAAACCCAACACCTTCGTCCGCATGGCGCGGCAGGTTGGCTTTGAAGGCTACGAGGATTTCCGCGCCCCGTTCCGCGATGCGATTCGGCAAGGCGGCGTGTCGTTTCCAGACCGCGCCCGCTGGTTGCAGGACATTGGCAAGTCTGGCGAACTGGGCGGGCTTTACGCAGATATGGTCGGGGCCGCGATCCGCAATATCGAGGACACGTTTGCCGGGATCGACGCCGCCAGTCTGAAAGCTGCGGCCGAGGACATTTGGGCCTGTCGCCAGATTTTCACGCTGGGCGTCGGCGTCAACAACGCGAACGCGCGCAATTTCACCTATCTTGCGTCAACGGGGATGAAACAGTTCCACGCCATCCCCCGCCCCGGTTCGACCCCGGTGGACGATCTGGCCTGGGCCGATGAGCAGGACGTGCTGATCGCCATCACCTGCCACCCCTACCGGACCGAGGTGATCGACGCGATCAAGCTGGCACGCCAACAGGGCCTGACCGTCATTGGCATTTCGGACAGCCCGGCCAGCCCGGTCATCCTGAACGCGCAGCACGGCTTTGTTGTCGCCGCTGACACGCCGCAATTCTTTCCGTCATCCGTTTCGACCATCGCTTTGCTGGAAACGCTGCTGTCCTTCGTGATCGCAGTTTCCAGCGATGAGATCGTCGAGCGGGTGGAACGGTTTCACCAACGCAGACACCAACTTGGCCTCTACGCGGAGGAGCCCGAATGAACGCACCCCTGACCCACTCATTGGACGCGCGCTATTACATTGACCCTGCGATTTTCGAGCAGGAGATGCAGGGTCTTCTGGCCCGAACGTGGCAGTTCGCGGGCCACGTAGCACAGGTCAGGGAACCGGGCGATTACTTCGCCTTCGAAATCGCCGGTCAGAACCTGTTCTGTATCCGCGGTCGCGACGGCGAAATCCGCACCTTCTACAATGTCTGCCAGCACCGCGCGCATGAGATGGTGAGCGGCGCAGGCAACACCCGCGTTGTCGTCTGCCCCTACCACGCCTGGACCTATGAATTGTCCGGCCAGTTGCGCGCCGGGCCGAACATCAAATCCGTCCCCGGCTTTGACCGCAGCGCGATCTGCCTGACCTCGGTCCGCACCGAAGTTTTCAACGGCTTCATCTTCGTCAATCTCGACGACGATGCCGCGCCGATGGACGAATGGTATCCCGGCGTACGCGAGGAAATCCGCGCTTTTGTGCCTCATATTGACGATCTGGAACCGCTGGAATGGGTCGAGATTCCGGAAAACTGCAACTGGAAAGTCAGTATCGAGAATTACTCGGAATGCTATCACTGCCCGACCAACCACCCGACTTTTGCCGAAGGTGTGGTCAAGCCCGAGACCTATGACATTCAGCCGGATGCAGGCGGCGGCTATGTACTGCGCCACACAACCGAATGCCAGAGCCTTGACAAGATGACCTATCCCATCGACCTGTCGGTGCCTCATGCGGGCGACTATCAGTCGTGGTTCCTGTGGCCGATGTTCTCTTTCCAATGCTACCCGGGCAATGTGCTGAACACCTATCATTGGCGCGCCGTCGACGCCGACCACTGCACCGTCTGGCGCGGCTGGTACACTGAGGGTGGATCAGAAAGCGCAGTAATCCGGCAACTGGCCGTGCAGGACCGCGAGACCACCGTCGAAGAGGACATCCACCTGGTCGAATCCGTCCACCGGGGCCTCAAATCCCGAGGTTATCGCCCCGGCCCGCTGGTTCTGGACCCCGGATGCGGAGTGATGTCGGAACATTCCATCGCCCGTCTGCAACAATGGATGCGTGAGTCCGTTGATTAACGCCCTCACCACAAACCAAGAACGGACCGTTTCAAACACGCATAAAAGATCTCGGAGGAGCCCATCTCATGCACAAAATTCTCGCGCTCTGGGCGGTACCCCGATCAACGTCCACCGCGTTTGAATGGATGATGCGCCAGCGCGGCGATCTGGAATGTCTGCACGAACCTTTTGGCGAAGCGTGGTATCAGGGCGAAGACCCGTTGTGGCACCGGTTCAAACCCGGAGACGTCACCACCCCCGGCCTGACACTGGACAGCGTGTGGGCCGATATTCAGGCCAAGGCCCAGACCGGGCCGGTGTTCATCAAGGATTTCCCCCATTATATCAACCACATGTGGAATGCCGAGTTCCTGTCGCATTTCACCCACGCTTTCCTGATCCGCGACCCAGCCAAAACCATCACTTCGATGTACAAACGCTGGCCGGACTTTGCCGAGGGCGAGGTTGGATTTCCCGAACAGCGCGCCCTGTTTGATTTGCTGACCGCGCTGAATGGCGCCCCGCCCCCGGTGATCGACAGTGATGACCTGCTGGAAGATCCCCACGGGATGACTGAACAGTTTTGCGACGCCGTGGGCATCCCCTTTGTCGAGGCCGCCATGACATGGGAAGCCGGGGGCGATCCTTCGGCGCATAGCTGGTGGGACGGCGGCTCATTTCACGCAAATCTTGCAAAATCAACCGGGCTGGCCCCGCAACCTCGCAAATATGTGTCGATAGAAGAGGCTCCGGATCGGGTCCGACAGGTACACCGCCGGATGAAACCGCATTACGATCACCTCTATGAACATCGTCTGACGCGCCACTGAACCGGAGTTAAACAAAATGGCAGATATTTTCGACGAAGACCTTTTCCTCAAAGGCCTCGAACAACGCAAAGCCACGCTGGGCGCGGAGTATGTGGAAAAGAACCTCGCCGCAGCGGATGATTTCACCCGCCCCTTCCAGGAGGCAATGACGGCCTGGTGCTGGGGGTTTGGATGGGGTGACGACGTTATCGACGCGAAAACCCGGTCAATGATGAACCTGTCTATGATTGGCGCGTTGGGAAAAATGCATGAATGGGAGATTCACTGCAAAGGCGCGATCAGTAACGGCGTCACCAAAGAAGAAATCCGCGCCATCATCCACGTGATCGGTATTTATTGCGGTGTCCCACAAGCCCTCGAGTGCTTCCGCGTCGCCCGAAAAGTTCTGGAACTGGACTGATTTCTAGGCCGGGCGTATAGAATGGCCCGGCCAGACTTCCCGCTTTGATTCAACGCGTTACTGCCACCCGTTGCGTCGGCGCAAGTAGCCTGTAAATAATAAGAAATTTCTTTCAGGCATGTGTTGAACCACGAACAAGCACGGCACCCTCAAAAACAAAAGCAGACAACTCTAATCCGGAATACAACGCGATTGAAGACGTCTACAAATCCCTGGCCAAAGGCGAATGCTCGGTCTGGATCACTCAAAACGCCAACGAGACTGACATCCCGCAGGCAAGGCCTATCGTCTGGTCGGTGGTTCTGAATGAGTTGCCGCAGGCCGAGCGGGACCAATTTGCGAAACAGGACATAAAGCCCATTTGGCAAGTGGTCGAAAGCAAGGCCACCTACCCGAAAGATCAGGTAGAGCACAACATCCAGTTGGTGCTTGACATCCACTGTAAGGACGATCCGGAAACCGACGCCGATTTTCGCAAACAGCAAGATGCCAGCGATCTGTTCGGCATTTTGCAAGGGGCCAAAGGCACTCTTTTGGCTCTTGGCAAACCCGAGCGGAACGCCCTTCGCCGCCTGCAAGCGCTGGCCCCAAAGCTTCGTATTCTAATCCTTTCCGACAACGAAGAGGCTTTGCCTCCGCCGACACAGACTTCTGAATTCATCACCACACCACCGCATGATTTCTGGGCGGGCCTGAAACAGCGTATTGAGGCCACAGAGAAGCCCAATCAGTTAAACCTGAAAAACGCCCCCGGTCTTGAGTTTGACATTGGTTGGATTGCCAAACTTGGCCCGGGGTTGAAACTTCTGACCGCCGAAGACGTGAAAGAAGACCGCGCCGTCAGTCAGGAGGATTTTGACAGCTTCCTGTCTGGAGATCTGAACTGGAACGCATTAGGCGCGGGGGCCGCGGCCGACCGGGGAAAATTTGGGTGTATTTGCTCGGACGAAGGGGAAACCCAGACGATCGACCCGATCAGGCATATCTGCTCGGTTGCGCAAAAACTGGACGAAACAGAAACTAATCCGAACAATGCGATGGAAAGCGTCATCGTGTTTTCCGAGAAAGGTACGGGAAAGTCGACGATGGTCCGTCAAGCGGCCATCGAGCTTTCTCGTAAAGGGTATCCAGTTGTTGTATCCAACCCGCGCCCGGCCGGGGTCAAAGCCGAAACGCTTTTGGAGTTCATCATCTACATTCAGGACCTCTGGGCCAAAAACCGTGAGGGCAAAGGCAAAGGATACGGGAGCATTCCGGTTTGCGTCTTGCTGGATTCAGACGCTGAGATCGCAGCAAAAGAAGCAAACCTGGCCAATCTTTTGTCCCGTGAACTGAACAGAAAAGTGGTTCTTGTTCGCGTCCTGGAAAAAAGCCGGGAAGAGATTGAAAAGGCCAGCAACGTTGTTCAGATCGTCGCGAACACGTCGAGGAAAGAGGTGCTTCATATCGGGGAACACCTCAGAGAGTTCTGCGCGGACCGCGATTTGCAGGAAATCCCCGGTCAACGTGAATGGGAGGCCTATTACACCGGCTTTTACAGCAAATACCAAAACTATGTAAACAAGGACAAACAGGTCAGCCACGACCTGCCTCATCTTTTTCTGGTCGCGATTTATCCCTTCGTCAAAGAGCGGGTCAGGGATGAGCGCAGCCTGGCCAGATATCTGTACGAAAACTGGAAATCCATCGAAGACAGAAACGTTCGAAAGCTGGTCGAGGTCGTGGCAGAAGCTGGGTTTTATGGCATCTCGCTACCTTATGAATGCCTGTTCAAACAGAGCGTCTACGAAGCGATCCTGCGCGGCGGAATCTCGAAAGAGGACGAGCACGTATTCGATTCCTTTACGATCTGGAAACGCTACAAACACTACGATTCTTCCAGTTGGTCCATTTTCGCCCGTCATCCAGCCATCTGCGGAATGCTGTTGAACATGACCGCCCCGCGTGAATCAGGCGCACCACATTCAAATCTGGTTGAACTGCTCAATGGCCTGACCGGCAGCTACGCCGACACCTGGCTGTGTGAAGCGGTTGTATCGGGGATCGGCCCTTGGTTCCGAAGTGGAGAAAAAGAAGCATTTGGAATCGAATTTGAAACGCCGCGGCAGCGCGCCGCGCGCGAGCTTCTCGAGGCGATCCCCGAGGGTATTGCGCTTGAAAGCCGCCTCATCTGTCACCAGTATGCACGCTTTCACATCCATATCCTGCACGCCTGCCTTGAGAAACTAAAAAGCCCAGAGGCCATCATCCTTACGACCGAAGAACTGCTTTTCATTTCCAAGGAACGGTTGAATGAAGCTAGAGTGTTTGTTGACCGGGCTTTGAAAGTCCACAAATCGAATGAAAAGATCAGCAACGTTCTAAACTCATTGGCTGCAGCGACAAGCCGGTTCGCCAAAACATTGCGAACTCTGAATAAGGAAGAGGCCGAAGCCAAAAAACTTGACGCCGAAGCAATTAAGCTTGGCTTACAGGCGGTAGAAAAAGACGCCGCGAACGGCCACGCATTGCATTCGATTGTCTCGACCTTGCAAAGTTCAATCCTATCGAAAATGAATGACCCAATCGTCGACCTCAGGTACTTTGAAGAGGCCGAAGATCGACTCCAGACGCTTTGCACCCTTCATGCCAACAAGCAGTGGCGCAACTCTGACGAAGTCGAAGCGGAATTGAGCATCGCCAGACTGCTTGAGGAACAGGAAAAAATCGCCACGTCCCTGAATCTGAAATTTGCGCAGGATCAGGAGTTTGTCATGCGCAACAGGGTGTCATTTCTGATCGTCAAAATGCGCACCATTCTGGCGGGCAAGTCGATTCAAGACGGCTTTCTTGACCCGCAAAAAACAGAGGGGTTACGAAAACTGCGCGTCGATCTGGCCGAGTTCGACGCTCCAAACGCGCGAGAACTCGGCATTCTCTATCGTCTTTATACTGAGGACAGTGCCACACGTTTCAAATTTGAAACCCGGCTTCAGATCATTGAAGACATCCGCCGGGAAGACCCGGACTCCGCCGAAATTTTCATGCACGATCAAGCCTCTCTTCTTTGCCAGATTGGTGAATTCGGTGCGGCGAAAGAGATTTTTCAGCAGATTCGGGAACTGCGCCAGTCCGACCCGGGAAAATGGTTCTGGATGAATGAAAAGATTCTGATCGACAACTCGAAAACGCCGCCGTGTGCCAAGGAAATCGTCGTTACGGTGTTCGATGAAACACGCGGGCTGGCCAACTATTCCGGTGTCCAGGTGAAAATCCAACCCCGTCAGTTTGGCAACATTAGCCGCAACCAACCGATCCAGTGTTACCTGCGTTTCCGGCTGGCCGGGTTACAAGCTATCGACGGGCGCATGGCCGAACAGGATATGGCTTCGATCGGGATCGAAGAAAATGGCTGACACGATCCCCTACAACAGTGGCGCCAGGCTGTTCTTTGACCTACTTGCCAACGAATTTGTCCGCCATCGCACGGTTCTGGAACCCTTCGAGATCGTGGTGCCCAGAACCACGGCATGGGTGGATGAGGACATCAGATTGTTGGCCAATGCGCTGGCGATTCGAAACGGCACGCCCGATACTGTTCCAAATTGGCTGTCGACGAGCGATGACCTGAAAATGCTCGCGCCCGATGCTGCCGCTGTGCTTGATCTAAGGGGCCAGGGTTCAAGCAAACTTCCGGACCTGAGCAAAACGGTCAGTGTGCCGCCCAACCTGGTAGTGCTGACGCAATGCGGCAACCCCGTGTCGAGTTTTCGCAAAATTGACCTGAGTCCGCAGCAGGGCTCTCTGCTCGAGATGTTGATGTCGTCATTCAAGGTCTTTGGTGACAAGTTGGGCCGAACCTTTGACCTGATGTCAGTTGCGGCCATTTTCCGTCAAAGCGGATTTCGCAAAACTATGGCGCATTTTGACGTG
Source organism: Ruegeria sp. (assembly GCF_965221235.1). Taxonomy (GTDB): domain Bacteria; phylum Pseudomonadota; class Alphaproteobacteria; order Rhodobacterales; family Rhodobacteraceae; genus Ruegeria. The sequence goes on from NZ_CBDCRS010000004.1 coordinate 1,380,958, forward strand.
TTTCCCGAAACCGCTTGCCTCTCGCTGCTTGAGCCTGCCGCGCTGATGAATTTCTGCCGCGATATGTGCAGTTTCTGGAGCTACCAAGACCGCCAGGTAGACCATCAGGTCCTATTGCATTGGATCGGTCAATTCAGCTCGGACGAGGCAAAAATCGGTGCCTGCAATATCCTCGAATATATGCACAAGCAGGGCTTTCTATCGCGCTACGAGATCATGAAGTCCCTTCGCCACGAGATCGATGCGCTTAGAGCCCACAACAAATCCGCCAAAATCGTCAGCATTCAGAACCCCGGAAAAAGCGAAGGCATGCTGCACTATGAGTTGCGAAACGAAAAAGGCCGCATTCGTCAGTTGAGTGACGCTATAAAAGACACCGGAACCAAAACACTGATTCTCATCGATGATGTCATCGGAAGCGGGAAAACCTTTCTCGATTGCATGTTCGAGAATAAGGGAACACTGGACAAGAACGTCATGGAAAACTGGCTCAAGCAAGAGGGAAATGCGCTCCACATCATCGTAGCCATTGCATCAGACGACGGAAAAGAGGCGATAGAAACGGATCCAAGATGTCACGCATCTGTAACCGTCAGGTCCGGCAACACCGGTGAGGTGGGACGAGACGTGTTCGCAGATAACGCCGACATTTTTGAAAGCGCCACGGTCAGGGAAAGTTTCAAAGTTGAATGCAGGAAGTTAGGCAAAAACCTATTCGCCCCACATCCTTTGGGCTGGCGAGGTTGCGCATGGGCCGTAGCGACGTCCTATAATGTACCAAATTGTAGCTTGCCCGTCATCTGGTCCTCTGAAACGTCTATTTCATGGTCGGCCCTATTGGAAAGGCGGTGAATCATCTCAAATGAACGGTAAGTGATCGGGAGGTTCTCTGCCACCTTTGGTTTAACCTCCTTTGGCACAACACACAAAGCCTCGCGCAATTCGATCCTGATGCTTCCAGTTGTGCATTGATCATAAGCGCAAAAACGCCCGAAGTGGCGCTAAGTTTTTGATATAAAACGGGATTATCCGGCGCTCGCGATTGTTTTCGGGCGTTGGATTTGACCCTGTGCCCTTCAGGTTATGATCCTGGCGAGGTGAAGACGTTAGGCGGTTGATCCGGGGGATCAATTTTAGTCTGAACGGGCTGTTTTGAGAGTTTCCGACCTGGTTGCGGGAGTAGGATTTGAACCTACGACCTTCAGGTTATGAGCCTGACGAGCTACCGGGCTGCTCCATCCCGCGACACTAGGTTGGCCTATCGCTTACGCTACTTGAGGCCGGGGTCGGTAATTCTGATATCGTATTAGAGAGAGGGGGGATTTTACTAGGTTTGGCGGTGACCTACTCTCCCGGGGCTTAAGCCCAAGTACCATTGGCGCGGCAGTGCTTAACTTCCGGGTTCGGGATGGGACCGGGTGTTTCACTTGCGCTATGACCACCAAACCGAGGAAAATCCCCGTCGCTCTTTTTGCTTTGCAAAAAGGCGACGCGCGGGAGGCAGCGTCTTTTGTTCACAAAAGGCACGTTCCCGCACGGTTATAGTATCAATCAACATCGCGGCTAGGTGCTGCGACGCTATCCTTAGTCAAGGTCGGTGTATGCTTTGGTCTTGTCTTTCCATTACTGGATCAAATCAAGCCTATCGGGCGATTAGTACCGGTCAACTGAACGCATTACTGCGCTTACATCTCCGGCCTATTGACGTGGTGGTCTTCCACGGCCCTCAGGGAGACCTTGTTTTGAGGGGGGCTTCCCGCTTAGATGCCTTCAGCGGTTATCCTGTCCGATCATAGCTACCCAGCACTGCCGTTGGCACGACAACTGGTCCACCAGTGGATCGTTCACCCCGGTCCTCTCGTACTAGGGGCAACTCCTCTCAAGTCTCCTACACCCACGGCAGATAGGGACCGAACTGTCTCACGACGTTCTAAACCCAGCTCACGTACCTCTTTAAACGGCGAACAGCCGTACCCTTGGGACCTGCTCCAGCCCCAGGATGAGATGAGCCGACATCGAGGTGCCAAACACTGCCGTCGATATGGACTCTTGGGCAGTATCAGCCTGTTATCCCCGGCGTACCTTTTATCCGTTGAGCGATGGCCCTTCCACTCGGGACCACCGGATCACTATGGCCGTCTTTCGACTCTGCTCGACTTGTCAGTCTCGCAGTCAGGCTGGCTTCTGCCATTGCACTCAACGAGCGATTTCCGACCGCTCTGAGCCAACCTTCGCGCGCCTCCGTTACGCTTTAGGAGGCGACCGCCCCAGTCAAACTACCCGCCACGCAGGGTCCCGGATCCGGATAACGGACCGCGGTTAGACATCAAGAGTGCGAAGGGTGGTATCTCAAGGGAGGCTCCACGGATACTTGCGTTTCCGCTTCAAAGCCTACCACCTATCCTGCACATCACAATCCTGATGCCAGTGCGAAGCTGTAGTAAAGGTGCACGGGGTCTTTCCGTCTAACCGCGGGAAGCCTGCATCTTGACAGGCAATTCAATTTCGCTGAGTCGATGTTGGAGACAGCGGGGAAGTCGTTACGCCATTCGTGCAGGTCGGAACTTACCCGACAAGGAATTTCGCTACCTTAGGACCGTTATAGTTACGGCCGCCGTTTACCTGGGCTTCAATTCAAGGCTCTCACCTCTCCTTTTAACCTTCAGGCACCGGGCAGGCGTCAGACCCTATACGTCGTCTTGCGACTTCGCAGAGCCCTGTGTTTTTAATAAACAGTCGCCACCCCCTGGTTTGTGCCCCCAGCCCCTAGTTGCCTAGGAACCGGGCCTCCTTCTCGCGAACTTACGGAGGTATTTTGCCGAGTTCCTTCAACATCGTTCTCTCAAGCGCCTTGGTATGCTCTACCAGTCCACCTGTGTCGGTTTAGGGTACGGTCTGATGGAGGGCTATTTCCAGGAACCACTCAGCAGCCCAATCAATCCGATAAGATTGAACTACACCTGTGATCCGTCACATCCTCCTGGCCTAGGAATATTAACCTAGTTCCCATCGCCTACGCCTTTCGGCCTCGGCTTAGGGGCCGGCTTACCCTGCTCAGATTAGCTTTAAGCAGGAACCCTTGGACTTTCGGCGAGAGTGTCTCTCACACTCTTTGTCGCTACTCATGTCATCATTCTCACTAGTGATCTCTCCACCGGATCCCTCACAGGCCGGCTTCATCGAAAGAACTCGATCCGTCATTACATCCACTGATATTTCACAGAAAGATGCAAATACGGATGAGTTCTATGTCACACTACGCTCTGCTACCATGCCTTACGGCATCCTAAGCTTCGGCTCATGGCTTGAGCCCCGTTACATCTTCGCCGCAGGACAACTTATTTAGACCAGTGAGCTGTTACGCTATCTTTAAAGGATGGCTGCTTCTAAGCCAACCTCCTGGTTGTTTTGGTCGTCCCACCTGCTTTCCCACTTAGCCATGAATTGGGGGCCTTAGCTGTAGGTCAGGGTTGTTTCCCTCTCCACTACGGACGTTAGCATCCGCAGTGTGTCTGCCATCTAGTACTCCCGGGTATTCGGAGTTTGGTTAGGATCAGTAAGCCTGTGGGGCCCCATTACCCATCCAGTGCTCTACCCCCCGGGGTATTCGGATGACGCTCTACCTAAATAGATTTCGCAGAGAACCAGCTATCTCCGAGTTTGATTGGCCTTTCACCCCTAGGCACAGCTCATCCCGATCCTTTTCAACGGATGTGGGTTCGGTCCTCCAGTAAGTGTTACCTTACCTTCAACCTGGCCATGCCTAGATCACTCGGTTTCGGGTCTGATCCCACGAACTCATACGCCCTATTAAGACTCGCTTTCGCTACGCCTACACCTAACGGCTTAAGCTTGCTCGTGAGACCAAGTCGATGACCCATTATACAAAAGGTACGCCGTCAGCTCGCAAGGAGCCTCCGACTGATTGTAGGCGTTCGGTTTCAGGTACTGTTTCACTCCCCTCGTCGGGGTGCTTTTCACCTTTCCCTCACGGTACTGGTTCGCTATCGGTCAGCAAGGAGTACTTAGCCTTCGAAGGTGGT
>NZ_CBDCRS010000004.1:1390000-1567500 GCF_965221235.1 Ruegeria sp.
TCTTCCCAGCTGTTGGGCTCCAACGCCTCTTGCGCCGATGCACCCCGCGCAAGCCCCGCCAGTCCGACACCCGCCAGCCCGGCCATCACCTGCCGCCGGTTCAGAAACGCTGCCCGGGGGGTAACGTCTGCATGTGTCAATGTATTGGTCCAGCGATGCGCCATTTAAGTCTCCGTCAGGTTAAACCTCGGGTATGAGGTAGGGTGCTGATAGCACAGAGCCAACGAAACAGGCGTAACGATTGAGCGAACGGACTGTAACGTATGGGCCATAAACCCGCCGGTTTGCCCCACCCTTTACAACGCGGGCACCAAAAATGCAGGCTGGACAGCACGTGAAACGGACAAAGAAAGGGTGGCCCGACCATCCCAATGCCTGAACACCCTCAGTAGGAGAAGACGAATGTGTGACATCTGCGTAATGAATGCCGTCAAAGACAAAATGCTGTCGCGGCGGAGTTTCTTCACGGCAGCAGCGGCCTCGGGCGTCGCAGCTGTGGCGACAGGAGCGGCAGCACCCGCCGCATTGGCAGCAGGTCACGGCGGCGTCGAGGACATGACCCATACGCTCAGCCCCGATTTCCCGACCTGGGGTGGTGAACCGGGTATTTCCGCCGATCAGGCTTTTAACTTCGCCGAGCACGGCTTCAACCTGTTCAACCTGTCGATCAACGAACATACCGGCACGCATATTGACGCACCGCTGCATTTTTCCGCAGATGGCACCGCGGTCGATGAGATCCCGGTCGGCGATCTGGTCGCCCCTTTGTGCGTGGTGGATATCGCCGCACGCGCGGCCGAAGATGCAGATACCCGTGTCACCCCCGATGACTTGAAAGCCTGGATCGCGGCAAACGGCGATATCCCTGACGGGGCCTGCGTGGCGATGCTTTCGGGCTGGGGCGGCAAGACTGCAACGGATGCGTTCCGCAATTTCGACGGCGAAGCCCAGCACTATCCCGGCTTCCACGTCGAGGCCGCGCAAATGTTGATGGAGGACACCGGCGCACGGTCGATTGCCGTGGATACGCTGTCTCTGGACCACGGCATGTCTGCCGATTTCGCCACCCATTATGCTTGGCTGCCCTCGGGTCGGTTCGGGATCGAATGTCTGGCCAATCTGGACCGCGTGCCTGCGTCCGGATCAACACTGGTAATCGGCGCGCCCAAGCACAAAGGCGGCACCGGCGGCCCAGCGCGGATATTTGCGTTGATATAAAGAACGACCCGCCAAGTTGGCGGGTCTTCCTTTTTGTTGAGCCCGATTTTGACGAAAGCAACCGCGACGAGGCTGAATTGTTTTACGTTCCGCAAAGCGCAATTCCCGGTTTAAGTCGAACCGCCCTTGGCGTTTGTGCGTTTTGTGCTCTTGTGAATCGCAACCCTACATACCGACGCGTATTTTATGACCCTTTTGCCGAACAGCTATTTCGCGACGGAGCTGTCGAAGGGGCCGAAGTCCTGAACCAGGCGACCGCTTGGGACGCCGTTCTCAAGTTTGCAGATGATCGAGGCGTCGCGCGGCGGCTGGTCGCGTCGGTTCTGTGGCGCAAGACGTTCATGCAAAGCCGGACTCTTTCAGCAATCGCGCATGGCGCAAGTCAGATCGTCATTCTTGGAGCGGGCCTAGATACGCTGGGCCTGAGATTGTCCAACAGTCATAACCGCATACCCGTGTTTGAAGTCGACCGCCCCGAGACCATCGAAGCCAAGCGATCTTTGGTTTGTTCCAATTTCGGTACGCCGCCCAACATCCATTACACAGCGGTGGATTTTGCACGTGAGACAACGCTCGATAAGCTGCGATCACTTGGCTATGACCACGATCAAGGCACGATCTTTATCGCCGAGGTATCGCTGGAATACGTGCCGCCGCCAGAAGTTGCAGATGTTTATGCGATGATCCGTTCGAACGGCTCGAGAGATACGCGTTTCCTAACGACATACGCATCGACTGCAGCAGCTTCGCAGGCGCAACAGCAGGTCGACAGCATCGGTAATTCCGTAGCCGGGGTTGGTGAACCCTTTCGCTTCAACATCGCTCCTGATGAGGTTGATGCCTACGCGGCCGAGCAGGGGTTTTCTGTGCTGGAACACATATTTGGGCGCAAAGGGATCGAAGGTTATTTGGCTGAATTTGGGTTGGGACCAGAGACAATGGATTTTCCAATGGACTCTCTGGACGCCTCTTCGTTTTCCCTTGTTCAGTTGCAGCCCGGCTAAAGGATTGTCACCTCACAGGCAAAAAGGCCCGCAGCAATGCGGGCCTTTCTTTTCAGATCAATGCACCACAGCATCATCCGGGCGGGGTCGATCCGATGTGCCCAGCCGGTCGCCAATGATCAGACCATCGGAACCAGCAGTCACCGGCACCGTCTCACCATCCTTGATCTCGCCAGCCAGCAGAGCCTCGGCCAACGGGTTCTGCAGGGCGCGCTGGATCACGCGTTTCAGCGGGCGGGCACCGAAGACCGGGTCATAGCCTTCGTTCGCCAGCCATTCCTTGGCACCATCGTCGAGCGCCAGCTCGATCTTGCGGGCGGCCAGACGTTTTTGCAGGCGTGCCATCTGGATATCGACGATGCCATCCATGTCGGCGCGCTTGAGCCGGTCAAAAATGATGGTTTCGTCCAGACGGTTCAGGAATTCCGGCCGGAAATGTGCCCGGACCGCGTCCATCACATCGCGCCGTGCCTGCGCGCTGTCCGCGCCTTCGGGCAGTTGGCTGAGCGCCTGAGAGCCAAGGTTCGACGTCAGGATGATCAGCGTCTGCTTGAAGTCCACGGTACGGCCCTGACCATCGGTCAGAACGCCATCATCGAGAACCTGCAGCAGCACGTTGAAGACATCCGGGTGCGCCTTTTCGACCTCGTCAAACAGCACAACCTGATAGGGACGGCGCCGCACTGCTTCGGTCAGCACACCTCCTTCGTCATAACCGACATAGCCCGGAGGGGCACCGATCAGACGGGCGACCGCGTGTTTCTCCATGAACTCGGACATGTCGATACGAACCATCGCGTTGTCGTCGTCGAACAGGAAGTTCGCCACGGCCTTGGTCAACTCGGTTTTCCCCACGCCGGTCGGGCCGAGGAACAGGAACGAGCCCAGTGGGCGGTTCTCGTCATTCAGACCGGCACGCGCACGGCGCACGGCGTTGGCCACGGCTGTCACTGCCGCATCCTGACCGATCACGCGGGAATGCAGATCGTCTTCCATCCGAAGCAGCTTTTCGCGCTCACCTTCCAGCATTTTCGAGGTCGGGATACCCGTCCAGCGTTCGACCACGGATGCGATTTGTTCCGGTCGCACCGTTTCCTCAGCCATCATGGCATTGCTTTCGGCGTTTTCAGCCTCGGTCAGCTTTTTCTCAAGCTCAGGGATAACGCCGTAAGACAGCTCACCCGCTTTCGCCAGATTGCCTTCGCGCTTTGCGATCTCCAGATCAGCCCTTGCCTTGTCGAGCTGCTCTTTCAGATCGCGCGCTCCAGCCAGCTTGTCACGTTCGGCCTGCCATTGGGCGGTCATCTCGGCGGATTGCTCCTGCAGATCAGCCAGATCCTTTTGCAAGGTTTCCAGACGGTCCTTGGAGGCCGCGTCGTCTTCCAGCTTCAGCGCCTCTTCCTCGATCTGCATTTGCAAGATCTGGCGATCCAGCTGATCGAGTTCTTCCGGCTTGGAATCCACCTCCATACGCAGACGCGACGCGGCTTCATCGACAAGGTCGATGGCTTTGTCGGGCAGGAAGCGGTCGGTGATATAGCGATGCGACAGCGTCGCCGCAGAGACCAGCGCGGAGTCAGAGATGCGAACGCCGTGGTGCAATTCGTACTTTTCCTTGATGCCGCGCAGGATGCTGATCGTGTCCTCGACCGTCGGCTCCTGCACCATCACGGGCTGGAACCGGCGGGCAAGGGCCGCGTCTTTTTCAACGTACTTGCGGTACTCATCCAAAGTGGTCGCGCCGATACAATGCAGCTCCCCCCGCGCAAGCGCGGGCTTGATCAGGTTGGCCGCATCCATCGCGCCATCGGATTTGCCCGCGCCGACCAGCGTGTGCATCTCGTCGATGAACAGGATGATCTCACCGGCGGCTTCGGTCACTTCGGTCAGAACGGCCTTCAGGCGCTCTTCGAATTCACCACGGTATTTCGCGCCTGCAATCAGCGCCCCCATGTCGAGCGCGAGCAGCTTTTTGTCCTTCAGCGACTCCGGCACGTCGCCATTGACGATGCGAAGGGCCATGCCTTCGGCAATCGCGGTTTTACCGACCCCGGGTTCCCCGATCAGAACCGGATTGTTCTTGGTACGACGCGACAGAACCTGCATCGAGCGGCGGATTTCCTCGTCCCGCCCGATGATCGGGTCAATCTTGCCTTCAGCCGCCGCTTCGGTCAGGTCGCGCGCATATTTCTTGAGCGCGTCATAGCCCTCTTCCGCTGATGCGGTATCGGCGGTTCGGCCCTTACGGATATCGTTGATCGCTTCGTTCAGTTTCTGGGCCGTCACTGCGCCGTCTTCCAAAGCGTCCTTGGCTTTGGATTTCACCATGCACAGAGCCATCAGAATCCGTTCAACGGGAACAAAACTGTCGCCTGCCTTGGTTGCAATCTTCTCGGCCTCGTCCAGAACCTTGGCGGTCTGACCGTCCAGATAAACCTGAGCCGCATCGCCGCTGACTTTCGGAATTTTTGCCATCGACGCATTCAGCATGTTCACAACGCGGCTTGGCGCGCCGCCTGCGCGTGTGATCAGATTGCTGGCCAGCCCCTGATCATCGTCCATCAATGCCTTAAGTAAGTGTTCGGGCGTCAGTCGCTGATGCTGTTCGCGCATCGCAATGGTCTGCGCCGCCTGCACGAAACCTCGTGCCCGCTCGGTGAACTTGTTCAAGTCCATTTTATTCTCCTTTTCTCAAGCGCCCCAGTGTGACACGCCCGCTTGGCGGCACGCGTCGGTCGAAGCCTCACATTCAATCTGGGAAATATCTTTGCCGGTTCAAGAGGGTAAGACACGGTTTCCGCCCTTATCTGCGGGGAACTGAATAGACCGTGTAACCCCCGGATTCGGCCATATATCGCGCGCCGTACATCTCTTCGAGTGATTGCGCGGCATCACTGCCGGTCGGACAGGACACAAGGTCAGCCGCATCATCCAGAAAATCACTTGTAAACGCGTTTTCACCGGTCAGTTGACAATCGTCATCCGTGGACCGGTACCCGCGCATGAGACGCAGATCCTTGTTGACCGGCGATCTGATCACACTGTCTGCGGCCTCGGGCTGTAACGGCATCGGCTGGCACGCGGCCACAGCCAATAAAATCCCGGAAACTGTCAGCGGTTTCATAACTTCCCCCTTGGCTATGAATATCTGAATGATCCGCACCATAGCACAGTCCGCCCGCGGGCGATTGATCTCGATCACGCACCTGTCTTGCATGGACAGAACGCGCGGAACCCGTTAGGAGGCACACGTTTGCCAAAAAGGAGCCCCCCATGTCCGATGACCGCCTGATCGTTGCCCTCGATGTTCCCAACGCCTTGCAAGGTCTGGCCATGGCCGAGCGGTTGGGCGATGCAGTGTCCTTTTACAAGATCGGGCTGGGTATGCTGACCGGCGGCGGGCTGGCGCTGGCCAATGAGCTGAAACAGGACCACGGCAAGCGCATCTTTTTGGACATGAAGCTGTTCGACATCGGCAACACGGTCGAAAACGCCGTGCGGGGACTGGCGCAGTTCGATCTGGATTTCCTGACCGTGCATGGCGACCCTCATGTGGTGAGCGCCGCAAAAGAGGGCGCCTCGGGCAAAGACCTGAAAATCCTTGCCGTGACCATCCTGACCTCGCTGAACCGCGATGATCTGGACGCCAGCCTGCTGAAAGACGGCGACGTGCAGGATCTGGTGGTTGAACGCGCCGCCCGCGCGCTTGAGGCCGGGGCCGATGGCGTCATCGCCAGCCCACAAGAGGCCGCCCTGATCCGCGCCCTGCCCCAGGCCGAAGGTCGCCTGATCGTCACCCCCGGAGTGCGCCCGGCAGGGGCAGCTCTGGGCGATCAGAAACGGGTCGCCACTCCGGCCAGCGCCATAGGGGACGGAGCCGATCACATCGTTGTGGGCCGCCCGATCTATCAGGCCGACGACCCAAAAGCGGCGGCAGAGGCCGTTCTGGCCGAGTTAAATTCCTTGACACGTCACTAGGCGATCGGGCGAAATCGGCGGCTTTTCGGGCCAAAAACACCTGCAACTGGTTGACCTAACGTCACTTTCTGGCTTCGCCGCGCCAAATCGTCCCTGTGCCCCAAAACACACATGGAAAACACGAGTTTTGCATGTGTGACCTGCGTCCTATCGAAACCCGCGTTTTTGAGCGATTCTAAACCCGTGATACTCCCCGCGAACCATTTCTTCTTCCTGTGGTTCGTCACCTCCCCCCGCTTCTTCGCGGGGGGTCTTCTTTCGGACAGATAACCTTAAACCGTGGCCGCAGATACTTTGCGCGGCGACCGGGGCTGCTATAAAGGCATCGCGGATTGGATCGCACGAAAGGCGGGAAAACGTCATGCCCGGTCTCTGCCGAGAATGCCTGACCATATTGGCCGACGAACGGCGCTGTCCCAATTGCGGCAGCCCGCGGATCAAGGTCCACCCGGAACTGTTCGATCTGACCATCGCGCATATGGATTGCGACGCGTTCTATGCCTCGGTCGAAAAACGCGACAACCCCGAACTGGCGGATAAACCTGTAATCGTCGGGGGCAGCAAACGCGGCGTGGTTTCGACCGCCTGCTACGTGGCGCGCATCCGAGGGGTGCGGTCGGCGATGCCGATGTTCAAGGCGTTGCAACTCTGCCCCGAGGCGGTGGTGATCAAGCCACGCATGTCCGTCTATGCCGAAGTATCGCGCGAGATCCGCAAGATGATGGATGAGCTGACCCCTGTGGTCGAGCCGCTGTCGCTGGACGAAGCGTTCATGGATCTGTCCGGCACGCAAAGGCTGCACGGCGCTCCGCCCGCCGTGATGCTTGCGCGTCTGGTCAAACGGATGAAGGACGAGCTGGGCGTGACCGGGTCAATCGGGCTGAGCCATAACAAGTTCCTGGCCAAGGTCGCCTCGGATCTGGACAAGCCACGTGGATTTTCCGTGATCGGCAAGGCGGAAACGGCGGAGTTTTTGCATGATAAACCTGTGCGCCTGATCTGGGGTATCGGCCCTGCGGCGCAGGAATCGCTCGAACGTGCGGGCATCCGCACCTTTTCGGACCTTCTGCGCTGGGACCAAGAGGCGCTGACGGCGCGGTTCGGCGCGATGGGCTATCGGCTGTGGCATCTGGCACGCGGACAGGACAAACGGCGCGTGTCGGCCCATGAGCCGATGAAATCCATCAGCAACGAGACAACCTTCTTCGAGGATACCGCCAGCCTCGATATTCTGGATGGGTATCTGTGGCGCATGTCGGAAAAGGTGGCCGACCGTGCCAAGGCCAAAGGGCTGGCCGGGCGGGTCGTCACACTGAAGCTGAAGAAAGCCAACCACAAGATCATCACACGGCGCGTTTCCCTGCGCGATGCCACCCAAATGGCCGACCGGTTGTACCGCACGGCGCGCGGATTGTTCGATCAGGTCGGGAACGAAGGCCCCTATCGCCTGCTGGGGGTTGGGCTGTCCGATCTGTGCCCCGAAACGCAGGCCGATATCTCGGGCGATCTGCTGGACCCCGGGGCCACGCAACGGTCACAGGCCGAGCGCGCCACCGATGAAATCCGGCGTCGGTTTGGCACCGATGCTATCGTAAAGGGCCGCTCTCTACGCTGAGACTATTCCGCCGCCAGACGCTGAGGTTCGCAGCCGATTTCAGCGATCTCGGAAATCACGTCACGCAAAAGCGCCTGAAACGCGGCAAAGTTCTCGTTCGGCTCGACTTTTGCTTCGTCCATATAAAGCGCGCGGTCGATCTCGATTTGAATCGCGTGCTGCTGGCGACCCGGCCGGCCATAGGTCTGGGTCACATATGCTCCGGCAAAAGGTGCATTGCGGGCGACGCTCAACCCGGCCGCGGCAAAAGCCGCTTCGATCAAATCCACCACTTCCGAAGAGGCCGAAGCGCCGAACCGGTCGCCCAGCACAACATCCGGCCGTTTGGTGTGGGAATTACGCGCCATGACAACCGCCTCATGCGGCATCGAATGGCAATCGACCAGAATGGCCTGACCGAAAGCCTCGTGCGATTCGGCCAGCAGGGATTTGATACGCGCATGATAGGGACGCCAGCAGGTGTCGATGCGCAGGCTCGCTTCATCCATCGTCAGCTTGCCGCGGTAAATCGCGCGGCCATTTGCGACCACTCGGGGAATCACCCCCAGCCCCGAGGCCACGCGTGGATTATGCCCGGACCGGCGCGCGCCCTGAATCAGCGCCGGGTCCAGCTCGTCCGCGCTGCGGTTAAGGTCCAGATAGGCGCGCGGCACCGTCGCCGAGATTATCGGCGCACCGAAGGCGGTCGCCGCAGAAAACAGCTGGTCCACAAAGGCATCCTCTGAGGACCGAATCACATTGCGGCTGAGAACAGTCCGATTCATCAGCGCATCAGGATAGTTTCGGCCACTATGCGGAGACGAAAACACCACACAAGACGTGCGTCTGGTGGGCATATCCAGTACATAGGGCGCGTTCGGCATGGTGACTCCTTGTTCGCATCGAACATAGACCGGAAAATAGTTCTGCCAAACCCCTTGAACCCCTTTGCGACTCCTTTTATAGACCCCGCTACCGGCGCGGGGTTCCGCGCCCCATTTCGTTATGGGGCAGGGCAACGCAAAGGTTTAAGTGGGCGGTTAGCTCAGCGGTAGAGCACTTCGTTGACATCGAAGGGGTCACAAGTTCGATCCTTGTACCGCCCACCATCGTTTCACTGTTCCGGGCTTCCGGGGCACCCGACTAACCCAGGCGCTGGCCACGTCTTTGATGAAGGCGCCGCAGATTGGAGACAGACCCATGAAGGTCAAGAACTCGCTCCGCTCGCTCAAGAACCGGCACCGCGACTGCCGGATTGTGCGTCGCAAAGGCCGCGTCTACGTGATCAACAAGACGCAGCGCAAGTTCAAAGCTCGCCAGGGCTAAGAACTGCACATACCTATTTGAAAGAACCGCGCCTTTGGGTGCGGTTCTTTTGCTTGTGGAAATGGCTGCCAGGCGGACGAAACGGGCATTAGAGTTTCAAGAGGCTTTCAGTCTTCGATTTCAAGTAAGGCCGGATCGAACCAGACATCCTCGTAAGTTCCGTCAGTGAGGAAGCGCCAGCCGGGTGGAAGCAGTAGAAACTTAAGACTGAGTTCGCAACTGGTTTCAAGGTGAGCGAGATGAACCGGCTTAAAAAATCCGCAGCACCTGAAAGCTCTACTCCACCCCAAAGATACCAACCACTTACACCTGATGTCGGCGGATGGCGAAGCCCGTTCAATGGCATCAACCCTTCTAATGCAGTTTGAGAAACACCTACTTTGTCGCCATCGAACGCTTCGCAAGCTTTGAGGTCAAAGTCCGCACAGACTAGCTTTTGCGCTTGTCGAATACTCTGTTTCAAGATTTACACTCCCGTTGTCTCGCGACACTATCCATTTCCAAAATTGAAGCATCTTTGGGCTCAAAGCAGACATTACTCGAATAGCCTCCAAGTTGTACGAATCTCCAATCTAACAGACCAGCCAGTCGAGATGGCGACCATTTGACCAACTAATTTTGTCGGATTTCCTTGCATCCCCCTCATAATCGTTTAATTGACCAAATCAGTCGGGTTATTCCCGTCACGATTTTCAATGTTGGGACACATGATGCTGAAATCTTCTACCTGTGTTGCCGCCGCTCTGACGGCCCTGATCGCAACTTCCGCCGCCGCCGAGGGCGAGCTGAACCTCTATTCCTCGCGCCACTATGACACTGACGAGCGCCTCTATAGCGACTTCGAAGAGGCCACCGGCATCACCATCAACCGCATCGAAGGCAAAGCCGATGAGCTGATCGCGCGGATGGAAGCCGAAGGCGCGAACTCGCCCGCCGATATCCTGCTGACCGTCGACACCTCGCGTCTGGAACGCGCCAAGGACGCGGGCATCCTGCAAGCCGTCGACAGCGCCGTTCTGGAAGAGCGTATCCCCGCCAACCTGCAAGACAGCGACAACCAGTGGTTCGGCTTTTCGCAGCGTGGCCGCATCATCTTTTTCGACAAGGAAAACGTAGCCAACCCGCCGGCCACCTATGCCGATCTGGCAAAGCCGGAATACAAGGGTCTGGTCTGCATCCGGTCGTCCAGCAACACCTACAACCAGACGCTGCTGGCCTCGATCATCACCCATGACGGTGCCGAGGCTGCCAAGACATGGGCCGAAGGCATCGTCGCCAATATGGCGCGTGAACCGCAGGGTGGTGATACCGACCAGCTGCGCGGCATCGTCTCGGGCGAGTGTGACATCGCCGTGTCGAACACCTATTACTTTGCCCGCGCTATCCGCAAAGACGTCAAGGGCGTGTCCGCAGATATCGACTCGATCGGCTGGGTCTTTCCGAACCAGGACAGCACTGGCGCGCATATGAACCTGTCGGGCGCAGGTGTCGCGGCAAACGCACCGAACAAGGACAATGCGATCCTGTTCCTTGAGTATCTGGCAGGTGACTCGGCACAGAAATACTTCTCGGCTGGCAATGACGAATTCCCCGCTGTCGAAGGTGTTGCGCTGGAAGAATCCGTGAAGGCTCTGGGTGAGTTCAAAGCGGATGAGGTGAACCTGTCCGAGGTCGCCAAAAACATCCCCGAGGCGCAGAAAATCTTCAACGAGGTTGGCTGGAAGTAATCCGGGCCTAATCTTTGAGCAGTCGGAAAGGCGCGGAGTATTCCGCGCCTTTTTCTATTGTATTATCCAAATTTTTTTGCCTATCCTTCCATATATGATCTTTCCTCTCGTATGTGAACAATGCTGGATGACCTCTCAAACCGCCTCGCAACCCGTCTGAGCGAACTGCGTCGCCGTCACAATTGGTCGTTGGATCAATTGGCCGAACGCAGCGGCATCAGTCGCGCCACACTGTCACGGATGGAGAAGGGTGACGTCAGTCCAACGGCGGAAACGCTCGGGCGGCTCTGCGGGGTTTATGGTCTGCCCATGTCGCGCTTGCTGATGATGGTTGAGGACAGTTTTGACCCCCGGGTGCCATTTGAGCGGCAACCGGAATGGCGCGACCCGGAAACCGGATTCACACGTCGTTCAGTCTCTCCACCCGCCACCGGCCTGAGCGGCGAAGTGCTGGAGGGCCACCTTCCCCCCGGTACGGTGATTGCCTATGATATGCCGCCGAAACCCGGGCAGGAGCATCATCTGATCATGTTGGACGGTGCGCTGACACTGACTGTGGACGGGGTTGCCCATGACCTGAGCGGCGGTGACTGCCTGCGCTATCACCTTTCCGGTCCGACCCGGTTTGAAACCACGCCCGCTCGCGGGGCGCGGTATCTCTTGGTGCTGATATGATCTCATGCCTGGATGAGGCGGGTTTTGACGCCGCAGTGGACGATCTCACGGACATTCTGCACGCCTGTGTTCATGATGGGGCGAGCATCGGGTTTGTTCTGCCTTTTGCGCACGCTCAGGCGCGCGCGTACTGGCAAACTCAGATTCGTCCAGAGGTACAGTCCGGCAAGCTGGAGTTGTTCACCGCATGCGAGAACAGTCGTGTGCTGGGTACAGTACAACTGGTTCCAGCAGTAATGCCGAACCAGCCGCACCGCGCCGATGTGGCCAAGCTACTGGTCCACCCAAAGGCGCGACGGCGCGGGCTGGGACGCGCGTTGATGACCGCGTTAGAAGCCCGCGCGGTCGCTTTGGGCCGCACACTTCTGGTGCTGGACACGCGCAGCACAGACCCGTCGCGCATTCTGTATCAAAGCCTCGGCTTTCAGATCGCCGGGGAAATTCCTGACTACTGTCGAAATCCATTCGACGACCGGCTGGAACCCACGACCTATATGTACAAGGCCCTGAGTTAGGCGCATACCGGCGCGCCAGACGATTACGTGCTTGTGGTTACACTCAGAACCGCAGAAACGGTACGGCATGTCCTTGGGGCAAGGTCTCGGTCTCTGCCGGGATCACAGCAAGGCCATCCGCCTGCGCCAGCAGGGCAACGCGTCCGCTATATGCTGCCGCCATCAGGCGCAGTTTCGGGACGCCATCCGGGGTCAAGCCTTCGATCACCACAGGGCGGTATTCCTGACGCCCGGCCGGGCGGGTCAACGGCTCGGCCAGAACGGCCTGTTCGGGGGTTTGAGGCGCATGGTGCAGCCCAGCGCGACGCGCCATCATATGCGCGCCGATGATCTGCCAGGTGACAAAAGCGGAAACCGGATTGCCCGGCAGCCCGATGTAAAGCGCATCGCCCCGACGACCGAACATGATCGGTTTTCCCGGCTTCATTGCCACTTTCATCACGTCGGTCTGGCCACCGATTTGGGCAAACAGGCGGGGCATGTGATCCTCGTCGCCGACCGACACACCACCCGTTGTTATGATCAGATCGGCACTGTCGCAGGCATCGCGCAAGGCTTGTTCCAGCACGTCTGGGTCGTCCCTGATCGGCCCCATATCCGTCAGGGAAATCCACCGCTTATCCAGCAAAGCCCGCAACATGAAGCGGTTCGAATTATAGATCTGCCCCGGTGCGAGGTCCTCGCCAGGTTGCCGCAGCTCGCTGCCGGTTGAGAACAGCGCGACCTTCAGTTTGCGATAGACCTGCACCTCGCCGTATCCGGCCGAGGCCAGCGCCGCGGCCTCACGCGCCTTAATCTCGCAACCACGCCGCAGGACCGGAGACCCCGCCTTCAGATCCTCACCGGCGCGACGGATATGTTGGCCGGGCCGGGGACGGCGGGCAAAGCGGATGCCCACGTCTGTGGTTTCGCAATCCTCCTGCATCAACACGGCGTCGAAATCGGTTGGCACGGGCGCTCCCGTGAATATCCGCAAGGCGCTGCCTGCTGGCGCATCATGTGCACCGCTGTCTCCGGCAGCAATACGCCCGGCTACTGGCAGTTCGAACGCCGGGCCTTCGCCCAGATCGACCATGCGAACGGCGTAGCCATCCATGGCCGAATTGTCGAAGGCAGGCATGGCCACCTTGCTGATGCAATCCTCGGCCAGAACCCGGCCGATGGCGTCGATCAGCGGCAAGGTTTCGATATCGCGGATCGGGTCAGCTGCGGACAAACCACGGGCCAGGGCCTCGGACACCGTCAGATACATATGAGAATGTCGGTCGCAAGCGCATCCATCGGGCATCTTGGTCCTCCTGTCGTCAGAACCCGCGCGGTTCGGACAGCAGTGGACAGCACTGCGCCAGCGTCGTCTTTGATTTAGATCACTGCCCGGCCCGTCGGTTCGAAAGGTACCCAAGTATTCGGCAGGAGCGTCAGTGTCTGCGAGCACTCGTCACGCCAAGGCTGCGCCGTGGCAAAGAACCTAGAAATCCAGCCCGAGATCCACCGTGCGGTAGGAATGAGTCAGCGCCCCGGACGAGATGTAATCCACTCCGGTCGCCGCCACTGCCGCCACAGTATCGCGGCTGATATTGCCTGACGCCTCGGTCACGATCCGGCCATCCACCAGCGCAACCGCCTGTTTCAGCACTTCGGGCGGCATATTGTCCAGAAGGACCACGTCGGCACCGCCGACCTCAAGCACTTGGGCCAGCTGATCCAGCGTGTCGACCTCAATCTCGACTTTCATCATGTGCGAGGCGCGGGCCTTGGTGGCTTCAAGCACCGCGCGCACGCCTCCGGCGGCGGCGATGTGGTTGTCCTTGATCAGGATCGCATCCGAAAGGGAAAAGCGATGGTTGAACCCTCCACCATGCAGCACGGCCTGTTTCTCGACGATGCGCAGACCAGGTGTGGTCTTGCGGGTACAAGTGATGCGGGCCTTCGTGCCCTTGGTCTCGGCCACCAGAGCTGCCGTTGAGGTCGCCACCCCGGTCATGCGACCGGCAAAGTTCAGCGCCACCCGCTCACCCGACAGGATCGAGGCCGCACTGCCTTTGATTTCCATCAGCGTGTCCCCTTTGGAACAACGCTGGCCGTCGGCAACGTGGGTGATGACCTGCAAGGTCGGATCGACCAGACGAAACGCAAGCGCCGCGATTTGCATGCCCGAAACCACCGCATCTTCACGCGCGTTCAGCCGGGCGTCATATGTCACATCCGATGGAATCACGGTCAGGGTGGTGACGTCGCCATTGGCGCCCAGATCCTCCATCAGCGCGGACCGCACCATGGGTTCAAGGATCAAGTCGGGCAAGGCCGGGTAAGTCATGCTGCGTCCTTTGCAATGCGGTCCCGCAGGGCCAGCGCTTCGGTCATCGTCAGGGCCGAGCGTTGGCCGGGACCGGGGATCAGGTCGGGGAAGTCGGATCGGTAATGCGCGCCGCGGCTTTCTTTGCGCAACAGCGCGGCAGCAGCGATCAACGTGGCGGTGGCGGTCATGTTCAGAAATACGTCCGAACGCGCGTGCCGCCCTTCAATTGCGGCGATCTCGGTCAGAGCGTGGCAAAGGCCGGACTCGTCGCGCACAACACCTACATGTTCGGTCATGGTCCGACGCAGGGCCGCCACATCCTGTTCATCGGTTTGGTCACCGCCGGAGGTGAAGCTGAATTCCACGTCAGGTGCATCCTGTCGGGCGATTCCTGCTGCAATGTCCCGCGCACAGGACCGGGCAAAAACCAGCGCCTCAAGCAGCCCGTTCGAGGCCAGCCGATTGGCCCCGTGCAACCCGGTCGAAGCGGCCTCGCCACAGGCCCAAAGACCTTTCAGCGAGCTGCGACCCGCCAGATCGGTTTCCACCCCACCCATGTGATAATGCGCCGAGGCCGTCACCGGAATCGGATCGCAAACCGGATCAACACCATTGCGCAGGCAAGCTTCGGTCACGGCGGGAAATTGCGCGGCTATCTCGGCCCCGATGGCCTGTCGCGTGTCCAGCGCCGGGCGGTTGCCCGCCTGCATATAGACCGCGCGTGCCACCGTGTCGCGCGGCGCCAGTTCGGCGTCAGGGTGAATGTCCGGCATGAAACGATGGCCGTCGCGGTCGATCAGAATGGCCCCCTCGCCGCGCAAGGCCTCGGTTGCCAGCGGCGTCGGATCTTCGCCCACGTCGATCGCGGTGGGATGAAACTGCACGAACTCGGCATCCGCGATGCGCGCACCGGCGCGGGCGGCCATGCCAATCCCCTGCCCCCGGATGCGCGCTGGATTGGTGGTTTGCGCATAAAGACCCGAGGACCCGCCGGTTGCCAGAACATGCGCGGCCCCGCGCAGCAGCACCTGTTGACCGTTGGGCGCATCGACGCTGGACAGATAAACACCCGACACTTGAGAACCATCGCTTTCCAGTGCGACCGCCAACGCTCCCTCGATCACCTGTATCGACGGCGTTTCGCGCAAGGCGACAATAAGCGCTCGCATGATTTCCGCACCGGCCTGGTCGCCTTTGACCCGCACCACCCGCGCCGCGGAATGCGCGGCTTCGCGTGATTGCACGAACCCGCCATCGGACGTGCGGTCAAACCCGGTGCCCAGTTCCGACAGATCGAGGATGTGTTCCGGTGCGGCCTTGGTCACAAACTCGGCCACTTCACGCAGAACCGATCCGGCACCTGCGCGCATGGTGTCATCCGCATGGGCCTGCGCGCTGTCCGTGCGGGCCATAGCAGCAGCTACGCCGCCCTGCGCCCAGGCCGAGCTTGCGCCCGATCCCAGCGGCTCGGGTGAGATCATCACCACCGGCAGCGGCGCCAGCTTCAACGCGGTGTAAACCGCAGCCAGCCCGGCCCCGATAATGACCACACGTGGCGTTTCGATGGTTTGCATCTCTTGGATCAAATACCCAGCTGGCGCGACAGGTCGATCATTCGTTGCACCGCCAGACGCGCCTTGTCGGCCACGTCAGCGTCAACCTCAACCTGCCCGGTCATCGTATCCAGCGCATAAAGCACTTTGCCCAGCGTGATCTTCTTCATGTAGGGGCACATGTTGCAGGGTCCGACGAAATCGACCTCGGGCAGTTCATCCGCGATGTTCGACGCCATCGAGCATTCGGTGATCAGCAGCGCCTTTTCCGGCTTTTCATCGGTGACATATTTGATGATGCCGCTGGTCGAGCCTGAGAAATCAGCCTCAGCCACAACGTCCGGCGGGCATTCGGGATGCGCAATCAGCCGTGTGCCGGGGTTCCATTCGCGGAATTCGCGCAGGTCCTTGGCGCTGTATTGTTCGTGGACGATGCAGGACCCTTCCCACCAGACCACGTTCTTCTGCGGCACGTCACGGGCTACGTTCTGCGCCAGATACTGATCCGGGGTCATGATGACCGTGTCACTTTCCTGCGCGGCGACGATCTGGGCCGCGTTCGAGGAGGTGCAGCAAATATCCGAGGCCGCTTTGACCTCGGCCGTTGTATTTACATAAGACACCACCGGAGCGCCGGGATAGCGACGGCGCATTTCTGCGATGCCGTCTGCCGTGATCGACTCGGCCAGCGAACAGCCAGCTTCCATATCCGGCATCAGCACGGTTTTATGAGGGCTGAGGATCTTTGACGTCTCAGCCATGAAATGCACGCCACATTGCACGATCACGTCTGCCTCAACCTCGGTCGCCTTGATCGCCAGTTGCAGACTGTCGCCGCCGAAATCGGAAATGCCGTGGTAAATCTCGGGCGTCATATAGTTATGGCCCAGAATGACCGCGTTGCGTTCAGCTTTCAGATCATTGATCGCCTTCACATAAGGCGCGTAGATGGCCCAATCAGCGGGCGAAACCACACGGGACATGCGGTCGTAGATATCGCTCATGCTTGCGGCAAGCTCGGGCGAAGGTGTCAGATCGTATTTTTCAGAGAGATGCGCGCGCTGCGCTGGTAGGTCGAACACGGGACTGTTTTTCTGCCTGATTGACTCGTGGCGCTGTTAATATGGGGTTTGGCGACGATTGACCACCGCCCATTCAGGAAGATTATTCCAAAATTCGGACCGTACGCAGAATTATCCTTCCGCATAACAAGCACTGAACGTCCTTGGGACGGCACCCCACCCCCATCTTTCGACCGAACAGAATCTCGCAAGTCTCTGTTCGAGATATAATTTCCACGACTGCGCCTAATGAAAGTTTGGGCCGGAAACCGTTTCCTCATCTTCAACAAAATAGTCACATTAAGAATTATTACCTACAATTTAGATGACGTTCATTTTCGGTTGTGTATTTTTAAGGTGTTGAGGTTCCGCACTCTGGAAAGCAGTCAAAACATAACACCTGAAAACAGGTGAGCTGAATTTTTTAGGTACGAGTATAAATTGGTGCAAAATGGATCTGGGGACAGAGCAACGTCGCGCGTGGTTTCCTAACGCGCAACACACAAAGGCCATCATCAGCTTTATTCAGTGGAGTCAGGGCGGCATCGTTCTGGACGCTGCATTGGCGGCGATTGTCGAAGCGTTTGGCGCAGATTGTGGTGTGATCAGCCGCTCATGGCTGAACAAGAACGGCGAGCGGGTCGCATCGCGGGCGGATACGCGCGATCAATCCAACAAACGACCGCTGTTTCTGTCGCATACCAACGACATTCTGGGCCCGTTCACGAACAAGCCCAAACGCGCCTCGGTGTTCAGCTTTCTGGACGAGGGTAAGGACGTTTCGGACTTGTCCGCCGTTGTGACCGATTGGTTCGACCACCGGAATCTGCGTGATATTCTGTTTATCTGCCTGGACAACCACGGCAACGAGCTTGATTTCCTCGAGTTGCACTTCTGCCGGAACTGCAACCGTGACTATCGCGAAGGTATTGAAGCTGTCGCGGGCGAGCTGTCCGAGATTTACCGCAACCGCCGCCCCGGCCTGATCACCGAAGCGCTGTCGCGTCAGTCGCTGGTCAAGCTTAAGAGACCGGTTGAAGATGCTTTGATCATGAGCACGGAGAACCCAGCCAAACTGACGCGCGCCGAGTGGCGTGTCTGTGTGCTGATTTCCCGTGGATTGTCAGCGCAGGCTATCGGTGCCGAACTGGGTATCGGCCCGGCCACGGTGCGAACGCATCTGAAGCATGTCTATTCCAAAACCGGGCTAGACAGCTTTCATATGCTGGCACGCCGCCTCGTCTCTTTGGAAGAACGCGAGGCTCTGCACGGAATCCAGTATCAGGCGCGCGCCTGACGGCGGGTTTTCTTCAGGACCTCGCCACGCGAAGCACGTACTCAAATTTCCACAAACCTAGAAGATTGGCGTCGCCTCCGGCGCTAAACCTTTGCTGACTAATGTGCGGGGTTTCTCAAACCAGCATTGGCCTTTTCAGGACGTGCGAGCCATTCAGCCCCTGCCGTTCTGAGAAAAGTCTTTCTGAGCCAGTAGACCGGTTCGGCGACCGCCACCGAGGGGATGGCAGCCACCGCAACCGGTCGCCGGGGTCATTGCGAAAATGTCTCGAAATACCGAATAACGATCGGGGCCAGGATCAACCCCGCGATGGACGGCAGCATCAGGCTGGCCATCACAGCGGACATCTTCACCGGCAGCTTGTTCGCCATTTCCTGAGCGCGAAGCTCGCGCAGCGAACGCATTTCTTCTGCATAGGTGGTCAGTGCAGCCGACAGTGGCACCCCGAACCGCGTGGATTGCAGCACGACGCTGACGAAGGAACTCATTTCATCAATGCCGGTTCTGCGCGCCATCCGCATCAGCGCAACTTCGCGATCACGGCCCGCTTGAATTTCGCTCAGCGCGATCAGGATCTCTTCGGACATCTCAGGCGCGGCGATTTGCATATCAACAGCCACCTTCAGCAATGCCTGATCGAAACCCATGCCGGCCTCGATCCCGATTTGCAGCAGGTCCAGCATGTTCGGAAACGCGTTCTCCATGCGGATCTTGCGTTCCTTGATCCGGGCATTCATCCAAAGCTGCGGGATAAAGAAACCAAGCCCACAGAGGATGCCGAGATTCCTGAGGATCTCCATGGCGTTCAGCCCCGACATATACTCGGCGATGCGCGCGCCGGCGCTTGTGGCCGGTTGCCAGGCCATCAGGACCAAGAAAACCAGCGGCAGAAAAGTCGCCATACCCAGGCGTATCATATAGAAATTGGCAATCGCGTTTTTGCTGCGGAACCCGGCACGGGCCAGAACCTGACCCACTTCAAACCGCAGGCTTTCATCGCTGGGAATAAGCGCGGCACTCAGCCCGGTTGGCGCATCGCCTTCGATTTTCTCAGGCACCAGCCGCGACAGCGTCTGCCGGGACCGTTTGGGATTCATGCGCTCGGCCGCGGTGGCCCGCTCACTCAGTGATGATGAGATTCCAAAGAAGGCGATAATCGCACCGATAATAACAACCGCAAAAATCAAAACCTGAGTGACAAGAGGGTTGTCGAGCATAGTGGTCAGAAATTCCATCTTAAATGCCCTCCTTAAATCCGGAAATTCACAAGCCTGAACATGACGATGGCGTTCAGCACAATTGTCGTTGCGATGATGCTCATCACCGGCCAGAACACCGGGTAGTGCAAGACGGCGCCGTAATATTCTGGCGTCACGACTGTCATGACCACAGCAATGCCGACCGGGATGCCCGACAGAATATATGCCGTCATCCTGCCTTCGGCGGAAATCGCCTTGATCTTTCTGCGCAGGGACATGCGCTGCCGGATCACACTGGCCAGAGTTCTCAGAACACCCGCCAGATCACCGCCGGACCCATGCTGCATGGTCAGCGCCACGGCGAGGTACTGAATATCTTCCTCGTCTACGCGCTCGGCCATGGTTTTGATGGCGGACGTCAATTCTTCGCCATAGGCGACCTGATCGACCACCAGCCCGAATTCGGTTCCGATCGGGTCCGGCATTTCATCCGCGACACTCTGCAACGTGGCGTTGAGAGGGTGTCCAACTTTCAGACCCCGAGACATCAAGTCCAGTGCATCCGGCAGTTGCTTGATCAGGTCGGCTTTGCGCTTGCGCAGAACGCCCCCCAAATAAACCAGTGGCAGCAGCAGGAAACACAAGGCGCAGACCGGAATGACAGTTAGCGGATCGGCCACCATAGAACCGCCGACAGAGACGATCAAGAAAGCCGCCCCGCAGCCCAGCAGGAACATCTCTGGCACCATGGTCAGCCCTGCCGCGGCCAGGGCAGCGGGCAGATCCCCCACAAAGGGGAAGGATTTCATAAAGGGCTTGGTTTCCTGCGGCTTCAACAGTTCCAGCACATCTTCGGCGGATTTGCCCTGATTGAGCATCTGAATGCGGCGGTTGATTGCCTCTTCCCGGTTCTCACCGCGTTTCAGAAACTGGCGGATGCCTTCAAACGCGATCAGCGCGCCAAGGAAGATCAGAACAGAAAGGGCAAACCTTGCGTCATAGCCTCCGATATCCAACTCGGGACCAATCAGAATGTCTAGGTTGAAGCTGGACAGATAGGCGCGAATTTCGTCGAACATGACCTGCCCTCCTTAGCTGAACTTGACGTTGGACAGGTCGATGCCAGCTGCGGCCAGCGCGTCGCTGGATTTCGGGCGAATACCGGTTGCTTTGAAACGACCCAGGATGTTGCCCGCTTCGTCCTTGCCTTCGCGCTGGAAGACAAAGATGTCCTGCATGGTGACGATGTCGCCCTCCATCCCGGTAATTTCCGCAATGGATGTGACGCGGCGCGTACCATCGGACAGGCGGTTGAGTTGCAGGACAAAGTGAATGGCCGACGCGATGGTGGCGCGAATGGCCGCGTGTGGCAGTTCGATCCCGCCCATCTGCACCATCTGCTCAACCCGGGACAGCGCGTCGCGGGGGCTGTTGGCGTGAACGGTTGTCATCGACCCGTCATGGCCAGTGTTCATGGCCTGCAACATGTCAAACGCTTCCGAGCCGCGAACCTCGCCCACGATGATGCGGTCGGGACGCATACGCAGTGCGTTGCGAACCAGATCGCGCTGCTGCACCGCGCCGGTGCCGTCCAGACCGGCAGGACGGGTTTCCATCCGCAGCACATGTTCCTGTTGCAGCTGAAGTTCCGCCGCATCCTCGATGGTCACGATCCGCTCGCGCGGGCTGATATAAGAGGACAACGCGTTCAGCATCGTCGTCTTACCCGAACCGGTCCCGCCCGAGATCAGCACGTTCATCTTGGCTTCGACCAGACCGCGCAGCAGGGTCGCTGCACTCTCATTCAGCGCCTCGTTCTTGATCAGGCGCTCCATCGTCAGAGGCACGCGCGAGAATTTACGGATCGACAGGGCCGGTCCATCCAGCGCACAGGGCCGGATGATCGCATTCACACGGCTGCCATCTTCGAGGCGCGCATCAACCCACGGCTGACGCTCATCAATGCGGCGGCCAACGCGGCTGACGATCTTGTCGATGATGCGCAGCAGGTGGCGTTCATCGCGGAAACGGGCGTTGGTGTGCTCAAGAATGCCCGAGCGCTCTACAAAAATCTGCTTATGGCCGTTGACCAGAATATCGTTGATGGTCGGGTCTGCCAGCAGCGGCTCAAGCGGGCCCAGCCCCAGAACCTCGTGCATCAGTTCCTCGACCAGCAGCTTGACCTCTTCGCTGCGCATGGCGCGACCTTCGGCCCGCAGCAATTCGGTGACATGTTTGCCGATTTCACCACGCAGCGTTTCTTCTTCGACCTTGTCGATGACGGCCAGATTGAGCTTGTCCAGAAGCGAATTGTGCATCCGCGCCTTCAGATCGATCCGGTCCAGCTCCATCCCACGGCGGGCTTCCATTTTCTCGGCCTCGAATGCGGTGATGTCCGGGGTATCCTCGGCATATTGTTTCGGATCCAACGGGACAACTTTTGCTGTGTCCGAACTTACCCGGCCTGTTCTGTCGAATTCACGAAACATGTCTTTTACCTTCTTACTTTTCTAACCGTCACAAATTTCTCAGGAGTCTTCCTTAGTGCTGTCCGACACGCGGCGGCAGCGCTGCGGTCGTTTCCTGGGCCAGCTTTCTGATCGCACGCGTCAGCGGAGCCCGGTTCGAGACCTCCTGCAGCGGGACGCCCCGATCCACGGACTCGCGCACGGTCCGTTCGTCGCGTGGCACCCAATGGGCAAAATCCTTTTCCAGCAGCTTCACGGCAGCGCGATGATGCGCGGCCTGAATCAGCGGCTTTTTCTCAAGCGATGCGACCAGTTGGATGTCCAGAGCCGGGTTTTCGGCCTGATAGAAATCCATCAGCTTGCGGGCCGAGCGCACCGAGGGAACCGCCACATCCGTCACCAGATACAGGCGGTCCGATTGCGCCAGGACCGGTGTGATCCATTCCACCAGCGCCCGCGGCAGGTCCACCACCACATAGTCATGGGTGCGCTTGAGGCAATCCAGAATGGCGGCAATCTGTTCTTCTTTCACCGCACTCAGCGGGCCATAGCGGGACGGGGCCGACAGGATATCCACGCCGCAGGGCGACTTGATCATGGCCTGTTCCAGAAATGCACCGTCTGGGACGCTACCATCCATGGCCATGCGCCACATGGCGTCGCTTTCATCCACGTCCATCAGTGCGGCAAGTGAACCGAACTGGAAATCCAGATCGACCAGCGCCACTTCGTTGGCGGCTTTCTTCTTGAACAAACCCTCTTTGGCCTGAAGTTCGTTCGCCATATTCGCCGCTACAAGCGACGAGCCGACACCTCCGCGCGACTTGGCGACGGCAATGACCTTGCCCATCGTCGCCTGACCGCCCCACACGGCAGGCAGTTGAGCCTGACGGCGCGCCCGGATTTCATCGAGCTGAGGAACAATCTCTTCGTTGATCGCCTTGCGCGGCAGGACATCGTCCACACCGATTTTCTTGAGCTGCCGCGCCTTTTCCAGCGGCAGGTCCTCGGGTGCCAGCGCGATGATGATGGCGTTCGGCATCCGGGCATCGCAGATGGTGCGTGCTGTCTGCATCAGATCATCGGAATTCTCATCAACATCGAACAGAACAACATCATGCTTGGACGTCAGCGAAATGGCTGCGCCGTTTACCCCGGCGACGGTATCCTGACGTCCGGTGAACTGGCAGTTGGCCTCACCGGCCAGCGATCCTTCGATGGCCGAGTAGATCTGCTCGTCCGGCGAAATCAATAGTACTGAAATCTCTTTTGCAGTCATGATCTTACTCCTTAGTCAACAGCCCCGACAGCGAGGTCTTCGGCGGGAACCGATGTGCTCATCGCGGGGATTGAAATGGTGGTCGGACTGGTTGCCGTGGACCCTGCGGCCAGCGCCGCCAACGGGCCGATAGGTAGTACGAAGTTAAAGTCAGCATTCACCAGCTCGGCAGTCACAACCGGCGTATAAGGCCCCCCCAGAAAACCAAGGCGGGTGTCGTGCGTATAGGTGAACTGAACATTGGCCGGGGTCGTTCCAAACGGCAGCAGTGCGTTAATCTCATTCCAGATGCGCCCGCCATATGCGGTCGATGTATTCAGCTGGCACGGCGCCGGCAACGCTGGCACGGCACATATATTGCTGCCGCGGCACAGAGTTCCGAACCGCGTCCCCGTCGGGGCCCCCGCTGCCAGCGTGTGCGTCGTTGGCAGCGCACCGCATTGCGACGGTCCAACCGTTGCCAGCCGGGACGCAATATGCATCGCTTTTTGCGACATGGTGACCGAGAAATACAGGCGGCCATATTCAAGCAGGGCAAAGATCAGCACCAGAAACAATGGGATCACCATCCCCAATTCAACCAGAGCCGCACCTTTTTCCTTGCGCCAGAAAGACTGAAAGATATGCAGCATGGCTCTCATACCCCGAAAATCCGACTTTGATCCGAAACCACTGTGTTCAACGAGGTGAACCCCGAACCAAAAAAGCTGAAAATGTTGCCAAACACGTAGTCGATGCGCACCTCTGCCGAGACCTCGACCACTGATGCCGGGCTGACCCGATACGTGCCCGTCCGCGAGATGCAGGTGGGCGTCACGTTGATCAGGGTGGATCCGACAGGCATGATGGACGACCCGCCCAGCCGGTTCTGCACAATATTCGTTGCCATCGTGCTATAGCCACCGACCCCGCCCGAAGTGCAGGCGTCAATCGGCGCGATCCGAGCGATCATGCGCGAGGCATCCCGCACACCGGCTGCCGTAGCCTGATGAATCCAGGTCAGACGACCGCCCTCGATGATCAGGGCGAAGAACACCAACAGCAGGGGCAGCACCATGGCAAATTCGACCATCGGCGCGCCAGACTCGCAGCGCTTGAAGCGGGTGAGATAAGCAAAGACGCGTTTCATCTGTACAGCCTCACAACATCGCGGAAGATCCCATCGTTCGGGTTGCCACCGGCACCACCGCCGCCAACCTGACCAACGATCTCAAGAAAGATGTCGAAATCCGTTCCCGACGTGTTGGCCAACGGCTGGATCAGAAAGCCCTTTACGAATTCCTTGACGGGGATATCTTTTGCGCTGCCCTGGACGTTATTCGCTGCACAATCGACGCCAGCCAGAATATAGGTACGGCGTTCAGGGTCTGTCGACGCAGGCGTGCTGCATTGCGCCCGACCGGTCTCACTGCGGTTTGCAAGGATGTTGCTACCGCCGTATTTGCTGATCTCGTTCAGGTACATCTGATAGCGGGTGGTCCCGGTCGGCGGTCCCAGCGGATGCGGCGTCAGGTTGTTGGCCGGGCCGTTTCCATAGTTCATGTCCAGGTAGGCCGCCTTACCATTGGTCCAGTTACCATCACCAAACCGGCCGCCATGTGCGCAGGTGTTTGTGGCAAAACAATCATCGGGCGGGAACGGCATCGAGTCTGTCGAGGCTGTGGGCTGACCATTGATGCAGCTGCCACCATTGCCGTTGCCATTGCTGCCGGTTCTCTGCCAACCCGAGATAACCTGCGGTCCGGGCGCATAGTCCGGGTCATTCCTCAGGTTATTCATTGTCGAGGTAAAGTAGTCGAAACGGGAGTTGTAAATTGCGCTGCCAATACCGTTCCGCTGACCGGGTTCGGTATCCACGCCCCGCTGCGCAACACACTGACCTTTGTTGCCCTGAGCCGCGATCAGACAGATATATAGCGACGAGCCGTTCAGCCCGGCACAAGGCCCGTTTGGGTTGATGCCGTAGTCTGTCGGGTCAAGAAAGCCAAAATTCCCCGGCCCCCATGCGGACCCATTGCCGCCGGTGCGCAGCTTAACGGTCGAACCGATGTTCGCGTTTGCGGTCCAGCCCGGAGGAATGCAAAACATCAACGGCGTCACATCACAGGCGTATTGTGTGAAGCCAGCGATTGCGACGGCGTTCACGTCTTCATTCGGAGCGGTCAGACCCAACAAGCTGGACAGCGCGCGGCCGAATGGCAGGAACACCGTTCTGGGTGTGGCCGTCACTTCGACCAGAACCGCATCGGCTCCAATATTAGTCACGAAGGGTGCAACAGAATCGTCATCTTCAGGGTCCGCGGCCGGCGTAGGAAGTCCGGTCAGGAACCGCAGCGAATAATCCGCGCTTGATCCAAGGGTCTGGTTGCCCTGTGCAAAGAACTGCTTGTCTTGGATCATGGCCGATGCAGCAGCCGTGGCCCGGGTTATCGCGTCGGCATTGCCATCCAGCTCGCCCGCTGCGGCTAGGGCCACGTGATCCGTGTAGGCCTGCAAGTCCGTTTGGGTTGAGGCCAATCTGCCAAGGTCGAATGTAATGGCCGCCATACCCATGATGATCGCCATGCACATTCCAACAAAGACCAGAATGACACCTTCTTCATCTTTTCTGAATTTATGCTGCGAAAACATGAACCAAACCCTCCTGTTCAACCCAAATTGGATGCGTTCAGTTGGTCTGCGTGTTGGTCGCGCTTACTGGAATTTCCTGAATATCAGAGGTACCGCGGCGCACTTTGACAACCGGCTTGGGCGCGCCGTCTTCGACGGGCGAGTTTTCCAGCATGATGTCGCTAAGACGGATGGCCTCCAGCGGCTTGTCTTCTTCGATCTGCAACGAGCGCAGAGAAAGGCTCAGCTGACCGGCCTTTTGTGCCAGCGCAAGGCGTTGACCTTGCTCGGGCGACACCTCAACAGTCACTGTGCGCGCGATGCCGGGCTGATCCAGTTCTTCATCTGCGGTCTGGTCAACACCGATCACACGGATGTTCTGAAGGATTGTGACAGCGCGCAGAGAATCGTTTTTCCCACGTGTAAGGACAATGTCGACAAAATCGCCCGGCGTGACAAACCCCCCGACACCGGTTTGCGCATCCACATTGATTGCCATAGCGCGATTATTTTCACCAAGTGTTTGTACAATAGTCACTTTCTCACCGAAATCGGAGACTTTGGACGCCAGCAAAAGCTCGCCTTGTGTCAGGGCGCGTTTCGCCCGGCGCGGTTCACTACCGTTTTGCGGAAGAACCTGGTCAAAGCTTGTAAATACGCCAGCTGGCACCGATTCTGCCGGCCACTCAATTGTTGTCAGCTTATATCCTTCGATCGGCGTTCCGAACGGAATAGCTTCGGCGACGGCCACAACGCGTACAATACCCGTATTTGCTTGGGCCTGACTTCTGGACATCTGATCCTGAGCCAGCATCACGGCACCACCGGCCAGTCCAACCCCCAAAATGGTCATCATCAATGATTTAATACGCATTGTTTCCTCCAATTCGGGGTTGCGGAATGATCTTTGGCGCTTGTGGAGAATTACCCAAAAGCAACTCGAGAAATTTCTGTTGTTGGTTCCCCGCCGCCTGGCGGGGAACCAAGTGTGTTTGCTTCGACCTTGTTACGGGGTCGGGGTCTGTGACGCCACGGTATTGGCCGACGTGAAGTTGCCCTGAGTTGTGGTACCCAAGCCATTCAGGGCGGCGCCGCCAACAGCGATGGCGATGAACAGCGCGATGCCATATTCAACCAGCGTTGCACCGCTTTCATCGCGACGCAGCTTTGCAAAAGAAGTACGAATTCGTTTCAACATTACTTGTTACTCCAGTCTGTTTTCCTTGAGAGCGCGAATTGCGCGCCGACCCGAGGGTGACCCCCTAGCCTGATTAATAGGTACCAAAGAGGGGGTCGGGTAACCTCCCCACAAACGAAAATGTTTTCCCGTTTAACGTGTGTTTCTTTTCGCTCTCGTCGATTTTCAGACAAAATTTCGACATTCTTTGATCGGTGTTTTTTTGAAAATTCGATTCCCAATTAGCTCTATGCCTGTGAAAACAAAAAATAATTCCGATTCGCTTGGATATTTAGGGAACATTCAAGAAAATGCACCACGTAACAATTAAAAACCCGACTCGAATCAGCGCGACGGTGCACTACTCGCAGCGTACAAAAATTACTGTCGCAGAACGTGCGATCCAACTGTCAACTTGGCCACCGCAAACACCGCCTCGCGCGCACGAATTCGGCGGCTCAGGCCCAGAACAGACTGACCACTAAATCCGCTTGTCCGGAACCCTGACGGCGAACTCGAGTCGGCGACCGTTGCCATCGAACCGACTTCGCAAACCGTACCGCCACTCCACCTATTGGAAGGGCCAAAACAAAAGTGAAGGGCCAGCGGATCTTTGGAAGCTGAACGATAGATTCGTTCATTCATCAAGATTAACGCAACATAAACAACATGTTGCAACTATGTTCATCAAGCAAACCTCATACTCGCCGATAGATTGAGTGGCAGGAGTTTCACCCAACCTCGCAGAGGGAGCGCAGTATGCTCAAGAGATCCGAAGGAAGTTCTCTCGACTTAGCCAAAGTCGTTTTCAAACGCTCAAACACTGTTCTTCGACTCGAAAACTCACTCTCCAGAACCGCAGCCGTAGGGCGCTTTCCTCCGGTCGAAAATGCATTGATGGAAATCATCAAGAACAAGCATCTGAGAGAAGCCGGAAAGAAAGACTCGCGCGTCAGGTTGAGTACAAATTGACAATTAGAATCCGCCCGCAAATCGGATCTGTTTATCGTCAATAATTTCGAGAACACGTTCTCTCAAACTTCAAACATTAATCCTTTGTTCAATTGGGCATTTTGCACACAGATATACGTACGTTTCCGCAAATATTTTGCCGAAAACGTGAATTGATTCTGGAAACAAAAATTACAACTTAAAGTTTAGTGTGTTATATCCCCAAAAGCGACCTCACGGCGGCTTCCACTTCATCTGTCACTGGTTTATTCGCCGCATCTTCCAGCGCTTCTCTTTCCGCCAGCCTCTGGTCCTCGACCTGTTCACTCAGATCATCAACCGTCGACACGGCCTCGTCGTATTCAACGGCGGCCGTCCTCTCATCGGTCAGGTCTTCGGCGGTTTCGACCGCGTCGTCCAAGTCTTGTCTGGCCTGATCAAGCTGATCCTCAAGATCCGGGTTCGATCCTTCGGTGTTTTCCAGCGCCTCTTCCAATTCCTCCACGCGTGCCGCGCTTTCCTGGACATCATTCAGGGCGTCGGACAATTCCGCGTCGATTTCGGACAATGAGCGGTCGGGGGCCTCCAGACCGTCCAGAGCAGCTTGTGCGTCCTCCAGATCCGCCCTCAGCTCATTGCCTTCCAGAACCGTGCCTCGGTATGTGGCTATGCGCCCAACCCGCGAATGCGGCGCTGCGTTCTGCAATGCCTGTTCATTGGCATGGGCCGCGTTCAGAGCACCCAGTTCCGAAGGGTGGGCCTCCAGCAGTTCCTCAAATTCTTCGTCTTTGTACTGAGGGCGCACGGTTGGTCGCAGGGATGTCGTGACCAGATTGCTTTTGGCGGCTTTTCGATGGGTCTGAACAGTCTTGCGTTCTACCCTCGCCTTTTTCGTTCTGGATTTCTGCCCGCCGAAGACCGCTTTCAATGACCAACCGTTGGTTTTCTTTGTCCCGGACTTCGTAGCACCTGACGCCTTTCCAGAACGCTGGGTTTTGGACGCAGTTCCCTTGTCTTTGGATTTTCCCTTGGAATGGCCGGAAGCGCCGGAGTCTGACTTGCCCTTGCCGCCACCATTTCCTTTGCCATCGGAACCACCTTTGCCGTGGCCGCCACCCTTGCCTTCTTTGGCGTAGACAACATCCGGGGCTGCGACAGTCCCCAAAACTGCCGCAGAGCCCAAAAGGGCCAAAGCAATGGAAGACGCTTTAAGTATGCAGGACGATCTGACTTTCACTACTTCCCCGGAAGATCCAAATACGATCCCCCACTCCACATTTGTGCCACGTTGAATCGGCACACTCTGAACACGAATCACTGGTTAACCAGCTCAGTTGACGGCATATTCCCTGAACGGACACATAACCGTCTGTTCATCCTCGGTTCACATTCAGGTCGGTAGGTTCTGGTCCGGCTTTTTGCTCAGAGTGTTTTGATGAAGAACTTACTGACCATCGCTTGTGTTTTTTCCCTTTTCCTGGCCGGAGAAGCGCATGCGGCTGCGCAGGAGCTAAAGCAGTCGGAACTGCGCAAAGCGACGAGTTCAGGAAAAGCCATCCGGCTGAAACGTGTCATCCGTGGCGTCGAAAGGATTTACGGCGGTACGCCTGTTGATGCGCGGGCGTTTCGAGCGGACGGCATTTATTATCGGATTCTGGTCAAGAAACCCACTGGCAAGATTGTCAGCGTGATCGTGAATGCCGAAACCGGCGTGGTCGTATCCAACCGATCCACCGTCGGGGTCGAGATATCAAGGGCCGCGCGCACCACCGCAACCACAACTCGCTCCACGCGCGCTAACGAAGTGTCCAGCAATGCTGGCGCTCAAGGCAATGCTGGTGGAAATAGCAGCGGTAACGGCAATACAAGCGGCAGCGGCAACTCAGGCGGCAGCGGTAATGCCGGCGGCGGCAACTCAGGCGGCAATGGTGGTTCCGGTGGTGGTAACTCCGGTGGAAGCGGTAATGCAGGTGGCGGCAATTCGGGCGGAAACGGCAATGCAGGTGGCAATGGAGGAGGCAACGCTGGCGGAAACGCCGGCGGCAACAGCAACTCCGGCGGCAATGGTAGTGGCAACTCCGGCGGCAGCAACGGGAATGGTAACTCGGGCGGAAGCGGAAGCGGCAACTCAGGTGGAAACGGCAACTCGGGCGGAAACGGTAACTCGGGCGGAAACGGTAACTCGGGCGGAAATGGTAACGGCGGTGGCAGGAGGTAAGAGTTAAACTTGTCCTTTCACGCGCCCCAATTTGTTAATAGAATTTCAATATGAGAGTATTGCTGGCAGAAGATGAACCTCACCTGTGCGACCAGGTAAGAAAACTACTCAGCGCTGAAGGCCGAGTGGTAGATGTAGTTCACAACGGCGTCGAAGCCCTACATTTAGGGTCTACTGAGCCTTATGACATGATTATTCTGGACATTGGTTTGCCCGAACGTGACGGCATTTCTGTGCTTCGGGACTGGCGCAATGCCGGTATCACGACCCCTGTTCTGATCCTGACCGCCCGCGACGGCTGGAGCGAGCGCGTAGACGGGCTGGATGCCGGGGCGGACGACTATATGGTCAAACCGTTTCACATGCCCGAGCTGGCAGCCCGTGTGCGCGCCATCCTGCGCCGCCAGAGCGGTCAGCTTAACCCGGTGATCGAGATGGGGAATGTGTTTCTGGATACCCGTACTGGGCGGGTCTCGGTGGACGGCGTTCCGGTCGATCTAACGGCGCAGGAGATCGCCGTGCTGACCTATCTGGCCCATAATGCAGGGCGCATGATTTCCCGCACGGAACTGTCGGAACATATCTATGAATATGACGGTGATCGGGATTCCAACACTATCGCCGTGTTTATTAACAGGCTGCGCAAAAAGCTGGGCCCTGAGCTGATCACAACGATCAGAGGTCGGGGTTATATGATAGACACAACCTGATGCTTTCTCTTCGCGAACGGGCGCTGCTGGGCGGGGTTGCTTCGGGGGCTGTCTCGGTTGCGATCGGACTGATTGCAGTGCTGTCCTATATCAATTCCCGGGTGCTGGACCGCTTTGACGAAGCCCTTGAGGACCGTCACACGCAACTGGTTGTCGGGCTCAGCGTGACCACTCAGAACCCCGCAGCGCTTGGGGACCTTCTGTTTGATCCGGACTACAGCACGCCCTATTCAGGGCGCTATTGGCAGGTGACGAACAGCACCGGCGATGTATACACCTCGGCCTCGCTGTTTGACGAAACCCTGGCCGAACCCCGGTCCATATCTGATGGGCCGGTGATCTGGGACACGATGGGTCCCGGAGACGAGATTGTGCGCAGTGCCTTTCAGGAAATCACCTATGAGGACGGCACCGTCTGGGGCGTCAGCGTCGCCGAAAACAAAGAGCAGCTTCTGGTCGAACGGCGCGTCGCACAGCGCAGTCTGATGCCTGTCTTTGCGCTGGTCGGTTTGATTGGTGTGGCCAGTTCATTGCTGCTGATGAGCGCCATTATCGGGCCACTGCGCACGTTGCGTGCCGATGTTTCCCATCGGTGGGAGCGGGACGAGGACCTCAAACCCGAGAACTATCCTGGCGAAGTGTCGCCATTGGTGACGGATTTGAACCAATTGCTTCTGCGAAATCGAGAAATTATCGCCGGATCGCGGCGCCAAACAGCCGATTTGGCGCATTCTTTGAAGACTCCTGCGACGATTCTGCGCAACGAATTGCTGAATTTGTCCGACAGCGGTGCCTCAACCGATGTGGCGCAGGAGGCTCTGGATCGGATTGATGCGCAGATCGGTCGCTCTCTGGCGCGGATGCGTGCGGCGAATTCTGCTGAACTAACGCATTCACGCACCAACCTGTCCCAATCCATAAACAGGTTGTCGCGGCTGTTTCTGATTATGGCCGAGCGGGAAGGGAAACTGTTCAGCGTCACCAGCCCGAAAGATGTCTGGATCCGCATGGACACGCAGGACATTGAGGAAGTGATCGGAAACCTGTTGGACAACGCGTTCAAATGGTGCCGAAAGTCCGTCAAACTCTCTGCCGAAATCCATGAGGACGGGATTGTCATTCGTGTCGAAGATGACGGCCCCGGCATTCCCGAAGAAGCCCGCCGCGAGGCACTGCGGTCCGGCGGCCGTCTGGACACCAGCGTCGCTGGGACCGGGCTGGGTCTGGCGATTGCCGTGGACCTGCTGAACGCGTACGGAGCCAAACTGAGCCTCGACACGTCCCGCAGCCTTGGGGGTCTTGAGGTTCGGGTCGTGCTACCGCCAAAAGGAGTCGCGAAAACGCTGGCTTCAGATATGAGTTGATCGGCGTCGTCACCGACCTGACCGAAGTTTGGTTTCAACTACATCGGATCAGAAGTCCAGATTTTCGACGCTCAACGCATTTTGCTGGATGAATTCGCGGCGCGGTTCGACCACGTCGCCCATCAGCTTGGTGAACAGATCGTCGGCCTCGACCATATCGTCCACACGCACTTGAAGCAGAGTGCGGGCATCTGGGTCCAGCGTGGTTTCCCAAAGTTGGTCCGGGTTCATCTCGCCCAGACCTTTGTAGCGTTGCAGCGACAAGCCTTTTTCGCCCTCTTCCAGAATCGCGCGCAGCAGGTCCAGCGGGCCGTGGATGACCTGAGACCGGTCTCGGCGGACCAGGGTGGCGGGGGTGTTGTAGACCTCTTGCAGGCTTTGGGTGAAGCTGCCTGTCTTACGCGCCTCGCCCGAGCGCAGCATTGGGCCGTCCAGCGTCCGCACCTCTTCCACGCCGCGCAGGATACGCGCCAGACGGATGCCGTGGTCCTGTGTGATCCGGCCCTGCCAGCCACGCTCATATTCCAGCGCGATCAGGTCCAGACGGGCGGCGACCTTGTCTGCCACGCCTTGCAGGTCGGCATCAACAGCGCCCGGAACGAATGCACCTGCGACGGCGGCTTGCTCCAGAATGTGGCGCGGGTAGTGGGTTGGGAAGGCGTCCAGAACGCGCTTCAACTGGCGCGCCTCGTCAACCACGCGGGTCAAGTCCTGACCGATGATCTCTTCACCAGAGCCAAGCTTCAGCACAGCCCCTTCGACGCCCTGATTGATCAGGTAGTCGTCCAGCGCCGCTTGGTCTTTAAGGTAAACCTCTGATTTACCGCGCGAAACCTTATAAAGCGGCGGTTGCGCGATATAGAGGTAACCGCCCTCGATCAGTTCCGGCATCTGACGGTAGAAGAAGGTCAGCAGCAGCGTCCGGATATGCGCGCCGTCCACATCCGCATCGGTCATGATGACGATCTTGTGGTAACGCAGCTTTTCGATGTTGAACTCATCTCGGCCAATGCCGGTGCCCAGTGCCATCACAAGGTTGCCGATTTCCTGCGACGACAGCATCCGGTCAAACCGCGCGCGTTCGACGTTCAGGATTTTACCGCGCAGAGGCAGAACGGCCTGAGTCAGACGGTCGCGACCTGTCTGGGCCGAGCCGCCCGCCGAGTCACCCTCGACGAGGAAGACTTCGGTCTTGGACGGGTCTTTCTCAGAACAATCCTTCAATTTCCCGGCCAGATAGTTCACGTCCATCGCCGTTTTGCGGCGCGTCAGCTCGCGGGCTTTGCGGGCGGCTTCACGGGCCAGAGCGGCTTCGATAATCTTGCCGACGATGCCCTTGGCCTCATTCGGGTTCTCTTCGAACCATTCGGCCAGTTTTTCGTTCATCAGACCTTCGACCGCCGGGCGAACTTCGGACGACACCAGCTTGTCCTTGGTCTGGGACGAGAATTTCGGATCGGGTACTTTGACCGACAACACACAGGTCAGACCTTCACGCGCGTCATCGCCGGTGAAGCTGACCTTTTCCTTCTTCGCAATCCCGCTGGACTGCGCGTAATTGTTGATCGTGCGGGTCAAAGCCCCCCGGAAACCCGCCACGTGGGTACCACCATCCCGCTGCGGGATGTTGTTGGTGAAGGGAAGAACCGTCTCGTGATAGCTGTCATTCCACCACATCGCGATCTCAACGCCGATATCGTCGCGTTCACCCTTGATGTAGATCGGTTCGGGCATCGCCGGCGACTTGGAGCGGTCGAGATATTTGACGAATTCTTTAACGCCACCCTCATAGAACAGCTCGGTTTCCAGTCGCTCTGCCGGGCGTTCGTCGATCAGGATGATCCGCACACCCGAGTTCAGGAAGGCCAACTCGCGCAAGCGCTTCTCGAGCGTCTCAAATGAGTATTCGAGGTTCGAAAACGTATCAGTCGAAGCCAGAAAGCGCACCTCGGTTCCGGTCCGGTCGCCGCATTCCTGAACTACCTTCAAGTGTTCGGCCGTCTCGCCACCCTCAAATCGCGCGACATGTTCCTTGCCGTTGCGCCAGACGCGCAGTTCCAGCCAATCAGACAGGGCGTTCACCACCGAGACACCCACGCCGTGCAGACCACCCGACACCTTGTACGAGTTGCTGTCGAACTTACCGCCCGCGTGCAGCTGGGTCATGATGACCTCGGCAGCCGAGACGCCCTCTTCGGGGTGAATATCCACTGGAATCCCGCGCCCGTTATCGCTGACCGAAACACTGGAATCGGCATGGATTTTGACCGTCACATGGTCGGCGTGACCGGCCAGAGCCTCGTCAATTCCATTGTCGACAACCTCATACACCATATGGTGCAGACCCGAGCCATCATCGGTATCGCCGATATACATACCCGGACGTTTGCGGACCGCCTCTAAACCTTTGAGAACTTTAATGGAATCAGCGCCGTATTCTTGTGGTGCCTGTGCGTCTTCGGACATGCCGTTAGTACCTATATTATTTTGGTAACTTATACGTTTTCTGGTAGGGATTGTCACGCATTCCCCCAAGATTTTGTGGTTTGGAGCGGGATTTTTTGCGGATCACAGCCGATCCAGATCCGCCGCGATATCCGCCGCGATTTCCGCTGCGTTCACGTCGTCCCGCTCGGCCGACAATCGCAGCCCCAGAAGGTCGGATTGATAGCGCGCGGCAAGGCGATCAGGGTCGTGGTCGCTGCGGATTTCTCCGGCTTCCTGTGCGCGGCGAAACAGGTCTGCAAAACAATCCTTCATTGCAACCATGTGAGTCCGGGCTTCTCCGGCCAGATCATGACCCCTGGCCTGCAACTCTGCATAGGTTTTCGAAAGCATGCAGGCTTTGGTTGGCAGCTCCGACGCTTCAACCACCAGACGCGGCTGGGACTTGAGCGCCCCCAAGGGTCCCAGTTCATCTGCCAGCGCCTGCATGTTGGCGACCCCATCCCGCGCATAGCGCTCCAAAGCCAAAGCATAGAGCGCGTCCTTGGACCCGAACGCCGCATAAAAGCTACCGGGTTTCAGCTTCAGCTCCCGCTCCAAATCCTTGAGCGACGTCCCGGCCCAGCCATGACGCCAAAAAATGTCACGGGCCTGCGCGATCAGCGTATCGCGGTCGTATGAAGGTTTACGAGGCATCAATTCACCAATTCTTGAACGCTCACTCAAATATATACTTGAGTGATCACTCAATAAACCCTATTTCTGACTCATCGCGCCAGAAACAGGAGTTCCGATATGGCCAATTTCCCGTCTCACGACCTCGAAACCGCCCCCGAAGGCTCGAAACCGCTGCTGGAGAAATCTCAAGCCGCCTTTGGCCGCCTGCCCGGCCTTCACAAAGTGATGGCGGAAAGCCCCCAGCATCTGGAAGGTTATCAGGTTCTGCACGGTCTCTTCCTGCAAACCGACTTCGACAATGATGAGAAAACTGTCGTCTGGCAGACAATCAACGTGGAAAATGAGTGTCACTATTGCGTTCCGGCCCACACCGGCATCGCCAAGATGATGAAGGTATCCGACGACATCACCGAAGCGCTGCGCAACGAAACTCCGCTGCCAAGCGCCAAACTGGAAGCGCTGCGCACCTTCACTCTGCAAGTGATGGAAAGCCGCGGCAACCCGACCGAGGAACAGCTGCAAGCGTTCTTTGATGCCGGTTATTCACACCGCGCTGTGCTGGACGTTGTACTGGGTCTGGCTCAGAAAACCATGTCAAACTACGTCAATCACATGGCCAAAACGCCGGTGGACCAGGTTATGCGCGGCTTCCTGTGGGAACGCAAAGTCAGCGAACCTGCCTAAGCAGTAACGATCGAGCCCTCATCGCCTTCGGCAACAACCAGCGTCTGGGCTCGGTCTTCCAACTCTGCAAACAGTTCAGGCCCGGTACCCGTCATCCAGGCCTGAGCCCCCAGCGCACAGATCTCGTCATAAAGCGCTGCGCGCCGTCCGGCATCCAGATGCGCGGCCACCTCATCCAGCAACACGATCGGAGGCGCACCGACCTGCTTGGCCAACGCCCGCGCGTTTGACAGGATCAGTGAGACAAGCAATGCTTTCTGTTCGCCAGTCGAACAATCCTTCGCGGGGACACCCTTGGCCGCAAATACCCCATAAAGGTCAGACCGATGAGGCCCGACCAAAGTCCGCCCCGCCGCGAGATCGCGGAACCGGCTTTCATTCAAAGCTTCCTTAAAGTCCTCAGTGGTTTCCGGCATCTCCCCTTCGGTCTGAACCAGTTCCAGATCAGCCGAAGGAAACGCCGTCTCAGCCTGCTCCTGAGCCGCGCGCAGATGCTCTAGCGCCGATAGACGCGCTGTGTGGATGCGATGACCTGTATCAGCCATCTGACCTTCCAACGCCGAATACCAATGCGCGTCCCGAACCTGTTCTTTCAACAGCCGGTTCCGCTCGCGCATTGCTTTCTCATACGTCAAAGAAGCCTCAGCATGGTTTGGATCAAAGCTCAGCGCAATCCGGTCCAGAAATCGCCTGCGTCCTTCAGCCCCTTCGATCCAAAGCCGGTCCATCGAGGGTATCAACCACACAACACGCGCGAGTTTACCCAACTCAATCTGGCTGGAAACCTTCTCATCAATCCGAACCTGTCGCGCCGCGCCGCCCTCGGACCATGTTTCGATCTCGTACCGCTGCCCATGCGATTGCAACAGACCGGACAGCTTCCACCCCAGTGCTTCGGGCCGCCGCGTCATCTCAGCCGCACTCGCCCGCCGCATCCCGCGCCCGGGCGAGAACAGCGACACAGCCTCAAGAATATTGGTCTTACCGGCCCCGTTTGGCCCATGAATCGCAACCGGCCGCCCATCCAAAGACAGCCGCGCCAGCTTATGAGACCGAAAATGCGAGACCGTAAGCTCGGTCAGGGCCAGCGCCATGACCCCACCCTTCTTCTTGTCAAAAATACGGTCGCCGAAGGCATCGCGCGCCAGCGCGATCAGACGCGCATCGGCATGACAACGTAAACTGCGCTCTGGTCATTGCCCTCGCGCATCAGGGTCGGATCCCCTGCCGAGTTGAACATGAACACGGCATTTTCACGATCCACCTGAGATGCAATCTCCAACAGATACTTGGCGTTAAACCCGATTTCCAACCGTTCGTCGCCATAGGCTACAGCCAGCTCTTCCTCAGCCGCGCCACTGTCAGGGGCGTTCACCGACAACACCAGCTTGTCTGCATCCAATTGCAGCTTCACCGCGCGCGAGCGCTCAGATGATACAGTCGCAACCCGATCCACGGCCTGCGCGAATTCGGCGGCGTCCACTTCCAACTGGCGGGTGTTGCCTTGCGGAATAACCCGCGTGTAGTCAGGGAAAGTGCCATCGATCACCTTAGAAGTCAGGGTGATATCCGGCGTCGCAAAGCGCACCTTGGTTTCGCTGACGGAAACCGCGATATCCATCTCATCGTCGTCCAGCAGCTTGCGCAGCTCACCCACAGTCTTGCGCGGAACGATCACGCCCGGCATGTCCGCCGCACCATCAGGCAGGTCCGCATCAATACGCGCCAGACGGTGGCCATCGGTGGCGACACAGCGCAAAACCTTGCCGCCTTCAGACCCATCTGCCACGTGCATGTAGACACCGTTCAGGTAGTACCGGGTCTCTTCTGTCGAGATCGCGAATTTCGATTTGTCGAACAACCGCCGCAGCAGAGCCGCCGAAGCAGTAAAGTTCGATTGGTATTCCGAGGACGCCATCACCGGGAAATCCTCTTTCGGCAGCGTCGCCAGCGAAAAG
Source organism: Ruegeria sp. (assembly GCF_965221235.1). Taxonomy (GTDB): domain Bacteria; phylum Pseudomonadota; class Alphaproteobacteria; order Rhodobacterales; family Rhodobacteraceae; genus Ruegeria. The sequence continues at coordinate 1,427,989 of NZ_CBDCRS010000004.1, forward strand.
TTTGACCGACCCGCCTCAACCGTCAGACGCCCCGCTGCACTGTCAGCGGTCAGGGTCACAAGCGCCCCGTCCGGCAGTTTGCGCACAATCTCATGCAAGGTTGTTGCGGCCACGGTGGTGGCACCCGCCTTTTCGACCTGCGCCGGAGCCTTGTCGACCACTTCGATATCCAGATCGGTGGCGCGGAACATCGCTTGGTCGCCTTCGGCCTCGATCAACACATTGGCAAGGATGGGGATAGTATTGCGACGTTCCACAACAGATTGGGCCTGGGAAACGGCCTTGAGAAGGGTGCCGCGTTCGATGCTGATCTTCATACCCTCAATTCCTCTGACTTGCGTGCCGAAATGGGCGGGACTGGCACGTTAGCGGTTCCACCCTGAGGCACAAGGATTTTTTATGGTTTTCTCGGTCGTATTACCCGATGCGTCAAGGGGCGCGTGGCGGCTTGGGCACAGTTCCTGACTGATCGTGGGCTTTACCGCACAAGAAAACGCCCCGGTCCTGTTAGACCGAGGCGCTGACTGAGTGGTAGGGGATAAGGTTCAGGCTTCCAGCGACCGGCGCAGCATTTCCACATCTTCGGCGATCTGGCCGTCCGTTGTTTTCAGCTCTTCGATGCGCTTGACGCCGTGCATGACCGTAGTGTGGTCACGCCCGCCAAATCGGCGACCGATCTCGGGCAGGGACCGGCTGGTCAGCTGCTTGCACAGATACATCGCCACCTGACGTGGGCGGGCATAGGATCGCAGGCGCTTGGGGCCGATGATGTCCGACAGGCGAATATTGTAGTAATCCGAAACCTTCCGCTGAATCTCTTCAACGGTGATCTTGCGCTCGGACGCGCGCAGCACATCGGCCAGACAATCCTGAGTCAGTTCCATGTCGATCTCGCGACCGACCAATGAGGCAAAAGCAAACAGCCGCGTCAGCGCACCTTCCAGCACCCGGACATTGGTCGAGATACGATGGGCCAGAAACTCCAGCACCCCATCGGCAATGGTCAGGTCGGGATAGGTGCTGCTGTATTGCTGCACCTTTGTTTGCAGGATGCCCAGACGCAGTTCGTAGTCGGTGGGATGCAGGTCTACGACCAGACCACATTGCAGGCGCGATTTTACGCGATCTTCCAGATCCTTGATCTCACCCGGGGCGCGGTCGGCAGAGATGATGATCTGTTTGTTCTGGTCCACCAGTGCATTGAAGGTGTGGAAGAACTCTTCCTGAGTGGAATCCTTGCCAGCGATGAACTGCACGTCATCCACCATCAGAACATCGACCGAGCGGAACAGATGTTTGAAGTCCATCATCCGACGCTCGCGCAGGGCCTGCACAAAGCGATACATGAACTGCTCTGCGGACAGGTACAGCACGTTCAGCTCGGGGTGCTTGGTTTTCAGCTCCCACGCGATGGCGTGCATCAGGTGGGTTTTACCCAAACCAACGCCACCATAGAGGACCAGCGGATTAAAGGTGACAGGTCCGCCTTCGGAAACCCGGCGCGCAGCGGCATGGGCCAGTTCGTTGGGCTTGCCGACGACAAATGTGTCAAAGGTAAAACGGGCGTCAAGCGGCGCTGCCTGCAGGGACTCAAGCGCGTCATTACCAACTTCGACCTGTTGCGACAGCGGCGCGGCGCGCGGCGTTTCGTCGACGGCAACTGGCGCGGGTTCGGCTGACGGGCGCGCAGGAGAATTAGCCGCGACGCGGAATGCCAGCCGCTGCACGGTTTCCCCAGCGGTGTTCATCTCATACAGAATCAAGTCCGCAAAATTCTGGCTCACGTAGTTGCCCATGAAGTTCGTCGGCACCGAGAACACCGCCACACCGTCCTGCACCTCTTGAAATTCCAGAGGTTCAATCCAGGTGGTGTAGTTGTTCTTGCCGATCGCCTTGAGCAGTTTGTTACGTAGTAGTCCCCATTTTTCTTGTGTCATTAAGCGCCTCACGCATCCCATTCTTTATTGGCCTGACGGCCTTATCACTCAGACCCGGTTGCCCGGTTTTTTTGGAATCACACGCAAAGGGTACCCATGCGCCGAATCGCAGAGATTCGGCGGGACTGTCCCGAAAGTCAGCACGGCCCGACCAGTGAGCGCCCGAGAAAAGACGCCCCGTAAACCGGGTTGCGCATCGCAATCAAATTTTTCGACAGGGCTCAGACCTTCGAGTTCCGAAGACCTTCAGCAGATTAGCAAGCCAGCCTGAACCAGCTACCAACATTCGTTTCCCAACCGTCCTGATGCCCGTCAGTAAAGTCGTGAAACAGCCTGTCCCCCCAAGCGAGTGAATCGCTGTATCCTTGGTAGCAAGAGGCCACCGCTCACGGCAATGAAACTCTGATATTGACTCGGGTCTTTCGGCGAAAGAATCTCTCGTCTTCGTGAAGGCGCGACTTTCAGGCAACAGCAACAAAAAGGCGCCACGGATTGTGACGCCTTTGTGAACAATTCAGCCCTGTTTTGTTGACCTAAGGTCAACCACAGGGATTTAACCCAGTGCTTTCACGCGTGCCGACAGGCGCGACATTTTCCGCGAAGCGGTGTTCTTGTGGAAGACGCCTTTGGTGACGCCGCGCATCAGCTCGGGCTGAGCAGCGCGCAGAGCAGCGGTTGCCGCGTCCTTGTCGCCGGATTCGATCGCTTCTTCGACTTTGCGCAGATAGGTACGGATGCGCGAACGGCGTGCTTTGTTAACTGCAAAACGCTTTTCGTTCTGACGAGCGCGTTTCTTTGCCTGGGGCGAGTTTGCCATGTGTTTCTGACTTTCGTTCGGTACGGTTATCTCAAAAAGCGCGTCACGGAAAATCCGCACCGGATCAGAATCACGAGTGTGAGTCGGGCCAAGCGGGCCGCACGCGCATGTATAGCGGCGCTAGTTATCCAAGTTTGCCACCTTTGCCAAGCTGATTCTTTTCCAGTGCTTGGCAGGCACAAAAAAGGCGGGCCGGACCCGCCAGTTTTGCGTTGCTGCGCGTTTTACTTGTCGCGGAACTGGGCCGCGCGTTTTTCCAGGAAGGCCGCCATGCCCTCTTTCTGGTCTTCGGTCGCGAACATCGAATGGAAAACCCGGCGTTCAAACAGCAGCCCTTCGCTGAGCGTGACTTCGTAGCTGCGATTGACGGCCTCTTTGGCGGCCATTGTGCTCAGCTGCGATTTCTCGGCAATCTTCTGGGCGGCGCCGACGGCTTCTTCCATCAGCTTCTTGGCAGGAACGATGCGGCTGACCAGTCCGGCACGCTCGGCCTCTTCAGCGTCCATGAAGCGGCCCGTCAGATTCATGTCCATGGATTTGGACTTGCCCACAAAACGCGTCAGGCGTTGCGAACCACCCAGACCGGCAATGACGCCCAGATTGATTTCTGGCTGGCCAAATTTGGCGGTATCGGCAGCAATGATGAAATCGCACATCATCGCAAGCTCACAGCCACCACCCAGCGCATAACCAGCGACAGCTGCAACGATCGGTTTGCGGATCGCATTGAACCGGTCGTTCACATCACCGAAGAAGTTTCCGTCGAACACGTCGACAAAGCTCAGCTCGGACATTTCCTTGATATCGGCACCGGCGGCAAAGGCCTTGTCCGACCCGGTGATGACGATGCAGCGCACCTTGTCATTGGCGTCTGCCTCTTCCAAAGCGGTGCATAATTCCGTGATCAGTTGCGAGTTCAGCGCATTCAGCGCGTCCGGTCTGTTGAGCTTGATAAGCCCGACGTGGTCTTCGATTTCGACGATGATCGTCTCAAAAGCCATGAGGTGTAAGCTTCCGGTTGTTCCGTTCAGGTACGATTCCTTATCACGCGAGAAAGCTGGATCAAGCTATCTTTGGCATTGCGCACAGTAGAAGGATGAGCGACCGGACTGGGTGATTCTTTTCACCTCTGCACTGCAACCATCGGTTCTGCACGGCTCACCCTCGCGCCCATAGACGTCAAAGCTGTGCTGAAAATATCCAAGTTCTCCATCGGCTTGGCGGAAATCGCGCAGGGATGAGCCGCCCGCTTCGATGGCATCCTGCAGCACCTGGCGGATGATCGGCACCAGGGTCGCAACACGCGCGGCCGAAATCTGTCCGGCTTTGCGACGTGGCGACACCCCGGCGCGATAAAGGGCCTCACAAACGTAGATATTGCCCAATCCGGCAACGATTCCCTGATCCAGAAGCGCGGATTTGACCGGAGTGTTCTTCCCTTTGAACGCATCCATCAGGTGCTGTTCGTGGAAATCATTGCCCAAAGGCTCGGGCCCAAGAACCGACAGCAGTTTGTGTTCCTCAGCGGTGGCTGTCGGCAGCAGGTCCATCGCCCCAAACCGGCGCGGGTCGTTAAATGTCACCCGCGCACCGTTGGCCATGTGAAACACCACATGGTCGTGTTTCTCGGGCATCGGATGCTCATGCGCGAACTGTCCCAACGGATCACCCGATACGGTCATGCGCCCCGACATGCCCAGATGAATAAGCAACGTCTCACCGCTGCTGAGATCGGCCAGAATGTATTTCGACCGCCGCCGCAAGCGATCAACGCGCTGCCCGGTCAGTCGTTCGGCCATTCGATCCGGAAAGGGCCAGCGCAGATCGGGCCGGTTCACATCCGCCCGTTCGATCACCGCTCCCTCCATTGCGGGTGTCAGGCCGCGTCTTACTGTCTCGACCTCGGGTAATTCCGGCATTACACGGCTCCTATTCCAAAGGGCCGCATTGTGCCGGCCTTTTATGGCCCTATAACAGAGGCGAAATTCGACAAACGGCAAGGCAAATGTCCGACAGCAACGACAAGACCACTCATTTCGGGTTTGAAACCGTGCGCGAGGCTGACAAGGCCGGACGCGTGCAGGGCGTGTTCAACTCGGTCGCCTCGAAATATGACGTGATGAATGATGTCATGTCGATGGGCATTCACCGGGTCTGGAAAGACGCGATGATGGACTGGCTTGCGCCTCGTCCGGGTCAGCGCCTGCTGGATGTCGCAGGCGGCACCGGCGACATCTCGTTCCGCTTCCTCAAACGCGCGGGCCACGGCCACGCCACCGTTCTGGATCTGACCGAGCCGATGCTGGTTGAAGGCCGCCAGCGTGCTGAGGCCGACCAGATGTCCGACAGCCTGAACTGGGTGGTCGGCGACGCAATGGCGCTGCCGTTCGAGGACAACACCTTTGACGTCTACACAATCTCGTTTGGCATCCGGAACGTTACCCGCCCGCAAGAGGCGCTGAACGAAGCATTCCGTGTGCTGAAACCCGGTGGCCGCCTGATGGTGCTGGAGTTCAGCCAGTTGCCCAATGACGGGCTGCAAAAGCTCTATGATCTCTACAGCTTCAACGTCATCCCGCGCATGGGCAAGCTGATCGCGAATGATTACGACAGCTATCAGTATCTGGTGGAGTCGATCCGCAAATTCCCGGATCAGGATACTTTCTTGAACATGGTCCGCACCGCCGGGTTCGAAAACGCCAAATACCGCAATCTCAGCATGGGTATCGCCGCGCTGCACTCCGGTTGGAAGATTTAATGCGCGGTCCTCACAACATCATTCGCCTGATCCGCACAGGCGCCACGTTAGAGCGCACGGGTGCCATGAACGTCGTGCTGGACGCATTCGAAGCCCCGCCCGCCTTGCGTTTCGTGGCCCATGCCCTTGGCAAGCCGTTTCAATGGCTGGGTTACAAAGGTGATCCCGCCATGCCGCCCGCCACACGAGCTCTGACGGCTCTTGGTCCGGCGTATATCAAGTTCGGTCAGGTGCTCTCGACGCGCCCGGACGTCGTCGGCAATGAGCTCGCAGCCCAACTGCGTGTGCTGCAAGACAAGCTGCCGCCCTTTTCCCGCACCGAGGCTATGGCCGAAGTCACCAAAGAATTGGGTCAGCCCGTCGACGAGGTTTTCTCGGAGTTCAGCGAACCCATCGCCGCGGCCTCGATCGCGCAGGTCCACAAGGCCAAGCTGACCAGCACAGGCGAGGATGTGGCCGTCAAAGTCCTGCGCCCCGGGATCGAACGCGCCTTCCGCAAGGACGTGGACGCCTTTTACTTCGCCGCCCGCATCGTGCAACTCTTCGCCCCCGGCGCGCGCCGCCTGCGGCCGATGGAGGTGATCGAACATTTCGACGGCGTCGTGCGCGGTGAGCTTGACCTGCGTCTGGAAAGCGCCGCCGCCTCGGAATACGCCGCCAATACCAAAGACGATGCCGGGTTCTGGCTGCCGCCGGTCGTCTGGTCACTGTCGGCGCGCAGGGTGATGACGCTCAGCTGGGCCGACGGTGTCGCGCTGGGGGACAACGACGCGCTGGATGCTGCGGGCCACAACCGCCGCGATCTGGCCGAGCGCGTCCTACGCATGTTCCTGCTGCACGCTCTGCGCGACGGCTATTTCCACGCCGATATGCACCAAGGCAACCTCAAGGTCGCGGCAAACGGGGACATCATCGCCTATGACTACGGCATCATGGGCCATATCGACGAATACACCCGCCGGGTCTATGCCGAGATCCTGTTCGGCTTCATCCGCCGCGACTACAAACGCGTGGCCGAGGTCCATTTCGAGGCCGGATACGTTCCTGCCAACCAGGATGTCGACGAATTCGCCCGCGCCCTGCGCGCGGTGGGTGAGCCCATCTTCGGCATGGACGCCTCTCACATCTCGATGGGTCGCCTGCTGAACTACCTGTTCGAAGTCACCGAACGGTTCGGCATGGAAACCCGGACCGAACTTATCCTGCTGCAACGCACCATGGTGGTTGTCGAAGGCGTCGCCCGGTCGCTCGATCCGCATATGAACATCTGGGAAGTCGCACGCCCCGTGGTCGAGGATTATATCAAGCAAACCATCGGCCCGCGTGCCGCGCTGCGGGATTTTGGCAAAACGGCGATGGTGCTCGCCCGGTTTGGCCCGCGCCTTCCAGCCTTGGTCGAAAACGCCCTTATTGCGCAGACGCAAAAAAACGACCCCCCAAAGTCGCCTCTATGGTCCTCTGCGCTGCCCGCAGCCATCGGTGCGGTTGTTGGCGCAGCGCTGGTCCTGCTGCTCAACGCACTCAGCTAAAGCCTGCCCGATTCATCTGGCCAAAATACCTTCGGGGAGAATCGCGCCCACGCGCGATGGGGGGCAAACAGCCCCCCCTGCCCGATCTCCGATCAGAGCCGCTCAATGGCCAGCGCAATCCCCTGACCGCCACCGATACACATCGTCACCAACCCTTTGGACCCACCTGTGCGCTCCAACTCATACAGCGCTTTCAGAGTAATGATCGCCCCGGTCGCCCCGACCGGATGCCCCAGCGCAATCGCTCCACCATTCGGATTCACCTTCGCAGAATCCAACCCAAGCTCTTGATTCACAGCAAGAGCCTGAGACGCAAACGCCTCATTGCTTTCGATCACGTCAAAATCACCGACCGACAATCCAGTCTTTTGCATCAAGTTCCGCACTGCCGGAACCGGGCCAATGCCCATCACCTCAGGCCGCACTCCGGCATGGGCGTAACCCAACACACGCGCTTTTGGCTTCAACCCGGCTTTCTCCGCCGCATCTGCCGTCGCCATAACCATCGCAGCAGCACCGTCGTTGATGCCCGAGGCATTGCCCGCCGTGACACGTCCATCCTTCTGGAACACCGGGCGCAACCCGGCCATGGCCTCTGCGGTCGTCGCCTTGGGATGCTCATCGACTTTGAAATCAACCATGTCCCGCCTGACCTTGACCTGCACCGGCGCGATCTGGCTGTCGAAATGCCCTGCCTCAATCGCCGCCGCTGCGCGGGTCTGGCTGGTCATGGCAAACTCGTCCATCTGCGCGCGGCTGATCTGGTGTTCGTCGGCGACATTCTCCGCCGTCACGCCCATATGCCCGGTCCCAAACGGACAGTTCAACGCCCCCAACATCATATCCAACGACGTGACATCGCCCATCTTCGCGCCCCATCGCGCCTGAGGCATGATATAGGGGCTGCGCGACATGCTCTCGGCACCGCCTGCAACTGCAAACTCTGCATCCCCCAGCATCAGCGCCTGCACCGCGGACACAATGGCCTGCGCGCCAGAACCGCACAAACGGTTCACATTCATCGCCGGCGTGCCGTTGGGAATCCCGGCCTGCATCGCCGCGACGCGCGACAGGTACATATCGCGCGGCTCGGTATTGATTACATGGCCGAACACCACATGCCCGATCTGCGCGCCCTCAACCCCAGATCGTTCAAGCGCGGCTTCGGTCGCCACAGTGGCCAGATCAATCGGCGCGGTTGAGGCCAAGGCCCCACCAAAAGTACCAATGGCAGTACGCGCGCCGTCAAGAATAACGATATCCGTCATAAGCTCTCCTCCTGGATTCGCGCCACTATGCACCCGCAGCATCCCGCCTGTCCCATAAGACGTCCCGTCACGCGCAGAATTGACATCTCTCCGCTCAACCCGCATGGATTCCGTCATGACGGAGAATACAGACGATATCCTGACACGCCTGCCCGCCCGCCTGAAAGAGGCACGCCGGGCCAAAGGCCTGTCGCTGGAAGCCGTAGCCAATCTCAGCGGTGTATCCAGATCCATGGTCAGCCAGATCGAGCGGGGCGAAAGCAGCCCGACCATCTCGACCCTGTGGAACCTGACCCGCGCCTTGCAGGTGGATTTCGCAGGCCTGTTGGAAGAAGCAAAAACCACCGATCAGATCGAAGTGTTGCATAAGGCCGAAGTGCCCAGCATCGACAATATGGGCCAGAATTGCCGTATTCGCATCCTCTCACCGCCTGAAGAGGCGGGCGGACATGAGGTTTACGACATCCAGTTCGATGCCGATGGCGCTCTGACCAGTCAGCCCCACGCGCGCGGTGCGCGGGAACAGTTGACGGTGCTAGAGGGCGCAGTCCGTGTGACCTCAGGTTCCGCAGTGTCGGATTTGCGGCAAGGGGACACGGCCCGGTATGCGGCCGATGTCGCCCATTCCATATCCGCCGACAAACCCGCGCGTGTGTTTCTAATCGTCAAGAACGCCTGAGCTCGGCAAATTTCCGTCTTCACGGAAATTTTTCCTTCATCTTGAAATTCCCCTATTTGGGAATCATATCCGCTATGTTAGATACGCGACTCAGATGAACGGAGACCGCCATGGCAGATGCATTCCTGTCCCACATCACGGACACCCTCGCGCAGATCGAATCCGAGGGGTTGTATAAGCGCGAACGAATGATCACCTCGCCTCAGGGCGGTGAGATTACGGTGGGCGATAAACAGGTCATCAACCTGTGCGCCAACAACTATCTGGGTCTGGCCGATCACCCGGCGCTGATCGACGCCGCCAAAGGCGCGATGGAGCCCAAGGGCTTCGGCATGGCCTCGGTGCGCTTTATCTGTGGAACGCAAGATATTCACCGAGAGCTTGAACAGAAGCTGGCGCAATTCCTGAACAAGGACGATGCGATCCTGTTCGCCGCCTGTTTCGACGCCAATGGCGGGCTGTTTGAACCTTTGTTAGGGCCTGAAGACGCGATTATCTCGGACAGCCTGAACCACGCTTCAATCATCGATGGGGTACGCCTGTGTAAGACCAAGCGCTATCGCTATATGAACAACGATATGAACGACCTCGAAGCCTGGCTTAAACAGGCGCGCGAGGACGGGGCGCGGCATATCATGATCGCGACCGACGGTGTTTTCTCGATGGACGGTTATCTGGCCAACCTGCCGAAAATCCGCGAACTGGCCGACAAATATGACGCCATCGTCATGGTGGATGACTGTCATGCCACCGGCTTTATGGGGCCGAATGGTGCGGGCACGCCGGATCACTTTGGTGTCGATGTGGACATTCTGACGGGAACCTTGGGCAAGGCACTTGGCGGGGCAATCGGCGGTTATATCGCCGGGCCGCAGCCAGTGATCGACCTTCTGCGGCAGCGGGCGCGGCCCTATTTGTTTTCTAACTCGCTGCCACCCTCCATTGTCGCTGCCGGTTTGGAAGCCATCCGACTGGTCGAACAGGGCGACATGCTGCGCGCGCAACTGTTCGGAAACGCCAAATACTGGCGCGCGGGGCTGGAGAAGCTGGGCTTTGATCTCCTGCCCGGGGAACACCCGATTGTCCCGGTGATGCTGGGTGAGGCGACCTTGGCGCAAGACATGGCCGCCCGTCTGTTTGACGAAGGCGTCTATGTCTCGGGCTTTTTCTTCCCCGTCGTCCCGCGCGGGCAGGCACGGATTAGGACACAGATGAATGCGGCTCTAACAAAGGACGAATTGGACCGTGCATTGGCGGCCTTCGGCAAGGTCGGCAAAGAGTTGGGAGTGATCTGATGCGACCCAACACGATGAAAGCCTTGGAGAAATCCAAACCCGAAGAGGGCTTGTGGATGGTTCAGGCTCCGGTCCCCGAGATCGGCCCCGAGGAAGTGCTGATCAAAGTCAACAAGACCGGTATCTGCGGGACGGACATTCATATCTGGAACTGGGATGAGTGGGCCGCGGCCACCGTGCCGGTCCCGATGATCACCGGCCACGAATTCGCCGGTGAGATTGTCGAACTGGGCCGCAACGTCACCGGGCTTGAGATCGGCCAGCGTTGTTCCGGCGAGGGCCATCTGATCACCACCGACAGCCGCCAAAGCCGTGCGGGCAAGTTCCATCTCGACCCCGGCACGCGGGGGATTGGCGTGAACGAGCAAGGCGCCTTTGCGCAGTATCTGAAACTGCCCGCCTTCAACGTCGTCCCGTTGCCGGACGACGTGCCGGACGAGATTGGAGCCATCCTCGACCCCCTCGGCAACGCCGTCCACACCGCACTAAGTTTCGACCTGCTGGGCGAGGACGTGCTGATCACCGGCGCAGGCCCGATCGGTATCATGGCTGCCGCCGTTGCCCGCCACGCCGGCGCGCGGCATGTGGTGATCACCGACATAAACCCCGACCGCCTGAAGCTGGCCGAACATGTGGTGCCGACGGTGCGCACCGTTGATGTGTCCAAGGAAGACCTTCAGGACGTTATCGCTGAACTGGGCATGAAAGAAGGTTTCGATGTGGGCCTTGAAATGTCCGGCTCGCAAATCGCGCTGGATCAGATGGTCGAAGCTCTGGTGATGGGCGGCAAAATCGCCCTGCTGGGCATCCCGCCCGGGAAATCCCCTGTGGATTGGTCCCGCATCGTATTCAAGGCCATCACCATCAAGGGTGTTTACGGCCGCGAAATGTTCGAGACCTGGTACAAGATGATCGCCATGTTGCAGAACGGTCTGGATGTCAGCCGGGTCATCACACACGAAATGAAAGTCGACGATTTTGCCCAAGGCTTTGCTGCGATGAAATCGGGTCGGTCGGGCAAGGTGGTGCTGGACTGGACCTGACGCTCTGGCACCGCGCGGGTTTTGATCCTAAACATAGGAAAACCCGCGCGTTGGGAGGAGCACATGGGCGACAAGGACAGGTATCTGGAACGCGGGATCGAGGAGTCGCTCGTTACCGATTTCGCGCAGACCCATCGCAAGAGCTATGGTGATTTCCTTCAGCTCAAGACCCTGTTGAACCTGCAAAAGACCTTTCAGGACCCCGCACAGCCTGATGAGATGCTGTTCATCATCATCCATCAGGTCAGCGAGCTTTGGCTGAAACTGATGCACCACCAATTGGTCGAGACCCGCCATTTCCTGCAACAGGACGCATTTGGCCCGGCGATGAAGAACCTCGATCGGGTGAAAGCAATCCAACGACAGATGATCGCAGCGTGGGAGACGCTGCTGACGATGACGCCGGCTGATTATATGACCTTTCGGCAGGCATTGGGCAGTTCCTCAGGCTTTCAAAGCTATGGCTATCGTCAGATCGAGTTCATTCTGGGCAACAAGGATGCCTCGACCCTGAAAGTCCACCAACATGACTCTGAGGTCATGGCGATGCTGAATGACGCGCTGACCAAACCGTCGCTCTATGACGAAGTGCTGTTCATGCTGGCCCGTCAGGGATTCGACGTGCCGCAAGACCTGCTGGACCGCGACTTTGCGCAGCCTTATTCCGGCGATCCGCGCGTGGTCAAAATCTGGGTGCAGGTTTTCCGCGATACGGACCAGTATTGGGATCTTTACGCGCTGGCTGAGAAACTGATGGATGTCGAATCCCTGTTCCAGCGCTGGCGTTTTGATCACGTCACCGCGGTCGAGCGGGTAATCGGCAATCAACCCGGCACCGGCGGCTCCAGCGGTGTGTCTTTCCTGCGCAAAGCCTTGGATTTACGCTTTTTCCATGATCTCTACGATGTGCGCACCGAATTGATGTATGCGGATCAGGAGTAAGCGATGCTGTACCGGGGTTTCACGCAGGAAGAGTTGGATCAGGAATACTCACCCCGCTCGATGATCGGCGGCGACCTGACCCCCTATCTGGACAGCTACGCTGCACTGAGCGCGCAACATCGGGCGCAGATGGACGTGATCGGGAATGTCTCATACGGGGACGGAACGGCCCAGGTGCTGGATTTCTTCCCAGCCAAGGGTACAGGTGCGCCGCTGCACGTCTTTATTCACGGCGGCTATTGGCAAGCCCTCAGCCAGCGCGAGTCGGCGATGATGGCCCCGGCGCTGATTGAGGCCGAGCACTCCTTTGCGACACTGAACTACACGCTCGCCCCGGATGCGCGAATCGGAGACATGATCGACGAATGCCGCGACGCCTTGCTGTGGCTGGCGGCCAACGCGCCTGATCTGGGCTTCGACCCGTCGCGGATCACTTTGTCCGGCCACAGCGCCGGTGCGCAATTGGCGAGTATGGTCATGGCGACTTCAGCCGACGCACTGGCCCGCGCCGGGTTGCGGGTGCGCGATGTGATCCTGATCAGCGGGGTTTATGATCTGGAACCGATCAGCCTGACGCCGGTGAACGACCCGCTGCAACTGACCCCGGTTGAGATCCAAGACCTCTCCCCTATCCGTCACCTCCCGCCCCCCGGCCCGCGTTATCACGTGACAGTGGCCGAGCGCGACACGCCAGAGTTCATCCGCCAGAGCCGGGACTATGCTGAACTGCTGCGGAAAGGCGGCCATTCGGTCAGTTTCGAGCTTAAACAGGGGATGCAGCATTTCGACATCATCATGCATCCGGCGACGTTTTTGCCCGCATCGCGATAGTCGCAAGGGCAAACGCCCGGCAAACCGGGCCTTGGCAACAAAAACCGACTAACCCGTTTCGAACTGGGTACCTGTGGCACAGGTAAATGTCTCCGGTTCGAGCCGGATTAGCATACCCAAGGCAGTCCTATTATTGACGCTTTTTCCGGTTGTTGGATATTCCTTACGTTCGATGTTTCTGAGGCAGAACCTTGACACGATAGTTAAGTTAAAGTTCTGAGTATAAGGCCAAAAAACTGCCGTATTTCTCAGATACCGATCCAGAAAATGATATTTCAACCCGACGGGATCACGTGCTTGTCGGTATAGCTACTTGGAGAGCGCTTATGTGCGAATTTTGTGCACGGGAATTGAACCCCGGACTCATCGACAAAATGAGAAGCGAGCTTCCTGACAATGTTGCCTCCAACGGCGACGCTAAGGCACTGCTGGTTGCGGCCGTTGTCGGCAGAAATGTGCAACTTCAGGATGAAAGAGTTTTTTTTTCCGGCCCGCTGAGGAGGCGTCCTCTGCCAATGCTTTCGGAGACGAAGCATTTGTCTTTAAAGCCATGGGTGCGGCCAACGGGAATGGCGCATTCTCCGGATTGAAGAACCTCGCGTCATCCAATTTGATGGGACAGGAAACCTCATCAATGTCATTGCAAACCTCAGACGCCTCTGACGCCGTGTTCTGGACCTACTCGACAGACGCATCACTCGAAGATTGGCTTTTCTAGGTCAGATTTGATCAATTGAGTTTAGGCAGAAGGCCGCTTGGCGACCGTTTCTGTACTATACGTATCTTTCACCGTATTGGGCATTTGGTCCGGTTCGGGCTTAAAGAGGGCGGCAATTGGTCAAATCAAACGACATCTTCGTAAGATTTTCTCGAACAACTCGGAACGCAAGACTCGTCGTTCATTTGCAAGTCGTGAATGACTGCTTTTTCCAGCCCGGCCGAGTTTGGAGCAACTTAACCTAGCTTTTCAGCCAGGATTGCACGGAGTGCGGTGCCAGCTTGAATCTGAATGCCTCAGGTTACGCGCGAAAAGCTCACGACATACCAAAACAAAAAAGCGGCCCGAAAGGACCGCTTTTTAATTCTGTTCTGAACCGGATCAGTCCAGCGTACGGGTGACCTCTTCGCGCTCGAAGATTTCGATCACGTCGCCGGCGCGGATATCGTCGTAGTTCTCGAACGCCATACCGCATTCCTGACCCGACTGAACCTCGGCCACCTCGTCTTTGAAGCGCTTCAGCGTCTTCAGCGTGCCTTCGTGGATCACCACGTTGTCGCGCAGCAGGCGGACACCGGCGGAACGGCGGGCAACGCCCTCGGTGACCAGACAGCCAGCAACTTTGCCAACGCCGGTGACTTTGAAGACTTCGCGGATCTCGGCGTAACCGATGAACTTTTCGCGGATCTCAGCGCTCAGCAGGCCGGAAGCGGCGGCTTTCACGTCGTCCACGAGGTCATAAATCACCGAGTAGTACCGAATCTCGACACCCTTCTGGTTCGCGGTGTTCCGCGCCGATGCGTTGGCACGGACGTTGAACCCGAAGATCGGAGCGCCCGAGGCTTCGGCCAGACCGACATCCGTCTCGGTGATCGCACCAACGCCCGAGTGTAGCACGCGCACGCGCACCTCGTCGTTGCCGATCTTTTCCATCGCCTGAACGATGGCCTCAGCCGAACCCTGCACATCCGCTTTCATCAGAATCGGCAGCTCGGTGACGTTTTCGTCTTCCTTGGCCTTCTGCATCAGCTGCTCAAGGGTCGTCGCGGCACCGGCGGCGGCGCGTTTGTCCTTGGCGGCCTGCTCACGATAGGCGGCGATCTCACGGGCCTGCGCTTCGGTCTCGGTCACGTTCAGAACGTCACCGGCCTCGGGCGTGCCGTTGAGACCCAGAACCTCGACCGGAACCGAGGGGCCAGCCTCTTTGACGCGGTCGCCCTTGTCGTTGATCAGCGCACGGACTTTACCGTACTGCTCACCCACAACGAAGATATCGCCCTGACGCAGCGTGCCGTTCTGAACCAGAACGGTGGCAACGGGGCCACGGCCTACATCCAGTTGCGCCTCGATCACGGCACCTTGGGCGGCGCGGTCGGGGTTGGCTTTCAGTTCCAGAATTTCGGCCTGCAGCGCGATGGCTTCCAGCAATTCGTCCAGACCCTGACCGGTGATGGCAGAGACTTCGACGTCCTGAACCTCACCCGACATTTTCTCGACGATCACTTCGTGCTGCAACAGATCGGTGCGGACCTTGTCCGGGTTTGCGTCCGGCTTGTCGACCTTGTTGATCGCCACAATCATCGGCACTCCGGCCGCTTTGGCGTGGTTGATCGCCTCGATCGTCTGCGGCATCACTGCGTCATCTGCAGCCACCACCAGAACCACGATATCCGTGACCTGAGCCCCACGCGAGCGCATCGAGGTAAAGGCCGCGTGGCCCGGCGTATCCAAGAAGGTCAGCGTCGTGCCGCCATCGGTTTTCACCTGATACGCACCGATGTGCTGGGTGATGCCACCGGCCTCACCTGCCACAACGCGCGCGTCGCGGATTGCATCCAGCAGCGAGGTCTTACCATGGTCAACATGACCCATGATGGTGATGACCGGCGGACGCGGCTGCAGGTCTTCGTCCTTGTCTTCGACCTCTTTGATGACGTCTTCAACATCCGAATCGGAGACACGCGTGACCTTGTGGCCAAACTCTTCGATGATCAGTTCCGCGGTATCGGCGTCGATGGTCTGGTTCTGCGTGACCATCATGCCTATCTGCATCAGCGATTTGACAACGTCAGCCACACGCTCGGCCATACGGTTGGCCAGTTCCGAGACCATGATCGCCTCAGGCAGCTGAACGTCGCGGATCACCTTTTCCCGCTCGACCGGGCCGCCCATGGCTTTCTGGCGCGCACGCTCCTGCTTGCGCTTCATCGACGCCATCGAGCGTTGACGGTTGCCTTCGCCACCGGTGGCCTGACCCAGTGTCAGCTTACCGGAACGACGGTTGTCATCGCGACCTTTGCCACGACCACGCTGCTCACGTTCGCGATCCTGCTTGCGCGGCGTTGCAGCGGGCGCAGGCTTGCTGGCCGGGGCGCGGGCCGCTTTGGGTTCTTCAGGCGCAGGGGCGGCAGCAGCACGCTTGGCGGCTTCTTCCGCCTCTTTGCGCTTGCGCTCTTCCTCTTCGGCCTTGGCCTTTGCACGTTCTTCAGCTTCGCGCTGTTCGCGCTCTTTGGCCTCTTGTTCGGCACGGCGACGGGCGCGCTCTTCCTCGCGCGCCTTTTCAGCGGCCTCGCGGGCGGCGGCCTCTTCGGCCTCGCGCGCCTTGGCGGCCTGCAATGCCTTCATCCGGCGTGCCATTTCCGCATCGGAAATCCCGGCAGGACGACGCGACGGATCACCCGAGGGCGTTGCTCCGCCACCCGGCTTGCTGGCACCCGGCTTGGGGACCACCACGCGTTTGCGTTTGGTTTCCACCACGACATTCTTGGTGCGTCCGTGGCTGAAACTCTGTTTCACATTTCCGGGGCGTGCCCCGCCACGAAGACCCAATGTCTTTTTGCCGTCATTATCGCTCATAAAGCTCTTTACCCTTCCGCGCGGCCCCTGCCGCCGTCATCCGTTTCGCGCAAGCCACGCAGGCGCTGCGCTTCCTCTACAACACGTTTGGCGAGTCCGCCAGAGGCCAAGGCCGCATGAATCACCGTTTGGCGCCCAAATGCCTGTCCCAACTCGTCTGCGGTCAGCCAGCCGATGTATTTTCCGAAGTGCGGCGTGCTGAGTTTCGACTTACCGCGCCCCGATCCGTCACTGGCCTGAATCAGCACTTGCGCCTCTTCCCGGTCCAGCCACGTCTTGACCTTTTCGTACCCGGCGACCGCGTCGCCGGATTTGCGCGCCAGACTGATCAGTTCGACCACCCGCCGCGCGACTTGCTTTTCGACCTCGTCCGCCAGGTCCTTTTGCGCCGTTACCTGCGCCTTGAACCCGCGTGAGAACAGCTTTTTGCCGACGGCCTTGTCCAGCGCAGCGCGATCCGCTGCCACATAGACCCCGCGCCCCGGCAGTTTTGCCGCGACATCGGGAAAGACCTGCCCGTCCGGCCCCGTCACAAAGCGGATCAGCCCGTATTTGGGCTGAACCTCGCCCGTGGCGATGCACTTGCGCTCGGGGCCTTCCGACCGATCCTTATGGACGCCACCGCGACCCATGTGCGCCACCCGAGGCCTGAGATCAGGCCTCGGCCTCCTCTTCGACTGCTTCGCCGTCTTCTTCGGCCTGTTCCAGCTCGGCCGGATCAACCCAGCCCAGCAGGATACGCGCCGTCATCACCATGTCCTGCGCCTCTTCCAGCGTGATGCCGAAAGGTTCCAGAACACCGTCATCCTTGATGCGCTCACCATCGACTGTGGTCCAGCCACCGGCCAGTTCCCAGTCGGCGCAGGTTGCAAAGTCTTCCAAGGTCTTCACGTCGTCCTTGGCCAGCGCCTCTACCATCTGGGGTGTCAGGCCATCAAATTCAATGAGGCTGTCCTCGGCACCCAGAGCGCGGGCCGCATCCAAAGCGGCCTTGGCCTGTGCTTCCAGGAATTCGCGGGCGCGGGTTTGCAGTTCCTGCGCGGTACCTTCGTCGACGCCGTCGATGACCAGCAGCTCGTCGATTTCAACGTAGGCGACTTCTTCGAGGTTGGTGAAGCCTTCTGACACCAGCAGCTGCGCGAAGAATTCATCCAGATCCAGGCTGTCCATAAACAGCTGGGTGCGGGCTTCGAATTCCTTCTGACGGCGCGCCGATTCTTCGGCCTCTGTCATGATGTCGATGTCCAGATTGGTCAGCTGGCTGGCAAGACGCACGTTCTGACCCCGGCGACCGATGGCGAGAGACAGCTGTTCCTCGGGAACAACCACTTCGATCTTGCCGGCTTCTTCGTCCAGAACCACCTTGGACACCTCGGCAGGCTGTAACGCGTTCACCAGGAAGGTCGGCTGATCTTCGTTCCACGGAATGATGTCGATCTTTTCGCCCTGAAGCTCGTTCACAACGGCCTGCACACGGCTGCCGCGCATACCAACGCAGGCACCGACGGGGTCGATCGAGCCGTCATACGAGATCACGGCAATCTTGGCGCGCGAACCGGGGTCACGGGCCACGGCCTTAACCTCGATGATGCCGTCATAGATTTCCGGCACTTCCATCTTGAACAGCTCGGCCATGAATTCCGGCGCGGTGCGCGACAGGAAGATCTGGTGGCCACGCACTTCGCGGCGCACCTCTTTGATGTAGGCACGCACGCGGTCATTCGGGCGATAGCTTTCGCGGCCGATCTTGTCGTTGCGGCGCAGAACGGCCTCGGCACCGCCCAGATCGACGATGACATTGCCAAATTCCTCGCGTTTGACGGCACCGTTGATGATGGTGCCTGCGCGATCCTTGAATTCTTCGTACTGACGATCCCGCTCGGCTTCGCGGACCTTCTGCAGGATCACCTGCTTGGCGGACTGAGCAGCAATACGGCCCATTTCAACCGGAGGGACTTCTTCAACGAAGACATCACCAACCTCGGGGTTTTCCATGTACTGCTTGGCCTGTTCGACGGTGAACTCAGCCTGATAGTTTTCCAGCTCGTCATCTTCGACAACAGTGCGGACGCGGGTGAAGGTCGCTTTACCGGTCTTGCGGTCGATCGACACGCGAATGTCCATTTCCGCGCCGTAGCGGCTCTTGGCGGCACGGGCGAGCGATTCTTCCATCGCTTCGACAACCAGACCGGGGTCGATCATCTTTTCGCGGGCCACGGCCTCGGCGGTCTGCAGCAGCTCCAGCTGGTTGGCTGAGGTGATTGCCATCAGTTCGTCTCCTCTTCGGACCCTTCGGTCTCAATCTCGTCGAAAGCGTTTTCGTTCAGGGCACCGGCGTCTTTGCGCTGGCGCAGCATTTCCTTGATCAGGTCATCGGTCAGGACCAGCTTGGCGTCGCTCAGCCAGTCGAATTGCAGACCGATGGTGATCGTCTCATCCCCCTCGGGGATGTTGATCAGAACCTCGTCCCCTTCGATCCCGGCCAGTTCGCCTTTGAAGCGGCGGCGGCCGTCGATCAGTTCGGCGGTTTCGATCTTGGCCTCATACCCTTCGAACATCTCAAAATCCTTGAGACGGGTCAGAGGGCGGTCGATGCCTGGGCTGGACACTTCCAGCGTATAGGCGTCAAGGATCGGGTCCTCGACATCCAGCGTGGCACTGACGGCGTTCGAAATCTCGGCGCAGTCATCCACTTCGATGCCGCCCTCAGGCTTGTCGGCCATAATCTGCATCGTGGTGGTCTTGCCGCTCATCAGGCGGATACGCACAAGCTCATACCCCAGATCCTCAATCACGGGGGTGATGATCTCGGCCAGTCGCCGGTCAATAGCAGCTTTGGCAATAAGGTCGTTTGTCATCAGGTTCTCTACCCTTCGAACGGGCACAAAAAAACGGGCGCGCGGCCCGTCGATCTTTTCCGGTGGAGCCCCGGACCGAAGCCCGACACGCCGCTGTTGGAACTGCATATACGCAGGAGTTGCCGAGTCTGCAACCCCCAGCAGGAATTACGCCAGCCACCATCGTTCTGCGATGCGTCCATCATCCAGCGCACGCGCGCTGCCAATCTGGCGCGGCATGCCTACGTGCGAGGCCACGGCCAGCGCCATATCCGCCTCGCTTGGGTAATAGCGCAGGCCACGCTGGCCCTTCAGATCATCGCCTTCAGGCAGGGCCGCCACGTCCACATATCCATCGCGCAGCGCCTCGGCCCGGACGCGGGCATCGGGGATGACGATAATTTCAAACGTCTCGGCCCACCCGGCTGTGCCGTGCTTGTAATGCCCGGCCACTTTGCGGCCGAGAAAGTGGCGGTCATCCTCAGCACGCTCGACACGATAACAGCCGGTGCCATTGGCCGACCGCAACGGCGTCACGTCCTGTCCATCGCGCGAAATGACAAAGCGGCTGTCGGCCAGCAAGAAGGGCAGGCCCGGATTGGCCTCAGCCAATTCCAGCCGTACTGAGGTGTCTGTAAGCGCCTCGGCCTGTCCAACCTCACGCAGAACCGCAATAACATCCGCTAAGCCCAGCGCTGCGCCGTCGTGGAAAGTCACCCCTTCGCGCAGATCGAAACGCCAGATTCGGGCCTCTGCATCGGTGTGCCAACCGGTCGCCAGTTCACCGCGCAAGGTGCCATCGGGCGCAATCTCGGTCAGGGTATCGAACACGGCCCCGCGAGCCGCTTGCTCAAGGCTGTCGTCACGCGGCACCGCCAGCCGCAGGGAACCTCCGGCCTTCGGCGTATCCGCCAGCGATGCCCCCGTAGCCGCCAGCAAAGCCGCAGCGGCACCCGATGCAAACAGAGCACGGCGGTCCATCCGGGTCATGCCACCTCCTCGGCCACACGGTCCATGATGCGGACCAGTTCGGCACTGATGCCCGGCTCGGACAGGGCATGGCCTGCGTTGCGGATCATCTTCAGCTCGGCATTGGGCCAGCGTTCGGCCAGATTCCACGCGGCCTGCGGTGGGCAGATCATGTCATAGCGTCCCTGCACGATATGGCCGGGGATATGGGCGATCCGATCCATTTGATCCAGTATCTGGCCGTCTTTCTCAAGAAATACGCTGTTGATGAAATAGTGATTCTCCAACCGCGCAAAAGCCCGTGCATATTCGCCGGGGCTTTCCCCCGCGCCGCCCTGGGTGTGAACCGATGCCAGAGCGTTCTCCCACGCCGACCAGGCCCGTGCATACAGAATCTCGGTCGCGCGGTCGCCCGAGAACAAGCGTCTGTTATAAGCACGGATCGTGTCCGATAGTTCGGCCTCGGTCAGCAGAGCCGTGAACTTCGCCCATTGCTCGGGCCAGAACTTGCCCGCGCCGCCGCCGTAAAACCAGTCCAGCTCGGCCTGTGTGGCCAGAAACACGCCGCGCAGCACCAGACGATTCACCCGATCCGGGTGCGCCTGCGCGTAAATCAGTGCCAGCGTCGCACCCCAGCTGCCGCCAAACACCGTCCAGTCTTCAATATCCAGAAGCGTCCGCAGACGCTCGATATCCGCCACCAGATGCCACGTGGTGTTATCCTCGACCGAGGCATGAGGCCGCGAGCGACCGCATCCGCGCTGATCAAACAGAATCACCCGATAGGCCTCAGGATCGAAATAGCGCCGCATCGCCGGGCTGCATCCACCACCCGGGCCGCCATGCAGTACCACAACCGGTATCCCATCGGGATTGCCGCATTGCTCCATATAAATGCGGTGGCCTTCGCCCATATCGACCATGCGCTGATCGAACGGGTCGATCGGCGGGTACAGATATTGAACTGCGCGCTTTTGGTCCGGGTACTTATCCATTACGGCCCTATATAGTCGTTAAACGTAAAAGAGCACACGGAGACAGGAATGCAAGCGCATCCGAACACGGTGGACCCGTCCGAGATCGCAAAATTCGAGGCAATGGCCGCAGAATGGTGGGACCCTCACGGGAAATTCAAACCGCTGCACATGCTGAATCCGTGCCGTCTGGACTATATCACGCAGCAGATTGCGGGCGAATTCGACCGCGATCTGAAATCCGCAAAGCCGTTCGAGGGTCTGCGCCTGTTGGATATCGGCTGCGGTGGCGGATTGCTGAGCGAACCGATGGCGCGATTGGGGGCCACCGTAGTCGGAGCCGACGCCGCCGAAGGCAACCTGCCCGTCGCCCGCATCCATGCCGAACAATCGGGGCTTGAGATCGACTATCGCCACACCACGGCTGAGGCTATGGCCGCCGCAGGTGAACAATTCGATGTGGTGCTGAACATGGAGGTGGTCGAGCACGTCGCCGACCCTCTCGGCTTCCTGACTGCGTCGCAACAGTTGCTGAAACCGGGCGGGTTACTGATCTGTTCGACCATCAACCGCAACCCGAAATCCTACGCCATGGCCATTTTCGGGGCCGAGGTCGTCATGCGCTGGCTGCCGCGCGGTACGCATGAATGGAACAAGTTCATCACCCCCGATGAGCTGTTCGACCTGCTGCGTCAGGCCGGACTGGAGCCGGTGGACCGCAAGGGGTTCGTCTTCAACCCGATTCTCTGGAGCTGGTTGATCTCGGACCGCGATCTGAGCGTGAACTATGTGACTGCGAGCGTGAAGCCGGGGTGAGTTTGGAGTTAGAATGGGTGCGAGCACCTATCCTGTATTCGCTTCTCAATAATCAGGAACCTTAAATTGAAGCTATCACGTACTAGTGGTGTTATCGCTGTATTGCTTACTCAAACCAGTTGCGGACAACTCACAGCGGATGTCACCCAAAACAGTAGCGCCGTTTCTGTTGAGTTACAGTTTCAACAATACTCAGAAGACGGCTCTGCGGTGTTCTTTAGCAGGATCGAAAACAGCGGAACGTCAAAAGTCTGTATGGATGAGCGCACCTTGCATGGTCTTACACTTGAATTTCGCTCAACGGCCAATTCAAACCACTTGCTTGGGCAGGTTGACGACGTATTCCCGGAGGACGCGTCCGAGAAAAGCGAGGGTTATGCTGGATCTATGTTGATAGAACTATTGCCAGATCAAGCGGTAAATTTCTCGTTTTCCATACACCCACTAGCGCAGCCTTACTATGTCGATGACAATTGGGCCTACCTTTCGGACTATCAAAAGGGTGAGAAAATCTCCGCTTCGCTGACCCCTATATTCGCCCCTTGTTCCTACCGGGATGTGAATTCTGCATTGAAACGACAGGACTTTTTTCAAGTCAGATCAAACACTGTGACAATGCCTGAGGATGAGGGAATGTTCTTTGCAAGCCCGAAGTGACCATATGGCCTGTAAGGGTAATAAACTCTCTGCGCGGATCATCTGTACAGTTATGACCTGAGGGCGTTAGTCCCTACTCACCTTCAAGCTGCAACCGCAAATCCCGCAGCACGGGCAGCGTACTGCGGACGCGCTCTAGACCCAGCTCTCCGACCACGCGGTTGATCAGCGGCGCAATCGAGGAAATCGCCTGATCGCGGGCCCGGCGACCGGCGGGGCTGATGGCGACCATCTTGCGGCGGGCGTCGTCCCAATCGGGGCGGATGTGGATGTATCCGGCCCATTCCAGCTTGGCCAAAGTGTTGGTCATGGCTCCGCGCGTGACGTGGAAGGTGCTGGCCAGTTGCGCTGGGGTCCGCTCGTCACCCACATACACAAGATGGTTCAGCACCGAAAAATGCGAGATTTCCATGCCCTTGGGCAGCACCCGGCTGAGCCGGTTGCGCAATAGCTGATCGGCGGTCAGGATCTCGCTGAACAGCGTGACCGCAAGGGCATTGTGTTCGTCAGTCATGTCTCGGTTCTGGATCAGGGCCCGTCGTAGGGCCGCACGTGAGTCAGTGAGGGCACGCGACGGCGCGCCTCTGACACAGAACTATCATCCAAATCGAAAAAGTGAATGCCCGGATCGGTCCCTGCGTCGAGAATGACCTCTCCCCACGGGGCGACAACCATGCTGTGCCCATATGTGTGGCGGGTTCGGCCACGGGTTTTGGGGTGTTCCCCGGTTTGCGCGGGGGCCAGAACCCAGCAGCCGCTTTCAATCGCCCGCGCGCGCAGCAGTGATTCCCAATGCGCCGCCCCCGTCACCGGAGAAAACGCCGCCGGTACAGTGAGAATCCGCGCACCCGCCTGTGCCAGTGCCGCATAGAGATGCGGAAAGCGGATGTCATAGCAAATGGTCATGCCGACCCCGCCAAAGTCGGTCTCGGCCAATACCGCCTTATCCCCGGGGCGGTAGTTTTTGGATTCGCGGAAGGTCTCGGATTCAGAAACCTGCACGTCGAACATATGAATTTTGTCATACCGCGCCACGATCTGCCCCTGCGGGTCGATCATGAAGGCGCGGTTGGCAAATCGCCCGTCAGCGTCATGGGTTTTGATCGCCAAAGACCCGATCAACAGCCAGACGCCCAGCGCGGCGGCCTGTTCGCGCAGGCCCGCCAGCGTCTGGTCATCTTCTTCGTATTGCAGAACCTCGCGCTGCCGCGTGGTGCTGGTTGAGACGCAATTCGTGACCTCGGGCGTCAGAATGAACCGCGCGCCCTGCGTTGCCGCCTCGGCCATCATGGCACGCACTGTCGCCAGATTCTCGGCCGGGTCATCCGACGAGGTGATCTGCAACAGCGCGGATTTCATCAGGCCGCCAGCAGACGGTCCAGCTTGCCCTGACGCTCAAGCTCATACAGGTCGTCGCAGCCGCCTACATGCTGTGTGCCGATAAAAATCTGCGGCACGGTGCGTTTGCCACCGGCACGTTTGATCATCTCGGGCTTGCGTTTGGGGTGCATCAGCACGTCGACTTCCTTGAACTCAACGCCTTTCTGTTTCAGCAAGCGTTTGGCCGCATGACAAAAGCCGCAGAGCGGCGAGGTGTAGATTTCAACCGGTTTCATGTTCCGTACCTTTGGGTTTCGCGCAATCTTGAGCGAATTAGGCATCCTTGGCAACGCGCGCCAGTACCAACACGAAAATATGATTTGCCCCGGCTGCAAGACAGGCACGCGTACAGGCCGCCAATGTAGCCCCTGAGGTCATCACATCATCCACCAGCAACACATCCCTCCCCTGAAGCCGGTGCATCCGTTTGGGATGGGGCGCGATCGCGTCCGAGAGGGTCTCGGCCCGCTCTGACGCCGTTTTTCCATCCAGAACCGGTGTCCGCACCCGTCGTACCAGAAGGTCAGGACACACATCCAATCCGACCTCCCGCGCCAGATGCTGCGCCAGAAGTGCCGATTGATTATACCGTCGCTTGAGCAATCGTGACCAATGCAGCGGCACGGGCGCAATCAGTATGTCATTTCGAAACAGGTCCCGCCCCGCCTGCGCCATCCAACGCGCCGCCGGTCGTGCCAGCTCTGGCCTGTCTCCGTGTTTCAGCGCCAGCACCAAGGACCGTGCCTTGCCCTCATAAAGCAGCGCGGCCCGCCCGTCTCGCCATGGGCGCGGCGTTTTCATGCAATCATCACACTCAATCCGGTGACCATCCGCCTCGCCCAGCAGCGGCACGCCACAGCTTTCGCACACCACGCCGCCAATAAAAGGCGTATCTCGCCAGCATGAACCACAAAGGCCGAAATCCGCCTCGGTCAGCTCTCCGCATCCCATGCAACGAGGCGGATAGATCATCTGAACAGCGGTTTGAATCCGCGGCCATATGCGATACTTGCGCCCTATGAAGCTGCCTGAGTCCAACGCACCCTCTCTGTTCGACCGCCCGGCCCTGATCCGGCACCGCGCCCGCGCGCAGGATGACGCACTGTTCCTGCACCGCGCCGCAGTGGATGAGGTGCAGGATCGACTCTCCATGGTTAACAAAAGCTTTACGGCGCCTGCGGTGGTGACGCCTTTTGCACGGATTTGGCAGGATGTGCTGCCCGAGGCGCAGATCGTCGCCGATGACGAGATTCTGGCCCTGACCCCCGGCACGCACGATCTGGTGATTCACGCCATGGCACTGCACTGGGCCAATGATCCGGTCGGGCAGCTGATCCAGTGCCACCGCGCCCTGCGGCCCGACGGGTTGCTGCTGGTGGTGTGTTTGGGCGGAGAAACCCTGCATGAGCTGCGCGCCGCCCTTGGACAGGCCGAAATCGAGGTGACCGGCGGCCTCAGCCCGCGTATCGCCCCAA
Source organism: Ruegeria sp. (assembly GCF_965221235.1). Lineage (GTDB taxonomy): Bacteria > Pseudomonadota > Alphaproteobacteria > Rhodobacterales > Rhodobacteraceae > Ruegeria. Next base: position 1,453,770 of record NZ_CBDCRS010000004.1, read on the forward strand.
TGGCTGAGCTGCGCGATCTGGGCGGGTTGTTGCAACGCGCTGGCCTTGCGCTGCCCGTTGCCGACACCGCGCGTCTGACGGCGGAATACCGCGACCTGACCCACCTGATGCACGACCTGCGCGCGATGGGAGAGACCAATAGCCTCTCAGACCGGATAAAAAGGCCCACCAGGCGGCAGGTCTTTGCCCGGGCCCAGCAGATCTATGCCGATCACTTCGCAACCCCGGAGGGCCGGCTGGCCGCGACCTATGAGCTGATCTGCCTGACAGGCTGGTCCCCCGATGACAGCCAGCCCAAACCGCTGCGCCCCGGATCGGCCAAAGCACGCCTTGCGGATGCGTTGGGAACCAAAGAAGGCAAACTGCCCGATTGACGACCGGGTTTTTCCGGTTATCTCAGCCCGGTACAGAGAAATCTCAGGAAGCTCGCCATGTTTGACGCCACTCGCCCCGACCACGCCCCCACCGACCACCCGAAGGTCAAAATGGGCCGCGTCGGCATTCTGCTGGCCAATCTCGGCACGCCGGACGACTATTCCTATTGGCCGATGCGGCGGTATCTGAATGAGTTTCTGTCGGACCAGCGCGTGATCGACTATCCCAAGTGGAAATGGCAACCGATCCTGCAAGGCATCATCCTCAGCAAACGCCCTTTCAGTTCTGGCGAGGCGTACAAGTCGATCTGGAACCACGACAAGGGCGAAAGCCCGCTGATGACAATCACCAAGGATCAGACTGCCAAGCTGCGCGACGCGATGCAGGCGCGCTATGGCGATCAGGTTCTGGTCGATTTCTGCATGCGTTACGGCAATCCATCGACCAAATCCAAAGTCCGCGAGATGGTGGCAGAAGGCTGCGACCGTATCCTGTTCTTCCCGCTCTATCCGCAATACGCGGGTGCCACGACCGCCACGGCCAACGACCAATTCTTCCGCGCCCTGATGGAGGAAGCCTGGCAGCCCGCCAGCCGCACGGTACCCGCCTATTTCGACGAACCCGCCTATATCGACGCCTTGGCCGGATCGGTTGAGCGCGCCTATGCAGCAATGGAAAAAAAGCCCGACATTCTGGTCTGCTCATACCACGGCATGCCAGAGCGATATTTGCAGCAGGGTGACCCCTATCATTGCCAGTGCGCAAAGACCTCACGCCTGTTGAAGGAACGGCTGGGCTGGGCGGATGACCAGCTTGTTTCGACCTTCCAGTCTCGATTCGGGCCCGAGGAATGGCTGAAGCCCTACACCGTCGATCACGTGGCCGAACTGGCAAAACAGGGCAAAAAGAACATCGCCGTCATCGCACCGGCCTTCTCGGCCGACTGCATCGAGACGCTGGAAGAGATCAACGAAGAGATCAAGGAAAGCTTCGAAGAGGCCGGCGGCGAAACCTTCACCTACATTCCCTGCCTGAACGACGACGATTCGCATATCGCGGCGTTGGGCAAGGTGATCGAAGACAATCTGAAGGGCTGGCTGGACTAAGCAGCCGCAATCAATCGGACCAGTATTCAGGCATGAAAAAAGGCGGTGGAGCGATCCACCGCCTTTTCTCTAGATGACGCTCGTCAAATTAGCTTGCGGCAACAGCTGCGGCAACTACGACCAGCAGGATCAGCGGCAGGACGATGCCCGACGACGAACCTTGAGTTTCCTCAACAACAACCGGTGCTTCAACAACCGGCTCTTCCAGGTTGCCGGCATAAGCGGTCGAAGCAGCAGCGGTCAGTGCAGCGGCGAGAACGAGTTTTTTCATATTAACCTCCAGAATTTGCACGGTTCCAAACAGCGAAACCGCGCACCCAAGACTTACCTCGTATGTTTTTACTAATCAGCTATACGACTGGAATGCAATTGTAACTTGCGCCGCAAGCGGGTTCGTGCGCGAAAATGTCGTCAAATTAGCAACACTTGCGTGCCGACCTTCGCCATCGAAAACAATTCCGCAATATCCTCGTTGAACAGACCAATACAACCATTCGACGAACGGCGCCCGATTTTGCGCGTGTCATGCGTTCCGTGGATGCGGTAGTATTTCCAGCTCAGATACAAAGCGTGTGTTCCCAACGGGTTATCCGGCCCCGGCGGGATGTAATCCGGCCATTCGGGATTACGCTTTTTCATCGACGGCGTTGGTGACCAGCTTGGTCCTTCGACTTTGCGGATCACGCTGGTGCGGCCACGGCGGGTCAGTTCCTCGGTCAGGGGAACAGATGATGGATAGAGTTTATAGACGGTTTGATCGTCCGACCAGTAATGCAGGGCGCGTGAGACGGTATCGACCAGAATGGCCCCATTATTGGTGTTCGAGAAATATGGCTGCCAATCCAGCGCCCGGAACCCCGAGATATTGCGACGCACCTGCGGTTCCGGCTCGGGCGCGGGGCGCAGCGGGTCCCCCGGGATGTACTGAGCGATGGCAGGCGAGGCCAGCAGAGCTGACGCTCCGGCCAGGAATCCCCTGCGGGTGGACGCATGAATGTGTTTCTTGACCATGACGGGTGGTCCTTTTCTAAGGCCAATCTGAAAATCTGACGTATTCTATGGCCAGAATGCTTCAGTCGCAAATCAAACCGGCAGAATCACGCGGAACGCGGGCACTGCGCGTTTGCCCATGCCTCTCTGTCGCGCTATGCCGTAGATTAACACAATCATCAGGTCGATCATGACGCGTATTATTTCTTTACTGTTTGCCTGCTTTGTCGCGCTGGCCGCATGCACACCCACCAGCTCTCCGACAATCGGAGCCGATGGCAGACCCCTGCCGACGGTTTACAAAATCCGGGGCAATCCGGAAAAACTTCAGTTCCGCATGCTTGATTCGGTGAACGCACTGCGGCAGGCGCAGGGTTTGCAGCCGGTGCAGCTGAACGCGCAACTGAACGCTGCGGCGGCGACGCATTCCAAGGATATGGCACGTCAGAACCGCCCATGGCACTTTGGCTCGGACGGGTCGTCGCCCATCGAACGGGCTCAGCGCGTGGGGTATTTCGGCACCTTCCTGGGGGAGGCGATCTCGGAGACTTACGAGACCGAGACCGAAACCCTGGCCGCCTGGATGCAGGAACCCGGCCCGCGCTCGGTTATTTTGGACGCCAAGGCCAGCCAGATGGGCTTTGCCTGGCATCAGGAATCCGGCGGTAAAATCTGGTGGACGCTTGAAATGGGAACCGGCGGCTAAACCGTATCTCAGCCGCGCACAAAAAAGCCCCCGTCAGGGGGCTTTTGTTTTTGGCCTCTTAGGACCCTCAGGCAGCCGCCATCGACTGCGCTTCGGTCAGGATAGCATAGAGTTTAACCGGATCAGGGTTGGCCCGCAGCTTGGCACAAACCGATGTGTCCCGCAGAGTCCGCGATACCAAAGCCAGCGCTTTCAGGTGATCCACGCCCGCCTCTTCCGGGGCAAACAGCGCAAACGCGATATCGACGGGCTGGCGGTCGACCGATCCGAAATCAATCGGCTTTTCCAGCATGACGAACACACCTGAAACGGCCTCAAGCTCACCCATACGGGCATGCGGCAGGGCCACGCCATGGCCCACGCCGGTGGGTCCAAGGCTTTCCCGTTCCAACAGCCCGTCCACAACGATCTGGGCATCAAGGCCCAACGCCACCTCGGACACGTCCGCGATTTCTTGAAACAGCCGCTTCTTGCTGGATGCGGCGGACAGTACGCGAACCGCTTCGGGCTTGAGTATGCTCGAAAGCTCCATAGTTACGCTCCACAGCGCGACCCCTGACGGGTCAGGGGTGCGCCTTTGCTATTCTTGCCTGTTACGGATCAATCCAGCCGATATTGCCGTCTTCCCGGCGATACACGACATTCAATCCGTCTTTGTTTTCATTCCGGAACACCAGCACCGGAGCACCGGCCAGTTCCATCTGCATAACGGCTTCACCAACACTCAAAGATGGGATCTTGGTCTCCATCTCAGCCACGATCATCGGCTGCAGAGAATCGGGTTCGTCAGCCGAGTCTGATTCGTCAGAAGCGAGGATATATGAGGAAGCCCCGAAGAGTTCAACCGGCTCGGCCCGATCCTTATGGTGGTCCTTGAGACGGCGCTTGTAGCGGCGCAATTGGGTTTCCATCTTATCGCAGCAGGCCTCAAAAGCCGCGTAAATCTCTGTGGCATGCGCTTTGGCCTGCGCCGTCAGGCCGGTGGAAAGATGCACAGTGGTTTCGCATACATATTCATGCGCAGAACGGGAAAAGACGACATTGGCATCGGTCGGACGCTGGGCGTATTTGCCCACAACATCGCCGAGCTCGGTCTGCACGTGCGTCTGAAGTGCTGCACCGATGTCGATCTGTTTTCCGCTGATTTGGTAACGCATGTGATCTCCTTCACAATTCACACCCATTCTGACGCCGCGAAATGCAGCGAACTTCTTTTTATCGGGTGGGGGGTCGCGGCATATTCTGCGGTTGCCGCTGATCTGGCCCTTCCGGGAAGGGATATCGAGATCCAGACTGGAACCGAAGAAATGCCATGCCCCAATTGAGACAAGAGGCGGCGGAAGAGTCAATCAAAACAGGCGTGTATATACGTGATTTCCGGCATGCGCTCGGCGCATTCCTGCCTAAGCTTATGAAATGCGGAAGTTTTCGCCCAGATAGACGCGGCGGACGTTTTCGTTTTCGACCACCTCGTCCGGGGTGCCGGACATCAGAACCTGACCGTCATGCAGGATATAGGCGCGGTCGACAATTTCCAGCGTTTCACGCACGTTGTGGTCGGTGATCAGAACGCCGATACCACGTTTTTTCAGATCGGCCACAAGGTGGCGGATATCGCCGACGCTGATTGGGTCGACGCCCGCAAAGGGTTCATCCAAAAGCAGATATTTCGGATCAGCGGCCAGGCAACGCGCAATCTCAACCCGGCGGCGTTCGCCCCCCGACAAGGCCAGCGCAGGCGCGCGGCGCAGGTGCTCGATCGAGAAATCTGACAGCAGTTCTTCCAGCCGTTCTTTGCGGCGATGGGCGTGCTGGACGGTGATATCCAGAACCGAGGCGATGTTGTCCTCGACACTCATGCCGCGAAAGATCGACATCTCCTGCGGAAGGTACCCAATGCCAAGCCGCGCACGGCGATACATCGGCAAGGTGGTGACGGTCTGACCGTCAATCGTGACTTTGCCCGCCTCGGGGAACACCAGCCCCGCCACGGAATAAAACGTGGTGGTCTTGCCCGACCCGTTCGGCCCCAGCAGCGCCACAACCTCGGAGCGGTCGAGCGTCATCGAGACGTCCCGGATTACCGTTTTCTTACGGTAGGATTTCCGCAGCTTTTCGATTCTGAGACCAGACGTTCCCTCAGCCACGGTCAGTTCGGGACGCGCCATCAATTGCCCCCCGGCTGGAGGATGGTTTTGACATTACCAGTCATCGTCGCCGTGCCGGTGGTCAGGTTGGCGTTCATCTGATCGCCGCTGATGGTGCTGGGTCCCTGGGTCAGCAACACATTGCCCTTCATGACAATAACGCCCGAGTCGATGGTGTATTCAGCCCAGTCACCCTCGGCCGCATCAGGCGGGCTGACCAGAACCACATCCTGCGTCGCCTCCATCCGCTCGATCCCAGAGCGGTCCGCGTTATAGATCACCAGAACCCGCTCTGCGCTCAGGCGCATTTCGCCCTGAATGACGATCACATTGCCTAGAAACTCGGCCGAGCCGTCCTCTTGGTTCACATTCAGGGTTTCCGAGGTCACTTCGACCGGCAGGCTCGGATCGGCCTTGACCGCTCCGAACGCGACCTGTGTCTCTTGCCCGATGGCAGAGGTGGCGCCGATCAGAAGGGCGCAACACAAACTGGCTAAACGAAAATAAGACACAGGTTATCTTTCTGCTTTTTGAGGCTCATATACCAACTTCACGCCGTCTGTAAAAATAATATGGACCGGTCCGTCCTTTTTTTCAGTGCCAAAGGTCATGCTACCCGCGGAAAAGTTACCGATAATGCCGGTGCCATTGACCTGACCGGGCGCGTCTCCGCGTATTTCATCCAGTGCCGTGTTCAGCAGATCGGTTGTAATTTCAATGCCATCGGTCGAGGTGATGATCACATCACCCACAAAGGTCGCGGTGTTCTTGTCTGGCCGGATCATGCCGGAATTGGAATCCAGCGTGATAACGCCGCCACCCGACAGCCCCAACTGACCATAAAATTCGGACGCGGTCGGACGCGAGTCTTCGGTGCCCTGCGTTGCCCGCTTCGCCTCGATCCGCACCTCTTCGCCCTTGCGGGTGGTGCCGCGATAGTTGGGGCGTGTCACCACCTGCTCAGCCAGCCGCTCGTCTATGTCGGTCTGGGTGAAGGGGACTGTCACGTCTGTCTCGATGCTGCGCGACAGCAGAAATACGGTCGACAGCATCAGGATGGCGACCAGCGGCAGCAACACCTTGAGGAACTGTACCCTGCGCGAGTGTCCGTCCACCGGCCCGCCCTCCGCCTAGCCCAGCCCGACGCGCAGGCAGTCGTGGATGTGCAGCAGTCCCTGCGCCGGTCCCTGCGTTTCCGGGTCGACCACAAACAGCGAGGTGATCTTGCGGTCGTTCATGATCGCAACCGCCTCTTCCGCCATTGCGTTGGGGGCAATGGTCAATGGGTTTTCGGTCATCACCTCTTCGGTGGTCTTGTTCAGCAGCCCGTCCATGTTGCGACGCAAGTCACCATCGGTCACGATGCCCAAAAGTCGGCCATCCGTGTCCGTGACGCCTACGACGCCAAAGCTTTTCTGGCTCATCACCAGCAGCGCCTCGCTCATCGGCGTTCCGGCAGGAACCAGAGGCAGATCTTTGTGCATCAGGTCGCGCACCGTCGACAGCTGCGCGCCCAGTTTGCCGCCGGGGTGGAAAGCACGGAAATCCTCGGGCTTGAAGTCGCGGTATTTCATCAGCGCAATCGCCAGCGCATCGCCCATCGCCAGCGTCAGCGTGGTCGAGATTGAAGGCACCATGCCAAACCCGCATGCCTCACCCAGAGACGGGATCAGCAGATGCACGTCGGCCTGTTTCATCAGCGTGCTTTCCGGTTTGCTGGACAGGCCGATCAGTGGAATGCCAAAGCGGCGGGTGAAGGCCAGCAGGTTAACCAGCTCTGGCGCTTCGCCCGAGTTGGAAATCGCAAGAACCACATCTCCCTTGGACACCATGCCCAAATCACCATGGCTGGCCTCGGCCGGATGCACGAAATAGGCGGGCGTGCCGGTGCTGGCCAGCGTGGCGGCGATCTTGTGGCCGATATGACCCGACTTGCCGATACCGCTGATGATAATGCGGCCCGGTGCCTGAAGGATCAGCTGCACGGCTTCGGCGAAATCCTCATTCAGGCTTTCGGCCAGCACGTCCAACGCGCGGGCTTCGTCTGTGACGACCTGACGGGCGGTTCTCAGGAATGCTTCGGTATCGGTCATGAGTGCGCAAAAATATCCGTTTCGGGCCAGCCTGCGAGGTCGAGTTTCGCACGCATCGGCAGGAAGTCAAAACAGGCCTGCGCCATTTCGGTGCGGCCTTCGCGGGCCAGCCGACCGTCCAGCGCATCGCGCAATTGGTGCAGGTACAAAACGTCCGAGGCCGCGTAATCCAGCTGTGCGTCGGTCAGGGTCTCAGCGCCCCAATCGCTCATCTGCTGCTGTTTCGAGATGTCGACCCCGATCAGCTCCTGACACAGGTTTTTCAACCCATGCCGGTCCGTATAGGTGCGCACCAGACGGCTGGCGATCTTGGTGCAATAGACCGGCGCAGCCAGCGCGCCAAAGGCATGATACATAGCGGCAATGTCAAAGCGACCAAAGTGGAATAGCTTCAGCACGTCAGGGTTTTCCAGCATCGCACACAGGTTCGGCGCCTCAATCTGCCCTTTCTCAACCTGCACGATATGACTGTTGCCGTCCCCGCCTGACATCTGGATCACACAGAGACGGTCGCGATGCGGGTTCAACCCCATGGTTTCGCAGTCAATGGCCACAACAGGGCCCATGTCCAACCCGTCCGGCAGGTCGTTTTTATAGAGGTGGTTCGCCACGGGGGTCTTCCTTTATGCGATATCGCCCCCGAGATAGGAGGTTTGGTCCGTAAACTCAACGCCATCCATAGAATGCTGCGCGGATGCGCGGATTTCTTGACCCCGGGCGTGTTGGCAGGAATATGGAGCAAAGCGCTTGCGCCCGATCATCAAGAGGCGCCGGGGCATGTCCGCCGGGTCGAAAGGTCTGAACCGCCGATGCTAAGCATCCTCCGAAACCGCACCTACCGCCACCTGCTTGCCGCGCAGGTTGTGGCATTGACCGGCACCGGTCTGGCGACTGTGGCGCTGGGTCTGCTGGCTTACGATCTGGCCGGAGACGCAGCCGGGCTGGTGCTGGGCACGGCGCTGACGATCAAGATGGTGGCCTACGTGGTCATCGCGCCCATCGCGGCGGCATTTGCCGAGCGGCTTGACCGCCGTCGGATGTTGGTGGTGCTGGATCTGGTTCGTGCGGCAGTTGCCGTCTGTCTGCCCTTCGTAACCGAGATTTGGCAGGTCTACGTTCTGATCTTCGTCCTTCAATCAGCCTCGGCCGGGTTCACCCCGGCCTTTCAGGCGACGATCCCCGACGTTCTCACCGATGAACAGGACTATACCCGCGCCCTGTCTCTGTCGCGGCTGGCTTATGACCTGGAAAGCCTGCTCAGCCCGATGCTGGCCGCCGCCCTGCTGCTGGTCGTCAGCTTCAACAGTCTGTTTCTGGGTACGGCGCTGGGTTTTGCCGCCTCGGCACTGCTGGTGGTGCCGGTCGCCCTGCCCTCACCCAAACCGACCGAGCGTGGCGGGGTTTACGACCGCACCACGCGCGGCATTCGGCTGTATCTGCGCACACCCCGTCTGCGCGGGTTGCTGGCACTGACTTGGACCGCGGCAGCACTCAGCGCGATGGTCATCGTGAATACGGTCGTTATCGTGCGGTCCGATCTGGGCCTGACCGAAAGCGCCGTTGCCATCGCGCTGGCGGGCTTTGGCGGCGGGTCGATGCTGGCCGCCTTTGTCCTTCCCCGTCTGCTGGACAGGTACAAAGACCGCTCCGTCATGATGTTTGGAGCCATCCTTGGCACCCTCACTATGGCAGCGTCCGGCGGTTTCTTCGCGATTGCCCCGGTTTCCCTGATCGGGTTGGCGGCGTTGTGGGCCTGTGCCGGGTTCGGCTATTCCGCCACCCTGACACCATCCGGCAGGTTACTGACACGTTCGGCCCGCCCCGAGGATCGTCCCGCAGTATTTGCCGCTCAGTTCACGCTGTCTCATGCCTGCTGGTTGGTCCTGTATCCGCTGGCCGGGTGGATCATGACCACAACCAGCGCTGCGGCCACACTGGGTTGGATGACCCTGGCCGCCATTCCCGGCGTGCTGACCGCCGCGCTGATCTGGCCAAAGCCCCAAAAAATCGCAGCAAAAGAACCGACTGACACGCCTTGAGCCCGCAGGCCTCTCTGCATTACACCTTGAGCCATCATGGACCAGCTAGACCGCCGCATCATCTCCGCCCTTCAGCACAACGCCCGCGCGTCGACCTCAAAAATCGCAGCAAAACTGGGCGTGGCTCGGACCACCGTGCATGAGCGTATTCGCCGAATGGAAGAAAGCGGTTTGATTGCCGGATACTCGGTTGTTCTGAACGACTCGGAAGATACCCCGCGCGTACAGGTGGTCGTGCTGCTGGAAGTGCAGCAAAAGGAAACCACGCGCATCATCAAACGGCTTGAGGCCTATCCCGAAGTGAAACTCTGCCTGTCCATCAACGGCGAGTTTGACCTGCTGCTTTCAGCCGAGGCCCCCCGGATCGAGGATCTGGACATTCTGGTCGACGAACTGGCCAAAATCCCGGGCGTCCTGCGCACCAATACCAGTGTCGTCTTTGGCCGCCGGATTGATCGAATCTGAGCGGCTGATAACCCTCTGTAAACCCAAGCGCGCCTAGCTTGGCCGGGACTGATCAGAATCCCGGACCGGCAGAATGCCCCATCGTTTGTTCCTTGGCCTGAGTTTCCTTGCGCTGTTTGTGGCGCAACAGGGCTTTGCCATGTCTGACGCGCGTGTCGCCGGACTCTGTGATAACGCCGCCCGCCGCGCGGCCCTGTCCGAAGGCGTGCCGCTGGACGTGATGCGCGCGATTGCACGGGTGGAAACCGGGCGCGTCCGGGACGGGCTGCTGGAACCATGGCCCTGGACCATCAATGTCGAAGGGCAAGGGTTTTGGTTCACCTCTGAATACGAGGCCAAAACCTACGTCTTCAACATCTTCAAAGCTGGCAAGCGCAGCTTTGATATCGGCTGTTTTCAGATCAATTACCGCTGGCACGGTAAGGCGTTCCGGTCCATCGACGCCATGTTCGACCCCGATGAAAACGCCACTTACGCCGCGCAGTTCCTAAACGATCTCTATGCCGAGCTTGGGTCGTGGCCCGCCGCTGTCGGGGCCTATCATTCGCGCACGCCATCGCTGGCCAAGGCTTATTCAGGGCGGTTTCAAACCGTTCTGGCGCAGTTGGATCAATCCCTTCCAGACACCCCCGACCACGTGGCGCGAGATCCGTTTACTGCCGCTGCCATCCCCCTGATCCCAGTAGGCCAACCGCAATCCGGCGGCGGCGTTCTGGGGTCGCTGGTTCCGTCCACCGGCACCGCCAGCGCCTTTATCTCATTCAACTAGGAGGCCTGCGTGCCCAAGATCGACGCCCGTTCCCTGTTTTCGCCGACCGTTCTTCTGGCGCTGGCGCTGATGACGGTCATCGTGATGATGATCCTGCCGATGCCTGCGTGGGTGCTGGATGTGGGGCTGGCGGCCTCATTCGCGCTGGCGATCCTGATCTTTACGCTGACGCTGTTTATCGAGCGGCCTTTAGATTTTTCCTCGTTCCCGACGATCCTGCTGGCCTCGCTAATGCTGCGGTTGTCGCTGAACGTCTCGTCCACCAAGCTGATCATTGGTCAGGGCCATACCGGGCCAAACGCTGCCGGGGACGTCATCGAAGGCTTCGCCGACTTCGTCATGGGCGGCAGTATTTTCCTCGGGCTGGTGGTGTTTGGCGTGCTGCTGATCGTGAACTTCATGGTCATCACCAAAGGCGCCGCACGCATGGCCGAGGTCGGCGCGCGCTTTGCTCTGGATGGAATGCCCGGCAAACAGCTGGCCATCGACAGTGACATGTCTGCCGGGGCCATCGACCACCAACAGGCCAAAGAACGGCGCGAACGTGAACAGCAAGAAACGACGTTCTTCGGCTCACTCGACGGTGCCTCGAAATTCGTAAAGGGCGATGCGGTTGCCGGGCTTTTGATCACGTTGCTGAACCTTGTGATGGGCCTGATCATGGGGGTGATTGTGCATGGGATGCCGATTTCCTCCGCGTTTGAGACCTATGCGATCCTGACCGTCGGTGACGGGCTGGTCTCTCAAATTCCGGCGGTGATCATCTCCATCGCCTCGGCTCTGCTGCTGGCGCGGGGCGGCACACAAGGGGCGACTGACAACGCGATCTTCTCGCAACTCGGCAAACATCCGGCCGCGCTGGGAACGGTTGCAATCCTGATGGTGCTGTTCGCGCTGGTCCCCGGCCTGCCCTTCCTGCCATTCATTTTAGGCGCGGGCGTGCTGGGCTTTGCGGCTCACAACGTTCACCGCAAACAGCAGGCGGAACAAGCCGAGGCGCTCAGCCCCACGCCACAGGACGACACGCCGGTCTCGCAGGCCATCGGCGACATTCTGGATCTGGACGACGTGCATCTGGAGTTCGCCCCCGATCTGGTCAGTATGGTCCTGAACCCCGGCACCGGGCTGGATGCGCGGATTGCCAATATGCGGACCTATGTCGCCTCGACCTTTGGCCTGATCCTGCCCGACATCCGCCTGACCGACCGCGCCGATCTGCCGATGGGCACCTATGTGGTCAAAGTGCAGGGTGTCGAACAGGCACGCGGTGAGCTGAACCCCGATCTGGTGCTGGCGCTGGTGCAGGACGACCGCGACATGCTGCCCGAGGGCAATGACGTGACCGAGCCCGTCTACGGCGCCCCGGCCCGCTGGATTCTGCCCAAAGATCAAGAGGCCGCCGCAATGAGCGGGGCCACCATTGTCTCTCCGCCCGAGATTCTGGCGACGCATCTGCTGGAGATCATCAAACAGAACTTCTCGCGCCTGCTGACGCTGAAATCCCTGCGCCGCCTGCTGTCCGAAATGACACGCCTCAGCGATCCTGTCCGCGCCGAGGCCAACCGCAAGCTGCTGGACGAGTTGATCCCCGACAAGGTGCCAATCGACACATTGCACGCGGTGCTGCGGCTGCTGCTGGACGAGCGTGTCTCGATCCGCAACATGGCGCTGATCCTTGAAAGCGTGGCCGAGGCACGGCTGACCACAACCCAGCCCGAAGGCATCTGCGAACTGGTCAGGCAACGGCTGGGCTTTCAGCTGGTCGCCGAGTTGAAACGCGAGGATGGCTCGATTCCGCTGATCCAACTGGCCCCGGAATGGGAGGATACGTTCGTCACCTATCAGATCGACGCGCCCGCATCCGGGCTGGACGTGGCGTTGCCGCCGAACCTGTTCAACAAGCTGGCTGACGGGGTGACCGACAGCGTGGCGCAATCCGCCGATCACGGGCTGTTTCCGGCCGTAGTGACAACGACACGGCGACGTCGGTTGCTGCGCACTATCATGCACGCCCGCGGTATCGCCAACCCGGTGCTATCCTTTGAGGAAATCGGGCTTGAGGCGCGCCCGGCGCTGGTCGGAACGGTGCCCGCGTGATCGCCTTGCCGCCCGAGCTTTTGCCCCAGTTGGGCGAAGGCCTTTGGCATCTGTTCGCGGTGTTTCTGCGCGCCTCGGCCATGGTTTCACTTCTCCCCGCCTTTGGAGAACGGAGCATCCCGACACGGGTCAAGTTCGGGATTGCCGCCGCGTTTACGCTGATCGTCACACCGGCAATTCCAGCTCCGGTTGCCCAACCCGGTTGGCTGCCGATGGTGCAGATGGTTCTGACTGAGGTGCTGGTTGGGGTGGCACTGGGCATGGCGCTGCGGCTGTTTGTGCTGGCTCTACAAACCGCCGGGTCGATTGCCGCGCAGGCGACATCGCTTTCGCAAATTCTGGGCCCGGCGGCGGCTGACCCCGTTCCTGCAATGGGCTATCTGCTGACCCTGGCCGGGCTGACCTTGGCCGTTTTGATGGGCCTGCATATCCGGGTCGCTCAGTTTCTGATCCACAGCTACACATTGTTTCCGATGGGGTCTGCTCCGCTGGCCCCCGATCTGTCACATTGGGGCGTTCAGCAGGTCGCGCGTAGCTTTGGGTTGGCGTTTGCGTTGGCCATGCCATTCGTTATCGCCTCACTGATTTACAACCTTGCGCTTGGGGTTATCAACCGCGCGATGCCGCAGCTGATGGTGGCGTTTGTCGGCGCTCCGGCCATCACTTTCGCTGGCCTGTTCCTTCTGTTCGCAGGTGCGCCCCTGATCCTGTCGGTCTGGTCGGATACCATGTTTTCTTTCATGCTCAACCCGCTTGAGGACCCAAGATGAGCGGGTCCGACGACGACAGCGACAAGTCCTACGAACCGACACCGCAAAAACTGCAAAAAGCGCGTGAAAAGGGTGAGGTCGCAAAATCCAACGATCTGTCCGTCGTCGCGGCTTACACCGGATTTCTGATTGCATTGTTTATGGCCGGGCAGTTCAGCGTTCAAAACATGGGCAGCCTGTTTGTTGTGCTGATCGACCAGGTCGACGGGATTGCCCCTTTGTTAACCGATGGCCCCGCTGCCAGCCCGGTCGGGGGGATGGTGAAATCCGCGCTGCTATCAGTCACGATCCTGTTCGCCCTGCCCGCCTCGGCCGTGTTGCTCAGCCTGATTGCCCAGCGCGCGCTGATCTTTGCACCTACCAAGCTGAAACCGAAACTGTCCCGCATCTCGCTGATCTCGAACGCCAAGAACAAGTTTGGACGCGGCGGCCTGTTCGAATTCGCAAAAAGCTTTGTGAAACTGATGATCTACGGCACCTGTCTGGCGCTGTTTCTCAAGGCCAACCTGAATGAGATCGTTTCGGCCAGCGCCGCGCCCGCGCGGTCTTCGGTCATGTTGATGATGAATTTCCTGTTTCGCTTTCTGTTCATCGTCATTGCGGTCGCTCTGGCGATCGGCGTGGTGGACTATCTGTGGCAACACGCTGAGCACATGCGCAAGAACCGCATGTCGCGCAAGGAAATCCAGGATGAGACCAAGGATGCCGAAGGGGATCCGCATGTTAAACAGCAACGCCGCCAACGCGCCCAGGATATCGCCACCAACCAGATGATGTCGGATGTGCCAAAGGCGGATGTGGTGATCGTCAATCCGACCCACTACGCAGTCGCGTTGAAATGGGCCCGAACGGCCGGATCGGCCCCGGTTTGCGTGGCCAAGGGCATGGATGAGGTGGCCGCCGCCATTCGCGCCTCGGCCATCGAGGCCGGTGTGCCAATTCATTCCGATCCGCCAACAGCGCGCGCCCTGCATGCAGCGGTCGAAATCGGGCAGGAAATCGCAGAGGAACATTATCGCCCGGTCGCAGCCGCAATCCGGTTTGCCGAGGCGATGCGCAAAAAGGTGAAAGGGCAGATCAGATGAAACAGGACGGTTTGTCAGATCTGCAAAACGTCACCGAGGCGGCGTTTCAGAAGGAATACAACACCCTGCGCCCTGTGCTGGAGGCCGAGGCGCGCGTGCAGCAACAATTGGCACGACTCGACGTTCAGGTCCGGCAATCGCGAGAGGATTGCGCTGCTGCGGAAGGCTATCGCGTGACCGGCACCGATGTGCTGTGGAACGGGTGGGAGTCGGCCACACGTCGCCAGCTGAATATGGAACTGGCGCGGCTTCGGGCGCAGAAGTTAGCAGCGCTGCAAGCATTGCGCACTGCCTTTGGCCGCAAGCAGGCTGTCGCCAATTTGTCGGCAGCTCAGAAAGATGCGCGACGACGTGCCCTGAACAAAAAGCTGTCGTCGTTCTGACCCCCTCGCCGGGATCAAACATCCTGACGGCTGACACTCATGATCAGAACTTGCGACACGTCATCCCCCAGATCCTTGCGCGCGGTTTCCAGCAAAGCTTTGCGCAACACGGTCATATTGTCAGACTCCGTAAACGCTCCGTCGAAGCCACCAATATTGGCGTGGTCAAACATCACCTGCAAAAACCCGTCTCGCAGCTTTGGTTCCAGCGCATAAAAGGCCTCGGTCATGCCGGGCGTGACCTCAAGGCTCAGCGACATCGTGACCAAAGCCGCGATGCGATCCGAGTCCACGACAGGGACCACAAACTGCTTGGTCAGCTTCAGGTACTCATATTCGCTTACCTTGTCTTTTTTGTCCGTCTTTTTGGCGGATTTCTCCTTTGCCTTCGGTTTGTCTTCCTTGGCGTTGGACTTTTCTTCTTTCGCCGTCTCTTTCTCGTCGCCGGACGGGGCCAGAGCAACTCCGGCACCGATACCGGCGCCCAGTCCGACCAGCAAAAACACCACGGGTAGCAGTTTCTTCATCACATCTGCTCCTTAATACGGCAGTATGGCATCAAGGATCTGCTGACCATATCGCGGTTGTTGCACATCGGTAATCTGGCCGCGCCCGCCATAGGACACCCGGGCCGAGGCGATTTTGTCGTAAGTGATCTCATTCTTGCGCGAGATGTCCTGCGGCCGCACATATCCCTGAACCAACAGCTCGCGCAGCTCAAAATTGACGCGCAATTCCTGCGAGCCCGAGATCGACAGCACTCCGTTCGGCAAGACATCGACTACGGTTGCGGCAACGCGCAGCGTCAGCTTTTCCTTGCGCTTGACCGACCCCTCGCCCGAACTTTCCGAGGACGAGTCAATCTCAACCGCATCCGCCAGCGACGCCCCATCCGGCAAGTGATCCTGCGCACGTTGCGGCAGGCCGAACAGCCCCGCAATTCCCAGGCTCTCCGACGCCGACCGCGACCGTTCCGTATCGTTCGAGAATTCGGCCTTTTCATCCAGCTCGATCACAACGGTCAGGATATCGCCCTTCTTGATCGCCCGCTGATCCCCCAGCAAAGAGTTCTGCCCGCCACTCCACAACGATGACTGATCAACAGTGCGCTGCGGTTGCGTATGCAGGGGCAAGCCCGGCCACAGCATCGCGACATGTTCAGGGGAATCCTCGTTCGGAGTGAAGCTTGGAGGTTTTCCCAGATGATCGACGCGACCACAGGCCGACACGACCAGCACGGCGCATAACAAAGATTTTGAAAGTGCTGACATCATTTCACCTCGATTTGACCATCCGGGCGGATCACGCCGGTGACGGTGGTGCGGGAGGACAGGTTCATCACCCTTATGCGATCTCCGGCGGCACCACGGCCCAGTGCGCGTCCTTCCGCCGTGATCGACAGGGGCTGGCGGTCAAAGACCAGAACCACCAGATCGTTACGATCAACCAAAGCGGGCGGACCCACGTCGCCCGCGCGGATGGGACGCCCGGGATACAGTGCGATGCGAGCCTCCTGCCCGATCAGAAACTCTGGATTGGACACCGCTCCAGACACCTGCTGCGCTTTCAGCTCCAGATCGGTGGCTGAAATAATCTCTTTGGCGCGGATGGTGCGTGTTGGCACGACAATGTCAGCCCAGACGGACGCCGGGGCCAGCAGCGATATCAGGATCAGAGCCCGCATCACCGCACCTGTGTCGTTGCGCCCATCATCTGATCGACGGCGGAAATGACCTTGGCGTTCATCTCGTATCCGCGCTGCGCCTCAATCAATTCGGTCACTTCACGCACGGCATCGACCGAGCTGTCCTCAAGATAGCCCTGCCGCAGGGTACCCAGACCGTCTTCGCCCGGAGTGCCAACAACCGGCGCGCCCGAGGCTTCGGTCTCGCGGAACAGGTTGCTGCCGATCGCCTCAAGCCCTTTGGCGTTCGAGAAGCTGGCCAGCGTGATTTCCCCCAGCAACTGCCCCTCGGGCGCGTCGTCGAAATAGGCATAGACCTCACCTGACGCGTTGATCGAGATCGACCGGGCGTCATCGGGGATGGTGACTTCGGGCGCAACCGGGTAGCCATCAGACGTCACGATCAGCCCCTCAGCCGAGCGTTTCAGACTGCCATCGCGGGTGAAACCGGACTGACCATTCGTAAGCGTCACCTCAAGATAGCCGCGACCTTCGATGGCGACATCCAAATCGCTGCCGGTAGCCGACAAAGCGCCCTGCGCCAACTGCACCGAGACCGCTGACGGACGCACGCCGAGGCCCAGCTGAATACCCGTTGGCAAGACGGTTCCATCATTGGCGTTCACCGCCCCGGCCCGCGCCATCTGCTGATAGTGCAGATCCGCAAACTCGGCCCGGCGTGCGTTGTAGCCGGTGGTATTGGTGTTCGCGAGGTTGTTCGAGATCGTTTCGACCCGCATCTGCTGCGCGGTCATGCCCGTTGCTGCAATTTTCAAAGCCCGCATGTTGAAATCTCCTTTTTACAAATCAACGCATCAGCGCCTTGAGCGCGCCGCGCAGACGTTCATCTTCGGTTTCCAGAAAGCTTTGGCCCAGCTCATAGGCGCGCTGGATTTCCACCAGCCGCGTCACCTGCTCGACCGCGTTGACGTTGGACCCTTCGAGGAAACGGTGCAGGACCACGGGGCTTTCGACCGGATCAATCGCGCCTTCGGCCCGGAACTGGGTACTGCCTTCACGCACCAATGTCTTGGGATCCTCCACCCGGTAGACGCCGATCTGCCCAAGCAACTGGCCTTCAATGCTCAGCGTGCCGTCGCTGCCCACATCAATTGAGGCTGCATCCGGCGGGATAAAGACCGGCGCGCCGTTGCTGTCCAGAACCCGGTGGCCGTCCATCGTGACCAGATCACCATCGGCGCTGGGGGAAAAAGCACCCGCCCGTGTCAGACGGTTGCCCGAGGGCGTTTCGACCATAAAAAACCCATCGCCTTCGATGGCGAAATCGAACTGCCCTCCAGTTTCAGTCAGCAGCCCTTGTTGCAGCGATGTATTGCGCACCTCGGCCCGCGCCATGGACAGGGACGGATTGCCCGGCATGTCGCGAACGAATTCGGAAAACACCAAACCCTGCGCCCGGTATCCGGTGGTGTTCGCATTGGCGATATTGTTCGCCACCAGCCGCATTTCATTCATCAGCCCGGACTGGCGGGACAGGGTGGTATAGGCAGTATCCATCAGCGACCTCCAGCGATCAACGGGATGAGAGTTGTGGTGAAAAACGTCACAAGCGTCTGGGTCATGAAGCCCATGGAAATCCAGAACACGATGACGATGGCGATCAGCTTGGGGACGAAGGTCAGCGTCATCTCCTGCACCGAGGTCAGCGCCTGAAACAGGCCGACGATCAGGCCCGAGACCAGCGCGACCGCCAGAATTGGGACCGAGGTGATCACCGCGACCCACAGCGCCTGACGCACGATGTCATAGAAGAGACCTTCGCTGAGCATCACGTCAGACCGGCATCCGCAGGATTTCCTGATAGGCCTCGACCACTTTGTTGCGGACTATGACCGCCGTTTCCACGGCCAGTTCGGTTTGCGCCAGCGCCTGAACCAGCGCATGCGGATCGGCTTGGCCGGTCATGGCGGCCTCGGACATATGCTCGGACTGTTTCAGCGTCGCGGTGAAATCCTGGAACGTGTTGCGCAGCCCCTGCGCCATTCCGGCGTGGTCGGGATCGGCCTGCGTGGCCGGGCGGGCGACGGCATAATTCTGTGCTGCGGTCAGGGATCGGATATCCATTCTGGTGTCCTTTATTTTCTGAGGAGTTCCATCAGGCTCGACGACATCTGGCGTGTCTGGTCGAACATCTTGAGATTGGCTTCGTAGCTGCGCTGCGCCTCACGCGCGTCGGCGATTTCGATCATCAGATCGACATTCGAGCCGCGATAGTGACCGGTTTCATCCGCCATCGGGTGACCGGGATCGTAGACCCGAGACCCATCACGGCGGTCCAGCTTGACCCGCCCGGCCTGCACCACCTGCTGGCCGTCCTTCTGGACCGTCTCAAATGGCACAGTCTTGCGACGATAACCGGGCGTGTCGGCGTTCGAGATATTCTCGGACACATGCCGCAGGCGGGCCGATTGCGCGCGCAGGGCGCTGGTCGAGGCGGCGAGGGAATGGGAAAAATCGCTCATGTCTGACGCTCCTTATGACCGACCGAGGCTGCTGCGCAGGATGTTCATCGAGGATTTGTAGATGGTCAGCGCGCGGTCATGCTGACGCTTGACCTCAATCGCTTTGAACATCTCTTCCTCAACGGACACGCCGTTGCCATTGGGATCACCCGAAGGCGCGACCTCATATTCGGCCCAGGGCTGTGGGCCGGAAGCACCATTCAGATGCCCGGCGCGGGTGGCGGTCATCGAGACCTCACGGCCCGACTTTTCGAATGCTTTCTGAAAGGCCTCGATATCGCGGGGCTGGTAGCCCGGCGTATCCGCATTGGCCATGTTGCGCGCCACCACGGCCTGCCGTTGCCCGGCATGGGTTGCCATTGCGTACGCGGTCTTAAAGACGTTCAGGTCATAGAACATCGGGGCTTCTCCCTCGATCAATTTCAATCAAGGCTTAACCCCGATTCCTTTAGAAAGCGTTTTCAGAAACCCGTTGGAGAACCCACGATGTCCGATCTCGACCCGATGCTTCTGAAATCCGAATTCGACCGCCTGTCCGCCGTGCGTCACATGGGCCGCGTGTCCGGCGTGGCCCGCGGAGTCGTTGAAATACAGGGGCTTGAGGGGCATGCCCGCATCGGGGATCACCTGACGCTGCGACGGCGCAGCGGGCCAGATCTGGCCGGAGAGGTTCTGCATGTCGAATCGGAAATGATTCACATGATGCCGACGGCGGCTCCTGATGGAGTCTGTCTGGGCGACCGGGTGATTCTGGATCAGACGCCCGCTTTTGCGCCGGGGATGCACTGGCTGGGACGGGTGGTTGATCCGTTCGGTAAACCGCTGGACGGGAAGCCTCTGCTATCGGGCACGCAGGAGCAATACATCATGCGCGCTCCACCCCCGGCTGTGAACCGCAAGCCACTGGGCGCGCGGATGGAGACCGGGCTGGCGATGCTCAACACTATGCTGCCCGTGGTGCAGGGCCAGCGGATCGGTCTGTTTGCCGGGTCGGGTGTGGGCAAATCCACCCTGCTGGCAACGCTGGCCAAGTCGATGCAGGCAGACGCGGTAGTGGTTGCGCTGATAGGTGAGCGTGGGCGTGAGGTGAATGAGTTTGTAGAACACGCGCTTGGGGCCGAAGGGATGAAACGCTCGGTCGTTGTGGCGGCGACCTCGGACCAGTCTGCCCTTGCACGCAGGCGTTGCGCGTGGTCGGCAATGTCGGTGGCCGAGTTTCTACGCGATCAGGGGCTGAACGTTTTGTTCCTCGCCGATTCGGTGACCCGTTTTGCCGAAGCGCATCGCGAGATCGCGGTTGCGATGGGTGAAGCGCCTTCGCTGCGCGGATTTCCTCCGTCGGTGACGCCTTTGATTGCGGGTCTTTGCGAACGGGCTGGTCCCGGCGCAGCCGATCAGGGCGACATCACCGCCGTGTTCAGCGTTCTGGTCGCCGGGTCGGACATGGACGAGCCGGTGGCCGATATTCTGCGCGGCGTGTTGGACGGGCATATTGTTCTCAGCCGTGACATTGCCGAGCGCGGGCGCTTCCCGGCCATCGACCTCAGCCGCTCGGTCTCGCGCAGCCTGCCGGGGGCGGCCACGCCGGAAGAAAACCAGATGATCTCGGAGGTTCGTAAACTGGTTGGCAGCTATGAGCAGTCCGAAGTGATGATCAAGGCTGGGCTCTATGCCGAGGGCGCAGACCCGCTACTGGATCAGGCCGTTCGCGTGCATGAAGAACTAGACGCGTTCTTCGGCAAATCCGAACCAGCCAGCATCCAGAACAGTTTCAATCGCCTGCAACTAATCCTGCGGCGCGCCGGTGCAAACCCGCCGCGCTAGGGAAATCCGGACAGTTTTAAGTGTTAAGCCCACCTTAAGACCTGCCCGGCTACGCCTGTAGTTGGGTGATAGAAAAAGGTGGTGGAGATGGGTGCGCAATCCAATGCGGCGCCAATCATCATCAAGAAGAAACGTGTGTCCGGTGGCGATGGCCACCACGGTGGCGCGTGGAAAGTCGCATATGCCGACTTTGTCACGGCCATGATGGCGTTCTTCATGTTGATGTGGCTGCTGAACGCGACGACGGAAACTCAACGAAAAGGGCTGGCGGATTACTTCTCGCCGACGATTCCGGTGAACCCGGTTTCAGGCGGCGGTGACGGGGCCTTTGGCGGCAACAACATGTTTTCCGAAGAGACCATGGTGATGGATGGCTCGGGGGCTGCCAAACGGCATCCGACTATTGCGCGGCAGGCCCGCGGGTCGATCGGGGTAAATCCCGATGGCGGCAAAGAGGCGTCCGAGGATTTTTCGACGCTCGAAGCACAGCTGCTGGGCCGCACCGGGGAAAGCATGATTTCGGACAAGGTGCTGAAACACATCGTTACGCGCGTCACGGACGAAGGGCTGGTGGTCGAGTTGTTCGACACCGAGGATCAGCCGCTGTTCGAATCGGGCACGGACGAGCCGACGCCGATGATGCGCGCGCTTTCACTGTTGGTGGCGCGGTCTTCGGATCTGGTAACGAACGATGTCGCGGTCGAAGGTCATGTCCGCGCCTCGCCCCTTGTCTTGGCGCGCGATCCGTCCTGGGATGTGTCGACCTCACGCGCACAGGTGGTGCGGCAATTGCTTGAGGATAAGGGGTTTGCAACGTCGCGGCTGGATCGTGTGACCGGCCACGCCGACCGGGAATTGACCGATAAGAACCCGATGGCCGTGCGCAACAACAGGATAGAGATCATCTTTCTGCGCAACTCCTGACGATCTCAGGATAGATGGCATTTTACCTGTTAGCGCGCTGTTAAGAGGCAGTGCGCTAGCTGTTGCAACAACGATTGACGCAACAGAAGGGCGTGCCAATGACGATTTCCTCCTCGCTGAATGCCGGTGTGGCCTCATTGAAGGCCAACGCCAACCGGCTGGCCACCATTTCGGACAACATCGCGAATTCTTCGACTTTCGGTTACAAACGGGTCGAAACCGATTTTCATTCCATGGTCACAACCGGACAGGGGGGCAGCTATTCGGCGGGTGGGGTTCGGACCACGAGCCAGCGCATGATCGACCAACGCGGATCGCTTGTGACCACGAACAACTCGACCGATCTGGCGGTGCGCGGGCGGGGGATGCTGCCGGTGCGCCCAAGCTCACAGATCGCGGGCGGCTCGAACGAAATGCTACTGACCACAACCGGATCGTTCCGCACCAATGAGGAAGGCTATCTGGTCTCTGAATCCGGCCTTGTTCTGCTGGGCTGGCGCGCCAACCCGGACGGGTCCATCCCATCGGTGCCGCGAGACACCCCGGCAGCGCTGGAGCCTATTCAGCTCAGCGTCAATCAACTGTCAGGTGCTCCGACCACGCAGATGAACCTGCGCATGAACCTGCCCGCAACCGCGACCGACGCCGGAGCGCCGGGGGATATGCAGCCCTTGTCCGTTGAGTATTTCGACAATCTGGGGAAATCCGAAAGCGTCGATATCGAGTTGATCCCGACGGTCCCGGCGACCGGGTCCAGCAACGAATGGACAATGGTGTTACGGGATTCGGCCTCGGGCGGTGCAGTGATCGGAGAATACACGCTGACCTTTACCGACAGCCGCACCGCGGGCGGTACACTGGCCAGTGTGGCGGCTGTGTCCGGCGGCGCGTATGACCCTGTGACTGGCAGCGTGGTCGTCAACGTCGCGGGCGGCCCGATGGAGATCAATATCGGCCAGATCGGCGACGCCGATGGCATCACACAATTGTCGGACACCTTCGCGCCGGTGTCGATCACGCGCGACGGATCGGCCGTGGGTACAATGACCAGCGTTCAGGTCGATGAGAACGGATATGTCTATGCGTTCTATGACACCGGCGTCAGCCGCCGCATGTTCCAGATCCCGCTTGCCGATGTTCCCAACCCCAACGGCCTGACCGCGCTGGACAGCCAGACCTACGCCCCGTCGCGCGACAGCGGCACGTTTTTCCTGTGGAATGCAGGTGAAGGCCCGACTGGCGACCTCGTATCCTTTGCGCGCGAGGAATCGACCACCGATATCGCAACCGAGCTGACCTCGCTGATCCAGACGCAACGCGCCTATTCCTCAAGTGCGACGGTGATTCAGACCGTTGATGAAATGTTGCAGGAAACCACCAACCTCAAACGCTGATTTGAGCTCTGATCCGGAAAGGGGGGCTGTCCCATGAACCTGTCGACAGCATTCAACAACGCCGTCAGCGGCCTGACCGCCTCTAGCCGCGGAACGTCGGTTGTGTCGGACAATATCGCCAATGCCCTGACGCCCGGTTATGCTCGGCGGTCGCTTGAGCTGACCACGAACGTGATCTCAGGCACCGGCGTGCGCACCGTTGGCGTGGTCCGCAACCATGACCCGGTTCTGACCGCCAACCGCCGTACCACAGATGCAGAGCTGGCCTATCAGACTGCACTGTCCGGTTTTCACACTGGCGTGGAACGGGTTGTTGGCACGGTCGACGATCCGACCTCGCTGGCGAACCGGCTGGCCGAGTTTGACAGCAGCCTGATCACAGCGGCCAGCCTGCCCGACTCCTCTGAGCGGCTCGATCAGGTTGCCCGCACTGGCCGCGATCTCGCGACCAGCCTCAACGCGGCTTCCGAGGGCGTTCGGCAATTGCGATCGGATGCAGACCGGACAATTGGCAAACAGGTAGATAGTCTGAACCAGAATCTCAGGGATATCGAGGCGCTGAACGCCAAAATCCCTCAGGTCAAATTTTCGGGCGGAGATACCGGGGCCTTGCTGGATCAAAGGCAGGTGCTGATTGACCAGGTGAATGCGCTGGTGCCAGTGAATGCGGTACCACGCGCAAATGATCAGGTGTCGCTGTATTCCGATGGCGGGCTGATCCTGCTGGAAGGCACCGCCGCCGAGTTTTCTTTTACGACTACCGGTGACACCAAACCGCACATGACCGTGGGAAACGGTCTACTGTCGGGGCTTGAGATGAACGGCAACCCTGTGCGCACCAGCGGCGGCAATGCTCAGATACGGGGCGGGGCGCTGATGGCGCAATTCGAGATCCGCGATGAGCTGGCTGTTGAGGCACAGGACCATTTGGACTCGGTTGCCCGCGACCTGATCGAAAGGTTCGAAACACCCGGTCTGGACCCGACCGCGCTGCCCACTGATCCGGGCCTGTTTACCGATGCTGGCAACCGGTTCAGTGCAACCGCTCCCGAGGGGTTGGCCTCGCGCATCAGTCTGAACATCATAGTCGACCCCGACAATGGCGGCGACAGCTGGCGTCTGCGCGACGGGCTCGGCGCGGCAACCCCGGGTGCCCCGGGCGACGCCACTCAGCTGCTGGCTTTTGGTGCCATTCTCAGTGAGTCGCGCGCCGTGGCAGGCTCGCCTTTTGGCACCGGCGACATGCGCGCCGCTGACCTGACCGAAGCGCTGATGACGAGAACCGGCTCCAACGCCCATACCGCCAGCCAGCGCCTGACCTATGCGAACAACGCACAGTTGGAAATGGCCCGGATCGAGGCGGAAAATGGCGTGGACACAGATCAGGAACTGCAAAACCTGATGGAAATCGAACAGGCCTATGCGGCCAACGCCCGGATCATCTCGGTGGTCGATGAATTGATGGATACATTGTTGAGGTTGTGATGATGAATTTGACATCTATCGGTGATCTGGCGCGGGGCATGACCTTGCAGACCCGGTCCACGGAACTCAGAAATCAGATCGAAACGCTGTCTTACGAAATGTCTACTGGCAAGGTTCAGGATGTATCCGGGCGGCTGGATGGCGACTATTCACATCTGCTGGATCTGGATCGCAGCCTGTCGCGCCTGAACGCCTATCAGGTGTCGACCGCCGAGGCGGGTCTGTTCACGGATGCCATGCAATTGAGCCTGACCACGATCAACGACTCCGTGTCCGAAATCACATCATCCCTGCTGGCGTTTGGCACGTCGAACCAGGCGGTCAGCCATGAAAATGCCTCGGCACAGGCGCGGAATGAGCTGGATAATATCATGTCTGCGCTTAACACGCGGGCGGGCGGGCGCAGCCTCTATTCCGGTGCGGCCACCGACGTTTCCCCCCTGCCCTCGACCGACACGTTACTGACCGCGCTCGAGGCGGAACTGACCGGCTATACCACAGCGGCCGACATCCGGCAGGCGGCGGAAGACTGGTTCAACGATCCCACCGGATTTGATGCCGTGATCTATCAGGGTTCGGGTACAACGCTGGCGCCGATGCAAATTTCCGAGAATGAAAGCGTCAGGTTACCGATCACGGCCACCGATCCTGCCCTGAAAGAGGCCATTCGGGATATTGCGGTTGCGGCACTGGTTTCGGACACTGCGCTGAACCTGCCGCGCGACCAGCGCACAAGCCTGTTCACCCAGTTGGGCGTTGATCTGGCCAACACTCAGAACGACATCGTCAATCTGCGTGCTCAGGTGGGATCGGCTGAGGCGCGTATCGAACAGGCTGCCACCCGCAACAGCGCCGCCCAGACCAGCTTGGAATTCAGCCGAAATAAATTGATTGCCGCCGACCCGTATGAGACCGCCACGCAGTTGCAGACCGTCCAGTTTCAGCTGGAAAGTCTGTATTCCGTCACCGTTCGCAATGCGAACCTGTCGCTGGTGAACTTCCTGAGATGAGACTTCTTGTATTCCTTTTGATGCTGCTGCCCAGCCTCGTTACGGCTGGTACAATTCGACTGAAAGACCTTGTGGATTTCGACGGGGTGCGGGGCAATGATCTGGTTGGGTACGGCCTGATGGTCGGGCTGAACGGCACCGGCGACGGGCTGCGCAACTCGCCCTTTACCGAAGAGATCCTGTCGAACATCCTTGAGCGGCTGGGCGTGAACGTGAACGGAGAGGACTTTCGCCCCAAGAATGTCGCCGCCGTTCTGGTCACAGCCAGCCTTCCGCCTTTTGCACGGGTCGGCGGGCAAATCGACGTGACGGTGTCCGCCATCGGCGATTCCAAGAGCCTGCTGGGCGGGACCCTGATCATGACACCGCTGAACGCCGCCGATGGTCAGATCTATGCCGTGGCGCAAGGCACGGTTTTGGCCGGTGGCGCCTCGGCCGAGGGCGAGGCTGCATCGGTTGTGCAGGGGGTGCCGACCTCGGGCGTGATCCCTTCGGGCGCGCGGGTCGAGCGAGAGATCGACTTTGACTTGTCCACCCTGACGCAGATGCGGCTTGCCCTGCGCGAACCTGATTTCACCACCGCCAGCCGCATTGAGATCGCGATCAATACCGAGTTCAACCGGGCGGTCGCTATCATGCGGGACTCCGGTACGGTGGAACTGAACATCGCCGCGACGCAGTCGATCTCAACCGCGCATGCGTTGGGGCGGATCGAGAATATTCTGGTCGAGCCGGAAGCCAAGGCGCGTGTGGTGGTCGATCAGCGTTCGGGCACGATTGTCATGGGGCAAGAGGTGCGCATCTCGCGGGTTGCGGTATCTCAGGGAAATCTGACGCTCACGGTCGAAGAAGCCCCGATTGCGGTACAGCCCAACCCGTTTGCGCGGGGTGAAACCGTCGTCGTTCCCCGTACAATCGCCGGCATCGAAGAAGAGGAAGGCACCGGGCTGGCCGAAATCCCTGAGGCGACCACGTTGTCCGAGGTCGTGGCCGGCCTGAACGCTCTTGGAGTCTCACCCCGCGACATGATCGACATATTGAAAACGATCAAGGCCGCAGGGGCGCTCCACGCGGAATTTGTGGTCCGCTAACCAAAGCCTGAAGGGGTGCGGATCAGCAGGTCCGCGTCCCTATTTGGATTTCCAGCTGTCCATCCACCGGCGCAACCCATTGCGCTTTTCTTCAATTGCATCGCCCGCGGCGTAAAAACCGTCTTCGACATTTTCCAGCATTTGGTCGATTTTCGCCTGCCGAAACCTGCGCCAACGCACCCAGATCGCCCAGACGATGGCAAAGAAGACGGTCAGGAAAACGATGTTGAACCACGGAATGATCCGCACATCCGGCCCATCCACATGTTTGATGAAGACCGCATTGGGGAAGATCGACATGAACTCGTTTCGCCAGCCATAGTGCGTGACGGCCACCCACTCAGGGTTATTCTTGTCCGAGATCGCGTCATTGGCCTCGGTATAAAGGTTGGCTGTGTCGAACTTGAAATACGGTGGCCAGCCCCAGCTTGTATCCTCATTTCGATAGACAATCGGTTTGCCATTGGCGCGCACGGCCTGAATGAACTGCACATCGCGGTTTGACAGGCTGGTGGATTGGTCATCCGGCTCGGACCAGAAAATCCGTGTCCAGTCGTTCAGGTCCTGACGTTCTTCATAGGTGTTCACAACCCGCACGATATCGCGCTGCGGCAGGGAGTATTGCAGGATCACGGCAATCGTGCCCCAGAAGATGATGATGAATGCCCATTTCAAATAGGCCATGCCGTAACCCTCACATGTAATTCACAATGTAGATCAGCGCGCCGATTGCCATCCAAGGGACAATATAGACACCCAGAATCAATTTACGCCGGAACGAATTGTCATAAACGTGTAGACCGCGTTCTACAAAGGCCGCCTTGTTCCCGGATTTGCCCTTTTCATCCCACCACGTCTCAAGCTTGCGCCGACGAACGCCGCGCGAATAGAGGGACAGGGCGAAATACGCAATGGTCTGGAGGACCAGCAGGATCAGAAACAGGCGTATCGCTCCGAACATCTTACCCTTTCCTCAACGCGCCCCAGGGGCCGACCCGCGCGATCACCGCGTCGCTCACCTGATCTGTCCCGCTCATATCCGGCTCATGCCCGAACAAGGCGGCTCGGGCACCAGCTTTGTCCACCTGATACTCGCGCGCAAGGAAGTCGGCAACATAGGCTTTCTTGGCCTCGGGCCAGGTGGAATAGGTGCTGTAGAACAGTTCCTTGTGACAAATGAACATCTGGCGCGGGTCCAGCGGGGCCAGCTCGGCCAGCAGCATATTCACCAGATCGCGGTTCGGGGTATCCGCCGCGCGCAGCGTGTAGAAATAGGACGGATGGTCCGAAGTGATCCGAGGCCAAGGCCCGCCGTCTTTCGCCCAGCGCAACAGCTGGGCAAGGCCGTGAAACGCCTCGGGCAAGCGGTCCGCGTGGTTCCGGGCCAGACGCCGCATATCGTTCCGGTCCAGCCCCGTCAGATCGACGCCTGCATCGGCGGCGGCATCGACGGTCAGAAAATCCATCTTCTGTTGCAACACCGCAGCCGAGTTCACGCCGCGCGCCTCGATAATACTTTCCACCAGAGTGTTGTCATTAAGGAAGGCGGCAATCCGGTGTCGCTGTGTTGCGTCAAACGCGTGTTCGACCGGCAGGTCATTGGGCATCTCGCCCATACAGATTGCAGCCGGTTGATCCAAATCGGGAAACAGATAGAGCCCGCCGAAATGCGCCGTCCAGAAATTGCGCTGTTCGAATGCGGTGTGGCGCAGGCGGACCGGGTTGCGGGTGACGTCGCCGGTTTCCTTGGCGGTTTCGATCATTTTGGCGATCAGCACATCGTCGAACCAGGCGTCTTCTTCAGTCTTGAACCGCTCGACCATGCCCGCAAGTTGCTCGGCCTTGCGCAGGGTGCCGCCGACCGTGTCCGCCTCGATCTCGATCTTGCGCAGGTTAAGCAGATCGCGCGGTGTGGTGAGTTTGAAGACCGAGTTCACCAGCTCTCCGGCCACCGCATCGGTGGCGGTCAGGGCGAACAGCTGCGCCTCGTTCATCTCGATGAATTCGCGCAGGATATCGCGTGAGGTCGAGAATTTGACGTTCAGCAAAGGCGCGCGTTTCTGTTCGGTCGTCAGCAGGATGAACTGCCGGTTGACCCCGTTGGGGTTGAGGTAAAGCTCATCCTCCAACTCAATCCCGACCTCCGGCGAATAGCCCGAGATATCGACATGGAAATCCGTCAACGCCGTGGTCTTGCCGGCCAGATGTTGCAACGCGCGGTCATACCGCTCGACCAGAGCCGGGCTGGAGATGTGGACGAGATTGCCAAACATCAGGCCTTTTTCGATGAGACGGATCATTGTGTATTTGACTCCGCATTTTCGCGCAAATCTTCTTTCAAACGATCCCATTCCCTTTTTAGAATTCGTTGAGCTATCGAAAGCGTTTGAAGATTTGGCTGACCTTGCTCGTGAATGTTTTTTCTTTGAACTGCTAGCGCGGTGGAAAGCGCTTGGTAGTCAGGATCTGCCGGATTCAATCGCAACAAAATGCGGTTGGCCAACTCAGTTAACCTGTACATTTTTTCGGCTGGGACCTTGGCATCGGAAATCCCAGACGGTTCTTGGTCTTTGAAAACCATCGCTGTGCCCAAACAGATTGATTGGTGTTCGGCGATTTCGTTTCGAAGGTCATTTATCCAGTCTTGTCTAAACTGGGAAAGAAGGCCTGTCGCCTCATGCTTTCGCTGTTGGACCGCCGCACGTAGCGCGATCCTTGTCGAATATTTGCTAGAAAAGAACGCAACAAAGGCAGAAATTATCGGGACGATTACGAATGTCACCAACGGTGAATGATCTACAAACCACTGGTTAATCGATCCTATGAATTCTTCTCCACTCACTCCTTCTCCTCCAAATTCCGCCGCTTGGCCACTTCCATCCGCCCTATATCGCCTACGGCACTCTTGATGATGTACTCGTCTCTCCTATCGACATAGTGAAACTCACCGTCGACCTGCATGTTCAATCGTTGCGCCACCTGTTCTACCTCACCCTGTTCAACCGACCAACGACCACAACCGCCAACACCAACAATGGCAACGCAAACGCCCGCGCTGTGATCTGCAAGTTGAACCCGATGTAAGAAACTACGCTGCCCTCAAACAGGATCAGGGATTCCTCCAATGAGGCACCCTCGAACCCGCTGCTTGCGTTCACGCCGAACTGGCACAGAAACAGCAGCGCCACGGCCCCGAGAAATCCGAAAACGCTCCATCGCAAAGGCAGGATCAGGCCCAGAACAAGGGCGAGGCCAGTGATTGCAGCGATCAAAGTCATGTATTTGCTTCCTTTTTCCGACGAAGCGCTGTTGCGTACGCTCCGCCAGCCAAAATCATGGCCGGAACAAACCAGAACAATGCGCGGCCAAGAAAATGTGATGGCATTTCACCGGGGCCAAAGGCGTGCAGCAGGGAATTCGGGCGCGCCAGAGACGCCCCGTTCATCCAGATCTCGAACAGGGAACTCCAGATATAGGTGAGCGCGAAGATGATGAGTGCCAGCATCGCCACGCTCTTTCGCGACGCAGGTCGACAACGCGCGACGGATACGCCGAAAAAGATGCTCGCTACAATGAGCGATGCGAAGATCAGGAACAGGCCGCCGGTCACCCATTCCCCTCCAGATACCGCCGTTTGATGGCAACACCCACAAAGATGAGTATTGCAAAAGATGCTAAAAGAGAACTTAGCGAAAATGACGCCCAGCTCGTTGCAGCGTACGTCGTCCGATCATGACTAAGTAGCTGACGGCCGAGTCCGACGTCGAATAACATCCCGATCAAAGACAGACATAGGATCGACATTGCTAGTCCCGCAATCCATGCCGCAATCAACCGCAGGACTAAGGGCGAGCGATGTAGTCTTTGAGCAACCAACAAGCACGTGGACAGACTCAGAGCGGCGGGAAGCGCAAAGTTCACAATATCAGCAATCACTAGCCTTTCCCCTCCAAATACCGCCGCTTGGCTTCTTCCATCCGGCCCATCTCTCGGACGGCGTTTTCGATGGCGACCTCGTCGCTCTTGTCGGCATAGCGGAACTCGCTGTCGGCGTAGCGGTTGATCTCTTGCATCACCATCTCGACCGTGATCGGCTGGCGCAGGTCCTCGATCATCGCTTTCTTGGTGTCGTAGTCGCGGAACAGGAACAGGTCGGGATTTTCCATCCATTCGTCGGGCAGTTCGAAATCCATCGCGCGGACCTTGACCGCGTCGGTGATGTTCTTGATCGCGCGGCCGGTGAAGCGCTCATCCGCCTGTTGGATCGCCTTGAGGTAGGTGCCCAGCTTGGCGATCGTGTCCATCTGGCCGATCTCGCCGGACACCCGGTCATAGACCTGCAGCAGCGCGTCCTCATGCGGGCGGGAATGGCTTTCGAAACTGGCGGCAACGGCCTTTTTGATCTCCTGCGCGGCATAGGCCTCGTGCTCGCCTAAGGGTATGTCGTGGTTGCGGCCCATCAGCAGGTGCAGGATGTCGATGTAATCCTCGCGCGTTTGCGGCCCGTCCACCAGGAACCGCGCGCCCGCCCGCTGGCGCAGGGCGTCGTCCACATTCTCGGGGTAGTTCGAGAACATGCCAAAGGTGCAGTTGCCGCGCACGACGGTGTTGGCGCCCGCAAAACTCTCCATCAGCACCGCGGTGATTTCCAGCTGCCCGGCCGAGGACTGCCGGTCGCCGCGTTTGCCCGCCAGTTGGTCGATGTCGTCAATGGTGCCGAAGCCGATGACCGAGGGGTCGATAATCGTGTTGATAAACGCCTTGGCGTTCTGGCCGGACTTGCCCTGATAGCTGTCGATATTGTCGGTACTCAGGTTCTGATAGCGAAACGGATAGCCCGCGTTCTGGCAATAGTCGTTGATCAGCCCGGCCATCATCTGGATCAGGGTGGTCTTGCCGGTGCCCGGTTTGCC
This sequence comes from Ruegeria sp., assembly GCF_965221235.1. Classification (GTDB taxonomy): domain Bacteria; phylum Pseudomonadota; class Alphaproteobacteria; order Rhodobacterales; family Rhodobacteraceae; genus Ruegeria. The sequence continues at coordinate 1,485,603 of NZ_CBDCRS010000004.1, forward strand.
GTCGCCCATGAAGGTGAAGATGAACCCTCCGAGTTCTGCAAACGGGTTCAGGCGGCGGTCGAAATCATAGGCCATCAGCATCTTGGCCAGCTTCATGGCCTGATACTTGGCGATATGGTTGCCCACCACCTCGTTCGGTTTCTTGAACGTCATAGTCAGGGTGGTGGATTTGGCTTTAGACGCTGGTTCGAACCCCCGGATTGTCAGATCATCGGCCTCGATATGCCAGGCGGCGTTCTGGAACGGGGCCAGATGGCCTGCGGACGGGGCGCGCAGGGCGGCCTTTTCCATCAGTTGTTCGGCATAAGCGCTGGTGGCCGCAATCAGATGCGCATCATCGGGTGCGTGTCTGGCGAGGGTCTGGTCCATTTCCCACAGCGCGCCATGCAGGGCAAGCTGGCCATTGTCGGTCAACACCTCTTCGATCTCACCAATATCAACCGTGGTTTCACCCAGATGCGACGACATCAGATAGGCCAGCGCATTGCCGAAAGTGTGCGACGTGATCAAAGCCTCAGCCGTCAGCAGTTCCGAGAATTCGGTCTTGCGGGCGGCAGGCAGATCTCCGGCCAGATTGGCGCGTTTCAGATCGGCCAGCGGAGTCTGTTCCGCATAAGCCTCGGCCACGGCCAAAGCGATAGATATCGCCCGCCGGATAGCCTGCTGCGTTGTCGCCTGCGGCGGAGACACCAGCGTATCGCCATCATCCGAGGCCTCGATCCGCTCAACCAGATGCACCCCATCCGCCCGTGCCGTGCGCCGTGTCACCAAGCCCGGTGTCGTAGATCGGAACCGCCGCCCGGTAGAAACCCCCGGAGATCGTTCAACAACCGCCTCCGCAGCCTTTGCAATCCGCGGCGCGTGTTCGAATCCGTTCAACAAAGCCGTCGCCGCAGGATAATGCTTGCGAATATCCGCCTCACGCAATTCCATCTGATCTGACGTCAAACTCATGTGCCCAACCCTGCTTCTTCTCGTTCAAAATACGGTCGCCGAAGGCGAAAATTTCAATAGCGCAACACCTGCCCTGTCTTGCTAACGACAAACTTGCGCACGTCGGCAAAACCCGGCGGGTTGCGCTCGGCCAGCGCCTGAAACGGCCGCTGGGGCAGGATGATAGACCGCTGGGTGCGCGTGGCGCCGGTCTCGGCCCCCTGCCCGCCGAACGGATCCAGCGCAAAGACCTCGCGTTCCACGGTCGAGAACCACCCGGCGCGTTCCTCGATGACCTGTTCGCTTTCCAGTTCCTCGGTGGTCCAGGCCAGCGCCCAGTCCTGACCCTCGGGCGCCTGCGCGTCTTCCAAAACCTGCCGCAGAGGGCCGGACTGCTCGGTATAGGCCGAGGAATACATCGGGCCTACATGGATGCGGCGCAGGTGTTTCGGGTGCAGGTCGTCGAAATCCTGATCAAAGCCCTTGGCAATCGTCACCAGTTTCAGCCCGCCCAAGGATTGCGCCATCAGATGCGCCTGCACTTCGGGCCAGCGACGCTGGTCTTTGGGCAGGGCCGTCTTGCCGCTGTCCTCCAACTGCATCAGGTAGATGACCGGCAGGTTGATCTGGCTGTCATAGACCGCCCAGTGGATCAGGAATTTACGCCGATCGCCTGCATTCTCAATCCAGTGACATTCGGGATCGTTCCGGGCCCAGAACAGCTGACCTTTCAACAATTCCTCGTAATAGAGCCTTTGAGACAGCGCGAATTGCAGCTTGGTCGGGATTTCCCGGTGGCCAATGATGGTCCGCACCATGTCAGTTTTCAGATCATCTTCTAATGGCATATTTGCCAGATGCACCTGCGCCTGCTGCGCGTCATTGGCCATGGTCAGCAACTCAGCCGCCACCGGAAACCCGCTGTCGCGCTTATCCATGGCGAGGCTGCCAAAGAACCGCCCCGTCTCGCGCCCGACCAGCAGGTATTTCATGGACAGCGCCCGGAACGTATAGAGCAACCCCGAGAGATAGCGCGACACGATCCGCACTTCTTGTTTGCTGATCGCGCCCTCAGCCTCCATCGTCGCGGCAACGCGCAGGAGGTGGACGGTGATCACCTCGAATTTGCGGAAATAGCGGCGCGAGGCGAAAGTGTCGGTCAGGCCGATATGGTCTTGGGTGGGGTTAGTCATTTCGCAGCTCTAGGCAGCATTTCAGTCTCTGAAATCAATTGCCTTGATCCTTGACGGAAGGCATTCTTCCGAATGCATCAAGTTCAAGAAAACTAAAGATCATGTTGGCCTCCGGTTGGCGTGTATTCAAGAACTGAGGTTCTTGGCTCCGAATGGTATGAGCAGCCATGGAAAAAAGTGCTCGGGCAACGTTTCCGATACACCCACCCAAAACAAATAGAATTGCTAGATAGAGTAGCGTGAGAACAATCCCATTCACTACGTCCTGACCGACGACTTGTATGGGCGCATTTGCACCGATTTCCGCAAGGTCCATTCTATTGCCAGAGACGAAAATGCCTATTCCCCCAGCGATTGAGAAAAAAGTACCCAACAGACCAAATCTTAGAAATACTTTCGAGCTCCACATAAGGGGTTAGCCCCCATACAAATTCTTGTCATGCTTCTCGACAATCGAGGCAAAACGGCGGGCAAAGCGTTCATCCGCCTTGGCTTTTTTCTCCAGCACGTCGCGGGCAAAGACCATGTGGTCCTCGTGCGCCTCGAGCATGTCGGCCATCTTCTGGTTGGTCGCGGTGCCGATGGCGGCCATCGCCGTCTGCGCCTCTTGGTCGGTCTGCACGCCTATCTCGTTGATGCGGTGGGCCACATCCTGCTGCTGTGCTGTTTTCAACGATTTGGTCAGGGCGTCATACAGCACCACGCGCTGTTGCGTGTCTGTTTGCAGCTTGTTGATCAGCACCATCTGAGTCGCCGCCTGGTTTTGCAGTGAATCGACCCAGGTCTTGCCCTTTTCGATATAGCGCTCCAGCGTTTGGCTTTTGGCCAGCTTGACCTGCTCTTCCTGAACTTTCGCGTTGTATTGCTTGTTCAGCTCGGCCAGTTCGGTTTCCAACTGGGTGCGCGCGGCGGCGTCCTGTTCGACGCTGATCTTGTTCTCCAGCGTGATGATCGTCGGGTCCATGCCCTGAATTTCGGCGCGCAGAGCCTCCAGCTCGGCCACGGTCGCCTCACGGTCGTCAAGCGTGCCGGTCAGGTTGTCTTCGACCTTCACACGCTGCTCTTCCAACACGGACAGCTGCCCCTGAAGCAATTGCACGATCACATCTGATTTGGCGATCAGGTCCTGCAACTTGTCGTCGATATTCGCCGTGCGCATCCTCTCTTGCCGCATGGATTCCGATTTCCCGCGTGAGAAGATGCCAACAAAGCTCTCCCACCCGGTTTTTGAGCGCATTTCGTCGAAATCCTTGGAAAACGCGTTGGTCACATCGTCCAAACCCATAATCAGCTCGGCGATATTGGCGTTCATCACTTCGGTATGGGCATGCACGTCCTCAAGCGTAGCATTTTCGATGTCGATATCGGCCTCGGCGGTTCCGATCTTAGCCCGCGCGGCGTCAATGCGCGCGGTCAGCCCTTCGATCTGCGACTGGCTTTCCCGGACTTTGGTCTGAGTTTCCTCAATCAAGGCGTCAAATTGATGGTTCGACATCGCTGCTATCCCTTTTTTTCTTTAATTACCCAATAAGATAGGGAATGTTACGTCCATTTACATCCCCTCGGGTCCAAAATTCCCCGGAACTTTGACAAACTCGGGCTGAAAAAGATAGGCGCGATATATCGCCCTGACTTGATAGTTTTTGATCAAATCTGGATTGATCTGACGGGCATTGTGGACATAGACAATCCCGACCCCACCTGATTGGGTGCGCTGAACCAAAATCCTGCCGGAGGCTTCCTTATGCTGGACGCAACAACCGATCTGAAATCCCTTTTGAAAAATCCCGATCTGCTGGCGACAAAGGCCTATATTGGCGGCCAGTGGGTGGATGGTGACAATGGTACGTTTGCCGTGACCAACCCGGCCCGCGGCGATGTGGTGGCCGAGGTCGCGGATGTCAGCCGCGCGCAGGTGGCTGGAGCCATCGCGCAGGCCGAAGCCGCACAAAAGGAATGGGCCAAGCTGACCGGCAAGGAACGCGCCGTGATCCTGCGCCGCTGGTATGACCTGATGATGGAGAACGCTCAGGATCTGGGCATGATCCTGACCGCCGAACAGGGCAAGCCGCTGGCCGAAGCGGTGGGTGAGATCGGCTATGGCGCCTCTTTCATCGAATTCTTCGGTGAAGAAGCCAAACGTGTCTATGGCGAGACCATCCCCGGCCATCAGCGCGACAAGCGGATCATGGTGATGAAGCAGCCGATCGGTGTTGCCGCCTCGATCACGCCGTGGAACTTCCCCAACGCGATGATCACGCGCAAGGCTGGGCCTGCGCTGGCCGCGGGCTGCGCTTTTGTTGCGCGCCCGGCCAAGGAAACCCCCTTGTCCGCGATCGTTCTGGCCGTTCTGGCGGAACAGGCCGGCATCCCGGCGGGTGTGTTCAACGTGGTACCGTCGTCGCGTTCCAGCGAGATCGGCAAGGAATTCTGCGAAAACCCCGGCGTGCGCAAACTGACCTTCACCGGTTCGACCGAGGTGGGACGCATCCTGCTGAAACAGGCGGCCGATCAGGTGATGAAATGCTCGATGGAGCTGGGCGGCAACGCGCCGTTCATTGTGTTCGACGATGCCGATCTGGATGCAGCCGTCGAAGGTGCAATGCTGTGCAAGTTCCGCAACAATGGCCAAACCTGCGTCTGCGCCAACCGGATCTACGTTCAGGCCGGTGTCTACGACGCATTTGCGGCCAAGCTGAAAGCCGCCGTCGAGGCGTTGAAGGTTGGTGACGGGCTTTCCGATGGCACCACCACCGGCCCGCTGATCAACGCCGAAGCGGTCGCCAAGGTCGAAGAACACATTAAGGACGTCACCGACAAGGGCGGCTCGGTCCTGACCGGCGGTCTGCCGCACGATCTGGGCGGAACCTTTTTCCAGCCCACAATTGTGACCGGAGTCACACAGGACATGATGGTCGCGCAGGACGAAACTTTCGGCCCATTGGCACCTCTGTTCAAGTTCGAGGATGAGGACGACGTTATCGCCATGGCGAACGACACGATCTTTGGTCTGGCCTCGTATTTCTATGCCAAGGACCTCAGCCGCGTTTACAAAGTGGCCGAGGCGCTGGAATACGGCATCGTCGGCGTGAACACAGGCATCATCTCGACCGAGCTGGGCCCGTTCGGCGGTGTTAAGCAGTCCGGTCTGGGCCGCGAAGGCAGCCACCACGGCATGGAAGACTATCTGGAAATGAAATACGTCTGCCTGTCGGTCTGATCAGGCGCTGGGACTGATTGGCCTGTGCTGAACTTGCGCGGGCCGCCACATCCCTGCAAAAAGGCGATGGATGTGGCGAATTTCCCGTTGAACGGGTTGCAAACCTTTAAAAAATTGGACCTAAGCGAATCATCAAGGCGACAGATTCCGCGCTAAATGTTTCATCAAAGCGTCAATATGCGCACTCAAAACACTAATTAAACCATAAAATGTGCATTTATTTTCGGTTAATCATCGTTTAACACATCAATTAGCCGAAACTGCAAACGAAGCGTTTTGTGATTTTCTCTTTATGCGTTAAGATATTCGCATTGTTCGTGGGGATCATTTAATGAAACTGCTCAATGTAATAATGACTGCAAGTTTTTCGTCATTTGTCGCTGTGTCTGCGCACGCGGCGACAGTAAGTATACTCGACAATACCGCGGATAATTTCCTTTCGATCTACGGGACAGACTCTGGTTACAGGGGCTATGAAAACTTCGAGGCACTTGGCGCCACCTTCGGAGAAGGGGAAGTTTCCAGCAGATTTGCAACCAACGTTGGAACATTTTCGTCCTTGGGTGGTGTCGGTACGGGCGGCACTGTCACTGGGTTGCCCGGCAATACTGGCACAAATCTGGCACTCAGAGAGGGCAACGTTTTTGGGCGCAAAAACACGTACCCTGAACGCAGTTCTTGGTTCCTGGACAGCAACGACACTTGGGGCATGAGTTGGGATGTTGCGCTGGCAGACGGAAAATCCTTCCGGAGTCTCGCTTTTGCGATCACTGACGCAAGCGATGTGGGTGGATTCCTGCGCATATCGGTCGGTGGAAATGACGTAGAATTCAGGACGGGCAGCAAGCTGCCCAATAGTAACGTCCGGCTGGTAACTGTTGATTTCGACAGACCAACCAGTTCAGCGGAAATCATGCTTGGCAACTTCACCGAAGCTGGCGGTGAAACACCGTATCTGAACGACGGGTTCTCGATTGACGGTATTCAGGTGGCCCCGGTGCCACTGCCGCCCTCGGTTCTGTTGCTCGGCGGCGCGCTGTTGGGTCTGGGTTTTGTTGCCCATCGCAGACGCCGGGTTCTCGCCTGATCACACAAACAAATCGAACAACTACGTAAGTCAGGCAATGGCATCGCCAAATTGCCTGACAATTGCATTTGTACTTCCGTACTGTTCCATCGAAGGCGCTGAACACGTCGCCTAACCACTGGACGATGATTATTGATGTGCACTGCTTGATCGGCCTTAAACCCGCGGGGCAATACACAACGCCCCGCGTCTGGAGGAACGCGGGGCGCAGGGTGCGATAATCCAGAGAGGACAGATTATCGCGGCGTGGTGGTCAGCCGCCTTAGTTCACAGCTTTGGCGTCGACCACATCCTTTTCGATGGCGTTTGCCGAAGAAATCTCGATCCGGCGCGGTTTCAGAGCTTCGGGCACTTCGCGCTTCAGGTCGATGTTCAGCATACCGTCTTCATGGCTTGCGCCGGTGACACGCACGTGGTCGGCCAGAGCAAATCGGCGCTCGAACGCGCGGGTGGCGATACCACGGTGCAGATAGCTGCGCTCTTTGTCCTCGGCGGCTTTCTTGCCGGCAACGATCAGCGCGTTCTCTTTCACTTCGACCGACAGGTCATTCTCCGAAAAACCGGCGACAGCAACCGAGATGCGATAGGTGTCGGCATCGGTTTTTTCGATGTTGTAGGGCGGGTAGCTGGGCTGAGCCACGTCATTGGTCAGTACGCGGTCCATCATGTCGGCGATCTGGTCGAAACCAATGGTGGCGCGGTGCAGCGGTGCAAAATCAAATGTACGCATAAGTCATATCCTCATATCTGAGCGATCTGTGTTTTGCCCTCCGTTCGGACGGGCGGTTCAGTACATCGGGTCCCGTTTTTGGCAACCCGATACAGTTCACATGGGGAGGGTTTCAGCGCAGTTCAAGACCCGCCGGGGCTGATGAATTTCGCACCCGAATCCGACTTGCCGGATCCGACCTGCAACCGGCGGATTGACGCTTTGGGCCGGGGCGCGTCTCGGCGCAGGTCTGCCTTGAGATCGGCAACGATTCCCGAAAGCTCCATGCCTAACCCGATCTTATGTCGGCCATTGGTTCCAACCGCGGAAACGACGGACAAAATCTGCCAGCGCGGGCCGTTGCGCGCCAGCAGCGCCGACCCGGACGAACCAAAGGTGATATCGCAGTTAAAGGTGATCAGACCCTGCTGTCGTTGCAGAATGCGGCACGACCGTTCCCGCGTGATCGCCTCGGACCGCCCCCGCCCGTATGAGGCGAGGCTGACCTCATTTCCGGCCACGCGCCCGCTGTGCAGGGCAAAGGGATCGGCAACGGAATAGGGAATAGGCTCTTCCAGCCGCATCAGGGCTACATCGGCGCGGATCGCCGCATTAGACAACGACGTATGTTTGACGTAATCCGGATGCACGGCAATCTGCACCACTTTGCGATCGGCCAGGGACTTACCATTGCTCAGACCTGCGCGAAACGTCACTTCACCCGGCGCATAGGGCCGACCGGTCGATTTATCCAGCGCGCAATGTGCGGCGGTCAAAACGATGTCCTGAGCGATCAGCGTGCCGGTGCAAAACCCCCGCGTCCCGGTGTCCAGACGGCCAACGGCCTCCCAGCCGTATAAATCCTCCCGATCTGTCAGTTTGCGCTTGCTCGCCTGCGCATGGGCCGCTGTGGCCGTGACCGTAATACAAAGCACGATATGCAGCAACACCCGGATCATGGCTTGATAAACCGGGCGCCAATGTTTCTGTCTGCCCCGCCCTGCGGGGTGGCGGCCCGAAACCCGCGACCGGCCAGCAATTCGGCGTGCAAAAGCGGCAGCGCCCCTTCGACCGGCGCACCAACGGCAACGCGCTTGCCGTTATATTCGGCCTTGGCCGAGACCACGGATACGATCCGCGGACGCTCGCCTTCAAAGGAAAACACCGGTGCGCCAGAAGACCCAAACTCCACGTCACAGGACATCACCATCACATCGCCTCGTCGGGTCATGATCGAACAGACCTCTTGCAAGGACGGGGCGTCGGCCCGGTCCTGTGCGTATGAAACGACGCCAACTTCTTCTCCGCGTGCTGGGCGATTACCAGTTTCAAACGGTATGACCGAGGTGTTGCGAATGGGCTGCCAAAGTTCGATCAGGGCGATATCTGCCCACAACCCATCGGACGAGCCCCTGTTGGTAAATTCGTAATCCGGGTGAATGACGGCCTGACGTGCGGCCCGGTAAGCTGACGCCTGCCCAAATCGCCATGCCGCCAGAAACTCGACCTGAGACAGGTCAATCTGCTGGCCGGTCTCCTTGTCAAACAGGCAGTGCGCGGCGGTCAGGACCAAAGCCGGAGCAATCAATGTTCCGGTACAGAACCCCGCGCCGTTAATATCCAGACGGCCAACAGCCATCCATGCCCGCCCGGCATCGGTGGTATTCAAGCTTTTCAGCCCACTGTCCTGCGCCAACGCTGCCATCGGCAAGACGGCAAACGCTAAGGCCATGATCCAATGTCGCAAGCGGTTCTCCGGCGTTATTGCTGGAAAACAGTCTTACGCCCTGCGTAGGGCGAAAATAGGGCGATGCTGGTGTCGGTGCTTTCCGCCGCGAACTGATGCCCTGCTGCATCAGACCCGCCTACCTGAGAATTGGAACCGCCTCTGATCCTGGCGTACCCATAGATCGCATAGCCCGCGGTTCAGGTCCGCCTGTGGCCCAGTCCAGCAGCTCAACCGTATGCAATATGGGAATATCCGTGCCAGAGCCAATCTGCATCATGCACCCGATATTGCCCGCAGCAATCACGTCCGGGCTTTTCGCCTCGAGCGTGCGGACCTTGCGTTGCTTCAGCTGCTGCGAAATCTCGGGCTGCATCAGGTTGTATGTCCCCGCACTGCCGCAACACAGGTGACTGTCGGCCGGCTCGACCACCGCAAAGCCTGCGCGTTTCAGCAGGTCTTTAGGATAGGTTTTGATCTTTTGCCCATGTTGCAGCGAACAAGCCGCATGATAGGCGACGGTCATGCCCTGATCCGCGCCTTCGGGCAGGTCAAGCTGCACCAGCAGCTCGCTGACATCCATCGCCAACCCCGACACCCGCGCAGCGTCTTCGGCCAGCGGGTCATTGCGGAACATATGCCCGTAATCCTTGACAGTGGTGCCGCAACCGCTGGTGTTGATGACGATTGCGTCCAGCTCCTGACCGTCCATTTCCGAGGTCCAGGCCCGGATATTGGCCGCTGCTGCCCTGTGACTGTCACGCGCTTTGCCCATGTGATGCGTTAGCGCCCCGCAGCATCCAGCCCCTTCGGCCACCACAACTTCGCATCCCAAACGGGTCAGCAGTCGGATCGTGGCATCATTGATGTCGGTGTTCAGCGCTTTTTGTGCACAGCCTGTCATCAGCGCCACCCGTTTGCGGCGCGCGCCCTCGGGCGCAAAGCTTTGCGGATCGTCATTGCGGCTGACCGGAGGGATATGCTTTGGCGCCATATCCAGCATTGCCCGCAACCGCGCATCGGGCATCAGAAACCGGAACGGACGCCCCAGTTTCGCCCCAAGCAACGCCCAACGGAACCGCATTGGATGGGGTAAAATCTGCGCCAGCACCCAGCGCAGCGCGCGATCGGTGAAAGGGCGTTTATACGTGGATTCGATATATTCCCGCGCGTGATCGACCAGATGCATGTAATGCACGCCCGACGGGCAGGTTGTCATACAGGCGAGGCAGGACAGGCAGCGATCAATATGCTTGACCGTTTTCTCATCCGGCACGCGTTCGTTCTCCAGCATGTCCTTGATCAGGTAGATGCGGCCCCGCGGGCTGTCCAGCTCATCCCCCAGAACCTGATAGGTCGGGCATGTGGCGGTGCAGAACCCGCAATGCACACAGCTGCGCAGGATTTCATTGGCGCGCTGTGTCGCCGGGTTTTCCAGCTGTTTTTCGGTGAAATGCGTCTGCATTGACTTACCCCATCAGCCCCGGATTAAAGATACCCCGAGGGTCAAACTTGTCTCTGATCGCCCGTGTCAGAGCCGCAACTCCCTCGGTTTCCGGCTGAAACCGGCCCAACTTGTCCATATCGTCCGCAGCCGCGCGCACCAGTGTCGAATGCCCCGGAACATCGCTTAAGGCAGATCGCAGGTCTTCGCCTTCCTCAGCCAAGGTCCAGATCAGACCGCCACCCCAATCAACCACGCGGTTCGGGTTTTTCCCGCTGGCAACACGGATCATATCCGTCGGCTTGATTGAGGTTTTCCAGACATTGCCTGGCACTCCGGCAAACGGCTCTATGTCACGTACCGCTCGCCAGATCGCGGCATTCTCATCCGGGTCGGTCACAACCTCATCCGGCTTCAGATCGGCAAACGCCTCAAGCAATCTGCCAACGCGATATTTGACCGAGTCCATAAATCCTTCGACCCTCAGAAGTGTCCGGGAAGGCTGGCCCTCTGCCTCTGGCAGTCGCGCCGCGCCACTGACCTCAAAGGGCGAGCCCAGCGCATCACAAAACAGCTTTGAGCTCGCCGCCCATCCGCAGCCGTGCCAGACAAGTGTTGCCGTCGCCTCGGGCTTGGGCAGCACTTTCAAAGATACTTCGGTCAATACACCCAATGTGCCCCAGGACCCCGCCATCAGCTTGACCAGATCATAGCCGGTGACGTTTTTCATCACCCGCCCACCATTCTTGACCACCTGCCCGCGCCCATCGACAAACCGCACACCCAGCAGAAAATCCCGACACGCTCCGGCCTGAACCCGCCTTGGACCCGAGATGTTCGCCGCTACGACCCCACCAATCGTCGGCTCGCCCGCGCTACCCATAACCGTCCGATAATCCGCAGGCTCAAACGCCAATTGCTGCCCTTCGGCTGCCAAAACGGCCTCAACCTCAGCCAGCGGAGTTCCTGCCTGCGCAACCAATGTCAAAGCGCCGGGTTCATACAGGGATATGCCGCTCAGTCCCGACACACTCAAAACCTGCTCGGGACGCGCGATGCCTCGTGTGCCGCCGCCTGAAATTTGCACCGGTTCCTTCAACCCGGCCACGATTTCGGCCAGCTCTGTCTCTGTCTCAGGTCTCATGTCACTTCTTCTTGTCTGAAAATACGGCGGGGGAGACGCGCACGGCGCGTCGGGGGCAGAGCCCCCTACTCGGCAGCCATCCGCCGCGCACGGGACACATCCAGCGGGAACACCTTGGCCGGGTTCAGCAGCCATTGCGGATCGAACACATCTTTCACCGCCATCTGCGCCTCAAGATCAGCAGGCGCGTATTGATGCGACATCAGATCCCGTTTCTCGATCCCCACCCCATGCTCACCGGTCAGGCACCCGCCCACATCGACGCAGAGCTTCAGGATATCCGCCCCAAACGCTTCGCATTTCTCCAGATCGCCCGGCTTGTTGGCGTCAAACAGGATCAAAGGGTGCATATTGCCATCACCCGCGTGAAATACGTTACCGACAGGCAGGCCGTATTCCTCGCTCAACTCTCCGATCCGGCGCAACACCTCGGGTAAGGACGACACTGGGATCGTCCCGTCCAGACACATGTAGTCGTTCATCTGCCCCATCGCCCCAAAGGCCGACTTGCGACCCAGCCAAATCTTCGCGCTTTCTTCTGCCGACTGGCTTTCGCGCAGCTCGACCGGGTTATGGCGCTTGGCGATCTCAACGATCTTGGACAGCTGATAGTCGATCTCGGCTTCGGACCCTTCAACCTCGACAATCAGCAACGCGGTGCAATCGGGATACCCGGCATGTGCGAAGTTCTCGCAGGCTTTGATGCACAGAGTATCCATGAACTCGATCGCGACCGGCAGGATGCCCGACTTGATGATGTCCGAGACGCATTGCCCAGCCACCTCATTGTCATCGAACCCCATCAGAACAGGCCGCGCGCCTTCAGGCTTGCGCAGGATACGCAACGTCGCCTCTGTCACCACGCCCAGTTGCCCCTCGGACCCGCAAATGACGCCCAACAGGTCCAGCCCGCCGGAATCCAAATGCGCGCCGCCGATCTCGACCACGCTGCCATCCATCATCACCATTTTGACGCCCAGCAGGTTGTTTGTGGTTACGCCGTATTTCAGACAATGCGCCCCGCCCGAGTTCATCGCGATATTGCCCGCAATTGCACAGGCCAGTTGCGAGGACGGGTCGGGCGCATAGAAAAAGTCCTGTTCTTCAACCGCGCCGGTCACGCTTAGGTTGGTGCGGCCGGTCTGCACGCGGATGAAGCGATTGTCATAGTCGGTCTCAAGCACCTCGTTCATCCGTGCAATGCCAAGAATGACACAGTCGGCGGTGGGCAAAGCCCCACCCGCCAGCGACGTGCCAGAGCCGCGCGGGACAACCGGAACGCCCTCTTCATGGCAGATGCGCAGAACATTCGAGACCTCTTGCGTGGTCGACGGCAGCACCGCCAGCATCGGCGGGCAGCGATAAGCGGTCAGCGCGTCGCACTCATAGGCGCGGGTCTCTGCCGGGTCGTGAATCACTGCATCTTCAGGCAAAACCTTTAGCAAGCGCGCCAGAACAGCTTGCTTTCGCGCAAGCACATCGGGATTTGGCCGGGGCATTTCCATTGCTGGTCCTCCAATTTGGTAAAATAATATTACCAATTTATGCATCTGGCAAGATCAATGATCTGCGCCTAGTGTCGCGGCTATGACCTGGATTGATCGCGCGCTTCTGTTTTCGACGCTGGATTATGTCGCCATCCTGCTGCTGATTGGCGCGTGGCAAGGGATCGGCTGGAAGATCGAGCATCCCTCGCCCGGCAAACAATCCGTTGCCATGATGATGGACGGTTTTCGCCGCGGCTGGATGCGAGAGATGGTCACCCGGCAGCCCCGAATGTTCGACGCGCAGGTCGTAGCCGCTATGCGGCAGGGCAGTACCTTCTTCGCCTCAACCACCATGATCGCCATTGGCGGTGGGCTAGCGCTGCTGGGCAATACCGAGCGACTGGCGGGTGTCGCCAGCGATCTGGCCATTGGCAGTGCGCCCGCGCTGGTGTGGGAGATCAAGATTCTTGTCGTGATCCTGTTTCTGGCCAATGCCTTTCTGAAATATGTTTGGGCGCATCGCCTGTTCGGATATTGCGCTGTTCTGATGGCCGCCGTCCCAAACGACCCGGAGGATCCGCAAGCCTACCCCCGTGCCGCACAAGCCGCCGAGATTTGCGTCACCGCTGCGCGCAGTTTCAATCGCGCCCTTAGGGCCACATATTTCGCCCTGGCCTCGCTGGCATGGTTCCTGGGGCCTATTGCCCTGATCCTCGGCACGGCGATCACGTTCGGCGTGCTCTACCGGCGCGAGTTTGCCTCACACTCCCGATCAGTCCTTTTGACCTTGCCGCCTGACACCAAGACGTGATTCCAATGGGTCACATCACATCTTATGGTCTCTGTATGCGTTATCTGATTCTTGCCGCCTTCCTTGCAACGCCCGTGTTTGCCGATCCGCCAACGATCGAGAAGGTCTCGGCCAGCCGCAGCGGCGACACATGGCGTTTCGACGTCACGATTCGCCATCCTGATACCGGCTGGGACGATTACGCCGATGGCTGGCGTGTGCTCGATATGGACGGAAACGAGCTGGGATTGCGCGTGCTGCATCATCCGCATGTAGATGAGCAGCCATTCACCCGGTCGCTGAGTGGCGTGGCGATACCTGAAACTATCTCGCAGGTTCAGATTCAGGCACGCGACAATGTCGGTGGCTGGAGTGACACGACCACGATCATTGACCTGAACTAAGGGTCAGAACACCCCGAGGCTCAAACCCGCTGCCATCGCCGCACCGATCTCGCGGCATTGCTCAAGCTGATCTTCAGGTATGGTCTTTTCCGCCAGTATCGCCTCTGGCGTCTGCGCATGGGTGCAGAGGATCAACGGCGGCTGAACCTCTTTCAACCGCCAACCCGTGGCGATGCGAGCCGTTTGGCGGGCGGCATTCTCTCCATCTGATCCGGCGCAGATCATCTGGGCATAGGGGCGGCCTTCGATCTTGCCCAGAACCGGATAGTAGGAACGGTCGAAAAACTCTTTCATTAGACCCGAAATGGCAGCCAGATTCTCGGGCGCGCAGAAGATATAGCCATCGGCGGCCAGCAAATCCTCAGGCCCGGCCTGATCCGCGAACTTCAGAACAACCTCGGCCTCGTCACGCCCGGCCTCAGCCGCTGCTTCGGCCATCTGCCGGGTGCCTCCGGTGCGCGAATGGTAAACGATCAGAAGCTGCGCCATTTCAGACCCGGTGATAGGGGCCGCCCGACAGGATGGTTGCAGCCCGGTACAGTTGCTCGGCCAGCATCACACGGACCAGCATATGGGGCCAGACCATCGACCCGAATGAGATGGAAAAATCGGCCTCGGCCCGCAGATTAGGGTCTATTCCGTCCGCGCCGCCGATGATCAACGCCAAATCCTGCCGTCCGGCATCGCGCCAGCCGCCCAGTTTCTTGGCAAAATCAGGCGAAGACATCACCCGGCCGCGTTCATCCAGCGTGCAGATCACCGCACCTTTGGGCAGTGCTTTGCGCAGCAGGGTGGCCTCAGCCCCCATACCCGCGTTTTTCTTGTCTTCAACCTCGATCACTCGCGCAGGACCAAGGCCCAGCGCGCGGCCGGTCCGGTCAAAGCGGGTCAGGTAATCGTCAAGCAGGGATTTCTCCGGTCCGGCGCGCAATCGCCCGACCGCAACTATGCTGATACGCATATTTCTCTCGCCTCCGGCCTGTTAATGCAGGCCGGGATGGCGCCTCAGTTCGCCGAGGCGCTGCCGCCCTGAGGCAGCCACATCTTTTCCAGCTGATAGAATTCACGCACTTCGGGGCGGAAGATATGGACGATCACGTCGCCCGTATCGATCAGCACCCAGTCGCCGGCATCCTTGCCTTCGACCTTCGAGGTGAAACCGAATTCCTGCTTGATGCGATCCGTCAGCTTTTCCGCCATTGCCGAGACCTGACGGGTCGAGCGACCCGAGGCAATCACCATGTGATCCGCAACAGAAGACTTACCTTGCAGATTGATCTGCACGACGTCTTCGGCCTTGTCATCGGAAAGTGAGGAAAGGATTCGTTCAAGCAGCTTGTCGCTGATTGACTGAGAGTGGGCCATTACACTGGCCCCGTCATCGGCGGGCAAACCCGCCTGTGTATGTAGAGACAGGACATAGTCCTCCTTTGCTGCGCGCCGCCAAACCCCGGCGCCGGGGTATTATTAAGGTAACAAGGGGATTGCAACATTTCAATGAAACGCAGCGAAAGCGCCCGCACAACGGCTCACTCTTTGGCGATCTGTTGCTGCTCTGCGCCGTCCGGCAGCAACCGAACTTCGCGCTGCGGGAAGGGGATCGAGATGCCTTCATCCTTAAATGCGTCCCATAGTGCAAGATAGACATTGCCGCGGATATTGGTCAGGCCCTTGGTCGGGTCGCTGATCCAGAACCTCAGAACATAGTCTACGCTACTGTCTCCGAACCCGGTGATGTGGCAGACCGGCTCGTGCGAGCCTCCGCTGAGGACCCGGGTCACCGCTTTGACCGCTTTGATCGCTGTCGCGCGCACCTGATGCGGGTCGTCGTCATAGCTGGTGCCAAAATCCAGATCCAGCCGCACGAATTTGTCGGAATGGGACCAGTTCACCACCTGATTGGTAATCAGGTCCTCGTTCGGAATCAGGTATTCGCGCCCATCCCGCGTGACGACCGAGACATAGCGCGCGCCCAGCGCATTGATCCAACCGAAGGTATCGCCCAGAGAGATCACGTCACCGGGTTTGATCGACCGGTCCATCAGGATGATGATCCCCGAAATCAGGTTCGACACCACCTTTTGCAGCCCAAACCCGATACCCACACCAATCGCACCGGACAACAGCGCAATACCCGTCAGGTCAAAGCCCAGTGTGCGAATGGCCACCATGAAAACCGCGCCATACAGCAGCACCTGAATGCCCTTGGCCAGAAGCACCTGCATCGAAGGGGTGATGTCGTCATTGTTCATCAACCCCCGCTCGGCAGCGCGGGTCCCGACACGGGCCAGTGTCAGCAGGATGCCAATCAGCAGAACCGCCTTGAGAATCCCCAACGCCGAGATGTGCAGATCACCGATCGAGATCGCCACCCCGTCCAGAAACTCGGCCACATCATCGGTCAGATTCAGCGCAACCAGCGTTGCATAGACCCACATCGCCCATTTGAAGATCCGCCGCAGGGTGCGGTTGCGCACCAGCCGCGCCACCAATGCAATGGCCAGCCACGCCAGGGCCAGAGTCGCCACGACTCCGATGATATAACTGCGCGAGGGCCATGTGATGTGCTGCATCAGCAGGTACAGCGCCCAGGACATAACCACGAAATAAACCAGCGTCAGGCGCTGCATCAGTTGCACCAAAGTCCGCAGCCGCCATTTCGGCCAACCGGTGCGAGATCGCGCCCAGGCGTCCCACCGACCCTGAGTCACCAGTTTCAGGACATAAGCTAGCGCCCACATGGCAAGAATGATGACCAATTGATGCTGCCGCCAGCCCGGCGTCACGATCAGCTCGACAAGGTTTTCGAATTGCACGGAAAAGCCCGCGACCATGTTGTCATAAAGGTCCGACAGCGAGCTGGGGATCAGGTCCTGGTTCATACGGTCAGCTTGAACAGCGTTGCCGCGGGATGCAAGCCCGACCCCGTATTGAACCTTGATTGACGGCAAACCCCGATATATCTGGAGCGCATGAGACTCAATGTGGCCCAACTTCAGAATCTGGAAGACCGCGCGCGCCTGCGTGAACGGTTCTTTGGGGCTGCCCGCACGGTTCTGGCGCGCCTACGCGCGGCCTAAGCCACCTCGCCAGCTATTTCTCATTTACACACGGGAGAGGACCGATGTCCCCCAAAACACTCTATGACAAGATCTGGGATGCCCATGTCGCGCACGAAGCCGATGATGGCACCTGCCTGCTTTATATTGACCGCCACTTGGTCCACGAAGTGACCAGCCCGCAGGCGTTCGAAGGCCTGCGCATGGCCGGTCGCAAGGTGCGCGCGCCGGAAAAGACCATCGCCGTGCCGGACCATAACGTTCCGACCACGCCGGATCGTGCGAACGGGATCGAGAACCCGGAATCGCGCATTCAGGTCGAAGCGCTGGACAAGAACGCCAAGGATTTCGGCATTCACTATTACCCAGTGCACGATGTGCGTCAGGGCATCGTCCATATCGTCGGCCCCGAACAGGGCTGGACCCTGCCCGGCATGACCGTTGTTTGCGGCGACAGCCACACCGCCACCCACGGCGCGTTTGGTGCGCTGGCCCATGGCATTGGCACTTCTGAGGTCGAACACGTTCTGGCCACCCAGACTCTGATCCAGAAGAAATCCAAGAACATGAAGGTGGAAATCACCGGCAAATTGCAGCCGGGCGTGACCGCCAAGGATATCACTCTGGCCGTTATCGGTGAGACTGGCACCGCCGGCGGAACCGGCTATGTCATCGAATATTGCGGCGAAGCGATCCGCGATCTGTCGATGGAAGGCCGCATGACCGTCTGCAACATGGCCATCGAAGGCGGCGCACGCGCTGGCCTGATTGCCCCGGACGAAACCACCTTTGAATATGTCAAAGGCCGCCCCCATGCGCCGAAAGGCGCGCAATGGGAAGCGGCGATGGACTGGTGGAAGACGCTCTTCACCGATGAAGGCGCGCATTTCGACAAGGTCATCACCCTGCGTGGCGAAGACATCGCGCCTGTCGTCACCTGGGGCACCAGCCCCGAAGACGTGCTGCCGATCACTGCAACTGTTCCGAACCCTGAAGATTTCGAAGGCGGCAAAGTCGACGCGGCCCGCCGGTCGATCGAATACATGGGTCTGGAAGCTGGTCAAAAGCTGAGTGATGTCGAAATCGATACCGTCTTTATCGGGTCCTGCACCAACGGCCGGATCGAAGACCTGCGAGCCGCCGCCGAAATCCTCAAGGGCAAAAAGATCAAAGACGGCATGCGCGCCATGGTCGTGCCCGGCTCTGGTCTGGTCCGCGCTCAGGCCGAAGAAGAAGGACTGGCCGACATCTTCAAAGAGGCCGGTTTCGAATGGCGTCTGGCGGGATGCTCGATGTGTCTGGCGATGAACCCTGACCAGTTGCAACCGGGCGAGCGCTGTGCCGCGACCTCGAACCGCAACTTCGAAGGGCGTCAAGGCCGTGGCGGACGCACCCACCTGCTGAGCCCGGCAATGGCTGCCGCAGCGGCACTCACAGGGCGGCTGACAGACGTCCGTGAATTGATGTAAGGTCTCCTCATATCTAGATATTTGAGGGATTGAAAACATGAGTGACTGGATCAAATGGCTCCTGCTGGGGCTTCTGTCCATAGCGTTTGGTATCTTCATACTGGGCGCGCCTGTTGTGGCGTCGATTGCCGTGACGGTGGTGACCGGGGTGTTGCTGCTGATTTCCGGCGTGCTGCAAATTGTGGGTGGCTTTACTGTTGAAGGCACCGGCAACAAGATCCTGTCACTCATCATGGGTGTGGTGATGCTGTTTCTTGGGTGGTCCTTTTGGGCGCACCCGCTTGAGGGCACGCTGACACTGGCGACGGTTGTGTTGATCCTGTTCTTTGCAGGCGGCATCGCCCGGGTGATCCTGTCGTTCCAGATGCGCGGAACACAGTTTTTCTGGGCAACGTTGATCTCGGGCCTGATGTCGATTGTTCTGGCGATCATGATCTGGCGCTTTGCCAGCGTGGATCCGACCGTGATGGCGCAGTTGCTGGGCATCCTGTTGGGCATCGAGATGATCTTCAACGGACTCGGCCTTGTCTTCATGGCGTTCTACGTCAAGGACGCACCCAAAGACGAAACTACGGAAGCAAAACAAGCTTAAACGCGGGGCATGGGGTCGGCCCTCTCCCGCAGGAGTGTGAACATGGAAAAGTTTGACAAAGTCCACGGGGTGGCCGCCCCCATGCCGCTGATCAATATCGACACCGATATGATCATCCCCAAAGTGCACCTGAAAACCATCAAACGGTCCGGCCTTGGCGTCGTGCTGTTTGACGAGATGCGGTATCACGATGACGGGCAGGAGAACGAAGAGTTCGTCCTGAACAAACCCGCCTATCGCGAGGCCGAGATTCTGGTGGCCGGTGACAACTTTGGCTGTGGCTCGTCGCGCGAACACGCGCCGTGGGCGATCAAGGATTTTGGCATCAAGGTTGTGATCTCGACCAGCTTTGCCGACATCTTCTTCAACAACTGCTTCAAGAACGGCATCCTGCCTATCGTGGTTGAAGAAGAACATCACGCGGTTCTGATGGAAGACGCGCATAAAGGCGAAAACGCCCGCATGACCGTGCATCTGGAAGATCAGCAGATCACCACCTCGGATGGCGTGGTCATCGAGTTCGACATCGACCCGCACCGCAAGCACTGCCTGCTGAACGGTCTGGACGATATCGGCCTGACGATGGAAAAAGACCATCATATCGACAAGTTCGAAGAGCACGCAGGTCAAGCCCGTCCCTGGGTCTGATTCTGAGACCGAATCTGTGGATACTCAACTTTTTGGGGTCGCCAGGGCGGCCCCAATCGCATTCTTGGGGTTGTAAATTTAATAACCACAACATCTAGGTATCATATTGAGATACACGTCGGATTTGCGTCAAAATTGATGCAATCCCGCACCAGTTGCGCCATCTTTTTGCCCGAAATGGCGTGTTTTCTGCACCTCGGCTTGAGCGAAATGCCGCTTATCTCCAATGTGAACGAGATTAAGGCATCCGTCAGAAAACATACGCGGCGGGCTCAAGTTGGAATTAAGTCGGCATAGAATCGGCTACTCCGGTTTGGAAAGGGTTCGGATAGTGATTGCGCGCACAACAGGGGCGGCGATTCGGGGAATTTTAGTGGCATTGATGGTGCTGACCCCCGCGTTGTACCTGCCCGTATCGTCAACGAATGGTACCGAGATTGTCGTCTTTCTCGCCATTCTCGCGTTTTTCCTGACCTTTGCTGAATATAACTCGGCTTTTCCCAGCTTTATTGAATTCCGTGACGCGCCGCCGGTGAACCGTTTGCGATTTGTCGGGTTGATGACAATGGTCACGTTCCTGACGCTGATCTGCAAAAACGTCTATGCGCCGACCGATCTGACGGCGGCGGCGTTTGCGGTTGGCCGGGGCGTCGCCAATGTGGTCGATTTCCCGTATTCGCCGGTCCGCCTGATCGTGCTCATGCTGCCTGCGGATGCCAGCGCAGCGCTGATCGAGCTGGTGCGCATTTCCGCCAGCGTCGCCTATGTTGCCGCATTGGTCACAGTGGGCAGCTTTTACTATGCGGTGAAACTGCGCGGATGGCCCACAGGTAATGGCGCGTTTAACGTCTGGACCAACCTGCCCCTGTTCGATCCGACCAAGGGCGGAGACGTCGTGACCCGCCTGCAACGGGACGGTCGACTGAACATCTCGATCGGGGTGTTGCTGCCATTCCTGATCCCTGCCGTCATTAAGTTGCTGACTGACTACGCCAGCCCGATCTCGCTGACCAACCCTCAGACCCTGATCTGGACCATGAGCGCCTGGGCCTTCCTGCCCGCCAGCATGATCATGCGCGGCATGGCGACACTGCGCATCGCCAACCTGATCGTTGAAAAGCGCCGCGCCTATTCCACAGCCGAGTCCACTCAGGCCGCATGATCCGCGCCCTTCTACTGTTGCTGTTGCCGGTGATGGCACAGGCAGAGACAGTGCGTATTGCCACCTACAACACCGAACTGGGCCGCGACGGACCGGGCCTGTTGTTGCGGGACATCCGCCGTGGCGATTCACAGGTGAAAGCAGTTATCGAGGTAATGGTCGCGGCGCGGCCGGATATCGTCTCATTGCAAGGTGTCGACTGGGATATGGACGGCCTGGCCCTGTTGGCACTGGCAGACCAACTGCGCCGGGCCGGGCTGGACTACCCTTATCATTTTGCAGCCCAGCCCAATACCGGGCTTGAGACATCGCTGGACCTGAACGGAGACGGTCGCACCCATGGCCCGGCAGATGCGCAAGGTTGGGGTCGCTTCACCGGACACGGCGGGCTGGCATTGTTGTCTCGCTATCCCATTCTCGCCGACCAAGTGCAGGACTTCACCGACCTTCTGTGGCGCGACTTGCCGGGTGCGAAATTGCCGACCACCGAGGATGGCCCGTTCCCCTCGGAAGAGGCCCAGCGCATTCAGCGCCTCTCTGCCGTCGCCCATTGGATCGTTCCGGTTGAAACGCCTCTCGGCCGGTTGGAAGTGATGACTTTTCACGCCGCCCCCCCGGTCTTTGACGGCCCCGAGGACCGCAATGGCTTGCGTAACCGAGATGAGGTTCGCCTCTGGTCTGTAGTTCTGGACGGCAAACTGGGACGCAGGCCCAGCGGCCCTTTCGTTATCGCCGGGGATGCCAATCTGGACCCGGATCAGGGTGAGGGTCGCAAAGAGGCCATTCAGGCCCTTCTGGAGGACCCCCGCCTGCAAGACTCGCGCCCGAGTGACGCCATGGGCGCGTTGACCACAGTCGAATGGAAGGCGGTTGGCGAAATGCGCGTGGATTACGTGCTGCCCTCGGCCGACCTTCGGGTGACAGGGGCGGGCGTTCTCTGGCCGGAAAAAGATACGCCCCTGCGCACGGCAGCAGAGCAGGCCAGCAGGCACCGGCTGGTCTGGGTCGATGTGACCACACCGGATACACCTTTGAATTGACCTATTCGGGATTCATGGGGAATTGCCGCGACGCACACAACGTGTATTCATATCTGAATGGACAAATCTCTCACCCATGCGGACTGGTCACTGATCCAAAGTTTTTTGGCAGTGGCCGAAACCGGCTCACTGTCGGCGGCGGCGCGGCAGCTGGATCGCAGCCAGCCGACGCTGGGCCGCCATATCCACGCGCTGGAGGAGGAACTGGGCGTGTCCCTCTTTGACCGCCATGCACGTGGCCTGAAGCTGAGCGAGGTGGGTGCAGAGCTGCTGCCGATGGCAAAACAGATGCACGGGGCCATGACCGCGTTCAGCCTGACCGCAGCCGGGCAGGCACAGCAATTGGAAGGGTCAGTGCGCATCACCGCCTCGGTCTTTGCCTCTCACCACCTGTTACCACCGATTCTGGCCCAGATCCGGGCGCAGGAACCAGCCATTCAGCTGGAACTGGTGGCAACCGATACCATCGAAAATCTGCTGTACCGCGAGGCCGACATAGCCGTGCGTGGAAACCGCCCCGAGCAGATGGACCTGATCTCGCGCTATTTGGGGGATATCGAACTGTGCTTCTGCGCCGCCCGTTCCTATCTGGATCGCGCCGGGCGACCGGAAAAGCCCGAAGACCTGTTCACCCATGATCTGGTCGGGTTTGACGCCAATGAGCAGATAATCACCCGGATGCGCGCCCGTGGCTGGCCTGCCAGCAAGGACAGCTTTGCCACCAGATGCGATCTGCAAAGCGCCTATTGGCAGTTGGTGCGCGCAGGGTGTGGCATCGGCTTTACGCAGGTTCAGGTGGCGCAGGCCGACCCGGATATCGAGATTGTGCTGCCCGATCTTGAGGTATTGGCGCTGCCAATATGGCTGGCCGCGCCGCAAGCCATGCGCCAGACCCCGCGTAATCGCAGGGTCTGGGATTTGCTGGCCGCCGGGCTGAAAGCCAGCCTCTAGCGATTACACCGCGCCGGTATAGGTGCCGCGCGGCGGATAGCCGTTGTCCAACGCATATTTGATCCCACCGTGGATATCCGCCGTCGATGGGCGGGCAAAGGGTGTGGTCTGTTGCCAGGCGAAATACAGCGTCCGGTCGGGTGCGATATAGAAATGCCCCGGCTCGGCAAACAGTTGCGCCTCGGCCGTGCCTTCGCGCCCCTGCGACAGATGCAGGCCCCAGTCTTCGCGCGCAGCCGCCAGCGGCAGGCTGTGCCCCACGCGCAACCGGGTCGTCCCTGCCTTTTCCACGGTTTCGGCCGCGCGGTCGGCAGTGTCCGTGCTCAGCATGATGACCTCGACACCGATGGCTGCGAAATCGTCCAGCGCGGCCTCGACCTCTTTCATTTGGCGAATGCAGATGGGGCAGTGCAATCCGCGATATTGAATGACCAGCGTGCCATTTTCGCCTTTGTCAGCCTCAAGATCAAAGGTTCCATGGCCAACGGTTTCGATTTTCAGGCCTGGGACGGGATTTCCCGGTATCAACATGTGTTTTCCTCGTGATTCTGCCGGATCGTCTCATTGACCCGATGCGGCGCAGACGCTAGGGCGTGTGCGACAAAACGCAAGGAGACTGTCCATGTCCAACCCCTCGCTCCTCATCCTGCCCGGAGACGGAATTGGCCCGGAAGTTATGGCCGAAGTGCGCAGAATCATCGACTGGTTCGGCGACAAACGCGGCCTTCACTTTGACGTGAGCGAGGATCTGGTCGGCGGTGCGGCCTATGACGCCCACGGCAAACCCCTGTCGGATGAGACCATGGCCAAGGCGCAAGAGGTGGACGCAGTTCTGCTGGGCGCGGTTGGTGGTCCGAAATACGACGATCTGGATTTCAGCCTCAAGCCCGAGCGCGGCCTGCTGCGTCTGCGCAAAGAAATGGACCTGTATTCCAACCTGCGTCCTGCCCAGTGCTTTGACGCGCTGGCTGACTTCTCGTCGCTGAAGAAAGACATCGTGGCTGGCCTCGACATCATGATCGTGCGCGAGCTGACCTCAGGCGTCTATTTCGGCGAGCCGCGCGGTATCTTCGAGGAAGGCAATGAGCGCGTCGGCATCAACACCCAGCGTTACACTGAATCCGAGATCGAACGCGCCGCGCGCTCGGCCTTTGAACTGGCGATGCGTCGGAACAAAAAACTGTGCTCGATGGAAAAAGCCAATGTGATGGAGTCGGGCATCCTGTGGCGCGAGGTTGTGAACCGTGTCGCTGCCGATTACCCCGAGGTCGAGCTGAGCCATATGTATGCCGACAACGGCGCGATGCAGCTGGTGCGTGCGCCGAAACAGTTCGATGTGATCCTGACCGACAACCTGTTCGGCGACATCCTGTCCGACTGTGCTGCGATGCTGACCGGCTCGCTGGGTATGTTGCCCTCGGCCTCTTTGGGCGCGCCGATGGCCAATGGTCGCCCCAAGGCGATGTACGAGCCGGTACATGGCTCGGCCCCGGACATCGCGGGTGAAGGCAAGGCCAACCCGATCGCTTGCATCCTCAGCTTCGCCATGGCGCTGCGCTACAGCTTTGATCAGGGCGATGAAGCCGACCGTCTGGAAGCCGCGATCGAGAAAGTGCTGGCCGATGGCGTGCGCACCGGCGATTTGCTGGCGGATGAGGGCGTGACCCCGGTCTCGACCACTGAGATGGGCAATGCCATTCTGGCAGCGCTGGACAGCAGCCTCTGATCAGGCTTAAACTCGAATTGAAAAGGCGGTGCCGCGTGCGCCGCCTTTTTCTTTTGCGCCTCAGTTACCGAAGATGTTCTTGAACAGGTTGTTGATGGCCTCTTCAAAGCCACGCCCCTGACGGCGGCGCTGTTGTTGGGGCTGGGCCGTTCGAACGGGGGGATCGGGGGCAACCATCGGCAGCGGCGTGGGCGTCATGCCTTCGGTCACGCGCAGCATGGTTTCCTTCCAGATTTCGGCTGGCAACCCGCCCCCGGTGACACCGGACAGCGGGGTGTTGTCGTCATACCCCATCCAAACCCCGGTCACGTAATCCGCCGTAAACCCGATGAACCACGCATCCCGTGCCGCCTGCGTGGTACCGGTCTTGCCCGCCACCTGCCATCCGGGCAGCTGCGCTCGTCCTCCGGTACCTTCCGAGACCACGCGCTCCATCATCCAGGTCAGTTGCTTAGCGGCCTTGTCGTTGATCACACGCTCGCCAATACCCGTGGATTTGACCATCACCGGTGCTTCGTCGCCCAGCAGCTTCAACTCGGACAGACCGTAGGGTTCCACCGATGAGCCACCGTTAAGAATACCAGCATAGGCACCGGTCATCTCGATCAACGTGCTTTCCGACGCGCCCAGCGCCAGCGCAGGGCCTTGGGCCAGGTCGCTTTCAATGCCAAAGCCACTGGCCACCGTGCGAACATTGTCGAGCCCAGCAACCTCGGCCACTTTAACCGCCGGGATATTCAGCGAGTTCTTCAGCGCATCGGCCAGCGTGACCCGGCCATAGTATTTGTTGGTGTAGTTCTTGGGGCACCATTGGCCAGAGCCGGGAATGTTGATGCAATAGGGTTCATCCACCACCGTATCCAGCGGTGAATAGCCTAACTCCAAAGCCGTGGCGTATACGAAAGGCTTGAAGGACGACCCAGTCTGCCGCAGCGCCTGCGTGGCCCGGTTGAACGCACCGGACACCCGGGTTTTTCGCCCGCCGACCATGCCCCGCACAGCGCCATCCGCCGACATCACGACGATTGCGGCTTGAGCTTCTGAGCCTTGGCGCACTTTCTCCTGAAAGATGTATTTCAACGCTTCCTCGGCAGATGTTTGGATACGCTGATCCAGCGTGGTCTTGATCACGACGTCATCTTTGGAGTCGGTGCCGAAAAAGCTGGGCAGTTCCGTGATCACCCAATCGGCGAAATACCCACCTGCGCGCGCCGCTGCTGCGTCGGACAGTTGCGCCGGGTTGTTGCGCGCCTGACTGGCCTGCGCGGTGGTCAGGTAATCCTGCGCTTCCATCAGCCCGATCACCAGCCGCGCCCGCTCCTGCGAGCGTTGCAGGTTGTTGGTGGGGGCATAACGCGTCGGGGCAACCAGAAGGCCGGCCAGCATCGCAGACTGTGCCGGGTTCACCTCGGCAGCAGAGATGCCGAAATAGCGCTGGCTCGCGGCCTCAAACCCGCGCGCGCCCGCGCCCAGAAAGGCCCGGTTCAGATAGATCGTCAGAATCTCGTCCTTGGAGTATTTGACCTCCATCGCAATCGCATAAACCGCTTCCTTAGCCTTGCGCCACAACGAGCCCTGGCGGCAATCGGATTCATATGCGGCCTCGGATTCCCACTCACTGGGGACATACGGCACGCCAAGGCACAGCAGCTTGGCGGTTTGTTGCGTAATGGTCGAACCGCCGTGACCCGACAGCGGCCCGCGCCCCTCGCTCAGGTTGATGCGCACAGCGCTGGCGACGCCGCGTGGGCTGACCCCGAAATGGCGATAGAATCGCTTGTCCTCAGTAGCGACAACGGCGTTCTTCAGATGCGGTGAGACTGTATCAGCCGTAATCACCCCGCCGAACTGGTCCCCGCGCCAGGCAAAGACCTTGCCGTTGCGATCCAGCAACGTGACCGAACCGCGCGCGCGACCATCCAACAGCGCATCCACATCGGGCAACGAGGTGTAGACAACACCCACCGCCAGCGCCAGCAGCATCGCGGCCACTGCGCCCACGCGCCAAGTTATGCCCCAAAATACGCGCCAGACCCACCGGAAGAGGCGGCGGAAAAACCCGCCTCCATTGCCGCCGGATTTACGGCGTGTCTTCTTCCGCGTGATTTTGCGGGTCGTCGTCTTGCGCGCCGCCGCCTTCTTGCCCGCTGGCTTGGCAGCACGCTTGGCCGCCGTGGGCTTGCGCCCCTTCGACGGGTATCTTTTGTCCGCAACAAGCGGGGCCTTTCGGCGCCTGGACTCAGTCATGCTCAAACTCTGCCCGGTTCTCGTTTTGAGGCACCATACCCTGCCACGGCGATGAAGTAGAGGTCAGAAATACCTGCAACACCCCTCTTCAATCTGCACATTTTTTAATCACCCGTCACGTTTTGTGCAAAAAATGTGCAACTTGCCACATATTTCCCCAGCGTCTTACCCCCTTAACCGTTCCTTACTGCGGCCCGCCGCGCTCTTTTTCTGCAAGTGCAAAACAGACCGGACCGTCCGGAAAGCAGAGGGGATAAACGTGAAACTGATCATTGCGACAATCAAGCCGTTCAAGCTTGAGGAAGTGCGTGAGGCACTGACCAACGCAGGCGTACGCGGCATGATGGTGACCGAAATCAAGGGCTTCGGCTCGCAATCCGGTCACACCGAGATTTATCGCGGCGCCGAATACGCCGTGAACTTCGTACCCAAGATTAAGCTTGAGATCGTCGTGCCCGCGACAATGGCCGATCAGATCGTCGAGACCATCACCACCACCGCCAAAACCGGCAAGATCGGCGACGGCAAGATTTTCGTCCTCGATGTCGAGCAGGCCCTGCGCGTGCGGACCGGGGAAACGAACGAAGAGGCGCTGTAAGCGCCGCCATTCACCAACATTCGAGGACTGACAATGAACCTGATGAAATCTCTCATCCCTGCCGCCGCGCTTGTCGCGTTGCCGCAGATGGGTCTGGCGCAAGAGGCCGCCGCAACCGGTGAGGCCGCGCTGCACACCCAATATATCTTTACCACCCTGCTGTTCCTGATGGCAGGCTTCCTGGTGTTCTTCATGGCAGCGGGTTTTGCCATGCTGGAAGGCGGCCTGGTGCGCTCCAAAAACGTCGCCATGCAGATGATCAAGAACATCGCGCTGTTTTCCATCGCGGCGATCATGTACTGGCTGATCGGCTTCAACACGATGTATCCGGGCGATTTCAATGGCTTCTTTGCTATTGGCGGCCCGACCGTGCTTGATCCTGTGGGCGTTGGTGCCGACGCAGCGGCGCTGGACTATGCCTCGATCGGCTCTGACTTCTTCTTCCAGCTGGTCTTTGTAGCCGCCACCGCGTCGATCGTGTCCGGTGCCGTGGCCGAACGGATCAAACTGTGGCCCTTCCTGATCTTCGTCGTCGTCCTAACTGGTATCATGTACCCGATCTCCGGTTCCTGGAAATGGGGCGGCGGCTGGCTGGATGCGATGGGCTTCTCGGACTTCGCTGGCTCGACCGTTGTACACTCGGTCGGCGGCTGGGCAGCTCTTGCAGGTGCCATCATCCTTGGCCCGCGCATCGGCAAGTACAAAGACGGCAAAGTTCACCCAATGCCCGGCTCGAATCTGGCGCTGGCAACTCTGGGTACGTTCATCCTGTGGCTGGGTTGGTTCGGCTTCAACGGCGGCTCGCAGCTGGCAATGGGCACCGTGGGCGACGTATCCGACGTCTCGCGCATCTTCGCCAACACCAACATGGCCGCCGCATCCGGTGCCGTCGCAGCCCTGATCCTGACCCAGGTCCTGTACAAAAAGCCTGATCTCACCATGGTGCTGAACGGCGCACTGGCCGGTCTGGTGTCGATCACCGCTGAACCTCTGGCCCCGACCCTGTTCGGCGCGCTGTGGATCGGTGCTGTGGGCGGTATCATCGTGGTCTTCGCGGTTCCGATGCTGGACAAGTTCAAGATCGACGATGTTGTCGGTGCCATCCCGGTTCACCTGTTCGCAGGCATCTGGGGCACCATCGCCGTGATCTTCTACGGTGAAGCCAACCTGATCACCCAGCTGACCGGTATCGTTGCCTATGGTGTGTTCACCTTTGTCGGCGCGCTGATCCTGTGGATGGTGCTGAAGGCAACCCTCGGCATCCGTGTCAGCGAAGAGGACGAGATCAATGGCCTCGACATGGCGGAACTGGGTATGGAAGCATATCCTGAGTTCTCGAAGGGCTAACAACCTGAGTTAACCACTCGAAGGCCGGGCGTTCGCGCCCGGCTTTTTTTTGCATTCATGGGGTCACTGTTTGACCCTCCAACAGTTTCCCCCAAGAAAAAATTTCGAAACTGCGGTGCTCGGCTACGTAAAACGGATCTTTCTCTATCAATGCGACCACATCCGCTTTGCTGTCTGCCTCAACAACCCATAGCGCCCCGCAGAAGTCTTCGTCAGAGTTCGGCTTTAGTCCACCACCGATCAACAGCTCTGGATGCGCCTTTGCATAGGCGACATGTGCATCACGTAGATCGCGACGCGCCCGAATTTGAAGCATGTCTTTGGTGTCTCGGAATATGACCGCCCAACGCATTTTTTTCTCCTCAAACAATCTCTGAGGGGATGGTAAGAATGGCTTTCGCGAGACTGTAGGGCCAGTCCGTTGCAACCTGACAGCCCAGAATAAAAAAACCGCGCTGAGCTGCGCGGCTTTGCAATTTTTCGACGAGGTGATTCAAACCCCGACGTCTACAATCGCCTGAGCCAGAATCGGAACCGTGGTCGCGTTCAGACCGGCGATGTTCAGGCGGCTGTCGCCGACCATGTAGATGCCGTGAACGTTGCGCAGCTGCTCGACCAGTTCCGGTGCTGCCCCAAGGCGCGAGAACATGCCGCGGTGCTGGGCGATGAACCCAAACCGATCGGAGCCGCTGAGGCGTTGCAGCTCGTCAGCCAGTTGCTGGCGCAGGCCCAACATGGACAGGCGGACCTCTTCCAGTTCAGCGGCCCAATCAGCACGCAGTTCGTCGTCGGTCAGGATCGTGGTCACGACCCGCGCACCGTGATCGGGCGGGAAGGAATAGTTCTGACGGTTCAGAAAGGCCAGCGTCGACTGGTTCAGTGCCGTCTGTGCAGCATCATCGCTGATTGCCATCAGCAGACCGGTGCGTTCGCGGTATACACCGAAGTTTTTCGAACAGGACGCCGCAATCAGGCAGCGCTTGACCGAGGATGCGACCAGACGGGTTGCCTGCGCGTCTTCCTCAAGACCATCGCCAAAGCCCTGATAGGCAATGTCGATCATCGCCACGAGGCCAAGCTCGTTGATCAGGTTCACGACCTCTTGCCACTGGATCATGTTCAGATTGGCCCCGGTCGGGTTGTGGCAGCAGCCGTGCAGCAGAACCACATCGCCCGCTTTGGCGGTTTTCAGATCGGCGATCATGCCATCGAAATCAACGCCACGGGTTTCGCTGTCGAAATAGCGGTACTGAACCGTCTCCATCCCCAGATAGTTCAGGATCGACAGGTGGTTCGGCCAGGTCGGATTTGACACGAACACACGGGCCGAGGGGTTGGCCATGCGGATCATCTCAAACGCCTGACGGCAGGCACCAGTACCGCCCGGAGTCGCCACGGCGGCGATGTTGGCGCGCGGAACCGCGTCGCCAAGGATCAGGCCGATCATCGCATCCGCATAGGCGGGATCACCGGCCAGACCTGTGTAAGCCTTGCTCTCCTGCTCTTCCAGAATGCGCTTTTCGGCGGCTTTCACCGCGCGCATCACCGGGGTCACGCCCTCGGCATTCTTGTAGACGCCCACACCCAGGTCGATCTTCTGATCGCGTGGGTCTTCGCGGTACGCCTGCATCAGTGCCAGAATCTTGTCGGCGGGCTGCGGTTTGAGGTTCTCGAACATCAGTTCTCTCCGGTTGCGACGGGCAGGGTCGGGAAGGCACCCCATTCAGCCCAGGAGCCGTCATAAAGCGAGTGGTCTCTCTTGCCGATACGTTCCAACGCAAGGCTGAGGATCGCAGCGGTTACGCCTGACCCGCAGGATGTGATCGCGGGCTTAGACAGATCTACACCCGCAGCCTCGAACACGGCGCGGCAATCTTCTGGCGATTTCATCGTGCCGTTCTTATTCAGCAAATTCCCAAACGGCACGTTGCGCGACCCCGGAATATGGCCCGAACGCAGGCCTTCACGCGGTTCTGCCTCGGTCCCGGCAAAACGGCTGGCAGAGCGGGCGTCGATGATCTCATGATCCGCCAGCTTGGCCGCAGCCGACACCTGCGTTACGTCCCGCACCAGATGGTTCTGAACGCGCACCGTCATGTGGCGGTCGCGGATGACAGGGGGCAGGTCTTCGATCTCACGCCCCTCGGCCTGCCATTTCGGCAGACCACCGTCCAGAACGGCGACATTGTCTTGCCCCATCAGGCGGAACAGCCACCAGACCCGCGCGGCAGACATCAGCCCGGCGCCGTCATAGACCACCACCTGATGGCCATCGCCCACGCCCATCGCCCGCAGGCGCGACATAAATTTCTCGACCGGAGGCGCCATATGCGGCAGGTCCGAGCGCTGATCGGAAATGTCATCAATGTCGAAAAACCGCGCGCCCGGAATGTGGCCTGCATCATATTCCGCCTTGGCGTCCCGTCCCTGCTGCGGCAGATACCACGACCCGTCCAGAATCCGCAGATCCGGGTCCTTCATGTGGGCGGCAAGCCATTCGGTTGAAACGAGGGTTTTTGGATCGTCCTGCATCAAAGCCTCCCCAAAGCGCGGTTGGTTTGTCCCTATACGCGCAGGGATGCAGGTTCAAGGCTGGAAGGGGGTTTGCGGGTCTATCGCGCGCGTCTGAGACGGAAAAATTGGATGATCCCGATCAGACTGATCAAAATCCAGAACCCCTCGATCAGCATCGACGCCAGATTGAAGTTCTCAAGCAGCGAATGGACGATCAGAACTGACCCGGCGAGATTCAACACCGGAAAGGCCAGATCCTCGGAATTCATCATCCGCATCTGGGTTGCGAAATAAGCGGCCACAACAACCAGAGCCCCGAAAGAGCCGATGGCATCCGCCAGTGTCAGACTGTTCAGAAATGCGGTCATGGTTTCAACCGATCGCGGCAAGCGCATCCAACTGCGCATAATGGTGCATGTTCAGAAACGCCGCGCCCTGTTCCCCCGCGCGATAGCTGTGCGGCAGGTCCGCTGCAAAACGCAGCCCCTGCCCGGCCCGCAACGACACCCATTCTCCATCGCGCAAAATGTCGAGCGCGCCGGTCAGGACAAACACCTCTTCGGTGACACCTGCGGCATGGGCGGCGGATTCGTGAAGCTGATTGGGTGCGAGGTTGACGTGAAAGGTTTCGGCCCGCAGGCCAGCGTCAAACGGAAAAACAATCTTGACCTCAAGACTGCCGGGGAAGGTCACGGTGCGGAACACATCCGAACTGGGCGTATCCCGCAGAGTTTCCGAACCGATCAGGGCGCTCAGCGGTAGTTGAAAGCCCTTGGCGATCTTCCACAGCGTTGCGATGGTCGGGCTGGATTCGCCACGTTCTATCTGACCCAGCATGGCTTTGCTGACGCCGGTCATCTCTGCCACTTTGGACAGGCTCAGCCCTGCGGCGGCGCGCACATCACGTAGTTTCAGTGTAATATCGTCCGGTGCCATCTTACGTCTTCCGAATCCCCTTGTGCGTTATAGCGCACGTGTGTTACGTGCGCTATAACGCACAATCTCGACGTTATGCAACCCGAGGCAAAAGGGAAACAGCATCATGCCAATGTACCGATCCAGAACCTCCACCCATGGCCGCAACATGGCCGGTGCCCGCGGCCTGTGGCGCGCCACAGGCATGACCGAGAGCGATTTCGGCAAGCCGATCATCGCCATCGTCAACTCGTTCACCCAATTCGTGCCGGGCCACGTCCATCTGAAGGACCTGGGCCAGATGGTTGCGCGCGAGGTTGAGGCCGCAGGCGGTGTGGCCAAGGAATTCAACACCATCGCAGTGGATGACGGCATTGCGATGGGCCACGATGGGATGCTCTATTCGCTGCCCTCGCGTGAGGTGATTGCGGATTCGGTTGAATATATGGTCAACGCGCACTGCGCCGATGCGATGGTCTGCATTTCGAACTGTGACAAGATCACTCCAGGTATGCTGATGGCTGCGATGCGCCTGAACATCCCTGCGATCTTTGTCTCGGGCGGGCCGATGGAAGCTGGCAAGATCGACATCAAGGATCTGGACGCCAAGAAGATCGACCTTGTCGACGCGATGGTTGCCGCGGCCGATGACCGCTTTACCGATGAGCAGGTGCAGCATATCGAAGAAAACGCCTGCCCCACCTGTGGCTCGTGCTCGGGCATGTTCACCGCGAACTCGATGAACTGTCTGGCCGAGGCTCTGGGTCTGGCGCTGCCGGGCAACGGTTCAACCCTTGCCACACACTCGGATCGCAAAGAGCTGTTCCTTGAGGCTGGGCGCCGCATCGTTGAGATCACCAAGCGGCACTATGAGCTGGATGAAAAAGGCTTCCTGCCGCGCGAAATCGCCACGTTCGACGCTTTCGAGAACGCGATGAGTCTGGACATCGCCATGGGCGGGTCCACCAACACCGTTCTACACCTGCTGGCCATCGCGCATGAGGGCGGCGTCGATTTCACCATGTCCGACATGGACCGGCTGAGCCGCAAAGTGCCCTGCCTCTGTAAAGTCGCCCCCAACACCGAAAACGTGCATATGGAGGACGTCCACCGCGCTGGCGGCATCTTCTCGATCCTTGGTGAACTCAGCCGTGCAGGTCTGTTCCACGACCATTGCAGCACCGTTCACACACCCACAATGGGCGATGCGATTGCCAATTGGGACATCAAGATTGCAAACAACCCTGCTGCGCAGGATCTGTTCAAGGCCGCACCGGGTGGCGTCCGCACCACGCAGGCGTTCAGCCAGTCGAACCGGTATAAAGAGCTGGATACCGACCGCGAAAACGGCGTGATCCGCAGCAAAGAGCATGCCTTCAGTCAGGATGGCGGTCTGGCAGTTCTGTTCGGCAATATCGCGCGCGACGGCTGCATCGTGAAAACCGCAGGCGTGGATGCCAGCAGCCTGACCTTCACCGGTTCGGCTTATGTCTGCGAAAGCCAGGATCAGGCCGTGAACGATATCCTGACCAGCAAGGTCAAAGAGGGCGACGTGGTGGTGATCCGCTATGAAGGCCCGCGCGGTGGCCCCGGCATGCAGGAAATGCTGTACCCGACCTCGTACCTGAAATCCAAAGGCCTTGGCAAAGCCTGCGCCCTGCTGACCGATGGCCGCTTCTCGGGTGGTACGTCGGGTCTGTCGATCGGTCACGTCTCACCCGAAGCGGCTGAAGGTGGTGTGATCGGTCTGGTGCGCCAGGGTGACAAGATCGAGATCGATATCCCCAATCGCTCAATCCATTTGGCTGTGTCCGATGAAGAACTGGCGGCACGTCGCGAAGAACAGGATGAGAAAGGTTGGGTTCCCGCAGCGCCTCGCAAGCGCAAGGTATCCACCGCGCTGAAAGCCTATGCCAAGCTGACGACCAGCGCGGCAAAAGGAGCCGTTCGTCAGGTCTGAGTTAGAAATCACTCAACAAAAACAGTCCACCCATCAGGTGGGCTGTTTTTTGTTCTGCTGTGCGGACGTTGCCGTCATTCCTATCGGTGGCTCATAGGTCATCAAAGCATCCTTTACCGCCGTTCAGTGGCGCTATACGGTCGCATCAAACAAAATTCTGGGGTAGATACAGTGGCAGTAGTTCGTTGGCAGGACTGGGATAGACAGGGGCTGGAGCACTGCGTGTGCCTCCAGACATCTGACGGTATTTCAATTGAAGGTGTAGTGGCTGGCACGCGCCTTGGGCTCTATGGTGGGCATTACTCGGTTCGTACTGACGCGGTGTTCAGAACGCGCGAGGTTCGCGTTGACTATCTCAATGGACCGTCCCTCCATGTCGAAGCTGATGAGAGCGGAAACTGGTATGACCGGATCGGCAACCGGACACTCGACATACTACAGGGATGTTTTGACGTAGATATCGGCATCACACCAGCAACGAATACACTCCCAATTAAACGCTTATGTCTTCGAGAAGGTGAAAGTCGGGGCATCACGGTCGCCTACGTACCGCTGCCGGATCAGGTCGATGGAGCCTTTTTGCCCGAACCCGCTGAACAACGATACACCTGCCTGGTTTCGGGGCGGCGTTACAAATACGAGGGATTGTTCAGGGCGTTCACCGCTGAACTTGAAATCGATGAATCCGGTTTGGTTTTGGACTATCCAGAAACATTTAGAAGGCTTGCCAAAAGTACGTCGTGAAGGATCGCTATCGAATGATTGCTATCATTTGGGCTCTTCGCGGTCATCGGACGCACCGCAGCATCCGCTTAGCTGTGCGATTGCGCCACTTCGTGGACGGCCCATACCGGTCACTCAACCATGGTCTCGAATGCTGCGGACGCAGCCCGCTTAGCGGTCATTCGCTGCACTTGCAGTATTGGACACCAAGTGGGCTCACACATCGCGGACAAAGCTGCCGATTAGTCAGTTTGTCAGGATGTGTGACAACGGCCCAATCCTGTCATTCGACCGCGTACTTAAATGCTGCAGCCTTACTCACATTGCAGACCCTGGCACTATGATTTGTACGGCAGGCGCAATGAACGCTTTGAGAGCTTTTTCTTTAAAGAAGTAGCAGTCCTTTGATAACTTTGTGCTTTAACTTGTTCCAAAACTGTTCGATTGGGATTTGCGTCGGCTTCTGTAGCTGCCTCCCCTGCTTGCAACCCTACTGTAGCAAGTAAAATCAAACCGGTGAGACACCGTTTACATTGAGGTAGATCGCGTAAAGGCTGCTTGTTCCGGCTGCGAACAACCGGTTCAGTTTGGAGCCGCCAAAACATACATTTCCTACCATCTCGGGTATGTGCACCTTGCCGATCAGATTTCCTTGTGGGTTCAGGCAGTGAACACCGTCCGCAGCAGAACTCCAGATGCGGCCTTCGCGGTCCGGCCTGAAACCGTCGAACAAACCCGCGGAGCAATTGGCAAAGACTTCACCTCCCGTCAGGGATTTTCCGTCGCTTGAGACCCCGAATTTGCGGATATGCGCCTGGCCATCGGGATCATGCGTGACGCCGGTGTCAGAGATGTAAAGAAAGCTCTCATCCGGGGAAAAGGCCAGTCCATTGGGCTTCATGAAGTCGGTTGCAACCGCCGTTACTTCGCCCGATACCGGATCGACGCGATACACGTGGCACGCGCCAATCTCGCTTTCGGCGCGCTCTCCTTCATAGTCCATCATGATCCCGTATGAAGGGTCCGTGAACCAGATGGACCCATCCGATTTGACGACCACATCATTCGGGGAGTTCAGGCGCTTTCCCTGCCACGCGTCGGTCAATACGGTGATCGATCCATCATGTTCGGTCCGGGTAACGCGCCGGGTCAGATGTTCGCAGGACACCAGCCGCCCCTGCCGGTCCACGGTGTTGCCGTTGGCATTGTTTGACGGTTGCCGAAACACCGAGACCGATCCATCGGTATCGTCCCAGCGCATCAGACGGTTGTTGGGAATGTCCGACCAAACCAGATAACGCCCGGCGGCAAACCAGACCGGCCCCTCGGACCAGCGTGCGCCAGTCCACAGCCGCTCAACCCGCGCATGGCCGATGAAACAGGCCTCGAACTCTTTTTCTATGACCTCAAATCCGGTGCCGTCCAGAACGCCGTACATTCGTTTACTCCTCTGTTTGCCTTCTCGCCTGGGCCGTCTGCCTTAGCCTTTCAATTCACTCGGCAGCAAAGCATCAGGCATGTTCTGATAGCTGATCGGGCGCAGCCATCGCGCGATGCCCAGAGTTCCGACCGAGGTTGCGCGTACATCGGTGCTGGCCGGGTATGGCCCGCCATGCATCATTGAGGAACAAACCTCGACACCGGTGGGGAACCCATTGGCCAGCAATCGCCCGGCTTTTTCTTCGAGAATGGGCAACAGGTCGCCAGCAAAATCTTGATCGGCGTCGTCCAGATGCAGGGTCAGGGTCAACTGCCCTTCCAGAGCTTCTGCCACATCCCGCATCTCGTCCAACGTGTCGCACAGAACGATGATACCCGCCGCGCCAAAGACCTCATGCTGCAACTGGGGGGTCGCCATCCATTCTGCGGCGCTGACTTTGAACAGCGCAGGCAGGGCGGCGCGCTTTCCGGTTGCGGCACCGCAGGATGTGACCTCGGTCATCAGATCGCGGAAGGCGCGCACGCCCTGTTCATAAGCCGCGTGGATGCCGTCGGTCAGCATCTTCTGCTCGGCGGTTTGGTTCAGTGCGGCAACACAGGCGGTTTCCAACGCATCCGCATCCGGGCCTTTCAGCATCACGGCCACACCGGGATTGGTACAGAACTGCCCGGCCCCCATGGTCAGCGAGACGGCCCATCCCGCCCCGATCTCGGCTGCCCGGGTGCCCATCGCTGAGGGCAGACAGAACATCGGATTGACCGAGCCCAGCTCACCATAAAACGGGATCGGACTTGGACGCGCGTGACACAGATCATAAAGCGCCCTGCCCCCGGCCAGTGATCCGGTGAAACCAACCGCCCGAATATCGGGATGTTGCACCAGCGCCGACCCAACCTCGCGCCCCGACCCCTGCACGATCTGGAACGTGCCTGCGGGCATGTCGCAGATCTCAATCGCCTTGGCGATGGCCTGCGCCACCAGTTCAGCGGTGCCTGCGTGGGCGCTGTGGCCCTTGACGATCACCGGACATCCCGCTGCCAAAGCCGAGGCGGTATCCCCGCCCGCCGTGGAAAAGGCGAGCGGGAAGTTCGACGCACCAAAGACGGCCACCGGGCCGATAGCTTTGTGCGTCAGGCGCAGATCAGGACGGGGGAGTGGCGTCCGATCAGGAAGTGCGCCATCTTTGCGGATATCAAGATATCCGGTCTTGTCGATCAGGTCGGCGAACATGCGCAGCTGGCCGGTGGTTCGGCCACGCTCGCCCACCAGACGGGCCTCGGGCAGTCCGGTCTCAGCCATGCCGGTCTGGATAATCTCGTCCCCCAGCACATCCATCTGCTCAGCAATCGAGCGCAAAAACGTGGCGCGCTCGGCTCGCGATTTACCGGAATAGGCTCGGAAATCCCTGAGGGCAGCGCGGCAGGCCTCATCCACCTGCGCGGCGGTGGCTTGGGCAAAGCTCTGCCCTTCCAGATCGTCTGAGGCGCGCAGGTTTTCTGATCCGACCCAGTTTCCGTCGATCAGGTTTTGTCCAAGGATCATCTTACTTTCCCCAATTCAGGACCATCGGGTCCAACGGTTTCAAAAGGTCGATCAATCGGTCCCGGATGGCCGGTTGCAACGGATCAATGGGATGACGACAGAACTCGGACCGGATCACGCCGCCTTCAACCATCGCTGCCTTGCAAGATTGCCAGCCGCATTGGCGGTTTTCATGGTTGATCACCATCGCGACGCGCCCATAAGCGGCGGTGGCTTCGTCAATGCGGCCTGCATGGTGGTGGGAAATGACCGGCTTGATCTGATCGACAATCATGCCCGAGGTCATCGAGCCCGTGGCCCCCGCATCCAGATCGGCCAGCAGGGTGATGCCTTCCTCACCATCGAAAGGGGCTTCAATCGCGTCACCCCCTTCCGCGATCAGCGCGCGCAGCTTGTTGGCCGCGCGGGGGCATTCGATTTTGAACAGCTTCACCATGTCGATCTCTTGCGCCATGCGCACCAACAGCGGCACCGACAGATCGACCCCCGAAAGTGGTGCGTCTTGAACCATGATCGGAATGCCGACCTCACCCACGGCGGCAAACTGGTCGAATGTCTGTTGCGCGTTCCCTTTCAATAGCGCCCCGTGATAGGGCGGCATCATCATCACGATGTCTGCGCCCAGATCCTTGGCAAATTGCGCCCGTTCCACGGCGA
Organism: Ruegeria sp.; assembly: GCF_965221235.1. Classification (GTDB taxonomy): domain Bacteria; phylum Pseudomonadota; class Alphaproteobacteria; order Rhodobacterales; family Rhodobacteraceae; genus Ruegeria. The sequence continues at coordinate 1,524,331 of NZ_CBDCRS010000004.1, forward strand.
TCTGCGTGGCGAAATGGCTGATCGTCACGATCATCGGCACACGCCCGGCGACATGCTCAAGACTCAGCCGCGTCAGGATCGCGCGTTCCTCATCCGAGATCAGGAACTGCTCGGAGAAGTTCGCCAGAACACAGATCCCGTCCGCGCCCTGATCAATCAGACAGTCCAGAACCCGCTTCATCCCATCCAGATCGAGCGATCCGTCATCGTTGAACGGCGTCGGCGCAACAGGCCAGATACCAGAATAGCTCATAGTTTACTCCGTAATCTGGAAGTGTTTGAGGTGTTTGTCCGTAATTTCGATCCCCAGACCGGGCTTGCTGTCATCCAGATTGAGGAAGCCATCAACGGCTTCGGGGTCACCTTCGAAGATGTAGTAGAACAGCTCGTTGCCGACCTCGACATCGAAGACGGGGAAGTATTCGCTGATCATGCAGTTCGCGTTGGCCATAGTCAGATGGTAGTTGTGCATCTGCCCCGCGTGCGGGATGACCGGCACCTGGAACGCTTCGGCAATGGCGTTGATCTTCTGCGCTGCCGTAATCCCACCCACCCGATTGGTGTCGTATTGCAGGACCGAAACGGCCTTTTTCTCGATCAAGTCCTTGCAGCCAATGACCGAGAATTCATGCTCTCCGCCCGAGATCGGCACGATATTCATCGCATTCAGTTCGCGGTAGCCTTCGACATCATCGGCGATCACCGGTTCCTCCAGCCAGCGGGGTTCATATTTGACCAGTTTGGGCAGCATCCGCTTGGCGTAGTCGAGGTTCCAGCCCATGTAGCATTCCAGCATCAGGTCGACGTCATAGCCGATGACCTCGCGCACAGCCTCGACTCGCTTGAGGTTCTCGCGCATCCCGGCCATGCCGTCCTTTGGACCCCAGCCGAACCGCATCTTGTAAGCGGAATAGCCGTTCTTTTGCGCCTCGGCGGCCTCGGCCTGCATCACGTCGATGGGGCCGGAGTATAGCTTGGAGTAATAGACCGGGATCTTCTCTTTGGTGCGTCCGCCCAGCAGTTTGAACACCGGCTTGCCCGCCAGCTTGCCCATCAGATCCCAGATCGCCAGATCAACAGCCGAGATCGCCGTCATCCCGATCCCCTTGCGTCCCCAGGCATGGCTGCGGCGATACATCTTTTCCCACAGATAGGCATAATCGAACGGGTCTTCGCCGATCACCAGCGGGGCGAACCATTCGTCGATGGCGGCTTTGACCACCGAGGGCGCAAGCGCCGCGTTGCCGATGCCGATGGTGCCGTCTTCGGTCTCGACCTCGCAGGTCAGCCATTGATGGAACCGGAAGGACGACATCGCGTCGCCCTTTTCGTACAGCACGTCCGAGGCATTGGTGCAGAAATTGCCGGTAGGTGGTACGGTCGGCCCGGTCCAGTTCCAGACGCGGGTGCGCACGGATTTGATCTTCGTCATCTTGGTCTCCTCAGTCCGCGCTGCGTTCGGCGCGATGCGTTTTGGCCATGCGCACCAGCAGATCAAACGCCTGCCGGATTGCGCCGGGATTGGCTTTGTTCTGTCCGGCGATATCAAAGGCGGTGCCATGCGCCGGGGTGGCGACCGGAATGGGCAAGCCGCCTGCAACGGTCACGCCGCGTTCGAACCCCATCAGCTTGATCGCGATCTGGCCCTGATCGTGATACATGGTCACGACTGCATCGACCTCGCCGCGCTGTGCCTTCAGAAACACCGTGTCCGAAGGCCACGGGCCCGTGACGTTCATCTGTTGTTGCTGTGCCTTGCGCACGGCGGGTTCCAGAATGTCGATCTCTTCCCGGCCAAACTTTCCATTGTCACCCGCATGCGGGTTCAGCGCCGCCACCGCGATGTTCGGGCGCGCCTTGCCCGCCTTGCGCAGGGTGTCATTGGCCAGATTGACCGCCTTCAAAATCCCCTCTTCGGTGATATTGGCCGCCACATCCTTCAGCCCGATATGCGAGGTCACACGGGTCGTCATCAGTTCGTCTAGAACATTCAATTCTGAGTGATAGCCGGTGTGCCCCATGTAGCGCGCCATATAGCGATGCTCATCCTCGGCATTCAGCCCGGCGGCGGTCATCGCGGCCTTATTGAACGGGCCGAACAGGATGCCGTCCACTTGCCCGGCCATCGCCAGATCCATCGCTTTGTCGAGACAGCGCAGAGATGTAGTGCCACCCTCGACGGTGACCTCGGCAATCTTCACATCCTCGGGCGCGATGGTGTCCAGCTCCAGATGAGTCAGACCCGGTTGATCTGCCACCTCGGCCACCGTGTTCAGCGGCACGTCCAGTTCAGCCTGTTCCGCACCGCGCTGCCAGAGGTGGCTGTCGCCCACCAGCACAATATCTGCAGCCTCCGGCACACCCTCCTGATTGAGCAGTTTGGCGATCAGTTCCGGGCCGATCCCCGAAGGGTCGCCGGGAACAATAGCGATACGAGGCTTGGTCATGCCGCGCTCTCCCAGTGCTTGGAAAATCCGTCAGGCAGGATGACCATGACGTCCGGTTCCTTGCCTGTATCAAAGGTCTGCACAACCTCGAAGGTATCGAGGTTGAACCGCTGCACCTGTTCGCAATCAATCGCGATATATGCAAAGGCGGCTTCATCATCGATGCACAGCGCCAGCGGGTTTGCAGGTGTTTTCTGCTCGTGCAACATCTCGCCGGTCGCTTCATCGAACACCGAGAACGATCCGCCGAAATGGTTCATCGTCACCAGCCGATTGCGTTTCTCATCGTAATAGATGCGACAGGGATCATTTGGCGTCGGGAAAGTGCGCTCGATCTCAAGCGTGTCGGTGTTGATCACGGCCACAGTGTTCGAGATACGCTGCGAGGTATAAAGCGTCTGCGCCTCTTCCCGCAGGCAGCGCCCTTCGGGCTTGTGGCCGGTTTCGATCGAGATCGGCTCAACGGACGCATCATAAGGATTGAACACGGTCACATCGCCCGAGGTCAGGTTCATCGAATAGGCCGTGTGCCCGTCTTTGGTCAGCGCAAACAGATGACACTTGGTACCGCCAGTGGGCGTGATGTGATCCCATCCCTGATCGAAGGCGCGCGGGTTTTCCTTGACCAGCAGATGGCCCGTCCATTCCGACAGCACGTAAAGACGCCCCTGCCCGTCCAACCCAATCCCGTGCGGGCGCGCATGTTCACCCAAGTCATAAGTGTGCACGATTTCCTGTTTGCGGATGTCGATCACGATCACGGAACGGCCATCGGTGCCCTCAATGCCCGAGTTCTGCACGCCGTAATGACCGACATAGGCATATTGAAAATCATCATCGACCACGAATTCATGAGGGAAATGCGGCAGATTCAACCGTCCCTGACGGGCACCGGTTTCAATGTCGTACCAGCTTACGCAATGGCTGCATTTTTCAATTAACATCATGGATTGCGCCATTCGGGCTCCCTCCGTCTTTGGTAATTTCAGGTGCCTGCGGCCAACCCCTCACGGGCCAGCCGCAGGCGAGGTTCTTAACGTTCCAACGCGCCCACGCCTGAGAACCGGAACGCTTCCTGTTCCAGCGCGTCGATCTCTTCAGCACTCATCTGATCATGCGCGACGGTGATCCGGCCCAGGAAGACAAAGGGCAGTTCGTCCTGCCGACCCTCCATATGCGCCTTGATCGCTTCGGCTGTTGCCGCGCCCACATCGTCACCCATGCGCATCGGAGTTGCGTCCAATTCACCCCGGCGAATGGCGTCCAGCTCAAGGCCGGTGCCGCCCCAACCGGTCGAGAACACGTCTTTCTCTTTGCCGACCGCAAGCTGCGCCTCGACCGATCCCATCGCCATCGCGGTGTTGGCGTTATGGATGATCGTGGCTTCGGGATAGGCTTGCAGGATCAGGCTGGTGCCCTCAAATCCGCCTTCGCGCTGGTACTCACCGTAATGCTCGTAAACGGTGGTCCAGTTGCCTTTCTCTTCGACGCAGGCCTTGAAATCACCCGAGCGCTGATCGTCGGTGATACCGGGAATGCCACGGTTCATCGCCATGGTTACGTCATTACCCAGCCGTTCCAGCATGTAATCGCACATGGTCAGGGCACCAGCGGCCGAGCTGAAATCGAACCACGCGTCAGGCTGATTTTTCAACTCCTTTGGCGGCGTGTGGAAGGCCCAGACAAAGGTCGCAAACCCGTCATTTCCGGCCATCTTGTCGATATTGTCGGCCTGAATGGCCAGTTCAGACGGGCCGAAGATGACGAAATCATACAGATCCGCATCCTGAACCACCTGATTGGCATAGGTCGATTGCAGGCTGTGTTCGATCTGACGGCTGGCGAATTCGGTTGTTTCATATTCAATGCCCAGCTCGTCCAGACGTTTGGTCATCGCCAGATAGTTGCGCGCCCAGAAGTCCGACGTATCCGCGGATGGATAGATCAGGGCGATCTGTAACGGACCGTCTTGTGTGCCTGCGTAGGGTACGGCAGCGGCTCCGGTCATGGCCTGCAGGGCCTCCAGTTTGCCGTCGGCGTTAACCTCTCCGGGAACCCAGTAGTCGCGGTCTTCGATGCCGGGTAGTTCCCGCAGCGGCAGATCGCCCTCGGCAAGGGCCGCAGCGGCACACAGGCAGAATGCGCTTGTCGTCAGCAGTGCTTTGTTCAATTGTTTCACGGTAAGTCCTCCCTTTCGCGAACATTGTGGGGCCTTGCAGGTGCGCCAGGACTCCTACCTCCGGGCGCACCACTTTTGTTTGCCTTAGCCGCTTGGCGTAGGCTCGGTTGCCAGTCCCGCCCCAAGGGCCAGCAACAGGATCAGAGCGCCGATCAGTGCGGCAGAGAAGCGGATCAGTTTTTGCGCCTCTTTGGTGCGCAGACCCGCCAGCACGCCCTGCGCCCCGTCCCGATCTTTCTTTTGCATCCAAGTGTAGAGCGCGACCGAGCTGACGATCACCACGCCCGAGGCGACGGATTGCCAGAAGAACTCGATCCGCAGGGTCACCAGTGCGTTGATCATCATCGACAGCAGCAACACACCGGCCAGAGAGCCCAGCATCGAGGCACGTCCACCGAACAGCGAGGTGCCGCCTACGACAACCGCCGCAATCACATGCAGGTTGAAGTAAGGGGCCGAGGTCGCCTGAATGGCATTCAGCTTGCCGGTCAGCATGACACCGGCCATCGCCGCCGCAGCACCCATCAGCACATAGGCGTAGATCTTGTGCCGATCGACGGCCACGCCAGTCATTTCACTGGCCTCGGGGTTGGACCCAATAGCAATCGTGTAGCGCCCGAAATAGGTGCGCGTCAGCACGACATAGCCAATGGCCATCGTGATCAGGCCCAGCACCACCGGCACCGGAATAAAGCCCGGAATCTGACCGCGCCCGATCTCGGTGATCAGCTCGGGGAACCGCGCCAGCACCAGACCTTTTGCAATAACCAGGGCCAGACCGCGATAGACAAGGTCCATCGCCAGCGTTCCGATTAGGTCTGGCACTTTGAAGCGTGTAATAACCAGACCGTTGATCAGGCCCATGATCGCGCCCATCAGAATGGCCAACGGCACGGCCACCCAGGCCGGAAAGCCGTATTGCTTGACCAGAAAGGCCATCAGGATCGCCGAAAGCGCCGCGACCGAGCCAATCGACAGGTCAATCCCGCGCTGCGTGATGACAAAGGTCATCGCCATTGCCATCGGCATGTAAAGCGCCGCGTCCAGCAGGATCAGGTTCAGGTTCGTAAGGCGGAAATATCGCGCCGGTTCGGCGATCCCCATAAAGATGAGGATAGCAAGGATCATGACCATGGGACCGATGAAGGCCAGGTAGGGCTCTAGCCGGTCCATGAGGGTCTTGCGTTCGGGGTTTGTGGCAGTTGCCGACATGGTGTTCTCCTTCACGCGGCGGCGTCTTGGGCGCCGACAATCAGGCCCAGAACATCCTGCACTGAGCTTTCGGCCGTTTTGACGACGCCGACCGCGCGGCCCCGGCGCTGTACGTGGACCCGGTCCGCCACTTCGAACACGTCATCCAGCGAATGCGAGATCAGGATCACCGCCAGCCCCTGTTCACGCAGCGCCTTGATCAGCTTCAGCGTGCGCGCCGTTTCCTGCGGGCCCAGTGCGGCGGTGGGTTCATCCATCACCAGCAGGCGCAGGTCTTCGTGATACACCGCACGTGAAATCGCGACCGCCTGCCGCTGCCCGCCCGACAGGCTTTCGGTCATCACATCCATCGACCGCAGTCGGACACCAAGACGTTCTTCCAGAACCCGAGCGGCCTCGGACTTCATGCGTTTGTTGTCCAGAAACGGAATACCCAACACGTTCCTGGTCAGTTCATTGCCCAGAAACATATTGGCTGCCGGTGTCAGATGACCCGCAAGCGCAAGTGTCTGATAAACCGCGTCGATCCCGTTTGCGATTGCGTCCGAGTGGCTGGCCATCTCCAACGGTTTTCCATCCATCAGGATGTGGCCTTCGGTAGGTTGATAAACTCCGGTCAGGATCTTGATAAGGGTGGATTTACCTGCCCCGTTGTCCCCGACGATGGCGAGAACTTCGCCCGCATAGGCCGTCAGATCGACATCCTGCAGTGCGGTCACCCCGCCAAAGCGTTTGGTTATTCCCAGCATTTGAACCAATGGCTGTTCGCTCATGGTTTCCTCCTTTGCGCAAAGCTCCGCCATGGCGGTCGAAAGACCGCTGAGTTGGCTTTGCGCTGTGTCATCTTTTCGAGCGGGGCCCTCGCCGTTTCAGGCAAGGACCACCGGATCGGTTACTTGCCCCAGATCTTTGCGTAGGCTTCGCGATAGGGGCTGTCCGGATCGAACTGATTGCTGTCACCCAGTTTGGCCAGACCGTCCTCGGTCACCAAAGCGGGCGACGTGATGTAGCCCGAGCACGCCTCGCCCTGTATGGCGCGGTTCAGCTCGTCGACCAATTGCCAGCCTTGCAGGTTGAGTGGCTCGGCCACAGTAATTGTCTGGTAGTTGCCGCTGCGGATTCGCTGAAACGCGGCCTCAGACCCGTCCCCGGCGGACCCCGCTTGCGGCCCGTCATCGGACGAGATGCCAGCCGCCGCCAATGCAGGCCCCATGAAGTCAAAATACAGATCGTTGATCGCAAGCGCGTGAGTCCATTGGTCGCCATACTTCTGCAACAGGCTCGTTGTCAGTGGTCCCATCCGGGCCGAAGTATCTGCGATCGGTGTATCGACATATTCCAGAACTGTACCGCCCGCAGCTTCGATGGTTTCTTTGATCCGGTCGGCCTTATCGATGGCGATCTGATAGGTCGAGTCGGTGAAGATGATCGCCCCTACCCCGTCGCCGCCGTCTTCCATGGCCCATTCTGCCGCCACTTCGGATACCGTCATGGCGTCGGTCGAGACATTGGCAAAGATCCCTCCGGGCGCGTCACATCCGATCTTGGGACCGGAATGCCAGGCCACCATAGGAATGCCCGCGCTTACCACGCCTTCCAGAGCGGCCTGCTGTTCCACCGCGTCAAAACCGTTGATGATGATCCCGTCAGGTTGCAGGGCCAGCGCCTGGCCGATGGCTCCGGTCCGGCCCTGAATGGACCCGGCCCCGTCCAGCACGCGCACGTCCCATCCAATGGTGCCAACTGCTTCTTCGACGCCATTGGTGACCCCGAGAATACCACCGTTTTTCAGATCGCCCGCGACGACGACAATGGATTTGCCCTCGGCAGCCTTCGGTCCGCTGGTGGGGCCGTCAAACGCCGTCTCGGCGGTCACCGGAAATCCCAAACCCGTCAGAAGCGCGGCAGCGGATACCGCCATGAAAGTCCGTTTCAGCATAGTCTCCTCCCTTATGCTGTTTACTTTTTGGCGCCTTTGCGACGCTGGGCGTAACCGGCAATACCGATTGCAATCAGCAGCGTGACACCGTTGAACATCGGCTCGACCCAGAAGGATCCACCGAATTGCTGAATGCCCGAGATACCAACAGCCAGGATCGCGACACCCACGACTGTTCCCCAAACATTCACGCGTCCCGGCTTGATGGTCGTGGACCCAAGAAAGGCCCCGACCAAAGCAGGTAACAGGAATTCAAGACCGACCGAGGCTTGCCCGATCCGCAATTTTGACGCCAGCAACACCCCGGCAAAGGCGGTGATCAGCCCCGATGACATGAAAGCGCCAATAACGAATTTCCGTGTCGGAATACCGTTCAGCTGCGCAGCGCGCTGATTGGCGCCAATCGCATAGAGGTATCGGCCGATGGGCGTGTATTCCAGGATCAGCCACATCGCTACTGTGATCGCCAGCACATAGAACCCGGTGATCGGCAGGCCGAATACAAAAGTGCCGTTGATGGCGTAGAAGCTGTCCGGCAACGCGCCAACCATCTGACGCCCACCCGTGTGCCAAAGGGCCAACGCGTAAAGCACCGTGCCTGTACCCAGGGTGGCTATAAAGCTGTCGATCTTGGCAACCTCGACCAGCAGACCATTCAGGAACCCGGTCAGCAGACCCAGCGACAGGACGATGGCCACCGCAATCGGCCAAGGAATGCCGAACATTGTCTGTAGCGAGATCGCAAGGATGTGCCACAGCACGATCCCGTATCCGACCGTCAGGTCAATACGACCTGCTGCCATCGGGATCATCGCCCCCAACGACAGAAGCGCAATAATTGCCTTGTCCGAGATAATCGCCCGCAGATTCAAAAGCGTCGGGAAGGTGTTCGGCAGAAGGATCGAAAACAGGATGATCAGAAAACCCGTCAGCAGAACCAGCCCGTAAACCGGCAAGAACCTGAGAATTCGGGTTTTTAACGGGGCATCTTTCAGCTCGGCCTTGGTCGGTTCCAGCGCATTGGATTCAAGCGATTGCATAGTCGTATTCCTTAACTTGCCACGGCGTTCGAGGCCGAGGCAGCCTGTATCAGGTTTTCAGTGGTCAATTCGGTGCCGGTCAACTCGCGCACGATCTGACCCTGGCTGAAGACAATGGCGCGGTGACAGATGGCGGCGACTTCTTCGAAATCGGTTGAAACGACGATGATGCCGACGCCCTCTTCCATCGCGCGGTTCAACAACGCGTAGATTTCTGCTTTGGCCCCAACATCGACACCTGCGGTCGGGTCTTCGCAGATCAACAGTTTGCGTTTGGTTTCAAGCCAGCGCCCGATGACAACCTTTTGCTGGTTGCCCCCTGACAGGCTCTCAATCGCCATGCTTTGATCATTGGGAGACAAGGCCACGTCGGCACCGATCCGGGCGGCATTGTCTGTCTCCGATTTGTGGCTCATGAATGACAAGAGCGACCGCCCTATGGCAGCGGGGTTCAAGAATGTGTTCTCGCGGATGGTCAGCGACATGGCGACCGATTCCTCGGTTCTGTCGCGCGCCACCAAGCCGATCCCGGACGCCATCGCGGTCTGCGGAGAGCTCAAGTCAGGCGCTTCCCCATGCAGGGTTATCTGGCCACTAAACCCTTCCGACCCGAACAGCGCACGAGAGACATTTTCATGACCTGCCCCGCGCAGGCCGACAAGCCCGACGATTTCATTCGTCTGCAACTGGAAACTGACATTGTGCGCTGCTTCCATGTTGAGGCCCGACACCTCCAACAACGTTGCACCTGGTGGAGTGTCCGGCTTCATCACTTGCCGGGTCTTGCGGCCAACGATCATGTAAACCAGCTCTTCTGGCGTTGTATGGTCAATGCTGCGAAGGCCAACCATCTCACCGTCTCGCAAGACTGCAACCCGGTCAGCAATCTGAAATATCTCGTCCAGACGATGCGACACGTAAATCATGCCAACGCCCTGTTCCTTCAACGGGCGCAGCGCTTCGAACAGTCGCTCGACCTCATCCGCTGGCAAGGATGCGGTTGGCTCATCCAGAACCAGATAGTCGCAATCCACCGCCAGAGCGCGTGCAATCGCGACCAAAGATTTTTCGGTCCGGGACAAGTCCTGCACCCGCGTGGTCGGGTCGAATTCGCACCCAACCTTGTCCAGCGCGTTCTGCGCAAAGCTCTCCACGGACTTCCAATTGATCAATCCGCTTTTTCGGGAATAGCCAAGAGCAAGCGCAATATTCTCCGCCACGGTCATCCATTCGATCATACCCAGATCTTGGTGGATAAAGGCAACGGACTGGCGCTCACCGAACCCACCCGGGCGATGTTCGTAGGGTTCGCCGTTGATCAGAACCCGCCCTTCATCTGCCTTATGAATTCCACCAAGGATTTTGATGAGGGTCGATTTGCCCGCCCCGTTTTCTCCCAGCAGGGCAACAATCTCACCACGTTCAACGTTGAGCGAAACATCCCGCAACGCATAGGTGCCTCCGAAATGCTTCTTTATCCCGTCAAAGAACAGATTGTTTTGCGCTGTGCCGGGCACGGCTGCCTCCTCCTGGACCTGGGTAACCCTGATGCTCCTCAACATCGTATTGAGTTACCCGTAACGTTACGCTAGCATTCGCACAGACCCGGCCATTGTCAACAAAAAAGAGTTACCCGTAACGTAAATGAGCAGTGACACTGATAAGTCAAGTAAAAACAACAAGGTAAGCCTTGCCGAGGTGGCAAAGGCCGCGGGCGTGTCGAAGATGACGGCCAGCCGAGTCTTGCGCGACGAAGGTGGGTTTTCGGAAAAAACACGAGCCAAGGTGATGGCAGAAGTGGACCGGTTGGGCTACCTGCCGAATCGCTTGGCGACGGTTTTCGCGGGCGATAAGAAATCCACTTTTGTCGGGGTCAGCATCCCCGAACTGGGCAACGAAATCTTCGCGCAGGTTCTGGAAGGCATCGACCGCAAACTCGGTGCATTCGGGCATCAGACTGTCCTGGGCCTGACCGAGCATGAAATCGACCACGAAGAAAAATGGATTGAGACCGTATTGTCCTGGCAACCTGCTGGGCTGATCATTACCGGTCGCTCGCACAGTCAGAAAGCAATACAAATGTTGCGAGGCGCAGGTATCCCGTTGGTCGAAATCTGGGACTTCAATTCCAGTCCCTTGGATATGTGTGTGGGGCTGAACCATTTCGACAGCGGCTATAGCATGGGTCGCTATTTGGCCGGGATGAACTACCAGAAATTCGGCTATGTTGGCACCTCACATGACGTGGCAAACGCGGCAACCACGCGGCTAAACGGCTTCTCCAAAGCCATCGAAGATGCCAACGGGCGTCTCGAAAAACAATTGCTTCTGAAGGACACGCCCGGCTTCTATACCGGATATTACGGCACCGAGCAGCTGCTTGCCTCACACCGCGATATCGAAGTCATCTTTTATCAGAACGACAACATGGCGATTGGCGGGCTGCATTATGCGCAAAAAATCGGCCTGAGCGTCCCGGATGACATCGGAATTGCGGGATGGGGTGACTTGCCGATTTCAGCGATCCAACCCTATAGGCTGACGTCTATTGCAGTGCCCCATCTGAAAATTGGCCAGATTGCAGCGGAGATGGTTCTGGCCCAAATCAACGGCGAACCAGCCAAGTCCACTACGGATGTAGGATTTCGGCTTATTCCAGGGAGTACAGTAAGGAAGTCGAAACCGAATGAGTAAACACGGAAGCGGTGCGAGGAACGCAGGCCATTAGTCCCGGCCCATGCCGGACATTCGGCGCTAACGTTTGCGCTGCAGTGCAGCTTTCCAAGAATTGACTTTGATCAGTTCTGCAAGAGGCTATTATAAAGCGAAGGCTGCTGAGCATTCTCAACAGCCTTCTGTCTGATTTTCTTTGGCTATTCAGTGGGCTTATCTTTACGCTGGCCGGCGTAGGCATTGAGCATCAATTCCGTGTACTCAACAGTACTCGAGGTATGCTCTGTCTGACGTCAGCGCCAATGGGACAGTTTAGGTCGATTTGATAAGAGAGGGTTTCTGGCTCATCTCACACGCCACGGCTTGGCAGGTGAACGGCGAAATGGTGTCGGTTCGAACATAGCCGCGTTCGAACTAATGAGTCGGTAAAGAGCAGCCTACACAGGGCGATGATGCAAAGATCTCAGGGAAGTTCTATTGTTGGAAATTGGCTAAAGTTTGCAAAGTCCGCTTCCTGCGTGTTCCGTTGAAAAACTCTGCTTTTTCGTTCGTTTTCTCTTTGGGGTATTCTGCCCCTCCGCGCCCCTCACGCAGGATTTACGGCTGACGTTGGAGGGATGAGCTTTGCGAGCTTTCTAAGGTTCTGAGCGGTGGCGGCGAGGTGGAATTCGTCCCGTGCGCCGCATGGTCCACGTAGTCGGAGGCGCCCGAGACCGAGAATGCGTTTGAGGTGGGCAAACAGCATCTCGACCTTCTTTCTGAGCTTGCACGAGATCGCATATTGGCTGGTTTGGGCGATGGTGCGAGCCAAGTTGCGGGATGGTTCGTGGATCGACCTTGTTACCTTGCGCTGCGGCTCCTTCGGGCAGCATCGGCTTTTCAGAGGGCAGGTCTCACAGTCCGCTTTACGGGCGCGGTAGCGAAGTATGCCGTCCTTGTCTGATTTGGGCTCCCTCGGCTTTGTGAATGACCGGCGGTATTGCTTGAGTTCCTTTCCACCAGGACAGATGTAAGCGTCGTTCTCAGTGTCAAAGGTGAAGTCGGCGCGCTCGAAGGTTCCATCGTTGCGGCCAGATTTGTCGATAACCGGGATATGTGGAGCGATGCCGTGATCGACGAGCCAACTCAGCATGGGTCCAGAGCCATAGGCCGTGTCTGCTATCAACCGTTCCGGCTTGAATTCGTGGCGTTCGCGCACCCGACCAACCATGGTTCGGACAGAGCCGACTTCGGCCTGCCTGATCGACCGGGTTGCTTCGACATCCAAAATCACACCGTTGTCGGTGTCGATCAGATAGTTTGCTGAATAGGCAAAATAGGCGGGTCCACCCCGCGCACCAGTCCATTGAGAGGCTGGATCGGAATGCGAGGTGAACTTCGGCTACACCGGGCTTGCTGCGCCAAAGGCGGCGTCATCCAACGTATCCAGGTATTCCCTGACGGCGCGGGGTGCATCTCCAGGGACGATATTATCAGGCGACCAATCCTGCTGCGGTGAAGAGTTTTGCCGATTGGCGTCAGCTTGAATCAGACTGGCATCGGTCGCGAAGCGCTGGCCGCTTGCCAGCCCTTCCTCGATACAGCGCGCCACAATCATCTCGAACAGGTGCCTGAGCAGATCGCTATCGCGGAACCGTCCGTGCCGGTTCTTCGAGAAGGTTGAATGATCGGGCACCGGATCGGTAAGATCGAGGCGGCAGAACCAACGGTAAGCGAGGTTGAGATGCACCTCGTCGCAGAGCCGACGCTCAGATCTGATGCCCATTACGTAACCGACCAGCAGCATCCGGATCATCAGTTCCGGATCAACTGATGGTCGACCTGTCGAACTGTAGAATGGCGCAAGTTGCTGTCGTATATCAGACAGTTCGACGAACCGGTCTATACCCCGAAGAATATGGTCTTGTGGGACATGATCCTCAATCGAGAACTCGTAAAACAGTGACCCTTGTGCTTGCTGCCTTGGCCCCATCATCGCTCATTCTCCCGTTCAGTACGGGAATTGAATCAGCGACTTGCGCGTCGATCAAGGAAGAGTTTTTCAACGGAATATGCGCATCGCTGACATTGATGCGCTGAGCAGCATCGGTTGATTTGGGCTCAAAGCAGACACTCACCTGCAAATCATGTTCTGAACAGATACATCTCTGCCGGGGGCATCCTATTGCCCCTCAATCGCCCAGCTTGGCGTGAACCTCATCCAGATCAATCTCACCCACAGGCATCTTGTTGGCCGGGTTGTCGAAATCGTATTTGAACAGCTCAAAGTCCTGCTTGTAGATCTCGTACACCAGGTGCATCGACAGATCGTCGAAGTAATCCTCAACCGGATGGGCGCGTTTGGGGCCGTGGCCTTCGGATTCGTTGAATCGCGGGATATCCGACAAATTGACCGTATGGGGCGTGTCCAGATTGTCCAACACGCCCTGCATCCCGTCATTGAAATTCTCGGTCCAGAATATCCGGTCGTACCGCCCACCATTCACGATGAAGGTCGAGACATGCCCCGACATGGCCGACCAGTGAATGTCCGGGTCCATCGGCCTGCGCCAACGGATCGTATCCCGTGCAAACAGCAGAAAGCGGCGGAAACTGGCAATCTGATCGAATTCGCCCTTGCCGTCGTCTCCACCTACTTCGACCCCGTAATTATAGATCAGCGTCGGCACCAGATTGCCCCGGTACCGCTTGCCGTTGCGCTGGATGCCGCAGATCTTGTCGAAGAACGAGCTGAGGATCCGCGTGTAGGGGTTGCGCACGCAGGTAAAGGAATATGAACTGTGGTTGCGCACATTGTCCGAGATCGGCCCCTGACTGCCGTCAAAGGCCCATTTGTGCATCCCGTCACCGGCATCGTGAATATCACCGTCAAAAAACTGACCGTGATCCGAATAGTACATGATCTGCCCGATGGTTGAGCAGGCGCATTTCGGCACAACACGGTACACCATGCTTTCGCTTTCGGTCATCCATGTACCGGGAAAACCCATCTGCAGTGCCTCCTTAGGCGCTTAATCCTGCTACGCATGCTCGCTTTTGTAGCCAAAGAACCAAAAATATTCTGTTTATTCAATCGCTCATCCTCAGTATCACGGTCGGACACAGGCAGAAACGGGTAACACAGAAACAAGATGGCAAGGATTGCCTATATTCTACTATGCCACAAGGACCCTGACGCAATCATTGCGCAGGCCGAGCAGCTGACCGCCGCAGGCGACTGTATGGCGATACATTTCGACGCGCGCGCCAGTGCCGAGGCGTACACCCGCATTCGCGCCGCGTTGAAAGACAATCCAAACGTGACCTTCGCGGCCAAACGCATCAAATGCGGCTGGGGGGAATGGTCCCTCGTGCAGGCAACGTTGAACGCCGTGCAGGCCGCCGTTGACGCGTTTCCGCGGGCCACCCATTTCTACATGCTGTCCGGCGATTGCATGGCGATTAAAACGGCCGAATACGCCCACTGGTTTCTGGACGAGAACGACAAGGACTTTGTCGAAAGCCACGATTTCTTTGCCAGCAACTGGATCAAGACCGGCATGAAAGAGGACCGGCTGATCTATCGCCACCTCTTCAATGAGCGAACGCAACCCAAATGGTTCTACACCGCATATGAGCTTCAGAAACGGTTCAACCTGACGCGCGAGATTCCCGAAGATATTCAGGTCATGATCGGCAGCCAGTGGTGGTGCCTGCGCCGACGTACGGTGGAAATGATCCTCGATTTTCTGCGTCAGCGCCCGGATGTGATCCGGTTTTTCTCGACCACATGGATCCCGGATGAGACGTTTTTCCAAACCCTTGTCCGGCATCTGGTTCCCAAGGAACAGATTGAAAACCGCACCCTGACCTTCCTGATGTTCTCGGATTACGGGATGCCGGTGAGTTTCTATAACGACCACTATGACATGCTTCTGGGGCAGGATTATCTGTTTGCACGCAAGATCAGCCCCGAGGCGCATGAGTTGAAAGAGCGGCTGGGCAAGCTTTACGCCAGCACCGGGGTCGCGTTCAAAATTTCGGACG
Source organism: Ruegeria sp. (assembly GCF_965221235.1). Taxonomy (GTDB): domain Bacteria; phylum Pseudomonadota; class Alphaproteobacteria; order Rhodobacterales; family Rhodobacteraceae; genus Ruegeria. The sequence goes on from NZ_CBDCRS010000004.1 coordinate 1,539,847, forward strand.
AGGGCCGCAACCTGTATGGCTTTCTGACCGGGCGCGGGCGGGTCGGTCGCCGCTTTGGTCAGCGTTTTTGGGAGGCTGGGAATACGCTTGGGCCAGAGCGCGAGGTTTTCATCATCGCTTGCAAAAAGTGGCACGTCGCCAAGCGTCTGGTCGATCAGATCGCCTCGGAAACCGAGATTCCTTGTGTCGAATACCTGTTCAACGAGGAAAACACGCCTTTGCCTGATCTGGGCGGGATCGAGACGACGCTGCTCAAACGCTCGCGCCATCGGCGCGCCGTTGTTCGCATGGTGTTTGAACATTTCGGGACCGACAGGCTGGTGCTTTGCGTCGATCCGGCCAATCTGGACATCATTCAGGATTTCTGCGCCGATCAGGCCAGAACCCATGTGCTTGAGATTGAGTGCGAGTATTCCGACGACTACCTGATCGGTCACGCGCGCCGGGTTGGTCTGGCCGGGGAAAACAGCCCGTCCGAGGCTGTGGCGCGTCTGGTGCCAACGCTGCGCAATTCTCTGGCCTATGAATCCGAGCTGATCCGGGGTGCGGGTCTGGACGGGTATCTGCGTATCCGCGAAAGCAATCCACGCGCGGAAAACGAAGCCGCCGTTGCCGCGTTTCTGGGGGTCTCGCAGGACAAGGCCCAGGCCGTGATGCGGCTGGATTACTTGTTCGCGGATTGATCCGGCGGCACCTTTTGGCACCGCCGGACCGATTGTTCAGATGTCGAACTTAACACCCTGCGCAAGCGGCAGTTCAGCCGAGTAGTTCACCGTGTTGGTCTGACGGCGCATATAGGCTTTCCATGCGTCCGAGCCGCTTTCACGCCCGCCACCGGTTTCCTTTTCACCGCCGAAGGCGCCACCGATCTCGGCCCCTGATGGCCCAATATTGACGTTGGCAATCCCGCAGTCCGATCCGGCGGCGGTCAGGAACTGTTCGGCCTCACGCATGTTCAGGGTAAAGACGCAGGACGACAGGCCCTGCGGCACATCGTTCTGAATGTCCAGCGCTTCGGCAAAGTCGTCATAGCCCATGACATAGAGGATCGGCGCGAAGGTTTCGGTTTTGACCGTCGCGGTCTGGGACGGCATTTCCACGATGGCCGGCTCCATATAAACACCCGCCGGGACATCTTCGGTAACACGATTGCCGCCGAACACCGAACCGCCATCGGCCTCAGCCGCTTTAAGTGCCGCAGTCATCGCAGCACCCGACGCTTCGTCCACCAGCGGGCCAATCAAGGTGCCTTCGGTCAACGGGTTGCCGATGGGCAGACCGGCATAGGCCTTTTTCAGGCGTCCAACCAGTTCTTCGCGGATCGAGTTATGCACGATCAGACGGCGCAGCGTGGTGCAACGCTGACCGGCAGTGCCAACCGCCGAGAACACAATCGCCCGCACGGCCATTTCCAGATCGGCCGAGGGGCCAACGATCATCGCGTTGTTACCGCCCAGTTCCAGAATGCATTTGCCGAACCGCGACGCCACGATCGGGGCCACAGCACGGCCCATGCGGGTCGAACCTGTGGCCGAGATCACCGGCACATCCTCGCTGGCGACCAGAGCCTCGCCCAGCGCGGCCCCGCCGATCAGAGTTTGCACCAGATGGTCGGGCGCGTCACCAAACCGGGCCAGCGCTCGTTCAAAGATCTTCTGGCAGGCCATAGCGGTCAGTGGGGTCTTTTCAGACGGTTTCCAGATCACCGGATCGCCGCAAACCAAGGCCAGCGCCGCGTTCCACGACCAGACCGCAACCGGGAAGTTGAAGGCCGAAATCACACCCACTGGACCTGCCGGGTGCCATGTCTCCATCATCCGGTGACCCGGGCGCTCGGACGCGATGGTCAGGCCGTAAAGCTGGCGCGACAGGCCGACCGCAAAATCGCAGATGTCGATCATCTCCTGCACTTCGCCCAGACCCTCGGACGTGATCTTGCCCGCTTCCCAACTGACCAGAGCGCCAAGATCGTCCTTGGCCGCGCGCAGCTCCTCGCCCAGCAGGCGGATCAGCTCACCCCGGCGCGGGGCGGGAACGGTGCGCCATGCCTTGAACGCAGCTTTGGCATTGGCGAACACGGCATCCATGTCAGCAGCAGGCGTTTCATGAAGCTCGCCCAGCACCGAGCCGTCGATCGGAGACGTCACCTTGAGAGTTCCGCCCGTCAGTTCGGCCTTGGTCAGGCCCAGATTTGCGAGAGTGGTGTCCGCAGTCATCACGATGTCCTTCATATCTCAGGCCGCCTTGTTCTGTGCAGTCACGTCACCGGCGCGATAGAGCCGGCCAAATTCAGTGGTCAGGAAGTCATCCAGTTTGACCTGTTCCTGCTTGATGAAACCGGTGGTAGGCAATTTGCCCTCGCGCATCAGATCCACTGCGCCAAGGATACCGGCGGCTGTAGTGACCTGAATCGCGCTCCATGTTGCGCCGCCGATCTGGCGAGAGAAGCTTTTGTTGATCAGGGATTTCTCGCGCAGCGACCCGTTGATCATGCCCTTGGCAGTGCAATAGACAAGAACCACGTCCTGATCGGTGCGCGGCAGAGCCGTCTCGAAAATCTCTTTCAGCAGGTCACGGCGACGCACCAGACCAAGATCGTTCAGCAACAGTTTCAGGATATCGCAATGGCCCGGATAGCGGATCGAGCGATAAGAGACATCCCGCGCCTTGCCATCCAGCGTCTCGGGCAGCGTACCCAGCCCGCCAGAGGTGTTAAAGCACTCATACTCGACCCCGTCATGACCCAGACGCTCGTAATCTTCCAGCGGTGCGGTCTTGACCAGTTCACCGTTCACGATGGCATCGCAGGGGTTGCAGTATTCGTTGATCAGCCCGTCGGTCGACCATGTCAGATTGTATTTCAGCGCGTTGGTCGGATAGAGCGGCAGCGCCCCCACCCGCATGTGCAGGCTGTCGAGCGTGTCGAACTCGGACGCCAAAGCAGCGCCAGCAATGCCCACGAACCCCGGAGCCAGACCGCATTGCGGCATGAAAGCGGTTTCGCTGTCTTCGGCCAATTCGCGCACGGCGTTGGTGGCCGCAACATCCTCGGTCAGGTCAAAGTAATGCGCGCCTGCCGCCTTGGCTGCCTTGGCGATGGCGGGGGTCAGGAAGAACGGAGCCGCAGACAGCACCGCATCAAAGCCTTTCAGCCCCTCGGCCAGGCCGGCCTCATCCTTGGCGTCGATCTGTTTCGAGGCCACACCCAATTTCGATATCTCACCCAGCGCCTTCAGGTCATGATCCGCAACGGTCACGTCGTAGTTCGGCGAGTTTTTCAGCAGGATCGCAATCATCTGACCGATCTTGCCAGCGCCCACAACACAAATATTCCAGGACATAAAAGCCTCCTCATTTCGTTTTTTGTAAGTATGAGGCGTAGGCTGTTCGGTCTGCAGGGGGTATCTTGACGAAAACGTCGATTGTTACGTCATATTGACGGTTTTTTTGTCATTTTGTCCGAGTTCAATTTGCACTATGGGCCAAGCCTTGACCACAGGCACGCCACGCCGCGTTACCCGCGCGACGAGGTCTGGTTCAAAATTTAACGGACTCGCCGAAAGCCCCCATGTCAGCAACAAGGGACTTTGGCAGGTGGGAATTTGAGTGGAAGGGCCTAGGCTTCGGCGCCTAACCCCTCGGTCGACAGATCGTCCAGCCGGGGCATCAACCGCAACAACTCGCTGGCATATTCTGTCTGAGGGTTGGCGAACAGCGCGTTGGTCTCTTGCAATTCGACCACCTTGCCCTGTTTCATTACGGCCACCCGGTCGCACATCTGGCGCACAACCGGCAGGTCGTGGCTGATGAACAGCAGGGTCAGGCCCAGATGCTCTTGCAAGTCCTTCAGGATGTTCAGAATCTGCGCCTGAATGGATACGTCCAGCGCGCTGGTCGGTTCGTCACAGATCAGGAACCGCGGCTGCGTGGCCAGTGCGCGGGCAATGGAAATCCGCTGCCGCTGACCGCCCGAGAACTCATGCGGGTATTTCAGCCCAGCCTCGGACCCCAGCCCGACCTGATCCAGCAACTCATCCACCCGGCGCTTGATATCAGCACCTTCCATCAGGCGATGATGGCGGATCGGTTCGGCCACGATCTCATCCACCCGCATCCGCGGATTGAGCGAGGAATACGGGTCCTGAAAGATCATCTGGATGTTCTTGCGATAGGCATCCAGCGCGGCCCGATTGGTCAGATCACTGACCACCTGACCCTGAAACGTGATGCTGCCACCGTCCACCGGGTAAAGCCCCGCAATCATCCGCGCGACGGTGGACTTGCCCGAGCCGGATTCACCCACAACGCCAAACACCTCTCCCGCGCGGATGTCAAAGCTGACATCGTCCACAGCGGTGAAATAGGTGCGGTCCCAAGGCAGCAGGCCTTTGCGTTGCAGAAATTTCTTGGTGAGGTTGCGGATTTCAAACACCGGCTTGGTCGTGTCATTGTCCACTTTGGGCCAGTGACGGGCCATGTCGTCGATGGCGAACCGGGTCTCGCGCCCGCCATAGCTGATCTGTGGGAAACGATGCAGCTTCAGCGTCGGGCGCGGCACAGCAGCGATCAGAGATTTGGTGTATTCGTGGGTAGGCTGGCCCATGACCTGCGCGGTCGGGCCGCTTTCAACTACCTTGCCCGCATACATCACCGTGACTTTGTCGGTGGTGTCGGCAATCACACCCATATCATGCGTGATCAGGATGACGCCGACCTGACGTTCCTGCGCCAGCTCCTTGATCAGGTCCAGAATCTGCGCCTGAACCGAGACGTCCAGCGCCGTGGTCGGCTCGTCTGCGATGATCACATCCGGTTCGGTACAAAGCGCCAGCGCAATAACCACACGCTGCCGCATCCCGCCCGAGAATTGGTGCGGGTACTGGTCCAGCCGCGTGTCCGGGTCGGGGATGCCAACCCGGTCGATCAGATCGCGGGCGCGTTGGTTGGCCTCGGCGTCCGAACCGCCCAGATGGGCCTGAATGGTCTCGACCAATTGCTCGCGCACCGTGAACAGCGGGTTCAACGAGGTCAGCGGGTCCTGAAAGATCATCGAGATCTTCTTGCCGCGCAGCCCCCGCATCGCCTCAGCGTCCAGACCGCTGATCTGATCTCCGCTGAGTTTGATCATACCGCTGGCAATACGGCCGGGGCGGTCCAGCAGGCCCATGATCGCGGCACCGATGGTGGACTTACCGGCACCGGATTCGCCCACAAGACCGTGGATTTCGCCGGGCTCAACCGACAGGTCGACATGGTTCACGGCAGTGAACAATTGGCGGCGGGTCGGGAATTCGACCGTCAGGTCATTGATCGTCAGAAGGCTCATGAAATCACCGCAGCTTGGGGTTCAGCGCATCGCGCAGCCAGTCGCCCAGCAGGTTCACAGACAGGGCCAGCGCCAGAAGGGTGCAGGCCGGGAAGAACAGGATCCACCACTCACCCGAGAACAGGAACCCCTGCCCGATGCGGATCAGCGTACCAAGCGAGGGCTGGGTCGGAGGCGCGCCAACGCCGAGGAAGCTTAGCGTCGCCTCGGCGATGATCGCCAGCGCCAAAGAAATGGTGGCGATCACCAGAACCGGGCTGAGGACGTTGGGCAAGATATGGCGGAACATAATCGGGAAAGACCCGCGTCCAATCAGACGCGCTGCCTGAACATATTCCTTGTTCTTTTCCACCAGCGCAGCGCCGCGCACCACACGGGCAAACTGCACCCAGTCCGACAGGGCAATGGCGATGATCAGCACGTAGATCGCCATCTCATTGCGGTATTCCGGCGGCGTGAACCCTTTGGCGATGCCAAAGATCAGCATGGCGACCAGAATGGCTGGGAAGGTCAGCTGCACATCGGCGATCCGCATGATCAGGGTCTCGATCCAGCCTCCGAAATAAGCGGCAACCAGCCCGAGGATCACGCCGATGATCATCGCCAGCAATACCGCAGACGCGCCGACAAACAGCGAAATCCGCAGGCCATAGAGGATGGTCGAGAACACGTCCCGCCCCTGATCGTCGGTACCCAGCAAGAAGGTCTCTTGCGTAAAGGCGTTCGGCGTACCCGGCGGAGTAAAGCCGTTCATCAGGTTCAACGTCGCCGGATCAAACGGATTATGGGGCGCGATCAGCGGTGCAAAAATCGCTGCCAGCACAAGGATCACCACCACCAATGAGGCGATCACGGCCACCGGAGAATGCCGGAATGACCAAGCAAAATCGCTGTCCCAGAACTTGGCGAAACGCGACTGCGGCGCGGGTTTCGGGGTTTCGATGGTATCGGTCATGTGGCCCTCGCGTCGACACGCAGGCGCGGGTCAATGGCATAGTAAAGAAGATCGACGATTAGGTTGATCGTCACGAACATGACCGAAATCAGCATCAGATAGGCGGCCATGACGGGGATATCGACAAACTGGATCGCGTTGATGAACAGCAGACCAACGCCCGGCCATTGGAACACCGTCTCGGTGATGATCGCGAAGGCGATGATCGAGCCAAGTTGCAATCCGGTAATCGTGATCACCGGCACCAACGTGTTCTTCAGCGCGTGGCGGAAATTGATCACCCGGTCCGACAGCCCTCGGGCGCGGGCAAAGCGAACGTAGTCGGCGCGCAGCACCTCAAGCATCTCCGACCGCACCAGCCGCATGATCAGCGTCATCTGATAGAGGCCCAGCGTGATCGCCGGCAGGATCAACGCCTTGAGCCCCGAGGCCGTCAGGAACCCTGTCGACCAATTGCCAATCATAACGGTCTCGCCCCTCCCAAAGCTGGGGAGAAGGTCGAGTTCCACCGAGAAGACATAGATCAGCAATATCCCGATTAAGAATGTAGGCAGGGACACCCCGATCAATGACACGGTCATGATGACATTCGCGGCAATCCCTTGTCGTCGGATCGCCGTAAACACGCCCAGCGCAATGCCCATGGTGATGGCCAGAAAGCCCGAGACAAAGGCCAGTTCCAGCGTTGCGGGCGCGCGCTCGATCAGGATGGTCGAAACCGGGCGGCCCTGGCGATAGGACACGCCAAAATTGCCCTTCACCGCGCCTTGCAGGAACTTGGCGTATTGCACCACAAACGGCTGATCCAGCCCAAGCTCGGTGCGCAGCCTGTCGATATCGGCTTGCGTGCGCTCTTGCCCCAGCATGTTGTCGATCGGATCGCCGACAAAGCGGAACATGGAAAAGGCCACCAAACCCACGACCAGTAGCACGATCACGGATTGGAACATCCTTCGGACAATATATGCGAACATTCGTTTCCCTCGTTGATCGGTCTCTCTAGGCCGGTTTTGACCAAGCGGTCAAGATATCGCTAACAGACAGACGTGGCGTTCCATCAGTTCACCGTCACCCAGCGCAGCAGAAAGAAATTGTCCGGGCGCTGCGTCAGTTCGACATTGCTGCGCGTCCCCCAAAGCAGCGGTTGCACGTACATCGGCACATAGACCTGTTCATCCTGAATGATCTGTGTGACCTCATCCAGCATGGCCTGTCGTTTGGCCTGATCCAGTTCCGACTGGATCATTGGCAACAGCTCATCCACCCGCGCGTTCGAAAAGCCGCCGAAATTCCAGCTGCCCAGCTTTTTCTCTTCGTTCGGCGTGGCCACAAGGAAGCGCACCGGATGTTCGGCGTCAAAGGTACCCGGGCTCCAGCCCAGCAGGTACATGTCGTAATTGTCTTCGCGCAGCTCGGGCCAGTAGTTGCGGACAGGCATCGCGTCCAGTTCCGCGGTGATGCCGATTTGGGCCAGCATGGAGACCACAGCCTGACAGACAGCCTCATCGTTCAGATAGCGGTCGTTGGGGCATTTCAGCCCGAACGAGAACCCGTCACCGTAGCCTGCCTCGGTCAATAGAGCCTTGGCGGCCTCAACGTCAAAAGCGGGGCGGTCGGCATTGGCTGCGGAATATCCGCTCATCGCGGGGCTTACGAGTTGCGAGGCCGCCTCTGCATTGCCGCGCATGATGGTGGCCAGAATGGCGTCGACATTCACCGCCTGCGCAACGGCCTTGCGCACACGGGGGTCGCGGAACGGGTTGGGTTTGCCCGCATCATCGGTGTATTTCAGCGCCTCGGCCTGATGATCGAAGCCCAGCATGATGACGCGCGCCTCAATGCCCTGAATAACCTCGACATCGTCCTGTTGTTGCAAGCGCGCGACGTCCTGAATCGGTACCGGGTTGATCATGTCCACATCGCCCGACAACAGCGCCGCAACGGCGGTGGCCGGGTTCTGGATCGGCGTGAACTCGGCACTTGTGATGTTATGTTCGGCTTCGCCCCACCAGCCGTCGAATGGCTCCAGCACGGTACGCAGGCCGGGTTCGCGCGCGGTGACTTTGAACGCGCCGGTGCCATTGGCGTTCAGCGTGGCGTAATTACCGGTTTCCTTGTCAGGGACGACCGCGTCATTCGCCTCGGTCCAGCCCTGATCCATGATCATCCAGTTGGCGATTGAGGACGGAAACAGCGGGTTCGGCGCGGTGGTCATGAAATCGACGGTATAGTCGTCGACGACCTTCACGTCGCTGATCGGCGCAAACCAGCTGCGGGTGTCGGCTGCCTCGCCCGAGGCGCGCTGATAGCTGAACAGCACGTCTTGCGCATCAAATGTGCTGCCGTCGTGGAAGGTCACACCCTCGCGCAGATTGAAGCGCCAGCCCTCACCATCGCCGATCGGCTCCCAGCTAACCGCCAGAGCAGGTTCGACCTGCATGTCCTTATCCCGGCGAACAAGCCCCTCGTAGACGTTGTTCAGGAACCCCAGAACCGGGGCAGAGTTGACCGCATGCGGGTCCATCGTCTGCGGATCGGTGGTTGAGGCCCATTTGAATTCGGCCGCCTGCGTGCTGGTGGCAACCAGCAGGGCCAGACCAATGGCGCTGTGTCTGAGGATCATGGCGAAATCTCCCTGAATGTTCCGCAATGGGACGCGATGTTGAAGGATAACGCAAAAGGCAGGGCGCGAAGATCACGCCCTGCCAAGCTACTGGTATTGCTGAGTTAGTTCAGCGTGAAGTACTTGATCTTGGGCGAGTCTTCCGGCTCGACCACAGTGCCTACGTTGGACTTCATACCCCAGTTCAGCACCTGGTGGTGGATTGGGATATACAGCTGTTCGTCCTGTACCACCTGCCAGATTTCAGCGATCTGCTTGTCACGCTCGGGCAGATTGGTTTCCGACGCCAGACCCTGAATTTTAGAATCCAGTTCCGGGTTGGAATACCGGGTGCCGTTCCACGAACCATACTTCTCACCCTTGGTGTGGGCGAGGAAGTTGAAGATGTATTCCGAGTCGTAGGTCGGAACGCCCCAGCCCAACATGTAGAAGTCGGTTTCCAGGTTGTTGATCAACGGGAAGTGCTGCGCCTTGGGTTTGGCGTCCAGGTTCACGGTGATGCCGATCTGCGCCAACATGCCGACAGCGGCCTGACAAATCGCCTCATCATTGATGTAGCGGTCATTCGGGCAATCAAGCTGGATGCTGAACCCGTCCGGATAGCCCGCTTCGGCCATCAGCGCCTTGGCGCCTTCGATATCGGTGGTCGAAGAGCTGTCCATGCCCTCATCCCAGCCGTTGACGAAAGGCGGAGCGATCATGCCCGCGGGGGCCGACTGGCCGCGCATCACGACCTGTTTGATGGCATCGCGGTTGATCGCCTTGGACATGGCCTGACGCACACGCACATCGGACAGAGGGTTCTTGCCGTCGACATTGTCATTGGCCAGATCCGCATCGCCCATGTTCATCCCGAAAAAGATCACCCGGTTCTGCGGTGCAGTGCGCACGTCCAGTCCATCAGCGCCGGCAACACGCTCAAGGTCTTGCACCGGCACGTCCTGAATGAAGTCGACCTCACCCGACAGCAGCGCTGCAACACGGGTCGCGGCGTTCTGAATCGGAGTATAGACAATCTCGGTTACGGCCAGCGGGAACTCATCCTTGCCCCAATAGCCGTCATAGGCCTGTAGAACGGTTTTTACGTCCGGCTCGCGGCTGATCAGCTTGTAGGGGCCGGTGCCGTTTGCATTCTTGGCCGCGAACGTGTCTTCGCCACCCTCATAGTCCTGCACCTTCACGGCGTTGTTCGCCTCGGCCCAACCTTTGTCCATCATGAACATGTTGGTCAGGTTGTTGGGCATGATCGGGTTCGGACCATCGGTTTCGATCTCAACCGTGTATTTATCCGGCGCGCGCACCTCTTTCACCGAGGCCAGCAGTTCCTTGTAGTCGGAATCCGGCGTCATCGCGCGATTCAGCGAGAAGACAACGTCTTCGCTGTCGAACTCAGCGCCATCATGGAAGGTCACGCCTTCGCGCAGTTTGAACACCCAGACATTCGGGTTGTCTTCGGACGGTGCCCATTCGGTGGCCAGCGACGGCACAAGTGCGCCGGAATGGTCGCGCATCACCAGCGTTTCCATAATCTGATGCGCCAGCGCCGAGGTCGGGCCTTCGTTCTGCGCATGCGGGTCCAGCGTCAGCGAGTCACCCGCCCGCGCCCAGCGCAAGGTGTCAGCAGACGCACCCGCCGCCATCAACGCAGTAGCGCTGGCAGCAATCATCAGGTTTCTCAAAGTCATATTGTTCTCCCCGTTTTTGTTAGCGCCGTCATTGCGACGGCTGGCCGCTTGCTGCGACCATGGTGCAACCGATCATCCAGATCATTTTGACGGTTGCAACAATAGATTGTGAATTATCGTGACGACGCGGGGGAAATCCAGATCGCCCGGTCATTCTGGATGCAGCCCATCCCGATATGACTCTGCCACGAGACCCGCCGATACTCTTCTTTAAGGAGAGCGTCGGTATCTCAGAACTTTACCCCTCAGAAAGAACGCCCAGGTTGTTGCCCCAAACAGAATCGGGAAAGACGAGGTTAACAATCACTGGCTGTGATTCAGCTCGATTTACTAAGCCTTAAGTTAATCAAATTTTAAAACTTTCAATCAAATTTTGCATCAATCTTTCCCATCGGGCAGTCGGGTTTTAACGATGCTGGACTTTACGTCTTCTACACTTCTTCCAGACAGCGCAGTAACGAAACCAAAACGCCATTTGCCACCGGCAGGAATTTATTCCGGACCGGGAAAACGCGCCTTTGACATCCTGTTTGCGTTGTTGCTGCTACCGGCTGTGGCACCGGTCATTGGTGTCTTATGGAGTCTTGTCCGCCTTGATGGCGGCCCCGGGTTCTTTGGCCATACGCGGATCGGAAAAGGCGGCAAGCCATTTAAATGCTGGAAAATTCGCAGCATGATTGCGGATGCCGAAACCCACTTACAGGCGTATCTGAAGGCCAATCCCGACGCCGCAGCGGAGTGGGAACGCGACCATAAACTGACCAGCGATCCCCGCATCAATCGGCTGGGTCACATCCTGCGCAGGACCAGCCTGGACGAGTTGCCGCAAATCTGGAACGTCCTGAAAGGTGACATGAGCTTTGTCGGCCCCCGGCCCGTCGTGGCCGTCGAACTGGTCAAATATGGCGGTTCGGCTTCGGCTTATCTTGCCCAGAAACCGGGAATAACCGGGCTGTGGCAGGTCTCGGGCCGCAATGATGTCAGCTATAGCCATCGGGTCGCGCTGGATGTCGATTACCTGACGCGGCGCAGCTTAGCCGAGGATGTCAGAATCCTATCCCTGACCGCCGCTGCGGTTCTGCTGCGCACCGGCCGGTAATGAGTTTGCTTTCCCGTCGAGGTCATGAGACAAACGGCGTTAACACGCATTACGTGTGCTATTCCCACGGAACCGAAGACGGCCAATGAAGCAATCGCCCGATCACGACGCGCAGTTCAGACCGGCCCGACCGCTCGACGCGGACGCAATGGATGACGGGATCATCGACCTGAACGCTTTGCTGAAAGCACTCTGGCGGGGAAAATGGATCATCGCTCTGACCACGGCCACTCTGGTGACGCTGGGTGCGATCTTTGCCTTCGTCATCGCGGTGCCGCAGTACAAATCCAGCGCCGTTGTCATGCTTGAAACCAACCAGCACAGTATCGTCGACCTGCAAAGCGTGGTGGGCGGGCTGGCCGGAGAGACGACCGAAGTCAATTCCGAGCTGGAGGTGCTGAAGTCCCGTGGTCTGATGGGCAAGGTGGTGGACCAGCTGGATTTGATTGCGGACCCTGAGTTTAACGAGGCGCTCCGCCCTGTGTCCCTGCTGGGTGGTTTGAAACAATCGTTGACCGCAGGCTTCCAGAAACAGCCCGCGCAGATTCCCGATGACCTGTCAGACCAGCTGACCCGCGATGACGTCATCACCGCCCTGCTGCAACAGGTATCCGTTCGCAACGTCCCGCTCAGCCTTGTGTTCGAGGTCACGGTTGAAACCGAGTCCGCCCGCAAATCTGCCCTGATCGCAGATGCGATCGTGGCGCTCTATGTCCAAAATCAGCTCGACGTAAAGTTTGAGGCTACCGAACAGGCCACAAATTGGCTGGCCGGGCGTGTGGCCGAACTTCGGATCGAGCTTGAGACCGCAGAGACCCGAGTCAGCGCGTTCAATGCGACCACGGCTCTGGTCTCTCGTGACGCGCTGAAAGTACAGGAGGTTCAACTGAAGGACCTGCGGGAGCGTATCGCCTCGGCCGAAGCTGCGCGGGATACGGCGCAGGCGCGAAGTGATGCGCTGCGGGCTGCCGGAGATCGCTTGGCACAGGCCACCGCCAGTCAGGACCCGCAGTTGCTCCGGCTCTATGACCAGATCGAAGAAACAGGGACCGAGGCATTTGACGCCGCCTATCAGCACCTGATCGCGCGCACCGCGCAACAGGCGAATAGGGCGGCGCAACAGGTTCAGACTTTGCGTGCCTCGATCCAGGAACTGGGACAGCAGATCGCGCAGCAAAACGCAGACCTGATCACCCTGCAACAACTCGCGCGCGAAGCTGAATCCGTTCGCCTGCTGTATGAGCATTTCCTTGCGCGGCTCAAAGAGACCTCAGCGCAGGAAGGGATTCAGAAGGCCGACAGCCGGCAACTGTCGCGCGCGGTGATCCCAAGCACCCCTTCGTCGCCGCGCAAACCGCTGATCCTTGCGACCTCTGCCTTACTGGGGGTTCTGCTGGGCGCGGTCATTGTCCTGCTGCTGGAGGCGCAGCGCAGTGGCTATCGCGCGGCATCCGAGCTTGAGCGCAAGACCGGATACAAAGTGCTGGGCCAAATCCCGACCTGCCCCGGTCGCGAGCGGCACAAGATATTGCAATACCTTGCCGCGAAACCGTCCTCGGCCATGGCAGAGGCGATACGAAATCTGCGCACCTCTTTGATGCTGTCCAATTTGGATCGCCCGCCTCAGGTGGTGATGATCACATCCTCGCTGCCGGGCGAGGGCAAGACCACCAATACGCTGGCACTGGCGCAGAACTTTGTCGGGATCGGCAAGAAAACCCTGTTGATCGAGGGCGATATCCGTCGTCTGACCATGACCGGGCAGTTGCAGGACGGACCGAAGCAAGGGATCGTTTCGGTCCTGTCGGGCGACATCACTCCACAGGACGCGATTTGTCAGGACCCGCTGTTGGGATGTGACGTTCTGGTCGGGGAACAGACCTCGGTGAATGCGGCAGACTTGTTTGCCTCGGACAGGTTCCGGGCCTTTCTGGACGAGATGCGTCGCCAGTACGACGTGATCCTGATCGACACGCCACCGGCCTTGCTGGTCTCGGACGCCCGTCTGATCGCTCGGAACGCGGATGCGGTGCTGTTGACGGTGAAATGGAATGAAACCACCGCGCAGGATGTGGCCGAAACCCTACGGCTGTTTCACACGGACAATCAACGGCTCACCGGACTTGTGCTTGGACAGATCAATCCCCGCAGCGCCAAAAGCCACGGCCACGCCTACGGTCGCTACGCCAGCCAGTATTACAACAGCTGAGCACCGAACTTCGTAAGGTAAAAACAGATACACCACCTAAATTTGGTTCAGACCGATCAGTTCGCGTTGACAGTACCGGTTGTCGAGGACGTTGAACCACCCCCGCCTGCTGCCGCAAGGCCCGCTGCGGCCCCCAGTACACCCAGTGTCGGGGCCACAAGTGGCACAAACCCGGTCACACCGGCAGCCTCGGCCGCCGCGATGGCGGCTTCGGTGTCAATCTCGGACGTGGGTTCAGGGGTCTCGGCATCTTGCGCGAATACACTTGAGGTTGAAAGTATTAAAAGAAAAATGGTCTTTCGGATCATCCAAACTCTCCTAATTCAGCCCTGACGCTCGTGTGCAAACAGCTGAATGACGCAAGACCCTTCCACCGTAAAAAGGGGCTAAAACAAGGTTTATGAACTGTTACATTCCAAACCTTTACAGAAAGTAAACAGGATCACTGCGCGCTTAAAAGGCCACAGATTTAACCTTCCATTGACGAAACTGAACTGATTGCTCACCTTCGCTTGAAGATTCTTCTTATAGGTGAATTATGATCTCCAAAAACTGAGACAGCTGTTCAGGCGACAGGACACAAAACGGCACCACAACGTGAAGATTCGAGCGGTAAGAACAAGGCGGAAAAGCCTGCTCGCCTTGCTATGCCTTGCCGTCGCGGGCACGGCACAGGCGCAATCCGTTTCGACCTACGGCACACCCGGCCTGCTGGAACTGCCCACTGCCGAAATGTTTGACGACGGCACCCTTGTCTTTACCGCCGCGGGACTTCGGAACACCGGGCGTGGCACGATGACCTTTCAGATGTTGCCGTGGATCCATGGCAGTTTCCGATACGCCTATATCGAAGGCTTCGATGGCGGCGCCAATGACCGCTATGATCGCAGTTTCGACCTGCATTTCCGCCTGCGTGAGGAAAGTTCGAACAGCCCCGCAGTCGTCGTTGGATTACGCGATTTCGGCGGCACCGGCATCTATGCCGCGGAATACATCGTGGCCACCAAAACCATTCGCGACCGGCTGAAACTGACCGGCGGGATCGGCTGGGGCCGGTTGGCGGGCCGAGGGGCTTTTTCCAACCCGCTGGGGGTTTTCAGCAGTCGGCTGGACACGCGCGATGCCTCGGGAGCGGGTGGAATTTCAGAGACCGGCCAATTGGATTTCGGCAACTGGTTTCACGGAGATGCCGCCCTCTTTGGCGGTGGCAGCTGGACATATAACGACCGTTTGACCTTTTTGGCCGAATACTCACCGGACCTCTATACCGCTGAACAGGACAGCATTGGGTTCGATGTCAAAACGCCGATCAATGTCGGGGTCCAGTACCGGTTTAAAAACGGATCGCAGCTGACGACTTCGGTGCTGTACGGCACCACGCTGGGCCTGACCTACAGCTATTTCATTGACCCACGCCAATCGGCGGTTCCCGGTGGACAAGGGGCCGCGCCACCGCCTTTGCGCCCACCCAAGGCACGGCAGGCACAAGACCAAAGCGACATCCGGGAACAGCTGCAAACCGCGTTGAAACAAGAAGGGCTGCGTCTGGTCTACTTGTCCGAGAGTGACGATAGCGTTCAGGTCGGTGTCGAGAACACCACCTATGGACAGGCCGCGCAGGCCCTTGGCCGCACCGCCCGCGTCCTCGCGAATGAACAACCACCACAGATCGAACATTTCGACATCGCCCTGATGTCCAGCGGCGTGCCGCTGAGCGCGGTGCGGATCAACCGCGCCGATCTTTATGAGCTTGAGCATGACCCGGATAATGCCTGGCGCAGTTTTGCGCGGGCCGAGGTCTCGGACACGCTGCCGCTGGTGCAGGGCGGTGTGCTGACCGACGCCTTTCCACATTTCTCATACCGGTTCGGGCCATATCTGAACTTTTCGTTCTTCGACCCGGATGACCCGCTGCGATACGAGGTCGGGGCGGCCTTGGGGCTGGACTACACGCTTTCGCCCGGCTTTACCCTGTCCACTGGCCTGCGCCAGCCGATCCTCAGCACGTTGGACGACAGCACACGGCAATCGGATTCCACCCTGCCGCGGGTGCGGTCGGACTGGCCGATCTATGCCCGAGAATCCAATCTGCGGATCGAGCATATGACCGCCGAATACCTTTGGCGGCCCGCCCCGAATTTTTATGCCCGCACCACGCTGGGCTATCTGGAATCCATGTTCGGCGGGCTCTCCTCGGAACTGTTGTGGTATCCCACCAACAGCCGTCTGGCCCTTGGGGTCGAGGCCAATTACGTCGCGCAGCGCGATTTTGACGTACTTTTTGGCTTTCAGGACTACACCGTCGCGACCGGTCACATGTCGGCCTATTACGATCTGCCGGGGGAGTATCACGCGCAGGTCGATATCGGGCGCTATCTGGCCGGAGATTATGGCGCAACCTTCTCGCTGGATCGTGAATTCACCAACGGGTTCAAGGTCGGGGCTTTCTTTACCCTGACCAATGTCAGTTCAGAAGAATTTGGCGAAGGCTCGTTCGACAAAGGTATTCGGCTGGAAATCCCGGTGTCATGGCTGACCGGCCGGCCGTCCCGCAACAAGATCGCTCAGACCATCCGCCCGGTCCTGCGGGATGGCGGTGCGCGGCTGCATGTACGCAACCGGCTTTATGGCGTAACCCGCGAGGCGCGCGCGCAGTCTCTGTCCCGCGGCAGAGGGAGGTTCTGGCGATGAAAGCGCTGCGTTTTGCACTGCTGTCCCTGTTGCTGACCTCCTGCGGTGAGGCGCAGCAGGATTTCGACCTGCTGAAGGGTGCGCTGACCCCCAACGCCGCCCGCTTTCACCCGCGCGCCAGCGCGTTGGTTTCACGCCGCCCGATCCCGCCCCGGCTTGAGGTCGCCTTTCCCTCGCGCGATCTGAGTGGCGTGATGCTGCTTGAGGCCCAGCGGGACGGCGTCCAGACCTGGCTGAGCGCGGACGGCGCGACAATCACACTGAAGCAGGGGCTGCTGATATCTACCAAAGGGTTCGGCAGCGGATTGGCCGGATCGGATCTGCGCCAATCTGCCGATCTGATCCGGAACGGCCATGAAGGCCAAGCCGAACGGTTCCACAGTTTTCTGAACGGCAATGATGAGATCGAGCTGCACGCCTACAGATGCCGGATCGCTTCCATCGGGGCCGAGGACGTCCTGCTGCTGGGCAATCCGGTTACCACAGAGAAGTGGCAGGAAGCGTGCCATGGCGTGACCCAGCAGTTCAGCAACACTTACTGGGTGCAGGACAGCACCGGCCAGATCGTACAGTCCTCGCAATGGACCGGCGATTTTCTGGGCAACATTTTCATCAAGGTCATCCCGGATGGGACCTGAGATTTCAAACAGCGGAGGGCCTCTGATGCGCCGAATTCCATTCTTCCTCAGCCTGCTGGCCCTGAGCGGCCTGATCGCCGGGTGCTCGACCATCTATCGCAGCCCATCGGTGACGGCAGGGGTATCGGACAGCGGCAAGGTGCGTGTGGTGCCGGTGACGCCGGAAACCGTATTGGTGGCCAACCGGTCATCTTACGCGCCCAAGACGCTGCCTTCGGTCTTTGGGCTGTCCGCCGGGTCCGGAGCGGGAACCATCCCGCGCGGCCCTGGCGCGCTGCCTCAGGCGCCGTCGACACAGGATGGCTCGCGCGCGGGGCTGGAACTGGACCCGCCACCGCAGGTCAACCCCGGCCCCTACACGATCGGCGTCGGTGACGTATTGGTGCTGTCGACCCCGTCCACCCAAGGCACCGCCGCCGAGCTGTCCGGTCTGCTGGCCGCGCAGAACAGCCGCAACGGCTATACCGTGCAGGATGACGGTGCGATCAACATCCCCGATGTCGGCCGCGTCCGGCTGGTTGACCTGACGGTGGACGAAGCCGAAGCCGTGCTGTTCCAGCGCTTGGTGGAAAACCAGATCGACCCCACCTTCAGTCTTGAGATTGCTGAATTCAACTCGCGCCGCGTTGCGGTTGGCGGCGCGGTGGGCCGACCCGGCGTGCAGCCGATCACCCTGACCCGGCTGACCTTGGGCGAGGCACTTTCGGCGGCAGGTTCAGTGTCGGTCAGCGACATCGACACCTCTTCGGTGCGGATATACCGGAATGGACGGATGTATCAGATCCCGCTTGAGGACCTCTATGCACAGACTGCTTTGCAGAACCTGAACCTGATCGCAGATGACTCAGTCTTTGTAGACATCGACTATGATCTGGACCGGGCTGAGCGCTATTTCGCGCAGCAGATCCAATTGCGCGAAACCGCGCTGGAGGGTCGCCAGACCGCTCTGCAAGAGCTGAACACCACGGTCAATCTGCGCCGCGCCGACCTGAATGAACGCCGCGACAACTTCCGCCAGTCGGTCGAACTGGATGCGGTTGATCGCGACTATGTCTATCTCAGCGGCGAGGTGCGGACCCAAGGCCGCTATGCCCTGCCCTTTAACCGCAGCGCAACGCTGGCGGATGCGCTGTTTGATACGGGCGGCGGGATTGCCAAGGAAACCGGCGACGCCTCAGAGGTCTACGTTCTGCGCGCCTCGCAGGATGTTCGCGAATTCGGCGCGGTGACGGCCTGGCATCTGGACACCCGCAACGCGGCAAACCTGACGCTGGCCGCCCAGTTTGAGCTGCGCAGCAACGACATCATTTTTATTGCCGAAAATCCGGTGACCCGCTGGGGCCGCACCATCAGCCAGATCACCCCGTCGCTGATCACAACCCCGGTCAATGCGGCGGTGAACTGATCGGCAGCGGCACGCACAGGCTGGCCTGTATTGCCCGGCTGGCTTTGACCGCCTTTCTGTGCCATGACACTGCGACCAGATAAGGACCGGATGCACGGGCCAAAAAGGAATAAGGAACTGCAATATGAAAATTGCGATTGCCGGGATCGGCTATGTCGGCCTGTCCAATGCCGTATTGCTGGCGCAAAACCACACAGTGGTCGCTCTGGACATCTCGCAGGACCGGGTGGACATGATCAATCGGCGCGAAAGCCCGATTCAGGACCCCGAGATCAAAGAGTTTCTGGCCAACCGCACGCTGAACCTGACAGCCACCACCGATGCCGAAACCGCCTTTGATGGCGCGGAATTCGTGATTGTGGCTACGCCCACCAATTACGATCCGCGCAGCAACTATTTTGACACCAGCTCGGTCGAGGCTGTGATCGAACAGGTGACCACGCTCAACCCGGACGCTGTTGTCGTGATCAAGTCGACAATCCCGGTGGGCTTCGTGACCGAGGCGCGACAGCAGTTCGACACCGAGAACGTGATCTTCTCGCCCGAGTTTCTGCGCGAAGGCCGGGCGCTGTATGACAATCTGCATCCCAGCCGGATCATCGTAGGCGAACGATCTGACCGGGCTAAAATTTTCGCCGACCTGCTGCTGGAAGGGGCCGTGGACAAGGATGTACCGGTGCTGTTCACCGACGCGTCTGAGGCCGAGGCCATCAAGCTGTTCGCCAATACCTATCTTGCCATGCGCGTCGCCTTCTTCAACGAGCTCGATAGCTATTCCTTGGCGGGCGGTATGGACTCGCGCCAGATCATCGAAGGCGTCAGCCTCGATCCGCGTATTGGGGCGCAGTACAATAACCCGTCCTTTGGCTATGGCGGCTATTGCCTGCCCAAAGACACCAAGCAATTGCTGGCCAATTACAGCCACGTGCCGCAGAACCTGATCCGGGCTATCGTCGATGCCAACCGGACCCGTAAGGATTTCCTCAGCGATCAGATTCTGATGAAGGGGCCAAAAACCGTAGGGATTTATCGGCTGGTGATGAAGGAAGGCAGCGACAATTACCGCCAAAGCTCGGTTCAGGGGATCATGAAGCGGATCAAGGCCAAAGGATTGCAGGTCATCGTGTATGAGCCGGTGCTGACCGAAGACCACTTTTTCCATTCGCCCGTGATCCACGATCTTGAAGAGTTCAAGTCCCGGGCCGACCTTATCGTTGCCAACCGATTGTCGGATGAGATCAGCGATGTCAGCGACAAGGTCTTTACCCGCGACCTGTTCGGCGCGGATTAGGGCCGGGGCGCATCATTCAACGGCAAAACGCGCCCGGTCCCCTGTCACAATCAGGCCAGGACCATGGCATGGATACCCGTGGCCGTTGTCCCCGTGGCATGCACGCGGGTCACGCCGACGGGCAGGATCGAGAAATCGGCCACCTGAACGGTGCGGGTTTCACCACGCACGGTGGTGATCACCAAGGCACCGCCGGATTCGACAAAAAGTCCGATGGCCACATCGGGCAGATCGGTGGCGTCCGAAGGGGTCACAGGCGCAATGTCGCGTGCGGGGCCGGACAGGTTGGACACGCGGTTGGTAAACGGGTTCGTTGTCATGAGTTGCATCTCGCTGTCTGTGTATAACAGCGGGACGCTAGCCATCAGGGCTTAACGACCGGAAAGCGGACCGGGCGTTGCGCGGATCGTCAGCCCTTTGCCCCCTGTCCACGTGCGTATTTATCCTCGTACCTGACGATGTCATCCTCGCCGACGTAAGCACCGTTCTGAACTTCGATCAGGACCATAGGCACCTTGCCGGGGTTCTCCATCCGGTGAACGGCACCGACAGGGATATAGACCGACTCGTTTTCGGTCACCAACTGCTCACGATCATCAATGGTTACATGCGCCGTGCCTTCAACCACGATCCAGTGTTCGGACCGGTGGAAATGGCTTTGCAGGCTGAGCGATGCTCCGGGATGCACATGGATGCGCTTGACCTGAAAGCGGTCGCCGACCACCAGGCTTTCAAACCAACCCCAGGGCCGGTGATCTTTGGGGAATTCGGTCGCCTGAGCGGCACCTTTTTCCTTCAGCGCGGCCACGGCCTTTTTGACATCCTGCGCGCGGGTCGCATCCGCCACCAGAACCGCGTCATTCATCGCTACGGCGATGATGTTGTTCAGACCGATTCCGACCAGCTCCAGCTGCTCGCTCTCTGACCGCAGCAAGGTGTTGTGGCACTCAATCGCCGTCGCGCCTTCGCCTGCGACCACGCCGTTAATGTCCGGCCCGCTTTCCCGCCAGACGGCATCCCACCCGCCAAGATCGGACCATGCGGCGTCAAATGGTACAACGGACAGGTTGGTTGCTTTCTCCATAACCGCGTAGTCGATTGAGATATCATCGGCCTGGCCCCAATGATCCGGGTTCAGGCGCAAAAACCCCAGATCGGGCTGCGCTGTTTCCACTGCAGACTGAACCGGTGTGATCATGTCCGCGGCATGGGTGCGGAAGGCCTCGATTATGTCAGACGCACGGAACAGGAATATCCCTGCGTTCCATTTGTAATTCCCGGCTGCAAGCATTTCCGCCGCCCGCGCGTGGTCTGGCTTTTCCACGAATTTCTTCAAAGCCACCGGCGCGCCCTGACCATCCGACGGTTCGGCCAGTTCCAGATACCCATAAGCGGTTTCCGGGTGGGTTGGCATGATTCCGAAGGTCACCAACTGCCCCTGAGCGATGGCTTCAAGCCCGCGCTCTACCGCTGCGTGAAAGGCTTCGGCATCCGGTACGACATGATCTGAAGGGGCTACCAACAATACGGCGTTCTGATCCTGCTCATAGGCGTGCAGCGCCGCGGCCAGAACCGCCGGGGCCGTATTGCGGCCTTCAGGCTCGATCAGGATTGCACCGGGATCTATGCCTACGGCCTGCAACTGTTCGACCACGATAAAGCGGAAATCAGAATTGGTCAGCACGACCGGTGCCGCAAAGTTCAACCGCTCGGTTGATCCGGCCAAGCGGCGGGCCGAGGCCTGAAACAAGGTTTCCTCGCCCACCAAAGGTACAAATTGTTTAGGATAGCTTTTTCGGGACAAAGGCCACAGGCGCGTTCCGGAACCGCCGCATAGTAGCACAGGCGTAATCAACATAGTAATTTCAATATCCGATCTACTGTTTGTTACGCCCCATTAAACGAGATTTTTCGCATCGTGGCTATGCCCCGAAGAATGCGTCGTAAATTACTAACAAGATGGTCTTATGTGGTCAGAAATCGCGGCTCGGAGCCATCGAGGCAGACCGCGCTCAGCCGACCGGTTGCAAACGCGCCCGTATCCACCGCAATGCGCCCCCGGTTTGACTGGGCTTCAGTTACGATTGTATGCCCATGCACCACCCAAACACCGTCCCGCCGATCTGTCGTCGGGAACGACGGATGACCCCAGATCAGGGTCTTGTCCTTCTGGTCCGCCGGCGCAACCGCCGGATCGGCGCCTGCATGAACGACTAAAACATTTCCGGTAAAAACCTGTGTTTCCAGATCCGTCAACCATTGGACAAGCGATGCCCCCATTGCCGTCTGCAACTTGTCACGGCAATCGGTCAGTTCGTCCGGCGACATATCGGAACGCACCCCGCTAACACCAAAAGAGGCCAGCGTCTGTAATCCCCCGAACCGCAACCACCGCGCTCCTTCGCCGTGGGGGTCTTTCAGGAACTGCAACAACATGTCCTCGTGATTGCCCATCAAACAGGTGAAATCCCGGCGCGCACTGACAAGACGCAACACCCCGGCGCTGTTTTCGCCACGATCAACATAGTCACCGACAAGAACAACCCGGTGGTCTGACGGCACCTGCGACAACAGCGCTTCCAACTGGGTAAGACACCCATGTACGTCACCAATGACACAAAGCGGCATCTCGGGGGCAGGTGCAGCAAAAGCTGCGCGCCCGGTGAGCCGTCGGAAAAGGGATGTCAGCAAGATCAACCGGTCTCCTGCCTGGTCGGGTCTGTCCTGGTACCACATATTCGGGTGGCTCAGCCGTGATACCCGAGCGGATTTGCGCGAGCAAGCCTGTGGTCAGGCGTCCTGACACTCTGGGACGCCTATCTGGATGAGCGCAGCGCCTTTTACCCGGTAGACACCATTGAGCCGGTTACGTCCGGTTTCCATGAACCAGGTTTTCAAAGGGTCAGGGTAATAGCCGGCCATAATCTGGCTGAAATAGTCAAAGTCCCTTTTTGCTAACCGCTGACCACCTCGAGACGGCCCATGAAAGCCAAAAACGGTTCCGGGCAAGACGCAGGTACCCGGTATCCCTAGAAACATCGTACATGTGGAAAAACAAACCCGCCCCCGGATTTCAATCCGAACCCCATTGCGATTTAGATTTTCCAACTCGATTAAGCGGTCATGCAGGTATCCACCGCGGTCATTACCGACCACCAGCACGGTCTGAGCATGGGCCGCTGACACCGGAAAGACCGCCAATATTGTCACTGCACAAACCATCCGACCCAAAAAAAATGCCAAGGCATATGCACCTCGGACCAGGGTTTCTAGTTTATTCAGGTATAGCATCGCTCGGTCTCCAGGTCTTTCGAAGGTCTGGATCACCGCTAATCGACTAAACCGTCACGTCTGTGAGAAGCTTGCGTCGAAAGTTGGGTTTAAGCTGATGGTTTTATGAAGATTTTAAATCTTCGAAACTAAAACGACCGTTGCGCGTCACTTTTGTATTTTTATTAGAGGTTATGATCCTGGCGAGGTGAAGACGTTAGGCGGTTGATCCGGGGGATCAATTTTAGTCTGAACGGGCTGTTTTGAGAGTTTCCGACCTGGTTGCGGGAGTAGGATTTGAACCTACGACCTTCAGGTTATGAGCCTGACGAGCTACCGGGCTGCTCCATCCCGCGACACTAGGTTGGCCTATCGCTTACGCTACTTGAGGCCGGGGTCGGTAATTCTGATATCGTATTAGGGTCTGTTGACAATCAGCGTGCGGCGACGAGCATAGCGCAGAGGTGCCAGTTAGCAGCGTAACTGATGTCGGTCTTGTCGTATCGCGTTGCTATACCTCTGAATTCCTTGATCTTTGCGAAGTAATTTTCAATCAGATGACGCCACTTGTACATGTGGGTATCGTAGTCTCTCAGCATTTTTCGGTTCGATTTTGGCGGGATAACAGCAGTAGCGCCGCGCTCATCAAGGTCTTTCAGAAGCCAATCAGAATCGAAGGCTTTGTCGGCCAGCAAAGCTCCGAAGGAGACATCCTGGATCAGGGGAGCAACTCCTTTCATGTCGTGTGCTTGCCCCGGTAGAAGCAGAAAACGGAACAAGTTGCCGAGCGCATCGACCAGGGCCACAATCTTGGTCGTCAGCCCGCCGCGAGAGCGTCCGATGGCTTGATGCTGAGTCCCCCTTTTGCGCCCGACGCCTTCTGATGGACTTGCACAATTGTTCCGTCGATCAGAGCGTATTCGAGGTCGGGCTCTCTGCTTATAGCATTGAAAAGACTCTCAAACACACCGGCTTTGGCCCATCGACGAAAGCGTTTGAAAACCGAATTCCAGTTACCGAAATCCTTGGGTAGGTCACGCCATGGCGCGCCTGTTCGTACGCGCCAAAGTACCGCTTCCATGAACCGTCGATTATCCTGACCCGTCGCCCCCGGGTCACCGGCCTTGCCGGGCAGGAGCAGCGCCATCTTCTCCCAAAGATCATCCGAAATCACAAAACGGTTTTCGTCCATTCAAACCTCCATTTTGGAAACTTGAATCAGAGTTCAGACAAATTGTGAATCCCAAATGTCAACAGACCCTAGAGAGAGGGGGGATTTTACTAGGTTTGGCGGTGACCTACTCTCCCGGGGCTTAAGCCCAAGTACCATTGGCGCGGCAGTGCTTAACTTCCGGGTTCGGGATGGGACCGGGTGTTTCACTTGCGCTATGACCACCAAACCGAGGAAAATCCCCGTCGCTCTTTTTGCTTTGCAAAAAGGCGACGCGCGGGAGGCAGCGTCTTTTGTTCACAAAAGGCACGTTCCCGCACGGTTATAGTATCAATCAACATCGCGGCTAGGTGCTGCGACGCTATCCTTAGTCAAGGTCGGTGTATGCTTTGGTCTTGTCTTTCCATTACTGGATCAAATCAAGCCTATCGGGCGATTAGTACCGGTCAACTGAACGCATTACTGCGCTTACATCTCCGGCCTATTGACGTGGTGGTCTTCCACGGCCCTCAGGGAGACCTTGTTTTGAGGGGGGCTTCCCGCTTAGATGCCTTCAGCGGTTATCCTGTCCGATCATAGCTACCCAGCACTGCCGTTGGCACGACAACTGGTCCACCAGTGGATCGTTCACCCCGGTCCTCTCGTACTAGGGGCAACTCCTCTCAAGTCTCCTACACCCACGGCAGATAGGGACCGAACTGTCTCACGACGTTCTAAACCCAGCTCACGTACCTCTTTAAACGGCGAACAGCCGTACCCTTGGGACCTGCTCCAGCCCCAGGATGAGATGAGCCGACATCGAGGTGCCAAACACTGCCGTCGATATGGACTCTTGGGCAGTATCAGCCTGTTATCCCCGGCGTACCTTTTATCCGTTGAGCGATGGCCCTTCCACTCGGGACCACCGGATCACTATGGCCGTCTTTCGACTCTGCTCGACTTGTCAGTCTCGCAGTCAGGCTGGCTTCTGCCATTGCACTCAACGAGCGATTTCCGACCGCTCTGAGCCAACCTTCGCGCGCCTCCGTTACGCTTTAGGAGGCGACCGCCCCAGTCAAACTACCCGCCACGCAGGGTCCCGGATCCGGATAACGGACCGCGGTTAGACATCAAGAGTGCGAAGGGTGGTATCTCAAGGGAGGCTCCACGGATACTTGCGTTTCCGCTTCAAAGCCTACCACCTATCCTGCACATCACAATCCTGATGCCAGTGCGAAGCTGTAGTAAAGGTGCACGGGGTCTTTCCGTCTAACCGCGGGAAGCCTGCATCTTGACAGGCAATTCAATTTCGCTGAGTCGATGTTGGAGACAGCGGGGAAGTCGTTACGCCATTCGTGCAGGTCGGAACTTACCCGACAAGGAATTTCGCTACCTTAGGACCGTTATAGTTACGGCCGCCGTTTACCTGGGCTTCAATTCAAGGCTCTCACCTCTCCTTTTAACCTTCAGGCACCGGGCAGGCGTCAGACCCTATACGTCGTCTTGCGACTTCGCAGAGCCCTGTGTTTTTAATAAACAGTCGCCACCCCCTGGTTTGTGCCCCCAGCCCCTAGTTGCCTAGGAACCGGGCCTCCTTCTCGCGAACTTACGGAGGTATTTTGCCGAGTTCCTTCAACATCGTTCTCTCAAGCGCCTTGGTATGCTCTACCAGTCCACCTGTGTCGGTTTAGGGTACGGTCTGATGGAGGGCTATTTCCAGGAACCACTCAGCAGCCCAACCAATCCGATAAGATTGAACTACACCTGTGATCCGTCACATCCTCCTGGCCTAGGAATATTAACCTAGTTCCCATCGCCTACGCCTTTCGGCCTCGGCTTAGGGGCCGGCTTACCCTGCTCAGATTAGCTTTAAGCAGGAACCCTTGGACTTTCGGCGAGAGTGTCTCTCACACTCTTTGTCGCTACTCATGTCATCATTCTCACTAGTGATCTCTCCACCGGATCCCTCACAGGCCGGCTTCATCGAAAGAACTCGATCCGTCATTACATCCACTGATATTTCACAGAAAGATGCAAATACGGATGAGTTCTATGTCACACTACGCTCTGCTACCATGCCTTACGGCATCCTAAGCTTCGGCTCATGGCTTGAGCCCCGTTACATCTTCGCCGCAGGACAACTTATTTAGACCAGTGAGCTGTTACGCTATCTTTAAAGGATGGCTGCTTCTAAGCCAACCTCCTGGTTGTTTTGGTCGTCCCACCTGCTTTCCCACTTAGCCATGAATTGGGGGCCTTAGCTGTAGGTCAGGGTTGTTTCCCTCTCCACTACGGACGTTAGCATCCGCAGTGTGTCTGCCATCTAGTACTCCCGGGTATTCGGAGTTTGGTTAGGATCAGTAAGCCTGTGGGGCCCCATTACCCATCCAGTGCTCTACCCCCCGGGGTATTCGGATGACGCTCTACCTAAATAGATTTCGCAGAGAACCAGCTATCTCCGAGTTTGATTGGCCTTTCACCCCTAGGCACAGCTCATCCCGATCCTTTTCAACGGATGTGGGTTCGGTCCTCCAGTAAGTGTTACCTTACCTTCAACCTGGCCATGCCTAGATCACTCGGTTTCGGGTCTGATCCCACGAACTCATACGCCCTATTAAGACTCGCTTTCGCTACGCCTACACCTAACGGCTTAAGCTTGCTCGTGAGACCAAGTCGATGACCCATTATACAAAAGGTACGCCGTCAGCTCGCAAGGAGCCTCCGACTGATTGTAGGCGTTCGGTTTCAGGTACTGTTTCACTCCCCTCGTCGGGGTGCTTTTCACCTTTCCCTCACGGTACTGGTTCGCTATCGGTCAGCAAGGAGTACTTAGCCTTCGAAGGTGGTCCTCCGATCTTCAGACAGAATTTCACGTGTTCCGCCCTACTTAATACGTCCATCAAAGCTTCCTATACGGGGCTGTCACCCGCTATGGCCATGCTTCCCAACATGTTCTAGTCACTTATCTGGCTCGGCTGGTCCCCGTTCGCTCGCCGCTACTAGGGGAGTATCAATTGATTTCCTTTCCTCCGGGTACTTAGATGTTTCAGTTCCCCGGGTTTGCTCTTAAAACCCTATGTATTCAGGTCTTAAGTACCTGTTTAAACCCCATATTGAGTATCAAAGATAACAATATGAAGCTTTCAGGTGGGTTGCCCCATTCAGAGATCCATGGATCAAAGCTTATTCTCAGCTCCCCATGGCTTATCGCAGAGTATCACGTCTTTCATCGCCTCTTGCTGCCAAGGCATTCACCAAACGCCCTTCTCGCGCTTGATTTGATCCAGAAAGAGAAAGACATAACATTTTGCG